>NZ_JABMJG010000031.1 GCF_013376045.1 Variovorax sp. SG517 | reverse complement strand
GTTGAGGTACCTCGGCCCGCTGCCCGCCGTCTGGATCTCCAGCGTCAGCGGCTTGCCCAGCACCGACTTCAGATCCAGCGACGCGCTCGGGCTCAGCAGATCCACCTCGAACTCGAACAGCTGCGACAAACCCTCCGTCCCGCGCATCGAGCGAAACAGCAGCTGGCTCTCGCCCAGCGGTGTATGGACCTTTACAACTCTCTCCATGATGGGCTCGTCTCCTCTGGCTGTGTGCGAGGCTCAGTTGGCTTTGAGGAAGAAGGCGCCGCACGCTTCCTTGAGGGCACACTTCCTCAGGTGTTGCACCACGATCCGCATGTCGGCCCACGCCACCTTCTTGGCAACCCGCTTTTCGTTGTCGTTCAGAAGCGAGTGGTTGATGAACAGGCCGTTGAGCGACGTGAAGGTCGTCAGCGTCAGCATCGCCTTGACGCCATAGAAGTCGAAGGCAAGCGCGGTCCAGGCCGAGCCCTTGGCCCATGTCGCCGCGAAATTGGTCCAGCGCCAATGCCCGTGGTCCTCGGTGTTCACCGTCTGGCGCGGCGTGTTGTAGACGATCACGTCCGCATTGAGCGTGTAGTGCGTGTTGTTGAGCGTGTAGTTGGTGGCGTTGTGCACGATGGTCGGCGCCCCCACCGTCTTCGGGCCGGTCACCACCGTGGCGTCGGGACCGATCACCAGCTTGGTGTCGACGGCATTGATGATCTCGATGCGCCCGCCGCCGACGATGCGGATGTCGGCGCCGCTCACCAGTCGCACGACGGTGCCGTTCACGGTCAACGAAACGCTTCCGTTGACGGTTTCATCGATGCCGCCGGTGACCACACGCGTCTCGCCCCCGCTGATCGTCTCCGTCGCCCCGCCCGTGATCGTGCGCAGCTCCCCGTCCGTCACCGTCTCCGTCGCACCGCCCGTCACCGTGCGCTCTTCCCCTCCGTCGATCGTCTCCACCGCACCCTGCGTGATGTGACGCTCCTCGCCCGACTCGTACGTCGCCGACTCGTG
>NZ_JABMJG010000030.1 GCF_013376045.1 Variovorax sp. SG517 | reverse complement strand
GAAAAATGGCAAAAGGTAAATTCACCCGCACCAAGCCGCACGTGAACGTGGGCACGATCGGTCACGTCGACCACGGCAAGACCACGCTGACGGCTGCGATCGCAACGGTGCTGTCGTCGAAGTTCGGCGGCGAAGCCAAGGCCTACGACCAGATCGACGCTGCGCCTGAAGAAAAGGCCCGCGGCATCACGATCAACACCGCGCACGTCGAGTACGAAACGGCCAACCGCCACTACGCACACGTCGACTGCCCCGGCCACGCCGACTACGTGAAGAACATGATCACCGGCGCCGCCCAGATGGACGGCGCGATCCTGGTGTGCTCGGCCGCCGACGGCCCGATGCCCCAGACCCGTGAGCACATCCTGCTGGCTCGCCAGGTGGGCGTGGGCTACATCATCGTGTTCCTGAACAAGTGCGACATGGTCGACGACAAGGAACTGCTCGAGCTGGTCGAAATGGAAGTCCGCGAACTCCTCGACAAGTACGAATTCCCCGGCGACGACACCCCCATCATCCACGGCTCGGCCAAGCTGGCCCTGGAAGGCGACAAGGGCGAACTCGGCGAAGGCTCGATCATGAAGCTGGCCGAAGCGCTGGACACGTACATCCCGACGCCCGAGCGCGCCGTGGACGGCACGTTCCTGATGCCCGTGGAAGACGTGTTCTCGATCTCGGGTCGCGGCACGGTGGTGACCGGCGCCGTCGAGCGCGGCGTGATCAAGGTCGGTGAAGAAATCGAAATCGTGGGCATCCGCCCGACGGTCAAGACCACCTGCACCGGCGTGGAAATGTTCCGCAAGCTGCTGGACCAAGGTCAAGCCGGCGACAACGTGGGCGTGCTGCTGCGCGGCACGAAGCGCGAAGAAGTCGAGCGCGGCCAAGTGCTGTGCAAGCCCGGCTCGATCAAGCCGCACACGCACTTCACCGCCGAGGTGTACGTTCTGTCGAAGGACGAGGGCGGCCGTCACACGCCGTTCTTCAACAACTACCGTCCGCAGTTCTACTTCCGCACGACGGACGTGACCGGCGCGATCGAGCTGCCCAAGGACAAGGAAATGGTCATGCCCGGCGACAACGTCAGCATCACCGTGAAGCTGATCGCTCCGATCGCCATGGAAGAAGG
>NZ_JABMJG010000029.1 GCF_013376045.1 Variovorax sp. SG517 | reverse complement strand
TGAACTGACCCCAAGAAGTTGGACAGTTAGAAGCTAATGGCACAAGGCCTGAGTTCGGTACTGTACTGGGCTCAGGCCTTTGAGTTTGAGCTTGATGCGGTGGTGGTTGTAGTAGTGAATGTAGCGGTGCAGGCCGCGCTGGAGCTCTTCGACACTGGCGAACTCGTTGAGGTAGAAGAACTCGGCTTTCAGCGTGGCGAAGAAGCTCTCCATCGCAGCGTTGTCCAGGCAGTTGCCCCTGCGTGACATGCTTTGGGTCAAGCCCCAGGTGCTGAGTTGGCGTCGATAGGCGGGCATCTGGTAATGCCAGCCCTGGTCGGAGTGCAGCAGCGGGGCTGCTGCCTGGCCTGCCAGCTTGGACAGCGCCTTCTTGAGCATGTTGCCAACCAGCGGGAAGACAGGGCGCCTTTGCATCTCGTAGGCCACGATCTCCCCGTTGTACAGGTCCATGACGGGCGACAGGTACAGCTTGCTGCCATCGACATTGAACTCAGTCACGTCAGTCACCCATTTCTCGTTCGGCCGCTCGGCCTGGAACTGGCGATCAAGAAGATTCGGCGCCGGCGCGTAAGCGACTGCTCCTCGATAGGCGCGGTACTTCTTGGGACGAACCAGCGATTTCAGGCCCAGACCCTGCATCAGACGCTGCACCGTCTTGTGATTGACCGCCCGGCCTGCCCGGCAAAGCTCGGCGGTGATGCGTCGATAGCCGTAGCAGCCCTTGTGGCGCTCGTAGATGGCCCGGATGTGTGACTTCAGGCTGGCGTACTTGTCGCCTGCCTCCAAGACCTTCGCCTGGTAGTAGAACGTGCTGCGCGACAGCCCCGCCGTCTTCAGCAGCATTGGCAACGGGTAATGCGGCCTCAGCTCGATGACGGCTTGCGCTTTGTCCGCGCAGCTTGCCGCCTGGCCCGAACCAAGGCCTCCAATTTTTTTAGATACGCCACCTCCGCGCGCAGGTATTCGTTCTCCTTGCGCAGCGTCTCCAGGTCGTGCGCATCGTCGGCCTGCGGCGGCTGTAGCTGGGGTGGCTTGGGCTTGGGAGTCTTCATCTCTCGGGTTTTCGGCTTCAATGCATCGAGACCGCCTTCATGGTAGCGCCGCTGCCATGCGCTGATGACCCCTGTTCCGCCGCGGATGTCGAACAGCACAACCGCCTGGCGAGCTGACAACTCTTCGTGCCGCATGCGCTGCAACACCATCAGCTTGAACTGTGCGTTGTAGCGGACGCGCTTCTTGCACAGCAGCCCCTGCGATCCATGCTGCCGGTAGCTCTCCACCCACTTCCTGACCGTCCCGTGATCCAGGTCGTGGCGCTGCGCCACCGCCACGTAGCTTTGGTTGCCTGCCTCGTAGTCTTGCACTACCGCCAGCTTGAACTTCTCGTCGTACTTCGCCATGAAAA
>NZ_JABMJG010000028.1 GCF_013376045.1 Variovorax sp. SG517 | reverse complement strand
TGAACTGACCCCCGAAACCTGGACGAACCCAAGGAGTCGGAATGGTGAAGTACACGGACAAACAGAAGCTGGAGGCCGTAGATGCCTATCGAAAAGGAACCGGCGGGTTGATTGCGACGGCCAAAGCCCAGGGCGTGCATGTTGACTCGCTGCGTAAATGGGTCGCTGGGCACAGCGCCCGCGGTGCGGCTGGGGTGGTGACGAAGAAGCGCAGCAACTACGATCTCAACTTTAAGCTGGAGGTTCTCCGCCGAGTGAGCGACGAGGGGATCTCTTGCAGGCAAGCTGCCGCGCTGTTCGACATCCGACGATTCGATCAGGTTGCAGAATGGAGGCGGCTGTACGCAATCCACGGTGCAGCTGCGCTGCAGCCAGGTTGGAAACAAGAACAGACGATGATGAGCAAGAAGCCGCGCCGGCGCGACGGCGACGAGGCACCGGCTGACGATCAACGTAGCCGCGAAGAATTGCTGCGCGACATGCAGCAGCTTCGCATGGAGAACGCCTACCTAAAAAAAGTGCAGGCCTTGGTTCGAGACAAGAGACGCTCAGTGCCCGTGAAAGGACGCTGATCGTGATCGAGCTGAGGCCTCATTTCCCGCTCGCCGGTCTTCTGCGGACCGCAGGGCTGCCACGCAGCAGCTTCTACTACCAACAGAAGGCTCTCCAGGCCGGCGACAGACACTGCGAACTCAAGACCAAGATCCGCGAGATCTTCAATCGTCACCGAGGCAGATACGGCTATCGTCGGATAACCGCCGAGTTGAAACGACAGGGCTTGGGCGTAAACCACAAGACTGTCCAAAAGCTGATGGGCGCGCTGCAGTTGAAGTCTCTCGTTCGGCCTAGGCGCTACAAGGCCTTCGATGGGGTGCCTGCTGAGACGGCGCCGAATCATCTGCAGCGCGACTTCGTGGCCGATCAGCCAAATACGAAATGGGTGACGGACGTGACCGAGTTCAAAGTCAACAATCGGAAGCTATATCTATCTCCCGTGATGGACCTATATAACCGGGAGATCGTGTCGTACGAGCTTGCAGAGCGACCGCTTCCGATCATGATCGAGGCCATGCTCAGCAAGGCGTTCGAGCGGCTTGGCCCAGAAGAAAGACCCATGCTGCATTCGGATCAGGGGTGGCACTACCGAATGCCTGCGTACCGAAAGCGTCTACAGGACAAGATGCTCAAGCAGAGCATGTCACGCAAGGCCAACTGCCTCGACAATGCGGCCATGGAGAGTTTCTTCGGCACGTTGAAGTGCGAGCTCTTCTATATCAATGAGTTCGAGAACGTCGAAACCTTGAGGGGTGCGATTCACGAATACATCCACTACTACAACGTGGATCGGATCAAGCTGGGGCTAGGAGGACTGAGCCCCGTTGAGTACAGGATGAAGGACGCCATCCAGTTGGCATGATCTAGACAGTGTCCAAGGTTTGGGGGTCGGTTCAG
>NZ_JABMJG010000027.1 GCF_013376045.1 Variovorax sp. SG517 | reverse complement strand
TGTTGATTTCCATCCAGAAGTGACCCACTTGGTCGTGTGATTTCCATCTAAATCTGACCCACGTGATAACCCTAACCTGCTGCTTTTAGCAGCAGGAGCACAGGAGTGATTGACGTGGCGACACTGAGTGTCATCAGACGTTGGGCACTGCGAGAGCAACTGTCCATTCGAGAGATAGCCCGGCGCACGGGCCTGTCTCGCAACACCATCCGCAAGTACCTTCGCGAGGGTGAGGCGGCGCCCAGCTACGCGAAGCGCATCAGCCCGAGCAAGCTCGACGCCTTCGCTGAGAAGCTCAGCGGCTGGCTCAAGAGCGAAGCGTCCAAGTCCCGCAAGCAGCGCCGCACGCTCAAGCAGATGCACGCCGACTTGGCCGCGCTGGGCTACCAGGGGTCGTACAACCGCGTGGCGGCCTTTGCACGCCAGTGGTATGCGCACCGCCACGAAGTGCAGCAGACCACCGGACGCGGCACCTTCGTGCCGCTGGCCTTCGGCCCTGGCGAGGCATTCCAGTTCGACTGGAGCGAGGACTGGGCTGTCATCGCCGGCGAGCGCACCAAGCTGCAGGTGGCGCACTTCAAGCTCAGCCACAGCCGCGCGTTCATCGTGCGCGCCTATCTGCTGCAGACCCACGAGATGCTGTTCGACGCGCACAACCGGGCCTTCGAGGTGCTCGGCGGCGTACCGCGACGGGGCATCTACGACAACATGAAGACGGCCGTGGACAAGGTACGCCGCGGCAAGGAGCGAGACATCAACGCGCGCTTCGGCGCCATGGTCAGCCACTACCTGTTCGAGGCCGAGTTCTGCAACCCGGCCTCCGGCTGGGAGAAGGGCCAGGTGGAGAAGAACGTGCGCGATGCGCGGCACCGGCTGTGGCAGCCCGTGCCTGCGTTTGCCACGCTGGCGCTGCTCAACAGCTGGTTGGAGGAGCGCTGCAAGGCGCTGTGGGGCGAGATCGCCCACGGCAAGCTGCCGGGCACCATCGCCGAAGTCTGGGCGCAGGAGCGTGCGCTGCTCATGCCGGTGCCCAGGCCCTTCGATGGCTTCGTCGAGCACACCAAGCGTGTCTCCCCCACCTGCCTGGTGCACTTCGAGCGCAACCGCTACAGCGTGCCGGCCTCCTACGCGAACCGGCCGGTGAGTCTTCGTGTGTATGCCGAGCGCCTGGTGGTAGCGGCCGAGGGCCAGATCGTGTGCGAGCACAAGCGCATCATTGGCCGGCGCCACGACACCGCGGGCCACACCGTCTACGACTGGAGGCACTACCTGGCAGTGCTGCAACGCAAGCCAGGAGCGCTCAGGAACGGAGCGCCGTTCAGCGAGCTGCCGCAAGGCTTCAGGCGGCTGCAGGCCGCGTTGATGAAGCAACCAGGCGGCGACCGCGAGATGGTGGAGATCCTGGCGCTGGTGCTGCACCATGACGAACAGGCCGTGTTGACCGCGGTCGAGCTGGCGCTGGAAGCCGGCGTGGCCAGCAAGACCCATGTGTTGAACGTGCTGCATCGCCTGCTCGATGCCAAGCCCATTGCGCCGGCGCCCGTCACGGCGCCGCAGGCGCTGCGCCTGGTGAACGAGCCGAAGGCCGATGTGCTTCGCTACGACACGCTCAGGGGGCGCGCCTGCGCCGCCAGCAGGTCGCGCAACTGGGTGAGCTGCCAGGAGGTGCGCCATGCGACATGACCCAGCCAGCGGCGCGATCGTGATCATGCTGCGCGAACTCAAGATGCACGGCATGGCCCAAGCCGTGGCGGAGCTGGCCGAGCAAGGATCGCCGGCCTTCGAGGCCGCGCAGCCGATGCTCTCGCAGTTGCTCAAGGCCGAGACGGCCGAACGGGAGGTGCGCTCGGTGGCCTATCAGTTGAAGCTGGCCCGCTTCCCAGCCTACCGGGACCTCGCCGGCTTCGACTTCGCCAACAGCGAGATCAATGAAGCCCTGGTTCGCCAACTGCATCGGTGCGAGTTCATGGACGACGCGCAGAACGTGGTGCTCGTGGGCGGGCCGGGCACAGGCAAGACCCACATCGCGACAGCGCTGGGCGTGCAGGCCATCGAACACCATCATCGGCGGGTGCGCTTCTTCTCGACGGTGGAGTTGGTCAATGCCCTCGAGCAAGAGAAGGCCAGTGGCAACCCTGGCCACATCGCGCACCGGCTGATGTACGCGGACATGGTGGTGCTCGACGAACTGGGCTACCTGCCATTCAGCGCCTCAGGTGGTGCGCTGTTGTTCCATCTGCTGTCCAAGCTCTACGAACGCACGAGCGTCGTGATCACCACCAACCTGAGCTTCAGCGAGTGGGCTAGCGTCTTCGGCGATGCGAAGATGACGACGGCGCTGCTGGACCGGCTCACGCATCACTGCCATATTCTGGAGACCGGAAACGACAGCTTCCGCTTCAAACACAGCTCGGCGCAACCCGTTCAGGCAGTCCAACCAAAAAAGGAGAAAACCAAAAACTTATCCACACCGTGAGCCGGCTGGTTCGCAAAGAGGGTGGGTCAATATTCGATGGAAATCGCGGGTCAGGATTGCATGGAAATCAACA
>NZ_JABMJG010000026.1 GCF_013376045.1 Variovorax sp. SG517 | reverse complement strand
CAAAAACTTATCCACACCGTGAGCCGGCTGGTTCGCAAAGAGGGTGGGTCAATATTCGATGGAAATCGCGGGTCAGGATTGCATGGAAATCAACACGCAGATCCGACCGAGAGGCCACGCATCGTTTATCACTCGCTGTCCGAGCCGAAAGACATTGAAACCTTGCGGGAAGGTGTGATGCGCGCACAAGCCATGATCGAGTCGACCGAGCTCTCTGCGTTCCGAGGCAAACCCATCATGCCCGACCGTCCTCTGCGAAACAACGCAGAGGTAGACGCATACATTCGGTCTCACGCGTTTCAACAATATCACCCCGCGTGCACCTGCAAGATGGGCAAGGATGAGACCGACTCTGTTCTTAATCCAGACCTGAGTGTTCGGGGCATCGATGGCCTGAGCGTGGCGGATGCATCAGTGATGCCCAACCTTGTATCCGCCAACCCGAACATTCCCGTCATGATGCTCGCTGCCAAGGCAGCAGCGATGTGGCTAGGTCGGGAGTAAATGCATTGCTCGCGCCCACCGGCGCATCGCTACCTATTGCGGATGCTGTGTCCCCCAGCAAGCCGCAGCTACAAATGAGCCTTCCTCTTTCGGACCTGGAGCCGTTCAAGCAATCATGACTTTCAATCACAAGCAGCGCGATTCTGAAGTTTTCAAAAACGTTCGAACGCGCAAACCAGTGTTCTGGACGAACCCGGCCCGGGCAGAAGACGGACGCATGGGAAGCACTTGGGGTGACCGGCCGATTGGCCGGGAAGATGTACAAGCAGCAGAAGACAGATTTCGACGGTTTAGTCGCGTTTTGCTGGGCATGTTTCCGGAGTTGCAGGACACGCGCGGGGCGATTGAGTCCGCTGTCCTTCCAGTTCCGACTCTTCAGCACCACTTGGGCGTCCCCTTAGGGTCGGGACGCGTACTTATCAAGGCGGATCATGCGCTGCCCGTCGCGGGCTCCATCAAGGCTCGAGGCGGCATTCACGAGGTCTTGGAATTCGCGGAGAAGCAGTTGCTGAAAACTTCTAACGTTACGCTGGACGGCATTGGCGATCTTTCGATAGAGACGATTCGCGAGGTGCTCGGAAAGTACCAGGTGGCAGTTGGCTCCACGGGCAACCTCGGCCTCAGCATTGGTGTGATCGCATCGGCCTTGGGCTTGGAGGCCACCGTTCACATGTCTGCGGATGCAAAGCGCTGGAAGAAGGATCGACTTCGCAAACGGGGAGTTCAAGTCGTAGAGCACGAAGGCGACTATGGTGCGGCTGTAGAAGCCGGACGTACGGCCGCTGCAGTCGATCCTAACTGCCATTTTGTTGATGACGAAGGATCGCTATCTTTGTTCATGGGGTACAGCACCGCCGCGAATGAGCTTCGAACCCAGTTGAATAGCCTCGGGATCCGTGTCGATGCAGAGCACCCACTTTTTGTCTATCTTCCCTGTGGCGTCGGAGGGGCGCCAGGGGGAATCGCGTTTGGTCTTTCCCATGCATTCGGCCCGAATGTGCATTGCTTCTTTGCTGAACCAACGGCGTCGCCCTGCTTGCTCCTCTCGCTGCTCGACGAAAGTCGTTCGAACCCGAGCGTGTACGACATCGGCCTGGACAACGCGACAGAAGCTGATGGGCTCGCAGTACCGCGCGCGTCGGCGCGCGTAGTCGAAGTGATGAGATCAGGAATAGGCGGCGTTTTCACGGTGGAAGACGACACGCTCTTCAGGAACTTGCACGCTGCGGCAATCACAGAGGAAATCCGTGTCGAGCCTTCGGCAACAGCAGCTTTTGAAGGCCCTCGGTGGCTGACTTCATCTGGGCCTGGGAACGCCTACCTCGCACGCAACGGACTCACCGGGCGTCTTCCAAAGGCGACGCACCTGATTTGGACAACAGGCGGCCTTTTCGTGCCAGAGAATGAGTACCAAACATTCTTCGAGCGCGGTGCGGTACTTAACACCTAATGACCGACCTCAGAAGGTCCCCAATCCCTAGCACGCCTCAACGACGACCTAATGGCCGCAACCTGACACGGCCAGCGGTACAAGCTCGAGCTGTGCAAGCGTCCGGCCAAAGCATCTTGACGGCGACCAAAAGTTGTGCGGCTAGACTGCGGCTTGAGATTCTTAGACGAGAGCGATGACTGTCCAAATCACTGGCATCGAGACATTCCGCGATGGCGGATCAATCGAGTTCTACGTGGAAAGTCACAGCGTGCGGAAGCACGTGTGGCTGGATACCCCGTTTAAGGGAGAGCCACGATCGCTGCTGGTAGACAACATAAAGGCAGCGCCTCATTCCACAGGGGTAGACGAGCTGCTGCGCGATCTCGACGCTTGGCACGCGAATCTTCCCTCCGAGCAGCGTCACGCCATTGACGAGGTCCTTCAGCGAAATGGTCCATTCTTCAATCCGACTGAGGCTGAGTCGCGCGCCATCGAACTGAGTCGCGTAGTCTTCGTGCAGCGCTACCTCCGGGGGCCTTTCCTTCAACCGGCCAGGCCGGCACCCCGGATAACCGACGAGCTTCGGGCCGAGGCAAAGCGGCACGCCAATGGGTGGGTGTACGTTATCGATCCAGCGCTCTCTGTTGGGGAGCGTGTGCCGCCAGCAGCGATCGTCGGCGCTTGGCGCGTAGATGCTGACGGGGACATCGTTGCTGATGGATTCCAGGCCAACGGTAGATATCGTGGGAGCCTGTGAAGTTGCTTGCTAGGTCACGAACGACGCTGCGTCCACTCATGCGGCAGCAATTCGGAGATCCGGCTGGCAGGTTGGAGCGGCAGACGTTCAAGCACATCGCGTAGATAGGCGTAGGGATCGAGCCCGTTGAGCTTGGCGGATTGGATCAAGCTCATCACCGCCGCAGCCCGCTTGCCCGCTCGCAAGCTCCCGGCGAAAAGCCAGTTCTGCCGCCCTAGCGCGATCGGCCGGATCTGGTTCTCCACCCGGTTGTTGTCGGCCGGCAGCTCCGCATCGTCGATGTAGCGTGTGAGCGCCAGCCAGCGCTTCAAGCTGTAGTCGATGGCCTTGGCGGTCGCCGAGCCCTCGGGCACCTTCTGCCGCTGCGCGGTGAGCCATTGGTGCAGCGCATCGGCCACCTTCCGTGAATGTTCCTGGCGCCCGCGCCGGCGGTCTTCTGGTCCCAGCTCGGCCACGACCCGTTCAACCTCGTAGAGCTCGCCGAAGAACTTCAAGGCCTGCGCGCCGATCGGGCTGCCGTGGTTGACCCACAGCTCATGGAACTTACGCCTGGCGTGTGCCTTATGCGGAGCTCCGCATAAGGCGCATTATCTCGAGCGTCGTTTTATGTGGAGCACGACCTGCGATCACAGGCGCGATGCGGTGTGGCGTGG
>NZ_JABMJG010000025.1 GCF_013376045.1 Variovorax sp. SG517 | reverse complement strand
CATTATCTCGAGCGTCGTTTTATGTGGAGCACGACCTGCGATCACAGGCGCGATGCGGTGTGGCGTGGTCCTTGGCACCGCATAAGAACTGCGCATCCGATCTGCGATGGCCCGCGTATATCGCTGCATGGTCACCTCATCGGTCCAACAGCTACGCCTCGAGTGCCCGCCAAGGGCGCGGGCTATCTTGCGCACGTGGCATGCCGATCGCAGCATCAGCGAGTCCAGCGCGGGGCGGTATCTGAGCGAGATCGGGAGCTTCCGCCGGTATTGTGTCCAGCGCGGGCTGAGTGAGGTTGATGAACTTACTTACGAGGGAGCCAAGCGCTTCCGCGCTTGGTGCGCACGGTCGCGCGCGAGCGAATCTGGCAATCTCGGGAGCACAAGCTCGTCGCTTCGCGCGCTGCGGCGCGTCTATGAGGTCATGGGCACACAGCTTGCGCCGTGGAAGCCGAACAAGCGCCGCGCACCGCCCGCCTCGAGCGTCTTGCGTGACTACGCCGCGCACCTCCTGCAGCACCGGGGCAACCCAGAGATCACCGTCCACAAGAAGCTCAACCACATCGGCAAGCTGCTCGATCACTTGGCCGTCTCGGGCAAGTCCTGGCGCCAGATGCGCCTGCCCGACATCGACGCGTTCCTCATCCAGTGCGCCCGCTGCTACGCGCGCGCTACGACAGCCGACATAGCCAGCACCGTCCGATCCTTCGTCCGGTTCCTGCTGACCAGCGGCCGCATCAACGTTGACCTGGCTGACGCCGTGATCTCGCCAGTACAACCTCAGTTCGAGCGACCGCGGCGCGCCTGGCCCTGGGAGGACGTTCAGCGGCTGCTGCGCGCGGTGGACACGAGCACGGCGCGCGGGCTGCGCGACCACGCGCTGCTGTTGATGATGAGCACCTATGGCCTCGGGGCTGGCGAGGCGATCCGCCTGCAGCTGCAGGACATCGACTGGGGCGCCGGCACACTGCAGATGTCGCGCCCGAAGACCGGCGTCACCTACGTTCTGCCGTTGCTGCCAGCCGTGGGCAAAGTGCTGGCGCGCTACCTGCAGCACGGACGACCGGCGCACACATCCACGCGTCACGTGTTCGTGCAGATGAAGGTTCCCTTCGGAGCCCTTACTTGCTCTTCCGCGGTTCGGCACATTCTCGTCAAACACGCCAAGGTTGCCGGCATTCAGACGACCTATCTGGGCAGCCACGTCCTGCGGCACTCGAATGCCGCGCGGCAACTCGACGTCGGTACACAGCCTCGAGTGCTGACGGAGTTGCTGGGGCACCGCGACTCGCAATCGCTGTCGGCCTACATCCGCATCGCTACGCAGTCGCTGCGCGATGTCTCACTGCCGGTGCCGCGATGAACACCAAGGTCACCGCGCAGAGCCTGGCCGCTGACGCTGCCGAGTTCCTCGCGTTCAAGCGCGCCATGGGCATGGGCTACTGGCGGGCGGAGTTCGTGCTCAACAGCTTCGTGCGCTTCGTCCGTGAGCGCTACGGCGAGCGTCCGGCTCCATTGGAGGAAGTCGTGACGCAGTGGGCGGCGCGCATCGAGGGCCGCAAGGCCGTCACGGTCGGCAACGAGTTCGGTGTCGTTCGGCAGTTGTGCCTGTTCCGTCGCCGGGGCGAACCCCGTGCGTTCGTTCCGGAGCACGCAGTGGCACCGGTCAAGGAGTCAGTGTTCGTGCCCTACATCTTCAGCCGCGAAGAGGTCCTCGCCATGATCGAGGCCGCGACGCGACACAAGGGGCGCAGCATGTGGGGCGCGATGTTGCGTGCGCTCAGTCTGGTGCTGTACTGCACCGGTATGCGATTGGGCGAAGCCACGAGACTGCACATGGACGACATCGATCTGCGCCGGCGTATCCTGATCGTGCGGCGAAGCAAGGGGCGATCGCGCATCCTGCCGATCCGCGACGATCTTGTCGCCGAGCTTCGACTGTACGCGCGGTGCCGCAATGAACTCTTGGCCGCCAACGGCGTTGCCGCGTCACCGGCGTTCTTCATCCGTCGCAACGCAACGGCGCTCACCCTGCGTGCCGCTTCGGACGTGCTGCGCCGGCTGCTTCGGGATCTGGGGTTGAAGCCTCCGCAAGGCCGTGCCGGCGCCAGACCATACGAGTTCCGGCATGCCTTCGCCGTGCATCGACTGACCGAATGGGCGATCGCAGGCGTAGATGTTCATGCTCGGTTACCGATGTTGTCGGCCTACCTGGGCCACGTCAATGTGCTGGGGACCGAGGTCTACCTCAAGGCCTCGCCCGAGTTGTTGCAGTTGGCAAGCCAGCGATTCGAGCGGCATGCCAGAGGCCGGCGGCGCGCGCCATGAGTCGCACGTCCTCGCGTGACCTGTTCGCACAGGTCGAGACGTACTTCACCGAGTACCTACCCCGGCAACGGGGCGCGAGCGTCCATACCATCCGAGCGTACCGGGATGCGCTGACATTGCTGTTCAAGTTCGTCGCCGAGCAGCGCGGCCGGGGCGTTGCCTCCCTGCAGTTGAGCGACCTGGATGCCGAGGCGGTGATGCACTTCCTCGATCACATCGAGATCAAGCGGTCGAACTCGCCGGCTACGCGCAATTGCCGCCGGGCAGCGATCCGCGGCTTCTTCAAGCACATGCTGCGCAGCGACTTGGCGCACTCGCTGCAGTACATACGGGTGCTGGCCATCCCTGCGAAGAAGGCACGGCAGAGGCCGGCCACCTACCTCGAAGCTGAGGACGTCCGGTTGATCATCAGCATGCCGGACCGGCGTACGCATGACGGGTGGCGTGACTACACGCTGCTGCTGTTCCTCTACAACTGCGGCGCCCGGGTCGCCGAAGTTGCAGGTATGCGATGGGACGACCTGCAGTTGATCGTTCCGCGCCAGGTCCGCCTGCGCGGCAAAGGCAAGAAGGAACGCCTGCTACCTCTGTGGCCGGAGACGGCGAACGCGCTGCATCGGCTGCGTGGCATGACCCACAGCGACGAGCACCAGTGTGTCTTCATCAATCGGTACGGCCAGCCGATGACGCGCGATGGGATCGCCTACGTGCTTGCCAAGCATGCAGCCGCCGCAGGTCAGGCTAACCCCGTACTCCTGCGCAAGCACATCACGCCCCACGTGCTGCGGCACAGTTGCGCTGTCGCGCTACTGCAGTCCGGGACCGACGTCACGGTGATCCGCGATTACCTGGGCCACGCCAGCGTCGCCACGACGGGGCGGTACATCACAACCAACTTGCAAATGAAACGCGACGCCATGCAGGCCTTCTGGAAGAAGGCGGGCATCGAGCCTGCGAGAGCCAAGCCATGGAAGCCCAAGTCCGACCTGCTCGCGTTCTTGCGGTCCCTCTGACTGGTTCAGTCTTATCTGGTGCCAAGGACCACGCCACACCGCATCGCGCCTGTGATCGCAGGTCGTGCTCCACATAAAACGACGCTCGAGATAATG
>NZ_JABMJG010000024.1:0-2500 GCF_013376045.1 Variovorax sp. SG517 | reverse complement strand
CTATTTAGGTAGTGCCTCAAGTATTACCTTCGGGGGTAGAGCACTGTTTTGGCTAGGGGGTCATGGCGACTTACCAAACCAAGGCAAACTCCGAATACCGAAGAGTACAGCTTGGGAGACAGAGCACCGGGTGCTAACGTCCGGACTCAAGAGGGAAACAACCCAGACCGCCAGCTAAGGTCCCTAAAATTGGCTAAGTGGGAAACGAAGTGGGAAGGCTAAAACAGTCAGGATGTTGGCTTAGAAGCAGCCATCATTTAAAGAAAGCGTAATAGCTCACTGATCGAGTCGTCCTGCGCGGAAGATGTAACGGGGCTAAGCCAGTTACCGAAGCTGCGGATTTGCAATTTATTGCAAGTGGTAGGAGAGCGTTCTGTAAGCCTGTGAAGGTGCGTTGTAAAGCGTGCTGGAGGTATCAGAAGTGCGAATGCTGACATGAGTAGCGTTAAAGGGGGTGAAAAGCCCCCTCGCCGTAAGCGCAAGGTTTTCTACGCAACGTTCATCGGCGTAGAGTGAGTCGGCCCCTAAGGCGAGGCAGAGATGCGTAGCTGATGGGAAACAGGTCAATATTCCTGTACCGATTGTTAGTGCGATGTGGGGACGGATCTTAATAGGTCATCCGGGTGTTGGATATCCCGGTTTAGATGGAAGTAGGCGTGCATTAGGCAAATCCGGTGCACATATACCGAGGCCATCGATCGAGCCAGCTTGCTGGTGAAGTGATTGAACGAGGTTCCAGGAAAAGCCACTAAGCTTCAGCTAACAACGACCGTACCGCAAACCGACACTGGTGCGCGAGATGAGTATTCTAAGGCGCTTGAGAGAACTCAGGAGAAGGAACTCGGCAAATTGACACCGTAACTTCGGAAGAAGGTGTGCCCTATTAGTGTGAAGCGAGCAGCGGAGCATGAACGGGTTGCAAAAAATCGGTGGCTGCGACTGTTTATTAAAAACACAGCACTCTGCAAACACGAAAGTGGACGTATAGGGTGTGACGCCTGCCCGGTGCTGGAAGATTAAATGATGGGGTGCAAGCTCTTGATTGAAGTCCCAGTAAACGGCGGCCGTAACTATAACGGTCCTAAGGTAGCGAAATTCCTTGTCGGGTAAGTTCCGACCTGCACGAATGGCGTAACGATGGCCACACTGTCTCCTCCTGAGACTCAGCGAAGTTGAAATGTTTGTGATGATGCAATCTCCCCGCGGAAAGACGGAAAGACCCCATGAACCTTTACTGTAGCTTTGTATTGGACTTTGAACAGATCTGTGTAGGATAGGTGGGAGGCTTTGAAGCAGGGTCGCTAGATCTTGTGGAGCCAACGTTGAAATACCACCCTGGTGTGTTTGAGGTTCTAACCTAGGTCCATTATCTGGATCGGGGACAGTGCATGGTAGGCAGTTTGACTGGGGCGGTCTCCTCCCAAAGCGTAACGGAGGAGTTCGAAGGTACGCTAGTTACGGTCGGACATCGTGACGATAGTGCAATGGCATAAGCGTGCTTAACTGCGAGACTGACAAGTCGAGCAGATGCGAAAGCAGGACATAGTGATCCGGTGGTTCTGTATGGAAGGGCCATCGCTCAACGGATAAAAGGTACTCTGGGGATAACAGGCTGATACCGCCCAAGAGTTCATATCGACGGCGGTGTTTGGCACCTCGATGTCGGCTCATCTCATCCTGGGGCTGTAGCCGGTCCCAAGGGTATGGCTGTTCGCCATTTAAAGAGGTACGTGAGCTGGGTTTAAAACGTCGTGAGACAGTTTGGTCCCTATCTTCCGTGGGCGCTGCAGATTTGAGGAAGCCTGCTCCTAGTACGAGAGGACCGGAGTGGACACACCTCTGGTGTATCGGTTGTCACGCCAGTGGCATTGCCGAGTAGCTAAGTGTGGAAGAGATAACCGCTGAAAGCATCTAAGCGGGAAACTCGTTTCAAGATGAGATCTGCCGGGGCCTTGAGCCCCCTGAAGAGTCGTTCAAGACCAGGACGTTGATAGGTCAGGTGTGGAAGCGCAGTAATGCGTTAAGCTAACTGATACTAATTGCTCGTGCGGCTTGACCCTATAACTTTGATCAGTCTGATCAAGGTGTTATGCCAAGTTGACGCATTCAAAACAATTCGCCAAAAGCTGATTCCAAACTCTATGAATTCGTTTGATTGATCACATGATCACTCAGACAACCCTTTATGCCTGATGACCATAGCGAGTTGGTCCCACTCCTTCCCATCCCGAACAGGACAGTGAAACGACTCAGCGCCGATGATAGTGCGGGTTCCCGTGTGAAAGTAGGTCATCGTCAGGCTCTTACAGCCCCAGAAACCCCCAGTCGTTATCGGCTGGGGGTTTTTGCTTTTGCAGATCCGAAAAATACGGAAAAGCCGCTAGCAGTTCTGCAAGCCTGAACTATCCATCCTGGCTGCGCCTGCCGCTATCAATTCCCCCAAGATGTCTTCAGTCAGTCGGTCCAGTTCGACATCGCCGAAAAAACGCTTGCGAATCGC
>NZ_JABMJG010000023.1 GCF_013376045.1 Variovorax sp. SG517 | reverse complement strand
GGGCTAGGAGGACTGAGCCCCGTTGAGTACAGGATGAAGGACGCCATCCAGTTGGCATGATCTAGACAGTGTCCAAGGTTTGGGGGTCGGTTCAGGATCATTGGACACTGGGCGGGGGCATGCTTGAACCATCGCGAGCAGAAAGCTATGCACGATGGGGACTGGAAGTATTTGAAGGCAAACGGGAACGAGGAACTTGCTCAGCATTCCTGGCGATGAGCGCGAGCGGGCGAGCCAGGCGAAGGACCTGGAGAGACTGGCTGCTATGCGAGCGGATTGGCAGACCCGGAATCCGACTACGCCGGGACGGTCAATTTGGGAGATCCTATTAAGGATATGCGGCAGCGATGAGAGAGTGGCACATGGTGATGGACGAAATCGTCCGAAGGACGTGCATGCGGCTTCCGATGGCACGCAAAGATCTCCGGGCATGAGTTGATCACCGTGATCGGTTCGTGCTCCGATAGGCCGTGGTAACTCAACAGCGCAATCAGGGGGACTCGTCGAGCAAGCTACCTAAGCCCATCGTCGACACGTCGTCGCCGCACACGATTTCGCGTGCGGGTAAACCACTGGTACTGACCTGAAAGTCCCTGTTCACAAAAAGAAACAGCGTATGCATAATTGACCTGCCTAGCATTTGTTCAGCTTCGGCTGAGCCGGGTCGCGGGTTGCGATCCGCCTTTTATTTTTACCTTACGGCGAAGGAGTCCAACTCGGATTCCCGCCAGTCGGCAGGAAGTCCGAGTTGGACTCCTTCGACGCTCTATGTAGGCAAGTCGTATGCGCAATCTCTTCTACGAAAATAGTGCGGTTGGCATCAGACTTAATGAATTTGGGCTGTCCCTAAAGGACAGCCCTTCTTTTTTGTCTCGATCTAAGCAGCTTATTTTTTTGTGCGGCGCCAATCAAGCGCCAAACACTCCATCACAACGGCGTACAAATTTAAGAAAATTCATTCATCAAATATCACCGGACTACACGGTTATTTACGCTGAAGGGATTTTCAACGAAATTAAAAAATTTGGCCCACAAAAAAACGTCCTCGACCTTGAGCACAGGATTTCGGACGTCGCAGATAAAGTAATAATAATTCTAGAAAGCGAAAGCGCTTTCTGTGAGCTAGGGGCATTTGCGCATGAGAAATTGCGCCACAAACTAATTGTGATTAACAACGCCAGATTCGAGCACAGTGAATCTTTCATAAACACTGGGCCAATTGCCGCACTAAAGGAAGCAAAATCCCCTGTGATGTGGTACCCCATGACTCCCAACGGAGTCAAAGTATCGGATGGCATAGGTGCGATATTTAAAGATTTAGAAGCAGCTCTTACGCATCAGCCAGCAGATGGCGGCCCTGTCAGTTATGAGACTCTTGGCGACTTGCGCATGAACAAGATCAGCCTCTACTTTTTACATGATCTGATATTACTATCTGGGCCTGTAAGCCACAAAGAACTAATATCGTGCCTGATCTCATTATTTGGACAAAAAAGCTTTGATGCTGCGAGTGGCCTACTAGCTGTCCTCAGAGAGGCGGGGCTTATTACAGATATATCCGCAAACAAATCAACCACAAATTTGCCTCCTATCTATGAGGCTGCGACGACTGATTTTTTTCTCAAGTATAAATACGACGTCTACGCATTGATGGCGGCATTTCGCGTTTTCCATCAGAAGCGAAACCCTCAGCGATTTGCATATGGATAGCATAGTCTCCAAGATCTCGGGCGACTTAAAGATACCTATCGCAACACTAGAAATTGCGATCAGGCTAGCCAAAACTCGCTGCCGGAAATTTTCAATTCTGAAGAAAAATGGAGACACACGGCAGATCATTCAACCTTCGGTAAAGGTTAAACCCATCCTTTCATGGCTGAGCCTAAATGTACTTAATTCGCTCCCAGTGCATGATGCGGCCACTGCATTCAGAAGAGGGAAGTCGATCCTTGACAACACATCCAAGCACAAAGAAGCAGACTATTCTGTTCGATTGGATTTAAAAGACTTCTTCCCCTCAATCAAACCCGAAGATCTTTGGCGAGTCATGCTCGATTCTCGCCATCTGATTCCAGAATGGTCAATCAAAGAGGATGCATTTTGGCTCATCTCCAATGTTTGCTTCGACCAAAACAATCAACTCCCAATTGGCTATTCGACATCGCCGGCGATCGCAAATGCCGTGATGCATCGTATTGATACAACGCTCGCCAATGCCGTGATGGATGACTCGCGCTTTGGCGCCGCGACCGTAACTCGTTACGCGGATGATTTTGTTTTCTCGACAAATAAACGAGGGGCGTGCAAGAATTTCTCCGATTTGCTTCATGATGTCATAAAAACAACAAACAGCCCGTCACTTCAGATTAATGAAAACAAGACTCGCTACATGAGCCGCGCTGGCGGCTCAACAATAATTACTGGTCTTAGAGTGAACAACTTGGGCGCTGTAGTCGTTCACGGGAATTACCGCGATCACGTTCGACTTCTTCTCAAGCTGTTTGATTCCGGAAGATTAGCACTCGACCAAGTACCGCAACTAGCAGGCCATCTTGCATATATTGAGCATGTCGATCCCGCGTTATTTACCAAGCTCTCATTCAAACACTACAAAAGAATAGAGGAGATTCGGTCTTTGCGACTTGTGGAATGAATTTTTACCGCGCGATCCAACCGGTGCTCCGGCTAGCAACTCATCGGTCACTTTTCAATCGTACTAAAGCACACGAGGGACAAACTGCCACTCACCATAAGCGTGCAGCAACAACCCGTCTCCGCCTACTGACCTAGAACCCCGGTGATCCAAGGCAGCGCCCCGGTCCCTCTCCCCTGCTTCCTCGAACCATTCGTTGCCTTCGCCATAGCAACACCACAGCGGCGATCTCAGTTGCGCCAGTTTGATTTCTCGATGCGTAGAACAGTAGAGAACACATGCCCAAGTTGAAATCTGAGCGACATCACTGGTGGCCTCGATGCGTATCCCGTCGATGGTCGGCAACAGACGGAAAGATTGGTTGGATCAAACCGGATGGCACCGAGATTCGAGTTCCACCCGATCAGCTAGGGCTCATCAACAATGGGCACCATGTGAAGCTCGCCTCAGACACGGCGGACTCGACGCCTTGGGATTTCAGTTTCGAGAAGGAATTCGATGCGGCCGACAACCACTTTCCGCCGCTGATCACTTGGCTCGAAAGCCTGGAAAGAAGGTCTCCGGACTGCTCTGAGCCTACTTCTAGATATCTCGCCCAACCCGCCACGGATGAACAACTACGCGCAATTACTGAGAGTGTGGTTTCACTGGCTGCACGGAGCCCGGCGACTCGCGAGGCATCAGTGGCATTTGCGGAAGATCTGCGAGGTCCTCTGGCATCAAGTGAGCGCAATGCACTCATCGGTCTGAGCATGCGCAACTATCAACGGACATTCGCCGACAGCATTGGTTCGAATGCAAAGTTCGCGGTTCTCTTTTCACCGAAGAAGGAATTTATCTATGGTGACGGTTTTTTCCATAACCTCAAGGCTCCGACCGTGGCTCCGCGCAACCCAAAGTTGTTAGTTCCGATCACGCCCTCGATGAGCGTGATCATTAGCAAGCCTCGGTCCTTTACGGCTATTCCTCGCCTATCAACGATTGTGCTCCGTGAGTTGGAAGTTGATCAATGCAATCATGCAATTCAAGTCTATTCGTGCAAAGCGCTCTTCTATCGATCTGAGAGGCCTCTAGTGAATGAATTTTTTCGAAAAGGAGAGCACCTCGAATACGCCCGCACCGATAATCCGATAGACGAACTGATTGGCGGCCTACCTGGTGTTACCCCAGACTTCAGGGTGTCGAATCCTGAATTGTGAGCAGCAATTCAAGAGTAAATAGAGCTGCTGCAATGTGGAAAACACTACCACTAAGTCACTTGCCTACCGAAAGAGTTCTTGAAAAACCTCTTGAAGTTCGCAGGGACGCCCAGCCGCCAACGGTTCGCTCAGCGCTAAAGCCACGTCAGAGTTCGTGACTAGATTCAAAGCTGCAAGCGCTCGTTCCGGTTTAGATCCTGAAGCCGGGGCAGCGGGCGGATAATAGTCCTCGATAGCACCTTGCGCGAGAACGCAAATTCCTTCGGACCGCAGTGCATCCAAAACCGGAATTAATGCCGCAGCAGCATGTTCGTCCGCTTCGCACGCCTGTACGCGCGCAATCTCCTGCTCCCACGCAAATAGGCCATCCAGCAACGCCAGTGTCTCGTCGTCTACTTGGCGAGATGCTTGAACTGCTCGAAGAGTTTCTTTTGCGATGTCGTATTTCGCCTTCCAAGACTCTTGCTGAACCCTAGCTTTGATCTGACGGGCCTTGGGCTCCGCAACCGCGCCGAGCACAGCGATCCTAGCGTCTATCTGGCTAAGCATTGTCTGCCGGAGATCAGCGACGCCGGGGCTAGCGCCAAGATGCTGATAGCCCTCGAAGAGTGCATCGAGATCTGCAACGACCTTAACCTCAATACCAAAGGCAGAGAAAAATCTTCTGAACTTCGCGAAGTTACCTTTGCCTGATACACGAACGAGGGTGACATTCCTTTTATCAAAGTCCCAATCCGGATTCAGTATCTTCGCAACGTGACGACAGTAAGCATCGTCTGATTCCCCTTCAAAGAGAACTACTCGTTGACTAAAGAAAGCAGCATCGGCATTCTCAAAACGAGCCAATTGAAACACTTCTGCGCTTGTAGGATCTAGATCAAAGTTGACCGGATAAATAATTCCTTCGGGTTTCGCTTCTGATACCGCTCTCTTAGCAACACGCGCGAACGCAGCGGTCGTTCCAGGGGCAAAGAACAACGGCGAGTGCGTCGTTAGCGCAACTTGATGTGTGCCTGCGATGCGCGCCAATGTGTTGAACAGAATCCGCTGTGACTTCGGATGCAAGTAAAGCTCAGGCTCTTCGAAAAGAAAGAACAAAGGTCGTGAAGCCGCCCCCTCAATCGGGTCCGACTGCTTTTGCTCCTCGAGGTGAAGAACATACGCTTGCAGCAGTGCGAACGTCAACGACCTTTTGATACCGTCCCCCTTGTTTTCTATCAGGTCGCGCGAACCATCATCAATATAAATTTGAGCTGCGCTCAGAATGGTCTTTAGTTCCGGGGGTGGTATGTGGAGTTGCACCCTAACGTTGGGGAAATTCTCTCCAAGAAGCATTTCAACGCGGGACTCAAGGGCTTGCACTCTGTGGTGCCGTTGATCTACTACTCGATTCCCTTCAGTCACACGATTGAACAATGCGTTTAGCACCGACAATGATCGCTCTACATCCTCCAAATCCGGTGTCATTTCTTCGAGCAGCAAAGACAGCAGTCGTCCAAAAGACGTTGACTGTGTCGTCTTGAGGTCGTCGCTGAGGTTCTTGACTGCAGGGATGTAAATTGCTTCAGGCAACAGCATTGAGATAGACGATGCAATCCCCGAGGGCAAAGGCCCTTCGACCATTTCCATTTCCTCCCTCGGTAGTTCCTCAACCCTTTGCTGCAGAAATGTCTTAGCCGCTGTCAGCGTGGTGAGAGTCTCTGGCATCGATGCTAGGAACTCGGGATATGCCCGAACCATCGTCTCTCGTATAGCGGTGCCTCTTAGCCCAGCAAACTCGACATCGATCGTTTCCGGTCGAAGCCGAACGTCTCGTGGGACTAGGCGATACGCTGACACCTCAACCCGCTCTGTCGGCCTGTAGCGTATGCAAAGCCTCAAACCTTCGTCGACTACGATGCTCCCAATCCTCGCCCTGTGCTCTACGGCCACCCTAGAGAGGTGGCTTTCGCTCACATCGGTAAATTCAACAACGAACTCAACTGGTTCTGCCGGGTCATAGAAGTTACTCAGTGGCAACTGCGGTGGGCGATTTAGCGCCGTAACAACCGCCTGCAAGACTGAAGATTTTCCCGCGTTGTTTTCTCCTACTAAGCAACCAAATCGCGTCGGCTCAAACACCTGATACCGCAGGCTTTTGAAATTGGAAATGGCTATTTTCTCAAGCTTCAAAGTGATCTCCTTCGAAGGCAAGGACGCATCCGATAGTTATAAGAAGCGCCGCTCTAACTAAGCTCGCTGCGTTCCTAAGCATCTTTAGGTCCATACTTTTGCGTCTCTGCAATGCGCTAGCGACGTTGGTGGTTTCCAAACAGGCCCTGATCAACTTCGGAAAGTTCGTCTGGCCACCGATGTCGTTTCAGCCGCCGCTAAAGCAGGATAGTTTTCGCCAAAGGCCTTCTGCGTAAATAGCGAAGGTGGTCTCGATGAAGTCGGCGTTTGTGCCCTGCCATCCAACGCCTCGGAGCCGCTGTAGCCCGCCACGACGATCGACTGCAGCAGACGGCTTCCGGCGATCTCGCCGAGCAGGTTGTCGAACGGATACCAGAACCAGGAATCGCCCACAGCCAGCGTTGTGGGCGATGCTCCTCTCATCAGGGCATCTTGGTGCCCGTAGAAAAAGTTTGGGATCGGCATAGGAACCCTCCTCAACGCGACATTAGCGGAGAGAAAAGTTCTAGAGCATCCCGTCTTTGTGGGATGCCAGGCCATCAGCCGATCCCGGCCTAACCTACGCTATTCCCCGCTACTCACCTCCAACAACATCTCCGCCTCCCTCGCCAAATCAGCGGCAATCCAGAGCATGTTGTCCCGATGCTTCTCCCCCGCCTCCTCGAACCACCCGTTGCCGTCGCCATAACAGCACCACAGCAGCGAGTTCAGCTGCGCCAGTTTGATTTCGAGTAGTTCCCTTGCCTCGTCGGGCGTCGGGGTGGGCGCCGTGGGCTTGGTGGTGGTGCCGCGCTTGGTGCTGCTGCTGTTGCTGTTGCTGCTGCCGCTGCGGCGGGAAGATTTGGGCGTGGGACGCCCGGCCATAATTCGCTCAGACATCATGGTCGCGCTGCTTGCGAAGCGGCCGGTCTCCGCTGACGTAGGTTGCAAGCGAGCTTGCCGAGCTACATGCTGGAGACCGTGGTCACTACCAGCAAGGAAAGGAGACCGGCCATGCAAGAGATTAGCAAGATCCACGTGGGTTTGGACGTTCACAAGGACAGCATTGCCGTTGCAGTGGCTGAGCCCGGGCGAGCGGCAGCCAAGGTGATCGGCACGATCAGGCACGACGTTCCCAAGCTGCTGAAGTTGCTCGTCAAACTAGGCGACACCGAAGCCGTGCATGTGGTCTATGAGGCAGGTCCCACTGGCTGGGGCCTGCAGCGTGCCTTGACGGCCAAGGGTTACAGCTGCGAGGTCATTGCGCCGTCGAAGATGCCTCGACGTCCCGGAGACCGAATCAAGACCGACCGGCGCGACTGCGCGCAATTGGCCGAGTGCTCGCGTGCGGGACAACTGCGCGCGGTGTGGGTGCCTCGACCTGAGGACGAAGCCATTCGAGACCTGGCACGCGCCCGCGAAGATGCGCTGAACGACCGGCGCCACTTGCGCCAACAGCTCAAGGCCCTGCTGTTGCGCCACGACGTGCGCTTCCCGGGCAAGACCTCCTGGACGCAGGCGCACCATGCATGGCTCGGGAAGCTGAACTTCTCCGAGGTGGCAACGCAGGCAGCATTTATGGACTACTGGATGGCTGTGCAGGCCAGCGATGAACGCCTCAAGCGCCTGAGCTCAGCACTGCTCGAGTACGTCAAGAATTGGCGCTTTGCGCCACAGGTATCGGCGCTGCAGGCGCTGCGAGGCATCGACGTGACCTGCGCCATCGCACTGGTGGCCGAGATCGGGGACTTCAGCCGCTTCGATCATCCGCGCAAGCTCATGGGTTACCTGGGTCTGGTGCCCTCGGAGCGCTCCAGCGGTGAGCGCACTGCACGAGGCAGTATCACCAAGACTGGCAACGCGCATGCGAGAAGGATGCTGAGCGAGGCGGCGTGGAGCTACCGCTTCAAGCCACGATTGGGTGAGCGTGCACGTCGGCGCCAGGAAGGCTTGAGCCAGCAACTGTGCGCTATTGGCTGGACGGCGCAGCTACGCCTGACGCAGCGCTTCGCAAAGCTCGACGCCCGTGGAGTGCACAGGAACAAGGTGTGTGTGGCCGTGGCGCGTGAACTCACCGGCTTCGTGTGGGCAGTTGCTCAGGCGGCGGACACACCATCGCAGGCAACACAAGGAGGCACGACATGAGCGAGATCGATTCGGTGATGCGACCCACGCACCCGGCAGGGCAACCCTCGTAATGGCTGCATAGGCTCCGAAAGGATGATCCACGACTTTTAGAGCGAGGCAGGCCCGCGACGGATCGATGAAGTGCCGGTAGCCAATCCGCGGATATGAGCATGATTCATCGTCGCTTGCGCGCTCGGGTCGCATCACCCGATCGATCTCATATGAGAAAAACTTAAATCCTCTTCGTTGACGGCAGCGACCATATGAGCCATGTGGTGTGCTCCTTTTCGAAAGTTAGTGCACGTCATGTGGTCAGACGGTCAGGGTGTTCACGCACCCTGGCCGTCGCCTTTTGTGCCTCACGTTCGCACCAGTGCACCGAGGAGCACCGGCAACCCGCCGTGAGGTGGGCGGTTCATCAGGTCAGTGGGTCGTAAGCGTCCCGTGAACCCATCTTGAATCGGCGTTAGGAGCAAAGGATGCTCGTGTCCACTAATACTGAACCGACCCCCAAACCTTGGACACTGTCTAGATCATGCCAACTGGATGGCGTCCTTCATCCTGTACTCAACGGGGCTCAGTCCTCCTAGCC
>NZ_JABMJG010000022.1 GCF_013376045.1 Variovorax sp. SG517 | reverse complement strand
AGCGTAGGCGGCTTCGGCTGCGTGCTGGGCTCGCTGGCCAACCTGATCGCGCTGCGGCTGGCGAAACTGCCGAACGGGCTGAGCGAGTTCCATCGCATCAGCATTCCGTTCCTGATCGTCTGTGCAGCCTCGGCGGTGCTGCTGCGGCTGGGGTGACAGCGGCAGAAGGCAGGCGGAAAATCGCCAGTTCTTCCGCACTGTCCCCTTCAATGCACACGCCCGCCACGCACACCCTGGCCCTGCGCGACTACGGCCACTCGCACGGCAGCCACGCGCACGACCATTTCCAGGTGCTGATCGGCCTGCGCGGCGTGCTCGAGATCGAGGTGGAAGGCCGAGGCGCCGGCATCGCAGCCGGCGAGGCGCAGGTGGTGGCGCCGGGAGACCGGCACGACTTCAGCGCCCGCAGGCACGGCGCCGTGTGTCTGGTGCTCGACACCACGCAGCCCGCATGGGCCCGATGCGCCGAGCGCGCACCGCCCGGCTCGCTGCAATTGCACGCGCTGGCGCGCTACCTGGCGCAATGCATGAAGCAGCCGCAGGCGTCGGCGCTGGCGTTGCAGCACGGTCCGGCGCTGCTGCTGGAGGCCTGGAGCCCGTCGCCGGCGTCCTCTGCCGAATCGCGCCGCCGCCGCATCGACTGGCCCCTGCTCACCGACTGGGCCCGCGCCCGCTGGCACCAGCCGCTGGCCGTGGCCGACCTGGCGGAGATCGCCTGCCTGAGCCCCAGCCAGTTCGCCCAGCGCTGCCGCGACGAACAGGGCATGGGCGCGATGCAGTGGCTGCGCTCGCTGCGGCTGGCGCATGCGCGCGAGCTGCGGCTGGGCGGCATGAGCGTGGCGGAGACGGCGCGGCGCACGGGGTATCGGTCGCCATCGGCGCTGACGGCGGCCCTTCGGCGCTGACTTTCTCCCTGCAAAACCCGAACCGTCGTTTCGCGACGACGGACCGTCATTGCGCGACGACCGCATCGCGTAGCCTCGCCGTCCATGCCATCGACCGCCTACGCACTGATCGCCATCGCCCTGTGGACCACGCTCGCCTCGCTGGGCACGTCCCTGTCCCACCTGCCACCCTTCCTGCTCACCGGGCTGGCGCTCATCATCGGCAGCGTGCCGAGCTGGCCGCTGGTGCTGCGCGACCGCTCTGCCTGGAAGGTGCCGCCGCGCACGCTGGCGCTGGGCATCTACGGGCTATTCGGCTATCACTTCCTGCTGTTCATCGCGCTGCGCTACGCGCCGCCGGTGGAGGCCAACCTGGTCAACTACCTCTGGCCGCTGCTGATGGTGGTGCTGGCGCCGGTGCTGCTGCCAGGCGTGTCGCTGCGGCCGCTGCACCTGGTGGCCGGGCTGCTGGGTTTTGGCGGCGCGGCAGCGGCGATCCTGGGCGCAGGCGGGGGCGAGGGCGCTTCCGCCGCGGGGTACTGGGGCTTCGTGCCGGCGCTGGCCTCGGCCTTCGTGTGGGCGAGCTATTCGCTGTGGACGAAGCGCGTGCCGGCCTTCCCGACCTCGGCGATCGGCCTGTTCGGGCTGGTCTCGGGCGCGCTCTCGCTGGCCTGCCACGCGGTGCTGGAACCGTCGGTGTCGCTGTCGGGGCGCGACTGGCTGCTGCTGGTGCTGTGCGGCCTCGGCCCGCTGGGCGCGGCCTTCTTCGTGTGGGACATGGCGCTCAAGCGCGGCGACGCGCGGCAGATCGGCATCCTGAGCTACATCACGCCGCTGGGCTCGACGGCGCTGCTGATGTTCGTGACCGGCCGGCCGCTGACCTGGACCATCGTGCTGGCGGCCTGGCTGATCATCTCGGCGGCGATCATGGGCACGCGCGCACGTTGATCGTGACGATCGCGGCAATGCGGGCACGCTGAATCAGGCTGTATCCGACGGCGCGCCTTCATCTTTTCTGGCTAGAGTGGAGGCTCAGGAAAAAGGAGCCAACCCACATGGACGACAAGAACAGGGATTTCGAGATCACGCCAAAGCTGGTGTTCGACCTGAACCTGGCGCTGTACCTCGACCTGGTGGCCGCGCTGGAGGGCGCGGGCGCCGTCACCTACCGCCAGATGGCGGCCCGGGTGCTCAACATCAGCATGGATGCGCGCAACGACGGCGAAGCCGGCCTGTCGACGGTGCTCGAGGGCATCGCCCGGGGCTTCGCCGGCCACGGCGACGGCCTGTCGATCGAATTGCTGAAGGCCGCCCGCAGCCTGCGCGAGGACGACGCGTTGGGCGACATCCCGATGCGGCCCGACCTGGGCTGAGCCGGAGCGCCGCCTCCGGCGGCCCGACCTGCGACTCGACTAGTCCTCGGCGACCTGCAGCACCAGCTTGCCGAAGTTCTCGCCCGCGAAGAGCTTGTTCAGCGACTCGGGGAAGGTATCGAGCCCCTTCACCACGTCTTCCTTGCTCTTCATGCGCCCATCTTTCAGGTAGCCGGCCATCTCGGCGATGGCGATGTGGTACCGGTCGGCGTAGTCGAACACCACGATGCCTTCCATGCGGGCGCGGTTCACCAGCAGGCTCAGGTAGTTCCTCGGGCCCGCCGAGGGCATGCTGTTGGCGTTGTTGTACTGGCTGATGGCGCCGCAGATGATGATGCGGGCCTTGCGCGCGAGCCGCGCCAGCACCATGTCGAGGATCTCGCCGCCGACGTTGTCGAAGTAGATGTCCACACCCTTCGGGCAGTGCGTCTTCAGGCCCTCGCGCACTGCGGCGGCGCCGGCCTTGTAGTCGATGCAGGCGTCGAAACCCAGCTCCTTCACCACCCAGTCGCACTTGGCCTGGCCGCCGGCGATGCCGACCACGCGGCAGCCCTTGATCTTGGCCAATTGGCCCACGGTCTGGCCGACCGCGCCGGCCGCGCCCGAAACCACCACCGTCTCGCCCGGCTTGGGCATGCCCACGTCCATCAGGCCGAAGTAGCCGGTCATGCCGGGCATGCCCAGCACGTTGAGCCACTGGGTGATGGTGCCCACGCCCAGGTCGATCTTCACCAGGCCGTTGCGCTTGACCTGGTCGCCTGGAATGAGGATGTATTCCTGCACGCCCAGCGTGCCGTAGACGGTGTCGCCCACGGCGAACTGCGGGTTCTTCGAGGCGATGACGCGGCCGACGCCGCCGGCGCGCATCACTTCGTCGATGCCCACGGGCGGGATGTAGCTCTTGGCGTCGTTGAGCCAGCCGCGCATGGCGGGGTCGAGCGACAGAGACAGCGTCTTGACGAGCACGCCGCCCTCGGCCGGCTCGCCGACGGGCTCGGTGGTGAACTTCCAGTTCTCGCGGGTGGCCGTGCCCTCGGGGCGCTTGGCGAGGCGGACCTGGTGGTTGGTGAGTGGGGTGCTCATGGTGTCTGTCTCCTTGACCTTGGATGAGGGGCTTGGCGGGCGCTCGGGCGCTCGCTCGGGGGCGCCTGCATCGTAGTCGCGGGCTCGGGCCGGGCTGGTAGCGCAGGTGACACGCAAGGCGGCGGCGGAGCCGCCGGCCCCTCAGGTCAGCCTGACGACGATCTGCAGCCCCGGGTGCGCATTGCGCAGCGTGAGCTTGCCGCCGTGCGCCTCGGCGATCAGCCGGCACAGGTACATGCCCAGACCCACGCCGCCAGTGGCGCGCGCCCGGGCGCCGTCGGTGCGGTAGAAGGGTTCGGTCAGGCGTTCGAGCTGCTCCTCGTCCACGCCGGGGCCGTGGTCGCGCACCTCGATCTCCGCGCCCTGGCTGCTGCCGTCGAGCGCGGCGCGCAGCGAAACGCACGGCGGCCGGGGCGCATCGGCGCTGTAGCGCAGCGCGTTGTCCAGCAGGTTGCGCACCAGCAGGCGGATGCGCATGCGGTCCACCGCGTGCGGCGGCAGGCCCTCGGCCAGGTCGAGGTGCACGTGCTCGGCGCCGGGCATCTCGGCCACGATTTCGCGGATCAGCGCCGCCAGGTCGACGGGCTCCCGCTGCAGCGCCACGTGCGGACTCGCGAGGCGCTCGCTCTCCAGCAGGTCGCTGATGAGGTCACGCATCTCGTTGAGGTCGCGCAGCAGCGCGTCGCGCTCGGCCTGCCCCTCGGGCGTGGCCGGCAGCAGCTCGGCGTTGAGACGGGCGCGCGTGAGCGGCGAGCGCAGCTCATGGCTCAGCGCCAGCAGCAGCCCGCGCTTGGCGTCGAGCATGGCCTGGATGTCCTCGGCCATGGTGTTGATGCGCTCGGCGAGGTCGCCCAGGTCGTCGTTGCGGCGCACCGGAATGGGCTGCGTGAACTCGCCGCGGCCGAAGCGCTGCGCGCCCTCGCGGATGTCGATCAGCGGTCGCAGCAACCGGCTCACGTAGGCATAGCCCAGCAGCACGCACGACAGCAGCAGGCCCAGCGTGGCCCAGCCGATGACGCGCGGCGCCAGCTGCCAGAGCTTGGGCGACCAGCCGAAGATCACCCGATGCCCGTCGGCCGTGGGGCGGATGAACCATTTGTCGCCGCCGAAGACGTCTTCGCGGTCGTGCATCCAGCCGCCGGGGCTGCTCGCGCCGCCGGGGTTGGAATCCCAGTTGACCTTGGGGCCGACGATGCGGATGGTGATCGGCAGCCGCGCCACCAGCGCCTGCGCGCGCGCCACGTCGGGCGGGGTGCCGATCTCGGCCACGAGGCGGTCGGCGTAGTCGGTCAGCATCGGCTTGGCGGCCTCGGCCCAGCCGGTGGAGAACGACTTCTTCATGCCGCCCATGAAGACGGCCGCCATCACCAGCGCGAGCAGCACGAACATCAGCACCAGCCGCACGCGCAGCGAACGTCGCCAGCGGCGCTTGCCCTGCACCTTCTCATTCCAGCGCGCGTGCCACTTGGCGTGCCAGTCGCCGCGCGTCATCTCGTCGCGGCACTCCTCGCCGCGCCACCGCATCCTGCGGGACTCCCTGCTTCGGCCGAAATTCATGCAGGCTCGCTGCGGGCCACCGCCAGCGCATAGCCCGCGTTGCGCAGCGTCTTGATGCAGTCCAGCGGCTCGAGCTTCTTGCGCAGCCGGCTCACCACGATGTCGACCGCGCGCGTGTAGAGCTCGGCCTCGTGGCCGCGCAGGCGGTTGAGGATGTCGTCGCGGCTGAACACCTTGCCGGGCTCGGCCGCCAGCAGCGCGAGCAGCTCGAACTCGGTGCCGGTGAGTTCCACGCGCTCGCCGTGGCGCAGCACCTGTCGCCGGTCGAGGTCGATCGACAGGCCGTCGAACACGCGGTACTGCGTGCCGCCGGCTGCCGCCTGCGGCGCGCTGCGCTGGCGGCGCAGGATGGTCTGCACGCGCGCCACCAGTTCGCGCGGCTCGAAGGGCTTGGGCACGTAGTCGTCGGCGCCGAGCTCCAGGCCGACCACGCGGTCCATCACTTCGCCGCGGGCGGTGAGCATCACGATGGGAATGTCGCTTTCCTTGCGGATCTCGCGGCACAGCGCGAAACCGTCCATCTCGGGCAGCATCACGTCGAGGATGGCCGCGTCGTAGGTGCCCGCGCGCAGCCTGGCCAGCCCCTCGCTCGGGCGCACGGCGCTTTCGAGCGTGCAGCCGAAGCGTGCGAAGTAGGTGGTCAGCGGCGCGGCGAGATGCTCGTCGTCGTCGATCAGCAGGATGCGCGGCATGGCGGGATTGTGCCTCCGGACGAGAAAGTGGCGAATGACCTCGCTGACCATCAGACCCGCCGGCATCGCACCGCCCAGGTCAGGCCCGCCACGAGAGTGGAAAGCAGCAGCGCGTGATAGACCACGTCGGGCACCGTGCGCGGACCGATGCCAGCGACTATGGTGCCAAGGCCGACCAGCGTGCCCAGCAGCGCGAAGCCCTGGCCGAAGATGGCCGCGCGGCGCGCATGGTGCGGTCGCAGCCAGGTCTCCACCGAGGCCAGCACCAGCACGGTGGCGATCACCGCCTCCGCGGTGCGCGCCGCCGGGTGCGCGTAGCCGGGCAGGAGCAAACCGGCGTGCACCGTCGACGCGATGCCCAGCGTGAGTGCCTCGGTCAGCATCCATGCGCGCGCGGCCGGCGCGTGCACGGCATGCGAGGCGGTGGGGTCGTGGCTCATGTACTTGTCGCTCACCACGGATCCGCCTTGCCGATGCGGCCCAGGTGCGTGGCGGCGAAGCCGCTCGCGTACTTGAGCCCGTAGCCCAGCGCGTGGTCCATGCCGATGTGGGCCAGCCAGATCAGGCTGCCCGCCACCGCCCACGGCATCGCCGCGAGAACGCCGAGCGCCAGCAGCAGTACCGGGCCGACGTACGAATGCGCCGCGTTGTAGAGCGCCGCGCCCGTGCGCGAACCCGCGAGGTAGCCCAGCAGCGAGAGATCGGGCGCGAGCAGCCAGAGCGCGAACACGCCCCAGCCCGCGCCGAACTGGGCGTAGGCGGCCAGCGCCACGCCCAGCACCACCGCGCCTTCGAGGCGCAGCAGCGTGCGCACGCCGCCCGTAGCTACCGTCACGGCTCCTTCGGGAGACACCGTGGAACCGGCTTCGCCGGTCCACTGGTGTCGCCCCCGGAGAGGGGGGAGGCGAAGCGACACGGAGTGCGCGAAGCCTGGGGGTGAGCCAGCCCTAGCCATGACGGCTCCAGCGGCGGCCGCCACGTTCCATGAAGTCGCGCACCTTCTGCTGCTGCGCGGCGTTCAGGTTGTCGTAGAAGTCTGCGGCGGCCGCGATGATCTCGGGGCTGCCGTTGCGCACGGCCGTGGTCTTCTCGTCGATCAGGCGGGCGGCGCCGGCCTGGTCGAGCTTGTTGCCCGCGAACAGCGCCTTGAACTGCGAGCGCGGATCGCCCGAGCCGCCGGCACCTCGCATGGCCTCGCGCTGCGCCTGCAGCTTCTCGGCCAGCACCGTGAGCTTCTGCTTCTGGTTGGCGTCGAGTTCGAGCTTGCTGCCCACGCGCTCGACCATCTTCGCGCGGAACTCGGCGCTGTCGCCGCCCCAGCCGTGTCGGTAGCTGCTGCAGCCGGCGATGCTGCCTGCGACCATTGCGGCACCCGCGAAGCCGAACAGAGTGCGTTTGATCCAGTGTTTCATGGTGATTCCTTGTGTTCCTGATGTTGTGTTGAGGAGGAAGCTCCATGGTGCGGATCGCACCGGGCCAAGTCCTCTCGCCGCGGTTGCGGCGTGTTTCGTTTTATTGCGGCAGGCGTGGCGACAAGCGGGCCCGCTTACAGGCGGCTGCTCTTGGCGTTGGCCGCGGCGGCGCGCGCGTCGACAGGGTTCTGCATGGTCGAGATGACTTGGCTGTTCACGCGCGAGCTGGCCGACACGTTCTGGTCGGGCGCGGCGGCCGCGCGCACGGCTTCGGCGACGATGCGCGCGCGTTCGGTCGACACGGCCATGGTCTCGGCGCCGCGCGAGCCGCGCACCACGTTCTGGTCGGGCGCCGACGCGGTGCGCGCGGCTTCGACGTTGACCTCGGCGCGGCTCTTGGCCGACACGGCGGGCTGCACGCCCTCGTAGCTCTCGGCCTTCGCGCCGGCTGCGGCGAGCATGGCGAAGGACGCGACGGCGACGATCTGGGTGAAGGAGATGGAGTTCATTTCAGGCCTTTCTTGCAGTGGTTGAAGAGAAGGCCTGATCGTGCTTGCGGGGGGTGTGCAAGTCCTTTCGCCGCAGTTTCGGCGTGTTTCGTTAAGTTTCAGCCCGCCCCCAGGCTGCGCGCACTTCGTGTCGCTGCGCCAACCGCTACCGGGGCAACACCAGCGGCCCGGCAAAGCCGGTTCCGCGGCGTTTCCCGAATGAAAAGCCTGATCAGCCCGCCATTGCGGCGGCAGGATCGTCGGAGTCGAGCACGCTCTGCGCCCAGGCCTCGAGCTTGCCGGTGTCGGCGCGCAGCACTTCCTGCTTGACCGCGAGGATGCGCGAGGGATGCATCGAGAAGCTGCGCAGGCCCAGCCCCAGCAGCAGGCGCGTGAAGGCCACGTCGCCCGCCATCTCACCGCACACGGCCACGCCCTTGCCCTGTCGGCGGCACTCGGCGATGGTGTCGGCCACCAGTCGCAGCACGGCCGGGTGCGCCGGGTCGTACAGATGCGCCACCGATTCGTCGGCGCGGTCGATGGCCAGCGTGTACTGGATCAGGTCGTTGGTGCCGATCGACAGGAAGTCGAAGTGCTTGAGGAAGATGCGCAGCGTGAGCGCGGCAGCGGGAATCTCGATCATCGCGCCGAGCTTCACGTTGCCGTACACCGCGCCGCGGTTGTCGAGCTCGGTGCGCGCGAAGTCGATCAGCGAGAGCGTCTGGCGGATCTCGCTCGCGTGCGCGAGCATCGGAATGAGCAGGTGGATCTCGCCGTGCGCCGCCGCGCGCAGGATGGCGCGAAGCTGCGTGAGGAACATCGCCGGATCGGCCAGGCTCCAGCGGATGGCGCGCAGGCCCAGCGCCGGGTTCAGGTGCTCCTGCTTGTTGGCCGAGATGCTGTCCAGCGGCTTGTCGGCGCCCACGTCGATGGTGCGGATGGTGACGGGCATGCCCTGCATGCCCTCCACCGCGCGCCGGTAGGCCTGGTATTGCTCTTCCTCGTCGGGCAGGCGGGTCTGGCGCGTGCTCGTGTCGCGCCCCATGAAGAGGAACTCGCTGCGGAAGAGGCCCACGCCCACGGCGCCGGCTTTGACGGCGCCCGCGGTGTCTTCCGGCATCTCGATGTTGGCGAGCAGCTCCACGCGCTGCCCATCGAGCGTGACGGCGGGCTTGTGGCGCAGCCGCGCGAGCCGGCCGCGCTCGAGGTCGCCCTGGCGCTGCTTGAAGCCGTACTCGGCCAGGATGATCGGCGACGGGTCGACGATCACCACGCCGGCGTCGCCGTCGATGATGACCCAGTCGTCCTGCCGCACCAGCTGGCTCGCGGTGCGCGCGCCGACCACCGCCGGGATGTCCATGCTGCGCGCCACGATGGCGGTGTGCGAGGTGCGCCCGCCCACGTCGGTGACGAAGCCGGCGAACACGCTCTTCTTGAACTGCAGCATGTCGGCCGGCGAGAGATCGTGCGCGATCAGCACCAGCGGCACGTCGATGCCGTCGCCCGCGGTGGGGTCGTCGCTGTCTTCGCCGTCGTCGACCGGCGCGGCCGCGCGCTTGCGGCGCGGCGGGCTCGGCGCCAGCACGGCGGCCGTGCCCTTCATGCGATGCAGCAGGCGCTCGACCACCTGCTCGAGGTCGGCCTTGCGCTCGCGCAGGTACGGGTCCTCCATCTCGTCGAACTGCCGCGCGATGATCTCCAGCTGCGTGGTCAGCGCCCATTCGGCGTTGTACAGGCGCTCGCTGATCCAGTGCTTGACGCCGCCGCTGAGGGCCTCGTCCTGCAGCAGCATCTGGTGCACCTCAAGCAGCGCCGCGAGCTCGTGCGGTGCATCGTTCGGGCCCATCTGCGCGACGTTGGCCTGCAGCTTCGCCAGCTCGTCGGCCACCGCGTTGCGCGCGCTGCGCACGCGGTCGATCTCGGACTCGATCTCCTCGGGCTTGATGAAGTAGTGGGCCACGTCGATGCGGCTCGACACCACCAGCACGGCGCGCCCGATGGCAATGCCACGGGCGACGGGGAGGCCGTGGACTGCGAAGGTCATGCCCTCAGTCCCCCGATCCGCTTTGGGTGCGGTGCTTGCATGAATTCGCGGGATGCCGTCGAACCGGCTTTGCCGGGCGACCGGCATCGCCCCCGGCGAGGAGGTTGGCGTTCACACGAAGTGAAAAAGCCTGGGGGAGAACCATTTCATTCGCCTTCGCCGAACTTGTCGTCCATCAGGTGGACGATGGCGTTCATCGCTTCTTCTTCCTGCGGGCCGTTGGTTTCCAGCTCGACGGTGGTGCCGATGCCGGCGGCCAGCATCATCACGCCCATGATGCTCTTGGCATTGATGCGGCGGTCGCCGCGGGAGAGCCACACCTCGCAGGGAAAGCTGCCTGCGAGCTTGGTCAGCTTGGCCGACGCGCGTGCGTGCAGGCCCAGCTTATTGCTGATGGTCACGGATTTCTTGATCACTGTGCTTTCTTTTCGCCTGGTTCTGGGGAGCCGCCGCCGCCACCTGCATGACGCCCGCGGTGCCGCCCGCGAGGGCGCGCTGCACCAGCGTCTCCAGGGGTTCGTGCCGGTAGGTGACGGCACGCAGCAGCATCGGGAGGTTGACCCCCGCCACCAGCCGCGACCGCACGCCGTCCACCAGCTTCTGCGCCACGTTGCAGGGCGTGGCGCCGAACACGTCAGCCAGCACCAGCACCTGCGAGCGCGGCGCGTGCAGCTGTTGCGCGAGCGTGATGCGAGCGGCGGCCAGCGTTTCTTCGGGCGACACGTTGGGCAGCACGTCGAGCGCGACGATGGCCTGCTCGCAATCGGGAAACACATGCAGCGCGCACTGCCGCATCGCGTGCGCGAACGGTGAGTGGGCGATGATGAGGATGCTGTTCATGCGGGACGGAGGACGACGCGTCGATTATGCGGGGGCGTCCAGTGGAAGTAGATATGCGACATAACGCGACAGCCGCGGAAAACGGACAGTGCCGCGCGAAACGGGCCGGGCGCGCCAGGCACGCCGCGAGCCGAGACAGCTATCAGAACCATAGCAGGCAGTGCCGTCGCGGCGGGCATGCCGCCGGTCATGGAAGCCTCAGGCCCTCGAAGAAGGTCTTCGACGCCTCGGCCGAGGAAGGTCGTCCGAGCACCGTGGCCTGGTAGAGCGCGACGGTGCCGTCCTTCTGCGACTGGGCGAACCAGAGCACCTGCAGCTGCGTGGCGCCGCCCTGCGGCTGCTGTTGCGGCCTCGCGTCGAGCCGCAGCGGGGCGGGCACAGCGGTCGCTCGCTGCACGCCGGGGCGCGATTCCGCCACCTGCGCATCGCCCAGCTGGCCGCGCGTGGCGGCCTGCCAGGCACGCAGCCAGGCTTCGGCCTGCTCGGGGCTGTTGGCGGAGGCATGCGCGACGGCGAAGGTCGCGCCGCCGGCCTCGCAGCCCGTCATGTCGACCTGCACCGATTCGGAGCCCAGCGGCAGCGCGCGGGTGGCGCGGTCGGCCTTGCAGGGCAGCATCGCGATCAGGCCGGCCCCGGCGATCGGCACCTCGCGCCAGTTGAAGGCGGGGCTGCAGGCTGCGAGCAGGGCGGCCGCGGCCAGCACGAGCCGGGAAGAATGGACGACAGCAAGCGGCATGGGGCAGCGATTATCGAGCGGTGCCGGGCCCGCGGGATGTCGCCAGCACGATCCGGCATGCGGAACTAAAATCGCGCCGCCCTTCTCTTGCACGAAGCCATGAAGAAATACCTCGCTGCAGCCGCCGTCGTCGTCGCATTGGCCACCGGCGTGGGCGTGTACCTCGGCTCCGGCGCCACCGCCGCCCCCGCCTCCACCTTCGTGCTGCTCGACGGCACTCAGAAGAGCACGGCGGACCTGAAGGGCAAGGTCACCCTGGTCAATTTCTGGGCCACCAGCTGCGTGACCTGCGTGGGCGAGATGCCCAAGGTCATCGCCACCTACGACAAGTACAAGGCGCAGGGCTACGACACCCTGGCCGTGGCCATGAGCTACGACCCGCCGAGCTATGTCGTCAACTTCGCCCAGACGCGCAAGCTGCCGTTCAAGGTGGCGATCGACAACACCGGCAGCGTGGCGCAGGCCTGGGGCGACGTGAAGCTCACGCCGACCACTTACCTGGTCAACAAGCGCGGCGAGATCGTGAAGCGATACGTGGGCGAGCCGGATTTCGCCGAACTGCACAAGCTCATCGAAAAACTGCTGGCTGAAGCCTAGAACTGGCTCTCCCCCAGGCTACGCGCACTTCGTGTCGCTTCGCCACCCCCTTCCGGGGGCGATACCGACGGCCCGGCGGAGCCGGTTCCGCGGTATCCCTGGATGAACAAAAGGGCGCCTCTTGGGAGCGCCCTTTTGTCTTGTCGCGATCCGCGGCTTACTGCGCGCGGAAGCTGTCGTGGCAGGCCTTGCAGCTCGCGGCTGTCGGGCCGAACTGGGCCTTGAGCGCGTCGATGTTGCCGGCCTTGGCGGCGGTCACCAGCTTGCCGGTTTCCTCGATCAGCTTCTGCTGGCGCTCCTTGAACTTGGCGTCTTCCTTCCAGATCTCGGGCTTGGCCTTGCCGCCCTCGGTGCCGGCGGCGAAGCCTGCCCAGGGGAGCTTGGCCATGTCGGCGACCACTTCGGCGTTGGCCGCGGCAGCGGCAGCGTCATAGGGCACGCGGCCGTTGGCCATGGCGCCGAGGCGTCCGAAGTGCTGGCTCATCACGAACAGCGCGCTCTGGCGGTACTTGATGGCGTCTTCGGGCTTGGCGAACTGGGCGGCCGCGGGAAAGGTCACGGCTGCACAGGCAGCTGCAACGGCCAGGGAAGCAAATCGGTTCATCGTGGATCCTCGTTGTGGGAGAAAAACGCCGTCGTGCGCGGCGCTGCGGGCGAGTGTAGGGGCGGGCGGTGTCGGGCGCATAGCGACAACCCGAAGCAATCCGGGGCCCGGACTTTGCTAATCTGCGCCTTCCGCAGCATCGCGCCCCCGCGCCTTCCTCGATGACCGACTCCTCCGTGGCCGCCTTTCGCGCGGCCTCCGGCCCCGGCGCCAGCACCCGGGTCTGGGACCTGCCGACGCGCCTTTTCCACTGGGCGCTGGCCATCGCCGTGATCGGCATGATCGGCACCGGCCTGAACGCAGCCATGGAATGGCACTTCCGCCTGGGGTACACGGTGCTCGCGCTGCTGCTGTTCCGGGTGCTCTGGGGCTTCGTGGGCGGGCGCTGGTCGCGCTTCGGGGCCTTCATCTACGGACCGGGCTCGCTCACGGCCTACCTGCGCGGGCGGGCGCATCCGGATCACCTGATCGGGCATACGCCGCTGGGCGCGCTGTCGGTGTTCGCGGTACTGGCCATCCTGGCGGTGCAGGTCGCCACCGGGCTGATGGCCGACGACGAGATCTCCGCCTCGGGGCCGCTCACCCGCTTCGTCTCGGGCGAAGTCGTGAGCCTGGCCACCGGCTGGCACAAGGCACAGGGCAAATGGACCGTGATCGCGCTCGTGAGCCTGCACGTGCTGGCCGTGCTGTTCTATGTGCTGGTCAAGCGGCACCGCCTGGTGCGGCCGATGGTGACGGGCGACAAGCTGGTTTCCTCGGAGAGCGGCCAGGTGGCGCCGAGCCGCGACGATGCCGCTTCGCGCTGGCTGGCGCTGGTCCTGTTCGCGCTGTGCGCGGGCGTGGCCTGGTGGATTTCCTCGCTGCGCGTATGAGCTTCTCGGTGTCACGCCCCCTGCCGCTGTCGGCGGTGCCCGCCGTGGTGCTGCTCACGCCGGAGGAAGCGCACGAGATCGAGGCGGTGCGCACGATCTTCCGCGACTACGCCGGCTCGCTGGGCATCGACCTCGGCTTCCAGGATTTCGACGGCGAGCTGGCCCAGCTGCCCGGCGAATATGCCGAGCCGCGCGGCATGCTGCTTCTTGCACTGGTCGATCCGGCGAACGTGAAGGAAGACGCCGGGCGCCAGGCGCCGATGCTGAAGCGGGCCGACGGCACGCTCGCCCACGTGGCGGGATGCTGCGCGCTGCGCCCGCTGGACAACGCGGACTACGCGAACGCGGCCGAAATGAAGCGCCTGTACGTGCGCCCCGGCTTCCGCGGCCTGGGGCTCGGCCGCCAGCTGGCGGAGGCGATCCTCGATGCGGCACGCAGCGCGGGCTATGGCTGCGTGCTGCTCGACACCCTGGATGACATGGAGTCGGCGCGGGCACTCTACGAAGACCTGGGCTTCGTGGAGGTACCGCCCTACTATCACAACCCCGTTGCCGGGGCTCATTACTTAAAAGTGGATCTCTGACCCACTGGCCTCAGCCGCGGGCCTGGGCCAGCAGCGTGTCCGCGTCGCTCACTTCGAACTTGCCCGGTGCCTCGACGTTGAGCGTGGCGACCTTGCCGTCCTTCACGAGCATCGAGTAGCGGTTGCTGCGCAGACCCATGCCGCGGCCGGTCAGGTCGAGCGTGAGGCCGGTGGCCTTCGCGAAGTCGGCGCTGCCGTCGGCCAGCATGCGCACCTTGGTTCCGGTCTTCTGGTCGCGCGCCCAGGCACCCATCACGAAGGCGTCGTTCACGCTCACGCACCAGATCTCGTCCACGCCGGCGGCCTTGAAGTCGTCGAAGTGCTGCACGTAGCCGGGCACGTGCTTGGCCGAGCAGGTGGGGGTGAAGGCGCCGGGCAGCGCGAACAGCGCGATGGTCTTGCCAGCCGTTGCCTTGGCCACGTCCACGGGGTTCGGGCCGATGCTGCAGCCTTCGCCCTCGATTTCGGAGTATTCCTGCAGGGTGGCCAAGGGAAGGGTGTCGCCGACTTTGATCATTGAAAGTGCTCCTGAAAAAGAAAAACGGCCCACATTGTGGGCCGTTTCCGGATCGGATGCCCCGGGGGGCTCCAATGATTGATCAGACCAGGACGGCCTTCTCGACCAGACGGGTCACGACCCAGTTCTTGGTCTTCGAGATCGGACGGCTTTCCGTGATCTCGATGGTGTCGCCCAGCTTGTACTCGCCCTTTTCGTCATGGGCGTGGTACTTGCTCGTCTTGGCCACGATCTTGCCGTAGAGCTCGTGCTTCACACGGCGCTCGACCAGCACGGTCACGGTCTTGGCACGCTTGTCGCTGACCACCTTGCCGATCAAGGTGCGCTTGAGGGATTTTTTAGCTTCCGTCATGTTCACTCCTTACTTGGCGGCTTGGGCTTCTTGCTGCTTCTGAGCAAGAATGGTCTTGGCGCGCGCGATGTCGCGACGGGTCACGCGCAGCGTCGAGGTGTTCGACAGCTGTTGCGTGGCCTTCTGCATGCGCAGGCCGAAATGGGCCTTCTGCAGATCCTTGATTTCGGCTTGCAGGCCTGCGACGTCCTTCGTGCGCAGGGTTGCGGCCTTCGTCACCTTGGCGGCAGCCGCGGTGTTCTTCTTACGTGTTGCCATGGATGTTCTCCTCTCAGGCGCCGAGCTGGCGAGCGACGAACGTCGTGCGCAGCGGCAGCTTGGCGGCGGCCAGGCGGAACGCTTCGCGAGCGAGTTCTTCGGGCACGCCGACGATCTCGAACACGATCTTGCCGGGCTGGATCTCGGCGACGTAGTACTCGGGGTTGCCCTTACCGTTACCCATCCGCACTTCGGCGGGCTTGGTCGAGATCGGCTTGTCCGGGAACACGCGGATCCAGATACGGCCACCGCGCTTCACGTGACGCGAAATCGCGCGGCGAGCGGCTTCGATCTGGCGCGCCGTGAGGCGGCCGCGGTCGGTGCATTTGAGACCGAAGTCACCGAACGCGACCGAGTTACCCGTGGTCGCGATGCCGGTGTTGCGGCCCTTTTGTTCCTTGCGGAACTTTCTGCGTGCAGGTTGCAGCATGTTTTGTTACTCCGTGAGGGCCCCAGGCACTTGCGTGCCCGGGAGCGACCGATTACTCGGTCTTGGCACCGTCCGCTGCTGCAGCGGGCGCGGCTTTGCGGACGCGCTTAACGGCGGGTTTCGAGTCTGCACCGGCACCGCCGGTTGCTTCTGCGGGCTTGTCGCTGCCATCGGCCGGAGCGGTGTTGCCACCGATCGGGCCACGGGCACCGGCACGCGGGCCGGGGCCGCGGCGGTCCGAACCCGGACGGTCGCCACCAGGGCGGCCATCACGGCGGGGACCACGCGGGCGGCGCTCTTCTTCGGGACGCGGCGTCTCGACGGCGGGCAGGTCGTTACGACCCAGCGTGTCGCCCTTGTAGACCCAGACCTTGACGCCGATGACGCCGTAGGTGGTCTTGGCTTCCGAGGTGCCGTAGTCGATGTCGGCGCGCAGGGTGTGCAGCGGCACGCGGCCTTCGCGGTACCACTCGGTACGTGCGATTTCGATGCCGTTCAGGCGGCCAGCCGACATGATCTTGATGCCCAGGGCACCCAGACGCATGGCGTTCTGCATGGCGCGCTTCATGGCGCGGCGGAACATGATCCGCTTCTCGAGCTGCTGCGTGATGCTGTCGGCGATCAGCTGCGCATCGATTTCGGGCTTGCGCACTTCTTCGATGTTGACCGCAACCGGCACGCCGAGCTGCTTGCCCAGTTCGCGCTTGAGGTTCTCGATGTCTTCGCCCTTCTTGCCGATCACGACGCCCGGACGTGCCGAGTAGATCGTGATGCGTGCGTTCTTGGCGGGACGCTCGATCATGACGCGCGAGACCGAAGCGTTCTTCAGCTTCTTCTTCAGGTATTCGCGAACCTTGATGTCTTCGGCCAGCATGCCCGCGAAATCGCGGTCGCTTGCGTACCAACGGCTGGACCAGTTACGGGTGACCGCAAGGCGGAACCCGGTTGGGTGGATTTTCTGTCCCATATTTCTTCCAGGCCTTCTTAGTTGCCAACCGTCACGTACACATGGCACGTGGGCTTGCTGATGCGATTGCCGCGACCCTTGGCCCGCGCGGTGAAGCGCTTGAGCGTGGCGCCTTGCTCGACGTAGATGGTCTTGACCTTCAGTTCGTCGATGTCGGCACCGTCGTTGTGCTCGGCGTTGGCGATTGCCGATTCGAGCACCTTCTTGACGATCACAGCGGCCTTCTTCTGCGTGAATTGCAGGATGTTGAGCGCTTGATCGACCTTCTTGCCGCGGATCAGGTCAGCGACCAGACGGCCCTTGTCGACCGACAGGCGGACACCGCGGAGGACTGCACGTGTTTCAGACATGGTCGTTCCTTACTTCTTCTGGACTTTCTTGTCCGCGGGGTGCCCCTTGAACGTGCGCGTGAGCGCAAATTCGCCGAGCTTGTGGCCGACCATCTGGTCGGTGATGTACACAGGCACGTGTTGCTTGCCGTTGTGCACGGCGATGGTCAGACCGATGAACTCGGGCAGAACCATCGAGCGGCGCGACCAGGTCTTGATCGGCTTCTTGTCCTTGGTCGTCACGGCCTTGTCGGCCTTGGCCACGAGGTGGTGGTCGACGAACGGACCCTTCTTGAGAGAGCGAGTCATTGGCTATCCCTTACTTCTTGCGACGCGACACGATGAAGACCTGCGTGCGCTTGTTGTTACGGGTGCGATAGCCCTTGGTCAGATTGCCCCACGGGTCGACAGGATGGCGGCCTTCGCCAGTCTTGCCTTCGCCACCACCGTGCGGGTGGTCGACCGGGTTCATCACCACGCCGCGAACGGTCGGGCGAATACCCATGTGACGCTTCACACCGGCCTTGCCGAGCTGGCGCAGGCTGTGCTCTTCGTTGGCAACTTCACCGATGGTCGCGCGGCATTCGATGTGGATGCGGCGGACTTCGCCCGAGCGCATGCGGACCTGGGCGTAGACGCCTTCACGGGCCAGCAGCGTGGCCGACGTACCGGCCGAACGGGCGATCTGCGCGCCCTTGCCGGGCTGCAGTTCGATGCAGTGGATCGTCGAACCCACCGGGATGTTGCGGATCGGCAGCGTGTTGCCGGCGCGGATCGGGGCTTCGGCGCCCGACAGCAGCGTTGCACCGGCTTCCAGACCGCGCGGGGCGATGATGTAGCGGCGCTCGCCGTCGGCGTAGCAGACCAGAGCGATGTGGGCGGTGCGGTTCGGGTCGTATTCGATGCGTTCGACCTTGGCCGGGATGCCGTCCTTGTTGCGCACGAAGTCGACAACGCGGTAGTGGTGCTTGGCACCGCCGCCACGATGACGGATCGTGATGTGGCCGTTGTTGTTGCGGCCGGCCTTCTGGAACTGGGGTTCCAGCAGGGCTGCGTGAGGAGCACCTTTGTACAGGTGGTCACGCGAGATCTTCACCGCGCCGCGCTGGCCCGGCGAAGTGGGTTTCATCTTGATGACGGCCATGATTAAGCGCCTTCCCCGACGAGGTTGAGCTCTTGACCGGCCTTCAGGGTCACATAGGCCTTGCGAACGTTGTCGCGGCGGCCGACGGACTTGCCGAAGCGCTTGGTCTTGCCCTTGGTGTTGAGCACCGACACGCCCTTGACTTCGACCTTGAACATCAGTTCGACAGCGGCCTTGATCTCGGGCTTGGTGGCGTCTTGCAGCACCTTGAAAGTGACAGCGTTCGACTTCTCGCCGACCATCGTAGCCTTCTCGGACACGATCGGGGCGACCAGCACCGACATCAGTCGGCCTTCGTCGAACGTACGTTCAGCGGCGGTAGGGTTCACGCGGCTCATGCGAACATCTCCTTGAGCTTGTCGACGGCACCCTTGGTGACCAGCACCTTCTTGTAGTGAACCAGCGACACCGGATCGGCGTAGCGGGGTTCGACCACGAGAACGTTGACCAGATTGCGCGAGGCGAGGTACAGGTTTTCGTCGACTTCTTCGGCGATCACGAGCACGGACTCGAGATTCATTGCCTTGAAACGGGCTGCCAGCGGCTTGGTCTTGGGCGAGTCGACCTTGATCGAGTCGACCACGGCCAGACGGCCTTCGCGAGCGAGCTGCGAGAAGATGGACGCCATGCCGGCGCGGTACATCTTCTTGTTGATCTTCTGCGAGAAGTTTTCGTCAGGCATGTTCGGGAAGATCCGGCCGCCCCCGCGCCACAGCGGCGAGGAAGTCATACCGGCACGGGCGCGGCCCGTTCCCTTTTGCTTGAAAGGCTTCTTGGTCGAGTGCTTGACCTGCTCGCGGTCCTTCTGGGCGCGAGTGCCTTGGCGTGCGTTGGCCTGGAAAGCAACGACGATCTGGTGGACCAGGTCTTCGTTGTAGTCACGGCCGAACACGGTCTCGGGGGCGTCGTACTTCGACGCGGCCTGGCCTTGTTCGTTCAGGAGTTCGAGTTCCATTACTTCGCTCCTTGGGCCTGCGGCTTGGCCTTGATGGCGGGACGCACGGTGACGAAGCCACCCTTCGAACCCGGAATCGCGCCCTTGATGAGCAGCAGTTGACGTGCTTCGTCGATGCGGATCACGTCGAGGTTTTGCGTGGTGCGGGTGACGTCGCCGAGGTGGCCCGTCATGCGCTTGCCGGGGAACACGCGGCCGGGATCCTGCGCCATACCGATCGAGCCGGGCACGTTGTGCGAACGGCTGTTACCGTGCGACGCGCGCTGCGAGCTCATGTTGTGACGCTTGATCGTGCCAGCGTAGCCCTTGCCGATGGAAGTGCCCTGCACGTCCACCTTCTGGCCCACGGAGAAGACGCTTGCCACCGGGATCACGCCGCCAGCCTTGTGCTGACCAGCGGTATCGGCGGTAACGCGGAATTCCTGGATGATTTCACCGGCTTCGACACCCGCCTTGGCGAGGTGGCCGGCTTCGGGCTTGGTCACGCGCGATGCCTTGCGCGAACCGAACGTCACCTGCAGGGCGACGTAGCCATCGTTCTCTTGGGACTTGATCTGGGTCACGCGGTTGTTGGACACATCCACCACCGTGACGGGAACTGCGTCCCCGTCATCGGTGAAGAGACGCATCATCCCCACCTTGCGGCCCAGCAACCCGAGGGAGTTGCTCAGACTCATTTGTTTTCTCCAAAAATGGAAGCTTCCTTCGCCGCTGCCACTTCAATTGGCGACAGCGTTTGTCGGGCTTCCCCGAACTGCGGAAGAAGGTTGATAAATCTCTGCTCGCATAGCGCCCATGCGGACGCAACAAGGGCAGAGCCTGCGATTATAGCCCGCGCTGCGGGCTTGGCGCAAGCGTCCGTCTTGCGGCGCTTTCAGGCCTTGAAAGCCCCGTTATGGGGCGTTTTGCGGGTTATTTAGGCTCTTTGGCCGGCAGCGAGATGATTTTTTCGCCTTCCGCGGACGACTTCAGCTCGCCTGCGGCCTTCATGGCGGGAACGCTCGCGCCGGTCTGGATCGGGATGGCGACGATGCTCATGGCGCCGTTCTGCGTGACGAAGACGTTCAGGTAGGCCAGGCCTTCTCGATCGCTTGTCACCGTTGCGGTCGCGGTCGTGCTCTTGCCAGCGGGAAGCGTCAGATTGCTGCTGGTCGCCAGGGTCAGGCCTGCGTCGGTCGTCAGGCGTGCGGTGGCGCCAGCCGGATCGCTCACGCCGTCGAACTGCAACACGACCGAGATCGCCCGGCCAACCGTGGCCGCGCCCTCGACCCGGTACTGGATCGAGACGCCGGAGTCGTTGGGCTTGCGCGCTGCGGCTGTCATGGGCAGGACATGGCCGGAAGAGGCAGCGCCCTTGGCGGTACGCGGCGTCGGCGCGCCGTCCGCACATGCGGATGCGGCTACAAGCGCCAGGCATGCGGCGGCGATCATCGAGCTGGAACGGAGGTTCATGGCGGCCTTCCTCGCTGCTGTCTATTTATTGAATCGAAACGTTGAAGCAGGTGCTTGCGGCGGCGTTATTGACATCGTTGACGACCAGAACATAGTCGCCAGCCGACAGGCTGACCGTACTCGTATTCCGGCTCACCACCCCGCCCCGGTAGATCACGAAGTTCGGACTGGCGCCCGCCGGCGGACTGACCGTGACCTGGTAGTTGCGGCTGGCCGGCACCGTGAAGCGCAGGTAGGCGAAGCTTCCGAGCTTGTTCCCCTGGCGCGGGGGGGGGTCCGCGGCATTCGTCACGCAGGCCTGCGTGACCGAGCCCCCGACCGCCGCGGTCGTGTACATCGGCCGCACAAAGCTCACGGTTGGCGTACCGCCATCGTTGTTTTCCTGCGCGCCATAGGGGTCGTTCGATGCCGCGCTGATGTTCTGGCCCGCGAGCAGCGTCGCCAGCGCCGGCGCGTTGCCCGATGCGACCGAGTTGAACGCCGCCGTGAACGGATGGATCGAGGTCACGGGCGCGCCGCTCCTGAACAGCGTGCTCGTCAGCGTGTCGTGGATGGGCTTGAAGCCCACCTGCTGGTTCAGATTCCAGAAGATCGACTGGATCGAGGACTCGCTGAACCAACCCGGATTGCTGTTCGTCGGCCCTCTCGTGAGATCGAGGCTTCCGCCCTCGGCCTGGCCGGGGCCGCCCGAATCGACATAGTTGCTGCGCCCCAGTGCGATGCCCGACCAGCCGTTGCCCCATCCTTCGGAGAAGGCCAGGCGGCGGTCGACACGCTCGCTGGTGGAGTGCGCGCCGCCCGTCGAGTCGTCGCGGCTGAAGGAGGCCTGGTAGTAGTGCCCCCACTCATGCGCGATGACGGGCGCATCGAATTCGTCCGTATCCACGTCCTCCTTGCCGAGCACGTAGATCTCGGCGCCCGAGCTCCTGCCGACGAAGAAGGTCGTGCCGATCTGTCCCTGCGCGATGCTGCCGCTGGCGTTCGTGTTGTTGACGCTCCAGAACACCTTCAGCGACGGAAACGCCGTCGCCGGCGCCGCCGTCAGCACCTTCTGCATCGCGGTGTAGACCGTATCCATGATGGCGAACGGCCCCGACACGCGCTGGCTCGTGTAGCTCGAACCGCCCCAGCCGCTGGCGGCGCGCAGGTCGCGGGTGAGCGCCGCGGTGCCGGTGGAGAACGCCGACGACTGCATCGAATAGATGGCGCTCGATTGCGTGTTGTCGCGCACGGTGACGTCCCAGCTCGGGAGCGCTCCGGTGCGGGTCATCTGGGCACGCACGCGGACGATGACATTCGTGTTTCCCGGAACGCTTGCCGAATAGGCGCCGTTGTCGTCGGTGGAAGTGGTGGCCAGCTGGCTGCCGCTGGCGGCGTCGAGCACCTCGACGAAGGCTGCGCGCACCGGCTTGACCGCGGTGCTGGCATACACGAGGCGGCCATTGGGATTGGGCACCGACTCGTAGGTGGCCGTGCCGCTCAGCGTGACCGGCGCCGTCGGGATGATGGGAAAGAAGGGAATGCCACCGCCGCCGCCCCCTCCTCCACCGCCACAGGCGGTCAGCAGCGCGGCTGCTGCGATGCAAGCCACAAGGCTCGAAGCAAAGGAGATACGGTGTCTCATGGTGGTGCTGCCCTCTTTTCAGCTACCCGGCGCCTCGATCATTGACGGCGGCCGGCACAGGAGGATGCCACATTCGTGAGACATAAAGCACAAAACCCGCCTGCATTTCTGCAGGCGGGTTTTGCAGCAATTGCGGCTCGAAGCCGAATGGATTACTGCAGCTTGATCTCGACGTCCACGCCGGCCGGCAGGTCGAGCTTCATCAGCGCGTCCACGGTCTTGTCGGTCGGGTCGACGATGTCCATCAGGCGCTGGTGCGTGCGGATTTCCAGCTGGTCGCGCGACGTCTTGTTGACGTGCGGCGAACGCAGGATGTCGAAGCGCTTCATGCGGGTCGGCAGGGGCACGGGGCCCTTGACGATCGCGCCGGTGCGCTTGGCGGTGTCCACGATTTCAGCGGCCGACTGGTCGATCAGCTTGTAGTCGAATGCCTTCAGGCGGATGCGGATCTTTTGCTTGGTAGCCATGGTGATTCCTTTGCTCCCGTCTTGATTACAGGTCGAGGATCTTCGCCACGACGCCCGAACCCACGGTGCGGCCGCCTTCGCGGATGGCGAAGCGCAGGCCTTCTTCCATGGCGATCGGAGCGATCAGCTTCACGGTGATGCTGACGTTGTCGCCGGGCATGACCATTTCCTTGTCCTTGGGCAGCTCGATCGC
>NZ_JABMJG010000021.1 GCF_013376045.1 Variovorax sp. SG517 | reverse complement strand
CTAGCGTGTGCGCATGCACACGCGTCGTCACGCGCCTTGATTGGCCCGCCCTTGCTGCCCTTCGCGACCCCGGAAATAGTGTGAACAGGCCCTAGGCTGCGCGCAGTTCAAGCGCAACTGCGGCATTGCCCCCGTCGCGCAATCCTTCCTTTCTCGTTGCAATGGCCTGCGCCAGGAACTCGGCGTCGCGCGCCACGCCCGAGAAGCGCCCCGACCCCCAGGTGTGCAGCCAGGGCAGCCCGAGGAAGTAGAGCCCCGGCTCGTTCGTCACGCCGCGCAGGTGCACCGGCGCGCCGCGCCCGTTGAACACCGGTGCGTCGACCCAGGCGAAGTCCGGCGAGAAGCCGATGCACCAGACCACGCTGGTGATGCCCGCGGCCGCGAGGTCGAGCCGCGTGCGCTCTTCGCGAGGCTCCCACACCGGCGTGTAGACCGAAGGAGGCGGTGCCGCGATGCCCTGTGCGGCGATGTGCCTGTCGATCGATGCATTGATGCGGTTGTAGGTGCCGTCGGCCTGGTCGAGGTTGTCGCGCAGGTTGGGCTGGAACTCGAAGCTGCCCTCGTCGAAGCCGCTGAGCAGGCCGTAGAGTTCCATGCCTTCGAGCGCGAAGCGCCGCAGGTCGATGTCGCGGCCGCCGTCGCGGCCCGTCACGTAGTGGTTGGTGTTGTCGCGCACGCCCTCGCGCAGCGGATGCTCGGTGACGGGCATGTCGTAGTACTTCATGTCGGCGAGCCAGTCGACCACCTCGCGGCCGCGGTAGAAGCGCGCGCAGCGCGGCGCATTGCCGGTGGCCAGGTGGACCTTGCGGCCGGCCAGGTGCAGGTCTTCGGCGATCTGCGCGCCCGACTGGCCGCAGCCCACCACCAGCACCGCGCCCTCCGGCAGTTGCGCCGGATTGCGGTACTGGGCGGAGTGGAACTGCGCGACGCCCGCCGGCAGCTTCTCGGCCAGGCGCGGCACGATGGGGCGGTGGTAGCCGCCCGAGGCCACCACCACCTGGTCGGCGGTGTAGAGGCCGGCGTCGGTCTGCACGTTGAAGCGCTCGCGTTCGCCGTCGCGCGCCACGCGCTCCACGGTCACGCCTTCGATGGCCGGTGCCTTCACATGCTCGACGAAGCCCGCGAGCCATTCGTTGATCTGGTCCTTGACCATGAAGCCGTGCGGATCGCTGCCGATGTAGCCCCAGCCCGGCAGTTGGCACTGCCAGTTGGGCGTGACGAGGCAGAACGAATCCCAGCGCTGCGTGCGCCAGGTGTGCACGAGGCTGCGCTTCTCGATCACGAGATGGTCGATGCCGCGCTGTTGCAGGCAATGGCTCAGCGACAGGCCGGCCTGGCCGCCGCCGACGATGACGACGCTGTAGTGGCTGCGTCCTCCGTAGGGGTGTGACATGAGGGCTCTCTTTCTTTCTCTGGTTCTCTGGATGTGGGGGAGGTCAGTCGAAGGCGACGACGGTGACCTGGGCGTGCGCGGTTGCGCCGAAGCGCGCGGCGATGCCTTCGATCTCTGCGAGCTGGTCCATCGCCTGCGAGCACGCGAAGCCGTACTTGGCGCGCACCCGCTCGGAGGCGATGCCCAGCGCCTCGCGCGTGCGCTGCAGGAATTCGTCGAGCTCGTAGCGCTGGCCGGGCGAGAGGTGGTCTCGCACCACGCTCGAAGGCGAGTAGCAGCGGGTTTCGCTGGCGTCGGGCCAGCGCACGCGGAAGTGCGTCACAGGCATGTAGCGGGCTCCCGCAGGGCGACTGGCGGCTGGATGAACGCGTCGCTGCCGAAGTCCCACAGCAGCGCCTCATCGTCGCCCGCCCGCAGCTTTACCTGCCGTGTGGCATCGACCTCGCCGATCACGCCGCAGGCGATGTCGCGCGCCGCGAACCGGGCCAGCACCGGCGCTACCTGGGCCGGTGCCACGCTCAAAACGAAGCCGTAGCTCGGGAACGAGGACAGCCAGCGCAGCAGCGGCACGCCCTCGGGCCGCGGAATCGCGTCGAGGTCGATGCGGGCGCCAGTGCCCGAGCACTCGAGCAGCATCATGGCCGTGCCCACCGCGCCGGCCATGCTGATGTCCTTGGCGGCGCAGCACAGGCCGTCCTCCGCGATGGACGGCAGCAGCTCCAGGTCGGCCCGCAGCCGGGCGGCGGGCGCGCGGGTCGAGGCATTCCAGTACGGGAACGGCTCTTCGTAGGCGCCGCGCAGGTCGGCCGCCATCACGAGCAGGTCGCCCGGCTTCGCGTCGAAGCTGGTCAGCAGCCGGCGCGCGTGGCCGAGGATGGCCACCGCCAGTTGCGGCCGCTCGCTGCGGTTGTTGCTGTGCCCGCCGACGATGGGCACGCCATAGCGCACGGCGGCCTCGGCCATGCCGCGCAGCACGTCGTCGGCCGGGTCCATGCCGTTGCTCCACAGCGCGTCGACCACCGCAGTGGGGCGGCCGCCCATCGCGTAGATGTCGCTCACGTTGACCATCACGCCGCAGTAGCCCGCGAACCAGGGCATGCGCACGATGAAGTCTTCCACCAACCCCTCGATGGCGAACAGCAGGTAGCCGCCGTGGCCGTCGGGAATGGCGGCGCAGTCGTCTCCCACGGGCACGGCCTGCGCGAGCGCGGCATGGCCGCCGGGCAGCGAGCGGCCCAGCACCGACACCACGTCGCCGATGTCGCGCTTGTGGGCGAAGCCGCGCGTGGCGCGCAGGGCTTCGGCAATCTGGCCGGCGTTCGTCATGACATCACCTTGGCGCGCGTGACGAAACCGCTCACCGGGTCGTGGCAGGGCGGATACCAGCCGAGATCGGCCTGCATGCGCGCATGCGGACGGCCGTGCACTTCGGTCTCCTCGAGCATCTTCCAGCCGAGCTTCTCGAACAGCGGCACGTTCTGCCTCTGCACCTGCGCGAGAAAGAGCTTGCAGCCCAGCGCGTTGGCGCGCGACACGGCAAGCCTGATCAGCGTCGCGCCCAGGTGCCCCTGGCTGCGGAAGGCAGGATGCACGGCCAGCCGTGAGCCCCACCATTCGCCATCGGCCAGGCCGCGATGGATGCGCACCGTGCCCACCACCTGCTCGGGCATGCCGCCGTTGCACGACATGGCCACCAGCAGCCGCGCATGGTCGTCGACGGCGTCGCGGTCGTCGCGCGCGAAGATGCCCTGCTCGATGCAGAACACCGCGCGGCGCAGCGCCATCGCCTCGTCGCGCTCCCACTGCTGCGCGGCCTCGCGCACCAGGTATTCGACGGGCGCGTAGTGGTCGCCCATCCGTTCGCCCATCTCGCAGAGATCGTCGAGGCACAGCATGGTCAGCTCTCGCTTTCTTTTTCGTAGATGGAAAGCGACGAGCACGCGCCGCACTTGCCGCAGCCGGCCTTGATGTCGGCCGAGCGCAGGCCGGCCGCCACCACGCGCTCGCCCAGCGGCGCGAGCAGCGACTTCATGAACTCGGGCGTGGGGGCGGGGTGGTCTTCCAGCGGCGTGCCGCTGATCGGCACGAAGGGGACGACGAAGGGGTACACGCCGCGTGCCAGCAGCTGGTCGCAGGTGTCGAGGATGGCTTCGCGCGTGTCGCCCAGCCCGGCCAGGATGTAGGTGCTGACCTGCCCGCGCCCGAACACGCCCACCGCTGCCTCGAAGGCGCTCATGTAGCGCGAGACGGGCACGCTGGCCTTGCCCGGCATGATGCGCTCGCGCACCCCGGGCGTGACCACCTCCAGGTGCATGCCCAGCGTGTCGATGCCCGCGGCCTTCATGCGGTGGAACCACTGGTCGTCGTCGGGCGGCTCGCACTGGCCCTGGATGGGGATGTCGACCGCGGCCTTGATCGCGAATGCGCTTTCGCACAGCACGGCCGCGCCGCGGTCGGTGGCGTTGGGCGTGCCGGTGGTCATCACCATGTGCTTCACGCCGTCGAGCAGCACGGCGGCGCGCGCCACCTCGGCGAGCTGCTCGGGCGTCTTGCGCGCGACGGTGCGCCCGGCCGCGAGCGACTGGCCGATCGCGCAGAACTTGCAGCTCTTCCTGCGGCTCTCGTAGCGGATGCAGGTCTGCAGCACGGTGGTGGCCAGCACGTCGCTGCCGTGCAGCGTGGCGATGTGCGAGTAGGGCACGCCGTCGAAGGTCTGCATCGCGTAGAAGCGCGGCTGCTTCGGAAAGCTGATGCTCGCGATGGGAATGCTGCCGCGCATCACGCGGCTCACGCCCGCGGCGTCGGGCGCCTCGGCGGTGAAGGGCGAGTGCCACGCGGTGGAGGTGTGGACCGGCACCATGATCGTGTGGCCGTCCACCGTCACGGCCTTGTGGTCCGAGGGGCCCGCGCCGCCGCGTCGGCTCGCGACGCCGGCCGAAGGGTCAACCAGCCGCAACCCGAAGGACTGGAGCTCGGTCATCAGCTGCCGGCTGTCTTGCTGTGTCGTCGTGGTCATGTTCTGGACTCCGTTGAACGTGGGGTTGCGTGCGATCCATCGGCACGGTGGTCTGCGCCGGGCGGTCGTTGATGGCGAGCGAGAGCAGCTCCGGCCGCGCGTAGTGGCCGACCGAATCCATCATTCGCTTGCGCTTGGCGATCAGCGCCATGTCGAGGTCGGCTACCACCATGCCTTCGCCCTCGGTGAGCGGCGGCGCGAGGTGCTTGCCCTCCGGCGAGACGATGGCCGTGTGGCAGCCGCCGCGCAGCGCCTTCTGCAGGTTGGCGTCGGGCGTGACCGATCGGATCTGCTCGTCGGTGAGCCAGCCGGTGGCGTTGACCACGAAGCAGCCCGACTCCAGCGCGTGGTGGCGGATGGTCACTTCCATCTGCTCCGCGAAGATCGGGCCGACCAGCGAGCCGGGGAACTGCGCGCAGTGGATCTGCTCGTGCTGCGCCATCAGGCTGTAGCGTGCGAGCGGGTTGTAGTGCTCCCAGCAGGCCAGCGCGCCCACGCGGCCGACGGCGGTGTCGACCACCTTCAGGCCGGCGCCGTCGCCCATGCCCCAGACCATGCGCTCGTGGTACGTGGGCGTGATCTTGCGGCGCTTGAGCACCAGCGTGCCGTCGGCGTCGAACACCAGCTGCGTGTTGTAGAGGCTGCCGTGGTCGCGCTCGTTCACGCCGAGCACTACCACCATGCCGCGCGCGCGCGCCCGCTCGGCCACCGCCTGCGTGACGGGGCCGGGCACCACCACCGCCCGCTCGGCCAGCCGCAGGTGCGGCGCACCCTGCTGCACCGGCGGCAGCACGAAGCTGAAGTAGGGGTAGTAGGGCACGAAGGTCTCGGGAAAGACCGCGATCTGCGCGCCCTTCGCCGCGGCCGCGTCGATGGCGCTGCACACGCGATCGAGCGTGCCGTCCGGCCGTTCGAAGTCGGGCGCGATCTGGATCGCCGCGGCCCGCACGATGCGAGAAGAAGAGGTCATGGTCATCCCCTGTCCACGACGGCAAGCGCAGCGAAGCCAATTCGGGGAACACCGCAGAACCGGCTTTGCCGGGCTGCAGGTGTTGCCCCCGGCGAGGGGGTTGGCGAAGCGACACGAAGTGCGCGAAGACTGGGGGTGGACATTTACAGCGTCCAGGTGTCGATGATGACGGCGCCGGCCTTCTTGTGCAGCAGCACGAGGTCGAGCACGTCGAGCGGGTTGATCGGCTTGATGCCCTCGATCAGCGCGCCTTCGCCGTGGCCGTAGAGCGCCTGCAGCGCGAAGCGGCACGCATAGACCTTGCCGCCCTCCTCGATGAACTTGGCGATCTGCTTGTTGAAGTTCTGGTGGCCCGGGAATGCCTCGTCGCCCAGCGTCGGAAAGCCGCGCTGCACGCCCAGCGTCACGCCGGGGCCGTACAGCAGCACGGAGGTCTCGTAGCCCTTGCGCCGCAGACGCGTGGCCTGCAGCAGGTTCACGAAGCCGATGGAGCCTTCGAAGGCCACCGTGTGGAAGGTGACGAGCGCCTTCTCTCCGGGCTCGGCCTTGACGTCTTCGAACACCTTCTCTTCGTAGTCGACGAGGAACTCGCCTTTCTCGTTGCGGGGGCGGGTGACTTTGGGCATGGGGTACTCCGGTTGGGTGAAGGGGTACGCAGGTGTTGCGTGCTCTTTTCTTCGCAGGCGTTGTGCCAGCGGCCGGCCGGGCCCGTGCGATCAATGCGCGATCAACGCCAAGCGGCGCGGCGTGCGCGAGCGCAAAATTTTTTTCAGGGCCTGCAAAAGTGGCAACGAAGCTGGCTCGGGCGGCCATTTCCGCACCGCGACGACGCACGTCCCATGCGATCAATGCACCCGATCAATGGGGTTGATCGCACCTGATCGAAGCATCCAGCCCCTCTGGCGCGGGCGCGGTTCCTGCATGTTGATTGGTGGCCAGATGCAATCAATGGATGCAATCAATTCAGCCGGACCACGCACGATGACCACCATCACCGCCCACTGGCGCAAGCAGCTGCGCAACACCGCCCGGCCGGCCTACCTGCTGCTGGCCGACCTGATCGCCGACGACATCAAGACGGGCCGCCTGGGCGTGCGAGACCGCCTGCCCACGCTGCGCGAGCTGGCGGCGGATCTCGAACTGAACTACACGACGGTGGCGCGCGGCTATGCCGAGGCGCGCAAGCGCGGGCTGATCGATTCGCGCGCCGGCACCGGCACCTTCATCCGCTCGGGCAGCCCGAGCCTGCGGCTGCGCGGAGGCAGCGGCGCCGAGATGACGATGAACATGCCGCCCGAGCCCGACGACGAACACCTGATGGCACGCCTGCACGACAGCGCCAGCCGCGCCTTCGCGCAGGTCGATTTCCACGACCTGCTGCGCTACCAGGACTTCGGGGGCACCGCGCACGACCGCGCCGCCGCGATGCACTGGCTGCGGCCCTTCGTGCCCGACGCCAGCGTCGATCGCATCCTGGTGTGCCCCGGCATCCACGGCGTGCTGACCGCGCTGTTCTCGCAGCTCGCGCGGCCCGGCGAGCTGGTCTGCGTGGAGTCGCTCACCTACCCGGGCGTGAAGGCCATCGCGGCGCAGCTCGGCGTTCAGCTGCATGCGCTGCAGATGGACGACGACGGCCCCATCGCCGATGCCTTCGAGCACGCCTGCAAGACGCTCAAGCCCAAGGCGCTGTACTGCAACCCCACGCTGCTGAACCCGACGTCGGCCACCGTGTCGCGCGCGCGGCGCGAGGCGCTGGCCGACGTGGCGCTGCGCTATGCGGTGCCGATCATCGAGGACGATGCCTACGGCATGCTGCCGAGGCAGACGCCCGCGTCGCTGGCCACGCTGGCGCCGGGGCTCACCTACTACGTGAGCGGCTTCTCCAAGTGCTTCGGCGCGGGGCTGCGCAGCGCCTACGTGTGCTCGCCGACGGTGGTGCAGTCGCAGCGGCTGGCCGGCGCGATGCGCGCCACCACGGTCATGGCCTCGCCGATCACCAACGCGCTGACGACGCTGTGGGTGGAAGACGGCACCGCCGAGGAGATGCTGCAGGCGGTGCGCGCCGAGTCGATGGCGCGGCAGGCGCTGGCCGCGCGGCACCTGGGCGACAGCGGCCTGCAGGCGCATTCCGAAGGTTTCCATGCGTGGCTGCCGCTCACGCCCGGCTGGAGCCCGGTGGAGTTCGCGTCGTACCTGCGCACGCAGAACGTGGGCGTGGTGGCGAGCGCCGCCTTCTCCACCGACGGCGATCCGCCCGACGCGGTACGCATCTGCCTGGGCGGGCCGATGTCGCGCGAGCAGTGCGACCAGGCCCTGCGGCTGATCGCGGACACGCTGGCGCATCCGCTGCATCCGCACGCGACATTGCGATAGTGCCTGGCCGCTGCTACCAGCGGTAGGTGAACTTCGCCTGCACCGCGCGCCGCTGGCCGAAGTACTGGCCGTTGCCCGCGACGTAGCTCCGGTCGGTGAGGTTGGTGGCGTTCAGCGCGAAGCCGTAGGGGCCGCGTTCGTAGCGCAGCGCCGCGTCGAGCAGCGTGTAGGGCGGGTTGTAGCTGCTGTTGTCGATGCTGGCCGGCACCTTGCCGACATGGCGCACGCCGCCGCCGATGCTCCAGCCCTGCAGCGCGGGGCTGCCGAAGCGGTAGTCGAGCCACAGCGCGGCGGTCTGGCGCGCTGTGTTGAGCGGCTGCCTGCCTATTTCGGCGGGGTTCAGGCTTTGCGTGACCTTGGCGTCGAGCAGCGTGTAGCTGGCCACCAGCTTGAGCTGCTTCGTGAGCGCGGCGCGCGCCTCGAACTCGGGGCCTCGCGTGCGCACCTCGCCGATCTGCGAGACGGGACCGATCACGTACGGGTCGAAGGTGGGGGAGTTGTTCTTGCGCAGGTCGAACACCGACACGGTGAACAGCGCGTCCACGCCGGGCGGGCGGTACTTCAGGCCCACCTCGACCTGCCGGCCGAGCTCGGGCCTCAGCGGACTTCCGTTCGCGAAGGCGCCCGGCAGCGGGGTGAACGACGTCGAGTAGCTGAAGTAGGGCGCGAGCCCGCTCGGCGCGAGGTAGAGCAGTCCCGCGTTGTAGGTCGTCTTGGTGTTGGTGTCGATGCCCCTGGAGGCCGCCGACAGCGGGCTGAAGCTGTTGCGCGCGCGGTCCTGCCGCACCGTGAGCCCCAGCGACCAGGGGCCGCTGCGCATCTGGTCTTGCACGTAGAACCCGCGCTGCGTGACGGCGTTGTCGGACATGGCGCTGAACGCCGGCTCGGGCACCGCCGCGCCATAGACCGGCGCGAAGGCATCGATGGATGGCGCCTGGCCGATCCCGCCGGCCAGCTTGCTCGACTGCCGCTGGTATTCCATCCCGATCAGCAGGGTGTGCGCGACCGGTCCGGTGCCGAAGCGGCCCTCGACCTGGGTGTCCAGCGTGGTGGTCCGGTTGCGTTCGATGGCCCGCATCGCCGTGCGATCGATCGTGCGCAGATCGTTCTCGAAGCCGGTGCCGTAGACCTGCCGGTAGTCGACGTCCAGCGACGCGCGGCGTGCGTTCTGCCGCAGGGTCCATTGATCGTCGAGCTTGTGTTCGAACAGGTAGGTGAGCGAGGAGGCGTTGCGGTTGTAGCGGTCGAAGCCCGGCTCCCCGATGAAGCGCTCGCGGGAAATGCTGCCCCAGGGGTTGGGCGTGATGAGCGCGCCCTCGGGCCAGATGCTCTTGGGCGTGGTGCGGTCGCGCGTGACCTCCGCCAGCAGCGTGATCCTGGTGCGCGCCGAAGGCGCCCATGTCAGCGAGGGAGCGATGAAGCTGCGGTCGTCGCGCGAATGGTCGGTCTGGCCGTCGCTCTTGCGCACCACGCCGTTGAGCCGGAAGAGCAGAGTGCCGTCCGCGTTCATCGCGCCGCCGAGGTCGAAGCTGGCCTGGTGGCGGTTGCGGTTGCCCAGCGAGAGGCTCACCTCGCGCACCGCCTCCGCCGATGGGCGCTTGGACACCATGTTGATCGCACCGCCCGGTGCCGACGGGTCGTAGACCGCGCCGGGGCCCTTCAGCAGCTCCACGCGTTCCAGCGCCTGCGGCTCGGCCAGCCAGCGCGAGATGACGCTGCCGGCGGGGAGCTTGAAACCGTCGAGGTACTCGGCGGGTGCGAAGCCGCGCACCGTGAGCGAGGCGAAGCGCGTGTCGTAGCCGGCGACCTCGGTGAGCACGCCGGCCGAATAGCGAAGCGACTGCTCGACGGTGTGCACGGCCTGGTCGTCCATCTGCGCGCGCGTGACGACGGTGAGGGCGCGCGGCGTCTCGAGCAGCGGCGTGTCGGTGCGCGTGGCGGTGGCGCTGCGCTGCGCCACGTAGCCGTCGACCTGGCCGTCGGCGCGCTCGCCCTGCGCGGTAACGGTCAGAGGGGGCAGGGAGGCCCCCGTGCCGGAAGCGGCGGCGCCTGCTGCTGCCGGCCGCACCGCATAGGCGCCGCTCACGCCGGGAATTGCCTCCAGCCGGTGCGGCGACAGCAGCTCGGCCAGCCCTTCGGGCACGGTGCGGCTGCCCTTGAGGGCGGCGGCGCTCCTGTCGCGCACGAGTGCCGGGTCGAATGACAGCGTGATGCCGGCCTGCCGCGCGAAGGTGCTGAGCGCGTCCTCGAGCGGGCCGGCCGGTATGTCGAAGCCCGCGCGCGCCTTGCCCTCCGCCGGCTGTGCCTGCGCGCGCGCGGATACGACGGGCGCGACCCATCCCGCCGCGATGCCCAGCAGCAGCGCGGGAAGCAGGGTGGGCCTTGCCGGCCGGAGGCGCCAGAACCCGGGATGGCGGTCCGGAGGAAGTCTTCTCAACGTCGCGAAATGGTCAATGTGCCTCCAGTGCCTTGTTCGAGCCGCACGGGCAGCGTGCGCACCAGCGCTTCGAGCGCGCGGCCGACCGGGTCGGGCCCGTTGAGCTGGAAAACGCCCGACACGCGCAGCGAGGCCGCGTTCGCGTCGCAGACCAGCGGCGTGCCGTGGTAGCGCGCCAGCTCGGCGACGAATGCGTCCAGCCGCATCTGCCGGGCCACCAGTGCGCCGTCGGTCCAGGCATCGGGTTCGAAGCTGCGGTCCACGACGCGCTGGGGCGGCGTCGCGTCGCCGCGCACGATGTAGCCGTCGCCGGCCTGAGCGACCACCGGCTGCACGCTGTTGCCTGTGGCGTGGATGGCGACCCGGCCCTCGGTCATCGAAAGCCGCGTCTGGCCGTCCTGCTCGCGCACGCCGAAGCGCGTGCCCAGGGCCTCGAAGCGCGCGTGCGGCGTCTCGACCCAGAAGGCGCGATGGCCGAAGAGCGCCCCGCCGTCGGCGCCGGTGCGCACGAAGAGCTCGCCACGGCGCAGCACGATGCGCCGGCTGCGCGGCGAGAAGACCACCTGCACCTCGGAGCCGGTGTTGAGGTTCAGCTCGGTGCCGTCGGACAGCGTCACGCGCTTTCGTTCGCCCACGGCGGTGGCGTAGTCGGTGCGCTGCTCCCAGGGCTGTTCGCGCCACACGAAGAGGCCGATCACGCCGCCGGTGGCGGCGAGACCCAGGACGCCGATCGCGCCGAGCGCGCGGCGGCGGCCCTGCTGCGCCCGCATGCGGCCGGCGGCCTGCAGCGCGCCGTGGGCCAGCGCGCCGCTCGCCGCGCCGAGGCGGTCGCCCGTGCCGCCGATGCGCGGCACCTGGCGGAAGGCGTCCTCCACGAACTGCACCTGCTGCCAGGCCTGTTCGTGCGACGGATGCGCGGCGCGCCATGCATCGCACTCGTCATGCGCCTTGCTGTCGGCGCTGCCGGAACCGAGCCGCACGGCCCAGGCGATGGCCTGGTCGAGCAGGTCGGAAGAAGGGGGGAATGCTGCCTTCATTCCGCGTGCCTCCCTACGCGCCGTGCAATCCACGACGCACGAAGCCGCCACGGCCGAAGCCGGGAACACCGCGGAACCGGCTCTGCCGGGCCGCCGGTGTTGCCCCCGGCGAGGGGGGAGGAGAAGCGACACGAAGTGCGCGAAGCCTGGGGGAGGTTCATTTCAGGGCTAGGCAATGGCGGATGGCGGTCGCCATGTATTTCTCGACGGAGCTCAGGCTCACGTTCAGGCGCTGCGCGATCTCGGCATAGCCGAGGCCGTCGAGCCGCGAGAGCAGGAAGGCGCTGCGCGCCTTGGCGGGCAGGCCATCGAGCATGGCGTCGATGCGTACCAGCGCCTCGACCAGCAGCATCTGCGTCTCGGGCGACGGTGCCTGCGGCTCGGGCAGGGCGGCGATGGCTTCGAGGCAGGCGCGCTCCAGCGTGCGGCGCCGCACGTGGTCGACCACCAGGCCGTGTGCGATGGTGGTGAGCCAGGCGCGCGGTTCCCGGACCTCGTCGACGTCGCGCTGGCGGCCCAGCACGCGCAGGAATGTGTCCTGGGCCAGGTCGGCGGCATCGCCCGCATGCCCCAGCTTGCGGCGCAGCCAGCCGAGCAGCCAGCCGTGGTGTTCGCCGTAGAGGGTTTCCACGCTTCGCGGGGGAGGACGGTCCGGCATGGAGGGCGGGGGGAAGTCGTTCGGGAACGCTGCGAGTGCGGCAGGCATGAATCTATCTCACTGCGTTGACATTTGTGGCCGAAGTTCTGCCGCGCCTGCAGCCCGCGGGGGTGCGATGGCCCCGGGTCTGCATGATGGGCGCGAGCGTGGACAGCGCCGCGGAGCCGGCATTGCCCGCCTCGCAGCGGCTGAAGCCCACCGCGAGCGCAACGCCGGCGGCCGCGGCGCCGAGGCAGCATCCGTCGACCAGCCAGGCCCGCAGCGGGCCCACTGCGCCATCGGCGGCGATTCGGGACCGGCCCGGCATGCCGATGTCGCGCGGCGCGGGGAACTGGCGGGCGGCCATCACAGCAGTCCCTTCGCAGCACGCGCGGTGCGCGCGCCGTCCAGCGGGAGCCTCAGCGTGAGGCAGCCGCCGCCCAGCGGCGAGGTCGCGGTGTAGATGCGCGCACCGTGACGCGCCGCGATGGCCTGGCAGGCATGGACATGGGGCGCCACGGCGCGGCCGGTGCCTGTCTCGAAGGCCTGCGACAGGCGGGGGACGGTTTCGGAAGGCGCATCCGCCTCGCGCAGGCTGATCGCCGCCCGGTGCTCTTCGGCGCGCGCGCCGAGCGTCTTGCCCGTGAACCCGGCGGCGCCGAGCGCGAAGAGCGCGGCCACCACGAGGCCGAGGCTGCCGGTGCTCATCGGGGGGGCTCCCGGCAGCTCGAAAGCTGCAGTCGCGGGCGACGTGCGTGGAAGAAAAGGTTCTGAAGCATGGGAGGCGGTTCCTCTTCGGGTTTCAGGTGGATGCATTCCCTTGCCGAACGGAATGCCGAAACCCGCAATGGCAGGCCCGAAAAAAAAGCCGATGTCAGTATCTGCACTCGGGCGCGGCCCGGTCCAGCACGGACACGATGCGCCAGACCAATCGCTCGCTGTAGGCCGGTGCGGGGTGCAGCACGTCGGCCATCTCCGCGGGCTTGAAGGACACCGCGCCCCAGTCGGCGAACAGCGCGCCGGTCTCTGCGGCCACCCGGCGGGCGATGTCGTCGGCCGCGTCCCTGCCGGTGACGGTGATCGGCTGCCGGCTGAGTCCGGTGATGACCGGCGTGCGCCCCTGGGCCTGGACGTGCGCGACCATGCGCCGCAGCGCCGACTCGTAGGGCTGGCCGAACTGCCCGTCGTTGATGCCGTGCTGGAGCACCACGAAATGGGTGGTGAGCGGTGCCCCTGCGAACACGGGCGCGCGCTGGGCGGCGGTGGAGCCGGGCACGCTGTTGTCGATCACCGTGTAGGCGGGACGCAGGCGCGTGAGCATCGCTGCGGGCGGCTCGTCGAAGCGCTGGTTGCTGGCGTAGCTGCCGTGGAGGATCGAGTCGCCCTCGAAGGTGACGGTGCAGTCGCGCGCGGTCGGGGGCGGGTCGTCGGGCGCCACCGGGTGGGCGGGGGCGCTGCTGCTCTTGCTGCTGCTACTGGCGGGGCCGATGCTGCCGCGGCTGTCTCCGCAGGCAGGAACCAGCGCGCCGATCGCGAGGATGGCGATCAGCGTGAGTGCGATGTCGGACAGCCGGACGCAGGCTGCGCGGTGGCGTGCGGGAAGAAAAACCAAGGCAATCTCCGGATGGCGCTTCTGGCAATTCAGAGGCTTTCATCCGGTTTGCCGAACGAGTTGCCGGAACCCGCAACGCGCGGAGAAAAAAAGAAGGCCCGGCTTCAGTCCTTCGAAGCCGCGCAGGCCATCTGCAGCTGCTGGAGGTGCGAGCGGAAGGCGACCGCGTCGTGCCAGTCGTCCACCACGAAGCGGTGGTCGCGCGCGACGGGCACGCTGGCGTCCCGGGCCAGGCTGACCCGGTAGCGCTCGTCCACGGAGAAGGCGATGCGAAGCGTTTCCAGCCGCAGCGAGGCCGTCTGCTCGCGCTCGCCGCGCGCCGTGGTCGAGAGCCTCAGGACGCAGGGCGTCGCGAGCGCCAGCTTCGCGTCCACGCTGCGCGCCTCGTGCCGGAGCATGCCGTTGAGCGCGTGGACGTGCTCGGCGGCGCTCAGCGTGTGGGCGGCGGGCGCGTCCCTGGACGGATAGCCGTCGGTGCATGCGCTCGCCGCGAGGGCGAGCGCCGCAGGCGCGGCGACGGCAGCCCAGCGCTGCCGCCGTTCGGTCGCGGACGACTTCACACGACCAGCGAAACGATGCCGGCCACGCCCGCGCATGCAGCCACGCCGGCGAGCAGGCCGGCATCGCGATCGTTCGAGACGACGCGTTCGCGCCAAGCCAGGTACAGCAGAAGAAGACAGGTGCCGAAGGCGACCATGGTGAGTTCGGTCATTGGGAGAAAAGCGGTTTCGCGTTGGATTGGTTCGAAAGCCCGCGCCGGCCGGCAACGGCCGCGCAGGACGAATGCGACGCGCAGGCCGGCTGGCCCGCGCGTCGCGGTCTTCTGCATGTCGATGGAAAAGCGGGAGCCCGGGGCGGGCCCGCGCCTTCGCCGCCTAGACGGCGGTGCCCGCGCGTGGCGGCTTCAGCGGAACCCGCGGCACGCGGGATGCAGGCGCGTGCACGTATTGCGGCGGCGCGGCGCCGCGCCATGCGGCGTGATGCAGGGCTGCATTGCGCAGCCCGCAGATTTCGGAGAGATCGGGCGCCAGCTCGGTGGCGGGCGAGCGTTCTTCGAGCGTGGCCGGCGGATGCGCCGGTGCTTCGCAGTCGTGGCCCTGCGAATGAAGGCCGGCGGCCATCGGTGCCACTGCCGCCTCATGCGACTGGGCCAGCGCGGCAAAGCTCTGGCAGCCCAGCGCGAGCACGAGCAGCAGAGACAGGAGCCAGCGGGGCATCGTCGGCAAGGAGGTCGGCGAAGGAGAAAGAAGAAGAGAAAGCGGCGAAGAGTGCAGTTGCCGTCTTCAGCGCTTGGCGAAGACGCCGTTCCACGCGAACACCGAGTTGGGTGCGTTCACGCGCAGCGGCAGGGCCGCGGGGCTCGGCTGGGTTTCTTTTCTTCTCGGCGCGGGCTCGTGCTCGACGCGCACACCCTTGGCCAATTGGTCTTCGACCAGGCTCTGCAGCGTGACGGAGCCCAGGAATTCCATGACGTGGTGCTTGGCCGAGGCCCACAGCGCTTCCGTCGAATAGCAGCCCTTGCTGCCAGGCTCGTTCTTGCCAGGGGAGGTTTCGGTATCGGCCAGCGGCTGGCCGTCGACCGAGGCGAGGATGTCCGCCACCGTGATTTCTGACGCCCTGCGCGTCAGCGTGTAGCCGCCGCCCGGTCCGCGTGTCGCCTTGATCAGGGCGTGCTGGCGCAGCTTGCTGAACAGCAGTTCGAGCGATGAGCGGGCAATGTGCTGGCGCTTGCTGATCGACGCCAGTGGCACGGGGCCGTCCTGCTCGCGCATTGCGACATCGATCATGGCCGTCAAGGCGAAGCCGCCCTTCGTCGTGAGACGCATGGAGTGTTCCTCGTTGTTGGGTTTTTGCAAACGATGGGGCATAGGTGTGCGAAAGGCCCCGAAAAGTTTCCGGGGCATGACGACGACGGGCTCTGAAACAGTTTGCAAAAGTGCCGGCGCTCGCGGGCGCTTGCCTGGCATCAGGGGCGGAAAGCGGTTTTCCGGCGCTCTGTAAAGTGTCGGGCGATTCTTCGCAATTTCGCCCAACTCCGCTTCCCGTTTGCCTTGAACTCCATTCCCCTCGACCGCACCCGCTTCGACGCCGCCATCGTCGACCTCGACGGCACCATGGTCGACACGCTCGGCGACTTCGCCGCCTCGCTCGACCGCATGCTCGACGATCTCTCGCTGCCGCACGTGGCCCCCGCCGCCATCGAGACGATGGTGGGCAAGGGCTCCGAGCACCTGATCCATTCCGCGCTCGTGCACGTGATTGCGTCGCCCGACGCCGATGCGAAAGCGCGCGCGCTGTTCGGGCGTGCCTGGGAGCGCTACCAGCACCACTACCTCGCCATCAACGGACGCCACTCTGCGGTGTACCCGGGCGTGATCGACGGGCTGAAGGCGCTGCGTGCACAGGGCCTGCGGCTGGCCTGCCTGACCAACAAGCCGACCTCGTTCGCCAAGCCGCTGCTGGTCGACAAGGGGCTAGACGGTTTCTTCGAGCTGGTGTTCGGCGGCGATGCCTTCGAGCGGAAGAAGCCGGATCCGCTGCCGCTGCTGAAGACCTGCGAGGCGATGGGCACGGCGCCCGCGCGCACGCTGATGATCGGCGACTCGAGCAACGACGCGCGCGCTGCCCGGGCGGCGGGGTGCCCCGTCGTGCTCGTGAGCTATGGCTACAACCACGGCGAGCCGGTACGTGGCGTGGATGCCGACGCCTTCGTCGACTCGCTGGCCGAGCTTGTGCCGGCCGCCGGGCGATAGCCGCTTCGGCTACTGGCTACTGCTTGCCGAGCAGCGCGTCCTTCAGCTTCCAGTCGGCCGGGTTCGGGCCGAGCCAGATGCGCAGCAGTGCGTTGAAGAAGGCCTGTTCCTTGATCGGATCGGGCTGAGGCACGCCGCGCACGGTGATGAGCGTGCCGGTGCCGGGCAGCCAGTCGATGGTGAAGGTGTCGCCGGCCTTCAGCTGCTTCTGGTCGGCGAACATCTGGCCCATGCGCAGCAGGCCGGGGATGAGGTTGACCATCTCGGTCTTCGGCGAATTGTCTTCCACGCCCTTGGTGAAGAGCTTGCCGAGCTCGTTCGCGTCGATGTCGCGCAGCATGGTGATGGCCACTCGCTTGGGGCCGGGCACGGCCAGTGCCTCTTCGGGCGTCGACACCTTCTTGCCCACGTACAGGCCGGCGGTGTAGACCTTGAAGATGGCCTTGTATCGGATGCCCGCGCCGTTGAGCAGGAGGGGCGTGCCGCGCAGATCCATCTGGTCTTCGAGCTTGACGCCGCCCACGTCGACCTGCGCGGCCGAGGCGCCCAGGCTTGCGGCTGCAAGGCAGGCAGCCAGGGCGAGGCGAGAGAACATGGTCGTGAACGGAAGGGCGGTCAACGCTGTCTCCTTGGAATTTTGCGAACGGTCGTTCGAATGTATCTTTTTGTTCTACTCCTTCGGCTTCGGGGGAACCCTGAAAGCCACCGCCGAAGCGGCGAGTTGCGCCTGCGGGCGTTTTCGTGGGCTAAACTCCACGGCTCATATGTTCGTTCATCACATCATTCAAACAGGTGAAGGCAGCCGGGGAGCCTGGCCCTGGCGTCGCCATACTTCGCTGATTGTTTGATTGCGCGGCGCACGCCGTGCGCCCGCGGTTCCGGACCGGCACGCATGCCGGCACCGGGCCACCCGTGAATGACCTTGCCGCCGGCCGAAGGAGCGCCGCAGGCAACTGGAGAACGAATCCGTGATCACCGAACTTGAATTCAAGAGCCTCAGCGCCCAGGGCTATAACCGCATTCCGCTGATGGCCGAGGCCTTCGCCGACCTCGAGACCCCCCTTTCCCTTTACCTCAAGCTGGCCCATTCGCAAGGCGGCGGCAAGCACAGCTTCCTGCTCGAATCGGTGGTGGGCGGCGAGCGCTTCGGGCGCTACAGCTTCATCGGACTACCGGCCCGCACGCTGCTTCGCGCCAGCGGCTTCGGCGCCGAAGCCGTCACCGAGGTGGTGACCGACGGGCAGGTGGTCGAGACCGTCAAGGGCAATCCGCTCGACTTCGTGGCCGACTACCAGAAGCGCTTCAAGGTCGCGCTGCGCCCGGGCCTGCCGCGTTTCTGCGGCGGCCTTGCCGGCTACTTCGGCTACGACACCGTGCGCCACATCGAGCGCAAGCTCGAGAAGACCTGCCCGCCCGACACGCTGGGCTGCCCCGACATCCTGCTGCTGCAGTGCGAGGAGCTGGCCGTCATCGACAACCTCTCGGGCAAGCTTTACCTCATCGTCTATGCCGACCCGAAGCAGCCGGAGGCCTACGCCGTCGGCAAGCGCCGCCTGCGCGAGCTGAAGGAAAAGCTCAAGTATTCGGTGAGCGCGCCCGTCGTGAAGCCTACGCAGCCGCATCCGCCCGAGCGCAGCTTCGCCAAGGCCGACTACCTCGCGGCCGTGGAGCGCGCCAAGGAAATGATCGCCGCCGGCGACTTCATGCAGGTGCAGGTGGGCCAGCGCATCAGCAAGCGCTACACCGAGTCGCCGCTGTCGCTGTACCGCGCGCTGCGTTCGCTGAACCCGTCGCCCTACATGTACTACTACAACCTCGGCGACTTCCACGTGGTGGGCGCGTCGCCCGAGATCCTGGTGCGCCAGGAGAACACGGGCGAGGGCGAGCAGAAGATCACCATCCGACCGCTGGCCGGCACCCGTCCGCGCGGCGCTTCGCTGGAGCTCGACAAGGCGGCCGAGGTCGAGCTCATCAACGACCCGAAGGAGCGCGCAGAGCACGTGATGCTGATCGACCTCGCGCGCAACGACATCGGCCGCATCGCCAAGACAGGCACCGTGAAGGTGACCGAGGCCTTCGCGGTGGAGCGCTACAGCCACGTGATGCACATCGTGAGCAACGTCGAAGGCACGCTGAAGGACGGCATGACCGCCATCGACGTGCTCAAGGCCACCTTCCCGGCCGGCACCCTGACCGGCGCGCCGAAGGTGCATGCGATGGAACTCATCGACGAGCTCGAGCCCACCAAGCGCGGCCTGTACGGCGGCGCCTGCGGCTACATCAGCTATGCGGGCGACATGGACGTGGCCATCGCGATCCGCACCGGCATCGTGAAGGACCAGATGCTGCACGTGCAGGCCGCGGCCGGCGTAGTGGCCGACTCGGTGCCCGAGCTGGAGTGGAAGGAAACCGAGGCCAAGGCGCGTGCGCTGCTGCGTGCCGCCGAACTGGTCGAGGAAGGCCTGGAATGAGCGCCGCACCCGATATTCAGGGCGACTTTTCGCACGAGATCATCGGCGCGGCCGTCGAGGTGCAGCGCGTGCTCGGCACGGGGCTCGACGAAGCGGCCTACGCCGCGGCGCTGGCCATCGAGCTCGCCGAGCGCGAGATCGGCTTTGCGCGCGACGTGGCACTGTCCGCCAGCTACAAGGGCCGTTCGCTCGGCGAGGTGTATCGCGCGGGCTTCGTGGTCGAGCAGTCGGTCATCGTCGAACTCAGGGCGGTCGACGTGCTGACCGACCTGCATCGCGCGCAGGTGCTGGCCGCGCTGCGTCTCTCGGGCCTCAAGCTGGGCCTTCTGATCAACTTCAACGTGTTCCCCGTCGTCAAGGGCGTGCACCGGATTGTGAGCAAGCCATGAAACTGCTGATGATCGACAACTACGACAGCTTCACCTACAACATCGTCCAGTACTTCGGCGAGCTGGGTGCGGACGTGCAGGTGCACCGCAACGACGAGATCACCGTGGAGCAGATCGGCGAGCTGATCGCCTCGGGCGTGACGCGGCTGGTGGTGTCGCCGGGGCCGTGCTCGCCGGCGGAGGCGGGCGTGTCGGTGGCGGCCATCGAGGCCTTTGCCGGCAAGCTCCCGATCCTGGGCGTGTGCCTGGGGCACCAGGCCATCGGCGCGGCCTTCGGCGGGAAGATCGTGCGGGCGCAGCAGCTCATGCACGGCAAGACCAGCGAGATCACGACCACGCAGGAAGGCGTGTTCGCGGGGCTGCCCAAGCGCTTCGTCGTCAACCGCTACCACTCGCTTTCCATCGAGCGCGAGAGCTGCCCGAAGGCTTTGGCTGTCACCGCCTGGACCGACGACGGCGAGATCATGGGGGTGCGGCACACCGGATTCGCGCACGATGTGCGCATCGAAGGCGTGCAGTTCCATCCGGAATCGATCCTGACTGAACATGGTCACGCCATGCTCAAAAACTTCCTGGACTGACCACCATGACCGATCGCACTTCTTCTGTCGTCGACCTGCGCAGCGACACCGTCACCCAACCCACGCCCGCGATGCGCGAGGCCATGATGGCCGCGCCCCTGGGCGACGACGTCTTCGCCACCGATCCCAGCGTGAACGCGCTGCAGGAGAAGATCGCGGGCATGCTGGGCTTCGAGGCGGCGCTGTTCGTGCCCACCGGCACGCAGAGCAACCTGTGCGCGATCCTGTCGCACTGCGGGCGCGGCGACGAGTACATCGTCGGCCAGCAGGCGCACTGCTACCGCTGGGAAGGCGGCGGCGCGGCGGTGTTCGGCAGCGTGCAGCCGCAGCCGCTGGACCACGCAAGCGACGGTACGCTGCCGCTCGCGCAGATCGAGGCGGCCATCAAGCCGGACGACGCGCACTTCGCGCGCACGCGGCTGCTGGCGCTGGAGAACACGCTGGGCGGCAAGCTGCTGCCCTTCGAATACGTGCAGGCCGCGACCGATCTCGCCAAGAGCAAGGGGCTGCAGCGCCACCTCGACGGCGCGCGGCTCTTCAATGCCGCGACCGCGCAGGCTGCGCTGAACAGGCGCAGCGACATCCGCGCGGAAGCCCGCCGCATCGCGCAGTGCTTCGACAGCGTGTCGGTGTGCTTCAGCAAGGGGCTGGGCGCACCCGTGGGCTCGGCGCTGGTCGGCTCGCGCGAATTCATCGCCCGGGCGCATCGCGTCCGCAAGATGGCGGGCGGGGGCATGCGGCAGGCCGGCCTGCTGGCGGCGGCGGCTTCGCATGCGCTCGATCACCATGTCGACCGCCTCGCAGACGACCACGCGCTGGCGCAGCGCCTGGCGCAGGGGCTCGAAGGCATCGAGGGGCTGAAGGTGGAGGCGCCGCACACGAACATCGTGTTCGTCGACCTCACGGGCGCCGCGCAGGCGCGCTCCTCGGAGCTGCTGGCGAGCCTCAATGCGCAGGGCATCCTGGCGACGGGGCTCTACCGGCTTCGCTTCGTGACGCACCTCGATGTCGATGCCGCCGGCGTCGACCGGGCCGTCGCGGCGATCCGGGCCTTCTTCAAGTCCTGAAAGCCACGAGCGCGCGATGCCCGATCTTCCCCATCTGCTCGCATTCATCGCCGCCGGCTGGCTGCTGAATCTCACCCCGGGGCCCGACGTGCTCTACGTCGTGACGAACTCGCTGCGCTCGGGCGTGCGCGCCGGCATCGTGGCCGGGCTGGGCATCACGGCCGGCTGCTTCATCCACATCTTCGCTGCCGCAGTCGGCGTGGGCACCCTGATGGCGACCTCGGCCACGGCCTTCACGGTGCTCAAGTACATCGGCGCGGCCTACCTGCTGTACCTGGGCGTGCGCATGCTGGTGTCGAAGCCCGCGCCGCCCGCCGACCTCGGCGCGGCCGCCGCGGCGGCGGGTGGGGAGCGCAGCCTCAAGGCGATCTTCCTGGGCGGGTTCTGGACCAACGTGCTCAACCCGAAGGTCGCGCTGTTCTTCCTGGCCTTCGTGCCGCAGTTCATCGCGCCGGGCACCGACAACAAGGCGCTGGCCTTCGTGCTGCTGGGCGTGCTGTTCAACGTCAACGCCATTCCCGTCAACGTGGGGTGGGCCCTGGCGGCGGGCTGGATGGCGCGCCGCAGTGCAGTGCAGAAAGGCATGCACTGGCTCCATCGCGTTGCCGGCGTGCTGTTCATCGGCTTCGGCCTCAAGCTCGCGTTCACCGACGCGCCCGCCGCAGTCCGCGTCGGCCGCTGATTCATTCCGAGGAGACTTTCCATGATCACCCCCCAGGAAGCGCTGCAGCGCACCATCGAGCACCGCGAGGTCTTCCACGACGAGATGCTGCACATCGTGCGTCTCATCATGAGCGGCGAGTGCTCGCCGGTGATGATGGCCGCGCTGATCACGGGCCTGCGCGTGAAGAAGGAGACCATCGGCGAGATCACCGCCGCCGCGCAGGTGATGCGCGAGGTGTCGACCAAGGTGCCGGTCAAGGACACGACGAACCTCGTGGACATCGTGGGCACCGGCGGCGACGGCTCGCACACCTTCAATATCTCGACCTGCTCGATGTTCGTGGCCGCCGCGGCGGGCGCCAAGGTGAGCAAGCACGGCGGGCGCAGCGTGTCGAGCAAGTCGGGCAGCGCCGACGTGCTGGAGTCGCTGGGGGTGAACATCAACCTCAAGCCCGAGCAGATCGCACGCTCCATCGAGGAATGCGGCATCGGCTTCATGTTCGCGCCGAACCACCATCCGGCGATGAAGAACGTGGCGCCGGTGCGCAAGGAACTGGGCATCAAGACGATCTTCAACATCCTCGGGCCGCTGACCAACCCGGCCGGCGCGCCGAACATCCTGATGGGCGTGTTCCACCCCGACCTCGTGGGCATCCAGGTGCGCGCGCTGCAGCGCCTCGGCGCGGAGCACGCGGTGGTGGTCTACGGGCGCGACGGCATGGACGAGATCTCGCTCGGCGCCGCCACCATGGTGGGCGAGCTGAAGAACGGCGAGATCCGCGAGTACGAACTGCACCCCGAGGACTTCGGTTTCCAGATGTCGAGCAACCGCGCGCTGCGCGTGGAAACGCCCGAGCAGTCGAAGGCGATGCTGCTGGGTGTGCTCGACAATCAGGCAGGCCCCGCGCTCGACATCGTGCTGCTGAACGCCGGCGCCGCGCTCTATGCGGCGAACGTGGTCGATTCGGTGCAGGTGGGTGTGGAGCGCTCGCGCGCCGCCATCGCATCGGGCGCGGCGAAGGCCAAGCTGGCCGAACTGGTCAAGGCGTCCGCGACCGTCTGAGTTGCAAGAGAACAGGAACCCCAGAAGCCATGTCCGACATCCTCGACAAGATCATTGCCGTCAAGCGCCAGGAAGTGGCCGCGGCCCTGAAGCGCACGCCGCTCGAAGCCGTGCGCTTCGATGCCGAGAGCCGCGTGCTGACGCGCGACTTCGAAGGCGCGCTGCGCGCCAAGATCGCAGCCGGCCACGCCGCGGTGATCGCCGAAGTCAAGAAGGCCAGTCCGAGCAAGGGCGTGCTGCGCGCGGACTTCATTCCCGCGGACATCGCGCAGAGCTACGCCGAAGGCGACGGCGAGATCAGCGCGGCCTGCCTTTCCGTGCTGACCGACAAGCAGTTCTTCCAGGGCGGCGTGGACTATCTCAAGCAGGCCCGCGCCTCGTGCGAGTTGCCGGTGCTGCGCAAGGATTTCATCGTCGATGCGTACCAGGTGTACGAGTCGCGCGCGATGGGCGCCGACGCGATCCTGCTGATCGCCGCCTGCCTGGACGACGCGCAGATGAAGGACTACGAGGCCATCGCGCGCGGCCTGGGCATGGCGGTGTTGGTGGAAGTGCACGACGCGGTCGAGCTCGATCGCGCGCTCAGGCTGAAGACGGCGCTGATCGGGGTCAACAACCGCAATCTGCGCAACTTCGAGGTGTCGATCCAGGCGACCATCGACCTGCTGCCGAGGCTGCCGGCCGATCGCCTGCCGGTGACGGAGTCGGGCATCGGCACGCGTGAGGACGTGGCCACCTTGCGGGCGGCGGGCGTCAACGCTTTCCTGGTCGGCGAGGCCTTCATGCGCGCCAAGGAGCCCGGCGAGGCCCTCGCCGCATTGTTCAAATGAGCCGGCCCGATCAGCTGTCGAGCAGCGATCCCGCCGACTGGCCGGTAGCGCCGGGCTGGCAGCCGCTGGTTGATGAATTCTTCGGCGGCGCCGTGGGGCAGAAGCTGCAGGGGTTCCTGCGCGAGCGGCTCGATGCGGGCGCCGTGATCTTTCCGCCGCAGCCGCTGAGGGCGCTGGAACTCACGCCGCCGGAAGACGTGCGCGTGGTGATCCTGGGGCAGGACCCGTACCACGGGCGCGGCCAGGCAGAAGGGCTCGCGTTTTCCGTGGCGCCGGGCGTGGCGCTGCCGCCGTCCCTGCGCAACATCTTCAAGGAACTGCAGCGGGACCTGGGGACGGCACCGCCGCCGTTTCCGAATCCGGGTGGCAGCCTGGTGAAGTGGGCGACCCATGGCGTTTTGCTGCTCAACACCTGCCTGACGGTGGAGGAGGCGCAGCCGGCCAGCCATTCCGGGCGCGGTTGGGAGGTGCTGACCGATGCCGTCATCCGGCATGTTTCGAACGGTGCCAAACCTGTTGTTTTTATGCTGTGGGGCTCGCACGCTCAAAGTAAGCGTGCGTTGATCGACGTTAAGCGCCATAAGGTGCTGATGTCGAATCATCCGTCGCCTCTTTCGGCCCAGCGGCCGCCCGTGCCGTTCATCGGCTGCGGTCATTTCGGCGAAGCGCGTGCCTGGCGTGAGGCGCAGCGGTCGGAGGGGTGAAAACTTAGGCGATAATCGTGGGCTAACGCCTCGAGCGGTTTTCCTGCATCTTTGTTGATGCATGGATTTCCGGGTAGTCACAAAACCGTGCTATATTTCGAGGTTCGCCGGAGAGGTGGCCGAGTGGTTAATGGCAGCAGACTGTAAATCTGCCCTCTTACGAGTACGCTGGTTCGAATCCAGCCCTCTCCACCAGCGATGAATTTGGTTTCTAAGAGCGTTTGGATTTCGCGCTTTGGGTGCCTCGAGTGCTCCTGATGCGGGAGTAGTTCAATGGTAGAACCCCAGCCTTCCAAGCTGATGACGCGGGTTCGATTCCCGTCTCCCGCTCCAGAGACCCGGTTCGGCGCCGGAAGCGATTGGTTAGACAAAGCCCTTTTGGCTCAGTGGTAGAGCACTCCCTTGGTAAGGGAGAGGTCGCGGGTCCGATTCCCGCAAAGGGCACCAGTTTTTGGGGGTTGCAAAAGCTGCATTGCAACCCATCTGCATACGTTGGAAACGTTTTTTTCGGAGTCGAAAAATGGCAAAAGGTAAATTCACCCGCACCAAGCCGCACGTGAACGTGGGCACGATCGGTCACGTCGACCACGGCAAGACCACGCTGACGGCT
>NZ_JABMJG010000020.1 GCF_013376045.1 Variovorax sp. SG517 | reverse complement strand
CGACGTAGGAGGGGGTCCGCAGAACTCGCTTCGCTCAAACAGCTGCGGCCCTTATCCCTCCTACGTCTGCGCTCCTCGGCGCAGCCAGAAGGGAGTTGGAGACCGAGCAGGCCATCGCTGCGCTCGGCCGCCGAACAGCTTGGACTGGCCTTCGCTTCGCTCGGCCCGAAATCTCAATCCAATCGCGACAGCTTCAATCAACCCAGCGCCTCATTCCAAGCACGGTAGGCGCGAAGCGCTTGCTGTGTCCTGGTGGCCGAGCAACGCGATGGCCCGGCTGTCCCCCTCCCCTCTGGCTGCGCCGAGGAGCGCAGCGTTTCGCGGACAAGGGCTCGCAGCTGTTTGAGCGAAGCGAGTTCTGCGAGACCCCGCGAAACGCGAGCACCGCAGGTTGCCCCGGAGCGAAGCGCAGGGGTCGCAGACAGTGGGGTCGCCTTTCTTTTGCCTACGTTTCTTTGGCGAAGCAAAGAAAAGTAGGTCGCCCGCCGGGGCGAGTCCCGGCCCCGGAAAACAACTCAAGAGACGGACCGAATAGGTATGTACATCTCCCCCCCTCCAGCCATGAACTCTTTCGACTTCTCCTCCATCCCTTCAGCCAGAACCGCAGCCTCGGCAACCCCCTTCTGAGCAGCGTACTCCCGCACCTCCTGAGTGATCTTCATCGAGCAGAACTTGGGCCCGCACATCGAGCAGAAGTGCGCCACCTTGCTCGAATCCTTGGGCAGCGTCTCATCGTGGAATTCCCGCGCAGTATCGGGATCGAGCCCCAGGTTGAACTGGTCCTGCCACCGAAACTCGAAGCGCGCCTTGCTCAGCGCATCGTCCCGCGACCGAGCCCCCGGATGCCCCTTCGCCACATCGGCAGCATGCGCGGCGATCTTGTAGGCAATGATCCCCTGCTTCACGTCATCGCGGTCGGGCAGGCCCAGATGCTCCTTCGGCGTCACGTAGCAGAGCATCGCGGTGCCGGCCCAGCCGATCATGGCCGCGCCGATCGCGCTGGCGATGTGGTCGTAGCCCGGCGCGATGTCGATGGTCAGCGGGCCCAGCGTGTAGAACGGCGCCTCGTGGCAGTGCTTGAGCTGTTCGTCCATGTTCGACTGGATCATGTGCATCGGCACGTGGCCCGGGCCTTCGATCATGGTCTGCACGTCGTGCTTCCACGCGATCTCCGTGAGCTCGCCCAGCGTGCGCAGCTCGGCGAACTGGGCCTCGTCGTTGGCATCGGCGCCCGAGCCGGGGCGCAGGCCGTCGCCGAGCGAGAAGCTCACGTCGTAGGCCTTCATGATGTCGCAGATGTCCTCGAAGTGCGTGTAGAGGAAGCTCTCCTTGTGGTGCGCGATGCACCACTTGGCCATGATCGAGCCGCCGCGCGACACGATGCCCGTCATGCGGTTGGCCGTCAGGTGGATGAAGGGCAGGCGCAGGCCGGCGTGGATGGTGAAGTAGTCGACGCCCTGTTCCGCCTGCTCGATGAGCGTGTCGCGGTAGATCTCCCAGGTGAGGTCCTCGGCCACGCCGCCCACTTTTTCGAGCGCCTGGTAGATGGGCACGGTGCCGATCGGCACGGGGCTGTTGCGCACGATCCAGTCGCGCGTGGTGTGGATGTTCTTGCCGGTGGAAAGGTCCATCACGTTGTCCGCGCCCCAGCGGATGGCCCACACCAGCTTCTCGACTTCTTCCTCGATGCTCGAGGTGACGGCCGAGTTGCCGATGTTGGCGTTGATCTTCACCTTGAAGTTGCGGCCGATGGCCATCGGCTCCACTTCGGGGTGGTTGATGTTTGCGGGAATGATCGCGCGGCCGCGCGCCACCTCGTCGCGCACGAACTCTGGCGTGATGATGCGCGGAATGCTCGCGCCCATCGGGTTGCCCGCCACGCGCTTCGCGCGCTCCTCGTTGGCGAGGTACTCGGCCATCCACTCGCGCTTGCCGTTCTCGCGCAGGGCCACGTATTCCATCTCTGGCGTGACGATGCCGCGGCGCGCGTAGTGCATCTGCGTGACGTTGGCGCCCGACTTCGCGCGGCGCGGCGTGCGCTGCAGCGCGGAAGCGCCGGCGCGCAGCTCGGCCAGGCGCTGTGCGTCGCGGTCTTCGTTCTTGGCGCCGTCGTCCAGCGCGTGGTGCGTGCGGCCTTCGTAGCTTTCGGTGTCGTTGCGCTCCGCGATCCACGCGCCGCGCACGTCGGGCAGGCCGCGGCGCACGTCGATCTCGACCTTCGGGTCGGTGTACGGGCCGGAGGTGTCGTAGAGCGACACGGTCTCGCCGTTGGTCAGCTGCACGTCGCGCACGGGCACGAACAGGTCGGGCCGGCTGCCCGGAATCACGCACTTGTGCGACGCGGGAAAAGGCTCGCGCGTCAGCGAAAGCAGCGAAGTGAACTTGTCGGGGGCATTCATCGGAGGCACTCCTTGTTGAGGGAAAGGGTGCTCCGCAATCGCTCGGTGGACTTCGGGGAGCCCGTCACGGAAGGGGGAGTGACGGACCGGAGTCAGGGAGTGCAGCTCTTCTTACGCCGGTATGACCCGGATCAAGTTCGCGGGTCGGCAGCTTTGCCATCTCAGCACGCCACTTGCGTGCACCCCGGAGCGGGGCCGATTGTGCGAGCCCCGGCCCGGCGCGTCAACCCGGGGTTGTTACTGCAGGTCGCCGTCGACGTAGTACCAGCGCCCGTCCTCACGCACGAAGCGGCTGCGCTCGTGCAGGCGCGTGGCAGCGCCGGAAGGGCCGCGCTGGCGCGCGACGAACTCGACTTCGGCATGGTCCGCGTCGAGCACGGAGCGCGAGCGGATGTCGAGCCCCAGCCACTTGACGCCCGGTTCGAACTCGATGGAGGCCGGGCGTTTGGACGCGTGCCAGGTGGCCAGAAGATATTCGCCGCGCTCCAGCACGAAGGCCGAATAGCGCGAGCGCATCAACGATTCGGCGTCGGGCGCGGGCGTGTTCGGGAAATCGTCCAGATAGCGGCCGCAGCACAAGGCATAGGCGACGGGCTTGTCGCGGCGGTCGGTTCGGCCGCAGGGGCAGGGCCTGGATTGGGGATCGGGTGCACTCATGAAGACCTGCATTGGAACACCTCGCGGCCCTTGTGCCGAGAGGGCAAGCCCGCGGCACTCTTTCACATCACGCCAGCGCGCGTTGGATCAGCAGCTTCTGGATGTCCGACGTGCCTTCGTAGATCTGGCACACGCGCACGTCGCGGTAGATGCGTTCCAGCGGAAAGTCGTTCACGTAGCCGTAGCCGCCCAGCGTCTGGATGGCCGCGCTGCACACGCGCTCGGCCATCTCGCTGGCGAACAGCTTGGCCATGGCGGCTTCCTTCAGGCAGGGCAGGCCGGCGTCGCGCAGGCTCGCTGCGTGCCAGATCAGCTGGCGCGCGGCCTCGATCTGCGTCGCGCATTCGGCGAGACGAAAGCCCACGGCCTGCTGGTCGAAGATGGAGCCGCCGAAGGCCTGTCGCTCCTTGGCGTAGGCCAGCGCCACGTCGAAGGCGCTGCGCGCCATGCCCACGCTCTGCGCGGCGATGCCGATGCGCCCGCCTTCCAGCGCGCCGAGCGCAATCTTGTAGCCCTCGCCCTCCGCGCCGATCAGGTTCTCGCGCGGAATGCGGCAGCCGTCGAAGTTGATCTGCGCGGTGTCGCTGCTGTGCTGGCCGAGCTTGTCCTCCAGCCGCGCGACGTTGTAGCCGGGCGTGTCGGTGGGCACGATGAACGCGCTAATGCCGCGCTTGCCCGCGCCCTTGTCGGTCACCGCGATGACGATGGCCACCTGGCCGTTCTTGCCGCTGGTGATGAACTGCTTCACGCCGTCGATCACGTAGGCGTCGCCGTCCTTGCGCGCCGTGGTGCGCAGGCTCGATGCATCGCTGCCGGCTTGCGGCTCGGTCAGGCAGAAGGCGCCGAGCATCCGGCCCTGCGCCAGCGGTTCGAGCCACTGCTTCTTCTGCTGCGCGTTGCCGTAGCGCATGAGGATGGCGTTGACGGGGCAGTTGGTCACGCTGATGGCGGTGCTGGTGCCGCCGTCGCCGGCCGCGATTTCCTCCAGCACCAGCGCGAGCGTGAGGTAGTCGAGGCCGGCGCCGCCATGCTCCTCGGGCACGCAGATGCCGTAGGCGCCCAGCGCCGCGAGGCCCTGGTGAGCTTCCTTGGGAAAGCTGTGCTCACGGTCCCACTTCGCGGCGTTGGGCCAGAGTTCGGCTTGCGAGAAGTCGCGCACCGCGTCGCGGATGGCTTCCTGGTCTGCGCTGAGCAGCATGGCGTTGTCTCCTGTCTTTCTTGCTCGTCTTGCTTAGTGCTTCTTCCTACTTGCCGGCGCCCAGGTCCATGATCAGGCGGGCGGCCATGTACAGGCGGCGCGGAATGGTGCTGATGTCCACGTACTCGGCCTTGTCGCTGTGGTAGCCGAAGCCCGGCAGGCCCAGGCTTTCGATCACGGGCTTGCCCGAGAGCGCGGCGTAGGCCGCGTCGGTGCCGCCGCCGGTGCGCTCTTCCACGCCCAGGGTGCCGCCGGCTTCCTTGTAGTAGACCACTGCCTTGTCGACCAGCTTCTTGCCGCCTTCGCCGGCATTGAAGGCCGGGCGGCCGCGCGTGACGATCACCTTCACGTCGGCCTCGGGCAGCTTCTTCTGCTGCGCGCGCTCTTCCAGCGTCTTCATGGCGGCGTCGAAGTCCTCGTTGCGTGCATAGCGCACGTCGGCGTTCAGCGTGGCGCTGGCGGGGATGATGTTCGAGACGTTGCCGGCCTTGGCGATGGTCCAGTTGAAGCGCAGGTTCTTCGACTTGTCGTCGATGTTCATCGTGCGCAGCACGAGGTCGGAGGCCTCGACCAGCGCGTTCACGCCGAGCTCGGGCGCGGCGCCGGCGTGCGAGGCCTTGCCGGTGATGTTGACCTGCACGTAGGCGATGCCCGAGGTGCCCAGCGAGAGCTTCTCGTCGCCGGCGCTGGTGGGCTCGAAGGAGAGCACGTAGTCGGCCAGCTTGGCTTCTTCCTGGATCAGGTCGCGCGAGCCGAAGGAGCCCTTTTCCTCGTCGGTGTTGAACAGCACGGTGATGGTGCCGTAGTCGCGCACGCCGTAGTCCTTCAGCAGCTTGAGCGTGTGCAGGATGACCGCGTTGCCGCCCTTGTCGTCGGCGATGCCGGGGCCGTAGGCCTTGTCGCCTTCGATCTTGAACGGCGCCTTGGCGAGAGTGCCCTTCAGGTAGACGGTGTCCATGTGCGACATCAGCAGCAGGTTCTTGCCGCCGCGGCCCTTGATCTTGCCCACGATGTTGTCGCCCACCACGAGGCCGGCCGACTTGCTGCGCGTGACGGTGAAGCCGAGGTTCTTGAGTTCGCCCTCGAGATAGTTGCCGGCAGCGGCGATGCCTTCGGCGTCACCGGTGCCGGTCTCGATGTTGACCAGCTTCTCCAGCGTCTTGATCACCGCGGGCTGCTCGTCGGTGGCGGCCTGGAACAGCACGTTGTCGCGCTTCTGGGCCAGGGCGGTGCCCGCCACGAAGGCGGTGGCCAGCACAGCGGCGATGGCGGTGCGGTGGATGGATGGGCGCATGAAAACTCCTGCTCTACGCATTGTTCGTTCGGGTTGTCTGAATGAAAAAGGCTGGTGAACGCCTCTCCTTAGGCGTTCCCAGCCATTGTTCTTATAGCAATTCGAGTGCCACCGCGGTGCCTTCGCCGCCGCCGATGCACAGCGTGGCCACGCCGCGCGTCTTGCCGCGTGCCTTCAGCGCGTGGATCAGCGTGACCATGATGCGCGCGCCGCTGGCGCCGATCGGGTGGCCCAGCGCGCAGGCGCCGCCGTGCACGTTGACGATGTCGTGCGACACGTCGAGCTCGTGCATCAGCGCCATCGGCACCACGGCGAAGGCTTCGTTCACTTCCCAGAGGTCGACGTCGCGCGCCTTCCAGCCCGTCTTGGCGAAGAGCTTCTGCACGGCGCCGACGGGCGCGGTGGAGAACCACTCGGGCTGCTGCGCGTGCGTGGCATGGCCGACGATGCGGGCGATGGGCTTGGCGCCGATCTTCCTGGCGTGCGACTCGGTCATCATCACGAGCGCGGCAGCGCCGTCGTTGATCGACGAACTCGACGCGGCGGTGATGGTGCCGCCCTCTTTCTTGAACGCGGGCTTGAGCGTGGGGATCTTGTCGAGCTTGACCTTGCCCGGGCCCTCGTCGACCGAGATCACGGTTTCGCCGCCGCGGCCCTTGACGGTGACGGGCACGATCTCGTCCTTGAAGAGGCCGGTGTCGGTGGCCTTCTTGGCGCGCTCGACGCTGGCGATGGCGAAGGCGTCCTGCTGCTCGCGCGTGAACTTGTACTTGGCGGCGCAGTCCTCGCCGAAGGTGCCCATGCTGCGGCCGGGCTGGTAGGCGTCTTCCAGGCCGTCGAGCATCATGTGGTCGAAGATGCGGTCGTGGCCCATGCGGTAGCCGCCGCGGCCCTTGAGCATGAGGTACGGCGCGTTGGTCATGCTTTCCATGCCGCCGGCCACCATCACTTCGTGCGTGCCGACCAGCAGCAGGTCGTGCGCGAGCATCGCGGCCTTCATGGCCGAGCCGCACATCTTGCTGAGCGTGACCGCGCCCGCGCTGTCGGGCAGGCCGCCCTTGTAGGCCGCCTGGCGCGCCGGCGCCTGGCCCTGGCCGGCCATCAGGCAGTTGCCGAAGAGCACCTCGCCCACGCTGTCGGGCGCGATGCCGGCGCGCTCGACGGCGGCCTTGATGGCCGCGCCGCCCAGGTCGTGCGCGGAGAGGGAGGTGAAGTCGCCCTGGAAGCCGCCCATGGGGGTGCGGGCGGCGCCGACGATGACGATGGATTCGGACATGGTGGTCTCCTTCGGTAATTCAGTGATGTGGAAGCGGAATCGGAAAGAAAGGGGAACGATCGGTCAGAAATGCGTCGCGTGCCCTTCGTGCTGGAAGCGCTGCGACTCTTCGTACGGGAACACGTCGAGCATCTGCCCGGCCTGGATGCGTTCCTTGTGGTGCTGCCAGAAGGCGGCGTCGAGCAGGTCGGCGTGGTGCGCCATGAAGGCCGCGCGCACGTCCTTGTTGCCGAGCAGGAAGGGTTCGAAGGTCTCGGGGAACACGTCCTTCGGGCCTACCGAGTACCAGATCTCGCCGCTCATCTCGTCTTCCTCGTTGCGCGGCGCGGGCACCTTGCGGAACTGGCAGTCGGTGACGTATTCGATCTCGTCGTAGTCGTAGAACACGACCTTGCCGCCGCGCGTGACGCCGAAGTTCTTCCAGAGCATGTCGCCGGGGAAGATGTTGGCGGCCACCATGTCCTTGATGGCGTTGCCGTATTCGACGACCGCGTGCTCGAGCTGGTCCTTCGCGCGCTTCGCATGCGCCGGGCTTTCCGGATTGGCCAGCGTGTCGAAGGCTTCCTGCAGGTAGATGTTGAGCGGGATCATGCGCCGCTCGATGTAGACGTGCTTGACCACGACTTCCATTTCCCCGTTGCCGTCGCGGTCGCCGATCTCGAGCTGGCTGGGCGCGAACTTGCGGATCTCCTCGATCAGCTCGGGCTCGAAGCGGTCGAGCGGGAAGCCCACGTCGCTGTACTCCAGCGTGTCGGCCATGCGGCCCACGCGGTCGTGGTGCTTCACGAGCATGTACTTGCCCTTGATCTGCTCGCGCGTGGTGTCCTTCTGCGGCGGATAGAAGTCCTTGATGACCTTGAACACGAACGGGAACGACGGCAGGTCGAACACCAGCATGACCATGCCCTTGATGCCGGGCGCGATGCGGAAGCGGTCGCTCGAGTAGTTCAGGTGCGAGAGGAAGTCGCGGTAGAAGAGCGTCTTGCCCTGCTTGGCCAGGCCCAGCGCGTTGTAGATCTCGGCGCGCGGCTTGCGCGGCATGAGCGAGCGCAGGAACTGCACCCAGGCCGAGGGCACTTCCATGTCGACCATGAAGTAGGCGCGCGCGAAGCTGAAGAGCATCTGCAGGTCGTCTTCGCCGAAGAGCGCCGCGTCGATGTAGAAGCGCCCGTGGCTGTCGTGCAGTATGGGCAGCGAGAACGGCAGCTCGGTGAAGCCGTTCATGATCTTGCCGACCACGTAGGCGCCCTTGTTGCGGAAGAACAGGCCCGACAGCACCTGCAGCTGGAAGTTGGCGCGCAGCTTGACCTGGTGGAAGCGGTTCAGGATGACGTGCGCCACGCGCCGCGCGTCGCGCCGCTTGTCGGCGAAGTTTCCGAGCAGCGCGAAGTCGTCGAGCATCTGCTCGATGGTGTCGGCCAGCGTCTCGGGCTTGGGGTAGTAGGGGCGATAGGTGGGTGCGCCGCGCGGCTCGATGTACTCGGTGCTGATGGCCGGGCGCACGAAGATGAAGTCGTTCTGGAAGTACGCGCGGTGCAGGATCTTCGTGGTGACCGAGTTGAAGAAGCTCTCCGCCAGCTCGGGCTGGTGGTGGTCCACCAGCAGGCCGATGTAGTGCAGCTTGACCTGGTGCCACACGTCCATGGGCTGGTCGCCGGCCTTGAACTCCTTCTCGAGCCGGGCCACGGCCTCGCTCACGCGCAGGTCGTAGAACTCGATGCGCTCGCGCTGCGCGCGCTGCTGGCCGTGCCAGTCGGCGGTTTCGAAGCGGTGCTTGGCACGCGCCGACTCGGCCCTGAACAACCGGTAGTGCCGGTTGAAGCCGTCCATCATCGCCTTCGCGATGTCGTAGGCCAGCGGCGAGTCGAGGCGCTGCGGGAACATGACGGGCGAAGGTGCGGCGGGAAGGCGGCGGGCCGCTCGGCGTCAGGCCTGGCTGGAGCCTTCGGCCTTGGGTTGCGCGCCGATCGACCGGACCACTTCGCCGGGCTTGCTCCACTTGTGGCGGATGCGCTGCACCGTGGCCTTGTAGGCGGCGTCCAGCGGCTGGGTGCCGTCCACGCTCAGGCCCAGGTCCTGCAGCAGGCCGTCGTGCACGCCGAAGGTCCAGCCGTGGATCTTCACCTTCTGGCCGCGCGCCCACGCATCGACCATGACGGTGCTGACCGCCACGTTGACCACTTGCTCGGCCACGTTGAGCTCGCACAGCGCGTCGACGCGTGCATCCTCGTCGGGCAGGCTCTCGAGCATCACGTGGTGGCGGTCGCGCACGTCCTGGATGTGGCGGATCCAGTTGTCGGCCAGGCCGATGCGCTTGCCGCTCAACGCGGCCTTCACGCCCGCGCAGCCGTAGTGGCCCACCACCATGATGTGCTCGACCTTCAGGTGCTCCACCGCGAACTGGATCGCAGAGAGCGCATTGAGATCGGAGTGCACCACGATGTTGGCGACGTTGCGGTGCACGAACACTTCGCCCGGCTCCAGGCCGGTGATCTGGTTCGCGGGCACGCGGCTGTCGGAACAGCCGATCCACATGTAGCGCGGCGTCTGCTGCTTCACCAGGCTGGTGAAGAAGCCGGGCCGGTCGCGCTCCATCTGGGCGGACCAGGCGCGGTTGTGAGCGAAGAGGTCGTCGAGGGTATCGGATTTGTCGGACATAGTCGGCTATTGTCGATGAGTCGTGTATCAGGCCTTGGCTTCGGCCGGTCTGGAGGCCTTGCCGGCCTTCTGTGCCTTGGCGAGCGTCGCCCGCCCCTTCTTCTCGTGCTCCTTCACTTCCGCGAGGTTGGCCTGCAATTCGGCCAGCTGCGCCTCCAGCTGGGCCCTGTGGGCGCCCAGCACGCCGAGAAATTTTTCCAGCTGCGCGACGGTGTCGCGCGGGCTGTCGTACATGTCGAGGATATCTTTGGCCTCCGTCAGGCTCAGGCCGAGGCGCTTGGCGCGCAGCGTGAGCGTGAGCCGGGCACGGTCGCGCGTGCTGTAGATGCGCTGCAGGCCGGCGCGCTCGGGCGAGAGCAGGCCCATGTCCTCGTAGAAGCGGATCGCCCGCGTCGTGAGATCGAACTCCTTCGCGAGCTGGCTGATGGTGAAGGTCTGCGCGGGCATGACGACGGTGGCGGGAAAAGGCTCCATTCGGGGGCGTTACGGGCGCGACAGCAGGTTTGTTCCGCGATCCCTACAATGGAGCCCTTGACTCATGACGTTTACGTAAACGTCAATCTTACATGAACCTCCTCGAACGCGAACTCCACTACCCGCTCGGCGACACGCTGCCCGAGCCCGGCCAGACCCTGGAAGTGGCGCCCGGCGTGCGCTGGATCCGCATGCGGCTGCCCTTTGCGCTCGACCACATCAACCTCTGGCTGCTGCGCGACAGCATCGACGGCGTCGAAGGCTGGACGGTGGTCGACTGCTGCATCGCCCGCGACGAGGCACGCGCCCAGTGGGAGCAGGTGTTCGAGACGCAGCTGCAGGGCATGCCGATCCTGCGCGTCATCGTCACGCACATGCACCCCGACCACATCGGCCTGGCCGACTGGCTGTGCAAGCGCTGGAACGCTCCGCTGTGGATCAGCTCCACCGACTACCACGTGGCCCGCGTGCTCAGCACCGCCGGCGACACCCTCGCCGGCGGCGAGCAGGCGGCTCGCTTCTTCGCCTCGCACGGCCTGACCGACCCCGAGGCGGTCGCCAAGATCCGCGCGCGCACCAACTACTACGCGAACATGGTGCCCTCGGTGCCCGACAGCTTCGTGCGCATGCTCGACGGCGACGTCGTGAGCATCGGCGGCCACGACTGGCGCTGCATCAGCGGCTACGGCCACGCGCCGGAGCACATCTCGCTGTACTGCGACGAGCTCAAGCTGCTGCTGGGCGGCGACATGATGCTGCCGCGCATCTCGACCAACGTGAGCGTGCATGCGGGCGAGCCCGAGGCGAACTCGCTGCGCCTCTTTCTCGACAGCATCGAGAGGTTCAAGTCGCTGCCGGCCGACACGCTGGGCCTGCCCTCTCACGGCAAGCCGTTCCGGGGCATCCATCGCCGCGTCAAGCAGTTGCAGGAGCACCATCGCGACCGCCTCGCGGAGCTGCTCGAAGCCTGCACGGCACGCGCGCTGACGGCTGCCGAGGGCCTGCCGATCCTGTTCAAGCGCGAACTCGACCTGCACCAGATGACCTTCGCAATGGGCGAGACCGTGGCGCACCTGCACCTGCTCTGGTTCGCGGGCCAGGTGCGGCGCGAGCTGGGCAAGGACGGCATCTACCGCTTCGGCCCCAAGGCCACCGCAGCCGCGACGGCTTAGACTCGCCGCATGAACGACACGCTGGCTCAGCTGCGCGCGGGCCGGCTGGCAGGCGCAACACGCATCGATCTCTCTTGCGGGCTCACCGAGTTCCCGCGCGAGGTCTTCGATCTTGCCGATTCGCTCGAGGTGCTGAACCTGTCGGGCAATGCGCTCGACACCCTTCCCGACGACCTGCATCGCCTGCACCGGCTGCGCGTGCTCTTCTGTTCGGACAACCGCTTCAGTACACTGCCGGAGTCCATCGGACGCTGCCACGGCCTGGACATCGTCGGCTTCAAGGCCAACCGCATCCGCAGCGTGCCTGCCGCGGCACTGCCGCCCTCGCTGCGCTGGCTGATCCTCACCGACAACGAAATCGAAGAGCTGCCCGACTCGTTGGGCGCATGCACGCGCATGCAGAAGCTGATGCTGGCAGGCAACCGCCTGCGCGCGCTGCCCGCGTCGATGGCGGCGCTCAAGCAGCTCGAGCTGCTGCGCATCTCCGCCAACCGCTTCGAGGCCCTGCCCGAATGGCTGCCTTCGCTGCCGCGCCTGTCGTGGCTGGCCTGCGCGGGCAATCCCTTCGACACGCAGGCCGAGGACGCAGCCATCGTCGCCCGGTCGGTACCGCATGTCGACTGGAGCGAACTGGCGCTGGGCGAAAAGCTCGGCGAAGGCGCATCGGGCGTGATCCACAGGGCCACGCTCGGCGCCGCCGCGCAGCCGGTGGCGGTCAAGCTCTTCAAGGGCGCGGTCACCAGCGACGGCTGGCAGCACAGCGAAATGGCCGCCAGCATCGCGGCCGGCGAGCACCCCACGCTGATCGCCGCGCGCAGCCGCATCGACGGCCATCCCGAAGGCACGGAGGGCCTGGTGATGGCGCTGGTCGATCCGGCGTTCGCCACGCTCGCAGGGCCGCCCAGCCTCGCCTCGTGCACGCGCGACGTCTATGCCGCGGAGGCGCATTGGACATCCGGCACGGCACTGCGCATCGCCTGCGACATCGCATCGGCCATGCGGCGCCTGCACGCGCGGGGAATCCTTCACGGCGACCTCTACGCGCACAACATCCTCTGGCACGCCCAGGGCGGCGGACGGCTCGGCGACTTCGGCGCCGCCTGGCTCACGGGTTCGCTCGACGCGGCACAGGCGCGAGCCTTCCAGGCGCTGGAAGTGCGCGCCTTCGGCTGCCTGCTCGAGGAATTGCTCGAGCGCTGCACCGACGCGGCACCTGCATCGGTGGCCATGCTGAAAGACCGCTGCCTGCACCCCGAGCCCGCCGCGCGCCCGACATTCGCCGAAGCCCTGTCGCTGCTGCAGCAGCAGGCGCCTTCCGCGCCATGACCCGGCGCCGGCCACCCCAGCTGCCGCTGCCCACGCGCGACGGCGTCGGACCGAGCTGCACCGGCTTGCCGTACGGCGCCTGGCCGACGATCGCCGAGTTCCTGATCGAGCGCTTTCCCATCATCACGCGCGAAGCCTGGCTCGAGCGTATGGAGGCGGGAGACGTCGTCGATGAGCACGGCGTGCCCGTGACCGCCACGCGCCGTTACCAGTCGCCGCTGCGCGTGTACTACTACCGCACGCTCGACGGCGAGACGGCGATCCCCTTCGAGGAACAGGTCGTGTTCCAGGACGACGAGCTGCTGGTGGTCGACAAGCCCCCCTTCGTGCCGGTCACGCCCAAGGGCAAGTACCTGAAAGAAAGCCTGCTGGTGCGCCTGAAGCGCAAGCTGAAGCTCGACGACCTCGTGCCGCTGCACCGCATCGACCGCAGCACCTCGGGGCTGGTGCTGTTCTCCGTGCGGCCCGCGACGCGCGGCGCCTACCAGTCGCTGTTTCCCGAGCGGCGCATCACCAAGCACTACGAGGCCGTGGTGCCGTGGCGCGAGGGCGTGTCGTCGGTGCCCGAGGTCTATCGCAGCCGGCTGGTCGACGACGACCACTTCATGCGCGTGCGCGAGGAGCCCGGCGAGCCCAACTCCGAGACCCGCATCGAGGTGCTGCGCGTGCACGAGGGCCATGCGCTGCTGCGGCTGTCGCCGATCACGGGCCGCAAGCACCAGCTTCGCGTGCACTGCATGGCGCTGGGCATGCCGATCGTGAACGACCCGATCTACCCCGTGCTGCTGCCCGAGGGCGCCGACGACTTCGGCAAGCCCATGCAGCTGCTGGCCCGGTCGCTCGCCTTCGCCGATCCGCTGACCGGCGCCCCGCGCAGCTTCGCCAGCCCCCGCAGCCTGCTGCTGACACCGAGGTGACGCGCGCGCGGCGCGGCGCGCACTAAGCTCGTTTCCCGAATCCGATCACGATCACTCATTCAGGAGACACCCGCACCATGGACACCACCCAACTCTTCTCGCTGAAAGGCCGCACCGCGCTGATCACCGGCGGTTCGCGCGGCATCGGCCGCATGATCGCCGAAGGCTTCCTGGCGCAGGGCGCGCGCGTGTACATCTCGGCGCGCAAGGCCGCGGCCTGCGACGAGACGGCGAAGGAGCTGTCGGCCTTCGGGCACTGCGTGTCGCTGCCGGCGGACGTGTCCACCGTCGAGGGCGCGCAGGCGCTGGTCGATGCCTATGCGAAGCACGAAGGCTCGCTGGACATCCTGGTGAACAACGCAGGCGCGGCCTGGGGCGCGCCTTACGAAGAGTTTCCCGAAAGCGGCTGGGACAAGGTGGTGGACCTGAACCTGAAGACGCCCTTCTTCCTGACGAAGGCGCTGACGCCGATGCTGAAGAAGGCCGCGACGGATCATCTGGCGAAGGTGATCAACATTGCCTCGATCGACGGCATCTCGATCAATCCGCAGGAGACGTATTCCTATGCGGCCAGCAAGGCCGGCTTGATTCAGCTCACGCGCCGCATGGCGCTGCGGCTGGCGCAGGACCGCATCGTGGTGAGTGCGATTGCGCCCGGGGCGTTTGCTTCGGACATGAACAAGGTTGCCCGGGATCACGGGGATGAGATCAAGGGGCGGATTCCTGCGGGGCGGATCGGGGTGCCGGAGGACATGGCCGGGGCTGCCATCTACCTTGCGTCCAGGGCCGGGGACTATGTGATGGGGTCTACGTTGGTTGTGGATGGGGGTGTTACGCACGCACGTTGAGCTGTTGCTCGCTGTGCTTGCTGATGTCTGCTGAGTGGTTGCTTCCCGAGGCCGGGTCTCGGCCCGGCCCCGGGAAAAAACCAAAGCAAGGCAATCAATTCCAACGAGGAACAGCCTCATCCTTGAGCTGCTGCCTCAACACCCCATAGTCCGGCAAGACACTCTCCACGGTCTCCCAGAACCGATGCGAGTGATCCATGACCCGCAGATGCGCCAGCTCATGCGCAACGACATAGTCGATCACCGGCAGCCGGAAGTGAATCAACCGCCAGTTGAGCCGAATCGACCCATCCGCACTCGCACTCCCCCATCGCGTGGCCGCATTGGAAAGCGACAGCTTCTCCCACCGCACCCCGAGCAGCGGCGCGAAGTGGTCCAGCCGCTCGATGAACAGCTTGCGCGCCTGCCGCATGAGCCAGGCCTGCGCGGCATCCCTGATCTGCGAAGGCTCGGCGTTCTGCGACACGGCCAGCCTCAGGACCCGGGGCCCGTCGCCCTCGGCCGGATCGAGCGTCCCGCCGACGCTTGCAAAGCCGTGCTTCGGGTCGAGCCGCAGCACGATCTGCTCGCCCAGGAACGGAAAGCCCGCGCCGTCCTTCCATTCGATGCGCGTGGCTTCGACGCGTGCATGGCGCTGCCGCGTCTCCGTCAGCTTGCGCAGGATCCAGTCTGATTTCTCGCGGACGGCGGCATCGACGTCACGCAGCGCCACCCATCGCGGCGCGCGCACCGACAGCCCGTCGGCCCCGACCAGGAAGCCGATCGTCTTGCGCTTGCCGCGCTTGAATTCATAGGCCACGCGCGCCGAGCCGAGCACCACCTCGCGGGTGGCCTGCGGATGCACGAAGCTCGCGAGCGTCAGCGTGTCGGCCAGCGGCACCGCCGGCGGCGCATGCGGGTCGACGAGCTCCTCGGCCGGCGCCACGACGGCCGGCGGCGCAACCGGCGGCTGGGGCTTCGTTTTGGACCGGCGCGGCCGTGCCGGCGCGGGAGCCGGCGGCGCGAATTCGCTGCCCAGCCCCTCGAAGAGGTCCATCGTGAACCGGAGCAGTCCCCCCATGGCGGGCTCCTTCCTCTCTCTTCCTCAGCTCACCGCTTCCTGCTGCGCGGGCTGCGGGGAGCTGCCGGCGTAGGCCTCGGGGTCGAGGCGGCGCATCTCGGCCTCGATCCATTCCTCGACCTCGCGCATCAGCTCGTCGGGCTTGCGGCCCACGCTGGGAATGGCCGGACCGATGGACACGTCGACCACGCCCGGACGCTTGATGAAGGCCTTGCGCGGCCACACCTTGGCCGAGGTCACGGCGATCGGGATCACCGGCACGCCGGTCTCGCAGGCCAGCCGCGTGCCGCCGCTCTTGTACGTGCCCTTCTGTCCGCGCGGAATGCGCGTGCCCTCGGGGAACATGATGATCCAGATGCCCTGCGCGAGCAGCTTGCGGCCCTGGTTCACGACCTTGTTGAAGGCCTGCGCGCGCTGGCTGCGGTCGATGTGGATCATGTCCAGCCGCGCCATCGCCCAGCCGAAGAAGGGGATGTAGAGCAGTTCCTTCTTGAACACGTAGGCCAGCGGATGCGGCATCAGCGTGGGCATCAGGAAGGTCTCGAGCGTGGACTGGTGCTTCACCAGCAGGACCGCGCCGGCGAGCTTGTCGGTGGGCAGGTTCTCCATGCCGCTCACGCGGGTCCTGATGCCCAGCAGCACGCGCGCGCCGCCGATGGCCCAGCCGAGCCACCGCTCGGCCATCCAGTAGAGCGGAATGCCGCGCTTCCAGAGCGAGCTGACGCACATGATGATGCCCCAGGGCACCACGGTGACGAGCATCCACAGTGCGTGGAGAACGGAACGGAACAACGCCATCAGACAGCCACCTGCAGTGCATCCCGCGCTTCTCGCGCGAGCAGAAAATCGACAAAGGCGGCGAGGTCGTCGTGGACCATCGTGTTCGCCGGGTATTCGGAAGGAAGGGGATCGACGCCGCGGCAGGCCGCGCCCATGCCCGTGAGCAGCAGGTGCGGCTCGCAGCCGGCGGCAGCGCCGGCCTGCAGGTCGCGCAGGCTGTCGCCGCAGGTCGGCACGCCCTCGAGGTCGATGCCGTAGCGGTCGCCGATCTGCAGGAACAGGCCCGGCTTGGGCTTGCGGCAGTCGCAGTCCTCGTCGGGGCTGTGCGGGCAGTAGAACACCGCATCGACCTTGCCGCCCACGGCCGCGAGCATCTTGTGCATCTTGGCGTGCATCGCATTGAGCGAGGCCATGTCGAACAGGCCGCGGCCCAGGCCCGACTGGTTGGACGCGATCACCACGTGCCAGCCCGCATGGTTGAGGCGCGCCACCGCCTCCAGCGCACCGGGCAGCGGCGTCCACTCGATGTCGCTCTTCACGAAGTCTTCGCGATGCACGTTGATCGTGCCGTTGCGGTCGAGGATGACGAGTTTCATGGCGGTGCCGCTCCTGGAAGTGGAAGCGTCGTGGTCGGGATCAGACGGCCAGCCGCTCGAGCTGCGCCACGCGGTTCATCGCGGCGTGCAGCGACATCAGCAGGCCCAGGCGGTTCAGGCGCAGGTCGGCCTGCTCGGCGTTGACCATCACGCCGTCGAAGAAGGCGTCGACCGGCTCGCGCAGCGCGGCCAGCGTCTGCAGCGAGGCGGTGTAGTCGCCGGCTTCGAACTGCGCGTTGGCGGCGGGCACGACCTGCGCCATGGCGGCGTGCAGCGCCTTCTCGGCGGGCTCCTGCAGCAGCAGTTCGCTGACGTGCGCGTCGGCCTCGGGGGCCTTCTTGAGGATGTTGCCGATGCGCTTGTTGGCGGCGGCCAGCGCGGCTGCGGCCGGCAGGGCGGCGAAGGCGCGCACGGCGGCCAGCAGCTTGGGCACCTCGCCCAGGCGCTGCGGGCGCGGGGCCAGCACGGCCTCGACTTCCTGGGCACTGGCGCCCTGCTCGCGCAGGCTGCCGGCGAGGCGGTCGAGGATGAAATCCTGCAGCTCGCCGGTGGCGCGGCTGCTCTCGAAGCCGGCGATGCCGCCGAACTGCGCGGCGGTTTCCTGCAGCAGCGCGTCGAGCCCCAGCGGCAGGTCTTTCTCGATCAGCATGCGGATCACGCCCAGTGCGTGGCGGCGCAGCGCGAAGGGGTCGCGGTCGCCGGTGGGCAGGTTGCCGATGCCGAACATGCCGACCAGCGTTTCCAGCTTGTCGGCCAGCGCCACTACCAAGCCCACGGTGTTGCGCGGCAGCTCGTCGCCGGCGAAGCGCGGCTTGTAGTGGTCCTCGATGGCGTCGGCCACCGACGCGTCGAGGCCGTCGTGCTGGGCGTAGTAGCGGCCCATGATGCCCTGCAGTTCGGGGAATTCGCCAACCATGTCGGTCACGAGGTCGGCCTTGGCGAGCTGGGCGGCCTGCGTGGCGTGCGCGGCGAGCGTCGCGTCGCCGAGCTTCTCTGCAATGCCGCGCGCGATGCGCATCACGCGCTCCACGCGCTCGCCCTGCGTGCCCAGCTTGTTGTGATAGACCACCTTGCCCAGCGACTCGACGCGCGAGGCCAGCGACTTCTTGCGGTCCTGGTCGAAGAAGAACTTGGCGTCGGCCAGGCGCGGGCGCACCACGCGCTCGTTGCCGCCGATGACAGCGCTCGCGTCTTCCGGGCTGATGTTGCTGACGACGAGGAACCTGTTGGTGAGCCTGCCCGAGGCGTCGAGCAGCGGGAAGTACTTCTGGTTGGCCTTCATCGTGAGGATGAGGCACTCCTGCGGCACTTCGAGGAATTCGCGCTCGAAGCTGCAGACCAGCACGTTCGGGCGCTCGACCAGCGCGGTCACTTCGTCGAGCAGGGCTTCGTCTTCGATGGGCACCGAGCCGCCGCCGACCGTCACCGCGGCCGCCGCGAGCTGGCGCGCGATCTCGGCGCGGCGTGCCTCGAAGCTCGCGATGACGGCGCCTTCTTCCTGCAGCTGCAGCGCGTAGCTGTTGGCATCGCGCAGCACGACCGGGTCGACCGCCGCCTCGAAGCGGTGGCCGTGCGTTTCGCGGCCGGCCTTCAGGCCCAGCGCCTCGACGGGCACCACGGCGTCGCCGTGCAGCGCCACGAGGCCGTGCGCGGGGCGCACGAAGCTCACGCTGGTCCAGCCCGGCAGCTCGCAGCCGCTTTCGAGCTGGTAGCTCATGACCTTGGGAATCGGCAGCTTGGCGATCGCCTCGGCCAGCGCCTTCTGCAGGCCCTCGGCCAGCGTGGCGCCCATGGCGGTGCTTTCGTAGAACAGGGCTTCGGCCTTGCCGTCCATGGCGCGCTTGAGGCCGGGCACGGCGGAAGCGTCGGCGCCGAGCGCGCCCAGGCGCTTGAGCAGCGCGGGCGTGGGCTGACCCGAGGCATCGAGGCCCACGGCCACGGGCATGAGCTTCTGCGACACGGCCTTGTCGGCGGCGCGCTCGGCCACGTGCGTGATGTGCGCGGCCAGGCGGCGCGGCGAGGCGTACGGGGTCAGCACCGCACCGGGCTGCGCGAGCCCCTGCGCCACGAGCTGGTCGCGCAGCACGCCGGCAAAGGCGTCACCGAGCTTCTTCAGCGCCTTGGGCGGCAATTCCTCGACAAACAGTTCGACAAGAAGGCTGGCAGACGACATGGCTCAGAGAATAGGAGGAAATGGGCCGCGAGCGGCACCGGCCACGGGCGCGCAACGGGGCAGCGCCGTGGAAGGGAAAGAAAGAGGAAGAACGACTCGATTCATGCGGCGACGGCGCCGGTGCGCCGCTCCACATTGCGGCGCGCGAGGAGCACGGCCATCGAAACCACCAGCAACGGCGCCCACACGGTGAGCATCTCGTTGAACAGCACCTGCGCGCCGCGCGGCGAGAAGAACTTTTTCAGCGCGATCGGCGACACCTCGATGGGCCGCCACGGGCTGAAGTAGCGCACGTCGCTGAAGGGCCAGAAGAAGGCGATGCCGATGCCGCCGTTGGTCAGCATGTCCAGCAGCGGATGCGACATGGTGCACAGCGAGACCCACGCCCATCCCGCCGCCCGGCGCATGCCCCAGCGCGGCGCGAGCCACCAGCCGGCAAGCCCCAGCAGCAGCGCGAACACCAGCGTGTGCGTGAAGCCGCGGTGCCCCGACATGCCGCCGTAGGCGATGCCGAGCTTGAAGGCCAGGCCGTCGAAGTCGGGAACGATGGACGCGAGCATGCCCACCAGCAGCGCCGACACGGGCACGCGCCGCGTGCCCAGCGCAATGGCTGCGCAGACCGGGACGGCGACGTGGGTGAAGACGGTGGGCATGGGAGCGATGTGCGCGAAGGCGCTTCAGGCGGCCTTTTTCGGGGGCATCTGCGCGACCCATTCGCGCGGCGCCATCGGAAAGCCCAGGCGCTCGCGGCTGTCGTAGTAGCTCTGCGCCACGCTGCGCGCGAGGTTTCGGATGCGGCCGATGTAGGCGGCGCGCTCGGTCACGCTGATCGCGCCGCGCGCGTCCAGCAGGTTGAAGCTGTGCGCGGCCTTCAGCACCTGCTCGTAGGCGGGCAGTGCGAGCTGGGCGTCCATGAGGTGCTTGGCCTGCTTCTCGTGCGCATTGAAGGCGGTGAACAGGAACTCGGCATCGCTGTGCTCGAAGTTGTAGGTCGACTGCTCGACCTCGTTCTGCTTGTAGACGTCGCCGTACGTCAATTTGGAGCCTGCGGCGGGGCCATCGGTCCAGGTGAGGTTGTAGACGTTGTCCACGCCCTGGAGATACATGGCCAGGCGCTCCAGGCCGTAGGTGATCTCGCCGGTGATGGGCTTGCAGTCGATGCCGCCGACCTGCTGGAAGTAGGTGAACTGCGTCACCTCCATGCCGTTGAGCCAGACCTCCCAGCCCAGGCCCCAGGCGCCGAGCGTGGGGTTCTCCCAGTCGTCTTCCACGAAGCGGATGTCGTTCTTCTTCAGGTCGAAGCCCAGGGCCTCGAGGCTGCCGAGGTAGAGCTCGAGGATGTTGGAGGGCGCCGGCTTCAGCACCACCTGGTACTGGTAGTAGTGCTGCAGGCGGTTGGGGTTCTCGCCGTAGCGGCCGTCCTTGGGGCGGCGGCTGGGCTGCACGTAGGCGGCTTTCCAGGGCTCGGGGCCGAGGGCGCGCAGGAAGGTGGCGGTGTGCGAGGTGCCCGCGCCCACTTCCATGTCGTACGGTTGCAGCAGCGCGCAGCCCTTGTCGGCCCAGTACGACTGCAGTTTGAGAATGATCTGTTGGAAGGTCAACATGAAGCTGGCCGGCACGGGCCGGACATTGGACGGTAGCGCGGCGACACGCCGCGAAAGCGGGCGATTTTACGTTCGGAGGGCAACTCTCCCACAGCGGCGCGGGAAGTCGCCTGCTGGCGGCGCCGGGCGGCGGGTGCGACAACACCCCTCCCGCCGCGCGCGACGGCGCACCGCCGCCCGCGCCCTCCCGCTTCTTTTTTCCACCCGCTTTTCCCAAGATCCCTGGACATGCCCGTGCCCGAGCCGCCCGAGACGCCCAACACCGCCTCCGCCCCCGATGCGCCCCTTTTCGTCGTGCTCAACGCCGGCTCCGGCAGCGAGGACGCCGCCGAGGCCCGCCGGGTCATCGAGGAAGGCTGCGCCGCGGCCGGCCGGCGGCTGCGCATCTTCGTGGTCGACGAACCCGGCCGGCTGCAGGCGCTGGCGCGCGAGGCGGTGGAGCGGGCTCGCGCGGCCGGCGGCGTGGTGGTGGCCGCGGGCGGCGACGGCACCATCAACGCGGTGGCGCAGGCCACGCTGGGCAGCGGCTGCGCCTTCGGCGTGCTGCCGCAGGGCACCTTCAACTACTTCAGCCGCACCCACGGCATCCCGCGCGACACCGCGCAGGCGCTGCACATCCTGCTGACCGAACGGCCGCGGCCGGTGCAGGTGGGGCTGGTGAACGACCGGGTGTTCCTGGTCAATGCCAGCATGGGCCTGTACGCCGACTTGCTGGAGGAACGCGAGACCTACAAGTCGCGCTTCGGCCGCAGCCGCTGGATCGCCTTCGGCGCCGGGCTGCTGACGGTGCTGCGCGGCCACCGGCACTGGAACCTGCGCATGGCCTGGCGCGGCAAGGAGCGCGACATCCGCACGCCGACGCTGTTCGTCGGCAACAACCCGTTGCAGCTGCACCAGGTCGGCATCCCCGAGGCCGATGCGCCCGAGCAGGGCCGGCTGGCCGCCATCGTGCTCAAGCCGGTGGGGCCGCTGTCGATGCCGGGGCTGCTGGTGCGCGGCGCGCTCGGGCGGCTGGGCGACGCCGACGAGGTGCTGACCTTTCCGTTCGAGTCGCTGACCGTCAAGGCGAGCCGGACATTCGCGCAGCGGGGCCCGCGCCGCGTGAAGGTGGCGACCGACGGCGAGATCGGCTGGGTCGACATGCCGCTGCTGTTCCGCGTGTCGCCCGAGCGGCTGTGGCTGGTGCGGCCGGAGGAGACGGCGCCCGAACTCGAGGCAGCGCGCGAATGAGCTGCCTGCTGCAGGTCTCGGACCCCCACTTCGGCACCGAGCAGCCCGAGGTGCTGCAGGCGCTCGAGCGGCTGGCGCATGCGCTGGCGCCCGAGCTGGTGGTGCTCTCGGGCGACATCACGCAACGCGCCACCGTGGCGCAGTTCGCGGCGGCGCGTGCCTTCGCCGACCGGCTGGGCGCGCCGGTGCTGGCCATTCCGGGCAACCACGACATTCCGCTGATCCACCTGGCGGCGCGCGTGTTCGCGCCGTATGCGCGCTATCGCCAGGCCTTCGGCGACGATCTCGAGCCTGTGTTCGAGTCGGGCCGGTGGCTGGTGGTCGCGGTCAACACCACGCGCTGGTACCGGCATGAAGACGGCGCGGTCTCGGCCGAGCAGGTCGAGCGCGTGGCAAGTCGGCTCGAGGCGGCAGCGCGCGGGCAACTGCGCGTGGTAGTGACGCACCAGCCGGTGATGGTCACGCGCACGCGGGACCTGGGCAACCGCCTGCACGGGCGCGAAGGCGCGGTGGCGCGCTGGTGCGCGGCGGGCGCCGACCTGATCCTGGGCGGCCACATCCACCTGCCCTTCGTGCGGCCGCTGCACGACGCGTTCCCGGGCTGCGCGCGCACGGCGTGGGCGGTGCAGGCGGGCACGGCCGTGTCGCGGCGGGTGCGCGCGGGGCACCCCAACTCGGTGAACGTGGTGCGCACGGACATCGCCGAAGGCCCCCGCGCCTGCCGGGTGGAACGCTGGGAATACGTGGCGCAGGACAAGGCCTTCGGCTGCGCCGAAGTATTCGGCCTTTCCCTTGCCAGCGAGGCAGCGCGGCCTTAGGGTGCTGCCGCATGCCGCTAGAAGCCTCCCTTCCTTCCCTCCCCTCCCTTTCGCCGCTTGTCGTCTTCGCCGGAAATCTCGGCGCGCATGCGCTGCCCTGGTTCCTCTCGCTGCTCGCGGCCTCGGTGCTCGGCGCCGGCGCAGCCTGCCACCTGCTGCAGAAGCGGCACTTCAGGCTGCAGGACGCCGAAGAGCCCAGCGAGCCGCGCATCGCGCTCGCCTTCGCGTCGGGCTTCGTGCTGATCCTGCTGGCGTCGAGCCTGTTCGCGTGGATCGCCTCGAACATTTCCGACGGCCACGCGCTCGGCCAGGCTGACCACGCGCTGACCGACGCCATCGCTGCGAACCTGCCGCGGGCCGCGCTGGTGGTGTTCAGCTGGGTCACGCACCTGGGCGACGCGGCCTTCCTCGGGCCGGTGTGCGTGCTGGTGGCCGCCGTGCTGTGGCGGCACCGGCATCGCGGACTGGCGCTGGGCTGGGTGCTCGCGCTGGTCGGCATCGTGTTGCTGAACCCGGCGCTCAAGCAGATCTTCGCGCGGGCCCGCCCGATCCACGACCACGGCCTGGCACTGGAGACGAGCTACAGCTTTCCGAGCGGCCACAGCGCGGGCGCGATCGTGAGCTACGGGATGCTGCTGTATCTGCTGCTGCGCACGCTGCCGGTGCGATGGCATGTGCCGGGTGCGATGGCCGCCGCGGGCGCCATCGTCACCATCGCGTGCAGCCGCATCTTCCTGCAGGTGCACTTCGCGAGCGACGTGGTGGCCGGCCTGCTGACCGGCCTGGCCTGGCTGCTCGTGTGCGTTGGCGGCCTGGAGTACGCGCGCCACCGCCGGCTGCGGCGCGCGCTGGCCTGAACATCGCGAAGCGAGCAGGCCGAGGGAGATCAGTACTCCCAGAAGATGCGCTGCAGTTCCTTGGTGTTGTTCGTCTTGGTCAGGGCGACCATCGCCAGGATGCGCGCCTTCTGCGGGCGCAGGTCGTGCGCCACCACCCAGTCGTACTTGTCGTCGGGCTGCTCGGCATTGCGGATCACGAAGCCGTCGGGCACGCGGGCGCTGCGGATCACGATCACGCCGTCGGCGCGGGCCTTCTGCAGGTTCGGAACGATGCGGTCGGCCACCGAGCCGTTGCCGGTGCCGCCGTGAATCAGCGCCTTGGCGCCGCTCTTGGCGATGGCGTCGATGGCCACCGAGCTCACGCCCTCGTAGCCCATCGCGATCTCCACCGGCGGCAGCGCGGTGATGCTGTCGATGTCGAACTCCGAGTTCATGGTGTGGCGCTTCACCGGGGCGCGGAACCAGTAGTTGCGGCCCTCGACGATCATGCCCAGCGGGCCCCACTGGCTGGAGAAGGCGCTGGTCTTGATGTTGACGTTCTTGCTCACGTCGCGGCCGGTGTCGATGTTGTCGTTCATCGTCACGAGCACGCCCTTGCCCATCGCGTCCTTGCTGCCCGCCACGTTCACGGCGTTGTACAGGTTGAGCGCGCCGTCGGCCGACAGCGCGGTGCCCGGGCGCATCGAGCCGACCACCACGATCGGCTTGCTGGTGTGCACGGTCAGCGTGAGGAAATAGGCGGTTTCTTCCAGCGTGTCGGTGCCGTGGGTGATGACGATGCCGTCCACGTCCGACTGCTTCGACAGTGCCGACACGCGCTTGGCCAGCGTCAGCAGGTTGTCGTTGGTCAGGCTTTCCGACGCGACCTGGAACACCTGCTCGCCGCGCACGTTGGCCACCTTGGAGAGCTCCGGCAGGCCGGCGATCAGCTTCTCGACGCCGACCTTGGCGGCCGCGTAGGTGGCGCTGTTGACGGCCGAGGCACCGGCCCCGGCGATGGTGCCGCCGGTGGCGAGGATCACCACGTTGGGCAGCGCCTGCTGTGCCTGCGCGAGCGCGCTGGCAGCCAGCAGCGCGGCGCCGGCCGCGAAGGCACGGAAACGGGGAGAAAGGTACATGGAGAACTCCTGTGTTGAGGTGAATCTTTCCAGGGTGAATCGACATTCAAACGGGGCCGCGAAGGACGAATGCCGGGTGCAGTGCAAGGCGCGGCGAGCGCCGCGTAGCTCGGCTACGCAAGCGAGGCGCAACGCCGCAATGCGCCCGGCATTCGTCCTTCCCTTCGGGTTGGCCCGCCTTGCACCCGCCTGCTTTGTCGGTCGGCTTGACCAGAGATGACTCTGGCCTGCGCCGCCCTCCGCGCATCCGGGTGCAAGGCGGGCCAACGCGGCCGCGTTTGAATGTCGATTCACCCTGGGGCGGCGAGGAAGATACAGGAACCGTGCCCGCATGCCCTGCCCGATCATGCCGGCATGGCATGCGGTCATGCGCGGGGCGCGGTGTTTACGGGTGGTATTACCATCGACCGCGCGCACGAACGCAGCACGCCGCGCCCCACCCGCCACCATGAACGCCGACCCCGCCGCCCTCCCCGTCTCGACCGCCCAGGAAATGCCCGCGCCCGACGGGCCCCTGTCGCGCGCCAGGCCCGGGCGCGAGCGCATCATGGCGGCGATCCGCACCGCGGCCGTCACCGAGTTCAGCCTGCACGGCCTCAAGGGCACCTCGACCCAGGCCATCGCGGCGCGCGCCGGCCTCACCAAGCCCCAGCTGCACTACTACATCGCCGGCAAGGAAGAGCTCTACGAAGAGCTTCTGATGCAGGTGCTGCACGCCTGGAAGGTGGTGTTCTCCTTCGAGGACGCGAGCGACCCGGCCACGGTGCTGGGCGACTACATCCGCAAGAAGCTCGACCACGCCATCGACAGCCCCGAGATCTCGCGCATCTTCACCCGCGAGATCCTCGATGGCGGGCGCAACCTCGACCGCTACTGGCCCAACGCCAGGGCCTGGACGCAGAAGAAGATCGACGTCATCAACGGCTGGATCGCGCGCGGGCAGATGCGTCCGCTCGACGCTCGCTTCCTGCTGATGCACATCTGGGCCATGACGCAGAGCTACGCCGACTACGCGATCCAGACCCGCGTGATGCTCGGCCTGCCGCCCGACGCGCCCTTCGACCGCGAACCCATCGCGCGCGAGCTGGTGGCCTTCGTGCTGCACGGGTGCGGAATCGAGGCCTGAGCGCCCGGTGCGGGTGCGGCCAATCCTTTCTTCTTAATCCTCTCTCCGCTTTCCTGCGGTCTCCTGCCACGCAGTGACTTTGTGCACTGTGTTGGGCGCGCCCGCGCGCCTACCTTCGCGTGCTTCGCCGCCCAGCCTTTCTTTGCTTGCTTTGCGGCGGCGAATCACAACGAACGAACAGGAGTAGAGGATCATGAAAGCGAGATTGTTCTTTGCCGCGCTCGCGACGGCAGCACTGGTGGCCTGTGGCGGCGGCGGGGGTGGCGGCAGCAGCTTCGACCCCGGGCTCTTCAGCCAGATACCTCCGCCGCCAAAGGAGCCACCGCCGAACGAGCCGCCAAAAGAGCCGCCGCCTGAAGAGCCCGGCCCGGGCACCAATCCGACGCCCATCAACGCCCACTACAAGTGGTTGACTTTCGCGCAGGACCGCGACCCCGACGTCGACCCGCCCGAGAAGCGCTTCGACGACTACATCGCACTGCTGAACCGCGAAGGCGCCGCGGGCTACCGCTATGTCGAGGGCCAGCTCGGCGGCAACATCGTGAGCCTGCAGGACAGGTTCATGGTGGTGAAGGACGTCGACACGACCTACACCTACGAGTACAAGACGATCGAACTCGAGATCCTCAAGCACGACCTGCTGCCGCGCCTGCTGCAGCAGATGAAGGACCAGGGCGCGCAGGGCAAGGTCTTCGTGCAGCTGATGCCGCAGCTGCTGATCACGCCGCCGCCCGGCACCAATCCGGTGTTCGGCGTGCTCTATCGCAAGGACATGGGCTCGTCGGCCACCTACGACTACAACTCCATCCCGATCCCGACCGCCAAGGAAGAGATGGTGAACGCCGCCAATGCGCAAGGCGCCAACGGCTTCAGGCCGTGGTTCGCACCCAGAACGATCAACGGCGAGAGCGCGTACTTCTTCATCAAGGACCTGAGCAGCCCGGCTCGCTACGAGATGAAGGCGGTGATCAGCCCGCTGAGCGTGGTCGGCGGCGACTTCCCCGACGTCCCGAAGCAGATCCGCGAACAGGGCGCGTTGGGCTACCGGCTGCTGAAGGAGCGCTTTCTGACCGACACCGACGGCAACCGCCCGAGCTTCTTCCTCTACATGAAGGACCTGACGCAGGCGAGCACCTTCGAGTACGAGTTTCCGAAGGCCAACAACACCATCTTCGGCCTCGAGGAGAACAACGTCATCCAGGCGAACGAGCAGACCGCCGCCGGCCTGCGCTACTTCGGCAACCCCGACGAGCCGATCTTTTTCCGGTCGCTGAACTGCACCGGCGCGCTGTGCCTGTCGCCGGACAACACCGAGATCGGCAACCAGGACTGAGCGCGAACAGCGCGGAAGCCTAGAGCCCGTGCACCACCCAGGCGCCGACAGGCGCCGCGGGGACGTGCACGGTGTTCTCGCCGGGCCGCGCGAAGCGGTACTCGCGCCCGCCGATGGTGATCGACCTCATGTTGGTCCACACCAGGTAGTCGCGCCCTTCGGCGGTCTGCGTGGCCCCTAGCACCTGGAACACCGGCGGCACCACCACCACGAGGCGCACCCGTGCCGTCGCGGAGCCGGTGCCCACGGTGCTCTCCGCCGCGCACGCCAGCGGCGCAAACGCCATCAGCGCAGCCAGGGCGGCATGCGCCGGTCGAAGCCGATTTCCCGTCATGAAGCCCGATCCGTTGTTGTCCGTCGCGAGGACGCGAGGCGCGGGCGCGCCATCGGCGCCCGACCTCCGGATATCGGCAGGAACACAGGGAAATGCAGGCTGCGCCGGCGCAACCGGCTACAGGCTGGTGGGCTCGACTAATTAATAGGTCACCGTCACCCGCGTGGCATTGCTGCCATCGCCGGCCGCCGTGCCTGTGGCCTGCGGTGCAACGCCGCTCGCGGCCGCAGTCGCAGCCACCGCACCGAGGGCGCCGTGCAAGGCGGTACCCAGGCTTTCGCGGCCGTCGGCATCGGTGCCGGGCACCACGAAGGTTGCTTCACCGACCTTGTCGAACCGGTACTCGCGGCCCTTGATGGTCACCGACGCCATGTTGGTCCAGACACGGTACTCGTGCCCGCCTTTCACCGGCCGGATCTCACGCACCTCGAAGGTCGGCAGGACGGTGATGGAGATGTTGAAGCGGCCCGTGGCCCTCTGGGCGTCGCGCACCGGCTCCGCGGAACTGAGCTGCAGCGGCAAGGGCAGCAGGAGCAGCAGCACGCCCGCGGTCGCCAGTGGTGGTGCCGTTCGCGGCGACCGCAGTGCAGCCGCCCTTGCAGTTCGCCTGTTTCCGGGCATGGGAACTCCTCTCGTCGCAACCTGGAGGCATCGGGTCGATGCCCAGTCAGGCTTATCGGCAGAGTCGCGGAAAAATGAAGGCCGTGAGGCGCCATTCTTCACGCATTGCCCGCATTTCGCCAGCGGGCGTCCCGTTTTATCCCTTTCCCTGCGGCCGCGGCGAGCGGCCCGGGTTCAATAGGTCACGCCGACCGTGACCACGTCCATGTAGCTGTCCGGCCGCACATTGGTGCTGGCGCCGAGGACGCGGCCATACAAGGGCAGCGCCTGGACCTGGCCGCTGCCCGTACCCGCGAAGGTGTTGGTGCCCGTGACGTTGCCCCAGACGAGAGTGCGGCCGGAGTTGCGGTAGAGCTGGTAGGGCACGGTGTCGGTGTTGCCGGGCACGCCCCCCGTCGGCGTCATCGCCCCGGCCCCGTTGGACACGTTGTTGGACGGCGTGAGCGCCACCGTATAGCCGGTGGGCGTCGTGCAGGTGACATAGATGGTGCCGACCTGGTCGACGTTGCCGCCGCCCGGCAGGCCCGAGACGGAGCCGAAGTTCAGCGGATCGGCCGTGACGATGCAGCTCTTGGAGATGGTGGCGCTGACGATGAAGGCGAACTGGTCCGCCAGCGTCGTGCCGCACGTGGTCGGGGGCGCGCTCGTGCTCGACGTCAGCGTGATCGAGGTATGGATGCCGGCGAAGTTGTCCTGGTACGAGCCCGGCGGCGCCGTGCTCTGGCCCGCGAGCAACTCACCGCGCATCGTGGCGGTTCCCGAGGTGGTGGTGGACCGGGCGGGAATGGCGATGTTGATGATGTATGGATTCGGCACCGCGGCATTGCCGTTCGAGCCCCAGATCGTGTTGCCCGCCCCCTGGTAGAGCTGGAACTTCAGGCTGTCGCCCGCGGTGTTCTTCATGACGCGCGGATTGAAGTTCGTGAGGCCCTCGTTGCCGTCGCCGATGTTGAAGCAGACCCTGGCGTACTCGGTCGTGTTGGTGTTGCCGCTCTTGGTGCAGGTGTAGCTCAGCGTGGCGTTGGCGGGCGCAGCCGTGCCGGCGACCAGGTCGACCGTGCCGAAAGCCACGGCCGTCATCGATGCCGTGCAATTGATTGACGCCTGGGCGCTGCCCGCCGACAGCAGCCACAGCAGCGTGCAGAACAGGGGCAGGCGCATGGCCTGAAGCGTGCGGATCAGAAGACTCATGGCGTCTTGGCCTCCCTGGTGCAGCGCAGCGGCCCGATCTGCGGGACTGCCGCGCCTTCCTTGCGATAGTCGAAGCTGGTTCGGCAGGCGCCGGCGGGCATCTGCACGTCGAGCGTGTTGTGGGCCTGGAGCGATTCGAGATATACCGCGCCATCGAAACCGACCAGGGCCGGTTCGCCGCCCTGTCCGTTGGCCCGCACGCGGCTGCCCAGCGGCAGCGGCTTGCCCGCCTCGTCCACCAGCAGCAAAGCGGCCGCGCTGACCGGCGTGATGCCGAAGCGCACCAGCGTGCCGGCGCGGTCGCTCGGCGTCGCCAAGGTCCGCACACGCTCGATCCTCACGTCGGCCGGCAACTGCATCGGGTCGATGGACAGCTGGTTGTTCTGGTAGGAGCGCAGCGGCGTCACCAGCAGCATGCCCTTGTCGTCCGTGGTGCCGATATCGCGGTTTTCCAGCTTCACGGGCACACCCGCGATGCCGTCGGTGGAAACCACCGCGAAGGCGTCGTCGATGCGCCGGGACGCGAAGGGCTGGCCGCCCATGAACGCGATCGAGCCGGTGGCGCCCGCGTAGGCGAAGCGGTTGTCGCCGAGCACGCTGATGCCGGCCATGGCGCGGCCGTAGCGGCCGAGATAGTCGATCTCGGCCTGCCCGCCGTTCTGGCCGCCGCCCTGGCGCAGGCCCGCGCGCCAGCCGATGCCGCCGTCGCCCGGTGCCGAGCTCTGCGCGTCGGCGGTGTAGACGGTCTTGCCGTTGTCGCGCTGGACGCCGGCGCTGGCCGTGATGTTGCCGTCCAGCGCCCAGGTGAAGCCGACGAAGAGGCTGCGCTCGCGGCGGTTGACCAGGTTCTGGTTGAGGCTCACGTTCACCGAGGCGCTCTTCCCGATGGCCCGGAACCAGTAGACGCTGGCCAGGCGCGTCGCCTCCTGCGCCGGATAGCGCAGGTAGAGATAGCTCAGGCCGACGCTGCCGAAGTCCTTGGTGCTGTAGCCGATCGACGCCCGGCCCGAGCCGCGCGGCGGCGCGCTGCCGTACAGGGAGGCAACGTCGCGGTATTCGCCGCGCGTGCGCGTGCCCTCGACCGCGAAATTGAACTGGTTGTCGCGCCAGCTGTAGCCCAGGTTGAGCAGGGAGCCCTGCTCGCCGCGATAACTGCTGTGCGCCACGGCACCCGTGAAGACACCGCTCTGCCCGAAGAGCCATGCGCCCCCGACACCGCCCTTGACCAGTCCCTTGGTGGTCTCGCCGTGCGCCTCCAGAGTGAAGCTGTTGCTCACGCCGTAGCGCCAGGTGCCGGTGGCGGCGGGGTCGCTGCCGTAGTCGTTCGAGCGCAGGCCGTAGCTCTTGCGCACCATGCCGAGGTCAACGGACCAGTCGGACAGGCCCTCCTGCAGCAGGCGCTGCGTGTCGTACAGCGAGAAGTCGAGCGTGGTGGCGCGGCCGAAGGCGTCGGTGAGCACCACCTGCGCGTTGCCCGCGCCGTTGATGCTCGGCACCGTGTTGAGCTGGAAGGGCCCGGCCGGGACCTGGCCGGTGTACTGGCGCAGGCCATTGATGTAGAGCTCCACCTGCGATGGCAGGGCGGCCGCCCCCAGGAACGCCGGCAGCGGGGTCGTCGTGCGGTAGGGCTGCAGCGAGAAGTTGCGCGACAGCTGGATGCCGCCGATGCGGGTGGAGCGCGACCACGGCAGCGACGCGGTGGTGGTGTCGCCCACGCGCAGCGTCAGCATGTCGTCGGGGAAAGACCGGCTCCAGGTGGTGTCCAGCCGCACCGAGTCGTGTGTCCAGCCCTCGTTGTCGGAGCGGTAGGCGCGCGACATCATCGTGCTGGTGAACACGCTGCTGCCGCTGAAAGCGCGGACTTCAGCGAGCGCGTTGAGGCTGGTGCTGCTGCCCCGGCCCTGCGTGCCGTAGAGGTCGTAGTTCAGCAGCAGGCCGGGCGAAGCGCTGGCCTTGGGCGTGGCGATGGTCGAGGTGTCGACCACCGTCGTGGGAAGGCGCAGCGCCTCGGCGGAAGCGTTGATGTCCAAGCTCTGCCGTACCGCGTCGTAGGCGAGCTTCACGCCGGGAAGGCCGTCGAGCCGCACCGGGTCGGACGCGCCCGGCGGCAGGATGAAGCCCAGCTGCCGCAGCGTGGAGGCGCTGGCCCAGAGCTCGCGGCCGCGCAGGCCGAAATGCACCAGCCCCTGCGGGTTGCCGTTGAGGCTCAGTTCCAGGTAGAGGTCGCTGCCGCCAGGGCCGGTGATGTCGCCTTCGGCCGCGGATGCGACCAGCCAGGGCCCCTGTTCGGCTGCAGCCTTCTCGGCCTGAGCGCCGAATGACGCCAGACCCGACAGAAGCAGCAGTGGAAGCAGACGCTCAGCGGACGCGTGGAAGTGGCGGGATCTTTTCCTGCGTCGCGTTGCCATTGATCTTCGTTTCCAGGACGCCGCCGGAGGCAAAGGCTTCCGCGGGTGTCTTCAGGGGCCAGCGCATGCTCGCCCCCGGCAGCACGTAGCCCATCAGGCCGGCGTGCACCGCGCTGCGCTTGCCGGTGGCATCGACAAAATCCAGATCGGCGAGCTGCGCGTGCATGCCGCCGCCGTTGGCGACTTCGAGCATCGCCTGGCTGCCCTCGCGGCGCAGCGACCAGCTCAGTTGAGGCGCGGCCGGCTGTGCGCCGGCGGGCGCGATGAAGATGGGAACCGAGTAGCGCAGCACCAGCTGCAGGCCCTTCTTCTCCTTCATCTCGACGGGCAGCTCGTCGATGATGACCCGGTAGGAATTCTCGACCGCTCCGGGCGGAACGCCGGTGCGGATGACGCGGATCAGCTGCCGCGAGGAAGCAGCCAGCTGCACCATCGGCGGACTCACGAGGAGCTCGCGCGAGGGCGTGAGCTTTTCGTTGCCGTCTTCCTGCGACCACTGATAGACGCGAACCTGCGCGTGCACCACGTCGTCGCCGGTATTGCTGAGCCACAGGCCGTCGGCGTTCTGCGCGGCCTGCAACGTCAGCGTGACCGGCGAGACCTGCAGACCGCTGGCCGAAGCGGCCGCGTGCGCCAGCAGGGCGAACGCGAGGGCAAGGGTGTGGCGCAGCAGGCGGTGCACGGTCAGCAACCGATCAGTAGTTGACCTGGACGGTCACGGTGTCGGAGTAGGAGCCAGGCGTCACGTTGACGCTCGCGACGGTGGCCCACACGGGGATCGACTGGGCCGCGCCGGTGCCGGTTCCGGCCACGCCGTTGCCGACCGCGGTGGACGTGGCCGTGCTGCCCCAGATCGCACCGGTGGCGCTCACCGAGCGCAGCTGGTAGGGGATGGTGTCAGTGCCCGTATTGCCCATAGCGCCGGCGCCGGTGGTGCTGTTGTTCGAGGGCAGCAGGCCGATGTTGTAGGGCGTCGACTTGGAGCAGGTCACGCTGATGTTGCTGCTGGCGCTCAGGTTGGTGGCGGAGGAATCGACCGTGTTGAAGTTGATGTTGGAGCCCGAGCCCGCCGTCACCGAGCAAGCCTTGGCAACGGTGATCAGAACCTGGAACGTGGCAGTGGCCGGGCTCGTGGCTGCCAAGACTGCGCTGGTGGTGACTGCAAGAACGGCTGCGACGATGAGGGAAGTTTTTTTCATGATGACGGACTCTCGGGTATCGAACGGTTGATGAAGAGAGAAATGAGGCCCAAAGTTCACAAATTGGGACTGTGAATTTTAGTTAACAATTGGAAGAAAGAGTGAATTGTTGTTACGTGGCCGAAGAAATTCGGCCATTCATGCGCTCGTTTCCCGGCCTTGCGTGACTTTTGTTACGAAATTCGGCCACCCTCCCAGCACCTTCTCGACAGTTCCGTAGCGCCCTTACCACGCCGCCCCAACCCGGTGCGGCGGCACTGGCACGTCGCTTGCATAACCTGACCACTTGCTCTGATTAAGCGGTCAAACACACCATGCGCGTGCTCGTCGTCTACTGCCATCCGGTCGAAACCAGCTTCCACGCCGCCCTGCACCAGGAGGTTCTGAAGAACCTGCGCGCGGCCGGGCACGAGGTGGACGACTGCGACCTCTACGCCGAAGGCTTCAACCCCGTGCTCTCGCGCGAGGAGCGCCTGGGCTACCACGACGTGCCTTCCAACCAGCTGCCGCTGAAGCCCTACGTGGAGCGGCTTCAGTGGGCCGAGGGCATCGTGTTCTGCTTTCCGACCTGGTGCTTCGGCCTGCCGGCAATGCTCAAGGGCTACTTCGACCGGCTCTTCATGCCGGGCGTGGCCTTCGACATCAGCGACCCGGCCAACGTCAAGCCGATGCTCACGCACATCAAGCGCATCAGCGCCGTCGTCACCTACGGGCGGCCGCGCTGGATGGCCATGTACATGGGCGACCCGCCGCGCAAGATCGTCACGCGGTACATGCTGCGGCTGACCGGCCGGCGCGCCAAGGTGGACTACCACGCCCACTACCACATGAACGTCGCGACCGAGCCCCAGCTCAAGCGCTTCATGGCACGCGTGGGCCAGGCGATGGCGCGCTTCGCATGAGCGCGCCCGCCCTGCTCGACAACGTGCGGCTGCCCCGCTGGCTGCTGCCCGCGGACTGGCCGCAGCGCGACGGCGTGCCGGAGCTCGCGCGCATCGCGATCGAGGCCGGCCGCGTGCGATCGGTGCAGCCCGCCACGGCCGAGTCGCCTCCTTCGGCCTGGAACCTCGACGGCGCGCTCGCCCTGCCGTGCTTCGTCGACGCCCACACGCACCTGGACAAGGCCTTCACCCTGCCGCGCATGAAGCAGGTGCAGCCCGGCCTGCTCGGCGCCATCGACGCGATGCTCGCCGACCGCGTGCACTGGACGCCCGCCGACGTGCGCGAGCGCGCCTCGCGCGGCCTGCAGTGGGCCTGGGAATGCGGCACCTCGCACCTGCGCACGCACGTCGACTGGTGGGAGCCCGAATCGGTGCCGATGGCCTGGCCGGTGATGGCCGAGCTGGCGCAGGAGTGGGCCAGCCGGGTGCGGCTGGAGCAGGTGAGCCTCATCAAGCTGCCGCTCTTCGAAGACGCCGCGCAGGCCATGCGCCTCGCCAGGCAGGTGAAGGCCACCGGACCGCATGCGCTGCTCGGCGGCTTCGTGCACTCCACCAACTGGAGCGAGAACGCGCTGCGCAACCTGCTGGTGTCGGCGCAGGCCTGCGACCTCGACATCGACCTGCACGTCGACGAGGAGCTCAACGCATCGGCCGTCGGCCTGCAGACCACGGCCCGCATCCTGAACGAGATCGGCTACCAGGGCCGCGTGGTCTGCGGCCACATCTGCGCGCTCGCGGCCCAGCCCGAGGCGCAGGCCCTGGCCACGCTCGACGCGGTGGCGCGCGCGCCGATCACGGTGGTGTCGCTGCCCGCCACCAACCTGCTGCTGCAGGACGCCGTCACCGGCCGCACGCCGCGCCTGCGCGGCATCACGCTGGTGAAGGAAGCGCGCGAGCGCGGCATTCCGCTGCTGTTCGCGAGCGACAACGTGCAAGACCCTTTCTGCCGCGTCGGCAGCTTCGACCCGGTCGAGGCGCTGGGCACGGCCGCGCTGGTGGCGCAGCTCGACGAGCCCTTCGACGACTGGTCGCAGGCGCTGTGCCGCGGCGACTGGCTGCGGCGCGAAGCCCCGGCCGCGCAGCCGACGCTGGTGGGCCAGGGCGCCGACCTGGTGCTGTTCACGCAGGCCGACCGCCACGGCTGGCCCTCGCGCACCGCCGGCCGCGTGGTACTGCGTGAAGGCCGCGTCACGCAAGGCGACCCCGCGCCGTTCCTCCCCCGATAACGACTCCTCCAGAAAGACCCTCCCATGCTCCACGGCTACATTCCGCCCCACCGCTTCCTGCCCTACCTGAGCTGGACCGAGATCGCGGCGCTGCCCGACCGCGAGAACACCGTCATCGTGCTGCCCTGCGGCGCGATCGAACAGCACGGACCGCACCTGCCCTGCTCGGTCGACAGCGTGATCTGCTCCGGCGTGATGGGCAAGGCGCTCGAGAAGCTGCCCGCCGAGGTGCGCGCCTTCGCGCTGCCCACCATCACGTATGGCAAGTCGGAAGAGCACCTGCACTTTCCCGGCACGATGACGCTGACCGGCACCACGCTGCTGTCGACCGTGATCGAGATCGGCGAGTCGGTCTACCGCTCGGGCTTTCGCAAGCTGCTGTTCGCCAACGGCCACGGCGGGCAGCCGCAGGTGCTGGAGATGGCGGCGCGCGAGCTCCGCCTGCGCCACGGCGACTTCGTGGTGGTGCCGCACGGCGTGTCGCGCCTGCCGAGCGCGGCCAGCAAGCAGGTGAGCGAGCAGGAGAAGAAGCTCGCCATGCACGCCGGCCATTCCGAGACCGCGCTGATGCTCGCACTCGCACCCGAGACGGTGCACATGGAACACGCGGTCGCCAACTTTCCGCCGCCCTTCCCGATCAAGCTGCTGTCGGCCGACGGTCGCCCCGCCTGCGCATGGACCTCGCGCGACTTCGGCCCGAGCGGCGTGATCGGCGACCCGACCACCGCCACGCGCGAGCAGGGCGAAGCCATTCTCGACACGCTCTCCGACAGCTGGGTGCAGGCGCTGACCGAGTTGCACGCGCTGCGCTGGGTGGTGCGCGAAGAGGCCACCTGGGAGCGCGGGCACCAGCAGGGCTTCATCCAGCAGAGCTTCCAGCCGGCCTGAGCCCACTTCTTGCAACGGCCGCTTCTTCTTTTTCTTTCGTCTTCTTCAACTCCCCTGCCCTAGAGAGGTCTCCATGCGCTCCTTCGCACTGTCCATCGCCGGCGCCGCCGCCATCGCCTTCCTCGCCACCGCGCCCGCCCAGGCCGAGGACAAGTTCACCTACATGACCAACTGGTATGCCCAGGCCGAGCACGGCGGCTTCTACCAGGCGGTGGCACAGGGCATCTACAAGAAGTACGGCCTCGACGTGACCATCAAGATGGGCGGCCCGCAGGTCAACATCACGCAGATGATGGCCGCCGGCCAGGCCGACTGCATCATGGGTTCTAGCGACATCCAGATGATGCAGGTGCGCGAAGGCGGCGTGCCGGTGGTCAACGTGGCGGCCTTCTTCCAGAAGGACCCGCAGGTGCTGATCGCCCATGACGACGTGAAGAAGTTCGAGGACCTCAAGGGCAAGACGCTGCTGATCGGCGCACAGGCCCAGCGCGGCTACTGGCCGTGGCTGAAGGCCAAGTTCGGCTTCACCGATGAGCAGACCCGCCCCTACACCTTCAACATCCAGCCCTTCGTGGCCGACAAGAACGCGGCGCAGCAGGGCTACCTGACCTCGGAGCCCTACGCCATCCAGAAGGCCGGCGTGAAGAGCACCGTGCTGATGTTCAGCGACCACGGCTTCCCGGCCTACGCGACCACCGTGTCGTGCATGGAGAAGACGGTGAAGGACCGCAGCAAGCAGGTCGCCGCCTTCGTGAAGGCCTCGGCCGAGGGCTGGAAGAGCTACCTCGCCGATCCCGCGCCCGCCAACGCGCTCATCAAGAAAGACAACCCGAACATGACCGACGACCAGCTGGCCTACAGCGTGGCCAAGCTCAAGGAGATGGGCATGGTCACCGGCGGCGACGCGGCCAAGCTCGGCATCGGCGTGATGACGGATGCGCGTGCGAAGGCGAGCTACGACTTCCTGGTGAGCGCGAAGCTGCTCGACCCCGCCAAGGTCGAACTGGCCAAGACCTACACGACCGAGTTCGTCAAGGACGCCAAGGTCATTCCTTGATGCTCGCCCCCAGGCTGCGCGCACTTCGTGTCGCTTCGCCAACCCCCTACCGGGGGCAACACCTGCGGCCCGGCAAAGCCGGTTCCGCGGTGTTTCACGAAGAGGCCGCGACGCGCCATTGCGCATTTTTCACGCAGCTACGTATCGGAGAACTCACATCGTGAATCGCATCGATCCCCACACGCTGGCGCCCCCGCCCGATTTCGCACCCGCCGTTCCGGCGGTGGAAGTGCTCTCGGCCGAGAAGACGTATCCCAACGGCACGCAGGCGCTGCTGCCGGTGGACCTGTCCATCGCCGAAGGCGAGTTCGTCACCCTGCTCGGCCCCTCGGGCTGCGGCAAGAGCACGCTGCTGAAGATGGTGGCGGGCATGCTCGAGCCCAGCGACGGCCGCCTGCTGGTGTGGCGCCGGCCGGTGGCGCAGCTGCACGAGAGCTCGCACAAGATGTCGTTCGTGTTCCAGTCGCCCACGCTGATGCCGTGGGCCAGCGTGCGCACCAACGTGCGGCTGCCGCTGGACCTGGCCGGCGTGCCGCGCAAGGAGGCCGATGCGCGGGTGATGGAATCGCTCGAGCTCGTGGGCCTGGAGAAATTCGCCGATGCGCTGCCGCGCGCGCTTTCGGGCGGCATGCAGATGCGCGTGTCGATCGCGCGCGGCCTCGTCACGCAGCCCGACCTGCTGCTGATGGACGAGCCCTTCGGCGCGCTCGACGAGATCACGCGCCACAAGCTCGACGCCGACCTGCTGGAGCTGTGGCGCAAGAAGAAGCTCACGGTGATCTTCGTGACCCACTCGATCCACGAGGCGGTGTTCCTGTCGAGCCGCGTGGTCATGATGGCCGCTCGGCCCGGCCGCGTGGTGGAGGAGTTCCGCATCGACGAGCCCTATCCGCGCAGCGCCGACTTCATGGTCACGCCCGAATTCGCACGCTACGCCAAGCAGCTGCAGGACAGCCTGCTGCGCGCCAGCAGCACCGACGAGGAGGCCGCGCGATGACTGCCAAGACCCTTCCCCTGCTGGCCCAGCCGCGCGTGCAGCGCGTGCTCTACCCGGTGCTGATCGGCGTGGTGCTGATCGCCCTGTGGCAATGGCTGGTGGTGGCGATGGAGCTGCCGCCCTACCTGGTGCCCTCGCCCTACCTGATGATGCAGACGCTGGTGACCGACTGGGCGCCGCTGGGCAACGCGCTGCTGGTCACGCTGAAGATCACGGTGCTGTCGTTCCTGCTGGCCACGGTGGCGGGCGTGCTGATCTCGTTCCTGTTCGTGCAGAGCAAGCGCATCGAGACCGCGCTCTTCCCGTACGCGGTGCTGCTGCAGGTGACGCCCATCGTGGCGGTGGCGCCGCTCATCATCATCTGGGTGAAGAACCCGGTGGCGGCGATGACGGTGTGCGCCGCGCTGGTGGCGCTGTTCCCGATCATCAGCAACACCACGCTGGGCCTGCGCAGCATCGACCCCGACCTGCAGAGCTACTTCAAGCTCAACCGCGCGACGCGCTGGCAGCAGCTGGTGCGGCTGCGCATTCCGAGCGCGCTGCCGTACTTCTTCGGCGGCCTGCGCATCTCCAGCGGTCTCGCGCTGATCGGCGCGGTGGTGGCGGAGTTCGTCGCGGGCACCGGCGGCTCGGGCGCGGGGCTGGCCTACCAGATCCTGCAGGCGGGCTTCCAGCTGAACATCCCGCGCATGTTCGCGGCGCTGCTGCTCATTTCCCTCACCGGTGTCGCGCTCTTCGTGCTGATGGCCTGGCTCACCAAGCTGGCGCTGGGCTCGTGGCATGCGAGCGAACTTTCCCAGGATTGAACCTTGACCATGAACGCCCCTGTTTCCGCCATCGAGCAGCTGCTGCTCGAACTGCCCGACCTCGACTGGATCACCGACGAGAGCCGCGTCACGCGGCTGTCCTCCGACTTCTCCTGGTTCAGCCCCGTGCTGGTACGCCAGCTCAAGGACAAGCGCGCCGACGTGGTCGTGCGGCCGCGCACCGAGGAAGAGATCCGCGCGGTGGTCGGCGCCTGCGCGCGCCGCTGCGTGCCCATCACCATCCGCGGCAGCGGCACCGGCAACTACGGCCAGACCACGCCGCTGGCCGGCGGCGTGGTGCTCGACATGACGGGCTACAACGGCTGCCTGTGGGTGCGCCCCGGCGTGGCTCGCGCGCAGGCCGGCATCCGCCTCGGTGAACTCGAGAAGCAGACCAAGCCCACGGGGCAGGAGCTGCGCTGCGTGCCCTCCACCTACCGCAGCGCGACGCTGGGCGGCCTCTTCGGCGGCGGCTTCGGCGGCGTGGGCTCCATCAACTACGGGCCGCTGGGCGCGCCGGGCAACGTGATTGGCATCCGGGCGATGACCATCGAGGCCGAGCCGCAGGTCGTCGAGCTGCGTGGCCCCGACGCGATGCGCATGCACCACCTGTGGGGCACCAACGGCCTCGTGCTGGAGCTGGAGATCGCGCTGGCGCCCGCGCATCCCTGGCTCGAGACGCTGGTGACCTTCGGCGACTTCGAAAGCGCGCTGCACTTCGCCGACAAGCTCGCGCACGCGCCGGGCATCGTGAAGCGCGGCGTCACCTTCTTCGCAGCACCGATCTCCGACCATCTGGCGCAGCTCGCCGCGCACCTGCCCAAGGGCTGCCACACGGTGCTGTCGCTGGTGGCCGAGTCGTGCGAGCCCGCGATGCTGCAGCTGGTGGAGGCCCACGGCGGCACCGTCGGCTACCGCAAGATGGCGGCCGAGGTGCAGAAGAGCAACCGCACGCTGATGGAATTCACCTGGAACCACACGACGCTGCATGCGCTGAAGATCGATCCGAACCTCACCTACCTGCAGAGCGGCTTCGTTCCGGGCCGGCACGTCGAGCAGGTCATCGAGATGGAGAAGCTGCTGGGCGGTGAGCAGGGCGAGGTGATGATGCACATCGAGTTCCTGCGCAACGTGGCCGGCCTCATGACCTGCAGCGGGCTGCAGTTGGTGCGCTTCAGCACCGAGGAGCGGCTGCAGGAGATCATGCGCATCCACCGCGAGCATGGCGTGCACATCAACAACCCGCACGTGAACATCGTCGAAGACGGCAAGGCCGGCGGGCCGCTGCCGCCGGAAGTCATCGAGGTGAAGAAGCGCTTCGACCCGCTGGGGCTGCTGAACCCGGGCAAGCTGCGCGACTGGCCGGTGAAGGCGGCTTCGGCAGCCTGACCGGTTTCAGTTCTGGCGGCGGCCCTGCACCCAGGCCACCGCCACGATGGCCATGGCCAGCAGCCACAGCGGCCAGAGGCCGAAGGGCGCCACCCAGCGCGCGAAGGGCGTGAGGCCGCGACGGCCTTCCACGTTCGCTTCGAGCACGCCGCGCGTGAGGCGCGGCAGCTCGTGCGTCACGCGGCCCTGGGCGTCGATCACCACGGTCGCGCCGGTGTTGGTGGAGCGCACCATCGGCCGCGCGAACTCCAGCGCGCGCATGCGCGAGATCGACAGGTGCTCGTCGATGGCCACCGTGTCGCCGAACCAGGCGATGTTGCTCACGTTGAGCAGGATGGTGGGGGCCGTGGCCTCGTCGCGGAAGTTCGCGCCGATCTCGTCGCCGAACAAGTCCTCGTAGCAGATGTTCGGCGCGATGCGCTGGCCCTGCCAGACGAAGGGCGCCTGGGCGAGCCCGCCGCGCGCGAAGTCGCCCAGCGGGATATTCATCATCTGGATGAACCAGCGAAAGCCCAGCGGGATGAATTCACCGAAGGGCACCAGGTGGTGCTTGCTGTAGGCGTAGGGCTGCTCGTCGCCGGGGCGGAACCCCAGCACCGCGTTGCTGTAGGTGCCCTGCCCGCCCAGCGGCAGGCCGACGATGGCGGCCTGGCTGCCCTGGCTGTAGCGGGCCTTGATCGCTTCGAGATAGCCAACGGGCAACTGCTGCGGCAGCAGCGGCAAGGCGGTCTCGGGCGTGACGACGAGCGAAGCCTTCGCATCGCGCAGCTGCTCGCCGTACCAGCTCAGCGCAGTCTCGATGCCGCCGCCGGGAATGAACTTCTCGTCCTGCGGGATGTTGCCCTGCAGGAGCGCGACGCTCAGGCTGCCCGCAGCGCCCTTGTCGCCCCGCACGTCGTCGCGAAGCGCGGGCACGAGGTTGGGCACGGCGAACACGAGCGCGATCAGCACGATGCCTGGGACGGCCTCCGCGATGCGCAGCGGACGATGCAGCGCGACCAGCGCAACGGCCAGCGCCGCCGCGGCGCCGATGCCGTACACGCCCACCCACGGCGCGAGCGCGGCGAGCGGGCCTTCCACGTGCGCATAGCCGCCCGCGCCCCACGGGAAGCCAGTGAACCAGCTGCCGCGCACCAGCTCGGCCAGCGTCCAGAGCGCCGCGAAGACCAGCGCGCCCGCCACCCGCCCCCGCGGCCCCTTCACCACGAACCATGCAGCGGCGACCGCGTAGTAGAGACCCAGCGCGGCAGCCAGCGCGAGCACGGCGATGGCTGCCAGCGGTGCCGGCAGGCCACCGTAGGTGTGCATCGAGATGAAGAGCCACCAGAAGCTGCCGGTGAGCCACGCGGTGGAGAACAGCCAGCCGTGCAATCCGGCGCGGCGCCAGCCGGCACCTTGGACGCGGAGTCCGTCGAGCAGCCACACCAGGGCGCCCAGCGACAGCAGCTGCAGCCACCAAAGCGGCTTGCCGTCGACCGGCGAGGCCATCGAGAGCGCCTGCGCGAGCCCGGCGGCGACGAAACCGAGCGGACGAAAGAAGGAGGCGAAGGAGGAAGCCGGCGCGCGAGCCATCAGTCGGCCGCGTCGCCGCCGCGTGCCGGGGACACCTTGAACCAGCGGACCGCGCCGCCCTTGGTGTGCAGCACCACGAAGTCGAAACCGCCGATCGCATGGTGCTCGCCGCGCTTGGGCACGTGGCCCATCTCGTGCGCGATCAGGCCGCCGATGGTGTCGAAGTCTTCGCTGAGCTGCTCTTCGTCGAACACGATGCCGAAGGCCTCGGCGACGCGCTCGATGGGCGTGTCGCCCGAGACGCGGTAGGTGTGGTCGGCCAGGCCGAAGATGTCGCCCTCGTCCTCGGCGATGTCGAACTCGTCCTCGATCTCGCCGACGATCTGCTCGAGCACGTCCTCGATGGTGATGAGGCCGGCCACGCGGCCGAACTCGTCGATGACGATCGCCAGGTGGTTGCGGTTGCCGCGGAACTCGCGCAGCAGGTCGTTCAGGCCCTTGCTCTCGGGCACGAAGGTGGCCGGGCGCAGCAGCGCGCGGATGTTCAGGCCCGGCGCGCGCTGCAGCTTGAGCAGGTCCTTCGCGAGCAGGATGCCGATGATGTTTTCCTTCTCGCCCTCGTACACCGGGAAGCGCGAGTGCGCGGTGTCGATGACCAGGTGCAGCAGCGCGTCGAAAGGCGCGTCGATGTTCACCAGGTCCATGCGCGGCGCGGCGACCATCACGTCGCCGGCGGTCATGTCGGCCATGCGCAGCACGCCTTCGAGCATCACGCGCGACTCCGCGCCGATCACCTCGTTGTCCTCGGCGTCTGCCAGGGTTTCGATCAGCTCGTCGCGCGAATCAGGGCCGGGGTGGATGAATTCGGCGAGTTTCTGGAGAAAGCTGCGCTTGTCTTCCCGTTCGACGGGAGCGCGTTCAGGGTGAGGTTCGGCCACTGCAGGAGGGCGGAGTTGAGGAGGGACAAGGATACCGGATTGCGTGTGACACGCTCTACCGGGCCCTTCCGAGGGGTCGGGGCCGGGCGGCCGCCGGGGCCGCACAGCTCAGGGCGCCGACTTCTTTCTCGCGTCGCGCATGCCGCTGCGCACTTCCTGCAGGCTGGCCAGGAAGGCCCAGAACTGCTTGGCGCGGCTCTTGAGGGCGAAGTCGACGGCCGCGTAGTGCTCCAAAGCGATCTCGCTCATGCGGCTGTCGAAGGTGGCGCTGGGCAGTTCGAGGTGAGCCTCGGCTTCGGCGCCGCTGCGCACCACGGTGGCGCCTGCGTTGCGGGCGATCTTCAGCATGGCGGCGTTCTCGCTCAGCGCATGGATGAAGAGCATGCCCACGCCTTCGTTGCGCGCCACGACCACGGCGCGCTCGAACAGGCGGGCGCCGTAGCCGCGTCCGCGGGCATGGGCGGACACGGAAACGCCGAACTCGGCGCAGTCGCTGTGCTGGTCGCCGGGGGCGAAGGCCAGGTGCGCCATCGCGATCAGGTCGAGGCGGCGGTTGTAGATGCCGAAGAGCTCGTCGCGCTCGAAGTCGAGGCTGTCGACGTAGCGCTGGATCTGCTCGTCGGCCGCCGCGTAGCCGAAGCGCAGGTAGCGGTCGTGCGGGGTGAGATCGAGCAGGTGGCGCGCGATGCGCTCGCGTTCGCGGGGGCCGATCGAGCGGATTGGCACCATCACCGGTTGAGGCGCACTGACTGCGCGTGGTTGCGCCTCGACCATCGGCGCTTTCAGGAAAGAGCCAATGCCGAGAGACGCCTTGAGAAGGGTCTTGGCGGTAAGCATGGCCCAACTTTAAGGGTTTTCCCTTAAACAACAAGTCTACAAGGTCAATCCCAAGACACATTCGTGACCCAGTCCCAGAGTGCGTGGCGCTCACGCAACCGGGATGTGGCTAAACGGGCACAGCTGTTGTGGCTTTGACACGGTCCAGCACGAAGCTGGTCTTGCAGTCTTCCACGCTGGGGTGCTTGAGCAGGGTGTCCATGATGAAGCGGCTGTAGTGGGCCATGTCGGCCACCACCACGCGCAGCAGGTAGTCCATGTCGCCGGTGAGGGCGGCGCATTCGACCACCTCGGGCCAGGTCTGAACGCTGGCGCGGAACAGGTCCATGGGGTTGCGCTTGTGGGTCTCGGTGTGCTTTTCGAGCCGCACGTTGAGATAGGCGGTCAGCCCCAGGCCGACGGCTTCGGGCTGGACCAGGGCCACGTAGCGGTCGATCACGCGGTGTTCTTCCAGCCGCTTGACCCGCCGCAGCACGGCGCTGGGCGACAGGCTCACCTGCTCGGCGATCTGGTCGTAGGTGGCGCGGCCGTCTGCTTGCAGCGTGCGCAGAATGAGCCTATCAATCTTGTCCAGTGCTTCCATTTCTCCATTCTTGCAGTTTTACTGCGCCAAGGCCACCGCATGCGCGTGGAAACGCAGAAAACCTGAGAGACATCCGGCCTACATTGCATGACCGGCCGATTTCGCGCCCATTCATTCAATTCCCACCCACCGGAGACCGCACATGAGCCAAGCCGACGCACCCGCCTTCACACCCTGGGAGAACCCCATGGGCACCGACGGCTTCGAATTCATCGAGTACGCGGCACCCGATCCGGCCGCCATGGGCAAGGTGTTCGAGCGCATGGGCTTCAGGGCCGTGGCCAAGCACCGCCACAAGAATGTGCTTCTTTATCGCCAGGGCACCATCAATTTCATCCTGAACGCCGAACCCGACTCCTTCGCGCAGAAGTTCGCGCGCGAGCACGGTCCGAGCGTGTGCGCCATCGCCTTCCGCGTGCAGGATGCCAAGCAAGCCTACGAACGCGCCACGGCACTCGGCGCATGGGGCTTCGCCGATAAGGCCGGCCCCGGCGAGCTGAACATCCCCGCCATCAAGGGCATCGGCGACAGCCTGATCTACCTGGTGGACCGCTGGCCCGGCAAGAACGGCGCGAAGCCCGGCGACATCGGCAACATCGGCTTCTACGACGTCGACTTCGAGGCACTGCCGGGCGTTACGCCGGAACAGGCGCTTTCGCCGTTCGGCAACGGCCTGACCTACATCGACCATCTGACGCACAACGTGTACCGCGGCCGGATGAACGTCTGGGCCGGCTTCTACGAAAAGCTCTTCAACTTCCGCGAAATCAAGTACTTCGACATCGAAGGCCAGGTGACGGGCGTGAAGAGCAAGGCCATGACCAGCCCCTGCGGCAAGATCCGCATCCCGATCAACGAGGAAGGCAAGGAGCAGGCCGGCCAGATCCAGGAATACCTGGACATGTACCGCGGCGAAGGCATCCAGCACATCGCCATGGGCTCGGACGACCTGTACAAGACGGTCGACGCGCTGCGAGCCAACGGCGTGACCCTGCTGGACACCATCGACACTTACTACGAGCTGGTCGACAAGCGCATTCCCGGCCACGGCGAAAGCGTGGCGGAGCTGCAGAAGCGAAAGATCCTGATCGACGGCAAGAAGGACGCCCTGCTGCTGCAGATCTTCAGCGAGAACCAGCTCGGACCGATCTTCTTCGAGTTCATCCAGCGCAAGGGCGACGACGGCTTCGGCAACGGCAACTTCAAGGCGCTGTTCGAGAGCATCGAGCTCGACCAGATGCGCCGCGGCGTGCTGAGCGCCGCAAAATAAGGGCCCCTTCCCTTATTTACCTGCCTCTGGAGCACGCATGCGCAGCTGTACGCCTTCGATCGGTCTGACTTTCATCGCGGCGGCTGCCGCGCTTCTTTCGGGTTGCGCGATGGCGCCCGCGGCCGCGCCGGCGGCCGGCGCCTCGCACCTCGACTCCGTGCAGAAGGCCGCGGTGCTGCGCATCTGCACGCCGGGCGACTACAAGCCCTTCAGCTTCCAGAAGCCCGACGGCGCCTTCGAAGGCATCGACGTCGACCTGATGGCGGGTTTCAGCGCCAGCCTCGGCGCGAAGCCCGAGTGGGTCAAGACCACCTGGGCCAACCTGCTGCCCGACCTGAGCGCCGGCAAGTGCGACATCGCCGTAGGCGGCGTGTCGGTCACCACCGACCGGCAGAAGCCGCCTTCTTCAGCACGCCCTACATGGTCAACGGCAAGACGCCCATCGCGCGCTGCGCCGACGTGGCCAAGTACCAGAGCGTGGCGGCCATCGACAAGCCGTCGGTGCGCGTCATCTTCAACCCGGGCGGCAGCAACGAGCGCTTCGCCCGCGCCAACTTCAAGCAGGCCAAGCTCACGCTGCATGGCGAGAACGTGACGATCTTCGACGAGATCCTCGCCAACCGCGCCGACGTGTTCGTCACCGAGGCGGCCGAGGCCATCACGCAGCAGAAGCTCAAGCCGGGCCTGTGCGCGGTCAACCCCGACAAGCCGCTCCAGTACGGCGAAATGGCCTGGATGCTGCCGCGCGACGACGTGGCTTTCAAGTCGTACGTCGATCAGTGGCTGCATCTGCAGCAGGCCGGCGGCGACTTCCAGCGGACGATGGACCGCTGGCTCAAGTAACCCTTCTTTCTCCGAGACCGCTTTTCTATGGACTCCCCCGCCGCCGCAGTTGTCACCCCCGCCGTCTATGGCGCCTCGGACCGCCCGCCGCGCGGCGACTACTCGCGCGGCGGCGCGGTGCTGGCCGACTACACCTGCCCTCAGGACTGGGCCAGCTACACGCCGGCCGACCACGACACCTACCGCCGCCTCTACGAGCGGCAGGTGGCGCAGCTGCCGGGGCTGGCCTGCGACGCCTTCATCAAGGCGCTGCCCTCGCTGGGCGTGAAGGACCGCATCCCGCGCTTCGACGAGCTCAACGAGCGCCTGCACCGCGCCACGGGCTGGGAGATCGTCGCGGTGCCGGGGCTGATTCCGGAGCTGCCCTTCTTCACGCTGCTGGCGAACCGCAAGTTTCCGGTGACCGACTGGATCCGCAAGCCCGAGGAGTTCGACTACATCGTCGAGCCCGACGTGTTCCACGACCTGTTCGGCCACGTGCCGATGCTGTTCGACCCGACCTTCGCCGACTACGTGCAGCGCTACGGCCAGGGCGGCATCAAGGCGCACGAGCTCGGCGCGGGCGAGAAGCTCGCGCGGCTCTACTGGTACACGGTGGAGTTCGGCCTGATCCGCCAGCCGGACGGCCTGCGCGCATACGGCGCGGGCATCCTCAGCTCGGTGGGCGAACTCAGGCACGCCGTGCTCAGCGACGAGCCGCGACGCCTGCCGCTGGACCTGCTGCGCACCATGCGCACGCGCTACAAGATCGACACCTACCAGGCGAACTACTTCGTGATCGACAGCTTCAGGCAGCTGTTCGACCTCACGGAGCCCGATTTCACGCCGCTGTACGAGTCGCTGAAGGTCGCGACCGACATCGAGGCCGGAGTGCTGCTGCCGGGCGAGTCCGGCAAGGCCTGAAACTCCGAAGGGTTGTTCGCGGCTGCTGTCGTGCGCAGCTATCGCGCGCGCGACAGCGCACGCCCTTGCCCTAGGACAAGCCCGCTGGTCGCGGAGGCAGAGTGCCTTCCACAATCCGCGCCAAAGGAGCTTGCATGCAGACCACATCTTCCGCGCGACAGAACTATCCGGCCGGCGTGCCGCATGAGATTCATCCGGAGCAGTACCGCTCGCTGCCCCAGATGTTCGACGAAGCCTTCGCCCGCTATGCCGACCGGCCGTTCTCGGTCTGCATGGAGCGCTGGATGTCTTACGGCGAACTCGACGCGCTGTCGAAGGCGCTGGGCGCCTGGCTGCAGTCGCGCGGGCTCGAGCCGGGTGCGCGGGTAGCGATCATGCTGCCGAACATTCCGCAGTTCGCGGTCACCATGTGCGGCGTGCTGCGCGCGGGGTACACCTGCGTCAACGTGAATCCGCTGTACACGGCGCGGGAGCTGGAGCACCAGCTGAAGGATTCGGGCGCGACGGCCATCGTCATCCTCGAGAACTTCGCGTCGACACTCGAGAAGGTGATCGAGCGCACGCCGGTCAAGCACGTGGTCATGACGTCGATGGGCGATCTGCTCGGCGGCTTGTACGGCGCCTGGATCACCATGGCCGTGCGGCATCTCGCCAAGCTGGTGCCTGCCTACAAGCTGCCCTTGAGCGACGGGCGCAGCGTGACGCCGTTCAACCAGGTGATTTCGGAGGGGCGCGGCCGTACGCTGGGACCGGACCAGAGCACCCTCGACTCCATTGCCTTCCTGCAGTACACAGGCGGCACGACCGGCCTGTCGAAGGGCGCGGTGCTGACCCATCGCAACATCGTCGCGGCCACGCTGCAGGCCGAAGCCTGGTTCACGCCGGCGCTGTCGCGCGCCGGCGATCTGGCAAAGGTCAACAGCATCGCGGCGCTGCCGCTGTATCACATCTTCGCGCTGACGCTGTGCCTGCTGGTGATCCGCCAGGGCTCGCACATGACGCTGATTCCGAATCCGCGCGACTTCAACAAGTTCATCGCAGTGCTGAAGAAGCGGCCCTTCCACATGCTGCCCGCGGTGAACACCTTGTTCAATGCGTTGCTGATGCATCCGGAGTTCAAGTCGATCGATTTCTCGACGCTTTTCGTCTCGCAGGCCGGCGGCATGGCCGCTTCCGAAGGCACGGCGCGCAATTGGTTCGAGGCCACCGGCTGTCCGATGATCGAAGGCTGGGGCATGAGCGAGACCTGCGCGATCGGCACGAACAACCCGGTGTCGAACACCGAGTTCACCGGAACGATCGGCCTGCCGCTGCCCAGCATCGAGATCGCGATCAAGGACGACGAAGGAAATTCACTGCCCGTCGACCAGCCGGGAGAACTTTGCATCAAGGGACCGAACGTGATGAAGGGCTACTACAACCAGCCGGCCGAGACTGCGGCGGCCTTCACCGCCGATGGTTTCATGCGCACCGGCGACATCGCGGTGATGCAGGAAGACGGCTACAGCCGCATCGTCGATCGCAAGAAGGACATGATCCTGGTGAGCGGCTTCAACGTGTTCCCCAACGAGCTCGAGAACGTGATCTCGCTGTGCCCGGGCGTGGTGGAATGCGCGGCGGTGGGCGTGCCGGACGAGAAGCAGGGTGAAGCCATCAAGGTCTTCGTGGTCCGCAGGGATCCGACGCTCACCGAGGATGCGGTGCTGCAGTACTGCAACTCGCAGCTCACCGGCTACAAGCGGCCGAAGCACATCGAGTTCAGGGAATCGCTGCCCAAGACCAATGTCGGGAAGATCCTGCGCCGCGAACTCCGCGTCAGCGCGGGCGCCTGAGCGATGCGCCATTCGTCGGCGAGCGCCGGGCTGCCGGCGGATGTAGTCGTTTTCGAGCGAGGCTGGCTTTCGTCGAACAATGTGCTGTTCTTGGGCGGCGAAGAAACGGCGCTGGTCGACACGGGGTATGCGACGCATGCGGAGCAGACGGTCGCCCTCGTCGAGTCGGTGCTTGGCGGCAGGCCTCTCGATCGCATTCTGAACACGCATCTGCACAGCGACCATTGCGGTGGGAATGCGGCGCTGCAGGCGCACTATCCATCGATTCGCACGGACATCCCGCCGGGAGAAGCTTCGTTCGTCGAAAGCTGGGATCAGCAAGGCCTGAGTTTCCTTGCGACAGGGCAGACCTGCCCGCGATTCGTCTTTACCGGACTGCTGCAGCCTGGCGCCGAGTGCGTGCTTGGGGCAGGCCTTGGCAGGTTCACGCCGCGCCGGGCCACGATCCTCACTCCGTCATTCTGTTCGAGCCAGGAACGCGAACGCTGATTTCAGCGGACGCTCTGTGGGAAAACGGATTTGGTATCGCGTTCCCCGAGCTGGCAGGTGAGCCATCGTTCGACGACATAGGGGCCACGCTGGATCTGATCGCGGAGCTTTCGCCGCGGCAGGTGATTCCGGGGCACGGTGCCATGTTCGACAACGTCGACGCGGCGCTGTCTGTTGCGCGGCGTCGGCTGGACAGCCTGCGGCGCGATCCGGTCAAGCACGCCAGGCATGCCATCAAGGTGCTGATGAAGTTCAAGCTGCTGGAAGTGCAGTCGATCTCCATTGTGGATTGGGAGGCTTGGCTACGAGGCACGGCCTATCTGGCTGCGATTCGCAAGCGTTTTTTCGGCGATGTCGAACTGGACCGACTGACTGAAGACATCTTGGGGGAATTGATAGCGGCAGGCGCAGCCAGGATGGA
>NZ_JABMJG010000019.1 GCF_013376045.1 Variovorax sp. SG517 | reverse complement strand
CTGCTGCTAAAAGCAGCAGGTTAGGGTTATCACGTGGGTCAGATTTAGATGGAAATCACACGACCAAGTGGGTCACTTCTGGATGGAAATCAACACAGACAAGCTGAATGCAGGTCAGGTGGCTCTGATCAAGTCCACCAAGGGCTACAGCATGGATGTCTATCCTAGCCGTCGCACGTGCGGCGCACCGAGCGCCGTGGCAGAAAACACAAAGAAGAACATCGGCTTTGCGAAGCTGAGTCCGGATGGACTGAGTCTCGCGGACGCGTTCGTTCCTGGCATTCCATTTCCGGTGCCGAAGAGTGGGGCGGAGGTCATGATCAATGCGAAGGTGCACTACCGCGGCGTGGGCATCGAAATGGTGAACCAGATCGTGTATGTGTCTCCGCGCAAGGGCAGCAGCGAATGGATCAAGGTAACTGCTGACAGCTTCACCTACTTGCCGTGGGCGGAAAAGAGCAGTACGACCTTCGCAAAGGCCGATCAGATCGAGTCGTACTACACGATGAGTTATCAATCGCCGACGGCACTGGCGGGACAAGGCGCGGTCTTCGTACTGCCGGCCAATAAAGCTTCGGAAGCGTTCTACTATTTTCCTGGCCAGCGGCGCACGCGCCGGATGCCGGCCTATGCCTACGATGCGCCTCAGATCGGCTACGAGAACCAGTACAACATCGATGAAGGCTATGTGTTCAACGGCGCACTAGACCGATTCGACTGGAAGCTTGTTGGAAAGAAGGAGATGGTGATTCCTTACAACGCCTTCGGTCCATACGACTTCAAGGCCAAGGCCGATGACGTGTTGAAGCCGGACTTCATCTCCCCCACGCATCGTCGGTACGAGATGCACCGCGTCTGGGTTGTGGAGGCCACCGTCAAACCAGGATTGCGCCACTCCGCGCCGAAGCGGGAGTTCTACATCGACGAGGACAGCTGGACCTTCGTGGGCGCAGTCGACTATGACGCGCAAGGCAAGGCCTGGAAGGTTCGAGAAGGGTTTGTCATTCCTGTCTACGAAACCGGGTCTTGCGACTCGGTCGCTTTCGTCCAGCACAACTTGGCGGAAGGCCGCTACCTCATTGACGGCGCCGCCCTCGCCAACGGCACCGACATGAAATGGGTCGTCGACGGCACGGGCAACGCCCGGATGAAGCCTGACTATTACTCTGCCGAGAGTCTGCGCGCGCGCAGTGAGCGTTGATTCGAGCGGAGTAAAAGCAATGAACAACATCATCCTTCGCTCCTCGAGCCGCTCGACGCGAGTCGTTCGCTATCAGTTGGCGGCGATTGCCTTGGCAACAGGTGCCGCGCAGGCGGCAACCTTCAAAAACGCCGACGGGTCGATCCAGGGCAGCTTCGATTCAACCGTTTCGATCGGAACCGGCATTCGAACCGAATCCCCGAGCAACTCTCTGGTCTCTCCTACGTACGACAGTACGACCTTCGCGCGCACGGGCGGAGGCATCATGGGGCAATTCAGCGGCCTCAGCGACCAAGGGAACATCAATTACAAGGAGGGCAGGCCGTTCACAACGTACCTCAAGGGCACCCATGAGCTTCTGCTCAAGATGCCTTCGGAGGGCCTGTCTTTTATGGCGCGTGCCGCATGGGCTCGAGACTTCTCCGCGACCCACACGACGGGCGCGGTGAGCGGTCAGGACTTTGTGTCGGCTGTGCCGCCCAACATCCAGGGTGGTCTCTCCGCAGATGCGCGCAGAGATCTGCGGTTCAAGGCGCGCCTCCTTGACCTCTGGGTCAGCAAGACCTTCGACGTGGCGGGGCAGCAGGTCCGGGTTCGTGCAGGCAACCAGGTCATCAGTTGGGGCGAGAGCCTCTACGAGATCGGCGGCATCAACGCCACGAACGCAATCGACGTCAACCGGGCCGCTCAGCCAGGGGCGCAGGTCAAAGAGTTCGTGCTGCCAGCCCCCATGGTGAGCGTCGCTGCTGGCCTGGGCGGGGGGGTGAACGTGGAGGGCTATGTGCAGGTGGGCTGGAACAAGAGCTACTTGCCGCCTGTGGGCAGCTACTTCTCGACCTCCGTCGTCGGCGTCGGAAGCAACGCCTACGGCGTGACGACTACCCGGGCAAAAGATTCCGGTCAATGGGGACTCGCGCTGCGCTACCAGCCAAAAGGGACCGACCTGAATCTCGGCGCCTACGTGATGAACTATCACGACAAGCTGCCCCAGACGTCTCTGAGTCCTGAAGGCGCGACCATCTATCGCTACCCGGAGAATCGCCGCATGTTCGGCCTGAGTGCGAACTTTCCGGTGGGGGACTGGGCCATCGGCACCGAACTGTCGTACCGGCCGAAAGACGCGGTGCCTCTGAATCCCGCAAGCGGGTGCGTGGCCCAAGGGGGCAAATGCTGGGCGGATACCGAGCGCTATCAGTGGCATCTGACATCGCTTCTCGCACTTCAGCCTGGCAACGCCGGTCCGATTCTCAGCCTTCTCAAAGCGGATACCGCGACGCTGACGACCGAGACGGTTGTCATTGGCTATCCAAATCTCAAGTCCAGTTACGCAGGCTCTCCGATTGCTTCGGGAGGGCTGCTGTGGGGCAATGAACTGAACGATGTGGTTCAGACCGGTGCTCTGGTCACCCCCGGCTCGTCCGTAGGTACCAAGTACTCGGGCGGGATCAACGTGGATTTCAACTGGGTGTACGACGGCTCCCTGATCAAGGGCTGGCAGGTCAATCCGGGTATCTACATTCGAAGAGGCCTGTTCGGTCGAACCCCCGGGATTTCTTCCCAGTTCATGAAGGGTGTCACAGCGGTGAATTACTACGTGAACTTCATTCAGAATCCCGCGACCTGGCAGGTCAGCGCCAACTACACGCGCTTCATGGGTGGACGCACGTTGCTCGACAACCCTGTACGCGATCGTGATTTCTTCGGCATCGTTGTTTCCCGCAACTTCTAGGCCCGACGTGAAAGAGACAAGTGCAATGGCTCCCGGTGGAGCCACCGCGTCGCAGCGGTTCCTTGCAAGGATCGAAGCCATACTGTTCGCTCACCGCCGCGCCGTCCTGATCGGGCTGGCCGTCTTTACAGTGATCATGGGCTTCTTCGCCCTCAAGTTGAGGATGGATGCAGGCTTTGAGAAGCAGTTGCCGGTGGGACATGAATATGTCCAAACCTTCAACACCTACCGCAACGACTTCCTGGGAGCGAACCGCCTGACCGTCGTGGTCAAGGCAAGAGCGGGATCCATCTGGACGCCCGAAGGGCTGAAGAAGCTCAGCGACGTCACTCAGGCTCTCACGTTCTTGCCGTACATCTCTCGAAGCAGCGTGCAATCGCTGTGGACGCCGAATTCGTTCGTCAACGAGATCACCGAGGACGGGTTTCGCGCCGATCCCATCATTCCAGGGACCGTCACGCCGGACCGGCTTGATGCCGGTGCCGTCGAGGCGATCAAACGGTCGACGGCCCAGGGCGGCTACATCGGCAGCCTTGTGTCGCGCGACCAGACCAGCGCGATGATCACCGCCGACCTCAACGAGTTCGATGCCCAAGGCCAGCGGATCGACTATGTCTCTTTCGGCCGCGTGCTCGAATCCGAGCTTCGCTCCAAGTTCGAAGATCGGAACTACGAGATCCAGATCATCGGCTTCGCCAAGCAGATCGGTGACATCGCAGAGGGGGCATCATCTGTCCTCGAGTTTTGCGGGTTGGCTCTCCTTCTGACCGCGGCAGCGGTGTACTGGTACTGCCGCTCAATCAAGCTCACGCTGCTGCCGATCGCATGTTCACTGACGTCTCTGGTCTGGCAGTTTGCGACGCTGCATCTTCTGGGCTATGGCCTTGACCCACTCGGAGTCCTGGTGCCGTTCCTCGTATTCGCGATCGGCGTATCACACGGGGTTCAGCAGATCAACTTCATCGTTCGCGAGATATCGCAAGGTAAGACGACGGAACAGGCGGCGAGGTCAAGCTTTCGAGGCTTGCTCGTACCAGGGACGCTCGCCCTGGTGACGGCATTCGTATCGTTCATCACGCTGCTTCTGGTCCCCATTCCGATGGTGCGCGAACTCGCGGTGACGGCATCGCTTGGCGTCGCCTACAAGATCGTCACGAACTTGGTGATGCTGCCCATCGCCGCTTCCCTGGTTCAGGTAGACCAGGCGTATGCCGCTGGAGCCGAACGCAAGGGCGCGGAGCGGGCCCGCTGGCTTCGGTTTGTCACCCGCGTGGCCGAGCCTCGGGTTGCCTTGGTGGTTCTGCTCTCGGCCTCGGTCGTTTTGGTGGCTTCAGCCTGGGAGAGCAGGGACCGCGTCATAGGAACGCTGCAAGCCGGCGCTCCGGAACTGCGGCCGGACGCGCGCTTCAATCGTGATGCGCAATCGATCGGCGCGAGCTACGACGTCGGGCTGGACTGGCTCAGCGTCGCTTTCGAAGCGCCGCCGGATTCCTGCGACAACGTCACCATCGGGGCTTACCAGGAACGGTTTGCCTGGTGGATGCAGCCGGTCCCGGGTGTCCTTTCGGTCGTTTCGTTTTCTTCCCTTCTGCGGCAATACAACGAGGGATACAACGAAGGGAACCCGAAGATGTCGGTGGTGCCGATCGATTCCGGGAACTACTCTGCACTCGCTGTAGAGATAAGCCGGATTCCCGGAACCATGCGCAAGGACTGCAGCATGACCGCGGCTCACATCTATTTGGCCGACCACAAGGCGACCACTATCAATGGAGTCATCGCAGCGGTAAAGGATTTCCGCGCGAGATACCCGATGGATGGCGTAAAGATCCGTCTCGCGTCCGGCAATGCAGGGGTGTTGGCGGCGATCAATGACGAGATCGAGCACAGCGAACTGCCGATGATGCTGTATGTCTACGCGACGATCGTGTTGCTCGTGTTCGCTGCCTATCGGGATCTTCGTGCGGTACTCGCGTGCTGCCTTCCTCTGACGATCGGCACCTTTATCGGCTACTGGTTCATGAAGGAGCTCGATATCGGACTGACCGTCGCGACCCTCCCCGTGATGGTGCTGGCCGTCGGTATAGGCGTGGATTACGCGTTCTATATCTACAACCGCCTGCAGTTGCATCTTGCGAAAGGACTCGGAATCGTCGAAGCGTTCGAGCACGCAATTCTGGAGGTTGGTACTGCCACGATCTTCACCGCGATCACCTTGGCTGCTGGTGTCGTGACGTGGTCGTTCTCTTCTCTGAAGTTCCAGGCCGACATGGGCAAGCTGCTGGCTTTCATGTTCATCGTCAACATGGTGATGGCGATCACGGTGCTGCCGGCGTTTGCGGTCTGGCTGGAACGGATTTTCCCCCGACGCAGGCCGGTGCGTACGGTTGGAGCATTGGCACATTGAGCAAAGAGTCAGATATGAAATGTATTTTTCGCGCCGCTGCAGCGGTCGGTCTTGCCGTCGGCGTTGTGGTAGTACAAGCGACCGAGGCTCCCGCACTCCGCCCCACGTCGGCGATACGGACGCCAATAGCGACCCAGGCGATGATGCTTGGGGCTGCCTGGAGTGGAAAGCGCGCTGTATCCGTCGGGGCAAACGGCGTTGTGCTCCTGTCCGATGATCAGGGATCAACCTTTCGCCAGGCGCATGAGGTCCCGGTCAGTTCGACGCTCACAAGCGTGAGCTTTTCAGACGCGGCTCATGGTTGGGCTGTGGGGCATTGGGGCGTTGTGCTTTCCACGGCCGATGGCGGTGAGAATTGGAAGATCCAGAGGCTCTCGACCGACGAAGATCGGCCCCTCTTTGCCGTCCACTTCTTTGATTCCACGCATGGCGTTGCTGTCGGCTTGTGGTCTCTCGTGCTCACGACGGACGACGGGGGCAAGACGTGGGCGCCCCAGAACATGGCGCCGCCTCCGGGAGGCAAGAAAGCGGATCTGAATCTACTGGGTCTGTTCGCGGATAAGCAGGGAACCATCTATGCAACGGCAGAGCGGGGCCAGGTTCTGCGATCGACGGACCAGGGGCATACATGGACTTATCTTGATACGGGCTACAAAGGGTCGCTCTGGGCAGGCGCTGCGCTTCCTGACGGCACATTGCTCGTGGGAGGCCAGCGCGGCACTTTGATGCGCCGCAATGAAACCACTCAACAATGGCAGTTGATCGACCTTCAAAGCAAAAGCTCGGTAACTGCCATATCGGTCAATGGAAACGACGTCCTGGTCATTGGGCTCGATGGCTTGCAAGCTCATAGTCGGGACGGTGGACGGACCTTCTCGGTCGCTGTCCGCCCGTCAGGCGACTCGCTGACTGCGGCTTTGGCCACCGATGAGCGGCGGTGGATCTTGCTTTCGAAGCGTGGCGTCGTGGGAGACGTGAAGTAGATGCAGTCCCCAAAGCAGCGCTGACGAGAGACTTCGGTTACCCTGGGGACTCGGCCTTATATATTCGGTTTACATCGAGTTTTGGAGCCCGAAATCTTCAAACTGAAGCTACGGTTTCGCTGTTCGGAGATGCAAAGTCTCTGGGAGGAAGCAGCGGAGGTACGCAACTGTCGCCCTGACCGACTCGGCGAATGTCTCGTCGTCTATTCGGCCATGCGCTGAGTAGGCTCCGGCCCACAACGCGTCGCTGAACTCGGCGGAATAGCCGTAATAGCGATCAAGATGCGGAATGTCGGGCATTATAAAAACAGCATGCAAATGTTCGACGGCCTTTCGGCCAAGCGAAAAATTGGTCTCAAGATTCGTCAAACGGGTTTGCCTATGCATGATCGGACCGAGCATTACCTCCGACATGGGGCGACTGCTGTTTAACGCGTCACGTGCTTCTTTCATGCCCGTTTTTATCCAGTCTTGCCAGCTGGGATTTTTTTGAGCAATCAGAGGCGCCGTGCTCGAGATCACACGCTCGGTGAGCTTGTCATTATGTAGTCGATGCAATTCGAGGTGGACCGCTGTAATTGTGCTAAAGAGATAATGCACGGAAGCCGGTGCGATGCCGGACTGTTTTGCAATATCGTAAAGACTGAGATCCTCAATATTGGATCTTTCTAACAGTTCCTCGGCAGCCTTGATGATTGCCTGATAGCGTGCCTTGCTCCGTTCCTGCGTCGGAATGCGAGGCGTTCGAGTGGTCTCGGCCGTACGTCCTTTGCGGTGGGAGGCTTTCGGTCGCACAGATGGCGCCGGGCTCGTGTTCGGAATTTCGTCGCTCATTTCGCTAGGGCCCTGTTTTCGCATGACTCGAATAGATGGCGGGGCATCGACACGCTATAGCGGGGGAATTATTTATGCTTCAGAGCACGTTGTGCTGCACGTAAGCCCCCTCGCACGCCGGATTCCATATGAACACCGTCGTAATCGTTTCCTGCGAACGAAATCCCGCTTAGCGCTTCGACATTTTTCTTGAATTTAAGGATTTTACCGTGTTGGCCGGGGGAGAGGCGCGCGATTCCCCAGTTGTGCCGCTGGACGCGTGCCTCCTCTACCCATCCAGTGATACCTGGAAAGAAGACTTCGATTTCGTTCAGTGCCTGTTTGATGACTTCGCTGTCGGGCTTTCGGATGAGTTCAGCGGATCTGGGAAAACTGGACCATGCAGAGATGATCGCCTTGCCGCTCTTTACCAAGTGGGGAGTCTTCACTGTGTGGTTGATCGCCATGTTGAAGGCAACGTCGCGAAAGGCATGTCCGACGTATACAAACGCTTCAGTTGGGAGGGGGCGATCAAGAAAGAAGTAAACCAAAACAAAAGGAGAGTTCGGGAATTTAGAGAAAAATTCCCGCTCAGCAATTAGATCATCCGGAATGATTTCTGCTGCGCGATCCATTGGAGCAGTCAAGATTACGTGGCTTGCTTTGAGTGTTTTCCCATCTTCGAGAAGCACCGCTTCAGTGTCGCCTTTCTTCGTCAAGATTTTTTTGGCTCCAACGCCATATCGAACATCCAGTTTTTTTGCCAGATGTTCTGCAATGGATGCATTTCCCCGGCGTAGGGTCATCACCTTTGTGGTAGCTACCAGCTTCATCAAATTCAACAAAAAGTAAAAATTTGTGAATTCTGGCGTCGTGTTCGACATGGCATGTGCCGCGGGGCGCAAAACATAGTCTCGAAACCCTTCTCCGGCCCAACTGAACGCTTCAGCGGCGGTCGCATTGTCGTAAGCTGGAATATCGACAGACGACTCAAATAAGTCGAATTTTTTCGACAGCATAAGATATCGCGTGACGAACCAAGCCAAGTCTCGCGTACCTCGTGGGCCCATCAATTTGGCCAAGCCTAAATTCCCCTTGGGATAGCAAAGAGCTCCTTGCCGACTCAGGTGGCCGGCTTGATGATTTAACTGCGGCATGAGATCACCGCCAAGGCCTTCGGCTCGGATGAGTCCGAGCATATCGCGGTAGTTTGAGTGAATTCCCTGGCCGCCTGCCTCAGCTGCGTCGCCGTTTCGTTCAATTCTCACCAGCCTGCCGCCCGGCCGCTCTGATGCCTCGACAACGACCACCTTTTTGCCTGCGTTCTGAAGGGTGATGGCTGCGGTCAGGCCCGTGATGCCGGCGCCAATGACGATGTTCGTGTCACTCATGTCTTCGCTTGGTTTGTGAATGTGGAGCGCACATGCGCGCAACATGAGTTTACCTCAAAGTTGACTAACATCGGATTAATGATACAGTGACACCGCTCGAGGCTCACCTCGATGGTCGCGCCAGTCGCGCCAACTTTTCACTCACAGGAGTTCCCTGATGGCCAAGAATGAGATCCGAATTACCGAGAATCGGTTTGTTTCGCGCTCTGGAGCGAGCATCTTCTACAGAGACTTCGTGCCTCAGACCAGCACAGGAGGCGTCCCGCTCTTATGCCTGCACGGTTTCATGCGCAACTCGCGCGATTTCGAAGAATTGGGGCGAGTTCTTGCTGAGTCGGGCGTTCGAGTGATTGCTCCGGACTTGCGGGGCAGAGGCTTCTCTGCTCGGTACACGGATGTCAAGGAGTATCACTTTGATCTTCTCGTGCAAGACGTCTGGAGCCTCCTTGACCATGTCGCCGTCCACCGTGTCGCGGTTCTGGGCATCGCATTAGGAGGACTCATAAGTTTGAACATGGCGGGAGAGGCTCCTGCGCGTGTGCGTGGGATCGTCCTCAATGACATCGGGGCCGAGATCGGCTCGGCGTCCGTGAAAAGATCCGCCGGGCACGCCGAAGATGCAGACTACAGCTTCGATGTCGCATTAGCGCGGGTGAAGGATCACTTCGGCGCCCAGTACCCCGATCTAAAAGAAGATCAATGGGTAAAGCTGATGCTTCGAGCCTATCGCGAGATGACCCCTGGACGGTATGCCCGCGACTTCGATCTGCTCGTTCTGGCAGACGCTGCTCGGATGGGACGTGAGAGCCCAGATGCGTGGGACGCATATCTCGCTACGCGCGGGGTGCCCATCGCGCTGTTACGTGGTGAGCATTCCGACTTTCTTACGGTCGACACTGTCGAGCGCATGCTCGAACGCCACTCGGACACGGTGCTCACAACGGTGAAGGGCCGTGGGCACCCGCCGCTCCTCGACGAACCCGAGTCTCTTGAGGCTATTCGTGCGCTGCTTCGGAAGGCGTCCGCAGACGCGTGAAGCCTCTTGGACTCGGAATTGCCGGCCTCCTGCCAGTCGAAGGCTGCGTCAGCGGCCGCACCTGTTCACCTGACCAGAGTTCTGAATCCAGAGACCTCCGCTGTGTGACTCCGGCGGGATTGCATATCGCTCCAATCAAATATCAGTGCCTAATAAAAAGGAAAGGTTCATGAACAAATCCGTGCAATCTGAAGTGCAACGTCTCGTTTCCGACGAGGAGTGGCAACTTCGAGTCAATCTCGCGGCTTGCTATCGCTTGGTCGCCCTTCATGGCTGGAGCGATCTGGTCTTCACCCATATCAGCGCACGTATCCCAGGACCGGAACATCATTTCTTGATCAACCCCTACGGGTTAATGTTCGACGAGGTCACAGCATCGAACTTGATCAAGGTGGACCAGAACTGCAAGAAGATCATCGATTCGCCGTATCCGGTGAATCCAGCCGGCTTCGTGATTCACAGCGCGGTGCATGCCGTGCGCGAGGACATTCAGTGCGTTCTTCACACGCATACGCGCTCGGGCATTGCCGTCAGCGCTCAGAAGAACGGCATCTTGCCTATCAGCCAGCAGGCGACTTTCGTACTTTCATCGCTTGCTTACCATGACTATGAAGGAGTCGCGATTCACGACGACGAGAAGTCGCGTCTGCAGGCGGACCTGGGGAGCGCAAACTTTCTTCTATTGCGTAACCATGGTCTTTTGACCTGTGGAAGGACCATTGCCGATGCCTTCCTCGCGATGTATACGTTCGAGACTACCTGTCAAATCCAAATTGCGGCTCAATCGGGAGGTAGTGAGCTCGTCCAAGTAGACCCCAAGATCATCACGGGAGTGGCTCACGCAATGAAGGTGCAAACCGCAGGGATGGCAGGGGAGTTCGTTTGGCCGTCGCTTTTGCGCAAGCTCGATCGACTCGATCCAGGCTACTCTGCCTGAAGGAGGGCGCCTTGGCATCGACTATCACCATTCTTGGCGCGGGCTCGATCGGCGCCTTTGTCGGCGGAGCATTACTTAACGCCGGCGCCGATGTTCGCTTCATCGGTCGCAGCGCCATGGGGCAGCGGATCAAGAAGCATGGATTGCATGTCTCCGATCTCCACGGCTGGGACGTCTCGATTCCTGCCGAATCCGTCCAATTCTCGGATAGCATCGCAGGAGTCCCTCCGAGCGATCTCTTGATCGTCGCAGTGAAAAGCGCCGATACGGATGGTGTGCTGCCGGACATCGGACGCCTCGCGAAGCCGGGCTCGATAGTGGCAAGCTTCCAGAACGGGGTCGGCAACGTCCAGAAGCTTCGAGACGCGCTTCCGAATCAAATCGTTGTGGGAGCAATGATTCCCTTCAATGTCGTGCAACTTCCTGACGGTCGTTTGCACCGCGCGACACTCGGTGAATTGATGGTGGAAAGTCACGAAGCATGGCATCCCTGGCTTTCGCTGTTCTCAACTGCGCGGCTTCCGTTGACTCTCAGGACCGACTTTGTCGAGGTGCAATGGGGAAAACTCCTCCTCAACCTCAATAATCCGATCAACGCTTTGTCGGGCGAGCCGCTCCGCGCGCAGCTATCTACCCGTGGCTATCGACGCGTGTTGGCCGCACTCGTCGAGGAGGCCTTGATGGTGCTGGATGCTGCCTCGATCAAGCCTGCGGCGGTCGGCGGACTTCCATGCGAAAAAATTCCGGGTCTGCTCTGCCTGGAAGATCAGCAGTATCTGACCGCCGTTCCCGCGATCTCCGCCATGGATCCGCAAGCGAGGTCGTCGATGTGGGAGGACCTGGAAGCAGGAAGATTGACGGAAGTCGACGATCTGAATGGCGCAGTGGTTCGCCTCGCGGCCCAGTACGGGGGAACTGCGGAAACGAACAAAGCGATATGCGAACTGATACACGTCGCTGAAAGAGGAGGCGACCGGCACATGTCGCCAGACGCCCTGATTCGGGCCCTCAACCTGAGCTAGTTCTTCACCTTCATCAAATCTGCAGTTCCAGAGAGCCGCGCCCTTCGTCGGGCGGCATCGCGCCGATGAGAACGTTTGTTCGTGGACCTTGTGACCCGATGGTTCGGAATAAAGATCAGACCAAGGCTCTGTAGGGTAGCGTGCCCCTGCAAACCCCGATAAACCCACCCACACCAACTCCACCGAGGACGCACTTGCTACATCGAAGCCGATCCCACTGGTTTCACTCTGCCGAACCGTACGCACCCAGTGCACCGTTGGAGGGCGTTCTTAACGTCGATGTTTGCGTAGTGGGTGGTGGCGTTACCGGCCTCTCGACTGCGTATCACCTGAAAAAGCTGGACCAGCATGCCTCTGTCGCCCTGCTCGAGAGCGAGGTGGTGGGATTTGGTGCGAGCGGGCGAAATGCGGGGCAGTTGATTGTTGCGTTCGGCGAGAGCGACTTCAAGGCGCAAATGAGACGCCATGGCGCGGCGAAGTTACGAGAGGCGTACACCTACATTCACGAAGGTATCTCGACGATCGAAGATCTGATAAACGAGCACGACATCGCTTGCGATTATGAGCAAACGGGTTACTTCGAAATGGGACTCAGAGCCGATGGGAGTGAAACGCTTGACGAGTATCTGGCGTTTTGCCGAGGAATCGGTCAGGACTCGTTCCTCGAACCGATCTCGGAGGCGCAGGTGGCGCGGTCCTTTCAAAGCCCATACTTTGGCAAAGCCGTCTTTGATCGGCGCGGCGGTCAGTTCAATCCACTGAAGTACCTGCGAGAGCTTAAGTTCGTCGTACAGAGGTTCGGGGTGCAGGTTCACGAGAACAGTCCGGTGGTGTGTATAGAGCGCGAGCCGAGTTGCATCTCCCTGCGCACCGGAAGAGGCACCTTGCGATGCCAGAAGCTGGTGGTTGCAACGAACGCATATTCCCACCTTCTTCCCGGGCTTGAAGATCTGGGAATGATTCGGTCTCAATCGCCTGTTTTCGTCTACGCCAATGTGACCGAACCCTTGTCGGAGTCGCAATGGGGGGCCTTGAACTGGCCACGCAGAGCGGGCGTCAACCTCATGTCGAAGCTGTTCTATTCTTTTGCGCCGACTCGCGACGGCCGGTTACTTTACGTTGGTGGCTACTACGCGAGAGTCCCACAGGGCAACGAAATGTCGCTAGACATCAGCAAGGACTTTCTCACAGAGGGCCCTCGCCATCTGGCATCCTTTTTTCCCGCCCTCTCAGACCTCAGGACAGTGCAGAGTTGGGGAGGGCCGATCTCGACAACGCGGGACTTTATCCCACATGTGGGTTTGCTTGCCGATGATCGGATAGGCTATGCAAATGGATGCTGGGGTCACGGGATGCCACTAGGCACTAGCAACGGACGAACTCTTGCCGGGCTCATGCTCAATCGTCGTACAACGGATTCGGCATCATGGCTTGTGACTCGTAAAAAGATCGATTGGCCCAGTCGGATGATCGTTTCGCCGGTGGTTCGCAGCCTGAGTTCCGCCATGCGCCGCGACATTCGAAAGATTGGTCGGAAAATGCAGCCGCGACTCGTCTTTGAGAAATAGGCATGCATCTTAGGCCGACGCAATCTTGACCGGCTAAACCGCAAAGTTGGAGTAGCGAGATGGTCACCAGAACACCCGCAGTGGCGACATCGGACGGTGTGATGCGGCCAAGAAATACACCCTGTTGACCAATCTGATCTGCGGAAAAGGGCAGTACAACCGCGGCGAGTTCGGCACCGAATAGGCCGAAGCATCGGTTTGTCAATAGACTTCGCTATCCTTTTCCTCGGTTTTGTGCGGCTCTGCGATCGCGCGGGCGTCAGTTCAACCAGACCTCGGCTCTCGCACTGTGAGCTCGTGGCGCACGGCCTGTGCCAGGCCGAGCAGCGAAGGCCCGAGCTCCTGCGCGATGGCAGCGATCGACTCCTGCGTCGACAGGCTGACGTTCAGCGCGTAGATCGTTCCCTCCACCTCCAGCGGGGTGGCCAGGGCGACCACCTCGGGCTGCCACGCCGCGGCGCAGAAACCCTTCGATCGCACGTCGGCGCAGGCTTGTTTGATCTCCGACTCGATCGCCTTCCAGCGCATGCGGCGCCGTGAAAGAAGCTGCATGAGCTGCGACCGGTGCTGCGGCGCCAGCGCCGCGAGGTAGGCGCGCCCGAGCGAGGTGAGCTCCATCGGCACGCGCTGGCCGGAGACCACATGCCGTAGCGCGGCGCGTTTCGCGTAGCGGATGGATTCGAGGTAGACCATCTCCTCGCGGTCGGGCGCCGCCAGTCCCACGTTGATGTGTCGCCGCCGCGCCAGCTCGAGCATGCGCGGGGCTGCGGCCTGCAAGACGCGCGACGCGGTGCGCATGGCATGCGAGAGGCTCAGCACCGCAGGTGCCAGCCGGTAGGCGCGCTCGGCCTTGTCGAGCTGCAGCATCCCGCTGCCCACCAGGGTCTGCGTGAGCCTGCTGACCGTGGCCTTCGAGAGGCCCGTGCGCTCGGCCAGTTCGCCGTTGCCCAGAAGTTCCGAGCCAGGACGGAACGCACGAAGGATCTCGATGCCGCGCTCCAGCGAGCGGTTGGCGGGCGAGCGCCCCGGCTTGTGGTCGAGAAAGAAGCGGGCTGGATCGGTCATGGCGCTCGACGGTGAGTGTCCAAAGGTCCGGCGATCATCGCAGGGAAATTCCAAGCAGTGGAATTGCATCCCCCGAAGCCGAGCGCTTCCTCCTAAAGTCAGTGCACCCCTATGCGACGTCGCCAAGAACGTTCGCGATTGCCGGGGATTCACTACTTGGTTCTGGAGACAAACAGATCATGGCTGCTCATGGCTTGCGCCGGTTGCGCGCGCTCTTCCTTTTCTTTCTCGGCTTCATGGCCTTCAGCGCGGCGTTCGCCGCGTACCCCGACAAGCCCATCCGCTTCGTCGTGCCGTTCGCTCCGGGCGGAGGCACCGACATCATCGCCCGCACCCTGGGCGTCGAAATGTCCAAGGATCTGGGGCAGCCCGTGATCGTCGACAACAAGCCCGGCGCCGGAACGCTGATAGGCACGGACAACGTGGCCAAGAGTGCGCCGGACGGCTACAGCGTGGTGGTCGCCTCGTTCGCCCATGCCATCAATCCGGCGCTGCAGCCCAAGCTTCCGTACGGCAGCAACAAGGCCTTCGCGCCGGTCATCCTCATCGGGCGCGGCCCCAACGTGCTGGTGGTGCGTCCCGACAGCCCCTACAAGTCGGTGGCCGACCTGGTCGCCGCCGCCAAGGCCAGCCCCGGCAAGCTGACCTTCGCGTCGCAGGGGGCAGGCACCTCCGCCCACCTGGCCGGCGAGATGTTCGCCAACCTCGCGAAGGTCAAGCTCTCGCACATTCCCTACCGCGGTGCCGGTCCGGCGCTGACCGACCTGCTCGGCGGCCAGGTCGACATGATGTTCGGCACCGCCGCGGCGGTCTCCAACTTCGTCGACAGCGGCAAGCTGCGCGCGCTCGGCGTGACCACGGCCGAGCCCTCGCCGGCGCTCAAGGGCGTGCCAGCCATCGCCGCCAGCGTGCCGGGCTATGTGGTCGAAAGCTGGTATGGCCTGTACGTGCCCGCCGGCACGCCGGCGGCCGTCATCGAGCGGCTCAACGCCGCGGCCCGCAAGGCGGCGCGCGCGCCCGACTTCGTTCGCAAGATCGAGCACGAAGGCCTCGTGATCAATGCCGGCCCGCCGACGGAGCTGGACACCTATGTGCGAGCCGAGGAAGAACGCTGGGCGCGCGTCATCAAGGAAAACGGCATCAAGGCCGATTGAACGGCGGCCACCGGCCCGCCCCAGGAAGAAGAACATGACCTACACCCTCATCGACTATCAGGTGACGGACGCCATCGCGACCGTGACGTTCAACCGCCCGGACAAGCGCAACGCCATGAGCGACGACATGCGCACCGAATTCATCGACGTGCTGGAGCGCGTGACCGCCGACAAGGACATCCGGGCGATGGTGCTCACTGGCGCGGGCAAGGGCTTCTGCGCGGGCGGCGACATCAGCGGGATGCAGAAGCGCATGAACGCGCCTGCGGGAGAGGTGGGCTTCAACGGCTGGCACCGCCAGCAGCGCGTGCACCATGTGCAGGCCCTGCTTCACACCATGCCCAAGCCGGTGATTGCGGCCGTCAACGGCGCCGCCTCGGGGCTGGGCGCCGACACCGCGATGGCGTGCGACTTCGTCATCGCCAGCGAGTGGGCCAGCTTCACCTGGAGCTATGTGCTGCGCGGCATCATTCCCGACGGCGGCGGCATGTACTTCCTGCCGCGCCGCGTGGGTCTGCCCAAGGCCAAGGGATTGATCTTCACCGGCCGCCAGGTCAAAGTGGACGAAGCCCTCGCGCTCGGCATCGTCGATCGCAAGACCAGCGCGGAGACCCTTGTGGCCGACGCCCAGGCATGGGCGCGCGAGCTGTCTTCTGCGTCCTCCACCGCGCTGGCGCTGACGAAGACCATCCTCAATCAGAGCTTCGAGCTTTCCTCGCACGCCGTGTTCGCGCAGGGCAGCCAGGCGCAGGGCATCTGCTACACCAGCAGCGAGCACCGCGCCTCGGTGGAGGCCTTCCTGGCCAAGACGGCTTCGAAGGAGTGACGCCATGAACGAAGCCATCTCAAGGCTGCTTTCCCCGCGCAGCGTCGCCGTCATCGGCGCCTCAGCCGATCCGAAAAAGACCACGGGCCGGCCGGTGGCCTACCTGCAGAAGCACGGCTTCGCGGGGCGCATCATGCCGGTGAACCCGAAGGTCGAGCGCATCGGCGAACTGCAGTGCTACCCCGACATCGCGTCGCTGCCCGAAGTGCCCGACGTCGCCGTCGTGCTGCTGGGCGCGGAGCGTGCGCACATGGCCGTGAAGGAGCTCTCACAGCGCGGCTGCGCCGCCGCCATCGTGCTGGCCAGCGGCTACACCGAGACCGGCGAGGAGGGCGCGCGGCGCCAGCAGCAGCTGGTGGAGGCGGCCGGCGCGATGCGCATCCTGGGGCCGAACACCATCGGCCTCGTCAACCTCACGGACAACATCGTCCTGTCGCCGTCCGGCGCGCTGGAGATGGACGAGTTCCAGGCCGGCGGCATCGGCGTGGTCTCGCAGAGCGGCGGCATCCTGGGCTCGCTGCTGTCACGTGCCGCGGCGCGTGGCATCGGCCTGTCGAAGCTGATTTCCACGAGCAACGAGGTCGACCTGGAACTGGCCGATTTCATCGACCACCTCGCCGAAGATCCGGCCACCCAGGTGATCGCGCTCTACGTCGAGACCGTGCGCAACCCCGCCAGGTTCCGCGCCGCCTGCCTGAAGGCCGCGCGCATGGGCAAGCCGGTGGTGGCCTTCAAGATCGGCCGCTCGGAGGCGGGCGCGAAGGCCGCCGTGTCCCACACCGGCGCGATGGCGGGCGCCGACAGCATGTACGACGCGCTGTTCAGGCAGGTTGGCGTGATCCGCGCGCAGAGCTTTTCCGACCTGCTCGACATCCCTGCCGCGCTGGCCGCGGGCCGCAAGCTGCGCGGTGCGCGCGTCGCGATCCTCACCTCCACTGGCGGTGCCGGCACGCTGGTATCGGACGACCTGGGCGTGGCAGGCTTCGACACGCCCGCGCCCGACGCCGACACTGCCGATGCGCTGCGCGCACTGCAGACCGGCAGCGAAGCTGTGCTCGATCGCAACCCCATCGACGTGACGCTTGCGGGCCTGCGCCCCGACCTGCTGCGCGGCGCCATCAACGCGCTGCTGGCGAGCCCGAGCTACGACGCGCTGGTGATCATCGTCGGCTCCTCGAGCTTGGCGATGCCCGAGCTGCTGGCCGGCGCCATCCAGGAATGCCTGCCGAACTCCGACAAGCCGGTGATGGCCTATGTGAGCCCGCATGCGCCCGAAGTGGGCGCACTGCTCACGCGGCGCGGCGTGCCGGCCTTCACCGCCGCCGAGAGCTGCACGGCCGCGCTGGCCGGCATGCTGCGCGTGCAGCGCTTCGTCGCGCCTGCACAAGACGACTCGGCGCTGCCGCTGGTCGAGGCCGGCGACTTGCCCTCCGGCTCGCTCGACGAGGCGCAGGCCAAGCAGCTGTTCTCGCGCTTCGGCGTGCCCTGCGCCGCGGAACGCGTGGTCGCTTCGCCGGCCAAGGCGGAGGCTGCCGCGCGCGAGCTGGGCGGGCGCGTCGTGCTCAAGATCCTGTCGTCGCAGATCACGCACAAGAGCGACGTGGGCGGCGTCGCCGTCGGCTTGACCGCCGACACCATCGGCGAGCGTATCGGCCGCATGGCGAGCGAGGTGAAGAGCCGCACCGGCACGGATGTACAGCGCTTCCTGGTGCAGGAGATGGTGGCGGGCGGCACGGAGCTGATCCTGGGCATGCACCGCGATGCACTGGGCACGGCCATCCTGCTGGGCATGGGCGGAGTGACGGCGGAGCTCTTCAAGGACACCACCATGCGGCTGCTCGTGCAGGATGCACAGGGCCTGAAGCCGCTGAGCCGTGCCGAGGCGCTGTCGATGGCGCAGGATCTCAAGACTTGGCCGCTGCTCGACGGCTTCCGCGGCCGGCCGAAGGCCGACGTCGAGGCGCTGGTCGACGCGATCGTCGCGTTCTCGGGGATGGCCGCCCAGCTCGGCGAGCGCCTGGTCGAGGCCGAGATCAACCCCGTCTTCGTGCTGCCGCAGGGGCAGGGCGCGCGCGCCGCCGATGGGGTGGTGGTGCTGGCCTGAGCGGCCCTGGATTGCAACCGGCAAGGCGTGCGCTTTGCCGTCCCTCCCAAAGCCGGAGCGGACGGCGCTCCGCATCCGAACCCAGACTGCCCAGCTCGAATAGAGGCAGCGAACAACAGGAGACATTCATGCATCTGCTTGCTGAGCACGTTTCGTCACGCCGTGCGCTGCTGCGCTGGCTGCCCGCCGGTGCGGCCTGCGCGGCCCTTCCGTCGTGGGCCCAAGGCCAGGGCGCCGGGGGCGAGCTGGCCGCGCCAGCCTTGTCGAGCTACCGTTTCATCGTCGGCTTCGGCGCGGGCGGCGTGCCCGATGCGGCCGCGCGCCTGATCGCGGCCACCATGTCGGAGCGCTGGAAGCTGCCCGCCATCGTCGAGAACAAGACCGGTGTGGGCGGCACGCTCGCAGCCAAGGCCGTGCTGGCGTCACCCGCCGACGGCAGCACGCTGCTGAGCGTGTCGCCGGCCCATGCCACGGCCCCCGCCGTCTTCGCCAACCCCGGCTACGACACGCTTCGCGACTTCGCGCCCGTCACCATGATCGGCGACGGGCCGGCGCTCGTCGTCGCGCCGAAGAACCTGCCGGCCGCGAACCTCGCCGAAATGCTCGCGCAGGCCAGGTCTCGCCCCGGCTCGATGAGCTATTCCTCGGCAGGCGTCGGCAGCAGCTCGCACTTCGCGGCCGCACTGCTGTGCCAGCAGGCCGGCGTCGAGGGCGTGAACATTCCGTACAAGAGCGTGGGCGAAGCCATGACCGAAACCATCGCCGGACGCGTGCAGTTCCACATCGCGCCGTACGTCTCGGCGATGGGCATGGTGAAGGACGGCAGGGTGCGCGCGCTCGCCGTGACGAGCCCTCGGCGCATCGCCGAGATGCCCGACGTTCCCACCACGGCCGAGGCCGGCGTTCCAGGCTACGAATGGAGCTTCTGGTACGGCCTGCTGGCTTCCGCCAGGACGCCGGCTGCGGTCGTGGCGCAGCTCAACAAGGACATCACCGGCATCCTGAGCCTCCCCCAGGTGAAGAAGCAGCTCGAGGCGATGGGTGTGAACGTGTCGGCCGGCACTTCCTCCGAATTCGGCAGGCTGATCGAGGCCGAGGTGGCCAAGTACAAGCGCATCGCCAAGGCCGCCGGCATGGCGCCGCTGTGAGAGACACCATGAACCTTCTCGAACGCGCCGAGGGTGGCGCCATCCACTACGCCATCGACGGCACGCAGGGCCCCTGGCTCGTGATGTCGCACTCGCTGGGCTGCGACATCTCAATGTGGAACGCGCAGATGCCGGCACTGGTTGAGCGCTACCGCGTCCTGCGCTATGACACGCGCGGACACGGCCGCAGCGGCGCCGGCGACGGACCTTTCACCCTGGACACGCTGGCCGACGATACGGCCGATTTGATGGATCACCTGGGCATCGCGCAGGCCATCTGGATCGGCTTCTCCATGGGCGGAATGATCGGCCAAACGTTCGCGCTGAAGTATCCGCAACGCGTTCAGGCACTCGTGCTGGCGGACACCACCAGCGAGCACGGTGCCACGCCGCAGTCGGTGTGGGACGAACGCATCCGCGTGGCGCGCGAGCAGGGCGTGCAGCCGCTGGTGCAGCCGGCCATCGGGCGCTGGTTCACGGCGGGCTTCAAGGAGAAGCAACCCGGCGTCGTCGAAGGCGTCGCCCGGGTCATCGCCTCCACCAGCGTCGATGGATGGGCCGGCTGCTGCACAGCCATAGCCGCCGTGCACACCACGAACGAACTACACCGGATCGTCTGTCCGGCGCTGGTGATCGTGGGCGAGCACGACGTCGGGACGCCGCTGGCCGCGTCTCTGGAGATGCACCGGCACCTGCCCGAGTCCACGCTGGCGGTGATCGCCGATGCGGCGCACATGACCTGCATCGAGCAGCCCGGGCGCTTCAACCGCGTGCTGCGCATGTTCCTGGACTCTGCAACGGCGAAGGCCGCCTGAGCCACGAGGCAGCCTTCGCGGGCTGGTCGAATGAGGAGACACGCAATGCAACGAAGACTTCTGGGCCAATGGGCCGCCACTGCCGGCCTGACGACGTTGGGCCTGTGTACTGCCGCGCGCGCGCAGCAGGGCTTTCCGAACAGGCCGCTCAGGCTGGTGGTGCCCTTTCCGGCGGGTGGCGGCACCGACGTGCTCGCGCGGGCGCTCGGCGAAGGCCTGTCGCGCGAACTCGGCCAGCCGGTGATCGTCGACAACAAGGCGGGCGCAGGAACGGTGATCGGCAACGACGTGGTTGCCAAGAGCGTGCCGGACGGCCACACGCTGCTTTTGACCACGAGCGCCATCGCAATCGTGCCGAGCCTGTATCCCAAGCTGCCTTATGCAGCGGAGACAGCACTGGTCCCGGTGCTGCTGCTGGGCGTGGCGCCCAACGTGGCGGTGGTGCGCGCCGAGAGCCCGCTGCGCTCCGCCAGCGACCTGCTGCAGCGGCTGCGCGCGGAGCCAGGGCGCCTGAGCTATGCCTCCGCCGGCAACGGCACCACCACGCACCTGGCGGCCGAGCTGCTCAAGAGCAGCACGGGCCTGTCGATGACGCACGTACCGTATCGCGGCGCGACGCCAGCGATCACCGATGTGCTCGCGGGGCAGGTCGACCTCATGTTTGGCACGCTGCCAAGCGTGGCGCCCTTCATCAAGAGCGAGAAGGTCCGCGCGCTCGGCGTGACCGGCGCGAAGCGCTCGCCGCTGTTCCCCGATGTGCCCACCTTCGCCGAGTCGGGTGCGCCGGGCTATTCGGCCGACGTGCTGTACGGCGTGTTCGTCACGGGCGGCACGCCCGCCTCGGCCATCGAAAGGCTGGGTGCCGCCGTGCGCAAGGCCAGCCGCACAGAGGGCTTCCAGCGCAGGGCCGAAGCCGAAGGCCTGGTGCTCACGCTTGACGGCGCCGCCGAGGCATTGCGCATCCAGCGCGCCGAAGAAGCGAAATGGCGCCAGCTGATCAAGGCCAACGGCATCATCGCCGAGTAGTCCGCAACCCGGCTTCACGGGGCCCGCCCACGCACGCATCGCCGCTTCTCTCATCTGCTGTTTTCTCATCATCGATCGGACACCCCCATGCACGCGACCGAAACATTCGCCCGCTACGTCACCGAATTCCGCCAGGCCCGGCTCGACGACGAGGTGCTTCACCACGCCAAGCGTGCCGTGATCGACTGGCATGCCGCGCTGTTTCCGGGGCTCGATGTCGCGCCCATGCCGCAGTTGCGCGCGCTGCTGGCCGAGGACATCGGCGGCGGCCGTGCACGTCTGCCCGATGGCCGCCTCGCACCTGCCCGCGCGGCCGCGCTGCTCAACGGCACTGCAGCCCACGCGGCCGAGGTGGACGACAGCTTCCGCGATGCCATGTACCACCCGGGCGCGGCCACGGTGGCGGCTTCGCTGGCCATCGCGCAGGACAGCGACGCCAGCGGGCTGGACTTCCTGCGCGGCGTGGTGCTCGGCTACGAGGTCTCCACGCGCATCGGCGTGGCGATGGGGCGAGCCCACTATCGCCACTGGCACAACACCGGCACCGTGGGCACCTTCGGCGCGGCTGCTTCCGCCGCCGGCCTGCTGGGGCTGCACGGCGTGCCCTTCGCCCATGCGCTTGCCACGGCCGCGACCTTCGCGGCGGGGCTGCAGCAGGCCTTCCGCATGGATTCGATGTCCAAGCCCCTGCATGCGGGCCGCGCCGCTGAAGGCGGCGTGCTCGCCGCGCAGCTGGCCGCGCAGGGCGTGACCGGCTCGCTCGACGTGCTCGACGGCGAGGCCGGCTTCGGCCGCGCCATGAGTGACGGCCCCGACTGGTCGACGGTGGGCAACACGCTGGGGCGCGACTTCCACATCAAGCGGCTGACCTTCAAGAACCACATCGGCTGCGGCCACACCTTCGCCGCCATCGACGGTGCCCTGGAGCTGGTGCGCCATCACGGCCTGCAGGCCGCGGACATCCGCCGCGTCCACGTGGCCACCTACGGCCCGGCGCTGGACATCGCCTGCTACGAAGACCCGCGCACCGAGAACGAAGCCCGCTTCAGCATGCGCTTCGTGGTAGCGACCGCGCTGGTGCACGGCAGCGTGCGCCTGGCGGCGTACACGTCCGAGCGCCTGGCGGATGCCGATACGCGCGCGATGATGGCGCGCATCGCGGCCGTGGTCGATCCGAAGATCGACGCGGCCTTCCCGGGCCGGCGCTCGGCCCGCGTCGAGATCGAGACGAACGACGGCCTGCACTACGTCTGGCTGCAGCCAGACCGCAAGGGCGACCCGGAGTTGCCGCTATCGGACGCGGAGCTCGACGACAAATTCCTGGAGCTCGCGGCGCCCGTGATCGGCGCCGAGCGTGCGCGCGTGCTGCTGCGCAACATCTGGTCGCTGGACAAGGCCGAAGGCCTTCAGGGGCTCGCGGCCTGAGCGTTCGCCGGCCGCCATGGCCATAGGGCTGCCGCTTCGTCGCCACCACTGAAGCCAATAGCTGAAAAACATATCTGCTATAGGAGCCATGTGCTTACCCTTGACCAGCTTGCCTGAAAGACTGCGGGCATGGAGACAAAAGATTCAACCGCACAAGCCGCGACGCACGCCCCCGTATCGCGCAAGCTGATCACCTATCCCTCGGCGCGCGAGGGCACGTTGATCCACATCGAGTACGCCGACGAAGGCGAGGGCCCCGCGATCTGCATCCTTCCGTCGCTCGCGCGTTCTGGGCGCGACTACGACGAGGTCGCAGCCATGCTGACGCACGAGGGCTTTCGCGTGCTGCGCCCGGAGCCGCGCGGCATTGGCCGCAGCCAGGGGCCGATGCAGTCGCTCGACATGCACGATTTCGCCGCCGACGTTGCCGCCGTGCTGGACCACGAGCGCACCGGCCCGCTCGTGGTGGTGGGTCATGCGTGGGGCAGCCAGCCCGCGCGCACGCTGGCCGCGGATCGTCCGGACCTCGTGTGCGGCGTGGTGATGGCGGCTGCCTCGGCGGGCAAGCTCCCGCCGGGATCGCAGGAACAGCCCTACAGCCGCCTGCGCGACGCGATCGACGGTGCAAGCGACCCCAGTCTCTCGGAAGACGAGCGCATCGACTGCCTCCGTCGCGCCTTCTTCGCACCGGGCCATGACCCGCGCGTTTGGCTGGACGGCTGGAGCCTTGAGACGCACGAGGCCCAAAGCCATGCTCGGCGCGCGACGCCGGTCGATGACTACTTCTCCGCGGGCCAGCACGTGCCCATTCTCGATCTGCAGGCCGAGCACGACGCTGTGGTGATTCCCGGCGTGATGAAGCCCTACCTGGGCGACCGGGTCACGGTGCAGGTGATCCGCGACGCGGGCCACGCGATGGCACCTGAGCAGCCTCGTGCGATGGCCGATGCGATCGCGGCATTTGCGCGCCGCGTCTACGGCTCGCGCACTGGCGCATAGCGCAACGGACCGGCGTGCGGTGCCGGTCTCGGGCGCACGGGTCAGGCCGCCGCCAGAGGCGTTGCGGCGGAGATGGAGTCACATGAACACACCAGGAGACAACATGACCAAGAAGTACAGCCTTTCCACCCTGAAGTTGGCGTTTGCCGGCGCGGCGCTGCTCGTGGGTGCCTTCGCTCATGCGCAGGACTATCCGAACAAGCCGATACGCATGGTCATTCCCTACACGCCTGGCGGCTCGATCGACACCGTCGGGCGCCTCGTGGCCGACCAGCTGCAGCGCCAGCTCGGGCAGCCCATCGTGATCGACAACGCGCCGGGCGCCTCCGGCTTCGTGGGCGCAATGCACGTCAAGAAAGCCAAGCCCGACGGCTACACGCTGCTGTTCAACGCCTCGAGCCAGGCCTACCTTCCGTTGGTCGTCGCGAAGAAGACCTACGACGCGCAGCGCGACTTCACGCCCGTGGGGCAGATCGGCTACGTGCCGCTGGTCGTCGCCGTCAACAACGACGTGCCTGCCAAGAACATGGGCGAGTTGGTGCAGCTGGCCAAGGCCAATCCGAACAAGTACACCTGGGCGACCTCCGGCCTTGGCACCACAAGCCACCTGAGCGAGGAAATGGTCAACCGCGCCCTGGGCCTGCAGATGGAGATCGTTGCCTACAAGGGCGCCGTGCCGCAGCTGACCGACGTGATCGGAGGCCACGTCTCAGCCGCGATTTCGCCGATGCCCGGCGTCGCGCCGTTCGTGCAGGGCGGCCGCCTGCGCCCGCTCGCGGTGACCAGCAAGGTGCGTGTTCCGTCCATGCCGGATGTGCCGACGCTGTCGGAGGCCGGCATGCCCGGCTTCGAGCTGCTGTCGTGGTACGGCATCTGGGGCCCTGCGGACCTTCCTGCGGACATCACGAACCGGCTCAACAGCGAGATTGCCAAGGCAGTCGATGCGCCCTCGTTGAAGGCCAAGTTCGCTGAGCTGTCATTCGTACCCGTGAAGTCCAGCCCCGCACAGTTCAGGCAACTGATCGCGGACGACCTCGCCAAGATCGGCAAAGCCGTCAAGGATGCGGGCATCCGTATCGACTTCTAAGACTCACTCTTCGCCGGCTGGCATCGGCGCCGCCGGCCGCTAGGCGCGGAAGTCCAGTGCGCGCAGCAGCTTCGCGGTCTCCTGGATGAGGCGGCTGGCGGGCCGCGCGGTCGGCATCGCCAGTACCAGGCTGTTCCACATGGCCGGGGGGCCGATGGGAGCGGCCCGCACCTTGGCGCGGCGCGTACTGAGGTTGAGCGCGCTCTCGGGCAGGATGGAGCAGGCCATTCCCTCTTCTACCACCGTCAGCGCCGTGTGCACGGCCCCCACTTCGGCCACGATGTTCAGGTTGATCTTGCGCGGCAGCATCACCGCGTCGACCAGGCTTCGGATGGGGTTCGGCACGGCAGGCAGGATCAGCGGGAAATCGGCAAGGGATGCCAGCGAGACGCGCTCGGGCAGCCGATAACCTTCGGGCGTAACGAGCAGCAGCCGCTCGCGCATCAGGGGCTCGTAGCTCAGCAGCGGCGTCGGCGGGGGGTCGAAGAGGACGCCGACATCGATGCGGCCGGCGAGCAGCCCCTCCCGAAGCGAAAGACTCAGGCCTTCCACCACCGACAGCATCGCATTGGGCAGGCGTTCGCGAAACTCCCGCACGAGCGGCACGCACAGGCCGCTGGCCACCCGGTTCGGCAGCCCCACCACCACCTTGCCAGCGGGCTCGTCGCTCATCTCCTTGATCTCGAACAGGGCCTGCGCGGCCGCGTTGAGCATGACGCGGGCGTGGGCCTGCAGCGCATGGCCCGCCTGTGTGGGCGTGACGCCACGGCCCGTGCGCTCCAGCAGGCGCTGGCCGAGCTCCTGCTCGAGCAATGCGACCTGCCGGCTGATGCTCGGCTGCGCGAGGTTCAGGGCGGCCGCGGCGCGGCTGAAGCTACCTTTCTCGACCACGACGACGAAGTACTCGAGCTGTTTGAGCTCCATAGCGCAAAGACATATCTGATATAGGCCTCATTCGATTTAACTTTGCTTGTGATCGGCTCAGACTCAAGGTTTTCCCGGGGAAGCCCGGGCTCGAGGAGCGACGATGAAGAGATTCGAATCGAAAGTGGCGATCGTGACCGGCGCGGGGTGCGTGGGCGCGGGCTGGGGCAACGGACGCGCGATGGCCGTGCGGCTCGCGGAAGAGGGCGCCAGGGTGCTGGCTGTCGACCGCGACGCCGAGCGCCTGGCCGAGACCTTGTCGCTCGCCGGCGGCGCCGCGGCATCCATCACCACCTGCATCTGCGACGTGACCAGCTCCGCGAGCGTGAAGGCGATGGTCGACGCCTGCATCGAGGCCTACGGCGCGCCCGACATCCTGATCAATAACGTGGGCGGCTCGGCCGCGGGCGGCCCGGTGCAGCTCAGCGAGGAGGCCTGGGACACGCAGATCGACGTCAACCTCAAGAGCGTGTTCCTCACCTGCAAGCACGTGCTGCCGCACATGATCGAGCGCAAGCGTGGCGCCATCGTCAACGTGGCCTCGACCTCGGGCCTGCGCTGGACCGGCAGCGCGCAGGTGGCCTATGCGGCCAGCAAGGCCGGCGTGATCCATCTGTCGCGCGTGGTGGCGGTCCAGCATGCGCCCGACGGCGTGCGCGTCAACACCGTGGTGCCGGGACAGCTGCACACCCCGATGGTCGAAGTGCGGCTGGCAAAGCAGCGCACCGGCGGCGACATCGAGGCGCTGCTGGCCTCGCGCGTCAAGCGCATCCCGCTGGGCTTCATGGGCGATGGCCGCGACACGGCGAGCGCCGCGCTCTACCTCGCGAGCGACGAGGCCCGCTTCGTGACCGGCACCGAACTGGTCGTGGACGGCGGCATGACGGCGCGCTGCGACTGATCGGCCGGACTTCAAAGCAAAGGAGACAAGCGATGAAAAGAAGACACATCCTGGCCGCGGCCGCAGTGCTTTCGCTGGCATCGGCCGCATTCGCGCAGGCCGGCGGCAAGCCCGTTCGCATCGTGACCTCGTTCAGCCCGGGCGGGCCGGTCGACTTCGTGGCGCGCACGCTGGCCGAACAGCTCGGGCGCGAGCTCAAGCGCCCGGTCATCGTCGACAACAAGCCCGGCGCCAACGGCGCGCTCGGTGCATTGGAAACGCTTCGCTCCGAAGCGGATGGCAGCACGATCTGGATCACCAGCGTAGGCGCGGCCGCCGTCAATCCTTCGCTGGTCGAGAAGTCGCCCTACGACACCCAGCGCGATTTCGCGCCGGTCTCGCTCGTGGCGAACAACGTGGAAGTGCTGGTGGTCGGCGCGAAGGACCCGGCAGCGGATGCCGCGGAGTTCGTGAAGACCGCCAAGGCCAGCAAGGAGTCCACGCCGATGGCCTCTTCGGGCTCCGGCAGCATTCCCCACCTGGCCTTGATCCAGCTCGAGGAAGCCACCGGCGCGCGCTTCCTGCATGTGCCCTACAAGGGCATGGCGCCGGCCTTCACCGACCTGATGGGCGGGCAGGTCAAGGGTGTGTTCGCCGACGTTGCCGCGATCATGCCGCACGTGCAGGGCGGCCGGCTCAAGGCGATCGGCATCGCGGCGAGCAAGCGCCATCCGTCGCTGCCGCAGGTCAAGACCTTCGACGAGCAGGGCATCAAGGCCGTGGACACGAACAACTGGTATGCGCTCTTCGTCTCGGCGAAGACGCCGCCGGCGGTGGTGCAGGAGCTCAACAAGGCCGTGCGCAGCGCGATCGCCAACCCCGACGTCAGCGCCCGGCTGCTGCGCGGGGGGGCCGAGCCCAAGACCTCCACGCCTCAGGAGCTGGCGGCGCTGCTGAAGGCCGACACGGCCAAGTGGGCTGCATTGATCAAGTCCCGCAACATCAAGGCCGAATGATGAGCACGAGCCATATACGCGTTCCATTGGTGGTGCCGGGCACGGTGCCCGAACTCGCCGAGATCGAGGCCCGCATCCTCTTGGAGCGCGGCCGGATCTCGCTGCTCTACCAGGTGCTGCTCAACAGCCCGAGCATCGCCAGCGGGTGGGAGTCGATGCTGACGGCCGTGCGCAACCGCACCTCGGTGCCGGCGGACCTGCGCGAAATGATCATCCTGCGCGTCGCCGTGCTCAACGAGGCGGCGTTCGAGTTCGAGGCGCATGTGCCGCATGCGTTGAAGGCCGGATTCGCGCAGGAGAAGATCGATGCGCTGCGTGCCGCCGATCCCGCAGACGCCTTCGAAGGCGGCTTCACGCAGGACGAGTTACTGCTGCTGGAGCTGACCGATCGCATGACGCGCGATGTCAAGGTGCCCGCCGAGCTGACGGACCGCCTGAACGCGCGCTTCGAGCCTTCGGGCGTGGTCGAAGTGGTCGCCACCGTGGCAGCCTACAACATGGTGTCGCGGTTCCTCGTGGCGCTGAACATCTCGCACTAGGCACCGCCATGACCGATGCAACCACCGAGGCCGACGTTCCCGTGCGGACCTATCTGGAGCACCCCTCGCGGCCGAGCCTTCGTCTGCCGACCGGAGCGTGCGACAGCCATGTGCACGTGTTCGGGCCGACCGCGCGCTTCCCGTATGCGCCAGGCCGCCGGGCCACCCCGCTGGAAGCGCCCAAGGAGACGCTTTTCGCGCTGCATCGTGCCCTGGGCATCGAGCGCTGCGTGATCGTGCAGTCGATCACCCATGGCACGGACAACCGCGTGGTCGAGGACGCCATCGCGGCGGGGCAGGGCCGCTATCTCGGGATCGCCCTGGTCGAAACCGGCGTGCCCGATGCCGAGCTCGAGCGCCTGGCGCTAGCGGGCTTCCGCGGCGTGCGCTTCAACTTCATGCGGCACATCGCGACCACCGCGGGCGTTGATGCGGTGCTCGCGCTGACGCCGCGCCTGGCGGCAGTCGGCATGCATCTGCAGGTGCACTTCGAGAGCGAGCTGGTCCACGAACTCTCCGCGCCGCTACAGCGCAGCCAGGTTGCGGTGGTGATCGACCACATGGGGCGCGTCGATGCCACGCGCGGAGCGGATGCTCCCGATTTCCAGGCGCTGATGAAGCTGCTCGAGAACCCGCGCTTCCACGTGAAAGTCAGCGGTATCGATCGCATTGACGCGCACGCGGCGCCGCATGAGCGCTATGTGCATGGCGAGGCGCTGGCCCGCGTCCTGGTCGAGCGCTTTCCCGAGCGCTGCGTGTGGGGCACCGACTGGCCGCATCCCAATCACACCCACATTCCTGACGACGGCGTGCTCGTGGATGCGTTAAGCCGCATCGCGCCGGATGCGAGGCACCTGGAGCAACTGCTCGTGCACAACCCCCAAGCGCTGTACCGGTTCTCAAACTGAGCCGCAGCCTCGCTGCGGCGTGTTCTCCTCCGAGGTGCATATGTCGGCAACTGGCCGGATTCCAACCGACGTCATCCTCCTGCGATGCCGTGAATCGCTCTCGACTCCCACTTCGTTCGGGGAGAGGTTCGCAACCTTGCCTTGCTCCGAGGAGATCGGTGGTCGCATAATTCGCCATGTCCATTCGCAGGCCTTGCAGCTCTCGTATGTCTACCTGGGGTTGTCCCACCGGATGGCGCTGTCGAGGCACTGCCTGAACGAGCTTGCCGAGGAATTGGGCAAAGCCTGGCCGGGAACGCGCGTCGCGGCCTCCCGCCTGACGCTGATGCACGACATTGCCGGCGCCAGTGCGGGTTTGCCTGTGCGCTTTCATTACGTCGTCGAGATGAAGCCCGAACCCGGCTGGGGCATAGAGTTGCAGTGCTGGTACGACCAAGAACACCTGCCCGCGCTGGCAGCGGTGCTTGGCTGCGTACGCGCTCAACGCTTCTGGAACAACGACGACGAGCAGGAGTCGCTTGCGTGCTATGACCTTGTCTCGGACGGGACCACTGCCTCTGCCGAGTGGTTGGCGGTTCGCGAGACGAGCTGGAGCGCTCGCGTGCGGCCTCATTTCATGAAGCCCGTGCGGACCATGTTCGCGCTGGCCGACGCCTCTGTGGCATAGGCAGTCGACCGGTCTGCCGGCATGAAGCACTGCGACATGCCGCCAGCTGCCAATCAATCGAAGCAACAACCCTCGTTGTTCAAGGCCGGCGGAAATCGCCGAGTGGCCGCCCGCCGATGCAATGACGAACCTGGGGCCAAGCTTGGTGCATTGAAGAACGAGCTGTTCTATCCTCGCGACTGGAAGAACGCCACCATTGAGCAATTCATCGAGGCGGTCGACTCGTACTCCGCTGGTACAACGAGAAGCGGATAAAGATCTCTCTTGGCTCTCTCAGCCCCATCGAATACCGGGTCAGCCTTGGACTTGCGGCATAAACCAAGTTTTTATCCGCACCCCCTGTGGCGCCTGCTCGACGGCAGGATATGCCGTAGCAAGTCGCACAACGGCAGGCTGCTTTGTGCAAAGCACTCATTGAAGCATCAGCGCGAGGCTTGCGCCGACTAAGCTTTGGGTCTTCCGAAGACCCGACTTCAGGCCCATCATGACGCATCCCACCGGACCATCGAGCGCTCGCCTCATACGCTTTCGCAACCCGTACGTCGCGGCGCGAAAGGCCGACTCCATGAACTCCTCGATCATCGAGCGCCTCAGGCGCGCTGGCCGCCTGGATCGCATTTTTGGTGGCGGCGAGTGGGTCGCGCCCGAAACGCAAGCCCGCAGTTCCGTCGTCGACTCATCGACCGAGGAGCCGGCCATGGAGATCGCGCTGGGCGGGCAGGAGATGTCGCCGTGGGACCATACCGCGGCGCGCGTCCGCGCCGGGCAGGTGCAAATCAACTATCCGACATGGAACCCCCAAGCCCCCTTCGGCGGCTACAAGCGCTCGGCCAATAGCCGCGAACACCGCGTCGAAGGTCTTGAGGAGGACCTCGAAACCAAAGCAATTCTTGGCTTCCAGGATGCCTCGGCACCCAGTGCCGACTGACAGGCTTTCGGTGAAATCATCGCGCAACGCGCAGGAGCAATCATGACTGTGGCCCTCGTGCTGCATCGCGCCGATGGAGTGCCCGTTTCAACCGCCTTCCGCAGGGCGCCGTTCGGCAAGGACGATCCCTTTGCGCGGCATCGCGAGATCGCGTGGGAAGGACCGGCCGAGATGAGCGCGGGCCGCGCGAGCTTCATCGGTGAACTCGACGTCGCAAGCTACCCCCACATCGAAACCCTCGTCGTGGTCGAGGGCGAGTTGACCCTGACGGCAGCCGGCGAAGCCCCGCTGGTGGTCTGTCCCCAGGCGGGTGCCGTCATCGGATGCGGTACGCCGGTTCGCATGCAGGCCAGATCCCGAACGCGCTTCGTGTTTTGCGCGGCAGCCTGCGAGAAACCGACCCGACGCGGTGTCTTCGCGCTGCACGCCGACGCCAACTTCATGCCCACCGGCACGCTGTCAGCCGAAGTGCTGCTGAGCCCCGCGCCCGAGTGCCGCAGCGACAAGGTCTTCACCGATGACGCCGCGCAGTACCTTGCGGGCGCCTGGGACTCGACCCCCTACTACCGGATCGTTCGCGCGCATCGTATGAACGAGTTCATGCACCTCCTGGCGGGCAGCGTGCGCTTCGCAGCGCCTGACGGCAGCGTGCTGTCTGTAGGCAAGGGCGATACGCTCTTCGTGCCCCAGGGCGCACCGATCGGGTGGGAAAGCAGCGATCGCGTGGCGAAGTTCTACGTGTGCCAAACCGTCTCGGCTTGAACGAGCGGGCGGGATTCATCATGTCGCCTCCGCTGCGCCGCATTCAGACTTCGCCCACCTTGCCGGCCTCGGCCGACGTCGTCGTGATTGGCGGCGGCATCATCGGTGTCTTCACCGCCTACTACCTGGCCAAGCGCGGCATCTCGGTCGCCCTTGTGGAAAAGGGCAGCATCGGCGCCGAGCAATCGAGCCGCAATTGGGGCTGGTGCCGCCAGCAGAACCGCGACGCCCGCGAACTGCCGTTGGCGAGCAAGAGCCTCGATCTGTGGGAGCAATTTGCCGCTGAGAGCGGTGAAGACGCGGGCTTCCATCGTTGCGGCTTGCTATATCTGAGCAACGACGAGGCCGAGATTTCACGCTGGGCCAGCTGGCGCGAGTTTGCGAAAACCGCAGGCGTGACGACCCACATGCTGAGCGGCCGGGAGGCCTCCGAGCGCGGGCAGGCGACCGGCCGCGCCTGGAAAGGAGGCGTCTTCTCGCCCAGCGATGGCACCGCCGATCCTGGCAAGGCCGCGCCCGCCGTCGCCGCTGCGCTCATTAGGCTCGGTGGCAGCGTCCACCAGAACTGCGCGGCCCGCGGCATCGAGACCGAAGGCGGACGCGTCAGCGGCGTGATCACGGAAGCCGGCGTCATCAAGACCCGGACGGCCGTGATGGCCGGCGGCGCCTGGGCATCCTCGTTTTGCCGCCAGCTGGGCATCCGTTTTCCGCAGGCTTCGATTCGTCAATCGATCCTGAGTGTGTCCCCCGTGGAACACCGCTTGCCGGATGCCGTGGTGAGCGCGGGCGTGTCCGCCACGCGCCGCAATGACGGACGCTACGCGCTGGCCATCAGCGGCCGTGCGCGCGTGGATCCGACGGGGCAGTTCCTGCGCTTCGCTTCACAGTTCGTGCCCATGTTCGCCAAGCGCTGGCGCAACCTTCGCCCGGGCGGCCTGGAAGCCATTCGGAGCGGCCATGAAACGCTGGCGCGGTGGCGGCTCGACGCGCCGACACCCATGGAGCGGATGCGCATTCTCGATCCGAAGCCCGATCCCGTGAGCATCAAGGACACTCACCGTCGCGCAATCGAACTGCTACCCCAGCTTCGAGATGCAAAGATCACCCATGCGTGGGCTGGCTATATCGACAGCACACCGGACGGTGTTCCTGGCATCGGCGAGGTGCAGGGCCTGCCGGGTTTCATCCTGGCCGCGGGCTTCTCCGGACACGGCTTCGGCATTGCGCCCGGTGCAGGCCGCCTGATCGCGGATCTTGCCAGCGGCGGCGAACCGATCGTGGACCCCATTCCGTACCGGCCAGCACGGTTCAGCGGCTCGGCATGGGGCAAGGTCGCCGATTTCTAGGCCGCACGCATCGACTGCATGAACACCCGGGAGCCTCGAGCCGACGTACGGGATCGAGATTGCCAGAAGTACCTTTCTCTTCAAACCACCAGCGAGACCCACCGTGATATTCCGACCCAAGTACATCAGCTTCGATTGCTACGGCACCCTCACCAACTTCCGCATGCGAGAGGTGGCCACCGAGATCTACGCAAGTCAGCTGCCGGCTGAGCGCCTGACCCTGTTTATCAAGGACTTCGCGGCGTACCGGCTCGATGAGGTCATGGGCGACTGGAAGCCCTATGACCAGGTGCTGAAGTCGGCGGTTGCGCGCACATGCAAGCGCCACGGCGTCGCTTTCCGCGAGGAAGACGGGCGCAAGTTCTACGACGCCGTGCCCACATGGGGCCCGCACGCCGACGTGCCGCAGGCGCTGACCCGCGTGGGCAGGGAGATTCCGTTGGTGATCCTCTCCAACGCGATGAACGAACAGATCCACTCGAACGTGAGCAAGCTCGAGGCGCCGTTTCACAAGGTCTATACCGCACAGGACGCCGGTGCGTACAAGCCGCGCCTGGCAGCCTTCGAGTACATGCTCGATCAGCTCGGCTGCTCGCCGCTGGACATCCTGCACGTGTCGTCCAGCCCCCGCTATGACCTGATGCCGGCCCATGACCTGGGCATCAAGAACAAGGTCTTCGTCAACCGTGGCCACGAGCCGAGGGCCAACGAGGCCTACAGCTTCGCCGAGATCCCCGACATCGGCGGCCTGCCTGCTCTGGTCGGGCTGTAAGCGGGCGGTACGCATCGCGAGCATCCAGGTCGCCACGATCTGGTGCTGCTCATGCGATGCCGGTTCGAGACCGACAAGGCGGTCTCGAACGCTTGCGTCCACGGCTTCTTCGCCGGTTACGCCGCTGAGCGGAGGTGCCTGGCGCAAAGCGCTGCATGGGAGTCCGGAGCGTGCTGTCCCGGCCCCGCGATCTTCTTCCCGATATCTCAATACCCGCTGGACCGGTCGATGACGTTCAGAAGCGGTTCGCCGCGCTGGTGCCGCCGCAGGTTCTCCAGCAGGATGGGCGCGGCGGACTCGGGCTGGGTCATGCTCGCCACGTGCGGCGTGAGAAACACACGCGGATGCGTCCAGAAGGGATGTTCGGATGGCAGCGGCTCGGGATCGGTCACGTCGAGAATCGCGCGCGACAGATGGCCCGAATCCAGTGCCTCGATCAGATCCGCATCCACCAGGTGCGGGCCGCGGCCTACGTTGATCAGCGCCGCGCCGGCGGGCAGCATGGCAAAGAGCTCGCGGTTCAGGATGCCCCGGGTGGCCCCCGTGAGCGGCAACAGGCAGACGAGGACGTCACACCCCGCGAGGAAGGGCTGCAGCTGCTCGGCGCCGGCGAAACTCTGCACGCCCTGCATGGGGCGCAGTGAGCGGTTCCAGCCACGCAGCCCGAACCCATAGGCCGCCAGGCGCTCCAGCACCGCGCGTCCCAGCACGCCCATGCCCATGACGCCGACGGTGCGGCTCGAGGCGGGCGGCACCTCCAGCGCGCTCCAGCTGCGCGATGCCTTCGCGGCCACGTAGTCGAAAAAGTCCCGATGCAGGGCCAGCACGGCGAGGCTCACGTACTCGACCATGCCGTTGATGATGCCGGGCTCCACCATACGCGCGATGGGAATGTGAGTCGGCACGGCCGAAAAGTCGACATGGTCGACTCCGGCGCCGGAGGAGAAGAACACCTTGAGCCGGGGCAGGGCGGCGAGGAACTCTCGCGGCGCCTGCCAGGCGATCAGGTATTCGATCTCGTCGAGGTTGCCGGCGTCGGGCCAGACGCGGAAGTTGAGGTCGGGGGCGTGCTCGGCGAAGTAGCGCGCCCAGGCTGCGGCGCGCGGCGCATCCGATCGATAGAGAACATTCATGGCCTACCAGCCTCCCACCCAGCCGTCGAACAGCCCTTCCGGCAGGGTCTCGGCGTCGGCGCCGCGCAGGAAGTCAAAATCGCAGCCGCGATGCGCCTGCTCCACGTGTTGGTCGTAGAGCCGGCGGTAGCCGCGCGCATGCACGCGCGCGGGCGGCTGCCAGGCCCGGTGCCGCCGTTCCAGCTCTTCAGGGTCCACGCACAACTGCAGCCGGCGTTCGGCGACATCGAGCTCGATGATGTCGCCGTCCCGCACCAGCGCAAGCGGGCCGCCAACAGCGGCTTCGGGCGAGACATGCAGCACGGCCGCGCCGTAGGCCGTTCCGCTCATCCGTGCGTCGGAAATGCGCAGCATGTCGCGCACGCCACGCTCGAGCAGCCGGCGGGGCAGCGGCAGCATGCCCCACTCGGGCATGGCCGCGCCCACCGGGCCGGCGTTGCGCAGGATCAGCACGCTGTTCTCGTCGATCCCCAAGGTCGGATCGTCGATGCGGTCGGCAACGCTCTGCACGTCCTCGAACACCACCGCGCGGCCGCGGTGGCGGAACAGCTTCGAGTCGGCGGCGCAGGCCTTCATCACGGCGCCGTCGGGTGCGAGGTTGCCCTTCACCACGACCAATGTTTCGCCGGGCTTCACGGGCTTGTCTAGCGGCCGGATGACTTCCGGGTCCAGCACTTGGGCACTCTCGATGATCTCGCCGATGGTGCGCCCATCGACCGTGCGCGCGTCTAGATGGAGCAGGGGCTCGAGTGTCTTGAGCAACGCGGGAACGCCGCCGGCCGTCATCAGCCGCTCGGTCAGGTGTTCGCCGGCGGGCTGCACGTTGGCGATCAGCGGAACCCTGCGCCCGATCTCGTCGAAGCGCTCGAGGGTCAACGGCACGCCGACGCGGCCGGCCAGTGCCAGCAGATGGATGATGCAGTTGGTGGAGCCGCCCACCGCGCACAGCAGCGTGATGGCGTTGTCGAAGGCGCGCACATCGAGGATCTCCTCGGGGCGCGGGCCGCCTTCGGCGGCGAGCCTGACGCTGCGGCGGCCGGTCTCGCGAGCCAGCTGGTTGCGGCGGCGGTCCGTCGCCGGCACCATGCTGCTGCCGGGGAGGGCCACGCCCAGCGCTTCGCAGATGGCCGACATTGACGACGCGGTGCCCATCTCGGCGCAGTGACCCACGGTACCCATCACGCTGCGCTCGAACGCGGCGAAATCGCATTGCGTCTGGCCGGCGCGCAACTGGTCGACCAGGCGCCAGACGCCGGTGGCGTTCGCGAGCTGGCCGCCCGTCGCCGATCGCGGCGTCGCCGGGCCGCTGGCGAGGAAGATGAAGGGGACCCTGGCGCTCGCCGCGCCCATCAGCAGCGCCGGCTGCGTCTTATCGCAGCCCCCGAGCAGCACCACGGCATCGAAGGGGTGGGCGCGCAGTGTCTCCTCCACCTCCATCGCCAGCAGGTTGCGGAATGGGAACGAGCTGGGCTTGATGATGTTCTCGCTCAGAGACATCAGCGGAATCTCGAGCGGGATGCCTCCCGCCTCCAGGATGCCCGTGCGCACGTCTTCCGCCAGCGCGCGCAAATTGAGGTTGCAGGGGTTGATGTCCGACCAGGTGTTCAGGATGCCGATGACCGGTCGCGTCATGAGGTCCTCGCGGCTCCATCCGGCCGCGGCCAGCGTAGAGCGGTGCACGAAGCCGGGCAGGTCGTCCTTGCGGAACCAGCGCGCGCTTCGCAGCGGCCGCTTCCGCGGGGCCTCGTTGTCGTCCATGGGTTCGGCGTTCACGGAATGTTCCTGGTTGAAATAGGCGGAATCGGGCCGGCTCGTCCTTGAGCCGATGACAGGCCCGCGATGGCGGGCAAGAGGAAACGCCGAGCTCAGAGACCCACGAGCGCGGGCAGGCCGTTGATGTCGCGGATCTCCGCGAAGCTGTACGCCTCGTTGGGCCGCGGTTCATGGCCGCGGTTCACGAACACCTTGTTCCTGATGCCCAGGTTGTCGGCCGGAAAGATGTCGTAGCGCGGATTGGCGGACACATGCAGGACGTCCTCCGGCGCGCAGCCGAGCTGGTCGAGCATGTACTCGAATGCGGCCAGCCGCGGCTTGTAGGCACCGGCGTCCTGCGCGGTGTAGATCTTGTGGAAAGGCGCCTTCAGCTTCTCCACGTTGGAGTGGATCTGCTCGTTCATCGCGTTCGACAGGATCACCAGCGGGATCTTCCTGGCCACGCGGCTGAGTGCATGCGGAACGTCGGCATGCGGGCCCCAGGTGGGGACGGCGTCGTACACCCTGCGTGCGTCCTCATCGCGATAGGCGAGGCCGTGGCGCTTGCAGGTGCGCTCCAGCGCCGACTGCAGCACCTCATGGTATGGCTTCCAGTCTCCCATCACCTCGTCGAAACGATAGTCGGCGAAGTCGCTGACGAACAGGCGCATCTGCTCCGGAGGCAACTGGCCTTCGTAGATGTCGTATGCCATCTGGTGCATCGGGAAATAGGTCAGGGTGCCGTAGCAGTCGAACGTGATGTATTTGGGCCGGAAGGTCACAGGGTTCTCCTTGCAGGAAGTGATGGCGGAAAGCTCGGTCGGATGCTCGTGCGAAGCAGCCGATGTCCATGCATGAATGCTATGCATCGGCCGCCGCAGGTGCTGCGGTTGAGCACCCTCCGCGCGCACGGAAATAGTGAAGTGCCGCGTGCTTCATGCGTTCTGTGTCGTTGCCGGTGGCGACCTCCGTTCGCAGGGCTGGCTCGGGTGCCTACCGCAGGACATCCATCAACTGGTAAGACGCACCCACTGCAGGAAGAACCACGGCTTGCCGAAATGCCCGGGGGATCGCGGGCCAATCGAAGTCCTTCCAGGGATTGCGGTCCTGGGCACCGTCAATGATGTCCGCCATTACGGTGCCCACGTGGGTGGATATCTGCGTTCCATGCCCGCTGTAGCCCATGGAGTAGTAGATGCAATCACTCTCGCCGGCCTCGGGGCGATCGGTCGCGGGTCATGTCGACCAGGCCGCCCCAGCAGTAATCGATGCGCACTTTCGAGAGATTCGGAAATATGGCGACCATGTCGCGGCGCAGGATCTCTCCGCTTTTCTTGACCGATTCGGGACGGGGGCGGCGAGCCGAGCGCGGCCACAGAACAGGAGCCTGTCGTTCGGTGTGACGCGGAAGAAGTTCACGAGATTGCGGGTGTTCGTCGCATTTCGACGCTGCGGCAGGATCCGGTCGAGCAGTTCCTACGGCAGTTGTTCCGTGACGATGATGTACGCACCACCGGACCGATGCGCCGCCGGAACCAGGCAAAGGGGCTCACCGCCGATATGCCGGTGGCAAGCAGGGCTTGGCGTGCCTGCATGCGTGCGCCGGGCGTTTCAACCTCGTGGCTGTTAGTGCCGACGCAATCTTGACCAGCTAAACCGCAAATCAACAGCTCCAGTTCACACAGCCGCGCTCGACAACTTGCGGCTCCCTCGCGTGATCGTAAAGAACGTCGGGACAGGGCTTATCTCCGTTTCCACCGCCGCACCGAGCAACGGGCTCAATGCCACCGTACTCTCAGACTCCTGCTTTCATGCCCCCCAAGCCGGTGCTCGCGGAAGCTGAGGTTCCCATCCAGGCCATCCAGGCCATCCAGGCCATCCAGGCCATCCAGGCCATTTTCTTTACATCCTTCACACTGAGAATGTTGACGACAAGCTTGTCCCTGCGTTCCTGGGAGTGCGGAGAGGCGCTCATTAATGCCTTGGCGTCCGTGCCGATCAGTATCGGCGTGTTGCTGACGGCCTCGTGCCGCAAGGTGATGGGCAAATGGGTGATTGGGCGCCGCCTGAAGATGCTGATGGCTGCGGTCGCAACGCTCGTGACGCTCGCGGCGTGACAGGCCTCAGCGCGCAACGGCGCAGCTGGCAGCCGTCAACCGGGCATCAGGGGGAACGCCAGCCGATGCGGTGTGCAGCCATCGTCGCGTCGTGTCGTGCATCGTCTTCCGTGTGCAGATAGATGCTGGTCGTGCTGATGTTGGCGTGGCCTAGGTTGTCGCGAACCACCTTCAGGTCGACCTTCTCGCTCAGGCGGCTTCCCGCGGTATGCCGGATCCAATGCGTCGAGGCCTGCTCGAGCTGCGCGGCCGAGGTTTCGTGGTCGGGTCCATGTTTGCGCAGGGACGCTGCCGCGTCTTTCATCACCGCCTTGACCAGCTCGTGGATGGCGCTCCGGGCCATCGGCTTGAGCGGCGCGATCAGCGTCATCTCAAGGGGCGTGCTCTCGCCCTCATGGGGAAGAGGGCTCAACCCTTGGGCCCTCCGATAGCGCATCAACTCGGCCATCAGTTCGCCCGTGGCCGGCACCAAGCGGGTCTTGCTGCCCTTGCCGGTGATTTCGAGCCACCAGCGCTCGCGGCCATCGACGCCGCGCCGGCAGAAGAACCCGCCCATGCCGGCAGCGCAGATCTCGGAGACACGCAGCCCGCCGATGTACAGCAGCGAAAACAGCCAACGGGTGCGCGAAGCCTGCAGCTTCTCGCGCTCGCTGCTCGCGGGCATTGCTTCGATCGCAGCCTTCGCCAACTCCCAGTGCGCCTCAGGCAGGAACCGGCTCACGCGCGGTGCCGCGTGGCGGCGCTTGCGCCGGCTCAGTGCGAGGGGGTTGCCGGCGAGGTAGCCCGCCTCCACGAGCCAGGAGAACATGGCATTCAGGATGGACAGGGCCTGGCGCAGGCTCGAAGGCCCCAGAGGGCCGGCAAAGGGGCGCCAGCGCGGTGAATCGCGGCCCGGGCGCTGTCCAGGCGCCATGACCCACCGTTCGGACGGCTGTGGGTCTGCGAGAAAGCGCTGGTAGAGCAGCAGGTCCTCGTGCGTGCATGGCACGTGCAGGCATCGGACCGACGCCGGTCGCCGCGCTGGACTGCATCGCCGCAATGATCAGCGAGGAAGATCCAAGTGACGTCTCCTATGAAGCGCGCGTGGAGAGATTACTGCGCGTAGGGGCGTGCATCTGGGCGTTGAGGCACGAAAAGTTCCTACCGCCTGCGTTGCAGACAACGCAATCCTAGCCTCGCTAAGCCTGGGGCAGGGTGGATCCGCTCCTCGGGGAGGAGGGCCAAGAGGCGATCATCTGGCTGAGCATCCGTTTCTTGGCGCGATCGTCCAATGCACGATACGTGTCCAGCAGAAGTTGCTCGTCGACCGGCAGATCCCGCCGCAGCTGCTCGAAAACAGCCTGCTGCAGCGTGGCCCTGACGGATTCCGGCATCGCCGGGGTGCTCGAGGGTATTCCGGTCAGTACATAAGCCGCATCGACCTTCAACTCGGGCCGAAAACCAACGAGCGCGAGCAGCTTGTCCTTGGGAAAAGAGTTGCGCCGTTTTCGTTCGGAGAACGCGGCCTTGGTCATGCCGAGCGCCTTGGCGACCTCCCCATCCGTAGAAACACGCAGCTCCCGCTTCAAGCGCAGCAATTGATAATCGAACACGGGCCCTTGCGACCCAGTCGGGATGCTCGATGTCTGAACGAGCATCGGCTCATTGGATTCCCTGGCGAAATACTGCACCCGATCCTCCTTCTGCACGCGCCTTCATGCCGATCAACTCTACATCGACAGATGCGCGTTGTCCTACATCCTCGCTGCTGTTGTTACATGGATCGGGGCTGGGATTGCCATGCATGGCAATGCGGCCCCGGGCTGCGAACGAAAAAGTAACACCATCCGCCTAGGTTATCGATCCCCCTCAGCGTGAACATGTGCCTGCTGCCGCGAGCCACTGCAACCACGCCTCTCCAAATCGCTGCGAATGTGTCAAAGTCCGTTCATGGCCCTCTCACCGCAAGAGTAAGCAGTGCTGCGACGACCGTCCATCACGCTCAGGACGGTGGTCTTCGTGACCATCGTGTGCCTGGGTTTGGTCGCGATAGATGGCTGGAACAGCTGGCAGTCCCGTCAGCTCCACCTGCGGCAGATGAGCGTGGCGACCTCCAACCTCGCACGCGCCATGGCGCAGCAAGCGGACGATCAGATCAAGCTGGCCGACACGGTGCTCATCGGCATTGTCGAGAGGATCGAATCCGACGGGGCAGGACCCATCGAGGTTGCGCGGCTTCGCGAATTCCTCGCGCAACGCATTGCCGAGCTTCCGCAGTTGGACGGGCTCCACGTATACGACGAGGCCGGGAATTGGGTCGCGAACTCCCGGCAGATCTGGCCGCAAAACCTCAACAACGCCGACCGAGAGTACTTCCGGTTCCATCGTGAGAATACGAGCCGCCGGCCCCACGTTGGCACGCCGGTGACGAGCCGAACCAGCGGCAGGTCGTTGGTCCCTATCTCGCGGCGCATCAACCATGCCGATGGCAGCTTCGCGGGGGTGGCACTGGCCACCATCCGGGTCGACTTCTTCGGGAATTTCTTCGACAGCCTTGACATCGGGCAGGCCGGCGCCCTGGGACTGATACGCGAAGACGGGACCATGATCACGCGGCGCCCGTTCAATCCGGGCATGGTGGGGCGCGACATGCGCGGCAGCGAGCTCTTTCAGGCGTACCGGTCGCAGGGGCCGGTGGGTACGGCCTACATCCGGTCCGCGCAGGACGGGGTTCTGCGCCTCAACAGCTTCCGGCGCCTGCCGAACTATCCGCTGTTCGTCGCCGCGTCGCTTTCCAAGGAGGAAATCCTAGCCCCTTGGTGGCGCGAGACGCTGTGGCACTCCGCAGGCGTGGTTCTGCTGGTGTTGATCGTCGGGGGCGTCGGATGGCGCCTCGTCAAGCAGTTCCAGCTGCAGATCCAGACGGAGGCTGAGTTGCGGCGGGCGCGGGATGCACTGGAGACGCTGAACACCACCCTCAACACGCTGGCGATGGAAGACGGGCTGACCGGTCTTGCCAATCGGCGCAAGTTCGATGTGACGCTGGATGCCGAAATCTCTCGGGCGGTGCGCGACGCCAGCACCTTAGCACTCATCATGATCGATGTGGACTGCTTCAAACAATACAACGACATCTATGGGCATGCGGCGGGCGACGAGTGCCTGCAAAAGATCGGGCGCGCGGTCGCCGCTGTCGCCGCGAAGCGGCCGGGCGATCTGGCGGCGCGCTATGGCGGAGAAGAACTCGCGGTGCTGCTGCCCCATACCGATGTGCAGGCGGCAGTCCACCTGGCCGAGCGGATTCGCAATGCCGTGCGTGACCTGAAGATCCCTCACGCGGCGATGGCGAATGGCTTCGTGACGCTCAGCGCGGGCGTGGAGGCGCTGAAGCCTGCCGACTCGAGCGCAAAGTCGAAGGAACTGATCGAAGCCGCCGACAAGGCCCTCTATCATGCCAAGACGCAAGGGCGCGATCGCGTCTGCGCCGCCGCGCACCCCTCCGTCTCCTGAATCGCGCAGTTGCGACCTGGAGCCTCTCGCGCGAGCCGGGCCGCTTTGAGTGGGGCAGGGCAGGAGACGGTTCTTTCCACAGGAACACCGCCTGCTATTTGTCCCTTGGGAACCAGAGCGGAAACAGGCGTCCTTCCGCCTGGGTAGCTCTCGAGGGTCGATGCTCAAAAGCACCGGTCGAACGAGGGCGCTGACATCCATGCTGAATTGCGTGACGCGGCTGCGCTGCCTCTATATATTGCAGCAACGATGCAATGGCCTGAGCCATCGACGGAGGGGTGAATCCCATGTCAATGTCCATCTGGGTCAAGAATCGCCTGCCGCTGGCGATTCTTGTAGTCGGTGCCGCGCTGTCGGTCGCCCTCGGCATCTCCGTGCACCAGGAGATCGAGCGCAGCGCGCGGACGCGCTTCGGCGCCACCGCCCTCGACCTGGCGCGCAAGGTCGAAGACAGGTTCGACGACTATGTCGCCGTCCTGACCGGGCTTCGGGCGCGATTCAACACCCCCGAGGGCGTGACGCGCAGCGATTTCAGGGACTACGTCGAGGGGCTCAACTTGCCGAGCGTGTACCCTGGCTTCCAGGCCGTCAGCTACGCCCCCTTCGTGACCGCCGACGAGAAGAGGGCCTTCGAGGAGCGGGTACGCCGTGAGGCGGGCTTCGATGCAGACCTTGGCCCAGGCTTCACCATCAAGCCGCCCGGAGAGCGGACTATCTACTATCCACTGCTCTACATCGAACCGCAGGCCAGCAACGGGAAGCTGCTGGGCAATGATCTGGGTGCGATGCCCGACCGGGGAAATGCCCTCGAACAGGGGCGCGACACGGGCGGGCTCGTCACCTCTGGTCGCAAGGTCCGCATCCCCGGGCGCGAGGCCGACATCGGATTGGCGATGCGGCTGCCCGTCTATCAGCCGCAGATGCCGCTGGATACGCTCGAGCAGCGCCGCCGTGCCTACATGGGCTCCGTGGGCGCGGGCTTCAGCATTGCGGGAATGCTGCGCGACGTGGTCAATCCGGATCGCTTGCGAACGCTGCGATTGCGCCTTGCCGATGCGGGGGCCGGTACGGCGCCGATCGGCACGCGCGTCGAGACCAGGTTCGTGGCGCCGAGGGCGTACGGCGAGCATCAATTGTTGTTCGACAGCGCTGCGCTGGTGACGCCCGCCGCGCTCGCTTCGCCCGCACGCAGCCTCAAGCGCATGCTCGGCTTCGAGCTCGGTGGTCACTCCTGGTTGATCGAGGTCGACCAGGACGAAAACGAGGTCTTCGGGCCGCTGGACAGGATCATCCCGTGGCTCGTCCTTCTCGGCGGACTGGCCACCAGCACACTGATCGCGGGCATCGTCCTCTCGCTGAACACCTCGCGCAGCCGGGCCCAGGTGCTGGCGAGTGAGATGACCACCAATCTGCGCGCCAGCGAACGGCAGTTAGAGGAAGCCCAGCACCTGGCCAGCCTGGGGAGCTGGACCCTCGACCCTGGAAGCGGAGCCTTGCAATGCTCCGAGGAGGCCCGGCGCATTCTCGGTTTTGAGGACGACGCCTCGCCCTTGGATCTGTACGCGCTGCTTTCGCGGGTTCCGGCTCAGGAACGACCGGCGGTCCACCGGCAGATCACGCAGGCTTCCGAGTCCATGGAGCGTTTCGAATTCGAGCACCGCGTGTGCCTGTCCGACGGCACCGAGCGCTGGCTCCACGTCATCGCGCAGTCCGGAGAAGACGGGGGAAGAAGGCTGGTGCGCGGCACATTGCGTGACGCCACGCGCCCCCGCAAGGATGCGCTGCGCCAGAAGCTCGAATACAAGATCGCCCAGCTGCTGGCCGGCGACGGCAGGACCGAGACGGTGATCGCGCTGGCGCTGGAGGCGATATGCACCGATCTGCGCTGGGACTGTGCGGCGTTGTGGAGCGTTGGCGAAGATGGCCTGGCCCGCTGTGATGCCGCCTGGCATGCCGCAAAAAAGGGAGCTGCGGTAATGAAGTTCTCCCGCGACAGTCGAGCGCTCGCCTACCGGCCAGAGGAAGGCTCGTTGGGCCGCGCCCTGGGTATCGGTGGCGTCGTACGCGTCGACACGCAGGCGTCGCCGGCTCATCTCGTGCGCGACGCGATGGCCCGCGAGGCGGGACTGACCACCGGGCTCATCGTGCCGATGGTCGCCCCCGCCGCGACCACGGCCCTGGAGCTCTTCAGCGTCAATCCTTCCACCGTCGAGAGCGAGACACTGGAGTCGCTGCGTGTCATCACCCTGCAGATCGCCCAGTACAGGCAGCGCAAGCTGGCCGAGCGCAGCCTTCGCTTCATGGCCAGCCACGACGAGCTGACAAGGCTGCTCAACCGTTCGTCGCTGCAGCACGAGCTGGCTGTCGCCATCAGGCGCAGCAATCGCCAGCAAAAGCAGTTCGCCGTGATGTTCGTCGACCTGGACCGTTTCAAGCACATCAATGACACGCTGGGCCACGGCGTCGGCGACGAGATGATCAAGACCTGCGGCCAACGCCTCAAGGCCTTGCTGCGCAATACCGATGTCGTGGCGCGCTTCGGCGGCGATGAGTTCGTGCTCCTGATAGAGGACCTGGAGAGAGCCAACGACGCGGCGGTGATCGCGCAAAGGGTCCTCGAGCATTGTGCAGAGCCTTTCGTGATTGAAGGACGCGAGCTTCACGTCACCGCCAGCGTAGGCGTGAGCATCTATCCGGAGAACGGCGGCGATGCCGAGACGCTGCTGAAGAACGCCGACACCGCGATGTACCGCGCCAAGGAAAAGGGGCGCAACACCTACCGCTTTTATGCAGCCAAGATGAATGCGCAGAGCTCAGAGCAGCTCATGCTGGAGAGCGCGCTGCGTCACGCCCTGGAGCGTGGCGAGCTCGAAATGCACTACCAGCCGAAGATGAACATGCAGACAAGGCGTATCGTCGGCGTGGAGGCGCTGATGCGCTGGCACCACCCGGTCCTGGGCATGATTCCGCCAGTGCAGTTCATCCCGATCGCCGAGGAGCTCGGCCTGATCGTGTCGATGGGGACGTGGGCGCTGGAGCAGGCCTGCGCCGACGCGCTCGCATGGCAGAAATTCGGCTTGCCGCCGGTGCTGACCAGTGTCAACCTGTCGCCGCGGCAGTTCGAGAGCCGAACGCTCATCGCGGACGTGAAAACCATCCTGAAATCATCCGGACTCGATCCTTCGCTGCTGGAGCTGGAGATCACCGAGAGCGCCATGATGGCGGACCCCGACCACGCGGCGAAGCTGCTGCGGACCATCCGCGACATGGGCGTGGGCTTGGCCATCGACGACTTCGGCACGGGGTACTCCTCGCTGTCGTATCTGAGGCACTTTCCGCTGTCGACGGTCAAGATCGACCGCTCCTTCATCAACGACCTTTCGCAGGACGCGGACGCGCGCGCGCTCATCGACGGAATCATCACCCTGGCCCACGGGCTGCGCATGAAGGTCGTGGCCGAAGGCGTCGAGACCGATGCGCAGTTCAACTACCTGCACCGTCGCGGATGCGACGAGGTCCAAGGCTACTGGCTGTGCAAGCCGATGCCGACCGACGAGGCGCGCGACTTCATGGCCCGTCATTTGCACAGCCGGCTTGTTCCGTCATCGGCCGCCTGATGCGGCGCACGTCGTCAGCGCAGTACCAGCACCGGGATGTGCGAGTGCGTCAGCACGTGCAGGGTCTCGCTGCCCAACAGCAGGCGGGCCAGGCTGCGCCGTCCGTGCGACGCCATGACAATCAGGTCGCACTGGCGATTCTTGGCCGCGGTGATGATGGCCTCGGCGATCTGGTTCGATCGCATGACCATGGCTTGTGCGCTGCGAACCCCCTTAGCGAGCGCGGTGGACTGGACAACGCTCACCAGCCGCTGGGCTGTGGCATCCGACTGCTCCTGCATGGTTTCGATTTCTCGTTGATTGAGCACTATCGAGCCCTCGAAGTAGCCGTAGGGCTGCTGGTGCACGACCGTCACGCTCACCAGCTCCGCGCCGCTCAGCAGGGCCAGATCGATGGCTGTGGCCACCGCGCGCACCGACAAATCAGAGCCATCGGTTGCGACAAGAATCCGCTTGTACATGGCAGGCTCCTCGGCCCCCGGCACCGCGGGTGCCCCTGTAGATTAGTCTAGTCCGCAGCTTTCAGGCCCACAAGGTCAGAATCTGGGCAGTCCCCTCTAGAAGTCGCTCGGAAAGGGGATTCCCTTCGAGGTGATAGAGGAGGGCGGAGCAAGCACAGGCCGCAGTGGCGCCACGGTCCGCGCAACCTGCTGCGCGTTGCTGCTGCTGATCTCGCGCATCGCCTTGGACAGCCTCGTGTAGACTGAATTCGCAGGTCATTTCTACCCTTTCGTCTTCGTGTTCCCCAGGCGTTGATCACTCGGCGGAGCAGAGAATGTTTGAACGCTCCCGGGATTTGCCGCAGAGCTTTTTCGGCGGATGTCGGCCAGCCTTTGACCTGCGACTGTGCAGGTAAGGTCAAGTTCGAGTCACAAAAGAAACCGGCGACCGAGGGGCAGCATGCTCATCGACGATGAAGCTGTCCGCGGTGTCCCGCATCTCTTTCAGAAGGTAGGCATACCCGGCATCTGCGTGGCCTAGTGCACCGGCCCTACGGGCAGGCCCGACGCATCAGCGGTCCCGCAATGAACGCTGTGGCTGCGAGGGCAGGGCAGCAGCACCTGCACACGGCAAGCCGTAGCAAGTCTCTGGCGATTGCCACGGCGCGCGAAAACCTGGCGATGGTGCAGGAGGTCTTCGACAGCCGGCTGAGAGACGCCTACGGCCTCAGCTGCCTTCTCGCTCGTGATTCCAGTTGCGATCTGCGCCCAGAACTGTCGCTCCGCTTCTCGCCGAAGCGAAGGAGCACCGGGCGAGCGCATTGTCGATCGCCCCGTCAACTCCCGCATCCAACCTGCCGGTCTTCCTATAACACCTCCATGATTGAAAGTGTTGCGACGACCGGTTGAATTCACCCAGTACACCAGCGAGCACTTCCAGGAGTTGCTTAAGGAGCAAGGCATCACGTGCAGCATGAGCCGCGGGCGACGTCTGGGACAACTCGGCCACGGAGAGCTTTTTCAATTCACTGAAGACTGAGCGCACGGCCAGAAGGGTGTACCGGTCCAGGGAACAGGCCCGCGCCGATGTGTTCGACTACATCGAGCGGTTCTACACCCGACGCGCCGTCATTCGACGCTCCGCTTCGTCAGTCCCATAGAGTTCGAGAAAGCTCAAAAAGCTTAGGTCGGTGTCTATGAGACCGGCAGCAGCCCACTTGGTGCTCTTCGCCAACGCGGGGCGCCCAGCACGCCGTAAGCACGCGGCGCCGTAGGACATCGCGTTGTCAAAAGATTTACTTCACCCGTCTGGCACATAGCCGGTGATTCGAGCCTTTCTTTTATTTAACATAATCATAATTGTGTAAATCGCCGTTGTAGGCCCCGAGTAGTAATGTCCGTTTTCTCCCAAGTAGAAATGTCGCATCGTGGCGCTTCCGCTGTGTGGGATTCGAGGTGGCGCGATGGCCCAGCCAAGTGCGACGATCACTATGACAATGCGCGAAGTCGACCGCATCAAAACGATGCAGGCATTGATGGATCGCATGCTGCGACCCGCGCAGGCCGCGGCGCGTCTGGGGCTCACGGTGCGCCAGGTAGCGCGGCTGGCGCAGCGCTACCGTGATGACGGCCCTGAAGGCTTGGTCTCGCGCAAACGCGGCAAACCCAGCAATAACCAGCTGAGCGCTGGCGTGGCAGATCGGGCGCTGAGGATCGTGCGCGAGCGCTATGCTGACTTCGGCCCAACGCTGGCCGCAGAGAAGCTCGCGGAACTGCACGGGCTGAAGATCGGCGTTGAGACCTTACGCGGGCTCATGACAGCCGCAGGTCTCTGGACGCCCCGCAAACAGCGCGCCCCCAAGATCCATCAACCAAGGAATTGTCGTTCGTGCTTGGGCGAGCTGATCCAGATCGATGGCAGCGACCATGCCTGGTTCGAAGACCGCGCGCCGGCCTGTACGCTGCTGGTGTTCGTCGACGACGCGACCAGCCGATTGATGCAGCTGCACTTCGTGCCGACCGAGTCGGCCTTCGCGTACTTCGAAGCCACGCGGTCGTACCTCGAGGAACATGGCAAACCCGTGGCGTTCTACAGCGACAAGGCCACCATCTTCCGTTCAGCGCGCGACTCGACCGACTTCGGCCGCGGCACGACGCAATACGGCCGTGCACTGTTCGAGCTGAACATCGACATCATGTGTGCCAACACAAGCCAGGCCAAGGGTCGCGTGGAACGCGCCAACCTGACCCTGCAGGACCGTCTGGTCAAGGAGCTGCGCCTGCGCGGGATCAGCACGCGCGAGGCAGCGAATGCGTTTGCGCCGCACTTCATCGCTGACTTTAACGCCCGGTTTGCGAAGCCGGCCAAACGGGACTTCGATGCCCATCGGCTTGTGCGAGCTGACGAAGATCTCGATCTGATCTTCACCTGGCGGTTGCAGCGCAAGGTGTCACTCTCACTGACGCTGCAGCACGACCGCGTGATCTACCTGCTGAAGGACACGCCGGCCAACCGCAAGCTGATCCATCGCTACATCGATGTTTACGAGTATCCGGACGGCCGTATTGAACTGCGCGCGGACGGCGTCGGTCTGGCCTACGAGCGCTACGACAGGTTGCCGCAGGTGGACACGGCTGCCATCGTGGAGAACAAGCGTCTGAGCCATGCACTGCAGGCCGCCCTGGTGATCCAGAGCCAGCGCGACGATCGAAGGAAATCGAGCACGCCCTCGCGCACGAATCAGGGGCAGGCGCCCTACCCTCGCAAGGCTCTGCCCGGCACCAAGCGCTCGAGGCAGTTCACATCCGAAGACCTCGAGCTGGCCGTGATGAGCGTTTGCAAGCCGCCCGCGCCGACCCATCGGGCAGCGCTGAAATGACGATCATGATGCCTTCGGTGGCAAGCCAAGCCTGTGCAGATGCAAGGCAGTCACTGCGTTCGCTAGAGAACTTCCAGAAAGAAGAAATGCGACATTTCTATTTGGCCAGAGATGCGACATCTGAACTTGGCCTTGACAAAACTGACAGATTTCCTCAAACGCGCTGATCGCCCGTGGAAGGTTCGCCGCAGAGGTTTCGTTCGTCGTCGGACGATTAGAAGCGCAGCCAGCCAATGCGGCTATGCTCAAAATCAGGCAGAGAGCTCTCATATTCTCGCGAGAAGTATGTGTTGTGCAGGGCTACTCATGCTGGATGTGCCGTTACGAGAGACATATCCAGTGCACTGCATCTTCTCAGCTCGAGATCAACTACCGGCAAACCTCGGTCGTGAAAAAAGTCGCGCCGCGCGACCAGATGTTCCGATGCAACACATGTGCGGTCCGGTGACCGAACTAGTTCTTGTTGACTGTAGTCGATCGCGAGGTGGTCGACTGCTCACACTTGAGCACCCCAAGGTAGTTGACGAAGTACTGTCTTGGGGACGGAGCCGGTCGTACGTCTGGAGTGGCTCCTAAATCTGACGGCCTCTTCAGGCCTATTTCGGAGACAAGGCCAGTCGCCGTTGAACGGCTTGAAACACCGGGCCTCGCGCGAGCGTCAGGGCCTGCCCGCGATGCGCACTGTCCGGCGAAATCGTGGATGTCACTGCCACAACCAAGCGAAGAGGCGAGTGAACCCAGATGAGCTGCCCAGAGTAGCCGCTGGCGAAGAAGGTGGAGCCCGAGGGCACCCACCAAAAGAGTCCGTAAGGCAAATTAACGGGCGGCCCGCCCGAACTTTGAGGCTTGACCATCTGGGCGACGAAGCCCGGGGGAAGCAACGGGGTGCCGGCCCAGGTGCCATCCAGCAGCACCAGGTGCCCCAGCTTTGCCATGTCAACAGTTCTCATGGAAGCAAGGCCGCCGCGAGAGTACGTAGGCTCCCTCATTTCAAGAGGCGTCACGAGCTGGTCGCGTGCGAGGTCTGCCATCGGTCGTCCGGTAACCCGCTCGAGGACGGCTTGAACCATGGGCGGTCCGTTGTTGTCGTAGGCGAAGCGCTGCCCTGGCTCCGACTGAATTGACCTTGCCCAAGCGGAAGCCGGTGTGAGCGGTGCTGCAGTACCAGATCGGTCATCTACCGCAAAGCCCGCAGTCATGGCCATGAGGTGTCGCAACGTGATGGTCTGCGCGCGAGGATCCGAGTTGAGCGCGCGCCACTCCGGCATAAGCTCGACAACCGATAGCTCAAGAGAAGACAGCTGCCCTCGCCTCAATGCAGTGCCTACCAGGAGCGCCAAGGCGCTCTTGGTGACGGATTGGGTGTCCCGCAATGCGTTCGGGTCGCCATCGCGGTAGTACTCGTGTACGGTCCGGCCCTCGAGGACAACCACCAAGCTCTGGACATCGCCCAGTTTCTGCTCGATGTCCTTGTCGATGTTCTCGAACGCAACGGCGTCCAGGCGCTGTTCTTCCGGCGTAGAGGCTCGCCAAGGCGGCAACGCCTGCGCAAAGGCGGTGGACGCAACCATCGAACAAAGCCAGACGATGAATCTCCGCATCTTGTCCCTCACGCTTCATCTTGAAGGGCGTCACCGCTGATCGACGGCCCTGTCTCCATTTTGCCGGCGAAGCGCGACTGGAGGGATCAGCACGAATGCACGCTTCAGGGCAAAGTTGCCGGATATCTTGAACGGCTGCTCCCAGCTGCCTGTCGTCTCAAAGGCGGTCTTCTGTCAGAGCTTCCCAGAGCGTCAGCGCTTCTGCCGGATTGTTCGCGGAGAGCGTTCTACGCTCAAGCTCTGTCGTCATGTCAGAGTCCGAGTACTTGACGTATTCGGCGCGCCCGCTCTGGTAGACAGAGACGGCCCCCAAGTTGCCTTCGTCACTTCCGCAGCGAAGGCAACAATCCGGGTGTTCGTGGTCTCGTTCAGAAGTAAAAAGCTCGTTCAGCACGGCCAACATCTGACCTCGACCAGGTTCCCGAATGTCGTTTCCCATACGGTGAGTCAGAATCGACCATTCGTGCATTCTTGCTTCTTTCGACTCTCGCAGGAGAGTCACTCCTGGTGGAATTTTACCGACGCCGCAGCCGGCTGGTTTGGGCCGCAACCGCTGATGCTGGCCGATGCGTCGCAGCGGGCTCGCCGCACGCTTGCGTGGTGGGCCACCTGCTGCTTCGAAATGGCGTGGAGCATGCTGTCGACGGCGACATGCCTGTCGCCGTAACTTCAGGGCAGAACTGTTTGCTGTCCGTGCTCTAAACGCCAAATCTCGCGCGAATGCGTCGCAGAAGGCTCGATGGCGCTTGGGGATGGTCCACCTGCTCGGGGGGAGCAACCGAAGGCTTCCAGAGGTGCCCTCCGCAATCCATATAACTTCGAGCCGCCGCAAGCGTGGCCAGCAACTCGTGCGTTTCGTCTTCAATCAACGATTCGCCATTGCTGTAAACACACTGAATAAGGTCGTGGGCACCACTTACCAGGTCGGACGTTGAGTACTTTGAAAAGAAGTGGTCTATCGACGGATAGGTTCTGTTCGCGATCTCCAGCAGGGTCATGGCATCCAGAAGTTTCTCTTGATTGTCTGGCGATTTCATCGGCTGAGGTTCGGTATTCTGAGATGGCGATAGTACGGCAGTGGCCCATGCGCTCAATGCCACCGAACGCTATCGATCGCTTTTTGCGCCGCCTTCGAACGACCGCTGAGAGTGCTCAGACGTCACGGTAGCTCGAACGAGTACGGTTGCCGAACATGCTGCACGCTGTAAGCAGTCAATAAACCACGCCCTTGCGCGTGGTGTCGGAGCCGATGTGCGCAGGGAGGGCTACGCCCCGCCGAGCTCGATGTTCCAGGGCAGCAGCGCCTCGTAGTCGTCGACCGTCTGCGCCAGCGGCAGCTTCTTGAACAGCGCGACGAGGTAGCGGTAGGGCTCGACATTGTTGGCCTTGGCGGTCTCGATCAGCGAGTAGAGATTGGCGCTCGCGTTGGCACCGCCGAGGGTGTCGGCGAACAACCATGCCTTCCTTCCAACTACGAAGGGGCGGATCGCGTTCTCCACCGGGTTGGAGTCCAACGGCCAGGTGCCGTTGTCCAGGAACCGCACGAGCTTGGGCCACTGCCCGTGCAGGTACTGCAGCGCTTCGCCCAGCAGGCTCGATGGCGCGACGGCGTGCAGGTGCGTGAGCAGCAGCCGTTCGACCTCGCGCACAACGGCGGCGCTGTAGCGCGAACGCAGTCGCAGCCGGCGCTCGGGCGTCCAGTCCCTGGCCAGCGCCTCCGCACTGTACAGCTTGGCAATCAGCCGTACGAACCGGGTCGCGAGCTGATCGGGTGAACGAGCTGCCTTCGGGATGGACTCCTCGGCCTTGATGAACGGCCGGCGCGCGTGTGCCTTATGCGGAGCTCCGCATAAGGCACATTATCTCGAGCGTCGTTTTATGTGGAGCACGACCTGCGATCACAGGCGCGATGCGGTGTGGCGTGG
>NZ_JABMJG010000018.1 GCF_013376045.1 Variovorax sp. SG517 | reverse complement strand
CAAGCTCAAACTCAAAGGCCTGAGCCCAGTACAGTACCGAACTCAGGCCTTGTGCCATTAGCTTCTAACTGTCCAACTTCTTGGGGTCAGTTCACAGGCCCGTGCCTGCGGCGGCTTTTTTTCATTGCTTGGGCAGCAGCTTGCGCAGTTCGGGCCAGACGTTGTCGAGCAGCCGCGGCTGCGCGGCCGCCGTCGGGTGGATGCGGTCGGCCTGGAACAGCGAGAGCGCATCGGGCGCGTCGGCCACGCCCTTGAGCAGGAACGGCACGAGGCCGGACCTGGTCGCCTCGGCCACCTTGGAGAAAACCGCCTCGAAGCGCCGCGTGTAGTCGCCGCCGTAGTTGGGCGGCACCTGGATGCCGACGACCAGCACCTTCGCACCCGCGGCCTGGGCGGCCTTGGTGATCTGCATCAGGTTGTTCTCGGTGTCCGCGAGCGGCAGGCCACGCAGGGCGTCGTTTGCACCGAGTTCGAGCACCACGAGGCTGGGCTTGTGCTGCGCGAGCAGCGGCGCGAAGCGGGCGCGCCCGCCGGAGCTGGTGTCGCCGCTGATGCTGGCGTTGACCACCGTGGCCGCGACCTTCTGCTGCGCAAGCCTTTTTTCGAGCAAGGGTACCCAGCCTTCGCCGCGCTTGAGGCCGTACTCTGCGCTCAGCGAATCGCCGAGCACCAGGATCACCGGCTTGCCCGAAGACGACGAAGTCTGTGCCTGGGCCTGTGCCGCGGTCGTCCATAGCCCCGCGCTGCCGAGCGCGGTGGTGGTCAAGATAAAGTCACGTCGATTCAAAACCAGAGCCTTTCCATGTCCCAACCCCCGTCTGATGCCATTGTCGCCGTCGAGCATGTGTTCAAGTCCGTCACCGATTCGACAGGTACGCTGGACATTCTGCAGGACATCGATTTCACCCTCGGCGCGCGGGAAACCGCCGCCATCGTCGGCGCCTCGGGCTCGGGCAAGAGCACGCTGCTGTCGATCATTGCCGGGCTGGATACGCCCACGCGCGGCACGGTGAAGCTCGCGGGGCAGGACATCTTCGCCATCGACGAGGACGAGCGCGCCGCCGTCCGCGCCCAGCGCGTGGGTTTCGTTTTCCAGAGTTTCCAGCTGCTGGGCAACCTGAGCGCTCTCGAGAACGTGATGCTCCCGCTGGAGCTGGCCAACCGCAAGGACGCCCGCAAGGCCGCCACCGAAATGCTCGGCCGCGTCGGCCTCGGCCAGCGCCTGGGCCACTACCCGAAGGTGCTCTCCGGCGGCGAGCAGCAGCGCGTGGCGCTGGCCCGAGCCTTCGTCGTCCAGCCGGCGCTGCTGCTGGCCGACGAGCCCACCGGCAGCCTCGACTTCGCCACCGGCGAGCAGGTCATGCAGCTGATGTTCGACCTGAACCGCGAGCTGGGCACCACGCTCGTGCTCGTCACCCACGACCGAGGCATCGCGGCGCGTTGCGAACGACGTATCACCATCGAGGCCGGGCGCGTCGCCCTTAATGAAAAAGTGGCTCTGGCGCCCGCCTGACAAGCGCAATAAGCTATGAAACATAAATAAGGCGCCCGCCACTTTCGAGGAGATATTCATGGAGGAGCTTCCGCCCGACGCCGTCCTGGCGCTGCAGCGCGGCAGGATGATCGAGGCCATCAAGATCGTGCGCAGCCGCACGGGCGTGGACCTCAAGTCGGCCAAGGAAGCTGTGGACCGGTATGCCGACCGGCTCGAAAGGGGAGAGGACGACAACGGCGGCGGCCGCGGCGTCCCCACCGCGGCCATGCAGGACCGCGGTTTCGCGTCGATGCCGTCCATCGCGCTCGCGGCCCTGGCGCAGGGCAACAAGATCGAGGCCATCCGCCTCACGCGCGAAGCCACCGGACTGAGCCTGTCGGCCGCCAAGCGGCTGGTCGACAACCATGACGACCCCGCGCTCGGCAGCTTCGGCCCGCTCACCCAGCACATGCCCCGGCGCCCGATGGTCGAGCCCGGTCGCGTGCAGGGCGCCGGCTACAAGTGGCTGCCGGTCCTGATCATCCTGCTCGCGGCGGTCATGGTCTGGCTGCTGTTCGGCGGAAAGGTCTGAGACGATGATCGTTCCCCAGTTCTGGGCCGAAGGCCGCGTCCAGGAGCGCGTGGCCGGCAAGCAGATCACCGTGCGCCGTTTCGGCTGGTCCGACGAGAGCCCGGTTGCCGCGCAGGCGCACGCCGACCAGCGCACGCGGGAGGCCTTCGACCGCATCGCCCACAAGGGCGAGCAGCTCGAACGCCGCGAGCGCAAGATGCCCTACAACGGCGCCGAGGGCGTGCCGATCCGCGAGGAAATCGTCGAGCGCCAGGGCGACGCCGTCATCACCCGCAACACCTACGGCGCGCGCTGCCTCAACACGCCCGACGTGCTGTTCGTCGACATCGATTTCGAGGAGCCCCTGCGCGGCAGCGTGTTCGGCTTCGCGCTGGTGCCGGCGCTGATCGCAGGCGTGGTCGGCGGCTGGGCCGCCAGGACCTGGCTGGGCGGGCTGATCGCGGGCATCGTGGTCTTCGCCGTGGCCTGGGTCATCGGCCAGCGCAAGAAGCGCGGCGAGCACAGCGGCAACCCCGCGCCCGAGAAGCGAGCCGCGGAGCGCATCGCGCGCTTCATGCAGCAGCATCCCGACTGGCACCTGCGCATCTACCGCACGCCGGCAGGCTTTCGCCTGCTGGCGATGCACGACGTCTTCAACGCGGCCGATGCCGCAGTGGCCGAGTGCTTCCAGGCACTGGGCGTCGACAAGGTCTACGCGCGCATGTGCCGCAACCAGAACTGCTTTCGCGCCCGCGTGAGCGCCAAGCCCTGGCGCATCGGCATCGGCGACCACATGCGGCCCCGGCCCGGCGTGTGGCCGGTCTCGCCCGACAAGCTGCCCGCACGCGATGCCTGGATCGCGCGCTATGAAAAGGCCGCCCAGGGTCACGCGGCCTGCCAGTACCTGGAGAGCGTGGGCAACGCCGCGAAGGTTCATCCGAGCGCGCTGGCGGTGCAGGAGCTGCACGACGAGCGCACCCGCGCGCTCAGCGGCCTGCCGATCGCCTGAGCGAAAGGGGCTGGGCGGCCGGCCCCAAGGGGGCGGGGATAATCGACGGATGTCTTCCCCCAAAGTGATCTTCGGCTTCCATGCCGTGGGCGTGCGCCTCAAGACCGCGCCCAAGTCGGTGCTCGAGGTGCTGTTCGACGCCAGCCGTCGCGATGCGCGCATGAAACAGTTCCTCGCGCGCGCGCAGGAAACCGGCGTGCGGCTCATCGAGGCCGACGGCGCCCGGCTTTCCAAGCTCAGCGGCAGCCACGGCCACCAGGGCGTGGTGGCGCGCGTCGAGCCCGTGGCCCAGGTCCGTTCCCTCGACGAACTGCTCGAAGGCCTCGAAGAGGCCGGCACCGTGCCGCTGCTGCTGGTGCTCGACGGCGTGACCGATCCGCACAACCTCGGTGCTTGCCTGCGCGTGGCCGACGGTGCGGGCGCGCACGCGGTCATCGCCCCCAAGGACCACGCGGCGGGCATCAACGCCACCGTCGCCAAGGTGGCGAGCGGCGCGGCCGAGACGGTGCCGTACTTCATGGTCACCAATCTCGCGCGCACGTTGAATGAACTCAAGGAGCGCAACATCTGGTGCGTGGGCACCAGCGACGACGCGCCGGGCACCATCTACCAGAGCGACTTCAAGCGCCCGCTGGCGCTGGTGCTGGGGGCGGAGGGCGAGGGCATGCGGCAGCTCACGCGAAAGACCTGCGACGAGCTGGTGAGCATCCCGATGGCCGGCGCGGTCGAGAGCCTGAATGTCTCGGTGGCCAGCGGCGTGTGCCTCTACGAGGCGATGCGGCAGCGCAGCGCCTAGCTAGCCTCTCGGCAGCGATCCACCCTTGCGGTGGAAGTAGACGAGTTCCGCCATGCGCCGCATCGGCGGCGTGCCCAGCAGGCGATTGAACATCCAGTCGTTCTGGAAATGGTCGAAGGCCCAGCGTAGCGCGCGCTTGAGCCTGAAGCGGGGATAGCCGCGCACGAACCACGTGGCCGGGTCGCCGGCCTCGCCGCGGACGAATCGCGCCACGGCCTCGCCCGCGCCCTGGCCGTGCAGAAGAGCCGTGTGGATGCCGCCGGCGGTCACCGGCGAAACCATGCCCGCTGCATCGCCCACCAGCAGCGCCCGTTCGCGTGCCACCACCGGCAGCACGCCGCCGCAGGGGATCATGCCCGCACGCACCGCGACGGGCGGCGCATCGCCGGGTGTGACCACCGGGGCTATCTTGCGCAGCAACGGCTCGAGCCTCAGCGCGCCCGCGTCGTCGTGCACCATGCGCCGCGCCAGCCCGATCTGGCTCACGCCCACGCCCTCGAGCGCCCAGCCGATATAGCCGGGCGCGAGCTTGCGGTCGATGAAGCAGTGCAGGAGATCGGGTGCCATCCTTGCGCCCTGGTATTCGTGCTCCACGCCGTACAGAAAGCGCGTGTTGCGCGACAGGCCCAGCGCCTTGGCGACGCGCGAATGCGGACCGTCGGCGCCCACGAGGTAGGTGGCGGTGATGCACGGGCCGTGCGTCAGCGGCACTTCCCAGCGGCCGTCGAGCCACAGCGCCTGCTCGAAGAGCATGCCCAGCCGCACGTCGACGCCGCAGGCGCGTGCCGAATCCACCATCCAGTCGAGCAGGGCGGGCGCGTCGGTGGCCCAGAACCAGTAGCCGGGCGCGTGCAGGTCCACGTGATGCATGTCGGGGGCATAGAGCCTCACGCCCTCGATGCGGCGCACCAGTGCGGGCGGCACTTCGGCCAGCCAGGGAACGCTGTCGACCGCGTCCTTGACGATGATGCCGGTGGTGTGCAGCTTGGCGCCGGCGGCGGTCTTCTTCTCCAGCACCATCACGCTGAGGCCCGCAAGCGCCGCGGCGCGGGCGCAGGCAAGGCCCGCGAAGCTGGCACCGACGACGAGCAGGTCGACCTTGATATGGCCCATGCCGTTGCCGGCAGCAGAGGCCGGCGCGGGCGCCGCCGAAGATGCGGAGGGAAGAAGCGGGGAAAAGAAGGTTGGAGAAGATGTATGCATGGGGCCGCTGACTTGAAGCAACGCGCACCGCCTGTCGCGATGCGCGCTGCGAAGTTAGCGACCCTCTGTGCGGGCGGCGTGAAGCCCGCGTGAACTCAGGAGGGGTCCTTGCCGCGCGTGCGGCCCACCGCGCTGAAGATGCCGATACCCAGCAGGATCACCGCACCGATGCCGATGTAGAGCGTGGGCACGCCCGCCACCGATGCGCCCCAGGCAATGCCGCCCAGGAAAATCAGGAAACCGATCATGTAGAGCACGAAAGACATCGTCGTTCCTCCGGAAGTCTGAATGCCTTGCAGTATTGCGGGCGGCGCCGCCAGCAGCACCGGTGCGCGCCGGATGTGCATGTGGGAGCTTGCCTACCCGCCGGGTACGACGGGGTACGACGTTTTCGCGCGCTGCCTACTCCGGGCTTGCCACCAGCAGGTAGCGGCAGGCGCCGCGCCCCAGCGCCTTGAAGACCAGGGGCCGGTCGACGCCGAAGTCGAGACAGTCGCCCGGCGCGAGTTCGAAACGCTCGTCTCCGTAGTCCACCCGCAGCTCGCCTTCGAGCATCCAGAGGCATTGCCGATACGGCTTGCCGCTCCAGCGCGGGTAATCGACCTGCGCCTCGCGCGGCAGTTCGATTTCGACCATCTCGACGCCGCTGCCCGCGTGGCGCTCGGCGACCTGGCGCCGCAGGTAGCCGGCCTGCGGGTCGCGCCAGACCTCCTGCTCGGCGTGCTTGCGCAGTCGCTTCGGCTGCAATTTCTCCTCGGTCAGCAGCTGCGCCAGCGGCACGCCGAGCCCGGCTGCCAGCTTTCCCAGCAGCACGGCCGTGGGGCTGCTCTGGGCGCGCTCCACCTTGGAAATCATGGCCTTGCTCACGCCAGAGCGCTCGGCCAGCTCCGCGAGGCTCAGGCCCTGCGCCTGCCGCAACGCCAGCAGCTGGGTGGCGATGAGCATGTCGATGTTCTGGCTCGAAACGTCGGCAGGAGATGAATCGTTTCTCATATGAGATTATTATTCTCCTATATTGAACGAAATTTCGACGAAACCCGAACGAGGAACTGCACCATGCGTCTCATCTCCTGCACGGAAGAAGCCCACTCGGCCGCGATCCTGGCCATCCTGAACGAGGCCATCGTCACCTCCACCGCGCTGTACGACTACAAGCCGCGCACCGCCGAGAACATGGCCACTTGGTTCGCCACCAAGCGCGCCAACGGCTTCCCGGTGATCGGCGCAGAGGACGAAAACGGCAAGCTGCTGGGCTTCGCGAGCTACGGCACATTCCGCGCCTTTCCCGCCTACAAGTACACGGTGGAGCACTCGGTCTACGTCGACAGCGCACACCGCGGCGAGGGCCTGGGCCGCACGCTGATGGAAGCGATCGTCGAGGAGGCCGTGAAGCGCGACGTGCACGTGATGGTCGGCGCCATCGACGCGGCCAACGCCGGCAGCATCGCGCTGCACGAGCGCCTGGGGTTCGAGCACTCGGGCACGGTGCGACAGGCGGGCTTCAAGTTCGGGCGCTGGCTGGACGTGGCCTTCTACCAGCGCATCCTTGCCACGCCGTTGAACCCGGTCGACGGATAGGCCGGTCAGTTCAGCGCGAAGAAGCGCATCACCACCTCGGCCGGATGTCGCATGCCGGCCCCGGTGAACATACGCTCGTTGATCCACTTCAGCGACGCCGATGCGGTCTCGAAGCGCGGGCTGCAGCGGAAGTACACCTGCGAGGGATCGACCGGCTCGCCACGCAGCAGCCTGGCCATCACCTCGGGCGAGGCGCTGCGCATCGCGCTGTTGTGCACGTAGATCAGGTCGCCCGCGTCGGTCTCGAGGCCGTAGCGCGCATCGAGCTCGGAGAGCGTGTCGCTCACGATCAGCTGGAAGTCGCTGCCGCCCGGCAGCACGCGCGCGCGCCAGCCGTGGCCGATGGCCTCGCCGCTGAGGATCGGCACCACGCGGCGCAGCCCGCGCGGACTGCTGCCCAGCACCTGCGGCACGCCGACCTGGATGCGCAGGTCGGCGAAGTGCTCCAGCGTAGGGGCGGCGATGGCGTCGAAGGTGCCCATCGGATCAGGCTGCGGGCTTCGCCGTCTCGGCGCTGGCGCGGTTCAGCATCTCGATGGTGCCCGCGTCCAGCTTCAGCTGGGTGGCGACCACGAGCTCCTCGAGCTGCGCGATGGAGGTCGCGCTGGCGATCGGTGCCGTCACGCCGGGGCGCGCGATCTGCCATGCGATGGCGACCTGGCCCGGCTTGGCGTTGTACTGCTGGGCCACCTTGTCGAGCGCATCGAGGATGCGCAGGCCGCGCTCGTTGAGGTACTTCTTGGTGGTGTTGGCGCCGCGCGGGCTCTTGGCGGCATCGGCCTCGGTGCGGTACTTGCCCGTGAGGAAGCCGGCGGCCAGCGCGTAGAAGTTGATCACGCCCACTTCGCGCTTGATGCACAGCGGCTCCAGCGCGTCTTCGAACACCGCGCGGTCGTAGAGGTTGTACAGCGGCTGCAGGCTCTCGTAGCGGGCGATGCCCAGGCGCTCCGACACGTCGAGCGCCTCGGCCAGGCGCGGCGCGGTGTAGTTCGATGCGCCGATCGCGCGCACCTTGCCTTCCTTGATCAGCTTGTCGAAGGCGCCCAGCGTTTCTTCCAGCGGGGTGTTGGCATCGTCGTCATGCGACTGGTAGAGGTCGATGTAGTCCGTCTGCAGGCGCTTGAGCGAGGCCTCCACGGCTTCGCGGATGTACTTGGGCGCGAGGCCCACCTTGCCTTCGCCCATCGGCTTGCCGACCTTGGTGGCCAGCACCACGCGGTTGCGCTTGCCGCTTTGCTTGAGCCACTTGCCGATGATGGTCTCCGACTCGCCGCCGGTGTGGCCCGGCACCCATGCCGAATACACGTCGGCGGTGTCGACGAAGTTGAAGCCCGCATCCAGCCAGGCATCGAGCAGCTTGAACGAGGCCGCCTCGTCGACGGTCCAGCCGAACACGTTGCCGCCGAAGGCGAGCGGGGAAACCTGAAGGCCGGAGCGGCCGAGCGGGCGAAGTTGCGACATGTCGATGTGTTCCTGTTGAAGAGGATGGAAAAGATCAGACGAAGCCCACGGCGCCCAGCACCGCGCCGGCGCCGAGCAGCCAGAGCAGGTGGATGCGCGTGCGCCAGACGATAAGCGCGGCGGCGCCGGTCAGCAGCCACAGGTGCCACGCGGGCGCATCGCCGGCATGGTTTCCCGCCGCCAGCACCCAGCCGGTGGCGATCAGCAGGCCCACCACCACGGGCGCCATGCCCTGCTTGAAGGCTCGGACCTCGCGGCGCGTGCGGTTGCGGTGGCCCCAGCGGGTGGCGAAGTAGGTGAGGGTGGTGCTCGGCAGCATGATGCCCAGCATCGTGACCAGCAGTCCGAAGAGGCCCAGCACCCAGGCGTGCGGCCCGGCGCCGATGCCGCCGCCCGCGTTGAGCCCCACGTTCCAGCCCATCAGCGCCACGAACAGCACGTTGGGCCCGGGGGCGGCCTGCGCGATGGCGACCGAGGAGCTGAACTGCGCGTCGGTGAGCCAGCCGTGCTGCGTGACCAGGTACCGGTGCATGTCGGGCACCGTGGTGATGGCGCCGCTGATCGACAGGAGCGACAGCAGCATGTACTGGCCGAAGAGGGCCAGCCAGTCGTGCCATTGCATGGCGATGGTCATGGGGCGATCCTCTTCCAGGTCCAGACGCAGGCCACGCCGCCGACCACCAGCAGCACCCAGCCCAGCGGAATCTTCAGCACCGCGATGGCCGCGAACACCAGCGCCATGATGACCAGGCAGGTCGCGAAGCCCAGGGGGTGCTTGCGCAGCTGGGGCACCAGCTTGACGCCCGTGGCGGCGATGAGCCCGCCCGACACCGCCCCCATGCCCCGCAGCGCGGCCGCCACCTGCGGATTGCCGGCGTAGTGCGCGTACAGCACGGCCAGCGCGAGGATCACGACCAGCGGGATGGTCAGCATGCCCGCCACCGCCGCCAGCGCGCCGCGCAGGCCGAAGTAGCGGTCGCCGATCATCAGCGCGAGGTTGATCACGTTGGGCCCCGGCATCACCTGCGCCACGGCCCAGTCTTCCAGGAACTGCTCGGGCGTGAGCCATTTCTTCTTCTCGACCATCTCGCGCTGGACGATGGCGAGGACTCCGCCGAAGCCCTGCAGCGCGAGCCAGGTGAACGAAACAAAAAGGTCGCGCGGCGACTGGGGATGGGCTGCGGGGGGAGACGGTTGCATGTCGAGCGATTATCGTAGGCAGGCATTCGACATGCAGGGCGCCGCCGCGACACGGCGGTGCCCTGCCGCTTCAAGGGTTCCAAGGAGGACATTCCAGCATGGTCACGCAACTGCGCGCGCTCTTCGATCTCTGCCGCCGGGCCTTCAACTCGTGGTCCAACGACTACGCCCCGAGCATGGGCGCCGCGCTGGCCTACTACACGGTGTTCTCGATCGCGCCGCTGCTGCTGATCGTGATCGCGGTGGCGGGCCTGGTGTTCGGCCAGGAGGCCGCGCGTGGCGAGATCTTCGCGCAGCTCTCGGGCCTGATGGGCGAGCAGGGCGCGGCCGCGGTGCAGGGCATGCTCAAGGCCGTGAACAAGCCGACCGAGGGCATCGTGGCCACCGTGGTCGGCATCGGGCTGCTGGTGGTGGGCGCCACCACCGTGTTCGGCGAGCTGCAGGACGCGCTCGACCGCATCTGGCGCGCGCCGGCCCGTACCAACACCAAGGGGCTGTTCAACATGCTGCGCGTGCGGCTGCTGTCGTTCAGCATGATCATGGGCATCGGCTTCCTGCTGATGGTGTCGCTGGTGGCGAGCGCGGCGCTCGCGGCGCTGGGCAAGTGGTGGTCGCCGGTGTTCGGTGCCTGGGAGACGACGGCGCAGGTCGTCAACTTCGTCTTCAGCTTCGCGATGGTGACGGTGATCTTCGCGATGATCTACAAGATCATGCCGCGCGTGAAGGTGCAGTGGCGCGACGTGTGGGTGGGTGCGGCGGTGACGGCGCTGCTCTTCACCGTGGGCAAGCACCTGATCGGCCTGTACATCGGCAAGAGCAGCGTGGCCTCGGGCTATGGTGCGGCGGGCTCGCTGGTGGTGGTGCTGGTGTGGGTGTACTACTCGGCGCAGATCTTCCTGCTGGGCGCGGAGTTCACCTGGGTCTACGCGCGCACCTACGGCTCGATGAAGGACACCAAGGGCATCGCCGAGCTGAACCCGTCGCCCACGCGCGAGGCGCCGCTGCCGCACAACGACGACTGAGCGGCGCCGCCTCGCGCTTCAGCCCGCGAAGCCGCCTTCGTCCAGGAACTTCTGTTCCTCCGCCGTGCTGGTGCGCCCCAGCATCCTGTTGCGGTGCGGAAAGCGGCCGAAGCGCGCGACGATGTCGCGGTGCAGCACGGCATAGCGCTGGGTGTTGTCGTCGAGCGCGGCGTTGAGCTCCACCGAGCGCTCCTGCTCGGCCAGCACCTCGGAGTGCATGAAGGGCAGGTAGAAGAAACGTTGCAGCGTGGGCTCGCACTGCCGGTCGAAGCCCGCCTCGATGGCCTGCTTTGCCACGGCCAGTGCCTTTCCGTCGGTGGCCAGCATGTGCGGATTGCCGCGCCAGGCGTTGCGCGGGAACTGGTCGAGCAGCACCAGCAGCGCCAATGCGCCCTGGCCGTCGGCGGCCCAGCGGTCGAGTTCGCCGCGGGCGGCGGCCTGGTGGGCATCCGAGAAGCGGGAGATGAAGGCGTCGTCGAAGGCGTCGTTCTTGGCGAACCAGCGCTCGGGGCCGGCCTCGCGCCAGAAATCGACCACTTCGCGGGCCGTGGGGAGCGTGTTGGAGAGGGCTGTGGAGGCGGGGGAGGTCATCGACACATTCTCTTTCAGGTTGTGCGCTCGGGCCCAAGTCGGGGCGATGGCCGACAGGACGGAGCCCGTGCAGTTGCCTATGCTTTGGTCGCCTTCACAACCAGGAGATAAAGCTCATGACCCAATATGGCGCTCTTTTGCGTGCGGCCCTCGTCGCCGGCGTTGCCGGTGCCGCGCTGGCCGGCTGCGGAATGATGTCGAAGTCGAACGTTGCGAGCTTCAGCGGCGCAATGAATGCGGCGAGCGAAGTCCCGCCGAACATGACGCGCGGCAGCGGCATGGCCGAGGCCTGGCTCGACCGCGACACCAATGTGCTCAAGTACAAGATCACCTACACGGGGCTGAGCGGCCCGGCGACCATGGCGCACTTCCACGGCCCGGCGGCCGCGGGCGCCAATGCGGGTGTGGTGCTGCCCTTCGCCAATCCGGCGAGCCCGATCGAGGGGCAGGCCACGCTCACGCCGGCGCAGGCCGCGGACCTGTCGGCGGGCAAGTGGTACGCCAACATCCACACGGCCGCCAACCCCGGCGGCGAGATCCGGGGGCAGATGCTGCCGAAGATGTGAAGCCGTTCCAGGGGCAACAGCCCCTGGTCAGCTTGGCGTCGCGGGGCTGGTGTCAAATGAACGCATGACGACGACACCACCGAAGAAGAAAACCCGTGCCGCCTCCAAGCCCCTCGACCCGTTCGCCTCGCGCCGCGAGGACATGCGCACCGCCCGCAAGGCGCTGGTGCTGCAGGGCGGGGGCGCGCTCGGCGCCTACCAGGCCGGCGTGTACGCCGCGCTCAGCGAGACCGAACTGCAGCCGCACTGGATCGCCGGCGTCTCCATCGGCGCCATCAACGCCGCGCTGATCGCGGGCAATGCGCAGGAAAAGCGGGTCGATCGGCTTCGCGAGTTCTGGCACCTGGTGTCTTCCGGGCCTTCGCAGCGCTTGCCCTCGTGGCTCGGAGACCGGGCCACGCAGAACCAGTACAGCGCCACCATGGCCTCGCTGGTGGGCATTCCGGGCTTCTTCGAGCCGCGCTATTCGCCGGCCTTCCTGATGGGCGGCGCGGCGCCGCTGCTGAGCTACTACGACACCTCGCCGCTGAAGTCGACGCTGGAGCGGCTCGTCGACTTCGACCGCATCAACGCCTGCGAGGCCCGCTTCAGCGTGGGCGCGGTGAATGTGCGCACCGGCAACTCGGTGTACTTCGACAACACGCGCCAGCGCATCGGGCCCGAGCACATCATGGCCAGCGGCGCGCTGCCGCCGGGCTTCGCGCCGGTGAGCATCGACGGCGACGACTACTGGGACGGCGGCATCGTCTCGAACACGCCGCTGCAGTACGTGCTCGACACGCATCCGCGCAACGAGCCGCTGGTGGTGCTGCAGGTCGACCTGTTCAACGCGCGCGGCGAGATGCCGCGCAACATGGCCGGCGTGATGGAGCGGCAGAAGGACATCACCTACTCGAGCCGCACGCGCATGAACACCGACGCGCTGGCCGCCAACATGAACCTGCAGCAGGCCATTGCGGACCTGATCTCCAAGCTGCCGGCCCACCTGCGCAACGACCCTAGCGTGCACGCGGTGCAGTCGCAGCTCACGCACGAGCCCATCGACATCTTCCACCTGATCTACCGCGACAAGCCCTACGAGCTGGAATCGAAGGACTACGAGTTCTCGCGCGCCGCGGTCGAAGAGCATTGGGAGGCCGGCGCGCGCGACATGCGCGTGACGCTGGCCCATCCCGAGACGCTGCGCGCCGATGCCACCGTGAACGGCGTGACCACCTTCGACCTCGGCGAGCACGGCTCGGGGCGCGTCAAGCGGCCCGGGCTTTCTCGATGAGCTGCCTGGGCGACGGTCGATTCAGCCCCGGCTAAGAAACCAGCGCGAGACTGGGCCGTCACTTCACCGCTTCAGCTTCACCAGGAGGAAATGTCTGCATCATGAACATTGAAGACGTGCGACGAACGGCATTCGCGATGCCGCTGACCAGCCCCGCCTTTCCGCCAGGCCCTTACCGCTTCATCAGGCGCGAATTCCTGATCATCACGTACCGCACCGACATCGAGGCCCTGCGCGCGGTGGTACCGGAGCCGCTCGAGGTGGTCGAGCCGCTGGTGAAGTACGAGTTCATCCGCATGCCCGATTCCACCGGCTTCGGCGACTACACCGAGTCGGGCCAGGTCGTTCCGGTGCAGCTGCGCACCGACAAGGGCGTGGAGAAGGGCTCCTACGTGCATGCGATGTACCTGAACGACCATCCGCCCATCGCCGGCGGGCGCGAGCTCTGGGGCTTTCCGAAGAAGCTCGCCTCGCCGGTGCTCGACTACGAGACCGACGTGGTGGTCGGTACGCTCGACTATGGCAAGGTGCGCATCGCCAAGGCCACGATGGGCTTCAAGCACCGCACGCTCGACCCTGCGCCCATCCTCGCGGGCATCGCGCAGCCGAATTTCCTGCTGAAGATCATTCCGCACGTCGACGGCACGGCCCGCATCTGCGAGCTGGTGCGCTATCACATGGTCGACGTGACGCTGCACGGCGCATGGGGCGGGCCGGGCTCGCTCGAACTGCATCCACATGCGCTCGCGCCGGTTGCCGACCTGCCGGTGCGCAAGGTGGAGTCGGCGGTGCACTATATCGCCGACATGACGCTCGCGCTCGGCACCGTCGAGCACGACTATCTCGCCTGATTCTTGCTGGCGGCCTCAGGTCGTCGGCTTTCCAACCCCAACCGTCAAGGAAATCACCATGCAACTCAAGGACAAGGTCGCCTACATCACCGGCTCGGCCAGCGGCATCGGCCAGGAAATCGCCATCCTGTTCGCGCAGGAAGGCGCCAAGATCATCATTGCCGACCTGAACAAGGAAGCGGCCGACGCCACCGCGGCCGAACTCAAGGCCACGGGCGCGCAGGCCATCGGCGTGGGCGTGGACGTGACGAACGAAGACCAGGTCAACGCCTCGGTGGAAGAGGGCGCGGCGGCCTTCGGCGGCATCGACATCCTGATCAGCAACGCGGGCATCCAGATCGTGCATCCGGTGGAGGAATTCAGCTTCGCCGACTGGAAGAAGATGCTCGCCATCCACCTCGACGGCGCCTTCCTCACCACCAAGGCCTGCCTGAAGCACATGTACGCGCAGGGCCGCGGCGGCAGCGTGATCTACATGGGCTCGGTGCACTCCAAGGAGGCCTCGCTGCTGAAGGCGCCCTACGTGACGGCCAAGCATGGCCTCATCGGCCTGGCCAAGACGGTCGCGAAGGAAGGTGCCAAGCACGGCGTGCGCGCCAACGTGATCTGCCCGGGCTTCGTGCGCACGCCGCTCGTGGAGAAGCAGATTCCCGAACAGGCGAAGACGCTGGGCATCACCGAGCAGGAAGTCATCAAGAACGTGATGCTGAAGGAGACGGTCGACGGCGAGTTCACGACCACGGAGGACGTGGCGCGTGTGGCGCTGCTGTTCGCGGGGTTCCCGACGAATGCGCTGACCGGGCAGTCGCTGGTGGTGAGCCACGGTTGGTTCATGCAGTGAGCCTTCTCCCTCCCCCTCTGGGGGAGGGCCGGGGTGGGGGCAAGCGGCGCATCTATCGAAAGCTGTCTGCCCCCATCCCAACCTTCCCCCAGAGGGGGAAGGAGCAAATCCGGCCCGGCCAAGACTAGAGCTTCAGCTCCCAGGTCTCGCCCACGAGCGGCGTGCCGTAGCCTTCGTGCGGCTCGGAACCTGTGAGCTGGAAGCCGCGGCTGGCGTAGATGCCGCGGGCGGCCGTCAGGCAGCTGTTGGTCCACAGCACCATCTTGCGGTAGCCCTTCAGGCGTGCGAAGGCGATGCATTCGTCCACCAGCTTGCCGCCCAGCCCCAGCCCGCGCGCGCCGGGCGTGAGGATCAACAGGCGCAACTGCGCCACCGTGGCCGACTTGCGCACCACGAAGATCGAGCCGACCCGTTCGCCGTTGAGCTCGGCGATCCAGCAGCGCTCCCATTCGGGCTGGAACTTGAGCAGGAACTCGCCTGCGATGTTCGCGACGAGCGCCTCGAAGGTGCTGTTCCAGCCGTACTCTCGCGCGTAGATCTCGCCGTGCTGCTGCACCACCCAGCCGATGTCGCCGGGGCCGGGCTCGCGCAGGATGGCGGCTTGAGGCCGCTCCGGCGGCGCCTGGGGATCGAGCAGCGACTGCACCGTGCCCATGGCGTGCACCAGCTGCTGGCGCTGGGCGGGCGCCAGCGAGGCGAGCAGGGCGGCCGCCTCTTCGCGCGACTTCTGCTGCAGCGGCGCGAAAGCGGCATGGCCCGCCTCGGTCAGGCGCAGCACGCTCTGGCGTGCGTCGCGCGGATGGGGCTCGCGCACCAGCCAGCCTTCGTTCTCGAAGCGGCGCAGGATGCGGCTGAGGTAGCCGGCGTCGAACCCGAGGTCGCGCCCGATCTCGCTCGCAACGGGTACCTCGCGGTGCGCCAGCTCGTAGAGAACGCGCACGTCGGTCAGCGACATCGCGCTGCCCAGGTAGGGATCGAGGGCGCCGATGCGGCGGGTGTAGAAGCGGTTGAATTGGCGGATCGCCTTGACGGCGGCGGTATCGATGGGAAGCGAAGTCGTGGACATGGTTGCCATTGTCATTAAGTTGTTTGACTTTGGCAATCAAATTGGCCCGGCATGAGTCCTTCGGGAAAGTCCGGTCACACCTCGGTCGGGGCGACAGGCATGGTGGAAAACCCTAAAATCGAGGGTTGCCCACAACGGCGCTCCGCGGCGCTGTCAACTCCCACCGATGAACGCTCCCGTCGACGTCTCCTTTTTCGCGCGTGCCGCCAAGCCGCTGACCAGCTACCGCAAGTACTGGGCGGCCCGTTTCGGCACGGCGAAATTCCTGCCGACCTCGCGCAAGGAGATGGAAGCGCTCGGCTGGGACAGCTGCGACATCATCGTCGTCACGGGCGACGCCTACGTCGACCATCCCAGCTTCGGCATGTCGGTCATCGGCCGCATGCTGGAGGCGCAGGGCTTTCGCGTGGGCATCATCGCGCAGCCCGACTGGCAGAGCGCCGAGCCCTTCATGGCGCTGGGCAAGCCGAACCTGTTCTTCGGCGTCACCGCCGGCAACATGGATTCGATGATCAACCGCTACACGGCCGACCGGAAGATCCGCAGCGACGATGCCTACACCCCCGGCGACGTCGGCGGCGCTCGCCCCGACCGCGCGGCCATCGTGTATTCGCAGCGCTGCAAGGAAGCCTGGAACGACGTGCCGATCATCCTCGGCGGCATCGAAGGCTCGCTGCGCCGCATCGCCCACTACGACTACTGGTCGGACAAGGTGCGCCGCTCCGTCGTGGTCGACGCCAAGTGCGACCTGCTGCTGTACGGCAACGCCGAGCGCGCCATCGTCGAGATCGCGCACCGCCTCGCCGCCAAGGAGCCGGTCCAGCAGATCACCGACGTGCGCGGCACCGCCTTCGTGCGGCGCGAGACGCCTGAAGGCTGGTTCGAGATCGATTCCACCAGCGTCGACGAGCCCGGCCGCGTCGAGGCGCACGTCAACCCGTACCTCATGGTGTCTGACCAGGCCAAGGCCAACGGCGCGACCTGCGCGAAGGAAGATGAGGCCGAAGCCGTCGCGAAGGCGGCTGAGGCTGCCGGCTCGGCTGCCGGTTCCGTGGTCAACCCCGCCATCAAGCCGCTGAACTTCGTGCCCAACCCCGCGCTGCAGGGCAAGGGCAAGACCAAGGTGCCGCCGCGCGAGCGCTCGGTGATCCGCCTGCCTTCATACGAGCAGGTGCGCAGCGACCCGGTGCTCTATGCGCACGCCAACCGCGTGCTGCACTTGGAGACCAACCCCGGCAACGCCCGCGCGCTGGTGCAGGCGCACGGCGAGGGCACCACGGCGCGCGACGTGTGGATCAACCCGCCGCCCATTCCCCTCACCACGGCCGAGATGGACCACGTCTTCGACCTGCCGTACGCGCGCAGCCCGCATCCGCGCTACGCCGACGAGAACGGCAGCCACGACGGCGCGACGAAGATCCCGGCGTGGGAAATGATCCGCTTCAGCGTGAACATCATGCGCGGCTGCTTCGGCGGCTGCACCTTCTGCTCCATCACCGAGCACGAGGGCCGCATCATCCAGAGCCGCTCGGAAGACTCGATCATCAAGGAGGTCGAGGCCATCCGCGACTCGGTGAAGGGCTTCACCGGCACCATCTCCGACCTAGGCGGCCCCACGGCCAACATGTACCGCATCGGCTGCAAGTCGCCCGAGATCGAGGCCGCCTGCCGCAAGCCCAGCTGCGTGTACCCGGGCATCTGCCAGAACCTCAGCACCAGCCACGACCCGCTCATCAAGATCTACCGCCGGGCGCGCGCGCTCAAGGGCATCAAGAAGATCCTGATCGGCTCCGGCCTGCGCTACGACCTGGCCGTGCAGTCGCCCGAGTACGTGAAGGAACTGGTGCAGCACCACGTCGGCGGCTATCTCAAGATCGCGCCCGAGCACACCGAGCAGGGCCCGCTCACGAAGATGATGAAGCCCGGCATCGGCAGCTACGACAAGTTCAAGCAGATGTTCGAGAAGTACTCGGCCGAGGCTGGCAAGAAGCAGTACCTCATTCCGTACTTCATCGCCGCGCATCCGGGCACCAGTGACGAGGACATGATGAACCTCGCGATCTGGCTCAAGAAGAACGGCTTCCGTGCCGACCAAGTGCAGACCTTCTACCCGAGCCCGATGGCCACCGCGACCGCGATGTATCACTCCAACCGCAACCCGCTGCGCAAGATCACGCGCGAGAGCGAGACGGTGGACATCGTGCGCGGCGACAAGCGCCGCCGCCTGCACAAGGCCTTCCTGCGCTACCACGACGCCAACAACTGGCCGCTGCTGCGCGAGGCCCTCAAGAGCATGGGCCGCGCCGATCTGATCGGCAACGGCAAGCACCACCTCATTCCGACGTGGCAGCCGCTGACCGACGGCGGCTACACCAGCGCGCGCCGCAAGAACTCGACGGCGGCTCCGGCCACTGCCAAGGCCGCGCCGGTCAAGCTGGCACCGGTGAAGCCCTCCAAGGGCCGCATCCTCACGCAGCACACCGGCCTGCCACCGCGCGACAACGGTTCGGGCACGGGTTCCGCTGGGCGCAAGCCCGCAGGCCCGGTGCGCGGCAGCATCCGCAAGCCGCGCTGAGCGGCTTCGGACTCCGTCAAAGGGCCGGCACGAGCCGGCCCACCCAGGCGCCGACAGCCGCCACGTGGGCCAGCACCGTGGCCCAGTAGACGGCCATGAAGCTCTTCTTGCTCACCTTGTGGCGGAACAGCCGCTGCGCGATCCACGCGCCCGGCCAGCCACCGGCCAGCGAGAGCAGGTGCAGCGTGCTTTCCGCAGTGCGCCACCGGCCCGCCTGGGCCGCGCTCTTGTCGACGCCATAGATGAAGAGCGCCGACAGGCTCAGCAGCAGCAACACGCCAAGGGCGATCGGCGGGATCCGGCCGGTCCATACGCCGTAGCCGAGCAGCGCCGCATAGCCGACGAGCAGCAGCGCCATCGGCAGTGATGACGAAGGTGAAGAAAAAGCTGAAGAAGAAGGGGCAGGGCGGCGCTGCTGTTGCTTCACGCGCCCTTGCGGACGCTGCTGCGGAGCACCCGCTGCCCGAACCGCCACCGCGCGCGGCCCCTTGCCGCCCACGTGGATCTCATCGAAATCCAGCCGCATGCCGACCTGCGGCGTGGTACCGCGGTCTGCGAAGTCGCGCAGGTGCACGAACACATCGGCGGAGATTTCGGGACAGCGAATGAAGCCGAAGCCCCGGTCCTTCTCCCATCGAACGAGCGTGCCCTGGCGTTTCATCGGCGGGATTCTCGCCGCTATGCGTACTGCATCTCCCCGTTGCCGAAGGACCAGTTCTCCTTCGCCACCTCGACGAGATTGATGAACACGTCCTCGCGCCGGATGCCCAGCTGGCCGTGCAGGTCGTCGGCCACGCGCCTGTAGAAGGCCTTCTTCATCTCCTTCGTGCGCCCGAGGTTCAGCGTGATCTGGATCAGCACGAAGCCCGGCGAATACGCCACGCCGAGGTAGCTCGCCGGATGCACCAGCTCGTGCGGGGCGTGCCGCGTGATGACCTGGAACTTGTCGTGCTCCGGCACGTTGATGGTGTCGCGCATGGCCTGGTAGACCAGGTCGCCGATGGCCGGGCCCAGGGTTTCGGCGGCGTCGCTGGAAAGATCGATTCGCACGAGTGGCATGTGCTGTTCCTCGAAAAAGTCTTGGGCGCATAAGATACGCGACATGGCCCGCCATCTTCTTTCTCCCCCGTCCGCCGTCCGCTGCTGAAGCGCGCCTCGCGCTCAGACCCACGCGGTTGCCGCCAGTCGCGCCTTCTCGGCCGGCCGGCGGTTCGGATGGTCACGCCCGCTGCCTGAACCCCGGTCCTGAAGCGATCGGCCATGGCGGGCGTCATGGAGAAAGAACTTTCATCAATGAACGCAAGAACGTCTGCCGCCCTGGCCTGGGGCGGCGTGCTGCTGGCCGGCGCCCTGTGGGGCGGCGGTGCGCTGGTGGCGCAATTCCTGATCGACGGCGGCATCGCGCCGCAGAGCCTGTCGCTGGCGCGGTTCGCCCTGGGGCTGCCGCTGCTGTGGTGGCTACATTGGCGCGCGCCTGCGATACCGGGGGACGGCTGGGCCGATCTCGGTGGCCGGGAGCGGTTGCAGATGCTGGCCACGGGCGCTGCGATGGCGCTCAACGTGAGCTGCTGGTTCGCCGGCATCGTGCACCTGGGGGCGGCGCTGCCGACTGTCATTTCGATCTGCTGTGCGCCGGTGATCGTCGCGCTGGTGTCGGTGCTGCGCGGCTATGAGCGTCTCGGCCCGAGGCTCGTCGCGGGCCTGCTGCTCGCGCTGGCGGGCGTGCTTCTGCTGGTGATGCCCGCGGGAGGATGGGGCCCGCTGGCGCCGGGGCATGCGGCCGGCGTGGCCTGGTCGCTGGGCTCTGCCTTCTGCTACGCGATGGTGGTGCTGGGCAACGCGCGCATGCCTGCGCGGGTGCCGGCGGTCACGGCCTCGGCCTGGGGTATGACGGTGGCGGCGCTGTGCATGCTGGCCGTCGCGCTGCCCTCGGGCATCACCTGGCCGTCCGGCGGCGCGCAGTGGCTGGGCGTGGGCTACACGGGCGTGGTGACGACCTCGGTGGCCTACCTGGCCTTCGCCTGGGGCGCGCGGCGCCTCTCGCCGACGGCGGCGGTGGTCGGCACGCTGATCGAGCCACTGGTGGCGGCCTTGCTGGCCGCGGCGCTGTTCTTGCAGGCGCTGACCCCGCGCCAGTGGGCCGGGGCCCTGCTGCTGGCCGGCGCGATGCTGCTGTTGGTGCGGCGCAGCAAGCCCGCGCTGTCCGACTGAAGGCGAGGGCGGGGCGGTCCGTTGTATGGTGTGGCCCATGAGCAGTTCGCCCCACCCGCCGGCTCCATGGACACGCACTCTGGCTGTGGCGGCGCTGCTGCTGTTCGCAGCCTGTCCGATGCGGTCTTCGTTCGCGGCCCCGACGGAGAACTCCTCCGCCGAGACGCTGCGGGCCACCCACCAGCGCCTGAGCGACAAGCTGAACCGCAGCAGCTTCGGCCGGCCAGTGCAGCTCGATTCCATGGAGACGGCCGACGGCCTCCAGGGCGACGTCCATGCCGTGGTCGAGCATCCGCTCGCTGAAATCGGCGCCGCGCTCAAGGGCTCCGCCCACTGGTGCGAGGTGCTGACCCTGCACGTCAACAACCGGCGCTGCAGCGTCGCCAGCGGCCCGCAGGGGCGCGAGATGCTCACGCTCTACGTGGTGCGCCGCTACGACAAGCCGATCGATCAGGCCTTCGAACTGCCTTTCGTCTACCGGGTCAGCAGCAGCTCGCCCGATCACCTGCTGGTGGAGCTTTCCGCCGAAAGCGGCCCGCTGGGCACCAGCAACTACCGCGTGACGCTCGAGGCCGTGGCGCTCGACGAGCGCAAGAGCTTCCTGCACTTCAGCTACAGCTACGACCACAACACCATGGTGCGCCTGGGCACCATGGCCTATCTGGCGACTTTCGGCAGCGACAAGGTGGGCTTCACCGTGATCGGCAAGACGCCCGAGGGCCAGCCCGACTACATCCGCGGCCTGCGGGGGCTGGTGGAGCGCAACGCGATGCGCTACTTCCTGACGCTCGACGCCTACCTCTCGGCGCCGGGGCCGGACCAGGCCGAGCGCCGCCAGCGGCGCTGGTTCGCGGCCGCCGAGCAGTACCCGCGCCAGCTGCACGAGATCGATCTGGACACCTACCTCGCGCTCAAGCGAGAAGACCGGCAGCGCGACGGCCCCGGCCGCTGAGCCTTTTCAATCGGCCAGCGCGAGCAGCGGCACGTCGCGCTCGCGGCTCATCGCATCGAGTTCGGCGCGCGTGCGCGTCAGCAGCCAGGCAGCCAGCGCCTCGCGCGTGGCCGGCGCCAGCATGTCGTGCGAGGCGATCTGCGCGGCTTCGCACAGCCGCTTCGCGAAATGTGGCTCCAGCGCCGCCACCGCCACCCGGCCGTCGGCGCAGGGATAGACGCGGTAGCCCGCATGCGCGCCGCCGACCGCGCCCGAAGGCTGGGTCAGGCCCCAGGTGCGGGGCAGGGCGAGCCAGTCGGCCGACGCGTTCAGCGCCACTTCCAGGTGCACGCCGCCAGCCTTTCGCGAGCGCAGCAGCATGGCCTTGAGCACCGCCTCGCTCGCGAGCAGGGCGCCGCCCATGTCGGCGTAGAGGGTGGGCGGCAGCTCGGTGCCGGTGACGAGGCCGCTTTCGGCAAGGTAGGTCAGGTCGTGGCCCGGCTCCTCGGCCCGCTCTCCCGGCGCGCCGACGATGGCCACCTGCGACAGCGAAGGGTGGCGCGCCTGCAGCGTGGCCCAGTCGAGCTTCAGCTTGGCGAGCGCCGAGGGGCGGAACGAGGTGAGCAGCACGTCGGTGGAGGCAAGCTCGGTGTGCAGCTGCTGCTGGCCGGCCTCGGTCTTGAGGTCGAGGGTGCGGATCTCGATGCCCTCGTGCAGCGCGGTGTAGGCGGGGCGGTTGTAGAGGCCCATCGGATCGCCGCCGGGCGGCTCCAGCTTCAGGCAGGAGGCGCCCATTCGGCGGCAGCGCAGCAGCGCGGCGGGGCCGGGCAGGTTCAGCGCGAGGCTGAGGACGCGAACGCCCTCCAGCGGTGCGAAGGCTTGATCGTCGGCGGGGCTCGGCATCGGTCGTCGTCTCCGGAAGAATCGTTTCGCGCATTCTCGCCCGAGGGCCGGAGCCACCTCACGCAAGCCGCAAAGGCGCTGCGCGCGTAGCATGTGCCGGTGGCGGCGCGTGCCGCCTCCCATCGACCAAGGAGACGAATCATGTTCGAGACTTCCCTCATGAGCGGCCAGCGCATCCTGGTGACCGGCGGGGGCACCGGCCTCGGCCGGGCGATGGCCGAGCGCTTCCTGAGCCTCGGCGCCGACGTGGCCATCTGCGGCCGGCGCCAGTCGGTCTGCGAGGAGACGGCGGCCGAATGGCGCAAGCAGTTCCCGCAGCGGCGCATCGACACCTTCGGCGTGGACATCCGCATCGCGCAGCAGGTCGACGAGATGGTCGAGAGCCTGTTCCAGAGCGGCGGCCTCACGGGGCTGGTGAACAACGCGGCGGGCAACTTCGTCTCGCCCACCGAGGCCCTCTCGCCGCGCGCCTTCGACGCCATCGCCAACATCGTGTTCCACGGCAGCTTCTACGTGACGCAGGCGGTGGGCAAGCGCTGGGTGGCGCAGGCGAAGTCGGGCGAATGGAAGCAGGGCGACGCCTTCCGCAGCGTGATGAGCATCATCGTCACCTGGGTCGACAACGGCAGCCCCTACGTCGTGCCCTCGGCCATGAGCAAGGCCGGCATCGAGGTCATGACCAAGTCGCTCGCGGTCGAATGGGCGCGCCACGGCATCCGCCTGAACGCCGTCGGCCCCGGCGAGATTCCGACCGAAGGCATGAGCAAGCGCCTGAACCCCGGCGAGGAGCCCGGCGCGCGCAGCAAGCAGAACAACCCGATGGCGCGCACCGGCCGCATGAGCGAGCTGCAGAACCTGGCTTCCTTCCTGATGGCGCCGGGCCAGTGCGACTGGCTCACCGGCCAGAGCATCATGATGGACGGCGGCAACGCACTGGCCACCGGCGGCAACTTCTACGAACTGCGCCAGTGGAGCGACGCCGACTGGCTGGCCGCGCGCGAACGCATCGAGGCGCAGAACCAGAAGGACAAGGCGCAGCGCTGAGGGCTGCCGTCCATTTGCTATTTCTTCGGCGGCCTGGCCGCGTGCACGGTGACCCGCTTGTTCACCGGGCTCGACAGCACCAGCGACGTGGTCACCGAGCCATCGACCGCCAGCGCGTCCACCACGCGCTCCAGGTCGGCCGGCTCGGCGATCGCGCAGCGCACGAAGAAGCAGTCTTCGCCGGTCACGCGGTCGGCGCTCAGCACCTCGGGCATCGATTCGAACAGCTTCAGGTACCTGGCGATGCCCGCATGCGTGGTGTCGATGCGGATGATGGCCTGCAGCCCCACGCCCAGCGCGCGCAGGTTGACGCGCGCGCCGTAGCCCTCGATTACGCCGGCCTCCTCGAGCTTGCGCACCCGCTCGCTCATGGCCGGCTGTGACAGGCCGATGCGCTTGCCGATGGCGGCCAGGCTCTGGCGCGCGTCGGTCTGGAGCGCTTCGAGGATCAGGCGGTCTTTCTTGTCGATGTTCATGGGCGGAAGAGGGCAGGCGAATGGCCGCCGATGGTTGATCGGTTTGCGGCCGCTATTTTCGATGGCTTGCCATTCGGCATCCGCGGCCCCGCCGGTATCGTGGGACCCGTCTTCAGGAGAAACCATCCAATGCAACTCGTCGGCATGCTCGACTCGCCCTACGTGCGGCGCACCGCCATCTCGCTGCGCCTGCTCGGCGTTTCCTTCGAACACCGCTCGATCTCGGTCTTCAGCACCTTCGAGCAGTTCCGCGCGATCAACCCCGTGGTCAAGGCGCCCACGCTGGTCTGCGACGACGGCTCGGTGCTGATGGACTCGACGCTCATCATCGACTACGCCCAGGCGCTCAGCGGGCGCAGCCTGATGCCTTCAGACCCGGCGCGGCGGCTGCGCGAGTTGCGCCTCACGGGGCTCGCGCTCGCGGCCTGCGAGAAGACGGTGCAGATCGTCTACGAGCGCCAGCTGCGCCCGGCCGAGAAGCTGCACCAGCCGTGGATGGACCGTGTGCGGGGCCAGCTCGCCGCTGCGTATTCGGCGCTCGAAGGCGAGCTCGCTGCCGAGCCGCTGTCGGTCAATGAAGAGACGATGACGCAGGCCGGCATTTCGACAGCCGTGGCCTGGGCGTTCACGCAGTTGATGACGCCCGACGCGATCTCGCCGAACGACTACCCGGCGCTGGCCGCGTACTCCGCGCAAGCCGAGCGCCTGCCGGTGTTCGTCGGCGCGCCGATGGTCTGAGCGGAATCAGTCGACGATCTTCGCGCCGCGCTCCGCCAGCAGGCTGCGCAGCACGGAGCGGTGGCAGCGCGATTCTTCCTCGCAGTAGCAGCCCACCGAGAGCGAAGCGCCGTGCGACAGCGCGGCCAGCAGGTCGAGGCTACGGCTCGCGTCGGGCTCGGCCATCTCGGCCTTGAACTTGCGCACGAAGGCGTTCCACTGCGTGGGCGATTCCGCCTTCTGTGCTTCCTGCGCCTGCTTCATCGCTTCGACGGACGGCGCGAGGTTCGGGTACCACACGTCGTACCAGTCCTGCGAGGCGAACTCGGTCTTCGGAACGCCGCGCGGCGGACGACGCACGGTGCCGACGCGAAGGCCCTCGTCGGGGGCGCGCGGTGTGCCGAGGCGGACGATGCGGATGCTCATGCTGGTGTCCTTTTTCTCGCCTGTTCGATTTGTTGTCTCAGGTGCCGACGATACCGCCGTCGCGCCGCCGTATCGCCAGCGTCGCCGAGCGCGGCCGGGCGCTGCCCGGCGTGGTGCCGTCGGGCCAGGCGCTGCTGTGCTTCGTGTCGCCGTCGTCGCGCGCCTCGCCCGGGTGCTGGATGTTGACGAACAGCGTGCGCCGGTCGGGCGTGACCACGCAGCCGGTGATCTCGCAGCCGTTGGGCCCGGTGAGGAAGCGCTTGATGCGGCCCGAGGCCGGGTCGGCGCACAGCATCTGGTTGTTGCCCAGCGAGGTGTAGGGCGGCTTGCCGATGACCTGGCCGCTCAGGTCGGTCTGGATCCAGAGCAGGCCGCCGCGGTCGAAGTGCAGTCCGTCGGGTGCGCCGAACGCATCGGCGCCGGCCGAGGGGTAGCGCGCGCCGCTGCCGGGCTGCGCGGGGTCGCCTGCGAGCGCGAAGTGGTCCCACGAGAAGCCGGTGGAAGCCGCATCGCCTGCGTCCTCACGCCAGCGCAGGATGCCGCCGAAGAGGTTGTTGGCGCGCGGGTTGGCCGCATCGGGAGCGGGCTTGCCGGCGTCGCCGCGCTGGCTGTTGTTGGTGAGCGTGACGTAGACCTCGCCGCTTTGCGGATGGATGGCGATCCACTCGGGGCGGTCCATCTTCGTGGCGCCGACCTGGTCGCCCGCCAGCCGCGCGTGGATCAGCACCTCCGCCTGGTCGGCGAAGCCGTTCGTCGCGTCCAGGCCGTTGCGTCCGTGCGTGAGTTCGAGCCACTGGCCGCGGTCGCCGGCGTCGTAGCGCGCCGCGTAGAGCGTGCCTTCGTCGAGCAGGTGCCGGTTGGCGGCGCGCGCGGCGGCGTCGGTGCCGGGGCGCACCTTGTCGCGGCTGATGAACTTGTAGATGTATTCGAAGCGCGAGTCGTCGCCCATGTAGACCACCAGGCGGCCGTCCTTCGCGACGGTGCAGGTGGCGCTCTCCTGGCGCTTGCGGCCCAGTGCGGTGCGCTTGACCGGTGTGGCCGCGGGGTCGAACGGGTCGATCTCGACCACCCAGCCGAAGCGGTGCGGCTCGTTCGGGTGGCGGCTGAGGTCGAAGCGCTCGTCGAAGCGCCAGTACTCGACCCACTGCGACCCGGCCACCGTGCCGTAGCGGCGCTGGGCCGGCGTGGCGTTGCGGGCCGCGTCCTTCGGCCCGCCGAAATAGCCGTGGAAGTTCTCCTCGCAGGTGAGGTAGGTGCCCCACGGCGTGACGCCCATCGCGCAGTTGGCGAAGGTGCCGAAGACCGCATCGCCCGCCGGATTGGCCGCGGTGCGCATCAGCGGCGTGCCGGCGGCGGGCCCGGCGATGCGCATCGGCGTGTTGCCGTGCACGCGGCGTGCGAAGGGCGAGGGCAGCACCTGCTGCCAGCCCTGGCCGCTGCGCCGGATTTCGATCACCGAGACGCCCATGGCGTGCAGCGACTTGCGGACCTTGTCGGCGGTCCATTCCTTCACGCCGTCGGTGTGGAGCAATTGCTCGTCGGTGTACTCGTGGTTCATCACGAGCAGGCCACGTTCGCCTGTGGCATCGAGCGCGAAGAAATGCATGCCGTCGTGGTGCATGCCGGCCTGCACGGCCTGGTCGTCGGCGCTGTTGCTCGCGTCGGGTGCGAAGGGCGGCATGCGGCCCGCGACGCCGGTGGGCGTGCCCCAGGGATAGAGCAGCTGCCATTCGTATTCGGGCGGTATCACGATGCCGTCGTGCAGGGACGCCGGCACGCCGGTGAAGCCCAGCGTCTCGCCGGGGCCCGCGGATTGAGGCGCTGGCGTCGAGGCGCAGCCCTGTCCGAACAGTGCGACCACGGCGGCGGCGGAACCCGATTGAATGAGAAAGTGGCGGCGGTCCAGGGGCATGGCTTTGGTGTTGTGTAGGCGACAGCCGCCATCATCGCCTGAGCCCGGGCCCGGCGATACTGGCGCGGCAACCGCCCAGGAGACATCGAATGACCGACCGCATCGAACGGACCCGCCACGCCGACGGCGTCGTGGAACTGCAACTCGCCCGCGCCGACAAGATGAACGCGCTCGACCCGGCGATGTTCGATGCGCTCATCGAGGCCGGCGAGGCCCTGCGCGGCGACAAGGCGGTGCGCGCGGTGGTGATCTCGGGCCGCGGCAAGGCCTTCTGCGCGGGGCTCGACATAGCTTCGTTCGAACGCATGCAGCAGCAGGGCGCTGGCGCCGACGTGCTGGGCGAGGGCGCCGCAGGGGCCGACCTGGTGGTGCGCACCCACGGCATCGCGAACGCCGCCCAGCAGGTGGCGATGGTCTGGCGCGAGGTGCCGGTGCCCGTCATCGCCGCGGTGCACGGCGTGGCCTTCGGTGGCGGCCTGCAGGTGGCGCTGGGGGCGGACATCCGCATCGTCGCGCCCGACACCAAGCTGTCGGTGATGGAGATCAAGTGGGGCCTGGTGCCCGACATGGCCGGCATGGTGCTGATGCGCGAACTCGCTCGCAGCGACGTGGTGCGCGAACTCACCTTCACCGGGCGCATCTTCTCGGGCGAAGAGGCGCTGCGCCTGGGCTTCGCCACCCGCGTCAGCGCCGACCCGCTGGCCGAGGCGCTGCAGATGGCGCACGAGATCGCCGGCAAGAGCCCCGACGCGATCCGCGCGGGCAAGCGGCTGCTGAACGCATCGCTCTCGCAGAGCGCGGCCGAACTGCTGCTGGCCGAATCGGTGGAGCAGAAGGCGCTGATCGGCAGCCCCAACCAGACCGAGGCCGTGAAGGCCAACATCGAACGGCGCGCGCCGCGCTTCAGCGCGCCGGCCTGATTTCTCCAGGCCCCTCCGGCAGCCGGCCCGAAGGGCCGATTAGGACCAATCCGCGCCGCCGAGCGAACAGGGCGGCCGGGTAACTCCCGTGTCCGCGGGCACCGTTCTCGCGCACCCTCGCATCCCCCGTCTCACCGCAGGCGTGTTTACACCTGCGTCTTTCGTTCGGCTGGCCCTTCAATTCGCGCCGCAACAGCCGAAAACATTAGAAATTCCCTTTGGTGTATCTTTATGTAAGAATAAAGTGGTTGTTTTGACGCGAGAATCGATGAGGATGGAGGCAATTTGTGTGCAGAAGGTCACGTCTCTTCCTCTGACAACTCCTGCGGAGGATGGCTCCAGACAGCGCACTCATTAACAATTTAAGGCTTTGCCTAGCGACGGCGATCCTGCATGTCGACGACCACGTTTTTCTGTAACCTCAGCGTGCCCATCCTGGTGGGCGAGGATCGCTACAAGTACGTCCCCATAGTGGGAGTCTTCCGCAGCATTCCATTCGATCAAGTCGATGAATGGGTGATGCACCCCGACGGCCGGCCGCGCAGCGACCGCGAACTGGCGGCCGAAGTCCTTGTCGAGATCCGCAAGCCACTCGGTTCGAGTGGACGCACCGCGCCGCACGCCTTCGACGTGGCGGACATCCTGCAGCTCGACCGGGCCGCGGCGATCGTCGTGTCCACCTTCCTGGCGGCGCTTCCGCGCGTCTGACGGTGCCGCGTTGATCGCCTGCGCCGCAACTGCCGCCGTCTCAGCCCTTCAAGCGCTTCCCACCGCCCAGTAGAAAGTGGGCCTCACCCCGTTGAGCAGATATTCGCCCACCACGCGCCCCTTGTAGATGGTCGGGTTGTGCGAGGCGAGCGTGCGCGCATTGCGCCAGTGCCGGTCGAGCCGGCGGTCTTCCTGCAGCGCCGAGGCGCCGCCGATGTCGAAAAGCCGCGTGCCCGCCTGCAGCACCGCATCGACGATGCCGGCCTGCGCCTTGGCGGTGTTCAGCTCCACTTCGAACAGCAGGCTCTCGGGCGCGGCCTCGCCGCGCTGAAGGAAGCGGTCGACCTCGCCCAGGCCGCGCGCCACCGCCTGCACCGTCGAGGCCGCGATGAAGGCCGTGCTCGCGAGTTGGCCGACGACCTGCTGCACCAGCGGGTCTTCGCGCGGCGTGTCGCCGCTGCCGTGGCTGTAGATGCGCTTGCGCGGCTGCACGAAGGCCACCGCGTCGCGCACGATGGCGCGCGCGATGCCCGCCAGCGTGGCCAGGTGTATGAGCTGGAAATGTGCGGTCAGCGGCGTGGGCTGGTCGCGCACGTAGAGCAGCACGTTCTCCGGCTTCACGCGCACGTTGCGAAAGCGCGTGGTGCCCGATGCGCTCAGCCGCTGGCCGAGGCCGCGCCAGTCGTCCACGCGCTCCACGCCCTGCGCCTCGGCCGGCACGAGCGCTATCACGCGGTCGCTGCTGCCGTCGTCGTTCAGGCGCTGGGCCGAGACCGAGATCCAGTCGGCGTAGAGCGTGCCGGTGCTGTAGAACTTGTCGCCGTCGAGCCGCCAGGCGTCGCCGTCGCGCCGCAGCGTGGTCTTCAGTTCCCCGAGCGGGCCTTCGCCGAGCTCGGTGGTGGCGTTGCCGAAGATCACCCCCTCGGCCGCCAGGCGCATCCACGGGCCATGCAGGGCGGGGTCGATCTCGGCGAAGAGCCGCTCGATGAAGCCGAAGTGCGCGCGCAGGATCTGCGGCAGGTTGGAGTCGGCCTCGCCGAGTTCGATGAGCAGGTCGTAGAGCTGCTCCACCGATCCGCCCAGGCCGCCGTGCTCGAGCGGCACGCGCAGGGCGCCGAAGCGCTCGGCGTTGAGCCAGGCGACGGGTTCGTAGGCGAGCTCGCGATCGTTCTCGCGCTGCACCGCACCTTCTGCGATGCGCTGGAAGATAGGGCGGAAGCGGGCGGCAAGCTGCTGCGAGGAGGGAGCTTGCACGCCGGGCGCCGGCGATGCGGGCCGCGTCGTTGCTTGGATGGATTCCATGGAGGCGGGGCAGCCCCGGAAGGGCGCCCGGAAAGAAGAAAGGGACAGGCTGCCGACTTTCCCCCGCCGTGCGGCGCTTGTGAAATACGCTTTTCGCGTTTTCTTATGACGGCCCCTTCTGCTATCGCCTGCCGCGCGCGTCCACCGGCCAGATGGCGACCAGCGTGCCGCCCTCGACCACGTGATAGGCGTCGTGCAGGTTGACTGTCGGGTCGCAGTGCGGAGTGACGAACTCCACCCGGGTACCCAGCGTCGGCTTCGGTGCCTGCGAGCCCGGAGGCGGCATCAGCTTGCCGTGCTCGTCGCCGAAGAAGGCGTAGCGGCTCGCGGCGTCCGCGCCCTTGGCCACCAGCGGCACGCCGCTGTCGGTGGAGAAGCACTTGGTGCCGCCGTCCACGGTCACCCAGTCGGCCGCGTTCGTGCTGACCACCGCCGTCTGTACGAAGAGCGAGGTCTCGAAGGGCGAGGGCTGGTCACCGTTTGCCAGCACGCGCGAGTACTCGGCGTCCATGAACACGTACGAGCCCGCCTGCAGTTCGGTGAAGGCGTTCTCCTGCGAATCGAGGTCGTGCGTGCCTGTGCCCGCGCCCGTCACGATGTCGAAGTTCAGGCCCTGCCGCCTTGCGGCCGCCACGATGCCCGCCACGGTCTCGCGCAGCCCGGCTGCCGCGGCGCTGCGCTCGTCGCGCGCCACGATGTGCTGCAGGTTGCCCGCATACGACTGCAGCCCGCGCAGCCGAAGGCGCGGCTCCGCAGCCACCAGCGCGGCCAGCTCGAGCACCTTCGCCTGCGTGGCGCAGCCGGTGCGGTTGTAGCCGGCGCCGTAGTCCACCAGCACGTCGAGCGGGTGCGTGAGCTCGCTCGCGGCGCGTGCCAGGTCGGCCAGGTTCTGCGGGTTGTCGACCACCACCATCACGTCGCCCGGGCGCGCCCGCTGCGCCAGCTTGATGAGTCTTGCGATCTTGCTCGGCGTGACCGCGGGCGAGGTGATGAGCACGCCCGGAATTCCGCCCTGGACCATCACCTCCGCCTCGCCCATCGTCACGCAGCTCACGCCGATGGCGCCCGCCGCCACCTGGCGCCGCGCGATCTCGACCGACTTGTGCGTCTTCACGTGCGGCCGCAGGTTCACGCCGCGTGCCTTGGCGAAGGCGGCCATGCGTTCGATGTTGCGCGTCATCGCGGGCAGGTCGATCAGCAGTGCGGGGGTGTCGAGCAGATGGCGGCCACCGGGAACGCCGATCAGCGGCGCGTTGACTTGCTGCAGGTCTTGGGGCATCGGGGAAAAGCCTTTGTCTCGGTCTTCGTGTTGAGGGCGCCCCGCGCGCGGCATTTCGGCGCGCAGGATTTCGGGGCGAGATGATCGCACCGAATCGCTCTCGGGCTCCCTGGGAGATGCCAGTCCGGGTGGCTAGGCGGGGTGAGAAGGCTCGTGGCGGCTGGGCCGGCGCAGCGCCAGCCACCAGAGCAGCGCGGCATTGGCCGACCAGCTCGCAGCCAGCATCAGCAGCGCCGTGTCGGCCACGCCGGGCGAGAGGCCGAGGGTCAGCAGGCTCAGCGACCACGGCAGCCCACCCGCGATGGCCACGAGCAGGCTCACGTCGCTGTCGGGCGCGACCGCGCTAGCCAGGATGCAGACGACGCCCGTCACCGTGTAGGCGAGGGCGGCGACGCGCCATCCGAAGCGCGAGGGCGGAGGACGTGAGTTTGCAATCGGCATGCTTGAGCATCGCCGATCGTGTGCCATGGCGTGAAGGCCTGTCGCGCGAAGGAGCGTAGTGTTTTTGCGACGAGGGTTTCAGCGGCTTGCCAACTTTTCCACGGCGAGGGCGATTGGCGCCTTCGGCAGCACGGCTTCGATGCCGAGGGCCAGTGCCAGCAGCGCCGGATCGGAGCCTTCCGCGCCGGTGATTTCCAGCCCCGCGGGCAGGCCGTCGAAGGCGAGTCCCATCGGCAGGCTCACCGCCGGTAGGCCCGCCATGCCGGCCGGCCCCGTGTTGCGGATGTAGGCCGCGAACGCACTGGTCGAACGGCCGCACAGCGACACTTCCACGTCCTCGCCGATGCGCGCGGCAGTCAGCGGGCTGGTCGGGAAGACGAGGGCGGCGAGCTCGTGCCGGGCGAAGCAGTCGCGGTATGCCGCCCGCATCCGCGGGCGCAGGGTGTGCAGCGCGTGCGCATAGGCCTCCGGCGCGATGGCCGTGGCGCCGAAGAGGCGTTCGAAAAGCGGCCGCACGTCGGGGCTGACCACCGCGCCGGTGAGCGCGCGTGCGTCGAAGGGGCGATCGTGCCGCGCGAAGTAGGCGGCCAGCGCGGGCAGGATCTCGTGCAGCGAGATCGTCATCGACGCTTCGCGGAAGAGCGCGCCGGCCTCGGCCAGATCGCAGGGCACCAGAACGGCTCCAGCCTCGCGCAGCAGCTCGAGGCGCTCGCGGGCCAGTTGCGCCACGGGCGGATCGAGCTCCTCCCAGAAATAGGCTTCCGGCACGCCGAGGCGCACGCCCGCGAGCGGTGTCGGGCTCACTTGCAGCGGGCCGCCGGCCACCGCGTGGTCGACCAGCACGCAATCGTCGACGCAGCGCGCCATGACGCCGGCGGTGTCGAAGGTGGGCGAGATCGGCACCAGCCCGTCGTCGGGCCAGCGGTGCGTGGTCGGCCGGAAGCCCACCAGGCCGCACAGCGCGGCCGGCACGCGCACCGAGCCGCCCGTGTCGGTGCCGATGGCCGCCGGCGCGGCGCGCAGCCCCAGCAGCGCCGCGTTGCCGCCGCTGGAGCCGCCGGTGATGCGCGCGGCGTCGAACGGATTGCGCGAGGGCCCGAAGCCGTGGTTGTGGCCGGTGACGCCCTGCGACCACTCGTGCAGGTTCGTCTTGCCGAGCACCAGCGCGCCCGCGTCAAGCAGCCGCTGTGTCACGCCGGCGTGGATGCGTGGGCGGTGGTCCGCCATCCACGGGCTGCCGGCCGTGGTCGGCATGCCGGCGACGTCGATGTTGTCCTTGAAGGCGAGCGGCACGCCATATAGAGGCAGCGTTCCCGGCGAGGGGCGAGGGGCGGCGTCGAGTTCGGCGGCCGCGGTGCGGAGGGCTTCGGGGTCAAGGTGGAGCAGGGCGCCGTAGGGGGCGGTGGCATCCGCGCGCTCCAGCAGCGCCTGTGCGTAGTCGGCGGCTCGAAGTTCGCCGCGCGACATCAGCCCGGCAGCCTCGCGAGCGGAAAGATCGGTCAGCGCATGGATTCGGTTCATGAAAGGCTCGAAGTGGGGCAGAAGCTGCACTCGGGTGCATGTTTTGGGCCAATTCACGCTTCCGGCGCCGGAAAACAGGCCAAAACAACATGGCATGGATACTGCTTTAAGAGTTTTTTGTATTCACGAGGCCGTCCAATGTCTTTCAAGTCCTTGCGTATCCTGGCCGCCGTCGCAACGTCGATGGCTCTTCTGGCGGGCATGCCCGCGTCCGCCGCCGAGAAGGTCTCGCTGCGCCTCAAATGGCTGGCGCAGGCGCAGTTCGCCGGTTTCTACGTGGCCAAGGCCAAGGGCTTCTATGACCAGGCCGGGCTCGACCTGACGATCAACCCAGGCGGTCCCAACCTGAACGTCGAGACGCTGGTCGCCTCGGGCAACGACACCTTCGGCCTTGCCGGCGGCACCGAGACCGTGCTGCTCGCCCGCGAGAAGGGCCTGCCGCTGGTGTGCATCGGCGTGACCGTGCAGAACACGCCCTTCACCTACGTGACCTACAAGGATTCCGGCATCACCAAGGTGAAGGATTTCGCCGGCAAGAAGGTCGCGACCTGGTTCACCGGCACGCAGTACACGCTGTACTCGATGCTCGCTTCGGCCGGCGTGAAGCAGAGCGACCTGACCATCGTTCCCCAGTCGGGCTCCATGGCGCCCTTCGTCGAGAAGCAGTTCGACGTAGCTGCGGCCACCTACTACAACGAGCTCAACACGCTGAAGGAGCAGGGCCTGGGCGACAAGCTCACGCTCATCAAGCCCGACGACTACGGCGTGGTGGTGCAGCAGGACACGGTGCTCGTGTCCGAGAAGTACCGCAACGAGAAGCCGCAGCAGGTGCAAGCCTTCCTCACGGCCACCATCAAGGGCTGGAAGTACGCGCTGCAGAACAAGAAGGAAGCCATCGACATCGTCATGGCCGCGGCCCCCAGCCTCAACCGTGCGCACCAGGAAGCCATGCTCGACGAGTTCGAGAAGCTCGTGAAGGCCGGCAAGGGCACCACCGACGGCATCCTCGCCATCGACCTGCCCACCGTCGAGAAGATGCAGACCCAGCTCGTGGGCTACAAGGCGCTGAAGGCGCCGGCGGATCTCTCGAAGGCCTACGACCCCAGCTTCTGGACCCAGGTGCCCATGGCCGACAAGAAGTTCTGAGCCGCCGCGCCATGAAGTTCATGCCTCACGAAGTGATGCCGCCGGTGGCAGCCGACACGGCGCCGCCCATGCTCGAGCTGGTCAACGTTTGGAAGCGCTTCGGCGAAGCGCAGGCGCGCACCGTCGCGGTGTCGGGCGTCAACCTGCGCATCGCCAAGGGCGAGTTCGTCACGCTCGTGGGGCCTTCGGGCTGCGGCAAGTCGACGCTCTTCAACATGATCGCGGGCCTGCTGCCGCCCGACGACGACGGCTCGCTGCTGTTCGGCGGCGCGCCGCAGCGCGACGGCCAGCTGCTGGGCAAGGTGTCGTTCATGCCGCAGCGCGACCTGCTGTTTCCGTGGCGCACCGTGCTGGACAACGCCATCCTCGCGCTCGAGGTGGAGGGCGTGCCGCGCAAGGAGGCGCGCGAGCGCGCCCGAGCCATGCTGCCCGAGTTCGGCCTGGCGGGCTTTGCCAACCACCACCCGCACCAGCTCTCGGGCGGCATGCGCCAGCGCGTGGCCCTGATGCGCACCTTCCTGTTCGAGCGTGACCTGATGCTGCTCGACGAACCCTTCGGCGCGCTCGACGCGCTCACGCGCAGCCGCATGCAGCACTGGCTGCTCGACATCTGGGCGCGCCACCGGCGCACCGTGCTCTTCATCACGCACGACATCGACGAGGCCATCGTGCTGGGCGACCGCGTGCTGGTGATGAGCGCGCGCCCCGGCACGGTGAAGAGCGAGACCGCGATCGACCTGCCGCGCCCGCGCGACCCGTCGGTGGTGCTGACGCCGGAGTTCATCCGCATCAAGCAACGCCTGCTGGCGGAGATCGAGGAAGAAAGCCGCAAGACCTTCGCGCAGGAGGGCACCGCCTCGTGAACGATTTCCTGCAGCGCGCAGTGCGCTCGCCCGCGCTGGCCTTCGTCGGCCTGGCGCTGGTGTGGGAGGTCTGCGTGCATGCCTTCGCGCCGTCGCCGCGCTACCTGCCGGCGCTCAGCGCCATCGCGCAGGACGCATGGTCGGTGTGGCCCCAGCTCGCGCGCGGCTTCGGCCGCACGCTGCTGGAGACCGTGCTCGGCTTCGCGATGGGTGCGCTGTTCGGCTGCGCCTGCGGCACGGTGTTCACCTATTCGCGCTGGATGGAGCGCTCGGTGTTCCCGCTGTTCGTGGTGTCGCAGACGGTGCCGGTGGTGGCCTTCGGCGCGCTCATCGTCATCTGGTTCGGCAACTCGCTGCTGGCCAAGGTGATGACCGCCTTCTTCCTGACCTTCTTCCCGGTGACTGTGAACACGCTGCGCGGGTTGAAGTCGTGCGACCCGCAACGCATCGCGCTGATGAAGAGCTTCGGTGCCGGCCGTTTCGTGATGTTCTTCAAGCTGGCCGTGCCTTCGGCGCTGCCGCAGGTGATGGTCGGGCTGCGCGTGGCCATCGGGCTGAGCCTGATCGGCTCGGTGGTGGGCGAGTGGTTTGGCGAGACCGTGGGCCTGGGCGTGATGCTCATGGAGGCGATGAACGCCGACCTGGTGGTGCGCCTGTGGGTGGTGATGTTCGCCTGCGGGCTGATGGGTGCGCTGCTCTACGGGCTGCTCGCCTTCGTGGAAAGGAGGCTCGTATGGTGGCGCAGCGAAAGCTGATGGCATCGCCTGTAGCGCCGGTGCTGCTGGGCATCGCCGTGCTGCTGGCGGTGTGGGAGGGCGCGATATGGCTCTTCGGCATTCCGCCCTTCGTGCTGCCCAGCCTGGGCACGATCGTGCAGCATGCCTTCACGGACACCGGTCGCCTGACGGGCGCGCTGCTGGCCACGCTGGGCGAGGCGCTCGGCGGTTATGCGCTGGGTGGCCTGCTCGGGCTGCTGCTGGCCGTGGTGCTGCTGCTGGCGCCGCCGCTCGAACGCATCGTGATGCCGCTGGCGGTGGCGGTGAACGCGGTGCCAACGGTCGCCTATGCGCCGCTCTTCCTGATCTGGTTCGGCCTCGGTGCCGCCTCGAAGATCGCGCTGGTGGCGCTGGCGGTCGGCTTCACGATGCTGGTGAATGCGCTGCACGGCCTGAAGCAGGCCGACCTCGCGGCCGTGAACCTGATGCGCAGCTTCGGTGCGGGGCAGCTGAAGATCGTCTGGCGCCTGCGCCTGCCGGTGGCCATGCCCTCGGTGGTCACTGCCCTGCGCATCGGCGTGCCGCGCAGCATGATCGTTGCGATCGTCGGCGAGATGCTGGGTGCCTATGCGGGGCTGGGGCGAATGATCTATGAATCGACGCAGCAGGTCGACCTGCTGAGCGTGTGGTCGGCGGTGCTGGTGGCGTCGCTGGCGAGCATGGTCTTCTACGGCCTGCTCGTGTGGATCGATCAAAAACTGGTCTGGTGGCGATGATGACGAAAGCGAATCCCGCGGCGTACCCCGAGACCGAAGCCGAGCTGCGCGTGCAGCTCGCCGCCTGCTACCGGCTGGTGGCTCACTTCGGCATGGACGACCTGATCTACAACCACATCTCCGCGCGCGTGCCGGGGCCGGAGCATCACTTCCTCATCAACCCCTACGGGCTGTTGTTCTCGGAAGTGACGGCTTCTTCGCTGGTGAAGATCGACCTGGACGGCAACAAGGTGGACGACACCGACGCCGAGGTCAACCGGGCCGGCTTCGTGATCCACAGCGCGATCCACGCGGGGCGCCCCGACGCGCTGTGCGTGCTGCACACGCACTCGGAAGCCGGCACCGCCATCGCCGCCATGCCCAACGGGCTGGCGCCGCTGAGCCAGTTCGCGATGCGCTACCAGGGCCACACCGCCTTCCACGACTACGAGGGCGTGGCGCTGGAGACCGGCGAGCGCGAGCGGCTGGTGCGCGACCTGGGCCCGCACCACACGCTGGTGCTTCGCAACCACGGCATCCTGACCGTGGGGCGCACCATCCCCGAGGCTTTCATCCTCATGTACTACTTCGAGAAGGCAGCCAAGGTGCAACTGCTCGCGCAGGGCGGCGTGGCGCCCGGCGAATCGCTGGTGTACCCGCAGCCCGAGGTGAGCGAACTGGCCGCGCGCCAGTTCACCGAATTCGCGGGCGACATCCTGCCGCCCGGCACGCGCGAATGGCCTGCGTTCCTGCGCATGCTGGAGCGCACCCAGCCCGACTACCGGCTCTGATCGCCGGCAACTTCCTTCCTGTTCATCCCCAGAGACACATCCCGACCATGCAACTCGAGAACCTCACCTCCTTCATCGGCACCGAAGTCAAGGGGCTAGACCTGCGCGAACCCGTGAGCGACGCCGACTTCGCGGTGCTGCGCGACACGCTCAACCAGCGCTCGGTGCTGCTGTTTCGCGGCCAGCACATCAACGAGTCGCAGCACGTGGCCTTCTCGCGCCGCTTCGGGCCGCTGCTGGGCCACGTGCTCACGCAGTTCCTGAAGAAGGAGCACCCGGAGGTCTACGTGCTGTCGAACGTGTCGGAGAACGGCAAGCCCATCGGCAACCACAAGGAGGGCTGGAACTGGCACTCCGACCTCTCTTACAAGGCCGAGCCCTCGATGGGCGCGCTGCTCTACGCGCTGGAGGTGCCGCCGGTGGAAGGCGACACCTTCTTCGCCTCGATGCACGCCGCCTACGAGGCGCTGGACGACGACACGAAGGCGCGCATCCGGCACATGACGGCCACGCACAGCTATGCCAACTACTACGGCAAGGCCTTCGCCGACCGCAACCCGCTCACGCCCGAGCAGCTGGCCGCCACGCCCGACGTGGTGCATCCGCTGGTGCGCACGCACCCCGAGACCGGCCGCCTCTCGCTCTACGTGGGCGAGGACGTGGTCAAGCAGATCGACGGCCTGCCCGCCGACGAGAGCGCGGCGCTGCTGGCCGAGCTGAACGCGCACGCCATCTCGCCGGAGTTCAGCTACCGCCACAAGTGGCTCGCGGGCGACCTGCTGGTGTGGGACAACCGCTGCACCATGCACCGCGCCACGCCCTATGACGACCAGGTCTATCGCCGCGTGATGCACCGCACCACGGTGGCCGGAGACCGCCCGTTCTGAAACCGCCCAGGGCGCGGCGTGTTGGAAATGCACCGACAAAGACAAACACAACAAGGAAGGCAAGAACATGGAACCCGATGAACCCGAGATGACCGCCGACACTTCAGCGCCGCGCGCACGCGAGCGCCAGCGCGGCAAGGGCGCGACGCTGTCAGACGAGCTGAAGGACACGCTGGAGGACCTGATCGTCAGCGGCGTGCTCAAGCCCGGCGCACGGCTCGACGAGGCCGAGCTGGCCGATCGCTTCAAGGTGTCGCGCACGCCGGTTCGCGAGGCGCTGAAAGCGCTGGCCGCCACCGGGCTCGTCGACCTGCGCAGCCGCCAGGGCGGCGTGTGCGTGGCGCGCATCTCGCTGCCCATGCTCATCGAGATGTTCCAGATGATGGCGGTGATGGAAGGCCTGTGCGCCAAGTTCGCCGCGCGTCGCGCCACCGAGGCGCAGAAGCAGCGCATGGGCCAGCTGCACGACGACCTGACGAGCATCCTCGCATCGGGCGATCACTCGCGCTTCTACGACGTGAACCAGGACTTCCACGACGCGCTCTACGAAGCCTCCAACACGCACTACCTCGCCGAGCAGACGCGCGCGCTGCGCAAGCGGGTGCGCGTGTACCGCCGCTACGTGACCTTCCAGCCCGGGCGCATGAGCGCCACCATCGGCGAGCACGGCGCCATCCTCGACGCCATCCGGCGCAACGACCCGGGCGCCGCGTTCAACGCCGCCATCGACCACGTGAGCCTGCTCGAGGACGACATCGTCGACCTGATCGCCGCGCTGTCCGAGCAGGACGCGGGCGTCGCCTGAGGCTTCCGTTCTTCCTTCTTCCATCCCCTTTCCGATCGCATTCCCGCATCCCAGGACAACCCATGAAACTCGAACTCGAAGGCAAGACCGTACTCATCACCGGTGCCTCCAAGGGCATCGGCCTTGCGGCCGCCCACTCGTTCGCGGCCGAAGGCTGCCATCTGCAACTCGCCGCGCGCGACGGCGTCGCCCTCGCAGCGGCCAAGGAGGAGATCGAGAAGCTCCATCCGATCAATGTGCGCATCCACCCGATGGACCTGGCTGCCCCCGGCGCCATGGCGCAACTGGCCGAGGCGGCGGGCCACGTCGACATCCTCGTGAACAACGCGGGCGACATTCCCGCGGGTCCGATCGAGTCGCTCGACTTCGCGGTGGTGCGCCGGGGCTTCCAGCTCAAGGTGCTGGGCTACATGGAGCTCAGCCAGATCTACTACGCGCGCATGAAGGCCGCGGGCGGCGGCGTGATCGTGAACGACATCGGAAACTCCGGCGAGAACTGGGACGCCAACTACATCGCCGGCTCCACCGGCAACGCGGCCGTGATGGCCTTCACGCGCGCGCTCGGCGGCGTGAGCCTGGACGACGGCATCCGCGTGGTGGGCGTGAACCCCGGGCCGGTGGCCACGGACCGCATGGTCAAGCTGATGAAGCGCCGGGCCCTCGACACCCACGGCGACGAAGGCCGTTGGGAAGAGCTGTTCGACAACTACCCAGGCGGACGCCCGGCCACGCCGGAAGAGGTGGCCGAGCTGATGGTGTTCCTGGCCTCGCCGCGCGCGGGCTACATCACCGGCACGGTGGTGACCATCGACGGCGGCATCGCGGCGCGCGGCTCGATCATCAAGACCAGCAAGAAGGCCATGGCGGCCGAGCAGGCGCAAAGGCTCGCGGCATGAACGCGGCCCTGAACCCCGCCGCCGCGGTGCCGGCCGTGACCAGCGATGCGGAGACGCGTAACCGGTACTTCGACCGCCTGTTCACCAACCCCGAGCTGATGTGGCTGGGCCAGAACACCAACCACTTTCCGCTGCACCCTGCCGTGCGCAAGGCGCTGCACGATGCCATCGACGACGAGAGTTTCCACGCCTACGCGCCGCCGCTGGGCATGGAGGCGCTGCGCTCGGCCATCGTGTGCGACCTCGGCGTGCCCGACCAGTCGGCCGTGGTGACCGACGGCGCGGTCTCCGCGCTGGCGCTGGCCTGCCGGGCCTTCTGCGTGGCGGGCAAGGGCTTCGTCACCACCGACCCCGGCTGGAAGTGGCCGCTGCAATTCGCGGCCAAGGCGGGCTCGGCGATCACCGAGATTCCGATCTACGGGCCGGAGCACGGCTTCAAGCTCTCGGCCGAGGCGCTGGCCGCGTCGACCGATGCGAACACCGCCGTCATCTACCTCGTGGACCCGAACAACCCGCTGGGCACCACCTACACCGAGGACGAGATCCGCGCCTTCGCCGAGCGCGCGCGCGAGATCGGCGCCATCCTCATTCACGACTGCACCTACCGCGACTTCGCCGACAGCCACACGCTGGCCTCGCGCTTCTACCCGGAAGGCACCGTGACCATCGTGAGCTTCTCGAAGTGGCTCGGACTCGCGGGCCTGCGCCTCGGCGCGCTGGTGGCTTCGCCGGAACTGCTCGCGCGCATCCTGCCGCACTCGCAGGCGCCGCTGGGCGCGAGCGTGCTGGCGCAGCGCGCGGCCATCGCGGGCCTGTCGGTCAAGGCCGAATGGATGGCCGAGGTGATCGCGCAGCAGCGCGAGAACCAGCGGATGATCGTCGACGCCTTCGCGAAGCTGCCGGGCTTCGAGGTGCCGGTGTTCCCGTCGCAGGCCAACTTCATCGTGGTCGAGTGCAGCAAGGCAGGCGTGACGCCCGAGGCGCTGGTCACCGCGCTCGGCGAGCACGACATCATGGTGCGGCAGGGCACGTACCACACGCCGCGCTTCGGCCATCGCTTCGTGAAGATCTCCACCACCGTGCCCAGGGCGTGGGCGCAGGCGCTGTGCGACGTGCTGCCGCAGGCCGTGGAGCGCGCGCGCAGCCTGCCGGTGACGGCGGCGCTGTTCTGAGGAGTCGCCGACGATGAGTTTCGCCACCACCCCCGACGGCGTTCGCCTCTACTACGAGACTGCGGGCAGCGGCACGCCGATCGTGTTCGTGCACGAGTTCGGCGGCGACCACCGCAGCTGGGAGCCGCAGATGCGTTACTTCGCGCGTCGCCACCAGTGCGTGACCTTCGGCGCGCGGGGCTACCCGCCCTCGGACGTGCCGGCCGACGTGGAGCGCTATTCGCAGGCCATCGCGGCCGACGACATCGTGGCCGTGATGGACGCGCTGGGCCTTGCGCGCGCGCACATCGTGGGGCTGTCGATGGGCGGCTTCGCGACGCTGCATTTCGGCCTTCGGCATGCGAAGCGGGCCTCGTCGCTGGTGATTGCCGGCGCGGGCTACGGTGCCGAGAAGGCGCACGAGGAGTACTTCCGCGGCGTTTCGCTCGAGGTGGCCAGGCAGTTCGAGGCGCAGGGCTCCGAGAAATTCGCCCGCACCTACTCGCTGGGCGCGAGCCGCGTGCAGTTCCAGAACAAGGACCCGCGCGGCTGGCAGGAATTCGCGACCTGGCTGGGCCAGCACGATGCCGTTGGCGCGGCCAACACCATGCGCGGCGTGCAGGCGCGGCGCCCCTCGATCTACGACCTGGAAGGCGACCTGCGCGCGATGGCCGTGCCCTCGCTCGTGGTGGTCGGCGACGAGGACGACCATTGCCTTCAGCCCGGCATCTTCCTCAAGAAGACGCTGCCGGCCTGCGGCCTCGCCGTGATGCCCAAGACCGGCCACACGCTCAACCTGGAAGAGCCCGCCGCGTTCAACGCCTTGCTGGCCGAATTCTTCGCCCAGGTCGAGGCCGGCCAGTGGAAGCCGCGCGACCCGCGCGCGCTGCCCAGCCAGATCATGAAGACCGACTGATGAGCGCGGCAACCGCCTCCGCCGACGCCGTTGTCGCCGCCGCCGAGGGGCAGGGCATCTGGCGCATCGACGCCGACCGGCTGTGGGACCGGCTCATGGCGCTCGCCCGCATCGGCGCCACGCCGGGCGGCGGCGTGAACCGGCAGGCGCTGAGCGCGGAAGAGATCGCGTCATGGCACGCGATGATCGGCTGGGCGCTGTCGGCCGGGCTGGAGCCGTCGACCGACGCGGCGGGCAACCTCTTCATCGCGCTGCCGGGTGCCGACCGCGAGGCGCCGCCCGTGCTCGCGGGCAGCCACCTCGACAGCCAGCCCGGAGGCGGGCGCTTCGACGGGGTGTATGGCGTGGTCGCGGCGCTGGAGGTGCTGACCACGCTGGCCGGGCGCGGCGTACGTCCGCCGGTGGACATCGTCTGCGTGGCGTGGATGAACGAAGAGGGCTCGCGCTTCGCGCCGGGCATGATGGGCTCGGAAGCCTTTGCCGGCGTGCGCAGCCTGCAGGCCGTGCGCGAGGCGCGCGATGCCGAGGGCGTCGCGGTCGGCGACGCGCTCGATGCGCTGCATGCGGCTTTTCCGGAACTGCGCCGGCGCCCGCTGGGCTTTCCGGTGGCGGCCTATGTCGAGGCGCACATCGAGCAGGGGCCGCTGCTGGAGGCGCACGAACGCGTGATCGGCGTGGTCACCGGCATCCAGGGCAAGAAGACATTCGATGTCGTGATCGAAGGCGAGCGCGGCCACGCCGGCACGCTCGCGATGGCGGACCGGCGCGACGCGCTCGCGGCCTTCTCGCGCGTCGCGGCGGCGCTCTACGCCGAGATCGGCGGTCATGACGAGGCGGTGAAGTTCACCATCGGCCGGCTGCAGGCGGAGCCCAACGCGCCCTCGGTGGTGCCCGAGCGGGTGGCGTTGCGCATCGACCTGCGGCATCCCGACAACGCGGTGCTCGACCGTCTGGGAAAGCGGTTGGTCGAACTGTGCGAGTCGCTCGCCGCGCCGTGCCAGGCGAGCGTGACGGCCCTCGTCGATGCCCCGTCCAACGGCTTCGACGCGAAGCTGCAGCGGGCGATCGCGGATGCGGCCGAGCGCATCGGGCAGCCGCACATGCCCATTCTCTCGGCCGCCGGCCACGACGCGCGCCACCTGGCGCCGCTGTGTCCCAGCGCGATGATCTTCATTCCCTGCCGCGACGGCGTGAGCCATGCGGAGCACGAGTGGGCCGAGCCCGCGCACGTGGCGGCCGGGGCGAACGTGCTGCTGCGCGTGCTGTTGCCCTATGCAAGGGGCGGAATGGGAGACGAGCCATGAATGCCGCCGCTGCCGTCGACATGGCCGACCTGCCCATGCAGCACCCGCGCGCGCCGGCCAGCGCGGCGCAGGCCAGGGCGCGTTTCTTCAACTCCGGCAACGCCTTCGACGTGAAGCTGCCCGAAGTGCCCGCGCGGCTCTTCGCGCCGCCTCCGCAGGGGCACCATGGCGTCTTCGACTGCGACCAGTCGCGCGCGCTCGACTGCGGCTTTCCGGCCACCACGCCGCTGATGCTCGCGCGCTATGTGCGCATCGCCGCCCGCGATGCGCTGCTGCCGCTGGATGTGCGCGCTACCGGGTCGGTCTGGTACGTGATTTCCGGCAGCGGCAGGCTGGCGGGGGCGACCGACGGTTTCGCCTTTGGCCCGGGCGACGTGTTCCTGCTGCCCGGCGCATCGGGCTACCGCATCGAGGCGGGCGCCGAGGGCGCGCTGCTGTGGACGGTCGGCAACGAGCCGCAACTGGCCTTCGAGCGTGCGCAGCCGGCGCCGGTCGACGGGGCGACCATCGATGTCGTGCACTATCCGGCCGCGGAGATCGAGCGCCAGTTCGAGCTGATGTTCTCTTGCGCCACGCGCGACGAGACCTCCGGCCGCGCGCTGATCTTCTCGTCCGACCGCCAGGCCGCCGCGCGCAACCTCACGCCCACGCTGACGCTGAGCTTCAACACCCTGGAGCCGCACACGCACCAGCGCACCCATCGCCACAACTCGGCCGCGGTGACGCTGGTGGTGCAGGGCGAGGGCTGCCACTCGGTGGTGGGCGACGCGGTGTGCCCCTGGACGCCGTGGGCCACGCTGGTCACGCCGCCCGGCGCGCCGCATTCGCATCACAACGCCGGCCCGCGCGGCGCACGCTTCCTGATCGTGCAGGACGGCGGTCTGCACTATCACGCGCGGACGATGGGATTCGAATTCCTCGAGGCCATCGGCTGAGCGGCGCCTGCCTGCGACGAGCGCGGGCAGGGAAGCAGAACGTTCACGCCCGCTTCTTCGGGCTGTCATTCGGGCGCGCCACCATGCGCGCATGGCCGGCCAACTCATCTCCATCGCCCTGACCGTAGAACAACACGAGGCGGGCGACTATTTCTGGGTGCTGCTGGAATCCTTCGACAACTCGATGGAGTTCGAGCCGCTGATGGAAGCCGCCACCGGATTCGCCACCTACGCCGAGGCCCTGCAGGCGGGCTACGTCGTGCTGAAGGGCCTCTCCGAAGACCTGAACGTCGGACCCCGCGAAGAGGCCGGCGACCTGATTTCCACCACGGAAACCGCAGTCGGCAATCCCCGCTGAGAAGCCACGGGCTGCCCGCCGGAATGCCCGGCGGCTGTCAGCGGGGATCGGTCCCGGCTGACACGCACCCCATGGACCGACGACGAGATTGAGCCTTCCGGTCATCGACGTTGCCCCAGCCACGGGGGCCATGGCAATGCTCTCGACCCCAGCGACAACAGGTCAGGGAGTGCGCATGGTTGAGTATTTCAGGGTAGGTCTTCCGTACATCCGCATCCGCTTCAGGGTGCCTGCACGGCGCGGCGGCAGGGTCGAACTGCAGGGCCGCTTCGGAGTCATCACCGGTGCGAGCGGCGAGCACCTGCTGGTTCGCTTCGATGGAGAGTCGGCGGCCTCCATCGTTCATCCGGTGGAGGCCAACTATGTGGAGGCGGGGGAGGCGATCGAGCCGCCACGCGACCTGGGCGAGGGTAAGAGGCCCCCGCCGGCGGAGTAGGGCCGGCGATGCATCGAGGGTAAGTCCCTGCAACTTTTGTCTACAGCAGAGCTATCTTGAACTTGTGACCAACTGCTGGAGACGATCATGTTGATGGTTACAAAAGTGGCGGCGGTCAGCATGACTGCCATCGTCATGGGCGGCACGCCTTCGCCGGGCAGCGACCCCGCGGGCTTCTCGTTCGTCACGTCGCCGGTCGCGGCCGTACAGCCGTCTCCAGGCCTGCCGAGCCAGCCTTGCGTGAACGGGTGCAACGTCTGGCGGATGATCCACGAGCGCCGTTGAATCGGCCGCTCCTGCCGTTTGCAGGCTGGTTAATGGTTGCCAAAGACTGTATATTCGTACAGTCTTTGGCTGCAAGCCCGATCGGCGCCCCCGTGCGCCTGGGCGATGAACCATGAACCAGTTCGAGCTTTTCTTCCCGAGGGCTGCGGTGGCAGCCTTGCCTGTTTCCATGCCCCAGCCGCATTTGCCGCCATTGCCGCCATTACCGCGGTTGCCGGCGGAGCCGCCGTTTCCGCAGACGGCGCACGAGGAGCCGTTCCGGTTCGAAGACGTCGAAGTCGAGGCGCGCTTCGCCTACACCGTGCGGCTCGCGGACTATTCGCATCCGGCAGCCGATGCCGTGAAAGTCGCCGAGCAGCGCTTCCGGCGCGAGCTCGACCGGCAGCTTGGCGACGACGTCGTCGAGGCGCTGCGCGCATTCCAGAACGCGAGCGAGTCGAGCGAAAGCGACCTCTCGAAGGCTGAGATCGCCATGGCCAGGCGCTGGGCCAAGGCCTACGATGCGGCGCGCACCGCGGGCTTTCGCGACCTGGGTGAAACCGACGAGGCCTTCTTCGACGTGCGGCCTGTCTGAGCCGTGTAGCTGGCGGCCACGCCGGATTGCTGCGAATCCGGCCGGAGATGTGTCAAAGTGCGCAAGGCGCCCAGACATCATTGTTCCGAAAGCAGGCAGTGTTTCGTCGACCATCCATCACCTTCCGGACGACGGCCTTCGTCGCCGTCGTCTGCCTCGCCCTCGTGGCGCTCGACTTCCTGAACAGCTGGCATTCGCGCGCGGTCCAGCTCAAGCAGATGAGCGTTGCCACGTCGAATCTCGCGCGGGCGATGGCGCAGCAGGCGGACGACACGATCAAGCAGGCCGATACCGCGCTGATCGGCATCGTCGAGCGCATCCAGCACGACGGGACGGGGCCCGCGGCCCTCGACCGGCTCCACAGGCTGCTGGCGATGCGGGTGGCCGAACTCCCGCAGCTCGACGCGCTTCACGTCTACGACAAGGACGGGAACTGGATCGTCAATTCCCGGCAGGAGTCGCCGCAGAACCTGAACAATGCGCTGCGCGAGTACTTCGTCTTCCATCGCGAGCACACGCAGCGCGGCCCCCACATCGGCGTGCCGGTGAAGAGCCGGACCAACGGCAAGCTGCTCATTCCCGTCTCGCGGCGCATCGACAACCCCGACGGCAGCTTCGGCGGGGTGGCGCTCGCGACGATCGACGTCGAGTTCTTCGGCAAGTTCTACGACAGCCTCGACATCGGCGAAGCCGGCGCCGTGGCGCTGATCCTCGAGAGCGGGACGATGATGACCCGCCGGCCCTTCAGCGTCGACTCGGTCGGGCGGAACATGCGCGACACCGGGCTTTTCCGCGCGTACACGACCCAGGGGCCGGTCGGCACGGCCGAGATCCTGTCGGCGCAGGACGGCATCACGCGCCTGAACAGCTTCCGGCGCCTTGCCAACTATCCGCTGTTCGCCGCGGCGGCTCTCTCCAAGGACGAGATCCTGGCCGCCTGGTGGCAGGAGACGCTCTGGCACACCGGCGGGGTCATCCTGCTGACGTCGATCGTCGGCTTCGTGGGCTGGCGGCTGATCAGGCAGATGGAGCTGCAGAACAAGACCGAGGCCGAGCTGCGTCGCGCGCGCGACGCCCTGGAGACGCTCAACAAGACCCTGAACACCCTCGCCATGGAAGACGGCCTCACGGGCCTGGCGAACCGCCGGCAGTTCGACGTGACGCTGGACAGCGAATTCAGCCGCGCCATGCGGGACGCGAGCACGCTGGCGCTGATATTGATCGATGTCGACTGCTTCAAGCAGTACAACGACATCTACGGCCACGCGGCCGGCGACGAGTGCCTGCAGACGATCGGGCGCACCATCGCAAGCCTCGCGGCCCGGCGCCCGGGCGATCTGGCCGCGCGCTACGGCGGGGAAGAACTGGCCGTGATCCTGCCGAAGACCGACGTGGCCGCCGCCGCCGTCCTCGCGGAAAAGATCCGCAGCGCGGTTCGCGACCTGAAGATCGTGCATGCCGGCATGCCCGAGGGCTTCGTGACCCTGAGCGCCGGCGTGGACGCCCTCAGCCCCGCCAAGACCACGAGCCCGCCGAAGGAACTGATCCTGTCCGCCGACAGGGCGCTCTACGCGGCCAAGATGGCAGGCCGCAACCGCGTCTGCACGGCCATGCATCCGACGCAGACATGAGCGCGGGGGCTCGCGCGGCTGCGGCGCCGCGCGGGAGCGATACGCGCAAAGCGCAGGAGCGATACGCGCAAAGCGCATAAGCAAGCGCGATAAGCGGATTTCCCTCCGCACCGCATCACGGGCAAGACTCGAAGGCCAGCCACAACACAGCCTTCAGACCTCCGGATGCCCGGCACTTCCCATTTCCCACGCCCGCTTCGCCTCGGCTTCTTCAGTCGCCTGCTCGACGACGTTCCCGCCGCGCAGCGCTACCGCCTGGCCGCCGCGCAGATCGCCCACGCCGAGGCCTTCGGCTTCGATTCGGCCTGGGTGGCGCAGCATCACTTCCATGAGCACGAGGGCGGGCTGCCGTCGCCTTTCGTCTTCCTGGCCTACGTGGCTTCGCGCACGCGGCGCATCCGGCTCGGCACGGGCATCGTCACGCTGCCGCTGGAAAACGCCGTGCGGGTGGCCGAGGATGCGATCGTGCTGGACCTGCTCTCGGGCGGCCGGCTCGAGGTGGGCGTGGGAACGGGCGGCACGCCCGAATCCTTCGCGGCCTTCGGGCTGGACGGCAACGACCGTTCGGCCATCTTCGCCAGGCAGCTCGCCGCGGTGCGTTCGGCATGGGCTGGCCAGCCGCTGGCCGGCGGCGACACGCTGTACCCCACGGGCTCGCAGCTGCTGGGACGAATCTGGCAGGCGACTTTTTCGGTGAGCGGAGGCACGCGCGCGGGAGAGGCGGGCGACGGCCTGATGCTCTCGCGCACGCAGCCGCGTCCGGGGCATGCGCCGCATGCCTCGCTCGCGGAAATCCAGAACCCGATCGTCGATGCCTACCTTGCGGCGCTGCCTTCCGGCCATGCGCCGCGGATCGTGGGCTCGCGCAGCGTCTTCGTCGCGGACACGCGCAAGGAGGCGCTGCGCCTGGCCGACATCGGCCTGCGCCGCTCGGCGGCCCGCTTCGCGGCCTCGGGGCAGGCCGGGCTTGCCGACCGCGCCGGCCCCGACGCGCCGCTCGAACAGCTGATTGCCGAGTACGACGTGCACGTCGGATCGCCGGAAGACGTGATCGCCTCGCTGCGCGCCGACAGCACGCTCGCGCGCGTGACCGATCTCGTCTGCCAGGTGCATTCGGTCGATCCGCCGCACGAGGCGATCCTGCGCTCCATCGAACTGACCGCCACCATGGTCGCGTCGGCCCTGGGCTGGACGCGCGGGGCGAGCGCGCCGGATCTCCAGGCACTCGCACTTCTCTAGCTGCATTCCTTTCGCCATGAACGCCATCGCTTCTTCCTCTTCTTCCGCCTCCTCTTTTTCCTCGGCTTCCCTTGCTTCTGCGGTGCCCGACGTCATCGACCGGCTTGCCGGCATCGAGCCCGGCAGCCACCTCGACCGCATCCGTTCGCAGCGCGAGCAGGCACGCATCCATGCGCAGCAGAGCTACCTCGCACTGTTCGCACCGACGCCGCCGCTGTTCGGGAACTTCGAGATCGCGGACCGGTTTGCCGTCGCCGCCTTCGTCGCCGGACTGCACGGCCAGGCGGACGTGGCGCGCTTCTACGCCGATGCGCTGCCAGGGCAGGGCGCCCGCGCAGGAGTGGCCGAGGCCATCGGCGCGGAAACGAAACGGGGCAACGCACAGGGCCCCTATGGCCGCTATCCCGCCGGACCGCTCAGCGCCGAGGATGCGGATGGTGCCCCGTACACGGTGAGCGACGCGCAGCGCGCGGTGTTCGGCGAGCGGCTTTCGGCCGGCCTCGAGCACGCACACTTGCTCGTCTTCCACCCGCGCGATGCGAGCGCCGCGGCGCTGCAGTCGCTGCTGGACGCGGGATGGTCGAGCACCGAAGTCGTGACGCTCTCGCAGCTCGTGGCGTTCCTCGCGTTCCAGATCCGTGTCGTCAGCGGCCTGCGGGCCCTGGCGCAACGCCCCGTCACCCTCGTCGATTGATCGGAAGAACACCATGAGCGCCGAATCCGTGTTGAACCACCCCGGGAACATTCATCCGAACGCCTTCACGCAGGCGCAGCTCGAATGGCTGCCCTGGCTCGAACCGCTGCCCGAGGCCGACCTGACCGAGCGGCATTTCGCGGGGCTGGTGGACGCATCGCGAGCGAAGTCGCCGTACTTCCGCCTGCTGGCGCGCGACCCGGACATCCTGGGCGCCCGCACGCGCACCGACAAGGACATCTTCTACAACCCCGAAGCCGGCCTGCCGCGCGCCGAGCGCGAACTCTCGGCCACCGCGGCTTCACGCTACAACGGCTGCATCTATTGCGCCTCGGTGCACGCGCGCTTCGCCTCGCATTTCTCGCAGCGCACACAAGACGTGCAGAGGCTGCTCGACGAAGGCGTGGAGGCCGAGCTTGGCGAACGCTGGAATGCGATCGTCGCGGCGTCGGTCGCGCTGTCCGCCACGCCGTCCGCATTCGGGCCCGAACACGTGGCGCAACTGCGCGCGCAAGGACTGGACGATCTTGCGATCGCCGACGTCATCCACGGCGCTGCCTTCTTCAACTGGGCGAACCGGCTGATGCTGTCGCTGGGGGAGCCGCAGCAGGCCGCAGGCAGCTGACCGGCCTCACGGCAGCAGATTCAGCAACCAGGCCAGGAACTGGCCGATGGCGACCAGTGCGGCCCAGACGGCGCGAAGGGCGCGGAGTGCGTCGAGCAAGTTCAGGGTCCTTCAGCGGCGGGGCTGCGGCGTCTCGGGGCAAGGCTGGAGGTGGCGGTGCATCACCAGGAGGTCCAGCGTATCCGGCCAGTTGGGTGGAAATTTGGAGACTGTTGCCGCGAGCGAGCTGGCGGGCCTGACGACGCGCTGCGCAATGCCTCGCAGCCGCCGAACCGATACGCGGAACTCGGTAGAATTCGCGCTCGTCCGTGAGAGCATTCACGCTCAAGTCATTGATTTTGCTGGCTTCTCTCCAGCTCCAAATCTGCCCGTAGCTCAGTTGGATAGAGCACCTGCCTTCTAAGCAGGTTGTCGGGGGTTCGATCCCCTCCGGGCAGGCCAACTTTCATTCCCGAGCAGTTCCCGCCGTCTTTTGGGGCCGGTTTTGGCCCTTGCGGTGGCGCATGCGATCGGGTGATCGGCCTTCCGGGATACAGACTACAAACGAAAAATGCACACAGCCCGCCATGTGACTGTCTGCATTTCGATTTTTTGGTCGGGGCGAAAGGATTCGAACCTTCGACCCTCTGGTCCCAAAACAGTGGGTAAACCTATATAAATCAACGGGTTGCCGACGTTTTGTCTAACGCGGATTTTCGATTTTGGGTGTGTTTTTCCCTCTGAGGGCATTTCCCCGTTAGACAGGTTTCAGCGTGTCGCGCCGGTCTTCTTCGCCCGCTTGTGACGCACGTAGTCGGCCGTCTGCGTCTGGGTGCTGTGGCCCCCCATAGTCTGGGCCTGGCCGATCCCGCGTTCGCTGACGCCATCGATGTCTGTGAGTGCCTTCGCGCGCAGGTCGTGGAAGTGCGCGTTCTTGACCTTGGCTCGCTCCCGCGCGCGGGTCCACGCGGTGGATGCTCCGTCGTAGGTGTAGGGCTCGCCCTTGAGTGTCGAGAAAACGTACCGCATGCTCACCGGCTTCGTCTTTCGCGCCTTGCCTCGACGGCCAGGCACTGGCGGTGGGTGCCTGAGGCGCTCGATCACGGCCTGCAGCTTCGGTGTCCACTCGATCAAGATCCGGACCGCCGTCGTGTCCTCCGTCTTCGACGGCTCGAAAAGGATTCCTTCCTTTCGGATCTGGGTCCACTCAAGGCCCAGCAGATCGCTGATTCGTTGGCCGGTCAGATATGCCATGTCGATCAGGCAACAGATGGTGTGTCCTGAGCGCGTCCTGTTGCCATCGTCGCCATAGCAGGCGGCAACCTTGATCCGGCGTAGCTCGCTATCCGTGATGTACCTCGTGCGGGCTTTCACCTTCTTCGTCTTGACCGAGTCGACCGGGTTGCTTCCGGCGGGCCTGAAACCCTTCACCTCGGCGAATCGCATGCGCTCGCGCAGCGCCGCACGGTAGGCGTTGTAGCTGCGCGGCTGCTCGTCCCACGGTTCAAGGAACTCGACGACGACAGGGGGCGTGACATCGCGGGCGCGGAATTCGAGAAACGCCTCGGAGATCGCCTTGTTGTGCGTCCTGTGGTCCGCCTGTGACTTCTTCCCGTGCTTGCTGCCGATCTCCTTCATCCAGTCGGCGCACACCTTGGGCATCATGTCGTCGAGCGCCTTGTCCGTCTCGATCTTGGCCAATGCCAGGTACATCGACGACAGGCCTTCCTTGATGCGGCAGAGCTTGGTCCACTTCCGTTTTTCGCCCAACGCGGCGACGTGGTAGTAGCTGCCGTTCTTCTCATAGACCCTCGGTGGGAGGTCACGCTTCATGATCTCTTCCTCGCTACTGGTCGAAGTTTGGGGCCGTTGGCCGGCGCGCGGGCACCGGCGCAGATCGCATCGTAGTGAGGGCGCTCGAGGATGACGCTTCCGTCGAATCGAGATCGGCGCGCTCTGTAGAACCCTTGACGTAGAAGCTCTGCGAGCTGTTCGGCCGCGCGCCTGTACCCCGTGAGCTCTTGAAGCTCACAAGGGGTCAAGATCGCCCTCCCGTTCTGGCGCGCAGGTGTGGCCAGCGGGTGTGTCTTTACCGCAATCGCCGCCGACTGGCTTCCGTCATGGATAGGGCCTTCGATCTCGACGGACTTCATGCATGCGTTCCTTGTTGTCGGCATGAGGCCAGTAGAGGCGTCACAGGTGGCAGCGACAGCACGTTCTCGCACAGCGCCTCGAGACTTCCATCGTTTCGCAGATCGAAGTCGACAGTGATCTGGTGACGCTCGCTGCTGTGGTGCGCCGTGTCGGCGCTGAGCGGCGTCGCGTTCGGGCTGTGAACCCGTACGACGCTGAGCTGGACGCCGAGGGCGCGCAGTGCTGTCACCTCGACGGGATCTCGCAGATCGGTGATCGCGAAACGACGGAACCCGACTGCTGCCTTCCTGGCAATCCAGCGCGTGGCGATGTCGGCGTAGTAGCTGGGCCGGTACCGGCGCCGGAAGTCCGCCCAGTGTTGCATCGCCCAGCGCGGACTTCGGGGCTCGTGCAGGCTTTCGCCGGCGTCGAAGCACCAGCTGATGAAGGCCGGGTCGCTGCACATGCCCACGGCGAGCGCCGGGATGGCCCATTCCTTCGTCGGCCGATGGTCGAGCATCCGCTCGTCGATGCGCCACGCTGCCGCGATCTCGCGGCGCAGACCGTCGGCGAACGCGATGGATTCGAACTGGCAACGGTTGACCAGTACAGCTGCGGCACTGTCCTTGCCTGCGCCGGTCTTTCCGGTGAAGGCGATCACGATGATGCTGCGTTGTGAGCTGCTGCTGGCGGGGCGCGGGGATTCGATGTAGACGCGGTTCATGTTGACTCTGTGAAAGGATCTGATCAGTCGTCATCGCGCTCGCCTGCGGCGGCGCGCTTGCGGTCGATGAAGGGAAGGCAGCCGGCGGACGGCTGCAAGGGACGGCAGGACGGCGCGCGCGGCGCTGGTGCCCTGCCTGCGGCGGCGGGGTGCCGGGCTGCAATGCGCACCATCCGGCTGCGCACGCGGTCCTGCATCACCGCCTCGAAGTCGTCGGCCCAGCGAAAGCGCTCCGCCATGCGCGCGCAGGCCTCGCGCAGCATCTGGTCGGTGGGCTCGGTTGCGTGGGCCATAAAGGCTCGAAGCGATCAATGCCAGCCCGGCATGTCGAGGTGTCGGGCGTTGGGCCCACAGCTGCTGGAAGCCGCTCGGGCTACATCCAGCGCCTCGGGCTGACCAGTCAGGCGAACTGCTGGGCTGTCGCAGAGCAGCCGACCGGCAAGCGCCGTCGAGTGCCTGCACAGCTCGCAGGCGCGGAACAGAGTTCCGAATGCATGCGCCTCGGGCCTGCCGTGCACGAGCAGCGCGGCCGGCGCCTCTGGCGCTGTAGCGACGTCCACGCAGCTCATTTGCCGCCTCGCGCGGGCATGGGTACCACGTTGTCCAGTTCGAGGCTCTGCTGGCGCTCCTGGGCCTTGCGGTTCGCCTCGCGCGTCAGCGCGGCCCGCGCCACCTTGAACGTCTCGCGGATGTTGGTGTGGTACGAGTCCCGGTACTTGAAGCCGGCGGCGTACACGCCGCGCGTCGGCATGGTCTTGCGCGCGCCGGTCATGCGGACCTCCGCACGCTGAGCAGCCGCAAGTTGCCGAAGCGCTCGAAGGCGATGCCTTCGGCTGCGGCGCACGAGGCTGCGAGCTGGGTGTAGCCGTAGAAGACGCCGGCGGCGTCGATGACCTTCACGATGTAGGCGTGCATGGTCAAACCTCCTTTGCAGAGTTGGTGGTGGAAACGGGAAAGGGAGCGGGCTCCACGCGGTCGACGAGGCGCCCGAGCGCGGCCTCGGCGATCTGCTGGGCGGCGAACGCGTCGCGGGCCCGCAGCTGGATGAAGAGCGCGATGGGCGCCTGGCCGGGGACCGTGTGGCGGTAGTGGCAGCGGAACGGCTGCGCGGCGGTGATGTGCATGGGAGCCTTCGTGGTCAGGCGCCGCGCCCCGGATGCTCGAAGACCCAGCAGTGCACGGTCTTTGGGGTGTCGGGGCCTTCGGCGTTGGGGGTGGTCCGGATCGCGCTGTTGACCGACTTGATGTCGACGAAGCGCCGGGTCTTGCTGGTGCGCAGCACCTTCTTCAGCTCCGCCAGCAGGGGGATCTGCTGGCGGTGTGTATTCGCCTTCTCGACGAACTCGTTGAGATTGACGGCGATCTGCTTGCCGTCGCGGCTGTGGTTGAGCAGTGGGCGGTCGAGATGGCCGTGCTTGACCGACTCCACGCCCAAGGCGTCGAGGTAGTCGAAGGCTTCCCAGAACTCCTGCACCAGCGGGTGGTCGGCGTTGATGGCCTGCTGCCGCTCGCGAGCCATGGCGACGATCTGCGCCTGCACCTGGCTGAACTGTTCATCGGACAGCGGCACCACAGCGCGCAGCGCCTTCGACATGGAAAGCAGCTGCGCGTGGTTCTTCGCGATGCGTGGCTTGTGGATGCCGTCCTGCGCGAGCAGGAACTGAATGTTTTGGTCGTGGTCGGCCGCGATGGTTGCCATCACGTCCGCCTCGCGCTTGAGCGCGGCCAGGATGAAACCGCTGACCTGCTCGATCTCGATCTTCTCCAGCGCCTTCGCGCTCTCGTAGCTCGCGGTCGTGAACCCTCTTGTGTCGAAGGTCATGTGGCAGATCCGCTCCATGATGGCCTGCGAGGCCTGCACCTGGTTGTTCTGGCTGATGACGATGGACGCGCGAAAGGGCGGGTCGTAGGTCTCGTTGCCGCCGGTCTTCACACCGGTGGTGCGGATGCTGTTGCCGTTGTAGGCGTCCTTGAGCTCGTCCCAGTCGAAGCTCTTCACGTGCGCCTGACCTCCGCTCTTTGTCTCGCGGTCGGACTCGATCAGCACGATGGGCAGGTTGCTTACCTGCGTGAAGGTGCGCAGCCGGCCGGCCGAAGTCGACTTCGACGGATCAAAGCCCTCGTAGTCGCGCCCGCACAGCTTCCAGAGGAACTGGATCAGCGTGGTCTTGCCCGAGCCGGGCTCGCCCACGATCTCGAGGAACGGGAAGCTCTGCTGCTCGGCGCGCACCTGCTCGGCGAACAGGCTCCCGAACCAGTAGGCGAGGGCGATGTAGCCTTTCGCGCCGAAGGCGGACCACAGGTGCTTCTGCCAGGCGCGCTCGTAGCCTTCACGGTCGGTGTTGACCTGCAGCTGGATCGACTTTTGCAGCGTCTTGATCGACAGCTTCTCGAAGTCGAAGTAGTCGTCCTTGTTGGCCTCGTGGATCGCGCCCTCGCGCACCGCGACCTTGCCCAGCAGGTAGGTCTTGTGCACCGCGCTGTAGCCGATGAAGTCGACGGTCTGGACGGTTTTGATGTTGTCCAGCTGGCGCTGCATCATCACCTCGAGCTGCTGGCTCGAGCCGCTGTAGATCGCGCCGGCGGCCATGTGCAGCAGCTGCTTCTTGAACTCGCTGCCCGTGGTCAGTTGGCCGGCGGTGAAGGTGCCCTTGACCTCGGGTCCGTCGTGCGGGAACGTGACGCGGAAGTAGTACCAGGCCTCGCCGGTGACCTCGTTCTTCTGGTAGTAAAGGGCCTGCGGCTTGCAGTTGGCGATGGGCTGCAGCACGCCGGATTCCTTCAAGGCCTGCGTGCGCAGATCCTCGTCGCCCATCGGCGGCGTATGCCCCTCGGCGATGGCCTGCTTGATCCTGTCCTCGGCCTTGCCGAACCGGTCGAGATCCAGCTTGAACCAGTACAGGCGGTTGACGTGGTCGAAGTCGAAGCTCTGCTTGCCGGTCCGGTTGTAGATCAGCAGGGCCTTGTCCTGCGGCGTGGCAGCCAGCAGCAGGGCGCCGTGGTAGCGGTAGTCTTCGAGGTGGTTCTCTTCGAGCCTGCCGCGCTGGTGCAGGTCGTTCCAGTCGACCTTCGCCTTGCCGCGTTGCGGGATCTGCGCCGCCGAGCAGACCCAGCCGGCCTCCCGCGCGCGCCTGACGTACTTCAGGGTGAAGTCCTGGCCGGCCTTGTCGCCATCGAAGGCCCACACCAGCCGGGGCAGGTCGACGGCACCGTTCTGGCCCTCGACCACGGCCTTGACCTCGGCCAGGGCCTTCTCCGGGTAGTTGTTGCAGCTCAGCAGCGCCACGGCCGCGATGCCGTGGTGCGCCAGCGCGATGGCATCGAAGATGCCCTCTACCAGCCACAGCTCTTCCGGAGGCGGGCTGGAAGGCCGCAAAGGGCCCGCAGGTGACGCGGCCTGCATTGCCTGGGCCATGGCCGTCTCGGGTGTGGCCGGCGGCGGCGCAACGAACGAGAGGCCGGGCATGGCCCACCACGTGCCCGCGTAGCTGCCGCCGGCCTTGAAGTTCGCCTTCTTCTTCCCGAAGCGATGCGGCCGGTCGAAGAAGCGTTCCCACCAGGTGCCGGCGAGCTGGAATCGCACGGTGCCCGTGCCGGCGCCGTTGCCACGGTCGGCGCGGGCGTCGAAGTAGTGCTCCTGGGTGTAGGTGCCCTTGATGAGCGAGAGGTCGAAGCCGCGCCCTTCCCGGAGATAAGCATCGGCGGCGGCGGTGGGGTTCTGCTGCTCCGACGGCTTGTCCTGTTCGGGCTTCTGGTAGCGCTCGGTCCACGAGTTGAAGAAGTCCGGGTAAAGGTCTTTTGCGTGGGCTTCGTAGCCGCAGTTGTTGAGCCGGTCGCACCGCACTACCCACGGGGTCGCGGCATAGGTCCACAGCGACTTCTTCCCGCAGCTCGGGCAGATGCCCTTCTGCAGGAAACGGCCGTCCGACGTGCGCTTGAACTCGTAGTCGTTCGCCAGCGCGTCGGCGATGTCGTCGAGAAGATCTCCGCTCATGAATTCCTCAGAGCAGCCCAGCCAGCGCGAGCGCGCGGCCGAGCAGGGCGGAGATCAGCACCACCACGAGGGCGGGCAACAGAGAGCGCGCGGCAGCGGCCAGCGCGCGCATCAGCAGCAGGCGAGCGAGCTGTGAACCCATCACGCAGCTACCCTGCTGCGACGCGCCAGTACGGCCGCATCAGCAGCCTCGGCGGTAGCTGCGGCACGGTTCAGGCTTGTGGCGAGCGCGCGGGCATCGTCCGGGGTGATGTGCAGCGGCAAGATCCCGGCGGTTGGGCCCGAGCCGACGATCACCAGCACGAAGGGGCGATGGCTTCTGTTGCTGCCGCCTGCGCTGTGGTACGAGTAGACGTCGAGCCCGACGCCGGGCGTCGCGTCAGGATTGCCGCTCTGCTTGTGGCAGATGGTTTGGCCGTGGGCGACCCAGTGATTGCCGCCTTGATCGAGGACCCGGGTGCTCATCGTGCGTCACCCGCCGCGCGTACAACCTCAGCCAGGACGGCGGCAGGATTGGATTCGACGTCGTGGGCGGCGTCGAGGAGGCGGGCGGCGAGGTCGCGCAAGCCGGCGGCATGGAGCGTCAAGGTGGCGCGCAGCTCAGTGCCGGAACCGATGTCGATCCGCAGCTGGGCAAGATCCTCTTTGGCATCGCGGTACACGCTCGCGCGGCCCATCGGCGGGCTGCATTCGTCTTCGTGTTGTCGGTCGGCCGATGCTGTGCCTGCAAAGGCGTCCGTCGAGTCCGCGCCGAAGCGACGTTGTCTGGCGTACTGCGGCTCGAGGGGCACCTGCGCGGGGCGCGGGGCGAGGTAGCTGGGTGCTGAGTCGTTCATGTGAAAACCTCCGGGGTGAGCACGTCCCGCAGGGCCTCCGAACAGGCACCGCAGGGGATGGGGAAGGGGAGATCGAGCGGGCGCTCGAGCGCGCTATGAAGGGCCGTCGAGGCCGGCCGGCGCGAAGAGGTCACGCGTCTCGGGCGGGGTCATCAAGGGCGTGTGCTCGGCTGTGCTGCCCGAGCGGATTTGCTGGGCCAGCACGTCGCGCCGCATGTGCGATGCGAGCGGCAGATGTACGGTCGGCGCAGGCGTTGCCGAAGGCGAGATCGTCATGTCCGCCTCGGCGGTCGCGCGCCACGTGTGCCCGCATTCGAAGTTGCCGCAAACGACGTAGTGCTGCGACACGGTCGGCGTCATCACCTTGGTGGTCCGGATGGACCCGAGGTGGTCGCAGTGAGGGCAGCGCAGTCTCATCCCGGCTCCGAGGGCGCAGGGCGCCGGTCGACGAGGTAGAGGGCACGGCCGCGCCCGGTAGTGGCGCGCGCGGCGCGGCGAAGCCGGGCCTTCACCAGCCATTCGGCGGCGGACTCGAAAGAGGGGAACCCGCGCTCCAGCTGCACGCGCTCGATCAGCGCGTGGTCTTCATCTGTGAAGGTGATGGTGTGCTCGGGCATCTTTTCGGCTGCTCTTGTTGCGCCGTGGGGCGGCTGTATGCGGCCTTCCTTCAGGCGGCGCGCTGGTCGAGACTCGGCTCATGAACCAGCCCCAGCACCTGACGCGCTTCGCGCAGAGCCAGTTCGCGCAGCAGCGTTGCGAGCTGCTCGCCCTGGTAGTTCGCCATGGCCTGAACGAGGCCATCCTCGTAGTCGTCGAGGCGGATCGTGTAGCGGTTGGAGCGCACGCGCTTGGGATCGGGGTACATGGGTGGAGCCTTCCGAGGATTGCTGCAGCGAAAGGTCAGGCCGTGAGCGGCGTGTTGGTGCGGTCGCATTCGTCCAGGCCGCGAAGGGCGGCGAGTCGAACTACGGAAGCCATGGATCGCTGCTCGCGAGCGGCGCGGCTCTTAAACCGCTCGAGCTCTTCAGGATGCAGGCGCACCGCAATGGGCTTGTCGCTGACTGCACCGTTTGGTGCGCGTCGAACAGGAGTTTTGGCGGTTTTCATGGGAGGCGGCGGCACTCGTGGCTGTGTATGCTCATGAGACAGAAAATTGCACAGTGAAGCCATTCTTGCGAGAAATTTCTCGCAAGTCAACATATGAGTGAGAAAAATCGCGCGGCTGTTGGTGATCGCTTGCGCGAGGAGCGCGATCGAACGGGCCTCTCGCAGGAACAATTTGCTGCTGCACTCGACGTGTCGCGGCGGACGCTGCTCGCTTGGGAGAAAGGTGAGCAGTCGCCCAACGCCGATGCGCTAGTCGCAGCGGCTGATCTCGGCGTCGATGTGCTCTACGTCCTGGTGGGCCAAAGAGCTGCGCCGGTTGAGAGCCGACTGACACCGGATGAGGCCGCGCTGTTGGACAACTACAAGCATTCGGATGAAGAGGGGCGCGCTGCGGCCCGGAGGGTGCTTTCTTCGCTCGCGAAACAAAAGACCGGGTAGCAGGCGATCTCCATGGTTTCAGCTTCTATGGGCCCTGCTCAGGTGGCTGGGGACCGGTGAGTGGTTTGATCCCAAGGATACGAGCCAAGCAGCGCACAGCTTGCTTGATTTCAATGATTGAGCTGCTTGGAGGACGGTGAACATGAAGTTGAGCACGGCGACATGTTGAGATCGGGCTCTACCAGAGTACGTCCTCCTCATGCCAGTCATTAGACCCAAGGGCGCCCTCAAGCCGGCGCAGTTGAAGAGTCAATGCACCGATCGAGCACTTTCGCGGCTGGTGCTCGGATCGAGCGCGCAGTGAGACGCGCTGACCTCTACGGTTGTACTAGGGAAAGCTCTGTCTTTACAGTGCATTCCTTGATTGCAGACAGACTTAGACACGGACGGATCATCGTAAGGCACCATGCGTATTTGTCATGTCACTATCGAGAACCACAAGAGCTTTAATGAAGCGCAAACTCTTCATTTCAATGAGGGGTTTAATCTAATTCTCGGGGGAAACAATGCAGGCAAATCAACTGTTCTTGAAGCGCTCGACCTAGCGCCCTTGAACAACGACCCCCATCGCTCGAGCATCACCCTCCCATCATTCGGAGATGTTCCGCGTGGGTCTTCAAGAGGCGAAGTTGGAATCAAGACTTCTACTCTGGAGTTGGCGCGAATGTATGGATCAGAACAGTTTGGGCTACCAATCACCAGCCCCAGTGGAGGCACCCACGGTATTGATAGCCACCTCGATCGGATCTTTTTGCAAGATCCGGAGCTCCAAGTGAATCTGACACTTGAGCCACGTGGTCGGTCAGCGGCTTTCTCCTCCAGCACTGTGATTCAAGGGTCCATGTACGAGTGGGACTCTTCTCTAACTTCTGGGTTTCGCGTTTCCCCTGGCGGTATTGGTCAATACACGACTTCTGCCATCGGACCGCAATCGCTAGGGCAAGGCCTGAAGAACTTGGTGGATCGGTGCGCGGCGAGAGTTTATCGATTTGGGGCTCAACGCAGGCCCGGATCAGAGTGTGGAATGGTGAACGATCTGGTGCTCGATCGTGAGGCGGCGCGGCTGCCCTATTTCATCAACCGTTTGCAAACAAGCGATGCTCATGGACATCGGAAGCTTTGCGAGTGGGTCCAACGCATCTTCCCTGATGTTTCATGGGTGCAAAGCACGCCGATTCCCAACAACGTTTTTGCGCTCTATTGCCTGCCTCATGGTCCGGAGGCTCGACGTCAGGATCTGGCTACACCCATCGGCCGAATGGGCACTGGTATCGGAAATGTTGTCGCAATCCTCTACGTTCTATTGACAGCACGCGAACCTCAGGTCATCGCAATTGACGAGCCGAACGCGTTTCTACACCCGCGCGCTTTGCGTGAGCTTTTGGCAATTTTAGAGTCCGAAGGTAAGAGTCATCAGTTCATATTGACAGCCCATTCTGCCGACGTTCTGACGGCTGTTGATACCTCGACGATCAGTTTTCTGGATCTTGAAAACTCGGCCACGGTCGTAAAGCAAGCCACGCGCGAAAAGTTGCATACCATTCGCGGGGAACTCGCACGCCTAGGCATAAGTGTCACCGATTTACACGGAAAGGATCGAGTGCTATGGGTCGAGGGGCAAACAGAAGAGCTTGTCTTTCCTGAAGTCCTTCGCTATGCGTGTCCTGAAATTGCCGCAGGAACAGCGGTGCTCCGGGTGGAGCGAACCGGGACATTTGAAAAGAAGAACGGCATGCCGCCGGATGAGATCGTTTCGATCTATGAGCGCTTGTCGACGTCTGCAGGCCTAGTCCCGCCGATGATATGTGTACTTCTTGATGCCGAGAAAAGAAAAAGGGAGGACAAGGTTCGCATTGAGTTGCAGTCTAAGAATCGGCTCCGATTCTTAGATCGACGTATGCTGGAAAGCTATTTGATCGAGCCTCACGCGATTCATGCTGCACTCAAAGAACTAGGTTGCGAGTGCGAGCTTGCACAAGTTGAAGCCGCGCTCTCGGGCTTCGATCTGAGCAGGGAGGCGGAAATTGACGGTGCAAAGGTGCTCGAGCAGTTGTTCTCTGCTGTCTCGAACGCGACTCAAGAGTTTAGAAAAACGCGCGACGTGCCTACCCTTGTGTCTTGGCTGATCGCGAACAATCCGCTCCATCTTGACCCGCTCAGAGACTTTCTGAGAAGGATCCTGCTCGTCACTTCGAGTTAGTGAATCGCCTGGAGCAAGTAGCGCTGCCGCTGGGTGAATCGGGGAGCAGTGAATCGATGTATATCGCGATACGAGGTGCCAATGCCTAGTCTTTCCCTTACGCCCATGCTGGTTCAGTACTTGGTAGGCGCCTGTTGTTCCAAGGTAAGCGTCCCGTGAACCCATCTTGAATCGGCGTTAGGAGCAAAGGATGCTCGTGTCCACTAAGACTGAACCGACCCCCAAACCTTGGACACTGTCTAGATCATGCCAACTGGATGGCGTCCTTCATCCTGTACTCAACGGGGCTCAGTCCTCCTAGCCC
>NZ_JABMJG010000017.1 GCF_013376045.1 Variovorax sp. SG517 | reverse complement strand
TGGTTCAGTCTTATCTGGTGCCAAGGACCACGCCACACCGCATCGCGCCTGTGATCGCAGGTCGTGCTCCACATAAAACGACGCTCGAGATAATGAACCCAGCATCCAAGGTGCGTGAGACCGCCGGCCTTCGCGATGCCGTTGTAGACCTCGTAGCCATCGGTGATGAGCGTGGTGCCGGGGCGGATGCCGGCATACAGCTTCTCGGCATGCACGGCGCCGCGCCCCGGCGCGTAGGCAAACAGCCGCACCGGTGGACCTGTGCCATTCGTCTGCGCCCACATGTAGCTCTTCGTCTGGGCCTTGCGTCCGGGCTCCTTGAGCACCTGGACCGTGGTCTCGTCGCCGTAGATCAGGTCCGAGTCCAGCAAGTGGTCACGCAACAGGTTGATGACCGGCTGCACAGCCTGGCCGATGCGTACGATGCCAGAGGCCAGGGTGTTGCTCGCGATGTCGCCCCCGAAGCGGCGTAGCAATACGGCAGTGCGATACAGCGGCATGCCGAACTGGTACTTGCCGGTGATGACCCAGGCCTGCGCCTGCTCGGTGAGCAGCCCGCGCGGGATGATGCGCGCCGGCGCGGGTGCAACCTTCAGGCTCTGATCGCAGCAGGGGCAGGCGTACTTGATGCGGTGGTGCTGCAGCACACGCACCTGTTCGGGGATGACGTCCATCTGCTCGCTGACCTCGGCGCCGATCTCCACGAGCGCGTGCCCGTCATGCGCGCACACACGCTCGGCCTCGGGCAGTTCGTGGCGCACGATCTCGCGCGGCAGCGCGGGGTCCAGTGGCTTGCGTCCACGCTTCTTGCGCTGATGTCCGGCGACTGGCGTGGACTCCTCTTCGTCGATGTCTTCGACCTCGGCCTGCGGCGTCTGATCGGTGGGTGCGAGTGCCTCGGCCTCGTTGAGGAACAGGTCCTTCTGGTCCGTGCCGCGGGCTTCGCTCTTGGCCGCGAACAGCTGGCGCTGCAGTGCCTTCAGCCGCTCCAGTGCGAGGTCGCGCTCGGTAGTCGCCACTCGAAGCGCGCCAGCCAGCGCATCGCGCTCTGCAATGAGCGCGGCGAGTTCTTCAGCGGTGATGGTGGCAGGCGACGACACGCCAGCTTGGATCGGCATGCCCCCATCATCGTTCCTTCAAGCCACGCTCGAATAGCGCAGATGGGAGTGGCGTTGCACCACCGCGATGTCGATGCCCTCCAGCAACCAGTGCAGTTGCTCGGGCGTCAGCGTGGGAACCGCCTCGGCGGAAGGCCAGATGAATCTGTCCTTCTCCAGGCGTTTGAGCAACAGCCAGAAGCCGTTGCGCTCCCAACCCAGGATCTTCACTCGGTCGCGTCGGCGATTGCTGAATACATACGCACAGGAGGCGAACGGGTCCAGGCCCAGCGCCTGCTCCACCAGCACGGCCAGGCCGTTGATGTTCAGCCGGAAGTCCACGGGCTCGCGGTGCAGGTAGACCTTCAGCCCTTCGTCGAAGCGGAACATGACAGTCGGCTCAGCATCTGCACCAGCGTGGGCAATTCCTGCAAGCTCGTCTCACTGAGATCGAGCTGCACACCGTTGGGCAGTCGCACCTGCAAAGCGACCATCGGGGGCGGTGCCGCCAAGGGGCCTGCATCCGAGATCACCGCCACCGCCGTAGCTGGTGTGTGGGCGACCGCGGGCACCGTCACCGCGCACTCGCGCTGAGGCACTCGTTCACTCTGATCTTGTTCGCCCTCTACGTGTACGGCAACGAATGGCGCATCCTGCGCTCGCGCGATGTCGCCCGCCGATACCTGAGCGCTTCGTCGCTGGTAGGCCGTGATCCACGTCCTCAGCAAGTTCGTGTTGACACCGTGCTCCATCGCCATGCGTGCCACCGAAACTCCTTGCTTGAGGCAGGCAACGATCAACTCCTTCTTGGCTGCCTCGTCGTAGACGCTGCGACCGTCACTCTTGCGCCCAACAACCAACCGACCTCTCAACTCTGCGTACTGCTCTGTCATGTCTACATGTCCATGTTGCTCTACATGGGCACGTAGCCTCACAGCTCATCGTTCACTGAACAAGGGCGTGATTAATTGACCGCGTACTGCACGCTTTGCGCATCGCAGGCACCCATCGATCTGTAGTTGGCCCTAGCCTGAGCCAGACTGAGAGCGCGGTTTGGGCCACCCCGCACGGCAAACAGGTCCAGCTCGTCTTGCCCGTCATCCTCCCAGAAGCACACTGGGCATATTTCGTATGCGCCTCGCTGCAGAAGAGTGAGGCAGAAGCAGCATGGACAGGAGTACGGAGATTTTTCTTTGAAAGGCATACTTACAAAGGAATCACTCGTAGTGACCGGCAGGTTCTGATTGGCTATGGCTGTCCAGAGCGGGCTAGTTCCATCCCCAGTGAAGCCTCACAGATGCCGCAAAAGAGTTGAAGGGGGCCGTACACACGTTCGAGAAGTTGGCCGAGGTGACATTGCTCGGTAGACGGACAGGAGGATGACTGCCGCCAGTGACGCTGCAGCACGACCGCGTGATCTACCTGCTGAAGGATACGCCGGCCATCGGCTTGGCCACACCGCGATCGCAGTCGACGTGGTGCGAGTCGGCCGGCGCGAGCCGTGACGCCGCCGCGCAAGCAAATACTATTAGGGGTTTGCCCGCGAACAGCCAGATATGCGCGCGCCGTAACCCACGGCCTCACCGGTGGCGCTTTCGCCGCTGAAGGTGTCCGCGTGCGATCCCACGGTTTCAGGCAGGCGCTTTGTCATGGGCGCATGCGCGCCCGCGCAGGGCAGATGCCCCCCAGCAAAGGGGCGCTTCGCTCATGCGCAAAGGCGCAGCGTTTCCTAAAGTGACCGCCTTGTCGCACGCCTCGATCCACTTCGGGCGGGCAAGCGGCACGACCTACACCTGAGGCCGTGCCGTCTGAACCACCGCTGTCGCACAGGGAGATGATCATGCATGTCCACCGTCGTCACCAACGCCAGCGTGGCGCAATGATCGTCACCGCCGCGCTGCTCCTGTTGTTTCTCATAGGCTTCATGGGCATCGCGCTCGATTTTGGTCACCTGTTCGTTGTCAAGACCGAATTGCAGACAGCAGTCGACAGCTGTGCCCTTTCTGCCGCACGCGAGCTCGACGGACAGAGCACGGCCCTTATGCGGGCGGTAAGTGCGGGCCAGACCGCCGGCAATGCGAACAATGTGAACATGCAGTCGAGCACCTGGAGTGGCCAGGGCAAGATCGTCCCAGCCGACATCACCTTCCGCGATGCGTCCTACGCTGTCACCACCTCGCCTGCTCTGGCACGCTACGCACAGTGCACGCATGCGCAGGCTAACATCAGTATCTGGCTCATGAAGGCGATGGGTGCCTTCTCGGGCGACACGGCCGGCAACCCCGCGACGCGCAGTGTCGCGGCGAGTGCTGTTGCCACTCGCGCCAGTGCACAGACCACATGTCCCGTTCCGGTCGCGGCGAAGCCCAAGGTGGGCAGTACGGCGCCGAACTATGGTTTCGTGACCGGTGAATGGGTGACGCTCATCATGGCGCAGAACGCGGCCACGGGCGGCCAGATCGGCTGGGCCAACCTCGACGGCAGCAACAACGCCTCGGAAACCGAGTCCGAGCTCAACAATCACTGCGGAACCAAGGTGGGCGATACGCTCGGCACGCCCGGCGTGCAGAGCACGGTAGCCGATGTCTGGAACCAGCGCTTTGGCATCTACAAGAACGGCGTCGATCCGAGCAGCGGGCGACCGGACTACACCGGCTATGCCTACACCCCGCTGAACTGGCCCGCGCAGTTCAATGCCTACAACGGTGCGCCGGGCGCCGGAGCACCCGCCAGCGCCCAGAACTTCGTGACCAAGCGCGCGGCCTTCGCGTCGTGCGCCGACACCGGCACGAAGGTGAAGGGCGCGAACAGCTGCGAATCGATCACCGGGCTGTCACTCAACAGTTTTCAGACGCTGGCCAACCCGGGCAATGTCGCCGGGGGACACATGCAGTACGGCCTCGACCGCCGTTTCGTGACCGTGCCGGTCATCGACGGCGGCAACCACGTGATCGACTACCTCTGCATGCTGATGCTGCAGCCACTGAGCATCCCGATGACCGATACGCAGCTGGAATTCCGCGGAAACGCGGGTGCCGTCGGCAGCCCTTGCACCACCACCGGGTTGGCTGGCGGATCGTCCGGCCCACTGGTCCCGGTGCTGGTGAGATGAGTGCCGCGAAAAGATCCCATCGCACGCAGCGTGGCGAAGCACTGACCGACCATCATCTCGATGACGTTCTGCAGGTGCCCGGCTTCAAGCGCTTGGCCAGTTCCCGGGTGGCTCCGGCGGAGGTGTTCGCCGTGCACGCGTGTGTCCTATCAAGAGGATATGAAAGGAAGCAGCAGTCACGCGCTTAGAAGAGGAACTAACCACAACAGTACCCTGGACTCCTTTCCGCCGGACAGTTGCCGGAGACCGTCTTTGCGGAACGTGAGATTGCTTCTTGTGCCGCTTGCGATCGGCAAGCCCTGCCTTGTAAAGCGTACCTTGAGCTTCTTGGCAGTCTCAAGGCAATAGTTCCGGCCGCCTCTTTGATATGAAATACTTGCTCATAATCTTCTTGGTGATCGGTGCCTGCTTCGTCGGAGGATGGCTGCTCCCAACGGTCACTTGCTCTCTACCTGGCATTTCTGATTCATTGATATGCGGCCACAATTTCTGGATACTGATCCTGCCAGGTGCGCTGCTTGGTGCCCACATTGCGTGGATCACTTTCCTTTGGATGCGGTAGCGCATGTCATTGCGCTCATGGTGCGTATGACTCAAGCGGGGCCACTTCGATAGACGAATGTTTCGAAAGAGCTCCATCCACCCCTGTAGGCAAGAACTTTTACATCGATGACCAATCCCGGATCGAACGCCTTGTTCTCGACCCTGCCACTCCAGTTCACGTAACCGCGCGGGTTACACACAATCTGGCAGGAGCTGGCTCGAGTCGAACTGCTGATGCGTGTGTCCATGCACCCATAGCACGGGCACATCAAAGAAGGCTTCCGGAAGCTCAGTGACATAAGCACCCGAGGCCCAATCATCGGCGTAGCGCTGCGCGAGAGATCCGCGGTGGGGCGCATGCGTTACGACTACCGTCTGGCCATAGAACGGTTCCGACAGCCTTGCCTGAAGCCAAGCGCGCGCGAAGCTCGGAACTAGCCTTGTCGTCGAAGCCGGTCCTGCCTCACATCCAGAGCGGGCGGCTGCGCGCGATAGCAGTTTCCGGCAAGGAGCGGTCAAGCTTGCTGCCAACTGTTCCGACCGTGGCGGAAAGCGGTCATGCCGGGTTCGACGCGACCTTCTTCGAAACCTTGATGGCGCCTGCCGGCCTTCCTGCGCCGGTCGTTGAAAAGATCCAGCGCGACGTTCGTGCAGCCCTGCAAGCGACGTCGATACGCAGCAGGCTGGCAGAGATGGACCTGCGGGTCGAGGGCAACTCATCGCAGGATGCGCTGACTCGCAGCCGGGAGGACTTCGCCAAGTCGGGAACCATCGCGCAGAAGACCAAGCTGCAACTGGATTGAGGAGAGAAGGTCCGCACGTGCAACCGCGGACATTGAGAGTTCCCCGGACGGCGACATTGCGCAGGGCCGATTCCCAGGCATCGCGCATGGAAGCATCGACAGCGAGGGCCACTGCATGTCTGTGTACATTGGCGCTTTGGCTACGACGGCTGGTTGAGTATTCAAGGAACCTGGAGACACCATGAATCACTTCAATATTCGGAAGTTTTCTTGCGTCAGCTTCGCGCTGCTTGCGTTGGCCTTGTCGGCGTGCGGCACAGTTCCGAACGCCGACTGGCTCGCCGGCTCCTGCGCCGGCCTCGCACACCATGCCATCACACCGGGCGCAACGGGATTGCCCAGCGGCAAGGCTTCGGTCACATCGGCTGTTCTCGTGTCGGCCTCGGCCGCAACCGTCAACGACGGGACGTTCGCGCCAGCTCTTCCGCAGTTCTGCAAGGTCAGCGGAACCATCGCATCTCGCGACCCCGGGGCACAGCCGATCAACTTCCAGCTGAACCTGCCGACCACCTGGAACGGCAAGGCCGTCCAGTACGGGGGCGGGGGCTTCAATGGGGTGCTGATCACAGGGCTGGCTCCTCTGCGGGACGCGGCGCCGGACGATGCCCTCCCGATTGCGCGAGGCTATGCGACCTTCGGCCACGACTCCGGCCATCAGGCCTCGGCGTTCCCCGCCGGTGAGCCCGGCGCCTTCGCGCTGAACGACGAGATGCTCGAGAACTTCGCCTTCGCCTCGTACAAGAAGGTGAGAGATGTGGCCGTGGACGTCATGAGCGCGTACTACGCGCGTCGGCCGCAACGCATGTACTACTTCGGCGGTTCCGAAGGGGGACGGGAAGGGCTGACGATGGCACAGAGGTTTCCGGCCGACTACGACGGGATCGTCAGCGTCGTTCCCGTGATCAACTGGACCGGCCTTTTCCATGCCTTCGTGCGAAACCAGGTACCGCAGCACGAAGACTGGCTGCAAGCCGGAAAAGTAGCGCTCATCGCCAAAGCCACTTCCGACGCCTGCGATGCACTCGACGGGCTGGCGGACGGTGTCGTGAACAACTACATGGGGTGCCAGGGCCGGGTGGATCTGCAGCGCCTGCGCTGCCCCGACGGTAGCGACGCGGGCGTGCACTGTCTGTCCGACGCCGAGCTGCGCCTGATGCGAGCCATCCACTCTCCCTATGTATTTCCTTTCAGCATCGCCAACGGCCTCACGACCTATCCCCAATGGCTCTACGGGCACGAGGACAGCCTCGACGGCCCCTCCGCCGTCAACATGGTGCGCTGGGTCACCGGCTCGGCGGCGCCCGCTGTACCGCCGGATGCCGCACGCAACGCCACCCAGTGGATCTATGGAAGCAGCTGGATCCGCTATGGGATCGTCCGCGACAGGAACTACGACGTGCGTCGCTATCGCCCCGAGGATTTCCGCGAGCGGGTTCAGGCGACCTCGGCGCTGATGGACTCCACCAACCCGGACCTCTCGGCTTTCTTCGCGCGCGGCGGCAAGCTGATCCTTAGAGAGAACGCGGCGGATCGCGCTCAGAGTGCACTCATGGACACCCAGTATCACGATGCCCTCGTGGCACACATGGGTGCCGCGGCAGTCGAACGATCGGTGCGGCTCTACGTCTCGCCCGGGTCGACGCATTCCGGCAACTCACGAGCGGTGGCGGGCGGGCCGGCGGTGCCGACGATGGTAGACCTGCTGGATCCGCTGGACCGGTGGGTCAGTGCTGGAGATGCGCCCGCGAATGCACTGGTGCAGGTGGTGAAGGCGCCCTCCCCGCCGTTTGCAATTCAGGCCGCGCGCCCCATGTGCCGCTATCCCGGCTACCCCCACTACATCGGCGGTGACCGTGTACAGGCGTCCAGCTACGAGTGCCGGCACTCTTGAATAACGGTGAAGAGGTTTCGAACTCCATTCGCCCAGCCAGCGCAAGGTGACTTTCGCACGCTATCTTGAATGCGCTGCCGTGTCAGTACCCTGCGCACCTTCTGATGATTGGTCCCCCCGCCCTTCTGACTTGTCCGGTGATTCGACTGCAGGATGACGATCCGGCTGCAATTCGTTCGATCTCGGAGACGATTGAAGAAGAGCGTTTGCGTGCGGTGGATTTGCCGCTCGCAAACCTCATCATGACCAATGGCGAACTCTCTGAGTTCGCCATTGCCGCAAACCAGATCGCAGAGTATTTCTAAGCGTCGAAGCGCACGACAAGTTGGGTCCCCGTGTAGGTCGGCGTGACCTTGAACCCTGGCGCATTGATGGCCGAGAAGCGGCCGGTGAGCGTCCCGCCGCTGATGACCACAAGCGTGTCGCCCGCGCTGGGCGCGAAGCCTGACCTGAAGCTCAGGTTCAGCGTGCCATCCAGGGCCGCCACGCCGGCTACGTTCAGCCGCCCTGCACCGCTGGCACCGAGGTTCAGCTGCAGCGTCGTGCCGGCCAACTGCGTGTACGCGCCTGCCATGACGACCGTCGAAGCCGCATTGCAGACCAGCGTGCCGCCACCCACATAGACGTTGCCCTGGCCGAAGGCCGAGGCCGCATCGGCGCGTAGTGTGCCCGCCACGAGTTGCGTGCCGCCCGAGTAGCTGTTGCTGCCGCCGAGCGCGAGCGTGCCGCTGCCCTTCTTGGTCAGCTTGCCGGCGCCGGAGATGTTGTTGCGCCAGCTGTCCAGCGCGTTGAAGCCGCCCAGGCTGGCATCCATCGTCACGACGACGTCGCCATTGAAGGCGCCGTAGCCGTCGGCTGCGTCGAACAGGTTCAGTCGACCCCAGCCTTCGGGGTCGTCCATCACCGGATAGCCCGAGGCGACGGCCGTGGTCTTGAGCACCACGCGGCGCTGCGTTGCGTCGAGGTAAGGAAGGCGCGTTTCGAGGAGGACCTCGGCGCCCTTGGGAACGACGGCTGGCTTCGTGGTGTCGGCCACCTGTTTGAAGCCGAGGGTCAGGCGGCGAAGATAGTCGGCCTTGCTCGCGGCATGGTCCGCAAAGCGGTCGGCGGCGGTGCCCTGCGAATGGGCGAAGTCGTTGAAGGCAGCGGCATCGCTCGCGCCCACCGCGGCCATCAGCACGCCTTGTGCCTGCGCATAGGCCGCGCTCTTGCGCGCGGCATTGGCACCGGTGGCCAGGCTCGCGGTGGCCACGGCCTGCCCGTGCAGGCGTCCACCCACCACGTCCAGCGGCGAATGCATGCCCGCGAGGATGCGGTTCTCACCGAGCTCGAGGCCGCGCGCCACCATCTCCTGGAAGCGCTGCGGCACGACGTAGGCGGAGGCGATGGAATCGCGCACCGCTTCGGCCGTGTGGCCGCTCACGAAGCCGCCGTCGGTCGCGGGCGTGGGGCTCTTGGCGGGTTCCAGCGCCGGAACCACCTTCACGCTGCTGCTCCAGCGCCAGGGCCGCGCGTACTTGTAGAAGCGCTTGGCGGGCTCGGTCGAGCCGTTCTCGCCGATGTTCTTGAGCAGGTCGACCACCGTGCCGAAGCCCGGGTTGGCAGAACCGCCGACGCCGACGTCATTGCCGCCGTCGTTGTAGAGCACCGTGGTGGCGTCCGCTGCGATGCCGGTGATGGTGGTGACCTGTTGCGTGGCCGTGCGCCAGGCGTTCGTGAGCGGCCCCATGCCGTCGCTGATGCTGTAGCCCTTGCCACGGCGGTCGTCGAGGTAGGCGGCCAGTTCCTGCGCGGGGGTGCGCGCGTTGGTTGCATCGACGACGTACTGGATGTTGCGGTTCAGCACATCGGTATTGAGCATCTTGCCGTCGGTGACGTCACCCGGAATACCGCTCCAGGTAGATGCAACCACCGCCGGGAAACTGCCCTGCGCGGGCGCCGAGACGCCCGCGTCCACCAGAAGCGTGCTGGGCTGCCAGAAGTCGAGGAAGCCGGTCAGCACGCGCACGCCGGCATTGGTCTCCTTGGTTGCGAAGCGCGCATCGCCGCGCTGGTTCGTCGCCACGTTGTCGACGAAAGGCGGGACCGCGACCGCATCGGGTGCGGGCGCTGTGTCGGTGAAGCCCAGGTCTTTCGGCGGGCCGGCCACGACCACGGCGGGCGGATTGGTGGTGGCAGGAGGGATGGAGGTGATCGGGAGCGAGAGGCCGCTTCCGCCTCCACCGCCGCAGGCCGAGAGGCAAAGGGCTGCGACGAGGGAGATGGCGAAGGGACGAACAGACGAAGGAAAGTGCGACATGGAGCAGAGGATGGAAAACGTGAGGCCTCGGAGCAGGTCACCTGCACCTGAACGAGTTCGCGCAATCTATCGGTGCAACAAGTCGTTTTTATTAATAACCAATCTGCTCGACAAAAAAGAACGCCGGCGCTCCCTGGCGCACGCCATGGATTCCTTGGAAAAGTGATCGATAGCTACTCATTTCTGATGGCAATTGCATGCCCCGCACGCTCGGCTTGTCGAAGTGCCTTCACCGATGCTGCGTCGTGCTTTCGGCCTCAGACATCCGATTTGGATTCAGGGAGCGAAGACTTCAGGATGGGTATAGCGCCAGGCACCGATGCAACCGATCAGGCAGACGGTGTGGTTGATCATCGTGCTCTCGCGCCCCTTGCCCGCGAAGGTGATCGCGATGTTCAGGTGCTGCTTGCGCCAGGCCAGGACCCTGCCAGAGAAGCCCGGCCGGTCATGCTCCTCGTCCAGGTCGGGCTGGCCGAGCGCGTCGATGCAATCCTGCGGTGTCGAACTGATGGCGAGGCCCATAGGGAGAGGGCCGGAAAACGGCGTCTTGATCCTGTCGTCCGATCCGGGTGCGAGAAGTTCCACGGACCCGATGATCCAGCCCTCCTCGTCACGGTAGCCCGACCCCGTCAGTCCGTTCAGTTTCTGCGCCTGGTAGATATCGATGCGCACGGACGCCTTGGGTATCCAGATGATCTCTTCGCTCGAGGAGAAGGCGCCGGGGCCGGAAACCCTCTTGACGCCCAGGGAGCCCAGCACATCGCGAACCTTCTTGCCGTCGAATGGCTGACCGATCATTGCGACCAGCTGTTCTGATATTTCCTTCACTCTAAAACCTCTTTATTACGCCGTGGTGGACAGCCTGCAGCATGGCGGCGCGGCATCATAGGGGACGCATGAGAATCGGCCGCTGCATCGAACCCGTGTGGAGATAGATACGGTCGAACGGCCGCATCTTGCTGTTGATCGAAGATGCGAAGCCACAAGTGAAAACTGGAACCCCGAACGCAGAACAAGCACATGGCTCACCATCGAAATGCCTTGCCCCTGTGGCTGTTGCTGTCGGCTGCGCCATGTCCTGCCGCGGGTATCGAGGACATGCACTCTCACGGCTCGGTGCAGGGCCTCTATGAGATCCGCGAGCAGGCCCATGCGTTTGTCGCTCAGCAAAACGCAAACGGCGGGCTGCTGTGGCAGGCCGGCGAGCCGAACCTCAAGGTCTTCGTGCCGCGCTGCGTCGTGGCGCTGCAGACGCGCTGGGAGACGATTCGCTGGTCGTCGACGGACGCGCAGGGTGCAGTGGTACCGCAAAGCCGCCGTGTGATCGCGGTGAGATGTGCGCGCACCGTCGATCCGCCTCAGCAATGGAGCGTCCATGTCCCGGTGACCACGATTGGCCCGAAGCCCCAGGAGAGATAAAGCCGGATCGTAAGAGGACGAAAGAGGAGCATGCGCGCGTGGCGCCTGCGGCCTGCCACGGCGACGCATGCGGAAGAAACGACCCCCTTCGCATCCAGTCTCGAGCAACAGGGATGCCGAAAACTGTCCCTTGCGTCGGCAAAAGGGATCGGGCACGCGCGCGCGGCGTGCCTCTCAGCCAGTCAGTTCAACGAGCCTATCGACCAAAAAGGGAAGCCGAATTGCAGAGCTCGCCGGCGCAGTTGCCTGCCGCAAAGAAGATGATCTTGGCTTGACCGCTTGGCATCATGTAGTCCCCGATCAGACCATGGCCCTGCGCTCCCTGTGTGTTGGCCAGCTCGATCCACTTTGCGCTGTTGTCCACCGGATCGAGCGCAGAGAAACTGAACGTTGCCGACTGGCTGCCGTCTTGTACGTAGAGCAAGCCGCCACGATCCGTGAAGCTGTATGGCGTACGGAATCGGAAGCCACGTGCACCCTGGCCGTTGAACTGGGCCAACAGGTCCGCATCACTGCCTGGAGAAGAAGGAAATTCGTAGACATAGCGAGCGCCGCCAGTGCTGCTCTTCTCGTAGATGGCCACAGTTTCCGTGCCGACCAGGAAGCCGGGTGCCAGATTCAGGTAGCCATTTGCGCCCTGTGCATTGGCCTCTTGGAGAAAGCCGGCACTGCTCGATTGAGCGGCGGTGAGAGCATAGGAGTAGGTGCTGGAATCTTCCTTTCTGTAGAGCGTGACATTCGCGCCGCCCACCGCATAGGAGCCGGCCCAGCGGAATCCTCGTGCACCTTGCGCGTCGAGCTGCGACTGGAACGCGCTGCGATTGGCGGGGGTGTCCAACAATTCGTAGACGTAGCTTGCAGTCCCATCTTTGACATACGTCTCGGCGGTACTGACGCTCTGCCCGGACACAAAGACCACAGCCGTGAGGAAGCGGAAGCCCCGCGCGCCTTCGGCATTGAGATGATTGAGGAACGCGTCCTTGTCGGCCGCAGGCGACAGGGCTTCGTACATGTACGTGCGTGCCGCGGGTGCAGGTGCTGGCGCAGGAGATGGAGCGGGCGCGGGTGCCGGAGACGGTGCGGGGGCGCTCCCTGAATCCGGCGGCGGCGCCGAGCCGATGGGCAGTGCAGAGAATCCATCACCTCCGCCACCGCCACCGCAGGCGACGAGGACGGCGGCCGCGACAGCGGTCAGGACTGACTTGAACTTCATATCTTCGAACCTCCTTAAATCGGATTTCTTTTCGGGTGGGCGTCGTCAAAGGCAAGGATTGAGTGCCGGCGTTCAGCGCCGCACAGTGCCGGGCGCCATGCGTGTTCGCCTGAGCGAAACGAAACCACCGCTGGAATGGAATGCCGCTTTCTCAAGTACGGCACGCACGAGGTCTTCCTGGCGGCGGAAACGCGATGCATCGCGATACGCGGTTCGTCGGACGTGCCGACGACTTCCTCTCGGCAGACAAGGCGAAAGCCTCTTGTCGAGAAGAGTTCGGGTTCGCCTTGCCGACGAGCCGGCAAGGGCTCCCCTGTTCCATACCTTGTCCTTTGAGTCGCAACGGTATGGCGACCGCGCATCGGTGTTGCTCACGCAGTCGCCATACCGGCGGATCCTAGGTCAGCTGTCCTGCAGCCCGGGTGCACTTTCATCCACATCCGGTGGAAATCCGGCACCGCCGTCTCGCCTGTGGAGATGCAGCCACGCCCGCGACCAGGGTGCCCCTGTCCGGGGGGCCAGAGAGCCGCGGCTTGTCGCCCTCGCGCGGATGAGCGAGTTCGGCCAGCGCACGTTGTTAGGCACGCAAGCGCGAACGCTCGCGCATCTACGAACCTGCCACGTAGCCCATCACCGGGCTCAGGAACACGGCTTGCAGGCACCACGCCCAGCGCACGCGGATTGCGGATTCCAGCACCGCGCCGGTGACCCAAAGCCCGGCGAGGGTCAGGCCAAGCATCGCCGCATTGATCCAGAACGAGGAGGCATCCGCATGCCACAGGAACGCAAGGATGGCGCAGAGCCACAGGGTGAGCTGGGCGATGGCCGCCCACTGCTGGACAGGCGTGAGTGCCGGGTCGTAGCGCCTGGTCGTATCCGGCGCCTGCAACGGGATGGGGAACCTCTCGGCGATGTCGGCCGGCTGCCATCCCGGGGGCTTCACCCACACCCGCAGCTTGTCGCTCCACCTGCGCGTATGCCACGCGGTACGTGCCAGCGTGGCGTAGACGTTCAGGAGCGCGCGCAGCGGATTCCAGCTTTCGAGTGGCCTGACCGTGCCGTAGATGCACGGCTCCCGCTCTTCGGCGAAGGTCCCGAAGAGCTTGTCCCACACCACCAGCAAGGCGCCGTAGTTGCGATCGAGGTACCCTGGGTTGACGGCGTGATGCACGCGATGGTTCGACGGCGAGGAAAAAACATGGTCGAACCAGCCGAGCTTTCCGATGTGTTCGGTGTGCACCCAGTAGCCGTACAGAAGAAGCACCATCGCCGCGATGCCGAAGCTCTTTGGCGGGACGCCGACGATTGCCATCGGCAGGAAGAAGATCCATCCCAGGATCGCGACCGCGCTGCCCTGCCTCAGCGCGATCGAGAGGTTGAAGTCCTGGCTCTGGTGATGCACGGCGTGGGCCGCCCAGAACACCGCGCATTCATGGCCCGCGCGATGCACCCAGTAGTTGCAGAAGTCGAACAGGATCACGGCGGCCAGGAGTCCCGCCCAGCTGTTCCAGAACTCCGGGTTCGACCAGCGCGAAGTGAACGGAAAGACGGCGGTATAGAACCCGATCTGGAAGAACGGCGTGCACACGGCCACCACCTGGCTCAGCAGGCCGTGGCTCAGGTTGCTGATGAAATCGTTGAGCCGGTAGGTGTTGCGCCGCTTGATGCAGCCCCAGGCAAACTCAAACGCGATCAGCACGGCGAAGAAGGGGATGGCATAGATGATCGTGCGGTACATGGTGCCTCCTTGCGACGGGATCAGCGGCCGTCGGGAGTGGCCGGCGCTGCCTTCCCCGCGGGTCGATAGGTCGAAGCCAGGGTGTGCCGGATCAGGGGCGCGAGAAGTCGCGTCAACCAGCGGCTGCGGTGGCGCACGGCGATCCAGATGTCCTCGTGCTGGGCGCCGAACTTGCGCTTCATGCCGTGGTTGGTCGATCCCAGGTCGACGCTGGTGCAGCCGTTGCGCGCGGCGTACTCGATTGAGCGCGCGACGACCTGATACCAGAGCTGGAGCTCCCTCGAGACTTCGTAGTCCATGCCGATCACGAGGCACTTGAGCTTCGCGCGCTGGTGCAGCAAGAGGCCGAAACCCACCGTCCTCTCGCCCTGCGAGATGGTGAGCATCCGCGCGGCGTCGAGCCGCCCGAGCGCCGCGAAGAGTCGGTACGGCAATGCGGGCGTGCGTGCCTCGGTGGCACGCGCATTCACGGCCAGGTAAAGAGCGTAGGCCGTATCGACCAGATGGTCGAAGTTCCGATGCACCTCGACCTTCAGGCCCGCCGCCTCGCCTTGTGCCATCACCTGCCGCAGATTCCTGCGCTTTTTCGACGGCAGCGAGTCCAGGAAGTCCTGCATGTCCCCGTCCGCAGGCAGCGCAAGGCGGCTGCGGTCGTAGCACATGTGCGCGATGAAGCCCGCATCGGAGATCGAGCGCATCGGTCCCGCGTCGGACTCCGGCGAGAACTCCTTGAGCACGAGGATGTCGCAGCGGATGGCCGTTTTCACGTAGGCCTCGAATCCGGCGAGGAACGCGGCGAAGTCGACCGCCTCGGCGTCGAACCAGAAAGCCTTCCCCGCGGCCACGGTGCCGCCCAGCACCAGCACGCGCAGCGGGACGAAGCGCATCACGCGCATCTCGGCAACCGAGCAGCAGGCGAGCGCCCTTACCTGCCCTGCGGGGTCGGTGGCCTGCACGAAGTGGTAGGCGACGTCGGGGTCGGCGTCGGCCAGCAGGCCGAGGAATCCGAGATCCAGCGAAAGCTCCTTGTCGGCGATCCGCGCATTCCATCGCGCGCGAAAAGCCTCATCCAGGTGATCGGCCGGACGGAAGGTCAGCTGCATGGCAGTTCGGGCTGCGGTCTTCTGACCATCAGGTTGATCGTGTAGGGGCCGACGCTGTTGAATCGCGAGGCGCCGAAACGGTGCTCGCCGATCTTCTCGAAGCGGAAATTGGAGAAGACGCGCTGGTCGTTCGTCTCGGGGCTGCTGCTTTCCAGCCGGTATATGAGGCCGAAGCGATCCGCCAGCAGGCGAAACGGCTCGAACATGCGCCGCGAAACGCGCTGGCCCTGGTGGACCGGGCGCACGCATCCCATCTGCGCGTAGATGCAGCGCTGCGCAAGACCCTGCTCGCGCAGCGTCTGCAGCGAGGCGCGCACCAGCGCATTCGCGGCACCCGCAGCGGCCAGCGCGCGCAGCGGCCCGTAGCTGCGCAGCGCGGCCGCAGCGCCGAACGCCGCCAGGTGCCACCAGGGTTCGGAGCGCGGCACCGCTGGCGGGAGCCCCCAGAGCGATGCACCTCTGATCTCGCGTCCCTGCGGGGTCTGCGCGGACTCGATCAGCACCAGCCCTCCTTCGAAAGCCGCGGCCATGCACAGGTAGTCGATCACGCGCGCGATCTTTTCCTGGGCCCGCCGGAGATCGCCGCAGCGCACTCTCGCCACCTCCGAAGGAGGCAGCCAGGCCAGCCAGCCCTTGTCCTGGTTGTGCACGAAGGCATGCGCCATCAACTGCGCCGCCAGGCTCACCTGCTGCCTGGTGCGCGCGATCTCGACGCGGGGCTGGCCCGGCAGCTCGGCATCCGCCATGTTCAGCCCCGCGATCAGTTCGTGCAGCCCCTGCAACAGCGACGGCTCCACGTTGAGTGCGCGCAGGGGATGTGATGTCGACGGCATGGCAGACCCGCTCGTACCGCTGCTCATCCCGCCGCTCTGGCCGGCAGCGGCGTTGCGGCAAGCGGCTGGAAGAGGCGCCCGCGTTCGGCCATGAGCACCATCGCCAGCGCCGCACAGCCGCAGGCGATCGACCCCAGCGTCATCGGGACCGCGGTGCCGTCGAATCGCTGTCCGATGAAGATGCCGATCAGTGCACCGCCGACGTTGATCACCAGGCTCTGGACCGCGGAGGCCGTCCCCGCGATGTGCGCGAGGCGCGCCATGGCGAGCGAACCGAAGTTCGCGAGCATCAGGCCGAAGCAGAACATCAGCGTGGATTGCAACGCCGTGAAGATCCAGGGTCGCTCCATGCCCGACCATGCGACGGCACCATGGATGCATGCGACGAGCAGGTAGCCCATCAACGCCAGGTGGGACGTGCGCCGGGCACCCAAGCGGCCGACCACGCGTCCGTTGAGCAGCGCCGCCAGTGCGACGCAGGTCGCGACCGTGCCGAAGACCATGGGGAAGACCTCGGGCGCGCGGAACACGTTGGCAAACAGCTGCTGGCCCGACGTGACGATGCCGAACAGCGCCCCCACGAGTGCGGTGGACGCCAGCGTGTAGCCCAGCGAATCGCGCTGGCGCAGCACGCAGCCGATGGCCCGCGCCACCGTGCGCGGCGACAGTGGCATCCGGCGCTCGGGCGGGAGCGTCTCGGGCAGGCGCAGCGCCACCCACGGCAGCAGCGCCACGCCGAAGAGCGCGATCGCGGCGAACACCCATTGCCACGACGACACGGCCAGGATCGCGTGACCCAGCGAGGGCGCGAAGATCGGGACCCCCAGAAAAAGCATGAAGGCCAGCGACATCACGCGCACCATCTCCTCGCCGGAATGGCGGTCGCGGATGATCGACAGCGCGAGCACGCTCACGCCACCGCCGCATCCCTGCAGCACGCGCAGGGCCACCGCGGTGCCGAAGTCCGATGCCAGCACGCTCAGCCCCGCGAAAGCCGCGTACAGCGACAGGCCCAGGAGCATGAGCGGCTTGCGCCCGTAGTGGTCCGACAGCGTGCCGTAGACCAGCTGGGAGACGCCGAAGCCGATCAGGTAGGCGGTGATCAGCCACTGCCGGCGGTTGTCCTCGCCGGCATTCACCGCTGCACCGACCTCGGCCAGCGCCGGCAGCAGCGTGTCGACGGCCACCGCGTTGACCGACATGACCGCCGCGGCCAGCACGATGAACTCCCTGGCGCCGGGCATGGCGAAGACGGGTCTCATCATGCGGCGACAACGGTGATTGAGGACACAGCCCCGCCAGCCTCGAATCCGACGGAGCCCGGTTGCCGCGCCGCGTGCACATACTGCGCCTCGACGAGGTCCGCGCGGCGCGAGAGAAAGCGGCGCGGGTTGATCGTGCCCTTGTCGGTCAGCTCGCCGAAGGCCGCGCTCGGCGGCTCCACCAGCACGCAGGCCCGTGCGAGCGACTCGCTCGATCCGGTGTGAACGGCGTTGTAGGCGGCCACGGCTTCCTCGAGAAAGCCCACGAGCGCCGCCCTGCCCTCGCCTTGGCTACCTGCTTCGTCGGCCGCGTCCGCGAAATCCCGCTGCACGAGTTCGGCGTTCAGCCAGAGGAAGACCACCAGCCGCAGCCGGCCGGAGCCGGCCACCACCACGTCCTGCACGAGCGGGCCGGTGTGCGAGAGCAGCTGGGCCTTGATGCGTCCCGGCACCACCCAGATGCCGCTGCCGAGCTTGAATTCGTCGCTTGAACGCCCTTCGTAGCGCAGCCCCGCGTCGGGGTTGGCGGGGTCGACGAAGGAGACCAGGTCGCCGGTGCGGAAGAACCCCTCCTCGTCGAACGCGGCGCGTGTGCGTTCGTCGTCGTCGAGGTAGCCGGGGGTGACGTTGGGCCCCTTCACCGCCACGGCGTACAGGCCACGGCGCGGCGACAGCCGCAGGCACATGCCCGGCAGCGGCAGGCCGATCTCTCCGGCGCCCGTCGTCTCGAAATGCGTGATGGCCGAAGTCGAGGTGGTCTCCGTGAGTCCCCACCCGCTGGCCCAGCGCGCGGCGTGCCCAGTGGTCCGGCGGCACACCGCGTCCATGCGCCGCCAGAGCTCGGCGGGTAGCGGCGCACCGCCGTACACCAGAAGGTCGAGCCGGCGGAAGAAAGCCTCGGCGAACGACGCGTCGTCTTCGAGATGCGGCAGCAGCGCCGCATAGCCCAGGGGCACGTTGGTGTACCAGGTGGGCGACACCTCGCGCAGGTTGTGGATGCTGTGCCCGATGTCCTTGAGTGTCGGCCTGCCCTGGTCGATGAAGAGCGTGCCGCCGTTACGCAGCGTCATGTTGAAGCTGTTGTTGCCGCCCGAGGTGTGGTTCCACGGCAGCCAGTCGCACAGCACGGGCGGGCCGTCCTCGAGAAACTGCCACAGCTGGGCCATCTGCTGCTGTTGCGCGCAGAGCATGCGCTGCGTGTGGATCACGATCTTGGGCAGCCCTGTCGAGCCGGAGGTCAGCAGAAGCTTCGCGGGAGTGTCGGCGTCGATCTGCGTCCTGCGTGCGCGAAGGAGATCGGCTGCCGTGGCATCGGCATCGTGCGCGACGTCGCCGGCGAGCATGTCCGCGGACAGCCAGCGGCATGCAGCGGCTTCGCTGAGCGCAGGGCGAGAGGCACTCGCGTCCGCCATGTACGCCAGGCCGGGCCGCACGCGCTGGGCGACGCTCTCGATGCGCGCGAGTCCCTGCGCGCTTTGCAGGTGGACGGGCGACACGGGAAGCACGATCACGCCGACGGACATCGCGGCAAGCGACAGCAGCGCATGCGTGATCGAGTTCGCGTCGATGAGCAGCAACGTGTCGCCGGCGCATGCGCCTTGCTGCAGCAGCACCTGCGCCATGGCTTGCACACGCTCGCGCGCGGCGGCATAGCCCAAGCGGTGCCAGGCCTCGTCCGGTCCTTCGCGTTGCGCTAGGAACACCCGTTCGGGCGCATTGCGTGCCCATGCATCGAGGTGCTCCAGCAGCGTGTGCGGGTAGGGCTGCAGTGGCTGCCGGGTTGCATAGAACACGTCGCCCCCGCGGTGCGTCATCACCGTTGCGGCAGGCGCGAGACGTGGCGAATTCATGATTCCATTCCTCCTCGATCGGAACGGTCCGATGTCGATCAGCGCGCGTTTTTACGTCAAAGCAATTGCGTTGGGTGCGTCGTGAATACTTTCCTCCGCTACGCCATCGGGCGTATGGCTGCACGCCTTTCGTGACAACACCATGACGGCCTGTTCGTCGAGGAGTCACATGCTCATTGCGCAGTTGTCCGATCCGCACATCCGTCCTGAAGGCGTGCTCTACCAGGGCGTCGCGGATTCGAATCGCATGTTCAGCGAAGCGCTGGCGCACGTGCATGCACTCGATCGGTGCCCCGATCTGCTGCTGATCACCGGCGACCTGGTCGACGAAGGCCGGCCCGAGGAGTACGCGATGGTGCGCGAGCTGCTTGCGGCAGCGCGCATTCCATTCCTGGTGATTCCGGGCAACCACGACCACCGCGACAACTTCCGCGCGGCCTTCGCCGACCAGCCTTACCTTCCCAGGGAAGGGCCGTTGCACTGGTGCGTCGACGACCATCCCGTGCGCTTCATCGGGCTCGACTCGTGCCCCACGGGAAAGCACTACGGCCACATCGATGCCCAGGGGCTTGCATGGCTCGCACGCACGCTGGCGCAGGACACGACCAGGCCCACGGTGCTGATGCTCCATCACCCGCCCTTCATGAGCGGCATTCCCTACATGGACATGTACCGGTACATGGAGGTGCAGCAGCTCGAGGACGTGGTGCGTGCCGCGCCCAACGTCGAACTCGTGCTGTGCGGCCACGTGCATCGCACCATGCTGCGCCGCTGGGCCGGAACCGTCGTGTGTACCTGCCCGAGCACCACCACCGAGATCGACCTGCAGCTCGACCCCCAGGCACCGCCGCAGTCCCACATCGGCCCGCGCGGCTGCATGCTGCACCTGTGGGACGAGGCACACGGCATGGTCAGCCACGTGAGCCACATCGGTGCCTTCGAAGGCCCCTACGGGTTCGCCTGATCGCGCGAAGACATGGACCACCGGAGCCTGCAGACAGTGAACTACCCGGATTTCGTCACCGCCAACGCCGCTGCGTTCCTGCGCGGCCGCAACATCGGCTTCGAGCTGCTCGCCACGCTGGCGCGCGAACAGGGCTTCGAGGATGCGCAAGTGCTGCTCACGAGTTCGCCGGTGCACGGCATCGCCACCGCCACGAGCGACATCGACCTCATCTGCGTGACGCCGCAGCCCGTGAGCCGGGGCCAGATGGCCACGCAGATCCACCGCGATGGCCAGCATTGCGAGATCCTGCCGATCGGCGCGCAGGACCTGGAGCGGGCCTTCGCCGACCTTGCGCTGCTGTCCCGGCGCGCCCTGCCGCAGCGGCTCGCGGACTACCAGCGCTGGGACGCATCCCACGCCGTGCGCAAGAAGTACCTGGAGCGCATCGTCTATGCCGTTGCCACCGACGGCCACGCACACCATCTCGGGCACCTGCCGGCATTGGTGCCGGTCGCTGCCGCGCAGGAGTACGACGCCTTCCACCAGAGCCGGGTGTGCGCGATGCTGGCCGGGCGCGCCGGCGAGCCCGAAGCGGCGCGCGGCTACCTGATCAATGCCTGCCTCTTTGCGATGGCAGCCGCGCTGTCGCTCGGCGGCTGGGTGTTGTCGAACAAGAAATGGACGCTGCGCCGCTGGCACGAGGCGGCGACATCGCGCAGGGGGCTGCTCGACCCGATGCTGCAGGACCGGCTCACGGCCCTGTGGTCGGCGGTCTGCGAATTCGCGCCCGCCGCCACTGCGCTGGAGATCGCTGCGCTGGACGAGATCGCGGCACGGCTCGCCGTGCTGATGGACGCGCCTTCGCTGGCTGACGCCTTGCCCCACACGGCGGCTTCCTGCACACAGGCCGCGCTCGACAAGGGCTCGGCCTTCCTGATCGGCGATGACGGTCGTGCCCGGCTCGCCACGACTGCTGAGATGCAGGCGCCCCCGCCCGAGTTCGCAGGTCTCGCCACCCTCACCAGCACGCAGGCGGCCTCGCTGCTGCGCGGCGCACGCAGCGGTGCGCTGAGCTTCTCGCTCACGGCCATCGATTCCCGCGCGGAAGACGAAGACAAGGAAGACACCCATGCCCTCGCCGACTGAGCCGCGGTTTTCTTCGTCCGCCCGGACCGTGCGGTGGTTCCCGCGCATCAACGCGGGGTACCGCTTCGATGCAGGCGAGCATGTCACCTCGACCATCAGTGCCGCCTGGCTGCTCATGACGGAGCTGCGCGCGTACATCGAGGACTTGGCGGGCGCGCGCGACATCCCGGACGCGGCAGCACTCGTCAAGATCAAGATTGCCGAACTGCTGCTGCAGGTGGACGCGGTGCTCGGCCGCGCGGTGGTGCCGCCGGAGATGCATCGCCTGCCGCTGCTCATGGCCTACGGCCTGGGCGACGTGGCGGCCATCGACGGTCCCGCCGCGACCCGCCTGCTCGGTCTGGACGTGCCCACCGACGGCGCGGAAGTCGACCGGCTCATCGGCGTGCTCGAGGAACTGCTCGCTGCCTTCCCGAGCGACCTCGTCGATGCGCTGCAACCCGAAAACCAGGGCCACGTGCTGCGCTTCCTGCGTTCTGCCAACAAGGCTTGCGAGCGCGTGGGCTGCGATGCCGGCTTCCTCGCGCCGCTGATGACCTCGCTATGAACGACGACAGACCGACCGGGCGCAAGAACGCCTTCGCGGACCGCTACGGCAGCGTCTTTGGCCGCCAGCAGGGGCTGATGCTCAAGATGGCCGGGCTCGCGAGCTCCGAGTGCAGCGCGAGCGGCCCCTGGATCGAGGACAGTGCGGGTGCGCGCTGGCTCGACTTCGGATCGTTCGGCGTCCACCTGCTCGGCCATGCCCATCCACAGGTCGTGCAGGCCCTGACCGCGCAAGCGGCGCGCATGGGGCTTTCGTCGAAGATCCTCGCCAACGAGCCGATCGTGGCGGCGGCCGAGCGGCTGCTCGCGCTGGGCGGCCAGCCGCTGGACAGCCTCATCCTGGCCAACACCGGCTCGGAGGCGGTCGAGGCCGCGCTCAAGCTCGCGCGCATCGCCACCGGCCGGCGGCGCATCCTGGCGTTTCGCCATGCCTACCATGGGCGCACGCCCGGCGCACTGAGCGTGAGCCACGGCTACGAGCGGCATGGCGCCTTGCTGACCGACGGGCAGTCGAGCTTCGTCGACGTCGGCGACCTTGGGGCCGTCGAGGCTGCCCTGGCCACCGGCACATACGCGGCCGCGATCATCGAACCGGTGCAGGGGGAAGGCGGCATCCGCCCGGTGGCACCGGCCTTCCTGCAGGCGCTGCGCGACCTCACGCGCGCACATGGCGTGCGGTTCGTCCTCGACGAGATCCAGACCGGGCTCGGCCGTACCGGCCAGCTGGTGTGTCCCGTCGCACCCGACATCCGCCTGCTCGGCAAGGTCCTCGGTGGGGGCATGTTCCCCGTGGCCGCGGCGCTGTTCGATTCGGCGCAGTTCGGTGCCGCCGCGCGCGACCCGGTGGTGCACGCCTCGTCCTTCGCGGGCAGCCCCTTGGCGGGCGCCGTGGTGAATGCCGTGCTCGACGTGGTCACCGAGCCGTCCTTCGCGCCCAGGGTGGCCAGGCTCGGCGAGCACTGCCGCGAACTCATCGCCGCGCGCATCGGCCAGCACCCGGGCGTGGCGCAGGTGCGCGGTGAGGGTTTCATGATCGGCGTCGAGTTCAGGGATATGAGCGACGCCGGGCAGATGATCATCGAGGCGGCCAAGCGCAAGCTGCTGATCGCCTTCTGCCTCACGGCACCGAACGTCGTGCGCGTGTACCCGCCGGCGGTCATCGATGAAGCCACGCTGATGGACGGCATCGGGCGCTTCTGCGCCAGCGTGGCCGCCCTGCCCTCCCGCGACCCCTTGCCCTCGAAGGAGCCTCTCGCCAATGCCTGACGTCAACTCATCGCTCGCCATGGGCCCGATGGACCGCGAACTTCTCTGGCGCACGCTGTGCGACTTCGAGCGCTACCCGGATTTCATGCAGGACGTGCTGGAGGTGCGCGTGGAGCGGCGCTCCGCCACCGAGATCCTCAGCCACTGGCGCGTGCTGCTCAACGGCAGCGAGCTGTCGTGGACAGAGCGCGACCTGCTCACCGATGACCACCGCATCGTGTTCGAACAGACCGACGGCGACCTCGAGGTGTGGCAGGGCGAGTGGCGCGTGCTGGACGCCGGTGACGGCAGCCTCAGCGTGGAGCTTGACGTGAGCTTCGACCTCGGCATACCGTCGCTGGCCGAGGTGCTGCATCCGATCGGCGAACGCGCCATCCGCGCCAACAGCCGCCAGATGCTGGAGGGCATCCGCACGCGCATGGCCGCCGCAGACGGCGTGCTGGTCGGCTCATGAAGGTGCTGCTCAGCGGCGCGAGCGGCACCGTCGGCATCCCGCTCGTGGCCGCCCTGCTGGCGCACGATGCCGACTTGCGCCTGACCTGCGTGCTGCGCTCGGAGAAGGCGCGCGCCGCGCTGGCGCAGACCCTGACGCCCGCGCAGCGAGAGCGCGTCGACTTCATCGAGGCAGACCTGTCGGACGACGCCAGCGTCGACATGGCGGCGCGGCTGCTGGCCATGGAGCACGTGCCCACGGTCGGCGTGCACCTGGCGGCCGACGTGTCCTGGGACAAGAGTTGCGAGGAGATGCAGCAGCTCAATGTGCAGGGCACGCGGAATTTCGTGCGGCTGCTGCTGGCGGCGTCGGCGCGTGCGCACATGGTCTACGTCTCGACGGCCTACACGCGGACGCACGACTGGGACTATCGCAACGGCTACGAGGAAAGCAAGGCGATGGCCGAACGCAGCCTGCGCGAGGAGTTTGGCGCGCGGCTGCCGATCTCCACGTTCAGCTGCAGCCTGGTGGTCGGCGACAGCCGCACGGGGGAGATCGCGCGTTTCAACGGGCTCTACCCGCTGATCAAGTTCCTCGCGGCCTTCAATCCGCCCTTCCTCGTCGGCAACAAGGACGGCTTGCTCGACATCGTGCCCGTGGACTGGGTGGTGGCCGAACTGCACGCGATGGTGCTGCGGTGCGCGGCCAGCGACACGCCGGGCGAGTGCGTGGCCTCGGCGGGGCCGCATCGCGTGCGTTATGAGACCGCGGTGCGGCTCATCGAGGAGCGCATCGCGCTCGCTCGACGCCGCCACGGGCTTGCCGAGCTCGCGCCGGTGCCCATCCTGCGCGACCGGCAATGGGGCTTCCTCAAGCGTGCCCTGGCCGCGTGGCAGCCGCCGGGCATCTCGCGCTCCGATTTCCGCTATTTCGAACGGCTGCTGCGCGTGTACGGCACCTATGCAAGCAGCGACCGCGTGCGCCCGCCGCTGCACGTGAGTTCACCCTCGCCCGACCCGTTGGCCTTCCTGCCGGGCGTGGTCGACCACTGGATCGCATGCCACCCGCGCACGGTGAGGCCGCAGGCTTCGACGGCGTCGTCCGCCCCGGCGGCGCAGGAGCAGCCCGCATGACCGCGACCGGCATGAGCACTACCCTCGGCGGGCAGCCGATGCGCCTGCCCTTCGGCCCGCAGACGCTGCAGGCGCTTGCCACGCTGCGGCCCTGGAACTGCGCAGCGCAGATCCTCACGCAGTGGCTGGTGTGCGCCATCGTCATCGTGCTGGCACAGTGGCTGAAGCAATGGCCCGTGACCATTGCCGCGATGCTGGTCATTGCCACGCGCCAGCATGCGATGCTGGTGCTGATGCACGATGCGGCCCACTGCCTGCTCGCGCGCAACCGCCGCATCAACGACCTCGTCGGCAACCTGATGCTGGCCTTCCCACTGACCCTGAGCGTGGCGCGCTACCGCGCCCATCATTTCAGGCACCACCGCTACCTCAACGGCGAGGGCGATCCCGACGTCGCCGACTCCGTGATCCCGGCGACACGCGGGCGCTTCCTCGCGCTGCTGCTGCGCGACGCCTCGGGCCTCACGACCCTGGCGACCCTTCGTTCGGCCAACAGCTTCGGCATGCTGGGCCTGTTCTCCCGTACGTCCCCGGGCAGCCGGTTCGACCGCATCCTCGCAGTGGCCTTCGTCGTGGCGGTGGCGGCGCTGGTGGCCGGCTTCGGCGTGTGGCGCGAATTCGTCCTCTACTGGCTGCTGCCGATCCTGCTTTTCATGCCCGCGATCCTGCGCGTGCGGGGCATCGCGGAACACGGAGGGCGACTCGGCAACCCCGCGAACACGGCCGCGCGCAGCCTGCGCGTGGGATGGATCGAGCGCTTTCTCTGGGCGCCCTGCCACATCAACCGCCACTGGGAACACCACAGCTGTCCTGCCGTGCCCAGCTACAACCTGCCCGCGCTGTCGCGCCTGCTCGCGGCCGGCGACGCGCAGTGCGCGGCGGCAAAACCGACGATGGGCTACTTCATCGGGCCGCGCTCGCTGATCCACGAGCTCTACCCGGCCGTCCAGGCGAAACCCGCGCCCGCCGGCGCGACGGAGAAAGGCATGCATGGTCCTCACGGGAAGTGAAATCCGCCGCATGCGGGAGGCCGGCTCGATCGTCATCGAGCCCTTCGACGAGCGCCAGATCGAGCAGAACTCGTACGGCTGCTGCCTGGGCGCGGAGATCCTCGAGTACAGCTCCGACCAGATCGATCCGCATCTCGGCCTGCAGGTGGTTCGCCACGTCATCCCCGAGGAGGGACTGGTGCTGCAGCCCGGGCGCTTCTACCTCGGCCAGACGGCGGAGCGCATCGGCGGCGTGCACTTCGCCAGCGAGCTCTACGCCAATCTCTCCACGGCCCTGTGCGGCATGTTCATCCAGACCAGCGCGCCCCTTGGTCATACGGGCGCGGTGATCTGCTGGACGCTGGAGATCGTCGTCACGCAACCGCTGCGCGTCTATGCCGGCGCGCGCATCGGCAAGGTTTGCTTCTGGACCAACCTCGGCGGGGAACTGAGCTATCAGGGCCGCTACGTGGGCTCGGAAGGTGTTGTTCCCTCGCGAATCATCATGGACTCCAAATGATCCTCACAGGCACCGAAATCTCCCAGCGCGTTCACAGCGGCGACATCACCATCGCGCCGTTCCTTGCGAAGAACGTCAATCCCAACAGTTACAACTTCAGGCTGGCTCCCCGCATGAAGGTGTATCAGGAGGGGGTGATCGACATCAAGGAGGAAAAGCCCACCGAGGACATCCACATCGGCCCCGAGGGCTTCGTGCTGGAGCCGATGCGGCTGTACCTGGCGACGACGATGGAGACCATGGGCAGCACGAAGTTCGTGCCGACCTATGCGGCGCGTTCGTCGATCGCGCGGCTGGGCATGTTCATCAACCTCTCGGCCTCGCTCGGCGACATCGGCTTCGTGGGCAAGTGGACCATCCAGCTGCTGGCCATCAACCGCATCCGCGTCTATGCCGGCATGGACATCGGGCAGATGATGTTCTGGAAGGTGCAGGGCGACATCGACCTCTACGACGGCAAGTACCAGGGGGCGACCGAGGCCTACGCTTCGCGCATCTTCATGGACTACCAGAAGAAGGCCATGCCGGCACCGATCGCGGCGCCCTCCGTCGTGCATCCGCTCGAGGTCGTCGACGCCCGCGCCGCCGAGCTGGACGACGCCTGAGAGGGAGCGCCGAGCCATGTCTTCCAAGTACCGCACGCTCGTCGCCCTGTCGCATGCCGTGCCCGTGCCCGCCCTGTTCGCACTCGACGAAGAACTGCTGGCCGAACTGTGGACCAACCACGGCGCGATGCGCGAGGAGGCGCAGGAGGTGTTTGCCGGCATCCGGCTCACCGCCGGTGCCTTCCTGGACCGTGACCTCGGCCGGCTCGACGCGGTGGCCGCCCCGCAATGGGCACGCGATGCAGACGCGCGCCTGGCGGACCTGCTGGCCAGGGCCGGGTTGTCGGCTGCGCACGCGCTGGCGGTGCGCTCCTCCGGCGGCATCGAGGACGGCGCGGCGCACAGCTTCGCCGGCATCTTCGACTCCGTGCTGCAGGTAGAGGGCCTGGCGGCGCTGAAGACGGCAGTCTCCCAGGTGTGGCGTTCAGCCTTCTCGCGCCGCGCGGCCATCGAACGGCTGCGCTGCGGCCTGCTCGACGCGCCGCTGGAGATGACGGTGATCGTGCAGCTCATGGTTGCCGCGCGCTGGGCCGGCGTTGCCTTCAGCCGCGACCCGATCGACGGGCGGCCCGAAATGCTGATCGAGGCCGTGCAGGGCCTGGGCGATGCGCTGGTGTCCGGTGCCGCGGCCTCGCAGTCGGTGCGCTGGGGGGAGGCCGGACTGACCGGGGACGCTCCTTTGCGCGACCAGCAGGAGATGCTGGTGGAGCTCGGAGCGGTCGTGCGCACGGTGGAGAGCCAGCTGGGCACAGCGGTCGACGTCGAATGGGCCTTCGACGGTGAACAGGTGTGGGTGCTGCAGGGGCGCCCCATCACCTCGCTGCACGCGCCGGAGGAGGACACGGACCAGGCCGCATGGACCGACCTCTATCTCGCACCCGACGAGGACATCGCCGAGTTCCGGCCGCTGCCGGGTTTCGCGAACTACTTCCGCTCGAAGCGCCGGCCGCTCGCGCTGCTCGCGGATGCGCACGGCGTGGCTCCGGGCACGGCGCTGCTGGTGCGCGGCAATGCGGGCGGCTTCGCCGATGACTCGCGCATGCAGGCGCTGTGCGCGCGCTTCGGCGAGGAGAGTGTGGTGCTCGATTTCTCGGACGGCCTGCGCCAGCAGGTGCTGCCCACCGGCGAGCTGGCCGCCCGCCTGCGGCAGGTACTGGGTGCGAAGGCATCGACCTTCGTGATCCGCGACTACGTGCGCGGCGACTGGGGGCTGATCACCCAGCCTACCGGAGACGGCGGCGTGCTCTGCGAGTGCTCCACTGACGGCTTGCTGGCGATCAATCGCGGATCGGCGCTCACGCACACGTTCTTCATCGACGGCGACGCGCGGGTGAGCGGCTCGCAATCCGCCGCGGCCGTACCGTTCGGCGCGCGCGAGCGCGAACAGCTCCACCGCGCCACCCATGCGGCGGTGGAGCGCTTCGGGCCGGTGCAGCTGGAATGGGTCGCGAGCGGCGGCCGGCTGAGGCTGATCGATTTCTCGCCGATCAAGAGCCTGCACATCGCCCAGGGGAGCGAGGGAGCGGGCGAGGAGCCGGGACGGCGAACGATTTCTCCCGGCTTCGCGCATGGCGCGGTGCTGGTGGTCCCGGCCGACCGGCAATTGGAGGACATCAGCATCGCCGCGACCGTGTCGATCAGCCACATGCCGAGCCCGGAAAGCCTCGGCCCCGCCATCGCCCGCCTGGCCGAACGCGCACGCGCGGGCGGTGGCTCGATGATCGTGGTGGCGCCGCGACCCTATGCCGCGCTCGCGGCGCTCATTCCCTACGTCTCGGGCTTCGTGTTCGAGCAGGCCTCGATGCTTTGCCATCTCGCGATCCTGCTGCGCGAGAGCCAGATCCCGGCCGTGGCTTCGCGCGAGCTCCACGCACGGGGGCTCGAGGGCGCAAGCCTGACGATCGAGGCACGCGCGACGAGCGCGGCACACACGGCACACGCCGCCTGCGGCAGCCGGGAGACGGCGTGAACGAAACCGTCTATTTCCTGGTGCGTGCCAACGCCGCGCCGCGGCGTCCGGTAGCCCTCCTCGCGTGCACCGGCACCGGCCTGCGCAGGGGTGCCAACAGCTTCTACGTGCGAGGCGGCGACCTGCGGCTGCAGTCCGTCTGGCTGCCCGACGCAAGCCGCCACGCCGCGCCGCCGGACGCGCCGGACTTCGAATACCGCAGCTTCAGCGCGACGCAGCGCGCGGCCAGCCGCCGCTTCTGCGCCTGGCTGTGCGAGCGCCACCCCGAACTCGCGCCCGCGCTCGACGCCGGTGCGGGACTCGCACCGCGCCTCGCGCCGTCCATCGCCGCCATCCGCGAAGGCGATTCGCTCGCCTTCCATCATTTCGTCCAGCAAGGCGAGCTCGGCAGTCTCTTCCTGCGCTACCGCGACGAGGCGGCGCCCGATGCGCCGTTGGCCTGGCGCCACTTCGAGGACCTGGTCGCGAGCCATGCCCCGGTGCTCGCCGCCCTGCGCCCCGCGTTCGGCGACGAATGCTGGTACACCAAGTGGCGGCCCGACCTGGAGATGGAGCGCAAGTTCACGTTCCGGGACATTCCCGACACCTGGCGGCTGCTGATGGCATTCCACGACGCCATCGCCGAGGGCGCGCTGCCCGATTTCGTGCCCGAGATCGACCGCGAGATCCAGGTCTGGGACTACGAGCAGCACATCTTCGAGGTGCTCGGCGCGAATGCGGAGAGCGGTTATGTCGCCTACATCCCGCAGGCGGACGGGCGCATGACGGTCAAGCGCAAGTGGTTCATCGAGAACAGCGAGGTACGCCGCGAATCCCTTTGGGGCAACCTGGCGCTGGGCATGGACGACATCGAGGCACACCTGCGAACGCTGACGTCCGAGGCCACGCGGCGGCTGCCTTCGTACCGGCGCAAGCGCTTCGACGCGCAGTTCGAATCGCTGGCCACCGGCAACATCTTCGGCATCTACATGGACGTGTGCCGCACGCTCGACGATGCGCATGTCTTCTCGCAATGCGAGGTCGAGTATTGCCGCACGCGCAGCTTCGGCGAACTGCGCGCGCTCGAGCAGGACTTCGACGCGATCTCGGGCTTCGTGGGCGCGTCGCTTGCGCGATGGGGGCAGGCGCACCAGCAGGACCTGTACTCCAAGCTCGACTTCGTGCGCGAGGTCGCGGACGCCGGCCGGGATCGACCGGCCGAGCGGAGGGCCGCATGAACCGCACATCGATGATCGTGTTCGGCAGCTGGCGGTTGCGCCACGCGGAGCCTTCCACCGAGGCGGCCCGCCGGCTGCGCGTGCAGCGCGTGCCTGCCCGATGGGGCGCGCGGGCGGCGCAGGCAGACTGCCGCGGCGCGCACGCGCTCGTCGCGCATTGCGTGGATGCGGCATGGCAGCCCGTTTCCGGCGGCGTCGCCGCGGTGCCGAGCCACAACGTCGACCCCGACTGGGTGCCCCTGGCCCGCGTGGAGCTCGACGGCGGGTTGATGCATATCAGGCACCTGGTCGATCGCGCGGACCGCCACGTGGCGCACTTCATCGCGCCGCCGGTGCCCGAGCAGCCTTTCGCGCCGTCGTCGCTCTACGAGCAGCTCTGGCGGTCCTTCCAGGCCAACCACCTGCAGACCAACAACTACGAGTGCCACTACGCCGTGCATGCGCAGCCGCAGGATCTGCATCTGATCCTCGACACGTCAGCGCCGCCAGACGTACTGGCGCTCGGCGACGCCTGGCTCGACGCGCTCGACGCCGACCAAGACTCCCCCTTCGTCGCGCAGATCGGCGACGAGCTGCAGCACAGCGACCACGACAACATCCTGTGCCGCGTCCTGCCTCATCTGGAAGGGCGCAGCGGATGGGCCAACGCCGCGCTCTTCAGCCGCAAGCGCCGGGGGACGGTGCTGGAGCCGCTGGCCGAGTTCAGCGCGGTGCTGCGGCGCGACGCCAATGCGCCGTGGACACACGAGCACCACCCCGACCAGATGCACGGCGCGGCCGTCGAGGTCGACCTGGCCCAGCACTTCGACCTGCCGCTGCGGCCGGTGGCACGCTGGCGCCACACGCGGGCGAGCTCGGGCTGCGAATCCCTCGAAACGGGCAATCTCTTCAGCGTGGCGTTCTCCTGTGCGCAGGCCGCGACGCCGATCCTCCTGTGCACGATCGGCTACCTGCGCACGCGCGGGCACGGCAACGCCGCGCTCGTCGCGCAGGATCAGGCCGCGCTGCACGACCAGCTTCTTCAATTTCTCGGGCGGCTGGGGCTCGACGCCCACCCCGCCGCCGAAGGCCTCGCCCACGTGTACGAACGCATTGCCGAAGGAAGCCCCCGCCCATGACGGACAGCCTGTTGACCAACACCGTGTTCAGCCTGCGCCTGCGTGCGCAGCAGAGCTCGAAACCGCTGGCCACGCGCCTGCGAACCTTCCTCGCGCCCTATCTCTGGGCCGGGGCGGGCGACGGCGAGCCGGACCTATGCGTCGACCTGCACGCGGCCGACGAATTCCTGCCCGAATGGCGTGTCCGCTGCATCACGCCGATGACGATCCGCGAGACCTATGCGGTGGGCTTCACGCTCAAGGTGCTGCGCGGCGCGCTCGACGACGACACCCAGCTCGCGTGGGACGCGCAAACGGGCGTGGGCTACCGCTACAGCGTCTCGCGTCGCGAGGTCGCGTTCTATGGGGACGAAGCGACCGCGTTCATCCACCTGATCGAGCTCGTGCGCTATTTCGGCCTGCTGGTCGAACAGGCCAAGGGGACGGCGATCCTGCACAGCTCGGCCGTGCTCGACGAGAAGACCGGTGGTGTCATCGCCATCGCGGGCATCAAGGGTGCGGGCAAGACCACCACCATGCTGGAACTCGTTCTCGGCCAGGGACTTCGCTATTTCTCGGGCGACAAGCTGCTGCTGGACGTGGTGGACGGCCGGCTGCGCGCACGCGGCTGGCCCGACTACCCGCACATCGGCCTGGGCTCGCTGCGGCAGCACCCGGCCTTGATCGAGCGGCTGGGCAGCCAGGCCGACGCTGCGCTGGACCCCGCGCGCGCAGATTCCGACAAGATCCTGCTCACGCCCGAGGCCTTCGCCGGTGCCGTCGGCCGCAGCCCGGTGGGCAGCGGCTGGCTTGAACGCATCGTGCTGCCCGAGGTCGCGGTGGACCGCGCGCTGAGCACCCGGGCGCTGCGCGGCGAGGACATCGACGACCTGCTGCGCGATCCGCGCATCTTCGAGTGGCCGCACACCTTCATCACGTCCACCTGGCACGGCATGCCGCCGGCCGACCGCGCGATGGAGCGGCGGGTGGCCGCACCCGTGGCCGCCGCGCTGGCCACGCTGCCCTGGATCAGCATGCCGGGCCGGGCAGCACTGGCGCACGCCTGAAGAACACGCGCGAAAGGAAGGACACACAGCCATGCCGAATCCCATCGCCACGCAATCGCCCGAACAGCGCCCGGGACTGTGCCTGTGCCTCGTGGCGCCCAGCGGCTCGGGCAAGAGCACGACCGCGGAGTTGATCCGCGAGTGGCTGCTCGCGCGCGGGCATTCGGTCGAGGTCGTGAAGCTGGCCGAGCCGCTGTACCGCATTCAGGCGATGTTCTATGCCGAAGCCGGCATCGCCCTCACGCCGGAGACACAGGACCAGAAGCTGCTGGAAAGCGTGGCGACGCACCTGCGGGCGATCCATGCGCGCGCGCTGGCCGATGGCTTCCTGCGGCGGCTGGCGACTTCGTGCGCCGACGTGGTGATCAATGACGACCTGCGCGACGACCGCGTCGACTGGCCCGCGCTGCGCGAGGCGGGTTTCGTGGTGGTCAAGGTGGCTGCGCGCGCGGAGGTTCGCGCTCAGCGGCTGGCCGTGCGCAACGATCTCAGCGTCGTGAAGGACAGTCCGCTCGACCTGCAGATGGCACGCATCGAGGCCGACTACGTTCTCACCAACAACGGCAGCCTTGCCGCGCTGCAGGCCCAGGTGGACGGCCTGTGCCGGCTGCTGCTCGCGAGCCGGCGTACCGATGCGACCGCCGAGGCTGCGGCATGAGCCTCGCGAAGGGGCTGCTGTGGCTGCTGGTGGACGGCCTGTCGCACACGCTGTGGCAGCAACTCGCGCCAATGCTGCCGCTGCGCGTGGATTGCGCGCTGCCGCTGGAACCGCTGGCGCCCAACTGCCAGACGCCGCCGTCGCTCTTCAGCATCTGGAGCGGGCTGGACGCCAGTGCGCACGGGCTCACGGGCTACGAGATCCCCGACGCCGGTGCGGCAGACCCGCTGGCCGTGGCCGACGCCTTCTCGCGCTGGCCGCGTGCCACGCAGATGGTATGGGACCGCTGGGCCGCGGCGGGTGGGCGCGTGCGCACCAGCGCCGTGCCTTTCGTGCAGCCGCAGCGGCTCGCGGGTGCGCTGCTGTCGCACACCGAGGTCTATGCACGCCTCGTGAGCCCGCCTGCGGTGCTGGCGCCGGGCGAGGTGCTGTCGGTGCCGGCACTGCAGCTGCATTGCCCGCTGTCGGTATCGAGCGACGACGCGGCCATCGTGGTTCACGGCGTGCCGACGGGCGGGGACCTGCGCGTGCCGTTCGGCGGCACCTGCCACGTCGCGCTGTCTCCGGCCCTGCCGGTGGCGCTTGCCGGCGACACCAACCGCGCGGTCGCGGTGCATGCCCAGCGCGTGGAGGGGCAGCCGCGGCTGTGCTTCCTGGGCTTCCAGCCCGTGTTCGTGCATGGCCGCGACGCCGCACTGCGCCGGCTGGCGTTGCGCCATCGCGCCTGCAGCGTGGGCAACCCGGCGAAGCTGCATGCGAGCGGCGCATTGGGGCGGCATGTTGACCAGGGCGGCGACGGTTCGGCCGAGCTGCTGCTGCTGGACCTTCTCGAGGTGATGCACCGCAGCTTTCTCGACGACATCCTCTGGAACCTGCGCGCGGGCGGCGCGGAGGTGGCGGTGGCCTACTACCCCGTGATCGACCTGCTGTCGCACCAGCTGCTGCGCCACCTGGACCCAGCCGCGGCTGCACCGCAACCTGCACTGGCCAGCGCGATCCGGGCGCGGATGGCGCGCTGGCTCTTCGAGTTGTTCGATGGATGTCAGGCGCTGCTTCCCCCAGGCTGGCGCTTCATCGCGCATTCGGACCACGGCATGCAGCCGCTGAGCCACGACCTGGCACCCAACCGATGCTTCGCCTCGCAGGGCTGGCTCGCGACGCAGGACGACGGACGGATCGATACGCAGCGCTCGATGATGTTCTACCACCCCGCGGAGAACGGCTGGCTAGCCCTGCACCCCCAACGCATGGCGGCGGCGGGCGTGACCACCCCGGCGCTCCTCGATGCGCTGAACGACGCCCTGCCACCCGGGCTCTCGGGCGCCTTCCGGTTGATCGAGGGCCCGGTGCTCGACCTGGGCGATGGATGGACCAGCCCCTGGTACCTGCAGCCGCCGACGGCCGCACGCCTGCTGAAGTCACCGCACCTGCCTTTTGCCGCGGCAAGCCGCAAGGGAGGCGACCACACCTGCTGGTCCGACGCGCCCTGGCTCAAGGGCGTGTTCCTGGAGCCGACCCTGCAGCCCGGTGCGCCGGCATGGCAGGCACCGCTGACCCTGATTCAGCTGGCCCCGGCGCTGATGGCCGGCCTGGCGCAGCCCGCGCCGGCCAGGGCGCTGTCAGAGGCGCATGCATGGCACTGAAGGCGCTGCTCATCGACATCGACGGCACGCTGCTTTTCCGGGGCGAAGCGATCACCGGGGCGAACCGGGTGCTGCAGGAAGCCGCGGACGCAGGGCTCGCGGTGCGGCTGCTGACCAACATCAGCGCCAGGCTGCCACAACACATTGCCGCGGAGCTGCGCGCGGGTGGCATCCACGCGGCCGAGGACGCCATTCAGACCGCAGGCTTGGCCTGCAGCGCCTACCTCCGCGGGCAGGCTGAGGCGTCCTGCCACCTGCTGGTGCCCGATGCGATGGTCGAGCTCTTCGAGGGCATCCGCCAGGACGCCAGCAAGCCCGACTTCGTCGTGATCGGCGATGTGGCCGAACGCTTCGACTATGCACTGCTCAACGGGGTCTTTCGCATGCTGCGCGAGGGCGCCCGTCTGGTGGTGCCGCATCGCAACCTTTACTGGTTCGACGGCGCGGGGCCTGCGCGGCTGGACGCGGGCGCGTTCATCGTGGGGCTGGAGGCCGCGGCGGGCCAGCAGGCCATCGTCACCGGCAAGCCCTCTCCGGTGTTCTTCCAGGCCGCGCTCGATGCGGTCGGCGTGACCGCAGCCGAGGCGCTGGTGGTGGGCGACGACCTGCTCACCGACATCGAAGGCGCGAAGGCCTCGGGCATCGCAAGCGTGCTGGTGCGCACCGGCAAGGGCGAGACACCGCGCGCACCGGGAACAGCCGTCCCCGGTGCGCAGCTGCAGAGCATCGCCGGCCTGATGCCCTACCTGCGCGACACGGGTCTTCTCGCACGCTGAACGAGCGGCCGGAAACACATCACAAGATTCACGAGGGGCAAATACCATGGAGTTCGATACGGCGCTGCGCACGACGGAGTTCGATGCGTTCTATACATTCAACCCCGCCCGTTTGATGCGCTCGACCCGAGCCTTTGTCGAAGGCTTTCCCGGTAGCGTGCTGTACGCTGTGAAGGCGAATCCGCTGCCGCAGGTGATTTCGACCGTGCGCACCGCCGGCGTCGCAGGCTTCGACGTGGCCTCGATCGGCGAAGCCCTCCTCGTGCAGGCCGAGGCGCCGGGTGCGCGAAGCTGGTTCATGAACCCCGCGAAGTCGCGCCGCGACATCGAGCGCGCCTGGCGTGAACTGGGCCTTCGGGACTTCGTGATCGACTGCGCCGCGGAGCTCGACAAGCTCATCGAGGTGTTGCCCACCGGAGAGTCCTCGCTGCGCGTCCACGTGCGTTTCCACTCTGGGGCCTCGGACGCGCTCTACGACCTGAACAGCAAGTTCGGCGCCTCACACGAGGAGACGCTGCGCCTGCTCCAGCGCGTCGCGGTGCAGACCGCATGGTCGTGCGGTCTGGCGTTCCACCCTGGCTCGCAGACGATCAGCATCGAGCCCTATCTCACGGCGATGCAGACGGCCGCCCGGCTGATCGAACAGGCCGACGCGCGCGTGGCGTCGCTCGACATCGGCGGCGGCTTTCCTGCGCGCTACGACAACATGCCGATGCCACCACCTTCGGCGCTGCTGCGGCAACTGGGCGAGTTCGTCGCTTCGTCCGCGACGCTCAAGCGGGTGGAACTGCTGTGCGAACCGGGGCGCGTGCTGGCCTACGACTGCATGTCGCTCTTCGCGCGTGTCATCCTGCGCAAGGATCAGGCGCTCTACTGCGGCGCCGGCATCTTCGGGGGGCTGCTGCCGGCGCAGCAGTTCTTCCAGTTGCCCGTGCGGGCGTGGCGCGGCGGCGAGGCCATCGATGCGACCGCCGGTGGCCAGCGCGAGTTCGTGGTGTTCGGGCCGACCTGCGACAGCAACGACCGACTCGCGTTCCCGTACGCGCTGCCCGACCACCTCCGAGAAGGCGACTGGATCGAGTTCCAGCATGTAGGAGCCTATTCGGAGAGCGTGCGCTGCGCATTCAACGGCTTCTCGGTCGACCATCTGGTGACGCTCGACGATCACGAAGCGGGTTGAACCATCATGTCCGCCGTCAGGCTGAACATCGAGGCCGCTGTTCTCCGGAGCCTGGCCAACCTGCTCGAGGAACAGAACATCGCCAGCGAGGCGGAACCGGAGGCACCCCGGGTTCACATCGCCGCCACGCCGCACGACCTGGTGCAGGCGGCCGAGGTGATGGCGCAGGCGTTCGTGCGCAACCGCGACAAGGCTTGGATCGCGTGGCTGCGACCAGCCGACGTCAAGCGCGTCGGGTCGGGCGACTACGCCGATGCCGAGCGCAAGATCGCGCGCGTCATCCATTACCTGTTGCAGGCGGCGTTGCGCGTGGGCGGCGTAGTGGTTCTGGAGACTGCATGCGACGAGCGCCAAGGCGGCCGCACGGTCCGCGGTGCGGCGCTCAGGACCTTGCCGAGCGCTGCCTCCGCCGGGCGAGGGCTCTTCCATGACCTGACGGTGGGTGCACCCGCCGCCTTGCGCGCCTACGGCCTGCGCCGGACCCTGGCGGCCCAGAGCGCCTCCGCCGCCTTGCAGCGCGCAACCCATGCCATGCGAGTGCGCGAGGGTATCCCCGTGCGATGCGTCTACGGCGGGATGGTCTGTGTGCGGCCGGACCATGAGCAAAAGCGCGTGGCCTCGCGGATGTCGCGTCCCTTCCAGCGGCTGGCCGATATCCACGGACTGTTCTACCTGCTGCAGAGCAGCAACCCGGATCGCAACGACGCCCGTGTCTTCAAGGGCTTTGGCTTCAGGCACACGGGCGAATTTCTGTATGGTGCCTCCAAGCTCAACAGTGTCGGTCCCTACGCGGTCAAGCTGATGGTCAGGAGTCCGGCACCTGCGTAGACTGGTAAGAGGGAGGGCGCGTAGTCGCGCGACTCCTGGATGACCTGATCGCCGCCTTCCCGGTGATCACGTTGGGACAAATCATTTCCTGTCGTGACAGTGGCGAGATTCGCCAATTGCTGACTCATCGAAATTCATCGTGCTCAGAAGCGAAACATATCGCTTTTCATCGTTGATATGGTTTCCTACAGTGCCCTGGTTCCCAACCCTCACCAGGATCCACGATGACATCCAACACCACTCGAATCCCCTTTCACCTGGCCTTCCCGGTCCGCGACATCGCGGAGGCACGCGCGTTCTACGGCGAACTGCTCGGCTGCCCCGAGGGCCGCAGCGCTCCCGAGTGGGTCGACTTCGATTTCTATGGCCACCAGATCGTGGCACATCTCGCACCCGACGAGTGCGGCCACCGCAGCAGCAGCGCGGTGGACGGCCATGACGTGCCGGTGCGCCACTTCGGCGCCATCGTGCCGATGGCGCAGTGGCAGGCGATGGCCGACAAGCTGATCGCGCGCGGTACCAAGTTCGTCATCGAACCCTACATCCGCTTCAAGGGAGAAGTGGGCGAACAGGCCACGATGTTCTTCCTCGATCCGTCGGGCAATGCGATCGAGATGAAGTCCTTCGCGGATCTCGGGTCGCTGTTCGCCAAGTGAGCCTGACGGGCCGCTCGAAGCCTGCGAGGTACGCCAACGATTGGCGGCTTCGGACCTGAGCGAAAGATCGCCCACCCTGTGTGCCTGCGGCCTATCGGCTGGCAAGGAACGGGCCGGTTCCACGCTCAGCGCGCGCCGGACGCCTTTTTCCTGCCTGCCTGAGTTCTCTGCGCTCCCTGCGATGCCTCGAGCAGGCACTCCGCGAACTGCGCCACGATGGGCGGTGTCAACCGGGGCTTGCGGCGCAGCAAGCCGATCTCGCGGTAGAAGGTGAACTCCCCGAGTGATACGGCGCGCACGCCCGGCGGCAGCGGCACATGCGCCTCCACCAACGGAACAAGGGCCACGCCAAGTCCTTTCGACGCCAGGTGGATCAGCCCCGCGATCTCGTCGATCTCGACTGCGTCGTTGACAGACAGGCCTTCAAGCCGGAGAAAGCCCTCCACCATCCGTCCGCCGAATGACCCGCGGTCGTAGCGCAGGAAGGGTTGCGTCTGGATGAGCGTGCGCCAGTCCTTGCCGCGGACCGAGTTAGGAACGACTAGCACGAAGGGCTCCTGAACGAGCGGCTGCCATGTCAGGTCAGGCAGCATGCCGAACGGCGGCCGGATGATCAGTGCCGCATCGATCTTGCCCGTGTCGAGGTCGTCCATCAGGTGCATCGACACGCCGGGTGCCACGTGCACGCGAACCCTGGGATGGATCTGGCGCAGCCGCTCGAGCGCACGCGCCAGGAGGGTCGGCTGCGCCGAAGCGATGGCGCCTATGCGCAGCAGGCCGTTCAACGAGGCGTCGTCCGGCGCGTCGCCGAGCTTCTCGTACAGCGCGCAGATCTCCTTCGCGCGCTCCAGCGTTCCTTGGCCGCGCTCGTTGAGCGTGGCGGAACGACCGGTCCTGTCGAAGAGCTCGAAACCCAGTGACTCCTCGAGCCGCCTGATCTGGCTGCTGACGGCCGATTGCGTGAGGCCGATTCTTTCGCCCGCTGCCGCGAACGTACCGTGCTTGCAGACGGCAATGAAGGTCTTGAGTTCGCTGATCAATGGTCTTCCACGTCGAGGATCGAAGTTGGCTCGATTGTCCGTCCACTACTCGCATGACAGGCTCCGGCATCCCGCCGGCCGAGCCGACGGCGCCAATGAACGGCACGGGGGTTGCCTCAGCCTGGTCAGTTGGGCTCCGTGCGCCGCCTGTGCTGCCGTACCTCCGGTTCGCGCGGGCGACCCCCTTGAGGCGCGCGCCTGCGGGCTCTTAACCGAGGGCAGGCGCACGTAGGCCGACCAGGGAAAAGGAAATGCCTGGGCGATCGCCAGCAGTTCGGGCGATGTCTCAGACATCGTCTGAGTTTCCGGGCGGAAGCCGATTCTCCAGGCGGTGTCTGGGGAATCCGGCGCGTGCGCGCCGGGGGCGTCACTCCATGAAGGCCGCGAGCTCGTCGGGCGTTCCCTGAGGAAAGGCTTCCCGCAGGAATTCGAGGAAAGCCGAGACACGGCTGCTGAGCAGCCTGCGCGAGGGATAGAGGGCCCACAGTGCGATCTCGGGGCCCTCGACGTCACCCCAGTGCACGAGCCGCCCTGCCGCCAGATCGTGTGTGACCAGCGATGCCGGCAGGCACGCGACGCCGATGCCCGCGCGCGCGGCATCGCGGATCATGAACAGCGACGAGAGCTGCAGCACCGGCTCGACCGCCAGGGTGCGCGTGCGGCCGCGCGCCGACAGCTCCCATGCAGCGGCGTGGGCCGGTACGTCGCCCGGCCGTACGACGGCCGGCGCGGTCTTGCCCGCCGCGGGCTTCTTCAGGGCAGGGCTTGCCACGGCCACCAGACGGTCCCTGAGGAAGATGCGCCCCACGAGGCGTTCGTCCGGCGCCGGATTGACGCGGATCACGAGGTCGTAGCCCTCCTCCACCATGTCCACTTCGCGGTCTTCCGTGGTGACCTCGAGGCGGACCTCGCGATGCTTCATCGCGAAGCGTGCCGCCAGCGTGCCCATCGCGGCCTGCGAAAAAAGCAGCGGCGCGCTCACCCGCAACCTTCCGCGCGGTGCGCCGCCGCCCGAAGCAATCGCCGCTGCGGCTTCGTCCAGTTCGGTCAACAGGACCGCCGTGCGTTCGAAGAGTGCACGGCCCTCCTCGGTGAGCTTGAGTGCGCGCGGCCCGCGCTCGAACAGACGCAGGGCCAGGCCGCTCTCAAGGTCGGCCACGCGGCGCGAGAGCGTCGCCTTGGGGCGCCCGGACTCGCGCGAGGCGCGGCCGAAGCCGCCATGTCGGGCCACGAGGTTGAAGTCGGCAAGGGCAAGGAGGTCCATGTGTTCCACCAGAGAGACAAAAAGTCCAAATATATCGGCTATCGGCCATAAATTGGAACGAGCACGATGGAGCCTTCTTCAACCCGCAGGAGTATTTCCATGACCATCCTCGTAACCGGCGCAACCGGAAAAGTCGGCCGCCAAGTCGTTCAAAACCTCGTCCAGCACGGCGCCAGCGTGCGTGCCGTCGTGCGCGATCCAGTCAAGGCAAGCCTGCCGGCTTCCGTCGAGATCGTCCGGGGCGACCTGCTCGATGTGGAGGCGCTGCGCGGCGCCTTCGACGGCGTATCCACGCTGTTCCTGCTCAACGCGGTCGTCCCCGACGAGTTCACGCAGGCCCTCGTGGTCCTCAACGCGGCGCGCGACGCGGGCGTTCGCCGTGTCGTGTACCTGTCGGTCATCCACAGCGACAGATACGTGAACGTGCCGCACTTCGCGGGCAAGTTCGGCGTCGAACGGATGCTCGAAGCCATGGGCTTCGAGGCCACGATCCTGCGCCCGGCCTATTTCATGGACAACGATCTCACGGTCAAGGACGTGGTGAGCGGCTACGGCGTCTATCCGATGCCGATCGGCGCCAAGGGCCTCGCGATGATCGATACGGCCGACATCGGCGAGATCGCCGCGATCGAACTGCTGCGCCGCGACCGTGCGGGCGAGCCGCAGCCGCTGGAGCGGATCAACCTCGTGGGGCCAGACACGCTCACCGGCGACGCGGTCGCGGCCATCTGGTCCGAGGTGCTGGGCCGCCAAGTCGCGTACGGTGGCGACGACACGGCGGGCTTCGAAAAGAACCTGCTGAACTTCATGCCGCCGTGGATGGCGTACGACATGCGGCTGATGAGCGAACGCTTCCTGAGCGACGGGATGGTGCCCGAGGCCGGCGATGCCCAGCGTCTCACCGCCTTGCTGGGTCGTCCGCTGCGCTCCTACCGCGATTTCGCCGCAAACATCGCCGCCGCAGCCTGAGCGGCATCCATCGATCGAATCCCACTCACTGAAAGACCATCATGATCTATTCGACAGCAACCGTTCCGGTGAACCCCGAAGGCGAACTGGCGCTGAGCCGCGAGCAGGCCTGGGCCGGCCTCGTCCTCAAGGCGCGCGACGCCCGGCTCTTTCTTCCTCCGAGCCTGTACACCCAATGCGAAGTGGTGCAGGAGAGCGCGACCCACATCGTTCGCGAAGCCACCATCGGCGGCGCGGATCTGCGCGAGATCATCGCGTTCGAGCCGCAAAGCAAGGTGACCTTCTTCCAGGCCGCCGGTCCGCGTGAAGGCGCCATCGTCAACGAACTGTTCGAAGACGCCTCAGGGGCCCTGCAGCTTCGCTTCTACGGCTACCTCGGCCTGCGCGGCAAGACGCCGGGAGGCCCTGAGGAGCAGGCAGAGCAGACGTGGATGGACGGTGAAGGGGGCTATCGGAGCGCGCTGCTGTCGACGCTGAAGCGAACCCGCGAACTGCTCGTGCAGGGCAGGCTCGCAGTACCCGGCCTGTGAGTCTTCGCCATCCGGGCCGTCGCGTGCAGGGGCCGTCACCAGAGCACCGTGGAGGGGTTCGAAGTCCGCTCCGATTCTTGGCTTCACCCCGATTATTTAAGGGCCGGGCATGACGAGCGCCCTCCCCCGAAGAGTGGGCTGACCGGCTCGGTCCAGTCTAGACAAAATCGATTGTCACGAAATCGTGGCGACGTGGACGCTCTCATCGTCGCGGCGCAGCACTCCGCGCAGTTCGAAATCGCGCATGGTCTTGTTGACCACCTCGCGCGAAAGACCCGAATACGAGGCGATCACCGACTGCGTGATCCGCCGGTCATAGCCCCCTTCGCCAGCGGGCGCGAGTCGCGTCAGTTGCTGCAGCACACGCAGCACCGAGTCTTCCGCCGGAAGCACCGAGATGCGATGGAACTGACCGCGCAAGTTGCTCATGCGCTTCATCGCGAGCCCCAGCAGGCCAAGTGCGACTTCCGGATGCCTGGTGCAGAGGCTGCGCATCTCCACGATCGGAACCAGATACACAGACGAAGGCAGTGCAGCAATCAAAGTCTTCTTCGGGCAGTAGCTGTCTTCGTGCATCGACAGATGGAAGAAGAAGTCGTTGGGACCGATGAATTCCGTGGTCATCTCCGTGTGGTCGCGTTGATTCAACGCGACCACACGTAGCAGGCCGCTCGCGACGCAATAGATCTGGTCGGTTGAATCGCCGGCCGCCAACACGACATCGTTGCGCTTGTAGGAATTCAGACGACTGCATTCGCCGAGCTTCGTGCGCTCCGCCAGCGGCAGGGTCGCCATCAGGGGATGTAAATACATCTTCGTATATTGAGGCTCGCTCCGCTGTAGAGGAACACACAAACATGGGAGGATTTGGATCCGTTCAGGCGAACTCCGGAATCATGAGCATCTCCTGTGCAGCACAACGCTGCGACGCACTGTGTTTCGCGTCGCCTTGTTGACCCGCTTGTAGATGTGCTCTTGCCTGCACTGGCCAGCTCCGAATCTCTCTACAAGCGGCAGCAACCATGCTCGAGGCCGCCCTCCGCGCCTCCGAAACGGCTCAAGAACCGCAGAGACGGGGCGGCTTGCGATGCCGGGTTGCGTTCTCGTAGTCGTGCGCCAAGGCGAGCAGCACCGCTTCGCTCCAGAGCGGACCGATGAACAACAGACCAAAAGGAGCACCTGACGCGTAGTAGCCTGCCGGCACCGTGACCGCCGGAAGGCCCGCGATGTTGAGTTCGCCCACCGTGGTTTCCTGAATGGTGCCAGTCTTCACCGCAGGCAACTCCTCTCGCATCTGAGGAAACACCAGCGCATCGAGCTGCTCGCGCTCGAACACCTCGTCCACGATGCGCAGATAGGCCTCCTTCAGCGCGATGAATTCCGAAAGGTCGGGCGGCATGGTTGGCGACTTCAGGGATGCTGAGAACTGCGGCAGGCTGTGCAGATAGCTCAGCACACCCTTCGGTCCGAAGGCGGACTCCCTCTGGGTCGCTTCGGCGAACTCGGCGAAGGACTTGAGCGCCGCATCGGGGCCCAATCGTTCGAGGTACTTCTGCAGGTCATAGGGCACCGATTCCATCCCGCGGGCATCGAAGTTCGCGAGCGGCGGCGTTGGCTGGCGCAGGTCTGCGAATCCGGTGCCAGCGAATGGATCCTCTATCAGCACCGCGCCACGGCCCTTGAGCTCTTCGGCGGCACGCAGGTAAAGGCCGTTCGCCTCACTGGACAGCGGCTGAGTGCGCCAGCCGGGACCATACAGCCCGATGCGTGCTCCCTCCAGGGTGCGGCTGCCGAACTTCGACGTGTAGCCGCCCACCGGCTTCTTGCCGACACCGGCCAAGGTCTTGGGATCTTCTGCGGAGTAACCCGCCAGCACGTCCAGGCATAGCGCCGCATCCTTCACGGTACGGGCGATCGGCCCCACGACGTCCCGATTGCCTGACAGCGGCATTACGCCGGCGTTGGGCACCAGCCCGATCGTCGGCTTGATGCCGACCAGATCCTGAGCCGAAGCCGGATTCTGGATCGAGCCCCCCGTTTCCTCGGCGAGTCCCAGCACCGCCATGCTGGCGCCCACCGCCGTTGCAGTACCGGCGCTGCTTCCTCCAGGCACACGATCTGGCATGACGACGTTGAGCGTAGGGCCCGCCCAGCTGTCGTCCGCATGCGTTCCCGTGTGGCTCAAGATCGGCACGTTGGTCTTGCCGAGGATGACGGCGCCGGCGGCGCGCATGCGCGCCACGACGGGAGCGTCGGTCGCAGGCATCAGGTCGACCCCCCCGGTCTTGCTGTGCAACAGGGCCCAGCCGGCCGTCGTCGGAAAGCCGACCATGTCCATCGGATCCTTGATCACGACAGGAACGCCTGCGAGCGGGCCCAGCACTTCGCCGGCTTCGCGTCGACGATCAATGGCACGCGCGTCGTCGACGGCTTCGTCGTTGAGGAAGATGATGGCGTTGTAGCGCGCGTTCCAGGTCTCGATCTGGGCAAGGCAAGCGCGTGCAAGCGACTCGGCACTGAAGAGGCCGCTACGGAAGCCCTCCTGGACGCTGTCGATGGTCAGGGTCGTGAGGTCGATGTCGGGGGTGATCTGGTTCATGGCGGTGAAGTTCGCGTGGATTTCGTGAAGAAGACGGAAGAAATGAAGGACAGGGCAGCGCCTCGCTCAGAAGGTCATATGGCGGTCGACGATCTCGTCGCTCAGCATCTCGATGGGCCCGCCCTCGACGATCGCTCCCTTCTCAAACATCGCGAAGCTGGTGGCGACCCGGCGCACGAAGTCGATGTTCTGCTCCACCAGCACCATCGTGAGCTCTAATTCGCGATTCATGCGCGAGATCGCAGCCTCGATCTCCTGCACGATCGAAGGCTGGATGCCCTCGTTGGGCTCGTCGAGCAGCATCACGCTTGGCTGGATCGCCAAAGCGCGCGCCAGGGCGAGTTGTTGCTGCTGGCCACCGGACAGCACACCACCTGGCCGTTCCAAATTCGCTGCGAGATACGGAAACAGTTCGAGCGCCAGTGGAGGGATCGTGCGCGGACCGCGCCCTGCGAAGGCGCCCATCAGAATGTTCTGACGGACGGTGAAGTCAGGGATGATCTCGCGCCCCTGCGGCACATAGGCGATACCGGCACGAGCGCGCAGGTGCGTGGGCAGACCATCGATGCGCAGCCCCTCGAGCTCGATGCGGCCGGTCGAGTTCACCATGGTTCCCATCAGCGCGCGCAGCAGGGTCGTCTTGCCCATGCCGTTGCGCCCGAGGATGGCTGTGATCTTTCCTTTGGGAATGACCAGGCTGACGTCGTGCAGCGCATGACTGCGGCCGTAGTAGCTGTCAAGATTCGTGAGTGTCAGCATGGCGATGCAATTCCGTGGGATCCCAGATAGGCCTGTCGCACGCGGGGGTCTCGCTCGATCTCGGCGACGTTTCCCTCGGCTAGCACGCGACCCAGATGCAGCACGGTGATGCGCTCGGCGATGTCGCGCACAAAAGCCATGTCGTGCTCGACCACCAGGATGGTGTGGCGTCCGCGCAGGCTCTTGAGAATCTGCGCGGTCTTGCGCGTTTCGGCGGCCGTCATGCCGGCTGTGGGCTCGTCGAGCAGGATCACCTTGGGGTCCTGCGCGATCAAAAGTCCCAGTTCCAGCCACTGAGTCTGCCCGTGGCTGAGGTCGCCACCGAGTTGACGCTGCTCGGATTCAAGGCCGATCAGGCCGAGGATCTCATCCACCCGGGCATCGATGCCATGCCCGAAGCCCCATCGCAGATTGCGCAAGATGGAAGGCTGCCGGCTCGCAGCCACGCACAGGTTGTGACGCACCGAGAGTTCGCGGAACACGCTGGGAATCTGGAACTTGCGGCCGATGCCCGCACGGGCGATCCGGTATTCAGGCCAATTTGTCAGGTCACGCCCATAAAGCACGACACGGCCCGTCGTACTCGCAGTCTTGCCCGAGATCAGGTCCATCAAGGTCGTCTTCCCCGCACCGTTGGCGCCCAGCAGCACGCGCAATTCGCCGTCGGCCACGCGCAGCGAGACGCCATCCACGGCCTTGAAACCACCAAAGCTCACGCCAAGCGATTGGAGTTCGAGCGCGGTCATGACTTCCCCCCAGCCGTACGACTGCGCGCGCGATGGTCGAAGCGCGCAATCAGCTCGTGAGCCCAGCCACCGATGCCTTTGGGCAGGTAGAGCACCACCAGCACGAAGGTCATGCCCACGATGACACGCCAGGCTTCGACCAACGACTGCGTTTCGCTCGCAGTCGCCTCCAGCATGTTGATCAGGATCGCGCCGACGCACGCGCCCAGCAACGAGCCTCGTCCCCCCACCGCAGCCCATACCACCATCGTGATCGAGAAGCTCAGGTCCATGAAAGTGGGTGACGCGAACTCGGCCACCACCACATAGAGCATGCCGGCCACGGCGGCGACGGCCGCGGACAACGCGAAGAAGAAGGTCTGATAGTGCGCTACGTCAAATCCCAGGTAGCGCGCGCGCTGCGGATCGCCCGAGGTCGCACGCAGGATGACGCCCGCGCGCGTAGCGAGCAAGACACGCGCGCCGATCAGTACGAATGCGAGCGTGAACGCGACCAGGTAGTAGGTCGATACGCTGTAAGGGTCGAATTCGTACGCGCCAACACGCAACCAGGCGAGGTCAGACAGCCCGTTGAACCCATTGGTCAGCGGCTGCGCGTCCACCAGCAGGAGGCGCACCAGCAATACCAGCGCGAGCGTGACGATCGATACGAACACCCCCGCGATGCGCTTGCGGAACAACACGTTCCCCAGAACGAAGGCCACCAGCACCGGTAACACCACGCCCATGAAGATGCCGAATCCCTGCGATCGAAAAGGCAGCCAGAGGAACGAGCCCTGATTGATGCAGCACAGATCCACGGTCGCGCCAGGCTCGGCGTTGGACAACATGAAATCAGGCACGGGATTCGCGCCTCCATGCTGCAGGCTGGTCGGGCTCGCCATCTTCAGCGACATGGCGAGCATGTAGGCTCCCAAGCCGAAGAAGAGGCCCTGCCCCAGGTTGAGGATGCCGGCATAGCCCCAGCACATGGCAACAGCGATGCCGAGCACGCCGAACACCAGATACTTGGCAAGCCGGTTCAATCCGAAGCCGTCGAGCACGAGCGGCGCCAGCAAGACCATGCCCAGGAACAGTACATACGCGGCAACGGTCAGGCGCTTGTCCAGAGAGGTTCCCATGGCCGTCACCGCCCCTTGAACGAGAACAGCCCCTGCGGGCGCACGATGATGAGAAGGATCACCAGGCCGAACACCACCGCACGGGCGAGGATGTCGTTGCTGAACGCCGCGACCACGCCGGTCACCTCTCCGAGTCCGACCGAGGTGACGATCGCCCCGAGCAGGCTGCCGACGCCGCCCGACACCACCACCAGGAAGCTGTCGACCACCAGTGCCGTTCCCATGTCGGGGGATACGGTTTTGAAGCCCGCCACAAGCACACCAGTGACGCCGGCCAGGCCGGCACCGAAGGCAAAGGTCCATGCATTGACCCGCTGCACATCGATGCCGCAAGCGGCGGCCATGCGTGGATTTCGAATGATGGCGCGCACCTGCAGGCCCATGCGCGTGCGATACAGGAGCAGCCACGTTGCGAAGGTCAGCACCACAGTACTGGCCACGATGAACGCGCGATAGGCGTTGATCGGGGTGTTGCCGATCATGACCGCGCCCTGGAGCATCTGTGGAATGGGCATGTTTTGCAGCCCCGGCCCGAGTCCCTCGATATGGATGCCGAAGAAGGCCAAGCCACCTTCGAGGCGCACCGCCTGCTGGATCAGGATGGCCACCCCCCAGGTTGCGAGCAGCGTGTCGCCGAGCCGGCCGTACAGGCGCCTCACCACGCAGCGCTCAATCAGCAGGCCCAGGGCGCCCGACACGATGAACGCGATCGGGATCGCGGCGAAGAGGCCGAAGCCCAGCCATATCTTCGCCATCACGGCGGCATAGGCACCGATCATGATCATCTCGCCATGGGCCATGTTCACCACGCCCATCGCGCCATAGATGATGACCAGTCCCAACGCGGCCAGCAGGAGTATCGAGCCCATGCTGAGCCCGATCAGTATTACATCCAGCATCGGAAGTCTTTCTCTCGAAAAGGCTTGACCTGCAATGCGAGCGCCTTGCAGGTCGGGCGCGCCTCAGGCCTTGACCGGGGCAGCACCCGTTCGCTTGCAGATCAGGTTGGCATCGGTCTCGCCATAGGCGAAGTACGGCAGCGGGCGAACCGGCTGGGGACTGGCATCGACCACCTTGCTCTGGCCGTCGGCCTGCCATTGGCCGATGCGCGGCGTGACCCATGCGTGCAGGCTTTCCGGATCGATGCGAACCTTGCCGCCGGGCGCGTCGTAGCTCTGACCGCCGATGTTGGCGCGGATCGCATCGGCTGTCGTGGCCTTGCCGGCTTCCACGGCCTGCTTCCAAAGGAAGACCTGGAAGTACGCGGCTTCGAGCGAGTGATAGGTGACGGCCTTCGGGTCGTTGACGAACTTGCGGTAGCGCTCGATGAAGGACTTGTTGGCCGGCGTGTCGATGGACATGAAGTAAGGCACCGAGGTGTAGCTGCCGGCCGCATATTCGCCACCCATTGCTGCAATCTCGATCTCGCTGATCACCGTGGCGCAGATCGGCACCGCTGCCTGAGACATCCCCTGATTCTTGTATTCCCGGTAGAAGGCCACGAGCGAGTCCCCGACCACGTGCGAGAGCACCACGTCGGCGCCAGACTCCTTGATCTTTCGCACCACCGAGGCCCATTCGGAATGACCGAGTTCGAGGTACTCGTCCGCCATCCACTTGGCACCGGCCTGCTCGATCAGCTTCTTGCTGACCTTGGACATCTCGCGCGGATAGACGTAGTTCGAGCCGACGATGAAGAACTTCTTCTTGCCCAGCTTCTCCACGATCCAAGGGATGTAGTTGGCCAGCTGCTGATTGGCGACCGCCCCGCTGTAGACGACGTTCTTCGAGCACTCGAAGCCTTCGTAGTGGGTCTGATAGAAAAGCATCGCGTTGCGTCGCTCGAAGACTGGCAGGACCGCTTTGCGGCTCGCCGACGTATGGCAGCCGAAAACGGTCTCGATACGATCGCGCGTGATCAGCTTGGAAGCCTTCTCGTTGAAAGTCTTCGGATCGGAGGCCCCATCCTCGAGCACCACCTCGACCTTGCGGCCCATGACACCGCCTGCGGCATTGATCTCCGCGACGGCCATGCGCACGCCGTTGGCGAGCATCTTCTCGACGATGGAGAGTCCGCCGGTCTGCGAATAGAGCGCGCCGACCTTGATGGTGTCGGCTGCATACGCAGGCCGAATGAGGGCCGGCGATGCAAGCGCGGTCGCGGATGCAGCCGAGGAAAGAAGAAAGTGGCGACGGTTGGTTTGCAACATAGGGGACCTCAGGACGTGACGCAGCGAACCATGCGCTGCCGAATGGTTGATGAGCTCGACTAACGGACCAGCCGACAACACTGTCGGTTTCAGGCGAAAAAAAACCCACAACGCGGTTTACACCGCGGCGTGGGCTTCATTGCCAGGTGGCACGGAGAACACACATGGTTCCCGGAGCCGGTCGCATCGGCGCCTGAATATCAAGGGGATGCGACCACCGAATCGGCACGCCGACTCGGTACGTTCATGCTAACGAGTTAGGGCGGCGGTTGCAACAGGATTTCCATGTTGATGATCGAACTCGCAATCTGTTCCATCGACAGGCGCTTGGCCATTGCCTGTGCCCGAATCGCCTGGTAGGCCTCGACCTCGCTGATTCCCTTGGAGGCCATCAGGATCGTCTTGGCGCGGCTCATGGCCTGGTCGCTCGTGATCTTGCGACGCAGCTTGCGGTTTTCCTTGAGCATGGCCTGACGCTCGGCCCATAGGCTTCGCGCGGTCACAAGATGCGCCAGCAGGCCGAATGGCTTGATTGGCTTTTGCACCACCGCAAATGCGGCACTCTCGAGAACCAGCTGCAAGGTCGTGGGATCCTCGTAGTTCAAGATGGCGATGACCGTCGGCTCAGGTCTGGGCAGCGTCTTGAGCAACGCTTCGGTTGCATGACGCGCCTCCCCCTCCACCAGCAAGAAGAGGACATCGACGTTGGGGGGCACGCTGGCGGGCATGGGCCAGGCCGTCGTGACCATGCAACCGACACGGCGCAAGTGGCTTACCAGCGCATCTCCTTCCTCGTCAGGCGGGTGGACGACGACGATCTTGAGTTCGGGCAGCTCTCGTAGCAACGATATGGTCATGGCGCCCTGCCTCCTTCACGCCGGACGCCCCGCCAGCGGGTCGAAGCGACTCTCGTACATGTACGGATCGGGTTTGACCCGTAATCCCGGGTCGTCAACGACCTGGAACACCCCTTGTGCATCCACGCGCGCGACACGCGGCCATAGATAGGTGTGGTGATTTTCCTGATCGATTCGCACCTTCCCCTGAGGCGCATCAAATTCATGTTCGTGCAGGTGAGGCAGCATCGCTTCAAGCCGATCACTGCCAGCACGCTCAAGGGTCTGCGCATAGAGCATCACTTGGAAGTAGGCCGACTCGGCGCAGGCGGTGATCGGCAAACCTGTGCCAAAGCGCTTGCGCCAGGCCGCGACGAACTTGAGGTTCTCCGGTGTCTGCAGTGTCGAGAAATACGGCGCCGCCGTGATGCTGCCCGCGGCAGCCCGTGGCGACATCTGGGCGATCTCCGCCTCTTGTGTCGACTGACTGGCGATCGGGTGCGTATTCGGGTCAAAGCCTGCCGCACGGTAGGCCTCGTAGAAGCGTGCAATGCCGTCGCCCACGACCGTCGAATAGACGACGTCGGGCTTGGCGACCTCGATCCGCCGGATGACTTTGGCCATATCGATGTCTGCCACCCGCAGCGGGATGTACATCTCGTCCAGCACCTCACCGCCGGCTTGCCTGAACAGGTCCGCGATGATTCGATTGGACTCGTAGGGATATACGTAGTCCGATCCAATCAAGAACAATCTCTTGCCGAAATGGCTTGCCAGGTAGCGCACGAGCTGGACCGAGTTCTGATTCGGTGCCGCGCCCGTGTAAACGCAGTTGGGCGAATACTCGAAGCCTTCGTACAGAGTCGGGTAGAACAGCAGCGCGCGGTGCGCCTCGACCACGGGCAGCACCGCCTTGCGTGTACTCGACATATAGCATCCGAATATCACCGGCACACCCGCTTCGTCACACAGCTGCTTGGCCAACTCGCGGTAGCGCGGAGGGCGTGAAGCCGGATCGTGGACCAGCGGCTCGACCGGCCTGCCGAGCACCCCTCCTGCTGCGTTGATTTCCTCGATCGCCAGCAGGGTGGCGGCCTGCTGGGTTCGTTCCACGGCCGCAGTAACGCCCGTGGAAGAGAAGAGCACCCCGACACGCCAAGGCTGTGCTGTGGATCTGGTCATTTCCGAACTCCAAAAGAAAAAAGCTCCCAGCGGCCACGGCGGCCGCTGGGAGCTTCACTGCTCCATGTCAATGTCGAGGCTTTGCGACCTCGTCCACCCTACTGTAGCAGCCTCGCGCGAATACGGCGCAGGCCGCGGCCAAATCGGAAAGCAATTCCTCGGCGGAGATCACCGGCCTGGACATTGCCAGGAGACCTAGCACGGCCGCGTTCAGGAAGCGGTCAACGACGAAGAGGTCAGAGACCGGCGGAATCGAGAACGCCCTGTCTTCTTTCCCGCGCGATCGTCTCAGTCACGTAAAGGGCTGCTCGTCGAGGGGACCGGGTTGCCCGCTGCGAGGATCGGCCCCGTCTCCGGTGCATTCTCGGTCATCATCCGGCTCAACAGAGCTGCGAGTGCATTGCGCTGAGACACATCGAACATTCGCAGCAGGTGCAATTCCGCGGCCGCATGCCGTGGCATCGCTTCGTCGGCCAGGCGAATTCCCTTGACCGTGAGCTTGACCAATACACCGCGACCATCATTCGGGTCGATGGAGCGCTTGATCCATCCGTCCTTCTCGAGCCGCTTGAGCAGGTTCGACAAGCCGCCCGAAGTGAACAGCAGCGTGCTCTGCAAGCGCGAGGGCGAAAGCCGGTAAGGGGCACCGGCCACGCGCAACGTCGCGAGCACGGCGTACTCCTGGTATTTCAGCTCGAAGGGCTCCAGCACCTGGTTCAGTGTGCGCAGCACCACTTCCTCGAGCCTGAGCAGGCGGCCGACCACGGCCTTGCCGCTGCTGTCGATATCGGGACGCTCGCGTTGCCACTGCCGGATGCCACGCTCCACCAGGTCGACATCTGCATTTGCCTCCGGATCCACGAAGGCGCTCCCGGCGGTTCCCGAGGGGTCGGGTCGGTGCTGCGCATCGGCCTGGGGCGAACGTCGATTCGATGCTTCCTTCTTGTGCGGCATGACGTCTTTCTCTCATGGTTGATGCGACTGCACCGCCATTTTGGTGCAGTGAAACGGCTCGGGTTGGTCCCTATCTTAAATGCCTTGCATTTATCTTTCGTGAAAGATAAAGTGAATTCCAACGCAGCCATCAGGCCCTCGGCCCTACAGGAGCTCTTCATGAAAAGCACGTTCTCGCGTTGTCTCGTTTCCGGCTTTGTCGCCGCCGTGTTCGCCGGTGCAGCACACGCCGAGGAGCTCGTGGTTGGTATCTTCGGCGGTTCGTTCGCCGATGACTCCAAGACCTGCCACATCAGCTCGTTCGAAAAGAAAACCGGCGCGAAGGTCTCGCTCAAGCTCGGCAGCTCTTCGCAGTTTGCGGCCTCGATCCGCGCCACGGGCGGCAAGTCCGACTTCGACATGGTCTACATCGACAACTCGCTCGCAGCGCAGCTCAAGAACGAGAGGCTCCTGGAGACCATCGACAAAGCCAAACTTGCCAACGCCGCTGAGATCTCTCCGCGTGCGCTCGACAAGGACGGGCAGTACGTGGTGTTCATGACCGGTGCGACCGTCATCGTCTACGACACCAAGCAGATCAAGACGCCCCCCTCCTCATGGGCCGATCTCGCCAAGCCCGAGTACGACGGGCGACTTGCCATCGGCGACATCAGTGGCACCTCAGGCTCGCAGTTCCTGATGGCGCTCAACAGGATGAAGGGCGGCACGCTCGCGAACATGGACGCGGGTTTCGCGGCCGTCAAGCCGATCGCGAAGTCCTCGGTCACGCTCTACACGCAGGCCGACCAGATCGTGTCGCTCTTCGAGCGCCAGGAGATCGCCGCGGCCGTCTGGTATCCCGATCGCGCTGGCTCCGCCATCGACAAGGGCTTGCCGTTGGCCATCGTCTACCCGAAGGAAGGTGCTGTGGGCATCCTGCCTGCGTTGGTGATACCCAAGGGTGCGAAATCGCCCGCGCTTGCGCTCAAGTACATCGACGAGGTGCTGTCCAAGGAAGGGCAGACCTGCTTCGCCGAACGCAAGTACGCAGGCCCGGTCAACACACAGGTCAAGCTCAGCGACAAGGCTGCCAAGATCGTTCCGTACAAGGAGACCTTCGACAACTTGTGGCTGCCCGACCCGGAGGTCGTGGCCAAGTCGCTTCCCGACTGGACCAAGCGCTGGCAGCGCGAGGTTGCCCGCTGAAGCTTTCGCGACGCCTTGCACACCAACTCCTGGACCGACTGCCATGCCGGCACTCACGCTCGATCGTCTCGAGAAACACTACCCGGGCCCTACCGCTCATACCGCCGCCAAGTCGGTCTCCCTCAGCGTGCACGACGGCGAATTCATCTCGCTGCTCGGTCCCTCGGGCTGCGGCAAGACGACCGTGCTGCGCATGGTGGCCGGCCTGATCGAGCCCACCAGCGGGCGCATCCTGGTCGACGGCCGCGACATCACGGCGCTGCCCACCAACAAGCGCAACATCGGCCTGGTCTTCCAGTCGTACGCGCTGTTCCCGCACATGAGCGTGTTCGAGAACGTCGCCTTCGGGCTGCGACGCCAGGGCGTGCAGGGCCACGAACTGAAGCGGCGCGTGGACCAGGCGCTGGCCGATGTACGCCTGTCCGCGCTGGGTGACCGCATGCCGCGCCAACTCTCCGGAGGCCAGCAGCAGCGCGTGGCGGTGGCGCGATCGATTGCGCCGCGGCCGAGCATCCTCCTCTTCGACGAGCCGTTGTCCAATCTCGACGCCTCGCTGCGCGACGAGATGCAGATCGAGCTCAAGCGCCTCCAGCGGGAGGTCGGCATCACCACGCTGTTCGTCACGCACGACCAAGGCGAGGCGATGTCGATGTCCGACCGCGTGTGTGTCCTGGCGCACGGCGTTGTGCAGCAATTCGACACACCCGAAGCCATCTACCACCGTCCTGCCACCGGCTTCGTTGCAAGCTTCATCGGCCGACCGAATCGCCTCGCTGGCCGGGTTGCGCGCACGCCGTCGGGCGGTGCCGGCGTGCAGCTCGACGACGGTCCCGTGCTCGCGGCGTCGGGCGCGGACGGCTTGGCGCCCGGCAGCCCCGTGGACGTGGTCATCCGCCAAGAGGACATTTGCTTCGGCGAAACGCCTTCCTCGCACGCGCATGCCCTGTCGGGCCGCGTCGCCATGCGCTCTTTCGTCGGCGCACGGGTGCAGTACCTGCTTTCATTCGACGGCATCGAACTCCTTGCCGAAGCTGCCACCAATGGCCCGCATGCGGGGCTGTCGGTCGACGCGCCTGCACGCGTGAGCATCGACCCGCAGCATGTCTACGTGACGCCTGCCGCTCCCGCCGGCGTACGGGCTGCGCCATGACGGCGCGCAAGGCGAATGGTGCGCTGCTGGCGTCGCCGCTGCTCCTGTTGCTGCTGCTGGCCTTCGTCGCGCCGGTGTTGCTCATGGTGCCGCTGAGCCTGCATCCGTACGAGCCGGGCACGGGCATCTCCTCGGCCTGGACGCTTTCCAACTACACCAGCATCGTCACCGACGAGTACTACCGCGAGGTCGTCGTGCGCACCCTGGTGCTGGGCTTCGGCGTGACGCTGATCTGTCTGCTGATGGGCTATCCGCTGGCCTGCTACATCGCCACCGCGGGGCCGAAGATGCGCCTCGCGCTCACCATGCTCGTGATCTTTCCGATGCTCCTGAACCTGGTGGTTCGCTCCTTCGGATGGATCGCCCTGCTGGCCAACCGCGGCCTGGTGAACAACCTGCTGATCGACATGGGTCTGATCGAGCGGCCGATCAAGATGATGTTCAACCTCTTCGGCCTGCTCGTAGGCATGTCGCACATCTTCCTGCCGTTCATGGTCCTGATGCTGGTGCCTGCCATCCAGGCGATCTCCAAGGACGTGCAGGCTGCCGCGTACACGCTGGCCGCGAGCCGGCTGCGCGTGTTCTGGTCGGTCACGCTGCCGATGAGCGCGCCCGGCATCCTGTCGGGCTCGATCCTGGTGTTCGTACTGACCATCAGCGCATTGGTCACGCCGCGCATGCTGGGAGGCCCCACCTACAAGGTGATGGCGACCCTGATCTACGACGACTTCCTGCAGACCCTCGACTGGCCGGCGGGCGCCGCGATGTCCTTCACCCTGACCCTGCTGACGCTGGCGGTCATCGGCCTTTCGAGCCGCGTGCTCAAGCGCTGGGGAGGTCACGCATGAACCTCGAGAACAGGAAGATGCCGCTGCTCGCGGCCACCGCCATCGCGGTGGTGATGTTCCTCCAGGTGCCGGTGCTGGTGGTGATGCTGGCCGCCTTCAGCAGGACCGCCTATCTCACGATCCCGCCCAAGGGTCTTACCTTCCATTGGTTCGACGTCGTGCTGCGGGATCCGGAATACCTCAGCGCTGCCTGGACCAGCGTGTGGCTGGCAGGCGCCTCGACCGCCGCCGCCCTGGTGCTGGGACTGGTCGCGGCCTACGCCATCCATCGCCGCATGGTGCCAGGTGCAGCGGCGCTCACCTCCCTGTTCATGGCGCCGCTGATCCTGCCATCGGTGGTGCTGGGCGTCGCGCTGCTGCAGTACTACACGATCACCGGCCTGCGTGGCAGTTCGTTCGGGCTCTGGATCGCGCACGTGGTCATCACGGCGCCCTATGTGGTGCGCGCCAGCCTCAGCAGCCTCGCTGCGGTCGACGAGTCGCTCGAAGATGCGGCGCGCGTGCTCGGCGCCGACGGCCTCACGAGCTTTCGCCTGGTGACGCTGCCACTGGTGAAGCCCGGCCTCGTCGCGGGCGGTCTCTTCGCCTTCATCACCTCGCTCGACAACGTGCCGGTCTCGGTGTTCCTGCTGTCGGCGAGCCAGACCACGCTGCCCGTGAAGATATTCACCTCCGTCGAACAGGGGGTGGATCCGAGCGTGGCGGCTGTATCCACCCTGCTGATCGTGGCCACCGGCGTCGCACTGCTGCTGGCCGAGCGATGGACAGGTTTTCACAAGCACGTCTGAGGCGCCCGGACGCTTCCCCCGCCTCGTCGACCCACCCCGCCCTCATGTCGTTCACCTCGACATCCGCCCAAGGAGTTTTCTGATGCCGACCACGAGCAAAGGCTTCCCGCTCATGCTGACCTTCGATCTCGACGCGGAGACCATGTGGACCGGACGCGATCCCGGCAACGCAAAGCGCCCCATCCTCATGTCACAAGGCGCCTATGGCTGGAAGGTGGGCATGCCGCGCATCCTCGCATTGCTGGCGCGTTATGGCATTTCCTGCACTTTCTTCATCCCCGGTGAGGTGGCCGACAAGCATCCCCAGCTGGTGCGCGAGGTGGTCGACAAGGGCCATGAGGTGGCCCATCACAGCTACAGCCATCGCTGGATCGTCAGCCTCAGCCCGGCCGAGGAGCGCGAGGAAATGGAGCGCGGCATGGAGACGCTCACGCGCCTGACAGGCGCCCGCCCGCGGGGCTGGCGCTCCCCGGCGGCGGAGTTCAGCAGCATCACGCTCGATCTCATCAAGGAATACGGCTTCGACTATTCCTCGAACTTCTTCGACGATGACTCGCCCTACCTGCTGGAGATCGGGGGCGAGCGTACCGACATCGTGGAGTTGCCCTTTCGCTGGGTGCTCGACGACGCGCCCTTCTTCCAGTACTCCATCACGCTGCCTGGCCGCACGCTGCAAGCACCCTCTGCCGCGCTGGAGGCGTGGAAGAGCGAGTTCGACATGCTCTACGCCGAGGATCGCATGATGATGGTCGGCATGCACCCGCAGATCATCGGCCAGCCATCGCGGCTGAAAGTGCTCGAAGGATTGATCGAGCACGCGCTGGCCCACTCTGAGGTATGGATCGATCGTTGCGACCGCATCTCCGATGACATGCGCCCGCGCCTGAAGGCGGCCACCCCGGCCGTACCGGCATGAGCACCGCAGCCTCCGCGCCCCGGCGTTTCGTCGTGAGCGGCGGCGCCAGCGGCATCGGGCTCGCAGTGGCCCGCCTGGCCTTGGCGCGGGGCGCTCGCACCGTATTGCTCGACCATGATGCATCGCGGCTGCAGACCAGCGCCCAAGCCCTGGGGGACGCCGCGTTGCCGCTGGTGTGCGATGTCACAGACTCTCAGGCCGTGACGGCCGCAATGAACCATGCCGTCCACTGGCTGGGAGGCCTCGATGCATTGGTGAACTCGGCCGGTGTCGATTCGCTCAAGCCGCTGGAACAGACCGGCGACGACGAATGGGCCCGCACGCTGGCGGTCAATCTCACAGGCCCGATGCTGACGTGCCGCGCCGCCATGCCGCACCTTCGCGCGGCCGGAGGCGGCAGCATCGTCAACATTTCCTCCGGCGCGGGGCTGAGGCCGCTGCCGAACCGCACGGCATACTGCGCGACGAAGGCGGCCGTCATCATGTTCGGCAAGGCGCTGTCCATCGAGGCGGCACCCGACGGCATCCGGGTCAACGCGGTATGTCCCGGCGCCATCGACACGCCGCTGTTCCGCAGCAGCTATGAGCACGCAGAGGATCCACAGGGCGCACTGGAGGAGATCCGGCAGCGCTACGCGCTCGGTCGCGTGGCGGCACCAGAGGAAGTGGCCGAGGCCGTGCTCTACCTGAGCGGCCCCGGCGCCAGCTACATCACCGGCACCGCGCTGGCCGTCGACGGCGGCCGCACCTTCCACTGAGGCGGCAGGCATGGGCTTCGACCAACGCATCGCCGTCGTCACCGGAGGCGGCCAGGGCATCGGCGCAGCCGCCGCGCTCGACCTCCTCGACAAGGGCGCGCGCGTCGCCGTACTGGACCTCGACTGCGCACCGCTCACCCAACAATTGGCTGCGCACCCGGACATGGCGGCGCGCTGCCTGCGCGTGCCAGGGGACTGCACCGACGCCGCGGTGGTCTCTGCCTTTTTCGGCCAGGTCGAGGAAGACATAGGGCCGGTGGACATCCTCTTCAACAACGTCGGCCAGAGCGCGCGCGAGCGCGGCGGCCTGTTCGTCGAATCGCAAGAGACCGTATGGCGATTCGTGCTGGAGGTGTCGCTTCTGACAACAATGCGCGCCTCTCGCCGCATCGCGCCCGGCATGAAGGCCCGCGGCTTCGGGCGCATCGTCAACATGAGCACCGACGCCGCCTTCGCGGGCGACGTGGGCCTCGCCGACTACGCCGCCGCGAAGATGGGCGTGGTCGGTTTCACACGCTCGCTGGCACGTGAGCTCGCCCCGCATGGCGTCACGGTGAATGCCGTGTGCCCCGGTGCCATACGCACGCGCGCACATGACAAGCTCAAGCCCGAAGTCCTGAAGAGGATCGTCGCCGACACCCCGGCGGGCTTCGTCGGTTCGCCCCAGGACGTGGCCGCTGCGGTGCGCTTCCTGGCCAGCGAAGAAGCACGCTTCATCACCGGCCAGACGCTGCTGATCGACGGCGGCCGCTGGATGCTCTGAGCCTTCCATACCTGCTGCTCCAAGGATACGAACATGGACCTGATGGACCACCACGCGCGTGATCTCGCCGCGCTGATCCGCAACAAGGAAGCCTCTCCCGTGGAGGCCGTGCGCTCGGCACTGGATCGCATCGATGGGCGACGCGAACTCAATGCCTTCATCACCGTCACGGGCGAGCAGGCCCTCGAAGCCGCGCGCCAGGCGGAGGCGGCGGTCATGAAGGGCGAGATGCTCGGACCGCTGCATGGCGTACCGTACTCGGTCAAGGACCTCACGCTGACCGCGGGCGTGCGCACGACGATGGGGTCGGCCATCTACGAGGACTTCGTCCCGAAGGAGGATGCCGTCGCCGTGGCACGCGCCAAGGCGGCCGGCGCCATCCTCATCGGGAAGACAACCACGCCGGAGTTCGGCCACAAACAGGTCGCCGCCGCGCCAATCTTCGGACGAACGCTGAGTCCCATCGATCCGCGCTATACCCCGGGCGCCTCTAGCAGCGGCGCGGCCGTGGCCGTGGCTGCAGGCATGGGCTCGCTCGCGCTGGGCACCGACGGCGGTGGGTCGATCCGCATTCCCGCTTCATGCTGCGGCATCGTCGGACTCAAGGCCTCGCTCGGTGTGGTGCCGAACCTCCAGGCGCCCGATCTGTTTTCCGCGAATTCCTTCACTGGTCCGATGGCGCGCGACGTCGCCGACACACAGTTGCTGTTCGACGTGATCAAGGGCTTCGATCTGCGCGACCCCTACGGCCTGGGGGGACCCATGCCGCGGCGTGCGACACCAGTGTCGCTGCGAGGCCTGCGCGTGGCGTGGCTTCCCACGGCGGGTAACCCGGTCGATTCGGAGGTCGAAGCCGTGACCACCGCTGCCGTGCGGGCCATGGAGCGCGAAGGCGCGATCGTGGAGGACGTGCTGCTGAACTTCGTCGCGCTCGAGCGCCATTTCCTGGTGGTGCTGCAGTCGATGCTGGCAGCGCGGGTGGGTGCCAACCTCGAGCGCTTCGGAAACCGGCTCGATGCGACGTTAATCGATGCGGTGCAGAAGGGGCGCCGTCACAGCGCGGTGGATCTGCACGACGCGACCTTCGCCAAGACCCGGTGCTTTGGCGAGTTGCAAGCGCTGCTCGAGCGCTTCGACGTGCTGGTTTCTCCGACGGTATCTGCGCCCCCGCTGCCCATCGACATGGACGTGAGCGGCGAGATCGAGATTGCCGGCCGACCCGCCGGCACTATCCGTGGCGCGTGGTATCCGTACACCTACCCGATGAACCTCACCGGACATCCGGCGCTGTCGATGCCTTGCGGGAGAAGTTCGAGCGGCCTGCCCATTGGACTGCAGCTCGCGGGACGCTGGTACGACGACGATTACCTGCTCGCCATCGCAGGGCTGATAGAGCGCGTGGTCGGCCAAGCACACGTGTTTGGCGGCGGTCTGAAGACGGGAGGTCACGCGGCCAGTGACATCCACGAAGTGCTGGTGCTCGACGACACCCCATGACCTGTGGCCTTCACGGAAGTTGAACCACCGGTACAGGCTCCTCATGCCCCTAGAAGGCCGCCCGAAGAAAACATACTAACGGGATGCCTCGTTAATAAAGCTGGCCTCTCGCTTTGTGTACAGCAATTCATGCATTCCCACATCAAGTAGGAAGCGGATGCCGTTAGTATGTTTATTCCGCCGACGCTCTTTTCCTCGATGGCAGATCTGACCCTCTCCCTTTTCGATGACGCCCCGCCCCCGCAACATGCGGCCATCTTCAAAGAAGCCTTCGAGGCCTGGCTGGCTGACCTGCGTGGCGCCGGACTGCTTCGCCGCGAGGGCTCGGTGGCCGTGTATGAGGACATGTGGGAAGCGTTCTCGGCATGGTGCCTCGGGCAGGTCCCGGTGGTCACCCTGCCCTGCGTAGACCTACCCGATCTGCAGGCCTTCCAGGCAGCCCGGTTCGGCCGCAAGACCTCCGATCTGTCCCTCACGCCCCGATATGCATTGCGCCTGATGCGGTTGATCGATCGGGTCCTGCGCCACCACGCCTCACGCAATGACGCCCAGCCCAACACGGCCGCAGCGGACTGGATCAAGGCGAACCCCGAGATGCGGTACGCCGATGCCGCGCATGCCGATCCGTTGCCCGACTACCTCTCCGTCGGAGAGGCCCGGCAACTCATCGCCTTCCTGTCCGCCGCGCGGCCCAGGCCGGGGACTTCGCGGGACACGCAGGCCGCGATGACGTGGCAGGAAGTGCGCAACAGGACTTCAGTCGGCTTGCAGCTCGGCGCGGGCCTGACGCCAGGGGACGTGCGCGCACTGACGCTGGCGTCCCCGATCTCGCATGCCGGCCGTGTGAGGGAACGCCCATGGAAGCTCTTGGTCCCCGGCAACGGCAACTCACCTGCGCGCGAGACCCCCATCGCGCCCTGGGCCGCAGAGTTGCTTCAGCACTGGCTCACCGTGCGCAAGGACGCCGGCATCGTCGGGCCTTTCCTGTTCCCCTCCACGCGCACCGGCAAGCAGTGGCAGAAACCCTCCCAGTACGAATGCGCGAAACGCGTGCTCGAGGAAGCCGGCACGGATTCGCGCGAAGGCGGCTCGTTCCGCCTGAGGCACACCTTCGCTCTGCGTCAATTGCGACGTGGCACGTCGCCACAGCAGGTGGCGGCCTGGCTGGGCATCGAGGCGGCAAAGATGAAGCGCTATGAGCGGGTGCTGCCGGGCGTGATCGACGTCGTGTGATCGCCGGAGCCCGCGAGCGGCGCGCACGACCGCCTCTGCTCGCGAGCGATCAGGCGCAAGACGCCAGCGCCCGGGAGAAGCGCGGCCCGAAGGCTCCCAGCACGGACTGGCCGCAGCAGGCCTACCTCGCGAATCGGGGCCGAGGCAACTGGCAAATAGCTCAGTGGCGTCGATCACGGCGTTGCCCAACGATGCGAGCTCCGCCAAGTGCCCAGGAGCCGCCGATGCGCACCCTCTTGATCGACAACCACGATTCGTTCACCTACAACCTCTACCAGTACCTTGCAGCATCCAACGCGCAACCGCCCATCGTGGTGCGCAACGACGAGATGCGCTGGGATCAGGTTGAGCGCCTGTCCTTTGACAACATCGTGATCTCGCCCGGTCCCGGGCGGCCGCAGCGTCCTGCAGACCTGGGCATTTCGGCGGATGCGCTGCAACGCTCCAGAAAGCCCGTGCTGGGCGTGTGCCTGGGCCACCAGGCGATCGCCCATCATTGCGGTGCATGCGTCGACCTTGCGATGCGCCCCATGCACGGGCGCCTTGACCGCGTCTCGCACACGCAGCGCGGCCTCTTTCGCGGCATTCCGGATCGTTTCGAGGCGGTGCGCTATCACTCGCTGGCGGTGACACAGCTTCCCTCCAGCCTAGAGCCGCTGGCCTGGACGGCCGACGGCACGTTGATGGCGTTGCGCCACGTCTCGCTTCCGTGGTGGGGCGTCCAGTTCCACCCCGAATCGATCTGCACGGAGTACGGCGCGCGGCTGCTGCGCAACTTCAGGGAATTGAGCGAGGAATGGCTCGCACAGGCGCAGCGGCGCGAATCGCGCGACGGCATCGGTCAGACGCTACGATTCGAAGGCCCTCAGGCGCTGTCGTTGCATGCCGAATGCCTCGACACCGCAGCCGATGCCGAATCGGTGTTCATCAAGGCTTTCGGCGAGAGCGACTGCGCCTTCTGGCTCGACAGCAGCCTTGCCGAAGCGGGACGCGCACGCTTTTCCTTCATGGGCGATGCGAGCGGTCCGCGCAGCCAGGTGCTGGTCTACCGCACGGCTCCGCGCGAATTGCAGGTGCGGCGCGGCGGCACGGTGCAGATGCGCGGCGAGAGCATCTTCGACTACCTGCGCGACCACATCCCCAGGCAGCCGCCTTCGGGCATCGAACTGCCCTTCGAGTTCACCGGAGGATTCGTCGGGTACTTCGGCTACGAGCTCAAGCGGGAACTCGACGGTGCGCGCGCGCACGACGCCGACACGCCCGACGCGACCTGGATCCTTGCCGATCGCTTCCTCGCTTTCGACCATATGGAGCAACAGGTCTGGATCGTCTGCCTGGATCAATCGGCGCTGTGCGACGAGAACCGGCAATGGATCCAGAGGATGCAGGAACTCCTCAGCGCTGCAGGGCCTGGCGCCAAAGACTCTGCCGGCAATTCCTCCCACGATGCCGCCGTCGGATTGCGCTCCGTGGCATGGCGCATCGATCTCGGCGCTTACCGCGACCTGATTCTTCGCAGCCAGCACGAGATCCTGCAAGGCGAAACCTACGAGGTGTGTCTCACGAACCAGCTGGTCGGCGAGGGGCTTACCCATCCGCTGGAGATCTACCGGGTCCTGCGCAAGCGCAACCCCGCACCCTATGCGGCCTATCTGCGCGCGGGCGGCTGCAGCGTCCTGTGCGCGTCCCCCGAACTCTTCCTTCGCATATCGCGCAGCGGAGAGGTCGAATCCAAGCCCATCAAGGGCACAGCCGCGCGCGGCACCACGCCGTCGGAAGATCTCGTGGTCACCGAGGCGATGGTCGCCGACGAGAAGACGCGCGCGGAGAACCTGATGATCGTCGACCTCCTGCGCAACGACCTCAACCGGGTGTGCGAGGTGGACAGCGTCCACGTGCCCAGCCTGTTCGCCGTGGAGACCTACGCCACCGTGCACCAGTTGGTCAGTACGATCCGCGGTCGGCTTCGTGCAGACCTCGGAGCCGTGGATTGCGTGCGCGCCGCGTTCCCGGGCGGCTCCATGACCGGTGCTCCCAAGGTGCGCACGATGAAGATCCTGGACGAGCTCGAGGGTGCCGCGCGCGGCATCTACTCGGGCAGCATCGGCTATCTCTCGTTCGACGGCGCCGCGCAGCTCAACATCGTGATCCGCACGATGGTGATCGCCAACGGCAAGCTCTCGATCGGTGCGGGCGGCGCGATTGTCGCGATGTCGGACCCGGACGCGGAGGTCGAGGAGATCGTGCTCAAGGCACAGGCGCTTTGGGACGTGCTGAGGCGCTGCGGGGCACAGCTGGGGACCCGGCCGGGCACAGCGGCCGCGAAAGAGGCCACCGCGTCCACGCCAGCGCAGCTGCCGCAATCCACTTCCCCCGCGCCAGGAGGCGAAGCAACGGACCACCCGCCGTCCGACAATGGCTAGCGCGGATGCCAACCGCCGAGGGATTGGCCTCATGCTGGTGGCCATGGGCTGCTACGTGCTCAACGATGCCTGCGTCAAACTGACCACGCACAGCCTGCCGCCCGGCCAGGTTCTGGCCGTGCGGGGCGTCTTCGCCAGCGTCCTTCTCCTGGGCATTGCCCGAGGGGCCTGGCGCGGCTGGAAGCCTGCCTTGCGACCGATCGTCGGCGTGCGCTGCGCTCTGGAGGTGACCACCGCGCTGGCGTCCGTGCTCGCCCTGACGTTCGCGCCGCTCGCGACGGTCAGCACGCTCATGATGACCGCTCCACTCATGATTGCGGTGATAACGATGGTGCTGGGCTGGGAGCCCTGGAGCAAAGGCCGGCTGATCGCGACCGCGGCAGGTTTCATCGGCGTCCTGCTGGTGATCCGGCCGGCCATGGGGTTCGACGTCGCCTTCGCCGGTTATGCGTGGGCCCTCGTGTGCGCCGCCTCGCTGGCGGCTCGCGACGTGGTGACGCGGCGCATTCCCGCCGCGGTCCCTTCGGCGACCATCGCGGTCGCGACCACGATCGCAGTGTGCATCGCCGGAGGGCTGCTGGGTGTTTCGGAGCAGTGGGCCTCACCCGGAGCAAGTGAACTCGCTGCACTGGCGGCCGCAGCCGGCTGCGCAGCGCTCGGCAACTACGCACTCATCGCTGCGTGCCGAGGCGTCGACCTGTCCGTGGTCACTCCCTTCCGCTACAGCCTCATCCTCTGGGCCATGCTGCTGGGGTACGCGATCTGGGGCGACGTGCCGCAGCCGATCGCGGCCGTCGGCGTCGTCATGATCCTCGTGGCCGGCGCCTTCACCATCCAGTCCGCGCGTAGAGCGTAGACACAGGACCGAACAACTGCACGGGCGGGCCGCGCCCTATCAACTCTGTCAGTGTCCCTGCGTGCGTCATCAGGCTGTAATTGAACCCCGAGCAACAAGAGGTGGTGCCATGGAGATCATCGCAGGAACCGTCGATTCATTCTCCGCAGGAGTGCTGCTCGACATGGCGCGCTACCGCCACCAGGTCTTTGTCGAGAAGCTGGGCTGGAAGCTCGATACGCGCGGCCGGTTCGAACTCGACGAGTTCGATCGGAAAGACACGATCTATCTGATCGCGCGAGATCCGCAGGGACTGATCGTCGGCACGAGCCGCCTGCTGCCCACGCACCGTCCCTACCTGCTCGCCAGCGTCTTCCCGCAACTGCTGGGCGATCTTCCCGCACCATGTTCCCCGCACATTTGGGAGCTGTCGAGGTTCGCCGCCGTCGACGTCGCCCGGCTCGGGCCGAGCGAAGATCCCCACGGATCGTCGCTGGCACTGGACATGCTGAGCGTGGCGATGCAGGCGGTCGCGGGACATGGCGGACAGCGGTTGATCTCCGTCTCGCCCTTGGGCGTCGAGCGCATCCTGCGCCGCGCGGGTTTGAGGGCCCACCGCGCAGCGCCGCCCGTACTGATCGACGGCACGTACCTGTTCGCCTGCTACATCGACGTCGACAAGGCCTGGCGTCCACGCCCCGACCGCTGCGTCGACACCACCCGATGAGCGCACGCACAGCCAAGCAGGCGCCGCAGCAATCGTCAGTTCAGGATCCCGAGACGCGAAGCGAGCGCCACGGCAGAGTTCTTGTTGTTCACACGCAAGGCAATCATGATATTCCTGATGTGATAGTTCACGGTCGTCTTGGAAAGGCCAAGAATCTCCGCGGTCTCGTCACTCGTCTTGCCATCGGCAGTCCAGCGCAGTATCTCGATCTGGCGGCTCGTGAGCGGTTCGAGTCCCGCAAGCGGACTCGAACCGCAGCAGCGGCAGAAAGCGCGATGGGCCGCGCTCACCAGCCACTGGAGCATCGGGTCCTTGGTCCGCATCTCCGCGGAAGTCAGAGGCTCGCTCGACCTCGCGAGCGACAACATGCCCACGCGCCCATCGGCCTCGAAGACGGATTGCGCCAACCCCACCCGCAGGCCGAACGAGCGCGCTTCATCCCACATCCTCGCCGCGCCCCGGAACAGCTCATCGCTCCACACCAGAGGCTCGCGGCTGCGCACCCCGTGGACAACGGTGGGGTCGATCTCGAGATACCCCGCATCCATGTAGCGCCTGCTCCAGCGTTCGTCGTAGGTGCTGAGCATCCAGGTCTCGGGGCGGGTGAATGGCACAAAGACGCGCAGGCCGTAAGCGCAGTGCTCGAAGCCGAGCGACCTAGCTGCCGCGCTGATCTGCGCGAGCACCTGGGCCGGCTCGCGCGCCTCGGCCAATCGGCCGACAACATCCTGTGTCCAATCATTCATGGTGCTCTTCCTGGGTCGACGGCACCTCCCTTGCGCGTGCGCGCGCGGTCGACATCGCATCGGGGTCGACCTGCGCCACGAGCGGCAGGCGGGCGCACGCGCCGGCGGCGGAACCAACCGCGCCGGCACCGGTCTGTGCATGTACATGGCGCCCGGTGCGGCGCGTCAGCGGCGCAGCGCTCGAAAGTCTAGAAGCTGCGCGCCGCCCGTGTGAGCAAAATTGACCACCAATCCTGCCAATCACGCGGGCCCCGGGGGCCCACAAGGATTTGCGTAGGTCAAGGCGCGGATCGATTCCAACATGGAGACGGTGGCCCTGAACAATGCACAAAGTCTGGTTCCTGCTGCTTCCCGGGTTCCTGCTCGCCGACGTGCTCGGCATCATGGCCGTGTTCAAGGCCGCCAATGCCCTGCGAAAAAGGCGTCACCACCGGCTCGCCGCTTACGGCGTCCGGTTGACCTCGCTCCAGGGCGGTCATGTCGTGGGTTCGGGCGGGGTGGGACTCTCGACCAGACTGCCGCCGCCGCAGCTGGCGGGCCCGTCGAACTCGCTCGTTCTCAGCGGCATGCCCGATGAGGCCCCCGTGGAGGATGGTTCTACAAGCATGCAGCGCCTGCGCGCGTGGCTGTCGAACGGCCGACGCCGCTTGAGGCGCTGCGCCCTGCTCGGGAGCAAGACATTGCTGCCGCTGATGCCCCGGATCCGCCTGGGACGACCCCGCACGTCCGCGCTCCCGACGACACCGGTCGCCGACGTGCAGTCTCCCGCTCACTTCACGATCCGTGCGGCCGCGCGCGGCTGGCAGAACTTCGATGCGAACCAGGGCGTGGATCTGGCCCTGTCGTGGATCGAGCAGGACTGCGGCAGGCAGTTCGCGGACACCGTCGCGTTGCGACTGCGCGGACGACACAGCCACCGTTACGGCAAGAAGCGCTACCGCCGCATGCGGCACGAATGCCTTTCTCTCGCCCCGCGCATCGTCACGCTGCACGCATGGATCGAGGCGCACCTGAGCGAAAAGATCAGTGTCGCCGCCATGGCGCGGCAAGTCCACATGTCTTCGCGCTCCTTTGCCCGCTTCTACCGACGCGAGACCGGCGTCACGCCGGCGCAAGGGGTGATCCGGCTGCGCCTCGAGGCGGCTCGGCGTCTCATCGAGACCAGCGAGCTCCCGCTCAAGACCATTGCCGCGCAATGCGGCTATGGGTCGCAGGAAGTGATGCGCAGGGCGTTCCTGCGCAGCCTGCAGATGACGCCGCTGGAGTACCGGCAGCGCCACGGGCCGCCAGGCGATCCGCCGCGCTCGTAGCCCAGGTCCCGCCTCATTCCTCGGTCGCCCAGCACACGGGCTGCAATTGCGACAGTGGCAGCAAAGCTTGGGTTCCATCGCCGAAGCGGACCTCTCCCACATTGCCGTCGCACGCCTTGATGCGCAGCGATCCGCGGCGCCCGCCGTGTTCCACGATCAGCACCGTGCGCCCGCCGCTGGCCCGCCTGCCCGTGGCATTCACTGCTGGTGCTGTCGGGATCTTCGGCCCGGAAGATCCCGAGCGCCCGGCCATTTCGTCGACACGTGCCCGTCCAATCGGGCCACCGCGTGCCAGCAACGCCTGTAATTCCTCAGGCCGTTCGCGTGCAACAGTCACCAGCTGATACAGCGCCCGGACGTCCGCCCCCACGCGCCCTTGCTCGACTGCCTGGCGCAGCGCTTCAGGTGCATCGTTGAGCCTGGCCGCCTCCGTGATGAAGGAGCGGGGCTTGCCCAGACGGCGCGCGATCTCCGCGCGCGAATAGCCGGCGCTTTCCCGTTCGGCGATGAAAGCGGCCAGGTCGAAGGGCGACATGTCCTCGCGGTGCAGGTTTTCCGCCGCCTGGGCAAACGGATCGCAGCGCTCGTCCATGAAGGCGGGTATGGCGGCAAGGCCTGCCCGCCGCGCCGCCCGCACCCTGCGTTCCCCGCGATTGACGATGTAGCGGTCTTCGTGCCGGGGATGGCGCCGCAGGGAAACAGGTTCCAGGACGCCGTACAGTCGGATCGACTCCGCCAGTTCCTCCAGGCTATCGTCGCGCAGGCATCGGCGCGGCTGGGAAGGATCCAGCTCAATGCGATGCAGCGCCACCGCCTTCGGCTCGCCCAGGGCAGGATGCGCGGGCTCGACTGCCAGCAGGTCGGCGGCCCGGAACTGGGACAGCACGCTCAGATCCAGGCTGCCCTGCCCCTTCATGCCCACACCTCGCGCTCAGGTGCCGGGCCGCAGGAGCAGTCGATGCGCTGCTGCAGCAGCTCGAAAACCCTCATCAGCTCGGCACTTGCCTCGCGCGCCGCGGTCTTGGGCAGGCGCCATACGGGCATCTCCTCGGCCAATGCCTCGGGAATCGCGGAGCGGATCGAGATCCTCGCCGGAATCACGAACTCCCGAAAGTTCTCCGCCAGCTCCTGCATCGCCGCCTTCTGTCGCAGCGAACGCGGATTGAACCGGTTCAGAACGATGCCGGCCAGCCGCAGTTGCGGATTGTGGCGCTGCCTGAGGCCGAAGATCGTCTTGAGCATGTCGGTGACCCCGTCGATGCTGTACTCCTCCAGCTCAATGGGACAGACCGCCGCTGTCGCCGCGATCAAGGCCGCGCTCATGCGCAGGCCCAGCGCCGGCGGCGTATCGATCACGACGGCGTCGAAGTCCTGCGCCATGCGCGTCACGCTCCGACGAAACGCGGGGATCACCAGCTCGGGCCGCGCAAGCTCGACATCGGCCATGCACCTGCTGCTCGCCACGAGCGAGACGGCCTGGCCGCCCGCTGGCAATGGGGTTGGCGCAGCCTGATCGAAGAGCCGCGACGCCTCGAGACCGGTCGTGAACTGGCGCAACGACTTCGAACTGTTCGCCTGCGTGTCGAGGTCGATCACGCACACGGACCGACGCTGGATCTCGGCGAGCCACCACGCATACAGCACCGCCAGCGTGGATTTGCCGACTCCGCCTTTCTGATTGCCAAAGACGACCACGTTGCCCACGGCTTGTTCCTCGCGCATCGACTGGAGAAACCTGGCCTGTCACGCCAGGGCAAAGCTCGCACTGTGCGTCTGATGCGCGCGCCAGGGGCCTGACGCGCCTCGCGGCGGCTCGCCCGCCGTGATCGCTGGGATTCGCGCAAGTGGAGCCCGCGCGATTTGGCGCCTCGAATTCCTGCAGTTCCACTGTCATAAGTGATAGTCGACAGGCGCGCCGCTCAAGGTGAACAGTTCGCCCATGCGAGCAAGGTTTGTCTCCCACGACCAGGCCACCGGCGAAAGCCGGCCAGCCCCCCTGCCTCGCCTGCGAACAGTCGTTGCCCTCGCCTTGCAGGCCGGCCTCTTGTGCGCACATGCGCTGCCATCCTCGCCCCACCGCGTCGCTCCGGCCGTGCAGGCCGGCCGCGACAGCGAGCGTGTCGAGATCCTGCGTGAGGAACTGAGGAAGGCCGAGGCGCAGTTGCAAAGCCTCACGCGTCGCCCGGAGGAACGCACGGCGGCATCCGCCCCCCTTGCAGCGAGCGAAGCCGATGCACAACGCCTGCGCACTCTTCAGGACATCACGGCCCTCCGGAGAGAGATCGCCTCCGCGACCTTCGAGGCACCCGGTTCCGCGGCCGCCAGACCGACGACCGCGCGGCCCGACGGCCATCGCGTCGGTGCTGACAAACGCCCGGCATCGACACCCTGGTGGGACGTCTACCGCAGCCGCCGGCCGGGGGCGTCTGCAGCCAACCTGAGCGCGTCGGGCCAAGACGCCCGTGGCGCCCGCCCAGACCCGCAGGAGTAATGCCATGGTCCTCCGTTCGATCCCACCCGTCGTTTCGCCAAGGCGCCGCGCGATCGGTCGCCCGGCTCCGAATGCGCGGCATGCGGCTCGGCCCGATCCCACTGCAGCGGGCAGGCCGACCGGAATGCGAGCCCTGGGGGCCAGGTGCGATCAGCCTCTTGCGTGCGGGATCGTGCCCTGGCTCCTCCCCCTCCTCGCGATTGCCGTTCCCGATGCCGCGCTGGCGGGCAGTCCGTTCGCAACCGGCGCAAACGCCACGCAGCAGCAGCTCGTGGCGATCCTGACGCCACTGGCGGCCGTCGCCGTCATGGTCTCGGGCGCCATGGCCTGGTTCGGACGCCTGAGCTGGTGGTGGATGGTCGCCGTGGTCATCGGCACGGTGCTGGTCTTCGGCGGCCCGCAGATCGTGTCCTGGATCCGGGGTCTTTTCGGGGTCTGAGGGCAGGCACCATGAGTCGCAACCAAGGCATCGTTGCCGACCCGCTGTTCGTGGGCATGACCCGGCCATCGATGGTCTGGGGCGTCACCTATTCGGCCATGATGTTCAACATCGTCGTCACGACGGAGTCGTTCATCGTGACGAAGAACCTTGCCTGGCTTATGGCCTTCGTCCCGATCCACGGGATGCTCTACCTGGTCTGCCTGTGCGAGCCGCGCTTCTTCGATCTGCTGCAGCTCTGGGGGCGCACGCGTCTGCCGGCCATGGTCGCCGGCAACCAGCGGTACTGGCGCGCCAATTCATACAGCCCGCTGGCGCTGGACCTGCCCGGTGGACGGGGTCGCCGCCGCGGCCGGGCAGCGCCGGCAACGGTGATCTGACATCCGGACGGCACCATGCGCCTGCTCACCCGCTCGGAAAACACGCTTCGCCGCGAGATCGCAGCAGCGGCCATGATCCCGTTCACCGCGCATGTCGACGAACACGTGATCCGCACTCGCGCAGGCGACTACGTCCAGACCCTGCGCCTGGGCGGCGCGAGCTTCGAGAGTGCCGATGACGATGACATCAACAGCTGGCACGAACGCCTCAATGTCCTGCTTCGCAACATCGCCTCGCCGAATCTCGCCCTCTGGAGCCACGTGATCCGGCGCCGGGAAATTGGCTATCCGGCCGGACGCACGGTTCCCGGCTTCGCGGGCGAGGTCGAACACCGCTACCGACAGCAGATGGCCGGTGAGCGGCTGATGGTCAACGAGCTGTATCTCTCGCTGGTCTTTCGCCCGCAGCCCACGCGGATCGGCAACGCCACGCTGCGGCTGCTCCGGCAGACGGATCCGGCCAGCATCCAGGCCGAGCTGCGCGACTCGCTGGACGCCTGCGCCAAGCTGCGCCAGGAACTGATCGCCGCCCTGGAGCGCTACGATCCCATCGCACTTGGCATCTACCGCCTCGATGGCAAGGACGCCCTCTTCTCCTCTCTGGCGGAGTTTCAAGGGCTTCTGATCAATGGCGAGCGGCAGCGCATGCCGCTGACCCGTTCGCCGCTGAACGAGGTTCTGGCCACCACTCGACCGTTCTTCGGCAACGAGGCCATGGAATACCGCACCGGCACCCAGACCCGGGTCGGCGCATTCCTGGGAATCAAGGAATACCCGACGCCTACGGCGCCGGGCATGTTCAGCGCGCTGCTGAGCGCCTCCTTCAGCTTCGTACTGACGCAGAGCTTCACCTTCCTGGCCAAGGGGACCGCCACGGACATGATGGGCCGCCAGCACCACCGAATGGCGGCCGCGGGCGATCTGGCCATCTCCCAAGCCGAGGAGCTCAAGGACGCACTCGACGACCTCATGAGCAATCGATTCGTGGTGGGAGACCACCACTTCAGCCTGCATGTGCTGGCAGACGCCGTCGATGCCTGCGCCGACAGCGAGAGCCGGAACCGCCTGAAGCAGCTCAACGACCACATCGCGCACGCCCGCTACCTCCTCGGCGACACCGGCATGGTCGTGGCGAGGGAGGATCTGGCGCTCGAGGCCGCCTTCTGGGCACAGTTGCCCGGCAACTTCGGTTACCGCAGTCGCAAGGCACCGATCACGAGCCGCAACTTCGCGGCCATGTCCCCTTTCCACAACTACCCGACAGGCCGGCCGACGGGCAACCACTGGGGCAATGCGCTGACGATGTTCACGACACGTGCGGGCTCGCCGTACTACTTCTCCCTGCACGCGAGCGATCCGCGCAGCCCCGACGGCGGCAGCCGCAAGGACGTGGGCCACATCACGGGCGTGGGCCCAGTCGGCACGGGCAAGACCACGCTGCTCGGATTCTGCATGGCTGCGATATGCAATCGCCTCGACGCGACCCAGGTGATCTTCGACAAGGACGAAGGCCTGCACATCCTGGTACGCGCGCTCGGCGGCCAGTACCTGCCGCTCAGGAACGCAACGCCGACCCACTGCAATCCCCTGCAGCTGGACGACCGCATCCCCGACAACGTCGAGTTCATGCGGCACTGGCTTCGGCGCCTCGTCCTGCGAAGACCCGACGACACCCTGAGTGTTCGCGAGGAAGACGACCTCGACCAGGCCCTGCGCGGCACGCTCAAGCTCGATCCTCCATTCAGACGTCTTTCGCGTCTCAGCGCGTTCCTCGACGTCACTGCGCCCGAGGGCATGCATGCGCGCCTTCGCAAGTGGTGCGCATCGGACCACGGCGACTACGCCTGGGTCTTCGACAACGACCGCGACGAAGTGGCGCCGCTGCTCAAGCAGCATGCGCTGGTCGGCTTCGACGTGACGGACTTCCTGGACAACGAGGTCGTCAGGGCACCGCTGACCATGTACCTCTTCCACCTCGTGAACCGGATGGTGGATGGGCGGCCTCTCGTCTGCTGGATGGATGAGTTCGCCAAGCTGTTGAGCGATCCGGCGTTCGCGCGGTTCGCCAAGAACGGGCTCGAGACCTGGCGAAAGAAGAACGCGAACATCGCCACCTTCACTCAGAGCACCAGCCATGTCCTCGGTTCGAGCATCGCGCGTGCGATCGTGGAACAGACGCCGACCAAGATCCTGTTTCCCAATCCCGAAGCGGATTACGCCGAGTACACCCAGGGCTTCAACCTGACCGACCGGGAGTTCGCACTCATCAAGCAGGAACTGCAGCCCGGCTCGCGGCAGTTCCTCATCAAGCAGAACCACGTCAGCGTGGTTGCCCAGCTCGATCTGCGCGGCTTCGACGACGCCCTTCACGTCATCTCCGGACGCATCGACAACGTCCGCCTCATGCGCGAGCTCATCGAAGCACGAGGACCGCGGCCCGATCAATGGCTGCCTGCGTTCCGCGCGCTCCTGGCCGCGCGTTTCTCCCCTTCATCCCCACCTCAGGAGGCCCCCCATGCATAGACATGCCATCGCCCTGTTGCTCGCCATCGCCACCTTCGCGGTCCCTCTGCACGCGAAGGCTGGCATCCCGGTGATCGATGTGACGGCAATCGCCAACCTGATTCAACAGGTGATGTACTGGCAGCAGCAGATCTCGGGCATGCAAAAGCAGCTCGACCAGGTGAAGGCCACAAAGGAGCAACTGGCCCAGACCCACGGTGCCATGACAGGAACCCGCGGCATGGAACAGCTGCTTCCGACCTCCAACAGCGCCCGGAATTACCTTCCCGCCAGCTACGACGAACTGCTGCGCACGCAGGAAGGTTCGTCAGGCAGCTACGCCGGCCTGTCCACCCAGGTGCAGTCGATCTTGAAGGCCAACAGCATCCTCACGGGAACACAGATGGAAGCGCTCGGCCCCGAGTTGCGCCAGATCGTCGATCAAGGCCGGCAATCGGCGGCGTTGCTCCACGGAATGACCCAGAGCGCCTACCAAAACACGAGCCAGCGCTTTGCCGCCCTGCAGCAGCTTGTCAACGGCATCGCTACGGCCCAGGACCCCAAGGCCATCCAGGACTTGCAGGCGCGGATCCAGGCCGAGCAGACCATGCTGACCAATGAGCAAACGAAGTTGCAGAGCCTTTATCACATGGCGATGGCCGAAGAGGCCACCCAGCGGCAACGTACGCGAGAGCAGGTGATCGCCGGCCATGGCAGGTTCAGTACCCGGTTTCTTCCGAGGCCCTGATTCGCCATGGCCTCGTCCGTCACCATTGTCCCTACCGCGATCTTCGCCGCTGTTGCCGCGGGATTCGCCTACCTGTTTGTGCCGCATTGCCCCGTCACGACCATGCCCAGCGACAGCTCCAACGCGCCGCGGACACAGAAGATGGCTCCCGAACATGGAAGCTTTTCAAAGCGCTTCCAGCCAGAGCTGCCGCCGCCCCATGGTGCGATCAGGTGACTGCGAGGGCGGCGATGTTCTTCCAACAATTCTGGACGTGGCTGAACGCTCAGCTGACTGAATATGTTTCAGCAAAAACAGCCGCTGTGGCGAGTGCGATCGAGCCTGCGGCGATAACGCTCGCGACGATCTACGTGATGATTTGGGGCTTTCTCAGCATCACCGGGAAAATCCAGGAGCCGATCTGGGAGGGCATCAAGCGCATCCTCTTCATAGCGATCACTCTGGGTCTGGGCCTGAGGTTGTGGCTCTTCAACGCCGTTATCGTTGACACGTTCTTCAACGCACCGAGCCAACTCGCAGCAGCAGTCATCGGGGCGGCCAGTCCGGTGTCGCTGATCGACTCCATCTGGGACAACGGCGGCACCGTCGCGTTCAACCTTTGGAACAAAGGGGGTGTACTGAACGGAGATTTCGGCTTCTATCTGGCCGGCGCCGTCGTCTACCTCATCATGGGCGCAGTGACCGTCTACACGTTTTTTCTGCTCGCGCTCTCGCGAATTGCCCTCGTACTCATCCTTGCCTTGGGACCGATCTTCATCTGTCTGCTCTTCTTCGAGGCCACCCGAAGGTTCTTCGAAGCTTGGATCGCTCAGCTGTCCAACTACGCACTTGTGGTCGTTCTGGCCACTCTGGCCACAAGCCTGATGCTCCAGACACTTTCAGCCTACGCCATCCAGACAGCCGCTCACGGCGCTGCGATTGTCACGGTCGACGCGCTGAACATGGTTCTTTGCGCATCATTGGTCTTGCTGATCATGACGCAGGTCATGCCAATGGCCGCCGGTCTCGCAAGCGGTGTCGCCCTCAGTTCACAGGGAGCCATCGGCGGGCTGGCGAGATGGTCCATGGGAGGCGCCAAGCGCACGAGCTACGAGTTCGGTCGAGGCGTCCTCGATGGCGTCCGGCGCCAACCGGGTGGTCGCTGGGACTCCCTCACCCGCCTTGCGGGCAACCGCGCCGCCACCGCTGCAACGTCCTTGGCAAGTCTCGGAACCCCTCGCCGAGGCGGCACGGTGATTCCCAGGGAACGGGCGATGCCGAGTACCTCCCGCAATCGATGAAGGCAGCACGCATGAAGCCGGCCGCCACCCTCCTGTTGCTCACCTTGCTGCTCTCGGCATGTGCCACCCGCCCACCCCTGCCCCCGGGTTGCGATGGCCCGCTGACACCGATCAACGCTTCCTCAGACACCGGAGAATCAGATGCCCAAGGACGCCGCCCTTGAGCAATACCTTCGCGAGGCCCAGAGTTGGGAGATCGACCGTGCGCGCCGGGCGGAACGGTCCGCAAGTGTTGCCTGGACCGTCGCAGCGGCAGCGACGGCCCTCGCGACGCTCGCAGTGGTTGCGGTCAGCGGTCTCACGCCATTGAAGCAACCCGTTCCTGTTCTGATCCGGGTCGACAGCAGCACCGGGATCGTCGACATCGTGCCCACGTACGAGGGCACGACCGATATCGAACAGGTGGTGACGCGCAACCTGCTTCAAAGCTACGTGATCGCACGCGAACGCTACTTCTACGGGACGGCGGAGGCCGACTACGAACTCGTCGCCTCGCAGAATTCGCCGCGGCTCAACCAGAACTGGGCGGCCCTGTGGGCCAGCGACAACCCGGCGTCGCCTCTCAACGTCTACAAGGACGGGACGTCCATTCGCGTTCAGGTGCGTTCAGTGACCTTCCTGCGACTCGAAAGTGGCAGGGACAAGCTCGCGCAGGTTCGCTTCACCAGTTTTGCACGCGCTGGCGGCACCGGGGAAGAACAGGCGAGCCACTGGGTCGCCACGATCGAGTTCGCCTATGTGCCGCCATCGAAAGACAACAAGATGCGCTCGCTCAATCCTCTGGGCTTTCGGGTCATGGAATATCGCCGGGAGCCCGAGGTGGTTCCCGCCGACACCTCGCCCGTCAGGTTGGATCTGCGATGAAGGCTCGAGGCATGCAACCGATGTCCGTGCTGGTCGTGGGATGGGCGACAGGCCTGCTGCTGGCGACCCAGGCCGTCCATTCCGCCACCGTGCCACCGATCGGCAAGGTTGACGCACGCGTTCGGGTGGTCGCCTACAACCCCGATGACGTCATCACCCTGCAGGGCTTCGTGGGTTACCAGATCCATCTGCAGTTCGCCGAAGGCGAGGAGTTCGTGAATCTCGGCTCCGGCGACAACGGAGCTTTCGATGTCGGTGCTGAGCGCAATCACTTCTTCATCAAGCCCAAAGAGGCCCGTGCTTCGACCAACCTCACTGTCCTCACCAACAGACGCTCCTACCATTTCGACTACATCGTTTCGGCCAGCGTGGCCAACGGCGCGGCCGCCCGGCGCATGATCTACTCGATACGCTTCACCTATCCGGAAGATCAGGCACAAGCCGCCGCCGCTGAGTTGCAGCGTCGGGAGACCGAAGCGCGGATGAGGGAAGCGGCAACCCGTCGACCGCGCAACATGGACTACTGGTTCTGTGGCAGCGAATCGCTCAAACCCGAGAGTGCTTATGACGATGGAATCCAAACCCGGCTGCGTTTCCATGCCCGCGCCGAGTTTCCGGCCATGTTCGTGCAAAACGACGACGGTTCCGAATCGCTTCTGAACTTCAACATCGAGGACGACGAGGTCGTCATCCATCGCGTGGCGCGGCGCCTCGTCCTGCGCCGCGGTGAGCTCGCCGGCTGCGTCGTCAACCGGTCCTTCACGGGAGGCGGCATACGTGCCCCGAACAACACCAGCGTACCGGGTGTGCACCGCATCAACGCAGGAGAGGGACCATGAACTGGCGAGGCGGCCCCGGCCAGAAGGTCCAGCCAGATCGACCCGGGCGTCCAGGCGCAACGGAAATCGACCTCGATACCGGTGAGTTGCTTTCCGGCGACCGATCAATGGCAAACCCTCCCGACGCGTCGCGATCGGACATCGATGACATCGGGGTGGACGGAGAGAGAACCATCCCCTCGGTCAATCGCGAACGCACCATCCAGTCACGCGTCAGCGGTGCCCTGGCATTGACCTTGATGGTGCTGCTGGGAGCGGCATTCCTGTTCTGGTACTACAACACGCAGTACGCCCGCGCCCGGCAGGCGGATGAGGCCGCGAGGAAGGCCGCTGCCGAACGCGCCGGCGGCGAGATGAAAGTGCCGCCGCTGGGCCCCGTTGCGCCGCCGAAGGTCCGTTCGCCGGACCCGGCACCGGTTGCAGCCAATGCGCCGCCTGCGCCAATGCCGACACAAACGGGCACGACCGGATCGCCGCCGAAGACTCCCGAGCAAATCGCATTGGAGCGGCAGTTGGGATTTCCTGTGCTTCGGCACGCGCAATCCGCGCAGGCCCCTGGCGCGCGGACGCCCGCTGCATTCGGTGAGCAGATGACGTTGCCCGGTGCCGTCCCCGACATGGCGCAGATCGTCGGCGCCCTGCGGGCATCCAATGCCGCCTCGCCCAGCTTCGGTAGTGGCGGCCTCGCCGCCAGCCTTCGACCGACGTCCACCCCGGCGGTCACCGCCCAGATCCTGCCCACGCGGCGCATGCTCCTGCCCAAAGGTGCGTTCATCGATTGCACCCTGGAGACGGCGCTCGATTCCACCTACGAAGGCATGGTCACCTGCATCGGCGCGGGCGACGTCTATGGCGCCGACGGCAAGGTCGTGCTGCTGGAGCGCGGCACCAAATACGTTGGCGAGCAGCGCGGCACACCGCGTCAGGGACAAGGCCGCGTCTTCATCCTTTGGAACGAAGCCCGCACGCCCGCCGGCGTGGTGGTCCAGCTCGCTTCCCCGGGCACCGACGAGCTCGGGCGCAGCGGATTGCCAGGATTCGTCGATACCCATTTCTGGGACCGCTTCGGATCGGCCATCCTCATTTCGGTCGTCGATGGCACGATGCAGGCCCTTGCCGCCCAGCAGCAAGGCAGCGCCGGTGTAGGACGAAACGGCGGTGTGGTCCTAGCGCCCTCCGGCGGACGCGACGTCATCACCGAGGTGCTGCGCGGGACAGTGTCGATCCCTCCCACGGTCATCAAGAACCAGGGCGAACGCATCCAGATCCTGGTCGCACGCGACGTGGATTTCAGGAACGTCTATGCACTTCGAACCGACCCCAACGCACCCTGACCACGCGCCCGAAACCGACGCGGACGATGCACGGGCGCCTCAGGCAGCAGAGCCCATTGCCGTACCGCGAGAGCAACCCTCTTCCCTCGCGCTCTTTCTGGCACCGCTTCGCCATCTGTTGGATGACCCCGAGGTCACGGAGATCTGCATCAACGAGCCGGGTGCCGCGTTCGTGGAGCGGCGGTCCGGCTGGGCGCGCGAGGCGCTGCCTTTCGCGAGCTTCGACTGGTGCATCGCCATCGCCAAACTGGTCGCCAACTTCACGCACCAGCGAATCTCCGCCAACGAGCCGCTGCTGTCCGCTGTCCTGCCCGGTGGAGAACGGATCCAGATCGTGCTGCCACCCGCCACATCGGAGCGGACCGTCTCGATCACGATCCGGCGCCCGTCCAATGTCCTTTGGACCCTGGAAGACCTGGAGAGCCTGCAAATCTTCGAGACCACGCGCAGCATTCCCGCGTTGCCCGTCGCGCAGTCCGATGCCGCCAGCCTGCTACCGGAAGAACGCGAGCTGACGAGGCTTCTCGGAAAGCGCCAGTTCGTGTCCTTCTTGCAACGCGCCGTCCAACTGCGAAAGAACATCCTTCTGTCCGGCGCGACCAGCTCCGGCAAGACCACGGTCGCCAAGGCACTGATCCTGGAAGTGCCTGCTGGGGACCGGCTGATCACCATCGAGGACGTCAGGGAGCTCTCCCTGCGCAACCAGCCCAATCATGTGCGCCTCTTCTATTCCCAGGGGGCCCAGGGGCAAGCGGATGTGACGCCAGGACAGCTGTTGGCCAGTGCCAAGCGACAGCGCCCGGATCGGGTGTTCGTCTCGGAGCTGCGCACTGGCGATGAGGTTTACGACTACCTGGTTTCGGTGAACACGGGCCATCCCGGCTCCATCACCAGCGTACATGCCAACAGCGCCGAGATGGCTTTCGTAGCACTGGCGCAGTTGATGAAGCGCAGCCAGGCGGGCCAGGGCATGAGCACACGCGAGGGCGTGGAGCTGGCGCAGATGAGTGTCGACATAGTGGTGCAATGCGCCCGAGACGGCACGCACGGCCGGCAGCGACGCATCGTGCAGGAGATCTGGTATGACCCGGGCGCGAGGCACCGAAGGCCTGCCTAGTGCCTTCAGGGTTGCGGTCGCGCTGCTCGTGGCGGCGATGGTCGGCCTGTACGTTGGCGGCCATGCATTCCTGATGGCCATGAGGCTGCCACCCCAGCATGCAACTTTTCTCACGCTTCTTCACTATTGGAAGGCCTATGGCGACAGGCCGGAGGTGCGCCGCCCCCTGATCACCGCACTGATCGGATCCCAGAGCGTGACCCTGGGCCTGGTCGGCTTCGCGATGCTGCCTCGGCGACGCCCCTTGCACGGCGAAGCACGGTTCGCCAGGAGGCGCGAGGTTGCAGAGGCGGGCCTCCTCGCGGATCAGGGCATCATCTTGGGGCGCCTTCGCAACCGTTATCTGATGCTGCCGGGCCAGCAGGGTGTGGAACTTGAAGCGCCGCCGCGCAGCGGCAAGGGCGTCGGCGTCGTCATTCCGAACCTGCTGAACTGGCCCGGCTCGGCCATCGTCAGCGACATCAAGGGTGAGAACTTCATGCGCACCGCCGGCTACCGCGCGGCGCATGGACAGGAAGTTCACCTGTTCGACCCCCTGTCGGAGCGCGAATGCTCCGCGCGCTGGAACCCCTTGGGCTACGTTTCAGAGGTGCCCTACCGTTGCATCGACGATCTGCAGCGCATCGGCACCATGCTCTTCCCGGACCCGCAGGTCGGCGATCCGTTCTGGACCTCCTCGGCGCGTTCGCTGTTCCTGGGTATCGCGCTGTACCTCTTCGAGACCCAGGGCACTACGCGGACGCTGGGCGAAGTCCTGCGCCAGGGCATGGCGAGTGACGCAGAGGGATTCCAAAAGCACTGGAAGCGCGTGATCGACGCGTGCGAACGCGCCGGCTATCCCTTGTCTCAGGAAGCGGTGCAGAGCCTGTACGACGTGATCGATCTGGCGCCGAGCACGGCCTCCAGCATCCGCAAGACCTTCACCAGCCGCCTGGATCTGTGGCTCAACCCGATGATCGATGCCGCGACTTCGGCCAACGACTTCGATCTGCGCGATCTGCGCAAGCGGGCGATCTCCATCTACGTGCAGATCAACCCCGACAACATCACGCGGCTGCAGCCTCTTCTGAACCTGTTCTTCCAGCAGGCGATCGGCCTGCAGACGCGCGAGCTGCCCGAGAACAACCCGCAGCTTCGCCATCAACTGCTGTTGATGCTCGACGAGTTCCCGGCCCTGGGTCGCATTCCGGTGATCGCCGACGCCACCGCCTTCCTGCCCGGCTACAACGTGCGCGCCGTGATCATCGTCCAGTCCAACTCCCAACTGGTCGAGAAGTACGGCGTCGAGGGTGCCAGATCGATACGCAAGATGCTCGCCGCACGCATCGTCTTTCCTCCCAAGGAGTACGAGGACGCCGAGGCCATCTCGCGGGAGCTGGGCACCTACACCGTCCAGCAGAAAAGCGTCAGCCGGCCTTTGTGGGGTGCCGTCGGCGGCGCGAACAGGACGTCAACCGTCAGCATCAGCGAGCAGCCCCGCCGCCTGCTCCTTGCCCAGGAGGTCAAGGAGCTGGGCCGGCAGCGGATGCTGCTCTTCCACGAAGGCCTGCGCCCGGTGCTGGCGCACCGCATCCTCTATTTCCGCGACAGGTTCTTCGCGAGCCGCGAACTGCCACCCCCACCGGTTCCGCGGCTTGTGGTGACCCGGTCAGCCTCCCCCCGCACGGCCAGCGATGCCACGTCACGCTCTGCTTCGAGCGATGCGCCCCTGCCAAACGGCAGGAGCTCCGCGTCGGCCGCACAGGGTGCCGTTGCTGAAGGCCTATCGAACGACGACCTGAACCTCGAAGACTTCTCCTTCGATTTCGACGACGTGGAGATTCCGGCCGAAAAGCTCGACGAGAACGAACTGAAGCAACGTATGGACGAGTTCATGGCACAGGTCCTGGATTGACGTCGCCACGCGAAAGGAGCCTCCAATGGCCACGGATTCATCGCCCAGCAACCCCTCCGGAAATGGCGCCAAGAGCTCCGCCGGAGGCTTCTACGGCTTCGTACAGGGGAACGCATTCGACGGGGATCGCCGTCGACATCAGGTGCCCGCCTTCATCGCCAGCCGGTACCAGCGCAGCCGGAATCACTACCTGTTCCCCGACCGCACGTTGGCATTCATCGACGAGGGCGACCGCCTTCGCGTGAAGACGGAGAACGAACAGGCGTTGCGCGACATCGTGGCAATTGCGCAGGCGCGAGGATGGAAGCTGCTTGAACTTCATGGCACCAAGACCTTTCGCCGCCGCGTCTGGCGCGAGGCTGCGCAGCGGGACATCGCCGTTCACGGCTACACCCCCACGCAGGCCGAGATCCTCCTGGTCCAGCGCGCATTGAAGACGGGCCATTCCACGCCGCAAGCAGGTGACGAGCCTCCGCCACCAGCAGCATCCGCACGCCGGGAACGGAGCGCGCCGGATGTTTCCGTACAGAGCAGCTCCAACGCCGAGCCCCCGCCCACAGGCAGCACCGTGCACGATGCGGCCCAAAGACGAGTGGACTCAAAACCGCCCATCAGAGGAATCCTCGTGGAGGCGGCGGCTGCGCCGTACCAGTTCGATCGGACGCAGCGCATGTCCTTCTACGTGACCGTCCGCACCGAGGCCGGCAAGCGCACCATCTGGGGTGCCGACCTCGAACGCGCCCTCGCCGAATCGGCATCTCGAGCGCGCGTCGGCGACAGGGTGGAGGTCCATCAACTGGGCTCGCGCGCGGTCACCGTCCGCGTGCCAACCCGGAATGCGCAAGGTGATCTGACCGGAGAAAAGAAGATCGCTGCACAGCAGACGCGCTGGAGCATCGAGACGGCCGAACACTTCCGCACACTCGAAAGCCACGCCGAACGTGTGCGCACGGGCGCAGGTTTCTCCGACGAGGAGCTCTCACGACACCGCGAACTGGCCTCGGCGGCGGCAGTCCTCAAGCTGGCCGAGCAGTTCGCCCACCGAGTCACCGCCGACCCTGCGTCCCAGCTGCGCCTGGTGCAGATGATCCGGGAGCGGACGGCCGATGCGCTCGCCCGAGGCAAGTTCGTTCGCCTCCCCGCCCGCCGTACAGCCGACCTGCCTGCGCGGGTGCGTCAAACGATCCACCACCGCCGGGAGGAAGGCCATGAGCGCGTCTAGGCCCGTGGGCAGACGTCGGTCCGTTACTGCACGACGCACGGACTCGCTGCGGCCACCTCGCGCGCGTGCCGCCAGGGATTTGCCTGACCCCTCCTGCACGCAATCCCCGGTCCCGCCTCATGTCCCGCTCGTTTCAGCCGGCACGATGGAGATGCTCAAGTGGGTCGGCCTCCTGCTCATGGCGGGCGATCACATCAACAAGTACCTGCTGCACGAAGGCAGTCTCACGCTCTATGCGCTGGGACGCATGGCGATGCCGCTGTTCGGATTCGTCCTCATGGCCCATCTGGCGCGCCCGGGGGCACTTGCAGCCGGAGTCCACCTGCGTGCCATGAAACGACTGGCCTTCTTCGCAGCGCTGGCGACGCCGGCATATGCGCATCTGGTCGGCTGGTGGCCACTGAACATCATGGCCACACTCTTCCTCGCCACGCTGATCGTCGTGCTACTGGAACGCGGCCGATGGCGCAGCCGTAGTGCCGCCTGTTTTGCGTTTCTCATCGGCGGGGCCCTGGTGGAGTTCTGGTGGCCGGCGCTCCTCTTCTGTCTCGGTGCCTGGGCATTCCTGCGCCGCCCCGGGAGACTTCGCCTGCTGCTGTGGATCTTGGCGACCGCGTCGCTCGTTGCCGTCAACGACAATTTCGCTGCCATGGCTGCCTTGCCGCTCGTGTGGGGCGCCTCGCGGCTCGAGATGCCGATGGTACGCAGCCGATGGGTTTTCTATGTTTTCTATCCGGCCCATCTGTCGGGGATCGCGCTGGTGCAAGGGCTGGCTTGAAGCGTTGCGGCTGCCGAAGTCCGAAAGGGCATCACTGTGCGCATCCCGGGCTGATGCAGAAAGCATTCGGCCGCGATGAATTTGATTCGGCCTACGACGAGATTCAGGCTGCTGCACGCACCGCTTCCTGTGCTCCGCAGCAAATTTACAGCTTCTCTATGGAGTGCGGACACCCCAACCCGTGGTATCACGCAGTGGCCGTCTCGGTCGAAGGCATGCAAGATCAAGAATATGATCAATTTTTCGGCGCTCGCTAGCGCTCGGCCTAGTCGAAGCACCACAGCCCGACAGCCCGTAGTTGGCCAGGAGCCGACGGTCATCAGCGGTGCTAAGTTCTCCCTAAAGCAATCGATTGGGCTGAAAGAATCTCTGGAGCGGGACTCGGCAGAATGCCCACGCAAGCGGCGTGAGGGATGTCCATCAATGAACGATTTGGCAATCTCAGGCTAAAGGTTCAAACCCCTATTTATGACAAGTATCCGCTTTTTCAGCGCGAACGCGTCGCAGCGAACACAAAGTATCCCCTTGCGCTTGATCGAGCAAGCATTCGGCCGCGATGAATTTGATTCGGCCTGCGACGAGATTCAGGCTGCTGCACGCACCGCTTCCTGTGCTCCGCAGCTAATTTGCAGATTCTCTATCGAGTGCGGACACCCAAACCCCTGGTATCACGCAGTGGCCGTCTCGGTCGAAGGCATGCAAGATCAAGAATATGAACAATTTTTGGTGGCGCTTGCTGGGCTTGGCCTAGTCGAAGCGCCTCAGTCCGACAGGCCATAGTCGGCCACAACCGGTCTGCCGTCACGATTGGTCATTTATGTGAAACGCAGCGCTCGCTCGTCGAGCCCCTAATCGCTACAGACGATAGAAACGCCAGTTCAGTCGACCTATCGCCACTCTCATGCAATTGATCTTCGGTCCATCGAACTCTCGATATACATATACCGGGTCGCCAGTCCCACACAACGACTTGGCCCATGAGATTGCGGTCAACACGCTTGGCGAAGCGTTGGCTGCTTATGAACTCCGTTTCAACGCAAAAATCGTTCCGTTCGCTGGTAACCCCGATGACCTGCATCTGGCCGAGCCGAAGTACTTCACTTTCCAAGGCAGTGGCCAAGATACAAGCATCTTGGTCGACATCCATATACACCGTGACGGGAAGGAGATCTGCCCAAGGCAGGATCTCAACTTTCGGCTTCTCGCCGGAGATCTTGTCGAACTTGGGCCGCTCATTTGCTGATACGGTCGCAGCCGGCCAAAACCGGTTGCTCAACCTTGTGGCACGATTCATCAAATGAACTGCCGGATTTGTGGTCGTGAACTCGGTCGAGAAGATGACCTGCTGTCCTTGGACTGCGGTGGGGACTGCTGGGGCTGCATCGGTGAAATCGAGGCGGAGATGGGTTTGGAATCCTCGCGTGCACGGGTTCACGAGGAAGCGGTCCAGGGGCTCCGGCCAAGCCGGAAGAGCGCGGCTCAGTAGCCGCCGTCGGCGGCGGTCATTCGAGACTTGAACGCAATTTCAAATATGAGGGGCAGTACGGGCGGATATGGGGGAGTCAGAACTGCAAGCGCGGCTCGATGCGATTCCTTGGGCTGGCTTTCTTACGTGTATCGGTAGCGCTGATGACGTGCCGGAAACGCTGCGGCGCATTTTCGATTCAGATGAGGCTGTTGCGTTAGATGCAACGCATCACCTTTGGTGCCACTTGGTCTCTGGCGGAGTTACACCAGCGGTCGCGAGCTTGGCTTTTCCCTTCCTTCTCGAGGCGCTGCCCAATGCGACTGAGAGTGTGGCGATTGAACTCATGGATATCGTTGCGAGTTGCATGCGACATAGCGACTTGAGCGATGAGCCGTTGTGTGAGAGCCTTCGCCAATTAGCGAGGGGCCAACGCCCCTATTGGGCTCAATGGGCCAGCAGTCAGAACGAAGAAGCTGCCTTCTTGGCCAGAGAAGTTCTGGCGTGCACGAGCTGACCGCAGCTCGCTGGTTGGTGGCCAGTGTGCACGGACTCGATGGATTGGCTCCGATCCCCTTTGTGCCAGCCGCTCCTGCGGCTACAGTCGGCCAAGACCAGCCACTCGAGCCCACCGACCATTTCGCCGAGAAGCTGCCGTTCGGCACAGGCCGCTGGGCGATACTGCCGGCCAACTTCGACACTTCGACCGACGAAATAGATGAAGCTACGTGCAACCGTGAGCGCCTCGGCGAACAGCGATGCCTACGACGGAATGGCATACATCTACTGCCACGACCCAAGGCAGAACTATTGCTTCTCGCTCACCCGTGCAGTCGGGTCCGACGACATTGAGGTCATGGTTGTTGATTTCCATGCAATCCTGACCCGCGATTTCCATCGAATATTGACCCACCCTCTTTGCGAACCAGCCGGCTCACGGTGTGGATAAGTTTTTG
>NZ_JABMJG010000016.1 GCF_013376045.1 Variovorax sp. SG517 | reverse complement strand
GCCTCGGCCTTGTAGCCCGTGTCGGCCAGCACCTGTTCGGGCAACTCGCCCAGGTTCCCCTTCACGGCCTGCAGGATCACCGGCAATTCGCCTGCGTCGCTGCCGCAGTTGGTCAACTCAGCCGCCACGATGATGTGCGCGGCCTCGTCCACCGCCGTCTGCGCGTTGTAGCTCGCCTCGAAGGCGCCGCCAGCGCACTTCATGATGCGACTGTCCGGATCGGTGAAGTTGTCCTGTGCGCGGTCCTCTGGCACGCCGAACTCGCGCTTGTAGCGCCCGCCACGAGGCTTGTCGTCGGGGTCGCGCCCGCGCGCGATCTCGGCCTCGCGCTGGCGTTGCTCCAGGCGCGCTCGGGCCTGGGCGATGGCTGCCAGGCGCGCTTCGCGGCGTTCGATCTCGGCCGGGATGTCCAACTCGGGCTCGTTCTTCTCGGCCTCGTCGGCCTGTTGCGCGCGCTTGAGCAAGACCTCTATCTGCGCCTTGAGCTCAGCCTCGGCCTTGAGCATGTAGCCGTAGCTCATGGCCTTGTGGCGGCTGGCATTGGCCTTGACCTTGGTGCCGTCCACGGCGATCGTGCCCAGCTTGACCAGACCCATCTCGCGCGCCAGGCGAACGACCTGCACGAACAGCTCGCTCAACTCATTCAGGTGCAAGGCACGGAACTCGCGGATCGTGCGGTGCGCCGGGAAGTTGCCCGCCGCCAGCACCCGAAAGGCCACATCCTCATGCAGCTTGCGGGCGATCTTGCGCGAACTGAACACGCCCGTGGCGTAGCCGTAGACCAGCACCTTGACCATCATGGCCGGGTGGAACGGCTGGTTGCGCGGACCGTCCTTGTCGTAGCGGGCATGGAACGCGCCCAAGTCCAGCGTGTCGACCGTGTCGCTGATGAAGTGCGCCAGATGCCCCAGGGGCAGCCAGTCCTGCATCGCTTCGGGCAGCAGCAGCATCTGCTGCGGGTCGTAGGGCAAGTAGTTCGCGGCCATCGCTCCTGAACGCGCATCGCCCTGCAGGCGAGGACAGGAAAACGGCTTCTGCCGCCCAGACTCCTAGGGCGTGAGCTCCTGGACGACAGCATGCAGCAGCCTGATCGCCGGATCGCCGCTCGACGCGGCCCGGTAGACGAGCGCGACCGGCACTCGCGAGGGCGTCATCTCGACGCGAAGCACGGCGATCCGTCCCAGGCGCTGCTCGGCCGTGGCCATGGCCCGCGGAACGGCGGCCAGCCCGGCCCCTGCGGCAACCAGCTGCACGTTGGTGGCGGGGTTGTTCGAGATGATGCTCGGTGCCGGTACCGCGACACCCGCCCGCAGGAACTGGCCCTCGAGCGCCTGGCGGCTGAGCAACTCCGGCTCCGCCATGATCCAGCGGTCGTGCACGAGCGCATCCCAGCCGACGCTCCTTCTTCTTGCCAGGGGATGCGCGGGCGAAGCGATCACAACGTACTCGTGCTCCGAACAGCGTTTGTAGACCAGGCGCGTGGCTCGCTTGGCGGCAAAAGCAGTCTGGTTGAATGAGGTCAGCAAGGCATCGAGCTCTCCCTGCAACAGCGCCTCGAACAGCTGCGGCACCGCCTGTTCGCGCAGCCGGACGACCACGCGCTCGCTGCGGGCCTGCAGCCGGGCCAGAACTGCCGGCAGCGAATCACCGGCCGCCACGGCGGGCGGTGCGCCGAGATGAAGCACGGCGACGGGCTTTTCTTCGGAGGCCTGCGCAGCCTCGCTCAGGTGCCCGAGGGCCGACAGCAGCGTCTGCGCACCCTGCACGATCACTTCGCCGCGTGAGGTGGCGGCCAGGCCGCGTGCGCTGCGCTGGAACAACGGGAAGCCGAAGGCGTCTTCGATCTCCTTGAGTGTCTTGCTCAGGGCTGGCTGCGACAGGTGCAGCGTGGCGGCGGCCTTGCCCAGGGTGCCGAAGCGATGGAGTTCCACCAGCAGCCGCAGATGTCGGAAGCGCAGGCGCGACACCAGGTTATCGAACTCTTCTTGCATGGCAGAGGGCATTCCATCTGGTTATGGTCTTATGAAAATATATCAATATTTTCATAAGACCCTTGCGACCTATGCTGTGTCGAAAGTGTTCCGCACCGACAACCGAGATGGAGACAGGTCCGATGAGAAGATGTTTAGCGGCGCTGCTCGCCGCGTTTCTGGCGCTGCCAGCGATGAGTGCAAGGGCAGCCGATTTCCCGACGGGCGGCAAGGCGATCCGGCTCGTCGTCGGTCTCGCCCCCGGTGGGCCGACGGACCAGCAGGCGCGCTTTCTGGCGGAGCAGTTGCGCAAGGAACTGGGCACCACCGTGATCGTCGAAAACCGCCCCGGCGCGAGCATGAACCTAGCCACCGCGGAAGTTGCTCGTGCAGCGGCGGACGGCTACACGCTGCTCTACAGTCCCTTGAGTCCGTTCGCCCAGAACCCGCACTCTTTCGCCAGGCTTCCCTTCGATCCCTTCAAGGACTTCACACCGCTCTCGCTCGCCAGCGTCGGGCCGCTCGTGCTGGTTGCCCACAAGTCGGTGCCGGCGCAGAACCTGAAGGAGCTCGTGGCCTATGCCCGGGCCAACCCCGGCAAGCTGAACTACGCCTCGTTCGGCAGGGGAAGTTCGTCGCACCTGTTCGGCCAGTGGATGGCCAGGTACTACGGCCTGGACATGGTGCACATCCCCTACAAGGGAGCCGGCGACGTGCAGAAGGACCTGGTCGGCGGACGGGTGCAGATCATGTTCGCCGCGGCGGGCGGCGCCCTGCAGTTCGTACGCACAGGCAGCGTCCGGATGATCGGCGTCGCGGCGCCCAAGCGCTCGCGGCTGCTGCCGGGCGTGCCGACGCTGGTGGAGCAAGGCGGCACCGGGCTGGACATCGACGGATGGGTCGGTGTCTTCGCACCGGCGAAGCTGCCGCCAGACATCACCGCGCGCCTGAACGCGGCGCTCGTGAAAGTGCTTGCCACACCCGAGCTCAAGCACGAATTCGAGAAAGGCGGGTACGAGGCGGTTTCCTCGACGCCCGCGGAATTCGCGGCGACGGTCCGCGATGCGTACGAGCGCTGGGGGAAGATCGCCGAAACCTTGGGCGTGCAGAAGGAATGAACTGCATGGACGACGAGATGGATGCGTTCACCAGCGGCCTCGCGGCCGACATGGCTCGGCATGCAGCCCTGGGTGACAAGGTCTCGGGAGGGTCCGGCGATGCAGCGACCTCACAGTGGATCGCGGGCCGCCTCGCCGGGCTGGGCTTCGACGTCGAGCACCAGGACATCGACGTGCCCTTCTTCGATCCGGTCGATTGCCGTCTGGTCGCAGGCGATGCCACGGCGCCGGTGTACTGGCAGTCGCCCGTCATTCCCACTGCGACGCAAGGCCTGCGCGCGCCGCTGGCGGTGGTGCGGGCGCCCTATGAGGCCGCGGATGCTGCCGGCCGCATTGCGCTGCTGGTCCTGCCTCATGCGCGTCATGCCTCGGTCGATTCACCTCTTGGTTCGCCCCTGATTGCGGCCGCCTCGGCGGCGGGTGCCGTCGCGCTGGTCATCGTGCCCGTCGGCCCCACCGGCGAAGTGGTGGCATTGAATGCCGGCATCGGGACGCCTGTCGCGCCGATGCCCGTCGCGGTCCTCGCACCGGTGCTTGCCGAACCGTTCCTGCGGGCTGCGCGCAGCGGCGTGCCCGCCACCCTCTATCTGCATGGCCAGGCGACCGTGCGGCCAACCTCGAACCTGCAAGCCACGCTGCGGCGCGGTCCGCGATGGCTGTGCCTGTCCACCCCGCGCACCGGCTGGTTCGGCTGTGTCGGGGAGCGCGGCACTGGAACCGCAGCATTCCTGGCGATGGCGGCATGGGCTGTCGAGCGCTTTCCGGACCTCTCGCTGTTCCTGCTGAATACGGGAGCGCACGAATACCGGTTCGCGGGCGCGCACCAGGCGATGGAGCGGGCCCCCGCGCCGGTCGACACCCTGGCATGGGTTCATCTTGGTGCTGCGCTCGCTGTGCGCGACCAGTTCGAATTCCGCGGCGAACTCTTCGATCTTCCTTCGGCCGACGCGAACCGCATGACGATGGCGACCGCATCGCTGCAAGAGGCCGCACGGCTGGCCTTTCGCGGCCTTGCGGGGCTGGAGCGAGTCACGGCACCCGTGCCCGGCGTCAGCGAGATCGGCGCGATCGTGGCGCGTGGCTACGAGCGCGCGCTGGCGGTGTTGGGCGTGCCGCGAGCCTTTCACACGCGCGCAGATGATCTCGCGCAGGTCGATGCGCGTCTGCTGGCGCCGGTCGTGCGTGCGCACATGGCGGTGGTGGAGGCCGTTCATCGCCAGACCCGGCTGGCTTCGGAGGATGCAGCATGATGCGGGCGCAGCGCTGCCTGTCGCAGCCGTTGATCCATGCGGGGCTCGACGCTTCGCTCGGCAACAACATCAACGGTCCGTCGCTGATTCGGGTGCCCGACTGGCTCCCGAACCCGCTCGGCCGCTACTACCTGTATTTCGCGCACCACCAGGGGCGGCACATCCGGCTTGCCTATGCCGATGATCTGCTGGGGCCGTGGACTGTCTACGCTCCGGGCGTTCTGCCGGTTGAAGAGTCGAGTTGCTCCGATCACGTGGCGTCGCCCGACGTGCATGTGGATCACGCTGCGCGCAAGATTCGCATGTACTTTCACGGCGTGGCGTTCGCCGCAGGCCAGACGGACGGCCATGAGAAGCAGTTCGGGGACGCAGCGCGCTGGATCGGCAACCAGCGCAGCAAGCTGGCCACTTCAAACGATGGCTTGCACTTTTCGGCGCAACCGAAAGTGCTCGGGGCCTCGTACTTTCGTGTGTTCGAGTGGCAAGGCCGCCAGTACGCACTGGCGATGCCCGGAGCGTTCTATCGTGCGGACGAACACGGTGGCTTCGAACTGGGACCGATACCGTTCGAGTCCAGCTTCCGGCATTGCGCGGTCCATGTGGATGGCGCGCTGCTGCATATCTATTTCACGCGAGTGGGTGATGCCCCGGAGAGCATCCTTCACACCACCGTCGATCTCGGCCTGCCCTGGGTCGTATGGAGCCCTGGGGACGTCTCCACGGTGCTTCAGCCTGCCTTGGCGTGGGAAGGTGCCGAGATGCGCAATGAGCCCTCGCGCCGCGGCCCCGTCTTTGGCTTGGCGCATCAGTTGCGCGATCCGGCAGTGTTCGTAGATGACGGGATCAAATACCTCTTGTATGCCAGCGGCGGCGAGCACTCTATCGGGCTGGCTCGCTTGTCGTGAATGGGAGTGCCCGTAGCCTTGCGGGAGCGATCGTCGTTTGACCGCTTTGTCACCCTTAACACGACGCGCATACCGCTCGAAAGTCGAACTGCATGCGCGCGCGCCCGCCTGACGTGGAACGCGATCTCGCGCTGGATACGAGCGGACGATTTCGCGGCATCGAGCGCGCGGTGCCGGAGGGCGCCGCCGCTGGCAATCGCTATGCCGCAGCGCAGATGGCCAGCTGGCATGACAGGCTCAGTTGATGCCCAACCCCAGTCCTGGTGGCCACGCTTGCATTACCACACCAGAACGGTCGAACGTCCCTGGATGCCGTAGGGAAAGCCGCGCTGCGATCGTCGGTGGCTGCGTTATCTTCCGTCGATCCGCGTTGCTTCGGTCATCGCCACCGATACGCATTCCAGCGCAATGGCCAGCGCTGTGAGGGTGGGTAAACCGAATCCCAGCCGGAACACCAGCGGATCGTCTCCGAACCACGCGCCCGGCGCGACACGCGTGCTGTACCTAGCGAGTGCCGCGTAGAAGCGTTCGACGGCGGCGGCATCGAAGACCTCGCGTTTCAGTCGCACGCAGCACAACGCTCCGGCATCCGGGCGCACCCACTCGACGTAAGCGGGGTGGCGCGACATCCAGTTTTCGACGAGCTGCAGGTTTTGGGCAAGGAGCTTCCGTCTCTCGCCGATGATTCGGTCGCGCTGCCTGAGTACGGCGAGTGCGAGCGCCTCGTCGACCGGTGAGCATGAGATCACCGTGCTGAACTTTGCAGTCACCAGCGCCTGGCGCAGCGCGGCGTCGCGCGTGATAGCCCAGCCGATGCGCAAGCCCGCCGAGCCGTGGCACTTGGACAGCGAGGCCACCGAGATGACCTTGGGCCCCAGGCGCGCAGAGCTTGGCGCCGCGGTGTCGTGCCCATAAGCCGCTTCGCGGTAGGTCTCGTCGACCATAAGCCAGGCTTCGGGCGCATGCTCGGCCAGCATCGCCACGATCTCGCGCAAGGTCTGCGCGGGAACCGCAACGCCCGATGGATTCTGCGGCGAGGTCAGGCTCACCACCTTTGTCTTCGGTGACAGCAACTTTCGCAACGCATCCAGGTCGATCCGGTAGCCCGTATCGAAACCGAGCGGCAGCGCACGTGTAAGCGCGCCAACAGCAGTCAGCGCATTGCGCGCCAGCGGAAACACCGGCTCGGCGACGATGGCTTCTTCGCCTGCCTGGCACAACGTGAACGCGATGAGGAAGAGAGCGTGCATGCCCCCGACCGTGACCACGACTTCATCGGCATCGACGCCATTTTCGTTCGCGATTTGCCGGCGAAGTTCCATGTTGCCAGCCGCCGTACCGTAGTCCAGCGAAAAGTCGGCGTCGTCGCCGAAAGCCATGTCGATCAGCTCCGAGAGCCGCACGCTCGGACCCACGCTTTCCGCGAGGTCGAACCGGGGTGCTTTGCTGACGAGGGAGATGATTTCGTTGTCGGGAAACCTTGCCATGTACTGCTGTTTGATCCGTTGCTGTCGCTGACACTCATGTTGCAGATTTACGGCTTCCGATAACAGCCACAATTTCCCGAAATTTGGTGCAGTACAGTTGCGTGCTGTTCTGTCTACGCAATAGGAGTCATGTGTGTCGCAATCTCCCCGATTTCGCTATGAAGAAGTCGCCGATTTCGTCGCCGGCCTGGCCGGCCGGGGTGCGCTCCAACCCGGGACGCGGGCGCCGTCGCTGCGCGAGATCAGCACACAGCAGCGCACCAGCCTCAGCACTGCGGTGCAGGCCTACCGCCTGCTCGAAGACCGCGGCATCCTGGAAGCGCGGCCGCAGTCGGGCTATTACGTGGCGAAGCCGCCGCCTGCGTTGGCCGTGCCCACGACAACGCGGCATTCGATCCGGCCCGCCAAGGTGGAGCTGTCGGGGCTCATGCTGGACCTGCTGGAGAATGCATCGGACGAAACGCTGGTGCCGCTCGGCTGCGCCATCCCGAACCCGCGCCTGCTCGCTTCGTCCAAGCTCGACCTCGTTCTTGCGCGCACGGCTCGCGTGAAAGGCGGGCAGTGCAACACCTACTCGCCGCCGCGGGGCGAGATGTCGCTGCGCCTAGAGATTGCGCGGCGTGCGCTGCGGTACGGGCAAGCGCTTTCGCCAGACGACATTGCCGTTACCTGCGGCTGCACGGAAGCGCTGGCGCTGGCGCTCGACGCGGTCACGGAGCCCGGCGACACCGTCGCTATCGAGTCGCCGACCTACTTCGGGCTGCTCCAGGTCCTGCGCGCGAAGAGGCTCAAGGTGGTCGAGCTGCCGACCGATGCCAATACCGGCACGGATGTCGGTGCGATGCGCAATGCCCTGGCCACGGGCAAGGTACGCGCCTGCGTGCTCGCGTCGAGCTTCAGCAATCCGCTCGGCTGCACCATGCCCGAAGAGAACAAGCGAGCGGTGCTGCGTCTGCTGGCGAAGCACGGCGTGCCGCTGATCGAGGACGACGTCTATGGCGACGTTCATTTCGGAGAGGAGAGGCCGCTGCCTTTCAGTGCGCTCGACACGAACGACAACGTCATCTATTGCGGCTCGTTCTCCAAGACGCTCGCGCCCGGCTATCGCATCGGCTGGATCGCGACCGGCCGCCACATGACACGAGTGCTCGAAACCAAACTCGCGACGAGTCTCGCGACACCGGTGCTGACGCAGGTGGCTCTCGCCTCCTTTCTTTCGAACGGCGACTACGACCGGCACTTGCGCCGCATACGGCGCGAGTTTGCCGACACTCTTGGCCGCATGACGCGCGTGATCGAGCAGGCTTTTCCTCCGGGCACGAAAGTGTCGAGACCGGAAGGGAACTTCGTGCTCTGGGTGGAACTGCCCGAACCGGCGGATACGCGGCTGCTGTTTGCGCAGGCACTTGAAAAGGGTATTTGCTTTGCACCAGGGGTGGTGTTCTCCGCCAGCGGCAAGTACGCGAACTGCCTGCGCCTGAGCGGAGGCCACGGTTGGGACTCGCGAATTGAGAAGGGCCTTCGCACGCTCGGTGCCATGGCCGGCAAGGCGCTCGCGCGCCGGAGCCTCAAACCATGATTCAGTCCATCTCCATGGCCAGCGCTTCAGGTTCATGTCGCCGCATCATTCTTCACGCCAGCCACATCTTGGAGGTCTCGCTCGTGAGTCAGGTGCTGAGGCTATGACAAGCGGATCACGCAAGCGGTGGTCGCCTCGTATTCGGGCCTGTCGCGCGAGGTGGTCAAAAAAAGACCGTGCGCGACTTTGAGCAGCGCGGGCTGGTGTGCCGCGAGCATGACGGCGTGCACGTCACCCACGATTTCGCGACGACTGACTTCGCATAGATTCCATGCGCCCTCGCTCAGGAGCCGCGCCAGGGCGGCACATGGGCGAGGAAGGGGCGCGATGACAGCGCCGTTCTCTGCAGTCGTTATACCGTCCTCATACAGCCGTCATTGCGAGGGTCGAACGCCGCTCGCCTTGACCACCGCGGCCCATGTGCGTGTTGGCCGGCGCGCATGGTCCGCAGGCGCCTCCGCGCTGCTGCCCACGGGCTCGGCGCCGAGCTAGCCGAGGCGGGGGGCGACTTCGGGCATTGCCGCGACTTTCATCCAGGCCTGCGAAAGCGCAAGCACGATGGACTTGGGAGTGCCTTGCGGCGCCCAGACGCCATACCAAGCCTCGATCACGTGCCCCGGTACGAACTCCCTTGCAGGCGGGAGGCGAGGGGCCCTCCCCAGGTCGAGCCGGGAAAGGCGCGCCACCGCCTTGGAGCTCTGAAACGCAGTTCGGCGCTCATCACGAAATGGGGGCTTCTTCTGCCTGCGTAGATATCAGGGTTTTCGCCAGAGGCTTGCGCATCTCACTAAACATTAAGTTCGCGTTGCCGATATCTCTTAGAGCCTGCCCCGCGTTGCCTTTTCAGGCACTGCAGCCTTTCAGCAAGTAACTCACCTGGTAAGAATCATGAAAAAGTTCAGGGATTTCGGGATCGGCACCCGCATGGGAATGGGCTTCGGGGTCGTCATCGCGTTGTTGATCGCGATGGTTGCAGTTGGCATCAGCCGTATCCGTGCGGTGGACCACAACACCGAGGTGATCGCACACGACCGCTACGCCAAGGTGGCGCTTGCTCAGACCATCGAGAACGAAGTGAACAAGCAGGCGCGAGCCTTGCGAACGGCCCTGATTGCAAGAGATCCCGAGGTGATCAAAGGAGAACTTGCGAAGGTTGAGGAGTCCGCGTTGGTGATCGCCAAAGCCACTGAGCGTTTGAAGCTGGTCATTCACACCGAGGCTGGCAAAGCCGCGCTGCATGCGCTGCTGGAGGCACGCAGTACTTTTCGAGCGCATGAGGCCAAGTTGATTGAGCATATCCAATCGGGCCGGACCGACGAGGGGCGCGACTATCTGGTCAGACAAATGCTGCCGTCGCAGACAGCCTATCTGTCGGCCATCGAGGCATTCTCCCGGACCCAGGTGCAAGGCATGGAGCAGTTCACCGTCGAGGCGGCCGACATCGCCCGCATGGCAGCGCTGTGGATGCTCGGCCTCGGTGCCTTGGCGACGACACTGGCCGGGGTGGTTGCGGTGTCGTTGACGCGCTCGATCACTCGTCCGGTCGGCGAGGCCGTCCGGGTTGCTGAAACCGTGGCGGCGGGCGATCTGACATCGATGATCTCCGTGCGCAGCAATGACCAAACGGGTCAGTTGATGCGCGCGCTCAGGTCCATGAACGAGAGCCTGTCGCAGGTGGTGGGCGGCGTACGCAGCAGCACCGACACCATCGCCATGGCCTCTAGCCAGATCGCGGCAGGGAACCAGGATCTGTCTTCGCGCACGGAGGAGCAGGCCAGTTCGCTTCAGGAGACAGCGGCAGCGATGGAGGAACTCACCAGCACGGTGAAACAGAATGCCGATAACGCGCGTCAAGCCAATCAACTGGCGACGCTTGCGTCCGAGGTGGCTGTGAAAGGTGGCACGGTGGTCGGCCAAGTGGTGCAAACCATGGATTCGATCCACGGATCTTCACGCAAGGTGGCAAACATCATCGGGGTGATCGACGGCATCGCGTTCCAGACGAACATCCTGGCGCTCAACGCAGCGGTCGAGGCGGCGCGAGCGGGGGACCAGGGACGAGGCTTCGCGGTGGTCGCAGCCGAGGTACGCAACCTGGCGCAGCGCTCGGCGGCCGCCGCCAAGGAAATCAAGGCGCTCATTGACGATTCGGTCCAAAGGGTGGAGGAGGGTAGTGATCTTGTCAATGAGGCCGGAAGAACGATGCAGGAGGTCGTGGGCAGCGTGCAGCGGGTGAGGGACATCATGGAGGAAATCTCGGCAGCCAGTCACGAACAGAGCACAGGCATCGAGCAGGTCGGCCACGCCATCAGCCAGATGGACCAGACGACGCAGCAGAACGCAGCGCTGGTCGAGGAGGCCGCCGCAGCGGCGCAGTCGCTGCAAGTCCAAGCAACAAATCTGGTCCAGTCCGTGAGCCTGTTCAGGCTAACGGCAGGTTGCTGACCCCGATCTCGCGACGCGCTTACCAACCGACGCCGCTTCGCGGGGTGTGCCGGCAACGATCCGGGCCGATTGGTTTCGTCCGAATCGCGTGCGAACCGGCGGGCTCGACGCCACTCACGCGATTGCCAAGATTCCGACACCGAACTCACGCACAGGGCCGCGTGCGCTGAAACTGTTCGATTGGCTCGCCAGCGCGCACAGCATGGCGGGGGGAGGCGGCGCGCCAAGACCTTTCGCGTCGCATCGTGCGCGACCTCACGTATCCGGCTAATGCTCGAACCCGGTAGCTGTATACGCGCCACGAAGCAAATCGGCTGCCGCTTGGGCCTCCGTCCTTTCCATATGGCCATAGCCCATCAGGACTTCGTCGGTGTCGCCGCCGAAGTCGGCGACTGTTTGCAGCGTGATCCCTCGCGCTTTCAGCTCCTTAGCCAGCTTCCGATCCTGCTCCTTGCGCCCGAGCGTCAAGACGAAATGCAATCCGCCCTCAGTGCCGCGCACTTGCAGTTCGGGACATGATTGGCGAATGGCAGCAAGTAGACGATCGCGTTGGGTGGCGTGGTGACGTCTGACGCGGCGCAGATGTCGTTGAAGCTCTCCAGAGGCCAGCATCCAGTGTAAGGACACCTGTACGGGCCAGCTCGCGTGCAAGCCATGTGCGGCGATGGATGACGCCAGCGCATCTGCCACGCGCTGCGGGGCGGCGATGAACCCAATCCTCAATGCTGGGCTGATGGACTTGGCGAACGTGCTGACCAAAACGGTTTGATCAGCAAGGGCCGCGGCCAGCGGAGCGTGGTTCTGTCCTTCGTAAATGAATTCGTGGTCGTACTCGTTCTCGATGACAAGCGTTCCCGCCTTCGAAGCGAGAGCTGCAAGCTCCGCGCGGCGCAACCCGGAAAGGCGCCCGCCCAGCGGGTATTGATTCGCGGGCGTCAGATGAAAAACGCTGGGAGCGGTGTTCGCGAAAGCCTCCTTGACGATCGCGCCTTGCTCGTCGACAGGCACGCGCACGATGGAGCCGCCCGCGAACTCAAACGCGTCCAGCGCACGCGAATAGCCGGGGCTTTCCACGGCGCAAAGGTCTCCCGGCCGCACGAGCGTCCGCGCAAGCAACTCCACCGCGCTTCCAGTGCCCTGAGTGATCACGATCTGTGTCGCTTCGTGTCGCGTACCTCGGTGCCTGCGCAGCCATGCTGCGATCGCTTCACGCAGTGTGAACAGCCCTTGGGAATCCCCATACCCCGACGGCGGAAGATGCCGACCGGCCTCGCGGCACGCTGCACGCCATACATCCAAGGGGAGCAGTTGAGTGCCGCTCTGACCCAATCGCCAGTCCTGTGACACCGCACCGGGCGTGGTGACCGTTGCGGGCAAGCGCCGCACGATGCGAGGAAGCGAAGTTGCTGGCTGCAGGACAGCCTTGGCTTGCCGCGTCACAAAGGTGCCGAGCCGTCCACGGCTTTCGAGCAGTCCCTCCGCCGTGAGCTCGGCGTAAGCGTCCACCACCGTATTGCGACCCAATCCCAGCTGATTTGCGGCATCCCGCGTCGGCGGCAGCCTGGAGCCGGCAGCCAGTCGCCCATCGCGTATCGCTTGCGAAAGCGCCAAAGCCAATTGGGTATTCCGAGCTTGGGATGTGTTGGACATCTCCAGTGCCGGGAGCACGGAAGCCGCGATGTTCGGCATCAAGTTTGGTTGCTCAATTTCGGAAGAAATTGGAGCTTAACAAGCAACCAATGAGCACGCAAACTTTCGGGCATGCGGATCGGGCCGTCGCGGACCTGACTCGGAGCAATCAAGAAGAAGGCTACGCATGAGGCATTTGGAATCCATCCCCACGGAGTGTGGCAACGCCATGCTGCGCAACTTCTCGGAGCAGGCGAAATGAACCCGATAGTAGACCTCCGCAGCGACACCGTTACGCAACCGACACATGCCATGCGCGAGGCGATGATGGCTGCCCCGCTGGGTGACGATGTGTTCGGCGAGGATCCCAGCGTGAACGCGCTGCAGGAAAAAATCGCCTCACTGCTCGGTTTCGAGGCGGCGCTCTTCGTGCCGACCGGCACGCAGAGCAATCTTTGCGCCGTGCTGGCGCATTGCCAGCGTGGCGACGAATTCATCGCAGGCCAGTTACAGCACTGCTATCGCTGGGAGGGCGGCAATGCGGCCGTGTTCGGCGGCGTGCAGCCCCAGCCGATCGCGCACCAGCCTGACAAGACGCTCGCGCTGGCCGACATCGCGGAGGCGATCAAGCCGGACGACCAGCACTTCGCGCGCAGCAAGCTGCTGGCGCTTGAGAACACGATGATGGGAAAGGTGATCCCGCTGGACTACATCGCGGAAGCCACCGCCCTGGCGCGCAGCAGGGGACTTGCGACGCATCTCGACGGCGCGCGCTTGTTCAATGCGGCCGTAGAGCAGGCGCGCCGCACAGGAGGTGAGGCCAAGGCGGAGGCCAGGAAGATCGCGCGGTACTTCGACACGGTTTCGGTGTGTTTCAGCAAGGGGCTGGGTGCGCCGGTAGGTTCGGCTCTCTGTGGTTCACAGGAGCTGATCGCTCGTGCACGGCGCATCCGCAAGATGGCGGGCGGCGCGATGCGACAGGCGGGCTTCCTGGCGGCCGCGGTTTCGCATGCACTGGACCACCATATCGACCGGCTCTCGGAGGATCACGCGCTCGCAAGGCGGCTGGCCGAAGGCTTGCGGGGCATCGAGGGCCTGCAAGTCGAGGAGCCTGACACCAACGTCCTGTTCGTCGACCTTCACGGTCCCGCGCGCGACAAGTCGGAGGAACTGCTGGAAGCGCTCAAGCGTGAAGGCGTGCTGGCGTGGGGGCTGTATCGCTTGCGCTTCGTCACCCATCTCGGTGTCGACGCCCAAGGCATCGACCGCTGCATTGCGGCGGTGCGGAGGTTCTTCCATGCCTGACACGCAGCATCTCGCCCGGATAAAACAAATCCGGGTGATCGCCGATGATTTCACCAGCGCAACCGATGCGCTGCCCGCGTTCGCGCAGCGGGGATGGCGCACTCGCGTGGTCCTTGGAGAACGGCTTTCCTCTCCGGAGTTGCCAGAGGTCTGGAGCACTGACACCGACAGTCGAGCGCTGGACGACGCCAGCGCGGAGGGGAGAGTCGCGGCCTGGGCGCGCCAGTGGTGTGACGCGGACATCCTAGTTAAACAGTTCGATTCCACGCTGAGGGGGCCCATTGCATGCGAAGTGATCGCCGCATGGCGGGCCAGTGGGCGCGGAAAGCTGCTGGTAGCGCCGGCTTTCCCCGCCGCCGGGCGTACCACGGTCAACGGCGAGGTGTGGGTCGATGGGGTCCCTGTCGCGGAGACGGACTTTTCCCGTGACCCTCAGTCACCAGTGCGAGTCAGCAGCGTGCCCGGCTTGTTCGCTGCCGCAGGTCAGCGACTGCACGTTGCCCGTGATGCGGCGGAGGCCATCAGCCTTCTGGACAGGGTCGACGCGGTAGTGGTGGACGCATCAACCGAAGCCGATCTGAAAAAGCTGGTTGTTGCGGCAAGTCAAAGGACAGATCTTCTTTGGGCGGGCTCAACCGGACTGCTGCGCGCACTGGCCGTTGCATTGCCCGAACGGCAGCAGGTCGCGCTGGCCTGGAAGGGCGCGCAGTACCCCGGTATCGTCGTTGGCAGCTTCAATCCCAGGTCTCGCGCTCAACTGCGTCACGCCGAAGCCTGCGGCGCCCTTGTCTGGGCCACTCCGGATGAGCGGGGGGCGTCAGCCGCGCTGACGGCCGATCTCGTTGACAGGGTCTGCGATGCGGTGCTCGCTGGTCGCTGCGACGGCCTTGCCATCACGGGAGGCGAAACGGCCAAGCACATCGCCCGCCGTCTGCAAGCATTCGAGATCGCGGTGCTGCGTGAAGTGCAGCCGGGTATTCCTTTGTGCCTGATGCGGACACCCAAAGGGGAGTTTCCATTGGTCACGAAGGCAGGAGGTTTTGGGGACGACGACGTCTTCAAGCGTTGCCTCAAATCTCTGGAAGGAGCAATCTGATGAAGCCCATCGTGGTCACTTTCGGCGACGCCGCGGGCATCGGCCCTGAGATCGTCGCCAAGACCTTCGCCGACACCGAGTTCATGGAACAGTATCCCGCCTTCGTCGTCGGGGACCTGGGCGTCATGAAGAACGCCGCGGCGCGTTGGGGTTCCTCGCTGGTGGTGAAGCCCATCTTCGCCCCTGAGGAATACGCACCCGCCGTCCGGCGAATGCAGGTGGTCAGTCTGAGTGGATTGCCCGCGGATCTGCGACACGGCGAAATCAGCGCGGCGGCCGGGGCAGCAGCTTTTGGCGCCATCCGCCAGTCCATCGAATGGGCCAACGACGGACGCGTGAGCGCCATCTGCACGGCGCCGATTCACAAGGAGGCGCTCGCTGCCGCAGGCGTACCTTACCCCGGCCATACCGAAATGCTGGCCGATCTCTCAGGCACCAGCGACTACGGAATGATGCTGGCCAATCCGCACCTGCGCACGCTGCTGGTGACGGTGCACTGCTCGATCCTGGACGCGGTTCGCAAGCTCAGTGTCGAGCGCGAACTGCAGGTCATCCGCCTGGCCCATCGAAGCCTGCAGAGCATGGGCATCGCCCAACCGCGCATTGCGGTGGCCGGCCTGAACCCCCATGCGGGCGAGGGCGGGCTGTTCGGCAGCGAAGACATGGAGTTGATCGCGCCGGCGGTGGCCCAGGCCCGGCAGGAAGGCATCGACGCGGTCGGTCCGCTTCCCGGCGACACGGTGTTCATGCAGGCCCGCAAAGGCCGCTTCGACATCGTGGTCGCCCAGTACCACGACCAGGGATTGATCCCCGTGAAGCTTCTGGGCGTGGAGGACGGCGTGAACGTCACGGTGGGTCTTCCCTTCGTGCGGACCAGCCCGGACCACGGCACTGCGTTCGACATCGCGGGCCAGGGCATCGCCGATCCATCCAGCCTCAAGACCGCGCTTGCCACCGCGCACCAACTCGCCCGCAGTTCCTCTGCGGCAGCCATTTGAAGGAAATCACCATGTCCCACTTCGTCTTCATGCTCACCAAGGAGGACCGCACGGTCCCCGACGCCGCCAAGATTTACGCGGACCTGGCGCGCACTCCGCTTCGCTATATCGGATTCAAGGACATCGGCCTGCCCGTGGCGGAACTGGTGTCCCTCGCCGCCGCCATGAAGCGGGACGGCAAGAAGGTGATGCTGGAAGTTGTGAGCACTAGCCGCGAAGCGGAAATCCGTTCCGTGGAGGCAGCCCGGGAGATCGGCGTGAACTACCTGCTGGGCGGCCGCCACGCGGAAGAAGCGGTTCGCATCCTCAAGGGCACCGACATCCAGTACTTCCCCTTCGCGGGCCGTACCGAAGGCCATCCCACGCGGCTGGTGGGAACGATTGACGAGATCGTGGAGGATGCCAAGCACCTGGCCTCGCTGCCGGGCGTGCATGGGTTGGACCTGCTGGCCTACCGCTTTGCCGGCGATGTGGAGCAGCTGGCTGCGCGAGTCGTTCAATCGGTCAAGGTCCCGGTCCTGGCGGCGGGCAGCATCGACGGCAACGAACGCGTGCAAGCCATGCGTCGCTGTGGCGTGTGGGGCTTCACCGTGGGCAGCGCCGTCTTCGACGGAGACTTCCTGCGAGAACCTGTTCCCCAGCAGATCGAGAACATCCTGCAACTGGAAGGCGTCACGGCGTGACGCAGCATGCGCGGCAGCTCGGGGCTGCCGCGCATGCATTCACCAAGGCCAGACGATCCGGTGCCCCAGCGCCTGAGCGCACGCGCGCTCGTAGATGAGGCGCGCCACCGTCAGATCCTGCAGCGCCAGGCCCGTCATGTCGAACACCGTGATGTCGCTGGCCGCGCGCGAGAACGGCGTCTCGCCCAGCAGCAAGGAGCCAAGCTCCACGCAGGCGGTTTCACGCGCCCACTGCATCTCGCCCAGCTGCGATGCCTGCTCGCGGTCATCGACTACCAGCCGTGCGCGCTCCAGGACGCCCGGCGGCAGTTCGCGTTTGCCCGCGGTATCGGCGCCTACGCAGTTCAGGTGAGTTCCTGGGCGTACCGCGCTGGCGTCGAAAAGCTGCCCTCCGCCCGGCGTCGCGGTGATGACGACATCGCTCTCGGCCACGGCACGGTCGGCATCTTGGGCGCAGTGCATGTCGCACTGGTCCGCGAACAGGGCCTCGAAGGCGGGGTCGGCCTTCCGGTCGACGGACACATACCAAACAGTGGCAATGCGGGGCAGTACGCGCAAGGCGAAGCGCAGTTGCGAGCGCGCCTGCACCCCCGTGCCGAAAACCGTGAGGTGCGTGCTGTCCTGGCGGGCGAGTTGTTCCAGCCCCAGTCCGCCCGCTGCGCCGGTACGTACCGTGGTGATGGCATTGCCGTCGATCACGCACCGAGGCCGGCCCGTGGCCGGATCGAACAGCAGAATGGTCGCCTGGTGCGGCTCGCCGCCCAGCTCGCGGTTGTGCGGCCAGAAACCAGCAGCTTTGAAGCCGAGCAAGCCCTGCGAGGGCACGTCGCCGGATTTGATGCCGAACACGCCGCCGGTGGAGAGCTTCTCGCGCACCAGCGGAAAGACGCGCCCTTCGTGCCGCCCGTGCAGCACGAAGGCCTCACGCACCGCCTGCGTGACCTCGGCGGGCGTGAGCAGCTGTTCCACTGAGCCCTTGTCCAGCAGGAGGAGGGTCGCTTCGGAAGGATGGGATGTCATACTCGCCCGCCGCCGCTATTGCCAGCCACCAAACCGCGGCCACTGGGCTTCCACCTTGCTGGAGCTGCCACGTACCACGTGATAGTGCCCATGCTGCGCGGCTGTCGCGCAGGCGTGATTCGGCAGGACACGAACGCGGTCGCCGATGGCAAGGTTGGGCAGCACGCCGCCCGATCCGGGCCGCACCGTGATGATCCCGTGTTCCTGGTTGGCATCGGCCACGATCAAGTCGGCATGCGGCTGGCCGGCGATGTCGCAGACGATGCCATAGCCCTGGTCGATCTCCTGCTTGCGCGTGCCCCGGTCCTGCGACATGGCCATCCAGCCGGCGTCCGTGAGAATCCAACCCTTTTCGCGCTGGTGGCCGATGACGGTCGCCAGTACCGAGAGGGCGATATCGTCGACGCCGCAGACACCCACGCCCGCCATGACCAGATCGAAGAACACGAACACGCCAGCCCGCACCTCGGTGACGCCGGTGAGATCCGCTGCGTTGTGCGCGGTCGGTGTCGAGCCCACGCTGCGCACGGGGCAGGCCAGGCCCGCTTCGTGGAGGATCGCAGCTGCATCGACAACGCTGCGCCGCTCGTCTTCCGCGCACTGCCGCAGGGCCGCGCCTCGCGCGGCATAACTGCCGCCCGCATGGGTCAGCACGCCGCGCAGTTCCGCGCCATCCGCCAGGGCACGTCCGATGTCGATCAGGCGCTGCCTATCGTCGGGATGCACACCCGAGCGATGGCCATCGCAGTCGATCTCGATGAGGGCGGGTATGCGTGCTCCCGTCTCGCGCGAGGCCCGCGCCACCGCTTGCGCCTGCTCCACCGTGTCGAGCACGACGGCCACGTCGGCCCCCTTGGCGCGCAGCGCCAGCACCTGTGGAAGCTTTGTGGGCACGATGCCCACCGCGTAGATGATGTCTCGCACGCCGGCGGCCACGAATTGCTCCGCTTCCTTGAGGGTCGACACGGTGGCCGGGCCCGTTGGCGAGCTCATCACGCGCCGCGCGACCTCCACCGACTTGGTGGTCTTCAGGTGCGGGCGCAGCGCCATGCGTTCCATTTGAGCTTGCTACGTTCACAGGTTGCCTTGGCACAGGTACTTGGTGTGCATGTAATCCTCCAGGCCCCAACGTGAGCCTTCGCGCCCGTAGCCCGATTCCTTCACGCCGCCGAAGGGTGCGCTTGGCGCCGAGATCGCGCCTTCGTTGATGCCGACGATGCCGGTCTCCAGTGCCGACGCCACGCGCCAGATGCGGCGCACGTCCTGGGAGTAAAAGTAGCCCGCCAGGCCGAACGGCGTATCGTTGGCCAGCGCAATCACTTCGGCCTCGCTCCCGAAGCGGAACACAGGCACCACAGGGCCGAACGTCTCTTCGCACGAGAGTTCCATGTCGCGCGTGGCATCGATCAGCACGGTCGGCGCGTAGTAATTCGGTCCCTGCGCGATCTCGCTGCGCACGCGATGGCCGCCGACCACCGCCTTGGCGCCCTTGGTCACGGCATCTTTCACATGCCGCTCGATCTTCTCGACCGCGCGGCCATTGATCATCGGGCCGATCTCCGTCTCGGGCCAGGTGGCGGGGCCGACCTTGAGCGCGCCGACGCGGGCGGCGAGCTTGTCCACGAAGCGATCGTGCACCGCGTCGTGCACGTAGACGCGGTTGGGGCTCACGCAGGTCTGCCCGCCGTTGCGGAATTTCGCAGCCATCACGCCTTCGACTGCGGCAGCCACGTCGGCATCCTCGAAGACGATGAAGGGCGCATTCCCGCCCAACTCCAGCGAGAGCTTCTTGAGCGTGCCCGCCGATTCGCGCGCCAGCAGCTTGCCCACCTGCGTACTACCGGTGAAGCTGATCTTGCGCACCCGGCCATCGGCCAGCCATACGCCCACCACTTCCGGCGTGCGCTCGCGCGAGGCGGTCACGATGTTCAGCACGCCTGGTGGAACGCCGGCCTGCTCGGCCAGCTCGACCAGCAGCAGCGATGTGAGCGGCGTGTCCTCGGCAGGCTTGGCTACGACGGTGCAGCCGGCGGCCAACGCGGGAGCGATCTTGCGGGCGATCATGGCGGCGGGGAAGTTCCAGGGCGTCACCACGGCCACCACGCCGACCGCTTCCTTCAGGACGAAGAAGCGCTTGCTCGCCACCGGGGCCGGGATCATCTCGCCATTGGCGCGCACGGCTTCCTCGGCGTACCACTCGACATAACCGGCGCTGTAGGCGACTTCGCCGCGGCCTTCGGCCAGCGGCTTGCCTTGCTCGCGCGAGATCAAGGCTGCAATGGCTTCTGTGTTCTGCACGATGAGTGCGTGCCAGCGCTTCAGCACTTGGGCACGCTCCTGCGCAGTCGTCGACTTCCAGCTCGCGAGTGCAGCCACAGCGGCATCGACCGCGCGCGATGCGTCCTCCACGCCGCTGTCGGGCACCTGCGCGATCAAGCTCTCGTCGGCCGGGTTGCGCACGTCGAACACGCGGCCGTTCGTGGCAGGCTGCCATTGGCCATGGATGTGGTTCAGTGTTTTCATATCAGGTCAGTGTTTGCGCGTCGCCTAGAAGTCGGCGACCTTGCCCCAGGACGAGTCGCCAAACCGGCTGGGGTGATAGGGACGGGGATCAACGATCGGCGCGGCGCCGGTGGCCAGGTCCGCGATCAGGTGGCCAGCCCCCGGGCCGATGCCGAAGCCGTGCCCGGAAAAACCCGCGGCCAGGATGAACCCCGGCACGGACGCGACCTCGCCGATGGCCGGAACGCCGTCTGGCGTGCAGTCGACGAAGCCCGCCCACATGTGCGTGACCTGGGCCGGCTGAAGTTGCGGTAGCAGTTCGACGGCGCGGCGATGGGTCTTCCTGACGGTGGGCAGGTCGGGTTTGGGGTCGAGGATGCGCACCCGCTCCATGGGGGTGGGGGCGTCCAGGCGCCACCGCTTGAGCGTCTCGTGTCCGCCGCGGATGCCTTCCAGGCCGCCGGGGATCATGCTGCGCCAGCGCTTGGCGAACATCGGGACGAAATGGGTGGCGAACCGCATGAACTGCGGCGTCACGTCCACCCGCGCGCGGCCGCTGATGGCCAGCGCATAGCGTCCGTCGGTGCGCCGGGTGACCGAGACGTCTTTGGTGAAGAGAGCATCGGGCAGGGCGCCATCCACCGGCGACACGCTGAGGATGGTCTGCCGCACCGAAGCCTGCGGAAACCGGATGCCAAGCTGGCGGCAAAACGACGATGCCCAGGCCCCGCCGGCCATCACCACGGTGCGGGTTCGGATGACTCCGGCCTCGGTCACCACGGCGCTGACGCGCCCGCCCTCCAGCTCGATGCCGCGCGCGGCGCACTGCTGAAGCAGCTTGCCGCCCAGCTTCATGAACGCACGGGCCACGGCCGGGGCCGCCTTGGCCGGATCGGCCGTGCCATCGCTGGGAGAGAAGACGCCGCCCTTCCATTCGCGTCCCGTCGCTTGTCCGCGCTGGGCGGCCTGCCGGCCATTGAGCATGATGGAGGTGACTCCCTCGCCTTTCGCGAAATCACGCCAGCTCGCCCAATGCGCAAGTTCCGCCTCGTCGTTGCTGAGGTAGAGCAGGCCGCAGCGGCGAAAGCCGGTGTCCTCGCCGGTCTCGGCGGCGAATCGGTCCCAGAGGTCGAGGCTCTTGCTGGCCATCGGCAGTTCGCGTGCGTCGCGGTTCTGCTGGCGGCACCAGCCCCAGTTGCGGCTGGATTGCTCAGCGCCGACACGGCCTTTCTCGACCAGTGTCACCGAAAGGCCGCGCTGTGCCAGGTAGTAGGCCGCGAACACGCCGACGATGCCGCCGCCGATGACGACGGCGTCCGCCGAGGGCGGCGGCGTTTGTGGCGTCTCGATGTATTGCAGGGGAGGGGACATGATCAAGCCGGCACGATGGTCAGGCCTGAGGGGTCTGGGTGGCGTAGAACTTCGCCACGCGCTCGTGGCTTTCCCAGCCGATGGATGCGCCCAGGGGGACGAAGAACGTGTCACCGGTGGCGAGGGATAGCACGCTGCCATCCGGCGCTGCGAATCGCACGCTGCCGGCCACCAGGTGCATGAACTCGTTGGAGCGGTGCGGTCGCACGATGCGGTGGTAGGACGTGGAATCCCAGGTGCCCGACGTGAATCGGGCAGCATCCTCTGTGAAGACGTTGTCGCTGCGGCATTCCGGCGCCGGTCCGAACAGCACCTCCGGTGGCAGCGATCGCGACGGTTTGAAATCGGCGTCGGCGCGTAGCCGCGCGACGCCGCTGCGCGTCGGTTTGTCGCAGGCTGCCGCGCAGAAGGACATCTGCACCCGCGAGCTGGCTTGGATGTGCAGCGAGGTGCCGCATCCGATTACCGCGCCCGTGTGGGGCCCGAGCACCAGCGGCGCCGCCCCTGCTGCCGTGAGCGTCAGTTCGCCCTCAACGACAACGAGCGTTTCGACGTGGGGAAAGCTAGCGACCTCGAGTTCGCCGATGAAGCTGGTGCGACCGACGGCCATGGCGTCGGGTCCTTCCCAGGCGATCTCGCGATGCCGAGTGAAGGGATCATCCTTGCCGAAGGCGGCGCGTCGGAACGACGTGGAAACGGGTGCGCCGTTGGCGCGATGCAGCACGAGGGCTACGGTCATGGTTGCTCCTGCGCGTTGTGCGCTGTGTTTTTAGTGAAAGCCGAGAATGGCCTTGGTTTCGAGGTACTCCTCCAGGCCTTCGATGCCGTACTCGCGTCCGTTGCCGGAGCGCTTGTACCCGCCGAAAGGCGCATGGGGGCTCCAGGCCGGATGGTTGATGTGCACTTGGCCGGAACGAATGCGCTGGGCCACGGCACGTGCCGCCACGATGTCCTTGCCCTGCACGTGAGCGCCTAGGCCATAGACGGTGCAGTTCGCGATCTCCACGGCCTCGTCGATGCTGTCGTACGGGAGCACCACAAGCACTGGTCCGAATATCTCTTCCTGCGCGATCTGCATTCCGGCATCGACCGAGGAGAACACCGTGGGCCGGCAGTAAAAGCCGCAGCGCAGATCGTCCGGGCGGCCCGGCCCTCCGCAAACGAGCCGCGCGCCTTCGGCGATGCCCGTTGCAATCATTTCCTGCACCCGATTGAATTGGGCGCGATTGGCCACCGGGCCATGCGTGGTCTGCGCGGAGCTTGGATCGCCCACCACGAAACTCGCCGCCGTTTCCGCCGCGAGCCGTTCGACTTCCCGGAGCCTCTCGCGGGGGACGATCATGCGTGTGGGAGCGCTGCACGACTGGCCGACGTTGCGCATGCCGGCGGCAACACCAAGGGGAACGGCCCGCGCCAAATCCGCATCCGGCAAGAACACGTTGGGCGATTTGCCTCCGAGCTCCTGCGCAACGCGCTTGACGGTCGGCGCGGCCGCCTGCGCAACCAGCACGCCCGCACGGGTCGAGCCTGTGATGGAGATCATGTCCACGTCCGGATGCGCCGACAACGCCGCGCCAACCTCAGGCCCCGTGCCGCTGACCAGGTTGAACACCCCAGGAGGCACGCCCGCGTCGTGCATCAACTCGGCGAAGAGCAGGGCGCTCAGCGGCGACAGCTCGCTGGGCTTGAGCACGACCGTGCATCCCGCGGCCAGCGCGGGGCCCACCTTCGCGGTGATCTGGTAGAGCGGCCAGTTCCAGGGCGTGATCAGGCCGCACACGCCGATGGCCTCGCGCTGGATGGCCAAGTCACCGCGCTGCGAGAGGAAGGGGTAGATCGTCGCGTTATCCCGGGCGACGCGAATGTGCTCTGCCGCGACGGGGACCTGCGTGCTGCGTGCGAAGGCGATCGCGGCACCCATCTCCAGCGAGATTGCTTGCGCGAACGTCTCGGCGCGCTCCAGGATGAGGCTGTGAATGCGGTCCAGCAACGAAGCCCGTTCGTGGACCGGACGATCCGACCAGGTGGGGAAGGCGCGCCGCGCGGCCGCAACCGCATCGGCCACGTCCCGTGCATCGCCCAGCACCATGTCCGTCAGGGGCTGTTCCGTGGATGGGTCGATCACGGTGGAACGCGCCTGCCCCTGGGGCTTGACCCACTCGCCTCCGATGAAAACCCGATCCAACCGGCCGTGGAGGCTTTTGACGATGAAAGAGTCCGTTCGTGTCATGACGGCGCAGTATCGAAACGGCAGTTCATGCAGTCAAATTCCAATATTGCCCGCATTCATGCCAGTTTGATATGAATGATCTGAGTCCTCCAACCGCATACTGCAGGTTCAAAGGAAAGGACTAGAGGTATGAAGCAAGGCATCAGCACCATCGACCTGCGCCCATTCAGACCCGGCGACGTGCGATTGGCGCACATCTTGTCCAGCGATCTGAAGTGGGCGCACCGGCCCGAGGACTGGCAGTTCGCGCTGTCCCTGGGTGAAGGTGTGGTCGCCGAACGCGATGGGAAGGTGCTGGGCACCGCGCTGTCATGGAAGTGGGGCGCGGACTACGCCACCATCGGACTCGTGATCGTCGCTCCCGAGCTGCAGGGGCAACGCATCGGCAACCGCATGATGCAGGCCCTGCTCGACCGCCTGGGTTCGCGCCATGTGCTGCTGCACGCGACGGAAGCAGGGCGCGGCCTTTATGAGCGGCTGGGTTTCGTCGCCATGGGCGAGGTTTGCCAACACCAGGGCATGCTCGCGCGCGTACCGCAGCCGCACCAGCGGGAGGGCGATCACCTGCGACCACTCGAGCAAGACGACATCGAATCTCTCATCGCCCTCGACGCTCGGGCCACAGGCATGCTCCGCACCGAACTGCTTCGGCGCGCCTTTGCGGAAGACAGGACCGTGGTCCTGGAACGAGACGGCGAGACCGCAGGTTTCGCAGTTTTGCGGCGTTACGGTCGCGGTCAGGCGATCGGCCCCGTGGCCGCGCCGGACCTCGAAGCCGCGAGCCTGCTGGTATCAGGCTGCTGTCGGTACGTCGAGGGGTTTCTGCGTGTCGACGTTCATGCCGTTGGTGGCTTGTCGCAGTGGCTGGAGACGCAAGGGCTGCCATGCGTCGGCGGCGGCACCGTCATGGTCCGTGGCCGTGCCTTCGAGCGGGGACCGGCGCGCGGCGGCTGGGTTGTGTTCACCCAGGCGATCGGCTGACCTTCTTGCGCGCGGCGTTCTCGCTGCCGCGTACCACGATCCGCAGGGCCTCGACGAAGTCGGCGACCAGCGCTTGCTCCGGATGCTGGTGGGCCCGTATCAGGTAGCAATCGAAGTGGATGGCTGGTTCGAACTCCAGCGCATGCACGCCCGCGAGACCGAGATCGGTGAGAACGGCCGGATTCAAGATGCTGACGCCCAACCCGCGGGCCACCATGGCACACATCGTGGTGGCCAGCGTCGTCTCGATCTCGAGCTTGCGGACCTCGGGAACGAAGGCCTTGTCGATCTCCGCACGCGCCACGTCAGGGGGCGAAGCCGAGATGAATGACTCCCCAGCCAAGTCCCCTGGATTGACCTTGCGGCGGCGCGCCAGCCGGTGTCCCTTCGGGACGATGCAGACGGCTCGCTGTGAAAGAACGAGCTCGCTGTCGACTTCCTGCGGTAGCGCTACGTAGGGCGCCAGCCCCAGGTCGTAGTAGCGCGACGACACACCTTTGCAGATGGTTGCGGAATCCGCTGTGGTGACCACGATGGGCACGTGCGGTCGCATGCCGCGAAACACCTGCAGGATGCGTGGCACCGGGTTGATGGCCAAGGCCGGCGTCACAGCGATCCGCAGGCCATCCACGCCCAGCGTGCGGATGCGCTCCGCTGCTGCGCCGATGGACTCCAAGCCCACGTAGACGCGGTCCACTTCCTTGAGCAATGCATGCGCTTCGGGCGTGGGAAGAACGCGCAGTCCGACGCGTTCGAACAGCTTCATTTGCGTTTCGCGCTGCAGCAGCGCGATGGCCCTGCTCACGTTGGGTTGCGAGGTGTGCAACTGTGTGGCGGCAAGCGTCATTGAGCCTGTGTGCATGACGGCGCGGAAGCATTCGATCTGGCGGAGGTTCATGTCGGTAGTGTATGAAGTTCGAGAGAACTTCTATCTGGCTGCATGAAATCGCGCGTCGACGCCGAGGGGATCCACCACTTTGAAGGAGTCTCTCGATGACCGCACTGCATGGTCAAGTCGTGACGGTCGACCGGGAGCTGACACCCTCGCGATGAACCCACTGTGAATGGAAGCGACAGTGCCATGTGACACCCGAAAGTACATATCCGAAGTGCATCAAGTGACCTGAAACTTGTATTTGACCGCATGCAGTGTCCCTTCGATACTGACTGAAGACAGCCAATCCTTCATGTGATGCAACGAGGCAACGAATGGACAGCAAGAACCCGCCAGCACGCCGCTTCGTGCGACTTGGCGAAACCGAGAGGCGTGCAATTCAGGTCTGGATCGATGGCCGGGCCGCACATGCTCTCGAGGGCGACACACTGCTCGTGGCGCTGCTGTCCAGCACGAGTCACTTGCGCCATTCCGAGTTTTCAGACGGCGTGCGCTCCGGCTTCTGTTTGATGGGCGCCTGCCAGGATTGCTGGGTGCGCGACGAGCGGGGGCAACGCCTTCGCTCCTGTAGTACGCCTGCCCGTGACGGCATGCGCATCCTCACTTCTGCACAGGAGGTCGAATGGGCCAGGCTCGCATAGCCATCGTCGGCGCCGGCCCTGCGGGGGTCCGCGCGGCGCAAGCGCTGGTCGAGTGCGGAGTCCGGCCGGTCGTCGTGGACGAGGGTCGCCGTGACGGCGGGCAGATCTACCGCCGGCAACCGGATGGGTTCAAGCGTCCCTACGCCAAGCTGTACGGAACGGAAGCCGACAAGGCACAAGCCTTGCATCGCAGCTTCGAGCAACTGCGAGACCGGATCGAATGGCGCGCTGAGACGTTGGCCTGGCACATCGAGCCTCATGCGTTGCATATCGTTCGCAATGGTGAAGCCGAAGTCCTGCCCTTCGATGCGTTGATCGTCTGCAGCGGCGCCACGGACAGGCTGATGCCGGTGCCGGGTTGGGACTTGGCGGGCTGCTATAGCTTGGGTGCCGCGCAGATTTCGCTCAAGTCGCAGGCCTGCGCGATCGGCCGGCGAGTGGTATTCATGGGCACTGGGCCGCTCCTGTATCTCGTCGCCTCTCAGTACGTGGCTGCGGGCGCGCAGGTGGAGGCAGTGCTGGACACATCGGCTTCGGTACTGCGCCTGCGAGCGCTGCCTAGGCTTGCCGCGCGGCCCGGCGCGCTGCTCAACGGGTTGAAGCTAGTGGCCTCGCTGCGGAGGGCGGGCGTGCGCGTGATGACCGACGTCACGCCGGTCGAGATCGGTGGTTCGCCTCAACGCGGCGTGACTGGCGTGCGCGTACGCGACGGACGTGGACGCGAACATGCATTCGAATGCGACGCCGTGGCGCTGGGCTATCACCTGCGCTCCGAAGCCCAACTGGCGGACATCGCCAAATGCGAGTTCCGGTTCGATGCCGGGTCGCGTCAGTGGCTGCCTCGCATCGACCAGGACGGCCGCAGCAGCGTCAAGGGCATGTACCTTGCGGGAGACGGCGTGCGTCTCGCCGGTGCGGATGGTGCCGAGGCCGCGGGCCGTCTGGCGGCGCTGGCCTGCCTCGCAGACCTCGGCATTGGATGCTCCGATCGTGCGGAAGTAGTGCGACTGCGCGCCGCCCTCGACAAGATGGAGCGCTTCCGGCAGGGCCTGCAGCAGGCGTTTCCCTGGCCGTACCGCGCGGCGGCCGCATTGCCGGACAGCACCGTCGTCTGTCGCTGCGAAGTCGTCACAGCGGGCGAGTTGCGCACAGCAGTCGGCGAACTAGGGGCCTGCGAGATCAACCGCGCCAAAGCCTTGTGCCGCGTGGGAATGGGGCGTTGTCAGGGCCGATACTGCGGCCACGCGGCAGCGGAGATCGTGGCACATGCCGCCGGAATTCCTTTAGAGCAGGTCGGGCGCATCCGCGGCCAGGGCCCGGTGAAGCCGCTGTCCGTGTCGGCGCTGGCCGTTGGAGGTGCCGAATGAACAGCAGGGATTTCGCCGCTGACGTCGTGATCATCGGCGGTGGCATCGTTGGTGCGGCCGGTGCCTTCTTCCTGCGCCGGCGAGGCCTCTCGGTCGTGTTGCTGGAGCGTGGCCTGGTGGGCCAGCAGGCCAGCGGTGTGAACTTCGGCAACGTGCGTCGGCAGGGGCGGCATCTGCCGCAGCTGCCCTTGGCGCATCGTTCGCGCGAACTCTGGGGCCGGTTGCCGGAGTTGATCGGCCATGACGCCGAGTTCGCTGTCACCGGTCACGTGCGCGTGGTGTACGACGCGGACGGCATGGCCGCCATCGAAAGGTATGCCGCTGATGCGCGGCCCTGGGGCCTCGATCTGCAGATCCTCGGCAACGCCGAAGTTCACAAGCGGTTTCCTTTCCTTGGGCCGGACGTGATCGGCGGCTCGTTGTCTCCGAACGACGGCCATGCCAATCCTCGTCTGGCGGCCCCGGCGTTCGGTCGCGCGGCGCGCAAGGCGGGCGCCACCGTGCTGGAAAACTGCGAGGTTCTGGACCTGCAGAAGGGCGCGCTTGACTTTCATGTCACGGTCAAGGATGGAACCCGCGTCACTGCGCCCGTGGCGTTGGTCTGCGCGGGAGCCTGGGCCGGCAAATTCAGCGCGTGCTTCGCAGAACCGGTGCCGCTGGTGCAACGCGGTCCCACGATGGGCGTGACCGAACCCGTGCCTTACGGGATCCTTCCGGTGGTCGGCGTCAAGAGTTCCAACCCGGCTGACGACATGTACTTCCGCCAGGTCAAGCGGGGCAACATCGTGTTCGGCGGCAGCGTACGCAACGACGCCTATCTTGACGAACGCCGCGCGCAGCCCAGGCCCGGCAACACTTTGCTGCAGCTGCCGCATCTGAGGCGCATCGCTCCGGCGCTCGCCAACCTTCACGTACTTCGCACCTGGAGCGGCGTGGAAAGCTATTTCCCCGACGACCTGCCGGTCATGGGACCCAGCCAGAGCGTGAGCGGCCTGTATTACGCCTTCGGCTTCTGCGGCCACGGCTTCCAGACCGGACCCGGCGTTGGGGACGTGATGGCAGAACTCATCGACCGCGGTACGACCAGTATCGACATGACCCCCTACAGCGTCCGCCGCTTCGGCGAAACCATCGGCGCGCCGCAGGCGAGTCTCGCCACCGTGTAACCACCCCGCAAACCAGCACAGGAGACAACCATGACTGACCACAAAAATAATTCAAGCTCTACCGGCCACCCAGGCCTGGGCAATCTGACACGGCGCGACGCCATGTTCGCCGGTGCGGCGGCCTTTGCGGCCGGGTCGCTTGGTTTAGCTGTGAGTGCACGCGCTGCGGGGCCGGCCGCGAAGCCGACGGGCCAAGCCATTCTTGGCTTCTCGCAGGAAGTCACCGTCCTGCATCCGCTGATGACGTCCAACGAAGTGGATCAGGGCGTCTGGTGGAACCTGTTCAGCCCTCTCTGGCTGATCGACGCTCAAGGCAACTTTGTGCCCGTGTTGGCCAAGTCGGTTCCGACCTTGGAGAACGGCGGCATTTCGGCCGATGGCCTGAGCTGGCGCGTGGAACTGCGCAACGACGTGAAGTGGCATGACGGCAAACCGTTGACGGCGGAGGACGTGCGCTACTCGATCGGCCTGATGAAGAACCCGGCCTTCCGCGCCCGTAACCGAACAGCCTTCGACATGATCGCGAGCGTTGCCGTGGAGGGCAGTCATGTGATCACGTGGAAACTGAAGGAGCCCTATGCGCCGCTCACCTCCACGCTGAGCTGGACCTTCATCGTCCCGGCGCACGTCCTGTCGCAGGACCCCGATCCCAACTCTCCGAAGTTCGCGGCCGCACCTGTGGGAACCGGCCCCTATCGTTTCGTCAGCCGCAAGACCGGCGACTACGTGATGCTCGAGGCGAATCCCGGCTACTTCGGGACGGTGCCCGTCGTCAATCGGTTGATCTTCAAGTACGTGCCGGACCTGAACGCGATGTACACGCAGTTCAAGACCGGAGAGATAGATTTCGTCGGTCTGGCGGGCATACCGGCCAATTTCTACAAAGAAGCCTCGGCCCTGCGCGGTCGCCGTGTCTATCCCGCAGCGCGCTCCGCAGTTGAGAACCTGACGCTCAATCTGGCCCACCCCGCGCTGGCGGACAAGGCCGTGCGGAAGGCGCTGAACATGGCCATCGACCGCCAGTCGATCTGTGACATCGTCTATTACGGCCTGCCAAAGCCCGCCAACAGCTTCCTGGTCCCCGGCCACTGGGCCTACAACGCCAGTCTGCCCAAATTCGAGTACGACCCCAAGAAGGCCGCCGCGATGCTTGACCAACTCGGCTGGGTGAAGGGTGCCGATGGTATCCGTGTGAGGAATGGCGTGCGGCTGTCTTTCACGAATTCCACGGTCACGGGCAACCAGTTGCGCGAGCAGACGCAGCAACTCATCGCTGACGACTTCAAGAAGATCGGCGTCGAGATGCTGATCAAGAACATGGTGGCGGCGGTTCTGTGGGCCGATTTCTGGCGGAACTCCGAGTTCGACAGCCTGATGACAGCGCCGACCTACACCATCGCCTCGGATCCGGATGTCACCCATCGCTTCGGTTCGGGAGCCATTCCGAAGGAAACCAAGTCGGGCTCGAACGTGAGTCTGTACAAGAACGCTGGGGTGGACACGCTGCTTGCCCGAGGCCGCCAGGAATACAACCTGGCCAAGCGCAAGGAGATCTACGCCAAGGTCCAGGAACTGATCATGGACGACCTGCCCTTCCTGCCGTTGTTCAACCTCGTGGAGGTTGAAGGCACGAAGGCTGGGCTGGACGGGTATGCGGGCAACGTGAACGCGCTGTCCAATGCCTGGAACGCAGCCAGCTGGCGCTGGACCGCCTGAAAGCGGGTGCCGTCATGAGCCGATATCTCCTGAGCCGCTTGCTGCAGGCACTGCTGCTGCTGTGGCTGGTTTCGATGATCGCTTTCGCGATCCTTCACTTGGCGCCCGGCGGGCCCCTGTCGCAGTTCCTGGCCACCGGTACCCTGGGGCCGGAGGACATTGAACGGCTCATGGCCCAGTACGGCCTGGACCGGCCGCTGCCTCTCCAGTACCTTGACTGGGCCGGCAATCTGCTAAGAGGCGACTGGGGCCGGTCGTATCGTGACGACCTGCCGGTCTTGACGAAGATCGGCATGCACGTCGGCCCCACGCTCGAGTTGATGATCTCTTCCACGCTGTTGGCGATGTTTATCGGCGGAATGATCGGCATCCTTGGTGCCGTAAGGCGGTATTCAATCTTTGACCACCTCGCCACCATCGGCGCCATGGTGGCCCTATCGATTCCCACTTTTTGGTTCGGGTTGGCAGTGATCTACGTCTTCTCCGTGAACCTGGGATGGCTGCCGGCCGGCGGACGGGAAACCATCGGCGATGGTTCTGCGCTCGATCGCATCCAGCACTTGATGCTGCCCTGCATCGTGCTCGCATTGGTGTCGACGGCAGTGTGGAGTCGATACATGCGTTCCTCGATGCTGGATGTGATCAATCAGGACTACATCCGCACGGCCCGCTCCAAGGGCGTCGCTCCGGTGCGCATTCTCATCCACCACGCCCTTCGCAACGCCTTGTTGCCCATGATCACCATCACCGGTTTGCACGTGTCTACGCTTCTGAGCGGCGCTCTCGTGACCGAAACCGTTTTCACCTGGCCCGGCATGGGGAGGTTGTTCCTGGACAGTGTGGGCAACCGGGACTATCCAGTGGTGATGGGCATGCTCATGTTCACTGCATGCATGGTGCTGTTGGGCAGCCTGCTGGCTGACCTGCTCTATTCCGTTGCGGATCCCCGCATCAAGGTCGGTGTCCAATGAGCGCCGTACATCCAGCATCCCTCCCGCTCGTTCGTCGGTCCTTCGGCGAACGGCATCCTGCGATCCGCCGCTTCATGCGGCACCGTCTTGCGACGCTGGGACTGGTGGTGATCGGACTCATGACGCTGCTGAGCTTCGTCGGACCTTATCTGACGCAGTTCAACGCCACGGACACCGACATCCGGAACCGCCTGGTTGCTCCCTTCGCGGGCGTCCATATCCTCGGCACGGATCCCCTTGGCCGCGACATCCTGGCGCGCCTGATGTACGCGGGACGCATCTCCTTGTCGGTGGGCTTCGCCGCCACGTTGCTGTCAATGGTGATCGGCGTACTGGTGGGACTGGTGGCGGGTTTCTATCGCGGCGCAATTGGCACCGTACTGATGCGCTTCGTGGATTCCATGCTGTGCTTTCCGACGATCTTCCTGCTGCTGGCGGTCGCGGCGCTGATAGAGCCCTCGGTCATTTCCATTGTGGTGCTTATCGCTGCGGCCAGTTGGATGGAGGTGGCGCGCGTGGTCGAGGGGCAGGTCCGCTCTCTGCGTTCACGCGACTTCGCGGTCGCGGCAGAGTCGCTCGGTGCCAGCGACCTGAGGATCATGTTCCGCGAGCTCCTGCCGAACGCAGTGGGCCCCATCGTCGTTGCCGCAACGCTGAACATCGCCAACGCGATCTTGGCAGAGTCCTACATCAGCTTTCTCGGCTTCGGCATCCACCCCCCGACGCCGAGCTGGGGAAACATGCTCGAGAACGCGCAAAGCTATCTGACGAATGCGCCGTGGCTGGCCATCGTGCCGGGGGTCGCCATCACGCTCACGGTGACGAGCTTCAACTTCATTGGTGACGGCCTGCGCGATGCGCTGGACGCCAAACTGGATCGTTAAGGATGCTTGCCATGGACCATCTCGAGCCATTGCACTTCGTGCCCGCTGCCGAAAGCGCGGAAGTGGACAACATTCTGGAAGTGCGTGACCTGAACGTGACGTTCCGCGCATCTGGCGGACCCGTGCGGGCCGTGCGCGATGTGAGCTTTACTTTGCGCCGGGGCGAAAACCTGGCGTTGGTGGGAGAAACCAGCTCGGGCAAGAGCGTGACCTGCCTGGGCCTGCTCGGCCTCACCCCACCTGCGCCGTACTGCACCATCAGCGGTTCTGCCCGTCTGGCGGCGCGCGATGGCAAAACTTACGAGCTCGTGGGTACGCCCGAGCGTGTGATGCGCCAGGTGCGCGGAGGCGCCGCCTCGGTGATCTTTCAGGAGCCGATGACCTCGCTCAACCCGGTGCACACCGTCGGGGCGCAGATCTGCGAGAGCCTGCACCTTCACCTGGGGATGAAAGGCCGTGCCGCCACGGAGCGAGCCGCTGAACTCTTGAACCAGGTCGGCATTTCCGATCCCAGGCGCCGGCTCGCGAATTACCCGCATGAACTGTCCGGCGGCATGCGCCAGCGCGTGATGATCGCCATGGCGATCGCATGCGAACCGTCCCTGCTGATCGCCGACGAACCTACCACGGCGCTGGACGTGACCATCCAGGCGCAGATCCTGGAGCTGCTGCAGAAGCTGCAGTCCGATAACGGCATGGCCATGATCTACATCACGCACAACCTCGGGACGGTTGCCGAGATTGCGGACCGCGTGATGGTGATGTACGCGGGCCGCATCGTGGAAACGACGGACGTGGTGTCGCTGTTCGCACAGCCGCGCCACCCCTACAGTCGCGGACTGATCCAGTCCGTTCCACGGCTGCACTCGAATCGGGCCCGCAAGACCCCGCTGTTCGCGATCCCGGGCAACGTGCCCGACCCGACGTCCCACCCGCCGGGCTGCACCTTCGGACCGCGCTGCAGCCATTTCGAGCCGGGACGCTGCGATGTCGCAGTGCCCGACCTCGAGGGCGTAGGGCCCGGCCACCTGGTGCGGTGTGTGCGTTGGCCTGAAATTCAAGGAGCCGTGTGATGCAGCAAGAACATACCGCTGCCGCCCTTTTGCAGGTCGAAGGCATGCGCAAGTGGTACTCGATCGGCGGGGGCTGGCTGGGCAAGCCGGCTCAGACCGTGAAGGCCGTCGACGGCGTGAACTTTGACATCCGCCGGGGCGAGGTGTTGAGCCTGGTGGGCGAAAGCGGCTCCGGCAAGAGCACCATCGGCCGCGCGATCCTGAACCTCGATGCGCCAACGGCGGGTCAGGTCCGATTCGACGGCAAGCCCCTGGTGGGCCTCACGCGCCGCCAGATGCGGCCCCTGCGGCGCGCGATGCAGATGGTCTTTCAGGATCCGTACTCGTCGCTGAATCCGAAGCACACGGTGGAGGAGTTGCTGTCGGCACCGCTGCAGATCCACATGCCCGAGCTCACCGTGCAGGAGCGCCGCGACAGGATCGACGCCATATTGAAGACAGTGGGACTCAACCCCGCGCATCGGACCCGCTATCCGCACGAGTTCTCGGGCGGCCAGCGACAGCGCATCGGCATCGCTCGCGCGCTGATGACCGAGCCGCAGCTGCTGGTGGCTGACGAGCCAGTGTCCGCGCTCGACGTTTCGGTGCAGGCGCAGGTGATCAACCTGCTGCTCGAGTTGAAGCAGCGCTTGGGTCTGACCATGTTGTTCATCAGCCACGACCTCGCTGTCGTGGGCCACATTTCCGATCGAATCGCGGTGATGTATTTGGGCCGGCTGGTGGAAATCGGCGACGCCGAATCGTTGCTGAACGACCCTCGGCATCCCTACACGCGCGCATTGATGGCGGCGGTTCCGAACATCGACCCGCAGCAGCGGCGCCCGCGCGAGCTGCTCAAGGGCGACATTCCCAGTCCGTTGGCGCCGCCCTCGGGTTGCGCCTTTCGCACGCGATGCCCGCATGCCCAGCCTGCTTGCACGAACGCCGTTCCTGAACTTAGGTTTGTCGAGCGGAACCACGCGACCGCGTGCATCCGCGACGACATCTGACGCCCATCCATGTCTCCTTCTATCCTTCGCGTTCGCAGCGACTACAAGTTGCCCGAGCAAGCCGACGCAGTGATCATCGGCGGTGGCATCGTCGGTGTCTCTACGGCGTACTTCCTGGCCAAGCGTGGCCTTTCTGTGGTCATCCTGGAGAAAGGCTATATCGGCGGTGAGCAATCCAGTCGCAACTGGGGTTGGTGCCGCCAGCAAAACCGCGATGCGCGCGAACTACCGCTGTCGGGTCTCTCGATGCGTTTGTGGGATGAGATGGCACGCGACATCGGGCGTGACCTCGGCTTCCAGCGCTGCGGCCTGTACTACGCGAGTGACGACCTGAAGCAGCTCGCCACCTGGGAAGCCTGGGGGGCGCAGCATGGACGTCCTTTTGGTGTGCGCACACGCATGCTCGACGCCAAAGAGGCCGAAAGCGTGATGCGAGGCAGCACCACTCGCAAGTGGCTGGGCGGCGTGCACTCCATGGACGATGGCACTGCGGATCCGGCCCTGGCGGCACCCGGCATCGCAGAAGGAGCCCGTGCGTTCGGTGCCACGATCCATCAGGACTGCGCGGCCCGCGGGCTTGACATTTCCAATGGCGCGATAAGCGGCGTGTTCACCGAGAAAGGCCTGGTCAGAACGGGCGCCGTCGTGTGCGCCGGGGGCGCCTGGGCCTCTGCGTTCTGCCGCCGGCACGGCATCTCCTTCCCGCAGGCGAGTGTCCGTGCGTCCGTGCTGCGCACACCACCCATTGAAGGTCTTGCACCAGCGCTGGCGACCCCGGAGTGCACGCTGACGCGCCGCCCCGATGGCGGCTACATCGTCGCCATCAGCGGAAAAGGGACGCTGGAGCTCACACCCCAGGGCCTGCGGTACGCGCGTGACTTCATGCCGATGTTCGTCAAGCGGCTCAAAGCGGTGGAGATCGGCGTGGGGCGCTCCTTCTTCCGCGGACCCGAGGCACTCAACCGCTGGGAGTTCGACGAGAAATCGCCGTTCGAGCAAATCCGTGTGCTGGACCCAGCGCCCGACCAGAAGGCGATCAACTACCTCTTGGACAGTTTCAAGCGGCTCTACCCGGCGCTGCCTGGGATCACGGTGTCCCAGGCCTGGGGGGCGTACATCGACAGCACGCCGGACGCGGTGCCCGTCATCTCGCCTGTGGGCCGCATCCAAGGCTTCGTGCTCGCCGCCGGCTTCAGCGGCCATGGCTTCGGCCTGGGGCCAGGGGCGGGGCAACTGGCAGCGAGCATGGTCACGGGCGATGCGCCTCCTGTGGATCCCACGCCTTTCCGCTACTCGCGCTTTGGCGACGGCTCGAAGGTCAAGGTCGGCGCTATCTGAGCCTCTTCGATAAGTACAGAAACCATCTTCATGAGCAATCTCACTTTCTTCAAGTTCGACGATCTGGGTACCGCACGCGAGGGCGGGCCTTTGCCCGAGCGCGTCCTCGCAGGCGCTGCCAAGTTCAAGAACTGGGACGTCGACCGTTCCAACGACGAAAAGGTCCGCGCTGGCGTCTGGGAAACCACGCCTGGCACCTACCGATCCATCAAAGGCGGCACCTGGGAGTTCTGCTACATCCTCTCGGGCCTGTCGGAAGTGACAGAGGACGGAAAGGAGCCCGTGCGGGTGCGCGCGGGGGATTCTTTCGTCATGAGACCCGAATTCACGGGCATCTGGCATTGCATCGAAACGACCCGCAAGATCTGGGTCGTCTACAACAAGTAGCCATGGCCTTCGTCTACAAGGCCGACCCCGTGCGCGGGGCGGAATGGGCACGCCTGTTCGCCGCCAAGGCGCCCGAGATCCCGTTTCACATCTGGCCCGACATCGGCTTGCCTGAGCGCGTGCGCTATCTCGCAGCGTGGACGCTGCCTGAAGGCTTCGAACGGCAGTTCCCCAACGTGGAACTGGTGTTCTCCACGGGCGCCGGCGTGGACCAGTTCGACCTGAGCAAAGTGCCGCCGGCCCTGCCTGTGGTGCGCCTGGCCGAGCCTGGCGTGGTTGCGGGTATGGTGGAGTACGCCACCATGGCTGTGCTGGCTTTGCACCGGGACCTGCCGGCCTACATCGAGCAGCAGCGGCAAGGAAAATGGGCCGCACACCGCGTCCACGCTGCCGCCAAGCGAAGGGTGGGCATCCTTGGCATGGGAGTGTTGGGTCGGGCGGTTCTTACGCAGCTTCGAGGCTTTGGGTTCCAGCTTGCGGGCTGGAGCCGGACGCGCCACGAGTTCGAAGGCGTTACTTGCTACGCGGGTGAGAGCGAGCTGTGGGGGATGCTGGCTGCCACGGACATCCTGGTCTGCTTGCTGCCGCTGACGAGCGAGACGCGCGACATTCTCGATGCAAAGCTGCTCAATGCTTTGCCCCGTGGCGCATCTCTGGTGCATGTGGGGCGTGGCGCACAGCTCGACCATCAAGCCTTGCTGGACGCGCTCGACAGCGGGTGGATTTCTTCCGCCGTGGTCGATGTCACGGCGCCCGAGCCGCTACCTGCGAACCACCGATTCTGGTCACATCCGCGCATTCTGTTGACGCCGCATACCGCCAGCATGACCCAGCCGGAAACAGCGGTTGATCTCGTGCTGGAGAACATACGGCGCCATCAAGCAGGCGAGCCGTTGGCGGGTCTTGTGAGCCGCGACAAGGGGTATTGAGCCGTGAACGCAACCATTGACGATCTTCTGCCCGATCTGATTGCGCTGCGACGCGATCTGCATGCTCATCCCGAGCTGGCGTTCGAAGAGCGCCGAACCTCTGGCATCGTCGCAGCGGCGCTGCGTGAGGCGGGGCTGGAGGTGCATGAGGGCATCGGTGGGACGGGCGTGGTCGGTGTTCTGCGCCGAGGAAGCTCGCCGCGGATGGTCGGCCTGCGTGCAGACATGGACGCTCTGCCCGTCGTGGAGCAAGGCGAGTGGCCGCATGTCAGTCGCTTCCCCGGCCGTCACCACGGGTGTGGGCACGACGGCCACACAGCGATGCTGCTCGGCGCAGCGCGGCAACTCGCGCGCGATGAAGCATTCGAGGGCTGCGTCGCCTTCATCTTCCAGCCGGCCGAAGAAGGACGAGGCGGTGCGCGCGAGATGGTGCGAGAAGGCCTGTTCGAGCGCTTCCCCTGCGAAGCCGTGTTCGCCGTGCACAACTGGCCGGACCTCCCTTTGGGCGTGGCAGCGACGCGGCCCGGCCCCATCATGGCCGCAGCGGATCGTTTCGATATCGTGGTGCGTGGGCGCGGCGGGCACGCGGCGCAGCCGCACCACACACCTGATGTGGTGCTGGCCGCCAGCACGCTGGTGGCCCAGCTGCACACCATCGTGTCACGACGCGTGGCGCCCACCGAGAACGCGGTGCTCTCGGTCACCCGCATCAGTGGCGGCCAGTCGCACAACGTGCTGCCGGCAGCGGTGGAGCTGACCGGCACGGTGCGCAGCTTCAACGGGGCGGTGCAGGACATGATCGAGCAGGCCCTGCGCGACATGGCCGCAGGTGTGGCACGCGCGAGCGGCACCACTGTCGATGTGGAGTACACGCGCTACTACCCTGCCACCATCAACAGCCCGGCGCACGCGCGTCTCGCGCTCGAAGCGGCACGCCGCGCCGGCCTGGAAGCGCAGACGGCTGGAGCACCCGCTTTCACCTCGGAAGACTTCGCGTTCATGCTGCAGCAACGGCCGGGCGCCTATCTCTGGCTTGGCCAAGGCGCGGGCACGAGCCCTGCGCCCTTGCACCACCCCTCCTACGACTTCAACGACGACGTGCTGGCCTTCGGTGTGCGCTGGTTTGTGACCGTTGCGCATCTGGCGCTGCTGGACACGTCCTTTCCCTCCCAGAAATGATGCTCTACCTATCCACCCGGGGCGATCCCGACCGGAAGCGCTTCTGCGAAATCCTGCTCGAAGGCCTGGCGCCCGACGGCGGCCTCTACCTGCCCGAGCAATATCCGCAGGTCGACACCGCCACGCTCGCCAAGTGGCGCAAGCTGCCGTATGCCGAGCTGGCCTTCGAGATCCTCTCGCTCTACATCGACGACATTCCGCCGGCCGACCTGAAGGCGATCTGCGCGAAGACCTACACGGCCGAAGTGTTCGGTACCGACGAGATCGTGCCGCTGCGCGAGCTGGAAGACGGCGTGTACCTCGAAGCCCTGTCGAACGGCCCCACGCTGGCCTTCAAGGACATGGCGATGCAGCTGCTGGGCAACCTGTTCGAGTACGAACTGGCCCGCCGCGGCGCCGAGCTCAACATCCTGGGCGCCACCAGCGGCGACACCGGCAGCGCGGCCGAGTACGCCATGCGCGGCAAGAAGGGCGTGCGCGTCTTCATGACCTCGCCCGACGGCCGCATGAGCCCGTTCCAGCAGGCGCAGATGTTCAGCCTGCAGGACGCGAACATCCACAACATCGCCATCACCGGCGTGTTCGACGACTGCCAGGACATCGTCAAGGCCGTGTCGAACGACCTGGCCTTCAAGCGCAAGTACCGCATCGGCACGGTCAATTCGATCAACTGGGCGCGGCTGCTGGCGCAGGTCGTCTACTACTTCGCGGGCTACTTCCAGGCCACGGCGAGCAACGACAGGCCGGTGAGCTTCACCGTGCCCTCGGGCAACTTCGGCAACGTCTGCGCGGGCCACGTGGCGCGCATGATGGGCCTGCCGATCCACACGCTGGTGGTCGCCACCAACGAGAACGACGTGCTCGACGAGTTCTTCCGCACCGGCGTGTACCGCGTGCGCGGTGCGGTCGACACGCACAAGACCTCCAGCCCGTCGATGGACATCAGCAAGGCCAGCAACTTCGAGCGCTTCGTGTTCGATTTGATCGGCCGCGACGCGGCGAAGGTGAAGCGCCTGTTTGGTGAACAGCTGGTGAGCCAGGGTCGCTTCGAACTCCCGGCCGATCCCAAGTTCGGCTTCGTGTCGGGCAAGAGCACGCATGCAGACCGTGTCTCGACCATCCGCGATACCTTTCATCGCTTCGGCGTGATGGTAGATCCGCATACGGCCGACGGCCTCAAGGTGGCACGTGAGCATGTGCGCAAGGGGACGCCCATGGTCGTGCTGGAGACCGCGCTGCCGATCAAGTTTGCGGCCACGGTCGCGGAGGCGCTGGGACGCGGCCCGGATCGACCGGCCAAGTTCGAAGCCATCGAGGAGCTGCCGCGCCGCGTCACGGTGCTTCCGGCCGAGGTTGAGCAGGTGAAGGCCTATATCGCTTCCCACGTGGCCTGATCGTCCCATGGCTGTCTTTACCGAAGTTTCATTCGACGAGGCCGCAATGTTCCTGCGCAAGTTCGAGCAGGGTGGATTGCGGGCCCTTTTCGCTTGCTCCGGGGGCATCGAGAACACGAACTACTTCGTGGCGACGGATGCGGGCCCGCATGTGCTGACGCTGTTCGAGCGGCTGGCAGATGAGGAGCTGCCCTTCTACCTGCACCTCATGCAACACCTGGCCGGACAGGGAATTCCTGTGCCCGACCCGTTGCCGGACCGTGAAGGACGCATCCTGCATCGCCTGAAGGGCAAGCCCGCCGCGATCGTGACCAGGTTGCATGGCAGGAGTGAACTGAAACCCTCCGTCGCGCACTGCAGTGCCGTCGGAGCGGTGCTCGCCCGAATGCACTTGGCTGGCAAGGACTACGAACGCTACCAGCCCAATCTGCGAGGCTTGCTCTGGTGGAGCGAAACCGCTCCCCTGGTCATGCCCTACCTCGACAATGGTCAGCGAGCGCTACTCACGCGTGAAATGGATTTCCAGAACCGCGTCGCGGCATCGGATGACTACGCGGCCTTACCTCGTGGCCCCATCCACGGGGACTTGTTTCGCGACAACGTCTTGTTCGAGGGTGAGCGGCTCACGGGGGTTCTCGACTTCTATTTCGCCGGCTGCGACACGTGGCTGTACGACATCGGCGTATGCCTCAACGACTGGTGCGTTGACCTGGATAGCGGGCAAGGGAATGCAGCGCATGAAGCCGCTTTGCTATCGGCCTATGAAGCAGTGCGGCCGCTGCAGCCACCGGAGCGTGGCCTTCTGCTCGCGATGCGGCGCGCCGCCGCGCTTCGGTTCTGGTTGTCACGCCTGCGTGATCTGCATCTGCCGCGGCCGGCCGAAGTCTTGAAGGCGCACGACCCGCGGCAACTCGAACAGGTTCTGCGTCACTGCACGAGCGACGCCGAAGCGATTCTCTAAACCCAACAAAGACAATCTCATGGGAACCACCAAAGACTACTACGCCGCGTTGCGGCAGGAACTTGAACAGATCCAAATGGCCGGCTTGCCGAAGATCGAGCGCGCCATCACGTCGCCGCAAGGCAGCCGGATCTCCACTGCCGGTGCACCGGCGTTGATCAATCTCTGCGCCAACAACTACCTCGGTCTGTCGTCCCACGCGGACGTCCTGCAGGCCGCCCACGCGGCACTCGACGCACGCGGCTTCGGCATGAGCGGTGCCCGGTTCATCTGTGGAACCCAGGACCTGCACCAGGCACTGGAGGCGCGCCTCTCCACTTTTCTGGGCATGGAGGACACCATCCTGTACGGATCAGCCTTCGACGCGAACGGTGGATTGTTCGAGCCGCTGCTGGGTCCGGAGGATGCGGTCATCAGCGACGAACTGAACCACGCCTCGATCATCGACGGCATCCGCCTGTGCAAGGCCAAGCGCTACCGCTACCGGCACGATGACATGAACGACCTGCGCGTGCAGCTGGAGGCGGCGGACGAGGCCGGGGCGCGGCATAAGCTCGTGTTCACCGACGGGGTTTTCTCGATGGACGGGACCATAGCTCGCCTGCACGAGATGCGCGCGATCTGCGACGAATTCAGTGCATTGCTAGGGGTGGACGACTCGCACGCCACCGGTTTCCTGGGCAAGAAGGGGCGCGGTAGTCACGAGTACTGCGGCGTCTTTGGCAATGTTGACATCATCACGGGCACGCTTGGAAAGGCACTTGGCGGCGCATCAGGCGGATTCACCAGCGCGAAGCGGGAAGTGGTGCAGTTGCTGCGGCAACGCTCGCGTCCCTATCTTTTTTCCAACAGCCTGGCTCCGGCCATCGTCGGCGCCACGCTCAAGGTGCTCGATGTGCTGGAGGCGAACACGACCCTGCGCGACCAGCTGGAAGACAACACGCGCTATTTCCGTGCAGGTCTCATCGCGCGGGACTTCGAGGTGAAGCCGGGCGAACACCCCATCGTGCCCGTGATGCTTTACGACGCGGAGCTGTCACAGCGTTTTGCACGGCGACTGCTGGAGCTGGGCGTCTACGTGACGGGCTTCTTTTACCCCGTCGTCCCGAAGGACCAAGCCCGTATCCGCGTGCAGATCAGTGCGCAGCACACGCGGGGCCAACTGGATGAAGCCCTGCGCGCATTCGAGCAAGCAGGTAAGGACACGGGGGTGATCGCATGAGCGAAGCGCCTCGCATTCTCGTCGTCGGCGCCAACGGCCAGTTGGGGACGGAACTTGCCGTCGCGCTCGCCGAGCGCCACGGCGCGGAAAACGTCATTGTGAGCGATCGACTCGCGAGCGGCCGACATCAAAGCCTGCGGTATGAAACGCTTGACGTAACCGACACCCGGCGCCTTGCCGGGGTGATCGAAAAGCATCGCGTTACCCAGATCTACCATCTGGCGGCAGCTCTGTCGGCGAGCGGCGAGACGCGGCCGGCGTGGGCATGGAAGCTCAATATGGATGGCCTGTTGAACGTCCTGGAGGCGGCCCGCCACTACAAGCTGGACAAGGTGTTCTGGCCGAGCTCGATTGCGGCATTCGGCCCAACGACTCCGGAAGACGGCACGCCGCAGACAACGGTGATGGAGCCCGGCACGGTCTATGGCATATCGAAGCTTGCCGGCGAAGGCTGGTGCCGTTGGTACTTCGAGAAGCACGGCGTCGATGTGCGAAGCTTGCGCTACCCGGGACTCATCTCCTGGAAGACGAGCCCCGGAGGTGGGACGACCGATTACGCGGTCGACATCTTCCATGCCGCTTTGAAGAGCGAGCGCTACACCTGCTTCCTAGAGCCTGACGAGTCCCTGCCCATGCTGTACATGGACGACGCGGTGCGTGCGACCCTGGAATTGATGGAAGCTCCTGCAACCGAGATCACGGAACGCGGCAGCTACAACCTTGCAGGCTTGAGCTTCACGCCGAGGGAAATCGCGGCGGAGATCCGCAAGCATCTGCCTGACTTCGAGATCGTGTACGAGCCAGATTTTCGCCAAGCCATTGCCAGCAGCTGGCCCAATTCCATCGATGACCGATGCGCTCGGGCCGATTGGGGTTGGCGGCACCGATATGACCTCTCGCAAATGGTGAACGAGATGCTGAAGAACCTCTCTCGAGCCCTCGGGCGGGGGACCTTGAGCAAGGCGGAGCCGCAAGCCTTGGTTGCGACCTGAACGGAAATGGATGCGAACAATTGAACTACTAGAAGGTAGTTCATGTCATGCGCGGAAACGGCAGGCTTTTAAGCGGATCACTGAATTCGTCGACTGCGATGTGACACCGCGATGCCAAACGGATGCAATTTTTAGCACGATGCTTCAGCTGGTGCGTTGTGGATAGTTCGTTTGGACATGCGCTGGCTCCTCACTGTGGAGAAGCGGAATCGCAAAGCGCTGTGTCTGGAAACCCATTTTCGTAGGATGTCAGGTGAGAGGTCGTGCAGGGTGAGGAGGGGCGAGGAGGGGCGCATTGCCAACGTCATTCGCTGAAGCCGTCATTGCGAGGGTCGAATGCCGCGCGCCTTGACCACCTCGGCCCATGTGCGTGCTTCCCTGCGCGCATGGTCCGCAAGCGCCTCCGCGCTGCTGCCCCCGGGCTCGGCGCCCAGCTTGTCGAGGCGGGCGGCGACTTCGGGCATTGCCGCGACTTTCATCCAGGCCCGTGAAAGCGCAAGCACGATGGGCTTGGGAGTGCCTTGCGGAACCCAGACGCCGTACCAGGCCTCGATCACGTGCCCTGGCACGAACTCGCTGACCGTGGGGAGGTCGGGCATGCCGCGCGCACGCCGCGTACCCGTCTGAGCCAATGCGCGCACCTTGCCGGTGGCGAGGAGACCCGGCACCTGCGACGCCGGGCTCATCGACAGCTGAACCTCGTTCGACAGCAGATTGGCGCTGAAGTTGTTGGCATAGTTGACGTGCAGCAGCTCGGCACCCGTCTGCAGGCTCAGCATCTGCGCACCCAGGTAGGCCGCGGAGCCATATCCGGTGACGCCCATCGCGAGCTTGGAAGGGTTCGCCTTGGCATGGCGCAGCAGCTCAGGGAAAGTCGTGATGGGGACCTGGGCATTGACGAGCCAGACGAAGGTGGACTCGGCGAAGCGCGAAATGGGCACGAGGTCCTTCTCGGGATCGTAGGGAAGGTTGGCGACCACGTGCGGGTTCATCGTGATCGTCTGGTTGAACGTGAACAGCAGCGTGTAGCCATCAGGCTTGGCGCGCACGACGCGCTGCACGCCGATGACCCCGCTGGCGCCGACCACGTTTTCCACGACCACGGCTTGCCCGAGCACGTCGCCCAGGTACTGCGCGGCGATGCGCCCGAGAATGTCCACGCCCGTGCCGGCCGCAGCCGGCAGGATCAGCCTCACAGGCGCCGAGGGGTAGCGTTCCGTCTGGCCGGCGGCCAGCCCGCTCAGGCCCAGCAGGGACATCAGTGCGAGGGCCCGAAGGCCCTTCCGGCGAGAGTTCATGGTTGCCTGCATGATGGGGCGCTCAGCCCTCGAGGATCTTGGTGGCCTGCCAGTGGAGCATCCGCCAGCGGTCGCCGTCGTTGCGCCAGGCCGTGAAGAACGCGTTGTGCAACGTCTTGCGCGAGCCCGCAACGTCCACGGTGGTGTGCACGACACCGTTCAGCAGTGCGACGTCGCCGAAGCGACGCACGCGCTGGTCCTTTCGCTTCGCGTCGATGAAGCGGTACTTGTCGGCGGCGATCGATGCGAGGAAGGCCGCCTTGTCGTCGGTTCTCCCGTTCGCATGGGTATGCAGGTAGGCGTCGTCCAGCATCTGTGAGAGCGCCCCGGTGTCTCGCGCATACAGCGCCTGATAGCGTGCCTCGTCCGCCAGCAGGAGATCAGGGGTGGCAAGAGTGGCAACGGTGTCAGAGGTATCCGAGGCGTCCGAGGTGGGATCGGCGGTGTTCATGTGCGCACGGGGGTGAATGCGGCCACGGTGTTGGTAAGCCTTCCGACACCCTCGATCTCGATCTCGAAGGTGTCTCCGGGGGACAGCGGTCCGACCCCGCCTGGCGTGCCGGTCATGACGAGGTCGCCGGGCAGCAGCGTGATGAACGAACTCAGGTAGGAGATCAAGTCGGCGACGTCGAACAGCAGGTCGGAGGTCTCGCAATCCTGGACGATCTGGCCGTTGAGCCGGCCTGTCATGCGCAACCGGGTGGGATCCGCCTCGGTTTCGATCCATGGTCCGATAGGCGCGAAGGTGTCGGCGGCCTTTCCCATCGTCATCAGGCCCATGGCCATTTCCTTGCGCTGATAGGCCCGCTCGCTGACGTCGTTGCCGCAGGTATAGCCCAGTACATGCGTCAGGGCGTCCTCGCGGCGAACCTGCTTCGCTGTGCGTCCGATCACCGCGACCAATTCGGTCTCGTAGTGCACGATCTGGGCGGCTCTCGGGAACACGATCTGCCCGCCATGCGGCAGCAGCGCGGTGTCCGGCTTCATGAACACGGGTGGAATCTCGGGCGTGCCGCGTCCGGTCTCGGCAATGTGGGAGCGATAGTTGAGGCCGATGCCGAAGACTCGGGGATGTGCGACCGTCGGAACCAGCAGGGTGACCTCGGACAGGGCAACGACGGCGTCCGTCGGCGTGATGGGTCCCTCGAACGGCGATCCGCTCAGAATGCGGATCTGGTTCGTCCCTTGCAGGATGCCGAAGGCCGTTCGTCGGCCATCGCTGAACTTGAGAATCTTCATGGGTCAGTGCTCCGGTTGGATCTTCAGGGTGAGGCGCCGCGCGAGTGCGAGGGCGGCGTTGCAGACAAGAACGATGGCGGTCGCCGCGGCAATGCCATAGAAGACGCCGATGGAATCGCGCACCTGCCGGGCTTGGTCGATGGCATGGCCCACGCCCACCTTGGCCGAGAGGAATTCCGCCACCAGCGCGGCGCTGAGCGCCCAGGGCAGTGCCACTTCCAAGCCGGTCAGCACGAAGGGCCACAAGGTCGGCAAGACGATGAACCGCGTCAGCTGCAGCGGGCCGGCGCCGAACACCCGCGCCGTCATGAGCAGTTGGCGATTCACGGTGATCAGGCCGGCGTAGGCGATGGCGAAGACGATGAAGAGCACCGTCAGGACCACCAGCAGAAGTTGAGGGGCCAAGCCCGTGCCGAACCACAGGACCAGCAGCGGCACGAGACCGAGCTTGGGCACGCTCATGAGGGCCGTGATGAAGGGCTGGAGCATGCTGTCGAGGCGCGGCAGCAGCCGCAGCAGGCAGGCCAGGCCGATGCCCAGGACCGTGCCGCCCAGCGTTCCCATCAGCACCAGCCGGCCCGTGGCCCAGAGGTCGCGAAGCAGGCTGCCTGCTGTCAGTTCGGCCCAGAGTCGCTGCGCCACCTGGGCCGGCCCCGGCATCCAGTAGTCGCCCATGACCAGGCCGGCGACCTGCCAGCACGCGAGGAAGATGGCCAGCCCGGCCAACCTCGACGGCCACAGACGGCGGTCGGCGGTCATGGGTGAGGCACCTTGCGAAGGCAACTGCGGATCGCCTCGTAGTGGGTCGCGAAATCGGGCGCCTTGAAGATCAGCTCGGGGTCGCGCGGGCGCGGGATGCGGATGCGTCGCTGAAGTTCCACGCGCCCCGGAGTTCCGGCCAGCACCACCACGCGGTCCGCGAGCGCGATCGCCTCGTTGATGTCGTGCGTGACGAACAGGATGGTCTTGCGCCGTGTCTCCCACAGCCGCAGCAGGTCGGCCTGCAGCTGCGCCCGCGTCTCCGCATCCAGCGCGCCGAAAGGCTCGTCCATCAGGACGACGGGAGGGTCGTAGACCAGGGTACGTGCCAACGCCGCGCGCTTGCGCATCCCACCCGAGAGCTGATGCGGGTAGTGGTCGGCCCAGCCTGCCAGGCCGACTTGCTCCAGGAGCAGGCGCGCGTGCTCCAGTTGCGCGGGTGACGGCTTGCCCGCGAGCGTGAGCGGAAACAGCAGGTTTTGCCATACGGTGCGCCAGGGCAGAAGGTTGTCGTCCTGTGTCACGAAGCCGATCTGCCGGTGGCAGCCCGGTTGTGCCTCGCGCCCCGCGCCGGCGACTACCTGGTCCTTGAAGACGACCTGTCCCGCACTCGGCGCCAGTGTTTGAGCGATCACGCTGAGCAGCGTGGACTTGCCCGCGCCCGACGAGCCCATGACCGTGACGAACTCGCCTTCCGCCACGGCCAGGTCGACGTCCTTCAGGATCCAGCGTCCTTCCGGCGCGCCGGCGTCGGCGTAGGAGACGCCGAGCCCGTGCAATGCCAGCAGTGCCGGGGGATGCAGCGGCAGCGTACCGGCTAGCTGCCGATCGTCGCCGCGCTGTCTTGTGATGGTTCCGATTGCCACTGCAAAAGCCTCTTCTGTGCGAACTCGACGCCCGCGTTGATGAGCAGCACCAGCGACATGACAGTTGCCAGCGCAACGAAGATCAGCGTGGTGTCGAAGTCCATCGCACCGTACTGGGCCAGGTAGCCCAGGCCGCGGTTGGACGAGATGATTTCGCCCACGATCGCGCCTGCCACGGCGTACGGCAGGGCCACCCGCAGTCCGCCGAAGACATAGGGAACCACCGAGGGCCAGACCACTTGGCGCAGCAGTTGGCTCTCGGTGGCGCCGAGCACGCGCGCCGTCATGAGCAGTTGCGCACTGACGGCCTTGACACCTCGCAGCGTGCTGTAGAACACGATGAAGAAGATGGCCGAGGCCACGAGCGCCACCTTGGCGCCGGGCCCGACGCCCAGCCAGAGGATGAACAGCGGAACCAGCGCGGTCTTCGGCAAGGCATAGCCGAGACTGCAGATCGCCAACACGCCGGCTTCCGCCCGAGGGTGCCGGCGCAGCAGCATCGCAAGCAGGCACGCCGGCGCGGCACCCAGCACGAAGCCGCCCAGCGCCTCGCCCACGGTGAAGCGAGCGTGAAACCACAGATCGCCCGTCGCGACCATGGCGTACCCGCGTTTGAGCACCAGCAGGGGCGAGCTGATCCAGTAGGGGTCCCAGGTCTGGGCGGCAAACTGCCAGGTTGCCAGCAGCGCTGCACCCAGCAGTGCGCGATCGATCCAGGGGTGGCGCATGGTGCGGACCGGCTACTTCTTGGCGGCCGCGACGTAGTCGTCGCTGTACAGGCCCTTGACGAGCGTCTTGAGCGCGGCTTTGTCGTCGGCCGGACCGAACATCGTGTCGACCGTGTGGCTGAATGACTGCGCCATCGGCATGGGGCGTGGCGGCGCGTTGCGGCGGAACGTCTCGAAGGCGTCCTGCAGCAACGCGGGGTCCATCTTGTCGAATCGCTTGGACAACAGTGCCAGTGCCTGGCCGGGTTCGTTCGCCAGCAGCGCCATCGACCGCGTCAGCGCTGCGATGACGGCCTTGCAGGTGCCGGGTGCGGTGGTGCAGTAGCCATCGCGTGCCACCAGGACGTTGTACGCCGTGGGGTCCAGGTTGGGGAGGTCGCCCCGCGGTCCGCTGATCCACAACTGCGCGCCGCGTCTGACTGACTCGAGCGTGAACGGGCTGGAGAAAACGAATCCGTCGATCTCCTTGCGCTGCAGGGCGGCATCCATTCCGGTGGGCGACATGAAGACGAGTCGGACGTCCCGGTCGGCGTCCAGGCCGCCCTGACGGGCGGCATAGCGAAGGAAGGCGTGCGGCAGGCCGTTGGCTGCATCGACCGCCAGCGTCAGGCCCTTGAGCGCCTTGGCGCGCTCCGTCGGCGTGCGCGCGCTGGCCAGTTTCTCGGCCGTGCTCGCACCGAGCACGATCTCGGTGGTGGCTTTTTCCTGCAGGCCCGCGATCGCCAGGGTTTTCTGCCCGCGCTGCGCGGCGCGGATCTGGATCAGGCCGGCGAGGGTCGTGAAGTCGGCGCTGCTGCCGATGAGTGCGTTGAGGGCGGCCGGACCTGCCAGCAATCCGAGCTCGACATCCACGCCGGCTTCCTTGAAGTAGCCGGCGTCCTGGGCGATGTAGACCGGTGCGAACAGCACCGACACGGCCGGCAGGATCATCGTTGTCCTGGCCTGTTGCGCGGTGGCGGGCGCCGCGCAGCACGCGAGGGCCAGCAGGCCACACCCTGCCATTCGCCTGATCACAGGTTTCAGCATCTCTTTGTCTCCTTGTTGGTCGGGGACCTTCTTACACACTGTCAGGACGCCGCATCAACTCCACCTCCGGTACGCCTGCCCGCAGCTCGGCAAGCATGTCTTCGGCGTCGAACTCGATGCCGATCGGATTGCGGCTGAAGGCCTCGCTGCGCATCCACGCATTGGTGGCCTCGGCGTCGGGAAAGCTGTCGACCTGCAGCTCGATCTGGTTGCCATCCGGATCGAGGTAGTACAGAGACACGGTCGGGCCGTGATTGATCGTGCGGTGCGGCTCGATGCCCAGGCCCTGCAGCCGCTTGTAGGTGCCCAGCAGGTCGCCCAGAGAGTCATAGGCGAAGGCCGTATGGAAGTAGCCCTCCGTGACCTGCTGCGGCCGCTGCGGATAGTCGTCCAGGGCCAGCAAGGCGATGCGATGGTGCTCGTCGTCATAGGTCAGGAAGGCGACCTTGCTGGAGCCGTAGGCCACGTGTGCGCCCAGCACCGTGCAGTACCACTGGGTCATCGCTTGCAGGCGATTGGTGCGAAGCGCGATGTGGGCCATTCGGCGCGGCGACGCAGGAGGCGGGAGAAGACTCATGGCGGTTTCCTTTGTCCCAGGAAGTCAGGAGGCCAGGGGAAGCGGCGTGCCCAGGCACTGGCTTTGGCCGACCACTGCGGCAAGCACATTGCTCAACACGTCGTGGGGGAACTCGTGGGCCCCGCAGGAGCGCCACATGACGTGTCCGTCCGGGCGCACCAGCACGGCGCCGTCGGCGCCGATGCCGTACAGGTCCTGGAAGGCGCCCAGGTTGTCGAGCAGGTCACCCTCCGCCCCGACCACGAAGGCCTGTGCCGCCAGACCCGCATCGAATGCGACCTGGCGGAAGGCGGATCGCCACCGCTGCCCGAGACGGCCCGCGAGCAGCGTGAAATTCAGATCCTTGAACAGGTCGATGGTGGAGAAGTCGCTGCCTTGGGGGCGGCGCAGCCAGCAGTGCGGTGCGCGTGCGCCCGGCATGGCAGAGGGGCGGTAGCTGTGGACCTCGGTCGGCGCGGCCATGCTGCCGTCATCGAAAACGAGTGCTGAGCGGTAGCTGTAGCCGTATGTCTGGCCGGGATAGTCGAAGTGCTCGCGCTGGGCGGGGATCGCCTCGCGCATGCGAGCGATGTCATCCTCCCGGAAATCCTCTTGCGTCTTCAGGATGCCGCCCAGGCCGCTGGCCTCCATGTTCCTGGCGTTGCGCACGCTTTGTTCGACATTGAAGCGGATGACGGGCAGCCGTTCTTCGCCGTAGGTGTCAAGCAGTGCATCAGGGGCCACGCCGTTGACCACCAGGGCCAGCTTCCAGCACAGGTTGTGCACGTCGCCGATGGCGGTGTTCATGCCCTGGCCGCCGGTGGGAGGCAGCGGATGGGCAGCGTCGCCGGCCAGGAACACGCGTCCGGCACGAAGGGACTCGGCCACACGCGCCTGCATGCGCCATACACGAACGTCGCGCACGGTCAGGTCGAGGTCGGAGGCGCCAACCGCGGCCTTCACGACCTGCGCGCAACGCTCCCGGGTGAAGTCCTCCGGCCTGCTCTTTGCCGGGTCGTAGCCGAAGTTGTAGGTCCAGCGGCGACGCCCGTCCAGGGCGATCAGCACGCCGACTGTCTGGGGGTTGTAGATCCACCAGAGCAGGTTGGGACGCTGTGCCACCCACCGCCAGAGATCGGCCTCGAAGTAGACGCCGATCTGATCGCCGAGCACGCCGGCGCCGCTCATGGCGATGCCGAGCTGCTCGCGCAGCGCACCGCGCGCGCCGTCGGCGGCAATGGCATATCGCGCCTGCACCTGCCGGCGCTCACCATCGGGCAATTCGACGGTGGCATGCACGCCGTGTGCATCCTGGCCGAGCGCGTCCACGCGCGTGCCGAAACGCAGTGTCACCGAAGGCAGGCCCTGCGCGCCGCGCAGCAGTTCAGGCTCGAAGGCGTCCTGAGGGCAGGACGTCTTGGCGCTCGGGCCGTGCGTCTCGGCGAGCCGGTTGCGCAGCGGATCCGCGAAGGTGCGGATCTCCCCGATGAGCTCGCCGACCAGGGAGCGCACGAACGCGATGCCTTGGTTGCGATCATGAGGAATCCCGCGGGAACGCACAGCTTCCTCCAAGCCCCAGGTCCGCAGGATCTCCATGGTCCGCGCGCTCACCACGTGGCCGCGTGGATGGAACGAGGTGGAAGGATGCTTCTCGACCAGCAAGGTCTTGACGCCGCAGCGGCCCAGCGCGATGGCCGCGGCGAGGCCGCAGGGGCCACCGCCCACGACGAGCACGTCGAAGCGCTCCGGGCCGGTATGTGATGCATCTGAATTCATCTGGGTTCGATCAATATTGACTGACTGTCAATCAGTTTATGCGGCTGCCGTGTCTCTGGTCTTGTGGTTTTCCCGGGGGCGGTGGCGGTTTGGCCGGCAGGCACGGGGATATGATTTCCTGCATGAATGAACCCCTTGATTCGCCGGGACCGCGGTCTGCGCGGCTAGGCGCGGGAAAGCCACCCACCGGCAAGCAACGGGTGCTCGAGGCCGCCGAGCGGCTGTTCGCCAGCAGGGGGTTCCTGGACGTGCCGGCCTCGGAGATCGCGCGGGAAGCCGGTGTGGCGCACGGGCTTTTGTTCCATCACTTTGGCTCGATGGAAGAGCTCTATGCCGAGGTCAGTCGGGTGGCCGCAGCGCGAATGGACGAGGCACAGCTGACATCGTTTCGCGGCGACACCGCACGCCAGCGGATCACGTCGTTCCTGCGCGCGCACATGCGCGCCGTCAAGCAGAGGGAGGGGGACGCGATCTTTCGGGCTCGCTCGTCCAATGCAGCGCTCAGCAGCACCATCGCGAAGATCTGGGAAGAATCACGCGGCAAGGCCATCGATCAGGTGATGGCGGTGCTGGGCATCACCCGGCCGACCAAACGCATGCGGGTGTGCCTGCGCGCCTGGATCGGGTTTCATGACCAGCTGGTGCTTGGCTGGCTGGCGGACAAGGCACTCAGCGAGACCGAGGTGATCGAGTGGACCATTCGGCAACTCGAGCACCTGTCGGAAGAGGTGCTGGGTGTGACGATTGATCAGCCCGTCGACTCCGCGTGAAAGTACAGCAGGATGCCCGGGGTCTCCGGGCTGCTGCGCTGGCGATCGATGGAAGTGACGGCCGATCCGCCGCAAGCCACTTTCGCCTCGAAGGCGAAGGCGCCGGCACGAATGAAGAGAAAGGGCCACCGTCACCGATGAAGTCGGCGGCGGCCTGGAGACCATATCTCGCTTTGGCGCGGGTCAACTCATACACAAGGTACTGCCGGGTTCAAGATGGGGCGGCCTGATCCCACTGCACGCAAGCTCGGGCGTGAAGAGCACGCGCAGCTATGTCGTTCTCTCAACCTTCCGGGACCGTACGACGCAGCCCGGCATCCCTGAGTCACTGGAAACGAAGCAGCGCTCTCTCGCCGAGCCTGGAGACCTCTTGGTCGCAGTTCAGGAGACCGGGAAATTCCACCACTCGCTGCAGCTCACTGCGCGCCGCGCGAGACCACGATCGAGCCGTTTTCGGGCATGTTGATCTCGCCCAACAGAACGCCGGCGGCCTGCGCAGCCATTTCCTCGGCGGCTCGTGCCTTGCTGGCGATTTCCGCCAACTTTCGGACGCGTTCCTGAGGGGGCAGATCGACTTCACAACTGAGCAGATCCAGGCATGCTTGCAAGGTCTGACTGGCCGACATGAGGCACATGTGAGTTGCGAAGCGGGTGCGATTGCCCAACTCCGTGTCCTCCTTGACCCTGAGCTCGGACTCCGTCGGCGGCAGCCCACCCAGATTGGTCGGCTCGAAGTAGTGGGCTGGCGTGGCGCCAAGCTCCGTTTCGGCGAGCACGAAATTGACAGCTTTGCTGGCTGCAGCAATGGTCGAAAAGTTCCGAGCGGTCATAGCGATCTCCCTCAGAAAGCCCAGTTCAGAGTGGGCTTGAATCGTGGTTATGCAGTTCCTCGCGGAGCGGGAAGGGTAGGAGGTCCCTCGCTGCGGGCACAGGCTCGGCGTCGCGAACCTCGCATTGATGCTGCTGCCTTCCCTGTCGAGCGCTGCTAACCCGCTGTGCTCGGCCAAAGCGTCGCCCTGCATCCGCACGGAGGCGAAACGCACGAAGGGCTTCGGTGCCACGGATCCTCGCATCGACGCGGCGCCCGGCTTCGCGGAACAGTTGCGTGGTGGACCGCTGTCGCGCATGCGTTGCCCTGCAGGGGACGCGCCTCGCGAGACGCAGTTGGTCGACAGCCGCTTCGTGCGGGAATCGGCTGTCCTGGCTGGCGCAGAGTGAATCCATCCGCATCTCCTGCAAGTCGCGTCTTGCAGATGATGCGGCCTGCTGCGCTGACCCGACAACATGCGGTGTAGAACGAAAGTCGTTCAAAGTTCGTAAAAAACTGAGCCGCGTTGCCTCGAAGCGACGCCCGGATGGCACGGAAGCGCTTCCCAGCCTCGTGCGCCCATGGTGGCCGGCCCCCTGCTGGGCAAGGGCGTGGTCGTCATGCAGCTGGCCGCCCGCGTGATGGGCACCCGTCAGCTCGATGCACTGACGGGCACGGCGGCTGCAGACATCTGCACCACGGCGATGCCCCGACCCGCAGGCGCGTCAGGCGGGCTGCCTCGCCCCTGTGAATGGCGTCGTCATGTGAGGCCGGGCGAGCAGTTCGACGGCAGTGCTGGGAATCCCGCACGAACTCAAAGGCCAGCGTCCGCAGAAGCGACTTGACCGATAGTCCAGGCAAGCCTTCAGAAGGCGCTCTTGACGCGACGAGTCGGCCACCACGTAGGCGGCATTTCCGCGGCTGCTGATGCGCGAGTAGGTGCTGTACAGCGTGGTGCGCTTGCTCAGGTTGTGTGCGTGGCCGATGGCGAACTGGCGGGCAGTGCCGCCGGTCTCGAGGCCTGGGCCGGAGCGCTCGGAGCGCGCGAACGATACCCGGATCTGCCCCGCGCCGACGGGAACCGACGCACCGATCAGTGCGTTCGTCTGCCGCTCGCGTCCCAGCCGATGGCGCAGGTAGTTGACGTAGGCCTTGACCACGCCGAAGTCACAACTGCCGCCGACGGTCACAGTGCGGCAGTCCTCGACGCCCACCGCGGTCTGCCCATACGCGACCGCTACGTTGAGCGGGCCCGACTCGTAGCCCAGCCGGCCGCCGCGGTAGCCGGTGCCCTGCGCGCCTTCGGCTGTCGCGAACATGAACTGCCCGTAAAGGCCGCCGAGGCCGCGCGGCAGGAAGTAGCCGGCGGAGTTGCTGGCGCGGGCCTGTGTGCGTGCACGGCCCAGGCCGAGCGGCCAGCCTTCGACGATGTTGCTGCTGCCGCCCATGCCGACCGTGCCGAAGGGGGAAAAGCTCGACACGTTCCAGAACGTGGGCGTGTAGTCGCGGCCCAGCCGCAGTTCGCCGAGGTCCTCAGTCGTCAGGCTCACGATGGAGCGCCGGCCGAAGCCGCCTTGCGCCACGCCGGTATCGGGCAGCACGGCGGTCTCCAGCCAGAAACCGGTCGCGAATCCGCCGCCCAGGTCTTCCACGCCGCCAAAGCCCAGGCGACTGGGCAGCAGGTAGCCGCCCTGGTCCATGACCTTGGTCGAGGCGTTGCCCGCCTTCGAGTAGGTGAAGTTCAGGTCGATGCTGCCGAACACCGTCACGGACGATTGGCCGCGGCCGACCTAAGACCGAACTGTCTTATCCTCGAAACTGGACGAACACCACCGTTGAGGAATTCATCGAAGCGGTTGCTTCCTACGTCCGTTGGTACAACCAGAAGCGGATCGAAATCTCTCTCTCGGCCCCAAGGAATACCGTGAGAACCTCGGCCGGCAGCGAAAAAATTCGCCCGGTCGCGTCAGCCTCACAAAATAAGCTATTTGAATGCTGGATCAAGCACGTATAGAGGCCGCGGAAAAAGAGGCCGAACAAGCGACTGACGTCGCCGGGCAACTTGCACCCTGGTTGCCGCTGTGGGCCGACAGGGATGAAGAAATGCGCAGCGCCGCCTTGTCTGCCCTGGCAGATTCTCGGTTGAGAGGGGATGCAGTGACGAAGGTGTTCGTCGAAGCCGCCTGCGATCCGCTTCCAGCCGCAAGATGTAAAGCCATGTGGTGGTTGGGCGACGAAGAGGACAGGGGCGTCGGCACGGCGGCATTCGATGCGTTGACGGCAGGCCTGGGGGACGTGGATGCCTGCGTGCGCGCTGCCGCCGCCCAAGGTCTGCGTTTCAGCGACCCAGTTGCGATCGAACCGCTGTTGGTCGCACTGCGCGATACGGATGCCGATGTGCGCAGCAACGTCGTGATCGCTCTCAAAGACTTCGACCTGCCTGTCCGGTCCATATTCGAGGCGTTGATCCGCGTTTTCCACCACGATCTCGACTTGGAGGTTCGAGAGAATGCGCTGTATGCATTGGCTTACCTCGACGGAACCCAGGCATTGGATGCGCTCCGATTGGCCGCTCGCGCCGAGGACTTGAGACTCCGGCTGGCCGCAGCGCTGGCGCTTGGCGATTCACGCTCGCTGCCTGAGGAGCATCGGCTTGAACTCGTTTCGTTGATGCTGACGGATACCGATGAGGAAGTCCGCGAGCGTGCCGTCCGCTCGCTGGCCCCTCTGTTCGACAAGCAGCCTGGCGCTGCTTCGCTTCCGCTCTGGCTGGCTGCGCTGCGCGACCCAGCTGAAAATGTCCGCGTGGCGGCGCTGGAGGCATTGCCACTTGCAGGCCCAGGCGTTGCAGAGCGCTTGTCGCCGCGCGTGTCCGAGCTGCTTGAAGACCCCGTTGCCGAGATAAGCAATGCCGCGATCAAGGCACTGAAGTTCGAGGCGGGCGCGCCGATTCCGCCGGTATTTTTCCGTCTATTTCAGTCGCCTGGGAAGACGGGCCTCCATGCGCGCAAGCTGGCGGTGCAGGCACTCGCCTACCGTGGTCTCGCCGATGACGCGGTCCCGCTGCTGTTGCCACTCCTGAGTGAGAACGAACTGACAAGGGAGGTGACGGACGCGCTCATCGATCTGCCGGATCGCCGTGCACTCGCCGCGTTGATAGCGCAGCTCGATAACGAGGATGACGATTGCTGCGCCAACGCCGCGCTGGCGCTGGCCGCGATTGGCGATAGCGAAGCCATTGAGCCGTTGATCCGCACTTTGGACAGGCGAGAGCCTTACGTGCGCCGACGCATCGTGTGGGCGTTGAGTTTCTTCACCTCAGAGCGTGTGATGCCGGTATTGACCGGGAGCTTGTCGGACCCTGCGCCCGGCGTGGCCCGTACCGCGGCCAGGGCGCTGCTGGAAACGCTCACGCCGGCCCAGGTTCGCGCGTTGCTATCTCGCCTGCCTCTGCTGCGTCGGTTACCGGCGCCAGCGCGGGAGCTGCTGCGCGGCGAACTCGAGCACGAATTGGAAGAAGGTGATGGCTCCCCGGGTCCGAGTGGCCGGCGTCTGGTTCGTTTGGGAACCGCAGAATATGAATAGGCGCGGCTAACGAAGCGAGCGAGCTTGCGAAGATGACGCAGCAAGCCTGAGAGAGCGGCGCGGCGTGAACGTCAATTTGGCGGTATCGCCGCAAGTTTCGCCGGTGGCTTCCGGCAGTGCCCCGACTCGAGGGCGCCCGACCCTTTCAGAAAAGCAGCGAGCCGACCAGAATGGGGCCATGCCGCGCCCTTCCGATCCCGTGCCAGCGCCACCCGTGCAACGCCACCGCGTGCTGCGGTTGCTGATCGCTCTTGCCTGGGTGGTGCCGGCCGGTCCGATCCTGACACTCGTCCTGTATCCCTTCTGGTCATGGTGGGAGGCCGCCACGGGCTGGGAGTCCGTCGGCCACTCGGGGCCTGCGGACTGGTGCTATCTGGCGACGTGGGCGGTATTGCTCGCGGTGGCCTGGCTGGTGCCCCTGGTTGCGCGTCGCAGGGCGGGCTGATGGTGTAGAAGAGGCCGGCGTTCCTCCACATTCCCTCGATGGCTACCGATGACTGCTGATTTCCACCTCCCCAGGGCGATCGTGATCGCTGTCACTGCTGGTCTGGCTTCGCTCACCAGCGGCGCGAACGCCGCCGGTCCCGCCGACGGTGCTTCGCGCCCGGAGTCGCCGTCGGTGACACCGGCCAGATCCTGCAACTTCGGTGCCTTCGTCGCCGAAACCGACCCGGCCGGTCTCAACGTCCGCGAGGCGCCGAGCACTGCGGCGAAGGTCCTGGGCAAGCTCCCGCCGACCTTCGTCGAGCCGACGATGAACTACGGTGTCCGCGTCGAGGTGGAGATCACCGGCGTGCGCGAGGGCTGGTTCCTGATCCGCAACGCCAGGGACAACGCCGATCTCACCGGTCGTCCGGCGCGGCCGATGTACAGCGGCAGGGGATGGGTCAGCGGCAGCAAGCTCACCGTGAAGTCCCAAGCGGATGCGGGCCGCGCGCGACCGGCCCCTGCCGCCGCCGTCCACCTGCGCGTGGGCGACGGCGAGACCTTCGATGGCGACAGCTTCATCGAAGCCGGCCGTCTGAGCGACTGCCAGGGCGAATGGGCGCAAGTCGAATTCACGGATCAGCGCTTCCCCGCCCAGGAACGCGCTGCACTGAAGGTCGAGCCCGCGGCGCGCGCAGGCCTGCCGCTGGGCCGTTTCCGCGTCTGGGTGGGTCGTCTCTGCGGCATCCAGGAAACCAGTTGCTCCTGACCCGTCCGATCCGGGCGCCTCGTCTTGCGGCGTTTTCGTGGGTCAGCTGCGGCCCGCTCAGCTCGGGCTTGCCACGTGCCCGTAGCAGGCCTTGAGTGCCGTGTAGTCGTAGTAGTGAGCCGTACCCGGCGCTTTGGCTGAATCGCAGGCCGCCTTGAAGTCGGTTTCCTTCTCGTTGTAGAGCATCCGTACCAGCAGCTTTCCACCCGCATCGGCGAACACGTCCCACTGCATGTTGGCCGCCATCGGCGAGACGTAGTCGCCGCGCCACGTGTTGCTGTCGTAGCCGAAGCTGGCGGCCTTGGGAACACTCTGGTCCACGCCTTTCAATCCCATCCGCACGGCGAAGGGCATCATGATTTCGGCGTGTGCAAAGCGCAGCTTGGCAGCGTGTGACCGGTCGCCCCTGGCGATCGCGTCGACTTCGTTGAACATGTCGTCCACCAGGATCTGCGCCATGCGCGAGGTGATGTCACCTTTCTCCGTCATGCCCGGCCCCTTGTCGTAGAAGTCGGAGCCGTCGTTGAGGGCGGCAAAGAACTTCGCCTGCGCAACGGGCATGTAGGCAGTGAAGTCGACGCCGGCTTCGCTTCGCATCGCCGGAGAGATCACGTAGAGCTCGTACAGCAACGAGCCGGCGTCGCCGAGCGATTTGATCGACGTCTTGCCGTCGCCGCTCAGGCTTGGCGCGAATTTGCCGTCATCGCTGGTGAAGCTGAAGCTGCCGGTGTTGGCGAAGCTGTAGGTGCCGCTGGCGATCTTGTCGACGAAACTTTTGGCGAACAGGCGCTCCAGCAACACCCGTCCGGCGGCCGCGGCTGAGGGCGTCAGCGTGAGGCCGCTCTGCTTGACCAGCAGGTCGGTGTCATTGCTCTTGTAGTCCTGGTAGGCGAGGCTGGCCTGGTAGGTGCTATAGAGCGGATCGGCCGGGTTCGTGACCAGGTCGCTCGACTTCACGAGCTTGTGAAAGTACAGCAGGAAGTGGTTGGTGCCGGCCGGCTGGCTGACGGCCGCGCCGTTGTCGGGGTACGGGGCCGGTGCCGGAGGATGGGCCAGCAGCGGCGCCAATGCCGGCTGCACCGTCTTGAGCGACTGCACGAAGAAGTTGCCGCTGTCGACCGCGCGGTCGACGCCGGAGGTGACCGTCACGATCTGGCGCGGGGCGGTGCCTGCGTCGTCGCCGATCTGCTTCCAGTAGGCGGGCAGGCGCTGCACCATCCGGGCCGCGAGCTGCGTGTGTTCGTAGATACCGACTTGGGTCTCGTTGCCATAGCCTGGCGTGCTGATGCCCGCCACGCCGTACCCGAGAAGGAAGTTGGCCTTCATGATCTTCAGCACGTCGGGGCCGAGCTTCTCGCCCAGCGGCGTGAGCGCCCCATCGTCCTGCGCCTTCTTCCACATGTTGTAGACCGCCAGGTCGTACTTCAGGCTGGAGAGGCCGCGTGAGCCATGGCGCGCGACAAGCTCGGTATAGACCGGCGAAAAGCCGGCAGGCGCGGCTTCGTAGGTGCTGACGTCCTGTTGCGGCCGGTACGGTGCCTTGGTCTGGTAGTAGCGCTCCGTCAGGGCAGCGGCCGTCACGAGCGTCTTGACGTCGTCGCCGCTCGCCGCTGATGCCAGCGCGTCGCGGATGCGCTGCAGGCCTTCGTCGGACGCCGCCTTGAGCGAGGCCTTCGCGACCGGGTCGGCCTCGGTGTTGATGTCGCCGAGCAGCTTCGACGCGATCACGCCCACCGAGATCGCGACCTTGCCCACGGCCGTCTTGAAGTCGAGCCCGTTGGCCTCCATTTCCGCGACCACCGCGGTCGATTGAAAGTCGACGATGCCGGGCGCCTCCTTCGGCGCACGCAGCACAAGCGGCGAAGCCACCGGCTTGGAGGACGGTCCGAGGGGATCGAGCTCGGTGGCATCGGTGCCGATCTCGGCCACGATGCCTGCGCCGGAGCCTGCGAGCGTAAAGCGGCCTTGCTTGTCTGATCGCGTGGAGGGTTCATCGCCGTCGCAGCGACCGTTGGAGTTGATGTCGAGGCAGACCTTGGCATTGACGAAGTAGCTGCCGACCACCACACCGCTGGTATTGGTCGTCGTCGTGTTGCCTGGAGCCGCAGGCACTGTTGAGGCCCCCGTGGTGGGCAGCCAGGTGAAGGAAGAGCCGCTGTTGCCGCCGCCACACGCGGCCAGAAGAAGTGCCCAGAGACTGAGTGACCAGACCGGTGCACGGTTCAGGACACGATAAAGCTGCGAGGTCGGGAGCATGGGATTCACGGACGCGAAAAGGGTAGAGCTTTCTGCCTGTGCGTGACATGAATGTGACTGCGGTTGCAGAGAAGCGATGGCTCGGCCGGCAGGCGCTGCTCAGGCGCATCCAAGCTGCGGCGACTTCCAGATCGGGCTCAGTGGACGATGCGTCGGTCGCACTCAGGTGTCCAAACGCACGATGAGCTGGGTTTGCGTGTAGGTGGGCGTGACCTTGAAGCCCGGCGCGTTGATCGCTGAGAACCGGCCGGTCAGTGCGCCGGTGCTGACGACCATGGGCGTGTCGCCCGTGCTGGGCACGAAGCCCGGTTTGAAGCTCAGGGCCAGCGCGCCGCCCAGGGCCGCTACGACGGCCAGCTCACGATGGAGCCGGATGTTCTCAAGAGAATTCGCCAGGCTGCACCTCGCAGCGGAGATCGGGTATCGAACATCTCCGGCCCACGGCGTTCCCGTCTTCGAAGCATGCCGAGCCATGAACGCGTGAACCAAAGCGCTCGTAGGTCGGTTCGCCGCGGCGCATTCCGCCTGAAGCCTAGCGATCAGGACCATCCATCGAACTGCCGCACGCAGTTGCGGCCCTCGCGCTTGGCGACATACAGTGCGCGATCTGCACGCGTGAGCATCACGTTGGGCGAGCTTTCTCTGTCAACCACCGCAGTCGCTACGCCGATGCTGGCAGTCACGTTGGGGGCGGGCCAAGACGCGCCCTCGATCGCGCGCCGTACCTGCTCGGCGCGCTCCCGTGCCGTCTCGGCGTCCATGCCTGGCAGCACGACGCAGAATTCCTCACCCCCGAAACGGGCAGCAATACCGTCGTGGCCGATCTGGTCCCGGATGATGGCCGCGGCCTGCACCAGCACCCGATCGCCGGCGGGATGGCCGAGGGCATCGTTGATGCGCTTGAAGTGGTCCAGGTCGATCATCAGCAGGCTCAGCGGCGAACGCTCGCGTGCCTGGAGATCCCAGGCCGCCTGCAGTCGCCGATCCAGGCTTCGCCGGTTCCACAGCGACGTTAGCGGATCGGTCATGCTCTCGAGCTCCAGGCCGGCCATGACCTGTCGCAGCTCGAGTTGCGCGACCACCTGCCGGGCCAGCGACTGCAGCGCCTTGCGTTCGGCCGCCGACAGGGCGCGCGGCTCGCGATCGATCACGCAGACCGTGCCGATCGGCAGACCATCGGCTGTGACCAGAGGCGCCCCTGCGTAGAAGCGGATGCCCGGGTCGCCGGTCACCAGCGGGTTGCTGGCGAAGCGCGGGTCCAGGTGGGCATCCTGCACTTCGAACACGATGTCCGGCTGCAGGATGGCGTGCGCGCAAAACGCGAGCTCGCGCGGCGTCTCACTCGCGTCCAGCCCGACGCGCGACTTGAACCATTGGCGGCCCTGATCGATAAGGGAGATGAGCGCGATCGGCGCCTTGCAAACCGCCGAAGCGAGTGTCGTCACATCGTCGTATGCTTGCTCCGCGATGGTGTCAAGCACCTGATAGCGGTGCAGCGCCGCGAGGCGTTGATCTTCATTGAAGGGTTTGGCGGCGCCGGTCGTTTGCGGCGCGGCCGTCTCATTCGAGACTGTGTGATCCAGGGGAGCGTGTGTAATCTGATTCAATTTCGATCCCTTTTTGCTAGGGCGCGCAAGAGCGTACATCGCTGGTTGATGACCCGCATCGTATAAGAACCGGGGGCAGTCCGACGCGATCTGGAGCCATTCCTTGACGCGCCCTCGTGTTACAGAGGCATCCGGCCGGTCGAGATCTGGCGCCAAACGGGGGCTTCATTCACTTGATTCAGAGGATCGGCGCAGCCTCCTCAGGTGTTCCATACCGGTTGGTGTGATCGAGAAGACGATGGCCGAGTGAACAGGGCCTGCACCGGTGGCGCGACGCAACCGCGCTTCGATCAGCAGTGCTCCTCGAAGTACCTCTACCTTCCGAACCTCGTCTGGATCCGTGACGGTCAACGGGAGGCTTGATTGTTCAAGGCGCTGGAGGTAGCTGAGCGGCATGGCAACGCTGAACGGGGGATCGATCGACCGACGTTCCAGAAGTTTCTGCGCTGACAGTGTCGGAGAAATCCCGAGACCCTTGCAGGATTGAGTAGATGCGCCCCGTGCGGTGCGGACCGCAAACCGTCTGAGTCCAATCACGTGGTGTGCCGATCTAGATTCAGACGGTACGCACGGCGTGATCGCGCCGTTGACAGCGAGGCGCCACTGCAGGCCTTTTACCCAGGGTCCCGGTGTCCGACAGTCTTGGTGGACCGACTCTCACAGGCGTGCCGGCGGGCTTGGATAGTCTCAACCGGGTCTACATTTTTTCAATGCCTGAGGCATCGTCGCCTACGGCATACAACAGAAAGAAAAACATGACGCGCGCTACCGCCCGTGGCACCGACCATTTCGTGCGTGTTCGCGGTGCACGCGAACATAACCTTCGCAATGTTGACGTCGACATTCCGCGCGACGCCCTGGTGGTGTTCAGCGGAATCTCCGGTTCCGGCAAATCGTCGCTGGCTTTCGGCACGCTCTACGCCGAGGCCCAGCGGCGCTATTTCGAATCGGTCTCGCCCTATGCGCGCCGGCTGATCGACCAGGTGGGCGTGCCCGCGGTCGATTCCATTGACGGTCTGCCGCCCGCGGTGGCCCTGCAGCAGCAGCGCGGCACGCCGAGCACGCGCTCTTCGGTGGGCAGCGTCACCACGCTGTCGAGTCTGTTGCGCATGCTTTATTCAAGGGCCGGCGACTATCCGGCGCGCCAGCCGATGCTCTATGCGGAAGACTTTTCGCCCAACACGCCGCAAGGTGCCTGCCCGGTCTGCCACGGACTGGGACGCATCTTCGAGGTGACCGAACGCTCGATGGTGCCGGACGACACGCTCAGCATCCGCGAGCGCGCCATTGCCTCCTGGCCACCCGCCTGGCACGGTCAGAACCTTCGCGACATCCTTGTCACCATGGGCATCGACGTCGACAAGCCATGGCGCGATCTGCCGAAGAAAACGCGTGACTGGATTCTCTTCACCGAGGAGCAGCCGACGGTTCCGGTGTACGCCGGCTTCACGCCGGCCGAGACGCGCGCGGCGCTGCGCAGCAAGCTGGAGCCCAGCTACCAGGGCACTTTCATCGGCGCGCGCAAGTACGTGCTGCACACTTTCGCGACCACGCAGAGCGCGCTGATGAAGAACCGCGTCGCGCGCTTCATGGTGGGCGGAGACTGTCCGGCCTGCAAAGGCAAGCGGCTCAAGCCGGAGGCCCTGTCGGTGCGCTTTGCGGGGTACGACATCGGCGAGATCTCGCGCATGCCGCTGGCGCAGTTCGCGCAGGTGCTGCGTGGCGCGGCGGGAGGCGATGCGCCGGACGCGTCCGGTGGCGACGCCCGACCAAGCGTGCTGCGCAAGAAGGGCGGTGCACACGCGGCGGCCCCCGATGTGCGCCGAACGCCCAACCAGTCGGCGGAGAAGCGCATCGCAGCGCAGCGCATTGCGCACGACCTGTTGGCGCGAATCACCGTGCTGACCGATCTCGGCCTTGGCTACCTTTCGCTCGACCGCAGCACGCCGACGCTGTCCCCGGGCGAACTCCAGCGCCTGCGGCTTGCCACGCAGATCCGCTCGAACCTTTTCGGCGTCGTCTATGTGCTCGACGAGCCGTCGGCGGGGCTGCATCCCGCGGACAGCGAGGCGCTGGTGGTGGCTCTCGATACGCTCAAGCGCTCGGGCAATTCGCTGTTCGTTGTCGAACACGACCTGGACCTGATGCGGCGCGCCGACTGGCTGGTCGACGTCGGCCCCGGTGCCGGGGAGGAAGGCGGCATCGTTCTTTACAGCGGCCCGCCCAAGGGGCTGCGCCATGTGGAGGCTTCGCACACCGCGCGCTATCTTTTTGCGCCGCGAACCTCAACGCAGCCGTCCTTGCGCGACCCTGCCGGATGGCTGGCGCTGGAAGACATCACGCGCAACAACCTGCAGAGCCTGTCGGTAGCGTTTCCGCTCGGGGTGCTGACGGCGGTGACCGGGGTTTCCGGGTCGGGCAAATCCAGCCTCGTGAGTCAGGCGCTGGTAGAGCTGGTGGCCGCGCACCTGGGCCACGAAGTGTCGCCTGCAGACGAGGAGCCAGACGCCGAACCGGGTGCCGCGAGCAGCCCTGGTGGCCGCACCGGTGGTCGCATCGCCGGCGGCATGGAACGCATTCGCCGGCTGGTGCGCGTGGACCAAAAGCCCATCGGGCGCACGCCGCGTTCCAACCTGGCCACGTATACAGGCCTCTTCGACCATGTGCGCAAGCTGTTCGCCGACTCCAAGGCTGCGCGTGCCCGCCACTTCGATGCCGGCCGGTTCTCGTTCAACGTCGCGAAGGGCCGGTGTGCCACCTGCGAGGGCGAAGGGTTGGTCAGCGTCGAGCTGCTCTTCATGCCCAGCGTGTATGCGCCTTGCCCCACCTGCCACGGCTCGCGCTTCAACGAACTGACGCTCAAGGTGACGTTGCGCGATCGCACCATTGCCGACGTGCTGGCCATGACGGTGGACGAGGCGCACGCCTTCTTCGAGAACGACGGCGCCATCGAACGGCCTCTGCGGCTGCTCAAGGCCATCGGCCTGGGCTACCTGCGGCTGGGGCAGCCGGCCACCGAGCTGTCGGGCGGGGAAGCGCAGCGGATCAAGCTGGCGACGGAGCTGCAGCGCGCGCAGCGCGGCGACGCGCTGTACGTGCTGGACGAACCAACCACCGGCCTGCACCCGTCCGACGTGGACAAGCTCATGGCTCAACTGGGCGGCCTGGTCGACGCCGGCAACACCGTCATCGTCGTCGAGCACGAACTGCGGCTGGTCTCGGCCTGTGACTGGGTGATCGACATGGGGCCGGGTGCAGGCGCGCAGGGCGGGCGCGTCGTCGCGAGCGGCCGGCCGCAGGAGGTGGCCGCGGCAACTGGCAGCCGGACGGCGCCTTATCTGGCGCGCTGGACCTTGGCAGGCAAGTGAACGGTAGAGTCCGCGCGCCCGCAGAGGCGCGATTCGTGGTGGCCAACATCGCCCCTAATTTCTGCGTCGTTGGCAACCAGGTCGTTCCCCTCGGAATCGTGTTTATTCATTCTCCTGAAAAGGCCACATGCTCAAACTAAGTTTGCGCGCAAAGAGAAAGTGTCAATGGTCGACAGCCTCGTCAAGGGAGTGACAGGCAACGCGGATAACTGGGGGTGCTGGGCGTGTCACTCGGCACGGGCAACGCGAAGATCGTCTCCGGCTCGCAAACTGTTTTCGTCGAGAGTCGAGCAGTCGCTCGCCATGGCGAACTTTGCGAAATGAATGGAAGTGCGTGATAGCGGAGACGCCGCCATTCAGCGGCAATGGAACCTCGAGACGACTTTGGCCTGCCAGGTCCCGCGTCTGTCAGAAAAGCTCAAGAAAACGCGACGGGATCTGCGATGAGCTACTGAACCGCCTACGCCAAGACAACGAGAGAGCATGATGGTTCTATCCAACCTTCATTCGGGGGCATGGCAGACCGGTCGGCTCTGGTGAGACTCTAGAGATCAACTCCGCATTGATCTTTCGGAGGGAATGCAGAGCGCTGCCGGACGAGATGGGTAAATCCATCCTCGACGGCATGCGGCAAAGAGCAAAAGGATATGGTTCATTCCCCCAAGCGAGGCCGGCGAAGGCCGGCGACGGCAAACCGGTCATCATTGTGCGGAAGCTGCAATCAAGGCTGGGGTTCGAGAAATCCCGGTCCACATCTGAACCCTGTTTCCCCAGAGGACGCGAGCCTCTTGAGAAGTCAGGCCGATGCAGCCAGGGCAGAAAGGATGAATCGATGGTAGCCATGAATGACGACGAGCTTCTGCGTGAAATTGAAGCCTACTCAATCACACAGGCCGATCTGCTTGGATGCTTCTTGGACATGCACCCGGAGATGGAGCGAAAGTATCTGACCGGTGTGCCCAAGAAAGGCGAACTCCTGATGCGCGGCGAGCCCTGGGGATATCGCATACACGGGCAAGGGGTCGAGTTTGAAAATGACTCTGGATGGATTGTTGATGCCCACGCTCATGTGATCGACTATCCGCATGCCGTCGATGCCCATCGGATCTCGGGGTACCTGACCTCTAAGTTTCAGAAACCGAACTCGTTCGAAGACATGTTCGACTACTGCCGGGATCGGATGAGGGAATTGGGTGGAACGGGCTCTCTGAAGGAGGTTCCGGTCGCGACCGACGTTTGGGTCTTGTCTTCTTTCTCGCACTGACTTCGACTCTCCAGTTGGACGTCACTGCCTTGGCCACCTCGTCGATCAACCGGCCACCCGACTGGCGGAGCTGCACAACTGAGCGCTCACGGCCACGATTCGGATCAGCCCGCTGGCTTGACAAGCGACACTTCTCTCACAATTTCCAAAGAATGATGACGGCGGATGGCCTTCGAAGTCCTGGCGCAAAGCACCAGACAGCAGCAATCATCCAGCTCGATTGCATGTTGGAGTGCGAATGGGCGTCTCGTCGATCTTCAGCTTGTAGCTCGCCTTGCCCGTATGCCGCTGCGGCGTGATGTCCGCGCGGCCGCAGGCAAGGGCGAATTTAGAAATCGAAGTTATGCGCTGAATCCAATCGCCGCAGGTACGTCAATCGGGCATTCTTATGGGCGTTCATCCGGCTTTAGGCGTAGAGCGGATCGTGGGGATTCCAGTCTCTCAAAACACCCCGGGTGAACACCCGCAACAACCTGTTGAAACTTCACACCTAGAGCCGCAAGTTCACCTGCACGGGAGGTCCTCCGGGCAGGTTGCGCGCGACCACCACAACCCGGTTGTCCCGCATGCGCTGGAAATGGAGGTCCAGGCTGCCATCTCCCACCCGCAGCTTCAGCAGGTGCAACTGATCGATGTCGGTGGGCAGGCGGGGGTGGACGATGTCGATCTCTCGCCGGATGCCATCCACCTGCAGTCCCAGGCATGCCTGCAGCAGCATGAACACCGAGCCCGCTGCCCAAGCCTGAGGCAGGCACGCCACGGGATAGGCCACCGGGCCCTGGCCCGGCTGCCGCTCGAATCCGCAGAACAGTTCCGGCAGGCGCATTCCGAAATGCGTGGCCGCCTCGAACAGGTTGTCGAGGAGACGCACCACGCCGTCGCGCTCTCCATAGAGCGACATGCCTGCGGCGCACAGGGCAAGGTCGTGCGGCCACACCGATCCATTGTGGTAGGACATGGGATTGAAGCGCGCCGCCTCCAGCGGCAGGGTGCGCATGCCCCAGCCCGATTCGAACTCCGGCGCCAGCAGCTGCTGCGCGACCGCCTTCGCCCGTCCGGCGGCAGGCACCCCTGCGAACAGGAGATGCCCCGCGTTCGACGCGCGCACCGCGCAGGGCCTGTTGCTCCCGTCGACCGCCAGTGCGTAGAACTGCCGCTCGGGCAGCCAGAACTGCTGCTCGATCGCCTGCGCGACCTGCACCGACCGGCGCTGCCATTGGTCGGCCCGTGCGTCGGCGCGCAGCCGCGCCATGACTGCCATCGCGCGGAAGGCGGCGCACGCATAGCCCTGGACCTCGACCAGCGCGATGGGCCCTTCGGGCGTCCGGCCGTCCGCATGGAAGACCGAGTCGTGGCTGTCCTTCCATCCCTGGTTGGCCAATCCGCTGGTCTCCCCGCGCTGGTAAGCCAGCAGGCCCGAAGGGTGGCGCGCCATGCTGCGCTCCATCCATTCGCAGGCCGCCACGAGCGCCGGCCAGATGTGGTCGATCGCTGCGGTGTCGCCGGTGCGCTGCACATAGGCACCCGCCAGCGCAACGAACAGCGGCGTGGTGTCGACACCGCCGTAGTAGCGGCCGAAGGGAAGTTCCTCGACCGCTGCCATCTCGCCCTTGCGGGTCTCGTGCATGATCTTTCCGGGTTCGGCGTCGTGGAAGCTGGAGGTCTGGTGCGCCTGCCGCGCCGCGAGGAACCTCAGCACACCGAGCGCCAGCGCGGGGTCAAGCCACAGCGTCTGGAATGCGGTGACGATGGCGTCCCGGCCGAAGGGCGTCGAGAACCATGGAATGCCCGCGTAAGGGTAGGGTCCCGTGGGCATGTCGGTCGTGAGCAGGGCCAGGTCGGCGCGCGACCGGTCGAGCCAACCCTGGAACAGCCGCCCCGAGGCCTGCAGCCTGGCCCCTCGTCGTCGACGCGCGCGCATCCGCCAGCGCGCGAGCACGCCCGCCTCGCGGAAGCGCTCGGGTCCCGCACAAGCCGGCTCGGTGCCGACCTCCACGAACACGGTCCAGCTGCCGCGCGCGGCAAGCTCGACGTCGAATGCGGCCTGCTGCGCGCTCAGGCGCTGCGGCGCTTCGGAGAAGTCGATGCATGCGCAGCGAAGCAGATCGTCGAGGCCCCGATAGCGCAGCACGGCGCGCCGGGTGCCGACCTCGGGAGGGCCGAACTCGCCGCGCTGCGCGCGCACCTGCCCGCGGACTTCGAACATGTCGCGGAAGTCGGCCGCGAAATCCAGCGTCAGCGGCACGCGGGCCGGCTGGTCGCTGTAGTTGACCAGCCGCAGGCGCTCGAACAGCCGCGCGCCCCACAGGAAGCGCGTGCGCTCGAGATGGATCACGCCCTGCGGCGTCGAGTCGGACCCGAGCACGGGCAGCGGATGGTTCGTGAGGTTCGCGGTGAAGTGGACGTTGTCGCTGCCCACGCCGCTGGACAGCAGTGACGGCAGGGCGCCGTCCAGCCGCAGCACGAAGCTCGACAGCATGCGCGTGTCGTGGTGGAACATGCCGTCGACGCCGCCGCCGATGTCGCCGCGGGCGTCCATCACGACGTAGGTGTCCGCCTCCTTGAGCACGAAGGCGTGCTGGACCGCGCGCTCGGGCGCGGTCTCGGCCTGCGTGGTGGCCGGTGCGTCACTGCTCATGCTCATGCGAACTCGCGGTACAGCGATTGCGGCGGCATGGCCGCGTCTGCATCGTCGCGGCCGGTGAGCCGCCTGTACTGCTCGACATAGGCGCTGGCCATCGCACGCGCCGAGAAGCGGTTGTCGAATGCCTGCCGCACGCGGCGCCGGTCGAGTTGTTCGATGGCGTGCACGGCTTCGACGGCCTGCGGCAGGCTGTCGACGATCCGTCCGCTAACGCCTTCCTCGATCACCTCAGGCACCGAGCCGCAGCGCCAGCCGATCACCGGCGTGCCGCAGGCCATGGCTTCGATCATCACCAGCCCGAAGGGCTCGGGCCAGTCGATGGGGAACAGGAGCGCCGAGGCGCCGCCGAGGAATGCGGACTTCTCTGCATCGCCGATCTCGCCCACGAACTCGATGAGCGGGTCGTCCAGCATCGGGCGGATCACCTGCTCGAAGTAGTTCACGTCGGCCGCGTCCACCTTGGCCGCGATCTTCAGCGGCAGTCCGGCCTTCTTGGCGATCGCGATGGCCCTGTCGGGGCGCTTCTCGGGCGAGATGCGCCCGAGGAATGCCAGATACCGGCCCGGGCCCGGTTCGAACGCATAGATCGACTCGTCCAGGCCGTGCGGGATGGTGGCCACCCAGTTCGCGAACGGCAGCGGCTTTCGCTGGTGGCGTGAGATGGACACCAGCGGATAGCGGTGCCAGCGCTTGTAGGCCATGGGCAGGTCGGCGATGTCCAGCCGGCCGTGCAGCGTGGTGAGGGTGCGTGGCGCGATGTCCTCGAAGAAGGGGAAGTGCAGGAGGTCGGTGTGGAAGTGCAGCACGTCGAACTCGTCGGCGCGGCGCTTCAGTTCGGCGAGCATGTTCAGGTGGCTCGCGAGGTCCGACTTCAGCGGCGCCGGGTCCAGGCGCAGGGCCTGCGCGCGCATGGGCACGAGCTGCGCCCGCGTGGACGTGTCGGCCGAGGCGAACAGCGTGACCTCGTGGCCGAGGTCGACCAGCGCGTTGGTGAGGTGGGCGACGACCCGCTCGGTGCCGCCATAGAGCCGCGGCGGCACGGCTTCATAGAGGGGTGCGATCTGCGCGATCTTCATCGTCAAGACAATCTCCTCGGAAGGGAATGAATAAACAAGGATGAGGCGAAGATTTGGAAGCGGTGCTGCTTCCGAGCGGCCATCTGGAGGTGCCTGCGCGCATTTCAAGAGGGCGTCGCGCCGTTGAACCTCGGGCGCCGCGCGGGCTCAAAATGCGCCTGTTTCCTCATGCGTTTCGTCGTAGTCATGGTGAGGTGCGAATGAACATCTTCGAGACCATCGCGGCCCAGGCGGCCGCCATGCGCTTGCCGCTGTATGCGGTCACGGTCACCCGCGTCGCCCGCCGCAGCGACGCGGCCCTGCTTTCCCTGCACTGGCACGGTTTCCTGCGGCAGACGCCGCTGAAGCTGCCCGGCGTCGTTTTGCCCTTGCGGTCGGTGGCCCAGTCGGTCGCGCAGTTGGACCTTTCGGGCGAGGGGGCCGGCGGACTCGAGCACGCGCTGCTGGAGGCCGCCTGGCAGGTCGGCGCCTGGGAGCTCGAGCGCGTGGAGCGCCCCGGGTGGTGGCGGCTGGGTGTTCCGGCCACCGAGGTTCGCGACGCCATGTGCGCGTTCGGCTTCATCGAGGACGAGGAAGACGCGCAGGAACACACGATCGCGGACGCGCCCGACCGCCGCGAGATGCTGCGCGAAGCCGGGCGCCGCGGCTATGTCCGCTGGCTGTTCAGGCCCCGCAAGTACGGCATCTGGTCGATGGTCCGGGAGGACGCCGACGAAACCCTCGACAGTTCGGGCGGACGCACGCTGCCCTGTCCGGTGCTGCCGCGCGCGGCCGGCGGTGCAGCAGGGAATGCGGGTGGTGCGCGGACCGTGTACAGGCTCGGCCATTCGAGCCGTCTCGTGCTCGGGCGAGGCTGAAAAAACTCGTCACAAAAAAATCGGCGCTTGCGGCTCTTGAACGCCCGGCGAGCCGCCCATAGCTCTCGCGCGCCGGCGCTTGTGCGCCGGGAACGAACCGATCGCGCCGCCGACCGGCGGCGAGGTTTTCTTTTTGATGACCTGTTATCGCTTAGGAGATCGAACATGAAACTTCATCCTCTTTACGACCGGGTGATCGTCAAGCGAATCGAACAGCAGCGCAAGACGGCTTCGGGCATCGTGATTCCGGACTCGGCCGCCGAGAAGCCCGAGCAAGGCGAGGTGCTTTCGGTGGGCCAGGGCAGGCTGCTCGCGGACGGCACCTTGCGGCCCTTGCACCTGAAGGCCGGTGACCAGGTGCTGTTCGGCAAGTACGCAGGCCAGACGGTCAAGGTTGATGACGAGGAACTGCTCGTGCTGCGCGAGGACGATGTGCTCGCCGTGGTCGAAGACAGCGAGCGCGGCAATCTCAGGCGCGTCGCCTGAGATCCGGCCGTCCGGTTTTATCCAACGTGTGTGAGTGAAAAGGAGCAATCTCAAAATGACTGCGAAAGATGTCCAGTTTCATGACGACGCCCGCCAGCGCATCGTTGCGGGCGTGAACATCCTTGCCAATGCAGTGAAGGTCACCCTGGGGCCGAAGGGTCGCAACGTGCTGCTGGAGCGCAGCTTCGGCGCGCCGGTCATCACCAAGGACGGCGTGTCGGTCGCCAAGGAAATCGAGCTTGCCGACAAGTTCGAGAACATGGGCGCGCAGATCGTCAAGCAGGTCGCCTCCAAGACCGCCGACGTGGCCGGCGACGGCACGACCACCGCGACCGTGCTGGCCCAGGCCATCGTGCAGGAAGGCATGAAGCACGTCGCCTCGGGCATGAACCCGATGGATCTCAAGCGCGGCATCGACAAGGCGACCACCGCCGTGCTCGACGAACTCCAGAAGCTCTCCAAGCCCATTTCCACGGGCAGGGAGATCGCGCAGGTGGCCGCACTTTCCGCGAACTCCGACGAGGCGATCGGCAAGATCATCGCGGACGCGATGGAGAAGGTGGGCAAGGAGGGCGTGATCACGGTCGAGGACGGCAAGTCGCTGGATAACGAACTCGACGTCGTCGAGGGCATGCAGTTCGATCGCGGCTACCTGAGCCCCTACTTCATCAACGATCCCGAGAAGCAGGTGGCGCAGCTCGAAGACCCGCTCGTGCTGCTCCATGACAAGAAGATCTCGAACATCCGCGAGCTGCTGCCGGTGCTCGAGGCCGCCGCAAAGGCCGGCCGACCGCTGCTGGTCGTGGCCGAGGAGGTGGAAGGCGAGGCGCTGGCCACGCTCGTGGTCAACTCGATGCGCGGCGTGCTCAAGGTCGCTGCCGTGAAGGCCCCGGGCTTCGGCGATCGCCGCAAGGCCATGCTCGAGGACATCGCGGTGCTCACCGGCGCCACGGTGATCTCGGAGGAAACGGGCAAGCAGCTCGACAAGGCCACGCTCGAGGACCTCGGGCATGCCAAGCGCATCGAGGTGCACAAGGAAACCACGATCATCATCGACGGCGGCGGCGACCAGAAGCGCATCGATGCGCGCGTGAAGTCGATCCAGGCCCAGATCGAGCAGGCCACGAGCGACTACGACCGCGAGAAGCTGCAGGAGCGCGTCGCCAAGCTTGCAGGCGGTGTGGCCGTGATCCGTGTGGGTGCCGCGACCGAGGTCGAGATGAAGGAGAAGAAGGACCGCGTGGACGATGCGCTGCACGCCACGCGCGCGGCCGTGGCCGAGGGCATCGTGCCTGGCGGCGGTGTCGCCTTGCTGCGTGCGCGCGCGGCGCTGTCCGAGCTCCGCGGCGCGAACGCCGATCAGGATGCGGGCATCCGCATCGCGCTGCGCGCGCTTGAAGCGCCGCTGCGCGCCATCGCGTCGAACGCGGGCGTCGAGCCTTCCGTGGTCGTGGCGGAGGTGCTCAAGGGCAAGGGCAACCACGGGTATGACGCGGCCACCGGCCAGTACGGCGACCTGGTCGAACTCGGCGTGATCGACCCGACCAAGGTCACGCGCACGGCGCTGCAGAACGCGGCGTCCATCGCGGGCCTGATCCTCACGACCGATGCAACGGTCGCGCAGATGCCCGCACCCCAGAAGGCGCCTGCAGTCCCCGCGGCAGGAGGCATGGACTTCTGAGCCCCGTCCACGGCACGGCCCGCCGCTGTGCCGTGGACGGGCTGGTCGATGCCCTCCAGGCGCGTCGCTTGCAGTTGACTGGCTGGCTGACCGCGAAGCGGCCAGAGAGCCCGGTCCGGAGCGGGCCGGGCTCATGCAGGCGAACGTCTTTGTCTTTCTGGTTCCATATCTCGAAGTGGAACCCAGGAGAGCGCGAAGTTGCGTGCCGCCGCCTTGCTTGCGACCGCTGCTGCCGGATTTCGTGGCGCGCTACTCCGCCATCCGCCTCGACTTGTGCGTGTCCGACCCTCGGGTGGATCTGATCGGCGCCAACGTCGACTGCGTGATATGCGTTGGTCCGCCAGTGTCCTGTCCCCCCGATACGTGAGCAAAGTCGATGCAGCTTCTCAAGGATCGAATCGGCGGTGGCGTTCCACTTGAACGGCCGGCATTCGGTGTTGTCGGCAGTGACGAAGCGATCGATGCGTTGCACGAGCTGCTTGACGCTGGCGTGAGGCCATGGGGACACTCAGTGCGTCTGAGAAGGCGCACAAGCAGGCGCCGGCGGCCGATGCAAGGCGGTCCAAGCACCAGAGGCGCACTGCGCGTGCGCTGCATGCCGTCCTGGGTGTCGGAAAGAACGTTGCCGCGCGGATGGCGCCTGCCCCCAAGAGGAGCGCACTCTGGCCCTGGCCGAAATGCAGAGCAATTGACCGTATCCGCCTGTTACTGTAGGTTGCGTTTCACCTCTTTGTTCAAGCCGTCCGGGGGGATGGCATCTTCTATGGCTGTCCTGATTCCTGCGTTGAGCACCTGCGTTTCCCGCATGACTTCGGGCGAGCGGCGCCTGGCGGAGCGACTGCAGCAGAAACTCGATGAGGACTACCTGCTGTGGTACGACGTCCCCATCGGGCCCAGGCAATGCCACCCCGACTTCGTCGTGCTGCACCCCAGCCGGGGTCTGCTGATCCTGGAAACCAAGGACTGGCGCTTGGACACGATCCAGCAGGCCAGTCGCGGCGACTGGACAATCGTGCCCGACGGCGTTCCCAAGCGCGTGCCCAATCCGGTCGAGCAGGCCCGGCACCAGGCGCTGCAGGTGGTCGATGCCCTCAAGCGCGACGCGCAGCTGGTTCAGCATGAGGGCAAATGGAAGGGCATGCTCACCTTCCCATGGAGCTATGGCGTCGTCTTCACCCGGATCACGCGCAAGCAGTTCGAGGCCGCGGGGCTCGGCAGCGCGATCGAACCCAACCGTGTGATCTGTTCCGACGAGATGCTGGAGGACGCCGAGCCGGAGGGTTTCCAAAGCCGGCTCTGGGACATGTTCCCGGTGCTGATGCGCGGGACGCTGTCGCTGCCGCAGATCGACCGGGTGCGCTGGAACCTGTTTCCCGAAGTGCGGGTGCCGCAGCAGGGTGCGCTCTTCGACGACGCGGACGACAAGGCGACGATCCCCGATCTCCTGCGCGTGATGGACCTACAGCAGGAGCAGTTGGCGCGCAGCCTGGGTGACGGCCACCGTGTCATCCACGGCGTCGCGGGGTCCGGCAAGACCATGATCCTGGGGTATCGCGCCGAGTATCTGGCCAAGGCCGCGAGCGATACGCACAAGCCCGTGCTCGTGCTTTGCTACAACGAGCCGCTGGCGGTCAAGCTGCAGGCGACGATGCAAGCCAAGGGGCTGGCCGAGCGTGTCCAGGTCCGCCATTTCCACAAATGGTGCCGCGACCAGCTCGTGGCGTTCGGCCAGCCGCTGCCGCCCAACGACCTCCCCGTGACTCCCAAGATGGAGCAGATGGTGCGCAACGTCATCGACGGGGTGGACCGCAAGATGATTCCTTCGGGACAGTACTTGGCGGTGCTGGTCGACGAAGGCCACGATTTCGCGCCCGAGTGGCTCAAGCTGGTCACCCAGATGGTCGATCCTGCGACCAACAGTTTGCTGCTGCTGTACGACGATGCCCAGAGCATCTACGACAAGCGCAGCGGCAAGCCCTTCAGCTTCAAGAGCGTGGGCGTGCAGGCGCAGGGCCGCACGACCATCCTGAGGATCAACTACCGCAACACCCGCCAGATCCTGCAAACGGCGAGTGCGGTAGCGACCGAACTCCTGCGGCCCCAGGAGAAGGACGACGACGGTGTTCCGATCATTCAGCCGGTGAGCTGCGGTCGGGACGGGCCCGAACCCATCGTTATCGACCTGCCGAGCACGCGGGCTCAGGCCGACCGGATCGCCGAACTCATGGCCAGTGCGCACAACGAAGGGCATGCCTGGGGCGACATGGCGGTGCTGTGCCGCAGCTGGGCGCTGATGGACGAATGCGCCAGGGCCCTGGAGCGTCGTCGCTTGCCGCACAAGGTGCGCAAGGGCACGCGTGATTTCGACCCCGGTGCGGACACCATCAAGGTGATGACGCTGCATGCCAGCAAGGGACTGGAGTTTCCGGTGGTTGCGGTAATGGGGGCGCGTCAGGCTGTCGCAGGCCGGGACGTGGTGGCTGCTAGGGACGACCATGATCCTTTGGAGGAGATGCGGCTGTTCTACGTCGGTGCGACGCGCGCGACGTCGCGGCTCATGATTGCGAATGCCGCCGGGCAATGAGCAAGACCTATCTGTTGATCGATCTGCAGAACCGGCATCCAGCGCCGGAGGATGTCGCGTCGTGGATGGGTTCGAATGGCGAGGCCTGGATTTTCTATGGTGAGCACGAGATCGGACTGCTCGCGCCGTACATGGAATTGGGTGACCGAGTGTCTCTTGTCGACATCTCCAGGCCGGGCAAGAACTCGCTGGATTTCCATCTGGTCCTCTACCTGGGCTATCTGGTCGGGCGCCACGAGCCGGGGGCGCGTTTCGTGATCGTTGCGGCGGATGGCGACTACGACCCCGCTATCGTGCATGCGCGATCGAAGGGCCGGCGGGTCGAGCGCGTGGAAGACCTGGGGCCTGCGCCCGCTGAAGCCCGATCCCTGCCTGCTCGGCAGACGCCGTCATTGCCTCCCAAGATCGCAGCGGACCGTCTGGCTGCCGCATCTATTCGGCTTGCCGCGAGGAACAAGAAATCGAAATCGGTCGACCAGATCTATTTGGAGATCCTCAAGGACTTCGCGGAAGCAGGGAAGCCCAAGACCTTGACCTCACTCGAGAAAAGAATTCAATGGCGTTTTGGGCCGGATCCCACGCCTGAAAAGGTGGCCGGTGTAATGGCGGCTCTCGTGAGAGGGGGTGCCATCAAGATCGCAGAGGGGGCAGTCGAGTACCGGGAACTCGGCGCCGAGAGGCAGGTTTAGACTGATAGTCGAAGTTCACCAAGTGCGGCTTTACGGCGACTCAGTTGTTTTGCATTGGAGTAAGCGGCATTTGCATAGCGCCGCCGACAGTGGTCGAGCAAATCGGCCTGTCGACGCAATGCCTGCCCCTATCATCGAGAGATTCAACCAGAGCCGCCGCGTCGCAGCCTATGGACCTTTTCCACATCATTTTTGACACAAGCCTGCTGCGTCAGACGCCATTCGGACACCCCAACTTTGGCCGGTTACTCAGGCGCGTTCAGCAGGGCGTGGCCAAGCTCTACATTCCGCTAATCGCATTGGAGGAGCGCCGGACCCAGATTCTGGACGACTACGACCAAGTGATCGTCGCGGCGAATTCGAAGCTCGGCGAACTTAAGGGTGGGTCACTCGGCATGATCTGCGACGGCTTGGTCCACATAGACCTGCGGGTGCCTAGCCGCGCTGAGCTGGATCGGCACTCGGTCGAGGTCCTCAGGAAGTACCTGGCTGCCAACAAGATCGAGGTGCTGCCGTTCACAGGCGAGCATGGCGAGAGAGCCTGGGCCAGATACTTCAACGTCAGCTCGCCGTTCAATGGCAGAGAGAAACGCGAGAACCGGCGCAAGGATATCCCGGACTCTTGGATCTTCGAAGCTGCAATGGACGTCAAGGCGAAGGCTGGACGCCACATCGCCCTTGTTCGGGATGGAAAACTCGAAGGTGCGCTGCGTGACGACGGCTTCGAGATTTGGGGCGACATCGAGTTGCTGGATGCCGCCATCGAGGAGGCCACCGCCGTGGTGTCTATCCTGGCCAAGCCGCTAGCTGTTGCGGCAGTCCCGCTTGATCAACTGCGCAGCAAGAAGTTCGAGAATCTTGATCGCATCGTGCTGGGCATCATCGACGCATGGGAAACCCCACTCAAAGAGGTGCTGTTCGCGAAACTGGAGGTGCTCGGTATCCCAAGGGAATTCACTGAGCACGAGGCAAGGACGCTCGAGCTGTCCGGCATGTTGCGGGACACAGGCAACCGCTACCTGCCCACGAATCCTGAAACAGCCCGCCTCGCTGCAGAAGACCCTCTCGTCCAAGAGCTTTTGTTGAAGGCGCTCGACCATGAACCTTGAACTGCGCGTTGCGACACTGTCTAAGCTGCTGGCCAACCCGTCCATCGCGGTGCAGAAACGTCTGGACGAAGAGCATCGCCGCGTGGAAACCATCCTGGAGCGCGGCACCGACTACGAAGAACTCAAGGGTGCGTTGAAGATCCTCAGTGTCTTGGCACCGAACTATCACGGCGCTGTCATACCCGCGCTTGTGACTTTCGCGCGTACGCTGCCGGCACGTGTGCTGACCGATGGCGGTGAGCCAATCACCGCACGCGGGTACCGTTCAGCGTCAGAACTGATCTGCGAAGCAGTTGATGTTCCTAACGCGATCCGATACGCGCAGTTGGATGTGATGGTGGACTTTCTGTTGGAACTTACGCGGTCGCCAGACGAGAGGGTTATCAGCAAAGCCCAGACAGCGCTGCAACGTCTCGCGACCATCGACCTCGACTACTTCCCTACGCTGGGTGTTGAACCCCAGAAGAGCATCGTCAACAAGTTGGCCGGCCTTAGCGACGAGCAACTGGTCGCCGATGCTCGGGCGATCTTAGGCGTGATCAACATGGTGCTGTCGCCTTCCATGGAAGGCCAGCAGTGGACGTACAACGCGGTGACCATCTCGCGCGGCAGCGTGCCGGGCAACGCCGACGTCGCCGGGATGCGTGCGAGCGCCATCGCGCTGCTGAAGCGGATGTATCCGCTCAACGGCGCCGTCCGCTACAGGGAGAGCGTCATCAATGCGCTGAATGCTGCGACCCACCGGGAGCAGAGTTCGCAAGACGCTGAAACGGCAGAGATGTTCCAGCGGGACACCATCGACGTGCTGGGCTTTTGGCGAGGCCTTGTGTCGACTGAGGCGATGCCGCTGGTCCAGGACATCGAGCACCACAGCTACTGGAACTACTATCACGCCACCTCCACCGAAATCGCCAACTCGGCGCTAACAATCCGCGATGCTATCGCTCTACATGACGAGTACCAGATCTACAAGCAGTTAATCGGCTTCGAGGGTATTTTCGGAGATTGGGAGAAGCTTAAGACGCGCGAAGAAGAATGGGACTATGGCAACACCAACCGCCAGCAGGCCGCTCGTGGATACGTCAACGCCATCGACGACGGCAACCGGGCCGTGTGGCGCGACCGCATTCTGGAGTTCTCGAAGACCGAGTCCGATGACCTCGCTACCTTCCCTGTGTACTTTGAGTTCCTGGATCTGCTGGCTCGCCAGGAGCCCGATCTAGCGCTGGAGCTTGTCAGCGAACACGAGGCGGCTATGCAGCCGTTTCTGGTTCCGCTGCTGGGTGGCCTGCAGCTCAGCAATCGAGAAAAGGAAGTCGGCCAAGTCATCGACCGTTGGCTGGTTGACGGTACGCACCTCGTCGCCATTGCGAAGTCGCTCTTCAAAGTCGGCCCCGACCGCTTGGACATGTTGGAGGCCGTCGTGGCTCGTGCTGAGGAGTTGGATCAGCGCGATGCGTTAAGTATCGCCATGGGTGTCGCAGCCACGCTCCATGGCCAAGGGTGCGCCGAGGCGAAGGACGTGTTCATAAGGGGGCTGCGGGCTCTCGCGAAACGGCACGACGCCCGGTGGGCCAAGGTATTCTGGTTTGGCCGGGAGTTTAAGACGCTGGTCGCAGCGATGGAGAAGTCGAATCGCGATGAGGTGCTGGCCAGCTTGGTTAACTTGCAAGAAATCGACTATCAAACCGAGGAGGTCCTTCGTGCCGTCGGCGAGACAGACATTGATGCCGTATTCGGCTTTCTGTCTTCGAGACTGAAGGTGGAAGTGAACGAAAGGCGTCAGCTTCGAGCGGAAGGTCGCAGTGTGCTCGAAGACAAGTTTGAGGCGATTCCCTACCAGTTGCATGGCCTCAACAAGCTGCTTCAAAAGCATCCTGCCAAATTGCTTCACCTTCTTCGCGAAAACTTCTACGACATGGATGTGCGTTCGATGTTTCCTTATCGTGGCGGAGCCAAGCTGGTGAAGGCGGTGTTTCCGAACTTCGATCAGCCGCTACAAGCTCCACTGCTTGAACTGGTAGTACCTGGCGCCGAGGATGACATCGAGTTCGTCTTGGCCATCACGCGTGCATACGGTGGCGGCGCCCCCATCCTGGATATCTGCAAGGCAATTGTGAAAGCAGTGCCGGAACAGTCGACGGCATGGAGAGAGGTGGCTGCTGCGTTAGAAACAACTGGCACCGTCTGGGGCGAGCACGGCATGGTTCAAGCTTACCAGCGCAAGCGCGACCAAATCGGCGCTTGGAAGACGGATGAAAACGAGCGGCTTCGAGCGTTTTCAGCGTGGCTGGCCGAGCAGTTGGATCGCAGGATCGACGCCGAACGACAACGCGCAGACGAGAGCCTGGCTGTACGCAAGTACCAATACGGCGTAAGCGGCGAGGGCGTTTGATCTGCCTGCGATAGGGCAGCGGGTGCTGCTGCCCTTGCGCGTTTCCTGCGGCTCGATCGTCCAAAAAAATACCTCAGTGCCACCATCGACCGTCTTTCGACTGGAGGAAGTCCAGCTGCCGGGGAGCGCAGCTCAGCGACGTCGCGCGCTTTCGATATCCAGCGAGGCGACTATGGCCTCAACGGGACAACTTGCTCGGACGAGTGATGTTCCCCTGGATGACGAGCGTGATGACCGCCACGTTGGCTGGCGGTGCTGACATCAAAACGTCGATGCTCTTAGTGCCAGCGCAATCTTGACCAGCTAAAGCACAAAGTGCCAATCCAATATTGACCAGGGTGTTCCACTGACCTGCTGAGAATTTCAGCAGGGATTCAAGGTGATCACCATGGACATGATTGGCAAGGTCAGGCGCATGAGGCTGCGCGACCAACTCTCTCTCAGCGAGATCGCAAAGCGCACAGGCCTGTCGCGCAACACGGTCAAGAAGTGGCTCCGGGCTCCCAGCGATGTTGTGCCGAAGTACGAGCGGGTCAAGCTCGATGGCAAGCTCACGGCGTTCGAGCCGGCCCTGCATCAAGCGCTCACAACCGACAGCCATCGCCCCAAGCAGGCACGGCGCAGCGGTCGTGCTCTTGCCCAGATACAGGCTCAGGGCTACCGCGGCGGCTACAGCGCCGTCACCGACTACATCCGGCGCTGGCGGGTGGAGTCGGCAGCTAGTCCGGCCAAGGCGTTCGTTCCGATGAGCTTCGAGCTGGGCGAGGCCTTCCAGTTCGACTAGAGTGTCGAAGCCATGGTCGTCGGTGGCGTGTTCTACAACGTGCAAGTGGCGCACCTGAAGCTGTGCGCCAGTCGAGCCTTCTGGCTGGTGGCCTACCCCAGCCAGGGCCATGAGATGCTGTTCGACGCCCACACCCGCTCCTTCCAGGCACTCGGCGGCGTCACCCGGCGCGGCATCTACGACAACATGCGCACCGCCGTGGACAAGGTGCGGCGCGGCAAGCAGCGCACCGTCAACGCGCGCTTCGCTGCGATGTGGAGCCACTACCTGTTCGACGCCGACTTCTGCAACGTCGCCTCCGGCTGGGAGAAGGGTGTGGTCGAGAAGAACGTGCAGGACAGCCGCAGGCGCATCTGGATTGAAGCCGCAACCCGGCGCTTCGGCTCGTTCATCGAACTCAATGCCTGGCTGAGCGAGCGGTGTCGTTCGGTGTGGGCCGACACCACACACCCGATCCACCGGCAGTTCACCGTGGCCGAGATGTGGGAGCTGGAGAAGCCTCACCTCATGTCCATGCCAGCCCCCTTCGACGGCTACGTCGAGCGGCTGGCCCGGGTCAGCAGCACCTGCCTGGTGGTCGCCGCGCGCAACCGTTACTCCGTGCCGTGCGAGTGGGCCGGCCATATCGTCAGCACCCGCGTCTATCCCGAGCGAGTCGATGTGGCGGCCGCGGACGCCGTCGTGGCCAGCCATGCCCGGCTGCCGGGCAGCGGCCAGACCAGCTACGACTGGCAGCACTACATCGAGCTGGTGCAGCGCAAGCCGGGCGCCTTGCGCAACGGCACGCCGTTCCTGGACCTGCCGGCGCCGTTGCTGCGCTTGCGCCAGTCGCTGCTCAGGCACCCCGGAGGAGACCGGGTCATGGCACAGGTGCTGGCCGCGGTGCCGCAGGCCGGGCTGGAGGCAGTGCTGGTGGCCATCGAGCTGGTGCTCGAAGGCAGAGCGCCCAGCGGCAGCATCAGCGTGGAGCACGTGCGCAACGTGCTGGCTCGCCTGAACAGCCCGGCGCCGCCGGATCAGGCGCAGACGTCCCTGCGACTCACCCAGGCGCCCAAGGCCGACACCGCGCGCTACGACCGGCTGCGCCCCACCCACCAGGATCATCTGGACGGACAGGAGGTTGGCCATGCGTGAGACCTCCATCGATGTACAGTCCCAACTGAAGGCGCTGCGGCTCAACGGCATGGCCACGGCCTGGGCCGATCTGACGGAGCAAGGCGGCGATACGACCCTGGCCGCATCACGCTGGCTGGTGGAGCACCTGCTGCAGGCCGAAGATGCTGACCGGGCAATGCGCTCCATTGCTCACCAGATGAAGTCGGCGCGCTTCCCCATGCACCGCGACTTAGCCGGCTTCGACTTCGCCGTCTCGCAGGTCGACCGCGCGTTGATCCAGAAACTGGCGGACCTGTCGTTCACGCAGGATGCGCAGAACGTGGTGTTGGTCGGTGGCCCAGGCACTGGCAAGACCCACCTGGCCACGGCGCTGGGGATTGCCGGACTCACCCGGCACGCCAGGCGAGTGCGGTTCTACTCCACGGTCGATCTGGTCAATGCCCTGGAACATGAGAAGAGCCAGGGACGCGCCGGACGCATCGCCATGAGTCTGGTACGCATGGACCTGGTCGTGCTCGACGAGTTGGGCTACCTGCCGTTCAGCCAGGCCGGTGGCGCCTTGTTGTTCCACCTGTTGTCCAAGCTGTACGAGCACACCAGCGTGATGATCACCACCAACCTGACGTTCGCGGAGTGGTCCAGCGTGTTCGGCGACGCCAAGATGACCACGGCGCTATTGGATCGCTTGACCCATCACTGCCACATCATCAAGACGGGCAACGAGTCCTACCGCTTCCGCCACAGCACGCACGAAGCCAAGGGGCGCATCAAGACGCGCGAGCAGACCAGGAAGACAGCGGCGGCCCAGGTGAGCGAGGCCGCGGAGGAAGGGGCCTCGTCTGACGGCTCGGGAATACCAACGATCGGTTCAAGAAAAGGAGGACCCACCGAGGCATCCAACCTATAGTTATCCACAGCTGGCTCCTAACGGAACCAGCTCCAGCCCCTGGTCAATGTTCGACTGGCACTGCTGATCTCGATTGCACCGGCGCTAACAGGGTAGCCCAATGGTTGGATCAGCCGCTGTCCGCCCTGAATGGACAGAGACCCGGGGATTTGATGGATACGGCGGAAGGCCAAGCCATGGTGTCTCGTCTGCTCAGCCGGATTCAGAGTGGGGCGTACGCATAGCGTGCCGGAATTCGGAGAAAGTACTTCAAGAGTGAAAAGCTCGAAATCTGGTAGCGTGATTCCTAGCATTGGGAGTGCGCCTTGGGGGCATATTGGTCAAATCTGAAAAGCAGTTGATCTACGAGTCGACCTTGCGAGACTACATGGCGATGTTTGCCGAGATGGCACCCAAGCAGAGAGCGATCTGGTTCTTTGTTGCAGAGGAAAGCTCACTTTTGAGTTTTCCAGTAGGGCCTGGGCAGACGCTGCAGGAGGCCGAAGCCATACACGCCGTGCGGCTGACGGCCATGGCAGACGCGCTTGCTGCGCAGCCCTTGGAAAAGGGAGATCAGGCCATGGTCGACGATCTGCGTCGCTTGTCGCAGTTGCACTCGCGCTGACAGGTACTTTTGTGAGATCTCGAGCGGTGCTGCGCTGTTGACCCGCTGAACGCGCTCACGTTGACGGTTTCCCGAAGTGACTAATCGAGTTCGATAGTCCTGCACTTTGGATCCAGCACCACTAGCGCCAAAGCCACTTGTGCTCCACGTGAAGAGGGTTGGAAGAGTTCACGCGACGTGGTTAGGCGACTAGCGGCATGCAGCAGAGGGGCTCTTCTCAGTTTTAAGCCGGCAACTTCATGCTCGCCTCGATGAGGACGAGCGTGACAGCTCGCAAATCAGCCCCGAGGAATCTGCCCGGTGCAGTGCTATCTACGGTCCCGATTGCCTGCTTGCCGTCGGGGGCCGTAAACGTCACGGCGTGAATCACCGCGTTGCGACGATGACTTGCAGGTCGCCCGACGTTGTGGACCCACGCCACTTGGTCTACGCGTCCATTGCTTGACGCGAGTCTTTCAAGGTCTGCAATGGCCCTCCCAAGCGTCAACTCAAAAGGAGCCATTGAGGTTGAGCCACTGTGCCTGTTGATGGAATCGCGAACTCCTGCATGCAGACGTGCTGCCGCCCATGCTACTCGCCCGAGTTCCACGAGTAAGTCGGGATCAGTAGGCATCGAGTCAACATAGCTATCGGGTATTGAAGACATATGGGGGGGAACATTACACGGTTCACCCTCAGCCGTCACCGACTGAGCCCGCAGCCACCCCAAGGCACAGGCAATGCGACTGGTGAAGCCCATCTTTCAGGCGCCGCCCGTCACGGGGCCAACAATCAGCCAAAAAGTAGCACAGGGTCCCCGGCGACGCTTGGCCAAAAAACACCAGCTGGGCCACGCAATCCACCAGTCCTCGAACTCCGCTCTGATGCGACCACCTGTGGCGCCGGTCTGCCACTCAGTGCCTCACACAACCACAACTATGGCGCCCTGCTTGACGGCCAAGTGGCGTGAGCTCGAGGCGAAGTTTGCAGCCGAAGAAGTCATCAATCACCACTTGTCACATCAGTTGGACGGGTGGACTTCGCGATTGCCTCGGTTTCTCCGACCATCCCGGCCCGACCTCTTGTTCTGACAGCGGTCGCTTACGTTTTGATTCACAATAAAATATGAACTGGCAGTTCAATAAAAGCCCTCTGAGTGCGATTTCATGATCAAATTCAACTACGGCGGGGGGAAACATGGCCCCGGCGCGGTTCGAAAAGTTTGTGATTCTTTTACCCAGAAGGCAGAAGGCTCAGTAGTTGGGCGCCAGTGATGGTGCCGCTTCATCGGGCAGTTGATGAGGCTTGAAACGCAGCTCGCGGTCGGTTCGGCAGCGAGTGGACGACGAAGGTCCGGCGACGCTTAGTACGTGGTGCATGGCACGGAGGCGACGAGGGGACGTTCGGCAGTCGGCGGCAACTGTGGTGGGCTTGGTGTCGAGTTGGCTCCTTTACGGCGCTGCCTTGAATGGGGACGCAGGGCAATTCCGCTCTGTAAGGAGAGTCCACATGGACAAACAAACTTGTAAGAACCACATCGCGGTCCTGAAGAAGGTCCGTGATGCTTGCGATAGCCAACTCGACAGCGGTGTGAAGGTTGAATTGGATGCGGTAATCGAGACGCTGCAGCAGCATCTCGAATCGCGGACATACGGAATGGATGTGGCAACACTATCCCTTCGTGTACTTCAGATCATTGCGGTGATCGTCAGTATCATGACGAACGTTCGCGACAAGATGTGAAGACTCGAACACCCCAAGCCCATACTTTGTTTCTTGAAGGTAGAGCATGGACATCGGAAACGCGATCCAGCTGGCAAGGAAAAAGCGCAAGCTGTCTCAAGCTGAGCTTGCCGATCGCGCGAATATATCGGGGTCGTATCTTTCGATGCTGGAGCGCAATCGGCGCGACCCGCCGCTCTCGACGGTCACCCGCATCGCCAATGCGTTAGGGATGCCGGTAGAGATTCTCTTTTTCCTCGGTGCAGAAGGAAGTGAACTTGGCAAGCTGGATCGAGCGCTTGCAGGACAGCTGGCCTTCACGGCCTTGGAGCTTTTGAATGAGCCTGATCCTCAACAAGCCAAGCTATCCCTTTAACCCAATCTGGACTAACGAGAAACTGGCCAAAGCGCTCCGTACAGAGCTGGCCGAGTTGGAAGCTATCGCCATAGTGGCAGATCGCTCATATCGTCCTGTCCGGATGGATCCCGGGTCGACCCGCGAGGTGTTTTCAGCCAAGCCGCGATTGAAAGCCATTCAGCGACGCATCAAAGAAGCAATCCTCCAACGGGTCCGATTTCCCGAATACCTTACCGGCAGCGTCAAGGGGCGTGATTACGTTACGAACGCCAAGCTTCATACGGGCGCACGTATCTTGATATGCGAGGATGTGAGCAAGTTTTTCCCTTCTGTAAGCGCTGAGCGAGTGTGGGACATCTGGAGGCACTTCTTTGGCTTTGGCGATGATGTGGCGCACTTGCTAACCAAGCTGACCACAAAAGCAGGCACCTTGCCCCAAGGCGCCGGCACAAGCAGTTACTTGGCGAATTTGGTGCTGTGGAGAGATGAGCCGTACCTACAGGCCAAACTTGCAAAACACGGCCTGACATATTCGCGCTACGTTGACGATATGGCGATGTCATCCAAGCTGGACATCACGCCAGTTGAGCAAGAGCGAATCATTGCGGATGTCTACGGCATGTTGCGACGAAACGGCCTTTCCGCAAAACGTAAGAAGCACGAGATTTTCTCTAGCTCGCAGCGAATGATCGTGACCAAAGTAATCGTGAATACCAAGCCCTCCTGGAGCAAAGCGCGCCGGTCGGCCGTACGTACGCAAGTCCATGAGCTGGAGAAGCGCGTCGTCGCAGAGGACGTCGGGGCTGAACTGCATAAGTTCGCGGATAGGACGTCCAATCTTGTCGGGCAACTTGGTCGCTTTCATGTACGCGAAGCGGGCTTGCTACGAGCGAGAGTGAGGAAAGCTCGCGAGGTGATGAATAGAGCAACTCGAATCCATTTCACCATCTCACCGACAACTGGTGCACATCAGTCTTCTAGACTGGTTGACGTGCCGCCTTGGGAGATGAAGTGTAGGCGCGCAGTGAAGTCATCTTGATTGCCTGAGAGTTAGCAGGCATCGTGTCCGCGATGAATGATGTGGACACGATAGATGGTGTGGTTAAGCGGGCCACGCGTCGCAAGCACAGCGCGCGGTTCAAGGCTGAGGTCCTTGAGGCGTGCCGGCAGCCGGATGCTTCTGCCGCGGCGATCGCGAGGCTGTACAACCTGAATGCGAACGTGGTGCACCGGTGGCGTGCTGATGATCGCAGGGCTGCGTCGCCGAAGGCGACTGACGTTCCGACCTTGCCGATGCCCGACTTCATCGCACTCGATGTCCAGCCTGAAGGCGAGATTCCGGGCCGCGACATCCGTGTCGAGTTGAAGCGAGGCAGTGCCACTGCAGTCGTGCACTGGCCGGTGGAGTCGGCATCGTCGTGCGCAGCTTGGCTGCGCGAGTGGCTGCGTTGATCCGCATCGACGCCGTGTGGTTGGCCACCGAGCCGCTGGATATGCGCTCTGGCACCGAGTCGGCGTTGGCCCGCGTGGTCAAGGTCTTCGGCGAGGCCAGGCCCCACCACGCCTACCTGTTTGCCAACCGACGGGCCAACCGCATGAAGCTGCTGGTACACGACGGCATCGGTGTGTGGCTGGCAGCGCGGCGGCTGAACAGCGGCCGCTTTGTCTGGCCCAGGGATGGCAGCACGCTGTCGCTGACCCACTCGCAGCTGAACGCCTTGGTGCTCGGACTGCCCTGGCAGCGTGTTGGCGAGGCCGGCGTGATCAAGGTGGTGTGAGCCCGTCCATTGCGGAATGTGCCGATGGCGGCCGGCTAAGCCTGCTGGCACCATCACCGCCCTGATGGACAGCAGCAGCGCCAACGCCCTTGATGCAATCCCTGATCCGGCGTTCTCGGGCATGAGCTTCGCACAGGTGTGCGCCTTGGCCAGCCGGCTGCAGAGCGAGGTACGGCACGCTCAGGCGCTGAACGCCAAGATGGCCCATGAGATGGCCGTGCTCAAGCGGCTGAAGTTCGCCGCCAGCGCCGAACGCTTTAGTCCCGAGCAGAGGAGCCTGCTGCAAGAGGTCATCGACGAGGACCTGCAAGCCCTGGAACGCGAGGTAGGGAAGCTGCAGTCGCCAGCCAAGGCCGCAGGGGAGAAGCAGACCCCGAAGCGCCAGGCGCTGCCGGCCCACCTGCCGCGCCACGACATCCACCACGAACCCGACGACACCATCTGCACCACACCGGGCTGCGGCTGCCAGATGAAGCGCATCGGCCAGGACGTGGCCGAGAAGCTCGACTATGAGCCTGGACGCTTCAGCGTGCAGCGCCATGTGCGTGGCAAGTGGGCCTGCACCCAATGCCAGACGCTGATCCAGGCACCGGTGCCTGCCTGCGTGATCGACAAGGGCATCGCCACCGCCGGCCTGATGGCGCATGTGGCGGTGGCCAAGTACATCGACCACCAACCGCTGTACCGCCAGGAGGCTAGCCTGGGCCGCGCAGGCTTCGCAGTGCCGCGCTCCACCCAGGCCGAATGGATCGGCGCCATCGGCGTGGAACTGGCGCCGTTGGTGCAGGCCATGCGCGAGGACCTGCTTGGGCGCCACGTGCTGCACGCCGACGAGACCCCGGTGGCGATGCTCAAGCCAGGTCATGGCAAGACGCACAGAGCCTACTTGTGGAGCTACTGCACCACGGTCTGGGACGAGGTCAACGCCGTGGTCTTCGACTTCGCCGAAAGCCGTGCCGGGCACAACGCACGGCGCTTCCTGGGCATCGCCGAAGACGGCAGCGGCGGCTGGCGAGGTACGCTGATCTGCGACGACTACGCGGGCTACAAGCAGGTGATGAGCGCCGGCGTGACCGAGGCCGGCTGCCTGGCGCATTATCTCGAGCGTCGTTTTATGTGGAGCACGACCTGCGATCACAGGCGCGATGCGGTGTGGCGTGGTCCTTGGCACCAGATAAGACTGA
>NZ_JABMJG010000015.1 GCF_013376045.1 Variovorax sp. SG517 | reverse complement strand
TGCGCAGTTCTTATGCGGTGCCAAGGACCACGCCACACCGCATCGCGCCTGTGATCGCAGGTCGTGCTCCACATAAAACGACGCTCGAGATAATGTGCCTTATGCGGAGCTCCGCATAAGGCGCACGCACGGCGCAAGTTCCATGAGCTGTGGGCCAACCACAGCAGCATGCTTGCCGAGGGCGCGCTCAAGCTGTTCGCCAACCTCTACGACATCGAACGCGAGGCCAAGGACCTCGGGCCGAGCGAGCGATTGCACTTGCGGCAAGCCAAGTCCAGGCCGGCGGCCGACTTGCTGCACGCCTGGTTGATGGCCAACCGTCAGAAAGTGCCAGACGGCAGTGCGACGGCCAAGGCCATCGACTACAGCCTCAAGCGCTGGGCTGCGCTGACGCGCTTCATCGACGACGCCGACCTTACCGCGGACAACAACCGCATCGAGAACCTGATCCGTCCCATCGCGTTGGGCAGGAAGAACTGGCTGTTCGCCGGTAGCCTGCGCGCGGGCCAGCGCGCCGCCGCCATCATGAGCCTGCTGCACACCGCCAGGCTCAATGGCCATGAGCCCTACGCTTACCTCAAGGACGTACTGCAGCGGCTGCCGACCCAGCCAGCATCTGCACTGCGCGATCTCCTGCCGTACCGCTGGACGCCGCTGACCTGAGCTGCGGCATCTCCGGCGTCAAGATGACTTCGCCTGGCGCATACGTCGCAGTAGCCGGCCAGCAAGATCGGGAAGTTGATGCCGCACTACTGAATTGAACCCACGAGCTCAGCCAATAGAGCGGCGCGCCGCAGCCGTTAAGCTTTCGCCCGCGGCTTCATGCGGAAGCTGATGCCCATGCGGTTAATGGCGTTCATCGCGGCGATGGTGAGGGTCAGGTTGACCAAGTCCTTCTCGCCGAACACTGCCAACGCCGCCTCGTAGGCTTCATCGGAAGCGTGTGTTTCGCTGACGCGGGTGACTTCCTCGGACCAGGCGAGGGCCGCACGCTCTTGCTCCGAGAACAGGTACTCCGCTTCGTGCCACACCGGCACGAGGACTACTTTCTCAACCGACATTCCGCCAGTCATCAGGTCACGGGTATGGATGTCGATGCAGTGGGCACAGCCATTGATCTGCGAGACTCGCAGGAACACCAGATGGATAAGCTGGCTGGGCAAGGACGTGCCAGAGGTGACGAAGTGATGCAGGCCACCGATGGCCTTGGCGCCCTCCGGGGATACTTGGAACCAAACTGCGCGGGTCATGAAACGCTTTCTTCAAGTTGAGACTGGATGCGGCTGCAGGAGCAACCTGGTCTCAAGACGTTTGACGTGATCGCGTTGTGACAGTCGCAGGGGAAAGAAATGTCGCCCCAGGCCTCAGGTTCCTGGTGGCAGCGGGTTTGGCCGGGAGCTCAGGAGACGAGTGGCTTATCCTTCAACGTTGCCAACTTCACCGGATTCCGCTGGATGCGAACCCGAGAGACCTGGACATTGGTGAACTCAAATGTCTGTACGGAGTCAAGCGCACCATCGATGTAGCGCAGGAGGGACCATTCGCCATTCAGTATGGCCAGCTCAAGTCGCATAGCGTCACCGTGGCGAAGGTGCATCGCGTAGTAAAGCTGAGCGATGCGTTGAGCGCCAAACAAAGGCCTCGCCAAGCTTGGCCTGACGTCGCCAAAGTCGCCCAGCATCTCCGCTTCCTCTGCGAGCAGCCTCTTAATGCCCTCAAGGTGACCGCTCGAAATTGCTTGAACGAGTCGTCGCAACAGTTCCAGCTGAGCCACTGCTGGCATTGGCGGCGCCTTCATGCCCGCTGATTCGCGTGCGTTCTCCAGCCTTCGCTTGGCTCTATGGACAATCTGCCGGGCGGAGGCTTTGCTTCGGCCAATGGCCTCGGCTACTTGCTCGTACTCAGCGTCAAACACCTCACGCAGCAAAAACGCGGCCCGCGCTTCCGGCGACAGGCAGTCCAGAAGTAGCAAGAAGGCGATGGACACATTGTCGGCGGTCTCACACGCTTGCTCAGGCGTGGTCGGCGCCTGTTCCAGTAGCGGCTCGGGGAACCACGCGCCCGCGTACGTCGCTCTCCGCAGTTTGGCCGCCCGAAGACGGTCAATCGCCATCCGCGTGGTCACGGTCACGAGCCAAGCTTCAGCATTCAAGACTTGGGCCTGGGACGACTTCGTCTCCTCATGCCAGCGCAACCATGCGTCCTGCACCAAGTCCTCCGCCTCCTGTACGGAGGAAAGCATGCGATAGCCAATAGCCATCAACCTGGGACGCACGTTCGAGAACAGTTCGGTAGACGCGGACGACATGGCGAGCAAGTCTAGTACGAAGGTCAAGCTCCTTGGTGGGCGTGGCCATCTCTTCGGCGCGGGCTAGTTTCGGCCATCGGTCTACGACGTAGGGGGTGATGCCATACTTCATCGCTACCCTGCTCCTGTAATCAAGTCCACCTAAGTTGGGTGGACGCGATCCTTTCTGCCGTCAGCCCCGATTTCAAGATGACTTGGCCGGACGGATACGATGAAGTGACTAGGTTGATGAACTCGAAGGGTCTGCAATAGGACAGTGCCTATCCACAAGTTGGCAGCCTTTTGTCGCCGCACAACTCCCAAGGCCTGATTCAAGAACATGAATGACCTGACATCGATCTTGGCAGCGGCAGACACCTACCTCCAGCGTGAATGGGTAAAAGCCGTGGCACTCCCTTCGTTCGGAGTCGCAGCAGCTGGGGTGGGCTACCTTTTAAGGCGCATGATCGAGAAGAGGGGGCCGATTGAAGAGATCGAGCTACTTGCGAAAGTTGCCAATCTAAAAAGTCAGCTTGCGAAAGACGGAACGAACATTTCGGAGCTGCGCTCTTTCCAGGCTCAGGCTCTTGGCAAGGAGGCAGCTGCAGCCATAACAACCGCGCAGCGCTACGCTGAAACTGCATCACAGCTTTCCGGCAATGCCCGACAGGTAGACCGCGATCCGGCCTTCGATAACGCGATAACGCAGGGCGAAATGAATGATGTGTCGTATCGCAAGGCAGACCAAGCCGACGACGAATTGTCGGAGGCAATTCGCTTTCTTCAAGAGCATGGCATTGGTAATTCAGAAGATCTGCAACGCTCACAGATTGCGTGGAAATCCTATTGTGAAGCGGAGCTGTCGCGCGAGGCGAGGATTTGGGAAGGCGGGTCGATTCGACCGCTTATGATCAATTTGAAGCGGGAAGCTCTAACAAGGGAGAGAATTGCGACGCTCGCGTGGAATGAGCTTGATCCGGACTCGCCGGAACTTGTGGTTGAGCCTCGAAAGACACCTCGCAATTTGCTTGAGCACATCGAGCCACAGATCCCCAAAGTTCGAGTGCATGAAATTCTTGGATCTCCTAGCGTTGTTGCTGGTAACACTTGGATCTATAGATTCTTGGAAACTCAAGTCGAAGTCACTTTCGAGCACGATATCGTGCGTGACGTTGTGGTCGCCTTGATACATGGGCAAGTCTACGCCGGCACTTCAGCCGATGACTCTGTCACCATCCCTCTCGGTCGATTGACCCTGGCCGACGTGATGGAGATTGGTAACGTCGAGGTTGAATATCGATGGAGCAATCGAACCAAGGAGGTTTACGTGCACGGCCGCTCAGGCCCACCTGGCGCTTGGACCGAGTATTGCTACGGTGCCTTGCATGTGTTCAGCGGAGCTGGTCGCCTGCAGGATACCGGCTTCCTTTGGAACGACGAGTTGAATCAACTTATCTCGGATCCGAAGACCGTGCTAATAAATTGGATGGCGTTACCAGGAACTAGCGAGATGCCTGCCTTTTACTGGTTCATAAAGTAGGAGTCACAGCGCCTGCAAATCTAGAGCGACTGTGTCGTGCGCCGATGATTTCGACCAAAACCAGGGCACTCTGTTTGGCGTCGGCGCTGATGCCGCGAAGGGTCTCGCGAACGTGATGACAATCGAGACCATGTGGATGAACTCATCGTCCTCATCCTCAGGAGGCAAAGAGATCTGCCGGACGGACAATTCGGTTACGTAATCTGGGGACAGGAAGCGTCGGGCTATTTGCTCATAGTGCTTCGCCAAGTTACCCAAAACTTTCTGACCGGCGACCGCCCCGCGGGATTTGTCATCTACAACCACGAAGCCGAGCATGGCGGCATCGAGCTGATTCTGTCGTCCAGGACTAGCCAACTGCATGAGTTGCTGGTTGCGGATCAGATCGGCAAGAAGCCCCCCGATGGCATTAGAGATTTTGAGTTCCACCAGGGCACGGGAGATCGGGATGCCGACATTCCTGGCCTGAATGGCGATGTCTACACGTTCGCGGTCGCCTTTTGACTTGGTCTTGCGCGAACGGATTCTGGGCCGCGGACTCAATTTGGGAAAGTTCGGCAGCGCCAAGCAGCCAGCGGCAAATTCCTGAACGTTTTCCTCCAACTTCACGACAGCTCCGGGAGTTCCTGTGAGAGCTGGCAGCAAGCTCTCCGCGACGGTCACGGTACAAACATACTCGGGCTTGGGAGGTGCGCCAGGCACATCTGTCGCGCCAAACGCGAACACCCAAGCTTTTCTGAGGCCGGCATGGATCTCATCGACCAATATTTGAACAGCGGGCATCTTATTTATTAGTAAGCGTTGCTAGAAGCCAAACTTGCGAACGCACTCTATGCGGCTCCTTAGCGGGCAACGCGCATAGTACGTGTGATGTGGGACTCTGCTTCGTCGATCTTCTGTCGCAGGCCAGATAACGCCTTGATGGTTCTGCCGTAGCCCTCGGTGACGGAGCCTGCAGACCTCGTCACGCGGATACGCTGGCATAACCAAGAAATTCCGCATGTGGTGTTCGGACTTCGTCCCAACGGCTAGCGCCCTCTGGACGTCCCCGATATCCGGCCACGGTCAGCCAGAGCCGCCGCTTTGCTCGAGAAATGCCGACGAAGTATGCCGAGCGCTCTGCCGTGACGTTGCCCCAGTAGGTTTGACGTTCGACGCCCAGCATGACGACCGTGTCGAACTCCAGCCCCTTGCTCTTGTGAATGGTCATGATCCGCACTGCTCTGTCCTCGGAGAACCGGGACAGCGCTCGCACAGGGCTCGTATCGAGCCGAAGAAGCTCATCGACGCGATCAAGGGTGAGCTCGATAACTTCCTCGAGGCGGCCACCCCGCTCGTAATCTGCCGACAGAGCTGCTACGAATTGGCGCCCCAGGAGCGCGAGGAATGCGTTGGCGATCTCTCGCAGCGCTGCTGCGTCGAGCTCGATTTGCCGAGTTTCCTCGCGCGAAGTGTCGATGAATCGATGCCAGCGAGCGCGTTGCTCGTAGGATGCATCCTCATCGAGTCCCGTAGCCAGCAAGACAGCCATCAGGCGCCCATACGCATCTGGTTCGCGATCACTCACGACCACTGAAAGATAGTCGACGATCAGGCGAGCCGCAGGTTCTGCAGAAAGGTCCTGCAGACTTTGCTCGTTGCGAAACGGGATGCCTCGCTCAGTCAACTCGGCCATCAGGCGATCGGCGTAGAGCTCCGGCTGCCTAGACAGCAAGACGGCGATCTCCGACGCAGCTACACCCTCATCGTCGATCCACACCTCGATCATGTCGGCGAGGCCTTCGGCCTCTTGCTGGCTGTCGTGGAATTCAAGGGTCTCAACTGATCCGCCGTTCCCGGAAAGGTCCTCGTCTGACATCGCCGCCTTTGGGTCCATTACCTTCACCATGGCGTTCTGCATTCGGCGCAGCCGCGGCAGAGAGCGGAAGTTCTGGTACAGACTGAGCGGGAGCGCGTTGAAATCTTGGGCGAAGGTCTGGAATACGCCCTCCAGGGCGCCAGCCCAGCCCATGATGCGTTGCTTGGTATCACCTACCGCTGTGAGCGAAATGCCAGTGGCATGAAAAGCGAGCTGGATGAGTTGGTACTGCGGGCCGGTGCAATCCTGGAACTCGTCGAGGAATATATGGCTGTAGGTCTGCCGAACCGCGTTTCGGGCGACGTTGCTGTTCGTCAGGATCTGCACGCCCAGAGAAACCAGATCCTCGAACTCGATCTGGCGTCGCGGAACCTTGGGCGTACCGATCGTGTAGTCCGCATCCAGCGCATCCCTGCCGGTCAGCACAGGCCGGAAGCGGTCTATCAAGCGCTTGGCAAACGCATGGAAGGTGTGGCTGTCCAGCCGCGCGGCGAGCTCAGGGCCGCAGCGCTGGCGCACGCGATCCTTCAAGTTGCGGCTGGCGTCGACTTTGAACGAAATGGCCAAGATTCGCTGTGGGTATCGGCACGTTCCGGTGCGCAGCAAGAAATCCGCGCGTTGCGCGAGCAACTCGGTCTTGCCTGCGCCTGGTCCAGCGGTCACGACCAAGCTGCGCTGGACTTCGCAGGCAGCAACCTGTGCATTAGTCTCCAGTGTCAGGCCGCTCGCCGGCCGCCAAGCTGTGGCCTTGATCACTCTGGCAGTCCTTCTAGGCGCTTCTCGACGGCCTCGATCAGGCGGGCGATGCGTGGCGGCATCTGGGAGATCAGCGTTTCGTTGTCCAGCTCGGCTAGGGCGCCCAGATGTGCAGCAGGCTTGCTGCCGAGCTTGAACCGTTTGTGATAGGCGGTGAAGTGCTTCTGGTGCTCCTCGCTGTATTGATCGACCCCGTGCCGCTTCTTGCCCAGCACCGCAGTAAGCGTCGAAGGCTCCGGCATTGCGAGTTCCCCCTCCTCCAAACCGTAAGCCTCGCTATAGCGGCGCAGCATCGCGAAATCGAGATCGAGCGGGCCCGAGAAGAAGACGGCTTGGGTTTCCAGCCATGCCAACCAATCCTTCCCGCTCTTGGACTTCAACAACTCGTCCGCGCCATTCCAGGCTGGCAGGGTCTCGATGCTTTCAGCCGTGAGACCCGGGATGGGATGACCCAGCGCAAGAATCTGCTTGGCAGCGTAGCGCACGCGGCCCCAACCGCCCTGGTACCGCCCCAGGTCGAGGTCCAGCAACGTGACATGGGGGATGTCCAAGCCGTTCAGCAGCCGCCAGAAGTGATTGACATGCCGGCCCCCCAACGGCGCAACGACGATGGACGTGTCATCCTCGTCCAGGCCTTTGGCCTGCATCAAGCGCGGCAGCACAATCTCTTCGCTGTCGCCTTCACCCAGAACAACGAGCCGGGAGAAATACAACTCGGGAAAGGCCTGGACCGCCTCGCGCACGAACTTGTGAGCGTCGTCAGTAGCCGCGGGAAGGACGACGGACTTGACGGTCGTTTCGCGGTTCGTGTTGAGCCGTAGGTAGCGGATATTCTCCGGAGGCACTCGTCTGAGGAGGGACGGCGCATGCGTTGCAACGATCGCCTGCGCATCGTGATGTCCAGCGAAGGTGTTCAATGCCTTGATGACGCGGCCCAGGTAGTGCGGCGACAGGCTGTTCTCGGGTTCCTCTGCCGCCACGAGCGTGAAGACCGCTGGACGCAGCTTGTCGACGTCGAAAGCGTCCAGCTCTCCTGCCAGCACTTGACGTCCGATGGCCTGGACAGACAGCACCAACGAGATGTAAAGCAGGGACTGCTGCCCGTCGCTCAACCTTGAGAAGTCGACGATCTGATCGTCGTGCCCAGGCGTGAAGCCGACAGTCAGGTGACGCAACAGGTTGTCAATCTCATTGCGTTCGAACGAGACGCTGGGGTTCGCGTAGTAGGCGCCCTTGTGCAACGCCGTCCATTGGGCCGTCAACTGTTCACCGAGGCCTTCGACGGCTGCGTTGCCTGCAAGAGCGGCGCCGATGTTCTGGGTCAGCTCCGCGATCTCGGCGCGCTCGGACTGCCAATTGGCCGCCCGCAACGCTCGGCCCAGCAGCGAATTGGCGGCGTAGGAAATGTGATTCGCGGGATCCCTGCGAGCAGGGAGATAATGGACCTGGATGGCGTTGCGATCGTGTTTAGACACGATGACCGTTTTGTTCGGCTCATCGTCGTTGTCAGTCTGCACGACGTAGTGCATCGTCTCCTCGATGTCGCCGTCCTCATCAAGTCGCGCCGTCAGTCGGAAACGCACGCGCGGGACGCCATCGGCCGATGCCAGTTGCATGTGCGCGAAATTGCCTGGAATGGTGGCGTACTTGCCTCTGGTCTTCTTCAGTTCAGGAAACTCAAACTGGGCCTCGATCCACAGCGTCAGCGGCTCGATGTCGCCCGGGACGAGGTCCTTCGGCGTGACGTGGAAGTCCGCGCGACGCACGCGGCGCAGCGAAGGGTCAAAACCGAAAAGGCGCGCCAGTGCCTGCAGCACAGCTGTCTTCCCCGACCCGTTCGGGCCGAGCAAGAACGTTGTGGCTTCGAAGTCGACGACCGTGGGCTGTTGCCCAAAGGACTGAAAGTTGCTGACCCGCAATCGTGTGAGCTTCATCCTGCCCCCTCGCATTCTTGTTCGATCGGCCGGTCAAGCCTTCATGGAAAGCCGACCGATGGCTGGACGCATTGCGCCCATGGACAGTTTATCGAGGCACTCAGGGAAGGCGGCGGGAGCGATCGGGCTGGCCCCTGCAGGAACGCATCGGCCAACGACGGCTGCGTGGCCTTAGTACGGGCGCATACGCCAGATCTCGGCTCCAGATCGACGCGTCAAGCGCGCGTACGAAACGGAAGTTCTGCAACCCCATCTGTAGACCACCAGTAAGATCGTCTGCGGCATTCACTGCTCATCGAGACCAGCAAATTTCGCAGGGGCCAAGAGATCATGCAGCGGCACGCCACCGACTCGAGACAGCACATCTGCGTTATCAATCGAGATGTTGATGGTTTCTCGCTCGATGCGGCTCAGGTAAGCCTGCGGCACACCCGCGTTGAGAGCCAGGCTTTCTTGCCCCACATCCTTCAGACGCCGAGCACGGGCGCAGATTTCTGGTGAATGCCTCGCGCGAGGTCAGAGCTGATTTGGTCTTGGGCATCGCCGAGCGGCATCCTTTGGGCGGGCTGCTCTCAAGCGGATAAACATCTTTTCTCCCTGACGGTTTACGCTAGTCATTCGCTGACGCTTTTTACAATCGCTTTTATGAAGTTTGTCCGAACTTGATTTCCAGCTTGCTGGTTGCCTCCTTTCCGAGGGCAGCTTCGATAAGGCCTTGAATGTCGGTGGAGTCAGCCATAACAGCTTTCATGAATGCCGCATAAGCCGGCTGCTTACTGACGAGATCCGCGAAACGCTTGGGATTGGTCGAAACAAGGGCGTAGGTTTGCACCAAATTTTCTAGGGCATGAGCCTTGCGGATTTCGTTCTTATCCCGGACCAAATCAAGGCACACCGCAAACATCTTGACCACAAAGTAGTTGGCACTCTCCTGCGCGAACTGGGCATAGGTCAGATGCTCCGTCTCGAAAGACATGTAGATATTGCCCATCGGTGAAAAATGGACCGATTGGCTACCCATGTCATATCCCTTCTTCTTGTAGGAATCAAGGCGCCCAGCTTTCTCAAATATGTCCTTGATCGAGGCGGGAACAAGCCAGTTGCTGCACTTCTCCCATTGCTCTAGGGTCTTAGCACTTTTCAGATCGCCTCCGAGTCGACCCTTTGGATCAAACCATATCAATCTCTTCTCATTCTCCTTAATCCAGTTATTCATCTCATCCGTTGGAGGCATTCCCAAGCCAATGACTCGATTTCTGATACTGTGAATAGTTGGAAAAGCTTGCCACCGCCATCCTAATTCATCATACTTTGCTGGATCGAGAGTTAGATAGGTCGCAGTGGTATAGCTCTCCTCCAACAGGCGAACATGCACGATAGAGACATCCGACTTGTCGAGATCCTTGGCGCCGATAAGGGCGTCAATTGCGCGTGCGTGCTCAACGTTCCGACTTAGGATCTTCCGCAATGGCTGTTCAACGCCAAAAACGCCCGACAGGAGTTGCTTCTTGAGAATTGAACAAACGCTTTCGGCAACGTCTCCAAGCGGTCGCTTTGTGAGCTCGTCGATCGCTTTTTCTTCTAAATTCCATCCCTTCTTGAGGGCAGCCAGCGTAGCTCCTTCGACTACCGAAACTGGAATGTCGAGCATGACTTTCCTTTCATTAATGCAGGTGAATTTAATATTGGACGCACGACCCAACACCGCCAATCATCCCGCAACGTCTATCCACATAGCAATTAGCTCCGAGCAACAGCTCACGAACGCTGGATGATTTTCGATCGCCGCCGCCATTCGCTATGCTCCCAGCAACTGCGTCCGCGAAACGCGCCGATTAAGAATAACTTGATGCACGATTGAAATCACAGGGGCTTCATCTCAACATCAAGGCTATAGCATTGCTGTCAAGAGCATGCCTTTAAAGAGGTTGCGCCCAGCTTGTTTATCTTCTGATCCGAACTAAGTTTTGCCACTTACCAGTGGCCCCGTGTCGATACCCGGTATGACGCGGGTACCTCGATGAGGCGGTAGCGACGGCATATTTCAGAGCGGGTGCGGCCGACTTCGCGTTTCGGAACTATCGCTCGGCCGCAGAGCTGTTTCGCAAATCTGCTGCGGTGCCGACGGTATCGCCATCGCTCGCCGCCGAGGGGCTTCTTGCCGCTGCGGATTGCGCATTGGAAACCGGAAGTGTCGGACAGTCGTTCGGAGATCTCGCCAAACTTGCACGAGACTATCCATCGACGGCCCAAGCGTCGATCGCCAATCAGCGTATGGCCTATGAAAAGAAGCCGTTCGCGTTCAAGGATGAGGTTCAGGACATTGAAAAGGGACGCTATGCCATCGAGCCCTTTGTGACCTATCCGGCCATGTCCCGGCGATTGGGCGAACAGGGGCTTGTCTTGCTCGGGGTCATCATCGAAACGGATGGATCACCTCGGGAGGTTGTCTTGTCGACAAGTTCGGGCTATCCGCGCCTCGACGAAGCGGCACTCGCAGCTGTTCGGAAGGCGTATTTCTTTCCTGCGCGATCACCTAGCGGGAAAAAATTCCCTGTCCGAATGCAGGTGCCCACCCGCTTCCGGCTGGATTCCTAAGCCGAACGACTAGCCATGTGGCTGATTTGGTGGCGAGGGCAAGCGCGCAGAAGTGGCTTTCGCCCTCAGGAATCATGCAGCGCTACCGCGCTTGAGGCAGTTTCGCGCAGCGACGCGGTCGAGGTGCCGTCGAATGTTGATGATCTGGAGTCACGAAGAGATATGAAATCGCGGATGTTTAATGGCGTTTTCGCTGCTCTCCTTGGGGTTGTGCTCGGTGGCTGTGTGACGCCCTCTAAGCAAAGCGACACTCCGGCTCCCGGTTCGGCACCGCGGGTCCAATCGTCATCGGCAGAGAATGGGCGGAACTGGAATCGGCGACTCGCAGAAGCCGTTCTGCCAAATATCGCGTATCCGGCTAGCGCCCCGAAGCCGCCGCGCTCGGCTGAGTTCATGGTGTTCATGAACTCGGAAGGTTCGATCACTGAAAAGTCGCTCCTCAACACAAGTGGAAGCCCCGAGTGGGATCGGGCCGCTTCACTGGCCTTGCGCAACACGGTTCGTCTGCCTGCCGATGAGAGTGGGCAGGCGCCTTACCAGGCGGTGATCAGCATCAGTTCGAACTTCGTTACGGGTGCCGTCATACAGCGAAAGCCCGACCCACGCATTGGGCCAGCCTCCCGTCTCTCCGAGGGCAACTATGCCGCCCGGCTCGCCGCAGCTGTTCGGCCGAACATTCTCTTCTTGCACCCTGAGCAGATTCCAGGTAATCCTGGTGCGGAGTTTGATGTCTCGCTCGCGCCCAATGGCGACATTGTCTCGATCGTCCTGAGCAAGAGCAGCGGTTGGCCCGACTGGGATGTTGCGGCACAACGTGCTCTGCAAAGAACAGAGAGGTTTCCCAGAGACGTCGACGGAAAAGTGCCGAGCCGATTGTTCTTGACGCTGCGCCCCAAGCTATAACTCGAGCTCGATCGATTCACCGGGTATTGGCAACCCTTGATTTCTTGCCTGTGCTGGAGCGAGATTTCCTGCTCTCATCAGGTGCCCGCTACAGTTTCAATGACCCGAGTACTGCTGGATTCTTGAATGAACGTCTCTTCTTTTGCCCTGCACATTCGCACGATCTTTGTCCTGGCATTTGCAATCGGGCTCGGAGGCTGCATGAGTACCCAGATCAGCACACTTCGCGGCGCGTCTACTTTCAAGGCCAGGGTTACAACTTCGGATTTTCGACATGTCGATGAAGGAACTGTTCTCCGCGCAGCAAAGATCGTCACTCTCAGTGGGGGAAAGTATCGGCCGGCTGGGCAGGATGCAGATGGCGTTTGGTATGTTGGGCCACAAGGAGGCGTGAGCATCTTTTATACCGAGCGCAAGCGATCAGATGGGAAGCGGTTGCTCGAGGTGTACACCGGCGGCGTCTACGTGCCTCACGCCGACAAAGCCAGCGCGCGCGTCTTTATTCAACCAGACACAGGCAAGATGCTTTTGATGTCGGATGACGAAGCCGATGAGGCTGCCCAGGCCCCTCCTACCGCGGGCGAGGACATCCAAGCCGAATCTAGCGTGCGGCTGCCAGGAGAAACTTTGGCGGAGAGCTATCTCGCGCGTTCCGACAACGGTCGAGGTGGCCGGGCCACCGGCGCCACGATCGTGGGTGCAGGGATTGGAGGAGTGATCGCTGACGAACTGCTCATCTACGATGCCCGAGGCTTCAGACTTATGCCAAGATTTGATGGGGTTGGCGCTTGGTTCGATGTCCATTGAAGAGAATTCAGCCGAGGTTTTTTGGTTCGCCTGCAAGAACCATGGGCCCCTGCCTCTCTGATGCGTGTGGTGATCCAGAACCCGAAGTAGGAGCGCGTTGAGATCACGCGATTGAGTGCGCGAGTAGAAAGCCGACGCGATCTGTTCGATCCCCCAGAAAGCTATCTGGTCGGCTGCCTGCGGAGGGAGTGATTTACCTGCGGCGAAGATGCTGTTCTGAATGGGGACCGCGTGTTTTTGCCTACGGGCTGTCGCCCGCTGAGCCTCGGGTTTGACGCTTACGTGGCGCCTTGAAGAATCGCTGTGAACAAATCTTCAACACAGTTTGTCCCCGTCCGTGTAAGGGCGAGAAAGAGTGATGCAGACCATGAATGAATCTGCTTTCAAGAAGCCGAAAGCTTCCGCCGGCAACCCCGGCATGGGCGTATCGATAGATGCAGCCTTTGTAAGAGGCGAGGAGCAATGGACCGAGCAGGTTGACCTTCCCAGCATCCTGCATGAAGTGCTGCAGGTGGCTGACATCCGTGCTGTCCGACAAGGCAATTGGCTCGCGCTGGACGATGGTTGGATGCTCCTGCCTCAGCTGGTCACTTATACGATCGATGACGGCGGTGCACTACGCACCACCACGACGATCGAGGTTGTCCATGGGAGCCATCTGCCCGCTGGAAGCTTCGAGTATCAACACTCGCACGGTCCTAGCCTGAACGCATCCTTGCGAAACGGATTCGACCAGTGGCGCCAGATGGACTTGGCAGTTTGGCGGGACGTAGTGCGCGAAGCACCGGCGAACAGTGCCATCATGCTGATGGAATGGCCGGTTTGCGAAGGCCGTCCAGCGGGGAAAAAGCGAATACTTCTCGGACCCTTCCAACACGCGGCTTTGCAAGAGCCGGTGGCGGCCGACGAAGAACATCCTTTCTGCCCGTGCTGCCTCCTGACCAACAGCCTCAACGCCTTCCAGTCGCTGATTGAGTCCGATGGCATCCAGGGGGTGCGTCTCTATGCTGCCCGTGATGCGGAGGGCGTGGCACAGGCCGACTGTCGCGTCAATGGCGAAGATTTTGAGCAGGGCCGCCAAGCCTTACTTGCTTACGTGGCGCAGTGGCCCCAGCGTGGATTCGAGCTCCGCAAGCAATTTGTGGTTTTCCAGGCTGCGCTGCCTCCATCTGGAGACGTGTCGCCGACGCATGCCGAAGGTACAAGCCCAGTCGGCCAGCGTTGGTGGGAGCGTCTGCTTGGTCTCCTTCGTCGTTGAATCATTCTGAGTCTCTAGGCTTGTAGGTGGTGGCTCCACGCGTCGCGCATTTCTTACCGAGGGACGGCACCGCAGTTTCCAACTGGGACTCAACGGCGCGTAGACCTCGCTACGCAGTAAGCGCGCTCTCACCACCCATCTTTCCTGAACGGACGGCGACCGGCATGCTTGCGTAAGCATGTGCGCCGGGATGGTGTGCATCAAGACCGATCATGCACATCATGTCCGTAGAGATAGAGTCCGTAGCCGAGCGCACAGCCAAACCGCGACGACGCGTCCATAGCGAGGTGCTCAAGCGCGAGTTGGTCTGACCTGCTCCCCATAGGGCGTACCAGTTGAAGGTTAGTAGAGTCCGTTTTCAGAGGAAGAACGGACATGAAGAAGAGCAGATTCACCGACGAACAGATCATCGGTTTTCTCAAGCAGTCGGCGCATTCACCTCCGATTCGGCAGACTTCCGCGCTGCAAACAATTCCGCGTTTGGGGCGGGAAATGCTTACGGCTCATCCAGCAAGATCCTGATGAATGGCAAGGAATACACGTGGCACCATTCTCAGTACGATGGGAAACTTCAATTGATTCCCAAAGACATTCATGATGCGGTAAAGCACACTGGCGGCGCAGCCGTGTGCGGCACACGGAGGTGATATGGCGGTCCTGACATTCAGGAGATTGGGTTTCTCCGAGGCGGAGCTTGAGGCGCAGGCGCGCGCTGGAAACAGATTCGACAAGAGAACGAGCGTGATGTATCGCTCGATGTACGACATGGACAACCCACCGGACGAAGACATCAGAAGCTTCGAGAGTGCGATGGGCAAAATCCCTGAGGACTACAAGAGCTTCCTGAAAAGCAACAACGGCGGGATTCCCAGCGCAACCTTGTTGAAGACCAAATCCAACGAGCGGGTGATCAATGCGCTACTCGCGTTGAAGGCTCCGCCGGGATTTGGGGACTCGATCGAGAGCCACCTGAACGTCTATGAGGGACGGATTCCGAGTAATACGATTCCGATCGCGTCTGCCGGCAGTGGCGATCTGATTCTGCTCAACATCGATCCAAGCAAGTTCGGAGAGGTCCTGTACTGGGACCACAACTTTGAATCGGACGATGACGACGCGAGTGACTATTTCGGCAACACAGAAGTCGTGTCGGATTCGTTTTCCGCATTCCTGGACAAGCTCACTCCCGATGTCGGTTGAATGGTTGGGGGCAGTGGAGTGCGCATCACGTCAAACGGGCCGGCTGATCGGATTGCACTATTCTTGACTCGATGCGTTGCTGAAAGCTCGGCATGACGGCGCAAGTCATCATTACAGACCACGACAGGTGGCGCAAAGGCGCCGGCGGATCGCGCGCAGTCCTTTCGGGCGAATCCGACAGTTCCTCCTATTCGGGTCTCGACCTGAACCTGGCCCAGTTCACCTCCAGCACCTTCTCCAGTAGCAGCTTCGCCGCGACCACCTTCAAGCTTGCGGAGTGGAGCAATTGCCGATTCAGCAACTGAATGGTCTCTTCCAGCAGACTCTTCTGCTCGGTGCTGAAGGCTTCGGACTTGGCGGCGAACTTCAGCCGCTTGAGCACCGCCATCTCGTACGTGAGCTTGTCGATGGCAGCCTGCTTGAACGCAAGCTCCTGGTCGCGCCGTTGGATCTCGAGCTTGTTGGCCTGCACCTGGCCCATGAGCGACTGCACCATCTCGCGCAGTTGCTGCGCGTCCAGGTGGTCAAGGTTGGTGGCCGTGTCGCTCACGGAAGGTGATGATGCCCCGAGGTACCCAAGCTGACATCAGCAACTTCGGCAATTGCGCGACCGCGCTACAGAACGCAGATGACGCCGGCCTCGCCGACGCGTTGCCAAGGCAGGCCGAGCATCAGGGCATCGAATTGGGGGTGATTCAGGCTGAGCGTAGGGGCGGCATCCTTGGGCCAGATGAACTTGCCTTGATGAAGACGCCTGGCCGCCAGCCAGATGCCAATGCCGTCGTGCACGAGCACCTTCATGCGGTTGGCGCGGCGGTTGGCGAACAGGTACGCGCGGTGTGGCCTGGCAGCGCCGAAGACGCGCACGACGCGCGCCAGGGCCGCCTCGGTGTCGGCACGCATGTCCAGTGGCTCGACAGCCATCGGCGGCACCGGTGCCAAGGCTGACGCCTTCTCCATGTGGGTGGCGCAGTTCATTGGCAAGGAAGTCCGCGTACTGGACTACTACGAGGCGCAGGGCCAGGCGCTTGCCACGCATCTGGCTTGGCTGCGTTCGAAGGGGTACCGGTAGCGCGATGCACCTCTTTCATTTCCCACGTTATGTTCGGCATGCCGAACATCAGGCAACGTTTGCCGTTCAACTGACGCTGGTTTCGGGAATGCACTCCGGTTCCCCCCAGCATCTTGATGCGTTGCATGGGGCGCCACGTCGGCATGACGATCTCGGTGCGGGGCTTCTAGCACTTGCTGCCACGCCGACTTGCGTGGGCTCATTTGCTCGAAATGGCGAGTGCTCAGTGGGCCAACTGCAGGATTCGAGACATCCTGTGTTTCTAGGAACTGCTGCTGCGCGACCTTTTCTTCATCGGCGCGCCGAGAACTGCTTGATTGGAACGGCGCAACGTGCCGCCCTTCCATGAAGGCGCCAAGGTTTCCTTGATGTCTCCGAACAACGCGGGCAATGTGATTTTCAGGCAATAGCACAGCGTGGCGAGCGTCAGCAGCGACGGGTTGATGTGTCCGCGCTCAATCTTGGAGATGCGCGAGCGCTCGACTTCTGCATCGAAAGCCAATTCGACCTGGGTAAGTCCTGCTTGCTCCCGGAAATGCCTGAGGTTGCGACCGAGCGCCAAGGTCACTGCATTGGGCAATCTGCCCTGTGCAATGCCGGGTGGCGCCTTGGTTCGTTTGCCTGCAGTCATGTACGCGCAGGCTCGCTGAATGTGCTTCTGGAGGAAACGTCGTAAAAGACACATAATCTCCGAGTGCGCGCAGCTGGAAGTGCAGCACGGCATCCCATCGGCTGCGGTATCTGGATGGACAAAGGGAACTACATGACGCAAAGGCAATTCGCTTCGCCCCTGCCATCGGCTCGCCCGCTGCGCTTGCCCGTCTCGGTGACGCGTGTGCGGTCCCGGCGACCCGCACCTGTGGTGCGCAGCCTGTCCGCCGCACGCATTGGCGCGCAGGTGAGGGCGCTGCGCATGGCGGCCGGGCTATCGGCCGGGCAGCTTGCGGCGGCGTCGGAGATCTCGGCGTCGATGCTTTCTCGCATCGAGCGGGGGCTGGTCTCGCCTTCGGTGGAGACCTTGGAGCGGCTCGCGCAGGGGTTGCACGTGCCGGTCTCACGCTTCTTCGGAGACCAAGCGCGGCGCACGGACTTCTGCCATGTGCGGGCAGGGCAGGGGCTCGCGGTCGACCGCATCGGGGCCGTGACGGGCTACCGCTACGAGTTGCTGGGGCACTCCCTGTCGGGCAATCTCTTTGTGGAACCCTACCTGGTCACGTTGTTGCCGGAGGCGGGGCCGTACGTGACCTTCCAGCATCCGGGGCTGAAGTTCCTGTACTTCCTGTCCGGGGCGGTGACCTACCGCTACGGCGCGAAGGCGGTGGAGGTGGGGGCAGGGGACACGCTGCTGTTCGATGCGACAGCGCTGCATGGGATCGAGGCGATCCATGCAGGGCCGGTGTCGTACCTGTCGGTGGTTTTCACTTTGCGCGATTGACCCACCTGCGGTAATACAGTCAGGCTCGTTGATTGCAGTGGCCGCCGATCCGGCTCGTCGCTCGGGCATTCGCCCGTGCCACTTCTTTTTATTTCTCCTGGCTTCGGTGTTCGGCATGCCGAATACCGCCGGAGCACCGGCCGGCGGTCAAGAATGGAGATCTTTGTTCGATGAAAAGGGCGGGAGCTCTATCGGACGGCAGTGCAGGGCGCTCTGCGTCGGCGCCGAGGAGGGCGGCGGCTGCCCTGTTTCGCGAGGCTGGCCGCCTTTCTCCTGTCTTCTTCCGTCGGCTACTTCTTCCCGGGTTTCAGGAAGCCGGGGGCGTTCTCGCCCTCGCCAGGCCTCGTTTCGGTCGCTTCGTTGTCTTCAGCCGCGTCGTCGGGCGGCGGCTTCTCGAGGTCGTCGGCCCTGACCTCGGCCTCGATCGGAGGGACGGGCGAGGGGGAAGTGGTGGGCTTCGGGTCGGTGTTCATGTTTGGTTCCTCTTTCGTTGACGCGCGTCGATGCCCGTGCGATCAGGGCTTCTTCGTGAGCTGGTCGTTCAGTTCGTCCAGAACCGCCTCTTCGGACATGCCGAGTTCGGCGCCCGTCTGCGGATCGCTCGTGGGGTCGGAGGCCGTGCGCGCTGCCATGGCGTCGACCGCGGTTTCTTCCTCGGGCGTGAGCTGAACGGTGGGCTCGCCGTCTCCTCCGTCTACCGCCATCTGGTCCTCGGGGTCCGCCACGAACTCCCATTGCGGTCCCTGGTTCCAGGGGCCGCGGACCTCGCCTCCCTTGGACATGTCGAAGTAGACCTTCGTGAACTCAGGCATGCCCGGCAGCTTGCCTGGCGGAAAATTGGGCGTGATGGCATAGAGCGCTTTCTCGAACGACTTCTGGTGCGCGATCTCGCGGGTCATGAGAAAGCCCAGTGCTTCCTTCACCCCCGGATCGTCGGTGAGGTTGATGAGCCGCTCGTAGACGATCTTGGCGCGCGCCTCCGCCGCGATGTTGGAGCGCAGGTCGGCAGTGGGTTCGCCGATGCTGTCGATGTAGGCCGCGGTCCACGGCACGCCCGCGGAATTCACCAGCGCGGGCCCACCGCCGTAGAGCACCTGCGTGAGGTGGCTGTCGTTGCCGGCCCCCGTGATGCTGCGGTAGGTTTCGGCTTCCGAATCGACGCCTTCGGCCAAGCGTCCCTTGGCGCCCTTGTTGAGCATCGCGACCATTGTCCCGATCACTTCCAGATGGCTCAATTCTTCGGTGGCGATGTCGAACAGCATGTCCTTGCGGCCCGGGTCGTCCTCAGCGATGGCCTGGGTGAAGTAGCGGCAGGCGGCGGCGAGTTCGCCTTGCGGCCCTCCGAATTGCTCGAGCATCAGGTTCGCGAGCCCGGGGTTTGTCTCGTTGACTCGCAAGGTGTATTGAAGGCGCTTGTTGTGGGAAAACATGGGAATCTCCTGATCGGGCGCCAGCGAACGGCGCGGTAAGTGGGGGGAGAACGAACGGCAAGGTGTTCGTGTCCGTGCAGCTTCTCGGGATGGCCTTGCAGTTCGGACGCCTTCAAAGTGACCCTCGCGCCGCGCAGTCGATGTAGTCATCGACCGCACGACAGAGTGCGATGTGGGCGCGATGTCAAGCGACGCGCTGGTCGCACTCTTAGAAATCAAACCCCGGGGCACGCGGCACGTTTTGCCTTCTCGCCTCAGGATTTGCGCAGCGGCTTTTCCTTCAGGTCCGCTCGCCGTAAGGCGAGCTGCCGTCTTTAGCGAAACTGCGTCAGACCGGCGAAGAGCACCTTTGCGCACGTCAGTCCTGCAGGCGTCGGCCGCCTGTGGAGCGCTGAGCTTCAGCAGCAGGCATGTGCGTTGCCACGAGCCTTGCACTCCCTGGTCGGGCGTCTGGCCGCTATGCGTTGCGGCCGTCGACCTGAGCTTCTGCGTCCAACCAATCCTGCACTTCGTCGCCCGGCCCGCCACCCCGGCGCACATAGGCGTCGTAGGCGGCGCGGCGCACCCGTTCCTCGCGCGCAATAGAGTCCTCGTTTTCGGGTGTGGGCTGCGTGGGTTGTTGGGTCGCGGGGGTGCTGGCGGAAGGATCGATGGGGTGTGCCGCTGTGGCGTCAGTGGTATCGGCGGTCCTTGTGGAATCGGCAGCGTGCGGCGCCTGCGCGTTTGCGGAGTTTGAGCTGCGGGTCGTCTTGGGCATGTTTACCTCGGCGGGGTGGTTGAAGATGGGAGCAACCTAAACCAATGCACCATCGCCGCCGTCGGACGAATGCCCGTCCGCGCGCGGATGCAGACGAAAAAAAGCGAGAACAAGGGCAGTGAAGGATCTGGATTCACGCGCTTTGGAGCCTTCCCCTGCAACACCGGCCATGCGTCGGTGCGAGCGTACGGGCTGAGGTTTGGCGCTTGGAACGCGACTCCGTGCCGGCTCAGTGAAGCAGCGGGGGCCTCGTCGTGCCCTCGTCGGACGGACCCGCGAGGTCCGCAGGGCCGAGCACCACCCGTTGCGCCCCGGTCTGCGCGTGGACCAGCAAAGCACGCTCGCGCAGAAGGCCCATGCAGGCCGTCAGCGTGCACAACTGGTCCGTCGGCTCTTCGCCGGCCAGGAATTCCAGCGCCGCGCGGGTCACGTGCACATGCAGACGACGACGATCAAGCAGCTGGATGCTGAACTCATAACCGTCGCCGTTGTATCTGTCCGGCACGTGACACCTCTTGCGATCAGGCGGCCGCTTCTTCGATCTGCGCGGCTTCGGCGAGCAGGCCCAGGCGCTTGTCGGTGGCCTGCTCTTCGGCGAGGCTGGCTTGGAGCAGCACAACCGCTTCGGCAAAGCCCAGCTTCTTGGCCATCAGGCTCAGCGAGGTGTAGCCCGCGATCTCGTAGTGCTCCGCCTTCTGGGCGGCTCCAATGAGCGCGGCGTCAAGCACCGGTCCCTTGCCGATCAGGTCGACCAAGGACATGGTCTCTTCGACCAAGCCTTCCATGCCGTCGCACTTCACGCGCTTGATCTTGAAGCCGCAGAGTTCGGCGACCTGTTCGAGCCGCTCGACCTGGGCGCGCGTTTCCTCCAGATGATCTTCGAACGCCTGCGAGAGTTCGGGGTCGGTGGCCGCGCGGGCGAGCTTCGGCAGCGATCGTGTCATCTGCTTCTCCGCGTTGTGCGTGTCCGAAATCTCGTGCACGAAAAGATCCATCACTGACTTGACTGGCATGTGTCGCTTCTCCATCGAAGTGGTTTGAAAGAACCTGAAATTGCGCGGCGCGCCTCAACGTTCATGTAGTCCTTGGGCGCGTCGGTCCGACAGTGCCGCGGCATTGGAGGCGTCCAGGAATTCGAGAAGCAGCGAGCTCACTTTCTGCGGCTCCTCGTGATGCAGCCAGTGCGAGGCGTGCGGCAGGTGCACGACTTCGGCGTTTGGGCAGTAAGGCAGCGCGGCCTCGACGAGGCCGGTCTCCAGCGCCGAGTCGGCATCGCCCCACACGATGCGCACCGGCGCTTCGATCTCGTCGGTGCAGGGCTGCGCGAAGGGCATGGCCCGGTACCAGTCGAGCATGGCGCGCAACGCCCCAGGCTCGGCCCACGCCGCGCGGTAGCCGGCGAGCTGGTCTTCGCCGAAGGTGCCCGCACGGCTGGAGTGCGTCAGCGCAGCTTGCAAGAGCGCGAAGTCGTTGGCGCGAAGAACCGCTTCGGGCACCCAGCGCATCTGGAAAAAGCCCACGTAGCTGCTTCGCAGCATCTGCAACGGGTGAGTCAGCGCGAACGAGAAGAACGTGGCGGGATGGGGTGCATTAAGGATGACCAGGCGCTCGATGGAGGTGGCCTCGCGCGCAGCCAGGTGCCAGGCAACCATGCCGCCCCAATCGTGACCGACGATGCTGAAGCGGGGTGCGTCCAGCGCACGCGCAATGCCCCTCACGTCGTCGGCCAGCGTGTCCAGGGCATAGCTGCCGACCCCGGCGGGTTTTGCCGATGTGCCGTAGCCCCGCTGGTCGGGGACCGCCACGCGCCAGCCCGCATCGACCAGGGGCTGGATCTGCCGCCGCCACGCGCCCCAATGTTCGGGAAAGCCGTGAAGCAGGATCACGAGCGGCGCGTCGGCACGGCCTGCGGTCACCACATGCAGGGCGACGCCGTTCGCGCGCAGGGTCTGGTGTTCAAGGGGCGCCGTCATGGGTTCAGCCCAACGCGGTGTCCAGGACCATCATCAGCACGAACCCCAGCAGGAGTCCTGTGGTCGCATGGGCCTCGTGGCCCTTGCGGTGCGACTCGGGAATGATCTCGTGGCTGATGACGAAGAGCATCGCGCCGGCGGCCATCGCAAGGCCCCACGGGAGCAGGGCGGCCGTCAGCCCGATGACTGCAGCGCCCAGGACGGCGGCGACCGGCTCGACCAGCCCCGACAACATGCCGAGCCCCGCCGCGCTCAGCTTGCCGTAGCCCACGCTTCGCAACGCCAGTGCGACGACCAGGCCTTCGGGCACGTCCTGGATCGAGATGCCGGTCGTCAGCGCGGCGGCGCCGACCGGATCGGTCCCCGCGAACGCGACGCCAATGGCCAGGCCTTCAGGCAGGTTGTGCAGCACGATGGCCAGCACGAAAAGCCACACGCGCTTGAGCGCGCGCGACTCCGGCCCTTCGACGCCCTTGACGAAATGCTCATGCGGGACGACGCGGTCGATGACGAGCAGCGCCAACGCGCCGAGCAATACGCCCGCTGCGACCAGGGCGCCGCTGCCCCACGCGCCGCCGCCTTGCGATTTGGCCGCCGCGAGCGCCGGTATGACCAGCGAAAACGAGCTGGCCGCGAGCATCACGCCCGCACCGAATCCCAGCATGCTGTCGTAGACCCGCTGCGAGAACTGCTGCGAAAGAAGAACCGGCACGGTCCCGAGTGCGGTGGCCAGCGCCGCGATGCACCCGCCGGTGAGCGCAGCGCCGGTGGCAGAGCCGGACCGGGCAAGCTGCACGCCTTCGACGATCAGCACCAGGACACCGGCGCATGCGATGGCAGCGCCGATCCAGCGCTTTGCCGTCCTCGCAACGGCCCAGGAGTTCGGGAAATGAATATCGGCCATGCGGACGTTCAGTGAAGGTGAGGAGGGCGAGCATTGGGGCTGCAGGGCGGCCGGCTGTAGGAAGACACCGCCCCTGGAATGCAGTTGACTTCCATTTCCATCACGGCGCGAGCTTCATCGCGCAATGCCTCGCCGGTGGCGGCGCAGGGTTCGCGCTGGGACTCGGGCAGGACGCTTCGGTGACATCTGACCGGCCGTTCGGATCGACAGCCACTGCTTCGAGGCGGCCCGCAGCGCGGTGACATCGCCGGTTGTCACTGGCTTCGCATCGTGGCCGACGCTTGGCGCAGGTGGCTCACCTGGGCCATCCGCCCATCCGCCCATCGGGCCATCGGGCAAGGCCGATACACACCCGGGCATGGTTCGCGGCGCGGGTCGTGCGCCCGGCTGCGGTGGCGGGGCTGATGCAGCCTTGCACCACCACTCGCATGATCGAGGTTGCCGCCGCACTCAGCCGTGCGGGTTGCCGGCCAGACGGGGAATCAGGCCAGCGAGCCGTTGCCCTCCGGCTGGGGCATGGCGCGCAAGGGTGACCGGACGACGCTGCCGCGGGTTGATCGCACATCCTGCGTGCCATTGCCGTGCGCAAGCTTTCGGGAGGTCGCAGTGCGCTTCACGTGGCTTCCTTCGCTGGATTGCGTGGCATTGGGGCATGCCGACGCGGCGCGCAGGCCGGTGCTACGAGCGCGCAAAAAAAGGCGTCGCGGTCGGCGTGCTCCTTGGGTTCGATGAGGTCCGCCAAGGTGGTGTGGATTCAACGGCACATGACGGCGTAGTCCGAGACACTCGGAAGGGCGTCTTCGCCTATGGTGGTCAAGGTCAGCCTGCCGGCCGGGCCGGCGTAGCCGAAATCGCAATAGCCAAGGCCGGTGCCCGCGCAGGACTCGGCCTCGGCGATGCCGCGCCTGACCAGCGCGGCCTGCCTCGGTTCAGGACTGGCCCCGCCCCGCACGGGCTTCCAGCCCTTGGCGGCGAGCACCTTGCGCGCCTTGTCGATCGACATGCCGTAGACGTTCGGCACCTTCGCCTGGCCCTTGCAGACCGACTCCTCATCGGCCAGCTTTCCCAGGTGCACAGTGCCGTCTGCCTCGATGCGCAGGTCGCCCACTGGCGAGCCGACCGCGTCGCCGTCCCACACCCGGACAGTGCCGCCCTCGAGTGCCGTCAGGTTGCCGATGGCGGTATCTTCCGCCGACTTGCCGTAGGCCAGCGCGAGCAGCTTGTCGCCGTCGAACACCGCCACGTTGCCCTGGGTGATGCCGCAGGTGCCGCTGGTGCCGGCTTCCATCTGGCCGGCAAAGCTGACCGCGCGGTAGGCGCCCAGCGGCACGTCCGCCGTCACCGCCCATCCCTGTGCAGCCACCAGCTTGGCCGCCGCCGACTTCGGCCGGATCACGCGCCACGGGCAACCGTTTCGATCGTCGGCACTGCCGCCTGCCTTGGGCAGGCTGGTGATCGCCTGGATGCGAATGTCCTTCAGGTCGGATTGCACGCGCACCGTCGGCGCGGCGGTTTGTGCCACCCCAGGCAGCGAGAGCGCGAGGCCCAGCAAGAGTGCCGTGCTCCGCGCAGTACACACATCGAGGATTCTTGGAAAGCTGCTTGACGGCATATTGAAGTTTGGATTGAAAGCAGGTCCGATGCGTGGCGTTCGTGCGCACGTACCGGTGGTGTGCATGAAGGTGGAGCGCGCATCGAGATGCGACCCGCACAGGTGTTCGCGCCCAACGGCGTGTCCCCCGGTGTGACCTTCGAGGCGATGTCAAAGGTCCCTCACCGTCGCAGCTCCTCTTGTTGCGCCTGCGCGGCGCGCTGAGCATACTATTTTGAGTGTGGCCGCTGCTCACCTCAAAGTGGTGTCGGCATCTGCGGCATTTGGTGTCCATCCTTCACGCTCCAACTCACCCAAGAAAGGTCACAAACGAGCCAGCGAAGTGTTCAGTTCCTGCGAAGAGCTCGCGGCTTGGATGGCGGCCGAACGAGGGGTTGAGTTTGCGATGAAATGGGCAGAGCAGATCGCCAAACGAGGGCGCGATCCGGCGCAAGCTTTGGCACGGGTGGCTTCGCTGCGAGACATCGCCAGCCAGCGCTTTGAACAGAGGATGGCGCACTTCGAACGGCGACAGCAGCTTCTGACCAAGCCGCATCGTCGTGCGCGAACTGCCCTGCCAGCCAGTCCAAGCTTCAGGAGGACTTCGCCTCCAGGCGTGCCAGGTCGGCCACAAATACGGCCAGCGTCTGCTTCATCGTTTCCAGCAAGACAATAGCAAGGCCTACCTGGTCGCCGTGAGGGTCCATTCGAGCAACCCGCACGGCCTGTTCGTCAACGAGGCGAGAGCCGTACGCGACGTGGCGTCGCGCGAGTCGCAAGGGTGTCTCAGTGTCGGGCATCATTCCCTACGGCTTAAGCCAATTTTGCAGTATGCGCCCGATCCGGGAGCATCCGGGTGACAGATCCCAGTTGTGCGGCAGTTCGTGTATGCGGCTGTTGGGGCTTCCAGCATGCGACGCCGGGATGCAGAGCCGACCAAACCCGATCCCAGCAGGCTGCCGGTGATGCCGGTGCTCCGGCGAGAAGGCGGTGAATGCAAGCTGGTGCATCGCCGCGCTCCCGGCTTCCGTTGTCGTCGAAGTCGTTCGAGCAGGGCGCCCTGTTCCGTCATGATCAGCCGGGTCGCCGTGGCCGGGGCCTTGAATTCGAGGGTGGCGAGCGAGATCGAGATCTTGCGGCCGTCCAGTTGCATCTCTCAGGCACAGACGATCCGTTCGCCGGGGATGAGGTCGAAGCAGGTCGCATCGAACTCGGTCACCATGCCGCATTTCTCTGCAGGGCAGCGGCAGCCCCCACATCGAAGCGGACACAGCCATGCCTTGGAGGCCAGCTCGCAGGGCCGGCATCCCTTCGTCGAACGCAGCGGCGACGGCGACTTCGATGCAGGAAATCCGGCCTTGCTGCAAACTGTTCGAAGCGTCGCGTGCCTTCGGGCCCGCATGCTGGCGCTGGAAATGCCCGTCGACATCCCTCACGCTGTAAACGCACCGCCCCCGAGAGGAGCGCATCGATGCTGAAAAAGTACCTATGGGTCGTGCTCGGCCTTGCGGCACTCGTCTTCACAGTCCTGTTGGCGCTGGCGCTGTGGCCGACGTCCACGAGGGCCCTCGCCGCTGGCGCGGACGGCCGTTCGCCGGGCCTGGTGGCCAAGGGGCAGTACCTGGCGCAGGCGGGCGACTGCGTGGCCTGCCACACCGCGTCGGGCGGCGCGCCCTTCGCGGGTGGGCTGCCGCTGGCCTCGCCCATCGGCGCGATCTACAGCACCAACATCACGCCCGATCGCGACAGTGGCATCGGCCGGTACTCGCTGGACGACTTCGACCGCGCCGTGCGCCACGGCATCCGGGCCGATGGCGACTCCCTGTATCCGGCGATGCCGTTTCCCTCCTATGCGCGCATGACGGACGACGACGTGCGCGCGCTGTATGCCTTCTTCATGCAGGGCGTGACGCCGGCGCCGGCGACCCCGCATCCGCGCGGCCTGGTCTGGCCCTTGTCGATCCGCTGGCCACTGGCGCTGTGGCGCAAGGCCTTCGCGCCCCGGCCCGATGCCGTCGCCTTCGATGCCCACCGCTATGCGGACATGTCGGTGGCCCGCGGTGCGTACCTCGTGCAGGGCCTGGGCCATTGCGGCAGTTGCCACACGCCGCGGTCGGTCACGATGCAGGAGAAGGCGCTGGACGAGTCCGGGTCCGCCTACCTGGCGGGCGGTCCGCTCATCGACGGATGGGTCGCGGTGACTCTGCGCGGCAATCCTGCCGATGGCCTGGGGGGCTGGTCGGCGGCCGACATCGTCGCCACCTTGCGGGCGGCGCGCAACCCGTCCCACGCGGTGGTCGGCGGTCCGATGAACGACGCCATCGTGCACAGCACGCAGCACCTGAGCGACGAGGACCTGAACGCCGTCGCCGCCTATCTGAAGACGCTGGAGCCGAGCGCCGATGCGGTGTCGGCATTCAAGCCGGACCCCGCCACGGCCATGGCCCTGTGGCAGGGCGTCAACGCGACGCGCGGCGCCGAGCTCTACGCGGACAACTGCGCGGGCTGTCACCGCAGCGATGGCAAGGGCTATGCGCGGGTCTTTCCCCGCATTGCCGGCAACTCGACCGTGTTGACCGCCGATCCGAGCTCGGTCATCCGGCTGATCCTGCAAGGCAGCCAGTTGCCCGCGACGGGCACGGCGCCTTCCGAACTGGCCATGCCCGGCTTTGGCTGGCGCCTGTCGGACGACGAGGTCGCGCAGCTCGCGAGCTTCGTGCGCCAGAGCTGGGGCAACCAGGCGCCGAAGGTGGACGCGGCGCAGGTCGGCCCCATTCGCCAGGCCGTCGAGAAGGACATGGCCGCGCAGGCGCCGGCCGCCCGATAGGCCTGGGCCCGGCCCTCTACAGGAGCATCACCGTGACCGCACCGAACCCACCCGATTCTTCCCCGGATTCTTCTTCCAGGCGCCGGCTCTTCAAGGGCCTGGGCGCAGCGACGTTCGCCGCCGTGGCGCTGCCTGCCTGCGACAGCCGTCCGGCCGCGGCAACGCCCGGCAAGGCGGGCGCAGCCCCGGAGACGCAGCCCTACACGCCGCGCTTTTTCACGGCCGACGAATGGGCCTTTGTCCGTGCTGCCAGCGGTCGGTTGATTCCGAGCGATGCGCTGGGGCCGGGGGCGATCGAGGCGGGCGTGCCGGAATTCATCGACCGGCAGATGGACACGCCCTGGGCCACGGGGGCGCTGTGGTACATGCAGGGCCCGTTCCAGGCCGATGCACCGGCCACGCTGGGCTATCAGTCGCAGCTCACGCCGCAGCAGATCTATCGGCTGGGCCTGGCCGCCGCCGACGGCTTCGTGCGCAAGGCCCACGGCAAGCCCTTTGCGCAGCTCGCCGCGGATGCGCAGGACGCGGCCTTGCACGCCATCGAAGCGGGGCAGGCGCAGTTCGACACCGTGCCGGCCGGGCTCTTCTTTTCGCTGCTGCTGCAGAACGTGCGCGAAGGCTTCTTTGCCGATCCCGTGCATGGCGGCAACCGCGGCCTGGTCGGCTGGAAGCTGATCGGTTTTCCGGGCGTGCGCGCCGATTTCATGGACTGGGTCGAGCGCGACGTGCCGTACCCGTTGCCGCCGGTGGCCCTGAGCGGGAGGCGAAGCTGATGGCGGCGCGCACGATGAAGAAGGCCGACGTGGTGATCGTCGGCTTCGGCTGGACCGGCGCGATCATGGCCAAGGAACTGACCGAGGCCGGTCTGAACGTGGTCGCACTCGAGCGCGGGCCGATGCGCGACACCGCCACCGACGGCATCTATCCCAAGGTGCTGGACGAACTGGCCTACAGCATCCGCCGCAAGCTCTTCCAGGACGTCTCGCGCGAGACGGTCACCGTGCGCCACGGGGTGAACGACACGGCGCTGCCCTATCGGCAGCTGGGTGCCTTCCTGCCGGGCACCGGCGTGGGCGGGGCGGGGCTGCACTGGTCGGGCGTGCACTTCCGCGTGGATCCCGTCGAGCTGCGGCTGCGCAGCCACTACGAGGAGCGCTATGGCCGCAGGTTCATTCCCGAGGGCATGACCATCCAGGACTTCGGCGTCAGCTACGAGGAGCTGGAGCCGCATTTCGACTTCGCGGAGAAGGTCTTCGGCACCTCGGGCGCGGCATGGACGGTGGCGGGCAAGCGGGTGGGCGAGGGCGGCAACCCGTTCGCACCGGACCGGTCGAGCGACTTCCCGCTGCCGCCGCAGAAGCGCACGGTGTCGGCGCAGCGCTTCGGCGAGGCGGCGCACAAGCTCGGCCACCATCCCTACGACCTGCCCTCGGCCAACGCCGCCGGCCCCTACACCAACCCCTACGGCTGCCAGATGGGGCCGTGCAACTTCTGCGGCTACTGCAGCGGCTACGTCTGCTACAACTACTCGAAGGCTTCGCCCAACGTCAACGTGCTGCCGGCCCTGCGGCTGGCGCCGAACTTCGAACTGCGCGCCAACGCCCACGTGCTCAGGGTGAACCTCTCGGGCGATCGCCGCAGCGCGACCGGCGTGACCTATCTCGATGCGCAGGGCAGCGAGGTCGAGCAGCCGGCCGACATCGTCGTCATCGCGGCCTTCCAGTTCCACAACGTGCGGCTGATGCTGTTGTCTGGCATCGGCACGCCGTACGACCCGGCCACCGGCAAGGGCACGGTGGGGCGCAACTTCGCCTACCAGAACATGGCGACCATCAAGGCCTACTTCGACAAGGACGTGCACGCCAATCCCTTCATCGGCGCGGGCGGCAACGGCGTCGCGATCGACGACTTCAACGCCGACAACTTCGATCACGGCCCCGCCGGCTTCGTCGGCGGCTCGCCGATGTGGGTCAACCAGGCCGGCACCAAGCCCATCAGCGGCATCTCGCTGCCCGACGGCGCGCCGGCCTGGGGCAGCGGCTGGAAGAAGGCCGTGGCCGACAACTACAACCACACGATCTCGATGGACGCGCATGGCGCGCACATGAGCTACCGCGACAACTACCTGAGCCTGGATCCGACCTACAAGGACGCATGGGGCCTGCCGCTGCTGCGCATGACCTTCGACTGGAAGGCCAACGACATCCGCATGACGCGCTTCATGGCGCAGAAGATGCAGCGCATCGCCGAGGTCATGGGCCCGAAGGCTTTGCGCGTTCTCGTCAAGAACCTCGGCGAGCATTTCGACGTCGTGGGCTACCAGACCACCCACCTCAACGGCGGCGCGATCATGGGCATCGACCCGGGCACCAGCGCAGTCAACCGCTACCTGCAGAGCTGGGACGTGCACAACGTCTTCGTGCCAGGCGGCTCGGCCTTCCCGCAGGGACTGGGCTACAACCCGACCGGGCTGGTGGCGGCGCTGACCTACTGGTCGGCGAAGGCGATTCGCGAGCGGTATCTCAAGGCGCCCGGGCCGATGGCCTGAGAGGGCCCAGCGTTCGGCCGATGGCGAGCCCGCAATGCGGGGGGGATTTCTGGGCCACATGGCCATCCGTCGGATTTGAGAGGTGAGCCTCATGCGTCGGCTGTTCGTGTAGCTTCGCCGATGCCGGGGGTTGTGGGAACAGGTGCGGTCGTTCGCGAACCCCGTGCGAGCGCCTTCGGCGACGACCGCCCGCAGGCCCATAGGGCGGGCCCGCGCTCGCGGTTCCTCCTACAACTGCGAGAGCGGCCCGCCGACGAGCCGCGGTGGGCAGTCTGCCTACCTTGTCGCGATGTCCTTCCCGAGCGTGAGGACCTCCGAGGATCGGCGTCGTTGGCGTTCGATCCGAAATTGCGATGAGAACAATCTCATGGACGACATGCTGGATCTGATTCAGTGGCCGGCTTTTCTGGCATCACTCGCCGCGGCTTGGCTGGTTGCATCCGATACGAGGCGGCGCAGAAACTCGGGCTTCTGGGTGTTCCTGCTCAGCAACGTGCTGTGGACAGCGTGGAGCTGGCACAGCCGCGCCTTTGCACTGATCGCGCTGCAGGTCTGCCTGGCTGCCCTCAACCTACGGGGGCTGCGCAAGACGGAGCCTTCGGGGTAGGCGTTCTCAATCTCTCGTGATCCGGCTTGTTGAACTGTCGGGCGGGAGCTTTGTGAGTGACGCACTGAATGAGGAACCCAAATGCACCGCAGACATCGGGACACGAAGATGCGCATTGGCCGCCGTCTCATGGCCGCGCTGCTCGCGGCGGCCGTGGTCAGCGTTGCCTGCTTGCTCTTCGCCTATGGGATGCACGAGCCAAAAAAAGCACCCGGCGAAGTCCCTGCTCGAGGCGCCGCGACGCCGCTGCAGGACAACACGGGTCCGCCCGCTTCGAAGTAGTTGCACGATTCGCGGCGCGGCCGCGTGCGTCGCCGGGAAGGACCGATTCGACGGAGGAACCATGTTCGAGGGCTTCACTGAAGAGCGCCTGGTGCTGAAGGACGCGACGCTGCATGTGCGCCATGGCGGCACCGGCGCGCCGGTGTTGTTGCTGCATGGGCACCCGCGTACCCACGCCACCTGGGCGCAGGTGGCGCCGTTGCTGGCGAGGCACTTTACGGTGGTATGTCCCGACCTGCGCGGCTTCGGCGAGTCTTCCAAACCGGCGGACACGGCGGACCACGCAGGCTCGTCCAAGCGCGCGAAGGCGGCCGACTGCGTACAGCTCATGCGGCGGCTCGGGCATTCGCGCTTCGCGGTGGTGGGCCATGATCGCGGTGCCTATGTGGCATTCCGGGCCGCCATGGACCATCCGGATGCGATCAGCCGCCTCGTGGTGCTGGACGCGGTTCCCATCGTCGAGGCGCTGGAGCGCTGCAACGCCCGCTTTGCGCAACGGTGGTGGCACTGGTTCTTCTATGCGCAGCCCGACAAGCCCGAGCGCGCCATCCTCGCCGACCCCGACGCCTGGTATGGCGGATCGCCGAAGCACATGGGCGCCGAAGCGTTCGAAGACTTCCGGCGGGCCATTCACGACCCGGACGCCGTGCATGCGATGGTGGAAGACTATCGCGCGGGACTGGGCGTCGATCGCATGCACGACGAAGAAGACCGCCGAGGCGGCCGCAAGATTCGATGCCCGATGCTGTGCATGTGGGCGAAGCAGGATGACCTAGAAGCGCTCTATGGCGATGTGCTCGGCGTGTGGGCGTCCTGGGCCAGCGATCTGCGAGGCGGTTCGCTCGATTGCGGGCATCACATGGCCGAGGAGAAACCCGTGGAACTCGCGGCGCAGCTGCTGAATTTTCTTCGGCGCTGAATCCTGTGATCGGGCGCGACGTATGTCTCTCAGGATCTGTTTGCGCCGAGGACTTGCCCAACTGCAGTCAATTCAAGTTCAGCCGTTCGCCGCCGCTGGTCGAGATTCAGCCAGCGGGATCGCAGCACCCGGCGGTCCAGCTTCCGCTTGCGAGGTCCGCGAGCACGAGCCGCTTCGTACCGACCTCGCTCGCTCACAGCACCCGCAACATCCGACCTTCTTGGAACGCCTCTGGATCGATGCGATGGGTCGAAGACATCGCTTCGAAGGAGCCGTCGTGGGGACTCGTCCGAGATCGACATCGAGCCCGCATCCGGAATAAGGCGTTGTTCCTTGTGAGGTCGAGTCGGAGTCGCTTGATTCAGACGGTCGTTCGATGGGCCATGCGCCGAGCACGGCGCATGGATAAAGCCGACTGGCCCCCGGGATGCATTCGTATGCTGCCGAAGGCACGGCGCGGGATCCATGCACGCCGCGCCCTGTCGCTGCGGCCAAGCGGCGAAAGCGCCGGAATTACGGGCCGGATTGGCTACTTCCTCCAGCATTCGCGAGGCTAAATGGTCCCGCCAGAGCGCTCAATCCAGCGGACGGCAACCTTGGCGGGGCAGACTCTGAAGCAGCGATCCGTGATGAGCTGGGGTCTGGCGCGAAGCGATTCCCTTCAGGTAACCTCAGTCGTGAACGTAGCGTCGCTGCTCGAAGCGAGCTTCGTGGGACAGGCTTGGAGATTTGCGCAGCAGAAAGGATGAGCGATGCGTCTGTTGATCGCCTTGATTTTGCCGTGGCTGGCGTTCTTCACGATCGGTCGGCCGGTCGCCGCCGTGATCTGTCTGATTCTTCAGATTACCTTGATCGGATGGCTGCCCGCGACGATATGGGCGGTGTACGCGTTGGGCCAGTACAAGACCGACAAGAAGATCGAAAAGGCACTCAGTCAAAGAGTGTGACGGAGGCTGTGCGTACTTGTTCGGCGTTGCCCGCGCACATCGCTTGAGACTTGATCGCGCTGCTGATCTGTAAGAAACCCCGCATCTCGGGGCTATTGCGCGCAGCCTAGCTTTCGGATCGCTGCTGCATTGGCGGTGCGTTGTATTCCCCTCTCACTTTCTCTCCTGACGTTCGGTATGCCGAACGTCAGGGAACCGCTTGGGAATCCGCATCCATTGGTTCCTTCTGACTGCCAAGGTCGAGAATCTCCCGGGCGCGCTATCCGGTGGCCGGCTTGGCTCGAAGTTCCTTCCTATAGCGCTTCATGAGGGAGTGCATGAGCTCTGCTGGATCGGTCTCGAGCCCGTTGCACAGAAGAACGAGGCTCGTCAGCGAAGGACTCGAGGTGCCGGTCTCGAGCTTGGCGATGAATGTGCGATTGAGCCCCGACGCAAATCCAAGCTCCTCCTGATTGAAGCCGCGCTCTGCTCGCCGAGCCTTCAGCTCGGCCGCAAAGGCTTTCAGCAGCGCGGGATCCTGCGTCGATCGCATGCGATGACTCTCATCGCGCGGGCTCCTTTATGCACCCGCCTGTATGGTACAAAATGGAGGTAGCCTGTTCTCCCGCTCGAAATTGGATCGAGGAAGCCGCTGGAGAACTTGGTCAGCCCCGTTTCAAGCCTTCATCGCTGGCACAAGATTCACATGGCGCGTCACCCTATTGCCTCACCCCTGCCGACGGCTCGCCCGCTGCGTTTGCCGGTCTCCGTGACGCGTGTGCGGTCCCGGCGACCTGCGCCTGTCGTGCGCAGCTTGTCCGCCGCGCGCATCGGCGCGCAGGTGAGGGCGCTGCGCATGGCGGCGGGGCGGTCTGCGGGCCAACTGGCGCTGGCGTCGGAAATCTCGGCCTCGATGCTCTCGCGCATCGAGCGGGGGCTGGTCTCGCCGTCGGTGGAGACCTTGGAGCGGCTCGCGCAGGGGTTGCATGTGCCTGTGTCGCGCTTCTTCGGAGACCAGGCCCGGCGCACGGACTTCTGCCATGTGCGGGCAGGGCAGGGGCTCGCGGTCGACCGCATCGGGGCCGTGGCGGGCTACCGCTACGAGTTGCTGGGGCACTCGCTGTCGGGCAATCTCTTCGTCGAGCCTTACCTCGTGACGTTGTTGCCGGAGGCGGGGCCATACGTGACCTTCCAGCATCCGGGGCTCAAGTTCCTGTACTTCCTGTCCGGGGCGGTGACCTACCGCTACGGCGCGAAGGCGGTGGAGGTGGGGGCAGGGGACACGCTGCTGTTCGATGCGACAGCGCTGCATGGGATCGAGGCGATCCTTGCAGGGCCGGTGTCGTACCTCTCGGTGGTCTTCACGCTCAGGGAGTGAGGCAGTCGAGGCGGATGGCTGTCCTGACTTGGGAGTGGCCAATTTGCCGGTCGAAGCCAACAGCATGGCCATCGAAGCTGACCTCAACATCGCCGAGATTCCCTGCGAGTCAGGAGCCATCAGATTCCGTTACCCATCATTTAAGCCGTCTGCGTCTTGGTCCGCTATCCCAGAGGGCAGGAAATTCTTCATTCAGCGGGTCGTATGGGACCAGGTCCAAACCGTCGATTCGCAGCCAGTCACCTACGGCGCGGAATCTCCCATAGAGGAAGAAGGCTTCAGAGAGTTGCTGTCCGAGCTACGGGCAGCGACGCCTCGGGCGACGTGAGCCGCGAAGCGCACGAAATGTCAGTCCTCAGGATGATCCGCGCGGGGGCCAACCCCATGACCTGGCTGGCGATCGTCTCCGAGTGGCAACGGGATTGGGCTGGAACCCAGTACCTCGAAACCTTGTCGCCCGTGCTGGCCGAGCATTCGGGGGGAACGGGCGTTGCGCTGGGCTGGGAGCTTCAGCTCCTCTCCGCGCCCCGCGACGGAGCCGCCTGAGTACTGGCACCGCGTCGCACGACCATGGCAACCACCCCGCGCATGTGCTGACCGAGGGCAGAACCGAGAACGGTGCCTGCTTGGGTCTCTTAAAGAGGAGCGCCCCAGGAACTAGCCAGTTCGCCCTGCGTGCCGTGTACGCGGCCTGGCGTAGGAAGATGCTGTCTTCGTGGGAAACTTGCCTTCATTGAGTCGCCCAGGGAAGACCTCGACCACCCAATCGATGAAGACCCGCAGCCGATGGGTGACATGCCGGTTTTGCGGATAGACGACGTGGAACGGATAGGGCGCTGGCCGCCAAGCCTTCAGGATTTCCACCAGCGAGCCGTCGCGCAGTGCCGAGGCGGCAGCGTAGGCAAAGGTCTGGACGATCCCCAGACCTGCCACGCACGCGGCCAGATGTGCGTTGCTCTCGTTGACGCCCATGCGATGCTCGACCTTGATCTCGGTCTTCTCACCGCCCCGCTCGAATCGAAACGGCGTGGCCCGGCCCGTCTGGCTGGACACGTAGCTCACCAGCCGGTGGCCGTTCTTCAACTCGTCGGGGTAGGCAGGCGTGCCGTAATGCTTGAGATAGCCGGGCGTGGCGCAAGTGATCATCACCGCCTCGCCCACGCGGCGGCTCACCAGCGACGAGCTTTCCAGCGGACCGCCGCGTATCACGCAGTCGACGTTGTCGCCGATCAGGTCCACCGGACGGTCGGACACGCCCAGGTCGATGCGGATGTCGGGGTAGCGCGCCACGAAGTCCGGCAGCAGCGGAATGAGCACGTCGCGCGCGGTGGAGCCGCCGACGTCGATGCGCAGATGCCCGCGCGGCCTGCCGCGCGCGAGATTGAACGAGGCATCGATGTCTTCCAGATCGCGCAGGATGCGCGTGCACTTGGCGTGGTAGTCCTGGCCTTCCGGCGTCACCGTCACGCGCCGGGTCGTGCGCTGCAGCAGCGACACCCCGAGATGGGCCTCCAGTTCGCGCACCAGCTTGCTCACCGTGGCGATAGGCATGTCGAGCGAATCGGCCGCGCGGGTGAATCCGCCGGCTTCCACCACGCGGGCGAAGGCGCGCATCGCCAGCAGTTGGTCCATGGGCATTCCTAGCTGCAGAACAAGCCCTTGATTATCCATGTACATGGATAGTTATTCCATTCAGTTCGCTTTTTCATTCAATCAGCGAAACCTACATTTGCTCCATGCCTCAAGCGAAGCGCCGCTGCAGAAGCGCAGCGGGACCGTCGAGAGGCATCGATCCATCCTCATTCATTCACGAAACGGAGCACACCATGAACAAGCAACTCGAAGGCAAGATCGCCTTGGTCACCGGCGGCAGCAGCGGCATCGGCCTCGGAGCCGCGAAGGAACTCGCGGCGCAGGGCGCGCGCGTCTTCATCACCGGCCGTCGCCAGCAGGAGCTGGACGCGGCGGTCGCACAGATCGGCTCTTCCGCCACGGCGCTGCGCGCCGACGCGTCGGTGCTGTCGGACCTTGATGCCGTCTACGCGCACATCGCGAAGGCGGCCGGCCGGCTGGACATCCTGTTCGCCAACGCCGGCGGCGGCGACATGATGCCGCTGGGCGCCATCACCGAAGAGCACTTCGATCGCATCTTCGGCACCAACGTGCGCGGCGTGCTGTTCACGGTGCAGAAGGCGCTGCCCCTGCTGAGCAACGGGGCCTCGGTGATCCTTACCTCCTCCACCACCTCCATCCAGGGCACGGCCAGCTTCAGCGTCTACAGCGCGAGCAAGGCGGCGGTGCGCAACTTCGCGCGCTCCTGGGCCCTGGACCTCAAGGACCGCGGCATCCGCGTCAACGCCGTGAGCCCCGGCCCGATCCGCACACCCGGCCTGGGCGACCTCGTGCCCGAGGAGGCGCGCCAGGGGCTCTTCGACCACCTGGCATCGCAGGTACCGCTGGGCCGCCTGGGCGAGCCCGGCGAAATCGGCAAGGCCGTCGCCTTCCTCGCCTCCGATGCCGCAAGCTTCGTCAACGGCATCGAGCTCTTCGTCGATGGCGGCATGGCCCAAGTCTGACCTGCCCACGCATCCAAGGAATTGCAAATGACCAAACTGACCACCGCAACCGATCTCCTCAATGCCTATCTGAACAGCGTCTCGAATCCCGAGGCAGCCGGGGCACTGTTTGCGGAAGACGGCATCCTGGAACTGCCAACCGTCAATGCGCGAGCCCAGGGGCCGGCCGCGGTTGCCGATTTGCTGACGGGGCTACTGAAGAAAGTTCCAGACTTCGCTTTTCAAGAGCCTACGTTCTGGATCCAGACGCCCGATCGAGTGTTTGCCGAGTACAGGGTCGAGGCACTGGTTCCGGACACCGGCAAGATCTACCGGCAAGTCTACGCAGGGGTTCTGATCGCAGAGGACGGTCGAATCAAGCTGTTGCGGGAGGCCCTTGATACGGCTGAGGCGGCTCGCGCGTTCAAAAAGGATTGACCTGTCAAAAAGCAAAGAGCGCTCCTGAGAGGGCGTCTTCATTCTGAACTCGGAAGTCCGCTCCGCTAGTGAACGGGAGACGCAGGGCATGCGATGGCCGGCTATCGACCATCGCATGCAGCGGCTCGGTCAATTGCTTCCTCGGCCTGAAACAGGTTGAAGAAGCCACAACGCTCCTCCGCCAGGATCGCGATGGACGGGACCGGCGTGCTGCGCTGGCCGCCCTTCGCGTATGCCCCCTTCAAACGGGTGGCCACGGTGCGGATGTCCCGAGGCGCGCCCCGACACACCGGCGGCGGGTCGTCTCCCGTCTACTTGCCCATCGACGCACGCCGAATCAGATCGAGCCCTTCCCGGTAGGTCGTCACCTTGAACTCCGGGAACCGTCGCTTGAATTTCGACGAATCAAAGAGATTGTCCTGTTCGTACCGGGGCAGCAGTTCCCGGATCTCGCGCACCTGCCGCGAGAAGATGCCAGCGGCGCGCAGGGTGTTGATTTCCATCCAGAAGTGACCCAGTTCGACTGGAGCGAGGACTGGGCTGTCATCGCCGGCGAGCGCACCAAGCTGCAGGTGGCGCACTTCAAGCTCAGCCACAGCCGCGCGTTCATCGTGCGCGCCTATCTGCTGCAGACCCACGAGATGCTGTTCGACGCGCACGACCGAGCCTTCGAGGTGCTCGGCGGCGTACCGCGACGGGGCATCTACGACAACATGAAGACGGCCGTGGACAAGGTACGCCGCGGCAAGGAGCGAGACATCAACGCGCGCTTCGGCGCCATGGTCAGTCACTACCTGTTCGAGGCCGAGTTCTGCAACCCGGCCTCCGGCCGGGAGAAGGGCCAGGTCGAGAAGAACGTGCGTGATGCGCGGCACCGACTGTGGCAGCCCGTGCCTGCGTTTGCCACGCTGGCGCTGCTCAACGGCTGGCTGGAGGAGCGCTGCAAGGCGCTGTGGGGCCAGATCGCCCACGGCAAGCTGCCGGGCACCATCGCCGAAGTCTGGGTGCAGGAGCGTGCGCTGCTCATGCCGGTGCCCAGGCCCTTCGATGGTTTCGTCGAGCACACCAAGCGTGTCTCGCCCACCTGCCTGGTGCACTTCGAGCGCAACCGCTACAGCGTGCCGGCCTCCTACGCGAGCTTCTTCCAATTGCTCAAGCGAGAGCGCATTCGCCGACAGATCTATTCGACGCGCGATGAGGCCAGGGCCGATGTCTTCAACTACATCGAGATGTTCTATAACCCCAGGCGTCGCCACAACACCGCCGGCGACTTGTCGCCCGTAGAGTTCGAACGACGCTATTTCCAACGGCTCAAAAGTGTCTAGGGAAGCCGGGGCGATTCACCGCAGCCCACCTCTACACGCTGGACCTCGATGTCGCCAGATCGGACTCGTTTTCGTGCGTGACGCGCAGGTGCTTAGTCCATGTTTCGAGCGAGGTTCAGGTGGTGGTGATCTCCAGCTTGCGGACGATGTCACCCCAGAACTCGTAGTCCTTCGCCATCGCGGTGTTGAGCGCCTCGGCGCTGGTGCCGGTGCCGACGGCGGCGAACTCCATCAGGCGTCTGATGGTGTCGCGGTCCTGCGCGATCTTGACCATCTGCTTGTTAAGTGCCGAGACGATCTCCGCAGGCGTGCCGCGCCGGGCAAAGAAGCCGTGCCATGTGCTTCCGATGGTCCCGTCCTCATCCAGCCCCGGCTTGTACTCGTTGATGGTTCCCACGTTGGGCAGGAATTCGATGCGCTTGGCGCCGCTCACGGCGATGGCCTTGACGCCGCCCGACTGCACTCGCGGCACCGCGGTGCCGGAACCTTCGAGGAAGATCGGTACGGTGCCCGCCATCACATCCGTCGCTGGATTGCCGGTGTACGGGATGTGATTGATCTTGAGGTCCAGCTGCTGCGCCCAGTACGCGACGGCCAGATGGGGATGCGAGCCGACGCCCAGCGACGCGTAGTCGAGCTTGCCCGGGTTCTTGCGCGCATAGTCGACCAACTCCTTCATGTTCGAGAAGGGCGCATTCGGCGTCGCGATCAGCACATGCGGAAGCGTGCAGACCTGGCTGATGGCGGTGTAGTCCTTCACCGGGTTTAGCTTCATCTTGGGAAACACGTGCGGCGTGATTCCCATGATCGATCGCACCGAATAGAACAGGTTGTAGCCATCGGCGGTTCGTTCCATGACGGTGTTCCAACCCAACGAGCCGCCGGCACCCGGCTTGTTCTCGACGACGAACGCCTGTCCGAACTCCCGCGACAGCTTCTCAGCGAAGATGCGAGCCATGACGTCGACGTTGGCGCCGGGCGGAAACGGCACGACTAGCTTGACCGCCTTGTTGGGAAAAGCATCCGAGGCCAGGACCCTGGGCGCGGCCATGACAGCGGACAGCCCCATGACGAACGACCTGCGTCCAATTCGTTCTTTCGATTCCATTTGATGTCTCCATGCTCTTGTTGGCATGGCTGACCAGCCATGCACGGCTTTCGAAATCAGGGTGTTGCGTCACCTCCTTCTACGAGGGCGATCTCGACCACACCGGCACCACCCCGGCGCGCGCTAGCGGCGGCCACATACTCGGCCGACTCGAAGCAGGCAATGCCAGCCTCGAAGCTGCCGAATTCGATGACGACGAAACGATGGAAATCAGCCGGGCCTTCAAGAATCCTGAAGCGCCCGCCACGCGCTAGGACGCGGCCGCCGTGCGCCGCGACGATGGCAGGCACGCGATCGGTGTAGCGCTTGTATCGCGCTGGGTCCTTCACGGCGGCGCGGGCGATCCAGTAGGCGGGCATGGCTGATCGGTCCTTTAGGGCAGGATCACGCTCGATCCCATCGTGCGACCGCCTTCGAGGTCGGCATGCGCGCGCGCAATGTCCTTCAGCGCATAGCGCTGGTTCACAGACACGTGCAGGGCCCCCCGCTCGAACATCGCGAACACCGTGGCGGCGGAGTTGCGCAAGTCGTCGTCCGAAGCGGTGTACGTGACCAGCGTCGGTCGCGTGAAGTAAAGCGACCCCATCTTCTGCAGCGTCGATGCCGGCACCGGCGGGGGGGCGCCGGTCGTTGTGCCGAAGCTGACAAAATAGCCGCGTGGCGCGAGGCTCGCCAAGGACGCCTCGAAGCTTTCCTTGCCGACCGAGTCGTAGACCACCGGCACGCCGCGTCCGCCGGTGATCTCTTTCACCCGTGCAGGGATGTCTTCGGTCAATCGGTCGATGCAGAACTCGTATCCATTGGCCAGTGCAAGCGCCACCTTCTCGCGGCCGGCCGCGACGCCGATCATCCTCGCCCCGAGCGCCTTTCCCCACTGGCCGGCCAGCAGACCCACGCCGCCGGCGGCCGCGTGCATGAGCACGAACTGGCCGGGCTGCACGGGGTAACAGCGCTGCAGCAAGTACTCGACGGTCATGCCCTTCAGCAGCGAGGCGGTCAGCGTCTCGTCCTTCATGTGCGCAGGTGAGTGCAGCAGTCGCGCGGCCGGATAGTTGCGGTGCGTTGCGCACGCACCGAGTACCGGACCACTGGCATAGCAGACGCGCTGGCCGATAGCGAAGCCGCGGACCCCTTCGCCGAGCGCTTCCACGACCCCCGCGGCTTCGGTGCCCAGCCCGCTGGGCATGGGGGCCGGGTACTGGCCGGAACGGGTGTAGATGTCCTGGTAGTTCAGGCCGATAGCTGTGTGACGGATGCGTACCTCGCCGGCGCCGGGCGGCGGCAGCTCGAACTCCTCGAGCCGCAGCACTTCAGGGCCCCCGGGGGTATGGATACGGACTGCGGTGATTTGGGTCGTCATAAGCGAAAGGTTTCAGGCAAAGCTCCGCCGAGGCCGCTAGCGCAGCAGCCGTGGCGTGGGCGAGAGGAGGTCAGAAGCTCGAGATCGGGACCGCTGGCTTGGCGGTCATCACTTCGGCAGTAGTGCTCTCATTGGCACCTGCGTCGGTCCATGCCGGCACGCGGCCGATGCGCGCCGCCTCGTGCCAAGCGAAGTTCAGCTCGACCTTGATGCCGTTGATCGGCTCGCGCATGAACAACTGGTACAGGTTCGAGTTGTGCGCCTTGCGCTCGTTGAACTCGACGCCGTTCGCAGTCAGTCGCTCGATGAACTCCTCGATGCCTTCGCAGTTGAGGCAAAGATGGTCGATCCGTCCGGAGCCGAGCGCGCCTGCCGCGCTGAAGTCCTCGCCTTCCTTGTCGGTCGGCGTCTTCAGATATGTGTCCTGGTGGCTCGAGTAGCGCGCCTTCCCGATGTGGATGACGTCTTGGTCGCCGATGTAGAGCCAGTAGACCGGAAAGCCGAATTCCGGGTGATCGCCGTTGCGGAAGCCCAAGTTTTCGACGAACCAGTCCCGGGTGGCTTCCGGGTCGTGGGTGAGGATCAGCAGGTGTTCGAGGAATCGCAGTCCCATGGATGTCTCCTTGTCGTATTAATTCGAATGCTCGGCCGTGACGGGCCGTGTCTCGCCGGTATCGACGAGCGTCCGTGTGGCATTGGTCGATGCATAGATCCAAAGAATCTTCATGCCTTCGGTCTCGGATCGGTTGCGAAAGCGGTGCGGAACGTTCGGTGGTATGAATGTGGTGTCCAGCGCCCGCAATTCATGGACCTCCCCCGCGATGTCGAGGTAGGCTTGGCCTTCCAGCAGCACGACACTCTCCTCGCAGTTGTGGCTGTGGAACGGAATCGCCGCGGCCGGCGCAAATTCTGTGATTCCGGTGATGAAGGTGGTGGCGCCGACCGATGGAAGGACCAGGGGCGTGGTGCGCGCACCCCCTCCGCGCTCGTGAGCCTTGATCCGATCAGGGCGCAGTACGATGTGGCTTGCAGTCATAGAGTTCTCCTTGTTCTCAGGCCCGAGCAGGCCCAGTCCAGACGGTTTTCGCATTCATGAATTCGAGCAGCCCAAGCCGACCGAGTTCGCGGCCATAGCCCGAGGCCTTGATGCCTCCGAAGGGCAGCCTCGGGTCGGAAGCGACGAGGCCGTTGACGAACACGGCGCCTGCATCGACTTTCCTGGCCAGGCGGGCCGCGCGATCGAGGTCGGTGGTCCATACAGCCGCGCCAAGGCCGAACGGGGTACCGTTGGCCACGAGGAGGGCTTCGTCCGCATCGCGCACCCGAATGATCGCTGCCGCGGGGCCGAACGTCTCTTCGCGTGCAGCCGTCATTTCCGGGCGCATGTGGTCCAGCACCGTCGGCTCATAGAACGCGCCGGGTCCGGGCACCGGGCGTCCACCCAGCAGCAATCTGGCGCCCTCCTGGATGGAGGCTCGTACCTGCACGTCCAGCTCTTCGCGCAGGCTCGTGCGGGCCATTGAACCTTGGGTGGTCCCGGCCTTCAAGGGATCGTCGACGACGAGCTTGCGCACGTGCTCGCAAAAGGCTTCGACAAAACGATCGGCTACCGGCTGCTCGACGATGAAGCGCTTGGCCGCGATACAGCTCTGGCCCGTGTTCTGAAAGCGGGCTTTGACAGCGATGGCTGCTGCAGTCTCGATTTCGGCGTCCGCCAGGACGATGAAGGGGTCCGAGCCACCCAATTCGAGAACCTGCTTCTTGAGCGACTGGCCCGCGGCGGCGGCGATGCTTCGACCTGCGGGCGTCGAGCCCGTGAATGTGACGGCGCTGATGCGGTCGTCGGCAATGAGGGCAGGAACGCGCTCGGCACCGACCAGCAGTGCCGTCACCAGCCCATCGGGCAGCCCGGCACGCCGGCACAAGGCCTCGATGGCGAGGGCGCATTGCGGCACGTTGCTGGCATGTTTGAGGACTAGGCCGTTGCCGCCGACGAGAATCGGCGCCGCCGCGCGCAGGACCTGCCACAAGGGATAGTTCCACGGCATGACGGCCAGCACGAGCCCTAGCGGGTCATGGACGATGCGGCTGTCGCTGGCGCCGCTGGGGACGATCTCGTCCGCGAGCATTGCGGTTGCCGCGTCGGCGTAGTGATCGAAGTTCCAGGCGCACTTCTCGACCTCGGCGATCGATTCTGCGAACGGCTTGCCCATCTCGAGTGTGATCGTCCGCGCGAGGTCATCCTTCAGTTGACGCAACTCCTGCGCAACTCGTTGCAACACGACCGCACGATCGCACAAGGGCACCTGCGCCCAGTTCTTTTGTGCGGCATGTGCCCGCGCCAGGCGTTGCTCGATGATCGAGGCGTCGTGCGCGTCGACGCGCACCAGTGTCTCGCCGGTAGCTGGGTTCCTGGAGACGATCATGCTGATACCTCGGCCATGAGTGGGTCAATGCCGAGTTCGCGCGCGAGCATGTTGAGCTCATCCATCAGCGCGGCAGAGATGGGTATGCCCACTTCGGAGTAACGCTGCCGCTTCTGGAGGCTTTGCTCGCCCGGCAGCCAGATTCGCTCGACACCGGGCAGGCGCTCGCTGCTGCGGATGTCGCGCACCAGCCGGTCGACGTGATCCTTGAAGTGTCCAGGGTCCCCGAAGGCTGCCAGGTCGATGACCAGGATGGCCTGTCCCGTGTTGGTGACGGAGACATGATCGGCATTGAAGTCGACCACATCGCGGCCCATCGCCGCGCCGCCCAGTGTCCCCGCCAGCAGCCCGACGATCAGCGCAAGACCGTATCCCTTGTGCCCACCGATGGGCAGCAGGAAGCCTTCCCCCGCGCGGTTGGGGTCGAGCAAGGGCTGTCCCTGGCGATCGATCATCCAGCCGACAGGCATCTGCTCGCCCCGCTTTGCCTTCGCTTTGACCTTGCCGTAAGCAGTGACGGTCGTCGCCATGTCGAGGACGACCGGAGGCTCTTCACCCGCGGGGATCCCCGCGGCGATGGGGTTAGTGGACAACAGCATTTCCATGCCGCCCCAAGGCGGCAGGTGATTCGCGTTGCCCACCGCGAAATACAGACCCAGCATGTCGTGCTGCAGCGGCCGCCTCGCATACAGCGAGGCCGGACCGGCGTGGTTGCTATAGCGCGTTGAGACCCATGCGACGCCGGTTTCGCGGGCTTTCGAGATCGCGATGTCCACAGCTCTGGAGACCACCAAGTGGCCCATTCCGTTGTCGCCATCGACCACTGCCGTCGCAGCGCGCTCGCAAATGACGCGGATGTTGGGCTGCTTGTTGATGCCGCCTGCGCGCAGTCGCTTCAGGTACTGTGGCAGGCGGATCACGCCGTGTCCGTCGCTCCCCTGCAAGTCGGCTTCTGTCATCAGGCTGGCGACCTGTTTCGCGTCTGCAGGTGGCAGACCTTGGCTGGCGAAGGCTGTCGTGATGAAACGTCGCAGCACTTCTTGAGGAACCTGGGAATGCACGTTCATGGATACCGGGAAAGAGGCATTGTTTGAGGGCTCATCGATGCCGAAGCATCGGACTGGCTGCAGGTTATTCCCTGGTGCGACCTTCTGTCCAATACCGTTTTCTGGTCGTGCCATATCACGATGCGATGGCTTGGACGGTCGCCGTCCCGCTTTCGTTCATGCATCTCAGACGCTGAGGTATTGCGTCGTGATCATGGATGCGGGCAGCCTCACCGTCGCGGCGGCTGGAATGCCGATCGCGCAAGCTACGCCCATCCGCCAGATCCGCGAGTTCGAGTCCGACATTGGCGTTCAGCTGCTCGAATGGCTGCCGAGAGACGTGCCGATGAGGAAGGCCGGAATTTCGGTGGATGAGTCGGTGCAACGCATGCTGGCCGAGCCGGAGCGGCTCGGGCACAAGCTGGCGCGCAGCGGCCCTGCGGGCGTGGCATTGAACAAGCAGCTCAAGGTACACGTGGAGATCGATTCCATGGACTTGATCCGCGAGATGATCCATCGCGAGGGCTGGGCGGCCTTCATGCAGGTCTCCATGTTCAAGGAGGGTGCATCCACCCGCGCCGATCGTCCTGTCCGAAATGTTCGGCGTGCAACTGCATCGGCAGTTGGTGTTCGCAACCCGGACGAACCCGTGGCCAAGTCTGACGCAGTCGTTGGTGCAGGAACTCCTCGAGGGCCAGTTCGCGCGTCTTACGCAGCGTGGGGCGTTCGGCTTTGGTGCCGCGTAGCGCGGCACGCCGCGGGTTCGACATCAGCCTCCGCGCGCCTCGGAAGGACGGTAGAAGAGCATCAGAAGGAAGCACAAGCCTGCAGGGAGGCAGACCGACAGGGTCGATGCAACGGACCAGCCGTACAGCTCCACGAAGCGACCGAACAGATAGCCCGCCACCAGGCCGGGCAGATAGAACATCGGGATCGCGATGGCCATCGCGTAGCCGAGGTGCGACGGGTGCACGCTGCGCTGCAGGATCGACATGAAGCGCGGGTACAGATAGCCGCTGATCAGGAAACCGAATGCGGCGGAGAGTACCCCCTGGACCGTGTGGGCGCTCGGCCCGTGGAAGAGGCCGAAACCCAAGGCCGCCAGTGCGGAGAGCGCGGCGAACGTCCCCTTCGTGCCCAGTTTGTCGCTCACCCAGCCGCCGACGAACGCGCCCAGCGCGCCGATGCCGTACATGCCGAACGCAGCACCGGCCTCGAGGGGCGTGTAGCCCGCGGTCGTGCGCAGGAACGTGGCGTACAGCGAGACATACGCGAACAGCGTGAAGCCGATCAAGGAGAAGCCGCACGCGGCAAGTACCAGGTTGCGGGACAGGAGGATCGACATCGGTGGTTTCGCATTCGCCTCGCCGGGACTGAGGCCCTCGGTGTCAGCAGATTCCATGAAGCTCTTCGGAACGACCGCCCACACGAGCAGGGCGCCGAGTACGCCCACTCCCGCGAAGACAAGGAACGGCAGGCGCCATGAGCCTGTCTGGGCCAGGAGCAGCGTGCCGACGACCGGGCCGACGAATGCGCCGATGCCGAAGAACGCATTGATGACGCCGATGGCCATCCCCCGGCGCTCGCCGAAATACGCGCCGATGCAGGCGAAGATGGCGCCGATGTGTAGCGCCTCGCCCGCGCCTGTCAACGAGCGATAGACCGCCAGGCCGAAATAGCTCTCGGCCAGAGGCGTCAGCGCGGTGAAGATCGAGAATGCGACGATACCGCCCAGCAGCGTCGCGCGCCGGCCAAAGCGTGCCATGAACCATCCGCTCAGCGCGCCGAAGATGGCGATGTTCAGGGCGAACGAAGTGCTGAGGAAGCCGCCGCTGGACAGCGTCAAGCTGTACTCCTTGCTGATGGACCCGAGGACGGCGGGAAAGACCTGCCGGTCCATCGCGTTGACCATGTACGACAAGCCGAGCACGAGCAATATGAGCGCGATACGGACTGTGGGCAACGGCCTTGATGGGTCTGCGGAAGCGGTCCCGGTGCTCGGGGTCGATCCGGACAGGATGGTGGTCGGAGGCACGATCGGATTCCTTTCGAAGGCGTTGGAGTAGGGGGTAACTGTTGAGCCGACCTGGCAAGCCGCCGGTTCTTAACGGCCGCGCCAACTGGCGAGAAGATGCCGCGGCGCGTCCACCAGCGATCGTCAGCGCGGCGAGCCTACGCAGGCAGGGCCAACCCCACAAATACCGATTGCCGCGGGTGCCATATCAGTCCGGCATTTCGTCGGCAGGGCCGGCCCGGGCGACAGCGCGATCGACGGGTGGCTTGGCGAGTACAGGTCGACGCTCTACCCCAGCTGAGCCGCACGCTTATGTCGCTTGCACGTTTACTGTTTGCTCGCATCAAGCTGCGGGAGGCGTACCGGCATGGCCTGAGCCGCGGCAAGTCGCGTGCTCGTCGCTGCGAGCTTCCGCGGAGCACGTCGCCGGCCGATTCGGCCGGATCTGCGACACCTCATCCGAAATCTGCATCCGCGCTAATGCAGGAATGTGATGCAGATAAACGGAATAGGTCGTCGCCGATTCGCTCGGCGCGTTCTCCATATCATTCCGAGATACCAAGCGGCTGGTCATTCAGGAGACCCTTATGCACTTGCGCACGCTGCGCTATTTCGTTGCGGTTGCCGACGCTGGCAGCCTGACGGCGGCTGCGGCCGCGATACCGATTGCCCAACCCGCGTTGACACGCCAGATGCGCGATCTGGAGGCCGAGCTGGGGGTTCGCTTGTTGCAGCGCTTGCCGCGCGGGGTGAGGCTGACGCAGGCGGGCGTGACGGTGTACGAGGCTGCCCAGCGCATGCTCGGCGAATCCGATCGCATGGGTCAGAAGCTGGCACGCGGCCAGTTGCGCGAGGAGGCGACCGTGGTGGTCGGTGCCTCGCCCACGTTGGCGCGCCTTCTGGTCCCCGGTGTGTTCGAAAGCTGCAGCCGCATGCTCGATGGGGTGACACTTCGGGCGCGCGAGGCATTCACGCCGACGCTTCTTGAATGGCTGGAGCGCGGCATCGTCGACATGGCCGTGGTCACCAATCCGGAGCCCGGGCGCGCGTTGTCGTTTCACCCTTTGCTGGCGGAGCCCTTTGCACTGGTGTCGCACGCCTCCATGCGCGTCGATCCGGTGGTGCAGGTCGGGCAACTCGCCCGGATTCCCTTGTTGATGACGAGCCTGCACCGGGGGATTGTCGAGAGCCAGCTGCTCGCGTTGGGTAAGGCGCTGAACGTGCATGCGGAGATCGACTCCGTCGATTCCATCCGCGAACTGGTGTCCCGCGGGCGCTGGGCGACGATCATGCCCGTGTCGGTATTTAAGGATGCCAAAGGGCCGCTGCCGGAAATCGTACTCTCGGAAATCTCGGGCGTGCAGCTCAACCGCCAGCTGGCGCTGGCCACGCGGATCGATCCGCAACCCAACCCGGCCCAGTCGCTCGTTCGAGAGCTGATCGACTCCGAGTTCTTGCGCCTGTCTCACCGAGGCGCGTTCAGCTTCGGTGCGCCCCCGGAGACCGATCGATGAGGAGATAGGCCCCGCCTCCCATACCGGACGCGCTGGCTGACATACCGTTGCACGAGGCTCCGTGGGGGTTCTCCCGGGTGACTCGAGCCTTGAGGGCAGTCTAATTATTGGATACAATGTAGCCAATATGACGACCTGGACTCTCCCGCAGCCGGACTCCCGCTTCGTAGCCGTCGACGGCCTGCGCATTCACTACAAGCGGGCCGGTGCCGGGCCACCGGTACTTGTCGTCCACGGCTCCGGCGGCTCGCTGCACAGCGTGGGGGCGGTGTCGGCCGCGATGTCCGTGTTCTGCGACGTCATCCGACTTGACCTGCCGGGATTCGGGTTGTCTGGCCCGCGCGCTGATCGCGACTACCGCATTCGCACTTACGCCGCGACAGTGCACCGGTTCATGGATGCGATCGGGGTTCCTCAATACGCCGTGGTCGGCCACTCGCTGGGGGGCAACATCGCCTGGAACCTTGCGCTGGACCATCCGGACAACGTGACCGCGCTGGTGCTCATTAACGCAACGGGCTACCCGGAAAAGGCGCTGCCCGCTGCCTTCAAGCTCATGCGGAATCCGTTGCTCAAGCCGTTGCTGCGCCGATGGATGCCGCGTAGCGCAGTGGCCGGCAATCTGCGCAAGCTGGTCAGTCCCGGCTCGAACATCGTCGACGACGCCATGATCGACCGGGTTCACGCGCTGTCGAATCTTCCCGGCAACCGTTCGGCCCTGGTGGACATGGTCAACATCGACCACGCGGACCGAAGCGCGGAGATCCGAGGCATTGTCGCGCCAACCCTCGTGCTGCGAAGCCGATCGATCGGCGGCCAGCACTTTGCACGCGACATCCGGGGCTCCCAGGAATTGGTCCATCCCAACGCGGGACACCTGCTGCCGGAGGAGCAACCGCAGTGGGTCGCTGACGCGTCCGCTCGGTTCCTGAAAACCTTTGAGCAGACTGAAAGACTCACCCAATGAAAGATCATGGATTCGCCGACGTTCTGATCGCCGGTGCCGGACCTACCGGCACCGCCCTGGCCATCGACCTGGCACGTCGGGGTATCAGCGTCCGGATGATCGACCGCGGTGCCCAGGCATTCGGCGGCTCACGCGCTAAAGGCGTGCAGCCTCGCAGCATGGAGGTATTCGAAGACCTTGGCGTGCTGCAAGAGGTCCTGCGCGGAGGCAGCCTCTATCCCAAGATGGGCATCCACTTGGGGCCCCTCACCATCCCCTTGCGAATGTTCAGTCAGAGCGAGGCCAGTGACGACGTTCCGTATCCCAACACCTGGCTGATCCCACAGTTTCGCATTGATCGGGCGCTCCACGAAGCGTTCGAGCGGCTGGGCGGCAGCGTCGAGTACCGCAAGGAGCTTCGGTCATTCACTCGGGAGCCGGATCGCGTACTCTGCGAGCTTTCGACTCCGGATGGCCCGCAGCGGATCACGGCGCGCTACCTTGTCGGTGCCGATGGCGGTTCGAGCGCGATCAGAAGACAGCTCGGGCTGGGCTTTGTCGGATCTACAGATGAGGAGGACCGCATCCTCATCGTGGATGCCGCCACCTCGGGGCTCTCCCGCGACCGCTGGCACATCTGGCCCGGCGCGAAAGGGCGGTTTATCGGCGCTTGCCCTCTGCCGCACAGCGAGATGTTCCAATGGATGATCCGGTTGTCCCCGCAGGAAACGCCGCCGGATGCGCTGCCCGCCATCGCTCAGCGAATCCAGTCGCGGATCCGGAATCCGCGCGTGCAGTTGAACAGCATGCAGTGGCAGTCGGTATTCAGGCCGAACATCAGGCTGGCCGAAGGCTATAGGCGCGGCCGGGTCTTCATCGCAGGCGATGCCGCGCACGTGCACACCCCCGCGGGAGCACAAGGACTCAACACCGGCATCCAGGACGCGTACAACCTCGGCTGGAAGCTTGCGCAGGTCCTAGCGGGCGCACCGCAGGAACTGCTCGACACCTACGAGGCCGAGCGGCAGCCGATTGCGGCAGGCGTGCTCGGGCTTTCCACGCGGAAATACGAGGGCATTGCCAAGCTCGACCCGTCGAGTCTGCGCCGCGGCAAGGATGAACATCAGCTACGGCTCACATACCAGGGTGGACCCCTGGCCCGCAGCGGCGATGTGACGCGGACGCTGCGCGCCGGTGACCGTGCACCGGACGCACCGCTGCGCCGGCTCGCCGACGACGCGCCGGTGCGGCTCTTCGAAGTCTTCAGGGGAGGGCACTTCACCGCGATCGCATATGGCCCGCGGGCGGCGCACGAACTCTCCCGGCTGCCGTGGCCTAGCTGCGGCGCGGCGCTGAAGCGCGTCGCGATCAGCGCAAACGGCGCGGTGGCAGACGTCGGGCTGATTGACTCGTTGCGTTCGTTCGAGCGAATCTACGGCGTGGCCGGCGACACTCTGATGCTGATCAGGCCGGACGGCTACATCGGCCATATCGCGACGAAAGACCTACTCTCCGGCACAGCTGCCGCAGCGGCAGCCATGACACCCCGCTTCGATCGGTCCCTCCCCGCTGCGTCAGCGTCAGGAGTATTTGACATGGGATTCGTGAAATGAAACCGCTGCTTCTCACTGGCGCGCAGGTCATCACCATGGCCGCCGGCCGGCCCGACGTCGAGGCGATCGACATCCTCATCGAAGGCGATCGGATCGCCGCGATCGGCGAGGACCTCCCCTCGGACGGTGCCGAGGTTGCCGACCTGCGGGGCCGGATCGTCATACCTGGCCTAATCAACGCGCACCTGCACACGTGGCAAACCGCGCTGCGCGGCGTGGGCGCGGACTGGACGCTGGTCGATTACCTGTCCAACATGCATGGAGGCGTGGCGGGACGCTATGCGCCCGAGGACATGCGCATCGCCACGTTCGCGGGCGCACTGAACCAGATCAACTGTGGTGTCACAACGCTGGGTGACTGGTGCCACAACACGCAGTCCCCGGACCATGCGACGCAAGCTGTGCAAGGGTTGGTGGATGCGCGCATCCGTGCGGTTTTCATGCACGGAACTTCCCATTCGGCGGCTGATGCGCCTCATCCGCTGAGCGAAATCGATGCGCTGCTGAACGGGCCGATCCGCCGCCACCGACTTCTCGCCCTGGGAATGGCGATCAAAGGGCCGCAGTATTCGACACCGGCGGTGGCGCTTGCCGACTTCCGCGCCGCTAACGAGCGCGGCCTCGTCGTGTCCATGCACCAAAGCGGCGGCCAGCCCAGTCCGGCATGGGCGGCGGTACGCGACGCGCGCCTGATCGGACCGCGCACAAACATCGTGCACGGCGCAGACCTCAGCGACGAATGGCTTAAGACCTTTGTGGACGCGGGAGCCAGCTTCACCATCACCCCCGAGAATGAGCTCGGCCAAGGACATGGCATCCCGATCACCGGACGGCTGCTGAAACTAGGGTCCGCACCATCGCTCGGAACGGACGCTGACACCGTCGTTTCCAGCGAAATCCTGCTTGCCGCGCGCATAGCTGCGGCGCATCAGCGCGGAATGGATCACCTGATGCAACGCCAACTCACGGGAGCCGGTGCCGGGAAAGCAACGATTACCAGCAAGCAAGTCCTGTCTTGGGCCACGGTGGAGGGCGCACGCGCGCTGGGCTTGTCTGAAGATGTCGGCCGCCTCCTGCCTGGGATGCAGGCCGACTTGGCGGTAGTCGATGCGACTGCTTTGAATCTTTGGCCGGCCCACGACGCGGTAGCCGCGGCACTGCACGCTAGCATCGCGAACATCGAAGCAGTCATGATCGCAGGCCAATGGCGCAAGCGTGACCACGAGTTGTTGGGCGTCGATCTCGATGAGGTCGCCGATCGCCTGCTGTCTTCAGGAGAGCGCCTTTTCCAACAGCTGAACAAACGCGGGATTCTGGCCGGGTTGAAGCGCCATGTCGTGCGTCGCGTCGTCGGGCGGCGGCTGGCTCAGCAGGCACGTCGATAACCCTCGCGCTCGAGCATCAGCATCGCCTCGCGCGCGGGGGCGCGAGACGCCTATGCGCCGCGCCACCTCGGGCGCGCTCAGCCGCTCGCCGCGCGGCAGATGACCTGTGCGGATCGCGGCGCGCAAGGCGTCGGTGACCTGTCCGGCCAACGGCACGGTGGTGGTGCAGCTTCCTCGACCAGATCGAAATCGCCCAGCGGGCGGATCAGCGTGACGAAGACGCGCCGCGATTCGCAGCCGATACAGCTCCTCCAGAACTGCGCGCAGCGCCACGCCGTCACACACGAGCGTTCCGAGCCTCGTCAGCCTTGCCCCAGCACCTCATCGACGAATCGCAGCTGTTCGGCCATCGACTCCACGTCCTCCGGCGCGCCGGAGAAGCGGCCGCGTGGCATCGCCTCAAAGACGCGCAGATCGGCCCTGATTCCGGCCTTGCGAAGGAAACGATGCAAGCGAACGGTGTTGGAGAGAAACTGATCGCGCGTGCCGGAAACCAGCAGCGTCGGCGGGAAACCCCGGCTGAAGTCGCCGAACAGCGGCGACAGGTACGGATCGCGCAGGTCATGGCCGAATGCATAAAGCAGGATCGACGCAGTCAGCCCCTCGCGCAGGACGACGTCGACTCCGCGATTGGTTTCAAAGCCGTCTCCGCTTTCGGTCAGATCCGCTTCCGGCGTCAGTAGGATCGCGCCGGCAGGCTGGGGCAGACCCAGATCGCGCAGCTTCAGGATACCCGCCGCCGCCAGTCCGCCGCCCGCCGAGACACCGGCCACCACCACGTTCCCTGGCGCATACCGCGTCAGCACCTCGCGATAGGCTGCGACCATATCGTCGATGGCAGCGGGATATGGATGATCGGGCGGCATGCGGTAATCGAGCGAAAAGACCCGGGTGCCGCTCAGCGTGGCGAACATCTGCGCTGCCTTCGCGGCCAGCTCGCCGCCACCCATCACATAGGCTCCTCCGTGCAAATACAGGATCGCCTGGTCCTGCTTCTCGGCTGGGATTGCATCGGGGCTCAATTCGAAGACGGCCGCTTCCTGCACGCGGTGTGAATCGATGCTACCAGGGAAGGGGGCGCGCGGAACAGCTCCGCCCATGCGGCGTCCCGCTTCACGATGAGGCGCCGCCGCCCGCCAGGTCTGCGACGGCGGGCCATTCCAACGCTCCGACCACGGCTGAGCCAGGGCCCGCTGCGCTTCAGGACTGACGTGCGCGGGAATTGGAATGGTGCGTGCGGGCAGGTGAAGACTGCCTGCGCTGTCGCGCTTTGCTTCCGTCATTGTCCTCCTTGAGGTAACGGAATTGAGCGGCGTGAATGTGAATCGGCTTCCTCAGCGAGCGCTCGACCCCGCCAATGCCTCGGGCGAGAAGTACGTGGCCGACTTCTTGGCCACCGTGCGGAAAGGCTCCACCATGGTGATGGTGGAAACATAGCTGCCGTCGAGCATGTTGAACTGCAGTTCGCCGGCCCAGCCCTGTCCCGGATTGCCTGCGGCGAAAGGCACGTTCTCGGAATAGCGCCACAACTGCCCCTGAGCGTCGTAGGCTTCGGCCAGCATCACGCCCCAAGTATCTTCGTCAATGTAGAAGCGGCGCTTGGCATAAACGTGCCGCTTGCCGGACCCGAGGTTCGCCTCCACGATCCACACGCGGTGAAGTTCCCAGCGTGAAAGGTCGGGGTTGACGAACTTGGGTGTCAGCGCATCGGTGTCCGGCGCCAGAAACAAGCGATTGCGGTTGTAGGGGATGAAGATCTCCTTCTTTCCCACCAGCGTCCATTCGTAGCGGTCCATCGCGCCGTTGAACATGGCGACCTCGTCGAAGATCGTGGTGCCCGACGTGACGAGGTTCGGCGTGTCGTATCCGATGTTGGGCGCCCGCCGAACGCGCCGCTGGCCGACGAGGTATTGCCATGATTGGCGGCCGATGCCGACCTGGTCGAGTGGTTCCCTCACCAGGATCTGTTCGCCGGCTTTGAATGGCGGCGCGACCTGGAGATTGCGCGACAGCCCGGCCACGCCATCGGACTTTTCGAGATTGGATTCGGGATCGTAGTATGGGTACTGGCGCTCGGTGATGCCCTCGCTGGCCAGAACGCGCTTGCCGTTGGCTTCGACCATCCAGGCACGGAAATGGATTCGCGTGGCTTCGCCCTGGTAGGCCAAAAGGTGGTTCCACATCGCCTCGGTCCCGGTCTTTGGGATGGGAAAGGGAATGCCGCCGTACACGCCGGAGACGGAGATACCGCCCTGGGTGCTCTTGGCCCCCGTCGCGTTACGGAATGTGTTGTCGTAGACCCATTGCGGCGCCGCCGCGGTGCGCTGTGTCTTGTAGACCTGCATCCGGAAGTCTGAGTGCTTCTTGAACATGGCCATCGTGCCCTCCGCGAGGTTGGCTTGATACTGCTCGAAATTCGCGGCGGTCAGTGTCAGGATCGGCTTGTCGGAGAACTGGTCGGCCACCGGCTCGCCCGGCTTGGCGACTTTGGTGAGGCCGCCGTCCCAAGGAGGGATCGTTCCCGCGGCATTACCGGACCGTTCGGCGCCCAGCGGCGTCAACGTCGTCTTCAGCTTCGCGGCCTCGTCTCCCGAGACGCCGGCATTCGCTATGCCGGCTGCTGCCAGCAGAGTGATGACAGCGGTGCCTTGTGAAATCTTCTTCAGCATGAAGTCTCCTTAGAACGAGCGTTGGACATTGATGGCGATGAATTTCCGGTCAGCCAGGGGCTGGCCGAAGGTGTAAACCAGGCCCGAGGGAGAACGGCCGTCCGCCACCGTGACGGGCTTGGTGGCGCCAGTGAACTGCACGTAGCTGAGACCGAACTTCCAGAGCTTCTGGTACTCGGCGTTGATGCCGATGGAAACGTTGCCGCCGTGGTACACGCTGAAGGCGGGCACCACCGAGGAGCGTCCAGACAGCCCGTAGCCGATGCTGATGGGCACCGAGATGTCCAGGCCGGGAATGACCTGCAAATAGGTTGGCTCGAACGAGACCCTGACGGCGGTGGCGTCGCGCGTGGTGTTCGGGTCAATCAGGCCAGGGTTGCGTTTCACGCTGAGGCGCCGGTTCCAAGCGATCTCGGTCATCAGCGTTGCGCTGTCCCATACGGACGTCCGCGGCGCAACGTAGATCGCGGAAACCTGCATATGGGCAGATTTCCCCACCGGGAACAATGCCCCTCTGCCGCCGGTGACCGCGACTTCACCGGGCAGCACGGGTGCGGCCGCAGTCACCAGTGGGGAGTTGAAACGTACCGAGGCTTCCGCCCCCAGGTTGACGGGGCCGAGCGTTGTGTTGACGCTGGCGCCGAAGGTCTTGATCCCTTCGGGAAACACCAGCGAGTACGTCCCCACCTGGCCGGTGGTCGGATTGAAGATCGACGGATCGACCACGCCCACGGCCGGGATAGCTGCGGGGCGCGCGTGGGTGATGGCGTTCTTGCCGTTGGATCGGGTGAAGTAGAACCCGACGTCCGCATCCACGAAATCCGGCCGCCACTTCAACTGGGCACCGAACTGCCCCGAATCGGAAGCTTCGACGTCGGCGGTGCGGTTAAGGACTTGCGGACCACCGCCAGGCACCAGCGGCGCTCCGCGCAGAATCCTGTGACCGCCCGTGTCCAGGAAGTCCGCGGCGGAAAGGAAACTGCCTACAGCCGGCGTTCGATTGCGCCTCCATTCGAACTGGTAGTAGCCGCCCAGGGTCACGCTCGGATTCAGCTGCAGTTGCGCCGACAGTTGGTTGACCGGCATGAAAACTTCCTTGGCTTGAGACGACGGCACCTGAAGTGCTTTGATCACGTCGGTGGGGCCTTGGGTGCCGGCAATGCCGTTGTTGCCGAAGAACAGGCTTTCCCCATAGAGCAACGCATGCCGCCCGAGCCGGAAGCTCAGCAGGCGGCCGTCGCCGAGTTCGGTTTGGCCGAACACGAAGGCGTCCATCAATTCGGCCTTCTTGCCGTGCAGGGTCGCCGTGGCCGGATCGAAAGTGTTGTTTGGGCGAGTGTTCGACGTCGCAGGGGACGTGTTGTCGGTTCCGCGGCGATACAGCTCGTCGAACCACGCCGTCGCGCTCGCGCGAAAACCGAAGTCGCGATAGCTAAGGTCGAATTCCGACAGCAGGTCCACACGATTGGACACCATGCCTTTGGCGAAGTTCAGATCTCCATCGTCGCCGTTCGGGTTGGCGGGCCCGCTGAGGGCCGGCGAGGGCTTTGCGAGGCGCCAGGCAGCGCTGTACTTGACGGTGTTGTCCCACCGCAGCTTAAGCTCCGTGCCGGTATCGAATTCCGCCGCTTGCGCGGAGCCGAAGGCCGCCGTGAGGGCAGCAATGCAAACTTGCCGCAGCTGGGGCAGCCGGCGGTTGTCTCGACGTACGCTTTTTCTCATGAGGTTTCTCCAAAACTGCCGGTGCGATCACCGGGTCTTCCTCGAACCAGGTTGCTCAGACGATCTGAACTCTCAGCGACGGCAGGCCTGCCACGCGGCCCACGAGGGTGTCGCCGCGGCTGACCGCGCTCACGCCTTCGGGTGTCCCGGTGAAGATCAGGTCCCCGGGCTGCAGGGTCCACGCGTTCGACAGGTGTGCGATGGTTTCGGCAACGTCCCAAATCAGCTTTGCGGTCGTGCTGCGTTGCCGATCGGCTCCGTTGACCGAGAGGGCGATCTCCGCGCTCAGAACGCGCTGAGCTTCCGCCATGGGAGTCACTGGTCCGACGGGAGCACTCTGCTCGAATGCCTTCCCGATGCACCACGGCCGCCCTTGCTTCTTCATGTCGCTCTGCAGATCGCGGCGTGTCATGTCCAGTCCGATCGCATATCCCCAGACGTGTTCCATCGCGCGCTCAGGTCGAATAGAGTTGCCGCCCTTACCGATCGCCACCACGAGCTCGATCTCGTGATGCAGGTCCTGCGTGAGCGTCGGATAGGCCATGCTGCCGGTCTCGCCCTCCGGAACGACCAGTAGCGCATCGGCCGGCTTCAGAAAGAAGAAGGGCGGTTCACGGCCGGTGAAGCCCATCTCCTTCGCGTGGTCCTCATAGTTCCGCCCAACGCAATAGACGCGGTGAACGGGAAAGCGATCGGGTCTCGCGGTGATGGGCAAGCTGACAACGGCGGGAGGAGGAAAGAGGTAGTCCATGGGTAGTGATTGATGAGAGAAAGCCGAAGAAGGCCACCATCTGTGCAGCCAACGTCGACGCAGTGGGGTCGCATAATTTATGGGATACAGCGTATCCAATAAAAAGTGTGCGGCCATCCATGCCAACCCTAAGTCAGCGGAGCTTCAGGTGAGGGTCAGGCGGAGGGCTTCGTGCCAAGCGAAGTTCAGCTCGATCTTGATGCCGTCGATCGGTTCGCACATGAACAGCTGATAGAGATTCGAGTTGTGCGCCTTTTTCGGTGAACTCGACGCCGTTCTTCGCGAGCCGCTCGATGAACTCCTCGATGCCCTCGCTGCTCCGGCACAGGTGACCAATCCGGCTGGAACCCAGCGCACCTGCCGCGCTGAAGTCGTCGCCTTCGCGCTGGTAGGAAGATCGAACAGGATTGGCTGATAGAAGGCACCGGGTCGTTTGAGCTTTCGCTCGCCGAGCAGCAGCGTCGGGCCTTCCGGTAGCGAAGCTCTCACCCGCGCATCGAGCTGTCCCGCGGCCACGCCTCCGCCATCGACCCCTGCGTCGTACGCTCGGCGAGTGGATCGCCGACGACCAGTTTGACTCTGGCGATGCTGCGTCCCACAGCGAGAGTGCATAGGTTCTATTGATTCCTTGGATGTGAATGGCGGCGTACGAACGCGAAGGCTAGGAACGAGCGCTGCGCACGTCCAATGCCGATTTCGCTGTCTCACATATCGCCCTGAGATAGATCAATCTCCTCTTCGGCGAACGGCCGCGTGACGTCCTAGGGTTCCTATGGATAGAAAACGCTAAGTTAATGGCTACATTGTATCCGTTAATACGAAGGGATGTTCTCTGCCTATGCTGCAAATGAATACCTATGCGATGAGCTATTTCGCGGCGCCCGGTGAAGGTCGAAAGCTCGGGCCCCTGTCTCGTAAGGCCCTGCGTGGCAGCTTCATCGAGCTGAGTGACGGCGTCACCCACTACGAGCTCGCGGGTCCCGAGACCGGCGAACTCGTCGTGCTGATTGGTGGACTGACGATTCCTTTGTTCTACTGGGACAGGGCGGCGGTGGAGCTCCAGCGCCGGGGCTTCCGAACCCTGGCATACAGTTGCTATGGACGTGGCTACTCGGATCGGGTGAACGCTCGCTACGACGAATCGCTGTTCGCAAGGCAGCTCGCGGAGTTGACGCGCGCCTTCGGCGCGGACTCGTTCCATCTCGTCGGAACGTCGATGGGGGCGCTCATCGCCATGGTCCATGCGGGGCGCCACCCCGAGACGCTGGCAACGCTCTCGCTTGCGAGCCCGGCGGGGCTCGCGAGCAAGCCCGGGCTGCCGCGGTGGATCACCCGCAGCGACATGCTGACCCGATTCGTCGCGCGATCGCTGGGCCGCCGGATGCTGATGAAGCATCTGGACCACAACGTGGCCGAGGCGCGAAGCGCGGCTGAGCTCAGAACCATGATCGAGGATGCGTTCCAGTACGAGGGTTCCCTCTTCGCCGTCTTTTCCACGCTGCAGAACTTCGGCTTGGCGGCGCGGACCCCTCTGTACGAGGCAACGGGGGCCCTGCAGCTTCCGACACTCCTCCTGTGGGGGCGCCAGGATCGGGTCACGCCCATTTCGCAGCTCGACGTGGCTCGACGGCTCATCCGGCCCACGCGCTACCACGTCATCGAAGAGTGTGGGCACATGGCTCCATTCGAACGGCCCTACGAGGTGGTAGATCACATCGCGGCCTTCGCCGCTTCAAGCGCGAGGACGCGGGCCAGGACATGAAAAGACAGCGCACCATCATGCCCATCAATTTCCACAGTGTCATATTCGCCGGGCTGCTTGTCCTGGCGGCCGGGATGCCGGCTGCCTCCGCGCCCCCACCGCAAGCCGCGTGGGAGCGCCCCGCGCCCGTGGTGTCGCGCCTCGGCAAGGCGGCGCTGCTGAGCATCGCGGCGGCCGGAAAGCGCCTGGTAGCGGTGGGCGAGCGGGGGCTGGTTGCGTACTCCGACGACGATGGCCGGACCTGGACGCAGGCCCGCACACCCGTGAGCGTGACCCTGACGCGGGTGTTCTTCGTGTCCTCGTCCACGGGATGGGCCGTGGGGCATGGCGGCGTGATTCTGCGCACGAACGATGCGGGGACCAACTGGGTCAAACAGCTGGATGGCATTCAGGCAGCGCGCTTGGCAGCCGGGAAGTACGTCGAGAACGCCCACGATCCCGCATTGAGACGGCTCGCTCCCGCAGCGTCCCAGTTACAGATCGAAGGTGCAGACAAGCCGTTCTTCGACATCGTCTTCGTCGATGCGGACCGCGGCTTGGCGGTGGGTGCCTACGGCCTGGTTTTTCGCACCGAAGACGGCGGACGTCGTTGGGAGCCTGTGTTAGAGAGCCTGGAAAATCCGCGAGGCCTTCACCTGTACGCCGTGGCGCGGATCGGCACCGCCGTGATCATCGCCGGCGAGCAAGGGCTGCTGCTGAAGTCCACCGACGGCGGTCGGCAATTCGAGCCCATTCCCTCGCCCTACAAGGGAAGTTACTTCGGGGCGCTCGCTCGGGAAGCGAAAGATCTCTACATCTTTGGTCTGCGGGGGAACGCTTTCCGCAGCACGGACCAGGGAAGCTCCTGGACCAGACTGCAGGCCCCTTCGTCAGCCTCACTCAACTCCGCAACGACGCTGTCCGACACCAGTACCGTCTTCACCAACCAGGAAGGGCAGGTCCTGATCGGCAGGGCGTCCGCCAACTCGTTGCGCGTCGCGCCCGGCATCGCTCCTGCCGCGTACACGGCGATCACTCGAACCGCAGCGGGCGCCTGGGTGCTGACAAGTCTTCGCGGGCCGGTACGCCTCGATCCCACTAGTCTGAGCGGCACCGCACCGCTTCCCGGGGACGCAACCAAATGAACCAACCTACCGAACATCCCATCGATGGCTTCGACCGGGGCAGCGGATCGCTGGTCGAGCGTGCCTTCTTCAACCATCGTGAGGTGGTGCTCGCGCTGTGCCTTCTGATCACGATGCTCCTCGTGTGGCAAGTTCCAAAGATACGCGTGAACGCCAGCTTCGAAAGCATGGTCCCCGCACACCACCCGTACATCCAGAACTGGCTCGCGCATCGCGACGACCTGAAGGGGTTCGGAAACCGCATGACGCTGACGCTGGAGGCCAAGGGAGGCAGCATCTTCGACGCGGCCTATCTGGACAAGCTGCGGCGCCTCAGCGACGATGTGCTTCTGATCCCCGGCGTCGACCGGGCCTTCATGAAATCGCTTTGGACGCCCAATACGCGCTGGATCGCCGTGACTGAGGAGGGGCTCGACGGCGGTCCTGTCGTGCCGGACAACTACGACGGCACACCTGACAGCGTGGACCGGATTCGTCACAACGTCGAGCGCTCTGGGGAGATTGGCCAACTGGTCGCCGCGAACTACCGCTCCACCGCGCTGCAGGTTCCGTTGCTCGAGTTCGACCCACGGACCGGCGGGGCACTCGACTATGCCGGGTTGTCCAATGCGCTCGAGCGGGTACGGCAAAAGTACAGCGATGGCAAGACCGAGGTGCGGATCACCGGCTTCGCCAAGCTGATCGGCGACCTGATCGACGGCGCTAGGACAGTCGCGGCGTTCTTCGCCATCGCGGTCCTGGTTTGCGCGGCGGCGGTCTACTGGTATACCCGCTGCATTCGCAGCACGCTGATCGTCGTGCTCTGCTCGTTGGTCGCGGTGCTCTGGCAACTAGGGCTCATGCCAGTCTTGGGGTTGGCTGTGGATCCATACTCGATGTTGGTGCCCTTTCTGGTGTTCGCCATCGGCATGAGCCATGGCGCGCAGAAGATGAACGGAATCATGCAAGACGTCGGCCGCGGCATGCACAAGTTGGTTGCCGCGCGCCACACATTCCGACGGTTGTTCGTGGCGGGCCTGACCGCATTGATCTGCGATGCGGTCGGCTTCGCCGTGCTGACGCTCATCGACATCCAGGCCATTCGCGTCCTGGCGATCACTTCAAGCATTGGCGTGGCGGTCCTCGTATTCACGAACTTGGTGCTGCTGCCTGTTCTGCTCAGCTTCACTGGCGTGAGCGCCCGGGCTGCGGCGCTGAAGCTGCGGGCCGAGTCGCGCACGCTACGCTTCGAGCGCCTGTTGGTGCGATTCACCGGCCGGCGATGGGGTGCCGTCGTCATCCTAGTGGCCGGCGCAATTGCGGCTGGCAGCTACGCCGTCAGCCATCGGTTGCAAATCGGCGACGTGGATCCTGGGGCGCCGGAACTGCGGCCGAACTCGCGCTACAACCTGGACAACAACTTCATGGTGGCCAACTACGCGACCAGCTCCGATGTTTTGGTCGTCATGGTCAAGACAGCGAACAACCTGTGTGCCACCTACGAGGTGCAGACCGCGATGGACATGCTCGAACATGAGCTGCGAGAACTGCCTGGCGTCGAAAGCACCCGGTCCTTGGCGGGCCTGAGCAAGAACATGATCGTGGGAATGAACGAGGGTCATCTCGCCTGGTACGACCTCCTGCCCAACCAGGGCATGCTCAATGCCGTCACCACGCGGGCGCCTCGCGAGCTGTTCAACCAGAGCTGCGATCTGCTGCCGCTGTATGTGTTTCTAAAAGATCACAAGGCGACCACCCTGACGGAAGTCACTCGGATGGTGGAACGCTTTGCCGCACAACACAACGGCAGGGATGCGAAGTTTCTGTTGGCTGCAGGCAACGCCGGCATCGAGGCGGCGACCAACGATGTGGTACGTGACGCTTCGCGAAAGATGCTGTGGTGGATCTACGGCGCCGTCGGACTTCTGTGCCTAGTGACGTTCCGCTCGTGGCGCGCGGTGGTCGTGGCGCTGGTGCCGCTGGCCTTGACGTCGGTGATGTGCGAGGCTCTCATGGTCTGGATGGGAGTAGGCGTCAAGGTTGCCACCTTGCCCGCGATCGCGCTGGGTGTTGGCATCGGCGTGGACTATGCGCTCTACGTGCTTTGCGTCATGCTTGCCCAACTGCGAGGCGGCGCCACGGTGGCGGAGGCGTACGCTAAAGCGCTGAGCTTCACTGGGAAGGTCGTGCTGCTTACGGGGATCACGCTGGGGCTTGCGGTGGGCACGTGGCTCTTATCGCCGATCAAGTTCCAGGCTGACATGGGACTGCTGCTCGGGTTCATGTTCTTGTGGAACATGCTTGGGGCGTTGGTCCTGGTGCCAGCACTCTCCACATTCCTGCTCAGGCCCGTGAGGGGCCGTGCGGGCGATGCGCTACGCCTCATGTCGGTGCGGGCCTGAGCCGCGTGGGTTGGAGGACGGCGAATCGGACATGCCAGTCGACCCTGTCGAAGCGAGCTCCGCGGAAGCTGTCATCGAACATATCGCTGAATGCCTGAGGGCGGCCGGAGTGGCGGCGACCGTGCGCGTTGACCGGAGCGGCGATGGCGGCGAAGTCCATGTGACCTCTGGCGTTCCTCGTGGGCGCTGACCCGCCGTGCAGCGCATCATGTGTGACTTCGCGGTTCAGTGGCGCGATCCGGCGCTGCCTATCGACAACAATCACGACGAGCAGCAAATCAGAACCTGGGCTACTGGCAGAAAAAAATTGGTTGTTTGCCGGCACGCTGCTGGACAGGCAGCGCGCGGCAGCGATCACGAGCCCGATCCAGTCGGCCAAACTCAATGGCCACGATCCCTACGCCTATCTGAAAGACGTGCTCACGCGATTACCGACCCACCTCAACAGTCGCACTAATGAGCGGCTGCCGCACCCCTGGGCACCAGTTCGGTGCTTTGTGTATGGGCGTCCTATTGATTGCGCCTCCATACTATTGCGACAGTGAGCGGGCGTTGAAAGGTCCCGAGCGCGGCGAGTCGGTCGGTGACGTATGAACGCAACTCGGCCTCGATCATGTCGTGGAGCGATCGCGGCGGTACTTCTTCCCACAAGCGCATGGACCGGACGTGCGTGATGGTCTGCGTTGGCGAAAGATGCTCGATCATCGGGATGACGGCCTCCTCGACTGCATCGAAACCGAACGCATCCAGAGTCTTCGCGGGTTGATAGTTGAGCTTCGGGCGGGCGCTGCCGAGTGCGACGTGGCGGCTAACGATCTCGACGATGGATTCACGAAAATCTCCGGCGTCGTTCTTGTTGACGACGACAAATGCTGCGCCTCCTCGCAGCACTCGCTGGATGCTCCGCACAGAGGCTTCATCCGAAAACCAATGAAACGCGCCAAAGGCTGTGGCTCCGTCAAATTCCGCATCGGTGAAATCGAGATGGCTGGCGTCTGCGACCTGGTAAGTGCCTGCCTGGCCGACGGAGCGCGCCTCTTCAATCATGTCCGCGTCCACGTCAGTGCCGACCAATTGAAAGCCACGCGCAGCCAGTTGCCTAGTAGCGATGCCCGTTCCACATCCGATGTCGAGGATTGAGTGACTTTGCCTTACGCCAAACTGGCGGTGACCCTATCGATGACTTCGTTTGCATACGACTGGCGGGTTGTGTTGTAAATCGCTGCAGATTCGCCAAATGACATGTTCGTTCCTTAGGCAATGGGAGACGGTTCTGTTGTGACCGAACACGGCCGTGCGCTGAAGCATGCCACCGTTGGTGTGACTTTGCGTCTGTCACCCATGACTTGCCGAGCCGCTTACGGGTCTCTGGTGCCCTTGCGCCGCAGCCGCCAACTTCCAACCTAGGTTGTAGGCGTCTTGCACGCTGGTGTTGAGCCCCTGCCCGCCCGTTGGCGGGTGGATGTGAGCCGCATCGCCGAGCACTGGCGGAAATGGATGAGGCAGGCGTGGATTGCGCTGTGAACTGCCCTGCCATCTGGGATGCGGCTGCGGTCGACTATGCGGTCGAAGCTGCAGTCGCGCATCCATCTCGTTTTGCCACCTTGGGTTCGTTCCCTCTCGACGACTCGGCAAGTCTTCAGACCGTGGACTCGCTGCTTAGTCGCCCAGGGATGCTCGGATTGCGCTTCGTCATGGTCGCTCCGGCGCAGGCGGCTATCCAATCGGATCAACTTCAGATGCTGGCTTATGGATGTGACTGCGAAAGTGTAAAGTCCCAAGCATGTCTGAACCCAATGAAGATGCAGTTCCGGGGAGCCCGGCGTGGTGGATCCAGCAGCCTGCCCGCAGCGAACGGGTCGGCGGTCGCGGCCGTCCTCCCGTCTCCTTCGAGAAGATTATTTCGACTGCGCTGGAGGCCGTGGACGAGGTTGGCCCACAGGCGTTCAATATGAGGATGCTGGCCGAACGCCTCAACTCAGGCACTGCAACGTTGTATAGGCATGTGGCGAGCAAGGACGAGATTCTGGTCCATGTCGTCGATCGCGTGCTGGGTGAAGTCGAGATCGATCCGCTTCGGCTGGCCAAGTTGCCATGGCAGAAGGCGTATGTGGCCGGCGCGACGGCATTCTTCAAGATACTGAGTGCGCATCCGAAGATCATCCCCTTGCTCGTGGCCCACATTCCGCTTGGCGCGAATGGTCTGGCGGGCAGGGAGCGGTGGCTCTCCCTGCTTGTCGCGAACGGTTTTCCCCCTGAGCTTGCGGCGCAAGCCTACGTGACCATGGCGAACTATGTGGTTGGATTCGCTATCCAGCAGCATCCGCGGGACGCCGAGGCCTCTGCGCATGCTTCGGATCTGAAGCGATTCTTTTCGGCGCTCGACAAATCCCAGTATCCGCATACTGTCAAGGTCGCGGGACAGCTCGCAGGCATCTCCATCCAGCAGCAGTTCGTTTTCGGACTGGAGCTGATCATCGCGGGGTTGGAACATTTCCGCGGCAAACAGGCACCCACCCGACGCGCCTGAAGCTTCATGCGCGCGTCGGGCTCTTTGGCGCGACAGATCAGATCGCAGAACTGTGCGGCCGCTGGGGTAAGCGGGATGGGGGCTTACCGTCTTCCGATCATTGACCGGGGCCGGCGACGCTTTGCATACTGCCGCCACTTTGCATGACTGCTTGTGCCACGCGCACCGGCGCAGTGGATCTTCTCATCGCTTGACCCGTTGTTTTTTATGAATACACTGTATCCATAAAAACCTGCAGCGCGAATGTAATGCCGGCACGACAACACGGAACGAGAAATTGCAATCTCGGTTGCCGTAAGCGCGCGCTGCGAGGTATTCTTTTTTGGAGATAACTCGTGAAGCGCTTCCTGACGACCTTTGCTGTCTGCTTGCTGTTGCTTAATCTCTGGGCCGTGGCTGGGGCTCGGCACAACTCGGAAGATCGACTGCTGGATGTTTCTGCCCGAAAGGAGTTCGCCGGCAGCTTTGTCAAGACCCGCATGGGGACGACCCGGTACATCCTGGAGGGGCCCGAGGGCGCACCGCTCGTCCTATTCGTCGGTGGCTTGACGACGGAGGCGGTGGAGTACTTTGAGAAGGCTGCGTCTGCCTTCCGTGATGCCGGATACAGAACACTGCGTTATGACCTTTTCGGGCGCGGTGGCTCAGATCGTTCGGATGCATTCGACTACGACCAGGCAACCTACGCCCGTCAGATAGACGAGTTGCTCGCGGAACTCAAGATAGACGACCCAATCTACCTAATCGGCCCGTCGTTGGGTGGCGGGATTGCCGCGTACTGGACGGCTGCGCATTCTGGTCGCGTGCGAGCGCTATCGCTTCACGCAAGTGCAGGATATGCGCCGGAATCGGAACTCACTGTCTCCCTGCTGAAGGTTCCTGTGCTCGGGCGGTATCTATTTTGGCTGCAGCAAGATCGACTGACACTCGGTCGGGTGTCTGCGCACTTTGCGACACCGCAACAAGCCGCAGTCGACCTCGTGCAGGACGGCATTCGCCGCAGTGCTCTCTTTATAGGCTATCGAGAAGCGCTGTTTCGGACAATTACCAACTTTGGCGCAACCAACCTGGAGCCTACGTTCACTCGGCTTGGCACGACCGCTGTGCCTGTGCAGATTCTTTGGGGCAAGGAGGACCAAATCCTGTCAGTCGATGGCGCCCAGAAAATAAATGGTTGGTTGAGGGGGCGGGCCGAAGTCGTATTGCTGCCCAATGTTGGCCACATGGCCATGCTTGAGGCAGGGGATCGATCAATTCCTCTTGTGCTCAAGTTCTTTGCAAGCACGCGAAAAGATCCCGCTCAATGAAAGCATCTAGGGCTACGCTGAAGTAGCCCCCTTTTCCGCATCGAGCATGCTGCACGCTTTGCATTGCGCTGATCGGCGTTCAGGATGACGAGCGTTTTCTCTTTGTTTGCGCATCGGCGCTCCGCTGCGGCGGCGCTTGGCCGTTTTACGGGCGCACGCGCACCAGCAGCAGCCCTCGGCTCATGTAGATGTTGGCCAGCGCAAGGGCCGTGAATGCCCTGGTCGCGTTCTTGTGAAGTCCACGATACCGGACCTTGCTGAGGCCCCACAGCCTCTTGATGACACCGAACACGTGCTCGACCTGCGCGCGCACCTTGGACTTCTTGCGGTTGCTCAGCCGCTGGCTCTCATCGGGCTCGCCAACTGCAGGCCGACATCGGGGCAATCGAGCGTCGCCTCGCTCAGCAGCTTCGCCAGAGTAGTGCGTGCAAGGCAGTGGCCGAGATTCCCGGCGTCGGGCTCATGACGGCCACCGCGGTGGTCGCCAGCATGGGCTCGCCCGCGGCCTTCAAGGATGCGCGCGAGTTCGCCGCGTGGATGGGTTTGGTTCCCCGGCAAAGCGGAACCGGTGGTCGCGTGCGCCAGCTGGGCATTAGGGAAGGTCTGATCAAGAGCACGTTTCTTGCATGAAGGATTGACCCTGCAAAAGGAGCACGAGCGATGAGCCAGATCAGTTTTGCGGATGCGGAGCAAGCGGGCAAGAGGAAGAAGACGAGGCGCGAAGTCTTCCTTGGCGAGATGGAGCTGGTGGTGCCGTGGAAGGCGCTGCTCAAGGTCATCGAACCCCACTATCCAGTGGCTGGCCGAGGCCGTCGGCCCTACCCGTTGCAAGCCATGCTGCGCGTGCACCTCATGCAGAACTGGTTCGCGCTGAGCGATCCGGCGATGGAAGAAGCCCTGTATGAGATCGCCTCGCTGCGCAGCTTCGCCGGACTCGGTCTGGAGGCGATCCCCGATGAGACGACCATCTTGAACTTCCGCCACCTGCTGGAGGCCAGCGACTTGGCCGAAGACATCTTCAAGCAGGTCAATGCCCATCTGGCCAGGAAGGGGCTGCTGCTGAAGAGAGGCTCCATCGTCGACGCCACGATCATCGCGGCGCCCAGCTCCACCAAGAACGAGAGCGGCGAGCGAGACCCGGAGATGCACCAAACGAAGAAGGGCAACCAGTGGCATTTCGGGATGAAGGCGCACATCGGCGTAGAGGTGGACTCGGGGCTGGTTCACACCGTGACGACTACCGCAGCCAACGAGGCGGATGTGGAACAGGTGGGCGATCTGCTGCACGGAAAGGAAGATGCGGTGTGGGCAGACTCGGGCTACCGGGGCGCACGGGTGCGGGTGACACACGATGTGCAGTGGCACATCGCTGGCAGGCCCAGCGACATCGCGAAGATGCCAGAGGGCCGAGCCAAGGCCAGGGCGCGCAAGCAGGAGTACCAGAAGGCCAGCATCCGAGCCAAGGTGGAGCACCCGTTCCGGGTGATCAAGCGCCAGTTCGGCCTGGCGAAGGTGAGATTCAAGGGATTAGCCAAGAACACTGCGCACGTGATCACGCTGTTTGCGCTGTCGAACTTGTGGATGGTCAGAAGAAAACTGATTGCGAGATGGTACAGCTGCGCCCGCAACGGCGAAGCCGATGCTACCCGTGAGGTGCTCAACCAAATCTTCCGGCGCGTCGACCTTTTCCAGCTCCGACTTGATTGTTCGCAGAAGCTCGGCAGTTAGAGCTTGCTGAAGACGGTCAAAGGCGCCTGTGGAGACCAGATTCATGTTGTTCCCGTAGTTTTACGAGCCGCTGTCGGGTGTCCGCTACTGCCCGACTGTAGCTGGACAGGTTGCTTGTGCAAAAGGCCCGAGGACTAAACCGCTCGCGCGGTAGCCCGCCGCAATGGCCGCGGTGCGGATAGGCATTGCGCCCGTGTCTATGTTGAGAACCGAGGCAATCGGCCTCGTTCTTCGACAGGAGCACGATCATGACCCCTTCCACACCGGCGGTTTCACCGCTGCGCCAGCGCTTGCTCGACGACATGCGCATGCGCAAGCTCGGCCCCAAGACGCAATCTGCCTACATCCGTGCCGTGCGCTACCTCGCGAGCTTCCTTCAGCGCTCCCCCGACACAGCCACCGAGGAGGATCTGCGGCGTTTCCAGCTGCACTTGGTCGATCGGGGCGTTTCGCCGATCACGCTCAACGCCACCATCACCGGCCTGAAGTTCTTCTTCGACGTCACGCTCAATCGCGGCGAACTGGTCGAGAGGATGAGCTACGTGCATGTGCCCCAGAAGCTTCCGGTGGTGCTCAGCCGCGACGAGGCCGCACGCCTGATCGCAGCAGCCACCAACCTGAAGTACCACACGGCACTGTCCATCGCCTACGGCACCGGCCTGCGGGTCAGTGAGATCGTTGCGCTGAAGGTCGGCGACATCGACAGCGAGCGCATGACCCTGCGCGTCGAGCAGGGCAAGGGTCGCAAGGATCGCTATACGATGCTCTCGCCGGTTCTGCTGGAGCGGCTGCGGGCCTGGTGGCGATACGCCAATGCAATGGGCAAGATGCTGCCCAACGGTTGGCTGTTCCCCGGCCAGAACCCAGTCGACCCCTCGACCGCGCGCCAGCTCAACCGGGCAGTCCATGACGCTGCCGAAGCAGCCAAGATCGACAAGCGCGTCACCATGCATACGCTGCGCCACAGCTTCGCCACGCACCTGCTGGAGCAGAAGGTGGACATCCGCGTGATCCAGGTGATGCTCGGCCACAAGAAGCTGGAGACCACGTCGGTCTACACGCACGTGGCTACCGAAGTCCTGCGCGACGTCGTCAGCCCGCTGGAGAAGCTGTCTGCGTAGATCGTCTTCATGGCGCACTGCGCCCTGGAAGTCGCCGACATCTTCCGCACCCACGGTCCTGGCTGGCGCAACGCGCAGCGTGGTCACCTGAGCCTGGGTCAACTCAAGGTCATGTCGGCCATCGAGCAGTGCCGCAGCGCGGCGCTGGGCGGCCACGTGTTGCGTTGCGAAGGCTGCGGACAGGATCAGATCGCCTACAACTCATGCCGCAACCGGCATTGCCCGAAGTGCCAGGCGAGTGCGGCGCAGCGCTGGCTCCAGGCACGCCAGGCCGATCTGCTGCCGGTTGACTACTACCACGTCGTCTTCACCTTGCCGGCGCCGATCAGTGCCATCGCCTACTACAACAAGGCCGAGATCTACGCCTTGCTGTTCGATGCGGCCGCCGAGACCCTGTTGACCATCGCAGCCGATCCCAAGCACCTTGGCGCGAGCATCGGCGCGACCCTGGTGCTGCACACGTGGGGATCGGCACTGACGCACCACCCGCATGTGCACGGTATCGTGCCGGGCGGAGGTCTGTCGCCGGATGGCGAGCGCTGGGTCGCCTGCAAGCCCGGCTTCTTCCTGTCCGTGCGGGTGCTGTCGCGCCTGTTCAGAACGCGATTCCTCGAAGCGCTCGGGCAGCTGTATCGCGCGGGCCGCCTGCGGTTCTTCGGCGAGTTCGCCGCGCTGACCGACGCACGCGCCTTTGCGCATTGGCTCGCACCGCTGCGCAAATGCGAATGGATCGTCTACGCCAAACGACCGTTCGCCGGGCCCGAAGCGGTGCTGGCCTACCTGTCTCGCTACACGCACCGCGTCGCCATCTCCAACAGCCGGCTTGTAGCGATGGACGAGCAAGGCGTCACCTTTCGTTGGAAGGACTACCGGGCCAAGGGCCGTATCCGGCGCAAGACGATGACGCTCGATGCCGATGAGTTCATGCGCCGCTTCCTTTTGCACGTCCTGCCGAGTGGCTTCCATCGCATCCGGCACTACGGGCTCCTGGCCAACGGCAATCGCACGGCCAACCTGGTGCGCATCCGCGAACTACTGGGGCAAAAGGCTGACGCCGTCCCGCAAATCACGAGCCTGGATGCCGAGCCTTGCCGTCCTCATCCGACCTTCGTCTGCGTGCACTGCGGCGCTGCGATGAGCGTCTTGCTGACGTTGGCTCGCGGACAGCCGATCCGTGCGCCGCCAACACAGGTCCGAGCGCCATGACGACGCAACTGCTCAGCCAACCTTCGACCCTTCTTGCGATCGGGCCGATGAAAGGAAGTCTGGTCTTCGAGTCGGGTGATGCCCTTCGTCGACCGTCCTGGCGTCGAGCGACGCGAACGACGGCCTGGATTTACTGCGCTTCGGCAACGCCATTGGAGCCATCCCCCGGGCTCCGCGCCGCAGCCAACTTGGGCCACGCGTTCCGAATCCCCATAGGCTCGTAGCGTTCCCTGTCCTCAGCAGAGCATTCCGCGGTTTCTTCCTTAGAGGCTTGTCCAACACCTGCCCTCCAGCCGTTGTCGTGCGCGGGCTCGTGGTGTTGCACGGGCAGGTATCGGACAACCCTTAACCGAGGTAGACGCTGGCGTAAAGCTTTTTCCCCGAGGGGTGCGCGGTCACGTGCTGGGGCGTGCCTGCCAAGGCGTACGTGGTGACTCCCGACAAACTGCCATCTGAAGAAACGGTGTATGCAGTCAGATTGTCCAATCGCTCGTTGGCCGCAAAGCCGAAGCGATCGGCTCCTGCCTCCGAGCAATTGACCGTCACCGAGCTCACCGCCGCCCCCGCCACCGTCCCAAAGGCCTGTTTCGCAACGCAGACCTGCAGCGCGGTGGGCTGCGTCTTCACGGTCACGCCGTAGTTGGCACCGTCGTCCAGCGAAGTGGCGAAGCTGAAGCTGCCGTCGGCTCCGACGGCCAGATCGTCACCTGCGTTGTTCTGCAGCACCAGCCCACTGCCCGCCAGGCCGGTGACAGTGCCGCCGACGGTGAACTTCGACGCGCCCGGGGGCGGCGCAGGGGGAGGAGGTGGTGGCGGCGATGGTGCGTCGCCTCCGCCTCCGCCCGTTGGCCGGAGGAAGGGGCACGAAGGAAAAGCCGCCGCCGCCGCCCCCGCCGCACGATGCAAGCATCAAGGGCACGACGATGGCCAGGGCGAGACTCAGTCGTGTGCGAGGGGGCAGGGGCGGCATTTTTTTACTTGAGGAAACAAATGTGGCGGGCATGTTATCGGGACGCGCTTCCATTTGCACGTTCCGTGACTGGGAGCGCCGTGCGAGGATTTTCGGGTGCGGCGCCTCCCACAGGAGATCCTTTCGCCTTCGGGCGTGCCAGTGCTGGGTGGAGGCAGGTGCCGATGGGCGGTGAACGGGCTGGCGAGCTGCGGGGTGGTCGATGGGCCCTCGAGGTTCTTCTCATGCGGCCGGCGGCAAGTGAAGTCCCTGATCCTTCGAGCGGCCTGGGCCCTTCAGGTGCCCGGGTAGTGGCCCGCCGCGATGTCTTCGAGCAAGGTCGGGTGCTGTGGCTTCCAGCCCAGCCGTTCGCGCGTCTGGGTACTCGACGCCGGCGCGTCGGCACCGAAGAACGCGCCGATCCAGCCGAAATGCGCGCCCGCATGGTCAGAAGAAATCGATGTCACCGGGACCGCCAGCGACCGGCCCAGCGCGGTGGCAATGGTGTGCGCGGTGATGGCTTCCTCGGCGACCGCGTGCAGCACGCAGCCCGGGGCGGCCTTGTCGATGGCGAGGCGCACCAGCTTCGCGGCGTCGAGCCGGTGGACCGCGGACCAGCGGTTCCTGCCCTCGCCGAGACAGGCCGAGACGCCCTGGGTGCGCGCGATCCTGGCCAGGGTTGCCACGAAGCCGTGGTCGCCGCCGGCGCCATGGACGGTCGGTGCGAAGCGCACCACCAGGGATCGGATGCCGCGATCGGCCAGGCCCAGCGTGTAGGCCGCATTGCCGACCCGGGGATGCACCGCCGGGGCCGGCATGTCCGCCTCGGTGCCGATGCGCCCCGGCGCCAGGCCCAGCGTGCCCGAGGCGATCAGCAGCGGGCCACCGCTGCCCTGCAGCACCTCGGCGAAGGTGTCGATGGCCGCGCGATCGGTTCGCGCAGCGTCGGCCATCTGGGAGAAATCGTGCTTGTAGCCCAGGTGCACGACGCCTTCGGCGCGGGCGGTGGCATTGCGCAGGCTGTCTAAGTCGTCGAGCGAGCCTTGCATCACTTCGGCCCCCAGGGCCTTGATCCTGGCCGCGGCCTCGTCGCTGCGTGCCAGGCCGATCACATGGTGGCCGGCCGCGATGAGTTCGGTGACGCTGGCCGAGCCGATCCAGCCGGAAGCGCCGGTCACGAGGATTCGCATGGATGGTCCTTTGATGTCATTGAGTGACATCATTGTAGGCCTATGATGTCACTTTGTGTCAACACCACGGGAAGCGACGATGGGGCGTTGGGAGCCGGACGGCGAAGGCCGCCTTCGAATGGCGGCCATGGAACTGTTTGCGGAGGTCGGCTACGAACAGACGACCGTCGCCGCCATCGCCGAGCGCGCGGGGCTCACCTCGCGCACGTTCTTCCGCCATTTCGCTGACAAGCGGGAGGTGCTCTTCAGCGGCTCGGACGTGCTGCAGGCGTCGATGGTGGCGGCGCTTCGCAGCGCGCCAGTGGATGCCAGCGCCATGGATGCGATGGCGTTCGCGTTGCAGGCACCCGCCGATTTCTTCAGCGAGGACCGCCGCGACTTCGCTCGCATGCGCGCCTCGGTGATCGCCGCCAATGGCGAACTGCACGAGCGCGAACTCATCAAGCTAGCGAGGCTCTCCGCGGCGCTGGCTGAGGCGCTGCGCGCCAGAGGGATCGGCGAGCCCGACGCGAGCCTGGTGGCCGAGGCGGGCATTGCGGTCTTTCGCGTGGCGTTCGCGCAGTGGGTCGGGCCGTCCGAGCGGCGCACGTACGGCGACGTCGTCGGTGCGTTGCTGGCGCGGCTGAAGACGCTGGCGGCCCTTCATTGAGACTGGCAAGTCGGTCCACCGGGGCCGACGTCCCCGGTCGTGGCGCTGCGCTGAGGTGGCTTCCCAGTGCGGCATCGGCGCTGTGCGGGGGCGGGCCTGTGACCAACGGACGGCAGCGTCGGCGCGCATCGCAGGCCGGCGCGGCATCGAGGCCAGCGATCCCTGACGGCGCGTTCATCGCAGGGCCGTGAGACATCGGGCGCGGAGAGGGCAGTGTAGGACGGCGCTGTCCGGCACTGGCTCCTACCCGCTCATTGCGATGCCTCGGGGGCACGCTACCGTGGTCCAGGCCGTCAGCACGCGAGACCCTTATGCCCACCCTGCGCCACATCGCCATCACGGTCGTCGAGAACACGCAAGGTGCCTACCGGTGGCGCCTGATCGAACTCGACGAGGCCGGTTGGCGCGTCCTGCGTGAGCAGCCCCGGCCCGTGCGCAGCTACAAGGCCGCCATGGCGGCGGGACTGCTGCAACTGCAGGGCATGATCGACGACCTCGACGTGGGACCCGTCGAAGAAGAGGTGGAGGCCACCCCGGCGGCAAAGAAAGGGCCGAGCTTCGGGTTCGGCTTCGGCCTTCCGGCGCTCGACTGACCGAGCGTCATCGCGCACGCATCGAAGTCCGTCGCATCGGCCGGATGCTGTTCTGCGCCAATAAAGTCGCAAACTCGGCAATAGAGTCGTAAACCCTTCAATAGAGTCGTAAATGGAGAGTGCGATCAAGCGCCCTGCATTGCTTTTTTAGCTGAGCTGTTCTGCCCCTACTTTCGGTTGAGGCGCGCAGATAAATGCTGCAGTGTCAGGTGGCCCTTGCTACGCCCCGAGATGCTTCCAGAAGCACGCACCGCCGTGACGAATAGCAGAGCCACAGCAGGTTGGTCGATGCGGACATGGCTCGATTCACCGCCGTGGCTGGTACACGGCGGACGCCGGCCACAGGCTTTCGCTTGAAGTGCGACCCCGTGTGCCCCGCCCATATGCACGTGCGTTTCCCGCGAGTCTCGTGGGGGAATGTCACTTGGTGATCAGGCCGCCGCGGCCACGCGCGCCATGACATCGCGGACCATCCACTCCGGGCTGGCGAACACCGGCTTGCCGGTGGCTTCAGCGAGCGGCGCGGCCAAGTGGGCGAGCGAGGCCTGTGCCAGCACCAGCCGGTCGGCGCGCGCAGCGAGGGCAAGCGCCGATTCCCTCACCAATGCATCGTGGGTTTCGCGCCGGCCGGCGGAAAGCGCGTCGAACGCGCCGTCGACCAGTACGCACTCGGCCTTCACCCGCGCGCCGGACGCCGCGGCATGTTCAGCCAGCAGTGAACGGCTGGGCTCCAGCGTCGAGCGCGTCGTGTACAGCAGGCCGACACGCCCATCGCAGCGGGCCGCCTCGACGTACATCGCGTCGTCGATCTTCACGATGGGCACCGGCACCAGCGGCCGTGCCGCATCGATGGCGGGAGAGGTTGAGGAGCAGGTGAAAACGATCAGGTCCGCGCCTGCGTCGGCGGCCAGCGTGGCCAGTGTGACGATGCGCCGCGTAATGGCGGGCGACGGCCCGTCTCGCAGCAGGTCCTGCAACACGCTTTCGTCGAGCAGGTGGAAGCAGCGCTGCTGTGGCAGCTCGGTCTGGAAGCGCGGCCGGAAACGGTCGACCAGCAGGGCCACGGTGTGGATGAAGGCGATGGAACGGATCATGGGGCTCTCAGTGGTCTTTAAGGGGAAGCGCGAGACGCGCGCCGGCAGCCGCCATCACGCCGGCGGCCCAGAACACGCCGGCCGCACCAACCAGCGAACCGGCCGCGCCCGACACCAAAGGAATGCCGACGCTGGATGCGTTGTTCACAATCACGCGCATCGCCACTGCTTCGCCGTAGCGGTGCTGCGGCGCGAGCCGGTGCAGCAGGCTCATGACCATGGGCTGGGTGCTGCCGAGGCTGAAGCCCAGCAACGCCGAGCACAGGCCCATGGCGAATGGCGCCTGCACCAGCGGATAGAAGGCGAACAGCAGCGCGGTGGAGACCATCGCGCCGAGCAGGACGGCCCATTCGCGCAGCTGTGCGGCCACAAGCGGCGTCAGCAGCCGGACGGCGGCGGCGCCGATGCCGAAGGCGCCCAGGATGCTGCCGATCACCGAGGCGGGCATGCCGCGCTCATGACCGAGCACGGGCACGAGAAAGGTGTGCACGTCCCAGCAGCACGACAGCAGGCCGGTCACCAGCAGCAGCCGGCGCAGGCCGGCATAGCGCCAGGGGTCCCGGACGCTGCGCACGTTGGTGGGCGCTTCGTGCGGCGGGGGCGCATGATCGACCGCCCCTCGCACGGCTAGCCAGGCCAGCAGCGGCAGTGGCGTCAGTGCCAGGAGTGCGACGCGAATCCCGGCGCTGTCGATGAGGAACCCGACCATCAGCGGGCCCAGCACGTTCGACAAGGCCAGGCCGATCGCCAACCACGAGAACGCTTGGCGGAGTGATGCCGCTTCGCCCGCGACTCGCGGAACATGGCGCTGGACCGCAATGATCACGACGCCGCCGGCACCGCCGGTGAGAAGCGCGCTGGCGCACAACACCGGCAACACCGGCCACGCCGCGGCCATGGCGCAAGCCGCCGCAGCCACCACCACGGCCATCGCGACCGGCCGCTTCAGCCCGCTGCGCTCGCAGTAGCGGCCCGCGGGCAGTGCGAGAAACAACTGGGCGAGCGCGAACAGCGCGATCAGGCCGCCCGCTGCTGCCTCGCCATGCCCCAGTCGCAGCGACTGCAGCGGCGTGGCCATCCGCAGGCCGGTCACGCAGGCGTTGACGAACAGCTGGGCGAGCACCAGCCTCGCCAGCTCACCGGCCGGAAGTTGGAAAGGGAACATGCGGTGGACTGCTAGAAGTCGGCGACTTGGCCCCAAGCCGACTTCGCGAAGCGCGCCGGGTTGTAGGGTGCCGGATCGAAAATGGGCGGCGCACCCGTCGCCAAGTCGGCGATCAGGTGGCCCGCGCCGGGGCCGATGCCGAAGCCGTGGCCCGAGAAGCCCGCGGCCAGGATGAAGCCGGGGATCTCCGGTACCTCGCCGATGCCCGGCACGCCGTCCGGCGTGTTGTCGACGAAGCCAGCCCAGGCGTTGGCGATGCCCGCCTGGCCCAGCGCCGGAAGCAGCTCGGCCGCACGGTGGAAAGTCTGCTTCACCGCCGCGGCATCCGGCCTGGGGTCGAGCACACGAACCCGCTCCATGGGCGTGGGCGCATCCAGCCGCCACCATGCCAGCGTTTCGTGGCCGCCGCGTATGCCCTCCAGACCGCCCGGGAAAACGTTGCGCCAGCGCTTGGCGAACATCGGCAGGAATTGCGGCGCAAAGCGCAGCAGCTGCGCTGTCGGGTCCACGCGCCCGCGCCCGCTGATGGCGAGGTTGTAGCTGCCGTCGCTGCGCCGGGTGACGGACACGCGTGCGGTGTGTAGCGCAGCTGGCAGGCGCTCGGCCACGGATGACACACGCACGATGGTCTGGCGAATCGTGGCTTGGGGAAACCTGACGCCCTGCTGGCGCAGGAAGGACGAAGCCCATGCGCCGCCGGCGTAGACGGCCATGCGGGTCTTGATGGTGCCGGCCTCGGTGACCACGCCGCTGAGGCGGCCGCCCTCGCGCTCGATGCCTCGAACGGCGCAGTTCTGATGCACCGTACCGCCAAGCTTTACGAGCGCCGCGGCCACGGCGGGCGCCGCCTTCGACGGGTCGGCTGTGCCGTCGCTGGGCGAGAACACGCCACCCTTCCACGCGCGGCCGGTGGCCCCGCCCCGCTCGCTGGCCTCCCGGCTGCTGAGCATGTGCGTCGTCACGCCGGCCGTGTTCGCGAACTCGCCCCATTTGGCCCAGCGGGCGATCTCGTCCTCGTCGTCGCTGAGGTAGAGCAGGCCGCAGCGGCTGAAGCCCGTGTCCTCGCCTGTGTCCGCCGCGAACTGCTGCCAAAGATCGAGGCTGCGGGTGGCCATGGGCAGCTCGCGTGCATCCCGGTTCTGCTGGCGGCACCAGCCCCAGTTGCGGCTCGACTGCTCGGCACCGATGCGACCCTTCTCGACCAGCGCGACCGACAGGCCGCGACGGGCCATGTAGTAGGCCGTGAAGACACCGATGATCCCGCCGCCGATGACGACGGCGTCGGCATGGGGCGGTAGTGGGAAGGAAGTCTCAATGAGGCGCAAGGGCTGGGGCATGGATGGATCCCTATGGTTTGTTCAGGTCGCCGTGCGTTCACGACGTAGGGTTTTGCGATGTGTGCGACGCTGCTGTAGCCGATAGCCCCAGCTTAAGGGTGGTCATGAAGAGGTTGGTGCCGTTGCGTGGTCATAAATCCGCAGCATTGATCGCCATCGGCGCCTCTGCCGACACATGCTGCGGCGGCCTGGGAAACAAAGGACGGCCGGCCGGAAAACTTGCCCGCAGAGGTAGGTTGTAGGCGCGCCGCAGGAACGGCAGGTTGACTCCGACGCATCGGTCGTCGATCGCCACAAGAACTACCTGCTGTTTCGGGATATTGCGGCGATGTCGCTGCTGCTCGTGCCGGCGCTGCTGCTGGCCATGTACGTCACCGGCGTCGACTCGACCCGTATATTGGTATTCGTCGCATGGTTCCTCGGACAGTATCTGATCACTGCTTTTGCTGCGAGAAGCACTGGCATCCGCTTCGTGCAAAACGTGTTGGCCGTGCATGCGAGTGGCGAGGTGGCCGGCTCAAGGTCTGCAATTCACAAAGTCGCACCGGTTCAGGCGCCAACGATAAATGACGCGTGCCGATGCTGGTGGCTCGACGCTCGCCCAGACCTGTGCCAGGCCAGGCGTCTGAAAAGATCACCCCCGCAGCAGATGCCTGAGCTCGGGGAGCAGGACCGAGACGATCTCGTCGTATTGGCGGTCGAAGGTGCTTTAGGCTGTAGTCCAGCGCCCTTGCCAGCGCAGTGCCGTCGGTTGCCCGCACTCGGTGCGCAATCATCCAGGCGTGCAACGCATCAGCGACCGGCCGTGCCTTCTGTCGGCGAATCTCAAGCCGCTGCTGCGCGCCCAGATCGCGTACCTCGCGCTCGACTGAGGTTGCCCCCGAAATTCGGAGTTCATAGCTCAAGCCCGGAGAATGCCGGGAAGGAGTGAGAGATGAACGAGCAACGCGGTCGGGGTAAGTACACCCTCGAGTTCAAGCAGGAGGCTGTCAGGCAGGTCAAGGCCGGGCGGGCGGCATCGGTGGTCGCCAAGACGCTGGGGATGCCCAAGGCCAGCCTGACGAATTGGGTGAGAGCAGATGCTCAAGGCCAGTTGGGCATGACTGCTGAGGGTAAGCCGGCGCCCGTGGTCACGCCCGAACAGGCCGAGATTGCCCGTCTGAGGGCTGAGGTGGCGCGTCTGAAGATGGAGCGTGACATCGCAAAAAAAGCCGCGGCGTACTTTGCGCAGGACGTGCTGCAAGGTACGCCTGGATCCAGTCGATGAAGCGGCGCTGGCCGATCACGATGATGTGCGAAGTTCTGGAGATCAGCCCCAGCGGGTACTTCAGCTGGGAAGCCTCGCAGCGGCGGCCAGCCAAGGGGCCAGGCCGCAGCCACAGCGACGAGGCCTTGCTGGCGCACATCAAAGCCATCCACGAGCAACTGCGAGGCGAGTACGGATGGCCGCGAATGCACAAGGAACTGTTGGCTCGCGGCGTGCGGGTGGGCAAGGAACGGGTACGCCTGCTGATGCAACGGCACGGCATCCGGGCCAAGGGCAAGAAGAAGTTCGTGGTGACCACCGACAGCCGGCACCACTTGCCTGTGGCACCGGACCTGGTTCAGCGCCGCTTCACACCGGCTGAGCCCAATCTCGTGTGGAGTGGTGACATCACCTACTTGTCCACCGAAGAGGGCTGGCTGTACCTGGCCGCGGTGCTGGATTTGCACAGCCGTCAAATCGTAGGTTGGAGCCTGCAGCCGCACATGCAGACGGCGCTGGTCAAGGACGCCTTGCTGATGGCCTGCTTCCGTCGAAAGCCCGCAGCTGGCCTGATCTTCCACTGCGATCGCGGCAGCCAATACTGCAGCCGGGACTTCCAGGACGCGCTCAAGGCCTGGGGCATTCGCAGCTCGATGTCGCGCAAGGGCAATTGCTGGGACAACGCCCCGACTGACAGCCTATGGAGCCGCCTCAAGACGGCCTGCGTCCATGGCCGACGATTCGCAACGCACGACCAGGCACGCCAGGCTGTCATGGACTGGATCGCCTTCTACAACCATTCGAGGCTACATTCGGCGCTGGGCTACATCAGCCCGATGCAGTTCGAGAAACGCCGGATGGCGGCGCAGCTCCAATCTGCCGCCTGATGATCGAGTTATGCGCTCCGAGTTCCAGGGGCAACCTCAATCAGCGGAGTCTTCAACCGACGGAACAAGAACGTGGCCGCGGTGGCCGTCGCCAACAAGAATGCTCGGATCGCATGGGCGCTTCTGGCCCACTACCGGCAGTTCGACGCGGGCTACGTGCGCAGCGCAGCGGCGGCCTGAACGAGAGGAACTAACAACAACGACGACAGGGAGAACGAACCACCGATTGCTCAGGCGATCATGCAGTGATGGCAATACAGGTAAGACCGTGGTTGGCAAAGCCCGCGCCGGACGAGGCACCTAGAGTGCGTGTAAGCGATCGAGGCGTCAACCAGCAAATCCCATCAGGGACAGCGGCCCAAAAGGCTGCGTCAAAGTCCGGATGTACGGGTGCAATCTTTACCTTCGAGCCGTCGCGAATTGAGCGCTTGGCATAGGGGGCGTCCATGTACGTCCGGTGAACCCACCTTGACGGCGATCACGAGGGTCAACTCTGCTGCCACCGATGCGGCAGGAGTTCTTCGATATGGCTGGCGGGATGGGTCGGCAACCTGGTCAGCACGTCACGAATGTAGGCGTAGGGATCGTGCCCATTGAGCTTTGCAGAGTGGATCAGGCTCATGACGGCGGCGGCTCGTTTGCCTGCGCGCAGTGACCCGGTGAACACCCAGTTCTGGCGGCCGAGGGCGATTGGCCGGATCCGGTCTTCTACCCAGTTGTTGTCGATCGGCAGGTCGCCGTCTTCAAGGAAGCGCGTGAGCGCGTCCCAGCGCCTGAGGCTGTAGTCGATCACCTTGGCGGTCGCCGATCCATTTGGAATTTTCTGACGCTGCTGGTGCATCCACTGATGCAGCGCATCGGCCACCGCTCGCAGAATTGGCTATAGCGGTAGGTCGGCTGCCCGGGGTGCGCCGCGACGTGCTCCTCGCACAGCAGCATGAGTGTCATGCCCTTGCGCTGCAGCTCCTGATGCACGCGGCCGTAGTCGGGCAGCACGTAGTGCGAGGGACGGTCCAGCCTGCCTTGCACGACACGACGCTCCAGCGCCGTGTCGCTGAGCGTTTGAATGGTCGGCCAGTCCAGGCCTGCGGCGCCGGCAAGGCCGACGTACTTGGCCGCGACGCTCTTGGAGATGTCGAGTGAAGCCGCGATCCGTTCATGGGAGAGGCGGGCTTCGAGTTTGAGACGAAGGACGTCTCTGATGTTGCGCATGTTGATCCTTGGTGCGGGCAAGCCTGTCTCCGGCAAAAGCCGGGCAGGCTACCCGCGTGAGATGGATGAAATACACAACACCAACACGCTGACATACGCCAGCGTTCCGTTACCGTGACCGAAGATTCCGCCATCGTGACCAGCGATTCAGGACCATCCAGAAATCGGTCACGTTGAGCCCGGAATCACCGGTCACGTTCGCGCGGAATGCCCGATCACGATAGGCCGGAACGGGCGGTCAAGATGCCCCGAAATACCCACAGGAGCTGCAGGTCGACGCCCAGGCCTTTTTTTAACAGTTCATTGGCCTTGTTCAAGAGGTCCTGTTCAAGGCGAAGTTGCCTGGCTTCGCGGCGCGGCGACTCGACTTGGCGCTCGAGCTCGTCGCGCTCTTGCGAAGGCGAAATGGATGGGTGCGTTTCGTGGATGCGGGTGCCTCACGTCCTAGAAGTTGGTTCTTCCAGTTGTACAGCGTTGGCCAGCACACGCCGAACTTGTCGGCTACTGCCTGCGCACTTTCCTCGCGCGTGCAAAGCTCCATGACTCCCGCTTGCATCAGCTTCCCAGAGTAACTTCTTCGGCCCACGCTGCCAAAGGCGGCCCTTCTGGCCTCAGGAACGGCCTCGCGAACCCAAGCGGTCAGTGTCCCTCTTCCGGGGTAGCCCAATGCCCTCATGGTGGCAGCAATGCAGCGGTCGTGGGCGAGGTAGTGATCGATCGCTGCGTCTTTCTGTTCCTGCGAGAACTTGAGTCTCCGGCCCGCATAGCCCATTGGCAAGTCGAGCTTCTGCTGATATTCGTTGTACCAGCCCTTCAGAGAATTCTTTGTTGGATAACCAAGCTGGCGGATGGTGGGCCGCACACGTTTACCCGGCTTGATGTAGAGCTCAACGGCTCGAATCCGATCTTCGTATGAATACATGAACTACCTCCTGGTAGTCCAAGTTTTCGTCCGCACCCCCCCCTTCGCCGCGGTGGTCGAACGAAAGAGCTTTGCCCGGGCAGCAGAACATCTGGGCCTGTCACCCTCTGCGCTGAGCCAGACCATTCGACAGCTTGAAGGCCGCATCGGCGCACGCCTTCTCAATCGCACGACACGAAGCGTCGCGCCATCGGCCAGTGGCGAGCTGCTCTATATGCGCATCGCCCCGTTGTTTCGAGAGATGGCTGCTGCGGTCGCTCAAGCCAGTGAAGCCGCAGGACAGAACACGGGCACGCTTCGTATCAACACGCTGGGGATCGCAGCGAGAACCATCATCGCCCCCAGGCTTTCACGCTTTCATCAGGCATACCCCGACGTGGTGCTCGACATCGTGGTCGATGACGCGCTGGCCGATATCGTCGCGGGACGATTTGACGCGGGCATCCGCGTGGGTGGACACCTCGAGAAGGACATGGTCGCCGTCCGCCTGACGCCAGACCTCGATATGGTTGCCGTGGCGTCTCCCGACTACCTTGCTGGTCGAGGCATACCCAAGACCCCGGCCGATCTGCATGGCCACGCGTGCATCAACTGGCGGCTTCAGATGGACGGCAGGCACTATCGCTGGGAGTTCGAGAAAAAGGGGCAACGACTCGAAGCGGCGGTAGACGGCCCCGTCGTCACGAATCACGCCGACATCGGCATTGCCGCCGCACTGGGCGGGCTCGGCATTGCCTATCACTTCGAGCGAGATAGCGTCGGTGACCTCCTGGCCCAGGGCAGGCTGGTCCAAGTCCTGGCGGACTGGTCGATTTCACGCCCCGGGCTGTTTCTCTACTATCCGAACAGGCAGCATCGACCGGCCCTCCTCGGTGCATTTATCGACTGTCTGTTGGACAAGGACTTGGAAGAAAGCCCTCGCAGGCGGAACGCCAGAGCCGCCTGACTGTCGGCGCCGCGCACTTTCCAGTCGAGCCGCGCACAAGGCGGTGAATCACACTCGGCGATCTCACGATCTCGCTGGAGGTCGGTGGTGGACACCAGGGGACGGGGCCCTTGCCCCTCGGCGGAAACGAGCCGGCTGGGCAGGGGGCAGGGTGGGCCTCAAGGAGGTTCGCGTCGTTGACCCGCCTGGCGTCTACAACCGCCCGTCTCGCCGAGCCCTATCCGGGACGCGCCACCAGCCTGACGTCTTGCGCAGGATCCTGATGAAGAATCAGCGCCCAGGTCAGTTCGAAGCCCATCAACGCCTTGTCCGGGACCGGGCTTGCTTCGAGGTGGGCCTGAGAAAACTGCCGCTGTTGCGCCAGTTCCTGGGCCAGCAGGTTGGGATGGGGGTGCGTCTTGATGAGTGCCCTTAACGCGGCAGTCAGCGCCATCTCCGTTCCGAGAGAGTTTGCAGCTGAAGCAGCTCCCGTAGCCTCTTGCGGTGTGGTCATCTTGTCCTTCCCTTGCGGGTTCCGTGTTGAGGTGTGATGACTCTACTCCAAGAGTGGGCTGAAGCGGCGCCGCATCCGAGAAGGTCGTGAGCAGACGCCACCTTCAGCGCGTGTGACAGGAAGCGCTTTCCTCCTGCCTCCTGCGTGCTCCTCGGTCGGCCGCTGGCAGGCTCCGCCTACCGCGCCCTCGGGGGTGACGAAGGTGGCCGGCCTGTGGCGGGTTGATGCGCCCGTATCGCGCGTGGGTCTTGAGATTCGGCGCGGTCTGACCACCGACCGAGGCGTCGCTGGGCGTGCGGAGATCTGGAAAGGAAACGATGCGGACGGCGTCCCCGTTTCAATGGTGGGGCCTGGAGACGTTGCCCAGCTTGCTGAGCATAGGAGGCTCCGACGCCCACACCGGGCCGACGAGCGCGCCCGGCTTGGGAACAAGGGGCAGCGCCCGCGCCCGTGAAAAAGCCCGCGCAGGGCGGGCTTTGGGAAGGTGGTCGTGAACTCTTACGCGGTCCACGCTACGGCAAATTCTTTTGCATGAAGTCATTGTTGTTTTTCTCGTCGTAGTGACTTCGACGCGCTGGCATGAGATTCAGCTTGCCTGGCCAGGCACTGCCCAGCAGGACTGAGCATGGCCTGATTGTATCAGGTGGCACTTGAGGGGGAGGTGCTGCCTGCCCTGATGAAAACCGTCCTCGGGCCGCCTCCTGTTGGCTGGCGAGCGGGTTGCGCGTATCGTGATGCGGGGTGGTGCCGAGCAATGGGGTGTCATATGGACGGCGAAACATCGACTCATGACGGCAGGTCGGGGCAATGGATCTACACCATCTACATCATCGAGGCCGGCGACGACGCGTTCAGTGCCGTGGCGGATGTGGAACTGCATCGGCAACAGCGCTGCAAATTGGTGGTCAGCCTTCCCCGGACCGCCCGTGCTGCAGGCCTTGAGACATTGAAGCGCAAGTGCATTGAATGAATCGAGCATGCCGAAGCGCGGGGCATCGGCCTCCCAGCGTCCGCTGCACCGTGCGATTTGCGCGACGTGAGTTGCTGGTCTGACCGGTGACCGGTGGAGGCTGTGCCAGCAACGCAATCCCTCACTCCCACCGCTTTTTCGTCGCGATGATGCCCAGCGGATACCCGCGCCGTCCCAGCGACTGGCGCAGGACGATGCGGCTAGCGAAGCGTTCGATGCCGATGTCGTCTTCCAGCATCTTTTCCATCAGCGACTGAAAATAGCCGACGCTTGGCGCCACGATCTTCAGCAAATAGTCGTAGCCGCCGCTGACGTTGTACCAGTCGACGATTTCCTCGTACTTCCCGACGGCTTCCTCGAACTTGCTGAAATCATGCGGCCGATGACTGCCAAGGGTGACCTCCGAGAACACGATGACATGGTCGCCCAGTTTTTCCAGGGCGATCTCGGCGCCATAGCTTCGGATCAGCCCGGTCTCCTGTAGCCGCTTGGTCCGCAACAGGCACGGGCTTGGGCTGAGGCCCACAGACTCCGCCAAGTCAACGTTCGAGCAGCGCCCCTCGCGCTGGAGATGCACAAGAATCTTGAGGTCGAACCGGTCGAACGAGACTGCTGATCTCATGGCCGCCATCGTACGTTCAATTCGACTCGGGCTATCCGCGCTGCGCCTCCGCGAGCGATTCGTCCAGTGCTTCGATTACTATGCCGGCCTGTTCCGCCGACAGCACCAGCGGCGGACGGATCTTGAGCACGTTGTGCCCCTGTGCGCACGCGCTAAGTAGCACGCCTTTGACGCGCATCAGGTTGACCACCCGGCTGGTCAGGTCGCGGTCCGGTGCTCGCGTCGTCCGGTCCGACACGAGCTCGACGCCCACGAAGAGCCCTGCTCCTCGTACGTCGCCGATGGCCTCGTGCTTCGCGGCGAGCCCAGCGATGCCGTCGAGCAGCACCTTTCCGACCTTGGCCGCGTGCGGCACCAGCCGGTCCCGTTCAATGGTTTCCAGCACGGCCAGGGCCGCTGCGCATGAGACCGTGTTGCCGGCGAAGGTGTTGAAATAGCGGGAGTTCCTGCCGAATTCCGCCAGCGCGTCGGCGGTTGCGAGGAGGCCGGCGATCGGCTGGCCGTTGCCCATCGGCTTGCCCATGGTGACGATGTCGGGAGCAAGGCCGTGGCGCTGGAAGCCCCACATGTGCTCGCCGGTGCGGCCGAAGCCGGGCTGCACCTCGTCGGCAATGAACAGCCCCCCCGCGCGCTTGATCGCCTCGACCGCCCCCCTCAGGAAACCTGCCGGCTCGGGCAGGATGCCATCGCTGGTGAAAAGCGAATCGACGATCAACGCCGCAGGCTTGATGCCGTGCCGCTGAAGGTCCGAGATAGCCGCCTCGACATCGCGCGTGAAGCGTTCGCCGAGGTCGGCGCCCTCGGCGTGGTACAGGCGCGGCGCCCGCACCAGGCGAACGTGCGGACCGAGGTCGACGGTCACGCCCAGCGATGGCGAGAACTGCGACACGGCGTCCGTGATGCCGTGGTAGGCCGTGTCGGTGACGATCACACCCGTGCCGCCGGTGCGCACCTTGGCGATGCGGTACGCCAGGTCATTGGCCTCGCTGCCCGTGCAAGTCAGCATCAGGTGAGCCAGGTCGGTGCCGGGCACGCTGGCCAGTAGGCGCTCGGCCAGCTCAAGGATGCTGTCGTGGAGGTACCGCGTGTTGGTTGCAAGCGTCTGCACTTGGCGGCAGATTGCCTCGACCACCGCGGGGTGGCAGTGCCCGAGCGAGGTGACATTGTTGTAGACGTCGAGGTAACGACGGCCTTCCGGGTCCATCAGCCACACGCCGTCGCCGCGCACGATATGCAGAGGGTGTTCGTACATCAACCGGTAGGCGGGGCCGAGCAGCGCATTGCGCCGCCCGATCATTGCTTCGGTGGCGGGGCCCACATTGGCGCGGCCAGGGATGTAGGCGTTGACCATGTTCAGGTCGGTGGTGGATTTCATGAAGAGGTTCCGTTTCGTGCGGGGTTCAGTAGGCGGTCGCGCGCGTCGTTGCGGGAGAGGTCTGCCATCTGCGACAGCGCCTCCCAGGCTGCGGGGTTGTGGCGCATGATGTAGGCGCGGTTTTCGGGATAGCGCAGGGCTCGCCACTCCGAAATCAACACTGTGATGAGCTGGCGCGTGGCCATGAGGTCGGCGACGATGTCCAGCTCCGGCTCGGTCAGCGGCAGGACAGCCTGGTACGCCTCGACGAACTGCGCCGGCCCCTCGAAGGGGTCGGCACTGCCGGCCATGTGGAAGGCGGCGGCCGTCGCCACCTCGCCGACCAGCGGAGCGTGGAGCATGTCGCCGAAGTCGATGATGCCGGTGATCCGCGCCTGATCGTCCGGCGCGACCAGCACGTTGTAGAGGTGATAGTCGTTGTGGATCACCTGCGCCCTCAACGATGAGAGGCGGGGCAGTACATGGTGGGTGAAGCGCGTCATGAACGACTGAGCCAGCGTGCGGCGCGACCTGTCGGTCAGGCTGTCGAGCTGAACGGTCAGCCGATGCGCGGCCGACACGTTCCACAGCAGGTCGTGCACGGCCGCGGGATGGGTGAAGCCCTGCAGGGCGAGATCCAATTCCGCCAGTCCCTTGCCCATTGCCACTCGCTGCGTGGCGGTGCGCTGTGTCTCGCGGATCTGGATGCCTTCCAGGTAGGTGAGCATGCGCACGGTGGTCCGGACGCCCTCGGCGAGCGCCACGGTGTCACACGCATGGCCGTCCAGCGTCCGCACGACGCGAGGGACAGCAAGGCCCGGCGATGTGCGGGCAACATGTTCGAGGGCGGCGATCTGGAAATCGACCAGCGGGGTCGGCTCGGAGGGATTGCTGATCTTGACCACATAGCGCGAGCCGTCGGCGGCCTCCACGGCGCAATTCTGGTCGCGCTCGCCTGCCAGCGGCTTCACGATGCCATCGATGCCATAGAGGCGCGCCACCAGCGCGTGCACCTGGGCCGGCGCGAGGTCGGGCGCTGCGGTGCCCAGCGCGGCGGCCTCGCCCGGGCGGCCCTCTGGCCTCGCCCCTGGAGGTCCAAGGTGGGTATCGAGCATGAGCATCAGAGTCCGAGCAGCGCGGGAAGCTGACGAACGTCGGTCAAGCGGCTCACGCCGTATTCGCTCGACGTGGGTTCGTGGCCCCGATCGATGAAGGCCTTTGCCATGAAGCCAAGGTCGGACGCTGTCATCAGGTCGTAGCGGAAGCTCGACGAGACATGCATCATCCGATCGGGCCCGCAGCCGAGCTTGTCGAACATGTACTCGAACGCCCGCATGCGCGGCTTGTACGCGCGTGCTTCCTCGGCGGTGTAGACCGCATGGAAAGGGGCCTTGAGGTGAGCGATGCTGTGAGGAATGAGGTCGACCATGGAGTTCGACAGGATCACCAGCGGCACGTGTGGCGCGATCGCCTCCAGCACTTCGACCACGTTCGGATGAGGCTGCCAGGTCGGCACTGCGTCGTAGAGCGCGCGCGCATCCGATGCCAGGCATTCGATACCGTGCGCCTTGCACGCACGCTGGATGGAGTTCTCGACCACGTCGTAGAAGGGCTTCCAGTCGCCCAGCACCTCGTCGAGGCGATAGGCGCGAAAACTGTCCAGGAACGCGGGCATCCGTCCGGCCGGCACACGGTCCTTGAACAGGACTTTTGCCGTCGGGCCCATCTCGAAGTTGATGAGCGTTCCATAGCAATCGAAGCTGATGAATTTGGGTTTGAAGATCATGGTAGACCTGCTGCGTTGAGATGAGACAAGTCTAGGTTTGCCTCCCCTGCAGGAGATGCCATATCGCTGTGGATACCGAGCAGTTTCTTGGTCAATCCGAAGGGTGTGCGACATTTTTGGCGGCGCTGTTCGGGGTCTGGATCGCGCTTGGCACACAGGTGCGTGTCCAAGTCTTCCTTGCTCAAATGGAGCCGGCGCATCCGCTTCAACGGAACGGCCGAGCTCCGGGGCACGACCTCACTTCCCGGCGGTGACGAAAGTCACTCGAGCGACTTCCTCTTGCGGGAGAGGTTTATCGGCGAACATCAAGGCGAACAACTCCGTCTTGCCATACCTGCGTCTCCGCCCCATTCAGGATGGCAACGAATTTGCAGGCGAGGCCTCTGCGCCCCGCTGAATCCCCCGACTTCCCTAGATGTTGATTTCCATCCAGAAGTGACCCACTTGGTCGTGTGATTTCCATCTAAATCTGACCCACGTGATAACCCTAACCTGCTGCTTTTAGCAGCAG
>NZ_JABMJG010000014.1 GCF_013376045.1 Variovorax sp. SG517 | reverse complement strand
AGCGTAGGCGGCTTCGGCTGCGTGCTGGGCTCGCTGGCCAACCTGATCGCGCTGCGGCTGGCGAAACTGCCGAACGGGCTGAGCGAGTTCCATCGAATCAGCATTCCGTTTCTGCTGGTGTGCGCAGCCTCGGCGCTGCTGCTGCGGCTGGGGTGACAGCGGTGGCGGGCGGACAATTACTTCCTCCCCGCCCCTTTTCACGCAAGAGCCGGCCACGGCCTCCGGGAAACATCATTCCCACCAGCACTGGCGGGGGCTACTCGAAGCAGTGCCCGGAGATGGCGAAGGCCGTGTCAAAGTCGCCAAACCATGGAAGCACCCAAGGAACCGCCATCGATCTCACCCCGCATGGCGATCGCCTACGCGATCGGGTCGCCCCTGGCGTTGCTCGCGCTCGTCTTCCTGCCTGCAGGCTCGATCGGCTGGCGCCCAGGATGGGTGTTCCTCGCAGTGCTGGTGCTTGGTTTCGGCGTCTCGGCGATGGTGCTCGCGCGGGTCAATCCGCTGATCTATCGCGCGCGCAGCCGCATCCAGCCGGGCACCAAGGGGTGGGACAAGGCGTTGCTCGCGGTCATCCTTCCCGCGATGGTGGCCATCCTCCCCGTGGCGGCACTCGATGCCGGGCGCCATCACTGGTCGGAGGTCCCTGTTTGGCTCATGGTGCTGGGCTACATCGCGCTGCTCGGCGGGATCGCCCTGACCGCGTGGGCACAGGCCGTGAATCGGTTCTTCGAGCCTGGCGTGCGCATCCAGTCCGAACGCCAGCAGCGCGTGATCGACGCAGGGCCCTATCGGTTCGTTCGCCACCCGGGCTATGCCGCAGCGCTTGCGCTGTTCTTCGGCATGGCGCTTGCGCTGGGCTCCTTCTGGGCGCTCGCCCCCGCGGCGCTCGCTTCGGCCGTCCTGGTCTTGCGGACCTCCTGGGAAGATCGCCTGCTGCAGGCCGAGCTTTACGGGTACGCGGACTATGTCCATCGTGTCCGCTGGAGGTTGGTTCCCGGGCTCTGGTGACGGCAGGGCTGTCCATCGACCTCCTTGCGCTCAGTTTTACCCGGATTTAATTTCCGATTGGCGTTCTGGCGCGGTCATCGATGCCAGGTGCCGCCTCCCAGCGGACCCACAGCCCTACCGACAACCCCACCCGCATCCTTGAAACGTCATCGATTGCCCTTATGATTAGCACTCGCTGCTGATGAGTGCTAACAACGGCCTCGCTTCCAGTCGATGGGCTGCCGGTCCCCGGTCCGGCACCCGACCACAAACCCGTTTCTTATCCATACATCCAGGAGATGCAATGAAACTTCGTCCTTTGGCCGATCGCGTGATCGTCAAGCGTGTTGACAGCGAAACCAAGACCGCATCGGGCATCGTGATCCCCGACGCAGCCGCCGAGAAGCCCGATCAGGGTGAAGTCCTGGCCGTGGGCCCGGGCAAGCGCAACGACAAGGGCGAACTGGCCGCTCTGACCGTGAAGGTCGGCGACCGCGTCCTGTTCGGCAAGTACAGCGGCCAGACCGTCAAGGTCGGCGGCGACGAGCTGCTCGTCATGAAGGAAGACGACCTGTTCGCAGTCGTCGAGAAGTAATTCAACAGATCCCCATTCGGAGTAATAGAACATGGCAGCAAAAGACGTAGTCTTCGGCGGCGAAGCCCGCGCACGCATGGTCGAGGGTGTGAACATCCTGGCCAACGCAGTCAAGGTGACCCTGGGCCCCAAGGGCCGCAACGTGGTGCTCGAGCGCTCGTTCGGCGCCCCCACCGTCACGAAGGACGGCGTGTCGGTCGCCAAGGAAATCGAACTGAAGGACAAGCTCCAGAACATGGGCGCCCAGCTCGTGAAGGAAGTGGCCTCCAAGACCAGCGACAACGCCGGTGACGGCACCACCACCGCGACCGTGCTGGCTCAAGCCATCGTTCGCGAAGGCTTCAAGTACGTGGCCGCCGGCATCAACCCGATGGACCTGAAGCGCGGCATCGACAAGGCCGTGTCGGCCCTGGTCGAAGAGCTGAAGAAGGCCTCGAAGCCCACCACCACGTCGAAGGAAATCGCTCAAGTCGGCTCGATCTCGGCCAACAGCGATGAAACCATCGGCAAGCTCATCGCCGACGCGATGGACAAGGTCGGCAAGGAAGGCGTGATCACCGTGGAAGACGGCAAGTCGCTCGAAAGCGAACTCGACGTCGTCGAAGGCATGCAGTTCGACCGCGGCTACCTGTCGCCTTACTTCATCAACAACCCCGAGAAGCAATCGGCGCTGCTCGACAACCCCTTCGTGCTGCTGTTCGACAAGAAGATCAGCAACATCCGCGACCTGCTCCCCACGCTGGAACAAGTCGCCAAGGCTGGCCGTCCGCTGCTGATCATTGCCGAAGAAGTCGAGGGCGAAGCCCTGGCTACGCTGGTGGTGAACACGATCCGCGGCATCCTGAAGGTCGTGGCCGTCAAGGCTCCTGGCTTCGGCGACCGCCGCAAGGCCATGCTGGAAGACATCGCCATCCTGACGGGCGGCAAGGTCATCGCTGAAGAAGTGGGCCTGACGCTCGAGAAGGTGACGCTGGCCGACCTGGGCCAGGCCAAGCGCATCGAAGTGGGCAAGGAAAACACCATCATCATCGACGGCGCCGGCGCTGCTGCCGACATCGAAGCCCGCGTGAAGCAAGTGCGCGTGCAGATCGAAGAAGCCACGAGCGACTACGACCGTGAAAAGCTGCAAGAGCGCGTGGCCAAGCTGGCCGGCGGTGTTGCCGTGATCAAGGTTGGCGCTGCCACCGAAGTCGAAATGAAGGAAAAGAAGGCTCGCGTCGAAGACGCCCTGCACGCCACCCGCGCTGCAGTGGAAGAAGGCGTGGTTGCCGGCGGCGGCGTGGCTCTGCTGCGTGCCAAGCAAGCCGTGGGCGACAAGGTCAAGGGCGACAACGCCGACCAGGACGCCGGCATCAAGCTGGTGCTGAAGGCCATCGAAGCTCCCCTGCGCGAAATCGTGAACAACGCCGGCGGCGAAGCCTCGGTGGTGGTGAACGCGGTTCTGGCCGGCAAGGGCAACTACGGTTTCAATGCCGCCAACGACACGTACGGCGACATGCTCGAGCTGGGCATCCTGGACCCGACGAAGGTCACCCGCACCGCACTGCAGAACGCCGCTTCGGTGTCCTCGCTGCTGCTGACGACCGAAGCCATGGTGGCTGACGCTCCGAAGGACGACGCTCCTGCCGGCGGCGGCATGCCCGACATGGGCGGCATGGGTGGCATGGGCGGCATGGGCATGTAATTGCTCGCCCCCAGGCTGCGCGGCACCTCGTGTCCGCTACGCCTACCCCCTACCGGGGGCGACACCTGCGGACCGGCGAAGCCGGATCCGCGGTGTCCCGCGAAATGAAAAAAAGCCCGTCTGCGACGGGCTTTTTTTCATGGTCGTGGAGATTGTGCCGGTTACTGGACCTGGTCTCGCAGGGACTTGTACAGCGTCTGAAAGCGCGTGTGCCTCGTCCTGTGCCCCTCGGCGCCTTCGGTCGAAGGCGCCAACTTCTGCTTCACCGGCGGCAGCGTGCACACCTCGGCCACCTCGCCGCCATCCGCCAGCCAGGCCAGCCGTGCCGCACCCAGCGCGCCGCCCGTCTCGCTGCCGGCATACAGCGTGAGCGGCACGCCGAAGATGTCGGCGAGCAGTTGCCCCCACCACACGCTGCGCGCGCCGCCGCCGACCAGCGCCATCTCGCGCATCGGCATGTCTTGCGGCAGCCGCAGGGTGTCGAAGCCGTCGCGCAGGCCGAAGCTCACGCCCTCGACCACGGCATAGGCGATCTCCTCCGCACCGTGCGCATGCGTGAGCCCGAACAGCACGCCCTGCGCGTTCGGGTTGTTGTGCGGCGATCGCTCGCCCGAGAGGTACGGAAGGAAGAGCGGGCAGCGTTCGCGCTGCGCCAGCGGAACGCCTGCGGCGGCTTCGAGCAGCGCTGCCTCGTCGGCGAACCTGAAAGTCTTCGCGGCCCAGCTCACCGCGCTGGCGGCCGAGAGCATCACCGACATCTGGTGCCAGCGCTTCGGCAGCGCATGGCAGAAGGCGTGCATCGCCTGCGCGGGGTTGGGCAGGAAGCGGTCGGTCGAAACGAACACCACGCCCGATGTACCGAGCGAGACGAAACCCTGCCCCGGCTCGACCAGCCCCATGCCGACGGCGCTGGCAGCGTTGTCGCCCGCCCCGCCGGCGATCTTGACGCCATCGCGCAGGCCCCATCGCTCGGCCAGTTCGGGCTTGAGCTGTGCCGACACCTCGCTGCCCTCGACCAGCCTCGGCATGTGCGCGCGCGTCAGCCCCGTGGCAGCGAGAAGTTCGTCGGACCAGTCGCGCGCGCCCACGTCGAGCCACAGCGTGCCCGCCGCATCCGACATCTCGCTGACGGTCTCGCCGCTGAGCATGAAGCGCAGCCAGTCCTTCGGCAGCAGCACGCGCGCGACGCGGCCGAAGACCTCGGGCTCGTGCTCGCGCACCCACAGCAGCTTGGGCGCGGTGAAGCCGGGCATCGCGAGGTTGCCCGCGATCTCGCCGAGCCTGGGTACTGCGCGCGCGAGCGCCTCGCATTGCGCGCCGCTGCGGCCGTCGCTCCACAGGATCGCGGGGCGCAGCACCTCGCCTGCTTCGTCGATCAGCGTGGCACCGTGCATCTGGCCCGAAAGGCCGATGGCGCGAACCGCAGCGAGTTCTTCGGGGTGCGACTTGCCGAGCGCGCGCATCACCTCCTCGAGCGCCTGCCACCACTGCTGCGGCGCCTGCTCCGACCACAGCGGCTGCGGCCTTTTGACGGTGAGCGGCGCGCGGGTCACGCCCACGATGCGATGGTCGTCGGCGAGCAAGAGCGCCTTGAGCTCGGACGTGCCGAGGTCGAGTCCCAGATACAAGATGAGCCCCCTGGTTTTGTGTCGGTGCTTAGGAAGAGATGCCGCTGCCGAAGCGCGTGTCGGCCTGCTTCCTGAACTCGCTCGGCGTCATGCCCTTGATCTCCAGGAAGCGCCGGTTGAAGTTCGCCACGTTGTTGAAACCCACCTGGTAGCAGATGTCGGTCACGTAGTGGTCGGTCTGCATCAGCAGGTGGCAGGCGCTGTTGATGCGCACGCGGTTGACGAAGTCGGTGAAGCTGTTGCCGGTGGAGCGCCTGAAGAAGCGGCTGAAGCGGCTCTCGCTCATGCCCAGCTCGGCCGCCACGTCCGACATCGAGATCGGCTCGGCCATGTTGTTGGTGATGCGGTTGACGATGCCGTTGATCTGGTCGACCTGCGCGTCGCCGTCGGCGCCCTGCGCCCCCTGCATCTGCACGCTCGACAGCAGCCGGTAGTCGGTGCATTGCGCGAGGTCGGCCATGAAGTCGAAGAAGAGGCCCAGGCGGCGCACGCCGCGCGCGGCCTTGATGCGGTCCCAGTGCGACTGCGCCTGCTGCGACATGCCGAAGAACTCGATGCCGTGGCGCGCCCGCTCCAGCAGCTGCATCACCTCGCGCAGCTCGGGAATCTGCTCGGCCGCATGCTCGATGGGCTCGTGGCGGAACTGGATCACGCGGTCGCGCCCCGCCGCGCCGCCCTCGGGCACGTCGAGCGAGATCCAGTTGTGCGGCAGCCGCGGCCCGCACAGCACCAGGTGCCCGGGCTGGAAGGGCCCGATCCAGTCGCCGATGAAGGCCTTGCCCGATGTCTCGGTGATCAGGTGAAGCTCGTAGTCCTCATGGAAGTGCCACCGCACCAGCGGGCTCGGGAAGCCGTGGGCGAGGCAGCGCACCACGCCGGTTTCTTCGGGGGCCTCGTAGCCCAGCGAGGGAGATCGCGCGAAGTCGCGCTCCAGTTCGGGCTGGCGCTGGCGGGGAATCGAGCGCTTGCGAGTGGACGTCGTCATGATGGCAGCACGGCTCAGGGCCGGGAAGCAGCAGCAACAGCGGTATTTTGTGCCTTTGCCAGCGCGGCGTGAACCGCCTCCAGCGTCGGTGGATCGGCACCCTCGCGGGTGCAGTTGAGGGCGGCGGCGGTGGCGGCGAAACCCATCACGGCCTTCCAGTCTTCGTCGGTCAACCCGTCGAGCTGACCGGGCTGCTCGATGCCGTGCGAGAGCAGCGCCACCGACAGCCCGGCCGTGAAGGTGTCGCCCGCGCCGATGGTGTCGACCACGGTGACGCGCGGCGCCGCCACGCTCAGCGGCGCACGACCGGTGCGCCAGAGCGTTGCGCCGTCGCCGCCGCGCGTGACGATCACGGCGCGCGCGCCGGCCTTCAGGCACTCGGCGGCCAGCGCATCGACGGGCTGGCCGGGCGCGAGCAGCGCCGCGTCCTCGTCGCTGAGCTTGACCAGGTCGGCCATGCCGAACCAGCCGTTCACGCGTTCGCGATAGGCGACCATGTCGGTGATGAGGCTGGGCCGCACGTTCGGGTCGAACACGATCACGCGCTGCCCGCGGTTCGCCGCCACCAGGTCGGCGATGCGCGTGGCGGCCGGGTCCTGCAGCAGCGAGATCGAGCCAAAGTGCAGGAAGCGGCACTCCGCCGGCAGCTGTGGCAGCGGCTCGGGCGCCCAGGTGGCGTCGGCGCTGCCTTGCGTATAGAAGGCGTAGCGGTTGGTCTGCGGCGTGCGCTCGACAAAGGCCAGCGTCGAAGGCGCGTTGCTGCGCAGGATGAAGCTGGTGTCCACGCCGTTGCGCTGCAGGAAGCCCATCAGCCGCTCGCCGAACAGGTCGGTCGAAAGCTGCGTGAGAAAGCCGGTCGGCTGGCCGAGCCGCGCGCAGGCCACGGCCGTGTTGAGCGGCGAGCCGCCCTCGTGCCCCAGGAATGCCAGGTTGCCAGCCTCGCTGGCGGTGAAATCGATGAGGGCTTCGCCCGTGAGTGCTATGCGCATGATGGCTGGATTCTGGATCAGGGCAGGTCGCGCGCGTCGGCCAGGAAGCCGCTTTCCGCGGCCAGCGTGGCAGGATGATCGAGCAGCTCGGAAAACAGGCGCGGCGGGATGGTGATCGCGCCCACGCCGATCTTCAGCAGCGAAAGATACGCCTCGCGCGAGCGGATGCTGGCCACCAGCAGCCGCGTGCCCGATGAAGGCCGCTGCGCCACCAGCGCCTGCATCTGCGCGATCAGCCCCAGCCCGTCGGCGCCGGAGTCTTCCAGCCGGCCCAGGTACGGCGCGGCATAGGCGGCGCCCAGCTGTGCCGCGAAGTGCGCCTGCTCGGGCGCGTAAACCGCCGTCCAGGTGACCGGCACGCCCTGCGCGATGAGCCGCGCGCCGGCCGTGAAGCCCTGGCGCGTGGCCGGGATCTTCACCACCAGCTGGCCGGGCGCGAAGTGCGCGAGCAGCGCCTGCGCGTCCTCCAGCATGCCCTCTGCATCCTGCGAATAGACCTGCGCCTGCACTTGTCTGGCGCCCAGCTCGATGCAGCGGCGCAGCAGGCCGGGCACGCCGGCACGGCCGATGCCGGCGCGCTTGAGCAGCGTGGGGTTGGTCGTCACGCCGTGCACCACCGGGTGCGGCAGGCAGGCCTGCAGCTCGGCCATGTCGGCGCTGTCGAGGTACAGGTGGAAGTCGTGGTTCATCGGGTCTCAGCTCATGACGTTGCCGCCGTCGACGTTGAGGGTCTGCGCCGTGATGTAGCGCGCCTCGTCGCTGGCGAGGAACACCGCCGCCCCGGCGATGTCGTCCGGCACGCCCATGCGTCCGAGCGGCACCGCCAGGCCGACCTGCCGCTTCTTCTCTCCAGGCGGCAGTCCTTCGGCTTTGGCGAACAGGCTGTCGACATGGTCCCACATCGGCGTGTCGACCACACCGGGGGCGATGCCGTTGACGCGGATGCCGTGCGGCGCCATGGCCAGCGCGGCGCTCTGGGTGTAGCTGATGACGGCCGCCTTGGTCGCGCAGTAGTGCGACACCAGCGCCTCGCCGCGCCGCCCGGCCTGCGAGGCCATGTTGATGACCGACGCGCCCTGCGTGCCGGCCTCCACCATGTGGCGCAGCACCGCCTGCATCACGAAGAACATGCCCTTCACGTTGACGGCGAAGAGCCGGTCGAACGAGGCCTCGTCGCTGTCGAGCAGCGGCGCGAGGTCGAACACCGCCGCGTTGTTGAAGAGCGTGTGGATCGGCCCGAAGGCGACCTGCGCCTCGGCCAGCATGTGGGCGATGGCCTGCGTGTCGGTCACGTCGGCCGCGATGTAGGCGAGGCTCTCGGGGTGGCGCTGCTGCAGCGCGCGCACCGCCTCGGGGGCGGCGGGTGCGCGGTCTATCACCGTGCAGCGCGCGCCCTCGGCGATGCAGGCCGCGGCCACGGCCAGGCCGATGCCGCCGCCAGCGCCGGTCAGCAGCACGTGCCGGTCCTGCAGGCGGGCACTCATGGCTTGCGCTCCGAAGCTTTCTGCACGAAGCGCACGACGCGCCCGCTGGCACGGCGCACGGCGTCGATCAGGCGAGCGTCGCCCGCGATGTTGCCCCACAGCCCCACGTCGGAACACAACGCGACGATCGGGTCGGCCGCCTCGCAGATCGCGTGTGCCACGGCCTCGTCCATACCCTGGTCCTGGTAGACATAGGGCAGCGCGCCCTTGTGCCAGCGCTGCAGGAAGGCCAGGAACAGCGCGGGCAGCATCGCCACGCTCTCGATGGGCTGGCCGGCCGCTAGGCGCTCGCGCACCGTCGGCGCGATGAAGCCCGGAATCTTCGAGAAGCCGTCCGCCGCCACGCGCTGATTGGTGTCGCGGATGGCGGGGTTGCCGAAGCGGTCGAGCACCACGTCGCGGTACGCCGCGAGGTCGATGGGGCTGGGAGTCAGGCAGGGAATGACGTCGTCGGTGACGTAGTCGAAGGCCATCTTGCGGATGGCCGCGTCGTGCGTGCCCTCGTGGATGAAGCCGAGCCCCACGAGCGTTCCCGCCCAGGCAATGCAGCTGTGCGTGGCGTTGAGGATGCGGATCTTCGCCTCTTCATACGGCTGCACCGACTCGACCAGCTCCACGCCCACGCGGCCCCAGTCGGGCCGGCCGGCCGCGAAGTCGTCCTCGATCACCCACTGGATGAAGCTCTCGCCGGTGATGGCGGCTGCGTCGTCGCGCCCGGTGGCGGCCTTCACGCGCGCGCGCAGCTCGGGCGGCGGGCGCGGCGTGATGCGGTCGACCATCGCGTTCGGGCAGCGCGTGTTCGCGTTCACCCAGGCCAGCAGGTCGGCGTCGCCCGCCAGTTCGATGAACTCCAGCAGCCCGGCGCGGAAGCGGTCGCCGTTGTGGCGCAGGTTGTCGCAGTTCAGCAGCGTGAGCGGGCCGGCGTTCGCGGCCTTGCGCGCGCGCAGGATGGCGCAGACGGCGCCGTAGATGGTCACGCCCTTGCCCTCGGTCTCGCCGCTTTCGCCGCGGCGCGCACGCTCCACGTCGGCCGCGAGGTCGGGGAACGACAGGTCGAGCCGGCCCTTGTCGTCGAGGTAGTAGCCGGCCTCGGTCACGGTGAAGGACACGATGCGCGTCGAGGGCGCCGCGCCGCGCGCGATCACGCCGGCGAGCGAGCGCTCCCAGGGCAGCACCTCGCGGATCGCGGAGATCTCTTCGTAGCGGTACTCGCCTGCGGGCGAGACGGTCTCGAGCGTGTAGCGCCCGCCCTGCGCCTCGAGCGCGGCGACGACCTCGGCCATGTCCGGCCGGATGTTGGCGCCCGAGAGCGACCAGCGGGTGTCGCCCGCGTCGATCAGCCGCTGCAGGTACACGGCCTGGTGGGCACGGTGGAAAGAGCCCAGGCCGAGATGAAGCACCGTGAACTCGGAAAGAGCCGGTGGAGTTTGCGCAATGGTCACGAGAAGGTCCGTTGAAAAGACGGTGGACGGAAAGTTGTTGTCACGCGAAGACCGAGCGGCCTTCGCGGTTGAAGAGATGCAGCACCGACGGATCGAGCTCCACAGCCACGTCGTCGCCGGCCTGCAGCGGCGTGCGGTCGTTCTGCCGCGCGATCAGCGGCACGCCGCCCACGTCGACGTGGATCAGCGTGTCCGCGCCCAGCGCCTCGATCAGCTCGACGCGGCCGAGCACGTCCGACACCGGCGCGCCCTGCTTCGGATGCACGCGCAGCCCCTCGGGGCGCACGCCCAGGAAGCCGTCGGCCGGCAAGCGCCCGCCGGTCGCGGCGGAGAAGGAAGGAATCGCATTCGCCGCCACCATGTTCATCGACGGCATGCCGATGAACTGCGCGACGAACTGGTTGGCCGGACGGTCGTACAGCTCCAGCGGCGTGCCGACCTGCTCGATGAGCCCGTCCTTCAGCACCACCACGCGGTCGGCCAGCGTCATGGCCTCGACCTGGTCGTGCGTCACGTAGATGGTGGTCGCGCCCAGCGCGCGGTGCAGCTTGTGGATCTCCACGCGCGTGTTGCCGCGCAGCGCGGCATCGAGGTTCGACAGCGGCTCGTCGAACAAAAACACCTTGGGCGCACGCACGATGGCGCGGCCGATGGCCACGCGCTGGCGCTGGCCGCCCGAAAGGTCCTTCGGCGTGCGGTCGAGGTACTGCGTGAGGTTCAGCGTCTTCGCCGCGTACTCGACCTTCGTCTTGATCTCGCTCTTCGAGACGCCGGCCAGCTTGAGCGCGAAGGACATGTTGTCGTACACGCTCATGTGCGGATAGAGCGCATAGCTCTGGAACACCATCGCGAGGTCGCGCTTGCCCGAGGGTGCCCAGGTGATGTCCTTGCCGTCCAGCAGCAGGTTGCCGCTGGTGATCGGCTCCAGCCCCGCGATCAGCCGCAGCAGCGTCGACTTGCCGCAGCCCGAGGGCCCGACGAAGACGATGAACTCGCCCTTCTGGATCTGCAGGTCGACGCCCTTGATGATGTTGACTTCACCAAAGCTCTTCTTGATGTTCTTGAGTTCGAGGTAGGCCATTCACGACTCCTTGATGTTTTGTGAGCGGGCAGCCGACGTGCCCACGGTGCTCGAAAGCGCACAGCGCAATCCGGGAGCTGCCGCGGAACCGGCTTTGCCGGGCCGCAGGCAGCGCCCCCTCGAGGGGGTTGGCGAAGCGACACGCAGTGCGCGAAGACTGGGGGTGTTCATTTCACGGCGCCGAAGGTCAGGCCTTGAACGAGTTGTTTCTGGCTGAACCAGCCGAACACCACGATGGGCGCAATCGCCATCAGCGAAGCGGCCGACAGCTTGGCCCAGAACAGCCCCTCGGGGCTGGAGTACGAGGCGATGAGGGTGGCCAGCGTGCCGGCCTTGGCGGAGGTGAGGTTCAGCGCCCAGAAGGCCTCGTTCCAGCTCAGCACCAGGCACAGCAGGCCTGTGGATGCGAGGCCGCCCACCGACAGCGGCATCACCACGTGGCGGAACTCGGTCCAGAGGTTGGCGCCGTCCATGCGAGCGGCCTCCAGGATCTCGGGCGGAATGTCCTTGTAGGCGCTGTAGAGCATCCACACCATGATCGGCAGGTTCGACAGCGTGAACACGATGGTCAGCGCGGTGAGCGAGTCCAGCATGCCCGCGGTCTGCGCGATCACGTAGATCGGCACCAGCGCGCCCACGGCCGGCATCATCTTGGTCGAGAGCATCCACATCAGGATGTCGCGCGTCTTCTTCGTTCGGAAGAAGGCCATCGAGTACGCGGCGGGCGCCGCGATCAGCAGGCCCAGGATGGTCGAGCCCAGGCTGGTGATGAGCGAGTTGCGCGCGTACAGCAGGTAGTCGCTGCGGCGCTGCACCTCGCCGAAGTTGTCGAGCGTGGGCTCGAAGAAGAAGAGCGGCGGCACATGGATCGCCTGCAGCTCCGTCTTGAAGGCCGTGAGGAACAGCCAGCCGAGCGGAAAGAACAGCAGCAGCGCGACGGCCCACGCGCCGACGGTGCGCAGCAGCTGCGGCAGGAAGTTGCTGGGAGCTTGTGTCTGTTGCATGGCGCGGGGCTCCTCAGTCAAGGTTCTTGCCGATGATGCGGATCAGGAACACGGCCACGATGTTGGCCAGCACCACCGCGAAGAGCGCACCCGCCGAAGCCACGCCCACGTCGAAGTTCATGAGCGACTGCTTGAAGATCATGTAGGTCATGTTCGTGCTCTCGTTGCCGGGGCCGCCGTTGGTGGTGATGGCGATCTCGGCGAACACGCTGAGCAGGAAGATCATCTCGATCATGATCACCACCGCCATGGGGCGCGCGAGGTGCGGCACGGTGAGATAGAAGAAGCGCTGGAACGCGCTCGCGCCGTCCATGCGCGCGGCCTCCATCTGCTCGCGGTCGAGCGACTGCAGCGAGGTGATGAAGATCAGGCAGGCGAAGGGCAGCCACTGCCAGGCCACCATGATGATCACCGACAGCAGCGGCACGTCGGTGAGCCAGTCGACGGGCTGGGCGCCGAAGGTGCGCCACACGTCGGCGAGCACGCCGTAGATGGGGTTCATCATCATGTGCTTCCACAGCAGCGCGTTGACCGCGGGCATGACGAAGAACGGCGAGATCAGCAGCACGCGCACGATGCCGCGCCCCGGAAAGGGCTCGTTCACCAGCAGCGCGAGCAGCACGCCGAGCACCACGGTGATCACGATCACGCTGCCGATCAAGAGCAGCGTGTTCCAGGTGGCCGGCCAGAAGTCGGGGTCGGTGATGAAGTAGTGAAAGTTCTCGATGCCCGCGAAGGTGCGCTCGCCGGGCTGCATGAGGTTGTAGTTCACGAACGAGAAGTACAACGTCATCACCAGCGGCACGATCATCCAGGCGAAGAGCGTGAGCACGGCGGGCGCCATGAGGGCGCGGGGCAGGAGTCTTTTCATTGTGTGTCCTCTCCGGGGGCTGTTGCCCCCTCTCCCGCTCGCGGGAGAGGGTTGGGGTGAGGGCATGCGGCACATGCGGTGGGCACGCCGTCCCCTCACCCTGCCCTCTCCCCGAGGGGAGAGGGAAGAAAGCGGCTTACTTGTAGTAGCCAGCCTTCTTCATTTCGCGCTCTGCGGCGTTCTGCGAAGTCTTCAGCGCCTGGTCGACAGTGACCTTGCCCGACAGCGCCGCGCTCATCTGCTGCCCCACCGCCACGCCGATCGCCTGGAACTCGGGAATCGCCGCGTACTGCACACCCACGTAAGGCGACTTCGGCAGCGTGCTGTCCGTCAGGTTCGCGCTGTCGATCGCCTTCTTCTCGGCCGCGGCGAACTTGGCGACCTTCTGGAACTCGGGGTTCGCGTAGGTCGACTTGCGCGTGCCGGTCGGCACCGAGGCCCAGCCGGTTTCCTTGGCCACGAGGGCGATGTAGTCCTTCGAAGTCGCCCACTTGATGAACTTCTGCGCCGCCTCGTCCTTGGTCGAGCTGGCCGGAATGGCGAGGTTCCACGACCACAGCCAGTTGGCGCCCTTGGGCGTAGCGGCGGTGGGCGCCTGCGCGAAGGCCACCTTGTCGGCCACCTTCGACTGCTTCGGGTCGCTGATGAACGAAGCCGCGATGGTCGCGTCCACCCACGCCGCGCACTTGCCTTCGTTGAAGAGCGCGAGGTTCTCGTTGAAGCTGTTGGCCGAGGCGCCCGGAGGGCCGTCCTTCTTCATCAGGTCGACGTAGAAGGTGATCGCGTCCTTCCAGGGCTTGGTGTCGATCTGCGGCTTCCACTGCATGTCGAACCACTGGCCGCCGTTGGTGTTGACCAGCGTGGTCAGGAAGGCCATGTTGTCGCCCCAGCCCGGCTTGCCGCGCAGGCACATGCCGTAGACGCCCGCCTTCGGGTCGTTGGCCTTGTCGGCGAACTCCTTCACCTGCGCCCAGGTGGGCTGCTCGGGGAACTTCACGCCCACCTTGTCGGCCAGGTCCTTGCGGTACATGAGCATGGAGCTCTCGCCGTAGAAGGGCGCGGCGTAGAGCTTGCCCTCGTTCGACAGGCCGTCGCGGATGGCGGGCAGCAGGTCGTCCACGTCGTAGGCGGCGTCGGTGGCAATGGGCTTGAGCCAGCCCTTCTTCGACCAGATCGGCGTCTCGTACAGGCCGATGGTCATCACGTCGAACTGGCCGCCCTTGGTGGCGATGTCGGTGGTCACGCGCTGGCGCAGCGTGCCTTCTTCCAGCGTGACCCACTTGAGCTTGATGTCGGGGTTGGCCTTCTCGAAGAAGGGGGTGAGTTTCTGCATCTCGATCATGTGGCCGTTGTTCACGGTCGCGATCACGAGTTCGGTGGCGGCCTGCGAGACGACGCCCGTACCGATCAGTGCGAGGACGAGGCCCGCTTTCAGAAAACGCTTCATGTTGTCTCCTAGAGGAAGTGAGCGACGCCCTCTTTCTGTCTGTCGGGTCGCCGTGCCGCGAATTCTGGAGAAGCGTGCCTGCGGTTTTGGTACTGGGGCCGCCATCACCAGTACTTTCATGCATCGATTGGCTAGTGAAATCCCTAGTCGATGCAATACAGCATGGAAATCCGCAAGCCAAAGGCCTCAGGCGCTGCCCAGCAGCTGCCGCCGCAGCTGCGCCGCCGCGGGCGACAGCGCCCGGTCGGTGCGGGTGATCAGGCAGATCGGCGGCACCCGCACCGGCAGTTCCACCGGCACCACCCGCAGCACGCCCAGGCGGGCGTAGTGGCCGGCCTGCGAGGCGGGCATGACGGCCGCCATGTCGGAGTTCTCCAGCAGCGCGGTGATGGCGATGGGCGATGCCGTTTCGATGATGTCGAGCCGGTCGGCAATGCCCGCCTCGCGCATCGCCGCCTCGAAGCGCCCGCGCTGCGGCGAGCCCGGCGGCTGCAGCACCCACGACCAGCCCGCCATCTCGGCCAGCGTGACGTTGCCGCGCTCGAACACCGGATGGGCGGCGCGCACCACCACCACCTGCGACTCGCCCAAGAGCGGCACGCTCGCGTACTTCGCCTCGTCGTGGCCGTCGGTGAGGCGGCCCAGAACGAAATCGACGTCGCCCTGCTCCAGCTGCGCCTGGATCACGTCGCTGGTCTCGACCACCACCGACACCGCCACCTGCGGGTGCCTGCGGTGGTACTCCACCAGCGCTGGCGCCAGCAGCTGCGGCACCGCCCCGGGCACGCTGCCCACGCGCAGCGCGCCGCTCAGGCCCGAGCGCAGCGCCAGCATCTCCTCGCGAGCGGTGCCGAAGTCGCTGAGCACGCGGCGCGCGTAGCGGATCAGGATCTCGCCGTAGGGCGTGGGCTCCATGCCGCGCGCCAGGCGCTCGAAGAGCTTCTCGCCCAGCGAGTCCTCCAGCTGCTGGAGCAGCTTGGTGGCCGCCGGCTGGCTGATGTTCATGGCCTCGGCCGCCCGGCCCAGGTGGCGATGGGCGTCGAGCCGGGCCAGCAGCAGCAGCTGGCGCGGCCGCACGAGGAGCATCAGCGAGGCGTCGGAGGGGCCTTGGGTCATGTACAAAAGTATATGAAGCCCCGACCTTTTTCGATTGGATCGCGCGGGCGTTGCTCCGTACGCTTGCCTCACTACAAGCAGGAGACAAACCCGATGAAGCCTTCTTTTCTCGCCCACGCCGCAAGGCTGGCAGGGCTGGCGGCCATGGCATTGCTGGCGGCCGCACCGGCCGGCGCGCAGCAGCCGACCTACCCCGACAAGCCCATGCGCATCATGGTCGGCGCCTCGCCCGGCGGCGGCACCGACATCCTCGCGCGCGTGCTGGCCGACAAGTTCTCGCCCGCGCTCAAGCAGCCGGTGGTGGTGGAGAACCGGCCGGGCGCATCCAACACCATCGCCGGCGAGCTCACCGCCCGCGCGCCGGCCGACGGCGCCACGCTGCTGCTGGCCACCAACACGGCGCAGGCGGTGGCGCCGCACATCCTCAAGCTCAAGTACGACCCGCTCAAGGACCTGCAGCCCGTGGGCCTGGTGGCCGTGATGCCCAACGTGCTGGTGGTGTCCGCCAACTCGCCCTACAGGTCGGTGAAGGACCTGGTGGCGGCCATGGCCGCGAAGCCCGGCAGCTTCAAGTACTCCTCTTCGGGCATCGGCAGCACGCAGCATGTGGGCGGCGAGGCCTTCAATCTGGCCACGGGCATGAAGTCGATCCACGTGCCCTACAAGGGCAGCTCGCAGGCGCACGTCGACATCATCGCGGGCGAGGTCGACATGATGTTCGACAGCACCTCCTCGGCCATGGGCCAGATCAAGGCCGGCAAGTTCCGCGCGCTGGCCGTGAGCGCGCCGCAGCGCTCGCCCGAACTGCCCGACGTGCCCACGCTGGCCGAGCAAGGCATCAAGGGCGCCGACGTGTCGACCTGGTACGGCCTCTACGTCACGGCCGGCACACCGCGCCCCGCGGTGGAGCGGCTGAGCGCCGAGCTCTCGCGCACGCTGAAGCTGGCCGACGTGCAGACGCGCATCAAGGCCCTGGGCGGCGAGCCCGGCGGACTGACCGGCGAACCCTTCGCGGCGATGAACCGGCAGGAGTTCGACCACTACGGCCAGCTCGTGCGCGACGCCAACATCAAGGCCGAATGAGGCGGCCGGCTGGCTTTCTTTCTCTCTCTTCTCTTCTTCAACCGCACCCGACCGACACCATGTCCCCTTCCTCCTCCCAGACTCCAGGCGTGACTTCCGCCAAGCCCCGCATCGCCGTGCTGCTCGGCGACCCGAGCGGCATCGGCCCCGAGATGGCGGTGAAGCTGCTCGCGCGGCAGCGCAACCTCGACGCCGCGCGCGTGCTGCTGATCGCCGACCCGGTCGTGCTCGCGTCCGGCGAGCGCATCGCGGGCGAAAAGCTGAGCCCGCTGCGGGTGGACAGCCTCGACGCAATGCGCTTCGAGGACGGCCGCCCCACCCTGCTCGCCAGGGACTGGATGGAGGGCCGCGAGCCGCTGCTCGGCGAATCGAACGGACACTCGGGCCGGGCCTCATTCGAGGCGCTGGAGCTGGCCACGCTGGCGGTTCGGCGCGGGCAGGCCGAGGGCATCCTCTTCGCGCCGCTCAACAAGCACTCCCTGCGCCTGGGCGGCCTGGTGCACGAGGACGAGCTGCGCTACATGCAGGAGCGCTTCGCGGTGGAAGGCTTCGTCTGCGAGTTCAACCTCACCGGCTCGCTGTGGACCTCGCGCGTGACCTCGCACATTCCGCTGAAGGACGTGGCCAGCCACATCACGGTGCAGGGCGTGAGCGACGCGGTGAAGATCATCGCCAATGCCCTGCAGCGCGCAGGCGTGGCGCAGCCGCGCATCGCGGTGACGGGGCTCAATCCGCACGCGGGCGACGGCGGCTCCATCGGCATGGAGGAGATCGAGATCATCGCGCCCGCCATCGAGCAGCTGCGCGCCGAGGGCCTCGATGCACGCGGCCCCTTCTCGCCCGACACGGTGTTCATTGGCGCGCGGCGCGGCGACGTGGATGCGGTGGTGTCGATGTACCACGACCAGGGCCAGATCGCGATGAAGCTCATGGGCTTCGAGCAGGGCGTGACGCTGCACGGCGGCCTGCCGGTGCCGGTGGCCACCTCGGCCAGCGGCAGCGCCTTCGACATCGCGGGCAAGGGCATCGCGAAGATCGAGGGGCTGCAGCAGGCCTTCGACCTGTGCGTGCGCATGGCGAGCGGCGCGCCGGCGCACACCGCCGCGCAAACGGCGGCGGAGGCCGCGGCCTGAACCTCGACCGCAGGCACTACCGCCCCAAAGGAAAAGGGCCGCTCGCGCGGCCCTTTCTTCTCTTCTTCTTTTGAAACTCAGGCGGCCGGCGGCTCGCCGTAGTTGTTCGATTCCGGCTGCGTCGGCTGCACGTAGAAGTAGATCAGCACGAGGTTGACGAGCGGAATGAGGGCCAGCAGCAGGAACCAGCCGCTCTTGCCAATGTCGTGCAGGCGGCGTGCCCCGACGGCCAGCGCCGGCAGCAGCAGCCCGAGCGCCGCGATGCCGTACACGAAGCGATGGATCAGGCTCGCCACGATGAGAACGACGAGCTGCGCGAGCACGAACCACCAGAACTCGGAGCGCGATGCGCGCCCCGTGAAGTCCGCATACTTGCTCAGACATGTCTTGACTGCTGTTTGAAAATCCATTGATCGACTCCTCTTTGTGTTGGTCCCAGGGAAATTTCCCCGGGCCATCATATCGACGCGTCTTTCAACGGCAAATACAGCCGTAAGCCATAGCCCGGCTTAAAACAAAAGGCTCCGAAAAGCCTTTGCTGCAGCCCTCGGATCAGCTTGCGAGCCGCTTCAGCAGGCCCGCGGTGGAGGCATCGAGCCCCGTGACGTCGCCCGATGCGAGGCGCGGTTCGATGTCCTTGGCCAGCACCTTGCCGAGTTCCACGCCCCACTGGTCGAAGCTGTTGATGCCCCACAGCGCGCCGCTGGTGAACACGCGGTGCTCGTACATCGCGAGGAAGGCACCCAGCGCCTCGGGCGTGAGCTTCTCGAACACGAAGAAGGTGCTCGGCCGGTTGCCGGGGAAGTTCTTGTGGCCGCCCTCGTCGAGCTTGCCGACCATCAGCGCCTGCGCCTGCGCGAGCGCATTGGCCAGCAGCTTCGGGTGATGGCCTTCGAGGTCGTGCGAGGCATCGCGCACCGCCACGAACTCGAGCGGCGTCACGTCGGTGCCCTGGTGCAGCATCTGGAAGTAGGCGTGCTGGCCATTGGTGCCGGGCTCGCCCCACAGCACCGGCGAGGTGCCGAAGGCCAGCGGCTTGCCGTCTGCATCCACCTGCTTGCCGTTGCTCTCCATCTCGAGCTGCTGCAGGTAGGCGGGCACGCGCTTCAAGGCGCTGTGGTACGGCGCGATGCTGCGGCTGGTGAACTTGTGGAAGTTGCGATACCAGACGTCGAGCAGGCCGAGGCGCACCGGCAGGTTGCGCTCCAGCGGCGCGGTGCGGAAGTGCTCGTCCATCGCATGCGCGCCCGCCAGCAGCCTGCGGAAGCCCTCCGCGCCGATGGCCAGCGCAATGGGCAGGCCGATGGCCGACCACAGCGAATAGCGTCCGCCCACCCAGTCCCAGAAGCCGAAGGTGGTGTCGATGCCGAACTTCTTCGCGGCTTCCACGTTGGTGGTGAGCGCGGCGAAGTGGCCCGCGATGTCGGTGCCGCCCGACTGTTCGTACCAGCGCTTGGCCGACTGCGCGTTGGTCATCGTCTCGGCGGTGGTGAAAGTCTTCGAGGCGATGAGGAACAGCGTGTGCTCCGGCGCCAGCCCCTGCAGCACGCCGGCCAGTTCGTGGCCGTCGACGTTCGAGACGAAGTGGAAGCGCTTGCCCGGCGCGGCGAACTCGGCCAGCGCCAGCACCGCCATCTGCGGGCCGAGGTCGGAGCCGCCGATGCCGATGTTGACCACGTCGGTGATCGTGTGGTCGGCGCGCACCTTCTCCGCATAGGCCAGCATCGCGTCGAGCGTGGCATGCACCTCGCGCAGCTCGCTGGCCGTCTTCGGGCCCGTGGGCGCATCGGCCGGCGCGCGCAGCAGCGTGTGCAGCACGGCGCGGTCTTCGGTGTTGTTGATGTGCTCGCCGGCGAACATGGCGTCGCGGTGCGCCTCCAGGCCGCATTCGCGGGCCAGCTTGAAGAGCAGTTCCTCGGTGCGCGCGTCGATCAGGCTCTTCGACAGGTCGGCGAAGACGTGGGGCGCCTCCTGGCTGAAGCGCTCGAAGCGGCCGGCGTCTTCCACGAAGGCATGGCGCAGGTCGAACTGGCGGCCCGCGGTCTCGAAGGCGGACTGCAGTTGCGCCCAGGCCGGCGCGCGGTCGCAGCGAAGGGTCATGGCCATCTTTACTTGCCGCTTTCCTGCATGAGCTTCTCGAGCTTCACGGCGTCGGCCGCGAAGGCGCGGATGCCTTCGGCCAGCTTCTCGGTGGCCATGGCGTCTTCATTCAGCGCAAAGCGGAAGCCCGCCTCGTCGTAGCTGACCTTGGCGACGTCGGCGCCGGTGGACTTGGGGTCGAGCGCGCGCTGCAGCGGCTCGTTGCTCGCGGCCAGCTCGGCCAGCAGCTCGGGGCTGATGGTCAGCAGGTCGCAGCCGGCCAGCGCCTTGATCTGGCCCACGTTGCGGAAGCTCGCGCCCATCACCTCGGTCTTGACGCCGTGCTGCTTGTAGTACCCGTAGATCTGGCGCACCGACTTCACGCCGGGGTCGTTGGCACCGGCGTTCGCGGATTCGTCCCAGCTGGAGCCGGCGGACTTCTTGTACCAGTCGTAGATGCGGCCCACGAAGGGCGAGATCAGCTGCACGCCAGCCGCGCCGCAGGCCACGGCCTGCGCGAAGGAGAACAGCAGCGTCAGGTTGGTGCGGATGCCCTTCTGCTCAAGCTGGCGCGCGGCCTCGATGCCTTCCCAGGTGGAGGCCACCTTGATGAGCAGGCGCTTCTCGGTGTCGATGCCTTCGGCCTTGTACAGCGCCACGATGCGCTCACCGCGCGCGATGGTCGCGGCCGTGTCGAAGGACAGGCGGGCGTCGACCTCGGTGGAGACGCGGCCCGGAATGATGGAGAGGATCTCGGTGCCGAAGCTCACCAGCAGGCGGTCGATGACCTCGTCGAGCGGCTTGCCTGCGTGCTTCTTCACGGTCTCGTCGAGCAGAGGCCGGTACTCGGGCTTCTGCACGGCCTTGAGGATCAGCGACGGGTTGGTGGTCGCGTCCTGCGGCTTGGAAATGCTGAGCTGTTTGAAGTCACCGGTGTCGGCGACGACGGTGGTCCACTGGCGGAGTGCATCGAGTTGGTTCATGAAATCATTATCCTGTGCCGGTTGTGACAAGACCTGCACGCAGTTGCGCGCCGGCCGATGCTTTCATGCGCACCGTAGCACGGGTTTCAACGCGGCTCCATCAGCCTGCGGCCGGTGGGGTTGTCGGACCCTCCCGGCCCATCTTCCCGGCCCCCGTGCCCTACAGCGCCTGTGGTCCGCGGCTTACGGTCGCGCACGCCTGCGATGGCTAGCCTGAGGCCTACGCCGAATGTCTTCATCCTCCAGGAGTGCCTCAATGACCCCACGCCCGCGCACCGGCGCCACATCCGTCCAGCCTTTCGATGACCGCCGCACCGGCAACGCGATAGGGGCGATGGCCACGGCCTTTGTCGTCGGAGGGGTGGCCGCGTGGTTCACGATGGGCGCGGCGCGCAGCGCTGCCCGCTCGCGCCTGGCGAGGCCGGCCGGCCCGGCCGACGGCGCGCCGCTGATGCGCGCCCCGCTGCAGGTGGTGGCGCCGGTCGACCTGGAGCGCTATGCGGGCCTCTGGCACGAGCAGGCACGCCTGCCGAACCGCTTCCAGAAGCAGTGCGCCGGCCCCGTGACGGCCGAATACACGCTGCAATCTGACGGCACTGTGCAGGTGCGCAACCGCTGCGTCAGGGAGGACGGGAATTTCGACGAGGCCGTCGGCACCGCCCGCGTGGTGCCCGTGGCGGGCCAGCCCGGCGCGGGCCGTCTGGAGGTGCGATTCGCCCCGGCGTGGCTGGGCTGGCTGCCCATGGTCTGGGGCGACTACTGGATCCTGAAGCTCGACCGCGACTACCAGGTGTCGCTGGTCGGCACGCCCGACCGCGAATACCTCTGGGTGCTGTCGCGCGCCCCGCGCCTGGAAGACGCGGTGCTGCAGGCCGAACTGGACTACGCCCGCAGCCTGGGGTTCGACACCGGCAAGGTGATACTGACCGGCAGGTAGCGCTGCAGCTGCGACGGCAGCATGGCCGGCGCGGTGCAGTGGATGGCCTGCCAGCCGAAGGCCCGTGCAGCCTCCACGTTGGCGGCGGAATCGTCGATGAATACGGTCTGCGCCGGATCGAGGCTGTAGCGCATCGCCAGCACTTCGTAGATCTCGCGCTCGGGCTTGAGGAACTTCACGTCGCCCGAGAACACGCCGCCGTCGAAGCGCCCCATGAAGGCGTGCCGGCGTTCGATGGCACGGGCATAGGGCGCGGGCATGTTCGACAGGTAGTACAGGCGCACCGGCTGGCCGGCATCGCGGTGCGAAATCAGCTGCTCGAGCATCTCGACCGTGACGCCGATCGGCTCCAGCCGCTCGCCCAGCCCGTCGAGCATGGCGAACAACGGCTCGGGCGGCAGCGCCAGCCGGGCCGACATGCGGGCAATGGAATCGTCCAGCGTGCGGGTGCCGCAGTCGAAGCTGGTCCAGTCGTCGTGATGGAAGAGCGCGCGGCCCATGGCCGCCGCGGCGGCTTCAGTGGGTGCGTGTGGGGCGAGATGGGCCTGTACCAGCCGGGTGGGCTCCCATGCGAACAGCACGGCGCCCAGGTCGAAAACCACGTTCATGGCGCCATTGTTTCATGCGCCCGGCACCACGCTCACGCCATGGGCTCCCAGGGACAGGGTGGCCTGGGCCCCGGCCGCCAGCGGGCTGGACAGGTCGGTCGACACCACGAAGACCTGCCCCAGGGTGGTGTCGAAGCCGTATTCGTAGAAGCTGCCGAGGTAGGCCGACTTGCGCAGCGTGGCGGGCAGGCCGCCCGTGGCGTCGGCGGCGCCGATCCGCCAGGCCTCCGGCCGTACCGCCACCTTCACCGTGCCGGGTGCCACCGCGTAGCGCGGCTGCAGGCGCAGCGGGCCCAGCGCCACGCTGCCGTCGGCCTCGGCCACCGCCGGGAACACCATCGCCTCGCCCATGAAGCCGGCGACGAATTCGCTCTCGGGACGGCCGTAGAGCTGCTCGGGCGTGCCGCGCTGGGCGATCACGCCGTGGTCCATCACGATGATCTGGTCGCTCACCGCCAGCGCCTCGCTCTGGTCGTGCGTGACGTAGGCCACCGTGAGCTTCAGCCGCTGCTGCAGCGCGCGGATCTCCTCGCGCATCTCGCGGCGCAGCCGGGCGTCGAGGTTCGACAGCGGCTCGTCGAAGAGCAGCACCGCCGGCTCCAGCACTAGCGCGCGCGCCAGCGCCACCCTCTGCTGCTGGCCGCCGGAGAGTTCGCTGGGCAGCCGCTCGTCGAAGCCGACCAGCCCCACGCCGCGCAGCGCCTCGCGCGCCCGCGCCGCGGCCTCGTCCTTCTTCACGCCGCTCATGCGCAGCCCGTAGGCTACGTTCTCGATCACGTTCATGTGCGGGAACAGCGCGTAGCTCTGGAACATCATGCTCACGTTGCGCTCGGCCGGCCCCAGCGTGGTGACGTCGCGCCCGCCCATCAGGATCGAGCCCGAGGTGGGCGACTCGAGCCCCGCGATCATGCGCAGCGTGGTCGTCTTGCCGCAGCCCGAGGGGCCGAGGATGGTGGTGAGCGTGCCCACGGGCACCTCGAAGCTGATGCCCTTGACGGCCAGGGGTGCGTTCTTGTCTGCGCCGTAGCGCTTGGTGACATTGCGGAATTCGATGCCGTTCATGGTGCCAAGCTTTCCATTTTGTGATGCCCCTGGTGTCCGGTCGCCGCCCCGCGCCGCCCCAGCTTGCGCTCCCCTACCACCCACTGCACCAGCGCGATGGCCAGCGACATCAGGATCATCAGCACCGTGCAGTAGGCCAGCGCGATGCCGTAGTCGCCGTTGCCCACGCGGCCGATGATGTAGGTGGTGGCGAGCTCGTTCTCGGCCGTGACCAGGAAGATCACCGCGCTCACCGTCGTCATCGCGCGCACGAAGCTGTAGACCAGCGCGGCCACCAGCGCCGGCTTGAGCAGCGGCAGCACCACCCTGAAGAGCGTCTGCGAGGTCGACGCGCGCAGCATCAGCGAGGCTTCGTCGAGCGAGCGGTCGAGCTGCTTGAATGCCGCGGTGCCGGCGCGCACGCCCACCGGCAGGTTCCGGAACATGAAGCACAGCACGATGATGAGCCCCGTGCCCGTGAGCTCGAAGGGCGGCACGTTGAAGGCCAGGATGTAGCTCACGCCGAGCACGGTGCCGGGAATCGCGAAGGCCAGCAGCGCGCCGAACTCGAAGAGGCCCTGCCCCCTGAACTCGTTGCGTGCCAGCAGCCAGGCGATCAACAGGCCCAGCGCCGCGGTGATCGGCGCCGAGATGCCCGCCAGCTTCAGCGTGGTGATCAGCGAGTTCCACGCGGTGCCGGCCCACACCAGCCCGAACTGCCCCCATTCGAGCGAGAACGCCGTCTTGAAGTGGTTGAGCGTGAAGGTGTAGTCGCGGCCCCAGGTCTGCACGAAGCCGCCCGCGAAGGCGAACAGGTAGACCACGGCGGTGAACGCGATCCACGGCCCGGCGATGCACAGGATGGTGCGGCGCACGCCGTCGGGCAGCGCCATCGGGATGCCGGCGTCGCCCTTGCCGCTGACGGTGGTGTAGTTCTGCTTTCCCAGCAGGCCGCGCTGCAGCGCGAACACGCCGAGCGCGAACAGCGTGAGCACCCAGGCCAGCGAGGCGGCGCGGCCCTGGTCGTACTGCGCGCCGACGATGGCGAAGAAGATGTCGGTCGACAGCACCGAGAACTGCCCGCCCACCACCACCGGGTTGCCGAAGTCCGCGATGCTTTCGATGAAGCCCACCAGGAAGGCGTTGGCCAGCCCGGGCTTCAGCAGCGGCAGCGTGATGGTGAAGAAGGCCCGGCGACGGTCGGCGCGCAGCATCTGCGCGGCCTCCTCCAGGCTGGGCGCGATGCCCTGCACCACGCCGCGCATGATCATGAAGGCGATGGGCGTGAAGGCGAAGAGCTGCGCCACCAGCACGCCCGGCATGCCGTAGAACCAGCGCGTGGGCTCGATGCCGAACACGCTCTCCAGCACCTGGTTGACGATGCCCGCGCGGCCGAACAGCAGGATCAGCCCCAGCCCCACCACGAAGGGTGGCGTGATGATCGGCAGCAGCGCCAGCACCCGCAGCGCGCCCTGCCCGCGCTTGCTGCCGCGCTCGGCCATCAGCGCCATCAGCGTGCCGAGGAAGGTGGTGCCCGCCGCCGTGAGCAGCGCCAGCACCAGCGTGTTCCAGGCCACGCCGCAGCGCACTCCACCCGCGAGGCAGCCCAGGCCCCAGATGCGCTCGGTGAACACGCGGGCGACGAAGGCGGCGACCGACCACTGTCCGTCTTCGTTGAAGAACGCGCCCGACAGCGCCTTGCTCACCGGGTAGGCGATGAACAGCGCCATCAGCACGCCGCAGCCGACGACCGCCGCCGAGACGAACAGGTCGCCCTTGAAGAGTCCCAGCCGCGCGATGCCGAAGGCCGCCAGCAGCACCAGCGCAGTGAGCGCCACGAAGCCGCCCGCGCCGATGCCGAACTGGTTGACCGCCAGCTCGCCGAACTGCGCGTTGAGCGCCGCCACGCTCCAGCCGCGCGCACCGATGGTGAATCCGGTGACGGCAAGCCCGAGCGCGCCGATCAGCCCGCCAGCGAGCAGCCAGCGCCCCTGCGCCCTGCCGGCCGGAAGCCACGCGCCCACGGCGCACAGCAGCAATCCGGCGAGCCCGACGAAGAGCCAGCTGCGGCCCTGCGTGGCAGCCTGCATCAGGCCGTTGGCGCCCTCCGCCTGGCTGAACACCTGCGGAACGGCCTCGTACCAGGTCGAGTCCTGGATCGCATACCAGGGCAGCAGCAGGTAGGCCGCCAGGCCCAGCGCGACCCACGCCCAGATCCAGCGCCGCGAGCGCCGGGCCGCCGCCAGCGACGCCGGGTTGACCGGCGCGCCTTCGATAGCACGCGCTTCCACTTAGCGCGGCAGCGAGTTGACGTCTTTCTCCCAGCGCGCGATCAGGCGCCGACGCTCGGCGCTGGCGCCGTACTTGGCGTAGTCGTAGTTGATGAACTTGATCTTCTTGAAGTCAGGGATGCGCGGGTCGAGCTTGGCGTTCACGTTGCTCGGCAGCTGGAACTGCTTGTTGGCCGCGCCCAGCTCCTGCGCGGCGGGCGTCAGTGCCCACTCGTAGAACTTCTTGGCCGCGTCGAGGTTGCGCGCGCCCTTGACGATGCTCATGGAGCCGATCTCGGCACCGGTGCCGTCGCTGGGGGTGATGGTCTCGACCGGGAAGCCCTGCATCTTTTCGCCCGGGCCGTCGTGCACGAAGCTGATCGACACGGCCGTCTCGCCACGCGCCACAGCCTTGATCGGGCCGGTGCCCGAACGGGTGTACTGGCCGACGTTCCTGTGCAACGCCTTGAGGTAGTCGAAGGCCTTGTCCTCGCCCATGAGCTGCACCAGCGTGGCGATCATGGTGTAGGCCGTGCCGCTGGAGGCAGGGTTGGCCACCTGGATGTCGCCCTTGTACTCGGGCTTGAGCAGGTCGGCCCAGGTCTTGGGCACGGGCAGCTTCTTCTTGGCCAGCAGCTCGGGGTTGTAGCCGAAGCCCAGCGGGCCCGAGTAGATGCCCACCGTCTTGTAGCCCGACTGCTTGGCCTGCTGCTGCGCCCACGGGTGCAGCTGCGGCAGCGTGGGCGACTTGTATTCGAGCGTGAGACCCTGCTCGGCGGCCTGCAGGTGCGGGTCGCCGGTGCCGCCGAACCAGACGTCGGTCTTGGGGTTGTCCTTCTCGGCGATCAGCTGGGCCAGGGCCTCGCCCGAGCCCTTGAGCGCCATGTTGATGCGCACGCCGGTGGTGCGGGCGTAGACGGTGGCGATCACGTTGCACCATTCGGCCTGGACCGAGCAGATCACGTTGACGGTCTGGGCCGAGGCCGCGGCCGAAAGGCCCAGCAGTGCCGCGGCGGTAAGAATCTTGCTTTTGTTCATGGTGTATCTCTTCCTCTGTCCTGCTCCGGGCAATAAAAAAGGCCTCGCGGCCATCGGGCAGCGTAGCTTTAGTACAGGCCTCGCGAATCCGTACAAGTACCATCGTGGCTGGCGCAGTCGCCTTTGAGACCAGGGTTGCGACCAAGGTCGCCTGGCCAGGCATTCAGACAAGGAAGGAAAGTTTTCTCATGAGCTTCGATCTCGTTCTGTTCGGCGGTACTGGCGATCTCGCGTGGCGCAAGCTGATGCCCGCGCTGTTCCAGGCCTTCCGGCACGGCAGCCTGCCTCCCGACGGGCGCATCGTCGGCGTGGCGCGGGACGACCTGTCGGACGACCAGTACCGGGAGCTGATCCAGTCGCGCTTCAGCGCCGTCGAAGGCGCCAAGCGCCCCTCGCCGGAGGAATTCAAGAAGTTCGCCTCCATGCTGCACTACCTGCGCATGGACCTTTCCAAGCCCGACGACTACGCCCGCCTGGCCGGCCTGCTCAACCAGCGCGACGCCAAGACGGTCGTGATGTACGTGGCCACCGCCCCCGCCCTCTTCACCCAGGTGGTCGAGCAGATCGCCGCGGCCGGCCTGAACGGCCCGCGCACCCGCATCGTGCTGGAGAAGCCGCTGGGCCACGACCTGGCCTCCAACCGCGCCATCAACTCCGCCGTGGGCAAGGTGCTCGAGGAGAAGCAGGTCTTCCGCATCGACCACTACCTCGGCAAGCCCTCGGTTCAGAACCTGTTCGCGATGCGCTTCGGCAATGCGCTGTTCGAGCCGATCTGGCGCCGTGAGCACATCGCCAACATCCAGATCACCATCGCGGAAGACCTGGGCGTGGAAAAGCGCGGCGCCTTCTACGACCAGACCGGCGCGCTGCGCGACATGGTGCAGAACCACGCGCTGCAGCTGCTGTGCGCCGTGGCCATGGAGCCGCCCATCAACGCGCACGCCGACGCCATCCGCGACGAGAAGCTCAAGGTGCTGCGCGCGCTGAAGCCCTGGACGCCCGAAAGCCTGGGCCTGCACGCGGTGCGCGGCCAGTACACGGCCGGCACGGCCTACGGCGAGCGGGTGCAGGGCTACCGCGACGAGCCGGGCGTGAGCCCCGACAGCCGCACCGAAACCTTCGTGGCGCTGCGCACCGAGATCGCCAACTGGCGCTGGGCCGGCGTGCCCTTCTACATCCGCACCGGCAAGCGGCTGGCCTCGCGCGACGCGCGCATCGAGGTCAACTTCCGCCCCACGCCGCACGCCATCTACCGCGCGCCGGCCGGCAACGTCAACAAGCTGGTGATCAACCTGCAGCCCAAGGACGGGCTGGAGCTGCACATGCTCGCGCAGGCGCAGGACAACCGCCAGCGCAGCAACGGCAACCAGAGCTCTGCCGCCCAGCTGGCGCCGGTGCAGCTCGACCTCGACTTCGACAAGCGCTTCGGCTCCGAGCGCGTCGGCGCCTACGAGCGGCTGCTGCTGGACGTGATCGACGGCCGGCTCAACCTCTTCGTGCGCAGCGACGAACAGGAAGAGGCATGGCGCTGGGTCGAGCCGCTGATCGACAGCTGGGAATCGGACGGCGGCCCGCGCCCCTACGCGGCCGGCACCTGGGGGCCGAGCGCATCGAGCGCGATGATCGCGCGCGACGGCTTCTCCTGGGGCGAGGAGCAGTAAGCCCTGCCCTCACCCGCTCCGGGCCTGCTCAGCCGAACTGCAGGCAACGCATGCTGAGCGTGCCCGACTGGAACCCCTCGTAGACCGTCTTCGCGCGCTCGCTGCTGCCGGCGGCGCCCAGCGCGTAGAGGAACGGGTAGTAGTGATCGGGCGTCGCCACCGCGGTCGATGCGCCTTCCAGCTTGGCGTAGTCGACCAGCGCGCGGTCGTCGCGGCCCGCGAGCGCCGACTTCACCGCATCGTCGAACGACTGCGCCCACGGCCGGCTGGCACTCGGGCCGTCCGGCGTTCCGCGGTCGGTGGCGCGCAGGTTGTGGACCACGTTGCCGCTGCCCATCACCAGCACACCCTTGTCGCGCAGCGCGGCCAGGTCGCGCCCCACCGCGTAGTGGAAGGCGGCGGGCTTGTCGTAGTCGATGCTGAGCTGGAACACCGGAACGTCGGCCTTGGGGTAGAGGTGCTTCAGCACCGTCCACGTGCCGTGGTCCAGGCCCCACTGGTCAGTGGCGATAACCGGCGTCTGCTTCACCGCCCCGACGGTCTCGCGGGCGAAGGCCGGATGGCCCGGCGCCGGGTATTCGATGTCGAACAGCGCCTGCGGAAAACCGCCGAAGTCGTGGATCGTCTTCGGCCGCTCCTGGATGCCGACGCCGGTGGCGCCGCGGCTCAGCCAGTGCGCCGAGACGCTGAGGATCGCCGACGGCCGCGGCAGCTCCCTGCCCCAGGCTGCCAGCCGGCGCGTGAAGGCGTTGTCGGTGATGGCGTTCATCGGCGAGCCATGGCCGATGAAGATCACCGGCATGCGCCGCGTGGGCGCTCCCGCGGCGTGCACGCTGCTGGCCAGCGAGGCCAGCACCGCGGTCGCGCCGAGCGCGGTACCCATCAGGAAGCCGCGGCGGCCGATGTCGGAGGTAGCGAGGGTCGTCGTCAGTGGCATGGCGGCACTCTGCAGCAGTTCCGCAGGCGCGGCGGTGCCTTTGCGCACACTTTTCGAGTGATCGGGCGAAGCCGCGCGCTAGATGCGCCCTTCTTCCACCGCATGGCAAGCCACCTGCACGCCCCCGATGCTCGACAGCTTCGGCCGCTCCGCCGAGCAGCGCGCATTCGCATGCGGACAGCGCGGATGGAAGGCGCAACCCGCCGGCGGGTTCAGCGGGTTCGGCACTTCACCCTGCACCGGGGTGCGGGAGCGGCCGGTCTGCTTCATCTGCGGAATGGCGTCCAGCAGCATGCGCGTGTAGGGATGGCGCGGCGTCGAGAACAGGTCCTGCTTGTCGGCCACCTCGACCAGCCGGCCCAGGTACATCACGCCGACCTGGTCGGCCACGTGGCGCACCACGGCGAGGTTGTGCGAGATGAAGAGGTAGGTCAGGCCCTGCTCGCGCTGCAGGTCCTTCATGATGTTGAGCACCTGCGCCTGCACGCTCACGTCGAGCGCGGAAGTGGGCTCGTCGCACACCAGGAACTCGGGCTGCGTGGCCAGGGCGCGCGCGATGGAGATGCGCTGGCGCTGGCCGCCGGAGAACTGGTGCGGGTACTTGCTCATGTCCAGCGGCGACAGGCCCACCGACTTCAGCAGCTCGCCCACGCGCTCGCGCAGCGCGGCCTTGTCTGTGAGGATGTCGTGCTCGCGCAGCGGCTCGCCGATGATGTCTTCCACGATCCAGCGCGGGTTGAGGCTCGCGTAGGGGTCCTGGAAGATCATCTGGATGCGGCGGCGCAGCTTGCGGCCTTCGGCGGTCTTGAAGGCGGCGTGCGCGTCCTGCCCGTCGAACTTCAGCCCGCCGCGCGTGGGCGCATAGAGGCCCACCAGCAGCCGCGCCACGGTGCTCTTGCCGCAGCCCGATTCGCCCACCAGCGCCAGCGTCTTGCCGCGCTCGATCGAAAAGCTCACGCCGTCCACCGCATGCAGCAGCACGCGCGGCTTGCGTTCGAGCACGCGGTTGAGCCAGGGCGGCGAGACGTCGAAGGTGCGCGCGAGGTCGTGGGCGACGACGAGAGGTTCGTTCACTACAGCGCTCATCGCGTCACCTCCACGATGTTTTCGGCCGCCTCGGGCGTGGCGCGCTCGCCGGCCGCCATCGCTTCGTGGTGCCTCGCGGCGATCTCGGCCTGGCCGACGTGCGGGTCGGCCGCGTCGTGCAGCCAGCAGGCGGCGCGCGTGGCGCCGGCGTGCATGAGCTCGGGCCGCTCGACCAGGCAGCGCGCGAAGGTGCGCGGGCAGCGCGGGTTGTAGGCGCAGCCGGCCGGGATGGCATTGAGCCGCGGCATCGCACCGTCGATCTGGTTGAGGCGCTCGCGGTCGCTGGTCATGTCGGGAATCGAGCCCATCAGGCCCGAGGTGTAGGGATGCGCCGGCTGGTGGATCACCTCGTGCACCGGGCCGATCTCGGCGATGCGGCCCGCATACATCACGGCCACGCGGTCGCAGGTCTCGGCGATCACGCCCATGTCGTGCGTGATCAGCATCACCGCCGCGCCGCGTTCCTTGCAGACCTGCTTGAGCAGCTGGATGATCTGCGCCTGGATCGACACGTCGAGCGCGGTGGTCGGCTCGTCGGCCACGATGAGCTTGGGCTCGGCCGCGAGCGCGAGCGCGATCACCACGCGCTGGCGCATGCCGCCGGAGAACTGGTGCGGGAAGTGGTCGATGCGCTGCTCGGCGGCCGGGATGCCGGTGTCCTGCAGCAGGCCGATGGCCCGCTTGCGCGCCTCGGCCTCGGTCACCGGCAGGTGCGCGCGGATGGTCTCCACCAGCTGGCGGCCCACGGTGTAGAGCGGGTTCAGCGAAGTAAGCGGGTCCTGGAAGATCGCGCCGATCTTGCGCCCGCGGATGGGCCGCATCGCATCGAAGCCGAGGTTGTCGATACGCTGGCCCTCCAGCAGGATCTCGCCGCCGGCCACGCGGCCCGGCGGCTCCAGCAGGCCGATGATGGCCGCGCCCGTGAGCGACTTGCCGGCGCCCGATTCGCCCACCACGCCCAGGATCTCCCCGGGCGCGATGTCGAAGGAAATGCGGTCCAGCGCGCGCAGCGTGCCGCGGCGGTGGGGAAACTCGACGACGAGGTCTTTGACTTGCAACAGGCTCATGGCGCTACCTCTCTCATCGCAGGCGGGGGTTGAGCGCGTCGCGCAGCCAGTCGCCCAGCAGGTTCACGCTGAGCGCGATCAGCACCAGCATCAGGCCGGGGAACACGGTGATCCACCATTCGCCCGAGAACAGGTACTGGTTGCCGATGCTGATGAGCGTGCCCAGCGAAGGCGAAGTGGGCGGCACGCCGACGCCGAGGAACGACAGCGTGGCCTCGGTGATGATGGCCGTCGCCACCTGGATCGTGGCGAGCACCGTCACCGGCCCCAGCACGTTGGGCAGCACGTGGCGCAGCATGATGCGCAGCGGCGCCACGCCGGTGACGCGCGCGGCCTGCACGTACTCCTTGCTGCGCTCCACCAGCGTGGAGCCGCGCACCGTGCGCGCGTACTGCACCCAGCCGGTCAGTGAGATGGAGATGATCAGCACGCCGAAGGCGAGCGACTCGTGCGCAGCGGGAAACAGCGCGCGGCCGACGCCGGCGATCAGCAGCGCGACCAGGATCGGCGGGAACGACAGCATCACGTCGCACACGCGCATGAGGAAGGAGTCGAGCCAGCCGCCGAAGAAGCCGGCCAGCAGGCCCAGCACCACGCCGACGGCCACCGACAGCACCACCGACACCAGGCCGACGATGAGCGAGATGCGCGCGCCGTAGATCACGGCCGAGAGGATGTCGCGGCCCTGGTCGTCGGTGCCCAGCAGATATTTGGAGGTGCCTTCGGCGCTCCATGCAGGCGGCAGCCGCGCGTCACCCAGTTCCAGGGAGGCCAGGTCGAAGGGGTTGTGAGGCGAGACCCAGCCGGCGAACACCGCGCAGAACACGCAGATCAGCGCAATGAACGCCGCGACGATCGCCACGGGCGAGTTGCGAAAGCTGTAGCCGACATCGCTGTCGAGCCAGCGGGCTAATGTTTTTTTCATCGCCGGGCCGCCCCAAGATGAAAAGCGGCCCCCTCGGGGGGCAGCGGACCTTGCGCAGCAAGGGAAGCGTGGGGGTTATTTCTCATCGTGAAGCAAAAAGGAATGGGCCCGCAAGAAGCGGGCCCATGGTCAGGCCGCCGTACGGGCGGCCCGCTGTCTTACGGCTTGATGCTCATCCACTTGAACGGCATGTAGTTGTCGGCCATCTGCGTGAGCGACACCTTCTTGCTCACACCCCAGGCCAGCGTCTGCTGGTGCAGCGGCAGGTGGCCCACGTCGGCGGTGTGGAGGTCGAAGGCTTCCTTGATCATCGCGTCGCGCTTGGACTTGTCGGTTTCCGACTGGATCTTCTTGGTCAGCTCGTCGACCTTCGGATTGCAGTACGCGCCCAGGTTGAACTGGCCGGCTCCGGTCTTGTCGTCGGGGCAGGCCATCAGCGCGGTCAGCGCGTTGTGCGAGTCGTAGGTGGTCGGGGTCCAGCCCAGCATGTAGAAGCTGGTGTCGCGGCGCAGCACCTTCGGGAAGTAGGTGCCCTTGGTCTCGGCCGCGAGGTTGATCTTGACGCCGATCTTCGCGAGGTTCGAGGCCACGCTCTGGCAGATCTGGCCGTCGTTGACGTAGCGGTCGTTCGGGCAGTTCATGGTGACTTCGAAGCCGTTCGGGTAGCCTGCGTCGGCCAGCAGCTTCTTGGCGCCTTCGACGTCCAGCGGCAGGCGCTTGTCCTGGGCTTCGGTCCAGCCGTTGATGCCGGGGCCGACCATCAGGCCCGTCGGGCGCGAGGCGCCGCGCATCACGGTGCGCTGGATGCCCACGATGTCGATGGCCTGGTAGAAGGCCTGGCGCACGCGCTTGTCCTTGAACGGGTTCTTGCCCTTCACGCTGGAGTAGAGCAGTTCGTCGCGCTTCTGGTCCATTCCCAGGAAGATGGTGCGCAGCTCGGGACCGGCGATGACACGGGCGGTGGGGCTGGCATTGACGCGCGCGATGTCCTGCACCGGCACGGGCTCCATCACGTCGACCTCGCCCGAGAGCAGCGCGGCGACGCGGGTGGCCGGGTTGGCGATCGGCGTGAAGATGATTTCCTGCGCGTTGCCTTCGATCTTGCCCCAGTAGGTCGGGTTGCGCGTGAACACGGTGCGCACGTTCGGCTGGCGTTCGCGCACGCGGTACGGACCGGTGCCGTTCGCCTTGAACGAGGCGGTGTTCTCGATGCCCTTGCGACGGTCCACGGGCGTGACGGCCTTGTTTTCCTCGCACCACTTCTTGCTCATGATCATGAGCTGCGTGATGACGTCGGGAAGAATGGGAAACGGCCCCTTGGTCTCGATCTCGATGGTGTGCGAGTCGACCTTGCGCACTTCCTTGATGTCGGTGGTGTTCGACTTCATGTCCGAGCCATCGCCCGAGGCGCGCGCGAAGCTGAAGAGAACGTCGTCGGCCGTGAACGGCGTGCCGTCGTGGAACTGCACGTTCTTGCGCAGTTCGAAGCGCCACACCGTGGGCGAGGTCTGCTTCCAGCTGGTGGCCAGCAGCGGCGCGACGCTCAGGTCCTTGTTGCGTCCGACCAGGGTTTCATAAACGTTGGCGGTGGTGCTCAGCTGCAGCGACTCGTTGAGCGAGTGCGGGTCCAGCGATAGCGCGTCCCCCTGGTTCGCGATGCGGATGGTCTGCGCGCCGGCGACCATGCTGAAGGCGCTCAGGGCGCACAAAACGGCGGCCGCAGCCACATTCTTCTTGAAACTCATGGGAACACTCCTCGGGTTGGAATCGAACAAATCACGTCGCCGCGGTGGCGGCTGCTTTCCCTGGCTGCGCACCGCGGGTAGCGGCAAGCGGCATGCCCTGCTCGATCAGGCCGGCATGCAGCGCGGCGCCTAGCGGCAGGATCTCGTCGTTGAAGTCGTAGCGGCTGTTGTGCAGGTAGGCGCCGTCGCGCACATCCTGGCCGATGCGCAGGTAGGCGCCAGCCTTCTTCTGCAGCATGAAGGAGAAATCTTCGGCGCCCATGCTGGGCTCCATGCTGCGCTCGACGTTGCGCGCGCCGACCAGCGACTCGGCCACGTCGGCCGCGAACATGGCCTCGGGCGAGGTGTTGATGGTGGCCGGGTAGATGCGCTCGTACTTGACGCTGGCGGTCGCGCCGAAGCCGGAGGCGATGGCCGCGCACAGCTCGTTCAGGCGCTGCTCGACCTGCGCCTGCACGCGCGAGCTGAAGGTACGCACGGTGCCGACCAGCGTCGCCTCTCCGGGCACCACGCTCATCGCGCCGAGGTCGCCGGCCTGCATCGCGCAGATGCTGATGACGGCGGCATCGATGGGGCGCACGTTGCGCGACACGATGGTCTGCGCCGCGGTGATGATGTGCGCCGCGACGATCACCGGGTCGATGGTCTGGTAGGCATGCGCGCCGTGGCCGCCCTTGCCCTTGATCTCGATGGTGATGCGGTCGGCCGCGGCCATCATCGCGCCGCGGTTGATGCCGACGGTGCCGGCCGGCATGGCGGGCCAGTTGTGCATGGCGTAGACGGCGTCGACCGGGAAGCGGTCGAAGAGGCCGTCCTCGATCATCACGCGCGCGCCGGCGAAGCCTTCCTCGCCGGGCTGGAAGATGAGCACTGCGGTGCCGTCGAAGTCGCGCGTCTCGGCGAGGTAGCGCGCGGCGCCGACCAGCATGGCCGTGTGGCCGTCGTGGCCGCAGCCGTGCATGAGGCCGTCGCAGGCGGAGCGCCAGCCGAAGTCGTTGTCCTCGCGCATGGGCAGGGCGTCCATGTCGGCGCGCAGGCCGATCATGCGGCCGCTGGCCGTCGAGCGGCCGCGGATGACGCCGACCACGCCGGTCTTGCCGATGCCTTCGTGGATCTCGTCGACGCCGCAGGCGCGCAGCGCTTCGCGCACGCGCCCGGAGGTGTAGACCTCCTCGAAGCCGAGTTCGGGGTGGGCGTGCAGGTCGCGGCGGAAGGCGGTGATCTCGGGGTAGAAGTTCGCGATGTGCGCGAACGCGCGGCCGGAGGCCTTCAGGCGCGGGACCATGGGCGTGGCTGCCGCCATGTCAGTGCCCTCCCGCCTTGCCGACGCGCAGGCGCGGATCGACCACGAAGTACAGCAGATCGACCACGAGGTTGATCACCACGAAGATCAGCGCGATGAGGCAGAGGTAGGCGGCCATCACCGGGATGTCGGCGAAGGTCACGGCCTGGATGAAGAGCAGGCCCATGCCGGGCCACTGGAACACCGACTCGGTGATGATGGCGAAGGCGATCAGGCCGCCGAGCTGCAGGCCGGTGATGGTCATCACGGGCACCAGCGTGTTCTTGAGCGCGTGGCCGAAATGGATGGCGCGGTTCGACAGGCCCCGTGCGCGCGCGAACTTGATGTAGTCGGTGCGCAGCACTTCCAGCATCTCGGCACGCACCAGCCGCATGATCAACGTGAGCTGGAAGATCGCCAGCGTCACCGCCGGGAGCACGATGTGCTGCCAGCCGTCGGCGCTGAAGAGGCCGCTGGTCCACCAGCCGAACTTCACCGTGTCGCCCCGGCCGAAGCTCGGGAACCAGCCCAGCGTGACCGCGAAGACCAGGATCAGCAGGATGCCGATGAGGAAAGTCGGCAGCGACACGCCGAGCAGCGACACCGTCATGAACACTTGGCTCATGAAGGTGCCGCGGCGCAGCGCGGTGTACACGCCCATCGGGATGCCGATGAAGAGCGCCAGCACGGCGGCGACCAGCGCGAGTTCGAGCGTGGCGGGGAAACGCTCGCCGATCAGGCGAGACACCTTCGCACCCTGTCGCAGGCTCAGCCCGAACTCGCCCTGCGCCGCATTCACGAGAAAGTGCCAGAACTGCACGAAGAAGGGTTGATCGAGCCCCAATGCGGCGCGCAGTTCGCGGATCTGCTCGGGCTTGGCGTCCTGGCCGAGAAGGAACACGACGGGGTCGCCGACGTATTGAAAAAGAAGGAAGGCGATGAACGCGACCGCGATCATCACGATCACGGCCTGGATCAGGCGGCGCAGTACGAAGGCAATCATTCAGCAAACAAAGTGAACGGGCATGCTAGCAGTGCAAGGTGCGTGCCCGCACGGGGGTTCCCCGGGGGTGCGCATCGTGGTTTCCCGAGGGAATCCGAGGAAGGTCCGGACGAAAAAAAGCCACTCGACTTGCGCCGAGTGGCTTTTGACTTTTTAACCGAAGCTGGCTTACGCCAGCGTCAGATTAGAAAGCGTGACGGATACCGAAGTCGTAGCCGGTGGAGCTCTTCGGGGTGAAGGCGCCAGCTGCGTTGTTGTAGAACGACGGGCCACCAACGGTCAGGCCAGCACCGTTCTTGTTGCTGACGCGAGCGATCGTTGCGTACAGAGCCGTGCGCTTCGACAGGTTGTGCACGTAGCCCAGAGCGATCTTGTTGGCCTTGGGATCAGGCGTGTTCACAGCGAACAGCGTGGCAGGCGTGTTCAGGTCGTACTTGACGTGCGACCACGAAGCGCGGATCAGGCCAGCGCCGACCGGCACGGTCACGCCGAGCAGGTAGCCGGTCAGATCGATGTCAGGACGGCCGCCCAGGAGAGGCGTCACTTCGTAGTCGATCTTGTTCTTGGCCTTCGACAGTTCACCGAACAGCTTCACGGGACCGAAGTCATACGAAGCGCCCAGGTTCAGGGTGTTGACCTTGGTGGTCGTACCAGCGTAGTAGTTGTCGCCGATCGTGCTGCTGCCGTAAGCCAGGGCAACGTCCAGAGGACCGTTTGCGTAGCCGAAACGGCCACCGACGTAACGGCCTTGGCGCGAGTTGTTGGCAACGTCAGGCGTGTAGATGCCCGAGCTGTACTTGGTCTTCTCGCTGAGGCCGTACTGGAACTGGCCATAGAAGCCACCCAGGTTCGGCGGCAGGAAGTAGCCGACCGTGTTGCTGGCGCGAACGTAGTTGCTCGTACCGACATTGGGCACGCCAGGAACGGCGGTCGGAGCCGTACCGAGGAAGTTGTTGAAACCGTCGTTCGCCGTGTTGATCAGGTTGGAACCAACGCCGTTGGTGCCGAACGGGTCGAACACGGTGTCGTTCCAGAACGTCGGGGTGTAGTCACGACCCAGGCGCAGTTCACCGAAACCACCCGACAGGCTCACGGTCGAGCGACGAGCGAACGTCGAAATGCCGCGCTGGCCGTCGTCGTTGCTGATCGGGGCTTCGAGCCAGAAGCTGGCTGCCAGACCGCCACCCAGGTCTTCCGTACCACGGAAGCCGATACGGCTCGAGTTGTAACCCGAGTTGGCCAGTTCACGACGGCTGGTCTTGACCGAACCTTGGTTCAGGTAGACGGGGATGCCGAAAGCATTGGGGAACACGGTCGCGCGGTTGTCGCGGGCGGTGCTCGAGTAGCCGCTGATCGACGCGTCGACCACACCAAACAGCGTGACGGACGACTGAGCCGAGGCAACACCGGCAACAGCCAGGGCAGCCAGAGCAACTAGAGATTTTTTCATTGCAAGTTTCTCCAAGGTTAAACATAGGGCTCCGGTGCGAAGGGCTCACCGTGACTGGCACTTTTGTGCTCCCACCGGACCCCGGGCCAACCTCCTTTTGGGAAGTTGATGCTATTGCACCAGAGCCGCTGCGGCAGGGCAAAACAAATCGCCCGAAATCTTGGATGGCCCGCGCGTTTCGTTGCACGCCTGCAACAAAGGACTTATGACCTCGGATACACCGCATTATGAAAAATGATGAGCCCGTGACAGGGCATTTCCTATGTGCGTTCAAATAGCCCCATGACGCTCATGATCGACTCAGTTCTGACCGCGGCAGACTCGGCGTTGCGCACGCTTTTCGCCCGCCCCCACGCTACCCGCGCAACTCCAGTCCCCTCCCAGGCAACGGGCGAGTTGAGCGAGGCCGAACGCCGGGAAGCCGGGGCACTGATGCGCGTGAACCACGTCGGCGAAGTCTGCGCCCAGGCGCTTTACACGGCCCAGGCGGCTGTGGCACGCGACCCAGGGTTACGCGCTCACTTCATCGAGGCGGCACACGAAGAAACCGATCACCTGGCATGGACCCGGCAACGGCTCGATGAATTGGGCGCCCGCCCGTCGATCCTGAATCCGCTCTGGTACGCAGGTGCTTTCGGCCTCGGCCTGGTGGCGGGCCGACTGGGAGATCCGCTGAGCCTGGGGTTCGTCGCGGAGACCGAACGCCAGGTGGAGGCTCACCTGGACAGCCACCTCGACCGCCTGCCGCCCGGAGACAGCGCCTCGAGGGCGGTGGTCGAACAAATGAAGCTCGACGAGGCTCGCCATGCGTCGCAGGCGGTCGATGCCGGCGCGGCGGAACTCCCGGCGCCGGCCAAGGCGATGATGCGGGTGGCGTCCCGCGTGATGACCACGCTGGCGCACCGCATCTAGGCTGAGTGGCTCAGGTTTCGATCAGGTCGAAACTGGTGGTGATCTCGGCCGTCTTCGCCAGCATGATGCTGGCGGAGCAGTAGGTTTCGTGGCTCAGGGCAATCGCGCGCTCCACGGCCGAAGCCGGAATTCCCTTGCCCGCCACGGTGAAATGCATGTGGATCTTCGTGAAGACCTTGGGGTCCTTCTCCGCGCGCTCGCTGGTCAGTTTGACGCTGCAGCGCTCGACGCGGTGCCGCCCGCGCTTCAGGATCAGCACGACGTCATAGGCGGTGCACCCGCCCGTACCGGCCAGCACAGTCTCCATCGGCCTTGCCGCTAGGTTCTGGCCGCCATTCTCGGGTTTGGCGGCATCCGGGGCGCCATCCATCATCACGACGTGGCCGCTGCCGGTCTCGGCAACGAAGCCCATGGCCGATCGGGTACCTGTGTCTCCGGTCCAACTTACTGTGCATTCCATGGTTTTTCGGGCTTCCAGGTGGGGGATGCCGGGCAAAATGCACGCGAGCATCCATTTATGTGTGGGAAAAGCATCACTTGCTTGTTGCAACGCAACAAACAGTCGATATACTTTATTTCATTGCGCAAACGTATGCGCGGCAAGTTGTCTCCTCCACCCTTCCAATTGGTGGATTTAGCCCCGAGCTGCAAGGCTCGGGGCTTTTTTCTGCCCGAATCACTCCCGGCCGGCCCGGAAACCACTCTAGTTTTCTCGCCTGAAGGGCAGTTGCTCTGGCTGCCCTGGCTGTTGCCGGTGTTGCCTCGGCTCAGTCGTCCGTCACGCTGTTCGGTGTGGTCGACGCGTCGATCAGCGGCTACTCGTCCAGCTCGCGCGATCTGAAGCCCACCGTCCTGGCAAACAGCTTCGGCGCTCCCCTCCATACGAATCAGGGCAGCGTCAAGGTCAGCCGCAAGGCGCTGGCCAACTCCGGCTACAACACCCGCCGGCTGGGTTTCCGCGGCACCGAGGATCTGGGCGGCGGCCTGGCCGCCAGCTTCTGGCTCGAAGCCCCCGTCACCGCTGACGACGGCTCCACCGGCGTTGCGAGCTTCGTCCGTCGCTCGACCGTGAGCCTGTCGGGTGGCTTCGGCGAACTGCGCATCGGCCGCGACTACACCCCGACGTTCTGGAACGACACCGTGTTCGATCCATTCGGTACGAACGGCGTCGGCGCCAATCTGATCAACACGGCCAACGGCTTCAATGCAGAAACCTATGGCGCCAAGGACACCGGCGGCTTCGGCGGCAACCAGAACTACTTCCGCGCCAGCAACTCGATCGGCTATTTCCTGCCCCCGAACCTGGGTGGTTTCTATGGCCAAGTGATGTATGCGTTCCACGAGAACGACAAGTACAGCAACGGCAGATTCACCCCGAACGACAGCAGCACCTCGAAGAGCCGCGCAGGCCGCTACATCGGCGGTCGCTTCGGCTACGCGAACGGCCCGCTGGACGTGGCAGTGTCCTATGGCAACAGCACGGTTGCCGACCAGTACTACGCAGGCACCACCGATTCGGTGAAGACGTTCAACCTGGGCGCTTCGTACGACTTCGGCCCGGTAAAGCTGTTCGGTGAACTGTCGCGCGCCAAGAACTCGCGCGACTATGAAATCACGCCCCTCTCCGGAGCCCGCCCCGACGTGGATCTGAACGGCTACCTGCTCGGCGTGACCGTGCCTGTCGGCGCTGGCCTGATCCGCGCTTCGTACTCGCAAGTCAAGTACGACCGCAACCTGCCGTTCGACTTCTACAACCCGGCTAACAACAGGGACCCGAAGGCCAACAAGCTGGCTCTGGGCTACGTGCACAACCTGTCGAAGCGTACCGCTCTGTACGCCACGATCGCTCGCGTCAGCAACAAGAACGGCGCAGCGCTGACGGTGGGCGGCCCGGGTTTCTACAAGGCGTCGGAAGGCGTGTTCACGCCGAAGACCTCCACCGGCTACGACTTCGGCATTCGCCACGCGTTCTGATAGTCCAGCCTTTCAAGCTTTCTGTTTGACTTCGATGCTGGCTCCCGCCAGTTCGACGCGGCAACAAAGCCTCAAGTCGCCCGGCCCATGCCGGGCGGCTTTTTGCTTTTTCCGCCCTTCAGCTCACCCGGCTGCGCCGGCTCTGCAGCAATCCCACATTCATTTCTCCGCTCAACACCGAAGCGTAGAAACGCTCGACCATGTTGACGCTCGTGCGCGCATTGCGCGCCAAGGTCAGCATGTCGATACCTTGACCATACAGAAGCCGCAGCGTGATTGCGGTATGGCGCAGGCAGTACAGCGTCCTCGATTGACCCAGCGGTCCCTTTTCGAGACCGGCCTTCTCGAGCACCCAGTGGAAGAAGAAGTTGAGCACCGCGTGCTCGCGCTCGCGGTTCTTCAGCTGCGGCATGAATACGTAGTCTTCCGCCCCACCGTATCCGTGCTTTTCACGATAGGCGAGCAGGCATTCGTAGACCCGCACGGCGGGACACAGGCTCACGATGGGCTGGCTGTGCCGCTTGGTCTCCGGCAGGTTCATCCGCAGATAGACGTGCTTGCCGCGCACGACCTCGATGTGCTTGTGCTTCATGAACTTGATGTCGCTCGGACGCACGAAGGTGTTGACCATCCATCGGACAAGCCAAGGCAGTTCGTCCGGCATCACAAGCAGTTCGCGCGCGATCCAGAAGCGCTCCCCCGCCCCGAGCTGATCGAGTACCGGGTGCGAATGCCCGCGCAGGCTGCGCGCGGTCCTGATGATTGCGCGGTATTCGGCAACGCTGAAGCCGCCTCGTGGCTGGCTGCGTACCTTGACTTTCGGAAACGCAGGCGCATCGCGAAGCACACCGATGTGCACGCCATGCATCACGACCTTGCGCAACAGCACCAGGTACTGAGCAATGGTCGTGCTCGTGAAGCCTTGTTCTCCGAGGTGATCGATCAGGCGCTGCGCGTCCGCGGTTGCAAAGGACTGCGCCGGCACATCACCGAGCAACGGAACGATGTGCGCACGCAATCTGTTGCCCATCACCTGCCACGTCGCACGCCCAATTTCCTTTCGCTGAACGCGCGCGGCCTCCGCTTGCATCAGTTTCTTCGAAAGATCACTGACAGAAATTGATAACAGATTCTGCTCATTTGTAAATTGATCTGCGGTCGGATGAATCGCGGGATAGGTGCGTCCAAAAAATCCCGAATCATTTGCAGCTGGGGCTTTGCTGAAGAGGTTTATGACATTTGTGTCCATGTCATATCTCGCATGCAATCTCGATGCCTCTTATCATCGGCAGTTAGCAAATGAAAACTCCCTTGGAAAAAATCGTGCAAGACGCACCTCTTAAAACAACGCTGACGCCCGCCGACTATCTCAGAAAAATACTCAACGCCCGGGTCTACGACGTTGCAGTCGAGTCGGCGCTCGAGAAGGCGCGCGCGCTGAGCGAGCGGCTGGGCAGCACTGTTCTATTGAAGCGCGAAGACCAGCAACCGGTCTTCAGCTTCAAGCTGCGCGGCGCATATAACAAGATGGCGCATTTGAGTCCTGCGCAATTGGCGAGCGGCGTGATTTGCGCCTCGGCGGGCAATCACGCGCAAGGCGTTGCATTGGGCGCGCGCAAGCTGGGCACTCGCGCCGTGATCGTGATGCCGGTGACAACGCCCAAACTCAAAATCGATGCGGTGCGTGGTTTCGGCGGAGAAATCGTGCTGCACGGCGACAGCTATTCGGATGCCTATCTGCACGCACTCGAATTGCAGGCGAAGCAGAACCTGACCTTCGTTCATCCATTCGACGATCCGGACGTCATCGCCGGCCAGGGCACCATCGCGATGGAAATCCTGCGGCAGCACCAAGGCCCGCTCGACGCGGTGTTCGTTGCGATCGGCGGAGGCGGGCTGATTTCCGGCGTGGCCAACTACATCAAGGCCGTGCGCCCCGAGGTCAAGGTGATCGGCGTGCAGATGAACGACTCCGACGCGATGATGCAGTCGGTCGCGGCGCATCAGCGCGTGAACCTCCCCGACGTCGGCCTGTTCTCGGACGGCACCGCCGTCAAGCTCGTCGGCGAGGAAACCTTCCGCATCGCCAGCGAGCTGGTCGACGAATACATCGCCGTCGATACCGATGCGGTGTGCGCCGCCATCAAGGACATCTTCGTGGACACGCGCAGCATCGTCGAGCCGGCCGGTGCGCTGGCGGTCGCGGCCATCAAGGAATATGTCGCGCAGCACGGCCGCCATGGCGAAACCTATGCGGCGATCCTGTGCGGCGCGAACATGAATTTCGACCGGCTGCGTTTCGTCGCCGAACGCGCCGAGGTCGGCGAGGAGCGCGAGGCCCTGTTCGCCGTCACCATGCCCGAGGAGCGCGGCAGCTTCCGCCGCTTCTGCGAACTGATCGGCGAGATGCCGGCCAGCGAGTCGGAAGCGCCGGGCACGGGCGGCGGCGCGCTGCGCAACGTGACCGAGTTCAACTACCGCATCAGCGATGCGGCCAAGGCGCATGTGTTCGTCGGCCTCACGACGTCGACGCGCGGCGAATCGGCCGTCATCGCACGGACCTTCGCTGCGCATGGCTTCGATGCGCTCGACCTCACGCACGACGAACTCGCCAAGGAGCATCTGCGGCACCTGGTGGGCGGACGCACCGGCCTCGCGCACGACGAGCGCCTGCTGCGCTTCGTGTTCCCCGAGCGCCCGGGCGCGCTGCTCAAGTTCCTGAGCCTGATGCAGCCGAGCTGGAACATCAGCCTGTTCCACTACCGCAATCAGGGGGCCGACTACGGCCGCATCCTCGTCGGCCTGCAGGTGCCGGCCGGCGAGTCCGCCGAGTTCGACGCGTTCCTCAAGACGCTGGGCTATCCCTACGTCGAGGAAACGGCCAACCCGGCGTACCGGCTCTTCCTTCAGGCCTGAAAAGGCAGAAGCCGGCGCAAGGCCGGCTTCGCTCATCGATCCAGAACCCTGACGGGCGCTGACGGGGTTACTGCGCGGCCTGTTGTTGTTGCAGCGGCGCAGCCATCGCAGCCGGTTGTTGCAGCAACGCGCCGCCGGGCTGCGACGGCGGAGGCTGCATCTGCTGCTGCGGCATTTGCGGCGGAGCCGCGACCGCCGGCATCGTCGCAGGCGGCACGGCCAACACCGGCGCCCCCGCCAGCGCGGGGTTGGAAACGCTGATCGGCGCGCGCACCGGCAGTTGCAGCGTGAACGCGGCGGGCCCGTCGGCGCGCAAGCCGATCGTCGCGGAACGCAGGCCCACCGACTGCAGCACGTAGCTCTCGCCGACCGTCGAACCGACGCGGAAGGGCCGCGGCGGCTTGCCGTCGATGGAGATCAGCGCCGCTCCCTGCCTGGAAGGATCGGCCACCACGCCCGACAGCGCGAAGCGACTGGCCGCTTCCGGAGCCACGGGGGCCGTGCGCGACTCGGGCAGCACGCCCAGCAGGCGCGCCACCGCATCGGAGTCCGCCGCCACCGAAGGCCGAGGCATGGCCGCGGCAGCCGCGACAGCGTCCGTCGGCGACGCCAGGCGAAGCGCCCAGAACACCGCGGCACCGGCCGCCAGCGCCCAAAGCCCCGTCGTTGCAAGTGGGGCATGCCAGCGGGCTGCGGAGTAAGGACTTGTCATGGCCGCGGATTATCATGCAGCGCGCTTTCCGAATCATGTCCGCACAAGCTATGAACAAATTCCTCCGTGCCGCTACCCGTACCGTCCAACGCGGCTTCACGCTGATCGAGCTGATGGTCGTGTTGGTCATCATCGGCGTGCTGGCGGCACTCATCGTCCCGAACGTGATCGAGCGCGCCGACGACGCCCGCGTGACGGCCGCCCGCACCGACATCAACAACCTGATGCAGGCGCTCAAGCTGTACCGCCTGGACAACCAGCGCTACCCCACCGCCGAACAGGGCCTGCAGGCGCTGCTCACCCGCCCGACCACCGGCCCGGCCGCTCCCAACTGGAAGCCCTACGTCGAGAAGCTGCCCAACGATCCCTGGGGCCATCCGTACCAGTACCTGAACCCGGGCATCAAGGGCGAGATCGACGTGCTCTCGTTCGGCGCCGACGGCCAGAGCGGCGGCGAGGGCAAGAATGCCGACATCGGCAGCTGGCAGTAGCAGCGGCGGCTCGCACGCGCCGCCCCTCACCCCGCATCCACGCCGCTGCCACCGCCGGCCAGGCGGCTTCACACTGCTGGAGTTGATCGTCGTGATCGCCATCATCGCGATCGCCACCGCCGCCGTGAGCTTCGCCATCCGCGACACCAGCGCCGCCAACCTCGACCGCGAGGCCGACCGGCTTGCGGCCCTGCTCGAGTCGGCCCGCGCACAGTCGCGCGCCAGCGGCATCGTGGTGCGCTGGCGGCCGGTCGAGGGCAGCTTCAGGTTCGACGGCCTCCTGCCCGGCTCGCTGCCTGACGGCTGGGCCGCCGAGGGCATCACCGCCCAGGTCTCGCTCGCCAACGGCACGCTGGTGCCCGCGCTGCAACTCGGGCCCGATCCGATCATCGCGGCGCAGCAGGTCATGCTCTATTCCGCCGGCCCGCCCGCGCGCGCGCTGCGCATCTCGACCGACGGGGTGCGCCCCTTCACCGTCTCGGCGGTTCAATGAAAGCGCGACACGCTCCGGCTTCACGCGCCGACTCCCGCACCGGCGGCTTCACGCTGATCGAAGTGCTGATCGCGCTCGGCATCGTCGCGATCGCACTGGCCGCGGGTTCGCAGGCCACCATGTCGCTCACGCGCAACGCGCAGCGCCAGTCCGACCTCGTGCTGGCCGACCTGTGCGCCGAGAACGAACTCGCCAAGGCCCGCCTGTCGCGCCAGATGCCGGCGGTGGGCGACTCCGGTTCGATCTGCCTGCAGGCCGGCGTCTCGTTCAACGTGACCACCTCGACCATCCCCACGCTGAACCCGAACTTCCGGCGCGTCGACGTGCAAGTGCGCGACGAGGCCGACTCGCCGATCCTGCGCATCTCCACCGTGGTGGGGAGGTACTGATCGATGCCGACGCAACAACACGCTGGCATCCGCACCGCGCGCGGCTTCACGCTGATCGAGCTGCTCGTCGCCATCGCGGTGATGGCGCTGCTCTCGCTCGTGAGTTGGCGCGGGCTCGAGAGCATGTCGCGCGCCACCACGCAGAACCAGCAGCGCGCCGACACCGTGCTCACGCTGCAGGCCACGCTCGCGCAATGGGGCGCCGATCTCGACGCCGTGACCACGATCGCGCAGACGCGCCCCGTCGACTGGGATGGCCGCGTGCTGCGGCTCACGCGCCGCGGCAGCGACGACACGGCGCCGTCGGTGCAGGTGGTGGCGTGGACGCTGAAGTCGGGCCCCGACGGCGTGCGCTGGCGGCGCTGGCAATCGCTGCCCTTCACCACGCGCGGCGAATGGCAGCAGGCCTGGAACCTCGCGGCCGCCTGGGCGCAGGACGGCGGCGCGGGCTCGAACGGCGGCTTCAGCGACGTTGCGCTGGTGCCGGCCAACAGCTGGCAGCTCTTCTTCTTCCGCGACAACAGCTGGGTACCGGCCAGCCAGCTGCCCGTGGCACAGCCCAACCCCAACAATCCTTCGGGCCCCGTCGTCGCCATGCCCGATGGCGTGCGCCTCGTCATCACGCTGCCGCCGGGCGAGGGCCTATCGGGCACGCTGACGCGCGACTGGGTCAAGCCGACCGTCGGAGCGCCGAAAACCTCATGACGCCGACGCCCGAAAGAAGAGCAGCAAACGGCGAATGGCGCCGCCAGCGCGGCGCCGCCCTGCTCGCCGCGATGCTGACGGTGATGCTGGTGGCCACCTTCGCCGCCGCGGCGTTGTGGCAGCAATGGCGCTCGGCCGAGGTCGAAGGCGCCGAACGCGCACGCGTGCAGGCGGCCTGGGTGCTGATCGGCGCGCTCGACTGGTCGCGCCTCATCCTCGGGGAAGACGGCCGCGCCGGCGGTCCCGACCATCTGGGCGAGCCCTGGGCCGTTCCGCTGGAGGAAGCGCGGCTCAACAGCTTTCTCTCGGCCGAGAAGAACGTGGCCAGCGACAACCTCGAAGGGCTGCCGGACGCTTTTCTCTCGGGCCGCATCGTCGATGCGCAGTCCAAGCTCAACGTGCTCGCGCTGGTGGACAACGGCAAGCCGTCGCCCGCGGGCGTCGCCACCTTCACGCGGCTGTTCAACCTGCTGGGCCTGCCCGCGTCGGAGCTCAGCCTGATGACCACCGGGCTCGCTGCCGCGCTTGCCACGGGCACTTCGACCGACGGCAGCAGCGGTGGTGGCGGCGGCAGCAGCGGCGGCGATTCGGGTGCCGCGCCGCTGCTTCCGCAGCAGGTTTCGCAACTGGTGTGGCTGGGCCTCTCGCCTTCCACGGCCGCAGCGCTCGAGCCGTACGTGACGATCCTGCCGGTGAAGACCACGCTCAACCTCAACACGGCGAGCGCCGAAGCCATCAGCGCCAGCATGGAGTCGCTCAACATCGCCAGCGCGCGCCAGCTGGTGGAGCGCCGCTCGCGCGCCTTCTTCAAGGACATCGCCGCCGCCAACGCCGCGCTGCCCAGCGGCACCGCACCGTTCAACGCCGCCCAGCACGGCGTCGGCACCCAGTTCTTCGAGGTCTACGGCAAGCTGCGGCTCGATCGCACCTACGTGGAGGAACGCTCATTGCTACAGCGAAACGGTGTCACGGTGACGACGATCTGGCGCACGCGCGGCGCCGGCGCAACGGACACTACGGTCAAACCCTGATCTCGATGCATTATTTGTAGCCTAAAAGCCCTCCAACGCGCGTAGCCTCTACGCGACGCGCTATGAAAAACAGAGCGTCATCTTGTCAGACGCGCACCTACAATCACCGGCTTTTCCAAGATCCACATGACTCCCCTGCTGCTCATTGCTCCCCTCCCTCCGGCCGATGCCGCGGGAGAGTACGACTGGGCCCAGGCAGGCGACGACGGCATCGCATTGCGCAACCAGGGCCGGGCGTTGCTGGCGCTGCTGCCCTCGAGCACGGAGGTCATGCTGGGCATTCCCTCCGCGGCTCTCTCGTGGCACCGCGTCACGCTGCCCAAGGGCAGCATGGGCAGCGCGTCGAAGCTGCGCGCCGTGCTCGACGGCCTGCTGGAGGAACACCTGCTCGACGAGCCCGAAGCCCTGCACTTCGCGCTCGAGCCCGACGCCAAGCCCGGAGCACCCGTGTGGGTGGCGGCCTGCAACCGCATCTGGCTGCGCAGCGTCGTGCAGGGAATCGAGGCAGCCGGCCGCCGCGTGGTGCGCATCGTCCCCGAATTCGCGCCGCAGCCGGCCGACGGTCCGCCGATGCTGCTGGTCACCGGCGAACCGGAGGCCCCGAGGCTCACGGCGTGCGACGCCGACGGCGTGGTCTCACTGCCGCTGGCGGGCGCCGGGCAGGCCCTGTCCGACGGCCTGCCGCTGGACACCGCCGTCATCTCCACCGAACCCGCCGTGGCCGAGGCCGCCGAGTCGCTGCTGCAGCGCCGCGTACCCATCGTGCAGTCGCCGCAGCGCTGGCTGCAGGCCGCGCGCACGCCATGGGAGCTCGCCCAGTTCGACCTCGCGGTGACCGGCCGCGCGCGCGCGGGCAAGAAATTCGCGTCGGTGGTGCAGACGCTGCGCTACGCGCCCGAGTGGCGCGCCGCGCGCTGGGGCGTGGTCGCGCTGCTGCTCACCCAGCTCATCGGCCTCAACGCCTGGGCCTGGAAGGAACGCAACGCGCTCGAATCGAAGCGCCAGGCCGCCAAGGCGATGCTGACGGCGACCTTCCCCTCGGTGAAGGTCGTGGTCGACGCGCCGGTGCAGATGCAGCGCGAGGTCGCCTCGCTGCAGCAGGCCGTGGGCGACGTGGCGAACAGCGATTTCGAACCCATGGTCGGCGCGCTCGCCGCCGTGCTTCCCCCCGGCAAGGTGCCGAGCGCCGTCGACTACAGCGCCGGCCAGCTGCGCCTGCGCGGCCTGGGGCTGCAGCCCTCGGAGGTTTCGCAGATCACCGGCGCGATGGCGCCGCGTGGCTACAACGTGCGCACCGAGGGCGACCTCCTGCTGGTACAGGCCGAGGCCAACCGATGAATTTCAGCGAACAGCTCAAGGCCCGCTGGGCCACCCTGGAAGCGCGCGAGCGCCGCATGGTCTACGCCGCCGCCGCGCTCGTGGCGCTGGCGCTGCTGTGGTGGATAGCGCTCGCTCCCGCGCTGCGCACGCTGTCGGCGGCACCGGCCGAGCACGCGCAGCTCGATGCGCAGCTGCAGCAGATGGCCACGCTGCAGGCCCGCGCGAAGGCCCTGCAATCGCAGCCCCGCCTGAACCGCGACGACGCGATGCGCGCGCTCGAGACCTCCGTGCGCGAAGGCCTGGGCAGCAGCAACGCGCAGCTCATGGCATCCGGCGGCGACGGCGCCGCCACCGTCTCGCTGCGTGCAGCGCCCGCCGCGACCGTCGCCCAATGGCTCGGCCAGGCGCGCGGCAATGCGCACGCGGTGCCGCGCGAAGTCCATCTGACCCGCGCACCGGCCTCGACACCGGCACCGTCGGCACCTGGCGCGAAGGATGCGCCGAAGACGCCGCCGGTGCGCTGGGACGGCACCGTGGTCATGGCGCTGCCCGCGGCGCGATGAACAGCAACAAGCGCCCCGCATGCTGAGCAGCACCCCCATCCCCCAAGCCCGACCGCGCCGCGGCTGGCGTTGGGCGCTGCTCGGCGCCCTCGCCGGCGTGCTGGCGGCAGTGGTGCTGTTCGCGCCGGCGCGCTGGCTGTCGGCGGCGCTGTCGAGCTGGAGCCAGGGCCGCCTGGTGCTGGCCAACCCGCGCGGCACCGTCTGGAACGGCACCGCCGCCGTGGTCTTTGCAAGCGGCGCGGGCGGCACGCAGGCGGTGTCGCTGCCCGGCCTGGTGCACTGGCGCATGCGCCCCGGCTTCAGCGGCATCTCCGCCAGCCTCGACCTGCCGTGCTGCGCCGCGCAGCCGCTCGAACTCAAGGCCAGCCCGCGCGCCGGCGGCATGCTGGTCGCATGGCAGGACAGCCGCTCGCGCTGGCCCGCCACCCTGCTCATGGGCCTGGGCGCGCCATGGAACACGCTCAAGCTCGAAGGCGCGCTCGACCTCTCCACCAAGGCCTTCGCCATGCAGTGGGACGGCCCCGCGCTGCGCATCGCCGGCCAGGCCACGCTCGACGCCACCGACGTCTCCTCCAGCCTCTCGACGCTGCGGCCGATGGGCAGCTACCGCCTCACGCTCGAAGGCGGCAGCCGTCCCACGCTGCTGCTGAGCACACGCGAGGGCAGTCTCGAGCTCAACGGCAGCGGCAGCTGGACCGGCACCTCCTTCCGCTTCAACGGCGAAGCCAGTGCCGCGCCCGGCCGCGAAGACGCACTTTCCAATTTGTTGAACATCATCGGGCGGCGCGACAACGCGCGTTCGATCATCACCCTGGGTTGATCCTCATGATGAAGCCACTGTTTTCGACCGGCACCGTCGCGCTTGCCGTGCGCGTGCTGATCGCCGCCACGTTCCTGCAGGGCGCGCCCGCCGCGTTCGCGCAGACCGGCGACGCGCCGCGCCGCGGCGAGCCGATCACGCTGAACTTCTCCAATGCCGACATCGAGGCCGTGGCCCGCACCATGGCGGTGGTCACCGGCCGCGACGTGGTGGTCGACCCGCGGGTGAAAGGCACGATGAACCTGGTCACCGACCGCGCGATCCAGCCGGCGGCGGCCTTCAACCAGTTCGCCTCGGCGCTGCGCCTGCAGGGCTTCGCGGTGGTGGAGGCCGACGGCCTCTACAAGGTGGTTCCCGAAGCCGACGCCAAGCTGCAGAGCAGCACCGTCAACACCTCCATCGGCGCCACGGCGTCCAGCGGCAGCAACCAGATCGTCACGCAGATCTTCCGCCTCAACTACGAGTCGCCGAACAACCTGCTGCCGGTGCTGCGCCCGCTGATCCCGCCGAACAACACCATCAACGTGAACCCGGGCAACAACTCGCTCGTGATCACCGACTACGCGGACAACATGCGCCGGCTGGCGCGCATCATCGCGTCGCTCGACGTGCCGAACGCCTCCGACATCGAGATCATCCAGCTCAAGCATTCGGTGGCCACCGACATGGTGCCGCTGGTGCAGCGGCTGGTGGACGGCGGCGGCTCGGGCGCGCCCGGCGCGCCGGCGTCCCCCGGTGCGGCCGATGCGTCGTTCCGCACCACGCTCATGGCCGATCCGCGCAGCAACTCGCTGATCATCCGCGCGGCCAACCCGGCGCGCGTGGCGCTGATCCGCACGCTGGTCGACAAGCTCGACCGCCCCGCCGCCGAGAGCAGCAACGGCGCGGCCGGCAACATCTACGTGGTCTACCTGAAGAACGCCGATGCCGTGCGCCTCGCGTCCACGCTGCGCGCTGCGATGGCGGCCAACCAGCTGAATACGACGCCGGGAACGCCGGGCGCCACGGCCAGCGCCGTGCCGCAGCAGAGCGCGCCGCAGGCGATGCAGGTGAACCTGAACAACAGCGGCCAGTCGGGCGTCTCGGCCGCCGCCAGCGCACCGCTGAACAACGCCAACCAGCCGTCCACCGGCGGCCAGATCCAGGCTGACCCGTCGACCAACTCGCTGATCATCACCGCGCCCGAGCCGCAGTACCGCCAGATGCGCGCGGTGATCGACAGGCTCGACGGCCGGCGCGCGCAGGTCATGATCGAGGCGCTGATCGTCGAGGTGAGCGACACGGCCGCCGCGAAGTTCGGCGTGCAATGGCAGAGCGCGCTGGGCAGCAACGCGGTGATCGGCACCAACTCCTCGGTGGCCGGCGCCAATCTGCTCACGCTGACCCAGGCGCTGGCCACGCGCAACGCCGCCGGCGTGGCGGGGGCGATCACGCCGGGTGCGAACCTCGGCATTGCCGGCAAGATCGGCGGCCAGTACATCCTGGGCGCGATCGCCAGCTTCTTCGACAGCGACAAGGACGCCAACGTGCTGTCCAAGCCCAACCTGCTGACGCTGGACAACGAAGAAGCCAAGATCGTGATCGGCCAGAACGTGCCCTTCGTGACCGGCCAGTACGCCAGCACCTCGGGCTCGGTTGGCGTCAACCCGTTCACCACCGTCGAGCGCAAGGACGTCGGCCTCACGCTGCGCGTGCGACCGACCATCAACGAGAACGGCACCGTCAAGCTGACGATCTTCCAGGAGACCTCCACGGTCGATGCGAACACCGTCAACAACCAGAACGGCCCCACCACCAACAAGCGCTCGATCGAATCGAGCGTGCTGGTGGAAGACGGCGGACTGGTCATGCTCGGCGGCCTGCTGTCGGACACCTACAACAACACCGTCGAGAAGGTGCCGCTTGCCGGCGACATCCCGGTGCTCGGCAACCTCTTCAAGAGTCAGGCCCGCACGCGCGAGAAGGTCAATCTCATGATGTTCCTGCGTCCGGCGGTGATGCGCGATGCGGGCACCACCGAAGCCTTCGCGTACGACCGCTACGACGAGATCCGCGGCATGCAGCAGCGCACGCAGCCCGACACTTCCAACGTGATGCTGCGCGGCGTGAGCGGCTCGAACATCCTGCCCGAGATCGCACCGCCGCCGCGCGCACTGGCGCCTGCGTCGGCGGCTCCGTCGGCCACCACCTCCGCGCGCGGCGGCTCGCGCCTCGAAGGCACCCAGCTGATCCCGCCGCCGCAGCCCGCCGCGGACACCCGCAAGCTCGCGCCGAGCCCCTTGCGCGGCGCCCTGCCCCCCACGGCCGACCCGGTGAGCTCGCGGGAAATGCCTTGATACTGCCCTGATGTCCATGCGCTACCCCCTGCCCTACGCCTTCGCACGCAGCCAGCAGCTGTTGCTGGAGGAGACCGACGACGGCCGCTACACGCTGTGGATGTCGCCCAACCCGGCGCGCAGCGCGGTCGGCGAGGTTTCGCGCAAATACGGCGTGCAGGCCTTCGAGGTGCTGGCCGACGGCCCGCTGGCGCAGCGCATCAGCGCGGCCTACGCGCAGGGCGAGTCGAGCGCAGCCGCGGTGGTGAGCGAAGTGCAGAGCGACGCCGACCTCTCGCGCATGATGCAGGAGCTGCCGGCGGTCGAAGACCTGCTGGAGAGCGCGGGCGACGCGCCCATCATCCGCATGCTGAACGCGCTGCTCACGCAGGCCGCGCGCGACGGTGCCAGCGACATCCACATCGAGCCCTACGAGCGCACCTCGTCCGTGCGCTTTCGCATCGACGGCACGCTGCGCGAGGTGGTGCAGCCCAACCGCGCGCTGCACGCCGCGCTGATCTCGCGGCTGAAGATCATGGCCGACCTCGACATCTCCGAGAAGCGGCTGCCGCAGGACGGGCGCATCTCGCTGCGCATCGGCACGCGCGCGGTCGACGTGCGGGTGTCGACGCTGCCCAGCGCGCACGGCGAACGCGCGGTGCTGCGTCTGCTGGACAAGAGCGAATCGAAGCTCACACTCGAATCGGTGGGCATGCAGGGCGACACGCTGGAGCGCTTCGAGAAGCTCATCGCGCAGCCGCACGGCATCATCCTCGTGACCGGGCCCACGGGCTCGGGCAAGACCACCACGCTGTACGCCGCGCTGGCCCGGCTCGACGCGAGCCGCAGCAACATCATGACGGTGGAAGACCCCATCGAGTACGAGCTGCCGGGCGTGGGCCAGACGCAGATCAACGCCAAGATCGAGCTCACCTTCGCCAAGGCCCTGCGCGCCATCCTGCGGCAGGACCCGGACGTGATCATGATCGGCGAAATCCGTGACTTCGAGACCGCGCAGATCGCCATCCAGGCCTCGCTGACCGGCCACCTGGTGCTGGCCACGCTGCACACGAACGATTCGGTCAGCGCCGTCACGCGCCTGACCGACATGGGCGTGGAGCCTTTCCTGCTGAGCTCGTCGCTGCTGGGCGTGCTCGCCCAACGCCTCGTGCGCAAGGTCTGCACCTCGTGCGGCGGAGCGGGCTGCGAGGCCTGCGGCCAGACCGGCTACCAGGGCCGCACCGGCATCTTCGAACTGCTGGTGGCGGACGAGACCGTGCAGGGCCTGATCCACGGCAAGGCGGCCGAAAGCGAACTGCTGCAGGCCGGTGCGCGCGGCGGCCTGCGCCTGATGCGCGAAGACGGCGAGCGGCTGGTGCAGGCCGGCATCACCTCTCGCGCCGAGCTGCTGCGCGTCACCCGCGACTGACGAGCCGAGATGCCCGCCTACGCATTCGAAGCCATCGACGCCAGCGGCCAGTCGCGCGAAGGCGTGCTGGAGGCAGACACCGCACGCAGCGCGCGCAGCCTGCTGCGGGCGCAGGCGCTCATTCCGCTGTCGGTCAAGCCGGTGGGCAGCGACCACGTCAACGGCACCGGCCAGCGCAGTGTGCTCAGTCGCTGGCTGGGTGGCGGCAAGCGCGTCTTCAATTCGACCGGGCTCGCGGTGTGGACGCGGCAGCTCGCGGGGCTCGTCTCTTCTGGCCTGCCGCTGGAACGCGCGCTCACCGCGCTGACCGACGAGGCCGAATCCGACCAGCAGCGCAACCTCGTCGCCTCGCTGCGCGCCGAAGTCAACGCGGGCTCGCCGTTCGCGCGGGCGCTGTCGGCGCATCCGCGCGAGTTCTCGCCCATCTACACGGCCGTGATCGGCGCCGGCGAGCAGAGCGGCAACCTGGGCCTCGTGCTCGACCGCCTCGCCGACGACCTCGAGGAGCGCCAGGCGCTGCAGCAGAAGCTGATCGGCGCGGCGCTGTATCCGGCCATCGTCACGCTGGTGGCGATCGTGATCGTGATCTTCCTCGTGAGCTACGTGGTGCCTCAGGTGGCACAGGTGTTCGCGGGCACCAAGCGCTCGCTGCCTTTCCTCACCACGGTGATGCTGTCGCTGAGCGCCGGCGTGCGCAACTACGGCTGGTGGATGCTGGCCGCCGTGGTGCTCGCGGCCGTCGGCGCACGGCTCGCGCTGGCGCAGGAGGCGCTGCGCCTGAAGTTCGATGCGGCCTGGCTCAAGCTGCCGCTGGTGGGCAAGCTCTCGCGCGGCTACAACGCAGCGCGCTTCGCGAGCACGCTCGCCATGCTGGCCACCGCCGGCGTGCCGATCCTGCGCGCGCTGCAGGCCGCTTCAGAGACGCTGGGCAACCGCGCGATGCGCGCCGACGCGCTCGACGCGCTGGTGCTGGTGCGCGAAGGCGCGCCGCTGGCCTCGGCGCTGGCGCAGAAGAAACGCTTTCCGGGCCTGGTGTCGATGTTCGCGCGCCTCGGCGAGCAGACCGGCACCCTGCCGCTGATGCTGCAGCGCGCCGCCAACCAGCTCGGCGCCGAAGTCCAGCGCCGCGCGATGCACCTCGCCACCATCCTGGAGCCGCTGCTGATCGTGGCGATGGGCGGCGTGGTGATGCTGATCGTGCTGGCGGTGATGCTGCCGATCATCCAGCTCAACCAGTTCGTCAAGTGACGACGGCCGGCCCGCAGCGCAGGACGTACTCGACATGCCAGTAACCCTCGAAGACAAGCTCGTGGTCGCGATCTCCTCGCGCGCCCTGTTCAACCTCGAGGAAGAAAACAAGGTCTTCGAGGCGGGCGACAACGAGGGCTACATGAAGCTGCAGCTCGACCGCATCGACGTGCCTGCCGCGCCCGGCATCGCCTATTCGCTGATCCGCAAGCTGCTGCGCTTCAACGACGACGGCGTGCAGCGCGTGGAGGTGGTGATCCTGTCGCGCAACGACCCGGTCTCGGGCATGCGCATCTTCAGGTCGAGCGCGGCGGCCGACATCAAGCTGCAGCGCGGCGTGTTCACCCAGGGCCGACCGCCCTTCGGCTACCTGCGCCCGCTGCGCGCGCACCTGTTCCTGTCGGTCAACGCGCAGGACGTGCGCGAGGCGCTCAACGCCGGCTTTCCGGCCGCGCGCGTGCTGGTCGAATCGGTGAAAGCGAGCGACGCATGGCCGAACGAAGTGCGCATCGCCTTCGACGGCGACGCGGTGCTGTTCTCCGACGAGGCCGAGCGCGTGTTCCAGGCCCAGGGCCTCGATGCCTTCCAGGCGCACGAACTCAGCAAGGCCGACCTGCCCCTGCCCGAAGGCCCGTTCAAGCCGCTGCTGGCCGCGCTGCACCGCCTGCAGATGGCAGGCAACGCGCAGATGCGCATCCGCACCGCGCTGGTCACCGCGCGCAGCGCCCCGGCGCACGAGCGCGCGATCCGCACGCTGATGAAGTGGAACATCCGCGTCGACGAGGCCATGTTCCTCGGCGGCCTGCCCAAGGGCGAGTTCCTGCGCGAGTTCGAGCCCGACTTCTTCTTCGACGACCAGACGGGGCACGTCGATGCGGCCTCGCGGCATGTGCCGGCGGGGCATGTGAGCAGCGGGATCAGCAACGAGTCCTGAGCGGCGGCATCGCCTTGCGCTTGCCCGCGACCCGGGCCACGGCAAGAATGCCGCCATGCTGATCCTCCGACACGCCGACATCCTCGTCACCATGGACGCCGCCCGGCGCGAGATCGCCGACGGCGCCGTGGTGTGCGACGGCCCCACGATCGCCTGGGCCGGCCCCACGGCCGATCTGCCCATCGCGTACCTCGAAGCCCTGCGCGACGGCCGCGCCGAAGCCATCGACATGCGCGGCCACGTGGTGATGCCGGGCCTGGTCAACACACATCACCACATGTACCAGAGCCTCACGCGCGCAGTGCCCGAGGCGCAGGACGCCGAGCTCTTCGGCTGGCTCACCAACCTGTACCTGCTGTGGGCGCGCATCACGCCCGAGATGATCCGCGTGTCGACGCAGACCGCGATGGCCGAGCTGATGCTCTCGGGCTGCACCACCACCAGCGACCATCTCTATCTCTTTCCCAACGGCTCGCGGCTCGACGATTCGATCGAGGCGGCCGACGCGATGGGCATGCGCTTCCATGCTGCGCGCGGCAGCATGAGCGTGGGCCGCAGCGCCGGCGGGCTGCCGCCCGATGAAGTGGTCGAGACCGAGGAAGCGATCCTGCGCGACAGCGAGCGGCTCATCGGCCGCTGGCACGACGCCTCGCGCCATTCGATGCGCCGCATCGTGCTCGCGCCCTGCTCGCCTTTCTCGGTGTCGCGCGACCTGATGCGCCTGTCGGCCGAACTCGCGCGCGAGCGCGGCGTGTCGCTGCACACGCACCTGGCCGAGAACGACAACGACGTCGCCTACTCGCGCGAGAAGTTCAGCATGACGCCAGCCGAGTACGCCGAAGACCTGGGCTGGGTCGGCCGCGACGTGTGGCATGCGCACTGCGTGAAGCTCGACGAGGCCGGCATCGCGCTCTTCGGTCGCACCGGCACGGGCGTGGCGCACTGCCCGTGCTCCAACATGCGGCTGGCCTCGGGCATCGCGCCCATCGGTGCGATGCGCCGCGCGGGCGTGCCGGTGGGGCTGGGCGTGGACGGCAGTGCGTCGAACGACGGCGCGCACATGCTGGGCGAGGCGCGGCAGGCGATGCTGCTGCAGCGCGTGGGCTACGGACCGGCAGCGATGACGGCGCGCGAGGCGCTGGAGATCGCCACGCTGGGCGGCGCGCAGGTGCTGGGCCGCGACGACATCGGTGCGATTGCGCCCGGCATGTCGGCCGACATCGTGGCCTTCGACATGCGCGGCGTCGCGCACGCGGGCGCGGGGCACGACCCGGTGGCGGCGCTGGTGTTCTGCACGCCGGGCGCGGTGTCGCTGAGCGTGATCGGCGGCGCGGTGCGCATCCGCGGCGGTGCATTCACCGGGCTCGAGCTGGCACCGCTGCTGGCCAGGCATCGCGACCTGGCGCGCACGCTGTACGAAGCGGCACGGCACCCGCACACGGCCTGACGACGCCCTGACCAGGCGTTGCAGGGAACGCGCCTCGGAGTAGGCAGCAACCCTGATTGCCAACGCCCGAGCCCCTCCGCAGAATCCGCCCACCGAATAGAACGACCGTTCGATTCGGTGGCCGAGCCTTCCGTCGGCCTTCCCGAGACTCACAACAACAGGGAACTCCCGATGAAGCGCAGAGACATCCTCAAATGGTCCGCCTCGGCGGGCGGCCTGGGCCTGCTGGCGGGCAAGACATCCACCGCCTCGGCCGCATTGCCGGTGCCGAAGCCCATGCTGCCGCAGAAGATCGACCCGATCAGCGCCACCTTGCGCCGGCTCGAACTCGTGGGGCGGCAGGCGACCTATGTCTGGACCGAATCGCACATCAACCTCGCCGGCGTGCCGATGGGCGCGGTGGTGCCCGCCACCGAACTGCCGGCGCTGGAGCATCAGCTCAAGACCATCGCGAAGGCGCTGGAGGCCGTCACCAACTTCGCGGCCTCGTTCGCCACCAGCGCGCTGGCTTCCAGCAGCCTGCAGTCGCTCGACAACCTGCGCACGCGGCTTGCCAGCCTGCAGGCCAGCTTCGACCAGCTGCTGGCCGCCAACAGTGGGCTGGCGACGCTGCCCGCCGCAGTGCTGGCGCTGCTGGGCACGCTCACCGGCACGGCGGGCGACATCGCGACGCAGCTCAAGCAGATCCACCACGACCTGCTCTCGCAGGGCCCGCTGGGCGTGCTGAACGGACCGAAGACGGTGGCGCAGTACGACGCGCTCTTCGTCACCATCGAGAAGCCGGCCATCTCGCAGCTGCTGCACGACAACGACCTGTTCGCCGCCATGCGCGTGGCCGGGCCCAACCCGATGCTGATCCAGCGCGCGACGACGCTGCCGGCCAAGTTCCCGCTGGGCGACGCGCAGTACCGGCAGGTGATGGGCGCGGGCGACAGCCTCGCCGATGCCGCTGCCTCGGGCCGGCTCTACATCCTCGACTACGAAGGCCTGGGCGACATGGCGCCGGCCGGCGCGCAGGTCAAGCCGCTCACGGGCACTGGCTACATCCAGGCACCCATCGCGCTGTTCGCGCGGCCGAAGACGGGCCGCTCGCTGGTGCCGGTCGCCATCCAGTGCGGGCAGGATCCGGCCGCGAACCCGATCTTCCTGCGCGTGGATGACACGGCCAACGCCGAGGCCTACTGGGCCTGGCAGTCGGCCAAGACCGCGGTGCAGATGGCCGACTTCAACTACCACGAGATGTTCGTGCACCTGGGCCGCACGCACCTGATGTCGGAAGCCTTCGCGATGGCCACGCAGCGCCAGCTGGCAACCGCGCATCCGCTGAGCCGACTGCTGTCGCCGCACCTGGAAGGCGCGATGTTCATCAACGAGGCAGCGACGCTGATCATCATGGCGCCGCTGACCACGGGCGACGTGATCCTCGCCGCGCCCATCGAGACGCTGCAGCAGCAGTGCGGACGCGACCGCCTGGCCTACGACTTCCACGACCGCATGATGCTGCCCAACGACCTGCGCACGCGCGGCGTGGACGACGCAGCGGCGCTGCCCGACTACCCCTACCGCGACGACGCGCTGCTGGTGTGGAACGCGATCGCGCAATGGGTGGGCGACTACGTGGCCACCTACTACCTGAGCGACGCCGACGTGACCGGCGACTACGAGCTCAAGGCCTGGGCCGCCGAGCTGGCCACCAGCGGCAAGGTGCACGGCTTCCGGGCCATTGCCACGCGCGCGCAGCTGGTCGACGTGCTCACCGCCATCATCTTCAACGCCAGCGCGCAGCATGCGGCGGTGAACTTCCCGCAGTACGCGGTGATGACCTATGCGCCCTTCAGCGCGGGTGCCGAAGGGATGCCGGCGCCGACGAGTGGTGCTGGCCAGAACGAGGCGAGCTGGTCGCAGATGCTGCCTTCGCGTCTGGCGGCGCAGGAGCAGATCCTGCTGTTCCACATCCTCGGCGGCGTGTACTACCGGCCGCTGGGCGAGTACAGGGACAACGTCTTTCCGCACCTGCCTGTGCTGCTGGACCCGGCCATCGCGGGGCAAGGCGGACCGCTGGAGCGCTTTCGCAATGCGCTCGCGGGCATCGAGGCGGCCATCCGCCAGCGCAACACCACGCGCACGCGGCCTTACGAGTACCTGCTGCCGAGCCGGATTCCTTCCAGCACGAACATCTGAGCTCAGCGCCGCATGGTGTCGAGCTGCGTGACCGGTGGGCTGTCGTTGCCCCAGGAGCCGCGCACGTAGGTGAGCACGGCCGCGACCTCGGCAGCATCCAGCGTCTGGCCGAAGGGCGGCATGCCGTAGGGGCGCGGGTTGCCCGAGGTCGATGGCAGGAAGCCGCCGTGCGCGATCACCTGGATCAGGTTGGTGGGCCGCGCCATGTTCACCGCGCGGTTGCCCGCCAGCGGCGGGTAGGCGCCGGCCGCGCCTTGCCCCTGGTCGCCGTGGCAGTAGGCGCAGCGCTGGTCGTAGATCTTGGCGCCGCGCGCCATGGTGCCGGCATCGCGTCGGATCGGGGCCTTGGTTGTCGCCGCTTCGGCCGTCGGCGCGTCGGGCAGGTCCTTGAGGTAGCTGGCCATGGCCGTGAGGTCGGCGTCGCTCAGGTACTGCGTGCTGCGGAACACCACGTCGGCCATCGGCCCCATGACCGAGCCCCGCGGCGCCACGCCGTTCTTCAGCAGCGACACCACCTCGGCCGCGGGCCAGTCGGCCACGCCCGCTTCGTGCGGATCGGTGAGCGAGGGCGCGTACCAGTTCTCGACGGCGATCAGGCCGCCCGAGAGCCCCAGCTTCGTCTCGGTCGCACCCAGCGAGTTGCGGCTGCCGTGGCAGGCGATGCAATGGCCCAGGCCGTTGACGAGGTAGGCGCCCCGGTTCCATTCGGCTGGCTTGCCTGCATTGGTCACGAAGGGCTCGGGCTTGAACGACAGCGCCCGCCACACGGCCAGCGCGGCCTGCGTGTCGTAGGGGAAGCGCAGCCGGTGCTCGCGGTTGGGTGCCACCGAGGGCGGAACGCTGCGCAGGTAGGCGTAGATGGCGTCCGAATCCTCGCGCGTCACCTGCGTGAAGCTGGGGTACGGAAACGCGGGGTACAGCAGGCGGCCGTCCTTGCTGCGGCCGTTGTGCATCGCGCGCCAGAAGTGCGCGCTGCTCCAGCTGCCGATGCCGGCCTTGTCGTCGGGCGTGAGGTTGCTCGAATAGACGGTGCCGAAGGGTGTCTCGATGGGCATCCCGCCCGCATAGGGCTCGCCGCCGCGCGTGGTGTGACAGCCGGCGCAGTTACCCGCCAGCGCGAGGTAGCGCCCACGTTCGACCATCTGCGGCGTGGACTGGAAGGCTTTCGCCTGTGCGGGCAGCGGGTCTTCGCCGCGCAGGTTCATCGCCACGATGGTGCCGACGGCCGCGGCGCCGAGCACGATGAGCGCAAGCAGCAGCCAGCCGAGGTGTCGCAGTTTCATGGCTTCTGCTCCCTCACTTCGCGGGCATGCCGCCACATTTCACGGGCGGCGGTGCGGGCAGCGAGACTGCGGGCTTCGTATCGGCGGGCATAGGCTGCACGGCGAGCCAGCTCGCGACGGCGTTGATGTCGGCCGTGCTCATGCGCCGACCGATGTCGGCCATGCAGTCGGGCGCCGGCGCATGGCGCTCATTGGTGAGCCAGGCGCCGAGCTGCGACGACACATAGAGCCGCGGCAGTCCCAGCAGCCCCGGGATGGCAGGCTGCACGCCCGTGAGCGCTGCGCCGTGGCACTGCACGCAGGCGGGGATGCCGCGCGCCGCATCACCCTCGCGCACGAGCTGGCGGCCGCGCTGCAGCTGCTCGGGCGTCGCATCGCTGACCGGGGAAACGGGCGGGTAAGGCAGCTGCAGCCCGGCGAAGTAATCGGCCATCTCGCGCAGGTAGGCGTCCGACAGGTGCTGCACCATGTACGCCATGTCGCTGTTGAAGCGGCGGCCGTCGCGAAAGCTCACGAGCTGGTTGAACAGGTAGCCGGCCGGCTTGCCCGCCAGGCGCGGAAAGTAGCCGGCGTTAGTGGTCGCGCCCTCGCGTCCGTGGCAGGCGATGCAGGCGGCCACGCGCTGCTCGATGGTGTCGGGCACTGTGGCCGGAGTGCTGGGCGTTGCCGCGCTCGCCATGCCCTGCAAGGCAAGCAAAAGCCCGAGCGCGAGGAGCCTGAGTGCGCGCCTCATGTGCCGGCAACGTAGTGCGCCAGCGTGATCAGCCCCGCGATCAGCAGCAGCACCATCACGAGGGCCACGCCGATCAGCGGCAGGATGCCGACCTGCGCCGTCCGCTTTTCCGCGTCGGCGCGGCGGCCGCCCAGCCCGATGAAACTCCAGAGAACGGCGCGCAGCGCGCGCAAGAGATTCGACATGGGGCCAAGTGTGGCCCAGCCCGGCCAGAAAAAACAGATGCAGATTCGCTCCAATTGACCGGTGCAGATAAAGTGCCCCGAAGAACGAATCCAGCAAAGAAGCCGATGAAAAGGTACGAAGCCCTGGCCGCCAACATCGAGGCCTCGATCCGCAACGGCACCCTGAAGACCGGCGACCGCCTGCCCTCGGTGCGCCACACCGGCCAGAGCCGCGGGGTCAGCGCGTCGACCGTGTTCGAGGCCTACTACCTGCTCGAGGCACGCGGCCTGGTGCGGGCGCGCGACCGATCGGGCTACTACGTCACCGGCGGCGGCCTGCGCGACGCGCCGCCCGAATCCACCCTCACCTCGCGCCCCGCCGGCGAGCCGAAGTCGCTCGACGTGAGCGACCAGGTGTTCGACATCCTCGAAGCCAGCATGTCGCGCAAGGTGGTGCCCTTCGGCTCGGCGTTCCCCAGCCCGCTGCTGTTCCCGCTGGCGCGGCTGGGGCAGTTCATGGCCGCCAGCGCGAGGTCGCTCGATCCGTGGAGCACGGTGGACGACCTCACGCCCGGCAGCGCTACGCTGCGCCGGCAGATCGCGCTGCGCTACCTGGCCGACGGCATGCAGGTGCCGGCCGACGAGATCGTCATCACCAACGGCGCGCTGGAGGCGCTGAACCTCTGCCTCTCGGCGGTGACGCGGCCGGGCGACGCGGTGATCGTCGAATCGCCTACCTTCTACGCCGCGCTGCAGGCGCTGGAGCGCATGGGCCTGCGCGCCGTCGAGGTGCCGACGCACCCTGGCGAGGGCATCGACCTGGAGGCGCTGGAGCAGGCCATCGCGGCGCACAAGCCCGCCGCCTGCTGGCTCATGACCACCTTCCAGAACCCGCTGGGCAGCCTGATGCCCGATGCGAAGAAGCAGGCGCTGGTGGAGCTGCTCGCACGCCATGGCCTGCCGCTGATCGAGGACGACGTGTACGCCGAGCTGTACTTCGGCGAACGTCGCCCCCCACCGGCCAAGGCCTTCGACACGCAGGGGCTGGTGCTGCACTGCTCGTCGTTCTCGAAGTGCCTGGCGCCGGGCTATCGCATCGGCTGGACCTCGGCCGGCCGCTTCGCGCGCAAGGTCGCGCGGCAGAAGCTGTCGAGCACGCTGAGCACATCGGCGCCCGCGCAGCTGGCGCTCGCGGGCTATCTGGAGAAAGGCGGGCTCGACAGGCACCTGCGCAAGCTGCGCCAGACCCTGGCGATGCAGCAGGCCACCTTCGCGCAGGCCGTGGGGCATTACTTTCCGCAGGGCACGCACGCGACGCGGCCGCTGGGCGGCTACTTCCTGTGGGTCGAACTGCCCGCGCGGGCGAACGCGCTGGAGATCCACCGCAAGGCGCTGGAACTGGGCATCAGCGTCGCGCCGGGCCCGATCTTCTCGGCCACGCGCGCCTTCGGCAACTGCCTGCGGCTCAACTACGGCCACCCGTGGAACGAGGTCAGCGAGCAGGCAATGCGAACACTCGGCCGCCTGATCGCCGAAGCGTCCTGAACAGCAGGAAGCTCGCGATGCTCACGTTCACCAGGTTCCACGCAATGCCGTTGATGAAGGCCGCGTGGTAGCTGCCCGTGAGGTCGAACACCTTGCCCGACATCCATCCGCCCAGCGCCATGCCGAAGAGCGTGAACATCAGCACCGTGCCCACGCGCGCGCCCGCCTCCTTCGGCGGAAAGTGCTCGCGCACGATGATCGCGTAGGAAGGCACGATGCCACCCTGGAAAAGGCCGAAGAGCGCCGAGATCACGTACAGCGGCACCAGCCCGTCGAAAGGCAGGAACAGCAGCAGCGCCACGCACTGCAGCACGCCGCCCAGCAGCAGCGTGCGCAGCCCGCCGATGCGGTCGCAGATGGCGCCCGACACCAGCCGGCTCACGATGCCGAAGCCCAGCATCAGCGAAAGCATGAGCGCGCCCTGCGCCGGGCCGTAGCCCAGGTCGCCGCAGTAGGCCACGATGTGCACCTGCGGCATCGCCATGGCCACGCAGCAGGCCACGCCGGCCACGCACAGCAGGCCCTGCGCGGTGCCTATGCTCAGGCCGAAGGGGCGCGTCATGTCGCGCGCCGCAGCCGCGCCCGCGGCCGCGCTGGCCGGCGGTGCAACGACCAGTGCCGGCGGCCGCGCGCGGAAGAACATCGCCAGCAGCGCCATCGTCACGCCGCAGAAGATGCCCATGCCGATGTAGGTCTGGCGCCAGCCGACGGTCTCCACGAAGTGCTGCGCGATCGGCGGCCACACCGCGCCCGCCAGGTAGTTGCCGCTGGCGCACACCGCCACCGCGATGCCGCGCCGCTTGACGAACCACAGCGAGGTGTCGGCCACCAGCGGCGCGAAGGCCACCGAGCTGCCGAGCAGCCCGACCAGCAGCGCCTGCGCGACGGTGAAGCCGACGATGCCACCTGAAAGCCCCGTGGCGATGTAGCCCGCGCCCAGGAAGATCGCCCCCATCAGCAGCGGCTTCATCACGCCGATGCGGTCGGCCAGCTTGCCCATCAGCACGCCGCCGAAACCGAAGCCCAGCATCAGCAGCGTGTAGGGCAGCGAGGCGTCGGCGCGCGCGACGCCGAACTCGGTCTCCACCGCCGGCAGCATCACCGACACCACGTACATGCCGCTGCTGCCCACCGTCATGATCAGCAGGGTGAGGCCCAGGCGCACCATGGCGTAGCGCGAGTCGGGCTGGTGGATGGTTGTCTCGCTCGTTTTCATTTTTTTATCTCCGCGGCGAGGATACCCCGCAGCGCGAAAAGCCGAGACATGCGAAGAGCCCGGCGGCGCGGATGGCCGCCTCAGGCGCTGCGTCGGCTCAGTGCGTGTATGCCGCTGATGCGACCAGGCTCGCCAAAGCCTTCGGCGTGGGCACGCCGGGCTTCGTCGGCTTTTCGTCGCACGCGGCCGTCAGCAGGCCGAGGCAGAAGAGAAGGACAAAAGCTGCGCTTCGCATGCGAGCCATGCTAGGCCCGCCGCAGCCCGCGTCAAGTCGGACGCCGCCGCCTCCGGCTACAGGTCAGGCGGCGACAGGACGCTCGCCGCGCTGCAGCCTGCGCTCGATGTCTTCCAACACTTGCGGCAGGTCTGCCACGCTGTCGATCACGTAGTGCGCGCCGGCGGCCTCCAGCTCGACGGTGGCGCGCGCACGGCGCTCCCGCTGCGCGGCTTCGTCGAGCGCCCGCCACTCGGCCAGCGCGAGGCCGTTGGCATTGCCGCTGACCGCGAGGCCCACGGCCCAGGTGCCAGCGTTGAGGCCTTCCTGCAGGCCGACTCCCGTGTCGTCGACCTTCACCACCGTGTGCGGCGGCCACACGCCGAGGTCCGCGAAGCAGCGGTACATCATGAGCGGCGACGGGCGGCCCTCGGCGAGGTCGCCGGCGCACACGAGGTTGTCGGGCGAATAGCCGCCGGCGGCGGCGATGGGCACGACCACTTCCATGATCGGGCGGTTGTAGCCAGTGGTGGAGCCGATCTTCAGGCCGCGCTCGCGCGCCGCCTTCACCGCTTCGAGCGCGCCGGGAATGAAGTCGGCATGGTCGCGCACGCTGGCCGCGTTCATCGGCGTGAACACTTCATACAGCCTGTCGACGTCGGTGTCGCTGAATGCGTGTCCGTGCTTCGCTTCCCACTGCGCGGCGATGCGCGGCAGCGTGCCCAGCGCCTTGATGTGGTCCCACTTGGCCATGCCCATCGGGCCGCGCGCCTCGGCGATGGTGATGTCGACGCCGAACTGATCGAACAGCTTCACGAAGGCGCCCATGGGTGCGCAGGAGCCGAAGTCGAGGATGGTGCCGGCCCAGTCGAAGACGACGGCCTTGAGTTGCGAGTGGTTGTGGGCGTTCATTGCGGCAGGATGTGAATGGCTGGCTGAAAGGTGTGCGGCGCTCCGGAGCTCACCACGCACTGAAGACGTCGTGCGCGATGCCGAAGCCGGTGCTCGCGCCACTGCCGCTGGTGACCAGCACCAGCCGCGTGGCGTCGTCGGGCGCATCGATCACGCAGGGCGTGGTCTTCGATGAAGGGTACACGCCGGTCCAGCGCTCGGTGATCTGCGCAGCCTCGAGGTTGAGCGTGCTGCGCAGGTGGCGCAGGATGAGCTGGTCTACCTCCTCCATCGCGAAGGGCTCGGGCGCGTCGGCATAGTGGTGCGAGTCGCCCACCACCAGCGAACCGTCGGCGCTCTGCACCACGATCAGGTGGATGCCGTGTGCGAGCGAGGCGGCCTCTTCCTGCTGCAGGCGCGCGCGCAGCGCGGCGGCTTCGGGCAGCGTGCTGTAGCCCTCGTAGCGCACGAGGCTCAGGTCCATCATCACCGAGCCCGGCAGGCGGAAGCCTGCTTCGGGCTTCACGCGCAGCATCTGCAGGCGGCACAGCGTGAGCTCATGCGCGGCGATGCGATCGGCAAAAAGGCCGTGCAGGTCGGTGTTGGTGCAGACCACCACGCGCTCAGCATGCAGCGTGCCGCGCGAGGTGCGCACGCGCGGCGTTTCCACCTCGTGCACGGTTTCGCCGAAGCGGAAGGTCACGCCGTGCGCCTCGGCCAGCCACTTCGTGAGCAGGCCGATGGCAGTGCGCGATTCGACGCGCAGCTCGTGCGGGCTGAAGAGCACCGAGTGCGCATCGGTAAGGCTCAGCGCAGGCGCCCTGGCCTGCGCGTCGGCGGCGTCGAGCAGCTCGCAGCCCTTGCCCATCGGCGTGCGCATGAAGGCTTCGAGCACGTCGTGCGCTTCCGGACGATAGGCCGCGAGCCACAGGTTGCGGTGCACGACCTCGATGCCGGCCTGCGGCGCGACCTCGTTCCACACGCCGCGCGCATGCATCGCCCGGCGCCACATGTCGCCAGGCGCCTGGCCGGTGATGGTGATGAAGCCGAAGTTGCGGATCGACGCGCCGATGGCCGCCGTGTCTCGCTCGATCACGCAGACCTTGAGGCCGCGCTGCACGGCGGTGTAGGCATGGGCCAGGCCGACGATGCCTGCGCCGACCACGATGAGGTCGAAACTGTTCGGGTTGCCTGCTTGCGGGGTTGCGCTTGTCAACGATGTCTCCAGGTCTGGGTGCGCTTGATTGCCCAATGCCCCGCCAATGCGAACAGCCCCCGGCCGATGGCGGCGGTGAGCATGATCAGCGAGGCCATGGCGGCGGCGGGCGCCACGTCGCCGGCGTCGTCCATGTTGAGCACGGCAATGGCGGCGAGCGTGGTCTGCGGTGAATAGAGGAACACGACGGCCGACACGGTGGTCATCGCGTTCACGAAGAAATAGCCGCCCACGTTGAGCACGGTGGGCAGCGCCACCGGCAGGTGCACGCGCCACAGCGTGCGCCAGAACGGCACGCCCATCGATTCCGACACCAGTTCGTATTCGCGGTCGAGCTGGCGCAGCGCGGTGAGCGAGGTGAGGTGCGCCACCGAGAAGAAGTGCGCCACCGTGCAGACCACGAGGATGGTCATGCTGCCGTAGATGGCGCGCAGCGGGTTCGACGGCGAGATGAAGAAGAAGATGTAGCCCACGCCCAGCACCAGCCCCGGCACCGCCAGCGGCAGGTTGGCCAGCAGGTTGAGCAGCTCGCGCAGCAGGCCGAAGTGGCGCGGCTTCTCGACGAAATAGGCCGAGGCGAAGGTGACGAGCGCGCCCGCCACCGCCGCGCACACGGCCATGCGCAGCGAGTTGAAGTAGCTGCCCCAGCCGCCGCCGTCCATGTTGCTGAAGTCGTAGTTCTTGAACGACGGCACGAGGTTGTAGGGCCAGTAGGTGGCCAGCGACGCGAACACCGCCATGCCGATCATCACGAGGATGGCGCCGGCCGTGAGCACGCAGAACGCCAGCAGTGCACGGTCGCGCGACTTCACGGGCTCGGGCCGGTACGGCGTGGCGCGCGCCGACAGCGCCGCAGCCTGTTTGCCGCGCACGTGCCGCTCGACGAGGAAGGACAGCACCGCGGGAATCAACAGCACCAGGCCGACCACCGCGCCCATCTGGAAGTTCTGCTGGCCGACCACCTGCTTGTAGATGTCGGTGGCGAGCACGCCGGTCTGCCCGCCCACCACCTTCGGCACGCCGAAGTCGGTGACGACCAGCACGAACACCACCATCGCGGCCACGATGAGGCCGTAGCGCGACGAAGGCAGCGTCACCGTGCGGAAGATGCGCCAGCGCGAGGCACCCAGCGTCTGCGCGGCCTCGTAGAGCCGGCCGTCGGAGGTAGCCATGGCGGTGGTGAGGATCAGCAGCGCGTGCGGCAGCGTCCAGAACACCGAGCCGAGCACGATGCCCAGCGGCCCGTAGATCGACACGTCACCCAAGAGCCCCTTGAAAAGCCCCTGGTTGCCGAACAGGTAGACCAGGCTGATCGCGGGCAGCAGCGAGGGCGCAAGCAGCGGCATCAGCGCCACCGCGCGCAGCACGCCCTTGGCCGGCATGCACGACAGCGTGAGCCCGTAGGCATAGACGTAGGCGACGGCGGTGCAGATCACCGCGCTGATCGCCGCGAGCCCCACGCTGTTGAATGCCGACTGCACCAGCGCCGGGTTATCGAAGTAGCGCGCGAAATTGGCGAGGCCGACGAAGGCGCCCTCGCGATCGAAGAAGCTCTGGCCGACCAGCGCGCCGACCGGCAGCGCGACAATCACCAGCAGCAGGATCACGACCAGCAGGACGGCGGCGCCGGTGATCCAGCGTTCGCGGTCGAACGTGCTTCTGTGCGTTTTCGCCGGGAGAACCATGGCGATGGCCTCTGGGGAACTACTCATAGTTCGTGTTCCGGGCGCGTGCACAGGCCGCCGGGTACTCCCCTCCGCGAATGTCCCCCGGGCCTGCGGCCCTCCTCCTTTATTTCGCTGCGGGGAGCACCCGACGCCCTGCGCACAGGGCACGCTGCTCGTGTACCGCAGATCAACGACTGCTCTGTCCAACGCTCACGCCGATGGGGTGCCTTGCGCAGCGAAATAAAGGAGGAGGCCGCAGGCCGGGGGACATTCGCGGAGCAAGGTACCCCGTCGGCGTGAGCGCGCCCTGAACGGCGAACGTCAAACACAACGACAGAGCCCAAGCTGGAGGAATTCATCTCAATGCGCCAGTACAGACAGCGCATTCAACGGCAACTGGATATGCACCATGCTGCTCGGCACCAGCGGCTCGCCGCCGCCGCTGCGCGCATCGGCGGGCAACTCGGCCTCGATCTCGATGCCCAGCGGCTCGCAGGCCAGCCGGGCGCAGGTGCGGTTGCCGAAGAACTCCGTGTCGAGCAGGCGCGCCGCGAAGCTGTTGGCGCCGAGCTCGGTGCCGAAGCGCTTCACCACCACGTGCTCGGGGCGGATGCCCACGGTCGCCTGCGAGCCCACGCTGAGCTTGCCCGGCGCGCACAGCAGCTCGCTGTCGCGCACGCGCACCTTGCCGTCGGCCAGCACCGTGGCGGGCAGCATGTTCATGCGGCCCACGAAGCCCGCCACGAAGCGGGTGCGCGGCTGGCGATAGAGCTCGTCGGGCGTGCCGGCCTGCTCGATGCGGCCGTCGTGCATGAGCACCACGCGGTCGGCCATCGAGAGCGCCTCTTCCTGGTCGTGCGTGACCATGATGGTGACGATGCCCAGGCGCTTCTGCAGCGCGCGGATCTCGCTGCGCAGCGTGGCGCGCACCTGCGCGTCGAGCGCGGAGAGCGGCTCGTCGAGCAGCAGCAGGCGCGGGTTGGGCGCAAGCGCACGCGCCAGGGCGACGCGCTGCTGCTGCCCGCCGGAGAGTTGCACCGGGTACTTGTCGGCATGCGCGGCGAGCCCGACCAGATCGAGCATCTCGCGCGAACGCCTGGCCATCTCGCGGGCCAGCGCGCCCGTGGGATGCAGGCCGTAGGCGATGTTCTGCGCGGCCGTGAGGTTGGGAAACAGCGCGTACGACTGAAACACCACCCCGAAGCCGCGCGCCGCGGGCGGCAGGCCCGCGATGTCCTGGCCGCCGAGCAAAATCTGGCCGCTGTCGGCGCGCTCGATGCCGCAGACGATGCGCAGCAGCGTGGTCTTGCCGCAGCCCGAAGGGCCGAGCAGGCAAACGAACTCGCCGGGTTCGATGTCGAGGTCGATGCCGTCGAGCACGCGGGTGGCGCCGAAGGACTTGCCGATGCCGCGAAGGGAAAGAAAGCTGCTGCTCGTCATGGCCCGGTACCGTCTTGCTTCGATGTCGGGATCAAAGTGGCTTCTTTTCCGACTTCGATTCGTAGCGCCTGGACCACTCCGTCAGGATGCGCTCGCGGTTGGCGGCGGCCCAGTTGAAGTCGTTCTTGGCCAGCAGCTTCTCGACGTCGCCCGGTACGAATTCGAGCTTCTCCTGGACACCAGGCAGCGCGAGCACGGCGAAGTTCTTCGCGTACAGCTCGTTGGCCTGCTTCGTCACGGCCCAGTCGGCCAGCGCCTTGGCGGCTTCCTGCTTCTTGCTGGTCTTGATGATGCCGGTGGCTTCCATGTCCCAGCCCAGACCTTCCTTGGGCAGCACGATGTCGATGGGAGCGCCGTCGCGCTTGGTCTTGTTGGCGCGGTATTCGAAGGACATGCCCAGCGCGAACTCGCCGGCGCCGGCCTGGCGGCAGGGCTTGCTGCCCGACTGGCTGTAGATGCCGATGTTCTGGTGCAGCGCGTCCATGTATTTCCACGCCTTCTCTTCACCCATCATCTGGATCCAGCCCGACACCATCAGGTAGCCCGTGCCCGAGGCGGCCGGGTTGGGCATGGTGATCTGGCCCTTGTAGACCGGGTTGGTCAGGTCAGCCCAGCTGGCGGGCCTGGGCAGGTTCTTCTTCTGCGCTTCGGCGGTGTTGAAGCAGATCGCCGAGGACCACACGTCCATGCCGACCCACTTGGGCGGGTTGGCCGGGTCGCGCATGTTGGACTTGATGGCGTCCAGGCCCTTGGGCGCGTAGGGCTGGAGCATGCCCTCCTTGTCGAGCAGCATCAGCGAGGTGGCGGCCAGGCCCCAGACCACGTCGGCCTGCGGGTTGGCCTTTTCGGCCAGCAGCTTGGCGGTGACGATGCCGGTGGAGTCGCGCACGAACTTCAGCTCGATGCCCGGGTTCTCCTTTTCGAAGGCGGCCTTGTAGGCCTGCACCTGGTCGGCCTCGAGCGCGGTGTAGACCAGCAGTTCGGTGCGGCCCTGGGCCGAGGCGGCGAAGGCCAGCGAGAGCAAGGCGGCCGGCATGGCGGCCCAGCGGATGGAACGATGCAGCATGGACTGGGTTTCCTTGGGAGAAAGTGGAAGGAGGAAGGAAGGCGGCGGGGACCGGACGGACGCGAAATCGAAAGTACACAGAGCCGGCCGGTGACGAATGGCGGCGATGTTGGCAGCGGCATATGACAGTGATTTGTCAAAATGCCTCAAAAAAACTCAAATACCCAAAAACGCGCTAAGGCGCGACGCTTGCCGGCCCTCTCGCCGCGGCTGCGTCATCCAGGTGTCACCGTGGCGCGGCAGACTCGCGGACTTATTGCCCTTTGCTTTCGCGTCGCCCGCCGCACCCCACTTCCATGACACTCGACCTCGCCGAGATCGCCCGCCTGTTCGCCGAGCGCGGTGGCCTTGCCTACGCGGGCGAACCGGTGTCGCAGCTGGAACATGCGCTGCAATGCGCCTGGCTTGCCGAGCAGGCCGGCGCGAGCGATTCGCTGGTCACCGCGGCGCTGCTTCACGACCTGGGCCACCTGCTGATCGCCGAGCACCAGACGCTTTCGCACTCTCCCACCCAGCTGGGCATCGACGACCGCCACCAGTACATCGCCCTGCCGCTGCTGCGCGGTGCATTCGACGTGGGGGTGCGCGAGCCGATCCGGCTGCATGTGGACGCCAAGCGCTACCTGTGCGCGACCCGGCCCGACTATTTCTCCAGGCTCTCTCCCGATTCCGTGCGCAGCCTCGCGCTGCAGGGCGGCGTGATGGACGCCGACGCAGCCCAGCGCTTCGCCGCGCACCCATGGGCCGGCGATGCCATCCGGCTGCGGCAATGGGACGAGGAAGCGAAGGTCGAGGGTCTGCAGACACCGCCGCTGGCCCACTTCCTGACGACGGCCGCACGGGTGCTGCTGGGCTGACGGCACTTTTCCGAGGGCCGGGACCGGTTTCAGGCCGGTTTAAGAAACATTTGTCTACGATGGTCTCCTCACCATGACCGGCGCGCGAGCGCCTGCGAGGAAATCCGAATGTCCCTATCAGTCACAGCTCGCGCTGGCTCGTTCATCCAGGTGCTGCGCCGTGTTTTCAGGCTTGCGGCGCCTTATTTCAAGTCGGAAGAGAAATGGCGGGCGCGGACGATGTTTGCAGCCATCGTTGCGCTCAACCTGGCCTATGTCTATGCGCTGGTGCTTTTCAACCAGTGGTACGGCCGCTTCTACGACGGCCTGCAGAACAAGGATGTGACGGTGTTCTGGCGCGAGATCCGCGTGTTTCTCGTGCTCGCCTTCTTCAACATCGCGCTGCAGGTGCTCAAGTTCTACGTGACGCAGCTGCTGCAGCTGCGCTGGCGCGCCTGGATCACGCGCAACTATCTCGGCCGCTGGATGGCAAACCGCACCTTCTACGAGATGGAACTGGCGCGCTACGCCAGCAAGGAAGGCACGACGCCCGACAACCCCGACCAGCGCATCCAGGAAGACATGCAGCTGTTCACCAGCGCCACCATGACGCTGTCGATGGGCCTGCTGAACGCCGTGGTCACCCTGGTGAGCTTCGTCGGCATTCTCTGGGGCCTCTCGGGAACCACCGAGTTCTCGCTGAGCGGCACCACCTACCAGGTCGCGGGCGCGATGGTCTGGCTCGCGCTGGCCTACTGCGTGGTCGGCACCATCATCACCCACTACATCGGACGGCCGCTGATCGGGCTGAACTTCCGCCAGCAGCGCTTCGAGGCCGACTTCCGCCACCACCTGGTGCGCGTGCGCGAGTATAGCGAAGCGATCGCGCTCGACCGCGGCGAGAAGGTGGAACACGGCCAGCTCGACCTGCGCTTCGGCTCGGTGCTGCGCAACTACCTGCAGCTCATCAAGCAGCAGAAGAACCTGGTGACCTTCACTGCCTTCTTCGGCCAGGCGGCGGTCATCTTTCCGTTCGTGGTCGCGGCTCCTCGTTTCTTCAGCGGCGCGATCCAGCTCGGCCAGCTGATGCAGATCTCATCGGCCTTCGGCAAGGTGCAGGACTCGCTGAGCTGGTTCGTCGACAACTACGACAGCGTGGCCGTATGGCGCGCGACCACCGACCGTCTCACCAGCTTCGACGACGCGATCCGGGCCCGCGCCGCGCAAGAAAACGCTCTCGAGCGCAGCGATGCGCCCTCGCTGCAGGCCGACGGTCTCTCGCTGAACCTGCCGAACGGCACCTCGCTGCTGGCGAATGCGGCGCTCGCCGCGAAGGCCGGCGACAGCGTGCTGGTGCAGGGCCCGTCGGGCAGCGGCAAGTCGACCCTGTTCCGCGCCTTCGCGGGCATCTGGCCGTTCGCGCGCGGACGGGTGCAGGTGCCGGCCGACGCGATGTTCGTGCCGCAGCGGCCCTACATGCCGGACGGTCCGCTGCGCGTTGCGCTGGCCTATCCGGAGGACGCCTCGCGCTACAGCGACGAACAGCTGCGCCAGGCCCTGAACGACGCCCTGCTGCCCGAGTTCGCCGGCCGGCTGGACGACAGCGACGCGTGGAGCCAGAAACTGTCGGGCGGCGAGCAGCAGCGGCTCGCCATCGCGCGCGTGCTGCTGAAGAAGCCCCGCTGGGTCTTTGCCGACGAAATCAGCAGCGCACTGGATGCGCCGGCCGAGCGCACGCTCTATCAGCGGCTTTCCGAGATGGTGCGCGCGGGCGGCGGCGCGATGGTCTCCGTGGCCCATCGCGCGGCGGTGGGCGAGTTCCACAACCAGCGCTGGACGCTGGTGCCGGAAGCCGAGGGCGCGGCGGCGCGCTACCGCGTGGAGGTCGCGGCGGCGCCGGCGGGCAGCGCCGCCGCGTAGCGCTCCCACCCCTTCTTGCGCAGGTCGCAGGCAGGGCACTCGCCGCAGCCGTAGCCCCACGCCTGGCGATGGGTTCGATCGCCCAGGTAGCAGGTGTGGGTTTCCTCCACGATCAGGTCGACCAGCGGCTCGCCGCCCAGGCGATGGGCGAGGCTCCAGGTCTCGGCCTTGTCGATCCACATGAGCGGCGTCTCGATGACGAGGCGACGCTCCAGCCCGAGCGAGAGCGCGAGCTGCATCGCCTTCATGGTGTCGTCGCGGCAGTCGGGGTAGCCCGAGAAGTCGGTCTCGCAGACGCCGGTCACGATCACCTGCAGCCCGCGCCGATAGGCCAGCGCGCCGGCGAGCGTGAGAAACAGCAGGTTGCGCCCGGGCACGAAGGTGTTGGGCAGACCGTCGGCCTGCATCGCGAAGGCGACCTCTTCCGTGAGCGACGAGCCGCCCAGCTGCGCGAGCGCGGCGAGCGTGAGCACGTGGTCTTCGCCCAGGCGCGGCGCCCAGTCGGGAAAGCGTTCGCGCATCTTCGCGAGGATGCTGCCGCGCACGTCGAGCTCCACGCGGTGGCGCTGCCCGTAGTCGAAGCCCAGGGTTTCGACGCGCTGGTACTTCGAGAGTGCGTCGGCGAGGCAGGTGGTCGAGTCCTGGCCGCCGGAGAACAGAACGAGGGCGGTGGTGTGCAGGGGCATATCCGTCAACGGCGAGGCCGTTGTAGTCCAAAGGCGCAATTTTCGCAGGCTGCGCGAGGCCGTGGATACGAGCCCGCGCATGGGCGCCAAACGCCTGGCCGCATGGATCGTCACCCTTGCGGTGCCGCTGGCACTCGACATGGCCTGGCTTGGCGTCGCCGCCATGGACGGGCTGGTTGGTTAGCGGCGCGGCCGCCTTCGCCTAGAGGAAACGCTCGAGCAGCTTGCGCGAGGTGCGGTCGAGCGTCTTCACGTCCGGAATGCGGAACTGCACGCCGTGCGCGCTCGCAATGAGCAATGCGCCGCCTTCGAGCCGGCGGATGTCTTCCTCGGCCTTGAGCACGAAGCTGGTTTCGCCGCGGTCGGTGCTGATGGTCCAGGTGCTGGGCACGCCGAAGCTCGACACGCCGTGCAGCTTCAGCAGCGTGGGCGCGAAGTCGCGCACCGCGAGGTCTTCCTCGAGCAATGCGCGGGCCTGCGCCGGCAGCTGCTCGACGCTGTCGATCCAGACCAGCTCCCGCCCCTCGCTGCCGACCAGCGAGATGCCGTGGCCGGGCGCGCTCAGCGGAAAGGCCCGCACGGGCACGATGCCGACGTGGCGCTCGCCCTGGGCGTCGACCAGCACGAGGCGGCCGAAGGGGTCGCGTTCCAGTTGGAATGGGTTGCTGCTTGTCATGCGTCACCTGCCGGATGGGCCGCGTGGGTGATGGCGACCGGCGCCTGCGCGCTGGCACGCTCGTCGGCGGCGCCTTCGCTCGCGTCGTCGTCGCCCTGGCGCAGCTGCGCCTGGTAGAGCCGCCAGTAGGCGCCCTGCTTCGCCATCAGCGCGTCGTGCGGGCCGACCTCGACGACCTCGCCGCGGTCCATGACCACGAGCCGGTCTGCCTTGCGCAGCGTCGACAGGCGGTGCGCGATGGCGATGGTGGTGCGGCCCTGCACGAGGTTGTCGAGCGCCTTCTGGATTTCCTTCTCGGTCTCGGTGTCCACCGCCGAGGTCGCCTCGTCGAGGATCAGGATGCGCGGATCGATCAGCAGCGCGCGCGCGATGCTGATGCGCTGGCGCTCGCCGCCCGACAGGCCCTGCCCGCGCTCGCCCACCAGCGAGTCATAGCCGTGGGGCAGGCGCAGGATGAAGTCGTGCGCATGCGCGGCGCGCGCGGCGGCCACGATCTCCTCGCGCGTGGCATCGGGCTTGCCGTAGGCGATGTTCTGCGCGATGGTGCCGAAGAAGAGGAACGGCTCCTGCAGCACCAGCCCCACGTGGCGGCGGTAGTCGGCCACGGCGAAGCGGCGGATGTCGGTTCCGTCTACCTTGATGGCGCCGTCGGTCACGTCGTAGAAGCGGCAGATCAGGTTGACCAGCGTGCTCTTGCCCGAGCCGCTGTGGCCCACGAGGCCGATCATCTCGCCGGGCTCGATGGTCAGGTCGAGGTCGTGGATGACCGCGCGCGACCCGTAGCGGAAGCCCAGCCCGCTCATCTCGATGCGGCCCTGCACTCGCTCCACCTTCACCGGGTTGGCGGGCTCGGGCACGTTGCTCACGTGGTCGAGGATGTCGAAGATGCGCTTGGCGCCCGCTGCGGCCTTCTGCGTGACCGAGACGATGCGGCTCATGGAGTCGAGCCGGGTGTAGAAGCGCCCGATGTAGGCGATGAAGGCGGTGAGCACACCCACCGTGATGCTGCCGCGCGCCACCTGCCAGATGCCGAAGGCCCAGACCACGAGCAGGCCGATTTCGGTGAGCAGCGACACGGTCGGCGTGAACAGCGACCAGGTGCGGTTGAGCTTGTCGTTGACCTGCAGGTTGTAGACGTTGGCGACGCGGAAGCGCTCGGCCTCGCGGCGCTCCTGGGCGAAGGCCTTCACCACGCGGATGCCCGGGATGGTGTCGGCCAGCACGTTGGTCACCTCGGACCAGACGCGGTCGATCTTCTCGAAGCCGGTGCGCAGGCGGTCGCGCACGACGTGGATCATCCAGGCGATGAAGGGCAGCGGCACCAGCGTGACCACCGCCAGCAGCGGGTTGATGGAGATCAGGATGACCGCAGTCATCACGATCATCAGCACGTCGTTGGCGAAATCGAGCGCGTGCAGCGACAGGAAGACGTTGATGCGGTCGGTTTCGGAGCCGATGCGCGCCATCAGGTCGCCGGTGCGCTTGCCGCCGAAGTAGTCCAGAGGCAGGGTCAGCAGGTGCTCGTAGGTGGTGGTGCGCAGGTCGGCGCCGATGCGCTCGGACACCAGCGCCAGCAGGTAGGTGCGCGCCCAGCCCAGCCCCCAGCCGACCAGCGCCGCGATCAGCAGGCCGCCCAGGTACAGGCCCACGCGCATGGTGTCGATCTTCTGGCCGTTCTGGAACGGGATCAGGATGTCGTCCATCAGCGGGATGGTCAGGTACGGCGGAACCAGCGTGGCGGCGGTGGAGAACAGGGTCAGCAGAAACCCTGCGATCAGCTGCTTGCGGTAGGGTTTGGCAAAGCGGCCGAGGCGCAGCAGCACCCAGGTGGAGGGCGGGGTCTGGAGCTCGGTGTCGGCGGAATCGTCGCCGTCGGCCGTCTCGACGGCCTCGGGTGTCTCCTTGGCGACATCCGACATGCGCTGGCCGAACAGCTTGAGAAGCCGAAGGGCCGCGACCTGCCCGGCCAGGGTGTAGCGCCAGCGCGCCAGCCGGCCCGAGGGCCCCGTCAGATCGAGGGTTCCGACGCCCGCGTGGTCGGAAACGCGCAATTCCAGGGCCGCGTCGGTTAGCGGCCACTCACGCCAAGTGCCATCGGGATCGAGCGAAATCAGCTTCCGGTCAGTCAGGGCGACTAGGCCGGAGGCGAAGCGAAGTTGGTCGTCGAGGTCAACCGTCAGTGTTACCAGAACGTTTTCCGCGACTGCGAGGCGGTTTTTCAGTGCTTGTGCTGATGCCGCTTCTGTTTCGCCCTCCCGGGTGCCGACTGGATCGTGATGTTGCATTGTGTTTCTTTGACTCTTGCCCGTCGCGGGCCGCATGGACCGCGTCATGGCGCCCCAGGTCGGGCGCCGATTCTGACCGATAGCCATGGGCGCGCTTGAAGGCGCCGTGGTGCTCGGCCAAAGCACATCGAACGTTTGCATGACCCGTTTCGACGACATCCGCCTGCTGCGCATCAATTATTTGCGCGGCCCCAACCTCTGGACCTACCGTCCGGTGCTCGAAGTCTGGCTCGACCTGGGCCAGCTCGAAGACTACCCCTCCAACAAGATCGACGGCTTCACCGACCGCCTGACCACCCTGCTGCCGGCGCTCATCGAGCACCACTGCGGCGTCGGCGAGCGCGGCGGCTTCATCCAGCGGCTGACCGAAGGCACCTGGTCGGGGCACGTGCTGGAGCACGTCGTCATCGAGCTGCTGAACCTGGCGGGCATGCCGACCGGCTTCGGCCAGACCCGCAGCACCTCGGAACACGGCGTCTACCGCATGGTGTTCCGCGCGCGTGACGAGCAGGTCGCTCGCGTGGCGCTGGCCGAGGGCCACCGCCTGCTGATGGCGGCCATCAACAACGACCCGTTCACCGCCGCCGACGTGCAGAAGGCCGTCGACGCGGTCAAGGCCAAGGTCGAAGACTGCTACCTCGGCCCGAGCACCGCCGCCATCGTGGCAGCGGCCACCGATCGCGGCATTCCCCACATGCGGCTGAACAGCGGCAACCTCGTGCAGCTGGGCTACGGCGCCAACCAGCAGCGCATCTGGACCGCCGAGACCGACTACACCAGCGCCATCGGCGAATCGATCGCCAGCGACAAGGAGCTGACCAAGTCGCTGCTCGCGAGCTGCGGCGTGCCCGTGCCCGAAGGCCAGGTGGTCGCCGATGCCGAAGAGGCCTGGGAAGCCGCCGAGGACATCGGCCTGCCCGTGGTCGTGAAGCCTTCCGACGCGAATCACGGCCGCGGCGTCTCGCTCGAGCTGACGACGCGCGAGGAAGTCATGGCCGCCTTCGCGGTCGCCGAGCCCGAGGGCAGCGACGTGATGGTCGAGCGCTTCATCCGCGGCCACGAGCACCGCCTGCTGGTGGTGGGCGGCGAGGTCGTGGCTGCCGCGCGCGGCGAGATCATCACCGTGACCGGCGACGGCAAGGCCAGCGTGCGCGAACTCATCGACAAGCAGCTCAACAGCGACCCGCGCCGCGGCGCCGAGGAAGAGTTCCCGCTCGACGTGATCCTGATCGACACCGACGCCAAGCTGCAGCTCGAACTCAAGCGCCAGGACCTCAGCGCCGACGCCGTGCCCGCCGCCGGCCGCGTGGTCACGATCCAGCGCAACGGCAACATGGCCAACGACTGCACCGACCTGGTCCATCCCGAAGTGGCGCACGCCGCCGTGCTGGCCGCGCGCGTGGTGGGCCTGGACATCGCGGGCATCGACCTCGTGGCGCAGGACATTTCCAGGCCGCTCGGCCCGCAGGGCGGCGCAATCGTCGAAGTCAACGCCGGCCCCGGCCTGCTGATGCACCTGAAGCCGGCCGTCGGCTCGCCGCGCCCGGTGGGCCGCGCGATCTGCGACCACCTGTTCCCCAACGACGCACCCGGGCGCATTCCCGTGGTCGGCGTGGCCGGCTCGCGCGACACCGCCGTGCTGGCGCGCCTGGTGGCCTGGCTCATCAACCTGGGCGGCCGCCACACCGGCCTGGCCTGCCGCGACGGCCTGTTCCTCGAGCGCCGCCGCGTCGACGCGCGCGACAGCGCCAACTGGGAAGCCGGCCACCGCCTGCTGGTGAACCGCGCCGTGCAGGCCGTGGTGATCGAGAACGGCGCCGAGACCATCCTGCGCGACGGTCTCCCGTACGACCGCTGCGAAGTGGGCATCGTCACCGACCTCGACGGCTGCGAAGCGCTGGCCGACTACGACATCACCGAGAGCGACCAGATGGTCAAGGTGCTGCGCACGCAGGTCGACGTGGTGCTGCCCGAGGGCACGGCCGTGCTGAACGCCGCCGATGCGCGCGTGGCCGGCCTCGCGCCGTTGTGCGACGGCGCCGTCATCCTCTACTCGGCCGACGCGCAGGCCCCCGCGCTCGCCACGCACCAGAGCGCCGGCGGCAAGGCCGTGCTCGTGCGGCAAGACCGCGTGGTGCTGGCCAACGGCACCAGCGAATCGTTCCTGCCGGGCCTCGGCCGCCTGACCGTGTGGCGCGCCACCCATGCCGGCGTGAGCCTCGAAAGCCTGCTGGCCGCCGTGGCCGCGGCCTGGGCCATGGGCATTCCGCTCAACCTGATCGGTGCCGGCGTCGAAGCCTTCGAGGCCGATCTGCAGGCCGCGCTGGCCTCGCTGCAGCTCTCGCAGACCCAGCCTCTCCAACCCCAATTCGTCTGAGGCATCTTCGCCTCGCCAGATAGACAGCAGCAGCTCTCGCAGCCCCATGAAAGTCACCCGCACCCGAGCCCTTCGCGGGCCCAATCTCTGGAGCCGCCATACCGCCATCGAGGCGGTCGTGGCCTGCCAGGGCGACGAGAACGCCATCAGCAAGCTGAGCGGTTTCGAAGACCGCCTGCGCGCACGCTTCCCGACCATCGGCGAACTGCACCCGATGGTGCTGGGCCAGCCGCTGGCGCTGGCCCACGTGCTGGAGAACGCCGCCGTCGCGCTGCAGGCCCAGGCCGGCTGCGCGGTCAACTTCGGCCACACCTCTCCCACCGTGGAAGAAGGCGTCTACCAGGTCGTGTTCCAGTACACCGAGGAGGCCGTGGGCCGCCGCGCCGCCGAGCTGGCCGAGGAGCTGATCGTCGCCGCCCAGAACGACACGCCCTTCGACGCCGAAGCCGCCATCGCCGAGTTGCGCGACCTCGACGAATCGGAGCGCCTGGGCCCGAGCACGGGTTCCATCGTCGATGCGGCCGTGGCGCGCGGCATTCCGTTCCGCCGCCTCACGCGCGGCAGCCTGGTGCAGTTCGGCTGGGGTTCGAAGCAGCGCCGCATCCAGGCCGCCGAGGTCGACAGCACCAGCGGCGTGGCCGAATCGATCGCGCAGGACAAGGAGCTGACCAAGCAGCTGCTCAACGCCGCCGGTGTGCCGGTGCCGCTGGGCCGCCCCGTGAGCAGCGCGGAAGACGGCTGGGCCGCCGCCAACGAGATCGGCCTGCCGGTAGTGGTGAAGCCGCAGGACGGCAACCAGGGCAAGGGCGTGACGGTCAACATCAACTCGCGCGAGGAGCTGTTCGCGGCCTACGAATCGGCCGCCGTCTACGGCGAGGTGATGGTCGAGAAGTTCCTGCCCGGCTTCGACTTCCGCCTGCTGGTGGTGGGCGACCGCCTCGTGGCCGCCGCGCGCCGCGATCCGCCGCAGGTGATCGGCGACGGCAGTTCCACCGTGCGCCAGCTGGTCGACACGGTGAACCTCGATCCGCGCCGCGGCGAGGGCCACGCCACTTCGCTCACCAAGATCCGCCTGGATGACATCGCCATCGGCCGGCTCGAATCGCAGGGCCTCACGCCCGACAGCGTGCCCGCGCGCGGCCAGCGCGTGGTGCTGCGCAACAACGCCAACCTGTCCACCGGCGGCACCGCCACCGACGTGACCGACACCGTGCACCCCGAAGTCGCGGCGCGCGCCGTCGACGCGGCGCAGATGGTCGGCCTGCACATCTGCGGCGTCGACATGGTCTGCGAGAACGTGCTGCGCCCGCTCGAAGAGCAGCATGGCGGCGTGGTGGAAGTGAATGCCGCGCCCGGCCTGCGCATGCACATCTCGCCTTCGTTCGGCCGCGGCCGCGCGGTCGGCGAGGCGGTCATGGACACGCTCTTCGCCCATGGCGACGACGGCCGCATCCCCGTGGTGGCCGTCACCGGCACCAACGGCAAGACCACCACTGCGCGCCTCATCAACCACCTGCTCGCATCGAGCGGCCTGCGCACCGGCATGACCAACACCGACGGCGTGTACGTCGACGGCCGCCAGACCGACAGCGGCGACTGCAGCGGCCCCAAGAGCGCGCGCAACGTGCTGATGCACCCCGACGTCGACGCGGCCGTGTTCGAAGTGGCGCGCGGCGGCATCCTGCGCGAGGGCCTGGGCTTCGACCGCTGCCAGGTGGCGGTGGTCACCAACATCGGCAGCGGCGACCACCTGGGCCTGAACTACATCACCACCGTGGAAGACCTCGCGGTGCTCAAGCGGGTGATCGTGCGCAACGTGGCGCCCGACGGCTACGCGGTGCTCAACGCGGCCGACGCGAACGTCGCCGCCATGGCCGCGGGCTGCCCCGGCCACGTGATCTTCTTCACCGCCGACCGCATGCACCCGGTGATGGCCACGCACCGCGCGCAGGGCAAGCGCACCGTGTACGTCGACCAGGACACGCTGGTGGCCGCCGAAGGCTCCTGGCGCGAGCGCATCGCGCTGCGCGACGTGCCCATCACGCGCGGCGGCAGCATCGGCTTCCAGGTCGACAACGTGATGGCCGCCGTGGCCGCCGCGTGGGGCGTGGGCCTCGACTGGGACACCATCCGCAGCGGCCTCGCGAGCTTCATGAACGACGCGGCCGGCGTGCCCGGGCGCTTCAACGTCATGGACTACCGCGGCGCGACCGTGATCGCCGACTACGGCCACAACACCGACGCCATGCGCGCGCTGGTGTCGGCCGTGGACACCATGCCGGCGAAGAAGCGCTCGGTGGTCATCAGCGGCGCGGGCGACCGGCGCGACTCCGACATCCGCGACCAGACGGCCATCCTCGGCGAAGCCTTCGACGACGTGATCCTCTACCAGGACGCAGCCCAGCGCGGCCGCGCCGACGGCGAAGTCATGGCGCTGCTGCGCCAGGGCCTGCAGGGCGCGGCCCGCACGCGCTACGTCGACGAGATCCGCGGCGAGTTCGTGGCCATCGACGCCGCGCTGGCGCGCCTGCAGCCGGGCGATCTCTCGCTGATCCTCGTCGACCAGGTCGAGGAAGCGCTCGCTCACCTGGCCCAGCGCATCGCCGCCGGCTGAAGCCGGCCTTGCCGGACACGTCCCACACGCAGGGGCGAGTCCGGCCCGTTCGGCGGCGTGCGGCTGTCCCACAGCCACCGCCCGCCCCCGACAGCACACTGAGGCTCCGGTCACGCACCCTCCTGGAGGGGCGTGCATTCACAGGAGCCCTCATGAGAACAAGCCTTCGTTCCATTCTTTCCGCCACGGCACTCTTCGCCGCCAGTGGCTTCATCGCCTTCGGCGCGCAGACTGCCAGCGCACAGGCCACAGGCAGCGCAGGCAGCGCAGGCAGCGACGCCCGCATGCAGAAGGAGCGCGCCGCCTGCGACGGCGTGCAGCAGGACCGCGCAGCCTGCCTGCGCGAAGCCGGCGCCGCGCGCCAGGAAGCCGGGCGCGGCGGACTCACCAGCCCCAGCCCCGCGCGGGAACAGGTCAATTCGCTCGCGCGCTGCAGCGAACTGCCCGCCGCCGAGCAGCCCGACTGCGAAGCCCGCATCAAGGGCGGCCCGCGCACCACCACCGAAGGCAGCGTGATGGGCGGCGGCGTGATCCGCGAGACCGTGACGCCGCTTCCACCTCAACCTGCGCCGGCGCGTTGATACGTCGATACAAGCGGCAGGGTCGATGCGTGAACCCGGGCCGCTGCGCACAGTCCAACTTCTCCCTGGTCAACCAGCTCACCTCAAGGAGTCATACATGAAAAGCAACAAGCGTTCGATGCTCTTCACCGTGCTCGCCGTCGGGGCGCTGACAGTCTCAGCCGCCGCCTCGGCCGCCCCGCCCAAGCGCGGCGACAGCACCTATCAGCAGGAACTCGCCGTCTGCGGCCACAACCAGCAGGACCGCGCAGCGTGCATCCGCGAAGCCGGCGCCGCACGCCAGGCCGCTGCACAAGGCGGCCTGACCAGCGCGCCCGACTACCGCGCCAATGCGCTCGCGCGCTGCGGCCTGCAGCAGCCCGCCGACCGCGCCGCCTGCGAGGCGCGCGTGCTCGGCAGCATGGGCAACACCACGGCCAGCGTGGACGGCAGCGTGATGGGCGGCGGCGTGATCCGCGAGTCGGTCACCACCACCGTGGTGCCGCTGCCAGCGCCAGCGCCCGTGATGGAGCCGCAGCCGATGCCCATGCCCCGGCCGATGCCGGCTCCCATGCGCTGATCGGCTAGCAGGCTTCAGCACGCAGGGGCATCGCCATTTCCACGGGGATGGCGATGCCCTTACTGTCATATTTCTGTCATAAAAGCCCGTGGGCTGCTAGCTATAGTTCCCGGTCCCTGCCTACCGAGGAACCCTTTTTCATGAATGCCATCAAGGTCGCTCGCCGATTCATCGAAACGGACCCGGCCAACGAATCGGCCAAGATCCTGGCCCAGCTCGTGCTGGCCCTCGAGTCCGAACGCAGCTTCGAACTCATCACCCTCTACGAACTCGACTACAAGAGCTTCCAGCTCGCCATGGACATCCTGAAGGAGTGGCGCCTGGACCGCTACTACGCCAGCAAGTCCAAGCTGTTCGACCTGTCGCTGCAGGTCAGCGAACTCGAAGAAAACGCAAAGGGTACGAAAGAAGCGAACCCCAGCGAAGCCAAGGCCTGAGCGGCCTCAGCTATCTGTCTCTGTTCAGCGCGGCGGTGCCGTCGCGCTGTCCTTCCCTCTCTTTTCTCTCCGCTACTTCCCCCAGCGCAGCACCAGCGGATCGAGTCGCTTGGCGGTTTCGATCAAGCCCGCGCGCGTGTCGGGGTGCATCGCCGGCAAGGGGTGCCGCGGCGCCTCGCAGGCGATCACGCCGCCTTCCTTCATCAGCGACTTGCAGGCCAGCAGACCCGCCTGGCGGTTCTCGTAGTTGATGAGCGGCAGCCACTGCTGATAAAGCGCAAAGGCCTTGTCGCGGTCGCCCGAGCGGTGCGCCTCGATGATCGGGCGGATGCCGTCCGGATAACCGCCTCCCGTCATCGACCCGGTGGCGCCGGCATCGAGGTCGGGCATCAGCGTGATGGCTTCCTCGCCGTCCCACGGGCCCTCGATCGCATCGCCGCCCAGGCGGATCAGCTCCCGCAGCTTCGATGCGGCACCGGGCGTCTCGATCTTGAAGTACGCCACCTGCTCGATCTCCTTCGCCATGCGCGCGAGGAACGGCGCCGACAGCACCGTGCCGCTGGCCGGCGCGTCCTGGATCATGATGGGAATGTCCACCGCGTCCGACAGCCGCGCATAGAACTCGTAGATCTGCGGCTCGGGCACGCGGAAGGTGGCGCCGTGGTAGGGCGGCATCACCATCAGCATCGCGGCGCCCATGTCCTGCGCGCGGCGGCTGCGCTCGGCACAGACCTTGGTGCTGTAGTGCGTGGTGGTCACGATCACCGGCACGCGGCCCTTCACGTGTTCGAGGATGGTGCGGGTCAGCACCTCGCGCTCCTCGTCGGACAGCACGAACTGCTCCGAGAAGTTCGCCAGGATGCAGATCCCGTCGGAGCTCGCGTCGATCATGAAGTCGACGCAGCGCTTCTGGCTTTCGAGGTCGAGCGCGCCCTGTTCGGTGAAGGTGGTGGGCACCACCGGGAAGATGCCGCGGTATCTGGGAGTCATGGTGTCTGGGAGTGGATCAGTGTGAATGGCGGGGAACGGCCGCGCCGCGGCAGCCGACCAGGAAGTCGAAGTCGCAGCCTTCGTCGGCCTGCAGCACGTGGTTGACGTAGAGCTTCTGGTAGCCGCCGCCGCGCGTGCTCATCGGCTGCTTGTCGGACGCGGTGAGCGAGGCCAGGCGCGAAGCGAGCTCCTCGTCGCTGATGTCGAGGTGCAGGCGGCCTGCATCGCAGTCGAGCTCGATCCAGTCGCCGTCGCGCACCGCCGCCAGCGGCCCGCCGTCAGCGGCCTCGGGCGCGACGTGCAGCACCACGGTGCCATAGGCCGTGCCGCTCATGCGCGCGTCGGAGATGCGCACCATGTCCTTGATGCCCTGGCGCAGCAGCTTCGGCGGCAGCCCCATGTTGCCGACCTCGGCCATGCCGGGGTAGCCTTTGGGGCCGCAGTTCTTCATCACGAGGATCGAGCTGGCATCGACGTCGAGGTTCTCGTCGACGATGCGCTCCTTGTAGTGCTCCAGGTTCTCGAACACCACCGCGCGCCCGCGGTGCTTCAACAGCTCCGGCGACGCGGCCGAGGGCTTGAGCACCGCGCCGCGCGGCGAGAGATTGCCGCGCAGGATGCGGATGCCGCCATCGGCGATCAGCGGCTTGTCGAGCGGACGGATCACCTCGTCGTCGAGGCTGGGCGCATCGCGCACGTTGTCCCAGAGCGACTGGCCGTTCACCGTGAGCGCCCCGGGGTGCGGTAGCAGGTTGGCTTCGCCGAGCCGGCGCAGCACCGCGGGCAGGCCGCCCGCGTAATAGAACTCCTCCATCAGGAAGCGGCCCGATGGCATCAGGTCGACGATGGTCGGCGTGTTGCTGCCGATGCGCGTCCAGTCTTCCAGCTCCAGATCGACGCCGATGCGCCCGGCGATCGCCTTCAGGTGGATCACCGCATTGGTCGATCCACCGATGGCTGCGTTCACGCGGATCGCGTTCTCGAAGGCCTCGCGCGTGAGGATCTTCGACAGCGTGAGCCCCTCCTTCGCCATCTCCACAGCGCGCATGCCCGACATCTGCGCGAGCACGTAGCGCCGCGCGTCGACCGCCGGAATCGCCGCGTTGTGCGGCAGCGAAGTACCCAGCGCCTCGGCCATGCAGGCCATCGTCGATGCCGTGCCCATGGTGTTGCAGGTGCCGGCCGAGCGCGACATGCCGCCTTCGGCCGAGAGGAACTGGTGCAGGTTGATCTCGCCCGCCTTCAGCGATTCGTGCAGCTGCCACACGGCCGTGCCGGAGCCGATGTTCTTGCCCTCGAGCTTGCCGTTGAGCATCGGCCCGCCGGTGACCACGATGGCGGGGATGTCGCAGCTCGCCGCGCCCATCAGCAGCGCGGGCGTGGTCTTGTCGCAGCCGGTGAGCAGCACCACCGCATCGACCGGATTGCCGCGAATCGCTTCTTCCACGTCCATGCTCGCGAGGTTGCGCGTGAGCATCGCGGTGGGCCGCAGGTTCGATTCGCCATTGGAAAACACCGGGAACTCCACCGGGAAGCCACCCGCCTCCGAGATGCCGCGCTTCACGTGCTCGGCGATCTTGCGGAAGTGCGCGTTGCAGGGCGTGAGCTCCGACCAGGTGTTGCAGATGCCGATGATCGGGCGGCCATCGAATTCATGGTCCGGGATGCCCTGGTTCTTCATCCAGCTTCGGTACATGAAGCCATTCTTGTCGGCCGAGCCGAACCATTCGGTCGAGCGCAGTTTCTTCGGAGGGGTGTCCGGCATGCGAGTTGTCCTGAGGGGAGAGAGAGGGGAAAAAGGTCAGCGCCGTGGCGTGCGCGACGTGAAGAAGCGCTGCAGCAGGCAGAACACGAACAGCAGCGCGCCGACGACGATGCGCGTCCACCACGAGCTCAGCGTGCCGTCGAAGGAAATGAGCGTCTGGATGATGCCCAGCATGAGCACGCCGAAGAGCGTGCCCGCCACGTAGCCCACGCCGCCGGTGAGCAGCGTGCCGCCGATCACCACCGCCGCGATTGCGTCGAGCTCCAGCCCGACCGCATGCAGGCCGTAGCCCGAGAGCATGTAGAAGGTGAAGATCACGCCCGCGAGCGCCGAGCAGAAGCCCGAGAGCGTGTACACGCCGATCAGCGTGCGGCGCACCGGCAGGCCCATCAAGGTTGCCGACTGCTCGCTGCCGCCGATGGCGTACACCGCTCGCCCGAACGGAGTGCAGTGCGCGAGAAAGATCGCCGCCAGCAGCACCACGATGGCGATCACCGCGCTGATCGACACCGAGGCCTCGCCCCAGATGGGAATGCGGATCTGCGAGACCTCCGAGTAGAACTCGTTGGTGATGCTGATCGAATCGATGCTGATGAGGTAGCAAAGCCCCCGCGCCAGGAACATGCCCGCGAGCGTGACGATGAAGGGCTGCAGCCTGAAGCGCTCGATGAGCACGCCCATGAAGGCGCCGAATGCCGTGCCCATCACCAGCACCAGCGGAATCACGATGCCGGGGCTCCAGCCGTGCTTCTCGACCAGCGAGGCCGACACCATGGTGGTGAGCGCGATCACCGATCCCACCGACAGATCGATGCCGCCCGAGAGGATCACGAAGGTCATGCCCACGGCCACGACGATGAGGAAGGCGTTGTCGATCAGCAGGTTGAGGAAGACCTGCGCCGAGAAGAAGCCGTCGTAGAACACCGAACCCAGCGTGGCCACCAGCACGAACAGCGAGACGGTCGCCGCCAACGGCAGATACTTGGGATTGAGCCCCCTCTTGCCCCCTCTCCCGCGCGCGGGAGAGGGTTGGGGTGAGGGTGCAGCCTCGATCACCGCGCTCATGCCTTCGCTCCTTCATGCGCCGGCCGTTGCACCAGCGTGCGAACCTGCGACCTGAACTCCGGCGACTGCAGCAGCATCACCACGAACACCACGCCCGCCTTCACCACCAGGTTGATCTCCGGCGGCACGCCCAGCGAGTAGATCGCGTAGGTCAGCGTCTGGATGATGAGCGCGCCGATCACGCTGCCCACGAGGCTGAAGCGCCCGCCCGTGAGCGCGGTGCCGCCCAGCGTCACCGCGAGGATCGCGTCGAGCTCGATGAGCTGGCCCGCGTTGTTGCCGTCCGCGCTCTTGACGTTGGAGCTGATGAGCAGGCCCGCCACGCCCGCGCAGGCGCCGCAGAAGGCATATGCGCCCACGATCAGCCGCCGCGCCTGCACGCCGGCCACGCGCGCCGCCGTCGGGTTGATGCCTACCGCCTGGATGAAGAGCCCGAGCGCGGTGCGCGTGATGGCGAGATACAGCAGCACGAACACCGCCCCCACGATGAACAGCGAGAACGGCAGCCCCAGCAGGTAGCCGCTGCCGAGGAAGAAGAAGGGCTTGTAGTAAATCGTGATGATTTGCCCGTCGGCGATCAGCTGCGCGATGCCGCGCCCCGCCACCATCAGGATCAGCGTCGCGATGATCGGCTGCATGCCGACCTTCGCCACCAGCAGGCCGTTCCACAGCCCGCACACCAGCGCGATGCCGATGGCCGCGAGGATCGCGAGCGGCATCGGAAAGCGGCTCGTGTCGCTGGACACCGAGCCGCCGATCATCCACGCCGCGAGCGCCGCTGCGATGGCCACCACTGCGCCCACCGAGATGTCGATGCCGCGGGTGGCGATCACCAGGGTCATGCCGAGCGACACCAGCACAAGCGGTGCGGCGCGGTTGAGGATGTCGACGAGGCTGCCGTAGAGATGGCCTTCGCGCCATTCGAGGTGCAGGAAGCTGGCGTTGAAGACGGTGTTCACCGCCAGCAAGAGCAGCAGTGTGACGATGGGCCAGGCGAGGCGGTGATGCATCGCGGCCGAGATAGGGTTCCTGGGGTTCGTCATGCCGCGGCAATCATTTCGTACACCTCGTCCTCGGTCGAGCCGCCCGGCAGCTCGCCCACCTTCTTCCTGTCGCGCAGCACCACGATGCGATGCGCCACGCGCACCACCTCGCTCATCTCCGAGGAGATGAAGATCACCGCCATGCCGGCCTTCGCCAGCCGCAGGATCTCTTCCATGATCTCCTGCTTGGCCGCCACGTCGATGCCCCGCGTGGGCTCGTCGAGGATTAGCAGGCGCGGCTCGGTCGCGAGCCAGCGCGCGATCACGGCCTTCTGCTGGTTGCCGCCCGACAGCAGCCCGATCGGCGTCTCGACACTCGCCGTCTTGATGCCCAGCGACGCGACGAACTTCTCCGCCATCGCCGTCTGCTCTGCATGCGAGAGAAAGCGCTTCGTGCCCAGCCGCGCCTGCAGCGCCAGCGCGATGTTCTCGCGCACCGAGAGCTCGGCGACGATGCCGTCCGTCTTGCGCTCCTCGGGGCACAGCGCCAGGCCTTCACGGATCGCGTCGGACGGATTCGAGAAACTGAGGCTGCGGCCGTCGACCTTGAGCACGCCGCGGTCCGGCGTCTCCAGCCCGAACAGCAGCCGCGCGAGCTCCGTGCGGCCGGCGCCGAGCAGGCCCGCGATGCCGACGACCTCGCCCGCGCGCACGCACAGGTCGGTCGCCTGCAGCTGGCCCGCCTGGCCCAGGCCCTCGATCTGCAGCAGCGCGGGGGCGGCCTCGTCGAACGAAGGCAGCGCGGCCGGCCTCGCCGACTGCGCCGCGAGCTCGCGCCCGAGCATCGCGGCGATCAGCGCCTGCGGCCCGAGGTCGGCCGCCTTCCACTCGCCGATCCATGCGCCGTTGCGCAGCACGGTGATGCGGTCCGACACCGCGTACATCTGGTTGAGGAAGTGCGTCACGAAGACGATGGCCAGCCCCTCGGCGCGCAGCCGCCGCAGCACGTCGAAGAGCTTCTCGACCTCGTCGTCGTCGAGGCTGGAGGTGGGCTCGTCGAGAATCAGCACCTTCGACGACACGCCCAGCGCCCGCGCGATGGCCACCATCTGCTGCACCGCCACCGAGTAGCTCGACAGCAGCCGGGTCACGTCGATGTCGAGCCCGATGCGCGCCAGCAGCTCCTCGGCGCGCCGGTTCACCGCGGCCCAGTCGATGCGGAAGCCCTGCGCCGCGCCCTTGCGCGGATAGCGCCCCGCGAACACGTTCTCCGCCACCGAGAGGTTCGGGCACAGGTTCACCTCCTGGTAGACGGTGCTGATGCCCAGCTTCTGCGCCTCCAGCGGCGAATGCGCGCGGATCGGCTTGCCCTCGAGCAGCATCTCGCCGCCGCTGGACGGCAGCACGCCCGTGAGCACCTTGATCAGCGTCGACTTGCCCGCGCCGTTCTGCCCCATGAGCGCGTGGATCTCGCCCGGATACAGGTCGAGCCGCACGTCGCGCAGCACCGGGATGCCGCCGAACTGCTTGTGGATGCCCCGGAGCTGGAGAACGGGGCCGGGGCTGGGGCTTGCGTCTGCCATGTGCCGTGCGTCACTTGTTCTTGTTGTAGACGTCGATGAACACCGCCGCCAGCAGCACCAGTCCCTTGATGACCTGCTGGTAGTCGATGCCGATGCCCAGGATCGACATGCCGTTGTTCATCACGCCCATGATGAAGGCGCCGATCACCGCGCCCATCACCTTGCCGACGCCACCCGAAGCCGAGGCGCCGCCGATGAAGCAGGCCGCGATCACGTCGAGCTCGAAGCCCAGGCCGGCCTTGGGCGTGGCGGTGTTGAGCCGCGCCGCGAACACGAGGCCCGCCAGCGCCGCGAGTGCGCCCATGTTCACGAAGGTGAGGAACGCGAGCCGCTGCGTCTTCACGCCCGACAGGCGCGCCGCCTTCTCGTTGCCGCCCAGCGCGTAGATGCGCCGGCCGACGGTGGTGCGGTTGGTGACGAAGTCGTACACCACGATCAGCACCGCCATCACGATCAGCACGTTGGGCAGGCCTTTGTAGGTCGACAGCAGGTAGCTGAAGAACAGGATGATGGCTGCGAAGAACAGGTTCTTCACGAGGAAGAAGGCGTAGGGCTCCTGCTCCATGCCGTGCGCCGCCAGCTTGGCGCGCCCGCGCATCTTGAAGAACACCAGCGCCACGGCGGCCAGCGCGCCCACGATCAGCGAGGTGGTGCGGAAGGCGTCGCCGCCCAGCGGGTCGGGAATGAAGCCCGAGCTCAGCCGCTGGAACTCCACCGGGAACGGTCCCACCGACTGCCCCGCCAGCAGCGCCAGCGTGAGCCCCTTGAACACCAGCATGCCCGCGAGCGTGACGATGAACGACGGGATCTTGCGGAAGGCCACGAACCAGCCCTGCGCCGCGCCGATGACCGCGCCCGCGAGGATGCTCACCAGCGCCGTCGGCACGAAGTGCCAGTCGTACTCCACCATCAGCACCGCCGCCAGCGCGCCGATGAAGCCGCACACCGAGCCCACCGACAGGTCGATGTGCCCTGCCACGATCACCAGCAGCATGCCCAGCGCCATGATGACCACGTAGCTGTTCTGCAGCAGCAGGTTGGTGAGGTTCAGCGGCCGCAGCAGCGTGCCGTCGGTCAGCACCTGGAACAGCACCATGATCGCGACCAGCGAGATCAGCATGCCGTATTCGCGCAGGTTGTTCTTCAGGAAGCCGGCATGCAGCTTCGCCGACGCCCCTTCCGCCACGGGCACGGCGGTCTTCACCGTATTGACTTCAGGCTGGGACATGAATCGAACTCCCCGAACTCACGATGGCATGCATGATGCGCTCCTGCGAGGCTTCTGCAGCCGGAAACTCGGCGACGAAGCGCCCCTCGTTCATCACGTAGATGCGGTCGCACATGCCGAGCAGCTCCGGCAGTTCGGAAGAAATCATGAGAATGCCCTTGCCCTCGCTGGCAAGCCTGTCGATGATGGTGTAGATCTCGTACTTGGCGCCCACGTCGATGCCGCGCGTGGGCTCGTCGAGGATCAGCAGCTCGGGCTTCGTGAAGAGCCACTTGCTCAACACCACCTTCTGCTGGTTGCCGCCTGAAAGGTTGACCACCAGCTGCTCGATGCCCGAGCAGCGGATGTTGAGCGCCTTGCGGTACTCGTTGGCCACCTTGAACTCGCGCCCGTGGTCGATCACCGACTTGTCGGCGATCGCATCCAGGTTCGCGAGGCTGATGTTCTTGCGGATGTCTTCCTCCAGCACCAGCCCGAGCCCCTTGCGGTCTTCGGTGACGTAGGCGATGCCGTGGTCGATAGCCTTGCGCACCGTGCTCACGTCCACCGGCTTGCCGTGCATGAACACCGAGCCGCTGATGCGCTGGCCGTAGGACTTGCCGAAGACGCTCATGGCCAGCTCGGTGCGGCCCGCGCCCATGAGGCCCGCGATGCCGACGATCTCGCCCTGGCGCACGTTCAGGCTCACGCCCTTGATCTGCTCGCGGTCGGCGTGCAGCGCGTGGTGCACGCGCCAGTCGCGCACCTCGAACACCGTCTGCCCGATCTTCGGGTCGCGCTGTGGGTAGCGGTGCGCCATGTCGCGCCCCACCATGCCGCGGATGATGCGGTCCTCGCTGATGGGCTGGCCGCGGCAGTCCATGGTCTCCACCGTCGCGCCGTCGCGCAGCACGGTGATGGAGTCGGCCACCTTGGCGATCTCGTTGAGCTTGTGCGAGATGAGGATCGACGCGATGCCCTGGCGCTTGAGTTCCAGCAGCAGCATCAGCAGCGCGTCGCTGTCGTTCTCGTTGAGACTGGCGGTGGGCTCGTCGAGGATCAGCAGCTTCACCTCCTTGGCCAGCGCCTTGGCGATTTCCACCAGCTGCTGCTTGCCCACGCCCAGGTCGGTCACCAGCGTGGTGGGCGGCTCCTTCAGGCCCACCTTGGCGAGCAGCTCGCGCGTCCTCGCATAGGCGGCGAACCAGTCGATCACGCCGGCGCCGTTGGCAAGCTCGTTGCCGAGGAAGATGTTCTCTGCGATGGACAGCAGCGGCACCAGCGCCAGCTCCTGGTGGATGATGATGATCCCGAGCTTCTCGCTGTCGGCGATGCCCCTGAAGCGGCGCTCCTCGCCCTCGAAGAAGATCTCGCCGGTGTACGAGTCGCACGGGTAGACGCCGCTGAGCACCTTCATGAGCGTCGACTTGCCCGCGCCGTTCTCGCCGACCACCGCGTGGATCTCCCCCGCGCGCACGCTGAGGTTGACGTTGCTCAGCGCCTTCACGCCGGGGAACGTCTTGGTGATGCCGCGCATCTCGAGGATGGCGCCGGCACCGTCGCTGCTGCCCTGCATGCTCACTTGATCTGGCTTTCCTTGTAGTAGCCGCTGTCCACCAGCACCTGCTTCCAGTTCGAGGCGTCCACGCTCACCGGCTTCAGCAGGTACGAGGGCACGACCTTGATGCCGTTGTTGTAGGTCTTGGTGTCGTTCACCTCGGGCGTCTTGCCCGAGAGCATCGCGTCCACCATCGACACGGTCACCTTGGCCAGTTCGCGCGTGTCCTTGAACACGGTGGAGGTCTGCTCCTTGCGCAGGATCGACTTCACCGAGGGGATCTCGGCGTCCTGCCCCGACACGATGGGCATCGGCTGCGAGGCCGAGCCGTAGCCCACGCCCTTGAGCGACGAAAGAATGCCGATGGACAGGCCGTCGTACGGCGACAGCACCGCGTCGACGCGGTCCTTGGTGTAGAAGGCCGACAGCAGGTTGTCCATGCGCGCCTGCGCCACCGCGCCGTCCCAGCGCAGCGTGCCGACCTTGTCCATGCCCATCTGCTTGCTGCGCACCACCAGCTTGCCGCTCTTGATGTAGGGGTCGAGCACCGACATCGCGCCGTTGTAGAAGAAGAAGGCGTTGTTGTCGTCGGGCGAGCCGCCGAAGAGCTCGATGTTGAACGGACCCTTGCCGCTCTTCAGGCCCAGCGCCGCCTCGATCGACTGCGCCTGCAGCACCCCGACCTGAAAGTTGTCGAAGGTGGCGTAGTAGTCGACGTTCTTCGAGCCCTTGATGAGCCGGTCGTAGGCGATGACCTTCACGCCCTTGTCGGCCGCCTTCTGCAGCACGTCCGACAGCGTCGTTCCGTCGATGGCTGCGATGACCAGCACCTTCGAGCCTTTGGTCACCATGTTCTCGATCTGCGCGAGCTGGTTGGGAATGTCGTCTTCGGCGTACTGCAGGTCGGTCTTGTAGCCCTTGTCCTTGAAGTACTTGACCATGTTGGCGCCGTCGGCGATCCAGCGCGCCGACGATTTGGTGGGCATGGAGATGGCGATCAGGCCCTTTTCCTGCGCGCTGGCCAGCGGCGAGAAGCCGACGATGGCCAGTGCGACGCCTGCGAGCGATGCCTTGAGGAAGTTGCGTTTCATGGTTCGATCCGTTTTTTTCAATGGGTGCTGTGTCTTTTCCAGGAACACCGCGGAACCGGCCTTGCCGGGCCGCAGGTGTTGCCCCCGGCGAGGGGGTTGGCGAAGCGGACACGAAGTGCCGCGCAGCCTGGGGGAGTACTCAATACTTTCGGTTGGGGAATTCCTTTGCCGCGACTTCCATCGGGAAGATGCTCTCGACCGTCACGATGCGCTTGGGCAGCGTCTTGCCTTCCTTGATGTCCTTCACCGCCTGCATCAGCTGCGGGCCGAGCAGCGGGCTGCATTCCACCGACACGTTGAGCTTGCCGGCGATCATGGCCTCGAAGGCGCCCTTCACGCCGTCGATGGAGATGATCACGATGTCCTTCGCAGGCTTCAGGCCGGCTTCCTCGATGGCCTGGATCGCGCCGATGGCCATGTCGTCGTTGTGCGCGTACAGCACATTGATCTTCTTGCCCTCGGCCTTCAGGAAGGCTTCCATCACCTCCTTGCCCTTGGCGCGCGTGAAGTCGCCGGTCTGCGAGCGGATGATCTTGAACTTCGGGTCGGCCTTGATGATTTCCTCGAAGCCCTTCTTGCGGTCGATGGCCGGGGCCGAGCCCACGGTGCCCTGCAGCTCGACGATGTTCACGTCGCCCTTCTGGTCCTTCATCTTCTCCACCAGCCAGCGGCCGGCCTTGCGGCCTTCCTCGGTGAAATCGGAGCCCATGAAGGTCACGTAGAGCGAATCGTCCTTGGTGTTGACGGAGCGGTCGGTCAACACCACCGGGATCTTCGCGGCCTTGGCCTCGCGCAGCACAGTCTCCCAGCCCGACTCGACCACCGGCGAGAAGGCGATCACATCCACCTTCTGAGCGATGTACGAGCGGATGGCCTTGATCTGGTTCTCCTGCTTCTGCTGCGCGTCGGAGAACTTGAGCTCGATGCCGGCCTCCTTGGCGGAGGACTTGATCGACTCGGTGTTGGCGGTGCGCCATTCGCTTTCGGCGCCCACCTGCGCGAAGCCGAGCACGAGCTTCTTCTGCGCGAGCACGGAAGCGGGCAGCATTCCGCCGAGCGCGGCGGCGGCCAGGGCGGTGTTGAGGGTGCGGCGATTCATGGTCATGGGAATGTCTCCTTCTTGATGATTCCGAGGATTTGCCTGTCGGCGTTGCTGTTGACGTACTGAAACCCCGTCCGGCTCAGGCCAGCATGTAGCCGGTCTTCACCGTCGTGTAGAACTCCGCGGCGTGGCGCCCTTGTTCGCGCGGCCCGTAGCCCGACCCCTTGCGGCCGCCGAAGGGCACGTGGAAGTCCACCCCCGCGGTCGGCAGATTGACCATCGTCATGCCGACCACGGCATGGCGCCTGAAATGCATCGCGTGCTTCAGCGAATTGGTGCAGATGCCCGCGCACAGGCCGAAGGGCGTGTCGTTGCACAGCGCGAGCGCCTCGTCGTAATCGTCGGCGCGCAGCACGCAGGCCAGCGGGCCGAAGATCTCCTCGCGCGCGATGCGGTGCGAGGGCTTGGCGAGGAACAGCGCGGGGCTGATGTAGTGGCCGGTGGTGGCGCGCTCCAGCGCTTCGCCGCCCCACACGTGCTCGGCGCCTTCTTCGCGCGCGGTGTCGACCCAGGCGAGGTCCTGCGCGAAGCGCTCTTCGTCGACCACCGGACCGATGTCGACGCCGCGCTCCAGCGCGTGGCCGATCTTCAGCGTCTTCAGGCGCTGGCGCAGCTTCGCCACGAAGGCGTCGTGCACCGCCGATTCGACGATGAGCCGGCTCGACGCGGTGCAGCGCTGGCCCGCGGAAAAATATGCGCCCTGCACGGCGCAGTCGACGGCACGGTCGAGGTCGGCATCGGCCAGCACCACCAGCGCGTTCTTGCCGCCGGTCTCCAGCTGCACCTTGGCGCGCCTCGCGGCCGCTGCCTGCAGGACGCGCTCGCCGTTGGCCATCGAACCCGTGAAGCTCAGCGCATCGACCAGCGGGCTGTCGACCAGCGCCTGCCCCACTTCGCGGCCGCTGCCCATCACGAGGTTGAAGGCACCGGCCGGCAATGCGGCCCGGCTGATGATCTCGGCCAGTGCCCAGCCGCAGGCCGACACCAGCTCGGCCGGCTTGAACACCACGCTGTTGCCATGGGCCAGCGCGGGCGCGATCTTCCAGGCGGGAACGACGAAGGGCGAGTTCCACGGCGTGATGAGCCCCACCACGCCCACCGGTTCGCGCGTGACATCGACCTGCACGCCGGCGCGCACCGAGGCCACGTTCTCGCCGCCGCCGCCGCGCATCGCTTCGCCCGCGAAGAACTTGAATATCTGGCCCGAGCGCGCCACTTCGGCCACCGCCTCGGCCAGCGTCTTGCCTTCTTCCCGCGCCAGCAGCAGGCCCAGGTCGTCCTTGCGCGAGAGCAGTTCGGTGCCGATGCGGTCGAGCACGTCGGCGCGCCGCTGCGGCGTGCTGTGACTCCAGTGGGGGAAGGCTTCCGTGGCGGCGCGGATGGCGGCCTCGGCCTGGCGGCGATCGGCACGTGCGTACTCGGCCACCACTTCGCTGGTGTCCGAGGGATTGGCGCTCACACCGGTGGTCGCGCTGGTTTCCCAGCGGCCGTTGATGTAGAGCCGCACGTTCTGATGGATCTCGCCGTGGATCACCGGGGCGTGGACCTTGTCTCTGTTGTTCTTGAAGTGCCCCCAGTCTATGTATAGATTTGATATCGATCCAATCGTTTTTTGAGCAAAATGGATATCGATCGCCGGATTCTGGAAAACCCGGTCAATCCTTTGTTTGAAGTCCAGAGACATGACCAACTACAACCACTGGTTCATCCGCGCCCGCCTCAAGACCCGCCAGTTGCTGCTGCTCGTGGCCCTGGCCGAGGAAGGCAACATCCACCGCGCGGCCCAGGTGCTCAACATGACGCAGCCGGCCGCCTCCAAGCTGCTGAAGGACCTGGAAGACGTGCTGGAGGTGCCGCTTTTCGAGCGCCTGCCGCGCGGCATGCGGGCGACCTGGTACGGTGAGACCATGATCCGCCACGCCCGCGTGGCGCTCGCGAGCCTGAACCAGGCGCACGACGAACTCACCGCGCTCAAGGCCGGCCGCTTTGGCCAGGTGAACGTGGGCGCCATCACCGCGCCCGGCCTCACGCTGATGCCGCCGGCCGTGGCGATGGTCAAGCGCGAGCAACCCGACCTGCGCGTGTCGCTGGAGATCGAGACCAGCCCCGTGCTGCTCGAGCGGCTGGAGCAGGGCAAGCTCGACATCCTCGTGGCGCGCCTGTTCGCCGAACACGACAAGTCGCAGCTGCGCTACGAAGCCCTGAGCGAGGAGCCCGTGTGCGCGCTGGTGCGACCCGGCCATCCGCTGCTGGGCGTGAGCGGCCTCACGCTGCGCGACGTGGTGAGCGCAGGCTGGATCGTGCCGCCCGCGGGCAGCGTGCTGCGCCACCGCTTCGAGCTGATGTTCCAGGAGGAAGGCCTCGCTCCGCCCACCAACACCATCGAAAGCCCGGCCCTGCTCTTCATCACGCGCATGCTGCAGCAAAGCGACATGGTCGCCGTGCTCGCGACCGACGTGGCGCGCTACTACGCATCGCACGGCATCGTGTCGCTGCTGCCGCTGGACATGCCCTGCCACATGGACGCCTTCGGCATCATCACCCGCACCGACCGGCTGCTGTCACCGGCGGCGAAGGTGATGCTGAAGGCGCTGAAGACGGCGAGCGTCAGCGTCTACGGGCGCAAGCTGGAGATGGAGATCGACTGACCGGCAACCGGGCGGGCCGCGGCTTCAGGTCCAACCGGCGTCGACGGTGAACTCCTGGGCCGTGCACATCTTCGCGTCGTCCGATGCGAGGAACAGCACCATGCGCGCGATGTCTTCGGGCATGAGCTTGTCGGGCAGGCACTGGTTGCGCTTGAGCGACTGCTCGCCCTCCTCGTCGAGCCACAGCTTGACCTGACGCTCGGTCATCACCCAGCCGGGCGAGACGGTGTTGATGCGGATGCGGTCGCGGCCCAGGTCCACCGCGAGGCCGCGCGTGAGACCGTTCACCGACGACTTCGCGATCGCGTAGCAGGGGTAGCCGGAGCCCTTGGTCTGCCAGCCCGTGGAGCCCAGGTTGACCACCGAGCCGAAGCCCAGGCGCTTCATGCCCGGCACCACCGACTGGATGGCGAAGAGCGCGGGACGCTCGTTGATGGCCATGCGGTTGTCGTAATAGTCGGGCGTGACCGATTCGAGCGTGTGGCGGTCGTCGCTCGCCACGTTGTTGACGAGCACCGCGAAGTCGCCGAGTTCGGCGGCCGCGTCGGCAATCGCCTTCTGCAGCGCGGCGATGTCGCGCACGTCGCAGGTGCGCCACCACGGCGCGGCATGGCCGGCATCCTCGATCTGCTTCGCGAGCGCCGCGCTGGCGCTTTCGGCAATGTCGACGAAGGCCACGCGGGCGCCCTGTTCGGCGAACGCCGAAACGATGCCCGCGCCGATGCCGCTGCCTCCGCCGGTGACGAACACGGTGCGGCCCTTGAGGCTCGGATGGATGGAAAACTGGGGGGAATTCAAGAAAAGTCTCCGAGATGGGAATCCAAAGGCATTGCAATACAGATATCAATCAATGCCGCTATTTTAAATTTCGGTTATCAATATGCCTTGATACCATCCGCCGCGTCAAGACGACCGACAGACACGAACAGGAAAGAAGACCAATGAGCCAAGAGACAAGCAGCCCCGTTCCCCCCGTCCCCCCTTCTCCCTCTCCTTCCGTCATCGGCCAGGCCGAGTGCATCTGGCCCGCCGGCGCGAACCTCGGCGAAGGCACCATGTGGTCGCAGCGCGAGCAGGCGCTGTACTGGATCGACATCCTCACGCCGCGCCTCTTCCGCTACGACCCGGCCACCGGCGCGCAGCGCACCTGGCACTTCGACGAGGAGATCACCGCCATCGCCGAGCGCGCATCGGCTCCCGGCCTCTTCGTCACGCTGCGCCGCGGCTTCGCGCTCGTCGACACCACCGCGCCCGGCGACGAGGCGAAGCCGCGCTACCTGCACCAGCCCGAGCCCGAGCGCACCGGCAACCGCTTCAACGACGGCAAGTGCGACGCGCGCGGCCGCTTCTGGGCCGGCAGCATGGACTTCGACTGCAAGGCGCCCACCGGGGCGCTCTACCGCTACGACGCCGACGGCCGCTGCACAAAGCACGACGACGGCTTCGAGGTGACCAACGGCCCGACCTGGTCGGCCGACGGCCGCACCATGTACTTCAACAACACGGTGCTCAACAACCTCTACGCCTACGACTTCGACATGGAAGCCGGCACCGTGTCGAACCGCCGCGTGTGGCACCGCTTCCCCAAGCCCGACGGACTGCCCGACGGCATGACCACCGACGCCGCAGGCCGCCTGTGGATCGCGCACTGGGGCGGCTCCTGCGTGACCTGCCACGACCCGGTGAGCGCGGCCGAACTGTGCCGCATCGCCATACCCGCGAGCCACGTCACAGACTGCGCCTTCGGCGATGCGGACCTGCGCACGCTCTACATCACGACCGCGCGCAACGGCCTCACGCCCGAGCAGGAAGCGGCCGAGCCTTTGGCGGGCGGCCTGTTCAGGGTGCGCATCGACAGCCCCGGCGTGCCGGCGGCGCTGTTCGCGGGCTGAGCAGAAACGATACTCGGCGTCCTTCATCACTACACCCGCGCATCGGCTCCGGCGGCGGCATCCACGCATCGAACATGGCAGCGCTTCTTTCTTCCTACATCGGCAATCTCTTTTCCAGGGTCTTCGCGGGAGACGCACCGCCGCAGCATGCGACGAAGGGGCGGGCGGGCATCCATCCTTGGCTCCAGGTCGGAGAGCGAGTGAATGTCGACGTGCTGGCGGACGGCAAGGCCATCGCGAGGCTGGAGCACACGGCGACGGTGCCGGGGCTGAAGAAGCTGCCATCGCTGGTGTTCGAGCTGCCGGAGAACCTTCGTCGGCTCGAGCTGCGCGGATCGCACGTCGATGCCCAGGGCAAGGCCACCTCGTTCAAGCGGCGCTGGTCGGTGCTCGACATGGCCCGCATCTCCCACCCTCTCTACGACACGGCCCGGCCGCTGGTCGAGCGCATCCGCGCCTTCGCCGAACTCTCCGGACTGGTGGAGGTCGGCGACGCCCATCTGCCTGCCGGCACCAGCGCCGAGGCTGTGCTGCTCGAAGCCGAAGCCCGGCTGGGCACCACGCTGCCCTCGCCGCTGCGCGCACTGCTGGCCGAAGCCGACATCCGGATCGACAACTCGTACTTCGTGCAGCCCCATCGGCTGCAGACGGCCGAAGGCCTGCTGCTCGGCCCCGGCGGATACGGCGACGGCAACGGTGACCTCGGCGTGCTGCTGCCGCATTCGGTCCTGGCGCGCTACCGCCGCAGCGTGGCCGTATTCGTGGAGATCGGCGACGGCCTGGGCGCCCTCGCTTGGGATCCGCAGGGCGTGGTCCCCGGCGAGCCGCCCAACGCCCCCGGCGACCAGGACAACCCCGGCGCGCGGCCCGCGACGCCGAACGAAGGTGTCTGGTACTGGCTGCACCAGGAGCACATCGCCGAGCCCGCACTGCTGCTGGACGACGGCTATCAGCCGCAGACGGCCGAAGCGGCACTGACCCACGTGTTCAAGCGCCTCGCCCTTTCTCAGGCTGCGTCGCCCGAAAGCGAAGAGCAGCTGCTGGTCGACACGGCACACCCGCGCAATCTGCTGCAGCTGCACTTCGACGAGCCTCGAAAGCCGCGGCTGCGCTTTCGCAGCTACGACCACCACTACAGCCTCTATTGACCTGCGATTGCATGTGCAATCGCGAAGACGGCATCAACCCATCAGCGAGAACCGATGCTCCGTCGCGCTGTGGAAGCGCTCGCCGGGCCGCAGCACTGTTGAAGGAAAGTCCGGGCGGTTCGGCGAATCGGGAAAGTGCTGCGTCTCCAGGCACAGCCCGTCGCCCTGCCTGATGCTCGCGCCCGCGCTGCCGAAGAGGCTGCCGTCGAGGAAGTTGCCCGAGTAGAACTGCACGCCGGGCTCGCTGGTGTGCACCTCCATCACGCGGCCCGAGGCATCGTGCTCCAGCCGCGCCGCGAGCGCGAGGCCCTGCGCGGCACCGGTTCGATCGAGCACCCAGTTGTGGTCGTAGCCATGGGCGCGCAGCAGCTGCTCATGGCCTTCGCGGATGCGCTCGCCGATGCGCGTCGGGGTGCGGAAGTCGAAGGGGGTGCCGGCCACCTCGGCGACGTCCAGCGGGATCAGCGTCGCGTCCACCGGGCAGTAGCGGCTCGCGGCGAGCGTCAGCCGGTGGTCCATCACCGAGCCGCTGCCCGCGAGATTGAAGTAGTCGTGGTGGCTCAGGTTCAGCACCGTGGGCCTGTCGGTGGTGGCGCTGTAGTCGATGCGCCATGTGTTCGCCTTCGTGCTCAGCGTGTAGCGCACCGCGAGCCGAACTTCTCCCGGGTAGCCCTCTTCTGCGTCGGCACTGGTGTTGCTCAGCTCGATGGCGATGGCATCGGCGCCTGCCTGCTGCGCGGAGAGCGGCTCGATCTCCCAGTAGCGCTTGCCGAAGCCCGTTGCGCCGCCGTGCAGGGAATTGGGGCCGTCGTTCAGGCCCAGCTGGTGCACCTTGCCATCGAGCGTGAAGCGCCCGCCCGCGATGCGGTTCGCGTAGCGCCCGACGATGGTTCCCAGGTGCGGATGCGGCCCCAGGTAGTCGGCCAGCGAAGGCAGGCCCAGCACCACGCTGTCGCAGCGCCCCTGCCGGTCGGGCACGCGCAGCGCGGTGACGATGCCGCCGATGTTGATGGCGCTCAGGCTCAGGCCGAGGCCGTTGTCGAGGGTGTATTCGGTGACCACGCGGCCGTCGGGCATGCGGCCGTACTCGCGCGAGGCGATGCTGCTTTTCTGTTCTTGATTGCTCATGTGTCTGGTGATCAGGGAAGGAGTGACTCGCGCGCGCACTGCGAGGCGGTGCGCAGCGCGATGCCGTCCTTGAGGTCATGGAAGTCGGGCGGCTCGGCCGCGTGGGTGCGCAGCTCGATGCGGTGGCCGGCCTTGGTCACGGCATCGGCAAAGCGCTCCTGCAGCACGAAGGGCGTGTTGCGGTCCTCGCGGCTGCCTATCAGCACGATGCGCCGCGCCGGGTCGCGCGCGATGCCGCCCACGTGGTCGAGCGGGTCGTAGAACTGCGTGCTGCCTGTGGTGTCGGTGCGGCCGTCCTTCGAGCGGCCCAGCATGCGCGCGCGCTCCAGCAGGCCGTAGGCGCCCGAGGTGAGCACCGCGCAGGCCACGCGCGTGCGCCCCATCGTGAGCAGCGCGGCTCCCGCGGTGGCGCCGCCGCTGTGGCCGACGATGACGATGCGCTGCAGCCGGTGGCGCTGCATGAGCGCGTCGAGCGCCGCATCGAGCGCGTGGAACTCCACGAGCTGGCGGCGCTTGCGGTGGTCGCCCGAAGAGCCGTACGTGCCGGGCCGCGCCACGAAGATCCACGGCACGCCGGCGCGGTCGCGGCTGCGCTGCGCGTCGAGCGTGCGCAGCTCTTCGGTGTTGCCGGGAATGCGCGTGGGCGCCTGGTCCATCACGCCGTCGCGGTCGCCCGAGAACTGCACGATGGCGATGCGCGCGCCGTCGATGTCGTCGCTCGCGAAGTAGCGGATGCACGACGGCCCCTCCGCGGCCTGCACCCACAGGAAGCCGTTGCGGTCGGGGCAGAGGCTGCGGTCGGCGGGCTGGTTCCAGTACAGCACCTCGTCGGCGCCGGCTGCGAAGACGCGCGGCACGTCGGGCCCGGTGCGCTGGGCGCAGGCGGTCTGCGCCAGCGCGACGAGCAGCAGCACGAAGCGCAGTCTTCGAAGCGTGCGCAGCAGCCTCATAGGCTTTGCAGGAGCCCCGGGATGCTGCCGAAGTCGGAGCCGACGCGGTCGCCCTTCACCAGCACGAGGTCGCCGTTGCGCAGCACGCCGCCGAGGTAGAGCGCGAGCTGCGCGGCATCGTCGAAGTGCGGCCCGAGCAGCTCGGCAGGCACTTCCTCGCGCAGCCAGCGCATCTCCTCGCCGTGCGTCACGAGGTGCCCGATGCCCGAGGCCAGCAGCGGCGCGGCCAGGCTGCGGTGCATGGCCTCGGCATCCTTGCCGAGGTTGACGATGCGCCCCAGCACGCCGATCTTGCGCAGCACCGGGCCGTTGTCCGCGCGCTGCCAGGTGCGCACGAAATCCATGGCGTTGCGCATCGACATGACCTCGGCGTTCCAGCTGTCGTCGATCAGCGTGGCCTGCACGCCGGCCTGCGTGCGCAGCGCGCGCACCTGCATCACCGATGCCGGCAGGCGCACCCGCGGCATGCGCGCGCAGGCGGCCTCGCCGTCGAAGCCCATGGCCAGCAGCGCCGCGAATGCGAGCAGCGAATTGCGCACCAGCCCCGCGCTTTCGACAGGGAACAGGTACTCGTAGATGCGTCCGGGAACGGCAACCCGCACGCGGCAGCCACCGCCGGGCTCGGGCCGCGCGTCGAGCATGCGCACGTTGGCGTCGGGGCCGCTGCCCACCACCCAGATCGCGCCGGCCGTGAGCGCGGCGGCGTCCACCACCTGGCGCAGGCAGGGAATGTGGTCGGGCACGATCGCCACGCCGCCGGGCTCCAGCCCGAGGAAGATGCGCGACTTGTAGGCCGCCGTGAGCTCCAGCGTCGATGCCTGCCGGGTCTGCGACAGGCCGATCTCGGTGACGATGGCCACGTGCGGACGAGCCACCAGCGAGATCGGGCCGCGGTCCATCCACAGGCCGCTCTGCGCCATCTCCAGGATGCACACGTCCACGTCGGGCCCGAGGTTCGCGAGCGTGGCCGGCACGCCGACGCGCGAGTTGTAGTTGTCGATGGTGGTGTGTACCCGCGCGCGCTCGGGCAGCAGGTCGCGCAGCATCGCGATGGTGGACGACTTGCCGACCGTGCCGGTCACGCCCACCACCATGCCCTTGTAGCGCGCCCGCGCCGCGGCGCCCATGGCGATCATCGCGGCGATGGGGTCGTCCGCCTGCAGCAGCGGAAAGGCCGGGTCGAGCCCTTCCACCGGATGCGCAACCACCGCGCCGGCCAGCGCGGAGTGCAGCCGCGGCAGTTCGAGATGGCGGTCCCAGTTGTCGGCGCGCGGCTTGCTGTAGCTCTCGTGCACGGCCAGCGTGCGGTAGTCGGAGGCGATGAAGAGCGAGGGCCCGGGCAGGAGCGACATGTGCAAGGGCCCGCGTACCACCGAGTTGGCGAACCAGCCCGGCGGCGGCTCGACCAGCCAGCGCCCGCCGGTGACGCGCTGCAGTTCCTCGGCGGTCCACACGGGCGCGGCTTCGGGGCCGGCACCGGGGCGGTCGGCCGAGAGCACCGGCGCCGGACGCTGCGGCAGCGGCACGGGCGCATCGGGCACGCGCAGCCCGCACCACAGCGCGAGGCGCCGCGCGGGCGGCAGCCCGGGCCATTCGCCGCGCAAGCACACCTCGATCTGCAGCACGTCGCTTTCGAGCAGCCCCGCGCGCGGCGGGCGCAGCCCGTAGCGGTCGCGGTAGATGCGCCCGGGCTCCCAGCGGCTGGTGGGCCACATCCAGTCGCAGGGATCGTGGTCCATGCCCTCGCCCCACGGCGGCATGCGCTTGCTTCGCATCGGTAGCGCGCGGAAGTGCAGGCGCAGGTCTGCGGAAACGGGCGCGTCGGCGCTCCAGAAGGATTCGACCCACAGCATGCGCCGCCCGACGATCTGCCGCGGCACGCAGCGCAGCCCCACCAGGCGCAGGGGGCCGAACTGCAGCGGCGCGATGCGTGCCTCCGCGGGCACCTCGTCCACCAGCCATTCGGGCCGCGGCGCCGGCAGGGGCGCAATGGCTGGAACAGGCTGAACGTGCCGTGCGCCGGCACCGGCCGGGTCGGCATGGAACGCGGGCCGCTCGGGCGGCGACAGGCGAACCGCGCAGCGACCGTCCGGCAGCTGGCTCATCCGCGTGCCGAGCGCGAGGCACTGCGCGGCGAAGCGCTCGCTCAAAGCGCGCGCCTCGTCGCCTTCGAGCTGCCGCGAGAAGCCGAAGCCCACACCGACGGGCGTGAACCTCACTTCCTCCACGCCGCGCGGGCTCAGCTTCAGCGTGAACACGCCGGAGTCGCCGAAGTCGTTGCGCACCGAGTCGAAGAGCAGGTCGCCGGCGTCGTGCAGGATGGGCCTGCCCTTGTGGATCTCGATGCCCTGCAGCACGTGGGCCGAAGTGCCGAGCACCGCGTCGGCACCGGCATCGACGATGGCATGGCCCACGGCAATCTCGGCCGGCGACGGTTCGGTCTCGAGGTTGGCGCCCCAGTGCACCGCCACCAGCACCACGTCGGCCTCGCGGCGCGCGGCCTCGATGCGCGGCGCGAGCGTGGCGGTCCATGCGGCGGGGTCTTCGAGCGGGAGCCATGCGGCGCCCGCGCGCGTGGCGGTGGCGGCAAAGCGCGGCTGCGTGGCATCGAGCGAGAACAGCGCCACGCGCACGCCGCCGGCGCGGCGGAAGGCCGGGCGCAGCGCTGCCTCCAGCGTGCGGCCGGTGCCGGCCTGCGCGATGCCCGCGACCTGCAGCAGGGCGTGCTGCTCCATCAGCGCCTCGGGGCCGTAGTCGCCGCTGTGGTTGTTGGCGGTGGCCACCATGCCGATGCCGGCCTCCGTCAGCACCGCGAGCATCTCGGGGCGCGCGCGGTAGTAGTAGGGGCCGGTCTCGTCCTTGTCCACGCCCTGCTCGCCGACGGTGGCGACCACGCATTCGAGGTTCACGATGCCCAGGTCGGCCTCGCGCAGCGCGGTGATGTCGCCGAGCATCCTGTGCGCACCGCCGAGGTCCTTCAGCCGGTAGTGCTGGCGGCGCGCAAGGTTCACGTCGCCGCCCCATGCGACGGTGCCCGTGGCGCCGCTCACGGCATCGGCATCCGCATCTGCTGTTGCGGCGGCCTCGCCCGCCTTCAGCATGCGGTGGTAAGCCACGTAGCCCGAGAGGTAGTGCTCCACGTCGTCGATGCGCACGCGGAAGCTGTGGTGCTTGATGAAGAACGAGCCCGCGATGCGCGCCGGGTTGCGGAAGAACATCGCCAGCTCGGGCCAGAAGTGGCCGTTGGCGAGGTAGCGCGCGCGGTACTCGAGCGCGCGGTCGAAGCGGTCGCGATCGAGCCCTGCCAGCAACGGGCGCAGCTCTGGGTCGGCCTCCAGCCGCAACACCATGTCGCGCGCGGCCATCATCAGCTCGAGCAGCGTGGGGAAGGTGGTGATGCGCTCCAGCACGAAGTCGAGATACCCGGCCACGTTCTGCAGGCCGAAGCGGTAGTAGCGCAGCTCGGGCCGGTAGCGCGTGAGCTCGTTGACGCAGTAGCTCAGCCAGTGGTCGTGCGCGCGCCAGTGCTCGGCGGCGATGAAGTGCTCGAAGGCCTTCTCCACCACCGCGAGCCATCGCGCGTCGCGCGTGAGGCCGTACAGGCGCATCAGCCCGAAGGCGGCCTCGCCGTCGTAATAGATGACGCGGAACCTGTCCTTCACGTCGAGCGCGGGCGCATTGAGCACGTGCACGAAGCTGCCGGTCTCCGGGTCCTGCATGTGGCGGATGCCGAGCGCGAGCTGCTCCAGCAGCGGCAGGTATTGCTCGTCGCCGGTGAGCTCGGTGTACTTGACCAGCGCGAGCAGGCACACCGCATTGCCGCCGAGCTTGATCTCGTTGCCGATGTCCAGCAAGTAGGCCGCGCGCGTGCCGTCGGGCAGGTTGGCCGGGCGGATCAGCGTGCCGGTGAGGAAGGCCAGCGAGCGGTCGATGGCCGCCTTCAGCGTGTCGTTGCGCGTGAGCTCCCAGGCCTCCAGCATCGCGTAGGTCGAGCTGGCGTGGCGCAGCGTGTTGTAGGTGGGAATGGTGCGGTCGAAGCAGGGGAACCAGCCGTAGTGGAACTCGCCCGTGGGCTTGACCTGTTCGGCGAGGTAGTTGCCCGCGTCGTCGATCAGCGCATGCACCTGCTGCGCGTTCCAGTCGTTCAGTTCGCGAAAGCCCGCGGCCTGCCCTTCGGCGGTGATGGGCCACGCGCCCTTCGCGTCGACGTACACGGCCCGCGTGGTGAAGCACCACACCGGAGCAGCGTCGTCCGAAGGAAAGTCGAGCTCGCGGCCGAAGCGCCGCCGGGTGTGCAGGCGCAGGTTGCCGGTGTTGGGCTCGGCATGGTCCACGTCGCCGTTGTAGAGCACGGCGCTGCCGTGCATTTCCTGCGCGAGCAGGGCGAACTCGAAGTTCGCGTCGAACGCAATGCCCTCGTTGAAGTAGTTGCGCTTGGTCTGCGCGAGCCTGGCCTTCAGGTCGCCCCAGCGCATGGGCACGACCTTGTCGACGATCTCCGCGCGCAGGCGCTGCGGCGGCTGCGCACCTCGCCTGGCCTGCGTGGCGATGGCTTCGGCGGCGGCGTGCCATGCAGCTTCGATGTCCGCGCCGCGGCCCGAGGCCACGCGGGCCCGGCTGCCGTCCTCGCCGATGGCGAAGAAGACCACGCAACCCGCTTGCGCTGTGGCCGCAGCCGCGGCGGGCATCGCGCCCGCCTGGTCCGCCAGGGCCTGCCTGGCGCGGTTCAACAGATCTGCAAGAGGATTCTTCGCGTCGTGATTCATGCAGCCGCGAATCATGACAGGCCCCGGCACGGGCCGCCATCCCGTCAATCCATGGGACCTCGGGCGAGCCTGACCGTTGGCTGACCGCACCCCGGCCGCCACGCGAGGCGCAGCCTCAGGCCCAGGCCTCCATCACGGCCTCTTTCACCGCCTCGACCGCGACGGCGCGACGGGCACCGGCCGGCGCGACCCAGCACAGCCACGTGTGCGAGCGCCAGCCCTTCCAGATCGCGAGCTCGCCGTTGCGCTCGCCCTGCTGCGCCTGATCGAGCCGGATCAGCCCCGCGCCCATGCCGCTGGCGACCATGCTGCGAATGGCGCTTTCGCCGTCGGCCGTGCGGCCCTGGCGGTACTCGCGGCCTGCGCCCGAGAACAGCTTCTCGATATGCACGCGCAGGATGCATGAGGGCGGCGTGCCGACCCACGGCAGGTTCGTGAGCTCGTCGAGCGACAGGTCGGGATGCGCCTCGGCCACCGGCGGCGGCAGCGCCACGACCAGGTCGACCGCGCCCAGGCGGTGCAGCTCCAGCCCCTCGATGTGCTCCGCGTCGCTGAGCACGTAGGCGCAGTCGAGATCGCCGCGCTGCACGGCCGAGAGCGTCTCGTACGACAGCCCCTGCTTGAGCTGCAGCGTCACCTGCGGATGGCGCTGCGCCAGCTTCACCAGCACCTCGCCGAGCCGCAGCGCGACCGGATCGACCACCGTGCCGAAGCGCACCACGCCCTGCGCCGCGCCGCGCAGCTGGTCGGCGGCCGAGCGCATGCGCATCGCGGAATCCAGCGTGCGCTCGGCCTCGTCGAGCAGGCGCACGCCGGCCTCGGTGAGCGACATGCCGCGCGGCGTGCGCTCGAACAGCTTCACGCCGAGTTCGTCCTCCAGCGCCTTGAGCTGGGCGCTCACCGCGGGCGCGCTGGTGAACACGCGCTCGGCGGCGCGGGTCAGGCTGCCCTCGCGGGCGATGGCAACGAAGGTCTTCAGTTGGTAGAGCTCCATGGCTGCCGATTGTGAGCGCCGGCGCCGAAGGAGTCCGTTCGCTTTTTTGGAGCCCCCTGTCCAAAGATGCGAATGGCAATGGCGCCCCGCAGCCCCGATTCTTGGGGTATCGATCCATTGCAAAGAAAAGGCTGGCTTCCCATGTCCACTCGCCAACGCATCGCCGGCACCGCCGCGCTGCTGCTCGCCACCTCCGGGTGGGGCTCCCTGTTCCTCGTGAGCAAGGGCGTGCTCCACCATGTCGAACCGGTGTGGTTCACGCTGATCCGCTACACGCTGTCGGCGCTGCTGTTCGTGCTGCTGATCCTGCCGCGCGGAGCGGCGCCCTGGCGCAAGCTGCGGCGGCATGCCGGGCCACTGGCCCTGCGCGGCGCCGCCGGCTTCGGCGTGTTCAGCGTGATGCTGCTGGTGGGGCTGGCGCACTCGGTGCCCTCGCACGGCGCGGTCATCATCGCCACCACGCCCATGACCACGCAGCTCGTGCGCTGGGTGCTCGACGGCGTGCGCCCCACGCGCACCACGCTGCTGACCAGCGCGCTCGCGCTGCTGGGCGTGGCGACCGTCTCGGGCCTGCTGGCCGGCGGCGCGGGCTCCGCGAGCGGGGCGAGCACGCTGATGGGCGACGCGATCGCCTTCGTCGGCACGCTGGGCTGGGTCTGGTACACGCGCGGCGCCGCGCGCTTTCCGGAGCTCGACGTGATCGAGTACACCGCGCTCACGGTGCTGGCCTCGTGGCCCGTGCTGCTGGCGGCGGCCGTCGGCGCTTCGGTGCTGGGCTGGTCCGCGGTGCCGAGCGTGGAAGGGCTGCGCCTGTCGTGGCATGCGCTGCTCTTCGTCGGCGTGGTGCCTTCGGCCATCTCGGTGCTGGCTTTCAACTACGGCGTGCGCGCGCTCGGCGCGGTCACGGGCACGGCTTTTCTCAACTTCGTGCCGGTGTCGGCGCTGCTGATGAGCGCGGCGCTGGGCCACCTGCCCACGGCGGGCGAGGCCGCCGGCATGGCGATGGTGATCGCGGCGCTGCTGATCCATACCGCATCGAGCCGCAAGGCTTCCGCCGCCGCGGCTGCACCGACGGCGCGGCCACAGCAGAATTACCGGACCTGCGGAGCCACACCCTCATGAGCATCAGCGACAGCAACCACCGAAGCCATCTTTTCGAGCCCCTGCAGCTCGGCCCCTTGAAGATCGACAACCGCATCGTCATCGCGCCGATGTGCCAGTACTCCGCCACCGAAGGCACGCCGGGCGACTGGCACCTGATCCACCTGGGCCACCTTGCGCTCTCGGGTGCCGGGCTGCTGATCATCGAGGCGACGGCGGTGGAGGCCGACGGCCGCATTTCGCCCGGCGACCTCGGCCTTTATTCCGATGCCAACGAGGAAGGCCTTGCGAGGGTGCTGCAGGCGATGCGCGCGCACTCGCCGATCAAGGTCGCCATCCAGCTCGGCCACGCGGGGCGCAAGGCGTCGAGCCGCGCGCCGTGGGAAGGCGGCAGGCAGATCCGCCCCGGCGAGCCCGGCGGCTGGAAGGCCTGGGCGCCCTCGGCCGTGCCGCACGCGCCGGGCGAAGACCCGCCGATCGCGCTCGATGCCGCCGGGCTGGCCCGCGTGCGCGACGCCTTCGTGGCCGCGGCCCGCCGCGCCGCGCGGCTGGGCATCGACGGCATCGAGCTGCATGCGGCGCACGGCTACCTGCTGCACCAGTTCCTCTCGCCCATCGCCAACCATCGCGAAGACGAATACGGCGGCAGCCTGGAGAACCGCCTGCGCTTTCCGCTCGAAGTCTTCGACGCGGTGCGCAAGGAGTTCCCCGCCGACCGCCCTGTGTGGGTGCGCGTGTCGGCCAGCGACTGGGTGCCGGGCGGCTGGGACCTCTACAGCACCGTCGCCTTCTCGCGCGCGCTGCAGGCCCGCGGCTGCGCGGCCATCCATGTGTCCAGCGGCGGCGTGTCGCCGCAGCAGGCGATCACGCTGGGCGCGGGCTACCAGGTGCCGTTCGCGGAACGCATCAAGACCGAGGTCGGCCTGCCGACCATCGCGGTCGGGCTCATCACCGAACCCGCGCACGCCGAAGCCATCATCGCCAACGGGCAGGCCGATGCGGTGTCGCTGGCGCGCGCGATCCTGTACGACCCGCGCTGGCCCTGGCATGCGGCGGCCGAGTTGGGCGCGCAGGTGAAGGCGCCGCACCAGTACTGGCGCTCGCAGCCGCGCGAGTTCAAGGACCTGTTCGAGAACGCGGCGTTCGGCGCGCGTTAGAACGCATCGGCTGCGAAGCGGCCCCTCGTCGCGCAGGCCTTCACTTCAGCTCGCGATAGAAGAAGGTGGTTGCGCAGGGCTCGCCCTGCGGCAGCAGCGCGAAGCCGGGGATCGTTCCGACGCGCACCCAGCCCGAGCGCTCGTAGAGCCGCTCGGCGTCGGCACTCGATGTGTCGAGCACCAGCAGCGTCTTGCCGCGTTCGCGCGCCACCTGTTCGGCCGCCTTCATCAGCAGTGCTCCGACGCCGCGGCGGCGCGCGCGGCGGTGCACGAGCATCTTCGCGACCTCGCCGCGGTGCGGCTGGTTCTCGGGCTGCGCCAGCACCACCTGCACGGTGCCGAGGATGCCTTCCTCGTCCTGCGCCACCAGCAGCGCGCGTTTGCCGCTGTCAACGCCGGCGGCCACGTTGCGCCAGAAGGCCTGCGCGCGCTCCTCGCTCAGCGGATGCATGAAGCTCACCGAGGCGCCGCCATCGACGCAATCGGCCAGCACGGCGGCAAGGTCGCGCAGCTGCGCTTCGGAAACGGAGTCCAGCAGGCGGATGGCCGGGGCGGTGCCGGCAGAAACGGTCGTCATGTTCATCTCCAGGAAGAAGGGGCGGTCGCGATCACCACGGCGTAGCGGGTGCTCTTGCGCGAGGGGTTGTGGTAACTCATGGGGCGGTCGAGCACCATCGCCAGGCAGTCGCCGGTGGCGAGCCGGTGCTGCTCGTCGCCCAGCGTGAGTTCGATGACGCCGTCGAGCACCCACACCTGCTGGTGGATGAGAGGCTCGCGCGCCGAGGTCTCGTAGGCCACGCGCGCGCCGGGCGGAAACTCCACCTCGACGATCTGGATCGGCGACGCGAAGCCGCTGGGCGACACGTTCCTGCGCAGGTAGCCGGAATGCGGATCGCGCCACTGCAGCTGGTCGGCCAGCCGCGAGACCGGGTCGGCAGCGGGTGTGGGCGCCTCGAACAGCGAGGCCAGCGACACGCCCAAGCCAGTCGCGAGCTTTTCGAGCACCACGGCGGTGGGGCTGCTCTCGCCGCGCTCGATGAGCGAGATCATCGAGCGGCTCACGCCGCACTGGGTGGCGAGCGCGTCGAGCGAGAGGCCCCGCGCGGCGCGCAGGTCGCGCACGCGCTGGGCGATGCGGTGGTTGAGGCCGGACGGGCTTTCCGTGTCGGCCGATTCCTTGATTTCCGTCATAGTAGATGAAATATCCACTATTCAGGAAATAGCGTCAAGCCCGCTGGCAGGTTCCTGCCGTCAGCGCGGCGGGCCGACCAGCGCGGCGCGCGCGGCCTCGGAGGGGAAGACGCAGGCCACGTCGTGCGCGCAGCCCGGCACCACCACGACCTCGCGGCGCTTGTCTGGCGCGAGCAGCTTGCGGTCGTACGCCGCATAGGCCAGGCCGCGCTGCATGCGGAACGAGCCCTGCGCGAGCGCGGCGCACGACTTGTCGAGCACGCGGTACGCGGTGCCCCTGGCGTCGCTGCTGTCGAGCGCGCCTTCGAGATAGCTGATGTCGGCCTGTGCGTACTGCCGGCGCGCCTGTTCAGCGGTGCGGCCCAGGTGGGCGGGCAGGTCGTCGGTGCCGTACTTCCAGCGGTTCATCTGCGGGCATGCCGCCGCGTCGGGTGCGGCGAAGCCGGTCACCGAGGCACCGTCGGCCGAGAACTGCGGCCGCACCGGGTCGAAGTAGAGCCAGGTGCTCGGGTCGGCGACCACGTAGCGCATCGCCGGCTTGCCGTCGTGCTGCGTGAAGGCGACGTAGCGCTGCACGAACTGCCCGCCTGCCGAGAAGCCGGCGACGGTGATGGTGCGCAGGCTGGGCCAGCGCTGCACGAGTTCGTCGACGAGTGCATCCATGACCGCGAAGGAGCCGATGCGGTTGCCCGATGCCGAGCGCACGCCTTCGAGCCACGAGCCGCAGGTCCACAGCAGGTCGCCGGGCTGAGCGACTGGCACGCCCGCTGTGTTGCAGCGGCCGGCCACCGCCTTGTCGGCCGCGACCTGGAAGAGCGGCGCGACCACCAGCGTGTCGCCGAGCGCATCGGCGTTGCGTAGGGTGCGCAGTGCAGCTTCGAAGGTCCTGTCGGCATCGCGCGAGTGGCCGTGCATGGCGATGAGCGCCCGGGTCGGCCCGGCTGCCGGCGCATCGGGATCGAGCGACGAGTAATAGTGAAGCGCGCCTCCGGCCCCCGGCGGCGTGAAGCTGCGGAAGCACTCCGCCGCGGCAGAGTCCTGGCAGGCGGAGGCTGCGGCCGTCGCCGCGCGCGCCTGCCATGGCGCGGTGAACGAAGCGGCGAGGGCCAAGGAAAGGAACCATCTGCGGCTGCTGGGCATGTTCGTGTCACTCCCGGAATCGACGGAACGCGGATTCTCTGCCCGCCCCTTCGCACCAACCTGACCGTTGCGCTGGTTTACCGGAGATTTACTCTACCGGAACGCCACTCTTCGAACACAAATTCGGCTTCGAGGCGCGGATCATCCAACAAATCCCACCACGAAGCACCATGAACCCCGACCCCCTGCCCTCCTCCTTCGCGGCCTTCGCCGACGGACTGCCCTCCGACCCGGCGCCGCTGCGCGAGCGCATCACCGCGGCATGCCGCACGCCTGAACCGCAAGCCCTGCCGCCGCTGCTCGCGCAGGCACGGCTGTCCGGCGACCAGGCGGCAGAAGCACAGGAACTCGCCCACCGCATCGCGCGGCAGCTGCGCGAGCGCAAGAGCGCGAGCGGGCGCGCCGGCCTCGTGCAGGGGCTGCTGCAGGAATACGCGCTGTCGTCGCAGGAAGGCGTGGCGCTGATGTGCCTGGCCGAGGCGCTGCTGCGCATCCCCGATGCGGGCACGCGCGACGCGCTGATCCGCGACAAGATCGCGCACGGCCAGTGGCAGGCGCACGCGGGCCGCAGCCCCTCGGTGTTCGTCAACGCCGCGACCTGGGGCCTGCTGCTCACCGGCAAGCTGGTGGCCACGCACAGCGAGAGCAGCCTGTCGACGGTGCTCACGCGCCTCATCGGCAAGGGCGGCGAGCCGCTGATCCGCAAGGGCGTGGACATGGCGATGCGGATGATGGGCGAGCAGTTCGTCACCGGCGAGACCATCGCGCAGGCGCTCGCCAACGCGCGCGAGCTGGAGGCGCAGGGCTTTCGCTATTCGTACGACATGCTCGGCGAAGCGGCGCTGACCATGGAAGACGCGAAGCGCTACCGCACCGCGTACGAAGACGCGATCCACGCGATCGGCAAGGCGTCGGCGCGGCGCGGCGTGTACGAGGGGCCGGGCATCTCGATCAAGCTCTCGGCGCTGCACCCGCGCTACAGCCGCGCGCAGCATTCGCGCGTGATGGCCGAGCTGTATCCGGTGCTGCGCGAACTCGCGCTGCTGGCGCGGCAGTACGACATCGGCCTGAACATCGACGCGGAGGAAGCCGACCGGCTGGAGCTCTCGCTCGACCTGCTGGAGCGCCTGTGCTTCGAGCCCCAGCTCGCGGGCTGGAACGGCATCGGCTTCGTGGTGCAGGCCTACCAGAAGCGCTGCCCCTTCGTGATCGACTTCGTGATCGACCTCGCGCGCCGCAGCGGCCACCGGCTGATGGTGCGACTGGTGAAGGGCGCCTACTGGGACAGCGAGATCAAGCGCGCGCAGCTCGACGGGCTCGACGGCTATCCGGTCTACACGCGCAAGGCCTACACCGACGTGTCGTACCTCGCCTGCGCACGCAAGCTGCTCGATGCGCCCGAGGCGGTTTACCCGCAGTTCGCCACGCACAACGCCCACACGTTGGCCGCCATCTACACGATGGCGGATCCGTCGCGCTACGAGCCGGGGCAGTACGAGTTCCAGTGCCTGCACGGCATGGGCGAGCCGCTCTACGAGCAGGTGGTGGGCCCGCTCGCGCGGCCCTGCCGCATCTATGCGCCGGTGGGCACGCACGAGACGCTGCTGGCCTACCTGGTGCGACGGCTGCTGGAGAACGGCGCCAACACCTCCTTCGTGAACCGCATCGCCGACCCGACCATCTCGCTCGACGTGCTGGTGGAAGACCCGGTCGCCACGGCGGAGCGCATGGCGGCGCAGGAAGGCACTGCCGGCCTGCCGCATCCGGCCATTCCGCTGCCGGCGGCGCTCTACGGAACGCAGCGCGCCAACTCGCGCGGCCTCGACCTCGCGAGCGACGACAGTCTGCGCGCGCTGGGCCATGCGTTGCGCGAGAGCGCGGGCGAGCGATGGCACGCCGCGCCGATGCTCGCCGAAGCCGCGCCCGCCGATGGCGAAGCGGCCGAGGTGCCGAACCCTGCCGACCATCGCGACATCGTCGGCCGCGTGCGCGAAGCCACGCTCGCCGATGTCGAATCGGCCATCGCGCAGGCCCACGCCTTTGCGCCGACATGGGCCGCCACGCCACCCGCCGAACGCGCAGCGCTGCTCGAACGCGCCGCAGACAGCCTCGAACAGGGCATGCCGCGCCTGCTCGGCCTGCTCACGCGCGAGGCCGGAAAGACCTACGCCAACGCCATCGCGGAAGTGCGCGAGGCGGTGGACTTCCTGCGCTACTACGCGGCGCAGGCGCGCAGCGATTTCTCCAACGACACGCACCGCGCGCTCGGCCCGATGGCCTGCATCAGCCCGTGGAACTTTCCGCTGGCGATCTTCACCGGCCAGGTGGCGGCTGCGCTGGCTGCCGGCAACCCGGTGCTGGCCAAGCCGGCCGAGCAGACGCCGCTGGTCGCGGCCGAAGCGGTGCGCGTGCTGTGGGAGGCCGGCATTCCCCGCGCGGCGGTGCAGCTGCTGCCCGGGCGCGGCGAGACGGTGGGCGCGGCGCTGGTGGCCGATGCGCGCGTGCAGGGCGTGATGTTCACCGGCTCCACCGAGGTCGCGCGCATCCTGCAGAAGACGCTGTCGCAGCGCCTCGGTGCGCACGGCGCGCCGGTGCCGCTCATCGCCGAGACCGGCGGGCAGAACGCGATGATCGTCGACTCCTCGGCGCTGGTGGAGCAGGTGGTGGCCGACGTGATGGCCTCCGCCTTCGACAGCGCCGGCCAGCGCTGCTCCGCGCTGCGCGTGCTGTGCGTGCAGGAAGAGGCGGCCGACCGCGTGGTCGCGATGCTCAAGGGCGCGATGGCCGAGGCCGCCATCGGCAACCCGGCCCGCCTCGCGGTGGACGTGGGCCCGGTGATCGACGCAGAGGCGCGCGACGGCATCGAACGCCACGTCGAGGCGATGCGCTCTAGCGGCCATGCGGTGTTCCGCCAGGCCCGCGAGCATGGCGACGACACGCGGCACGGCACCTTCGTGATGCCCACGCTGATCGAGCTCGACAGCATCTCCGAGCTGCAGCGCGAAGTGTTCGGCCCGGTGCTGCACCTCGTGCGCTTTCGCCGCCGCGACCTCGGTGCGCTGGTCGGGCAGATCAACGGCACCGGCTACGGGCTGACGCTGGGCGTGCACACGCGCATCGACGAGACCATCGCGCAGGTCGTGGAGAACGCGAAGGCCGGCAACGTCTACGTGAACCGCAACATCGTGGGCGCGGTGGTGGGCGTGCAGCCCTTCGGCGGCGAGGGCCTGTCGGGCACGGGGCCGAAGGCGGGCGGGCCGCTGTACATGCTGCGCATGCTGGCGGCACGGCCGGACGACGCGATGGCGCGCGCGGTTTCAGGTGGTGCACCTGCTGTGCAACCCGCGCTGTCGGCACTGGCCCGCTGGGCCGATGCCACCGGCCGGGCCGCGCTGTCGGCGCAGTGCGTGCTGTTCGCGGCGCAGTCGCGCTCGGGCAGTTCGCGCACGCTCGCCGGACCGACCGGCGAGCGCAACGTCTACAGGCTGGAGCCGCGCGAGGCCGTGCTGTGCCTGGCCGATGCGGAAGCCGACCGGCTGACCCAGCTTACGGCCGTGCTCGCGGCGGGCAGCAGCGCGATCTGGCCCGCCGATGCCGCAGCGCAGAGCCTGCGTGCATCGCTGCCCGCTGAGGTGCAGCAATGCGTGGCGATTGCAAGCGACTGGTCTTCGGACACGGTGGCGTTCGACGCCGCGCTGCATCACGGCGATGCACAGGGGCTTCGCGAAGTGCTGCGGCGCATCGCCGCGCGGCCGGGCCCGATCGTCGGCGTGCGCGGCTTCGCGCCGGGCGAGGCGCGCATTCCGCTCGAAAGCCTGGTGGTGGAGCGCGCAATCAGCACCAACACCGCGGCGGCGGGCGGCAACGCGAGCCTGATGACGATCGGCTGAGGGCGCCTGCCCAGCCCTGCTATTTGTCGAACGCGGGATCGATCGGCACGCGGTAACCATTGACGAGCCGGTTGGTCTCGTTGGCCATGCCGACCACGGCCATGAGCTCGGCGAACATCGCGGGCGTCATGCCGGCCTTCTCGGCGCCGGCGTGATGGCTCGCGGTGCAGTAGCCGCAGCCGTTGGTCACGCTCACGGCGAGGTAGACCATCTCCTTCACCACCGGGTCGAGCGCGCCGGGCGCCATCACTTCCTTCAGGCTGCTCCAGGTGCGCCTGAGGGTGGCGGGGTCGTTGGCGAGGTACTTCCAGAAGTTGTTGACGTCGGGCACGTTGCGCGTGGTCTTGATGTCGTCGAAGACCGCGCGCACTTCCGCTGAAGCATCCGCGTATTCGATGGGCTGGGGTTTCATGCAAGGCTCCTGCTGGTGTCGAGGCCGACGGTACCAGCCTTCTCGCTGCGCCGGTCGATCCGTCAGTAGGTCTGCAGAAACCGGGCGTGCTCCTTGTGCATGTGCGAGCGCGCGAGCAGCCACTTTCGCAGCGAGGCCTGCGTGTCGGGAGAAAGATCCCTGGAGCACTGGTCGAATGCCTCGCCGAGCAGCTTGAACTCGACGTCCAGGTGCCGGCGCGTAGGCGAGGCGCCGGCCACGGGGCCGTTGTTCCTCGCGAAGTCCAGCAGCGCCACCTGGCCGAAGGCCTCCATCTCCTTGACCAGGCGGCTGCGCTCGAGCATCAGGCGGCGAACGATGGCGTTGCGCCGGCGCGGGCCGAAGCGGCGGAGTATGGGATTGGCGTCGTCGCCCTGCACGGTCGCCAGGATGATGTCCAGCTGCTCGAGCAGACGGAGCCATTGCCCGGCCTGGAAGAACTCCGAGGATGGCGTCGCAGGTGCCTTGTCCTTTTTCACGACGAGCATGGTTGTCTCCTGCTGTCATTCTTTTGCTGAAGAGCCCCGGCCTGCTTCGGACCGGGGCTTCGTTCATTCACTGCTGGTGCACGCGGCGGGAGACCGGCTGGAGCCGGCCTCCCGTTCGCGGTCGATCACCTGAGGTCGAAGCGATCGAGGTCCATCACCTTGGCCCAGGCGGCCACGAAGTCGCGCACGAACACCTGCTGCGCATCGCTGGAGCCATAGACCTCGGAGAGCGCGCGCAGCTGCGAGTTGGAGCCGAACACCAGGTCGGCGGTGGTGGCCGTCCACTTCACCTCGCCGCTCGTGCGGTCGCGTCCTTCGAGCACGTTGGCGTCCGCGGCCGACTTCTTCCAGGCGGTGCGCATGTCGAGCAGGTTCACGAAGAAGTCGTTGCTCAGCGTCTCCGGCCGCTTGGTGAAGACACCGTTCGGCGACTGCCCGAAGTTCGCGCCCAGCACGCGCAGGCCGCCGACCAGCACCGTCATCTCCGGCGCGCCCAGGCGCAGCAGCTGCGCCTTGTCGAGCAGCAGGTCGGCGGTGGCCGCGGGGTTGGTGCCCTTGCGCAGGTAGTTGCGGAACCCGTCGGCCGTCGGCTCCAGCACGCCGAAGGATTCGACGTCGGTCTGCGCCTGCGAAGCGTCCATGCGGCCCGGCGAGAAGGGCACGGTCACGTCCTGCCCGGCCTTCTTCGCGGCCGCCTCGACGGCCGCGTTGCCCGCCAGCACGATCAGGTCGGCCAGCGAGATCTTCTTCTTGCCGCCTGCCTGCGCCGCGTTGAACTCCTTCTGGATGCCTTCGAGCACCGACAGCACCTTCGACAGCTCGGCCGGCTGGTTCACTTCCCAGTCCTTCTGCGGCGCGAGACGGATGCGCGCGCCGTTGGCGCCGCCGCGCTTGTCGCTGCCGCGGAAGGTCGAGGCCGAGGCCCAGGCGGTGCGCACCAGTTCGCCGATGCCCAGGCCCGAGGCCAGCACCTTGGCCTTAAGCGCCGCGGTGTCCTTGTCGTCGACCAGCGGGTGGTCGATGGCGGGGATCGGGTCCTGCCAGATCAGCTCTTCCTTAGGCACCAGCTTGCCAAGGTAGCGGGCGCGCGGGCCCATGTCGCGGTGCGTGAGCTTGAACCAAGCGCGCGCGAAGGCGTCGGCGAACTCCTGCGGGTTGGCCATGTAGCGGCGCGAGATCTTCTCGTAGGCCGGGTCCACGCGCATGGCCATGTCGGCCGTGGTCATCATGGGGGCGTGGCGGCGCGACGGATCGTGCGCATCGGGCACGGTGTTCGCGCCGGTGTCGCCCTTGGGCTTCCACTGGTGCGCGCCGGCCGGGCTCTTCGTGAGCTCCCATTCGTAGCCGAAGAGCGTCTCGAAGTAGCTGTTGTCCCACTTGGTGGGCGTCGGCGTCCAGGCACCTTCGATGCCGCTGGTGGTGGCGTGCACGCCGATGCCGCTTTCGAAGCTGTTCTTCCAGCCCAGGCCCAGCTCCTCGATGTCGGCACCTTCCGGCTCGACGCCGACCTTGGCCGGATCACCCGCGCCGTGGGCCTTGCCGAAGGTGTGGCCGCCGGCGGTGAGCGCCACGGTTTCCTCGTCGTTCATCGCCATGCGGGTGAAGGTCTCGCGGATGTCGCGGGCCGACTTCAGCGGATCGGGGTTGCCGTTCGGGCCCTCGGGGTTCACGTAGATCAGGCCCATCTGCACGGCCGCGAGCGGGTTGGCGAGATCGCGCTCGCCGCTGTAGCGCTCGTCGCCCAGCCACTTGTTCTCGGCGCCCCAGTTGACGTCGTCTTCCGGCTCCCAGATGTCGGGGCGGCCGCCGGCGAAGCCGAAGGTCTTGAAGCCCATGGACTCCAGCGCGACGTTGCCGGTGAGGATCATCAGGTCGGCCCACGAGAGCTTGCGGCCGTACTTCTGCTTGATCGGCCACAGCAGGCGGCGCGCCTTGTCGAGGTTGCCGTTGTCGGGCCAGCTGTTCAGCGGCGCGAAGCGCTGCGCGCCCGCACCGCCGCCACCGCGGCCGTCGAAGGTGCGATACGTGCCGGCCGAGTGCCAGGCCATGCGGATGAACAGCGGCCCGTAGTGGCCGTAGTCGGCGGGCCACCAGTCCTGCGAATCGGTCATCAGCGCGCGGAGGTCCTGGACGACGGCGTCGAGGTCGAGGGTCTTGAACTCCTTGGCGTAGTCGAAAGCCTCGCCCATGGGATTGGACTTGGCGGAGTGCTGGTGCAGCAGCTTCAGGTTGAGCTGGTTGGGCCACCAGTCGGTGTTCGTCGCGGCGCGACGAGCGGTGCCGGTGGTTGCATGGCCCGGGAACGGGCATTTGGCTTCATCGGACAAGGGGTTCTCCTTTGGTTGTCGGGTGCTCGGGGGTGGAGCGGGCTCAGTCTAGGTAGGCCGGGCCCATCCATCAACCAAATTGGGTTCATTGGGTGAATAGCGAAGAGCTATTCACCCAATGTGAGCAGCGCGGGCGCGTCGGGGGAGCCCATCGCGGAGCGTGCCGCCTGAAGGGAGCCCTCAGCGCGGCGGAGTCTGGATCTGCCAATAGTTCTGCTCGCCAAGGCGCTTCATGGTCAATCCAGGCCTCTGGCTCGCGCGCATACCGCTGTAGAAGAGAGCCATGTCCCTCAGCAGGACGGGTGAATCGCCGTACTTCGAATGCCCGAGAACGTCGGTGCTAATGTCGCTCGCATCGACGGTCTCGATGCCGGGCGAGAGTGCCAGCGCCGTGCCCGCAATGCCCGCGCGAGCCCTCCCCCAGACGATCCTGGAAGCGTTCAGCGCCTTGTCGTTGTCCGATGCATAGAGGTTCACAGCGTAGCCGGCCTTGACCATCGCTGGCGCGATCTGCACCGTGAACACCCTGGCATCGATGTCGGGAGCCGCCAGCGTAACCAGCTTCACTTTTGCCGTCAGCTTCGGGCGATTCAAGGCGAGAGACATCAGTGCATGGGTCGTCGTCCAGGAGCCCATGCTGTGCGCAAGGACGAAGATTTCATCGGCGCGGGTCTTCTCTCCGAACTGGACGAGAAACTCCTCGAGCGCGGGAATGGAGCTGATGGCCTTGGTGAAGTCCCGCAAATAGTTGGCGGTTCCCTCGACGGGCGACTCGCCATTCGAGGGCCAACTGAAAAAGGCCGGCACCACGGGCAGTTGCATGTCCACGGCGAGTTGCGCCGTTCGCAGCGCGGCATCGCGGAAAGGGACATTGAAGCCGTGCACGAATACGAAGCCGATGTTCTTTCGGGGAGCGGCGCCGAAGGATCGATTCACCTGCACGATGAACTCCTCGGGCCTCAAGGGCACCGCGTCGAGGAGAAGCATGAACTTGTCCGGGTTGCTTTTGTCCCGGTCGAAGACGGTCGGCGTTTCGACCTCACCCTTTTCATGGATCCACGGCAGGCTGACCAGGGTATACCCATACTGGACTTGCGTTGCCTCGTTGTCGTCGAAGTAGACGGGCCTTGCGACCGGGGTGCGATTCGTTCCATAGAACACCGCGACCTTTACCGGATGCCCTTTCTTCGCGTCCTCGATCCGGGGGATTCCCGCGGGAACGATCAGCGGAGCCGGCGCGGTCGCGCAGGCCGCCAGCGCAAGTGCCACCAGAACGGGGAAGCCCCGCAATGCGATGAAGCGACCGCACCGTACCAAGCGCATGAAAAGCCTGTTTGCCATGAATCCCTCCTGATCTGCTTCTCCGGATGAACGAGATCCTTCATGCCCAAAAGGATCCGAAGGCCGCGCTTCATCTTGCGGCAGCAGACCAGGGAAAACATCCCCCGAATTGATGAGGCAGCCGAAAGCCGTGTGTGATCTTGACTCGCCGACGAATGAATCGGTGTACTCGCTGACTCTCACCACCATATCGCTGGTTCAACCAGCCAAGAGCCAAGAGCCCTGTCGCGCGCGGCGGCGCCATCCGGTTCGAGGCGGTCAGCAGTTCCGGCATGCCGCTCGCGAACGCCTACAAGGTCAGGTGGCGCATCACGAACAACGACCGGATGGCCGAGCGGGCCAATCAGCTGCGCGGCAACTTCTATCGCTCGGACAGCAACACGAATGACCGCCACGAAACCCTGTCCTACCGGGGCGTGCACATGGTGGAGGCCTTCGTCATTCACAAGATGACCAACCTGCTCGCGGGCAGAAGCGAGCCTTTCTAGCAGACGCATTCGGAGATTCGACGACCAACACCAAGTCGGCCAGTTCCGGACCGTACAACTTCTGGGTCATCGGAGATGCGGGCGTCCATTTGACCTTGGGTCTGTGATGGCAGAAGACCCCTGTCACGGTCAAGCCGCCCTTGGGAAGAGCGGCGCAAGCCCAAGCTGATACCAGCTGCTGCGGCAGCTGGTATCAGCCTGGCGACATGCGCGGGCTCGCCATCATCCTTATAGACGGAGTCGTCACCCCAGGCCGCGGCAATCGCGCGCTCGGTCGCGCTCAGCAGTGGATTCGGTGGCGGCAAGGACAGGGCTGCAGCGGGGGATCGGACGGCTTCATCGAAAGTCTGGCCTTGAGGCGGGCAAACATAGCGGCGCCGTGACATCGCCTCCGGGAGTTAGCGCTGCGCCGACCGCAAGTGAAGCCACGACGCGAGTGCGTGGCCATCGTCAGATTGGATTGCGCCCGCAAGCCTGCTCCTGAGCCGCCAAATAAAATCCTACTGGCGACCCTGAAACATCTGACTTGACCAGAATTCCTTGAACCCGCTTGCGCCCCAGCAGAGACCGAGCGCCGCGATAGCGAAGGATCACTATCTGGCCGACTACAACGTCTCTACTTCAGATAGTTGGAACGGATTTCGTCACCATCCAATGGCGTAACAGTGCACCCACGACCCACTCCGAATCTCGTCTCCGCCTCCGCCGGCGTATCCACCAACGTACCGCGGGCAAGGGCGTGCAAGGACATCAGCGTGTGCAAGTCGGGTTTCACCATCTCGTGCAAAGCGCGCAGCATCAGCGAGACGCCCGCCAGGTTGCCCGCCACGCTGTTGGAGAAGCGCGGGTGGTCCCGCAGCGCGAAGTCTGCCCATAGCACTTCACGACGCTCCAGGTCCAGCACAAGAGGCAGGCTGATCCGGGTGTCGGAGGCAAGATCGACACGGTCCACCACCGTGCGGGCTTCGAAGGGCTCGCCCGAATTGAGGTTCTTGCGAGACATCCAGCCCGCAAAGCACTCCGGCAGATCGCAGTAGGCCTGACCCGAGTAGCTGTTGATACACATCATCACGAAACGCACGCCTCTGGAGCGCAGCAACTGCACGTCCAGATCGATGAACTCGGCGGCCCCCTTCGGCGCGTCGACGATGTCGCCACTGTGGTGTGCGCCCCAGCCACGCAGGTTGTAGAAAGCGATGGTGTCCACGTAGCGGTAGTCATCGCCGTAGAACACCACGGAGAGGTCGATGTCGACCCGCGAACGGCCATTCATCCACCATAGGAAGAGACGCACGAACCCGCCATCCGGCATCGGGATTCGGCTGCCCCGCGCGAAGGTCCGCAACGTCTTGGATGCAGCACGCTGCGACATCGGCACCACATAACTCGCCAGCGCCGGATCGACATGACAGCGGCCCAGGGGAGGCAGTTGAGCAAACCTTGCCAACAGCGCCTGCTTGCAACCGTGCACCACCCGTTGCGCGGTATCCAGGTCGATCGCGGCGCGGCGGTCCTCCAGTGCAAAGACCTTCGCAACATCGCCCTTCGGAAAGAACACGCGCAGCCGACCTTCGTCTGCCCGAGCTTGGAAATGCGCCAGGACCTGCAGCAAGACCGTCGTCGACACCCGCGGGGCCAACTCGGCGAAGCGCTGCAGAAGCGCTTGGGGCTCTTCGCTCTTTCGCAGCAATGCATCGAGCCGACGCGCATATTCCCCAGGTCGGTCTTCCAGTACCTGCGCCGCGCCTCGGATATCCCCCGCGGCCAATGCCTGTTCAACGCGGCTATTGAAGCTTGCGACTGGCAGGCCGTTGCGGACAACGCCGAACGCCGCAGCAGCCTTGGGATAGCGTTCGGCCTGTTCGCCGGGGTGCAGCCGCTCGCCCAGTCGTTTAAACGGCTCAATCCTTCGATGCATGTCCTCGATCAAGCCACCGCAGTCCTCGAGCAATGCCAGCAGCATCCTGCGCTGGTGGCGCGAGAAAGAGACGAAGCGCGTGGAGGCAGCCAGCGACACATCGCCTCCCGAGAGAGCCACGGCCAGGCGCAGCACATCGGTCGCGGTGCGGAAGTTGTCCTTGACGAAACGGTGTGTGCGCTCGTCGGTCCCCACATGGATGACCAGCTGTGACCCCAGTAACGCCAGGTTCTCCTTGAACGGGAACTTCGCGGGCAACAATCGAAAAATGTCAGCCCGATACTGACGCACGAACCAGATGAGGTCGGCCCGGTCTTGCTCGGACAGGGACACCGCCGAGCCCGCCAGCTTCGTGCAGATCGTCTCGAAGTCCTCTACAGAACCCAACTCCACAATGCGCGGGTATCGCTTGTGAAGCAGCGGTGGACGCTTCTCGTCCGTGTTGGGCATGCGGCGCAGGCTCACATAGTGGCTGAGCGCATTCAGGTACAGCTGCGCTTCCGACAGCGCCATCACCTGGCTCGGGAAGCCGGGGTGCAAAGGCTCGTGCTGGCGATGTGCACCCACAAGCTTGCGCATGTCCTGCATCACGCCACGCAGCGTACGGGCAGCATCCTCGAACGGCAGGGAAGACAACCGCGAGACCACCTCGTCGGCCAGCACAAACCCCAGCGGCTCAATCTCCTTGAGCATCGAGGCAAGTTGCTCGGGGGTGACGCCCCCCTCACCCGAGCGCACATGCAGTCGCATGCGCCGGCGCAAGTAGATTTCGTTCATGCTCCTCCTCCCTGAAACAGGATCGCCTGCCGGAGGCAGGCGACGAGCGGAAAGCGGGGACCCTAGGTTGACAGGTTTTAGAAGGAAGGGCCCCCATAGCCGCGTCCAAACTATAGCGGGTCTGGATGCATCCCGACAAGCAGTGAACGACCAGTTGCCTGCTCACCGAGGGCCGAGCTCACTGGCAACGACATGTGCAGCTGATGCAACTTGCCATGTCAAACAAATGAAGCCTTCGGCCTCATGCGCCGTATCCTCCATTGGAGCACCCGACAGACTTTGGCTTCCTATTCTTCGACAGTCCTTATTCTTCTCGACTGACTATATTTTTCTTAGGCACGGCAGCCAAGCTGCCCGCCGCATCACTCCACCGTCACGCTCTTCGCCAGATTTCGCGGCTTGTCCACATCGGTACCGCGCGCACACGCCGTGTGATACGCCAGCAGCTGCAGCGGCACCACGTGCAGGATCGGCGAGAGCGCGCCGTAGTGCTCAGGCATGCGGATCACGTGCAGGCCTTCGCCGCTCCTGATCTTCGTGTCGCCGTCGGCCAGCACGTAGAGCACGCCGCCGCGGGCGCGCACTTCCTGCAGGTTGCTCTTGAGCTTTTCGAGCAGCGCGTCGTTGGGGGCCACGGCCACCACGGGCATCTCGCTGGTGACCAGCGCGAGCGGGCCGTGCTTGAGTTCGCCGGCGGCGTAGGCCTCGGCGTGGATGTAGGTCACTTCCTTGAGCTTGAGCGCGCCTTCCAGCGCGATCGGGTAGTGCAGCCCGCGGCCGAGGAAGAGCGCGTTGTCCTTGCGCGCGAAGTCTTCGGCCCAGCCGATGATCTGCGGCTCCAGCGCGAGCACCGACTGCAGCGCGACCGGCAGGTGGCGCATCTCCTTCAGGTAGCGCGCCTCCTCGGCCTCGCTCAGCCGGCCCTTGGCCTGCGCGATGGCCAGCGTGAGCAGGAACAGACCCGCGAGCTGCGTGGTGAAGGCCTTGGTCGAGGCCACGCCGATTTCCACGCCGGCGCGCGTGATGTACGCCAGCTTGCACTCGCGCACCATCGCGCTGGTGGCGACGTTGCAGATGGTCAGCGTCTGCTCCATGCCCAGCGAGCGAGCGTGCTTGAGCGCGGCCAGCGTGTCGGCGGTTTCGCCCGACTGGCTGATGGTGACGACCAGCGTCTTCGGGTCGGGCACCGATTCGCGGTAGCGGTATTCGCTCGCGATCTCGACCTGCGTGGAAATCTTCGCGATGCCTTCCAGCCAGTACTTGGCGGTGCAGCCGCTGTAGTAGCTGGTGCCGCAGGCGAGGATGAGGATCTTGTCGATGTCCTGGAACACGCGGTGCGCGCTCGCTCCGGTGGCGCCGTCCTGGCCGATGCCGTCGAACAGCTCGGGCACGATGCCCTCCACGCCCTCGAGCGTGTCGCCGATGGCGCGCGGCTGCTCGAAGATTTCCTTCTGCATGTAGTGGCGGTACGGGCCGAGTTCGGCCGCGCCGCTGTGGGCGAGCACGGTGCGCACCTGGCGGGTGACCGGCTTGTGGTTCTTGTCGACGACCCAGTACTTGCCGGGCTGCAGGTCGACCACGTCGCCCTCTTCCAGGTAGACGATCTGGTCGGTCACGCCGGCCAGGGCCATCGCGTCGCTGGCAAGGAAGTTCTCGGCGCCGTCCTTGCCCGCGCCCAGGATCAGCGGCGAACCCGCGCGCGCGCCGACCACGCGCTGCGGCTCGTCGCGGCAGATCACGGCGATGGCGTAGGCGCCGTGCAGCTGCAGCACGGCCGCCTTCACCGCCTCGAACAGGTCGCCGTCGTAGAGGCTGTCGACGAGGTGGGCGATGACCTCGGTGTCGGTCTGGCTCTCGAACGCATAGCCCTTGGCTTCGAGCGCGGCGCGCAGCGTCTCGTGGTTCTCGATGATGCCGTTGTGCACCAGCGCGATGCGGCCCGGCCGCGCGGCCTGCGCGTCGGCGCCGGGGCCATGGCTGAAGTGCGGATGCGCGTTGTGCACCGCCGGCGCGCCGTGCGTGGCCCAGCGCGTGTGGGCGATGCCGGTGAGGCCCTCGACCTTGTCGTCGCGCACCTGCGCCACGAGGTCGGCCACGCGCGAGGTGGTGCGCGCCCGCGTCAGGCCGCCGGCATGCACCGCGACGCCGCAGGAGTCATAGCCGCGGTACTCGAGCCGCTGGAGGCCCTGCACGAGGACCGGAACGATGTTGCGATGGGACGCTGCCCCGACGATGCCGCACATGGTGAGCTGCCTTTGAATGGAGAAGAGACTCGATGGTAGGAAGGCAAAGAAGAAATATGCATTCGAAGTTTCATTGATTTCGGACTTTTATTTCTTCATTTCTGTTAATTGGAGTTTTATTCCATAATTCCTTCGAATATGGAATCAATCTCGCTCGATTCAACCGACCTGCGCCTGCTAGACGCCCTGCAGCGCGACGCCTCCCAGACCAACCAGCGCCTGGCGGCCGACGTAGGCATCTCCCCGCCCACCTGCCTGCGACGCGTGCAGCGCCTGCGCGAGATCGGCCTGATCGAGCGCCAGATCGCGCTGCTGTCGCCCGAGCGGCTCGCCACGGTGCTGGGCCACGGCCTGCAGGCGGTCATCGAGATCTCGCTCGACCGCCAGGACGCCGCCTCGCTCGACGCCTTCGAGGCGCGCGTGATCGCCGACGACGCGGTGCAGCAGTGCTGGCGCGTGTCGCCCGGCCCCGACTTCGTGCTGGTGGTGGCGGCGCGCGACATGCCGGACTACGGCGCGCTCACGCAGCGCCTGTTCACGGCCGACGCGAACGTGCGCAACGTCAAGGCCTTCTTCAGCCTGAAGCGCGCGAAGTTCGAGCCCCGGATGCCGCTGGCATCGGGGGCCTGAAGGCCGTCGTCAGGCCTTCGGCTTCTTCTGGGGACGCTTCCAGTTGGGGAAGCTCACCGCCTTGCTGCGCGCCACGGTCAGCGCGCCCGGCTCGGTCGACTTGTTGATGGTCGAGCCGCCCCCGATGGTGCCGCCCGCGCCGATGGTGATGGGCGCCACCAGCACGCAGTTGCTGCCCACGTGCACGTCGTCGCCGATCACGGTGCGGTGCTTGTTGGCGCCGTCGTAGTTGGCGGTGATGCTGCCCGCGCCGTAGTTCACGCGCTCGCCCACGGTGGCATCGCCCAGGTAGGCCAGGTGGTTGGCCTTGGCGCCGGCGGCCAGCGTGGAGTTCTTCACTTCCACGAAATTGCCGATGTGCACCTCGGCGCCCAGCTGCGCGCCCGGCCGCAGCCGCGCGAAGGGGCCGATCAGCGAGCCCGCGCCGACGGTGACGCCGGCCTTCTCGCCCTCGATGTGGGTGAAGGGATGGATCACCGCGCCGGCCTCGATGCGCGCGTTGGCGATCACGCAGTTCGCGCCGATGCGCACGCCCTCGCCCAGCGACACCGCGCCTTCGAACACGCAGTTGACGTCGATCTCCACGTCGCCCGCGCATTCGAGCGTGCCGCGCAGGTCGAAGCGCGCCGGGTCGGCCAGGCGCACGCCCTGCTCCATCAGCGCATTCGCCTGGCGCAGCTGCCATGCGCGCTCCAGCGCCGCGAGCTGGGCGGGGCTGTTGATGCCGGCCACCTGGAGCGCGTCGGTGGTGATGTGCGCGACCACGGGCACGCCGTCGGCGGCCGCCAGCTTCACCACGTCGGTCAGGTAGTACTCGCCCTGGGCGTTGCGGTTGTCCAGCCGGCCGAGCCAGCCCTTGAGCACGCGCGCGGGCACGGCCATCACGCCGCTGTAGATCTCGCGCACCGCGCGCTGGGCCTCGGTGGCGTCCTTGTGCTCGACCACTGCCTGCACGTCACCACTGCCGGCTGCGCGGATGACCCGGCCGTAGCCCGTGGGGTCGTCGAACTCGATGGTCAGCAGCGCCAGCTTGCGGCCGGCGCTGGCGGCGACGAGCGCGCGCAGGGTTTCCTCGCCGATGAGCGGCACGTCGCCGGAGAGCACGACCACCGTGCCGTCGTCCGCCAGCAGCGGCGCGGCCTGCTGCACCGCGTGGCCGGTGCCCAGCTGGGGCTCCTGGCGCGCGAAGCGCACCGCGGCATTGCCGACGCCGCCGGCCATGGCCGCCTCGACCTGGTCCGCGCCGTGGCCCGTGACCACCACCACGTCGCGCGCCCCGATGCGCGCGGCCGTGCCCGCCACGTGCGCCAGCAGAGCGCGGCCGCCCAGCCGGTGCAGCACCTTGGGCAGACGGCTCTTCATGCGGGTACCCTTGCCGGCGGCCATGATGACGACGTCGATCGGTCCGTGGTCGTTGTTCTGTTGCGGAGGCTGATTCATGCGTTTCTTTTCCAGGATTCGTTGCGCGACTTGCTCGGCATGGGCTCGAATTATCGGCGCGCTGCTCGTGGCGGCCGCCCTGGGTGCCTGCAGCGCGATCCAGCTGGCCTACAACAACCTGCCGACGGTGAGCTACTGGTGGCTCGACGGCTACCTCGACTTCGACGGCACCCAGACCCCGAAGGTGCGTGACGAGCTCGACCAGCTGCTGGCCTGGCACCGGCAGAACGAGCTGCCGCGCCTGGCCTCGCTGCTGAAGGAGGCCCAGGCCATGGCACCGGGCGAGGTCACGCCGGAGCAGGTCTGCGCCATGGCCGACCGCATCCGCGAGCGCCTGCTGGCCGTGACCGAGCGCGCCGAGCCCGCGGGCGCCGAACTGGCCCTGAGCCTGACCGAGGCGCAGCTGCAGCAGCTGGAGCGCAAATACGCCAAGAACAACGCCGAATACCGCAAGGACTGGCTCGACCGCACGCCGGCCCAGGTGCAGGAAAAGCGCTACGACCAGTTCCTCGAGCGCACCGAGGACTTCTACGGCCGCCTGAGCGCCGAGCAGCGCGAGCTGCTGAAGCAGCAGGTCGCGCAGTCGGTGTTCGACCCGAAGCTCGCGGACGCCGAGCGCCGCAAGCGCCAGCAGGAAGCGCTCAGGCTGCTGCGCGGCTTCGCCGCCGGCAAGCCTTCGCCCGCCGAGGCGCGCGCCGCGCTGCACGACTACATCCAGCGCATCGCCGAGCCGCCGCCCGGGCCCTGGCGCGACCATCAGCAGGCCCTGCTGCAGGAAGGCTGCCGCAACACCGCGGCCATGCACAACGGCACCAGTGCCAGCCAGCGCGCGCAGGCGGTGCGCCGGCTGCAGGCCTACCAGGACGACCTGCGCCAGCTGGTGGCGGCGCGCTGAAGACGCCGGCTCCGGCAGGCGGAGCTCAGAACAGCGGTGTCGGCCGCATCGGCCGCTCGAAGTAGTCGCCCAGCGCTTCGAGCGCATGCGGCTCCATGATGCGCAGCCAGCCGGCGTCGATCTTGTACAGCCCCAGGCGCTGCAGCCGCCGCAGCGTCTTGTTGGTGTGCACCAGCGAAAGCCCCAGCGCGTCGGCGATGTGCTGCTGGCTGAACGGAAACTCGACCCAGCCGTCGCGCTCCATGCCTACGCGCTGCGCCCGGCGGTACAGGTGCATCAGCAGCATCGCCACCCGCTCGCCGGCATTGCGCCGGCCGGTGGTGACGAGGTTGTCGTCCACCATCTTCTCCTCGCGCGCGGCCAGCCAGGTGATGTCGTAGCCGAGCTTGGGCTGCGCATGGAACAGCTCCCACAGCCGGTCGCGCGAGAAGGCGCACAGCGTGACGTCGGTGACCGCCTCGACGCCGTGGGTCTGGCCGTCGGCGAACTCGTCCTGCAGGCCGAGGAAATCGCCGGCCACCAGGAAGCTCAGGATCTGCCGCCGGCCGTCGCTCAGCGTCTTGTAGCGGAATGCCCACCCCGCGTAGAGGGTGAACAGCTGCGGGCTGCGCCGGTGCTCCTCGATGATCGAGCCGCCGGCCTCCACGTGGCGGGCGCCCACGCGGAAGGACTGGATGGTCTTCAGCTCCTCCTGCGAGCACGGCAGGAAGGCGTCGAGGCGGCGCAGCGCGCACCGGTCGCACGGATTCGCGCCGACGGGCGGGGCCGCGGCAGCTGGGTAGTCCTCGAATTTCACACCGCACTATAGGCGGCCGGCCTGTGTCTTTTGACATTTCGAGGCCTTCCCCGCCCACCTACACTCGGCGCGCCCCTCCGACTCCGAACGCATGACCGACGAAGCAACGCTCCCACTTCACGAAATCTTCTACTGCAGCATGCTCTCGCACAGCCTGCCCCCGCAGACCGTGGGACAGATCGTCTCCCGGGCCCGTACCCAGAACGCGCTGCACGGCATCACGGGCCTCCTGGTGTTCGACGGAATGCGTTTCTGCCAGCACCTGGAAGGCCCGGCCGACGCCGTCAGTGCGCTGATGGAGCGGATCGAGAAGGATCCGCGCCATGTGGACGTCAGGGTGGTCCACCGGGCCCCTCTGGAAGTTCGCCGCTACAGCGGCTTCGGCATGGGGCTGGCGGAATGCGAGGGTCCCGACCTGATGGCGGGCGTGCATGCGCTGACCGGGGAAGCGGCGCTGAGGCACTTCCTGGCGCTGGTACCCAGCTTCGACATCAACGGCTGAGCGGCCCCAAAAAAGGAAAAGGCGGCCGAAGCCGCCTTTTCAAGCACCTGGAGACTGGAACGATCAGGCGTTGTCCCAGCTGTAGGTGGCGCCATAGCCATCCCACGCCTCCATCACGATGCGCTGGCCTGCGGCCACCATCAGCGACTCGCCGGGTGCGAGCACCAGGTCTTCGCTGGGGTTAGCGAGCGTGGCGTCCGGCGTGATCCACACGCGGCCCTGCCTGACGCGCAGGATGCTGGCCGCCCGCGCCTTCAGGCTCATCGCCTCGCCGGGAGCGATCTGCCACGCACCGCGGCGCACGGCCGGCGGAACGGTGGCGGCGCGAGCCGGGACGGTGAGGGACGAGAGCGATTCGGTGGTGCAGACGGCGGTGGACATGGTGTAACTCCTTGGGGCTGTGCCGACGCGCTTGACAGAAAGAGGCAATGGCGCAGTTCGGGAATGAATGATCGTTTCTACGGCGTTGGCGGTCCAATGAAAACGAGGTAGCCTACTGATGCTGGTTTCGCATCAATTGACCGGCCGCGAACCGCCCTCGATTCATACCCATGCAACATTCCCAGACCCATCTGCGCTCCCGCCCGATCTCCGCGGGGCACCTGCGCGCCTTCGAGGCGGTGGCCCGCCACCTGAACTTCCGGGCGGCGGCGGAGGAAATGGCACTGACCCAGTCGGCGGTGAGCCGGCAGATCCAGTCGCTGGAAGAAGAAGTGGGCGTGGCCCTGTTCCTGCGTCATACGCGCGCGGTGGAGCTCACCAGCGCCGGGGCCCTGCTGCTGCTGGCGGTGCAGCAGTCGCTGCCGCGCATCGACACGGCCGTGCGCCAGATCCGCCAGAGCGCGGGGCGCCAGAGCGTGTCGCTGACCACTTTCGCCTCCTTCGCCTCGATGTGGCTGATCCCGCGGCTGGAGGCCTTCCAGCGGGACAACCCCGAGATCGACATCCGCATCGACGCCAGCGACGTGGCGGTCGACCTCGACGTGGCCGACGTGGACATCGCCCTGCGCTACGGCCCGCGCGATTCCATGCCCTCCGGCGCCGTGCGCCTGTTCGGCGAAACGCTCACGCCCGTGGCCAGCCCCTGGCTGCTGAAGAGCAGCCCGCCGATCAAGACGCCGGAGGACATGACCCGGTTCACGCTGATCGAGGCCGGCGACGCCCACCGCACGCACCTCGAATGGCTGACCTGGCGCCGCTGGTTCGAGGTGAACGGGCTGGAGCGCGCACAGCCCAAGCGCTGGCTGTATTTCAACTACGCCTACCAGATGGTGCAGGCCGCCCTCACCGGTCAGGGCGTGACCCTGGCGCGCAGCTCGCTGATCGCCGAGAGCCTGGCCAACGGCGACCTCGTCGAGGTGCTGCCGCAGCACCGCATGGATTCGCCGATGTCCTACTGGATGATCGCCGGCCCGCGCAGCATGCAGCGCCCGGAGATCAGGGCCTTCTGCGACTGGCTGCAGTTGCAGGCCGTGACCACGCGCGAGACCATCGGCGAAGTGCCCGACCCGGACACCGTCGACGACATCGACTGAGGTTCAAGAGAAAGAACAGCCTGGCAGCTTCTTCCAGGAACACCGCGGAACCGGCTCCGCCGGGCCGCTGGTGTTGCCCCCGGAAGGGGGTTGGCGAAGCGACACGAAGTGCGCGAAGACTGGGGGAGAGCCCAGTGCGCGACACGAAGCGCGCGAAGCCTGGGGGAGAGTCAGGCCACGGGCCAGACGACGCCGTTGTCGTTGAGGATGGCGTCCAGCGGCAGGTCGTGCGCCTCGGGCACGAAGTCCGCGACGAAGCCGTTGGTGAAGCCCAGCCCCACCGTGAACGGCCGGGGCTCCAGCGCCGCCAGCGTGCGGTCGTAGAAGCCGCCGCCGTAGCCCAGCCGGTAGCCGCCGGCGCTGTAGCCCACGCAGGGCACGAAGAGCAGCGTGGGCACGATCAGCTCGGTGTCCTTGGGCTTGGGAATGCCGTAGGCGTCTTCCTCCATCTGGCAGCCCGGATACCAGGCGTGGAAGGTCAGGGTCTTGTGAACTTTGTCGATCACCGGCAGTCCGATGCGGCGGCGCTGCGGCTCTTCCATGAGCTCGCCGTCCTCCTTCCAGCGGTGCAGTGCGGGCAGCGGATCGAACTCGCCCTTGATCGGCCAGTAGGCGCCGATCACCGTGTCGGGCCGGCCCACGAGCCAGATCCGCATCACGCGCTGCAGCAGGTCGGCGCGTGTCAGCCGGTCGGGCATCGCCAGACGTTGCTCGATGAGGGCTTTCCTCAACTGTTCCTTAAGAAAACTCGCCGTTGCCGAGGTGTCGGCACCCTTTGACTTGTCCATAATCCCCCGATGCAGTTCCCAAGCATTTTGGCATCCAAGCGCTGCCATCCGCGCAATGCGGTCCCCGCGCTGGTTTTTTCCGCGGTTATCGCCTTCGCCGCACTGCTCTCGCAGCAGCCCGCCGCGGCCCAGAGCAACACCAACGACGACGTCCTGATCCAGATGAAGCAGGCTTTCCAGCGCGGCGACAAGGCCCGGCTGACGGCATTGCTGCCTCAGGCCCGCGGCCATGCGCTCGAACCCTGGGCCGCCTACTGGGAACTCAAGGCCCGCCTGCAGGAAGCCGCCCCGAATGAAGTGCAGGACTTCTACGCCCGCTACCCCGGCACCTACCAGGAAGACCGCCTGCGCAACGACTGGCTGCTGCTGACCGGCCAGCGCCGCGACTGGGACAACTTCTCCGCCTCGCTCGACGGCTACCGCATGGGCGACGACGCGCAGGTGCGCTGCTACGCGATCCTGGTCGACGCGCTGCGCAGCGGCACCGCCACGCAGGCGCAGGCCGACGAGGTGCGCCGCAACTGGTTCGCCCAGAAGGACCTGGACGACGGCTGCCTCACCGCCGCCGACCGCATGGTCGCCGCCCGCCTGCTGTCGACCAACGACGTCTGGAAGAAGGCTCGCCTGGCCATGGAGGCCAACCGCCCGCAGGCCGCGCGCGCCGCCGTCACCATCGCCGCGCCCGACGCGCTGCCGCTCTTCGAGGAGCTCAACGCGAGCTCGGCCAAGTTCCTGACCGGCCGCGCCTTCGTGGCCGCCAAGTCGCGCAAGGAGCTGGTGGTGCTCGCGCTCATCAAGGTCGCCATCGCCGACCCCGAGCAGGCCGCCTCGCAGCTCGACAGCAAGTGGGGCCCGATGCTCTCGGCCGAGGAGCGCAACTGGCTCTGGGGCACCATCGGCCGCGCCGCCGCCATCAAGCTGTGGCCGCAGGCCGGCAGCTACTTCGCCAACGTCACCAAGAACGGCGACCTGTCCGACGACATGCTCGCCTGGCGCGTGCGCGCCGCGCTGCGCGCCGGCCAGTGGAAAGAGGTGGTGCCTGCCATCAACGCGATGAGCGAGACCGCCCAGCTCGACCCGACCTGGGTCTACTGGAAGGCCCGCGCGCTGGCCAGCGCGGGCGGCGACGACCGCCGCGCCCAGGCCCGCGAGCTCTACCAGAGCATCGCCGGCTCGCGCGGCTTCTACGAAATGCTGGCGCTGGAGGAACTGGGCCAGCGCACCGTGGTGCCCACGCGCCCCGCCCCTCTCACGCCCGAGGAGAAAGCCGCCGCGCGCAGCAACCCCTCTCTGGCGCGCGGCCTCTACGCCATCGCCATCGGCCTGCGCCCCGAGGGCACGCGCGAGTGGAACTACGCCACCAACCTGCACGACAAGGGCGGCATGGACGACCGCGCGCTGCTGGCCGCGGCCGACTTCGCCTGCCAGCGCGAGGTGTGGGACCGCTGCATCAACACCAGCGAGCGCACCAAGGGCGTGGTCGACGTGGAGCAGCGCTTCCCCATGCCCTTCCACGACACGGTGCTGCGCAAGAGCCAGGACATCGGCCTCGACCCGGCCTACGTCTACGGCCTGATCCGCCAGGAAAGCCGCTTCATCATGGACGCGCGCTCCGGCGTCGGCGCCTCGGGCCTGATGCAGGTCATGCCCGCCACCGCGCGCTGGACGGCCCGCAAGATCGGCCTGAGCGACTTCTCGCCCAGCCAGATCAACGACCGCGAGACCAACATCACCATCGGCACCAACTACCTGAAGCTCGCGCTCGACGACTTCGACGGTTCCATGGCGCTGGCCGCCGCCGCCTACAACGCCGGCCCCGGCCGCCCGCGCAGCTGGCGCAACGGGCCGGTGCTCGACGCCGCCATCTGGGCCGAGAACGTGCCCTTCAACGAGACGCGCGACTACGTGAAGAAAGTGCTGGCCAATACCACCAACTACGCCGCCATCATCAGCGGGCGGCCGCAGTCGCTGAAGGAGCGCCTGGGCCGCGTCGGCCCGCGCGACGCCTCCGAGCCCGAGCCGAACAAGGACCTTCCCTGAAGCCAGCCATCTGACATGAGCTGGCGCGACGAAGTCCTCGACACCATCGCGTCCGAGTTCTCGGATGCGGGCGACGTCGCCCAGCTCACGCGCATCGTGCTGCGCCTCACGCTCGCGGGCGCGCTGGGCTTCGCACTCGGCTTCGAGCGCGAGCAGCAGGGCAAGGCCGCCGGCGTGCGCACACACATGCTGGTGGCGATCGGATCGGCGCTGTTCGTGCTGATCCCGCAGCAGACCGGCATCGTGCCGGCCGACATGAGCCGCGTCATACAGGGGCTGGTGGCGGGCGTGGGCTTCCTGTGCGCCGGCACCATCCTCAAGCAGGGCAAGGACGAGAGCCACGTGCAGGGCCTGACCACGGCCGCCGGCCTGTGGATGACGGCCGCCATCGGCATGGCCTGCGGGCTCGGCCGCGAGGTGACGGCCGTGGCGAGCGCGCTGCTCGCGCTCGCCGTGCTGGCGCTGGTGCCGCGCCTGGTGAGCCTCGTCGAGCGCGTGTCCGGGCCGAAGAAGCAGAACGGGAGCGGCAAGGACGGCAGCCGCCGGCACTGACAGCGCGCCACTGCATCAATTGGCGCCTCGTTCGGCATCAATCGCCCTCCGGCGCACGGCTAGCATCGAAGGCTTTGTTTCAAACCCCGCAACGGACCGGAGATCCCTCATGCGCAAGCTCTACGTCGGCAACAAGAACTACTCGTCATGGTCCATGCGGCCCTGGGTGCTGATGAAGCAGGCCGGCATCGACTTCGAGGAAGTCGCCGTGCGCTTCGATTCCTTCGAGGCCGACTCGCAGTTCAAGCACACCATCGGCGCGCTGAACCCGGTGGCCAAGGTGCCAGTGCTGGTGGAAGACGACGGCCTCGTCATCTGGGACACGCTGGCCATCTCCGAATACCTCGCCGAGACCTTTCCCGAGAAGCAGCTCTGGCCCCGCGCCGCGGCCGACCGGGCGCGCGCCCGCAGCGTCTGCGCCGAGATGCACTCGGGCTTCGGCGGCCTTCGCAACCACTGCGGCATGAACCTCGAAGCCTCGCTGCCCGAGGTGGGCGCGCGGCTGATGAAGGAAGTGCCCGAAGTCGCCAGCGACCTCGCGCGCATCGTGCAGATGTGGGGCGGCCTGCTCGACGCGCATGGCGGCCCGATGCTGTTCGGGCGCGAGTTCGGCATCGCCGACGCCTACTTCGCGCCGGTCGGCACCCGCATCAAGACCTACGGCCTGCCAGTGCCGGCGCACATCACGGCCTACATCGAACGCGTGCAGGCGCTGCCGGGCGTCAAGGCCTGGATCGATGCGGGGCTCGCGGAAAAGGACTTCCTGCAATTCGAAGAGCCCTACCGCACGGGGCGATAGGGCTCTTCGAAAGGCCAGGACTGCCGCCTCGGCGGGGGATCAGAACCTGTACGTCGCCGACACGTAGGTGACGATCGGGTTCAGCTTCAGGCTGGCCTCGCTGGTGGCCACGGGCAGGCCGTAGACCGAGGTGGTCGTCAGCTTGGCCTTGGTCTTCAGGGGGATGTACGACACCGAGAACGAGATGCCCCAGTGCTTGTCGAACTGGTAGGCGGCGCCCACGTTGATCACCGGCGCGAAAGAGCTGTCGAGCTTGGCCGTGGTGTTCACGGCGAAGGGCGACTGGTGGAACTGCGAGGCCAGCGCGCCCTGCAGGTTCGGGGTCAGCTTGACGTCGCTGTACCAGACATAGGTGGCACCCAGGCCCACGAAGGGACGGAAGGCGTCGTTGGCTTCGTTGAAGAAATACTTGCCCAGGATCGTCGGGCTCCACTGGCGGGCCTCGCCGAGTTGCCCCACGCGCCCGAGGGTGCCGGTGCCGTTGAGCTTGAACTTCGGGGGCACGCCGAACACGCCTTCCACCGCCCAGTGGCTGTCCAGGAAATAGGTGGCGCTGAGACCGAGGGTGTCGGAGTCGCTCACGCTGGCACCGGAACCGGCCAGCACGCTCGGAATGGGCGAAGTCACGGTCAGCGGCTTGCTCGAATCCTGCGGTGACAGATGGAACCACCCTGCACCGACGACCCAGTCGCCGGCCTGTTGCGCCATCGCGCTGCCGGACGCCAGGGCGCCCAGGGCTGCAAGCGCAATCGTTGTTTTCTTCATGATGAGAATTACTCCTTTGTATTGAAATATCCCTCTACGGATGCGGGCATCGGCTGTGACCGCCGCTGTAAATCTTCCGCATGACGACAGATTGCCCGGTCCGGTCGCCAGATTATCGAACGACCGTTCTATTTTCAATCCGGGGAGTATCCCTACACTGCGGCCATGAAGATCTTTCTCGTCGGCGGCGCGCTGCGCGACCGCCTGCTGGACCGCCCGGTATCCGACCACGACTGGCTGGTGGTCGGCGCCACGCCCGAGGAAATGGTGGCGCGCGGCTACCTGCCCGTGGGGCGCGACTTTCCGGTGTTCCTGCACCCCCGGACGCGCGAGGAATACGCGCTCGCCCGCACCGAGCGCAAGAGCGCGCCGGGCTATCGCGGCTTCACCGTGCACGCGGCGCCCGACGTCACGCTCGAACAGGACCTTGCGCGCCGCGACCTCACCGTCAACGCCATCGCGCTGCCGGCCGAGCTGGTGGGTGCCGACGGCCGCTTCGAGCCCACGCCCGAGACCCTGGCCGACCCCTTCCACGGCCAGCGCGACCTGCGCGACAAGGTGCTGCGCCACGTGACCGACGCCTTCCGCGAGGACCCGGTGCGCATCCTGCGCGTGGCGCGCTTCGCCGCCCGCTTCGACGATTTCGGCGTGGCGCCGGAAACCATGGCGCTGATGCGCGAGATGGTGGCGGCCGGCGAAGTCGACGCGCTCGTGCCGGAGCGCGTGTGGCAGGAGCTGTCGCGCGGCCTGATGGAAACGCGCCCTTCCCGCATGTTCGAAGTGCTGCGCGAGTGCGGTGCGCTGGCGGTGCTGCTGCCCGAGATCGAAGCGGACGCACGAACCATGCGGTCGATCGACCTCGCCGCGCGGCAGGAGGCGCCGCTGGCCGTGCGCTTCGCCTGCCTGACCGGTGGCCTCGGCCGGAGCGGGCCTTCCGGTCTGAAGGCGCTGCATGCGGTGTGCGAACGCTGGCGCGTGCCGGTGGAGATCCGCGAACTGGCCGAGGTGGTGGCGCGCGAACACGGCCACATCGACGGCAGCGGCGCGCTCGACGCCGCCGGCCTGGTCCGACTGCTGGAGCGCTGCGATGCCTTCCGCAAGCCGGCGCGCTTCGCCGAGGCGCTGCAGGCCTGCGAGTGCGATGCGCGCAGCGCCAGCGACGCACCCTACGCGCCGCGCCAGCGCCTGCTCGCGGTGCTGGCCACGGCGGCGGCCGTACCCACCGACGTGGTGGCCAGGGCCGCCCAGCAGTCCGGCGCCGCCGGACCGAAGATCGGCGAGGCCATCCACCGGGCACGTGTGGAGGCTGTCGCCGCATCGCTCGCCTGAACATCTCCTGAAGGCTGCCCGCCGGGACATGACTTCTGGCACTTCCCGGTGCAGGCCCGCTCGCTAGCATCGGCCGGGTGAATGCCACCGCGCCGCAGCCGTCACGCGAATCCGCCGACTTCCCCCTCCCCGCGGGGCCGGACGAACTGGCCCTGCGCGTGCTGCGCGAGCACGTGGCCTCGGTGTACGCGGCCTACAACGCGTCGGTGTTCGTGCACTTCGGCCTGGGCGCGGCGCTGGGCACCGCCATGTACGTGCACCAGCCGCGCACCTGGATCCTGGTCTGGATGGCGGTGCATCTCTCGCTCGGACTGTTCCTCTTCCTCATGCCGCGCTGGCACCCGGGCGTGCCGCTCGCCGACACCAGGCGCTGGGCGCGCCGGCACTCGCGCACCGTCACCGCCGTGGGCGTGGGCATGGCGAGCGCGCCGCTGCTGTTCATCTCGCCCGACGACCTGCCCGTGACCTCGGTGGTGACGGTGGTCATCATCGGCAGTTGCGCCCGCGCCATGCAGCTGCTGTGGCCGCTCAGGCCCGCGCTGTACGGCTACACCCTGCCGATGATGCTGAGCCTGATCGCCGTACTGGCCTGGCAGGGCGACGCGATGCACTTCTTCCTCGCGCTCTTCAGCCTGGGCTACCTGCTGTTCACGCTGCGCGTGGGCAACCAGCAGCACAGGCTTCTGACCGACTCGCTGGTGCTGCGCTTCGAGAACGAGGCGCTGGCCGGACAGCTCGGCAGGCAGATCGCCGTGGCCGAGCGCGCGAGCGCGGAGAAGACGCGCTTCCTCGCGACCGCCAGCCACGACCTGCGCCAGCCGCTGCACGCGATCGCCCTGTTCGGCGCCGCGCTGGAAAACGAGCTGCGCGAGCACCACGGCGGGCGCAATGCGCGGCAGCTGATGCGCGCGGTGAACGCGCTGGGCAATTCGCTGGACACCATGCTCGACGTGTCGCGCCTCGACGCGGGCGTGGTCACTCCCACCGTGGTGCCCGTGCCGCTCGACGCGCTGTTCCGCTCGCTCAACCACATGTTCGCGGCGCGAGCCGAGCAGCGGCAGCTCCAGCTGCGCGTGCAGGCCAGCGGCCTGTGGGTGCGCAGCGACCCACAGCTGCTGTACCGCATGCTCTCGAACCTCGTCGACAACGCGCTGAAGTACACGGCACACGGCGGCGTCGCGGTGCGAGCCCGCGCGCGGGGCGACATGGTGTGGATCGAGGTGTTCGACACCGGCATCGGCATCGCGCCCGAGCAGCAGGAGCGCGTGTTCGAGGAGTACTACCAGGTGCACAACCCGGGCCGCGACCGCACGCAGGGCCTGGGCATCGGCCTGTCGATCGTGCAGCGGCTCTCGCGGCTCCTGGGGCACCCGGTGCAGCTGAAGTCGCGCCCGGACCGCGGCAGCCGCTTCCGCCTTCAGCTGCCGGCCTCCGGCGCGGACGAGGCGACGGCGCCCGCCGCGGGTTTTGCCCCGCCCTTCGCCGGCGAGGCCATGCCCGATCCGGCGCGCACCGTGCGAACGCCCCTGGCAGCACGCGGACGCATCCTGCTGATCGACGATGAGGCGGAAGTGCGAGAGGCCATGGCCGGCTTCTTCCAGGCCCACGGCCTCGCGGTGGAGGCCGCGTCCGACGAGGCCGAAGCCGCCGAGCTGCTCGCCCGGCCCGTCACGCGCGAGCACCCGTTCGTGCTGCTGGTGTGCGACTACCGCCTCGCCGACGGCGACAACGGGCTCGACGTCGGCCGGCGGCTGCAGCGCCGCTTCGACCTGCAGGCGCCGCTGCTGCTGGTGACAGGCGAGACCTCGCCCGAGCGGCTGCAGCGCGTGCGCGCCTCGGGCGTGCCGGTGCTGTTCAAGCCGGTGAACGCCGCGGCGCTGCTGGGCGTGCTCGCCGAGCTGGTCCCCCAGGCGGAGACGGAAACGGCTCACTGACCGCTGTTCCGAAATCAGCCCCGGGGCAGGCCGCGAGGAGATTGGGCTTTCGCCGACAAGCGCCGCGCACGGCGCGTGTTAAGGTTTTTCCCGATGCCAAAGTCCTCCAGCAACACCTCGCAGTTGCCACCTCCGTTGGGCCGGGACGCAGCCCTCTTCCTCGACTTCGACGGTACGCTCGTCGGACTCGCGCCCACGCCTGAAGCCATCGAGATCCCGCCGGCCCTCGTGCCCCTGCTGGGCGACCTGCGCGACCAGCTGGGCGGCGCGCTCGCCGTGGTGTCGGGCCGCCAGATCGACTCCATCGACCGTTTCCTCGCGCCGCTGCGGCTGCCCGCGGCCGGCGAGCACGGGGTGCAGCGCCGCGACGCCGCCGGCCGCATGCAGGAGCAGCGCCCGCCCGATCTCGTGCCCGTCCTGGACATCGCCAACGAACTCGCGCGCGTGCACGAGGGCCTGCTGGTGGAGCGCAAGCACGCGGCCATCGCCCTGCACTACCGGCTCGCGCCGCAGCTGGAGGCGGTGTGCCGCGACGCGATGTCGCGCGCCATCGCGAACCATCCGCAGCTGGAGCTGATGCACGGCAAGTTCGTGTTCGAGGTGAAGCCAGCGGGCGTCAACAAGGGCATCGCCATCGACGCCTTCATGACCGAGGCGCCCTTCGCGGGCCGCACGCCCGTCTTCCTCGGCGACGACACCACCGACGAGAGCGGCTTTGCCGTGGTGCAGCCGCGCGGCGGCGTCGCCATCAAGGTCGGCTCCGGTCCGAGCCTGGCGCTGCACCGCCTCGAATCGCCGCTGGCCGTGTACGAATGGCTCGTGCAGGCGCGCGACATGCTCGCGGCACGTCCGCAGGACACCGCAAGCCAACCCGAAGAATCACCCAGGAGCCCCCGATGAGCGAACAACAACTGCCGGTGGCGCCCGAGGACCGCGCCGGCCAGGCGCTGGCGGGCGCGGCCGGCCCCGCCGACCGCGCGCCGGTCGACGCGCAGGCCGCCGCAGCCCCCGGGCCGCGAGGATTCGCGCCGCCGGCCGAACCCTCGCTCAACGTGGGCGTGATCGGCAACTGCGCCTACAGCGCGCTCATCGACGCGCGCGGGCGCGCCGTGTGGTGCTGCCTGCCGCGCTTCGACGGCGACCCGGTGTTCAACGCCCTGCTGCACCCCGGCGAAGATGCCGGCGCCTGGAGCATCGACATCGAGGACTTCGCCGAGGCGAAGCAGTGGTACGAGCCGAACACCGCCGTGCTGCGCACGCAGCTCTTCGACAGCGCGGGCCAGGGCATCGAGATCACCGACTTCGCGCCGCGCTTCTACAGCCGCTCGCGCTACTTCCGCCCGCTGATGCTGGTGCGCCGCGTGCGGCCCATCGCGGGCGCGCCGCGCGTGCGCGTGTCGCTCGACCCGCGCTTCCAGTGGGGCTCGTCGGCGCCGGTGGAGGTCACGCGCGGCAGCAACCACATCCGCTACGTCGGGCCCGACGTGACGCTGCGGCTGAACACCGACGCCTCGATCTCGCACATCCTCTCGCGCCAGCCCTTCGTGCTCTCGCGCGAATACAACTTCATGTTCGGCGTGGACGAGACGCTGATGGACGGCATCGCCGACACCGCGCGCCGCTTCGAGCAGGAGACCATCTCCTACTGGCGCACCTGGAGCAAGCGCCTGGCCATTCCCCTGGAGTATCAGGACGCGGTGATCCGAGCGGCCATCACGCTGAAGCTCTCGCTGTACGAGGACACCGGCGCCATCGTCGCGGCCATGACCACCAGCATTCCCGAGGCGCCGGGCAGCCAGCGCAACTGGGACTACCGCTACTGCTGGCTGCGCGACGCCTTCTTCGTGGTGCGGGCGCTCAACTCGCTGAGCGAGGTGGGCACCATGGAGGACTACCTGCGCTGGCTCGGCAACGTGGTGATCGGCTCGCATGGCGAGCACATACAGCCGCTGTACGGCATCGGGCTGGAGCGCGAGCTGCCCGAGTCCTTCGTCGACGGCCTGCCGGGCTATCGCGGCATGGGCCCGGTGCGCGTGGGCAACCAGGCGCAGGAGCACTTCCAGCACGACGTGTACGGCAACATCGTGCTGGGCGCGGCGCAGGCCTTCCACGACCAGCGGCTGCTCAGCCGCGCGGGGCTGGCGGAGTTTCCGCACCTGGAGGCGGTGGGCGAGCGCGCGGTGGCGGTCTACGGCACGCCCGACGCCGGCATGTGGGAGCTGCGCACCCGCGCGCGCGTGCACACCAGCTCGGCGCTGATGAGCTGGGCCGCCTGCGACCGGCTCGCGAAGATCGCGCGCACGCTGGGGCTGCCGGAGCGCGCCGCCTACTGGCACGGGCATGCCGCGCGCATGAAGGAGGAGATCCTCGCCAAGTCGTGGTGCGAGGAGCGCCAGGCCTTCGCCGAGAGCTTCGGCGGGCACGAGCTCGACGCGAGCATCCTGCTGATGGTGGAAGTGGGCCTGATCGACGCGCGCGACCCGCGCTTCATCTCCACCGTGGACGCCATGGAAAAGTCGCTGTGCGACGGCCCCTACATGCGCCGCTACGAGGCCGCCGACGACTTCGGCAAGCCCGAGACCGCATTCAACATCTGCACCTTCTGGCGCATCGATGCGCTCGCCAAGATCGGCCGCAAGGCCGAGGCGCGCCAGATCTTCGAGACCATGCTCGCGGCGCGCAACCCGCTGGGCCTGCTGTCGGAGGACACGCACCCGGTCACGGGCGAGATGTGGGGCAACTTTCCGCAGACCTATTCGATGGTCGGCATCATCAACGCGGCCATGCGCCTGTCCGCCCCCTGGGATTCGTGCATATGAAACAGGCCCCCCGGCTTTTCACTCCATTCGCCCGCGGCCTCCGCAAGGAGGCTCCATGAGCCGCCTCGTCGTCGTTTCCAACCGCGTGGCCGACCCGCGCAAGCCCGCCGCCGGCGGCCTGGCCGTGGCGCTGGGCGAGAGCCTGCAGCAAAGCGGCGGCCTGTGGTTCGGCTGGAGCGGACAGATCGTCGAGGGCGGCCCGACCGGCGAGGGCGAGCTGCACAGGCAGCAGGCCGGCAAGGTCACGCTCGCCACCATCGACCTGAGCCGCGAGGACCACGACAGCTACTACCTCGGCTACAGCAACGACGTGCTCTGGCCGGTGTTCCACGACCGCCTGGACCTCGCGCACTTCGACGCCGGCTTCGTGGGCGGCTACCGGCGCGTGAACCAGCTGTTCGCGCGCAAGCTGCTGCCGCTCTTGAAGGACGACGACATCATCTGGGTGCACGACTACCACCTGATCCCGCTGGCCGCCGAGCTGCGCGCCATGGGCTGCAGGCAGCGCATCGGCTTCTTCCTGCACATTCCGCTGCCGCCGCAGATCATCATCGCGGCCATTCCGCAGCACGAGTGGCTGATGCGCTCACTGTTCTCGTACGACCTGATCGGCTTCCAGGCGCAGCAGGACGTGCAGCACTTCGAGCACTACGTGCGCAACGAGGCCCATGGCGAATACCTGGGCAGCGAGATGTACCGCGCCTACGGCCAGACGGTGCGCGCCGCCGCTTTCCCCATCGGCATCGACGTGGACGAGTTCGCCGCACTCACGCATGCGAAGGAGTCGCGCGACATGTACGAGACCATGAAGCGCGAGTACTCGCAGCGCCGGCTGCTCATGGGCATCGACCGGCTCGACTACTCCAAGGGCATCCCGCAGCGGGTGCGCGCGTTCCGCGAGCTGCTGGCGAACTACCCCGAGAACCGGCGCAGCGCCACGCTGATCCAGATCGCCTCGCCCACGCGCGAGACGGTCGACGCGTATGCCGACATCCGGCGCGAGCTCGAATCGCTGTGCGGCGCCATCAACGGCGACTACGGCGAGCTCGACTGGATGCCGGTGCGCTACATCCACCGCATGGTGGCGCGCAAGCGCGTGCCGGGGCTGTGCCGCGCGGCGGCCGTGGGGCTGGTGACGCCGCTGCGCGACGGCATGAACCTCGTCGCCAAGGAATACATCGCGGCGCAGGACCCGGCCGACCCGGGCGTGCTGGTGCTGTCGCGCTTCGCCGGCGCGGCCGAGCAGCTCAGGGAGGCGCTGCTGGTGAACCCCTACGACACGCACGGCACGGCGCAGACCGTGCAGCAGGCGCTGCAGATGCCGCTGGAAGAGCGGCGCGAGCGGCACCAGAAGCTGCTGTCGCGCATCCGCGAACATGACATCCACTGGTGGCGGCGCAGCTTCCTCGATGCGCTGCGCCAGGCGGCGAGCGAGCGCTGAGCCCCGCCCGGGCAAGTCCGGGCGCTCCCCAGCGATCGCGGCTGCTACCAGCCGGTCAGCAGCCGCACGAACCGCATGACGGGCCGGGCCTCGGCCGCAGCCGCCCTCGACGCCCGCTGCGCGGCCAGCGGCGCGTGCACCCTCAGGTGCACCGGCGTCAGCGCCCTCACCTCGATCCAGCCGCCGTGCGGCAGCCGGTGCACGTCGCCCTCCTCGAGCGGCGTCTCGGTCATGAACACAGTCTCGCCCAGCCAGCCGGGCGGCGAGACCACGCGGGCGCGCCCTTCGGCCAGCTGCAGCCACGCGCCTGCATCGACCGGCAGGCGCAGCGACTGGCCGGGCTCAAGAACGATGGAATCGGGCGCTTGGGAGAGGGTGGTGATCATGGCGAACCTCGGTTGAACGAGGCTTCATCGTAGGAATTCCGGCGCCCGGAAAACAGGCACACGCAATGGCTATTGCAGCCGTAACAGAGGAGGCGCAAAGGCATCTGTTATGGTCGTTTTCCCAACCAACTGCATCTGTTTTCGGATGCCCGATGCGGGGAACATCGACCCCATGGATTCGCTACCGCTCTACCGCCAGCTTTCCGCGCACTACGTGGATGCGATCCACACCGGCTCGCTCAAGCAGGGCGACAGGCTGCCCTCGCTGCGCAGCCTGATGCGGCTGCACGACATCAGCCTGTCGACCGCGCTGCAGGTCTGCCGCGCCATGGAAAGCGACGGCTGGGTCGAGGCGCGCGACCGCTCCGGGTATTTCGTGCGCCGGCCGCAGCGGCTGGCCATCGCGCCGATGGAAGAGCCGGTGGCCCACGTGCCGCCCGACCCGGCGCAGTTCGTGAGCATGCGCGCGCGCATGGCCAACTTCATGGCGCGCGGCCGGCACACCGGCGTGAAGCTCAACTTCGCGATCGCCCGCGCCGCGCCCGAGCTGTATCCCGCGGAGGCGCTACGCAACTCGATGACGCGCGCGCTGCGCCAGCGGCCCGAGCTGCTGACCACCGCCTCGTCGCAGAAGGGCCACCAGCAGTTCCGCGAGGCGCTGGCCCAGCGCAGCCTGCGCGTGGGCATGACGGTGCCGCCCGACGAGGTGCTCGTCACCAACGGCTGCATCGAGGCGCTGAACCTCGCCCTGCGCGCCATCGCGAAGCCCGGAGACACCGTGGCAGTGGAATCGCCCACCTTCTACGGCCTGCTGCAGGTGCTCGAGAGCCTGGGGCTGCGTGCACTGGAAATCCCGACCAGCCCGCAGACCGGCATCTCGCTGGAAGCACTCGACCTCGCGATCCACACCTATGACGACATCAAGGCCGTGGTGGTGGTGCCGCACCTGCAGAACCCCATCGGCAGCATGATGCCCGACAGCCACAAGCAGCGGCTCGCGCACCTGTGCGAGAACCACGGCATCGCGCTGGTCGAGGACGACACCTACAGCGACCTCGTGGAGAGCGACGCGCCGCTGCGCGCCCTGAAGTCGTGGGACCGCACGGGCAACGTGATCTATTGCGCCTCGCTGCACAAGGTGCTGGCGCCGGGGCTGCGGCTGGGCTGGATCACCGCCGGGCGCTGGCATGCGCAGGTGGAGATGCTCAAGTACGCCCAGACCCGCAACAACGAGGCGCTGGCGCAGATCGCCGCGGGCGAATACATCGCGAGCGGCGCCTACGACCGCCACCTGCGCAGGCTGCGCGAGCGGCTGCACGTGCAGCGCGACCAGACGGCGGACGCCATCGCCAGGTACTTCCCGGCGGGCACCCGCATGAACCTGCCGCGCGGCGGGCTCCAGCTGTGGGTGGAACTGCCGGGGCAGCGCTCGTCGGTGGACGTGTTCGACGCGGCGCTGCGCGAGCAGATGCTGGTGGCGCCGGGCGCGCAGTTCTCGAACTCGGGGCGCTTCGACAACTACCTGCGCATCAACTGCGGCTGGCCGTATTCGGATGCCGTCGAGGCCGGCCTGCGGCGGCTCGGCGAGATCGTCTCGGCCGTGCGGCCGGCGGGCTAGGCCCGTTCAGACGATATAGAACAGCACCGCGTCGCGCCTCGAGGCTGCGCCGGCGAAGAAGCGCTTGACGCCTTCCATGAAGTCCGCGAGGTCCTGCGCGCCGTCCTGCCAGACCTTGGCCCAGTACAGCTCGCCAAACTTCGCCGGCTCGCCCGTGAAGCGGCCGACGAGCTCGGCCACGTCGCATTCGGCGAGCCGCTGGGCCGCGCGCTCGACGTGGGCGGCCGTGAGATAGATGCAGCCCAGTCCGTCGGTGCCGTCGAGCTCCTCGCCGTCGACCGCCTCGGGCATCAGCGTGCGCACCACGTCCCAGGCCTGCTCCACCGTCTGGCTGTCGTGCGGGCCCCCCTGCGCGGCGGGCGAGTTCAGGAAGCCCGAGACGGTGGACGGATCGATCACCAGCGCGCGCAGTCGGTAGCGGTCGAGGGCGTAGAAGGCGGCGCCGACGCTCATGTGCTCGGTTCCATGCGAGCCGCGCGGGCGACGGCGGCGAGCGCGATGCTCACGCTGTCGATGTTGCGCTGCGCGTTGTCGATGTTCCTGAAATGGTCGGGCGTGCAGATCTGGTTGAGCAGCAGCGTGCGCTTGAAGTGCACGAGCGCCTGGCGCAGGTCGCCCTCTTCCTGCGCGATCAGGCCCAGGTCGTTGTGGGCGTTGGCGGCCGCCGCGGAAATGCCGCGGCAGCTGCGCTGCTGGATGTCGAGCGAGCGCTCGAACAGCTCGCGCGCACGGACGAAGTCGCGGCGCGACATGTGCAGGCTGGCGAAGTTGTTGAGCATGTCGGAGTGCAGCTCGGTGTCGCCCTCGCCCGGCGGGAGCTTGTCGAGGTGCACCAGGGCGCGGGCATAGCAGAGCTCGGCCTTCACGTCCTGCCCGGACTCGGCGTAGAGGAAGGCCAGGTTGTTGAAGGCGCGCACCACGCCGTCGCTGGAGCCGCCCCCGGCCTCGGAGACCGCCATGGCGATGGTCTTCTTGTAGAGTGCCTCGGCCTCGTCGGCCCGGCCGGCCGCGGCGTGCAGCAGCGCGAGCGTGTTGGTCGGCCCGCGCCGCCAGCTGTCGTCCAGGCCCAGTTGGCCGATCATCGCGAGCGCCTCGTCCGCCAGCGCCTGGGCCTTGTCGTTCCAGCGCAGCCGGCGGCACAGCTCGGCATGGCTGGACAGGTGCAGCACCACGGTCTTGTGGGGGCCGGCGTGCAGCCGCCGGCTGGCGGCGACGGCTTCGGCGCAGAGCTGCTCGGCGCCGGGCAGGTCGCCCTGGGCGAGCGCGTCGCGGTAGCGCGCCTCGCGATCGTCGAGCAGGTTCAGCAGCGCGCCCCCTTCGTCGGAGGTCGCGCCCCGCGCCTTGCGCTGCTCGATGCCGACCAGCGTCAGGTCCAGCGCCTTGCGGGCGACGTCCATGTCCTCGGCGGGCATGCCGATCTTGCGGCCGATGGAAAGGCTTTCCTCGAGGCTGGCCCGCGCCTTGTCGAAGGCATCGATCTGGTAGCAGGCCTGCCCGAGCATGCACAGGGTCATGGCGAGGTTCTGGTGCGGCCCCCTGAACACGCGGCGCATGGCCGCCACGATCTGATCGCCGATGGCGACGGCCTGAGCCCAGTCGCCGGCCTCGGCGGCGGCCACGAAGCGCTGCTGCAGCTTGTTGGCTTCGGCCAGGGCGGCGAGGTCGAAGTCCTTGGCGGCGTCCCTGGGCGCGGAACGACGAGAGGCTTGGCGCGCCGCGGGCGGGGCTTCGTCTTCCCCGTCGTCGTCGCCGGCCAGCTCCTGCTGTTGCAGCCGCTTCATCCGCTGCTGGATCCACCAGAGGTCGAACAGCATCCACGGCAGCAGCAACATCAGGCCGAAGCGGCCTCCCGACAGGCCAGCGATTCCGTACATCAGCAGCACCAGTTGCGCCGCGCCGCCGAGGTAGCTGCCCAAGTAGAAACGATGCGCGCCGATGAAGCCACCCACCAGCCACAGCAGGTAGGCAAACGAGCGACGGCGAGGCAGTGGGGTCATGGTTCGCCGGGTTGCGTGGGTTTGACCGTCCGTTCGTTCAGTCGAGCAGCGCGAGCGCCGCGTAGTCGCCGACCTTGTCGCCCAGGCCTGCGGGGACAAGGCGCACACCTTGCGTGAGCGGCGGCAGCTTGCCGTCGACGTGCGCCTGCAGCTTCGGCAGCAGGAAGTCGCGGTGGTGCCAGAACACGCTGCCACCCAGGCTGATGCGCTGCAGGTCGAGCGTGGCGATCAGGTTGTAGAGCATGCGGCCCATCACGCGGCACAGCGCGTCGACGATTTCCAGCGAGTGCCGCTCGCCGGCCGCCGCCGAGCTGAAAAGATCGGCCGCGGACTGGCCGAAGCGCCGAGCGATCGAGTTGCCGGCGATCAGACCTTCGACGTCGCCCACGTTGCCGCAGCCGCACAGCGCGCCGCTGGCGTCGTCCACCACGAAACTGTGGCCCGCGTGGCCGGCATTGCCGTTCTTCCCGCGCAGCGCACGGCCGTCCACGCACAGGCCGACGCCCACACCGGTGCTCCAGGTGACGTAGGCGCAGTCGTCCATGCCCTTGAGCGCGCCCCAGTGGCGCTCGGCCTCCAGCGCGGCCACCGCGTCGTTCTCGACCCGCACGCGGGCGAAGCGCTTCGCCAGCGGGGCCTCGATCAGCGCGGTCATCCAGTTGTTGGGGAGGCCTCGCGCCGGGCCGGCGATGCCGCCGCAGATGTTGGGCGTCGCTAGCTCGACCTTGCCGTCATGCAGCTCGAAGGGCCCTGCAGACGACACGCCCACGCGGTCGATGGTCGCCGGGTCGACCCCCTGCTCCGCGCAGACCTCGTCGATCATCCGCATGATCTGCACCGCCACCGCGTCGTTGTCGCCGGTCTTGGCCGTGGGCTCGCTGCGGCGGCCGATCAGCGGCGCGTCGCTCGAAGCGGAAAGGCTCACGGCCACCTTGGTGCCGCCGATGTCTACGCAGGCTCTCATCGCTGTTCGTCTTTTCCTTGTTTCGTTTCTCTGCTCTGCCTACAGAAGGCGCGCCACCAGCGACGCGATCATGCTGAGCACGATGGTGCTCGCGATCGGCAGCTGCCACTCGCGGCCGAAGGCGCGGAACTCGAAATCGCCGGGCAGCCGTCCGAAGCCGAAGCGGCGCAGCCAGGCGGTCAGGCCGCTCATGAGCACCAGCGCGAGGACGACGACGATCAGCCAGCGAAACATATGGACAGGAGTCTAGGCCGAGAGAATGGCCATCGCTTGCCGGTGGAGTTCGGGCGTTGCGGCCGCGATCACCCGTCCGTCGGACTTCAGGCCCAGCGGCTGGCCCTGCCAGTCGGTGATGACGCCGCCGGCCGCCTCGATCAGCCCGGCCGGGCCGAGGTAGTCGTAGGGCTGCAGGCCGGTCTCGACCACGAGGTCGATGGTGCCGCCGGCCAGCTGGGCGTAGCCGTAGCAGTCGCCGCCGAAGCGGCGCATGGCGCACTGGCGGCTGAGCCTGTCGAAGGCGGCCCAGTCGGCCGGCGCGAAGATGTCGGGCGAGGTGGTGACGATGCGGGCCTTGGCCACTTCGGTGCAGCCGCTCACGCGCACCGGCTGGCCGTCGCGCGTGGCACCCTGGCCCGCCACGCCGATCCAGCGCTCCTTGAGCACCGGCATGTCGATCATGCCCAGCGCCACTCGCCCGCCCTGCAGCACACCGATCAGCGTGCCCCACAGCGGCGAGCCGGTGATGAAGCTGCGCGTGCCGTCGATGGGGTCGAGCACCCAGATGCGCTCGGCGTCCAGCCGCTCGGGGCCGTGCTCCTCGCCGTAGATGCCGTCCGCCGGCACGCGCGCGCCGAGGATCTCGCGCATGGCCGTCTCGGCGGCGCGGTCGGCCAGCGTGACGGGGCTTTCGTCGGCCTTGGTGATGATGTCCAGCGGCGTGCGGAAGTAGTGCATCGACTTGGCGGCGGCGGCATCGGCCAGCGCTTCGGCGATCGGCGAGAGGTCGGAAATGGAGGGGCTCATGGAAGAGTGGGAAACGCGTGCCAAAACCTGCGATTAGACCCGAGCCGGGCGGGGTTTGACACGCCGGGCCGGCCAGCCCTAGCATGGCCCGAAATTTGCCAGGGACTACGACAAATGGCTTCCTTCACCCACCTCCGTTCGGCGCTGCTCGCCCTCGTGCTCGGCGCCACGGCCCTGCTGGCCCACGCCACACCCTCCGACACCGAAGACAAGCTGATCGACACGCTGATCCAGCGCGTCTCGAAGATGAGCTCGATGATCTTCCTGCGCAACGGCACCGAATACAACGCCGCCGACGCGGCCAAGCACATGCAGGCGAAGTACGACTACTTCAGGAAGGAACTGGTCACGGCCGAGGATTTCATCGAGCGCTGCGCCTCGCGCTCCGAAATGACCGGACAGGCCTACAAGGTCAAGCTCACCAACGGCACGGTGCGCGATGCGAACGAGTTCCTCAACGGCGAGCTGCGCGCGCTGCGGCAGGCCGTCGAGCCGAAGAAGACCGGCAGCTAGCCAGGCTAGCGCTGCTGCCCCCAGCGGCGCACCGTCAGCCGCTCGAGCGTCCTGAAGCCCAGGCTCTCGACCAGCAGGCCGATCAGCACCACCAGCGCGAGACCGGCGAATACGCGGTCGGTGTAGAGCTCGTTGCGGTTCTGGAAGATGTACCAGCCCAGCCCGCCCTTGCCCGAAGAAGCCCCGAACACCAGCTCCGCCGCGATCAGCGTGCGCCACGCGAAGGCCCAGCCGATCTTCAGCCCCGACAGGATCGACGGCAGCGCCGCCGGCACCAGGATCTGCAGCACGTAGCGCAGCCCCCTGAGCCCGTAGTTGCGCCCAGCCATCCGCAGCGTATCGGGCACGCCCTGGAAGCCCGCGTAGGTGTTGAGCGCCAGCGGCCAGAGCACCGAATGGATCAGCACGAACACCAGGCTGCCGCGCCCGAGCCCGAACCAAAGCAGCGCCAGCGGCAGCAGCGCAATGGCGGGCAGCGGGTTGAACATGGAGGTGAGCGTGTCCAGCAGGTCGCGGCCGATGCGCGTCGACACCGCCAGCGTGGTGAGCGCGAAGGCCAGCAGCACGCCCGCGACGTAGCCCTGCAGCAGCACGGCCAGCGAGATGCGCACCTTCTCGATCAGCTCGCCGCTGGCAAGCCCCTCGAACAGCGCCGCCGCGGTGGCGGTGAAGGTGGGCAGCAGCAGGTCGTTGTCCTGCCAGCGCGCCGCGAGCTCCCACAGGACGGCGATGACGGCGAGGATCAACCCCTTGCGCAGCCAGGCCTGCGACCAGATGCGCTCGCCCAGGGGCAGCCGGCGTTCGACCGGCACTTCGGTGAAAGGCTCGAGCGTGCGCTCGTATTCGGGGCGGATGGGCGGAACGACGGCACTCATGCGGCGGCCTCCTCGCTTGCCTGCCCTTCTTCCTCGAACAGCATGTCGTGGATGCGCTGCGCCGTGCCCTGGAATTCGGCACCGCCCAGGCTGTCGAGCGTGAAGGCGTGGCTGTTGATCTCGGCGCGCATGCGCCCCGGATGCGGCGACAGCAGCGCGATGCGATTGCCCACCACCAGCGCCTCCTCGATGGAGTGGGTGACGAACAGCAGCGTGAAGCGCACCTCGTCCCACAGCTCGAGCAGCTCCTGCTGCATCCTGCGGCGGGTGAGCGCATCGAGCGCGGCGAAGGGCTCGTCCATGAGCAGCACGCGCGGCTGCATCGCCAGCGCGCGGGCGATCGCCACGCGCTGCTTCATGCCGCCGGAGAGCTGGTGCGGATGCACGTCGGCGAACTTCGAGAGGCCGACCTTGTCGAGGTAGTGCAGCGCGCGTTCGGCCGCCTCCTTCCTGCCGAGCGTGCGCGAGGCCAGCAGCGGGAACATCACGTTCTGTTTCACCGTCTTCCACGGCGGCAGCTGGTCGAACTCCTGGAACACGACGATGCGGTCGGGACCGGGCTGCGCCACGCGCCTTTTGTCGAGGCGGATCTCGCCCTCGACCGGCGGGATGAACCCGGCCACGGCCTTCAGCAGCGTCGACTTGCCGCAGCCCGAGGGACCGAGCAGCACGAAGCGGTCGGCGGCATGGACGTCGAAGCTCACGCGGTGCGTGGCGCGGACCACGCGCTCTGGGGTGCGATATTCGAGGCTGACGTTGTCGACCTGCAGCAGCGGCGCGCTGTCTTGCTCCCTTTCCCGCTCGCGGGAGAGGGTCGGGGTGAGGGTTGGCGACGATGCCAGAGGCTCCCCCCTCACCCCCGCCCTCTCCCGATGGGAGAGGGAGTCACCGCGCGAATCGAGGACCGCCGCCGTGCCGCTCATCAGTTCCCCGACACGTTCTGCGCGTCGTCGAAGAAGTAGTCCTTCACCGAAGCCGGCTTGTTCTTGATCGCGCCCACGCGGTGCATGAACTCGGCCAGTGGATAGGTGTTCTGCGGCGTGGTCTTGAACTGCACCTCGGGGTTCTTGATGATTTTCAGCAGCAGGTCGCGATCGAGCTTCGCGTTGCTCACCTTCAGGTAGATGTCCGCCGCCTTCTCGGGATTGGCGGTGACGAACTTCGCCGCCTCGTCGAGCGCATCGACGAAGGCCTTGTACGTCTTCGGGTTCTCGCTGCGGAATTTCTCCGTGGCGTAGAGCACCGTCGCCGACGACGGCCCGCCCAGCACCTGGTACGAGTTGAGCACGATGCGCGCATTCGGATTGCCCGCGAGCTCCTGTTCCTGGAACGGCGGATTGCCGAAGTGCGCCGTGATCTCCGTGCCGCCCTTGATGATCGCCGCCGCCGCATCAGGATGCGGCACCGCCACGCTGATCTTGTCGAGCCTGTTGAATTCCTTGTCGCCCCACAGCTTGGCCGAGGCGAACTGCAGCACGCGCGACTGCACCGAAACGCCCACCGCGGGCAGCGCGATGCGGTCCTTGTCGGTGAAGTCGGCGATCGACTTCACGTTCGGGTTGTTGCTCACCAGGTAGTACGGGAAGTTGCCCAGCGAGGCCACGCCCTTCACGTTCTGCTTGCCCTTGGTGCGATCCCACAGCGTGAGCAGCGGCCCCACTCCGGCGCCCGCGATCTCGATGTTGCCCGACAGCAGCGCGTCGTTCACCGCCGAGCCGCCCGAGAGCTTGACCCACTCGACCTTGGCGTCGATGCCCGCGGCCTTCGCGTGTTTCTCGATGAGCTTCTGCTCCTGCGCCACGTTGAGCAGCAGGTAGACGATGCCGAACTGCTCGGCGATGCGGATCTGGCCTTCGGCCTGCGCGGAGAGGCTGCCGGCCAGAAGGCCGAGGCCGGCGGCGAGCGCCGCGACTTTGCGGGTGAAACGGTTCATTGGATCAGGAAGCGAAAAGGGAAATCAGAAAGGCGTGTCGCCGACGATGGTGGTGCGATTCAGGCGCCGGCGCAGGTGGTCGGGCGTACCCGCGGCCAGATGCATCAGCGAGCGGTTGTCCCAGAACACCAGGTCGTGCGGCGCCCAGGTGTGCCGATACACGAACTCGGGCTTCACGCTGTGCGCGAACAGCTCGGCGAGCAGCGCGTCGCTCTCTTCCTGCGGCAGCCCGACGATGCGCGTCGTGAAGTGCTCGCTGACGAAGAGCGCCTTGCGCCCCGTCTCAGGATGCGTGCGCACCACCGGCTGCACCGCGGGCGCGACCTGGTCGATCTGCGCCTGCGAGAGCTTCGGCCGCCAAGGGTTCTTGGCGCGTAGTTCCTCGTACTTCGCGAGGTAGCTGTGCTCGGCCTTCAGCGGCAGGATGCGCTGCTGCAGCTCGGGGCTCAGCGATTCCCAGGCCAGATGCTGATCGGCGAACAGCGTGTCGCCGCCTTCGCTAGGAAGCTCCTGCGCATGCAGCAGCGAGCCCAGGCTGGGCTTGGGCTTGTACGAGATGTCGGAGTGCCAGTAGACACCCGCGTCGCCGAGACCGATGGGCTCGCCGTTCTCCTTGATGTTGGAGACGATCAGGATCTCGGGGTGGTTCTTCAGCTGGAACTGGTGCAGGACGTGGATTTCGAGCGGGCCGAAGCGGCGGCTGAAGTCGATGTGCTCCTGCGGGGTGATCTGCTGGTTGCGGAAGACCAGGACGTGGTGGTCCAGGTGGGCTTTGTGGATGCGGGCGAAGTCTTCGGTGTTGATGGGCTTCGAGATGTCGAGGCCGAGGATTTCGGCGCCTACGGGGGCGGGGAAGGGGCGGACTTCGAAGTGCTGCGAGGGGGCGTCTACCTCGCTGGTTAGGGCGGCAGTCATGCCGGGAATGTAGGGGGCGGGGTTGGGATCGCCAACGAACTCTTTGTTGCTAGCTTATGACTTTGTTTTTTGGGCGTTTGTTTGGGGACTGAGGGGGTTTGCCTTGGCCTTGCCTCGGTGGGACGCTGTTGGGTGATTGCTTCCCGAGGCCGGGTCTCGGCCCGGCGGCCGACCTACTTTTCTTTGCTTCGCTGTATGGACCGGGGACCTGGGTAACAGGTGTGCGCGGACATGGGAAACACTCTGGCAGGTTATCGCCTTGCTGTCAGGGAGTGCAAGTCCAACCG
>NZ_JABMJG010000013.1 GCF_013376045.1 Variovorax sp. SG517 | reverse complement strand
TGCGTTCCACGCCCTGGGTGATGGCCAGCAGGCCGGCGAGCGCGCCGACGGTCTGCCAGTCGACCAGGCGCAGCCAGTCCATGGGCGCGCGCGGGCGCAGGAAGGCGAACAGCACCGCCACGGCGACCAGCACCCACAGCAGGCCGTTGCCGCCGCCGCCGTGGTCGGGCGCTGCCCCCGCGCCGGTGTCAGCGGACGGCGAGTTCACGAAGCTCGCGCTTGAGCACCTTGCCGATCGCGCTGCGTGGCAGCTCGTCGATGAAGGCGAGGCGCGCCAGGCGCTGTGTCTTGCCGACCTGGGCATTGGCCCACTGCAGCAGTTCCTCTTCGCTCGTGGCGTCGCCCTCGCGGCGCACCACGAAGGCGGCGGGCGTCTCGCCCCACTGCTCGGAGGGCACGCCCACCACCGCCACGTCGGCCACCGCCGCATGGCCGCGCAGCACGGCCTCGAGGTCGCTCGGGTAGATGTTAAAGCCGCCGCTGATGATCATGTCCTTCTTGCGGTCGAACAGCGTGAGGAAGCCGTCGGCGTCGAAGCGGCCCACGTCGCCGGTGCGGATGAAGCGCTTGCCGGTGGCGTCGAACCACTCGGCCTCGCGCGTCTTCGCGGGCTGGCGGTGGTAGCCGGTCATCATGCCGGCCGAATGGCCCACCACCTCGCCGGCCACCTCGGTGTCGCCGCGCGGCAGTTCGTTGCCTTCCTCGTCGATCAGGCGGATGTCGCTGCCCTCGGCGGGCCGGCCCACGGTGTGCAGCTTGGTGGGGTTCAGGTGCGCCTCCAGGATGCAGGTGCCGCCGCCCTCGGTCATGCCGTAGAACTCGACCAGCCCGCCGGGCCAGCGCTTGAGCACGTCGGCCTTCAGCGCGGCGCCGAAGGGTGCGCTGGTGCTGAACTTGTGCCTGTACGAAGACAGGTCGTGCTCGTCGAAGCGCGGGTGCGCCATCAGCCGCTGGTACTGCACCGGCACGAGCATGGTGTGCGTCACGCGGCGCTGCTGTGCTAGTTGCAGGTAGCCCAGCGCGTCGAACTTGGGCATCAGCACCACGCAGCCGCCGAAGGCCAGCGTGGGGAAGAACACCACCAGCGTGGTGTTGGAATACAGCGGCGTCGACAGCAGCGTGACCGAGTCGGGCCCGTACTCGTACTTCGCGCCGCGCTGCACGTGGGCCCAGCGCATGCCGTGGCCCTGCACGATGCCCTTGGGCTCGCCCGTGGTGCCCGACGAATAGATGATGTTGAAGGCCCAGCCCGGCTGCACGTCCACAGGCTCGGGACGCGCGCCGGCGGGCGCCAGCCATTCGTCGATGCCGCGGCCGACCTGCGAGCCGTCGAGCGCCACGCGCGCGATGCCGCCTTCCTTCGCGGGGCCGATCACTTCGGCCGCCGATGCGTCGCTGAACAGGATGCGCGCCTCGGCATCCTCGATCATGCGCGCCAGGCTCGCGGGCGCGGAACCTGGGGCCAGCGGTGCCACCGCGACGCCCGCGCGCAGCGCGCCCAGGAACACGGCCGCGTAGTTCACCGACGACGAGGCGCAGATCGCGATCGCGTCGCCGGCCTTGAGCCCGTCGCGCTGCAGGCTGGCCGCGACGCGGTCCATCAGCGTGTCGAGCGAGCGGTAGTCCAGCGTGCGGTTCGCGTCCGACAGCGCGGCGTGGTCGGGCGTGTGTTGCGCGTGGAGGCGGACCAGGTCGGCAATGGCGCCGAAACTGCGCTCCATGGCGGCTTGGACGGCAGGGTGCGTTTGCAAAGTCATCTCTTCCTTCTTCTTGGCCAGCCGGCAGGATAGCGAAATGCTCCCGCTTCCAGCCAGCGCCTTGGCGACCGCGCGGCTGCAGGACGGCGCGCCGTCAGTTGGCGCTCAGGAAGGCGGGAACACGATCCCCGGGCGCTGTCCGCCAAGCAGCGGCGGCGCTTGCCGTCACCAACAGGGAGCTACCGTGCAGATCATCTGGACGATTCTGATCGGCTTCATCGCCGGGCTCCTGGCCCGCGCCATGCTGCCAGGCAACAACTCGATGGGGTTCATCCTCACGGCGGTGCTCGGCATCGCCGGCTCGCTGGTCGCCACCTATGCGGGGCAGGCCATGGGCTGGTATGCGGCGGGCGCGGGAGCGGGCTTCATCGCCTCGGTGGTCGGCGCGGCCGTGCTGCTCGGGGTCTGGCACCTCGTGAGCCGTTGAGGCAGTCCGTTCCCGTTACAAGGAGTCATCCATGGGTCTACTCGACATCCTCCAGCAGGCCATCGGCAACAACGACAACGCCGAGGCCCACATCGACCAGGTCGCGCAGCACGCCTCGCCCGGCGAACTGGGCGCGGGGCTCGCCGCGGCGATGCGCTCGGACCAGACGCCGCCCTTCGGCGACACCGTGGGCCAGCTGTTCGGCCAGTCCTCGCCGGCACAGCAGGCCGGCGTGCTCAACCAGATCCTGGCCACGCTGGGCCCCGCGGCCGCCTCGGCGCTGGCCGGCGGCGTGCTCGGGCGCATGCTGCAGCCGGGCCAGACGCAGGTCACGCCCGACCAGGCCTCGCAGCTCTCGCCCGCGCAGGTGACCGAGATCGCCACGCATGCCGAGCAGCAGCACGCGGGTGTGATCGATGAGGTGAGCCAGTTCTATGCGCAGCACTCGGGGCTGATCAAGACGCTGGGTGGCGCGGCCATCGCCATCGCGCTGGCGAAGATGAAGGAGAACGCGACGCGCGGTTGAGCCGTGTCGCTGGAGCGCCTCATCGGTTTCGCGCACTCGATTCCGCGGTGTCCCGAGAAGAGGCCGCGCCGGACTTTCTAGCCGCCGGCGTCCAGCGCGAGGCTGCGCAGGTTCCAGGCGTGCATCGACGCCGCGCGCAGCGGCGTGTGCTGCGTGGGAAAGTGCACGAAGTGGCTGTCGCCGGTGGCGTAGATCACCGGGGCGTCGAGCGACAGGGCATCGACCACCTGCGCCTGCGTGATGAGGCCGCGCGCCCTGAACGCGTTCGCGAAGTAGGTCTGGTCGCCGCCGTTGGCGTGGATCGACGAGCGGTCGGGCGCATTCTCGATCTGCCGGCAGACGTCCTCGACCAGCGCATGCATAGCGGGCGTGTTGCGCACGCCGACCACGCTGGAATTCATGTTCCACGCCGTGTGGTCGTTGCCCACCAGGGCTTCCCGCCCCTCGACCAGCGGCTCCATGCGCAGCGACTGGTTCATCGCGATGATGTCCGCGTCGACCCACAGCAGGAACTCGTGCTCCGCGAGGTGGCGCCGCATCACGTGCGGCTTGGCCCACGAGCCCGTCAGCCCGTTCGCGAACTCCGGCACCTTGCGGTAGAGGTGGTAGCCGTAGCCATGGCGCAGGCAGTAGCGCGCGAAGCTCTCCTCGTGGATGCGGCCGTAGCTCGCGATGTGGTGCGTGTAGATGCTCACGAAGGCGATGCGCGCGCCGGGGTTCAGGTGCAGCTCGTCGCCGTCGGGCAGCGCGGCTTCGGCGAGCGCAACGCTGGGCGGCTGCTCGCCGGCGGCCAGCGCCGCGGCCTCGTCGACCAGGTTCTGCACGCCGCGGAAGTCGTAGTCCAGCGTCGGCGTCCACCGGTTGGCGGGGCCTGCGCGGTGCCAGGTGGGCGCGTCGCTGGCCACCAGCGGCCGCACGCCGCGGATGGAGTCGTGATAGCCGCCACCGGGCCAGCTGGCCTGCACGTTGGGGTAGGCGCCGTTGGGCAGCGCCAGTCCGCAGGGGCGCGGCGGAAAGACATGCGCGACCAGCGAGTTCTCAGGCTGCTCGTCGTCTTCCAGGATGCGCACCGCCCAGTGGGAGACATGGTCGACCAGCTGGCGAAGCTTCTCGCGCACCTCGGCCGTGTTGCGCAGCAGGAGCATGCTGGTGTTGCACAGCGCGTCGTCGTCGGGCTGCGCGCTGACCAGCGCGTCGATGCCCTCGAAAGTCTCTTCCAGCGCACGGGGCTCGTACACGACCGCGAACTGGTCGAGCACCAGCAGCAGGCCGCCTTCGGCGATCCGCGGCAGGTGGTGGTAGATCGCGTGGTAGCGGAAGTAGACCGGCTGGCGCGGGCCCCACACGTGGGTGCTCTCGACGACGTGGTGCGCGTAGCCGTGCCGGCGCGCATAGGCCGCGTGGTTCTCGACTAGGCCGGGGACGGGGCGGGTCGAGAGGGTGGTCGGGACGGTGGCTGGCATGTCGTCGGATGCTGGTCGCCCGGGGCGCGGGCTGCTTGCCGTACGGCATCGATGATGTATCCGATTTCCTCGTCGTCGAGCATCGGGTAGAGCGGCAATGCGAGCGAACAGCCGGCCAGCCTTTCGCTGTGCGGCAGGGCACCACGGTCGCCGTGCCAGGGCTGCAGCGCCTCGTGCAGGTGAAGCGGCTGCTCGTAATAGATGCGGGTGGCGATGCCTGAAGCGGCCAGCCGGGCCGCTACGTTCCCGCGCTCGAGTGGTCCGGGCAGCTGGACGACGAAGTAGTTCCAGGCGTGGCCGGCCGAGTCTTTAGGAAGGCGCATCGGCAGGTCCGACCAGGCCGCGAGATAGCGCGCGGCAATGGCGCGTCGCCGCGCCAGGCTCGCGGGGAAATCGTCGAGTGCGGCATGGAGCAGGCAGGCCTGCAGTTCGTCCATGCGGCTGTTGTGCCCGAGGCAGCGATGAAGGCCGTCACGGTAGCCGTGGTTGCGCAGCAGCCGGGCCTTGTCCGCGTGGCGCGGGTCCTTGAAGGCCAGCGCACCGGCGTCGCCGGCGGCGCCCAGGGTCTTGGTCGGATAGAAGCTCATCGCGGCGGCATCGCCCCAGGTGCCGGCGTGGCCTGCCGCGGTGGCGTCGCCGTCCCGGGCTCCGAGACACTGCGCCACGTCCTCGACCAGCAGCAGCCCCTCGTCGCGGCACCAGTCGGCAAGCTCGGGCAGGCCGCCCGCATCGCCGAACAGGCCCACCGCCAGGATCGCGCGCGTGCGAGGCGTGCGGGCTTTGCGGAAATCCGCCGGCATGGGGATGAAGTCGTCAGGCGCGCTGTCGACGAAGACCGGCCGCGCGCCGGCGGCGAGCACCGCTTCCGCGCAGGCGACGAAGGTGTAGGCCGGCACAAGGACTTCGTCCAGCGCGTCGCCGCCGCCCGCGCTTCCGATGCCGAGGCTCTTGAAGGCCAGCAGCAGTGCCTCGGAGCCCGATCCCACGGCCACCGTCTCGCGGCCTTGCAGCAAGGCCGACAGCCGCGCCTCCAGCGCCTGGACCTGCGGACCGAGGATGTACGTGCCGCTGCGCAGCACGCCGGCGAGGGACTGGGCCAGGCGCGCCGCCGTCGGTTCGGCGGAAGCCGCCGGCCGGAACAGCGGGATCTTCATGCGTGCAGTATCTGGCAGGCGCGGGTGACGGCCGCCAGCCCATCCGCGCCGGACGCGATTCGGCTGGGCTCGCCCAGCACCGCGCGCCGGAAGCCCCGGTACTGGCGCGCCAGGGCGTCATCGCCGCCGGCTGCCGCTGTCGACGCCGCGCCGCGCAGGTCCAGCCATTGCTCGCGATGGCCGTCGCACAGCTGCAGCCGGGCCGCGGGCAGGCTGCCGTAGCCGCTCTCGAACTCGGCGACGAGCGCATCGAGCCGGACGCGGGCGCGCACGCCGTGCGCATCGACATGCAGCGCGAGCAGTTCCAGCGGCGCCTCGGCGGGAATCGCGCACAGCCATGCGAACAGGTCGAGGTCGTGCACCATCAGGTCCAGCACGCTGTCCCTGGCCGTGGCGATGCGGGTCGAGCAGCGCCGGAACCGCATGAGCGGCTGCGTGCCCCGGCCCCTGCGATGGTTCGCGGCCGCATTGCGCAGGCGGTGCAGGAGCGCCTCGTCGAACACCGGGTTGAAGCGCTCGATGTGCCCGGTGCCGAGGGTGACGCCGCACTGCCGCGCCGTGAGGATCATCTGCGCGCCTTCATGCCGGTCGATGCACAGCGGCTTTTCCACCAGCACGTGGCAGCCGCGCCGCATCAACGCCATCGCGACTTCGGCATGCGCATCGTCGCAGGTGGCGACGGTGGCCGAGGCGATGTCCTGCGGCATGTCGTCCAGGCTGGACAGCAGCGGCAGTGCGGCAAGTTCGCCGGCGGCGCGGGCCGATGGCGAGCAATCGACCAGCGCGCGCAGATGGAAGCCTGGCATGGAGAGGAGCTTGCGGGCATGCACGCACCCGAAGCGGCCGATGCCCACGACCGCATGGGAAAGCGCCGTATCGGCGGCCAGCGGGACCGGTTCGTTGACGATGGGCTCGGAGGCTGATTCGGCGATGGTCGCCGTGCTGCCGTCGTCGCTGGAGGGCGTCGTGAAGATCATCATCGCGGCGTCTTCGCTGGCTGCTGCGTCAGGTCACCGGCGCGTGGCGCCGCGCAGTCGATCGGCCACGGCCTGCAGGTGGGAGCCGCGGATCACGTGCTTGTAGACGCCGGCTGCAACGCGCTCTTCGCCGAAGACTTCGAAGGCGGGCTTGCCCGCGGGTGGCTGCGCCAGTTCGTAGCGTGTGGGCTGCGCGGCGAAGAGGCATTCGCGGCCATAGGCCTGGGCGCCGAACTCGGCGATGAAACCCGCGAGTTCCTGCTCCAGCTGGCCGCCGAAATGGCGCGCGTAGCCGTGCATGTCGTCCAGCTTGGCCTGAAGCTCGTTCGCGTCGAGCTCGACCATGACGTGGCGCTCGGACGCCAGCCGTGCTGGCGGGCTGGGATGGCCCACAGTGGGATAGCCGAGCGAGACGACCTCGCGGCCGCGCGCTGCGGCCTGCGCGGCGACCTGGTTGGCCATCAGGCGGCACATGTCGTGCGAAGGGTTGTAGTCTTCCGCTTCGTCGGCAACGATGCAGTCGATGCCCCGCTCGACGACGTGCGCGGCCAGTGCATCGACCCATCGCGCGAAGAGGCTCGTGTCGCCTTCGAGAAGTGCCCGGTAGATGTCGGCGTCGGCGACCGGCTGCACCACCTCCGGAATCCAGCGGGCACCGGCGCGCGAGAGGTTGTCGACCGTCGGTTCGAGGCGCGCCACGCCGGTCGATCCGGCGCCGTTGGTCAGTACCACGAAGTCGGGCCGCTCGTTGCGCAGCCACTTCCACAGCAGCAGCTCGTGCCCCGAATGGGCGGCGATCACCAGTGCCTTCATGCCTGCGATCCGCCGGGACGAACCAGGGTGTAGATGCGGCGCAGCGGCCCGGTCACCCGCCATGACTTGCTGGCGTAGACGTCGCGCAGCTGCGCCTGGAGCAGGGCGAGTTCGGTGCGCGCCTGCTGCAACTGCCGCTCGGCTTCGGCCAGCCCTGCGTTGAGATGAGCACTCGCTTGTGCCGCCTGCGACGCTTGCGCAGCCTGGGTGGCCATGTGTTGTTCCGCCTGGCGCTGCGCCTCGGCCTGCATCGCCTCGATCCGGCCCTGGTACATGTGCTGGTGGTCGTTGAAGGACTGCTGCAGCCACGCGACATGCTGGTGCAGGGCTGCGATGCTCAACTGCGTCGCCGAGGGATTGCCGCGCCGGATCCAGTCCTGCATGTAGCGGGCCATCTCGTCCGCTCGCTGGCCGGCGGGAATCTCGATCACCGGACGCTGCCGGACCATGCGCTGCACGCAGCTCTCGAGTGCGCCGAGCGTGGCGTCCAGGCTGCCGTGCGTGCGCATCCATTCGCCGGAGCTGGCGGCATCTTCGGCGTCGTAGCGGTCGAGTTCGGCGCCCACGCTTTCCCGCGTGATCGGACGGATCAGCAGCGCCCGGCCGAAATTCCAGCGCCGCGCGTGGGCGATGGTGGCGGCCGTCACCATCTCGCCCATGCCCCAGGCCGGATCGAGCACCACCACCGCATTGCCGGTGCACAGCGCCTCGGTGGCGCAGCGGCCCTTGCCGAAGACGATGTCGTAGCGTCCCAGCGCGTCGGCCGGGTCGGGCAGGTGGTTGCCGGTGCCGCTGCCGATCACGTCCAGCGACAGCCCACGCTGCACGCAGGCGGCGCGGATTTCCTCCAGCTGTGCGTTGTGCGAGGCGTAGTTGCTGAAGAGCAGCGCCGTGCGGGGCCGCTGCGGCAATGCGGCGCGCCTGGGAAAGCGCGCGAGGTCGACGCCGTTCTGGATCAGCTCGATGCGTTCGCGCGCGATGCCGAATTCGTGCACCAGCCGCTCCGCACAGTTCTCGTCGACCGCCACGTGGCGCACGACCTGCGCGAACTGCGCGGGCCGCCCGTGGTCGTCGCTGCGGTCGTGGCAGATCGTGATGACCGGCACGTCATGGAAGTGCAGCAGGGCGCGAACCGTCTCTTGGTGCGTGTTGCCGACGATCACGTCTGGGCGCGCCGCCATGTCGGCCAGGTCTGTGACGCAGGCTATGGAGGCGAAGCGCAGTTCGTTCGCCATGTCGCCGAAGGCCGTCGCGAAGATCGTGACGGCGTGCCCGCGGCGACGCAGCCACATCGCCAGGTCGCGCGTGAACATCTCCGCGCCCGTGCGGTGCAGCAGGTAGCACATCGCCAGCAGGATGTGCAGGGGCTTGCCGGACTGCGCGGAGTCCGGGGTGGAGGCGGCCTCCGGAGGGCTCAATCGAGCGCCGGCGCGCCGGCCAGAACGTGCTCCGCCTGCTGATCCGCGTGATAGCTCGACCGCACCATCGCACCCACTGCCGCGTGGCTGAAGCCCATCTTGTAGGCCTCTTCCTCGAACATCTTGAAGGTGTCGGGGTGCACGTAGCGGCGCACCGGCAGGTGCGAGCCCGACGGCGACAGGTACTGGCCGATGGTCAGCATGTCGATGTCGTGGGCGCGCATGTCGCGCATGACCTGCAGGATCTCCTCGTCGGTCTCGCCCAGGCCGACCATGATGCCGCTCTTGGTCGGCACGCTGGGGTGCAGCGCCTTGAACTTCTTGAGCAGGTTCAGGCTGAACTGGTAGTCGCTGCCGGGGCGCGCTTCCTTGTAGAGGCGTGGCGCGGTTTCCAGGTTGTGGTTCATCACGTCCGGCGGCGCGGCCTTGAGGATCTCGAGGGCGCGGTCGTCGCGGCCGCGGAAGTCGGGCACGAGGATCTCGATCTGCGTGGTGGGCGAGAGCTCGCGGATGTTCCTGATGCAGTCGACGAAGTGCTGGCTGCCGCCGTCGCGCAGGTCGTCGCGGTCGACGCTGGTGATCACCACGTACTTCAGGCGCAGCTTGGCGATGGTCTTGGCGAGGTTGATCGGCTCGTCCTTGTCGAGCGGATCGGGGCGGCCGTGGCCCACGTCGCAGAACGGGCAGCGGCGCGTGCACTTGTCGCCCATGATCATGAAGGTGGCGGTGCCCTTGCCGAAGCATTCGCCGATGTTGGGGCACGAGGCCTCTTCGCAGACGGTGTGCAGGTTGCTCTCGCGCAGGATCTGCTTGATCTCGTAGAAGCGCGTGGTGGGGCTGCCGGCCTTGACGCGGATCCAGTCGGGCTTCTTGAGCACTTCGCCGCTTTGCACCACCTTGACGGGAATGCGCGACAGCTTGGCTGCCGCCTTCTGCTTGGCCAGGGGGTTGTAGGTTTCGGCGCTTTGCGCCTCTCTCACTACGGGTGCGGGGACGACTTCGGTGGTGCTCATTGGTGTGTCAAGGCGCCAGGAAGGTGCAGAGCTTCTGGCCCAGCACCGCGGCGGCTTCTTCCCATGTGGTTTGGATGCCGATTGTAGAAAGATCGACCGTCTGCAGCCCCGCGTAGCCGCAAGGGTTGATGCGCGAGAAGGGTTCGAGGTCCATCCGCACGTTGAGCGCCACGCCGTGATAGGTGGCGTGGCGGCTCACCTTGATGCCCAGCGCCGCGATCTTGCCGAGCCCGCGGAACGGGTCGGCCGCGGGCATCGGGCCGGTCAGCGCCGCGTGCGAGAACGGGTCGTCCAGCCGCACGTAGATGCCTGGGGCGCCTGCCACGCGGTGGCCCGTGACGCCGAAGTGCGCCAGCGTGCGCAGCACCGATTCCTCGATGCGGTAGACGTATTCCTTGACGAAGTAGCCCGCGCGGCGCAGGTCGATCAGCGGATAGGCCACCACCTGGCCGGGGCCGTGGAAGGTGACCTGCCCGCCGCGGTCGGTCTGCACGACGGGGATGGCGCCGGGGTTCAGGATGTGGTCCTGCCTGCCCGCGATGCCCTGCGTGAAGACCGGCGCATGCTCGCAAATCCATAGCGCGTCGGGCGTCTCGGGTGTGCGCTCCAGCGTGAACTGCTTCATCGCCGCGAAGGTGTCGGCGTAGTCGACGCGGCCCAGAGGGCGCAGTTCGATGGCGGGGACGTCGATGGCGGCTGTGGCTGTCATTGCATGGCCTGCCGCGCGGACGGCTCCCGGATCAAAGCACGACCTTGACCATCGGATGCGAGGACAGCGCGCGATACAGGTCGTCGAGCTGCTCGCGGCTGGTGGCCGTGACGGTGATGGTCACGCCGAGGTAGTTGCCGGCCTTGCTGTCGCGCAGCTCGACGGTGGTGGCGTCGAAGGTGGGGTCGAAGCGCTCGGCGATCTGCGTGACGGCGTGCACGAAGCCGTCGACCTTGGCGCCCATCACCTTGATCGGGAACTGCGAGGGGTACTCGATCAGCGATTCCTTGCGCGGATCGGGGATCGAGGTGGTTTCGGTGGCGGGGGTGTTGCTGTCGGTCATGCCGGGGCTCCGTGTTTCTGCTCTTGCTGCTTGCGCGCGTTGTGTACCTTGGCCTCCTGGTAGGCCTCGTACAAGCTCTCGTAGATGGGGCCGGGGCGGCCATTGCCAATAGGCTTGCCGTCCAGCGTGACGACCGGCAGCAGCTCCTTGCTGGCCGAGGAGATCAGCACTTCGTCGGCGGCAAACACTTCCTCGCGTGAGATCGGGCGCAGTTCGAAGGGAATGCCGAGCGTCCTGCTCATGCGCTCGAAGAGGCCGTAGCGGATGCCCGTGAGCACGAGGTTGTTCTTGGGCGGGCCCATCAGCTTGCCGTCCTTCACGATCCACACGTTGCTCGACGAGGCCTCGCTGAGCCAGTCGTCGCGGAACATGATGGTCTCGGCCGCGCCGGCCTCCACGCTGATCTGCCGCGCGAGCACCGCACCCAGCAGGCTGGTGCTCTTGATGTGCGCCTTCTGCCAGCGGAAGTCGGCCGCGGTGACGCAGGCCACGCCCTTGGCGCGGACGGCCTCGGAGATGGGCGGCAGCGGGTTCACCATCACGAACACGGTGGGGCGGATGCCGCGCACCATCGCATGGTCGCGCGGGGCCACGCCGCGAGTGACCTGAAAGTACACTGACTGCGGCGCCTCGCCTGCGGGTGCGACGAGGCGCATCACGATCTCGCGCCACTGCGCAAGCGAGAGCGGGTTCTCGATCTGCAGCTCGGCAAGAGAGCGGTCGAGGCGGGCCATGTGCTCCTCGAAGCAGAAGGGCTGGCCGAAGTAGACGGGGACGTATTCGTAGATGCCGTCGCCGAAGATGAAGCCGCGGTCGAGGACGCTGATCTTCGCGTCGCGCAGTGCGGTGTACTCGCCATCGAGGTAACAAAGCGTGGCGGGCAGGGCGTCGGTGATAGGGTGCATGCCGGAATTATGGTTGCGCACGCCACGTCGGGCTCCGGTCAGGGAATGCGGCAGCGTTTTGCGTGCGCGACAGCACGGGTGGCGGGACAGGCTGGGTTTTTACTTATAATCAATGGCTTTGTAGAAATTCTGGGTCGTCATCCGGGCTTCATTCGAAATGAAAACAATCGCCCGTCATGACTCGGAGGCCAGAGAAAACGGTGAAGGCCTCGACACGGAATTCAAGCCGCTGACCGCCGATGAGGCGCGTGAGCTGCGAGCAAAGAACCCATCGATCTCCCCTTGGCGGGTGATCGCGGGGCAGTTGGTTGTCGGTCTGGTGGTGGCTCTGGCCGCCTGGGGGCTGACGGGGAGGCAAAATCTGGGCTGGTCCGCCGCATATGGCGCGATCGCGGTGGTTGTTCCATCGGCGGTCTTCGCGCGCGGGTTGACCGGCCGGTTTTCCTCCCTGAATCCGGGCACTGCGGTGTTCGGATTCTTCCTGTGGGAAATGGTCAAGATGGCCTTGTCGATGGCGATGCTGATCGCTGCGCCAAGGCTTATTACGGCGCTGAGCTGGCCAGCAATGCTGATCGGCCTGGTGGTGACAATGAAGGCGGCCTGGTTGGCGGTGATGTTCTCGCCCCGGCGCCGGAAACTGAGAGACGAGTAACGGAATGGCTGCTGAAAACGCTGCGGAACATGGTCAGACCGCGGGTGAATACATCGTTCACCACTTGACGCACCTGCAAAGCTCCAAGCCCGGAGGTGTGGCCGACTTCTCGGTTTTCAACTTTGACTCTCTCTTCTTCTCGATCACGCTCGGCATCCTGGGTTGCTGGCTGCTCTGGCTGGCTGCCCGCAAGGCCACTTCGGGTGTTCCCGGCCGTTTTCAAGCGGCTGTCGAACTGCTCGTCGAAATGGTCGACCAGCAGGCCAAGGGCATCGTCCACAACGCCACGAGCCGCAAGTTCGTCGCACCGCTGGCCCTGACCATCTTCGTCTGGATCTTCCTGCTGAACGCAATGGACCTGTTCCCGGTCGATTTGTTCCCGGCGATCTGGGCCAAGATCTTCCACATCGCCGGCGAAGACCCGCACCACGCCTACCTGCGCGTCGTGCCCACCGCCGACCTGTCGGTGACCATGGGCATGTCGGTGGCGGTGCTGCTGATCTGCATCTACTACAACATCAAGATCAAGGGTGCCGGCGGCTGGGTCCACGAGCTGTTCACCGCGCCGTTCGGCAATCACTGGGCTCTGTACCCCTTCAACTTCGCCATGCAGATGATCGAGTTCGTCGCCAAGACGGTCTCGCACGGCATGCGGTTGTTCGGCAACATGTACGCCGGCGAACTGATCTTCCTGCTGATCGCCCTGATGGGCGGTGCCTGGTCCATGTCGGCCACCGGCATCGGCCTGGCCATCGGCCACATCATCGCGGGCACGGCCTGGGCCATCTTCCACATCCTGATCATCACGCTGCAAGCCTTCGTGTTCATGATGCTGACGCTGGTCTACATCGGCCAGGCCCACGATCACCACTGATCGTCAGTTTTCGTTCTTGTTTTTGTTTTTCTCTTCAACCAAAGTCCTCTAGGAGTCATCATGGAAGTTATTAGCTTTGTTGCACTGGCCGCCGGCCTGATCATCGGTCTGGGCGCTGTGGGCGCATGTATCGGCATCGGCATCATGGGCAGCAAGTACCTCGAGTCGGCCGCACGTCAGCCCGAACTCATGGGTGAACTCCAAACCAAGATGTTCCTGCTGGCTGGTCTGATCGACGCCGCGTTCATTATCGGCACCGGTATCGCCCTGTGGTTCGCAACGGCCAACCCGTTCCTGTCGCAAATCGCCAACCTGCCGAAGTAAGTCTTTCTCGTCGGACCTGCGTCGTCGTTCCCTGGCCCTGCTAGCGAATGGCTTCGATTCAATCCCATAGAGAGGGTGAAAAGTGAGCATTACCGGTACCCTGATCGTTCAGATGATCGTGTTCCTGATCCTGGTCGGGTTCACGATGAAGTACGTGTGGCCGCCGATCGCGAAGGCGTTGGACGACCGCGCCGCGAAGATCGCCGAAGGCCTCGCTGCCGCCGACAAGGCCAAGTCCGAGCTGTCCGCCGCCAACAAGCGCGTGGAAGCCGAACTGGGCCAGGCGCGCAACGAGTCCGCGCAACGTCTTGCCGACGCCGAACGTCGCGCCCAGGCCATCGTTGAAGAGGCCAAGGCCCGCGCGACCGAGGAAGGCAACAAGATCGTTGCAGCCGCACGCGCCGAAGCCGAACAGCAGGCACTGAAGGCCCGCGAAGCCCTGCGCGAGCAGGTCGCCGCACTGGCCGTCAAGGGCGCGGAGCAGATCCTGCGCAAGGAAGTGAATGCGGGCGTTCACGCCGACCTGCTCGCCCGTCTGCAGACCGAACTCTGATAGAAGCCATGGCAGAACTCGCCACCATTGCACGCCCCTACGCCGAGGCGCTCTTCAAGGCGTCGTCGTCCGCGTCCTCCGATCTGGCCGGAACCAGCGCCTGGCTCGAAAAGATTGCCGCCATCGCGGCCAATCCGGAGCTCCAGCAGTTCGCCGACAACCCCAAGGCCACGGCCGAACAGGTGATCGGCGTGGTCGCCGGTGCATTCGGTGCACCGCTGGCCGCTCCTGCCCAGAACTTCCTGTCCGCACTCCTCGAGAACGGGCGCTTTTCGGTGCTGCCGGAAATTGCGAAGCAGTTCCGGGCACTGGCCAACGCGAAGAGCGGTTCGTCCGACGCAGTGGTCTACAGCGCCTTCCCGATCGAAGCCGCGGCACTGGCCAACGTGTCTGCCGCGCTCGAGAAGCGCTTCGGTCGCAAGCTCCAGGTCACGGTTCGGCAAGAGCCTGAACTGATCGGCGGCATCCGTGTGGTGGTCGGCGACGAGGTGCTCGACACCTCCGTCAAAGCGCGCCTTGAACAAATGAAAGTTGCGCTGGCGGCCTGACGGTTTCCAGCCCTCTACTTGTAGCCTCAAAGAAAGAAGGAAAGAGTCATGCAACTCAATCCCGCAGAAATTTCCGAACTGATCAAGAGCCGCATCGAGGGCCTCGGGGTCAGCGCCAACATCCGTAACGAAGGCACCGTGGTGTCGGTGACGGACGGCATCGTGCGCGTGCATGGCCTGTCCGACGCGATGCAGGGCGAAATGCTCGAGTTCCCGCCCACGGCAGACGGCACGCCGTCGTTCGGCCTGGCGCTGAACCTCGAGCGCGACTCGGTCGGCGCCGTGATTCTGGGCGAGTACGAGCACATCTCCGAAGGCGACACAGTCAAGTGCACGGGCCGCATCCTGGAAGTGCCGGTGGGCCCCGAGCTCGTCGGCCGCGTGGTGAATGCCCTGGGCCAGCCGATCGACGGCAAGGGCCCCATCAACGCCAAGATGACCGACGTGATCGAGAAGGTCGCCCCTGGCGTGATCGCCCGTAAATCGGTCGACCAGCCGATGCAGACCGGCCTGAAGTCCATCGACTCGATGGTGCCCGTCGGCCGCGGCCAGCGCGAGCTGATCATCGGCGACCGCCAGACCGGCAAGACGGCTGTGGCGATCGACGCGATCATCAACCAGAAGGGTCAGAACATGACCTGCGTCTACGTCGCGATCGGCCAGAAGGCTTCGTCGATCAAGAACGTGGTGCGCGCTCTGGAACAAGCCGGTGCCATGGACTACACGATCGTGGTCGCGGCCTCCGCTTCGGAATCGGCAGCCATGCAATACGTCGCGGCCTACTCTGGCTGCACGATGGGCGAATACTTCCGCGACCGCGGTGAAGACGCACTGATCGTCTATGACGACCTGTCCAAGCAGGCCGTTGCCTACCGCCAGGTGTCGCTGCTGCTGCGCCGTCCCCCGGGCCGCGAAGCCTACCCCGGCGACGTGTTCTATCTGCACAGCCGTCTGCTCGAGCGCGCAGCCCGCGTGAACGCCGACTACGTCGAAGCCTTCACCAAGGGTGAAGTCAAGGGCAAGACCGGTTCGCTGACCGCGCTGCCGATCATCGAAACGCAAGCCGGCGACGTGTCCGCCTTCGTTCCGACCAACGTGATCTCGATCACCGACGGCCAGATCTTCCTGGAAACCAACCTGTTCAACGCAGGTATCCGCCCCGCCATCAACGCCGGTATCTCGGTGTCGCGCGTGGGTTCGTCGGCCCAGACGAAGATCATCAAGGGCCTGTCCGGCGGTATCCGTACCGACCTGGCCCAGTACCGTGAACTGGCTGCGTTCGCGCAGTTCGCTTCCGACCTCGACGAAGCCACCCGCAAGCAGCTCGACCGCGGTGCCCGCGTGACCGAACTGCTGAAGCAGCCGCAATACAGCCCGCTGTCGATCTCGCTGATGGGCGCGTCGCTGTTCGCGGTGAACAAGGGCTTCATGGACGATCTCGAGATCAAGCAGGTGCTGCCGTTCGAACATGGCCTGCACCAGTTCCTGAAGTCCAGCCACGCCGCGCTGCTCGACAAGATCGAGAAGGCCAAGGCACTGGACAAGGAATCGGAAGCCGAACTGCTGGCCGCCGTCACCGCGTTCAAGAAGTCGTTCGCCTGATCGACGCCTTGACCGACGCAAGAAGGAGCTCACATGGCAGCTGGTAAGGAAATCCGCGGCAAGATCAAATCGGTGGAGAACACCAAGAAGATCACCAAGGCCATGGAAATGGTCTCGGTTTCCAAGATGCGCAAGGCGCAGGATCGCATGCGTGCCGCTCGCCCCTACAGCGAAAAGATCCGCAACATCGCAGCCAACCTCGGCAAGGCGAACCCGGAGTACACCCACGCGTTCATGAAGACGAACGACGCCAAGGGCGTCGGCTTCATCATCGTGACCAGCGACAAGGGGCTGTGCGGCGGCTTGAACACCAACCTGCTGCGTGCCGTCACCGGCAAGCTGCGCGAAGCGCAGTCGGCCGGCAGCGTGGTGGAGTCGGTCGCCATCGGCAACAAGGGCCTGGGTTTCCTGAACCGCATCGGCGCCCGCGTGGTGGCCCATGTGACTCAACTGGGCGACACGCCGCATCTGGACAAGCTCATCGGGCCGGTCAAGACGCTGCTGGACGCCTATGCCGAAGGCAAGCTGTCGGCGGTGTACCTGTGCTACACGAAGTTCATCAACACCATCAAGCAGGAGCCGATGGTGGAGCAGCTGCTGCCGCTGAAGGCCGAGACGCTGCAGGCCGATCCGGCACATCACTCGTGGGACTACATCTACGAGCCCGATGCGCAGAGCGTGATCGACGAGCTGCTGGTGCGCTACGTGGAGTCCCTGGTCTACCAGGCCGTGGCCGAGAACATGGCCTCCGAGCATTCGGCGCGCATGGTGGCCATGAAGGCCGCGACCGACAACGCGGGCAACGTGATCAACGAGCTGAAGCTGGTCTACAACAAGACCCGCCAGGCCGGCATCACGAAGGAGCTCTCGGAAATCGTGTCCGGCGCGGCTGCAGCCGCAGGCGTTTGATTCAGGCAATGCAACAGGCCGCGTTGCTGATCGGGTGCGTTCCGCGCGCCCGGTAACCCAAGGCCTTTTTTAGGGGACTCTGCGCAAAATGAAAAAGATGCTTGCTCTGGTGGCTGTTGCTGCCGCTCTGACCGCCTGCTCGAAGAAGGAAGAGGCGCCTGCGCCTGCACCGGCTCCCGCTGCTGCACCCGCTCCGGCTCCCGCGCCCGCTCCTGCAGCAGCGCCGGCGGCAGCTCCCGCCGCAGCGCCGACGGCTTCCGCCGACCTGCCGCAGGAATGCAACGACTACCTGGCCAAGGTGCAGACCTGCGTCGCTTCGCAAAGCGGTGCTGCAGCCGACGCCATGAAGGCAAGCCTCGACCAGACGAAGGCCACCTGGGCTTCGATGGGCGCCGACAAGGCTGCGCTGGGTCAGGCCTGCAAGGCTGCTTCCGACGCCTTCGCCGCGCAGGCGACGGCCATGAAGTGCTGATGGGAAACTGACAGCAGAACATTCAAGGGTGCCGGCCCCGCCGGCATTCTTGCAAAAGCGGCCCGTTTTGGCACCAGGACGCTTCTGCAAGAACCTGTCGCAAATTTATTGAGATCCATCCAGAAGGAAACGCCATGGCTGAAGGAAAAATTGTCCAATGTATCGGCGCCGTGGTCGACGTGGAGTTCCCGCGTGACCAGATGCCCAAGGTGTACGACGCCTTGAAATTCGAAGGCAGCGCGCTGACTCTCGAAGTTCAGCAGCAGCTCGGCGACGGCGTGGTGCGCACCATTGCACTGGGCTCGTCCGACGGCCTGCGTCGCGGCCTGATCGTGACCAACACCGGCGCTCCCATCACCGTGCCGGTCGGCAAGGCCACCCTCGGCCGCATCATGGACGTGCTCGGCGCGCCCATCGACGAGCGCGGCCCCGTGGGCCAGGAGCTCACCGCTTCGATCCACCGCAAGGCTCCCGCGTACGACGAACTGTCGCCCTCGCAGGACCTGCTGGAAACCGGCATCAAGGTGATCGACCTGGTCTGCCCGTTCGCCAAGGGCGGCAAGGTGGGTCTGTTCGGCGGCGCCGGCGTGGGCAAGACCGTGAACATGATGGAACTCATCAACAACATCGCCAAGGCTCACTCGGGTCTGTCGGTGTTCGCAGGCGTGGGCGAACGTACCCGCGAAGGCAACGACTTCTATCACGAGATGGCCGACTCCGGCGTCGTGAACCTCGAGAAGCTCGAGGACTCGAAGGTGTCCATGGTCTACGGCCAGATGAACGAACCCCCGGGCAACCGTCTGCGCGTGGCGCTGACCGGCCTGACCATCGCCGAGTCGTTCCGCGACGAAGGCCGTGACGTTCTGTTCTTCGTGGACAACATCTACCGCTACACGCTGGCCGGTACCGAAGTGTCGGCTCTGCTGGGCCGCATGCCTTCCGCCGTGGGCTACCAGCCGACGCTGGCCGAGGAAATGGGCCGCCTGCAGGAGCGGATCACGTCGACCAAGGTCGGCTCGATCACCTCGATCCAAGCCGTGTACGTCCCTGCCGACGACTTGACCGACCCGTCGCCCGCCACCACCTTCGCCCACCTGGACTCCACCGTGGTGCTGTCGCGTGACATCGCTTCGCTGGGTATCTACCCCGCCGTGGACCCACTGGACTCGACCTCGCGCCAGCTCGACCCGAACGTGGTCGGCGAAGAGCACTACAACGTGGCTCGCGCCGTGCAGGGCACGCTGCAGCGCTACAAGGAACTGCGCGACATCATCGCGATTCTGGGCATGGACGAACTGGCTCCGGAAGACAAGCTGGCCGTGGCCCGCGCCCGCAAGATCCAGCGTTTCCTGTCGCAGCCGTTCCACGTGGCCGAAGTGTTCACGGGCTCGCCCGGCAAGTACGTGCCGCTGGCCGAAACCATCCGTGGCTTCAAGATGATCGTGAACGGCGAAGCCGACCACCTGCCCGAGCAGGCGTTCTACATGGTCGGCACCATCGACGAAGCGTTCGAGAAGGCCAAGAAGGTCGCTTAAGAAGGAATCACCATGGCAGGCACCATTCATGTGGACGTGGTCAGCGCGGAAGAGTCGATCTTCTCGGGCGAAGCCAAGTTCGTCGCGCTGCCCGGTGAAGCCGGTGAGCTCGGCATCTTCCCGCGCCACACCCCGCTGATCACGCGCATCCGCCCCGGCGCCGTGCGCATCGAAACCGCCGACGGCAAGGAAGAGTTCGTCTTCGTGGCCGGCGGCATTCTCGAAGTGCAGCCGAACGCCGTCACCGTGCTGTCCGACACCGCGATCCGCGGCAAGGACCTCGACGACGAGAAGGCCAACCAGGCCAAGGCCGCGGCCGAAGAAGCGCTGAAGAACGCGAAGAGCGACATCGACATCGCGATGGCCCAATCCGAGCTGGCCGTGATGGCCGCACAGATCGCGGCGCTGCGCAAGTACCGTCAGAAAAAATAAGCTCCTTCGTCGGAGCGCAAGAAGCCGCCCTTCGAGGCGGCTTTTTTTCGTCTAGTGACTCTCCAGAAGCAACCCTATTCGACCTGAATAAGGTCGAAGTTCGGCCTTGTCCGGCTGAAGCCCGCCACCTAGTATTCGCCTTCGTCCAGCGGCAATGACCGCAGGCGCAAGACAAAGAACACCGGAGACAAGGCGCGTGGCACCCTGGAGTGGCATCACTGCGGACGAAATGCGTTTGCTGGAAACGACCTTCTGGTCGGCCGGCGGCTCGCGCCATGCCATGGCGGAGCAGCTGGGCTTTTCCAAGAGCAAGGCCAATGGCCTGATCGCCGGCCTCGTCGACCAGGGCCTGCTCGCCGAAGCCGGCCTGCAGCGCTCCTCAGGCGGGCGTCGCCCCGAAAACCTCCAGCTGCATGCCGGGCTCGGCGTGCTCGTCGGCGTGGACATCGGCGCTACCAGCCTCGACGTGGCCGTGCTGCGGCCTGACCTCAGCGTGCTCGCCCAGCACGACGAACCCGCCGACGTGCGCGAAGGCCCGGCGGTGGTGCTGGCCCGTGTGCGCGTGCTGATGCGCGAGCTGCTGGCCCGATGCGGCCATGGCCCCAAGGACGTGCTCGGCATCGGTATCGGCGTGCCCGGCCCGGTCAACTTCGAGATCGGCCAGCTCGTCAATCCGCCGCTGATGCCGGCCTGGGACAGCTTCTCGATCCGCGACTACCTGCGCGAGGACTACGCCGCACCCGTCTTCGTCGACAACGACGTGAACCTCATGGCGCTCGGCGAGCTGTGGCGCCTGAAGCGCTCGCTGAGTAACTTCCTCGTCATCAAGATCGGCACCGGCATCGGCTGCGGCATCGTGTGCCACGGCGAGGTGTACCGCGGCGCCGCCGGATCGGCCGGCGACGTGGGCCACATCTGCGTCGACCAGGAAGGCCCGCGCTGCCATTGCGGCAACCTCGGCTGCGTCGAGGCGATGGCCGCCGGCCCGGCGATCACGCGCATGGCGGTGCAGGCTGCGGAAGCGGGCGAGAGCGCCGCACTTGCCGAAGTGCTGCGCCAGCACGGCCGCATCGACGCCGTCGACGTGGGCCAGGCCAGCCGCGGCGGCGACACGGCGGCCAACGCCATCATCCAGCGCGCGGGCAGCCTGATCGGGCAGATGCTCGCGTCGGTCGTCAACTTCTTCAATCCGTCGCATGTGTTCATCGGCGGCGGCATCACGCGCATCGGGCCACTGTTTCTCGCTGCCGTGCGGCAAAGCGTCTACCAGCGCTCGCTGGCGCTTTCCACGCGGCACCTGGAGATCCAGTACACGCCGCTGGGCATGCAGGGCGGCGTGATCGGCGCCGGGGTGCTCGCGATGCAGGAAACCCTGAAGGCACGCGGGGTGGCGCCATGACAGATGCGGGTATGAGCGGCAAAGGCAGCGTCGCCGTCGAGTTCGAGGGCATCGTGAAGGCCTTCGGCCCGGTGCAGGTGCTGCACGGCGTGAGCTTCGCGCTCGTGCCTGGCTGCGTGTACGGCCTGCTCGGCGAGAACGGCGCGGGCAAGTCCACGCTGATGAAGATCCTCTCGGGCTATGAGTCGCCCACCGGCGGCACGCTGAAGATCAACGGGCAGCCGCGGCAGTTCGCGAGTTCGCGCGACGCCGAGGCGCTGGGCATCGTGCTGATCCATCAGGAGTTCAACCTCGCAGAGGACCTCAACGTGGCCCAGAACGTCTTCCTCGGCCATGAAAAGAAGAAAGGCTGGCTGCTCGACGATGCCGCCATGGAGCGCGACGCCGCCTCCGCGCTCGCGGCGGTCGGCCTGAACATCGATCCGCGCACCAAGGTGCGCCGGCTCATCGTCGCCGAGAAGCAGCTCGTCGAGATCGCGAAGGCCATCGCCCGCCGCGCACGCCTGCTGGTGATGGACGAGCCCACCGCCACGCTCACACCCGGCGAGACCGAGCGCCTGTTCAAGCTCATCGCCCAGTTGCGCGCCGACGGCGTGACCATCGTCTACATCTCGCACAAGCTCGACGAGGTGGAGCGCGTGACCGACGATGTCATCGTCATGCGCGACGGCCGCTTCGTCGCTCGCGCGCCGACGGCCGAGGTCACGCGCCAGCAGATGGCCAACCTGATGGTGGGCCGCGAGCTGGCCGACCTCTATCCGCCGCGCGACCCCGTCACCACCGCGAGCGCCCCCGCGATGCGCGTGCAGGGCTTCAGCGTGCCCGGCTGGGCGCAGGACGCGAGCTTCGAGGTGCGACCTGGCGAGATCCTCGGCTTCGCAGGTCTTGTCGGCGCGGGCCGCACCGAGCTCTTCGAGGGCCTGCTGGGCCTGCGACCTGCCAGCGGCGGCAGCGTCGAGATGCTCGGCCAGCCCGTGCCGCACGGCAAGGGCTGGCGCAACCCGCGCGACGCTGCGCGGCACGGCCTCACCTACCTGAGCGAAGACCGCAAGGGCAAGGGCCTGCACGTCGATTTCGGCCTGCGCCAGAACCTCACGCTGATGGCGCTCGAGCGCTACGCCCAGCCCTGGCTCAAGCCCGAGGCCGAGCGTGGCGCGCTGGCCGAGGCGGTGAAGGACTACGGCATCCGCACCGGCTCGCTCGACGTCAAGGCCTCGTCGCTGTCGGGCGGCAACCAGCAGAAGCTCGCGCTCGCCAAGGTGCTGCAGCCGAAGCCGAAGGTGGTGGTGCTCGACGAGCCCACGCGCGGCGTGGACGTGGGTGCCAAGCGCGACATCTATTTCCTGATCCAGCGACTCGCCCGCGAAGGGCTCGCGGTGATCGTCGTCTCGTCGGAGCTGATGGAGCTGATCGGCCTGTGCCACCGCGTCGCGGTGATGCGCGCGGGCCGCATCGTTGCCACGCTCGACGCCGACCATCTGACAGAAGAGGAGCTCATCGCTCATGCCACCGGAACCAGATGAGCTAACCCCCAGGCTGCGCGCACTTCGTGTCGCTTCGCCAACCCCCTTGCAGGGGGCAACACCAGCGGCCCGGCAAAGCCGGTTCCGCGGTGTTCCCCGAACGAGCTTCGCTGCGCTCGCTGCCAAGTTGCTATTACATGCCCTGACGAATCGATAAAGACATGGCTTCCCCTACCGATTCCGCTGAAACCACGCACCGCAGCGAGGCTGCGCCGCGCTGGACCGAGCGCTTGCACGGCCTCGGCCCGGTCATCGGCCTGGTGCTGCTGTGCATCGCCGGCACGCTGCTGAACGGCGACTTCGCCACGCTGGACAACGCGATGAACGTGCTCACGCGCACGGCCTTCATCGGCATCATCGCGGTGGGCATGTGCTTCGTGATCATCTCGGGCGGCATCGACCTGTCGGTGGGCTCGATGGCGGCGCTGATCGCGGGCAGCGTGATCATGTTCATCAACTGGGCCGGGCCGGCCTCGGGCTCGCCGCTGCTGGCGGTGGTGATGGGCGCGGTGCTCGCGGTGGTGCTCGGCGCGGTGTTCGGGCTCGCGCACGGGCTGCTCATCACCAAGGGGCGCATCGAGCCCTTCATCGTGACGCTGGGCACGCTGGGCATCTTCCGCGCCTACCTCACGTACTTTGCCGACGGTGGCGCGCTCACGCTCGACAACGAGCTGTCGGACCTCTATGCGCCCGTGTACTACGCGAGCCTCGCGGGCATCCCGGTGCCGGTGTGGGTGTTCGTGATCGTCGCCATCGTGGGCGGCCTCATCCTCAACCGCACGGCCTACGGGCGCTACGTGCAGGCGATCGGCTCCAACGAGCAGGTGGCGCGCTACGCGGCGGTGGACGTCGACCGCGTGAAGATCCTCACCTACGTGCTGCTCGGCGTGTGCGTGGGCATCGCGACGCTGCTGTACGTGCCGCGCCTGGGCTCGGCCTCGCCGACCACCGGCCTGCTGTGGGAGCTGGAAGCCATCGCCGCGGTGATCGTCGGCGGCACGGCGCTCAAGGGCGGCGCGGGCAGCATCACCGGCACGGTGGTGGGTGCGGTGCTGCTCTCGGTCATCAGCAACATCCTGAACCTCACCAGCATCATCAGCGTGTACCTCAACGCGGCGGTGCAGGGCTTCGTGATCATCATCGTCGCGTTCCTGCAGCGCGGCCGGCGCTAGTTCTTTCCCGTTCCGTTCCATCAACCAAGAGGAGACATCCAGCATGACGACTTTCACCCGACGCCTCGCTCTCACGGCGGTTGCCGCCGCAGCGTTCGCCAGCCTGCCCGCGCTCGCCGCGGAGAAGGTCAATCTCGGCGTTTCGATTCCCGCGGCCACGCACAGCTTCATGGGGGGCATCAACTACTGGGCCAACCAGGCGAAGAAGGACCTGGAGAAGGAACACAAGGACCTGAAGATCACCATCAAGACGGCCGCCAACGCGCCCGAACAGGCCAACCAGCTGCAGGACCTCTCGACGGTCACCAAGATCAACGCGCTGGTCGTGTTCCCGTTCGAATCCGCAGCGCTGACCAAGCCCGTGGCGCAGGTCAAGGCCAAGGGCGCCTACGTGACCGTGGTCGACCGCGGCCTCACCGACACCAGCGCGCAAGACGCGTACGTGGCCGGCGACAACACCGCCTTCGGCAGGATCCCGGCCGAATACATCGTGAAGCAGCTGGGCGGCAAGGGCAACGTGGTGGCGCTGCGCGGCATCGCGACCACGCTGGACAACGAGCGCATGGACGCCTTCAACGCGGTGCTCAAGAACAGCCCCGACATCAAGCTGCTCGATGCCAAGTACGCCAACTGGAACCGCGACGACGCCTTCAAGGTCACGCAGGACTACCTCACGCGCTTCAAGAGCATCGACGCCATCTGGGCCGCCGACGACGACATGGCCGTGGGCGTGCTCAAGGCCATCGAGCAGGCCAAGCGCGACGACATCAAGATCATCTTCGGCGGTGCAGGCGCCAAGGGCATGGTCAAGACCATCATGGACGGCAAGGACAAGCGCATCACGGCCGACGTGAGCTACTCGCCCAAGTTCATCTACGACGCGATCAAGCTCACGGCCGAAGCGCGCCTGAAGGGCGAGAAGCTGCCGGCGACGACGATCATTCCTTCGGTGCTGATCACCAAGGAAAACGCGAAAGACTTCTACCACCCGAACTCGCCTTTCTGAGTTCTCCCCCAGGCTTCGCGCACTTCGTGTCGCTACGCCAACCCCCTTCCGGGGGCAACACCTGCGGCCCGGCGAAGCCGGTTCCGCGGTGTTCCCTGAAAGACACGACATGACCGACACACCTCCTCGCAAACTGCGCTACGCCATGGTCGGCGGCGGCCGCGACGCCTTCATCGGCGCCGTGCACCGCAAGGCCATGGCGCTCGACGGGCAGATCGAGCTCGTCGCGGGCGCGCTCTCGTCCAGCCCCGAGAAGGCGCGCGCCTCGGGCCGCGACCTCGGCCTGGTCGACGGCCGCAACCACGGCGACTGGCAGGCGCTGCTGGCCGACGAGCTGAAGCGCCCGGAGGGCGAGCGCATCGACTTCGTGTCGATCGTCACGCCCAACCACGTGCACTTTCCGGTGGCGCAGGCCTTTGCCGAAGCGGGCTTCCACGTGGTGTGCGACAAGCCGCTGGTGCACACGCGCGAGCAGGCCGACGCGCTGGTCGCCACGGTCGCGAAGAAGGGCACGGTGTTCGGCGTCACCTACAACTACACCGGCTATCCGATGGTCCGGCAGGCGCGCGAGATGGTGCGCTCGGGCCTGATCGGCGAGGTGCGCAAGGTCGTCGTCGAATACAACCAGGGCTGGCTTGCGAGCCATGTCGAAGGCAGCGGCGGCAACAAGCAGGCCGACTGGCGCACCGACCCCGCGCGCAGCGGTGCGGCCGGCGCCATCGGCGACATCGGCTCGCACGCCGAGAACCTCGTGGCCACCGTCACCGGCCTGCGCATCGAGAGCCTGTGCGCCGACCTCGGCGCGCTGGTGCCGGGCCGCATGCTCGACGACGACGGCAGCCTGCTGCTGCGCTTCGAGGGCGGCGCACGCGGCGTGCTCGTGGCCTCGCAGATCAACACCGGCCTGGAGAACGACCTGCGCCTGCGCGTGTCGGGCACGCTGGGCACGCTCGAATGGCATCAGGAGCAGCCGAGCCGGCTGGTGCACCTGCCGCACGACGGGCCGCTGCAGGTGCTCACGCGAGGGGCGCCATGGCTGTGCGAGTCCGCGCAGCGTGCGAGCCGGCTGCCGGCGGGGCACCCGGAAGGCTTCATCGAGGCCTTCGCGAACGTGTACGCGGGCGTGGCGGCGGACATCCGCGCCAGGCTCGCCGGACAACCGGCCGATCCGCTCGTCGCCGACTACCCGCGCGTGGAGGACGGCGCGCGCGGCGTGCGCTTTATTGAACGCACGGTGGCTTCGGCGAAAAGCGAATTAAAGTGGACGCCCTGGTAGCGCGCGGCGCGCTGCCCGGGCTGCCATGACACCTCCAGCGTCCGACGCCACGTCCTCCACCCCTTCGTCTTCTGCTGCTGCTGCTGCTGCTGCTGCATCGTCTCCATCGGCGGTGCCGTCATGGCTCGCGGCCCTGTGGAAGCGCAGCATCACGCTGTTCCCCCTGAAGCTGGTCGGCAACACCATCGCCACGCTCGGCTTCTTCCCGCTGTACTTCTGGATCATGAAGAACGCGGGCCAGGCCTGGGTGCTGCCGCTCACGCCCATCGACGGGCTCATCGCCTTCTGGCCGTGGCTGCTGCCGGTGTATCTGTCGCTCTGGGGCTACATCGCGCTGCCGGTGCTGCTGGCCAGGGACATGCGCGAGCTGCAGGGCTTCTCGCTGGGCTGCGCGGCGATGACGCTGCTGGCGCTGCTCGTGTTCTGGTTCATGCCCACGGCAATTCCCAACTTCGTGGTCGAGACCACGCCGGGCACCTCGCTGCAGTTCCTCAAGATGGTGGATTCGGCGGGCAATGCCTTCCCGTCGCTGCACGTTTCGTTCTCGGTGTTCACCTGCGTCGCCCTGGCGCGGCAGCTGCGGGCGGTGGGCGCGCCGGCCTGGCTGCGCGTTGCCAACGTGGCGTGGGCCGCGGGCATCGTCTATTCGACGATGGCGGTGCGCCAGCATGTGCTGATCGACGTGCTGGGCGGCTTCGCGCTGGGCGTGGCCTTCGGCCTCGCCACGCGTGAGCGCGCCGCGGCGGCCGCACCGGCTTAGGCCGATTGCGATATACCGCCGCGCCGGCGCGCGCGGTACAAACCGGGCATCGTCGTCCAGTGCCCGGGGGAGCCTGCCATGAACATCCGTCTTTCCGCCGTGGTGGCCTGCGTGGCGGCCGGTGCCCTCGCGGGCCCCGTGCTCGCGCTCGACTTTCCCGCACGCAAGCCCGGCCTCTGGGAGATCCGCACGGGAGACGGCACCGGCAAGGACGCCGCGGCCGGCCACACCATGCAGCAGTGCATCGACGCGGCCAGCGACAAGGCGCTGCGCGACATGGGCCAGGGCATGGGCAAGGACATGTGCTCGAAGCAGGAGCTGAGCGCGGACGGCGGCAGGCTGGTCATGGACTCGGTCTGCAAGATCGGCAACACCGTCGCCACCTCGCACGCGGTGATGAGCGGCGACTTCAGCACCGCCTACCGCATGGAGAGCAAGTCGAGCTACAACCCGCCGCTGATGGGCCGCGCCGAGGGCCACAGCGTGATGGAGGCCAAGTGGATCGGCCCCTGCAAGGCCGACCAGAAGCCTGGCGACATGGTCATGCCCAACGGCATGAAGATGAACGTGCTCGACATGGCGAAGAACCGCCCGAAGCGCCCCTAGGGTAGGCGCCCGCCCACAACGCTTTGCGCCCGCCGCGCGGCGGCGCCAAACCCCGGCAGCGCCTACGATGGCGTGCCATGCCTCCCGCAAAGCAGGAAGAAGACCTCCTCGTCGTCGCCAGGCCCGAGGGCCTGTACTGCCCGCCCGGCGATTTCTACATCGACCCGTGGCGGCCGGTGGCGCGCGCCGTCATCACGCATGCGCATTCCGACCACGCGCGCGCCGGGCACGGGCACTACCTCGCCCACACCGACAGCGCCGGCACGCTGCGCGCGCGCCTGGGCAGCGACATCGCGCTGCAGACGCTGCCCTACGGCGAGGTCATCGAGCACCACGGCGTGCGCGTCTCGCTGCACCCTGCCGGCCATGTGTTGGGCTCGGCCCAGGTGCGGCTGGAGCACGGCGGGCGCGTGTGGGTGGCCTCGGGCGACTACAAGACCGAGCCCGACGGCACCTGCCCGCCGTTCGAGCCGGTGCCCTGCGACACCTTCATCACCGAATCGACCTTCGGCCTGCCGGTCTACCGCTGGCCCACGCAGCCGGTGCTGTTCGCGCAGATCGACGCCTGGTGGCGCGCCAACGCCGAAGCCGGCCGCGCCTCGGTGCTGTTCTGCTATGCCTTCGGCAAGGCGCAGCGCATCCTGCACGGCGTGGACGCGAGCATCGGGCCCATCGTCGTGCATGGCGCGGTGGAGCCGCTCAATGCCGTCTACCGGGCGGCCGGCGTGGCATTGCCGCCGACCTTGCGCGTGGGAGACGAAGGCGTCGATGCCGCGCTGCTGAAGCGTTCGCTGGTGCTTGCGCCGCCTTCCGCGCAGGGCTCGCCATGGATGAAGCGCTTCGGCAACTACGCCGATGCCTTCGCCAGCGGCTGGATGCAGCTGCGCGGCGCGCGCAGGCGGCGCGGCGTGGACCGGGGCTTCGTGATGTCCGACCACGCCGACTGGCCCGGGCTTCAGCAGGCCATCGCCGGCACCGGGGCCGGGCGCGTGTTCGTCACGCATGGCAGCGTGCAGGTGATGGTGAGGTGGCTCACCGAGAACGGGCTCGATGCGCAGTCGTTCAAAACCGAGTACGGCGACGAGGACGATCAGGGGGCTCCTTCTGTCTCCGAGGGAGAACCAGGGAAGGGGGAAACAGCGCTCGATGCGGACGCCGGCAGCCCCCATCCCGACCTTCCCGCAGAGGGGGAAGGAGAGAAACCATGAAGGCCTTCGCCGCGCTCTATCACGAGCTCGACGCCAGCACGTCGAGTCTCGCCAAGCAAGCCGCATTGCAGCGCTACCTGCGCGAGGCCGATCCGGCGGATGCGGCCTGGGCCGTCTACTTTCTCGCGGGCGGCAAGCCGCGCCAGCTGGTGCCCGTCAAGCTGCTGCGGCTGCTCGCGCAGGAGGCGGCGGGCCTGCCCGAGTGGCTGTTCGACGAGAGCTACGACGCCGTGGGCGACCTGGCCGAGACCATCGCGCTGCTGCTGCCGCCGCCCACCGACGCGCACGACCTGGGCCTTGCCGCATGGGTCGAGCAGCACCTGCTGCCGCTGCGCGATGCTGCGAAGAACGCCCCCGACGAGCTTGCCGGCCGCCTGCGCGCGCAGTGGCGGCAGCTCGCGCCCGAGGAGCGGCTGGTGTACTTCAAGCTCATCACCGGCGCGTTCCGCGTCGGCGTTTCGAAGCTGCAGGTCACGCAGGCGCTCGCGGCGGTGGGCGGCATCGACGCCAAGCGCGTGGCGCAGCGGCTCATGGGCTACACGCATATCGGAGGAAGGCCGCGGGCCGCCGACTACCAGGCGCTCATCGCACCCGAGTCGGGCTCCGAGCAGGAGCAGAAGACCAGCGGCCAGCCGTACCCCTTCTTCCTTGCGCATCCCTTCAACCTGCCGCTGGAGCAGTTCGACGCGGTGCTGGGGCCGCCCTCGGACTGGATCGTCGAATGGAAGTGGGACGGCATCCGCGCGCAGCTGGTCAAGCGCGCGGGCGCGGCGTGGGTGTGGTCGCGCGGCGAGGAACTGGTGACCGAGCGCTTCCCCGAACTCGCCGCGCTCGGCGAGGCGCTGCCCGACGGCACGGTGCTCGACGGCGAGATCGTCGTATGGCGTGAAGGCCGCGTGCAGCCCTTCGCCGAGCTGCAGAAGCGCATCGGCCGCAAGACGCTGGGCACCAAGCTGCTGCGCGACATACCGGTGGTGCTGCTGGCCTACGACATCCTCGAATGGGAAGGGCGCGACCTGCGCGCGCTGCCGCAGTCGGAGCGCCGCGTGCTGCTCGACGAGCTGGTCGGGCGCATGGACCATCCCTCGCTGCTGCCGAGCCCCGTGCTCGCCGGGGCAGACTGGCCCGACCTCGCGCGCCAGCGTGAAGCGGCGCGCACCATGGGTGTCGAAGGGATGATGCTCAAGCGCCGCGACGCGCAGTACGGCGTGGGCCGCACCAAGGACGTGGGCGTGTGGTGGAAGTGGAAGATCGATCCGCTGAGCGTCGACGCGGTGCTGATCTACGCGCAGCGCGGCCACGGCCGGCGCGCCAGCCTCTTCAGCGACTACACCTTCGCCGTGTGGGACGGCTCGCCCGGGCAGGAAGACCGCAAGCTCGTGCCCTTCGCCAAGGCCTACTCGGGCCTCACCGATGCCGAGATGGCGCGCGTGGACGCGATCATCCGCAAGACCACCGTCGAGAGCTTCGGGCCGGTGAAGAGCGTGAAGCCCACGCTGGTGTTCGAACTCGGCTTCGAAGGCATCGCGCGCAGTACGCGCCACAAGAGCGGCATCGCGGTGCGCTTTCCGCGCATGCTGCGCTGGCGCGAGGACAAGCCGGTGGACGAGGCCGATACCCTGCAGACACTCGCTGCGTTGTTGCCCGCATGAGCAGCAAGCCGCAAGCCCAGTCTTCGCTTCCCGCCCCTCCGGGGGAGGGCAGGGGCACGCGGCGTATCGAGAAGGCGCTGCCCGGCGACGGCCGCGTGCCCCCATCCCGACCTTCCCCTAGAGGGGGAAGGAGCAAGGCGGTCAAGGCTGCGCTCGATGCGTGGTTCGTCGAGCGCGGATGGAAGCCGTTCAAGTTCCAGCGCGAGGTCTGGAAGGCGATCGCCGATGGCAGGTCGGGCCTGCTGCATGCCACCACCGGCGCGGGCAAGACCTACGCCGTATGGCTCGGTGCATTGCAGGCCTTCGTGCGGGCGCGCAAGGCCAACGCGCCCGCAACCGCACGGCCAGTTGCCGATCCGCTCACCGTGCTGTGGCTCACGCCGATGCGCGCGCTGGCGGCCGACACCTTGCGCGCGCTGCAGCAGCCGCTCGAAGCCCTGGGCGCGGAAGTGCATCCATGGAGCGCCGGCGCGCGCAGCGGCGACACCACGTCCGCCGAGCGCAGCGCGCAGAACCAGCGCCTGCCTACGGTGCTCGTCACCACGCCCGAGAGCCTTTCGCTGCTGCTCGCGCGTGCCGACGCGCGCGAGGTGCTCGGGCATGTGCGCATGGCGGTGGTCGACGAATGGCACGAACTGCTGGGCAACAAGCGCGGTGTGCAGGTGCAGCTGGCGCTCGCGCGGCTGCGGCGCTGGAACCCGGGCCTCGCGGTCTGGGGCATGTCGGCCACGCTGGGCAACCTGCACGAGGCGATGCATGCACTGCTGGGCCATGAGGACGGCGTGCTCGTGCAGGGCCAGGTGCCGAAGAAGCTCGTCATCGATTCGCTGCTGCCCGGCGTGGCCGAGCGCTTTCCGTGGGGCGGGCACCTGGGCCTCACGATGCTGCCGCAGGTGATCGAGGAGATCGCTGCGAGCAGCACCACGCTGGTCTTCACCAACACGCGCTCGCAGGCGGAGATCTGGTACCAGGCGATGCTCGAAGCCAAGCCGGAGTGGGCGGGGCTCATCGCGCTGCATCACGGCTCGCTCGACCGCGAGGTGCGCGAGTGGGTCGAGCTGGGACTGAAGAGCGGCGAGCTGAAGGCGGTGGTCTGCACCTCCAGCCTCGACCTGGGCGTGGACTTCCTGCCGGTGGAGCGCGTGCTGCAGATCGGCTCGCCCAAGGGCGTTGCTCGGCTGCTGCAGCGCGCGGGCCGATCGGGCCATGCGCCGGGGCGGCCTTCGCGCATCACGCTCGTGCCCACGCACAGCGTGGAGATGGTGGAAGGCTCGGCCGCGCGCACCGCCATCGCGGCCGGCCACATCGAGGCGCGCCACACGCCCGAGCAGCCGCTCGACGTGCTGGTGCAGCACCTGGTGACGGTGGCGCTGGGCGGCGGCTTCGTGCCCGACGAGCTGTACGAGGAGGTGCGGGGCACGGCCGCCTACGAAAACCTCTCTCGCGAGAACTGGCAGTGGTGCCTGGAATTCGTCGCGCAGGGCGGACCGTCGCTCGCGGCCTACCCCGACTACAAGCGCGTGGTGCCCGATGCCGAGGGCGTCTGGCGCGTGCCCGATGCGCGGCTCGCGCGGCGGCACCGCATGAACATCGGCACCATCGTGAGCGACGCGAGCATCTCGGTGCAGTACGTCGGCGGCACGAAGATCGGCAGCGTGGAAGAGAGCTTCGTCGCCCGCATGAAGCCCGGCGACTGCTTCCTGTTCGGCGGTCGCATGCTCGAACTCGTGCGCATCCACGACATGACGGCCTGGGTGCGGCGCGCGAGCGGCAAGCGGGCCGCGGTGCCGCGCTGGGGCGGCGGGCGCATGCCGCTGTCGAACACGCTGGCCGACGCGGTGGTGCAGCAACTCGCGCAGGCCGGCGAGGGCCGCTACGACTCGCCCGAGCTGCAGTGCGTGCGCCCGCTGCTGGAGATTCAGCAGCAGTGGTCGGCGCTGCCCACGCCGCAGACGCTGCTGGCCGAGACGCTGAGCACGCGCGAGGGCGCGCACCTGTTCCTGTATCCCTTCGCGGGCCGGCACGTGCACCTCGGGCTCGCGAGCCTGCTGGCCTGGCGCGTCGCGCAGCACGAGGCGCGCACCTTCTCGATCGCGGTCAACGACTACGGCTTCGAGCTGCTGAGCGCGACCGAGGTCGACTGGCCCACGCTGCTACCCCAGGTGCTGACGCTGCCCCAGGGCAATGGCGAAGACCAGCGCGCGGCGCTGCTGCACGAGGTGCTGGCATCGCTCAACGCGGGCGAGCTCGCGCAGCGCCGCTTTCGCGAGATCGCGCGCGTCTCGGGCCTCATCTACCAGGGCTATCCGGGCGAGAAGCGCAGCAGCAAGCAGCTGCAGGCCTCGTCGTCGCTCTTCTGGGAAGTGTTCCGCAAGTACGACCCCGGCAACAGGCTGCTGCAGCAGGCCGAGCAGGAGCTGCTGGCGCAGGAACTCGAGATCGGCCGCCTGCGCGCGAGCCTCGAGCGCATCGCCACGCAGCGGCTGGTGCTGAAGCCGCTCGTGCGCCCGACGCCGTTCTCATTTCCGCTGATGGTCGAGCTGTTCCGCGAGAAGCTGTCGAACGAGAACGTGGCCGACCGCATCGCGCGCATGGTCGAGCAGCTCGAGAAGGCAGCGGGCGGCGTGGTCACGGCCGGCGGCGTGGAGCGCGTAAAAGGAACGCTCGCCTTCGGGCAGGAAGGGCCGGGCAAGCCGCCGAGGCCGGTGGGACAGCGGCGCGACCGCAGGCGGCCGTCGCGCCCGTCACGGCCGCTGCCGCCGCTCTGATGCGAGGGTCAGCCGGCGCCGTGCGCCTTCACCCACCGCACGATGTCCGCCGCGCCCATCGCGCCGGCCTGCCGCGCCACTTCGCGGCCGCCGCGGAACAGCGCCAGCGTCGGGATGCTGCGGATGTTGAAGCGCGCGCCCAGCGCGGGCACCGCCTCGGTGTCGACCTTGGCGAGCCGCACGTGGGGCTCGAGCTGCGCGGCCGCCTGCTCGTAGCCCGGCGCCATCTGCCGGCAGGGACCGCACCAGGGCGCCCAGAAATCGACCAGCACCGGGATCTCGTTGCGGGAGATGTGGCGGTCGAAGGTGGCGGCATCCGCCAGTGCCGTCGAATGGCCGGTGAACAGCGGACGATGGCAGCTGCCGCAGTCGGGCGCGCTGCCCAACTGCGCCGCGCGCACGCGGTTGGTCGTGTGGCAGTGCGGGCAGACGATGTGCAGCGGGGGTGATTCGGTCATTGCAGGCATTTGGGGGCTCTGGAGGGCCTTTGCAAGGCAATCGCAGGTTTTGCGACACTGGCCGGGTGAGATTCCCCGATACGTCCACCGCGCCGCTCGCCGTCCACTGGGCGGGCGAACTGCTGCACCTGCTGCCCCAGCGGGCCCTCTGGTGGCCCGGCCAGCGCGTGCTCTTCGTGGCCGACCTGCACCTGGGCAAGGCCGCGACCTACCGCGCGCTCGGCCAGCCGGTGCCCGTCGGCACCACGCAGCAGAACCTCGCGCGGCTCGATGCGTTGATCGAAAGGCACGAGCCCGGGCGCATCGTGTTCCTCGGCGACTTCCTCCACGCGGCGCAGGCGCGCACGGTGCTCGCCGCCGTCGAGCCCTGGCGCGCGCGCCATGCGGCCATCGCCATGACGCTGGTGCGCGGCAACCACGACAGCCGCGCGGGCGACCCGCCGCCGGAACTCGGCATCGAGGTGGTCGACGAGCCGTTCCTGCTGGGCCCCTTCGCCTGCTGCCACCATCCACAGACGCATGCCACGCACTTCGTGCTCGCCGGGCATCTGCATCCCGTCTGCAGGCTCCACGGCCGGGGCCGCGACAGCGTGCGGCTGCCCTGCTTTGCGAGCGACGGGCAGCAGGCGGTGCTGCCGGCCTTCGGCGAGTTCACGGGTGGGTGGCTGATGGAATCTGCGCCGGGCCGGCGCTTCCATGCGGTGGGCGGCGATGCCGTCTGGGCGCTGCCGGTCCAAGAGTGACGCTTGCTCCTTCCCCCTCTGGGGGAAGGCTGGGATGGGGGCAGGCAGAGCGCCGATTTGATGCGCCGCGTGCCCCCACCCCCGACCCTCCCCCCAGCAGGGGAGGGAGAAAGAATCAGAGCACGACCGGCTCGTCGGGCAGCTCGTTCACGTCGAGCTCGCCTTCGGCCAGGGGAAAGTGCTCGACCAGCAACGCGGAGATTTCTTCCAGCGCCTGCGTGAGCCCGTCCTCGAAGCGGCCTTCGCGGAAGGCGGCGCTCATGCGCTGCGCCATGGCGGCCCATTCGGCATCGTCGACATGCGCGTCGATGCCGCGGTCGGCCACGATCTCGATGGCGTGTTCGGCCAGCAGCAGGTAGATGAGCACACCGTTGTTGTGTGCCGTGTCCCACACGCGCAGCTTGCCGAACAGCGTCACGGCGCGCTCGCGCGGCGGCGCGTGGCGCCACAGGTACGACATCGGCAGGCCGGCCTCGACGCAGATGCGGATCTCGCCGCTGTGGCGCCGCTCGCTCGCCGTCACGCGGTGCGCGAGGCGCTCCAGCGCGGCCGGGGGAATCGCGCGCCGGACCTCGGATTCGTCGATCCAGCGGTGGCGCCAGATGCGGCCCAGCTTCGTGAAGAGGCCTGCGTCGTCCGGTTTGGTGTTCGTGGTCCGCATCGTGTTCACCAGTCCCCCGACGCGCCGCCGCCGCCGAAATTGCCGCCGCCGCCGGAGCTGAAACCACCGCCTCCACCTCCGCCGCTGAAGCCGCCGCCACCACCGCCCCAGCCCCCGCCGCCGGAACTCCAGCCGCCACCCCCACCGCCGCCCGGCCGCCCCGTGCCGGCGACCAGCGACACGATGAGCGCCACCAGAGCCGCGATCACCGCGATGGCGATGCTGGTGGTGATGAAGAACACCACCACGCCCACGCCGCCGCCGATGAACATCGTGCCCAGCTTCTTGCCGAAGATGGCCCGCGCGATCGGCGCGCCGACGAAGACGCCCACGAAAAGGAAAATTGCGAGGTTCTCCCAGTCGAAGCCCCCGTTGCCGCCACTACCGCCACCGGTGTTGCGCGAGGGCTCCGGCAGCGGCTCGCCGTCGACCAGCCCGATGAGCCGGTCCACCGCAGCGTTCAGCCCGCCCGCGAAGTCGCCGTTGCGAAAGCGCGGCTTCATCTCCTCGTCGATGATGCGCGCGGCCGCGAGATCGGGCACCGCGCCTTCGAGCGCCTTGGCCGTGGCGATGCGCATCTTGCGGTCGTCCTTGGCCACCACCACCAGCAGGCCGTCGCCGACGTCCTTGCGGCCGATCTTCCAGGCATCGCCCACGCGCTGCGTGTAGCTGGCGATGTCCTCGGGCGCGGTGGTCGGCACCATCAGCACCACGATCTGCGAACCCTTGCGCTGCTCGAAAGCCGCGAGCTTGGTCTCCAGGCCGTTGCGCTGCGCGCCGTCGAGCGTGCCGGTCTGGTCGATCACGCGCGCAGTGAGCGCGGGAATCGGCAGTAGGCTTTGCGCGAGCGCGCTGCCCGTTGCCAGCAGCATCCAGACAGCGACGACGGCCGAAAAAACACGCGCGAACAGTTCCAGGAACACCGCGGATCCGGCTTCGCCGGTCCGCAGGTGTTGCCCCCGGCGAGGGGGTTGGCGAAGTGACACGAAGTGCACGAAGCCTGGGGGAGTTACTTTTTCGGAGTGCTGAAATCGACCGTCGGGGGCGTCGAGATCTGCGCTTCGTTCTGCACCGAGAAGTTCGGCTTCGGCGCATAGCCGAAGATCTTGGCCGTGAGGTTGGTCGGGAAGCTGCGCGCGAGCACGTTGTACTCCTGCACGCTCTCGATGTAGCGGTTGCGCGCCACGGTGATGCGGTTCTCGGTGCCTTCCAGCGTCACGCGCAGGTCGCGGAAGGCCTGGTTGGCCTTGAGCTCGGGATAGCGCTCCGACACCACCATCAGCCGCGACAGAGCTGAAGAAAGCTCGCCCTGCGCCTGCTGGAACTTGTTGAACGCTTCGGGGTTGTTGAGCGTCTCGGGCGTCACCTGGATCGAGGTGGCCTTGGCGCGGGCCTCGATCACCTTGGTGAGCGTGTCCTGCTCGAAGCTCGCCTCGCCCTTGACGGTGGCCACGATGTTCGGCACGAGGTCGGCGCGCCGCTGGTACTGGTTGAGGACCTCGCTCCAGGCCGACTTGCTGGCCTCGTCGAGGGACTGGAACTGGTTGTAGCCGCATCCGCTCAGGGAAACGACCGCCGCAAGGATCAGGAACCAGCGCTTCATCATCATTTGCATTACCTCCGCAGAAGATGCGGAAGGTAGCATAGGCGGCTTCATGGCCCTCGATCCGCTGCAAGCCCTGCAAGCCGCCAACCGTGCGGTATTGCCCGTCGCCTCCTCCGCCTTCGGCACGCTGCTGATCGCGGGAGCGACCGGCGCGCTGGGCGCCGAGCTGCTGCGGCGGCTGGCGGGCAGCCACCGCCATGCGCACACCCGCGTGCTGGCGAAGGAGCCGATCCGCGACGGGCTGCGCGGCGTCGAGACCTACCTGAGCCCCGCCCTGCCCATCGCGCAGTGGCCGCCGACCTCGGCCCACACGGCCATCATCGCCTTCGACCCGCCGCGCCTGTACCACGACCGCGAGCGCGCGCTGTGGGCGCCCGAACCGTCCGACCTGCCCGGACTGGCCCGCTGGCTGCGTTCATGCGGCGTGCAGACGCTGGCCATCGTGCAGCCGCACGACCAGGGCCGGCTGCCCGAGGCGCTCAAGCGCGGTCTCGCCAGCCTCGACGAGCAGGCCGTGGTGGCCTGCGGCTTCGAGCGCGTGATCCTCGTGCGCTCGGCGCGCAAGCCGGCCAATGCGAAGCTCGCCAACCCCTTCGAGCGCGTGGCCGCGTGGATGCTGTCGGTGGTGCGCTTCATGGTGCCCAGCAGCGAGCAGCCGGTGCGCGCGGCCAAGGTGGCCGAACTGGTCGACGTGGCGCTGCGCATCGCGCCGCCGGGCGTGCACGTGGCGGCGCCCGAGATGGTGTGGCGCGCGTCGCAGGGCGACATGGAGGCCGGGGCGCGCGCGTGGCTGCGGCCCGAGGCCCCGCCCCCTCTGCCCTGACCTGACTCAACCGAAACGCAGCGAGCGCAGCCCCACAGTGCGATCCACGCAGACCACCGCCACCAGCGTGACCACGATGCTCACCGTCGACACGGCCGCCGCCGTCGGGTCGAAGTCCCAGCGCAGGTAGTCGAACAGCTGCAGCGGCAGCGTCGTCATGCCGATGCCCTTGAGCAGCAGCGACATGTTGAACAGGTCGAACGAGATCACGAACGCGAACAGGGCGCCCGTGATGATGCCCGGCTTGATCAGCGGCAACGTCACACGCACGAATGCACGCCACGGCGATGCACCCAGGCTGCGTGCGGCCTGCTCCAGCGTGCCGTCCTGGTTGTAGAGCGACGACGCGACGTTGGTGAACACATAGGGCAGCGTGACCAGCACGTGCCCCACCACCAGCCCGAACATCGTGCGCGTGCCGATGCCGCTCGCGTACAGGAAGAACAGCAGCGCGATCGCCGTGAGGATCTCCGGCAGCATGAGCGGAAGCATCAGCATCGTGCGCAGCCCCTCGCGAAGCCGCGTGGCATGGCGCACCACGTAGAGCGCACCGGCCACGCCGATGATGGTCGAGCACACCGTCGCGATGGCCGCCACCTGCAGCGAGGTGCCGATGGCGCGCATGAAGGCTTCGTTGGCGAAGAGCGCGCCGAACCAGCGCAGCGAGATTCCCTGCGGCGGAAAGGTCAGGAACTCGCCCGCGTTCAGAGACATCAGCACGATCACCGCGATCGGCAGCAGCAGGAACCCGTACACCGCGCCGACGTAGGCCAGGCCCATGGCATCGGCCACGCGCGCGGGCAGGGGTTTGCGCTTCATCGTCATTGCAGGCCTTTCATGAAGCGTCCGGTGAGGCGGGCATACAGCCACACGGCCACCATGCCGCAGGCCGACAGCACCAGTGCCTGTGCGGCTCCGGCGGGCCACTGGAAGTTGTCGATCAGGTTCTGCACCACCAGCACCGACATCGTCTTGACCTGGGCGCCTCCGAGCATCACCGGCGTCACGTAGGCGCTCAGCGTGAGCACGAAAACGAGGATGGTGCCGGCCTGGATGCCGGGCCACGACATCGGGAGAACCAGCCGCCAGAACACCCTGAGCCGAGAGGCGCCCAGCGAGCGCGCCGCCTGTTCCAGCGTCGGATCGATGCTCTGGATCACACCCACCAGCGGCAGGATCATGAAGGGCAGGAACACGTGCACCAGCGCGACCGTCACGCCCAGCCGGTTGTTCATGAGCTGCAGGGCCGTCGATATCAGCCCGAGATCGATCAGCGCCCGGTTGATGACGCCGTTGCCCGACAGCAGGATCAGCCAGCCGAAGCTGCGCACCACCACGCCGACCAGCAGCGGCGACAGCACCAGCACGTACAGCAGGCTGCCCCAGCGCGAACGAGTGCGCGCCAGGTGGTAGGCGACGGGGTAGCCCAGCAGCAGGCAGATGGGCACCGTGGTGACGCCGAGCAGCAGCGTGTCCGCCAACACCCCGAGGATGTAGCCGTCGCCCAGCGCATTGGCATAGTTGGCGAGCCTGAAGCCCGCGCCGTAGGGCGCGCCCACGGCGGTGGGCCGCAGGCTCATGCCGATGATGTTGAGGTACGGCAGCACCAGGAAGACGCCGATCAGCACCAGCGCGGGGGCGATCAGCCAGAAAGCGCCGCGGCCCGGGCGCCCCTTGCGTGCCTTGCGTCCATGGAGCCGGTCGGTGCCGTGCACCGGCGCGTCGGCCGTCATCACGGCATTCATGGCGCAGCCGCAATGATCCAGGCGTGGCCCGGGTCGAAGGCGAAGGCCGCCTGGGCACCGGCTTCCGCGCGCTGGCCCGGCGAGGTCTGCACCAGCAGGCTCTGGCCGCCGGCGCACTGCACCGTGTGCTCCACCGTGCTGCCGAGGAAATAGGCCGACTGCACCAGCCCGGCATAGGGGCCGTCGTTGCGCCAGCGGATGGCCTCCGGACGGATCGTCACGTGCACCGGCTGGCCCGTCGCCAGCGGCTGGTCGTGGCTTGCCGGCACGCTGCCGAGCGCCGTGCTCACGCGGTAGGTCGGGTACGGGCCGGGCTCGTCGGTGAGCCCTTCGACGCGGCCTTCGATGAGGTTCGAGCGGCCGATGAAGCGCGCCACCTCCACGCTGCGCGGACGCATGTAGATCGCCTCGGGCACGTCGAACTGCAGCAGCCGTCCGCCGAGCATCACCGCCACGCGGTCGGACATCACCATCGCCTCCGACTGGTCGTGCGTGACATACAGGGTGGTGATGCCCACGCGCTTCTGCAGCTCGCGGATGAACACGCGCATGTCTTCGCGCAGCACCGCGTCCAGGTTGGCGAGCGGCTCATCGAGCAACAGGAGCCGCGGCTCGATGACCAGTGCGCGCGCCAGCGCTACGCGCTGCTGCTGGCCGCCCGAGAGCTGGCGCGGGTAGCGCTCGGCCATGGCGGTGAGCTGCACCATCGCGAGCACGTCGTCGATGCGGCGCTTGCACTCGGCCTTGCCGATGCCCCGCATCTCCAGGCCGAAGGCGAGGTTGCGCCACACCGTGAGGTGCGGGAAGAGCGCGTAGTTCTGGAACACCATGCCGATGTCGCGCTTCTCCGGCGGCAGGTCGGTGATGTCCTCGTCGTTCAGGCGTACGCGGCCTTCGTCGGGAAACTCGAACCCCGCCACGCAGCGCAGCGTGGTGGTCTTGCCGCAGCCGCTCGGGCCCAGCAGCGAGATGAATTCGCCTTCCTCGGTCTTCAGGTCGAGGTGCGCGATGGCGGGTGCCGGCGCGTTGTCGAAGCGCTTGCGCAGGCCGTCGAGCGACACCCGCGTGGTGCGCCGGCCGGTCGCCGCGCGGGTGGGGGTGGAGGCGTTCACTTCATCTCCCGGTTCCAGCGGTCGGTGATGGCCGCCACCTGCGGGTTGACCTTGGCCCAGTCGAACTGGAAGATCGACTTCATGCGCTCCCCGCTCACCGGCACGTCCTTGGCGAGATCGGGCGGGAGCTTGGAACGCGCATTGGTCGGCGAGGTGAAGAATTCCTTGGCCATCATTTCCTGCACGTCGGCGCGCAGGATGAAGTCGAGGTACTTGTAGGCCTCTTCCTTGGCGGGCGCATTCTTCAGCACGTTGAACGACTGCTCGAAGGCCAGCACGCCTTCGGTGGGCACCACCATCTCCACGGGCACGCCCTTCTTCTGCAGCGCCACGATCTCGGGGAAGTCGATCACCGCCACGGTCACGTCGCCGCGCGTGAGCATGGTCGACAGCGTTCCGCTCCAGTCGGCCTGCGTGAACGGCAGCAGCTTCTTGATCTCGACGAAGGCGCGGTCGATGGCGTCCTGCGAGCCGCCGTAGAGCTTGGCCGTCATCAGCAGGAACAGCATCGCGGCCGTGTTGCCGATCTGGTAGAGGCCGATCTTGCCCTTGAACTCGGGGTTGCTCCACAGGTCGGACCACGACTTCGGCGGCGTCTTCACCAGGTCCTTGCGGTAGCCGATGCCGATGGTCGAGACGATGCCGCGCACCCCGTTGTCGTCGGGGTTGCGCAGGATCGGGTACACGTTCGCGAGGTTGGGCACCTTGGCCGCGGGAATGGGCTCGAAGTAGCCTTCGGCGCGCACCAGGCTCGCGATGTTCTCGTTGACCATCAGGATGCTGTAGGGCGGCTTCGCGACGCCGGCCGCGCGCAGGTTGGCGACGAAGTTCTTGCCCAGGCCCACGTCGAGCGTGGTGTCCACGCCGGCCGACTTCGTGAACATCGGCATCAGGTCGGAGCGCCAGAATTTCTCCCAGCGCCCGCCGTAGGTGTTGACGACGAGGTTCTGCGCGGCGAGCGACATGCCGGGCATTGCCAGTGCGGACATGCCGGCCGCTGCCGCCATGGCCTGCAGGCAGTCGCGGCGAGAGAAGTTTTTCATGGTGAAGATCCTGGGAAGATGAAAGAAGGAGCGGCTCAGGCGTTCGCCTGCTTGCGGTAGGCGTAGTTCTTGTCGAGGCGCTCGAGCAGGTACTCGCCGTAGGTGACGGGCTCGTAGCGCGGCGGATGCTGCGCGTCGGTGCAGGTGGGCAGGCACTCGATCAGCGCGTCCATCCCGGGGTCGAGGAAGTAGGGCAGCGAGTAGCGGTCGCCCCCGGAGCGGTTGATGACGCGGTGCGGCGTGGACACGAAGCGGTCGTTGGTCCAGCGTGCAAGCATGTCGCCGACGTTGAGCACGTAGGTGTCCGGAATAGGCGGCGCCTCGATCCAGTCGCCGCCGCGCGGACGCACCTGCAGGCCGCCGGAATCGTCCTGCGCGAGCAGCGTGATGATCCCGTAGTCGGTGTGCGGCGCCGAGCCCATCTGGTCGTCCTCCACGGGCGGCTGCGGAGGGTAGTGCAGCGCGCGCAGAAATGTGGTCGGGCGCTCGAAATGGTGGTCGAGCGCGTGCGCCTCCAGGCCGAGGCTCATGGCGATCAGGCGCACGATGTAGCGGCCCAGCGCATCAACTTCGCTCACGTACGCGGTCATCGCCGGCTTGAAGCCCGGGAGCCATTCGGGCCACTGGTTGGGGCCCTGCATCGGCAGGCCGGCGAGCAGGCCCGGGTCGTCGGGCGGCAGCTCGTGCATGAGCATCAGCGATTCGCTCATGTTCGGCCGCGTGACCTTGGCCACCGACGAGGTCACGATGGTCGAGGTGGCCATGCCCATGTAGCCGCGATGGAAGGCGTTGATCGCGAGCGAGCGCTTCTGATCGAGCGTGGAGGCGTGGAATTCGCGGGAAGCCGCGAAGGCCGCGTCCCGCGTGGCGCGCCGCACCGTGTGGCCCGAGATGTAGGCGAAGCCGATGGTGCTCAGCGCTTCGTGCAGCTGCAAGGCGGAGGCCTTGGCCGCGGGGGTGTTCGGGTCGAGGTTGCCGCCGAGGTCGACGAGGGGAATGGAGTTCGGCATCGGGCGTCGGATTTCAGGAAAGGGATAGGGAAGAAGAGGCGCCATGGCGCAGCGCGCCGCGCCATTGGTCGAGCAGCTCGCGCGAATCCATCACCAGCCCCAGGTGCAGCGACACCATCGCGAGCGCCGCGCCTTCCAGGTGCGCATCGGTGCCGCGCACCAGGTCGCGCAGCACGATCACGCGGTAGTTGCGGTTGCTCGCGTCGAAGGCGGTGTTGAGCACGCAGCAGTCGGTGAAGCCGCCGTCGAGGACCACGGTCTCGATGCGCTGGTTGCGCAGCAAAAAGTCGAGGTCCGTCGGGTAGAAGGCCGAGAGCCGGCGCTTGCCGTCCACGCGCATGTCGCCGGGCTCCACGCGCGTGACCCACTCGGTCCACTTCGAGCCTTCGATGGCGTGCGCGTCGGCGTTCGGGATCTCGCCCACATGCAGCGGGAAGGTGCGCCGCCATGCGGACGGAATGCCGTTGATGTCGTCCACGCCGCCGGGCCGCAGCACCGACCTGACGTGCACGATGCGCACGCCCAGCGCGCGCACCGCGTCGTGGAAGCCGTCGATGGGCGCCACCACGTCGCGCGCACGCGGCGCGGGGCAGGGGCAGTCGGGGCTGTCGTCCAGGTGGCCGCGGTGCATGTCGATGGAGACGACCGCGGTGGTGGCGGGGTTGAGGTAATCGGCGAACTTCGCCGCGTCGAGCTCGCGCTCCTCGTTGTAGACCCAGGCCTTCATCGGCGCTCTTCTCTCACGTAGGGTTGGCCCAGCGCGCCGGGCTCTTCATCGGCGCCACGCCGCGAGAGCGCGACCCACACCATCACGCCGAGCGTCACCGCATACGGCGTCATCATCACGAAGTACTGCGGCAGCTGCACGCCGGCAGCGGCCAGTTGGGGAATCAGCGCCTCGATGCAGCCGAAGAGCAGCGCACCGACGAGCGCCTTCCACGGCGACCAGCGCGCGAAGATCACCAGTCCCACGGCGATCCAGCCGCGACCGCCGGTCATGCCCGCGATCCACAGCTTGGTGCTGACCACCGAGATGTAGGCACCCGCCAGCCCCACCAGCGCCGAGCCCGCAAGCACCGCCGCGAAGCGCCATGCCGTCACGCGGATGCCCGCCGCATCGGCCGCCTGCGGGTTCTCGCCCACCGCACGCAGCCGCAGGCCGGCCGAGCTGCGCGCGAAGAACCACGCCACCGCGCCGAAAATCGGCAGCGTGAGCCACACCATCGCGTTCTGCTCGAAGATCCGTCCCACTCCCGGCAGCAGCGACAGCGGCCACAGGCCCATCGCGCCGATGCCTTCGGTCGCATGGTTGGTCCACTCGGCCATCGAGCCGACCAGCGCGGTGAGCCCCTGGCAGAAGAACACCAGCGCGAGCCCGGCGATCACCTGGTTCACGCGCAGCCAGATCACCATCACCGCGAACAGCACCGACACCACGCTGGCCGCCAGCATTGCGAGCACCAGCGACACGGCCGGCTGGCCGATGGCGATCTGCGCGCCGATGCCGGCCAGCGCGCCGACCAGCATCAGCCCTTCGGCGCCGAGCGCGAGCACGCCCGCGCGCTCGGAGACGATGAGCCCGAGCGCTGCCAGCGCATAAGGCACCGCGAAGTCGGGCGTGCTCGCCAGCCAGTTCAGAACGATGCCGCCGTTCATTGCGCGGCCTCCCCGCCCACGCGGCGCAGCCGGTGGCGGATGAAGAAGTCGCTCGACGCCACGCACACCACGATCACCGCCTGGATCAGCTGCACCATCGAGAACGGCACCTGGTAGAACACCTGCAGGCTGCGCCCGGTGACGAAGAGCGCCGCCACCAGCAGCGCCACCACCGTGGCCGCCAGCGGGTTGTTACGTGCGAGGAAGGCGATGAGGATGCCCGAGAAGCCGTAGCCCTGGTAGAAGGCTTGCGTGAGGCGGCCTTCCTGCCCCGCCGCCACCGCGAAGCCCGCGAGCCCGGCCATCGCACCCGACAGCAGCACCGCGCCGTAGATGGTGCGCCGCACAGGCACGCCGCTGGCGTGCGCCATGCGCGGGTTGGCGTCGACGAAGCGCAGGTACAGGCCCATGCGGCTCACGCTCGCGAGCCACCATGCCAGCAGCGCGACGATGCCCGCCAGCAGGATCGAGCTGCCGATGCCCGCGCCCAGCTCAGGCAGGCGCTCGAACACGCGGAACTGCGGCGAGTAGGGAAAGTTGTCCTTCGGGTCCTTCCAGCTGCCGTAGACCAGGTGCAGCAGGAAGTTGGCCGCCATGTAGTTGAGCATCAGCGTGGAGATGATCTCGTTCACGCCGAGCTTGAGCTTGAGCCACGCGGGCCCCAGCACCCACAGCAGCCCGCAGCCGATGGCGGCGATGAACATCAGCGGCAGGCGCAGGTTCTCGGGGCCGATCTGCCACATCGAGACGGCGGTCGCGCCGATGGCGCCCCAGATCATCTGGCCTTCGAGCCCGAGGTTCCAGAAGCGCGCGCGGAAGGCGACACAGCCCGCAAGGCCGACGAGGATCATCGGCGCGGCCTGGAAGAGCACGGCGCGGAAGTTCTGGCCGTCGAAGAAGGTCTGGGTCACGAACTCGTTGGCAAGCTCGTCGGCGGGCACGCCCGCCGCGATGAGGATCGCCGCCGAGATCGCAAAGCCCGCGAGCAGTGCGGCCGCAAGGATCAGTGCCTGCCAGCGCCACGGCATGTGCTGGCGGATCTCGAGTGCGTAGCGGCGGCGGGCCAGCGGTTGGGGCTGGCGCGTGTGCGCTTGGTGTTGGGTCGTGTGCGGTTGCTGTGCCATGTCGGCCATGAGGGATGCGTCAGCCATGGTCCACCATCGCCTGTCCGATGGCCTGCCGGTCCGCGGGCTGCGCGAACTCCCCGGCGATGCGCCCGCGCGTCATCACGCCGACGCGGTCGGCGAGCTGCAGCACCTCGTCGAGGTCCTCGCTGATGAGCAGCACCGCCGCGCCGCTGTCGCGTGCGGCGCGCAGCCTGGCGTGCACCTCGGCGCTGGCGCGCACGTCGAGCCCGCGGCTCGGGCTGTGCGCGAGCACCAGCGTGGGTGACTTGCCGAATTCGCGCGCGAGCACCAGCTTCTGCGCGTTGCCGCCCGAGAGCAGCGCGGCCTTCTGCGCGACCGAGCGCACGCCCTGTACGTCGAAGGCGCGCACCGCTTCCTGCGTGTCGCTCTGGATTCTGCTGCGGCGCAGGCGCCACACGGGGCCGTAGCGGCCGGTGTGCACACGGCCGATGGCGTAGTTCTCGGCCACCGAGAGGCCGCCCGCGAGCGCGAGCCCGTAGCGGTCGGCGGGAATGGCCGCGATGCCGATGCTCCGGCGCACCGAGGCAGGCATGGTCTTGAGGTCGCCATGGCCTTCGAGCCGCATCTCGCCCTCGGTGGGCTCGCCTTCCAGGCCCATGATCGCGCCCGCCAGTTCGCCCTGTCCGTTGCCGCCCACGCCGGCGAGGCCGTAGATCTCGCCCGCATGCAGGTCGAGGTCCACCCCGTCGAGCACGCGGCGGCCCTCGGGCGATGCGGGCGTGCGCAGCCCGCGCACCGAAAGGCGCACCGGCCCGCGCGGCGTAGCCGAGGGCTGGAAGCCCTGCGCGGCGATCGATTCGCCCACCGTGAGCTTCACCAGCTCGGCGACCGATGCTTCTTGCGGCTTCAGCGTGGCCACCGTGCGGCCGCCGCGCATCACAGTCACGCGGTCGGCGTAGGTCTTCACGTCGGCCATCTTGTGCGTGACGAGCACCACCGCCGCGCCCTTGCGCGCCAGGCCCTGCACCGTCTGAAGCAAGCGCGCGGCCTCCTGGTCGGTCAGCACGGCCGTGGGCTCGTCGAGGATCAGGATGCGCGCGCCCGCCAGCAGCACCTTGAGGATTTCCACGCGCTGCTGCTCGGCGACCGACAGCGCATCGACGCGCTTCGCCGGATCGATGTCGAAGCCCAGCTCCGCCGCCTTGTTGCGGATGTCGCGCGTGATCTCGCGCAGCCGCTCGCCGTGGCTTTGGAACTCCGCCGGCGGCGGCGCCGTAAGCAGGATGTTCTGCGCCACGGTGAAAGGCCGCACCAGCTTGAAATGCTGGTGGACCATGCCGATGCGGTGCTTCGCCGCGTCGCGCGGCCCGGCGAACCGCACCGCGTTGTCGTCCACCAGCAGCTGCCCGGCCTCGGGTGCGTAGAGCCCGGCCGCGATGTTCATGAGCGACGACTTGCCCGCGCCGTTCTCGCCGAGCAGCGCGTGCACCTCGCCCCAGCGCGCTGCGAAGTGGGCGTCGGTCAGTGCCGCGAAGCCGTCGAAGGTCTTGCGGATGCCGGTGAGTTCGAGCGCGTTGGGCATGTGCGGCCTTGCCTTGTCTGCGGGCCTACTTCTGCGTGACCACGCCCTTGACGAACCAGTCCATCTTCCAGAGGTCGGCGTCCGAAAGAACGGCGCCCTTGGCCACGCGCTCCTTGCCGTCGCGGTCGGCGAGCGGGCCGGCGTAGACCTGCTTGCCCTTCATGATCGCGTCGCGCTCGGCGGTGATGAGCGCGGCCTTGTCCTTGGGCACGGCCGGGCCGAAGCCGGCGATGTCGGTGCCGCCGTCCTTCATCTCGATGAAGGCGCCGTACTGAGCGGGCTTCCAGCCGCCGGCCATGATCTTCTTGAGCTCCGGCGTCAGGAAGCGGTCCCACACCCACACGGAGGAGCACAGCGTGGCCTTGGGCGCGAACTGGCGCAGGTCGCGGTGGTGGCCGGTGCCGTACACGCCGCGCTCCTGCGCGACGATCTGCGGCGTGGGGCTGTCCACGTGCTGGCCGATCACGTCGGCGCCCTGGTCGATGAGCGCGGCTGCCGCTGCGCGTTCCTTCACCGGGTCGTTCCACGCGCCGGTGTAGATCACGTTGACGGTGGCGTTGGGGTTCATCTTCTGCGCGCCGAGCGCGAAGGCGTTGATGGTCCAGTTCACCACGCCGAAGGGGTTGGCCGCGACGAAGCCGAGCTTGCCGGTCTTCGATGCGGCACCGGCGGCCATGCCGCAGAGGTACTGGCTCTCGTAGGTGCGGCCGTAGAACGACTCGAGGTTGCTGCCGTTGGTGGTGCCCGAGCCGTTGAGGAAGGCCACGTCGGGGTACTTGGCGGCCAGGTCCTTGAAGCTGTCGGAGTAGCCGAAGGCGGTGCCGATCACGATGTTGGCGCCGCGCTGGATGAACTTCTCCGCCGCGGGCTTGATGGCCGACGCGTCCTCGGGCACGTTCTCCACGAACTGGATCTTCTGGCCGATCTCCTTCTCGATCTTCACGCGGGCCTCGTCGAAGGCCTGCGTCCAGCCGCCGTCGTTCTTGGGGCCGAAGTAGAGCATCGCGATCTTCGGCTTGTCCTTCAGCGTGAAGCCGTCGGCGGCGGCCGGCAGCGAGAACGAGGCGCCGCAGGCTGCGAGCGTCAGTGCGAGGCCGAGGGCCGGACCGTTGGAGGAAATGCGCGCCATGGAGCAACCTTTCGTGAGGAGCGTGAAGACGAGGGAGAGGAAAGCAGAAGCGAGAGAAGAGGAAGAAGAGACGGAAGGCCGCGCGCCGCTACATCATGAAGTTGATGCGGAACACGTTGCCTTCGGGATCGAGCAGCACCGACTGGTACCAGTTGTAGTAGGTGACGTAGGGCGGCTTCACGAGCGTGGCGCCGGCCTCGAGCGCGACGGGCACCATGCGGTCGACGTCGGCCTGGCTGTCGACGTCGATGTTCAGCAGGAACTTCACGCCGCGCGTGTCGGAGAACTCGCTCAGGTGCAGCAGCTCGTAGGCATCGAGCGCGTTGAAGCCGAGGCTCGACTTGCCGGTGTCCAGCCCGCGGAAGATGGGCGAGCGGATCGCCTCGATCTCCTTGAAGCCGAACACGCGCTGGTAGAAGCCGCTGAGCGCGACCACGTCCTTGGCGAAGACGTTGACGTAGGAGAGATGGGCCATGGATTCGGATGGGCTCAGGCCGCGACCTTGGTGCCGCCGAAGGTCGTCTGCTTGACGAACTTCGAGGTGAGGTGGTCGCCCGAGGAGATGGGCGCGTACTTCGGCTGCTCGCCCGGCGCGAGGCAGCTCGGCAGGCACTCGACCATCGCGTCGTAGTTGGGCTGGTGGAAGAACACCAGCGACTGGCGGCGGTTGGTGCTCGCCACCTCGAAGGGCGGGTTGATCACGCGGTGCAGCGTGGACACCCACTGGTCGTTGGTCCACTGCATCATGAGGTCGGCGATGTTGACCACCAGGCCGCCCTCGACCTGCGGCACGTCCACCCACTGGCCGGCCTTGTTGAACACCTGCAGGCCCTTGTCGTCGGGCAGCACGATGGTGAGGCTGCCGTAGTCGCTGTGCGCACCCGCGCGCAGCTGGCCGGGCAGCGGCTGCTCGCGCTGGGGCGGGTAGCTCAGCACGCGGAACATGCTGATGTGCCTGTCGATCTTGTCGTCGAAGAAGGTCTCGGGCAGCGAGAGGCCGAGCGCGAAGACGCGCATCAGCGAGCGAGAGAGATCGCTCATAGCGTCGAAGTACTGCTCGTAGGCTTCCTTGAAGCCCTCGATGGGCGGCCAGCTGTTGGGTTCGAAGTGCGGGCCTGCGGCAGGGCCGCGGTGGTAGTCGTCGTCGGGCACGTTCGAGGGGCCGATGGAGAACGACTCCTTCAGATCGCCCGGTGCCGCTTCCTCGAGGCTATAGGAGAGCCCTTCCTCGCCCACCGCGCTGTAGCCGCGCACCGCGTCCTCGCGCGGACGATCGACCTTGCGCTTCTCGCCCAGTGGCATGTCGAAGAACTTGCGCGAGAGCGACGACACGCGCGCGATCAGCTCCGCAGAGATGCCGTGGTTGGTGATGACGAGGAAGCCGATGCTGCGGCAGGCCTCGTCGACTTTCTTCGCTACCTCCGCCTTGCCTTCGGCGCTTCCGGCGAAGTAGGGCGCGAGATCGATGATGGGGACGGAAAGCAGGGTCATGGCAGGTTCCTCGTGCTTGGCATGCCTTTCGCCATGCAACGTCTGTGCCAGTTGGACCAAATGGACAAAACCCATTCGTCGCGTCAGCATGGTGCGAATTGCCGCGCCGCGAAGGCGGTTGCGGCGCATGGGGATGCACCACGGCCTTACAGTGGTGCGCCGTAGCGCCTGCCGAGGCAGGACCGACCGATCGAGCGATTGAACGAACGAGGGAGGAACGAGGAAAGATGCCGAAGACCAAAGCACTGGCCGCGAGCGCCAGCAAGGAAAGCCCCGCGCGCAAGCGCGCGAAGCCGGCGGTGCGCAGCGCCTCCGCGGTGAACCGCCGGTTGCGCCAGATCGAGGACAAGCGCAGTGCGATCCTCGGTGCGGCGCTGGGGCTGTTCTCGCGCTTCGGCCTGCACGGCACCTCCATCGACCAGGTGGCCGCGCGCGCCGACGTGTCGAAGAGCAACCTGCTCTACTACTTCGCGAACAAGGAAGAGCTCTACGTCAACGTGCTGCGCGACCTGCTCGCGCTGTGGCTCGAACCGCTGCGCGGCTTCAGCGCCGAGCAGGACCCGGCCGAGGCCATCGGCGACTACATCCGCCGCAAGCTGGTGGTCTCGCGCGACCGGCCCGATGCGTCGCGGCTCTTCTGCCTGGAGATGATCCAGGGTGCACCGCTGCTGCGCGATGAACTCGATCGCGAACTGCGCACGCTGGTGGAGAAGAAATCGGAAGTGATCCGCGCATGGATCGATGCGGGCAAGCTGGCGCCGGTCGATCCGCACCACCTGATCTTCGCGCTGTGGGCAATGACGCAGCACTACGCGGACTTCGGCGTGCAGGTGCAGGCGCTGTCGGGGCATACGCTGGAGGACGAGGCCTTCTTCGAGCGTGCGGTGGAGAACGTTCAGCGCATCGTGCTGCAGGGCATCGTGCCGCGCTGAGGCCTTACTCCCTCTCCCCTCGGGGAGAGGGAGGGGGAAAAGAAGATCAGTGCTGCGGCGGCGCAGCGATCTCGTGATATCGCCGATCGAAGTAGATCAACCCCTGCGCCGCACCGCCGATGGCGATGGAGACTGCCTCGCAGAACAGAACATCGTGCGTGCCCGAACTCGTCGCATGCACCACGCGGCAGTCGAAGGACACGGCCGCATCGTCCAGCACCGGCGAGCCGGTGGTCTTGCTGCTCCAGCTTGCTGCGGCGAAGCGCTCGTCCATCGGCGTCTTGCCGCCGAAGAGGGCGGACAGCGACTGGTGCCCGGCCGCCAGCACGTTGACGCACAGCACGCCGTTGGCCTTGAACGCCGGGTACACCGAGGCCGAACGGTTCAGGCACACCAGCAGCGTCGGCGGCTCGTCGGTCACGCTGCACACGGCCGATGCGGTGAAGCCCGCGCGGCCTGCGGGGCCGTCGGTGGTGATGATGTTCACCGCCGCGCCCAGCCGCGCCATCGCGTTGCGGTAGTCGGCCTTCTGCAGGCCCTGCGGCAGCAGCGCGGGGTTGGGTGACGATGAAGCGGTGTTCGAGGCCATGGCGTTGTGCAGCATCTCGCGTGACTCCTTCAGGCCAGCAGGCAGGCCTCGTCGAAGGCCAGCCGCGGCAGGCGGCCGAACAGCTTCGACGTGTCGCCGTGGCCGAGGTTGATGAGGAAGTTGACGGTCCAGTCGGTGCCCTCGAAGAAGGCCGCGTCGACCTTCGCCTTGTCGAAGCCCGACATCGGGCCCGCGTCGAGCCCGACCGCGCGAGCCGCGAGCAGCAGGTAGCCCGCCTGCAGGCTGGCGTTGCGAAAGGCCGTCTCGTGCGCGGCCTCGGGGCTGCCGGTGAACCAGCTGCGCGCGTCGGCATGCGGGAACAGCGTGGGCAGCCTGTCGTAGAACTTGCGGTCCCACGCGGCGATGACGGTGACGGGTGCTGCCATGGTCTTGTCGAGGTTGCCCTTGGAGAGCGCGGGTGCGAGGCGCTGCTTGCCCTCGGGCGTGCGCACGAAGACGAAGCGCGCGGGCGAGCAGTTGGCCGAAGTGGGGCCGAGGCTCGCGAGCGCGTAGATCTGCTTCAGCTGCGCGTCGGTGACGGGCTCGTCGGTCCAGCCGTTGTGGGTGCGCGCGCCGGTGAAGAGCAGCGACAGCGCGGCGTCGTCGAGGGTGTTCTTGGAGGTCATGCTGGAATGGCGGGTGCACTGACCCGCGAGAGAAAGTCGAGCAGGCTGCGGTTGAAGGCTTGCGCATCGGTCACGCTGTGGGCATGGCCGCCGTGCGGCATGAAGTCGAGCGTGACGTCGCGCAGGCCATCGGCCAGGCGCTGGGAGCAGGTCCAGGGCACGAGCGTGTCGTCCCTGGCCGCGGCGATCAGGGCGGGCGCGAGGATGTCGGCGAGGCGGGCGTCGACGTCGAAGGCCCGCAGCGCGGCGATGCGCGCGCGCATGTTCGCTTCGCCCGGGAAGTGCGCGAAGGCGTGATCGACTTCGTCGGCCACGCGCTGTGCGTTTTCCGCGGCCCAGGCGGCGGGGTAGAGAAAGATCGGCTGCGCTTCGACATACGCGCGCGGGCCGCATGCGCCCAGCAGCGCGAGCCGCGCATCGAAGCAGCGCGCCGAATGCGGGTTGGGCTTCGACCACGCGTTCACGAGCGCGAGGCTCGCGATGCGCGAAGGCGCATCCAGCGCAAGCTGCAGGCCGACGAGGCCGCCGAGCGCATGGCCCGCGAAATGGCACCGCGCGGTGTTCGTCGCGTCGAGTATCTCGATCACGTCGCGGGCCATGTCCGCGATGGCATAGGCCTCGGGCAGCGCGGCGGGGCTGCGGCCGGTGCCGCGCTGGTCGTAGGCGATGACGCGGTAGCCGGCGGCCATCAGCGCGCCGAGCTGCGGCTGCCAGAAGCCGGCCGAACCGCCGAGGCCCGACGACAGCAGCACCGTGGCCGCCGCATCGGACGACCCGTGCACCTCGTAGTGCAGCGCGCTCATGAAGTTCAGGCCTTCTTGCCCACGTGCGCGATCGATGCGATCTCGACCAGCGCGTCGGGCTTCACCAGGCCGCACTGGATGCAGTAGCGCGCGGGCTTGGTGCCGGGGAAGAACTCGGCGTACACCGCGTTGATCTTCGCGTAGTCGGCCCAGTCCTTGAGCATGATCTGGTTGAAGGTCACGTCGTCCATGGTGCCGCCGGCGGCCTCGACCACGCCCTTGATGGTGGTGAGCACGTGCCTGGCCTGCGCGCTCGCGTCGCCCACGTGCACCACGTTGTTGTCCTTGTCGAAGGGCAGCGTGCCCGACACGTACAGCACGCCGTCGGCGAGCGTGCCGGGAACGAAGGGAGCGATGGGAACGCCGGTGCCGGGAGGAATGATGGCTTGCTTGGGCATGGTGGAGGGTCCTTGTCGAGGAGGGGGGAAAGGGAGGTCAGGCGACGGCCGCTTCGGCCTTGGCGGGCTGAGCGGCTTGCGTGGTGAGGGAGGGCGCGAAGGTGCTGCAGAAGTGCTCCGTCGTGGACACCCAGCCGAAGAAGGTCTCGACGTTGTAGACCGAGGCCTTCTGGATGGCGGGCCCGCCGAGCTCGTGCGTGGCGTCTTCCAGCATCACGGCGAAGTACTCGAGGTGGAAGGCGTCGCGCAGCGTCGATTCGACGCACACGTTGGTGGCGATGCCGGTGAACACCAGGTGGCGTATGCCGCGCGAGCGCAGCGTGCTGTCGAGGGTGCTGTTGAAGAAGCCGCTGTAGCGCGTCTTCGGCACGACGATGTCGCCGGGCTGCGGCTTCATCTCCTCGATGAGCTCGTAGTCCCAGCCGCCCTTGGCGAGGAACTTGCCCTGCAGCTCGGGCCTGGCGCGCATGGTCTTGAGCGCGTTCGACTTGTGCCAGTTGGGCGAGCCGGGGCCGCCGGCTTCCACGTAGTTCGCGTCCCAGCCGTTCTGCAGGAACACGACCAGCATGCCGGCCGCGCGCGCCGCCGCGATAGCGCGAACGATGCCGGCGATGGTGCCTTGCGCGCCGGAGATGTCGAAGCCGGCCGAGTCGACGTAGCCGCCGATGGAGGCATAGGCGTTCTGCATGTCGACGACGATCAGCGCCGAGTCGCTCGCGTGCAGCGCCAGCGGTTCGGGCCGCGCGGGCAGTATCAGCGGCGCGGGCGCACCGGGGGCGCGCGGCGCGCCGACGGGCGTGTTCGAGCTCAGGGTGGTGTTGCGTGCGGGAGTGGTCATGTGGCGCTCCTTCCGCTCAGGCCGCGAGGCGCTCGGGTTCGACCTGCGAGGGCACGGGGCTGTCCACGTGCGCGCGGCTCTTCATCAGCGGCTGGATGCGCTCGCCGAAGGCTTCCACGCCCTGCACGAAGTCGTCGAAGGTCAGAAGCACGCCTTCGGTGCCGGGCACCTCGGCCATTTCGTCGAGCATGCGCGCGACGTTCGCGTAGGAGCCGACCAGCGTGCCCATGTTGATGTTCACGGCCGAGGTCGGGTCGGCCATCTGGCGCACGTTGGTGTCGGCGCCCGACTTGGTGTCGGCCGCGCCCTGCTGGCCCAGCCACGCGATGGCCTCGTGATCGGCGCCGGCCTTGTAGTGCTCCCACTTGGCGCGCGCGGCCTCGTCGGTCTCGTCGGCGATCACCATCATCAGCACGTAGGTCGTGACCTTGCGGCCTGTCTTCGCGGCGGCCTCGATGAGCTTGTCGGCCGCGGGCGCGAAGGCCTTGGGCGTGTTCACCCCCTTGCCGAAGCAGAAGTTGTAGTCGGCATACTTGGCCGAGAACTCCATGCCCGCGTCGCTCTGGCCGGCGCAGATCACCTTCATGTCGGCCTGCGGGCGGGGGCTGAGGCGGCAGTCTTCCATCTTGAAATGGTCGCCCTTGAAGTCGGACGAGCCCTTGCCCCAGAGGTCGCGCAGCACCTGGATGTATTCGGACAGGTACTGGTAGCGCGTGCCGAAGAACTGGTCGCCGGGCCACATGCCCATCTGCGAGTACTCGGGCCGCTGCCAGCCGGTGACGAGGTTCAGGCCGAAGCGGCCGTTGGAGATCGAGTCGATGGTGGAGGCCATGCGCGCCACGATGGCCGGCGGCATCACCAGCGAGGCGGCGGTGGCGAAGAGCTTGATCCTGCTGGTGACCGCGGCGAGGCCGGCCATGAGCGTGAAGGACTCCAGGTTGTGGTCCCAGAACTCCGTCTTGCCGCCGAAGCCGCGCAGCTTGATCATGGACAGCGCGAAGTCGACGCCGTAGTGCTCGGCCTTCAGCGTGATCTGCTTGTTGAGTTCGAAGCTGGGCTTGTACTGCGGTGCGTTCTCGGAAAGCAGCCAGCCGTTGTTGCCGATGGGAATGAAGATGCCGACGTTCATTGGAAGGGCTCCTGTTGCGGGTTCGGAAGGCTCCTTGCATGTGCCGTGCCAGTTGTATAAATCCTTTCAAATCAACGGCTTATGAAAAATAGACGCCGTCGTTTTGACCATTTGGTCCAAAACGGAGCAGAAGCTTTGCCCCGGCTGCGGCACCGCGGTGCGGCCGGAGCCAAAGCGGTGCAGTGCCCGCGTCATGGAGCGCGCGGCAAAATCACGCCATGCCCAAGACCCCACTCCGTGCCGCTGCGGCCATCGGCGGCACCGCCGACGACGTCGAGGCGGCCTTCTATGAAGCACTGCAGCGCGGCGACATCGACGCGCTGATGGCCTGCTGGGCCGACGAGGACGAGGTGTTCTGCGTGCACCCCGGCGGCCCGCGGCTGGTGGGCGCCGTGGCGATCCGCGCGGCCTTCGAGCAGATGTTCGGCAACGGCGCGATCCATGCGATGCCCGCGCGGGTGCGCAAGATCGAGTCGCTCGCGAGCGCGGTGCACAACGTGCTTGAGCGCATCGAAGTGCTCACCGCCGAGGGCCCGCGCCATGCCTTCGTGCTGGCCACCAACGTCTATCACAAGACCGCGCAGGGCTGGCGCATGGTGGCGCACCACGCGAGCCCCGGCACCGCGCGCGAGCCGGACGACGCGAACGACCCGCCCCAGGTCCTGCATTGATGCTTTCTCCCGCCGCTTCCTTTTCTCCGGCTGCCGTTGCCGGAACTTCTCTTCAGTCGATGGACTACGCCGCGCCGCCCTGGCTGCCCGGCGGCAACCTGCAGACCATCTGGGCTGCGCTCTATGCCCGGCGCTTCGACGGGCCGGCCCCGGTCTACCGGCGCGAACGCTGGTCGACGCCGGACGGTGCCGACTTCATCGACGTCGATTTCGTCGATGCCCCGATGCCCGGCGCGAGGCCGCTGCTGGTGCTGTTCCACGGGCTCGAAGGCTCCTCGCGCAGCCACTACGCCGAAGCCTTCGCCACCTTCGCGGCCTCGCGCGGCATGGCTTTCGCGGTACCTCATTTCCGCGGCTGCAGCGGCGAGATGAACCTCGCGCCGCGCGCCTACCACTCGGGCGACTTCGAGGAGATCGGCTGGATCCTCGCGCGCATGCGCGAGCAGCATGCCCAGAAGGGCGGAGGTCCGGTGCTGGCCGCGGGCGTGTCGCTGGGCGGCAATGCGCTGATGCGATGGGCTTGCGAAGCGGGCGAAACCGCCTCGGGCGTGGTGAGTGCCGTTGCCTCGGTCTGCGCGCCGCTCGACCTCGCGGCGGGCGGCGAGGCCATCGGCAAAGGCTTCAACAAGCTGGTCTACACGCGCATGTTCCTCTCGACGATGAAGCCCAAGGCGCTGGCCAAGCTGGCGCAGTTTCCGGGCCTGTTCGACCGCGAGCGGCTGGTGTCGTCGCGCAATCTCTACGAGTTCGACAACGTCTTCACCGCGCCGCTGCACGGCTTTCGCGATGCCGACGACTACTGGGCGCGGGGCTCGGCGAAGCCGCACCTCGCCTCGATCCGCGTGCCGGCCCTCGTGGTGAACGCGCGCAACGATCCGTTCATTCCGGCATACAGCCTGCCGAAGCCCGCCGAGGTCGGTTCGCACGTCACGCTGTGGCAGCCCGAGCACGGCGGGCACGTCGGCTTTCCGATGGGGCTGCCGCCGGGGCATGTACGGGGCATGCCGGAACAGGTCGGCGGCTGGCTGCAACTGCACGGCGGCGCTTCCGCTGACGGTGGGGGCTTGTCGCCGGGAAGAGAATGACGCGATGGACGACATAGTCAAACAGGCGCTCGCCAAGTGGCCCAACGTGCCGCACTGCTACGGCTGGCTCGGCTTGGACGCGCGCGGCAACTGGTACATGCGCGACGATCGCACCCAGGCGCAGGGCCCGTTCCGTACGGCCAAGGGCTCGATGCTGCGGCACGACAAGCTGATCGAATTCATCCACCGCAACTACGAGCACGACGACGAGGGCCAGTGGTTCTTCCAGAACGGGCCGCAGCGTGTGTATGTGGAACTGGAGGCCTCGCCGCTGGTGTGGCGCGTTGCCGAAGATGCGAGCGGCGGCTTCACCGTCACCGCCCATACGGGAGCGGCAGCCACGGTGTCGGGTTGCCTGCTCGACGAGGACGGACGGCTCTATCTGGCCTCGCCGCTGGGGCTCGGGCTGGTGCACACGCAGGACGTGGGCATCGCCGCGGAAGCCGTGGAGCGGGGGCTGTGGACGCCCGAGAACGTGCAGGCCAGCACCTTGCCCGTGCGCTTCGGCCACGTGCTGAGCCCCGCCGAACGCCACGCCGAAGCCGTTTCGAGCGGCTGAATGCAAAAAAGCCGGCGCTGGGCCGGCTTTCTTTTTCTGCTGGTCAGGGAAAACGCTTACTTGGCCGGCGCGCTGGCCGCTGCTGCGGCAGGAGCCGCGCCGGAAGCGCCTTCGGCGGGCGCCGCGGCTGCTGCAGCGGGGCGATCCGGCACCGAGAACTTGGCGCCGCCGGCGTTGGCCATGTAGACCACTGCACGGCCCACTTCGAGGTCTTCGAAGTCGCCGCCGCCCTGTGGAGGCATGGCGCCCTTGCCCTTCAGGGCATGTTCGAGCAGCGTGGCATAGCCCTGGCCGATGCGCGGGCCCCAGGCTGCGGCGTCGTTCAGGTGAGGGGCGCCGGGGATGCCGGGCGCTCCGTGGCAGGCGACGCACTGGGCCTTGAACACGGCCTCGCCGGCTGCGAGCGGACGGTTGGCGTCGCGGATCTCGATGCTGCCGACCCTCTTGAGGCGCTCGGCCACGTCACGGTCGCGCGCTTCCTTGGTCACGCCGTACAGCGCCATGTTGTCGCCCTCGGCGGTGCCGGCGGGCTTGTTGCCCGAGACCACGTAGGAGACAAGACCCACGATGATCAGGATCGGGACAATGAAGGAAAAAAATACCGCGAGCAGCAGTTGCTTCGGGTTCTTGATCGGCCCGGTGTGGGCTTCTTCTGTGGCCTGGTAATGCGGGTCTGCGCTCATTCGCGTCCTCAATTATCGGGGGCTCGTCGGGGGGCTTTTCCTAACCAACCGGCGATTATAGAGAGAGCCCTTGCCGGCCGGGGCAAGGGACCTCCCTTATGGGACGCCTTGGTGTCTCAGCCCTTGCCGCCCGCAGCCTCGCCGCCGTCGCGCGTGGCCCAGCCGCCGCCCAGCGTCTTGTAGAGCGTGACCTGGTTCTGCAGCTGCAGCAGGCGCGTCGTCACCGCCGATTGCTGCGCCGTGAACAGCGAACGCTGCGCGTCGAGCAGGTCGAGCGCGCTGGCGATGCCGTTGCGGTAGCGCAGGTCGGAGAGCTTGAAGCGCACGGCTTCCGCATCGGCCTGCGCACGCTGCGCGCGCACCTGCTCGCCCAGCGTGGCGCGGCCCGCGAGCGCATCGGCCACTTCGCGGAACGCGGTCTGGATCGACTTCTCGTACTGCGCCACCGCGATCTCGCGCCCGGCCTTGGCCGAGTCGAGCGTGGCGATGTTGCGGCCGGCGTCGAAGATCGGCAGCGTCACCGTGGGCGCGAACGACCACGCCTTGGAGCCGCGGTCGAACAGGCCCGAGAACTCGCTGCTCGCGGTGCCGATGGAGCTCGTCAGCGACACGCGCGGGAAGAAGTTCGCGCGCGCCGCGCCGATGTTGGCGTTGGCCGCTATCAGCTGCTGCTCCGCCGATCGGATGTCGGGCCGCTCTGCCAGCAGGTCGGAGGGCAGGCCGGCCGGCACGTCGGGCATCGGCTTGATGCCCTCCAGGCCCTTGGCGCCACCGGCCGTTGCGTCGGCAGGCACGGGCGCGCCCAGCAGCAGGGCGAGGGCGTTCTCGTCCTGCGCGCGGGTGCGCTGCTGCTGCGCATAGGAGGCGCGCGCCGTTTCCAGCAGCGAGTTCGCGGCCTGGAAGTCGAGCTCCGACGACACGCCGTTGTCGAAGCGCATCTTGGTCAGGCGCACCGACTCCTCGCGCGTGACCATCGTCTGGCGCGTGATCTCCAGCAGCTCGTCGTCGGCCAGCAGCGTGAGCCAGCCGTTGGCCACCGACGCGATCAGGCTGATCTGCACCGCCTTGCGGGTCTCGTCCGTGGCGAGGTACTGCGCCAGCGCCTGGTCCTTCAGCGCGCGGATGCGGCCGAAGAAGTCCAGCTCCCAGGCCGTGAAGCCGAAGTTGACGCTGTACGAAGAGGCCACGCTGCCCTGGCTCGGGTCGATCGCCTGGTAGGCGTTGGGGCTCGAGCGCGAGCCCGTGCCTGTCAGGCCGAGCGCGGGGAACAGGTTCGAGCGCTCGATCTGGAACTGCGCGCGCGCCTGCTCGATGTTGAGCACCGACACGCGCAGGTCGCGGTTGTTCGCGAGCGCCGTGCGGATCAGGCCCGCCAGGCGCGGGTCGGTGAAGAAGTCCTGCCAGGGCAGGTTGGCGGCCGCCTGGCCCGGTGGCTGCGACGGATCGCCCGGGTAGGTGGTGGGCACCGGCGCGGCGGGGCGCTCGTAGGTCGGGATCAGCGAGCAGCCGGCCAGCAGCATCGCCGCGGCCAGTGCGGTGGGAATGAATTTCTTAATCATGTTTCGTTTCCTCGGCGGAGATGCCGGCGGCTTCGGCATGCCGCTTGTCGGCTTCATGCTGGCGCTTGCTGCCCTTGAACAGGCTGCGCACCACCACGAAGAACACCGGCACGAAGATCACGGCCAGCGCGGTGCCAGTCACCATGCCGCCGAGCACGCCGGTGCCGATGGCGCGCTGGCTTGCGGAGCCGGCGCCCGAGGCGATCACGAGCGGCACCACGCCCAGGCCGAAGGCCAGCGAGGTCATGACGATCGGGCGGAACCGCAGGTGGGCGGCTTCCAGCGCCGACTCGATGACGCCCTTGCCCTGCGCCTGCAGGTCCTTCGCGAACTCGATGATCAGAATGGCGTTCTTCGCCGAGAGGCCGATGATGGTGATCAGCCCCACCTGGAAGTACACGTCGTTCGAATACGCGCGCAGCATCGTCGCCACCAGCACGCCCAGCACGCCCAGCGGCACCACCAGGATCACCGACAGCGGGATCGACCAGCTCTCGTACAGCGCGGCCAGGCAGAGGAACACCGCCAGGATCGCGAAGCCGTACAGGATGATGGCCTGCGAACCGGCGAGCTTTTCCTCGCGCGACTGGCCGGTCCATTCGTAGCCGAAGCCGGCGGGCAGCTGCGATGCGAGCTTCTCCATCTCGGCCATCGCCGCGCCCGTGCTGTGGCCCGGAGCGGCGTCGCCGCTGATGCGGATCGCCGGATAGCCGTTGTAGCGCACCGTCTGCGTGGCGCCCGTCACCCACTTGGTGGACGCGAAGGACGCCAGCGGCACCGGCTGGCCCTGCGTGTTGCTGGCGTTCAGCTTGAGCAGGTCGTCGGGCTGCATCCGCGCCGGGGCGTCGGCCTGCACCACCACGCGCTGCAGTCGGCCGCGGTTCGGGAAGTCGTTGATGTAGCTCGAACCCAGCGCGGTCGACAGCGTCGCATTGATCGCGTCGAAGCTCACGCCCAGCGCGTTGGCCTTGTCGCGGTCGATGTCGATCTGCAGCTGCGGCGCGTCTTCCAGGCCGTCGGGGCGGACCTGCGCCAGCACCTTGCTCTGCGAAGCCATGCCCAGCAGCTGGTTGCGCGCGGCGATCAGCGCGTCGTGGCCCGCGCCCGAGCGGTCCTGCAGCCGGAAGCTGAAGCCGCTGGCGTTGCCCAGTTCGGGAATGGGCGGCGGGCTCAGCGGGTAGATGAAGGCGTCGCGGATGCCCGAGAGCGCGCCGAAGGCACGGCCGGCCAGCGCGCTGGCCGAGTGGGCCGGGTCCTTGCGCTCTTCCCAGTCCTTCAGCGTCACGAAGGCGAGGCCCGCGTTCTGGCCCTGGCCCGAGAAGCTGAAGCCCATCACGCCCACCATGCTCTGCACTTCGGGCTGCTTCAGGATGAAGCCCTCGACCTGCTGCATGACCGACAGCGCACGCTCCTGCGTGGCGCCCGGCGGCAGCTGCACGTTCACGATGATGTTGCCCTGGTCTTCCTGCGGCAGGAAGGAGCTCGGCAGGCGGGTGTAGGTGAACACCACCGCGCCGATGATCGCGACGTAGATCACGAGGTAGCGCGCGGCGCGGCGCAGGATGCGCGCGACCACGCCTTCATAGCCCTTGGCCGTGCGGGAGAAGCCGCGGTTGAACCAGCCGAAGAAGCCGGTCTTCTCGTGATGATGGCCCGCTTCCACCGGCTTGAGCAGCGTGGCGCACAGCGCCGGCGTGAGCGACAGCGCCATGAAGGCCGAGAAGGCGATCGAGGCCACCATCACCGCCGAGAACTGGCGGTAGATGTTGCCGGTGGAGCCCGCGAAGAAGGCCAGCGGCACGAACACCGAGATCAGCACCACCGTCACGCCGATGATGGCGCCGGAGATCTGCCTCATGGCCTTGCGCGTGGCTTCGAGCGGCGAGAGCCCCTCTTCGCTCATGATGCGCTCGACGTTCTCCACCACCACGATGGCGTCGTCCACCACGATACCGATCACCAGCACCATGCCGAACATGGTCAGCACGTTGATCGAGAAGCCCAGCGCCAGCAGCGAGGCGAAGGTGCCCAGCAGCGCGATCGGCACCACAATGGTGGGGATGATCGTGTAGCGCCAGTTCTGCAGGAACAGGAACATCACCACGAACACCAGTGCCACGGCTTCCAGCAGCGTCTTGACCACTTCGGTGATCGAGATCTGCACGAAGCGCGAGCTGTCGTACGGAATGGCCCACTTCACGCCCTGCGGGAAGTAGCGCTCGAGCTCGGCCATCTTGGCGCGGATCGCCTTGGCCGACTGCAGCGCGTTGCCGTTGGGCGTGGGCTGCACGCCGACGCCGACCGCGGGCACGCCGTTCAGGCGCGCCGAGGTGGCGTACGACTGGCCGCCGAGCTCCACGCGCGCCACGTCCTTCAGCCGCACGGTCGAGCCGTCGGTGTTGGCGCGCAGCACGATGTTCTTGAACTGCTCGACGTTGGCCAGCTGGCCGTTCACCGTCACCGTGGCCGCGATGGCCTGGCCGGGAATGTTGGGCAGGTCGCCCAGCGTGCCCGAGGACACCTGCGCGTTCTGCGCGCGGATGGCGTTGTTGACGTCGGTCACCGACAGGTTGAAGCCCTGCAGCTTGGCCGGGTCGACCCACACGCGCATCGCGTTCTCGGAGCCGAAGAGCTGCGCCTGGCCCACGCCGACCACGCGCTGCAACTCGGGCACGACGTTGCGCGCGGCGTAGTCGCCGAGCGCCACCGGGTCGAAGTTCGGGTTGTCCGAGGACAGCATCACGAACATCAGGAAGTTGTTGCGCGACTTGTCCACGCGCACGCCCTGCTGCGTCACGGCGGAGGGCAGGCGCGGCGTCGCGCGCGACAGCCGGTTCTGCACGTCCACCTGCGCGAGGTCGTCGTTGGTGCCGGGCTCGAAGCTGATCGTGATGGAGCCGGTGCCGTCGGCCTGGGCCACCGATTCCATGTAGATCAGGCCCGGCGAGCCGTTCATCTCGCGCTCGATGACGGACAGCACGCTGTCCTCGAGCGTCTGCGCCGAGGCGCCGGGGTAGGCGACGTTGATCACGATGGCGGGCGGCGCCACCGGCGGGTACTGCGAGATCGGCAGCTGGGTGATTGACACGCCGCCCACCACCAGGATGAACAGTGCGATCACCCAGGCGAAGATCGGTCGGTCGATAAAGAATTTGGCCATTTGCGGGCGCGCTCCTGATTACTTCTTCTCGGCCGGGGCCTTGTCGGCCGGAGCCTTCTCGGCGGAGGCGGCTGCCGCGGGCGCGGCTGCCTCGGCGGCGGGCTTGGGCGCGCCGCCGTTGGGGTTCGGCTTGGTCCACGGGACGGCCTTCACCGGCGTGCCGGGCGGCATCATCTGCAGCTTCTGGAAGCCGTCGACCATCACCTGTTCGCCGGCCTTCAGGCCGTCGAGCACCACCCACTGGTTGTCCTTGGCGGCGCTGATCTTGACGGTGCGCTTGCTGATCTTGCCGTCCTTGTCGACCACCGACACCGTGTCGCCCTGCTGCGTGCGCGTGACGGCCTGCTGCGGCACCGTGATCGCGTTGGTGGCCTGGGCCTGCTCGAGCTTCACGCGCACGTACAGGCCGGGCAGCAGCTCGCCCTTGGGGTTGGGCACCTCGGCGCGCAGCGTCACCTGGCCGGTGGTGGAGTCGACCGTGAGGTCGGAGAAGAGCAGCTTGCCTTCGAGCGGATAGTCGGTGCCGTCTTCGAGCACCACGCGGATGGTCGCGGCCTCCTCGCCGCTCGCGCGCTTGTACTGGCCGGCGGCCACGGCGCGGCGCAGCTTCATGGCGTCGGAGGCCGACTGCGTGAAGTTCACGTACAGCGGGTTGATCTGCTGCACCACGGCGAGCTCGGTGGCGTCGCCCTGGCCCACCAGCGCGCCTTCGGTCACGAGGGCGCGGCCGATGCGGCCCGCGATGGGCGAGGTCACGTCGGCATAGCTCTGGTTGATCTTGGCGGTCTGCAGCGCCGCACGGCCCGAGGCCACGTCGGCCTCGGCCTGCTTGGCGGAGGCCACGGCGGTCGCGTATTCCTGCTTGCTCACGGCATTGGCCTCGACCAGCGGCTTGTAGCGCTCGGCCAGGGCCTTGGCCTGCACGGCGTTGGCTTCGGCGCGCGCCAGCGTGGCCTGCGCGTTCTGGGTGGCGGCCACCAGCGGCGCCGGGTCGATGCGGAACAGCAGCTGGCCGGCCTTCACGTCGCTGCCTTCGCGGAATTCGCGCTTCAGCAGGATGCCCGATGCGCGGGCGCGGACCTGGGCGATGCGGGAGGCTTCGAGGCGGCCGGGCAGTTCGGTAACAAGTCCGACGTCCGTCGGCGTGGCCACGACCACGCCGACTTCGGGCGCGGGATGGCCGCCGCCACCGCCTCCGCCGCCCGGACCTCCGGGCGCATCGCTCTTGCCGCAGCCCGCGAGGACCAGCAGGACGATGGCGGCCACGGTCGCGAGGCGCGGCGAAAAGGACGATTGGCGCGAGACATGCAGGAGAGGCATGCGATTCCTTTGATGCGAAGACGGGAGATGGCGGGCTCGCGGCGCGAACCGGAAACCTGTACAGCCAGGTCGGCCATCGGGGAAGCCGGCTAGTTTACATACATTCATGGATGTATAGTGACAGCCAGGCAATGGCCCCACGATACATAGAGGGCGTTGCCTTTACAAATCAGGAGACTTGGTGGCACGTCGTACGAAGGAAGAAGCATTGGCCACGCGGCATCGGTTGCTCGATGCCGCGGAGCTGCTGTTTCAGGCGCAAGGCGTCTCGCAGACCACGCTGCAGCAGATCGCGCAGCAGGCCGGCGCGACGCGCGGCGCCATCTACTGGCACTTCAAGGACAAGGCCGATCTCTTCAACGCGATGATGGAGCGCGTCATCCTGCCGCTGGAGACCACGCCGAGGGCGGCCGCGACCGCTCCCAACGTCGAGGACCCGCTGGCCGAGATCGAGGAGGGCATGGTGCACGCGCTCACCCTCATGACCACCGACCCGCAGGTGCGCCGCGTGTTCGACATCGCCACCCACAAGGTCGAGTACACGCACGACATGGCCTCGGTGCAGCAGCGCCACCTGGACGCACGCAACGCCTGCGTGACCGATTTCGAGAAAGCCCTGCGCATGGCCGCGCGCCGCGGCCGCATCAAGCTGCCGGTGCCGGGCCATGTGGCCGCGCAGGGGCTGCACGCGCTGATCAGCGGGCTCATCCAGAACTGGCTGCTCGACCCCCAGGCCTTCGACCTGGTGCCCACCGGCAGGCGCACCTTCAGGGTCTACCTGGCGGGCCTGGGCTTCGTCCGGCCGTCGCCGGGCGCACCCGTCGAGGACGAAGCCGAAACCGTCGTCGCCTGATAGGCGATAATGCGTGGCTCCGGTGCATGCCGGACCCAGATTCCTCGCTGTATTTCAACGGATAGAATTCGGCCCTCCGAAGGCTGAGATCCAGGTTCGATTCCTGGCGGCGGGACCAATTGAGAAGCCGGACACTTGCAAAGGTGTCCGGCTTTTTGTTTTTTCCCCGCCCTCGGGTATCGACCGGCGTGGCGGCGCGAGCGCTTGGCTCGACCCTTCTGGAGGAAATCACCCCGCTTCCCGGGCGGGGATCGTGATGAGACGGGCGCGCCGTCAGAACTTCGCCTGCAGGCCCGCCACCACCTGCCGGCCCATGCCGGGCAGCACCGTGAGGTTGTTCCAAGAGGCGACGTAGAAGGTCTTGTCGAACAGGTTGTTCACGTCCAGGGTCAGCCGGACGCGCGGGTTGATCTGCCAGTAGGCGGTCAGTCGCACGGTCGTGTAGGCCGGCAGGCGGTAGGTGTCGGTGGCGTTGCCGGTGCGCTCGCCCACATGCACCAGGCCGCCGCCGATGCCGTAGCGGCCGTCGAGCAGCCTGTCCTCGCGGATGGCGAACAGGCCGCCGCTGACGCGCGGAATGTTGGCCAGCCTGCGCCCGAGCATGGCGGGGTTGTTGTCGCGGGTGACTTCGGTGTCGGTATAGGCCAGGTTGCCCGTCAGGCGCCAGTGGGCATCGAGCTGCCCCGCCACGTCGGCCTCGAAGCCGCGGCTTCGCGCCTGCCCGGCGGCGACGTTGAAGTTGGCGTTGGTCGGGCTGCGGGTGAGCACGTTGCTCTTGCGGATGTCGAACACCGCCATCGTGGCGCTCAGGCGCTCGTCGGCCGAAAGCCATTTGGCGCCCGCTTCCAGCGCGCGCCCGGACTGCGGCGCGAACGCGTTGCCGTTCTCGTCGCCGCCCGAATTGGGCCGGAACGATTTGCCCGCGCTCGCGTAGAAGGACAGCCGGTCGTCGACCAGGTAGGTGATGCCCACGCGCGGCGACGTGGCCGAATGGCTCTGGACGGTGGTCTTGCGCGCCAGCAGGTCCTCGTAGTCCTGGTGGAAGCGGTCGAAGCGCACGCCGGCCAGCAGCTTCCAGTGCGGCGACAGGTCGATCTGGTCCTGCACGAAGACGCCGGTGGCGCGCTGGCTGTCGCGCGTGTTGAACAGGGGCGAGAGCGGCGCGGTCCGGGCCCGGCCGTAGACCGGGTTGTAGATGTCGATCGCGTAGGGCGCCGTGGCCACGCTCGAGTAGTCGCCGTACTGGCCCATGAAGAGCCTCCAGGATTCCACGCCCGCCAGCAGCGTGTGGCCGATGCCGCCGGTGGCGAACTTGCCCTCGACCTCGGCCTGCACCGCCGTGTCGCGCGACGGCAGGCTGCGCCAGCTGTCCCGTCGATTGAGGGTGCGGTTGTCTGCCCGCAGCGTGCTGTTGAGGTCGACTGCGTCGCCGAAGTAGCGGGTCTCGCGGTAGGAGGTGCCGACCCGGGCGCGCCAGCCCTGGCCCAATTCGCGGTCCACGGTCAGCTGATGGGTGTCGCCCTCGATGTGCATGTTGCCCCGGTCGGGCTCGCCCAGGAAGCGGTCGCGCGGAAGCACGCCGACGTTACCGTTGATCTGGATCACGCCGCGATCGAGCGGCGCGCGGATGCGCACCAGCTCGGCCTCGTACTGCACCACCGTGCGGCTGTCGGGCGTCCAGGTGAATGCCGGCGCAAGCACCTGCTTGCGGCTGTCGATCAGGCTGCTGCGGCTCGCGCCGTCCTCGGCCACCGCGTTGAGCCGGTAGGCGAAGCTGGTGCCGATCGGGCCGGTGGTGTCCAGCGTCGTGCGCTTGAAGCCCAGCGTGCCGACCTCCACGCCGACGGTGTGCGCGGCGGTGAACTGGGGCTTCTTCGTGACCACGTTGATGGTGCCGCCGGGCTCGCTGCTGCCGTAGAGCGCGGCGGCCGGGCCTTTCAGGAACTCGACGCGCTCGACGCTCGCCACGTCGCGCTGCGGTCCGTAGCCGCGGCCCGATGGAAAGCCGTTGAGCAGCGAGCCGCCTTCCGTGTTGCTGAAGCCGCGGATCGCGAAGTTGTCCCAGGTGCCGCCGAAGTCGTTGAGACGCGCGATGCCGCTGACGTAGTCGATGGTGTCGCCCAGCCGCGTCGCGCCCAGGTCCTCGATCAGCTGGCGCGGCACCACCCGCACTGCCTGCGGTACTTCGATCAGCGGGGTCTCGGTGCGCGTGGCGGCGGTGCCGGCGCGAGGGCCCGCATAGCCCGAAGCCGAGCCTTCGGAGCGTTCCTGGATTTCGATCGTCCTGAGCGTGCCGGAGGTGTCGGCGTCGGCCGCCTCCTGCGCGAACAGGTCGGAGCCGGGCGTGAGCGCCAGCATGGCGGCGAGGGCGGATGCGGCGCGGGGAAAACGGGAGGGAGAGCTTGGAGAAGAAAGCACGGAGAGGATGTCGCGAGGAGGGGAGAGAAGAAGCTTCGCCAGGCGCTGGAAGCCTGGCGGGAGGCTCGAAGCCGGGGCGCGAATCCTAGCACCCAATGAAAACAACTCTCATTTACACGATGGTCACATTTGAGCCGGCTTTGACGAAGCTACGGCCGGGGCGCAGGCTCGACAGCCATCCAGACAATGCCGTTTCTCCCGCTGGCCTTGGCGCGGTAGAGCGCGACGTCCGCTGCCTTCGTCAGCGCCTCGAGCGACGTGTGATTCGACCGGCGAACCGTGGTGCACCCGATGCTCACGGTCACGGGCGGCAGGTCCTGGGTGCCGCTGCGAAGACGGGTGCCCTCGGCTTCGGCGCGTATGGCCTCGGCGACCTGCATGGCCCCCGATTCGTCCGTGTCGGGCAGGACCACCACGAACTCTTCCCCGCCATACCTCGCCGCGAGATCGCCGCGCCGGCGGACGTGACTTGCGATGCAGGCCGCGAGATGCTGCAGCGCGACGTCGCCCTGGGCATGGCCGTACTCGTCGTTGTATCGCTTGAAGTTGTCCGCATCCACGAAGAGCACCGAGAGACAACTGCCGCTGCGCTGCAGCCGGTCCCACTCGTTCTCCAGCGCCGCGTCGAGTGCGCGCCGGTTCTTCAGGCCCGTGAGCGAGTCGGTCTGGGTCAGCTCCCTCAGGTGCTCCTCGGCCATCACCCGGCCTCGCAGTGCGAATGCGAGGAGCCACACGCCCCCGCAGAAGGCGCTGCCCACCAGCAGCGAGGAGAGGCCCACCATCCACGAGAGCTTCTTCCACGGGGCCAGCGCGTCGTCCATGGCGGGTGCGACCACCGCGATGAACGGCGTCCCGGGTACGCGCTGGAAGGTGTACAGGCGAAGCGTTCCGTCGATGGCCGACGGCGCCGCGTAGAAGCCGGACTCCCGATCCAGCATGCGAGGAAAGGTCGGCGACTCCTTGAAGCTGTAGTCGACCATGGCCGGCGTCCGCGCGACCAGCGTTCCGTCCGTTCGCACTATCGATGCCACGCCGTGCGGGCCGATATCGAGCTTGTCGAGCAGTTGGCTGAAGTACTCGAGGTCGATGGCCACGAGCGCCGTCCCGGCGAAGGCGCCGTCCGCCCGATTGATCCTGCGGCTCAGCGCGATGGCCTCGACGCCCCCGCGCGAGCGTGCGCGATAGGCCTTCGAGACATAGAGGCCGACCTCGGGAGAGTCGCGATGCACGGTGAAGTAGTCCCGGTCGCCGAAATCCCACTGGTGCGTGCTGGAGCAGCAGCCGTCCATGAGCCGGCCCTTGTCGTCGGTGACGCCCATGCCGGTGACATAGCGGGCGGACAGCGTCGAGCCGAACAGCAGTTCGTGCCGGACCTCCGGGTCCAGGTTGCGGATGGCAGGCTTGTCCAGCGCGGCGATCAGCATGAGCAGCGATTGGTCCGCCGACTCGATGGTGCGCGAGATGTTGCCGGACAGGACGGCCGCGACGTTCCTCGACATGCCGTGCGCATGCTCGACGGCCGTTTCCCGGTCCTTCCAGAGCGTGAGGGCGCTGATGAACAGCACGATCAGGGTCAACACTGTCCCCAGTGCGCCGACGATCATTGGATGGTGGCCCGCCAGTGTGGCGAGCCTCTGGGCGCGAGGACGAGGGGGCATGGCGTATTGCTTGACCGATGGATGTCGCAGGCTGCTCGATGCGTGCTTGCAGGGCTCGAGGTCGCCCGGGAGCTGGGACGCGAATTCGGGACGTGCCCACCCCTCGTTCGCGCGCGAGCCACGTCCCCGCTTGCCGCTTTCGCGCGGAATTTCCCGCGGCCAGCAGGCCGAGTCACGCAGTCGTTCGTTTATATGCGTGACGGGGTTTGTTGAACTAATCCACTACCTGCCTGCCTGCGCGGCGGCAACGAGCCAGCGAGCCCCTGGCCCTCGGCGTCGCCGGCGGCGTTCAGCGAACCCAATCCTGGAAGCGGTAGTAGGCGCCCACGATGGGAAGAAACCACGGCTTGCCGAAATGGCCGGGGATCGCCGGCCAGTCGAAGTCGCGCCATGGATTGAGGTCGGCGCGGCCGTCCAGCACCTCCGCCATGATCGCGCCCATGTAGGTCGACATGTGGGTTCCGTGGCCGCTGTAGCCCATGGAATAGAAGAGCCCGTCGCGCTCTCCGGCGCGTGGCAGGCGGTCGCTCGTCATGTCAACCATGCCGCCCCAGCAGTAGTCGATGCGGGTGTCCCTGAGTTCGGGGAAGAGCTCCACGAGCGATCGCTGCAGGATGGCGCCGCTCTTTTCATCCGACGCGGGGTTGCTCGCCGCAAAGCGCGCGCGGCCGCCGAACAGGAGGCGGTTGTCGGGCGTGACGCGGAAGTAGTTGACGAAGTTCTTGGTGTCCGTCGTCATGCGCCGACGCGGCGTGAGGCGGTCGAGCACCTCGACCGGCAGCGGCTCGGTCACGATGATGAATGCCCCGACGGGAACGATGCGGCGGCGGATCCAGCCCAGCGGCCCCACGGCCGAGGTGCCGGTCGCCAGCAGCACCTGCCGGGCGTGGAGGCTGCCGCGGGGCGTGTCGACCCGATGCGCCGAGCCGCCCTGGCGTTCGAGGCCGGTGACGGGCGTGTTCTCATGGATGCGCACGCCGCGCCTGGCCGCCGCCACGGCCAGGCCGTGGCCATAGCGGCCCACGTGCATGCCTGCGCTCTTGCGCAAGACCAGGCCGCCGAAATATCGATCGGAGCCGATCTCGCTGCGCAGTTCCGCCCGCGTGAGCATGTGGGTGTCGGGGTCACATTCCTTCTCCATCAGCGCCTGCGAACGCGCCAGCTTGTCGTAGTGCTCCGGCTTGGCGGCCAGCTTGAGCTTGCCGACGCGCTTGAAGTCGCAGTCGATGCCTTCCTCGGCGATCAGCGACTCCACCTTGCACACGCCCGCATCGAAGGCGCGATAGAGCATGTTGGCGCGCTCTCGCCCCAGCCTGCCCGCCAGCGCGCAGTAGTCCTGCGCGAAGCCGTTGTTGCACATCCCGCCGTTGCGGCCGGAGGCGGCGCTGGCCACTGTCGCGGCCTCGAACACCGCGACGCTCGCCCCCTTCTTCGCCAGTGCGATGGCGGCCGACAGCCCGGTGAAGCCTGCGCCCACCACGGCGACATCGACGCTGCCGGCGGGTGCATCGGTCTGCCCTCCGGTGAACCTGGGGGCGGTATCGAGCCAATAGGGCATCAGTTTCATGAACGAACTTCCAGCGCCCGCGAAGACGCATGCAGGTGGAGATGAAGGTCAGCCGAACGACTGGTTGGAAAGGGCGAACAGGCGTGCGGTTGCGCCGGCATCGACCGGGTGCGCCCGGGCTTCGCGCACCATGGCCACCGCGCTGCCGACGCAGGGCAGGCCCGATTTCTCCAGCCATGGAGACAGGCCGGCGGCATCCGTCACGTCGATGCGAAGGAACCGGCCGCGGGCCTGGCGGGCCAGCGCGGCGATGAGGCCCGTTGCGTCCGCCGCGGCATCTGCGCCGGACGCGACCACCGGACCGATCACCAGGCCGCGCCCGAACTCCCGCATGCAGGCGTAGGCCGACGCGCCGGTCCCACGGTCGAGGACCATCGTCGTTCCCGCGCCGAACAGCGCATCCAGCAACGCGGTCCGGTCCATGCCCGTGGCGGCGAGATCCAGTTGCCGCACCTTGCCGGCGTCCGCCGCGTGCATCGGGCGCACGCCCGCCGGCACGGGTGCGGCGGCCAGGGCGACCGTGCCGTCCATCGCGGCCTGGTGCTGGAACACCCGGCCGCGGGCGACGAACCCGAACCGCGCATAGAGCGGGAGCCCTTCCTTCGTGGAGTTCAGCAGCACCGTGCGGTCGCGCGCCGCGTCGAGCAGGCTGCTCACCAGGGCGCGCCCCAGGCCCTGCCCCTGCATGCGCGCGTCGACGATGATCATGCCCACCGAGGCATGCGTCCGGCCGTAGGGCCACCACAGCGCCGTGGCGACCAGGCGGCCGTCGGCCTGCGCCGCAAAGCCCTGGCCGAGATCGAAAGCGAAGCGCCAGTCGGCCTCGCGATACGGCCAGTCCAATGCGGCGGACAGCCTGACCGCATCCGCCAGATGCGCCTCGCGCAGCGCGATCAATTGCGGCGGCGGCATCCTGCGCGCCGGTGCGTTCAGGCCGCGGGAGGGCTCGGACATCGTGGCGATTCCTAGAAGTCGGCCACCTTCCCGCGCGCCGAGGCGAGGAATCTGTCCGGGTGGTAGGGGCGGGGATCGACCAGAGGGGACGTGCCGCCGACGATGTCGGCAATCAGGTGCCCGGCGCCCGGGCCGATGCCGAAGCCGTGGCCGCTGAAGCCTGCCGCCAGCACGAGCCCAGGCAGGCCCGGCATCTCGCCGATGCCGGGGACGCCGTCGGGCGTGCTGTCCACATAGCCGGCCCAGGCGGCGGTCACCGAACTGCCCGCCAGCGCCGGCACCAGTTCGACCGCGCGCCTGTACGTCAGGTCGACAACCGGGGCGTCGGCCTTCGGGTCGAGGATGCGCATGCGCTCCATCGGCGTGATCTCGTCGAGCCGCCATCGGGCGCAGCCTTCATGGCCCGAGCGGATGCCTTCGAGTCCACCGGGCGCCAGATTGCGCCATCTCCGCTGGAACATCGGCAGGAACTGCGGCGCAAAACGCAGCAGCTGCGGCGTCGGGTCCACGCGCCCCCGGCCGCTGATGGCCAGCGTGTAGCCGCCGTCGGCGCGGCGCGTCATGGACACGCCGGTCGTGTGGAGCGCGGCGGGAATGTCCTTGCCCGCGGTGGTCACCGACAGCGCCGTCTGCCGGATCGCGGCCTGGGGAAAACGGATGCCGTATTGGCGGCAGAACGAGGACGCCCACGCGCCTCCGGCGAGCACCGCGACCCTGGTGCGGATCGTTCCGCTCTCGGTGACCACCGCGCAGACCTGGCCGCCTTCGGTTTCGAGGCCTCGCGCCGCGCAGCCCTGGTGCACGGTGCCGCCTAGCTTCATGATGGCGCGCGCCACCGCTGGAGCGGCACGGGAAGGGTCCGCGGTGCCGTCGGTCGGCGCGAAGACGCCGCCCTTCCACGGCTTGCCGGTCGCGCGGCCGCGTTCCGCCGCTTCGCCCGCGGTCAGCATGCGCGTCTGCACATTCACGGAGCGCGCGAATTCGCCCCAGCGCGCCCAGCCGTCGAGTTCCTTCTCGCTGTTGCTGAGGTAGAGCAGCCCGCATCGGCTGAACCCGGTGACCTCGCCGGTGTCCTCGGTGAATCGCTCCCACAGGTCCAGGCTCTTCGTGGCCATCGGCAGTTCGCGCGCGTCCCGGTTCTGCTGCCGGCACCAGCCCCAGTTGCGGCTCGATTGCTCGGCGCCCACGCGCCCCTTCTCGACCAGCGCGACCTTCATGCCGCGCCTGGCCATGTAGTACGCGGCAAAGACGCCGACGATGCCGCCGCCGATCACGACGACGTCGGCATGCGTCGGCAGTTCAGGGCTGGACTCGACGGCGGATAGAGGCGCAGGCATTCTCGGTATGTCCCTTGAGCGTCAGTGAAAACTTGAAGGCATGCGCGGCGGCGATGGCGGTCGATTCCCGCAGGCGGCGTCAGTAGCCGACGATCGCCTTGGTCTCGAGGTACTCCTCGAGCCCGTGCACGCCGTACTCGCGGCCGTTGCCGGAGCGCTTGTAGCCGCCGAACGGCGCGTGGCTGTTCCATGCCGAATAGTTGATGTGCACCTGGCCCGCGCGCAGCTGCGACGCCACGCGCCGCGCCCGCTCGCGATCGGCGGACTGCACGGCCGCGCCGAGTCCATAGACCGTGTCGTTGGCGATGGCGATGGCCTCTGCTTCATCGCGGTAGGGCATCAGCACCAGCACGGGGCCGAATATCTCTTCCCGCGCCACGCGCATGCCGGGCGTCACGTCCGAAAAGACCGTCGGGCGCGCAAAGTAGCCGTGGGCCAGGCCCTCGGGCCTGCCCGGGCCGCCGCAGACCAGCCTGGCGCCTTCGTCGATTCCGCAGGCGATCATCGACTGCACCCTTGCGTACTGCGCGGCGTTGGCGATGGGGCCCATCGATGTCTTCTCGTCGCGCGGGTCGCCGACCACGATGCCGGAGACCGCCTCCGCGGCCAGCGATTCCACCTCGGCCAGCCGCGACGCAGGCACCAGCATGCGCGTCGGCGCGCTGCACGACTGGCCCGCGTTGCGCATGCCCGCGAGCACGCCCTTCGCAACGCCCTGCCTGAAGTCGGCGTCGTCGAGGAACAGGTTCGGCGACTTGCCGCCCAGTTCCTGCACGACGCGCTTGACGCTCACGGCGCCCGCCTGGGCCACGAGAACGCCGGCGCGCGTCGAGCCGGTGATGGAGATCATGTCGACGTCGGGGTGCGCGGCCAATGCCGCACCGACCACCTCCCCCGTGCCGCCCACCAGGTTGAAGACGCCGGCGGGCGTGCCGGCGTCGTGCATCACCTGCGCGAAGAGCCGCGCGCTGAACGGCGACAGCTCGCTGGGCTTCAGGACGACCGTGCAGCCGGCGGCGATCGCCGGCGCGACCTTGGCGGTGATCTGGTACAGGGGCCAGTTCCAGGGCGTGATCAGCGCGCACACGCCGATCGGCTCCTTGGCGATCGCGAAGGAGTCCTTCTGGGAGAGGAACTCGTATCGCTCCAGCACTTCGATCTGTGCGCGCACGTGGGCGATCCCGAACGGCACATGGGCAGTTCGCGCGAAGCCGATGGGTGCTCCCATCTCCGTCGTGATGGCCTGTGCGAACTGTTCCGCCCGCTCTTCCAGCAGTGCGAGGATCCGGCCCAGCAGCGCCACGCGCTCGCCGACCGTGCTCCTGGAGAACGAACCGAAGGCGCGGCGCGCCGCGGCGACCGCCAGGTCCACGTCCGCCGCGGAGCCGGCCGCGACATGCCCCGCGACCGCTTCGGAAAACGGATCGACGACCGCGATGCTCGGGGTTTCGGCGCGGGCCTGCCAGCGTCCGTCGATATAGAAGGAGCGCGCGCCGTCGCCGTCGCCGTCGCTGCTGTTGTTGCTGTTGCCGTTGTCAGGTGCCGTCATCGGGCTTCACCCCACGTGTGGTTCGGCTGTGAAGGGGCAACGCGGCTCAAGCGGTCACCCATACCTTGCGCACGGTCTCGATGGTGCGCCATGTGCCGACGTAGCCCGGCTTCATGATGAAGCAGTCGCCGGCCCGGTAGGTGATGGGCGCGTGGCCCTGCTCGGTGATCTCCACCACGCCGGAGAGGATCAGGCAGAACTCCCACGTCTGCCCCTTGATGGAGTGATTGACGCCCACCGTCGACTCGAACACGCCGGCGCGCACCGTTCCGTCCTTCGCGCTGTCGACGTCCCAGTTGCGGCACACGATGTCGCCTTCGATGACGCGTTCCGCCGGCGGACGGTATTCACGGGGCTCGCCGAGTTTGTCGAGTTCGAAGGGGATGAGAAGCCTGGACATCGAAAGCCTTTCTTGCGGGTTCAATGCCGATCAATGCTAAGGAAAACGCTGCCGCATTGATGCTGAACGATGCAGGGAGAAAAGCGTGAAATGTGCGTTTGCGGGGGGCCCTCGGTGGATCGTGCCGCGGCGCCGGGTTCCATCGAAACCTGCACGCCCGGTGCCTCGGGCCGGCAGCGGGGTCACTTGCCGATGGCCGCCGATTCGCCTTCTTCCCACGGCGGATCTCGCAGGGCCTCCACCAGAAAGTCGACCATCACCCGCACCTTCGCACTGAGGTGGCGCCGGCTTGCGTAGATCGCCAGGATGTCGATGGGAGGCATGCGAAAGCCGGGCATGACCTCGACCAATCGACCGGCCCGCAAGTCCTCTCCGATCACGAAGCTCGGCTGCCAGATCACGCCGACGCCGGCGAGCGCCGCGGCACGGGCGGTTTCGCCGTTGTTCGCCCGCAGCGCCCAGCGCACGCGCACGGACTCCAGCGTCCCGTCGGGGCCGGCGAACTGCCACTCGTCGGATGTGGCGCCGTACGTGTAGCCCAGGCACTGGTGCCGCCAAAGGTCCGCCGGGACCTCGGGCATGCCATGAGTCGCCAGGTATTCGGGTGAGGCGCACACCAGGTTCTGCGAGCGGCCCAGGCGGCGCGCGATGTGGTTGCCCGACGTGGTCCGCGAGATGCGGATGGCCAGGTCGTAGCCTTCTTCGACGATGTCGACCACGCGGTCGATGAGCGCGATGTCCAGCTCGACGTCGGGATACTTCGCCATGAACCTCGGCCACAAAGGCGCCAGCACGATGCTGCCGAAACTCAGCGGCGCGTTGATGCGCAGGCGCCCGCGCGGCTGGAGCGAGGCGGTGGTGGCCAGCGCCTCCGTCTCCGCCACTTCCTCGAGGATCGACTTCGCCCGATCGAACAGCGCTTCACCGCCCTCGGTGAGCGACAGGCGCCGCGACGTGCGGTTGATCAGCCGCGTGCGCAGGTGGGCTTCCAGCTCGTTGACATAGCGCGTCACGTTGGCCGGAGAAGTGTCCAACGCGTCGGCCGCCTTGGTGAAGCTGCCCCGCGCGACCACCGTGACGAACACCTCGTAAGCACGCAGTCGGTCCATGGCAGTTGGCTCCAATCATTCAGGAAAGCTGAATGAGTAAACCATCTTTGGGCTCTTTCTGGAAGTGAAGCTGAATCATAAATTTGCGTCACCTCGAAACACAGAAAGGAAGTTCAGCATGACACCGACCCAGCCCACCTCCCTTCCCAGCCCTGCCCGCCGGACGCTGATCGCTGGCGCGGCCGCGGTCGGCGCCGCACTTGCCATGGGTGCCCCGGCGCATGCCGCACCGGCCATCGACGCGGTCCCGGGCTTCCGCGCAGGCAGCGCGCAGGTGAACGGCACCCGCATCGCCTACCGCATCGGCGGCTCCGGCCCGGCCGTCGTGCTGCTGCACGGCTACGCCGAGACGGGGCATATGTGGAATCCGCTGATGCCGCTGCTCGCGAAGACGCACACGGTGGTCGTGCCCGATCTTCGCGGGGCCGGCAATTCGTCGAAGCCGGAGACGGGCTACGGAAAGAAGAACATGGCCGTCGACATCCATGAGCTGGTCCGCTCGCTGGGCATTCGCAGCGCCAGCATCGTGGGCCATGACATCGGCTTGATGGTGGCCTACGCGTACGCTGCCCAGTTTCCTTCGGAGACGGACAAGGTGGTGCTCATGGACGCCTTCCTGCCCGGCATCGGCGCATGGCAGAACGTCTGGCTCCTTCGCGACCTCTGGCATTTCCACTTCCACGGCCCGACGCCGCTGGCGCTCGTGAGCGGGCGCGAGCGCATCTATTTCGAGCATTTCTGGAATGACTTCGCGGCGGACCCCAAGCATTCCGTGCCCGAGGCCGATCGCCGGTTCTATGCAAAGGCCTACGCGCAACCTGGCGGCATGCGTGCGGGATTTGAATATTTCAAGGCCTTCGAGCAGGATGCGGCAGAGTTCGCGGAATTGGGCAAGACGCCGCTGCCCATGCCGATGCTGGTTCTCTCCGGCGAAAAGGCGGGCGGGACGTTCCTGATCGAGCAGGGCAGGATGGTGGCGACCAACGTGCAGGGCGTGATCGTCAAGGGGTCCGGGCACTGGCTGATGGAAGAGGCGCCGGGCCAGGTCATCCCGGCGCTGATCGACTTCCTGGGCCAGGGCTGACGGGCCCGACTCGCCTCCCGACGGCACGGGTGGCAAATCTTCACGGACACGGACTTCGAACCGACAAGGAGAACGGACATGGACCTTCGACTCAATGGCAAGCTGGCGCTGGTCAGCGGCAGCACGGCCGGCATCGGCTACGCCATCGCGCACACCCTGGCCCAGGAGGGCGCGAGCGTCATCGTCAACGGCAGGTCGCAGGCGGCGGTCGACGAGGCGGTGGAGCGCATCCGCCAGGAGACGCATGGCACGGTGACCGGCCACGCCGCGGACCTGAGCCGGGCCGACGCCGCCGAGGAGGTCGTGCGCCGCAACCCCGGCATCGGCATCCTCGTGAACAACCTGGGCATCTTCGAAGCCAAGGCTTTCGAAGACATTCCCGATGAAGACTGGCAGCGCTTCTTCGACGTCAACGTGCTGAGCGGCGTGCGCCTCGCGCGCCTGGTGCTGCCCGAAATGAAGCGCACGAACTGGGGAAGGATCATCTTCATCTCGAGCGAAAGCGCGGTGCAGATTCCGACCGAGATGATCCACTACGGCATGACGAAGACCGCGCAGCTCGCGGTTTCGCGCGGCCTCGCGGAAGCGGTCGCCGGCACGAACATCACGGTGAACAGCGTGCTGCCAGGCCCGACGAAATCGCGCGGCGTCGGCGACTTCGTGGAAGGCATGGCGCGATCGAGCGACAAGAGCTTCGAACAGGTCGAGGCGGAGTTCTTCGACCACGTCCGCCCCACGTCGCTGATCAAGCGCTTCGCCTCGCCGCAGGAGGTGGCCTCGCTCGTGGCCTACGTGGCAAGTCCGCTCGCGTCGGCGACCACGGGAGCGGCACTGCGCGTCGACGGCGGTGTCGTCAAGAGCGCCTTCTGACGCGGAGCCCCGAGGCCGCCTGCCAGGAAGTGGGACCGCCATGACCAACAAGCCCAAGCCCGCTATCGCCCGCATTTGGCGAGGCCGAACCCGGCCCGAAGTTGCCGACGAGTACGAAGCCTACAACCGCGCCGAGGGCGTGCCGCCGTTGGAAAGGACCGCGCTCGGCGTCCAGCTCCTGCGAGAGGACCGCGAGGACGAAACCTGGTTCACGACCATCTCTTACTGGCCCGACATGGAATCGATGACCGCCTTCACGAAGGGCGATCCGCTGACCGTCCACCACCTTCCGCGGGACAAGGAGCTGCTGATCGAATTGCCCGAGAGGATCCAGATCCATCGCATCGTCGTGGACCGGTAGAGCCTTCTGCGCCCGCGCCGGTCGATTGCGGACCGGCGGAACGGGGAGCATCGGAAGCGGCATACAAACCCCGCCAGCTTTGTCCGACGTGCGGGCCGGCGCGAAAAACACACACTGCGTGCTTCTTCGGTTTTGGCGGTAGGAATTCGGAGGAACACATATGAGCAGTCGCAATCGACGAGGCCATCAGCATCCACAGCCGCCGGGAGGGGAGTTCTGGCTCCTGCTCGCCATGGCGGTGTTGATCGCGACCATCGCCCTGCTGCATCTCGCCGTCGAACGGGAGCGTGCGGCCGGGACCGTCCAGTTCGAATTTCAGAATGCCGTCCGCGACATCGAGCGTCCCGCGGGGACAGGCACAGGCCTGCGCTGACCGCTCCCTGCATTCCGAATGCTTCGCCGAGACAACTCTGGGGACAGTTCCGGAACAAGTGGGGCCTTATCCACAGCCGGAGCGACCTCCAGGATGTTGTTCCATTTCCGATTGCAGGCCGGAAGCAGGCACACGCACAGTGGTACGGGGACCGCAAGTCCTTGTCGCGCAAGGAAAAAACGCTGCTGTCCACAGCGCGGGTTTACCCTTATCTACTACTACTATCTTTAAATAACAGAGTAAGTAGATAAGAAGCGGAAGCTGGCCGACCGCGGCCACGCGCGCCATCCGGCTGCCGGAAATCGCGAACGACCGGCTCGTCGGGCATCGACCTGTGAACATTCGACACCCCGGCGGTCGAGGGCGGGTGTGTGGCTCGGCCGGTACGCGCAATCGTTCACGAATCCGCGTGCCATCTCGCCGCTGCCGGATGGAAGGCCGTGCGCGCCCGGATACTCCGACGAAACATGCCGCCGATCAGAGCGGCGATTTCAGGGAGGATCCATGTCCATCTTCGATGGCACGTGCCGGCATGTTCGCCCGGCGCCGTGCGCCGTTGCGTTTGCGTCCGCGGTGGTGCGATGACGCGCCGGGTTTCCATTCAGACCCCCTTGGGGGAGGCGCTGCAGTTCCACCGGCTGACCGGCCGCGAGGCGCTGAGCCAACTCCACGACTTCGACGTGGAACTGCTGGGCAGCAGCAACAACGTCGATCCGAAAGCGCTGCTCGGCAAGACCGCCACCGTGGCGATGCAGACCGAGAGCGGCGGCACGCGCTACCTCGGCGGTGTCGTCGCGTCCTTCGGCCTGGCCGGGGAGGACGCACGGCACAGCTTCTACCGCATGAGGCTGCGCCCGTGGCTGTGGCTCGCGACGCGGCGCAGCGACTTCCGAATCTTCCAGGGCAGGACCGTTGCGGACATCGTCGCCGACGTGCTCGAAGCCTACGGCTACCCCATGGAGAAGCGGCTGGCCCGCGAGTACCGCGTGTGGGAGTACTGCGTGCAGTACGGCGAGAGCGACTTCTCCTTTGTCTCGCGGCTGTGCGAGCTGGAAGGCATCTACTACTACTTCCGGCATGAGGCGCAGCGGCAGGTGCTGGTGTTTGCGGATGACGTGCCGGGCTCGCACGATCCGTTGCCTGGAGGGGAGACGGTGCGGTTTCATCCGCTGGAGAAGGCGGGAATGACCGGGGGTGGCGATGGTTTGAACGAACGCATCCATGAATGGCGCACGAGCGAAGAAGTCCGCTCCGGCCTGCACTTCACAACGACTACGACCCGCTCAAGCCAAAGGCGGATCTCTCCAGCCGACGGGAGCTGCGCACCGGCCACGCGCACGACGGCCTCGAACTCTACGAATGGCCCGGCGGCTACAGGCACTACGACGACGGCGAGGCCTGTGCACGCACCCGCATCGAAGAGCAACTCAGCGGCGGCAGCGTTGCCAGCGGTCGCTCCAACAGGCGAGAGCTCGCGCCGGGCTGCATCTTCGAGCTGGCGGGCCACCCGAGGGACGATCAGAACCGCAAGCACCTTCTGATTGCCGTCGACTACGAGTTGAGGGAGAACCTCCGAGCCACCGAAGGCGCCGATGCCGGCGAAGGCTCCGTCCAGCGCTTCGGCTTCGAGGCGCAGCCCGTGAGCCATGCGTGGCGGCCGCCGCGCATCACGCCCAAGCCCCGCACCCGCGGACCCCAGACCGCCATCGTTGTCGGACCGAAGAACGAAGAGATCTGGGTCGACCAGTACGGCCGCGTGAAGGTGCAGTTCCACTGGGACCGTATCGGGCAGCGCAACGACAACTCCAGCTGCTGGATCCGCGTGTCCATGGCCTGGGCCGGAGAGACTTTCGGGGCGGCTGCCCTGCCGCGCGTAGGCCAGGAGGTGGTCGTCGATTTCCTGGGCGGCGACCCGGACTGTCCCATCATCACCGGCCGTGTGTTCAACGCCGAGAACATGCCCGCGTGGCGGCTGCCCGACCAGCAGAACCTATCGGGCCTTCGCAGCCGCGAATTGAATACCGGTGCAGCAGGCGGATCGCGCGGCAACCACCTGGTGCTTGACGATCAGCCCGGAAAAATCCAGGCACAACTCAAGAGCGACCATCTCAGCAGCAGCCTGAGCCTCGGCCACATCGGGCGCATCGACGACACGGCAGGCCGCAAGGACGACCGGGGCGAGGGCGCCGAGCTGCGTACCGATGGGCATGCCGCGGTGCGCGCCGCAAGGGGCTTGCTGCTCAGCACCGAGCCGAGGCCCGGTGCCGAAGCGCACATCACCGATCTTGGAGAAACAGTCGCGCGCCTGACGGCCGCGCGCGACCTGCATGAACGCCAGAGCCAGACTGCCCAGGAAGCGAAGGCGCACGAAGCGGGCGACCAGGACGCGGTCACGCAGGCCCTCAAGGAACAGAACGACGCGATCAAGGGCCACCCTTCGCGGCAGGGAGATTTCCCTGAACTCTGCGAACCGCACCTCGTGCTCGCCAGCGCGGCCGGCATCCACAGTACGGCGGCAGGTGCCACCCACATCGCCAGCATCACGCACAACGCGCTGAGCAGCGGCGGGCACACCAGCATCAGCGCCGGCAGGAGCTTTCTGGTGAGCGTGAAAGAGGCTGTACGTCTTTTCGCACACAAAGCCATCCGCCTGACCGCAGCCACGGCCGGCATCGACATCGTCGCACTGCAGAACAGCATCAACCTGCTGGCCAGGCTCGACATCAAGCTGGAGTCCGACAGGATCAGCATCACCGCCAAGGAAGAAATCGTCGTCAACGGCGGGGGTAGTTTTTCCAGGTGGAGCGCCTCGGGCATCGTTCACGGCACCCAGGGCCTTTGGCGCGAGCACGCAGCCACCCACAGCTATGCAGGGCCGATGGACATGGCCAAGCGCCGGCGCATGGAAGGCGTGAGCCACGACGACAAGTACAGCGTGCGCTTCGCGCCCCTCGGCAGCGACGAGATCTTCAAGCACGTGGGCATGTCGGGGCTGCCTTACCGGATCCTCGGCGAGAAGCGCCAGACGCTGGCAGAAGGCGTCATTCCCGACAGCGGGCGATTGCCCCGCGTCGCGTTCGAAACGCCGGACGAGGCAGTGCTGGTGGTGGGAGAAGAAGCCTGGGACTGGACGCCCGTTCCAACGATTCGCACCGAGCCAGACAGCGCGGAAGACGATGCCCGGGCCGATGACGACGGCGAGACCGAGTCGCCGGGAGCGGAGGACTCCATGTATGCATCGGCTGTCGAAGTCCATCTGAACGGCTTGGTTTGAGCAATGGAAACACCAGCATGCCCAGACTGATATCCGCCACCTACCACCCCAACATCGAAGTCGCCGAATTCATCTGCGAAGACGGCCGTCACCTGCTGCGCTCGGGCGGAACGCTGCCATGGCGTATCAATAACCCCGGCGACCTGACTGCCAGGAAGGTCGACGGCGTGCCTGCACCCAGGAAAGCAAAGGGCTACATCGGAGTCGCCACCACCAGATCGGGCAGGACCTTCCTGATCTTTCCCGATGAAGGCGCCGGCCGGGAGGAACTGAAGGCAAACCTGAAGCGCCTGCATGGCGACAGGACGATCTCCGAAGCCATTCCCGTCTATGCCCCGAAGAAGGAAAACGACACGGAGAAATACATACGCGATCTGCTCAAGACCAGCGGTATTCCAGCCGGCAGAAAGATCGGCGAGTGCAGCGACGCCGAACTCGAAAAGATCGTGAACAGCATCGCGGAGATCGAGGGGTTTCACGCCAACGCCGGGACCAGGAAGGAAACCTGGATTGCCGTGAGCAGGATCAACGCGACCGACGGCAGCCAGCCATTGCCCGGCGCAGAGATCGTTCTGCAAAGAGGAGACAGGGAGGAAACGGTCAAGTCCGATGCCGCAGGGCGATTCCCTCCCGTGATTCACCCGGCCGACAACTCAGCCGTGCACGTCAAGGTGGCGGATCCGAAGAGCAGGAAGGCCGTGACGGTCGGAACCATCCAGGGCGACGTCGGAAAGGATTTCAACCTTCTTGCGAAATTCAAGAGGTGGAAGGGCGTCGCCGGCTCGGAAAAGATCAACAGCTCGACCCATGGGCAGAGAAAGCCCATGAGCTATGTCGTACAGCCGGGCGACAGTCTCTGGAAGATCGCGCAGCTGTATCGCACCAGCGTGGAAGCCATCAGGGAGGGCAACGGACGGGGGCACGACAGGATCTATCCGGGTGAGGTGCTGTTGATTGTGGGAAGCGGCAAGACCAAGCCGGACCCCAGGCCTTCGACTGCTCCTCCCGCCATGGCCACTGCCAAGCCACTGGCTGCGAGTGCACCGGCAAGCCCGGCAGTGCCATCGAGGCCAAAAGCAGTTTCTCCTCCACCGCCTCCCGTGCCGACCGGAATCAGGTCATCGGACTCGGAGCGGTCGAAGGAAGGCGAAGGGAAGGTGCTGGCGCTGATCAATCCTGTGCCGGGAAGGGCTCCGTGGATGTCTATCGCCATCGCTGAAGCGAAGATCAGACATGGCAAGACAGAAGAAGTGTTAGAGGCGGAAATCGACTATCACGTCGAGATAGGGGATGGATCGAAATTTCTTTCCCAAAGAGCGTGGTGCGCTGCCTTTGCCAATTGGTGCTTGTTGAAAGCTGGCTATCCGGTAGACAACATGGGATTTTGGGATCGGCGTGCCACGCTCGGCAGAGCTCATGGCTTTTATGAAATGGATGAGGGAAGGAAGATGCGGAATCCGATTTTCGTGGAGTTGGAGAAACCGATATACGGCGCGATCGCGCTTGCAACGCGCAGGAACGGGCACGGCTATCACGTTGGCTTTGCGTACGGGAAGGCGGGTGAAAAAAATCTGATCCTGCTCGGTGGAAATCAAGACGATCGAATCAAGTTTTCACCATTCAACATGGACGCCGAGAGAGTGGTTCAGGTAATCGAAAAAAGCGGAAAGAGAAGTCAGAAAATAGTCAAAAGCAAAAGCTATCTGAAGTACTTCGTTCCTGTTTCCTATTACGAGCAAGCCAAAAGGGATCTTGCGAGTCCTGGCTTGGAATCAATGGACGTGGATGCGTTGAATAAAACAATCGGTGTTCCTCCCGAGAAGAAAGGGAAAAAGCCGGAGCCGAGAACCAACTGAAAGGAAATGAGATGAAGATAGCTATTTTTTGGAGACGAATTGAAATTGTCGTTGCCTTGGCATTTTGTATTCTGTTCTCGATGGATTCTTTCGCCGGGGCGCGAAGTGATCATTTTGTTGCATGGAGTAGTATTGGATCTGATCCTGACAATCGAGCGTTAGCCGAAAAAATCAAGGAGTTTGCGAATGGCGATCGCATTGATTCGATTTGTGGAATTCAGTGGAAAAACAATGATTCAATCCTGTACTTCAATAATCGCGTATTGAAAATTCCAGATGATTTGCTTCGAAAGGTTTTTATCGAGCGCAACACGGAATCCTTCCCTGCGTTAAGCCGGGCATTGCGCTCCTTCAGGCATCCAGAGAGAAATGTGCGCGATGGATTGGATGGAATCGTTTTCTATGACGGAGAAAGATCCTTCCGCATGATGAGCTTCACGGTTGGGGCGAGAAGCGTCAAAACTTACCCTCAAGCTTTTAAGGCGTCTGCCAAAACGAAAGAAATCGAGCGTGCCTTCTGCTCGCTTCTTCCTCCAATCACTCGAGCTCCTTGAGCGTGGGGATCTGAACTTCTACCTTGATCACGGAACGCCCGGGGTGCTGATGGCTAGGTCTGTTCCCGCACTGCGAAGCCCGTGATTGCCCCCATTCCCCTCCCATGCCACCATCTCCCGCATGCCCTACCAACTCCATTACTGGCCCACCATCCAGGGCCGAGGTGAATTCGTCCGGCTCGCGCTCGAAGCTGCCGGCGCGGACTATGTCGACGTGGCGCGCTTGCCCGAGGGCGAGGGCGGTGGCGGATCCGCTCTCGGTGAGCGGCTGGACGACCCGGAAGCCGCGCGCCCTGCCTTTGCGCCGCCGTTCCTCGTCGATGGCGATATCGTGGTCGGCCAGACCGCCGCGATCCTGCTGTACCTGGGCCCCAGGCTGGGCCTGTCGGGCGTAGGCGAATCGGACGGCCTGTGGACGCACCAGCTGCAGCTCACCATCGCCGATGCGGTGGCAGAGGCGCACGATACGCACCATCCGATCTCGGTTGGCGCTTATTACGAAGACCAGCGCGACGCGGCCGTGCAGCGCGCGAAGGCTTTTCGCGAGGAGCGCATCCCGAAGTTCCTCGGCTGGTTCGAGCGTGTGCTGCAGCGCAATCCCGCGGGCAGCCAGCATCTGGTGGGCGACACGCTGACCTACGCCGACCTGTCGCTCTTCCAGCTGGTGGACGGTTTGCACTACGCGTTTCCGAAGGCTTCGGCGCGGGCGCTGGCCGCGACGCCCGCGGTCGTGAAGCTGCATGCCAACGTCAAGCGCCGCCAGCGCGTGCGCGACTACCTTCAGAGTCCGCGCCGGATTGCGTTCAACGAAGACGGCATCTTCAGGCGCTACGCCGAGCTGGACGGCTAGCTGGCTTTCCAGCTGGCCGGTCAGTCGACGAGGGCGGCCGCGTCCTTCCACGCGGGCAGCAACACCAATCCTCCGACCGTCACCGGCTTGCGCTGCGGGCCGAAGAGGTACCGGTGAGGCACGAGGCCTTCGAGGTGGTGCAGCACGTCGCTGCGGTCGTCGATGAAGTGGGTGATGCGCAGTTCGCGGCAGTGGTCAGCTTTTTGCGGCCGCTGGAGGCAGAAGCGCAGGTTCGCGGGCGGCACGCCCGTGCGCTCGAAGAAGCGGTGATGCTGCAGCCACGCACGGCTCTTGGCCTGCACGCTCTGCCCGCATTTCGACACCAGCCACACGCGGCCCTCGAACTTCTCGACCAGTGGGCCGACAGCCTCGAACATGCCTTCGTAGGGTGGTGTGTCCAGCGCGTCCTGCAGCGAGCCGCCGATGAAGGAGGTGTCCGCGCCGCCGGCGCCTTCGGCCGCGATCAGCACGCGACCGATGTCGATGCCGAGACGGGGGAGTAGGGATGCGGGTGCAGATGTGTGTTTCATTTCTTGTTCCTTTTGTCTTGAAGCAGGCGGATCGTAGAAATGAAGCTCATCACCAGGAACTACTGTTATTGAATGGACTATCCATAAAATGGATAGCCAGATGGACATCCCCCGCACCAACCTCGACGCGCTGCAGTCGTTCGCCGTGTTCGCCGACACGCTGAACTTCAGTGAATCGGCGCGCTTGCTGCACATCAGCCAGCCGGCGTTGCATGCCAAGGTGCGCAAGCTGTCGGAGCAGCTCGACGCGAAGCTGTACGTGCGCACGGGCGGTGCGCTCGAGCTCACTGCCACGGGCGAGCAGGTTGCACGGCATGCGCGGGAACTGCTCGCGTTCAACCAGCGCTTCGTGAAGGGGCTGGCCCAAGGGCAGGACGCCCCGGTTGTCACGCTGTCGGCCGGCGAGGGCGCGTACCTCTATTTGCTCGGCAAGGCGCTGTCTCTGTTCTCGGGTGCCGCGGCATCGCCGCACCTGCAGCTGCTGACGCGCGATCGCGACGAATCGATCCAGGCGGTGCGCTCGGGGCAGGCGCATCTGGGCATCGCGCCGCTGGGCACGGTGCCAGCCGACCTGCATGCCGCGCGGTTGACCGCCGTGGGGCAGGTGCTGGTCGTGCCGCGCTCGCATGCGTTGGCCTCGCGAAAGTCGGTGCGCCTGCGCGACCTGAAGGGCGCGCAGCTGATCGTGCCTTCGGCGGGGCGGCCGCATCGCGAGCTGCTCGGCCGCCTGCTGCAGGCCGAGTCGGTGCAGTGGCAGCCATCGCTCGAAGCCAACGGCTGGGAACTGATGCTGCGCTTCGCCCAGCTGGGCTTCGGCCTCGCGGTGGTGAATGCCTGCTGCCACATTCCCAGCGGCCTGGTGGCGATTCCCCTGCAGGGCTATCCGTCGCTCGATTACCACGTGTTCCATGCAGCCGACAGGCCGCCCACCGCACACGTGCAGCGGCTGATGGATGCACTGCTTGCACACGGCGACCACTGGAAGACCCGATGACGCCGGAAGACGCCAGCAAGTTCATCGCCTACGTCCTGCGGCACGCGCCGGAGTCCGTCGGCCTGCAGCTCGATGCGCAGGGTTGGGCCGACGTCGCGGCGCTGGTGGCCGGGGCGGCGGCCGCGGGACGCGATCTGATGACGGCGGATGTACTGCAGGCAGTCGATTCGGGTGCGAAGAAGCGTTTCGAATTGTCGGCCGACCGGCTGCGAATCCGTGCGCTGCAGGGCCACTCCACACCGCAGGTCAGTCGCAGCTTCGAGGCGATCGTTCCGCCGCCGCAGCTTTTTCACGGCACGGCCACGCGTTTCCTGACTTCCATTCGGGTCCAGGGCTTGCTGCCGGGGGCGCGGCAACATGTGCATCTGTCAGTCGACGAAGCCACGGCGGTGCTGGTGGGGCGGCGTCATGGCAAGGCGCATGTGCTCAGGGTCGATGCGGGCCGCATGCACGCGCTGGGCCATGTTTTCCATCGCGCGGAAAACGGGGTTTGGCTGACGGTGGCTGTACCGCCGGAGTTTCTTTTTCCGCCGGCCTAGCTAGTCCTGCTCCGCCTCGCCGCGGATGCGCAGCGCGGCGTCATACAGCGTATTGCGCGGGGCTCCGCTGATCTCCGCCGCGAGCTTCACGGCCGTCTTCACGGGCAGTTCGGCCAGCAGCAGGCGCAGCACGCGCTCGCCTTCCGCGCCGCCGTCGCCGCTCACGGCCACGGGGTGCAGCACCAGAGCGAATTCGCCGCGCGTGCGGTCGCGGTCGGCGCCGAACCAGTCGGGCAACGCGCTTGCGGCGACAGTGGCGATTTCCTCGAACTGCTTGGTGAGCTCGCGGCCCACGGTGACGCGGCGCTCGCCCAGCGTGGACAGCGCGCGCGCGAGGTTCTCGATGCGGTGCGGGGCCTCCAGCAGCACCACTGCGCGCGGCTCCTGCGACAGCGCCTGCACGGCCGTGTCGCGCTCGCCGGACTTGCTCGGCAGGAATCCCGCGAAGACGAAGGCGCTGCTGCTGGCATTGCCGTCACCGCCGCCTTCGGCCACCAGCCCCGCGGCGCCGATCAGCGTGGTCACGCTGCTGGCGCCCGGCAGCGGCAGCACGCGCTGCCCCGCGGCGCGCACGGCGACTGCAAGGCGCGCCCCCGGGTCGCTCACGCCGGGCGTGCCCGCGTCGCTGACGTAGGCGATGCGCTCGCCCTGCGCGAGCCGCGCGACAACCGCCTGCGCGGCCTCGGCCTCGTTGTGCTGGTGCACCGCCAGCAGCCGGGAGCCGGGGCGGTCGATGCCGTAGGCGCGCAGCAGGGCCTGCGTGTGGCGCGTGTCCTCGCAGGCGATGGCGTCCACCAGTTGCAGCACGTGCAGCGCGCGCAGCGTGATGTCGGCCAGGTTGCCGATGGGCGTGGCGACGACGTAGAGCGTGCCTTGCGGATAATGCTGCGCACCCGCGGCGTCGTGCGCGGCCGCGAGGGCGGCGCCGAAAGAAGCAGGGGCGAGTGAAGCCAAGGGGTTTCTCCGTCGGAACGAAAAAGAAGTCAGAAAAATAGAACGCAAGCAGGCCGCGGACAGGGAGGGCCATGAAGACCGACACCACTACGAAGCATCGGGGCGATGCGGCGGAAGACGCCGCGCTCGACCACCTGCGGGACGCCGGCCTCGTGCTGCTCGCCCGCAATTATCGGACGCCCGGGCGCGGCGGCGGCGAGATCGACCTGATCATGCGCGATCCGCGCCCGTCGCCCGCGGGCACGCTGGTGTTCGTGGAGGTGCGCCATCGCAGCACCGGCACGCACGGCGGCGCGGGCGGGAGCATCACCGCAGCGAAGCGGCGGCGCATCGTGTTCGCCGCGCAGAACTACCTGAGCCGGCTGCGCACGGTGCCGCCGTGCCGCTTCGACGTGGTGCTGGTCGAAGAGAAAATCACGTGGCTGCAGGCAGCCTTCGACGCCGGTTGACGACGAGCTCGAGGGAACTGAAGCCTCGATGAAGGCTCCACAACTCGAACGTCTTGTTTCACAGCCCCCAGTTATCATCCCGCCCCATGCTCGAGCAACGGATTCAGCAGCACTTCATCGACAGTGCCGACCTCAAGTACCAGACCGGGCCGGTCCTCAGCAAACCCATCTCTCAAGCGATGCAGGCCATCCTGGCGTGCGTGACCAGCGGCGGCAAGGTGCTCGCCTGCGGAGCCGGCGTGTCGGGCCTGCTGGCGGCCCAGTTCGCCGCGCAGTTCGTGGGCCGCTTCGAGCGCGAGAGGCCCGAGCTCGGCGCCATCGCGCTGCCCGGCGATGCCACCGACCCCGCCGCCGACGGCGCCGAAGCCGCGGATGCCGACCGCTTCGCCCGCCAGGTGCGCGCGCTCGGCCAGGCCGGCGACGTGCTGCTGGCCTTGAGCATCAGCGGCCAGTCGGCGTCGGTGCTGGCTGCCGTGACCGCGGCGCACGAGCGCGACATGACCGTCGTCGCGCTGCTCGGCAACGCCGCGCCGGGCGCAGGCGGCTCCATCGGCCGCGCACTGCGCGAGACCGACGTCCAGATCAGCGTGCCGCACGAGCGTGCGGCGCGCATCCACGAGATCCACCAGATCGCACTGCATTGCCTGTGCGACGGGGTGGACGCCCAGTTACTCGGAGAACAGGAAGTTTCCTCATGACCTTGACGACCATGACGACGACATCGACCCAACGTTTCGCCCTTGCCCTGACCCTGGGCGCCGCACTGGTCACGGGTCTTTCCGCCTGCGTGCCGCTCGTTGTCGGCGGCGCGGCCGTGGTGGGCGTGGGCATGGTGGCCACCGACCGCCGCAGCTCGGGCGCGCAACTCGACGACCAGGGCATCGAGCTGCGTGCCGCGGCCCGCGTGCGCGACATCGCCAACGACCAGATGTACGTGAGCGTCACCAGCTTCAACCGCCAGGTGCTGCTGACCGGCGCCGTGGGCAGCGATGCCGACCGCCGCCGCGTCGAAGATGAGGTAAGCCGCATCGTGAACGTGCGCTCGGTGGTCAACGAGCTGACTGTGGGCTCGTCCAGCACCTTCCAGGATCGCTCGAACGACCTCTACATCACCGGCAAGGTGAAGGCCTCGCTGCTCGACGCCAAGGACATCTTCGCCAACTCCTTCAAGGTGGTGACCGAGCGCGGCGTGGTCTACCTGATGGGCATCGCCACGCGCCGCGAGACCGATCGCGCCACCGAGATCACGCGCGGCGTGTCGGGCGTGGTGAAGGTTGTGCGCGTGGTCGAGGTCGTGAGCGAGGCCGATCTGGCAGCCAGCCAGGCGGCGAACCAGGCTGCGGCGCAGCGCGGCGGCACGGGGCCGGCGCCTGTGACTTCGGCAACGCCGTCCGCGCCCTCCTCGTCTTCCACCTCGCGCGTGCCGCTGCCGCCGATGGAGCCGCTGCCCGCTTCGGGCTCGTCCACGCCAGCGCCTTCCCCGAGCGGCGTGACGACCTCGCCGGTGCGCTGAAGAAGCTGCGTGCCAAGACAGGAAAGCCCGCTGATGCGGGCTTTCTTCATTGCGTCACTTGAGCCGCGTGATGAGGCTCGAGGTATCCCAGCGCCGGCCGCCGGCCTGCTGCACGTCGGCATAGAACTGGTCGACCAGCGCCGTCACCGGCACGCGCGCGCCGTTGCGCTTGGCTTCGTCGAGCACCAGGCCCAGGTCCTTGCGCATCCAGTCGACCGCGAAGCCGTAGTCGAACTTGCCTTCGATCATGGTCTTGCCGCGGTTCTCCATCTGCCAGCTCTGGGCCGCGCCCTTGCTGATGACGCCGAGCACGGCTTCCATGTCCAGGCCCGCGCGCTGGCCGAAGGCGATGGCTTCCGACAGGCCCTGCACCAGCCCCGCGATGGCGATCTGGTTCACCATCTTCGCGAGCTGGCCGGCACCGCTCTCGCCCAGCAGCGTGACCGCGCGCGAGAAGGCCATGGCCACCGGCTTGATGCGTTCGAACACCGCCGCGTCGCCGCCGCACATCACCGTGAGCGCGCCGTTCTGCGCGCCGGCCTGGCCGCCCGAGACGGGCGCGTCGATGAAATGCAGGCCCAGCGCCTGCGCGGCCTTGGAAAGCTCACGCGCCACGTCGGCAGAGGCGGTGGTGTGGTCGACCAGCACCGCGCCCTTCTTCATGCCGGCGAAGGCGCCGTCGTCGCCCAGGACCACCGAGCGCAGGTCGTCGTCGTTGCCGACGCAGCAGAACACGATGTCGGCGCCGGCCGCCGCTTCGCGCGGGGTGGTGGCATGGCGTCCGGGCGGGCCGAATTCGTCGGCCCAGGCCTGCGCCTTGGCGGCGGTGCGGTTGTAGACCGTGACGCTGTGGCCGGCCTTGGCGAGGTGGCCGGCCATCGGGCCGCCCATGACGCCGAGGCCCAGGAAGGCCACTGTCTGCGCGGGAATGGATTCGTAGGTGCGGGGGTTGATGCTGCTCATGGGGCCACAGCTTAAGGCCATTCCGCCGCAGGTGCCGTCCGGCGGACACCGGCCTCCCGCAGCCCCCGCGGCCTCAGACGATCGCGAAGTGCTCCGTGCCCGCAGCCAGGTCGGTGCTGCGTGCACGCTGGCTGTTGAGCTTGATCTGCAGGCGAAGGTCGTTGGCCGAGTCGGCGTTGCGGATGGCGTCCTCGAAGCTGATCGAGTGGCTCTCGAAGAGGTCGAACAGCGCCTGGTCGAATGTCTGCATGCCCAGGTTGCGGCTCTTCTTCATGATCTCCTTGATCTCGCCCACCTCGCCCTTGAAGATCAGGTCGGAAATCAGCGGCGTGTTCAGCAGCACTTCGACCGCGGCCACGCGGCCCAGGCCGTCTTCGGTCGGCACCAGCCGCTGGGAGACCAGCGAACGCAGGTTCAGCGACAGGTCCATCAGCAGCTGGGCGCGGCGCTCCTCGGGGAAGAAGTTGATGATCCGGTCGAGTGCCTGGTTGGCGCTGTTGGCGTGCAGCGTGGCCATGCACAGGTGGCCGGTCTCGGCGAAGGCCACGGCGTGCTCCATGGTCTCGCGGTCGCGGATTTCGCCCATCAGGATCACATCGGGCGCCTGGCGCAGCGTGTTCTTCAGCGCGGCTTCCCAGCTGTCGGTGTCGATGCCCACTTCGCGCTGCGTCACCACGCAGTTCTTGTGCGGATGCACGAATTCGACCGGGTCCTCCACCGTCACGATGTGGCCGAAGGAGTTCTCGTTGCGCCAGTCGATCATGGCCGCCAGCGTGGTCGACTTGCCCGAGCCCGTGGCGCCCACCAGGATGCACAGGCCGCGCTTGGTCATCGACACCTCCTTCAGCACCTGCGGCATGCCCAGGCCGTCGATGGTCGGCAGCTTGGCGGGAATGGTCCGCAGCACCATGCCGACCTTGCCCTGCTGCACGAACGCGTTCACGCGGAAGCGGCCGATGCCGGTGGGCGAGATCGCGAAGTTGCATTCCTTGGTGCGCTCGAACTCGGCCGTCTGGCGGTCGTTCATGATCGAGCGCGTCAGCGCCAGCGTGTGCGGCGCGCCCAGCGCCTGCTGCGAGACCTTGGTGACCTTGCCGTCGACCTTGATGGCCGGCGGAAAGTCGGCCGTGATGAACAGGTCGCTGCCGTTGCGGCTCACCATGAGCTTGAGCAGGTCGTTGATGAACTGGCTGGCTTGATCGCGTTCCATGATGTCGGTGCTCCGAAGGGCTGTGGATCAGCCGGGGAAGTTCTCGGGAATTTTGGCCTTGCCGCGGGCTTCTGCTGCCGAGATGGTATTGCGGCGCACCAGTTCCGTCAGGTTCTGGTCCAGCGTCTGCATGCCAGAGCCCTGGCCGGTCTGGATGGTGGAGTACATCTGCGCCACCTTGGCCTCGCGGATCAGGTTGCGGATGGCCGGCGTGCCCAGCATGATCTCGTGCGCCGCCACGCGGCCCTGGCCGTCCTTGGTCTTGCACAGAGTCTGCGAGATCACGGCCTGCAGCGACTCCGAGAGCATGGCGCGGATCATTTCCTTCTCTTCGCCCGGGAACACGTCGATGATCCGGTCGATGGTCTTGGCGGCCGACGAGGTGTGCAGCGTGCCGAACACCAGGTGGCCCGTCTCCGCCGCGGTCATCGCCAGGCGGATGGTCTCCAGGTCGCGCAGCTCGCCCACCAGGATGGCGTCGGGGTCTTCGCGCAGGGCGGAGCGCAGGGCGTTGGAGAACGACAGCGTCATCGGCCCCACCTCGCGCTGGTTGATCAGGCACTTCTTCGACTCGTGCACGAATTCGATCGGGTCTTCCACCGTGAGGATGTGGCCGTACTCGTTCTCGTTGAGGTAGTTGATCATCGCCGCCAGCGTGGTCGACTTGCCCGAACCCGTGGGGCCCGTCACCAGCACCAGCCCGCGTGGCTTGAGCGCCAGTTCGCCGAAAATCTTGGGCGCGTTGAGCTGCTCGAGCGTGAGGATCTTCGAGGGAATGGTCCGGAACACGGCGGCCGCGCCGCGCGCCTGGTTGAAGGCGTTCACGCGGAAGCGCGCGAGGCCGTCGATCTCGAAGGAGAAGTCGACCTCCAGGAACTCTTCGTAGTGCTTGCGGTGCGTGTCGCTCATGATGTCGTACACCATGGCGTGCACGCCCTTGTGGTCGAGCGCGTCCACGTTGATGCGGCGCACGTCGCCGTTGACGCGGATCATGGGCGGCAGGCCCGCGGAAAGGTGCAGGTCGGAGGCTTTGTTCTTGACGCTGAACGCCAGCAGTTGGGTGATGTCCACGGGGCTCCTCGGCTCGGGTTTCGTGACGTTTTGATACGATTTTGGACGATTATGACGATGATTGGCGACGACCTCCAGCAAGTAAACGACCGGATCGCGAAGGCATGTGTAACGGCCGGCCGCGACCCGGCCAGCGTGCGCTTGCTGGCGGTGTCCAAGACCTTCGGACCGGAGGCGGTGCGCGAGGCGCACGCGGCGGGCCAGTCGGCCTTCGGCGAGAACTACGTGCAGGAGGGGCTGGACAAGATCGAAGCGCTGGCCGACCGGCGTTCCTCCCTCGAATGGCACTGCATCGGGCCCCTTCAGAGCAACAAGACGCGGCCTGTGGCCGAGCACTTCGACTGGGTCCACAGCATCGACAGATTGAAGATCGCCGAGCGTCTTTCGGCCCAGCGGCCGGCGCATCTGCCGCCGCTGAATGTATGCCTTCAGGTTAATGTGGACGGCGGCGCCAACAAGTCGGGCGTGCCTCCGGAAGAGGCGCTCGCGCTGGCGCGTGCTGTGGCGGCTTTGCCACAACTTCGGCTGCGCGGGCTGATGGCGATTCCCGAGCCGGCCACCGGCTTCGAAGCGCAGCGCGAACTGTGCCTGCGCGCGCATGCGGTGTACCAGTCGATCCGCGACGCGGGCATCGCGCTCGATACCTTGTCGCTCGGCATGAGCGCGGACCTCGAAGCCGCCATCAGCGCAGGCAGCACGATGGTGCGCGTGGGAACGGCGATCTTCGGCGCGAGATAGGCACACCCCCAGTCTTCGCGCACTTCGTGTCGCTTCGCCAACCCCCTTGCAGGGGGCAATACCTGCGGCCCGGCAAAGCCGGTTCCGCGGTATTCCTGGCGTCAATGATCTTCACACCCCCAGCGGCAGGCGCGCACTGTTCTTCACTTCTTCCATCACCGCATAGGTCCGCGTCTCGCGCACGCCGGGCAGCTGCCACAGCACGGTGCCGGCGAACTCGCGGTAGGCGGCCATGTCGGCCATGCGGGTCTTGAGCAGGTAGTCGAAGCCGCCGGCGACCATGTGGCATTCCATGATCTCGTCGCGCACCTGCACGGCGGCCTTGAACTGGTCGAACACGTTGGGCGTGGTGCGGTCGAGCAGCACCTCGACGAAGACGGTGAAGCCGCGGCCCAGTTTGTGCGGATCGAGCCGCGCCTCGTAGCCCTGGATGAAGCCGTCGCGCGTGAGCCGCTGCACCCGCGCCAGCACCGCCGTCGGCGAAAGCGCCACCGCCTCGGCCAGCTTGAGGTTGGTGATGCGGCCGTCTTCCTGAAGGATCTTCAGAAGGCGCAGATCGATGCGGTCCAGGTCGAGCATCGGAGGATTATCCGGCTCGGGCATCGAATCGTGGCAAAAGATGCGGCCTATGACGTCCGGTCGTAGGAGATAGAACCAAGGAACTGCCGGCGGCCTACCCTCGGATGGCCAAGGGGGCCGCCGTGCGTCCCGTTTGCCGTCAGCGAAGCTGCGTCTGGTCGACCAGCGCGCCGTAGGCCGGGCTCGCGCGCAGCCTCGCGTACTCGGCGGCCGCTTCGCGGTAGCCGGGCTTCATCGAATCGGCGCCGGCTTCGCCGGCCTGCCGGGCGGCCAGGCCCGACTGGATCCACAGGCGCGTGTCGGCCTCCACGGCGGCACGGCTGTTGGCCGAGACCACGGCGGGCTCCTGCCGGTAGCCGCTGGTGTAGCCCTGCGTGGGGGCGGTCTTCAGCCACTGCACCGCGTCGGCGGTCACCGCGGCGCGCGTCGTCGAAGAGGCCAGCGGCGCGGGGCGCGGATCGCCCTCGGCGTAGTTGCCGGCGAAGCTCGGCGCGGCGACCGTGCCCAGCAGGGCAGCGAGGGCGGCGGTGCCGATCAGGCGGGTGGCGGATGCTTGCTTGCTCATTCGTTGCTACTCCTTGATGTGTGACGTTGGTTGCTAAGTTCGTCCTGGTTGGTGAGGCCAACTCTAAGAAGCGGATCCGCGGGGTCGATGACCCGTCGATGACGTTTCTGTCATCTGGCGATTCACGCCTCTATCGATCGCTCGATTGCATCGGCGCGATGCCGGCATCGCAGGCCTACCAACCTCTCTTGCATAACCGCCTCCGCGGCGCGCATAAGCCATGGCGCAACGCGCGGCGGAGGTCTATCGTTGCGGCCACCCTCACAAACCAACAAGGGAACGCATATGAGCGAAAAACTCTCCTTCGTCAGTCCTACAGCCAACAGCCCGTGGGGCACCTATCTCTCGCAGGTCGATCGCGTCGTGCCGTACCTCGGCCCGCTGGCCCGCTGGGTCGAAACCCTCAAGCGCCCCAAGCGCGCGCTCATCGTCGACGTGCCCATCGAAATGGACGACGGCAGCATCGCCCACTTCGAGGGCTACCGCGTGCAGCACAACATGAGCCGCGGCCCGGGCAAGGGCGGCATCCGCTTCCACCCCGACGTCACGCTCGAAGAAGTGATGGCCCTGTCGGCCTGGATGACCATCAAGACGGCCGCCGTGAACCTGCCGTACGGCGGCGCCAAGGGCGGCATCCGTGTCGACCCGAAGAAGCTCTCGCCGCAGGAGCTCGAGAAGGTCACCCGTCGCTACACCAGCGAGATCGGCATCATCATCGGCCCGCACACCGACATCCCCGCGCCCGACGTCAACACCAACGCGCAGATCATGGCGTGGATGATGGACACCTACTCGATGAACGTCGGCGGCACCGCCACCGGCGTCGTCACCGGCAAGCCCCTGCACCTGGGCGGCTCGCTGGGCCGCGTGAAGGCCACCGGCCGCGGCGTGTTCGTCACCGGCCGCGAGGCGGCTCGCCGACTGGGCATGGACCTGCGCGGTGCGCGCATCGCGGTGCAGGGCTTCGGCAACGTGGGCTCCGTCGCGGCAGAACTCTTCGCCGAAGCCGGCGCCAAGATCGTCGCCGTGCAGGACCACACCGGCACCATCGTCAACAGCAACGGCCTCGACCTCGCCAAGCTCGTGCCCATCTCGCGCACCGACGGCGTGGTCGGCTTCAAGGCCGGCGGCGACATCGTGCCGAACGAGGACTTCTGGAACACGCCCTGCGACATCCTCATTCCGGCCGCCCTCGAAGGCCAGCTCACCGCCGAGCGCGCGCAGAAGACCACCGCCAAGCTGGTGCTCGAAGGCGCCAACGGCCCCACCGTGCCGCAGGCCGACGACATCCTCGCCGAGCGCGGCGTGCTGGTGGTGCCCGACGTGATCTGCAACGCCGGCGGCGTGACCGTGAGCTACTTCGAATGGGTGCAGGACTTCTCGTCCTTCTTCTGGGACGAGGACGAGATCAACGTGCGCCTCGACCGCATCATGATGAACGCGCTCAACCAGATCTGGGACACGGCCGACAAGCACAAGATCACCCTGCGCACGGCGACGTACGCGGTGGCATGCGAGCGCATCCTGATGGCTCGCCAGGAACGCGGTCTGTATCCCTGATCTTTTTTTGACGGCCGGGGAGGCTACGCTCGGGGGATGACCACCACCCCCGCGCAGACCTCTCCTCCGCTTCCTCCACTCCCCCCCGAAAGCGCCGCGCGCCTGCAGGCCCTGATGGCCAGCGGGCAGCGCCGGCTGCTGGGGCTCGTCGGTGCGCCCGGCGCGGGCAAGTCGACGCTCGCGGCGGCGCTGCTGCAGGCGGTGGGGGCGGAGCGTGCCCAGGTGGTTCCGATGGACGGCTTCCACCTTGCCAACGTCGAGCTGCAACGGCTCGGCCGCGCCGGACGCAAGGGCGCTCCCGACACCTTCGACAGCGCCGGCTACGTCGCGCTGCTGCAGCGGCTGCGCGAGCAGCGGCCCGACGGCGGCATCGTCTACGCGCCCGAGTTCCGCCGCGAGATCGAGGAGCCGATCGCCGGCGCGATCGCGGTGCTGCCGACGACGCAGCTCGTCATCACCGAGGGCAACTACCTGCTGCACGACGCCGGCCCGTGGGCCGGCGCGGCGGCGATGCTCGACGAGGTCTGGTACGTGGACATCGACGACGCGGTGCGCGAGGAGCGGCTGGTGCGCCGCCACCAGCAGTTCGGCCGCAGCGCCGAGGAGGCGCGCGCGTGGGTGGAGAGCACCGACGCGCCGAACGCGCGGCTGATCGCGGCGACACGGGTGCGCGCGCACCACGTGCTGCCCTGGTCCTGAAAATTTCGGCATCGCGGCGGGAACGCCGCTGCACGGGCGCGCTCGAAGGCTTGCCGGCAAGGCCGCCGGTTAGCATTCGCCGCTTCATGCCGTCCATGCACTCCAATTCCCTGTTTGCCATCCCTGTTCCGGGCCGTACGCCGGTCCGTACATCGGTTCTCGCCGCGGGCCTGTTGTCCGCCGCTGTCCTGCTCGCCGGCTGCGGCAGCGCCTCCCGCCAGGCCAGCTACGAGCCCGAGGCCTTCAGTTCCACCAACACCCACACCCGCGACTACGAGGCCACCGAGGCCGAGACCTGCGAGGCCGCGCGCCGTGCGCTGCTGAGCCAGGGCTACATGATCACGGCCGCCAACTCCGACCTCGTGACGGGGCGCAAGAGCTTCCAGCCGGCCGCCGAGGTGCATGTGGAGGTGGAGTTCCGCGTGGTCTGCGCGCGCGAAAGCACCCGCAGCGGCAAGGCGGGCAGGAGCACCGTGGCCTTCGCCACCGCGCTGCAGGACCGCTACGGGCTCAAGAAGGTGAACAACTCGGCGAGCCTGGGCGTGGGCGCGATCGGCTCGCTCTCGCTGCCGTTCACCAGCAGCGACGACGCGATGGTGAAGGTGGCCAGCGAGACGCTCACCGACGAGCGCTTCTACGACCGCTTCTTCGCGCTGCTCGATCGCTTCCTCGAAGGCCCGGGCCCTGAAGCGCAGGACGAGGCCGCGGCGAAGCCCGAGCAGACGCCGGTCGCCTCGCCGGCCTCGGCGACCGGGCCGTCGCCCGCGCCGTTGCCCGCACCGGCGCCTGCCCCCGATCCGGCACCGGCCGTCACCTATCCCGTGACTTCGTCTCCCAACCGGGGCTGAAGCTCCCAGATACCAAGACATGTCTTACAATCCGGGCATGGCTTCCACCATCCCGGATCCGGCGCAATGCGCCTCTCGCCTTCGCAGCTCGGTGTCGCTGCTCGCCCGCCAGTTGCGAAACGGCAGTGCCGCGGCGGACAGCCCCAGCGTGGCCAAGCTCAGCGTGCTGGGCCAGCTCCATCAGCATGGGCCTTGCACGCCCACGACGCTGGCGGGGCTGGAGCGCGTCAAGCTCCAGTCGCTGACGCGGCTGCTCGCCGAACTGGAAGCCGAGGGCTGGATCGGCCGCGCGCCGCATCCGGGCGACGGGCGCCAGTGGCTGCTCTCGCTCACCGCGGAGGGCACGCGCCGGCTGAAGGCGATCATGCGCACGCGCGAGGCGGCGCTGGCCGAGGCGATCGGTGCCACGCTCGATGCCGACCAGCGCGCCCTGCTGCAGCAGGCCTGCGCCTTGATCGACGGCATCTCGGCCGCGCTCGGCGGCAACGCGAAGACTACGGGGTCATGATGGGCACGAGCGCACTGCAGCGCCTCGCCGCTCCCTGGCGGCATGGCCGCTGGCGCTCCGGCGCGCAGCTTGTGGCCGCCGTCGCCATCGCTTGGGGCGTGGCGACGGCATTGCATCTGCCCGAGAGCTTCTGGGCCGTGATGAGCGTGCTGATCGTCATGCGCCCGAGCGCCGGTTCCACGCTCGACGCAGGGTGGGACCGCGTGCGCGGCACCGCCGCCGGCGCGCTCGTCGGGCTTGCCGGCGTCTATCTGCATCACCATGGCGCGCCGGTGCTCGCGACCACGCTCGGCCTGGTCATGCTGCTGTCCTTCGCCAGCGTGTCCGTGCCGGGCATGCGCAGCGCGCCGGTGGCGGCGCTGATCATCCTGTCGGCGGGCGGCATTCCGGGCCATTCGGCGCTGCAGGTGGCGCTGCTTCGCCTGGCGCAGATCGGCATCGGCGTGGGCGTGGCGCTGGTGGTTTCGACGGTGATGTCGGAGTACCACGCGGGCATGCGCTTCGACGAGGGCTGCGCGGCGCTGCTGCGCGGCATCGGCAGACGGATGTCGGCGTCGCGGCGGACGAGCGATGCGGCGGAGATCGAGCGCATCCAGGCAGGCACGCGCGCGTCGCTGGGCCGCCTGGCCGCGCTGGCCGCGCTGGCCGGCAGCGCCGACCTGGAGGCCCGGTGGTGGCGCCGCGGCGGCACCGGCGGCAGCTATCGCGACAAGGCCAGGCTGGCGGCGCGCATCTTCCAGGACGCCACGGTGCTCGACCGCGTGTTGCGGCTGGCACCTGGGGCGCAGGCCGAGGTGTCGCAAGCGGCAGGCGCGGCGGGTGCGGCCATCGCCGGCATGGCCGACGCGCTCGCGGGCCAGTCCGCCCCTCACGACCTGGGCGAACTGGCCCGCTGCGCCGCGCAGGCTTCGTCGCGACACGAGGCATCGAACGCGCTGCTGGCCGCGCCGCTGAACCTGCTGCTCGACGACCTGCGGCGCTTGCAGGCGGTCATCGCCGCCCGTCCGCCGGCGTAGTCCTCCGGCCGCCGCCGACATCGAACGTCCTAGAATCTTCCGAAAATTCATTCGTTTCGGAGAGGGACGGGCATGGAAGACAAGTCGCAGGACGCGCGCTACGCGCCTCCGCAATCCCATGTGGAAGACGTGGTGCCGCCTGGCGGCGCGCAGCCGGGTGAGCTCGCATCGCGCGGCACGCGCTTCCTCTCTGCGATGCTCGACGCGGGCATTTCCATCGCGGCGATCTGGCTCCTTGCGACATTCACGCCCATCAATCTCTGGGAAGACGACGGCCTCGGCATGTGGGAGCCGCGCATCTCCAGCGCGGCTTCCGGCGTCGTCCTCTACCTCGTGCTGCACGGCTACCTGCTGGCCACCCGCGGCCAGACCATCGGCAAGGCGCTGTTCAAGATCCGCATCGCGCGGCCCGACGGTTCGCGCGCGCAGATCGGCCGCATCCTCGCGCTGCGCGACGGCCCGTTGTTCTTCACCAGCATCTGGCCGCTGCTCGGGCCCATCTACGTGCTGATCGACTGCCTCTTCATCTTCCGCGCGTCGCGCCGCTGCCTGCACGACCAGATCGCCGACACCGTCGTGCTGCAAGCCTGAGCCGGGCGCGACCGCAGTGCGCCTCGACACGCTCTACACCGCCGAGACCCCCGAAGGCATCGCGCTCTCGCTGCGCCCGGCCGGGCTGGTCGCGCGCGGGCTGGCCTACCTGATCGACTTCGCGATCCGGCTCGGCATCTTCGTCGCGATCTCCATCACCGTCGGCATGCTCGGCAAGATGGGCTTCGGCATTCTGCTGATCGCCTACTTCTGCCTGGAGTGGTTCTACCCGGTGATCTTCGAGCTCACGCGAGCGGCGGCCACGCCCGGCAAGCGGGTGATGGGCCTGCGCGTGGTGATGGACTCGGGCCTGCCGGTCACGCCCGCCGCCGCGCTCACGCGCAACCTGCTGCGCGCGGCCGACTTCGTGCCTTCCTTCTATGGGGCGGGCATCGTGTCGATGCTGTGGCGCCACGACAGCAAGCGCCTGGGCGACCTGGCCGCCGGCACGCTGGTGGTGTTCAGCGACCAGGTGAGCCTGCACGGCAGCCTGCCGCCGGCCGAACCTCAGGCGCCCGCGCGGCCGCTGTCGGCGCGCGAGCAGATGGCCATCGTCTCGTGGGCCGGGCGCGCCACGCGCCTCACGCCGGAGCGCTTCGACGAACTCGCCCGCGTCGCCGAGCCGGTGCTGGGCCCCGACACCACCGGCGCCTCCGCGTCGCAGCGCCTGCTCGGCGTGGCGCAGTGGGTGCTGGGCCGGCGCGCCGGTGCAGGTGCCGGCGCCAATGCCGATGCGCAGGGAAGGGCGGCGCGATGACACCGCTCGATTTCGAGGCTGCCTACGCGCCCCTGTGGGCCGAGCTCGAAGCCGTCATCCGCACGGCCGAGACCAAGCGCAAGTTCGACGGCGCCCGGCTCGCCACGCTGTACCGCCGCGTGTGCGAGCACCTCGCGCTGGCGCAGGCGCGCGCCTATCCGATCCACCTCACGCAGCGGCTCGAGGGCCTCACGCAGAGCGCGCACCGGCTGATCTACCGCCGGCATGACTACGGCCTCGCGCGCTTCGCGCGGCTGGCGCTGGTCGATTTTCCCGAGGCGGTGCGGGCGCATCGCGCCTACCTGCTGGTCTCCGCGCTGATGTTCGTGCTGCCGCTGCTGATGGCGGGCTGGGCGGCCTGGCGCGACCCGGGCTTCATCCTGCACCTGCTGGACGCCAACTCGGTGCAGGAGTTCGACTCGATGTACAGCGACAGCGCCGAGTCGTTGGGCCGCACGCGCAGCGCGGGCGACGACTGGCAGATGTTCGGCTTCTACATCATGCACAACATCGGCATCGGCTTCCGCTGCTTCGCGGCGGGCATCTTCGCCGGCGTGGGCAGCGCGGCGGTGGTGGTGTTCAACGGGGTGCAGATCGGTGCCGTGGGCGGCTACCTGATCGGGGCGGGGCATGCCCGGAACTTCCTCTCCTTCGTGGTCACGCACTCGGCCTTCGAGCTCACCGCCATCGTGCTGGCCGGCGCGGCGGGCCTGCGGCTCGGCTATTCGTGGGTGGCGCCGGGGCGGCACACGCGGCTCGAGGCGCTGCGGCTGGCGGCGCGCCATGCGGTGGTGATCGTCTACGGCGTCATCGGGCTGCTGCTGGCCGCCGCGGCGGTCGAGGCCTTCTGGTCCTCGGCGCGCTGGATCGCGCCGGCGGTGAAGTACGGCGTGGGCGGCGCCTGCTGGGTGCTGGTGCTGGCCTACCTGGGCTGGCAGGGCCGGCCGCGCGCCAGTGCGAAGCGGGGAGACGACGATGCAGGTTGACGGCCTCGCCATCGCGCTGCGGCCGCGGCCCATGGCCGAGGCTGCCGACCTGGGCGCGCAGCTGGTGCGCAGCCATGCGCGCTCGGTGTGGCGCACCTTCCTGCCGGTGCATGTCGTGATGCTGCTGCTGGCCCTCAGCACGGTGGAGATCGCCGGCTGGCTGCCCAGCCTGCTGATCTTCTGGCTCAAGCCCTGGCTCGACCGCAGCCTGCTCTTCGTGCATTCGCGCGCCGTGTTCGGACAGGAGACGCGCTGGTCCGACCTGTGGGCCAACCGCCGCACCGTGTGGGGCGGGCAGCTGCTGCGCACGCTGCTGTGGCGGCGCTTCTCGCCCTGGCGTTCGTTCACCCAGGCCATCGAGCAGCTCGAAGGACAACGCGGCAGCGCCCGGCGCAAGCGGCGCGCGCAGCTGCTGCGCGGACGCCGCGGCGCGGCCACGGGGATGCAGCTGGTCTTCGCGAATGCCGAGATGGCGCTCGACATCTGCCTGCTGTCGCTGCTGTTCTGGTTCGCGCCCGAGGGCGGCACGCGCGACCTGTTCGGCTGGCTCACGCAGTCGGACACGCTGCTGCAGAGCCTCCTGACTGCCGGCGCATATGCGCTCGTCGTCGGCGTGCTGGAGCCGTTCTACGTGGCGGCGGGTTTCGCGATGTACCTCAACCGCCGGGTGGAACTCGAGGCCTGGGACATCGAGCAGGAGTTCCGTCGTGGGTTCAGGTAGCACCCCCAGGCTTCGCGCACTTCGTGTCGCTTCGCCAACCCCCTTGCAGGGGGCGATACCGGCGGCCCGGCAAAGCCGGTTCCGCGGTATCCCTGGAAGGGGCGTGATCGTTGCTCTGCTCGTGTTGTTGTGCGTGGGGGGGATGGCGCCTTCGGCGGCCATGGCTGCGGATGGTGCTGCATCGACGCGCGAGCAGGTGCAGGCTGCGATCGACAAGGTGCGTGCCGACCCGAACATGCCCGGCACCAAGACCGAGAAGCAGCTGCGCTTCAAGGACCGCGACGAAGAGGAAGAGGAGCCCGAGAAGAAGACGGGCGGCCTCGACTGGCTGCGCGATTTCGTGCGGGCGGTGGCCGAGGGGGCGCGGTGGCTGATCTGGGGGCTGGCGGCGCTGGCGGTGGCATGGCTGGTGGTCCGGCTGCATCGCTGGGTGCGGGTGCGCGCCGGCGGTGCGCGGCCGGGCAAGGCGCTGCTGCCCAGCCATGTCGGCAGCCTCGACATCCGGCCCGAGAGCCTGCCGGACGACGTCGGCAATGCCGCGGCCGGGCTCTGGCAGCGCGGGCAGCAGCGCCCGGCGCTGTCGCTGCTGTATCGCGGGGCGTTGTCGCGCCTGGCACATGCGCACGGTGTGCCGGTGCGTGCCGCGAGCACGGAGGGCGAGTGCGTGGCGCTCGCCGCGACGCGGCTCGCGCCCGAGGCGCAGGCCTTCTTCGTGCGGCTGGTTGATGCCTGGCAACTGGCCGCGTACGGCGGCCGGCTGCCCGGCACGGCGCAGGTGCTGGCGATCTGCGGCGAGTTCGACCTGCACCTGCCCGACACGGCTGCCGCTGCCAGCGCGCCTGCCGACGGACTGAAGGGCGCGGCCGCATGAGCAGCACCAGCAGCAGCAACAACAACAGCGCCTGGGTGGTCCGCATCCTCGCGGTGCTGGTGGTGGCGCTGGTCGGCTTCTGGCTGGTCTCCGCCACCGAATGGGCGGACACCGAGGTGCCCACGCCCGCGAGCGGCGAAGCCAGGAAGAACCGGTTCTACGGCGCGCAGGCCATGCTGCGCGAACTCGGCATGAAGGTGGTCAGGCGCGAGAGCCTCGACGCCATGCCGCCCGCGCAGGCGCGGCTGGTGCTCGCCTCCAGCTACTGGGACATGTTCCCCGAGCGCGGCCGGCGCCTGCGCGAATGGGTGGAGCAGGGCGGGCACCTGGTGATCCCCAACTACCTGGTCAGCGGCGAGCAGCTGGAAGACTGGCTTCCGCTGGTCCGCGAGAAGCAGCCGGCGTCGGACGAGAAGAAGGTCGCTCCCGATCCGAAGAAGAAAAAACCCGCCTCGCGCCGCTTCGAGCCGCCGCCCAAGGACTCGGACTGCCACGCCGTCACGGAGCCCGGCACCGTGCCCGCGAGCTATGCCGGCGGACGCAGCTTCCGCATCTGCGCATGGTGGACGTCGTCGCACTACCGCGCTGCAGACAGGCAGCCGCCGCCGCTGTGGGCCGTGCTCGGCGCGCGCGGCACCACGGAGGCGATCCGCGTGCGGGTCGGCCGGGGCACCGTCACCGTGATGCCCTGGGGCCTGTGGCACAACGAGAACCTGCTGCGCGCCGACAACGCGTTGTTCGCCGCCGCGGCCGTGCAGGCGCGCAGCGGGGCGGAGGTGTGGTTCGTCGTCGAGGAGACACGCGAGCCCTTCATGCTCTGGATCTGGAACCGGGGCTGGGTGGCGCTGGTCGTCGGCATGCTGGCGCTGGCATTCGCGCTGTGGCGCGCGGCCGTGCGCTTCGGGCCACTGGCGCCTTCCGCCGGCACGCACCGGCGCTCCATGGCAGAGCAGGTGCGCGGCACCGCCGGCTTCCTGCACATGCACGGCGCACAGGCACTGCACGCGGCGCAGCTGCGCGCGCTCGACGAATCCGCCCGCCGCCAGCTGCGCGGCCATGCCCATCGCGATGCCGCGGCGCGCGCGGCCGCCATCGCCCAGGCGACTGGCCTGGACGCGGCCATGCTCGCGCGCGCGATGGACGGCGCGCGAGCCCGGCATGCCGGCGGCATGGCGGTGGACCTGGAGGTGCTCGAAACCGCGCGCAGGCGGCTCGACGCCAACGGGCCGTTCACGCCCCGGCCTTCCTCCTCTTCATCACCTTCTTCTTCCTCTTCATCCTGAACCGAGAGACGCCCATGCAAGCCATCCAACCCGAAGAACTGACGCGCGCGGCCCAGTGGCTGCAGACGCTGCGCGCCGAGGTCGGCCAGGCCGTGGTCGGCCAGCTCGAGGCGGTCGACCAGACGCTGGTGGCGCTGGTGGCCTCGGGCCACGTTCTGATCGAAGGCGTGCCGGGGCTCGGCAAGACCCTGCTCGCACGCGCGCTGGCGCAGGCCATGACGCTGCGCTACTCGCGCGTGCAGTTCACGCCCGACCTGATGCCCTCGGACGTCACCGGCCATGCGGTGCTCGACATCGCCTCGCGCGGCGACGGCAGCCTCGGCACCCTGCGCGTGCACCAGGGCCCGGTGTTCACCAACCTGCTGCTGGCCGACGAGATCAACCGCGCGCCGGCCAAGACCCAGAGCGCGCTGCTCGAAGTCATGCAGGAGTACCAGGTCACGCTCGAAGGCAAGGCCATGGCGCTGCCGCGGCCCTTCATGGTGATGGCCACGCAGAACCCGATCGACACCGAGGGCACCTATCCGCTGCCCGAGGCGCAGCTCGACCGCTTCCTGCTGAAGATCGACATCGGCTTTCCGAGCCATAGCGAAGAGAACGCCATCGTTCAGCTCACCACGCGGCAGCGTGCGGGCAACCAGTTCCCGCTGGAGGCGGTGCGCCCCTGCCTCGACGAGGCGCAGGTGCTCGAATTGCAGCGCCTGGCCTGCCTGGTGCAGGCCGACGAGCGCGTGATCGACTACGCGGTGCGCATCGCGCGCGCCACGCGCGACTGGCCGGGGCTGTCGTCGGGCGCAGGGCCGCGCGGCACCATGGCGCTGGTGCGTGCCGCCCGCGCCGCCGCGCTGATGGCCGGGCGCGACTTCATCACGCCCGACGACGTGGCGCGCCAGGCGCTGCCCGCGCTGCGGCATCGCGTGATGATCTCGCCCGATGCGCAGCTCGAAGGCATGGGCGTCGACACCCTGCTGCGCGCCGCGCGCGACAGCGTGGAAGCCCCGCGGCTCTAGGCACCGCGCGGATGCGAGCTGCCATTCCGATTCCCGCGCGCGCGCCCGTGCTGGCGCTGGCCGGCCTGAGCGCGGCCGCCGCGGTGGCGCTGCTGCTGGGCGCGCCGCTGGACTACGTCGCCGTCGCGGCGGGCGTGCTGCTGGCGCTGGGTTTCGTGCTCGCCGGCTTCGACCTGTGGAGCAGCCTGCGCGCATGGCGCGCGGCGCCGCTGCGCATCGAACGCAACCTGCCGGGCGCGTTCTCGCTCGGCGTGCCCACCGTGCTGACGCTCACGCTGGTCAATGAAGGCCCCCAGGCCTGGCGGGTGTCGGTGTTCGACGAGCTCGACATGCACTTCGCCTTCGAGGGCCTGCCGCAGGAGCACACGGTGCCGGCGCTCTCGCGCGTCGCGCTGCGCTACACGGCCACCGCCACGCAGCGCGGCGTCGCGCAGTTCGGCGCCACGCAGCTGCGCTGGCGCACCCGTCTCGGCTGCTTCGAGATGCGGCAGACGCTCGGCGAGCCGCGCCGGCTGCGCGTGTATCCCAACTTCGCGGCGCTCGCGCGCTATGCATGGCTCTCGGGGGACCGGCGGCTCGCGCAGATCGGCATCAAGACCTATGCGCAGCGCGGGCTGGGCACCGACTTCCGGCAGCTGGCCGACTACAAGACCGGCGACTCGCTGCGCCACATCGACTGGAAGGCCACGCAGCGCCAGCGCAGGCCCATCGTGCGCGAGTTCCAGGACGACCGCGACCAGTGCGTGCTGTTCCTGCTCGACTGCGGCCGCCGCATGCGCGCCGACGAAGGCGCGCTGGCGCTGAAGGCCAGCAGCCACTTCGACGAGGCGCTCAACGCGCTGATGCTGCTGAGCTACGTCGCGCTGAAGGAGGGCGACGAAGTCGGCGCCATGACCTTCGGCTGTCCGCCCGAAGAGCGCCGCGACTTCGCCCCGCGCAAGGGCAGCGCCACGCTCAATGCGCTGATGAACCGGCTGCACGACATCCAGCCCGGCGCCACCCATTCCGACTACCTGCTGGCCGCGCAGGAACTGCTGCGGGTGCAGAAGCGGCGCGCGCTGGTCATCGTGCTGACCAACTTCCGCGACGAGGACGCCGCCGAGCTGCGCCCCGCCATCAAGCTGCTGCGCCGCAAGCACCTGGTGCTGGTGGCGAGCCTGCGCGAGCGCGTGCTGGGCCACATCGCCAGCCAGCCGCTGGTGCATGCGCGCGACGCGGTCGACGTGGCGGGGGCGCACCTCTTCGAGCAGTCGCGCCGCGACGCCTTCGCGCGCGTGGTCGGCAACGACCCGCTGTCGGTCGACGTGGAGCCTGCCGACCTCGCCGTGGCGCTGGTGAATCGCTACCACGCAGTCAAAAGGGCTGGCCTTTTGTAAAGGTCTTTGCCCACAATGGGTGCTTCACAAATCAAAGCAGAGGAGAGAGAAAACATGACGACCGATTTCACCAATCCCAATCCGTACGCGGCGCCCCGCTCCACGGTGGCCGACGTCTACGAAGGCGGAACCGACGCCGTGCAGCCGGTGAAGCTGTGGTCCGCCAAGGGACGCATCGGACGCGCCCGCTTCCTGGCATACACGCTTTTTTCTTACCTCATCTTCATCGTCGCGGCCGTCTTGCTGGGCGTGATCCTCGGCGTCACCGGACTCGCTCGGTCGGAAGGCGCGATCGGAGGGCTGACCTTCCTGCTCGCCATTCCCTACCTGGTCTTCTACGTGCTGACCGGCATCCAGCGTTCGCACGACATGGACTGGTCTGGCTGGATGCTGTTCCTGGCGCTGATTCCGTTCGTTGCGCTGATCTGGATCTTCAAGCCGGGCACCAAGGGCCGCAACCGCTTCGGCGCGCCGCCGCCGCCCAACGGCATCGGCGTGCTGATCGGCGCGTGGCTGATGCCCGTGATCTTCGGGCTGGGCATCCTGGCGGCCGTTGCCATCCCGGCCTACCAGGGCTACCTGACGCGCGCCAAGGCCGCGCAGGTCGAGCGGCCCTGAGCTTTTCTACCTCACCAGCGTCGACTTGCCGAACAGGCTCTCGATGAGCTCGACGGCCACCTCGGCCGTCTGGTTGCGCACGTCGAGGGCCGGGTTCAGCTCCACCACGTCGAGCGAACCGAGCCGGCCGGTGTCGGCGATCATTTCCATGCACAGCTGCATCTCGCGGTAGGTGGGCCCGCCGCGCACGCCGGTGCCCACGCCGGGCGCATCGGCGGGGTCGAGGCAGTCGAGGTCGAAGCTCACGTGCAGGTGCGTGTCTTCATCGACGTCCTGCAGCGCCTCGGTCATGGTGGTGCGCATGCCGTGCTCGTCGATGTGGCGCATGTCGAACACGTTCAGGCCCAGCGTGCGGATGGCTTCCTTCTCGTCGCCGTCCACGCTGCGGATGCCGATGAAGCGGATCGCGTCGTGCTGCAGCGCCGCGCGCTCGCCGCTCCAGCCCGTGAGCACCGCCGGCCCGTGGCCCAGCAGGCACGACACCGGCATGCCGTGCAGGTTGCCGCTGGGGCTGGTGGTCTCGGTGTTGACGTCGGAGTGCGCATCCAGCCACAGCACGCGCAGCTTCTTGCCCCGCTTGCGCGCATGCCACGCCACCGCGCTGATCGAGCCGATGGCCAGGCAGTGGTCGCCGCCCATCATCAGCGGCACGTGGCCGGCGCCCAGCGTGGCGTCGATGGCCGCGTAGACGGCGCGGTTCCACGCGATCACCTCGTCCAGATGCCGCAGCCCGTTGGCCGGCGGAGCCCACGGCGTGGCCGGCCCCGCGAGGTTGCCCCGGTCGACGACCGCATAGCCCTGCCGCGCGAGCGCCTCCGGCAGGCCCGCCACGCGCAGCGCGTCGGGCCCCATGCCGGCGCCGCGCACGCTGGCGCCGACGTCGGTGGGCGCGCCGATCAGTTCGAGGGTGACGTTCGCGTTGCTCATCTCAACTCCTCAGGTGTTGCCACAGGTACGCGTAGCCCAGCGCGTCCATGAAGGCGGACTCCTTGTTGTCCGTGGCCGCGCTGTGGCCGCCTTCCAGGTTCTCGTAGAAGCTGCTGTCGTAGCCCAGCGCCTTCATCCTCGCGTGCATCTTGCGCGCATGCACCGGGCCCACGCGGTCGTCGCGGGTGGAGGTGGTGAAGAGCACAGGCGGACAGGCCAGCCCCGGCTTCGCGTTCTCGTAGGGCGAGAAGGTGCGGATGAACTCCCACTCCTCGGGCTGGTCGGGGTCGCCGTACTCCGCGATCCACGAGGCGCCGGCCGACAGGTGCGTATAGCGGAGCATGTCCAGCAGCGCCACCTCGCTCACGATGGCGCCGTACAGGTGCGGGTACAGCGTGAGCATGTTGCCCATCAGCAGGCCGCCGTTGCTGCCGCCCATGGCGCCCAGGTGCGCGGGCGAGGTGACCTTGCGCGCGATCAGGTCTTCGGAGACGGCCGCGAAGTCCTCGCAGGTGCGAAGCCGGTTCTCCTGCAACGCGGCCTGGTGCCAGCGCGGGCCGTACTCGCCGCCGCCGCGGATGTTGGCGACGACGTACACGCCGCCCTGGTCCAGCCAGGCGCGGCCGATGCTGCCGCTGTAGGCGGGCTGCAAGGGCACCTCGAAGCCGCCGTAGGCGTACTGCAGCGTGGGGTTGGTGCCGTCGGCCTTCAGGTCCTTCGGCGCGATCTCGAAGTAGGGCACGCGCGTGCCGTCCTTCGAGGTGGCGAAGTGCTGGCTCACGCGGTGGCGCGAGGCGTCGAAGAAGGCGGGACTGTGCTTGAGCGCCTGGGGCTCACCCTGCCCGATGGTGCCGATGTAGAGCGTGGTGGGCTGCAGGAAGCCGCTCACGGTGAGGAAGTAGTCGTCGTTCTCGTCCTCGTCGATGCCGCCCGCCGCGATGGTCGAGAGTTCGGGCGCGCCGCCCAGGCCCTCGCGCTTCCACGGGCCCTTGCCGTCGGCCGGGGGCGTGAGCACCTCCAGGCGGTTCACCACGTCGTGCATCACGTTGACGATCAGGTGGTTGCGCGTCCACGAGTAGTCGTCGAGCGCCGTGGTGTCGTCGGGCTCGAACAGCACCGTGAGCGCGCGGCTGCCGGCCATGTAGTCGTCGAACTTCGCGGCCAGCAGCGAGCCCGCCCTGTACGTAGTGCCGCCCACGGTCCAGTCCTCGCGCGGTTCGACGAGCAGCCATTCGCGCGTGATGTCGGTGTCGCAATCGTCGGGCACGTCGATCTTCACGAGCTTGCCGTCGGCGCCGCGCTGCCAAGTCTCGCTCTCGTAGAAGTCCATCTGGCGCGAGACGAAGTCGCGCTCGAAGCCGGGCGTGTTGTCGCGCCAGGCGCTCACGGACATGTCCTCGTGCAGGCCCTCGTAGACCGTCACCGCGCTCTCCAGCGGCGTGCCGCGCCGCCACTCTTTCACGATGCGCGGGTAGCTGGAGCTGGTCATGGAGCCGGGGCCGAAGTCGGTGGCTACGTAGAGGTGGTCGATGTCCTTCCAGCCCACGTGGTTCTTCGCCTCGGGCAGCGAGAAGCCGCCGGGCACGAACTGCTTCGTCTCCAGGTCGAACTCGCGCACCACGTCTGCGTCGGCGCCGCCGCGCGACAGCGAGATCAGGCAGCGCCTGTATTCGGGCTCCAGGCAGTCGGCGCCGTGCCAGACCCAGTTCTCGCCCTCGGCCGCGGCCAGCGCGTCGAGGTCGAGCACCATCTCCCATTCGGGCCGGGGCTTGCGGTACTCGTCGAGCGTGGTGCGGCGCCAGACACCCTTCGGATGCGACTTGTCGCGCCAGAAGTTGTAGAAGAAGCGCGGGCCGATCTTGTAGACCATCGGAATGCGCTCGTCGGAGTCGAGCACCTCGAGGATGCCCTGCTGGAGCGCCTCGAACGCGGGCGACTGCGCGTACGCCTGCACGGTGACGGCGTTCTCGGCGCGCGCCCAGGCCAGTTGTTTCTCTCCGTCGATGTCCTCTAGCCAGAGGTAGTCGTCGTCCTGTTGCGGGGGGAGGCTGGATGTCATGGCCCCAGTGTACGGAGGCCTTGCGGAGGCCCCATGAAAGACATGGCGCCATGCGAGCGGTTGTCCAGAGGCCTTTGCGGATGCCGCACTTTCGGATTACTGGGGCAAACCCCTGTCGCGCCGGTGCCTGCCCTCGGTGGAAACACTGAAGAAGCGAAGACCCTGGAACGCAATGCCCACGGTATCCTGCCAGACGGCTCATGCCCCACCAAGGAGACACCACACATGAAACACCTGAGCGGTCTTGATGCCACCTTCCTGCACCTGGAAACGCCGGAAATGCCCATGCACGTGGGCTCGCTGAACGTGCTGGACCTGCCCAAGGGCTACAAGGGCGAGTTCTACGAGGACGCCAAGAAGTTCATGGCCAGCCGCATCCACCTGGCCGACGTGTTCACGCGCAAGCTCGCGCTGATGCCCTTCGACATGACCAACCCGGTCTGGGTGGAAGACAACGACATCGACCTCGACTACCACGTGCGCCACATCACGCTGCCCAAGCCCGGAACCAACCGGCAGTTGCAGCAGTACGTGGCGAGGCTGCATTCGTCTCTCATCGACCGCAGCCGCCCGATGTGGGAGTTCTACATCATCGACGGCCTCAAGAGCGGCCAGGTGGCGCTCTACACCAAGGTGCACCATGCGGGCATCGACGGGCAGGCCGGCGTGGAAGTGGGCAAGGCCATCTTCGACCTCGAGCCCACCGGCCGCGTGGTGAAGCCGCCGCGCAGCCGCCCGCGCGCCAGCAACTACCAGCTGGGCATGGCCGAACTCGCGACCGCCGCGCTGCGCAACACCGCGCAGCAGTACGTGAAGCTCTTCAAGATGGCGCCGGCCATCGCGCGCGCCATCAGCGGCCTCGCCAAGCCCGACGAGAAGGCGGCCGAGAAGGACACCGCCGCCGCGCCGAAGAAGTTCAACCTCTTCGCGCCGCGCACCTCGCTCAACGTGTCGATCACCAACCAGCGCACCTTCGCGGGCCGCACCATCTCGCTGGCCGAGACCAAGTACATCGCCAAGCACTTCGGCGTGTCGCTCAACGACGTGGTGCTGGCCACCGTGTCGGGCGCGCTGCGCCACTACCTGGCCGACAACAACGAGCTGCCTGCCAAGCCGCTGGTGGCCGGCGTGCCGGTGAGCCTGCGCGAGGCGGGCGACGACACGGCGAACAACCAGGCCAGCATGATCCTCGTGAGCCTGGCCAGCGACATCACCGACCCGATACAGCGGCTGAAGGCCATCAACGCCTCCTCGACCAGCTCCAAGTCGACCATGAACCGCTTCAAGGCAGTGGTCCTCGACGACTTCCCGACCTTCGCCGCGCCCTGGCTGGTGTCGGGCATCGCGTCGATGGTGGGTCGCTCGGGCATCGTCAACCTGCTGCCGCCGGCGGCCAACGTGGCCATCTCCAACGTGGCGGGCGCGCCGTTCCCGATGTACTTCGCGGGTGCGCTGGTCACCTGCTACTACCCGGTGTCGATCGCCAGCCACGGCACGGCCCTCAACGTGACGGTGCAGAGCTACAACGGCCGCATGGACTACGGCCTTATCGCCTGCCGCCGCGCCGTGCCCGACATCACCGAGATCGGCGACTACATGCTGGCCGAGCACAAGCTGCTGATGGAGCTGACGCAGAAGCACCCGGCCGCGGCCGGCGCCGCGCCCGCTCCGGTGCCGCCGAAGACGGTGGCGGAGCCCTCGGACGACGAGACCGAAGCCAGGCCCGTTGCCGCCGCAAAGAAGAAGCCGGCAGCGCGCAAGAAGGCCCCGGTCAAGGTCGCGGCGAAGAAGGCACTCGTGAAAGCGGCTGCGAAGGTGGCCGCCAAGGCACCGGTCAAGGCCCCCGCCAAGAAGGCCGCGCCCAAGGCGCCGGCCCGCAAGGCCGCACCGGCCAAGCGCTCCTCGGGCGCCGCGCCCAGGGCCGCGGCGGCCTGACCGGCACAAGGGGCAGGCCCGGAAAGAAAATTGGGGCAGTTGGACTAGTTTTCCGACCGTTCTAGTTTTCCAGGCCTAGGCCCCGCGGAAGAAGATAGGCCCATCGCGACTGATTCATCTCTCGTTTCCTTCGCGAAGCCCATCAACTTCAAGGAAATCTTCATCATGTCCACGCAAACCTCCATCGCTTCCGCAGCCGTTCACGTCGTCGGCCAATACAACGACGCGGGCAAGACCCTGGTCGGCGCCTACCGCGCCGGCGTGCACCGCCTGCTGGGCGGCGCCGCTTCGCGCTACAGCGACTTCCTCGGCAGCCGCCAGCTTCCGCTGGTGAGCGAGCAGGTCAAGGCCAACCTGATCGGCGCGCAGGAGAAGATCAACGGCTTCCTGGCCAACCGCGTGGATATCGACACCGGCCGCATCGTCTCGGTGATGGACCGCGTCGCCGCAGGCACCACCAGCGGCATCGAAGCCGTCGCCGGCCGCGTGGCCCGCGTCGAATCGCCGGTCGCCACCTCGGTGATCAACGCCCTCGGCGCGCTGAACCAGCCGCTGGCCACCGTCTCGGTGCAGATCGCCGACCGCATCGCCGCCGGCACCAAGCAGATCGAAGCCCGCGTGAACGGCACCGAAGAAGCCGCCAAGCCGGTTCGCACGGTGAAGGCCAAGGCCGCCGCCGCGAAGAAGCCGGTTCGCCGCGCCGCCGCTCGCAAGGCGGCCTGACCCCCGGGGCGCCTTCTGGCGCCCTTTTCCCTTTTTCCGGCATCTGGAGCACTGCATGGCGACCCGTCCTGACGAAACTGCAAAGTTGAAGAAGAGGGCAGCGCCTGCGAAGAAGGCTCCGGCAGCCGCCAGGAAGACGGCACCCCGTAAGGCGGCGCCCGCGGCGAGCAAGAAGCCCGCCGAGCCCGGCAAGGCCGAAGTCCTGCTGCGCGCCGGCCTCAAGGCGCTGGACAACGTGCGCAACGACGTCGCCAAGCGCCAGGCCAACGTGATCGAAGGCCTGCTCGGCATCGGCCAGGGCAAGGTGCCGAGCCTGGGCCTCGACAGCTTCGGCATCCGCAAGTTCGAGGACGTGTTCGACCAGCGCGTCGCCACCGCCATGCAGCGCCTGGGCATGCCCGACGCCGCCGAGGTGCAGGCCCTGCGCGACGAAATGGCGCAGCTGCGCGAACGCGTGGCGCAGCTCGAAGCCGGCACCGGTGCCGGCGCAGGCGCAGGCACAACCCGCGGGCGCGGCAAGCGCTGAACGGCAGGCAAAGCAGCAAGCCGCTTGTGGCCAGCTCCAACACCACGCGCGACCGCATCCTGCAGGCCAGCCTCGCGCTGTTCAACGCGCAAGGCCTCGCGGCCGTGTCGACCCACAAGATCGCCGCGGAGCTGGGCATCAGCCCGGGCAACCTGCACTACCACTTCAAGGCCAAGCAGCTCATCGTCGAATGGCTGTTCAGGCGCTTCGAGCAGCGGCTGGAGGCTTTGAACGGCTCGTCGGCCTCCATCGCGGCCATCGACGACCTCTGGCTGGCGCTGCACCTGCGCTTCGAGGCCATCGACGAATACCGCTTCATCTACCGCGACATGGCCTTCCTGGCCAGCGAATACCCGGCGCTGGGCCAGCGCGCGCAGGCCCTCACCGCGCAGAACCTGCTGGCCGCGCAGACGCTGTGCGAAGGCCTCGTGGCCTCGGGCGTGATCGAGACCAGCGCGGAGCAGGCCCGCATCCTGGCGCTGCAGATGGTCTTCACCACCACCTGCTGGCTCTCGTTCGAGCGGCTGGTGCCGGGGCGCGAGGCGCTGGCGCAGGCCGACCCGGGCCTTGCGGCTTTCTACACGCTCACGCTGGTTTCCCCGTATGTTTCCGGCGAATCGAGGGCTTACCTCGATTACCTGAGGGCCAAATACCTCGGATAAATGCCGCTGTCGTCCCACAGGGCATTGGGTCCGCGGGCCTCATGTTCGTCCTGAAGCAGATAAAAACCACAAAGGAGCCAACCATCATGACCACCACCACCTACGCCAAGGAACACATCACGCCGCCCTCGCGCCTGCTGCTGCTGGCCGAAGCCCGCGCGCTCTGGGAAACCGGCGCCGGCATCGCCATGTGGCCCCTGCTGCAGCTCACGCCGCGCGGCGACGGGCACCCGGTGCTGGTGCTGCCGGGCCTGGTGGCGGGCGACGGCTCCACGCTGCTGCTGCGCCGATACCTCTGCAGCCGCGGCTACGACGCCCACGGCTGGGGCCAGGGCCGCAACTTCGGCCCGCGCGAGGGCGTGGAGCAGGGCATGGTCGAACTGCTGAAGATGCTGCACGACGACAGCGGCCAGAAGGTCAGCGTCATCGGCTGGAGCCTGGGCGGCGTGTACGCGCGGATGTTGGCTTCTTCGTACTCGCACATGATCCGCAACGTCATCACACTGGGCAGCCCCTTCTCGGGCAGCCCGCGCGCCACCAACGCATGGCGCGTGTACGAAGGCGTGAGCGGCCAGAGTTCGCACGACCCGCGCCGCATGAAGTTCGTGCAGCCCACGCCGCCCGTGCCCACCACCTCGATCTTCAGCCGCACCGACGGCGTCGTCGCGTGGCGCTGCAGCATCGAAAAGACCGGCCCGCAGTCGGAGAACATCGAGGTCGTCGCCAGCCACCTGGGCCTGGGCGCGCACCCGGCGGTGCTCTATGCGGTGGCGGACCGGCTGGCGCAGCCGGAGGGCGAGTGGAAGCCGTTCAATCGCGGGGTGCTGGGGCCGCTGGTCTATCCGGATCCGGACAGGGGAGCCTGAGCTGCGAGGGCTCGAATCGAAAAAGCCGGCGGTTGCCGGCTTTTCGCTTTCTGGCGCACCGGGCGGTGATTTCCGGGCCTTCGGCTGGCCGGATATATGCCTTCAGGCATGACTTCCGTCACTTGCGGCGCCTCCGTCCCGCCCCGAACAATGGCGACACCATGCACAGCCTCCCGCCCGTCTACCCTCGCATCAGGCATGCCGGCCTGCTCGAGGAAGCGATGCGGCCAATGCTTGGCCTGATCGAGGCGCTCGGCGGCAGCCGCGAGGCGCATGAGGCCGTGGCATTTCCGCTCGCCGCCGACTCCGACCTGGTGGTGAGCTTCGTGGTCGACACGTCGGTGCAGTTCGTCACGCTCACGCGCGAGGGCCTGCAGGAGACGGGGCTCGATACCCAGTCGATGTACGAACTGGCCATCGACAACATGCTGCGGCTGGTGGCGCCCAACGTCCGCACGCGGGATCTCGGCTGCTACAGGGCGCTCGTCGCGGGCGACGGCTTCGAGGCCTGCATGCTGCTGCTGCCTGATCTGTGGGCGCAGCTCGCGCAGGACTTCGAGGGCGAGCTGGTCGCGGTGGTGCCGAGCCGCGACGTCGTCTACTTCGCCGACAGCCGGGGCAGCGCCGAGGGGCTCGGCCGCATGTGCGCCGCCGCCGAAAAGGTCAGGGCAGCTGCCGGGTTCGAGCGACTCTCCGACAGCGTGATGGCGCTGACCGCCGACGGCTGGTGCGTGCGCGGCACGCTCGACGCCTTTGCACCGGCGCTGGAAGCCTGACCCCTCAGTTCCCGGCCCACACGTCCAGCACGTAGCGCTGGTCGGCGATCATCCTGTCCATCCACGCGGTGCTGTCGTGCCCATGCTCGCGCGCGAGGTCGCTCAACGTGCGCCGCACGTCGGGCTCCATGCGCGAGCCGTCGCCGCAGACGTAGACCACCGCGCCGGCTTCCAGCAGCTTCCACACCTGGGCGGCCTGTTCGCGGATCAGGTCCTGCACGTAGACCTTGCGCTCGCCTGCGCGCGAGAAGGCGGTGTGCAGCTTCATCAGGCCGCGATGCGCCCAGGCCTTGAGTTCGTCGGCGTAGATGAAGTCCTGCTCGGGATGGCGGCAGCCGAAGAAGAGCAGCGCCTCGCCGAGCGCGGTGCCTGCCTCGGCCTGCGCCGCGCGCTCCTGCAGGAAGCCGCGGAACGGCGCGAGCCCTGTGCCGGGGCCGACCATGATGAGTGGCCGGTTCGCATCTTCCGGCAGCCTGAAGCCTTCGGCCGTGGTCTCGCGCACCACGCCGTGCACCGTGTCGCCGGCCTCGGCGCGCGCCAGGAAGTTGGAGCACACGCCCTCGAAGGTGCCGATGCCCGACTTGGCCGGCCCGCTCACCACGCCCACCGTCACGCTGCAGCGGCCCGGCGTCATCGTCGGCGACGACGAGATCGAGTAGTAGCGTGGCGAGAGCGGCGACAGCATCTCCAGGAACACCGCGAAGGGCACCTGGCAGGCGCGGTGCTCTTCCAGCAGGTCGAGCAGCGACTTGCGCTTGTGCAGCACCTCGGCCTTGTACGCGGCCTGCGAGGCCTCGTCGCTGCCCGAGAGGGCCTCCAGCTTCGGTTTCGTGAACGGGCACTCGGTGTACGCCGCGAGCGTGGCGATCTGCTTGCGCGTGGCCACGTCCTGCAGCTCGACGTAGTCACCCAGCAGGCGGTCGACCGCGATCACCTGCTCCACCGGCAGCGCCGCCTTGCGGCCCGCGACGGCATGCAGGCGCACGTGGGCCGTGCGGTCGAAGCCGAAGCGCGCCATCGCGCGTTCGACCTGCGCGGGGCTGTTGCGCGGCACCACGCTCAGGTGGTCGCCGGCGCGGTAGACGAGGCCCTCGGGCAGCATCAGTTCGACGTGCCGCGTGGATCGGCCGGCTTCTCCGTTGCCGCCGCTTTGCAGCTCGCGGTTCTCGATGACGCGCAGCGCCACCGCGCCCAGCGCATCGACGATCGCGTTCTTCTGCGGCGGCGGCAGTTCTTCCAGCGTGTAGAGCGGCTCGCTCTGCGCGGGCGTGTCGGCGCCTGTCTTGATGCCGAAGGCCTTCGCCAGTTCGGGCCACAGGGCGTCGCTCCAGTCCTGGAAGGCGCCGTCCATGTCCTCGCGCGCATCGCCTTCGCCGCGCGGGTGGACGCGCGTGGCGCCCAGCGCTTCGAGCCGCTCGTCGATGCGGCGCGGCACGGCCTGGTAGGTGGAGGCCCAGTCTGTGTTGCCGCAGCCGAAGACGCTGAAGCGCACGCCGTTGAGCGAGTCGTCGGCCTTGTCGAGCCAGCGGTGGAACTCGGCCGCGTTGTCGGGCGCCGCGCCGTTGTACGAGGCGCAGACGATGGCGACCGCGCCGCTGGCCGGCAGCCGCTCGGCGTAGTCGTCGAGCGAGGCCAGCTGCGTGGAGAAGCCGCGCATCTCGCCGGCCTCCGCGAGCTGTCGCGCGAGGTCTTCGGCGGTGCCGAGGTTCGAGCCCTGCAGCACCAGCAGCGAGGTGCCGTGGCGCGCCGCCTGCGGCTTGCGTTCGGCGGCCTTGGCGGGCTGCACCGGCGCGGCGGCCGCATCGCTCATGTTGCCGCGCGGGCGCGTGGCCGGGTCGCGCAGCAGCGCCTTGATCCTGAAGTTCTCCGGCTTGATCGTCAGCGCTTCCTTGATCTTCAGCTTGTAGCCCGTGTGGTCCACCAGGTTGAAGCGCTGCAGGATCATGCCCAGCGTGAGCACGGCCTCCTGCAGGGCGAACTGTCGCCCGATGCAGGCGCGCTGGCCGTTGCCGAAGGGCTTGAAGGCGTTCACCGGACGCTCGCGCTCGGCCTCGCGGCTGAAGTGGTCGGGGTTGAACCGGTCGGCGTCCTCGCCCCAGATGCCCTTGTCGCGATGCAGCGCCAGCGCATGCATGATGACCATGTTGTTCTTCTTGATCGTGTACTGGCCGCCGATCTTCGTGTCTTCCTTGGCACGCATCGAGATGGCGGGCGCCGTCGGGTACAGCCGCAGCGACTCCTTCAGCACCTGCATCACGTACTGCAGGCGGTTGACCTGCGCGTAGGTGGGCTTCTGCGTGGTGTCGGGGCCGAACACGTTGTCGACCTCGGCCTGCGCCTTGGCCATGGCCTCGGGGTTGTTCAGCAGGAAGTAGATGGCGAATGACAGCAGCCCGCTGGTGGTCTCATGCCCCGCGATGAGGAATTCGATGCACTCGTCGCGGATCATCTTGTCGGTGAGCTTCTCGCCGCTCTTCTTGTCCACGCCCGCGATCATGTAGCTCAGCAGGTCGGGCTTGGTGGCGATGTCGGCCCCGCTCGTGCGCCGCTCCTCGATGATGTCTTCCACCATCTTGTGCATGTAGCGGATGTCCTTGCGCTGCTGGGCGAGCTCCTTCTTCAGCATCAGCTCTTCGAGCGGCAGGCCGCGGCGGTTCTGCACCGTCTCCAGCGTGCGCACCATCGCATCGACGAACGGGTGGAAGCCCTCGCGGTAGAAGGAGTTGAAGCGGTAGCCGAAGCCGCACAGGCCGATGGTGTCGAGCGTGAGCGCGGTCATGTCGCGCACCACGTCCACCTCCTCGTCGAAGTTCAGCCGCTCCCACTTGGTGACCAGCTGGCCTGCGATGTCCAGCATCATCGGGTGGTAGGCCTGCATCGCACGCTGGCTGAAGTTGGCCAGGAGGATGTTGTGCGGCTTCGACCAGGTCTCCTCGTGCGTGTCGGAAGTGAAGAGGCCGTGCGACGCGGCGCGCAGCCGGCGCAGCGCGCCGCGCGTGCTCTTGTCGAAGCGCTCTTCCTCGCAGAGCTCGTCCACCAGCGCGGGCGACGACACCACGATCACCGGCATGCCCGGCATGTCCAGCCAGTAGATGCCGCCGAGGTCCTGCGCGATCTTCCACATGTCGAGCACGGGCGAGTCGGAGCCGATCGACAGCAGGTTGCCGACGAAGGGCTTCTTCGCCGGATGCGGGATCGGGTGGAGCGAGTTTTTGCCTGCCATGGTCTTGTTGTGCCTTTGGAATGGACCCGCCTCTGATATCCGGGCTTCGCAAGCCGGAGTATCCCGACGGCACAGGCGACAGGCAGGACGGGGTTTCCCTTACAAGACCCCGCCCTCTTCAGCAGTCGTGAAGAAATAGCTCAGGGCCGGACCATCTTGCACTCCGTGCCCTGTGCCAGTTCGTTCCCGGTATAGACCGCGTCGGTGCGAAAACCATAGTTCGTGCCTTCCCAGCCGGTCTTCACCGTCTTGCCGTCCACCGGCACGATGGTGTTGACCACCTGCGGCAGCAGCAGCTGGTGGTCTTCGGCGCGCATGCGCACCGGGCCCACCACGGAGTCGAAGCTCAGGTCTTCGAGCGCATGCGCGACCTTCACCGTGTCGGTGGAGCCGGCCTTGTTGATGGCCGCGGCCAGCAGGCGCGGCGTCATGTCGATGCGCGGCGCGAGGAAGTCCTTGCCGGTCTTGGCCTTGTAGGCCTTGGCGAGCGCGTCCACCTTGGGCGTGTCGGCCTCGCCCGGGTGCCATTCGGCCACCCAGGTCAGCTGGCCCAGCTTGGCCTGCGACACGGCCGTGACCGTGCCCGGCACCGAGCCCGCGCTGTGGTTGAAGTAGCGCAGGTTGTAGCCCGCGTCTCCCGCGGCCTTCAGCAGCAGCGTCATGTCCTGGCCCCAGTTGCCGGTGATGACCGAGTCGGCGCCGCTTTGCTTCACGTTGGCGATGTAGGGCGCGAAGTCTTTCACGCGGCCGATGGGGTGCAGCGTCTCGCCCACGAACTGGATGTCGGGCCGTGCCAGGCCCACCAGCTGCCTGCCGTAGCTCGCCCACTGCTTGCCGTGCGCGTAGTCCTGGTTCAGCAAGTACACCTTCTTCACGTCGGGCGTCTTCTTGATGTAGTTGGCCAGCGCCTTCATCTTCATCGCGGTGTTGGCCTCGGTCTGGAAGTGCCAGAAGCTGCAGCCTTTGCCCGTCATCTCGGGGTCGATGGAGGAGTGGTTCAGCACGATCAGCTCCTTGCCCGGGTTGCGCTGGTTCCAGCGCGCCACCGACTGCACCAGCGCCGTGACCACCGAGGAGCCCGAGCCGCCGGTCACGATGGCCTTCGCGCCCTGGTCGATGGCCGCCTGCAGCGCGCTCTGGCTCTCCTGGGCCGAGAGCTTGCTGTCGAACTGCAGCAGCTGCAGCTTCGTACCGCCGAGCACGCCGCCCTTCGCGTTGATGTCCTCGATGGCGTACTGCGTGTGCATCAGCATCAGCTCGCCCACGTTGGCGAAGGGGCCCGAGAGCGGGTCGATGTAGGCGATCTTGTAGGTCGCCTGCTGGGCGTGTGCCGCGCCGGCGGCGGCAATCAGGCAGGCAAGGGCGATCCGCGCCAGTGGCGCTTTCCTGAACTTCATGGTGCTTTGTCTCCGGAGGTGTTGTCTTCAGTTCTTCGTTCGCAGCCCGATCACGCGGCTTGCCAGCCTGGTGAGCTCGGCCACGACCTCGTCGGGCGAGAGGCGCCCTCCCGGGCGATACCAGCTGTAGAGGAAGCCCGGCAGGCTGCAGGCCGCGAGCGCGGTGATCTTGGTTTCGGTGAAGTCGAGGTCGCCGTCGGCGCGCGCTTCCTCGAGCAGCGGGCACAGCAGCTCGTAGAAGTGATGCGCGAGCTTCTTCTGCGCTGCGATGTATTCGGGGCGGTACACCTGCGGCTCGCGGTACGGGAAGAAGGCCACCGGGTGGTGCGAGATGGTCGCGCGGATCAGCCGCTCCAGGCCTTCGAGCACCTTCTCGCTCGCGCGGCGCGGATCGGTGGCGGCGAAGTCGAGTGCGGTGAAGCAGTCGACCGCGGGACGCCACGACAGCGTCTCGAAGATCTCCTGCTTGTCGCGGAAGTAGTAGTACACGAAGGGCTTGGTCACGCCCAGTTCGCGCACGATCTGCGCCATGGTGGTGTTGGCGTAGCCCTGCGCCGCGAAGAGCTGCGCGGCCGCCTGCAGGATGCGCTCGCGCTGCAGGTCGGTGCCCTGCGTGGCCGCGCGCTGGCGGCCAGTGCCTTGCGGCAGGTGAGGCTGTGCCGTGGTGTCGCTCTGGTCTCCAGAGGGTTTTTGCCGTGTCGCGGAAGTTATACCCATGGGTAGGATTGTTCGTGCACCATGCACCATTGGCAAGCGCCAGCCCCTTGCGGGCTGCTATCGATAACCCTGAGAAAGTGACGCCATGGAGACATTGCCCGAACGCCCGCAGCAGCCCCTGCACGAGTACCTGCGCGCCCACGCGCGAGAACGCGGCGCCAGCCCCGCCTGCATCTGGTACGGCCACGCGATGAGCTGGGACGAGCTCGACCGTGCGAGCGACGCCTTCGCCGCGCGCCTGCAGGCGCTGGGCGTGAAGAAGGGCGAGCCGGTGGTGCTCTTCCTCAACAACTGTCCGCAGTACCTTGTCGCGCACTTCGGCATCCAGAAGATCGGCGCCGTCGTCTGCCCGAGCGGGCCGCTCAACAAGGAGCACGAGCTGGCCTACCAGGTCAACGACCTGAAGGCGCGCGTGATCGTCGCGGCTGCGCCGCTGTTGCCGGTGGTGCGCAAGGTGCAGCCGCAGAGCGCGCTCGAACACGTGTTCGTGGTGCACTACGCCGACCTGCTGCCGCCCGAGCCCGAGCTCGACCTGCCGCCGGAGCTGGCGGCAGAGCGCAGGGCTGGCCGCGCCACGGCCGAAGGCTGCGAAGACTTCCTCGCCGTGATGCGCGCCGACGCCAGGCCGCAGCCGGTGGCCATCGACATGGACGACGTCGCGCTCATGACCTACACCTCGGGCACCACCGGCCTGCCCAAGGGGGCGATGCTGAGCTACGGCAACGCGCTCTTCAAGACGCGCGCGGCGGCCGACTGCAACGGCGTGGGGCCCGACGACGTGCTGCTGTCCATCGCGCCGCTCTATCACATCGCCGGCATGCTGATGGGCGTCAACGTGCCGGTGCTCACCGGTGCCGCCTCGGTGTTGCTGCATCGCTTCGATCCGCGCGCGGCGCTGCAGGCCATTGCCGCCTACAAGGTGAGCTGGTGGTACAGCATCGCGCCGATGAACGTGGCCTGCATGCAGGTGCCGGACATCGCGTCCTTCGACCTGCGCAGCCTGAAGATGAACCCGGTGACCAGCTTCGGCATCGCCTTCACCGAACCGCTGGCGCTGCAGTGGCGCTCGCATGCGCCCAACTGCACTTCCTTCGAGGCCGCCTACGGCCTGAGCGAGACCCACACCTGCGACACCTACACGCCGCACCATGCGCCGCGCTGGGGCACGCAGGGCGTGGCGGTGCCGGGCGTGAAGATCCGCATCGTCGATGCCGACACGCAGGCCGACCTGCCCGCGGGCGAGGTCGGCGAGATCGTGCTCACCAGCCCCGGTACCTTCAAGGGCTACTGGAACAAGCCCGAGGCCACGGCCGCCACGCTGCGCAACGGCTGGGTGCACACGGGCGACATGGGCAAGATCGACGCCGACGGCTACCTCACCTTCATCGGCCGCTTCAAGGAAATGATCAAGGTCTCGGGCTACAGCGTGTTCCCCGAGGAGGTCGAGACCATCCTCATCAAGCATCCGGCGGTGGCGCAGGCGGCCGTCATCGCGCAGCCCGACGCGGAAAAAGGCGAGGTGGTGAAGGCCTTCATCGTGCGCAAGTCCGGCGCCGAGCTCGATGCCGATGCGCTCATCGCCTGGGCGCGCGACAACATGGCGAGCTACAAGGCGCCGCGCGCGGTGAGCTTCATCGACGCGCTGCCCACCACCGGTGCGGGCAAGGTGCTGCGCCGCCTGCTCAAAGACAAAAGCTGAGAGGTTCCGTTTGCTGTTCTCCAAAGTTCTGATTGCCAACCGCGGCGAGATCGCGGTGCGCCTGGTGCGCGCGCTGCGCGACCTGGGCATTGCCAGCGTGGCCGTGCATGCGCGCGACGATGGCGCCGCACTACATGCGCAGCTGGCCGACACGGCGGTGGCGCTCGATGCCACCGGCCCCTCCGCATATCTCGATGCCGCCGCGCTGATCGCGGTAGCGAAGGCGCAGGGCTGCGACGCTGTGCATCCCGGCTACGGCTTCCTCAGCGAGCGCGCCGATTTCGCGCAGGCCTGTGCGGATGCGGGCCTGGTCTTCATCGGCCCTACGCCCGAACAGCTCGACCTGTTCGGCGACAAGGCACGTGCACGCGAACTCGCAACGCAGTGCGACGTGCCGGTGATGCCCGGCAGCGCCGGCGCCGTGACGCTCGCGCAGGCGCAGGCCTTCTTCGCCGAGCACCAGGCGCAGGGCGCTGGCGTGATGGTCAAGGCCATCGGCGGCGGCGGCGGGCGTGGCATGCGCGCGGTGCTGGATGCGCAGGAGTTGCCCGAGGCGCATGCGCGCTGCATGTCGGAGGCCAGGGCGGCGTTCGGCATCGAGGGCGTGTACGTCGAGCGGCTGATGCTGAACGCACGGCACATCGAGGTGCAGGTGATCGGCGACGGCAAGGCCGTGGCCAGCCTCGGCGAGCGCGAATGCACGCTGCAGCGGCGCTTCCAGAAGCTGGTGGAGATCGCGCCCAGCCCCTCGCTGCCCGAGGCCTTGCGCGCGCAGGTCACGCAGGCCGCGCTGCGCATGGCCAAGGCGGTGGGCTACCGCGGGCTCGGCACCTTCGAGTTCCTGGTCGATGCGGCATCGGCGACGCTGCCCTTTGTGTTCATCGAGGCCAATCCGCGCCTGCAAGTGGAGCACACCGTGACCGAGGCGGTGACGGGGCTGGATCTGGTGCAGCTGCAGATCGCCGTCGCGGCCGGCCAGCCGCTGGCCGAGCTCGGCGTGGAGGCCGACCGCACCGCGCCGCAGCGCGGCTTCGCGGTGCAGTGGCGCATCAACGCCGAAACGCTCGATGCCCACGGCAACGCGCGGCCATCGGGCGGCACGCTCGCGCGCTTCGACCTGCCGGCCGGCCCCGGCGTGCGGGTGGACACGCATGGCTACGCGGGCCTCGCGCCTTCGCCGCACTACGACACGCTGCTGGCCAAGCTCATCGTGCATTCGCCGTCGCCGCGCTTCGAGGATGCGCTGCGCCGCTCGCTGCGCGCGCTCGACGAATGCCACATCGAGGGCATCGCCACCAACCTGGCGCTGCTGCGCGCCATCGCGGCACGGCCCGAGTTCGCGACGCAGGCGGTGCACACGCGCTTCGTGGAGGCGCACCTGGGAGATCTGCTCGCCGCTGCGTCAGCCTTCGAGAAGCAGGCGCGGAAGACGGTGACGGCGTCCGCCGAGCCGCCGCCCGTTGTCGCCGACGACGGATCGGACGAACTCACCGTCAAGGCCCCGATGCCCGCGCGTCTCGTGCAGTTCGAGGTCGAGGTGGGCGACGTGCTGCCGGTCGGTGCGCAGCTCGGCGTGCTCGAGGCCATGAAGATGGAGCACCTGCTGCATGCGCCTGTGGCCGGCCGCGTGGTGGCGCTGCTGGCGGCGCCGGGCGACTATCTCGTCGAAGGGCAGTCGCTGGTGCAGCTCGAAGCAGTCGATGCGCAGACCGTGCAGGCGGAAGCCCGTGCGGAGCATGACCTCGATGCGATCCGCCCCGACCTGCGGAAGGTGATCGACCGCCATGCCTACACGCTCGACGCCAACCGCAAGGCGGCCGTCGACAAGCGTCACGCGCAAGGCGGGCGCACCGCGCGCGAGAACATCGCGGACCTGTGCGACACCGCGTCCGACTCCGGCAACTTCATCGAGTACGGCGCGCTGGCCATCGCCGCGCAGACGCGGCGGCGCACGCTGGAAGACCTCGTCGCCAACACGCCCGCCGACGGCATGGTCACGGGGCTGGGCAGCGTCAACGCGAAGCAGTTCGGCCCCGAGGCCTCGCGCTGCGCGGTGCTGGCCTACGACTACACCGTGCTGGCCGGCACGCAGGGCATGCGCAACCACCACAAGACCGACCGGCTGCTCGCGGTGGCGCACCAGCTGAAGCTGCCGGTGGTGCTGTTCGCGGAAGGCGGCGGCGGGCGGCCGGGCGACACCGACATGCCCATCGTGGCCGGCCTCAACAACCACACCTTCAGCCAGTTCGCGGCGCTGTCGGGCAAGGTGCCGGTGGTGGGCATCGTGCATGGCCGCTGCTTCGCGGGCAATGCGGCGCTGCTGGGATGCGCCGACGTGATCATCGCCACCAGGGGCAGCAACATCGGCATGAGCGGCCCCGCGATGATCGAGGGCGGCGGGCTCGGCACCTTCGCGCCGGAGCAGATCGGGCCGAGCGGCGTGCAGTCGCGCAACGGCGTGATCGACATCCTGGTGGAAGACGAGGCCGCGGCGGTGGCCGCCGCGAAGCAGTACCTCTCGTACTTCCAGGGCGCGACCTCCGACTGGCAGTGCGCCGACCCGCGCACGCTGCGCCACGTGGTGCCCGAGAACCGCCTGCGCGTGTACGACGTGCGCGCCGCGATGCGCGGCGTGGCCGACACCGGATCGCTGCTCGAGCTGCGCGCGGGCTTCGGCGCGGGCATCGTCACCGCGCTCGCGCGCATCGAGGGCAGGCCGGTCGGGCTGATGGCCAACAACCCGCATCACCTGGGCGGCGCGATCGACGTGGAGGCGGCCGACAAGTCCGCGCGCTTCATGCAGCTGTGCAATGCGCACGGCCTGCCAATTGTTTCGTTGTGCGACACGCCAGGCTTCATGGTCGGGCCCGAGATCGAGGCGCAGGCGCAGGTGCGTCACGTGTGCCGCATGTTCATGGTGGCCTCGCATCTGCGCGTGCCCTTCTTTGCCGTGGTGCTGCGCAAGGGCTATGGCCTGGGCGCGCAGGCAATGACGGCGGGCGGCTTCGATGCGCCGGTGTTCACCGTGGCCTGGCCCACGGGCGAATTCGGCGCGATGGGGCTCGAAGGTGCGGTGCGGCTGGGTTTCCGCAAGGAGTTGGCCGCCGCGCCCGAGGGCGCCGAACGCGATGCGCTCTTCAAGAAGCTGGTGGCGCAGCAGTACGAGAACGGCGAGGCCATTCACATGGCGCAGACGCTGGAGATCGACGCGGTGATCGACCCCGCGGAAACGCGCACCTGGCTGGTGCGCGGCCTTTCATCGGCCACGAAGGCGCAGGGACCGGCGGTTGCATATGTAGACACCTGGTAACCGGGCTTTAGACCTCGTCACGCGCGGGGGAACAGTGGCTCCGTACACTGGGCCGCTTTGCGCGCATGAACCTGGTCTCCCGATGGGCAGCCCGCCTCCGCGACGTTGCCGTCGCACACTGGGTGGCTGCCTTCCTCCTTGCCCTGCTGGCCGTCGGCGTTCAGGCCGTCACGCCCGACGGGCGTCCGCGGCAGCCTGCGGAGGCGCACTGGGTTGCGAGCTGGGCGGTGGCTCCGCTCGACTTCGCCGAGCTGGCCGCGAGCCCTGGAGGTGCCAGCTTCTCGTCGCCTGCGGGCAATGACCTGCGCGGGCAGACGCTGCGCCAGAAGGTGGAGCTGTCGCTCGACGGAGAACGCATCCGCATCCGCTTTTCCAATCGTTTCGGCAAGACGCCGCTGCGCATCGCCGCCGCGAGCGTCGCGCGTGGCACCGGCGCCGAGGCGTTCTCGCCGGCCACGCTGCACGTGCTGCGTTTCGGCGGCCGCAGCAGCCTCACCATCGCCCCGGGCGCGGATGCGTGGAGCGATGGCGTCGACCTTCCGGTGCAGGCGGGGCAGACCGTTGTCGTGAGCGCCTTCTTCGATCGCACGACGCCGTTCGCCACGGCATCGATGCTGGAATCGGGCTCGACCTGGGTGACGCCCGGCAACGCGGTGATGACGCCGAAGCTCCGGAACCCGTCGACGCTGGTGCTGAACCAGATCGTGACCGGGCTCGACGTGCTCACCACCAGGTCCATTCGTACTGTCGTGGCATTCGGCGATTCGATCACCGCCGGCAGCACGGAGGCCACCAGCGGCGCCTACCCCGACATGCTGGCCACCCGCCTGCGCGACACGCAGCCCGGCGGGCAGGACGTCGCGGTGCTCAACGTCGGCATCGGCGGCAACCGGCTGCTGGCCGACGGCATCGGGCCCAGCGGGCTCTCGCGCTTCGAGCTCGACGTGCTCAAGCAGAGCGGCGTGACACACGCGATCATCCTGCTGGGCACCAACGACATCGGCCGCGCGATGTTCGCCAAGGTGCCCGGCGCCGAGCTCAAGCCGCGCGACATGCCCACGGCCGAGCGCATCACCGAGGGGCTGCGGCAGCTGGTGAAGCAGGCGCGCGCCAAGGGCGTGAAGGTGCTGATCGGCACCGTGCCGCCGTTCAGGAACACGCCCTACTGGAGCGAAGGGAACGAAGCCATGCGCGAGGCCGTGAACCGCTGGATCCGCGGCAAGCAGGACGTCGACGGCGTGATCGATTTCGACGCCGCGCTGCGCGATCCGGCAGACCCGCAGGCGCTCAACCCGCTCTTCGACTCGGGCGACCACCTGCATCCCAACAAGGCCGGGCATGCGGCGATGGCCACGGCCATAGACCTGCACGAACTGCAGGAGTGAAGGCCGCAAAACAGCTGTGAAACGGCTGTGAGTGAGCGCTAGCACGAGCCAAAAAGACCCCAAAACGCGCGTCACAGCTTTACACAAGACTTCGCGCGCGGCTTACAGGAGGTTCACAACGGCTGGGCAGCATGAAGGCTCCTCCAACAACTCATGAGGAGTTCTTCATGAAAAAACTCGCATTGGCTCTTTCCGTCGGCGCTGCATCGCTTCTGTCGGTGGGCGCACTGACTGTTCCGACGGCCGTGCAGGCGCAGCCTGTGATCACCATCCAGACGCCGCCGCCTCCGCCGCGCTATGAGCGCGTTCCCCCGCCGCGCCGCGGTTACGTGTGGGCGCCGGGACATTACGAGTGGCGCGGCGGCCGCCACGTGTGGATCGGCGGCGGCTGGGTCCGCGCCCGCCCGGGCTATGCCTACCGCGCACCGGAGTGGCGCCAGGACGGCGACCGCTGGGTCTACGACAGGGGCCGCTGGGACCGTGACGGCGACGGCGTGCCGAATCGCTACGACCGCCGGCCGAACAATCCGTACCGCAACTGACGGCGGTGCCTGAAGCGAACATGCCCCCTGAAGAGGGGGCATGTTTATTTGGGGGCCTGCTGCTGGATGCTCAGCGGAACACCACCGTGCGGTGCCCGTTCAGCAGCACGCGGTGCTCGCTGTGCCACTTCACCGCGCGCGCCAGCACCTGGCTTTCGGTGTCGCGGCCGCGGGCCGTGAGGTCATCGACCGTATCGGTGTGGTCGGCGCGGGCCACGTCCTGCTCGATGATCGGGCCTTCGTCGAGGTCGGCCGTCACGTAGTGCGCGGTGGCGCCGATCAGCTTCACGCCGCGGTCGTGGGCCTGGTAGTAGGGCTTGGCGCCCTTGAAGCTGGGCAGGAACGAGTGGTGGATGTTGATCGCGCGGCCCGATAGGCTGCGGCACAGGTTGTCGCTCAGGATCTGCATGTAGCGCGCGAGCACCACGAGTTCGGCGCCCTCGGCCTCGATGATCTCCAGCTGCTTCGCCTCGGCCTGCGCCTTGGTCGCGGCCGTCACCGGGATGTGGTGGAAGGGCACGTTGTAGCTGGCGGCCAGCTGGTAGAAGTCGCGGTGGTTCGAGATGATGGCGCGCACGTCGATGGCCAGCAGCCCGCTCTTCCAGCGGAACAGCAGGTCGTTGAGGCAGTGGCCTTCCTTGCTGACCATGATCACCGTCTTCATCGGCTGGGCCGCCGCGTGCAGCTGCAGGGTCATGCCGAAGCCGGTGGCGAAGGCCTTGAGCTCCTCGCGCAGCACGGCTTCGCTGTGGGCGCCGCAGGCGAAGCGCACGCGCATGAAGAAAAGACCCGTGTCGTGGTCGTTGTACTGGGCCGCCTCCTCGATGTTGGCGCCGCGCTCGAGCAGGAAGCCCGAGACGGCATGCACGATGCCCGTGCGGTCGGGGCAGTAGAGGTTCAGGATGTAGGCGGGCGTATTCGTTGTCATATCAGTTCAGTTGCTCGATCACTCGGCAGGCGGCCACGCTGCCTGCATCGGTCTTCTTTCCAGGGATACAGCGGAACCGGCTTTGCCGGGCCGCGCTCCCGGTGAGGGGACTGGCGGCCGCATGCGGAGGGCAAGCCTGGGGTTATCCGGACCCAGGGGGAGGATTGTCGCAGGGGTGCCAGAATCGCGATTTTCCCCTCCCAGATAACCCAACCGCAGGAGCGAGACATGGCCTACCAGGACTTCAACATGGACAACCAGTGGTTGCCCTTCACCCCCAACCGTCATTTCCGCAAGGACCCGCGCGTGTTCGTCGCGGCCGACGGCATGGAGTTCACCACTCACGACGGCCGCAAGGTGATCGACGGCATCTCCTCGCTGTGGTGCGTGGGCGCGGGCCACAACCGCAAGCCGATCAACGAGGCGATCAAGAAGCAGCTCGACACGCTCGACTACGCCACCGCCTTCCAGGTGAGCAACGACAAGGCCTTCAAGGCGGCCGAGATGATTGCCTCGCTCGCTCCCGGCGACCTCAACAAGGTGCTCTTCTGCAACTCGGGCTCCGAAGCCGCCGACACCTCGATGAAGGTGGCGCTGGCGTACCACCGCGCGCGCGGCGAGGGCCACCGCAACGTGTTCATCGGCCGCGAGAAGGGCTACCACGGCGTGGGCTTCGGCGGCATGTCGGTGGGCGGCATCCCGGGCAACCGCAAGGTGTTCGGCTCGGCCTTCCTGCCGCGAGTGGACCACATGCGCTTCATCCACGATCCGGTGAACCACGCCTACATCCACAACGAGGAGCCGGTGTGGGCCGAAGACCCGCTGGTCGAGCTCGAGACGCGCATCCTGCCGTTGCACGACCCGAGCAACGTGGCCGCGATCATCGTGGAGCCGGTGGCCGGATCGGCCGGCTGGTACCTGCCGCCCAAGGGCTACCTCAAGCGCCTGCGCGAGATCTGCGACAAGCACGGCATCCTGCTGATCTTCGACGAGGTCATCACCGGCTTCGGCCGCATGGGCACCAACTTCGCGTCCGACTACTTCGGCGTGGTGCCCGACATGCTGAACTTCGCCAAGTGCGTGACCAACGGCGTCATCCCGCTGGGCGGCGTGATCTGCCGAGACAAGCTCTACGACGCGATGATGAAGACCGACGCACCCGAGCACGTGGTCGAGTTCTTCCACGGCTACACCTACTCGGGCCACCCCGTGGCCTGCGCCGCGGCCATCGCCACGCTCGATCTGTTCAAGCAGGAGAACCTCTTCGCGCGCGCCGGCGAAATGGGCAAGGTGCTGGGCGATGCCTTCCACAGCACGCTCAAGGGCCTGCCCAACGTCATCAGCATCCGCAGCCTCGGCCTTGCCGCGGCGGTGGAGCTCGCGCCCATTGCGGGCACGCCGGGCAAGCGCGCCTACGAGATCTTCCTCGAATGCTTCCACAAGGGCGCGCTGGTGCGGCCCGCGGGCGACGTGCTGGTGATCGCGCCGCCGTACATCGTCGAGAAGTCGCACATCGACACGCTGGTGAACACGCTGGCCGACTCGATCAAGGCGCACGCCTGAGCAGGAGCGCAGTGCCGGCGGCTGGCCGGAGATCGATGTCCGGATACGGCCGGTGAAGGCGGCGGGGAACGCGCAGCATGTGAATGTTCGCGGCCCCGCCGCCTTTGCCTTTGAAGGACACGATCATGCTGAAGCTGCAACTCAGCCGTCTGGCCTCGCCGCTGGGCGAGCTTCTTCTCGTCACCGACGACACCGGCGCGATCCATGCGCTGGACTTCGCGGACCATCGCGCCCGCCTGCATCGCCTCCTGCGGCAGCTGCACGACGACCGGATCGAACTCGCCGAAGGCATCGCCGCGCCGCTTGCCGTAGCCGATGCCCTGCGCCGCTATTTCGAAGGCGAGTTCGCCGCCATCGATGCGCTTCCAGTCGCGACGCTCGGCGATGCGCTGCAGCGCAAGGTGTGGGCCGCGCTGCGCCGCATTCCGGCGGGGCGCACCACCAGCTATGGCGAACTCGCGAGGCAGCTGGGCTTCGACGATCCGCGCGCGGCCATGGACGTCGGCGCGGCCAACGGATCGAACCCCGTCAGCATCATCGTGCCGTGCCATCGCGTGATCGGCAGGAACGGCGAGCTCAAGGGTTACGCGGGCGGCGTCTTCCGCAAGCGGCGCCTGCTGGAGCATGAATGCGCGCTGCCGGCGGCCGATGTGCGCGTCGACGAAAAGACTGCACAGGCAGAGACGATGCAGCTGTCTTTCTGAATCCTTAGATTGCCTGATCGGGCGCGCAAGACGGCAAGAGCATTTCTACTGCTTTGACAGAAGCGCGCAGTTGCATCACGCTGCGTCCCCATTCCAAGACCGGGGGACGAGGATGTCGAAAAACATCGAACGCTGGATGGACAGGCCGTTGCCCACGACCGGCCAGATCGTGCTCATGACGGTGGTTCTCGGTTCGGTCAGCGTCTGGCTGCTGTTCTGGTTCGGCGACTAGCCTGAGCCGCGCGCGCTGCCTGCGTGCCTCGCGCAGATCGCGCGGGCTTTCCCTTCTTCGTTATTTCTACCGGTTCGCGGGATGCCGCCTACCGGTTCCAGGGATACCGGCCATGGCAGCTGGTCCCTAGCATCCCTCCGCGAAACGCAGCACTCGTAAATCCATCGGGTGTGTTTTCGAAAGAGGGACCGTCATGCAACGCGTATTTCTTTGGGCACTGCTGTGCATGCCTCTGGCTGCGCACGCCAACAACGTCGGCGAGAACGCCGCATGGCAGTTCCAGACCAGCACCGACAAGGTCAACCAGGCCGCGATCCAGGACATGATCCGCAAGCAGAAGAGCGGCTACTACGCCGCGCCGGTCTACAACACCAACAACTACGTCGGCCGCCAGTACAACTGCAACGTCTCGGCCACCTCCACCGGCAACGACGGCAACAACAGCACGGTCGCGAACTCGCCGAGCACGGCGGGCGCCACCTCGAACGCATCGGGCAACGACAGCCGCACCGCGGTGGGCACGCTGGGTGGCGCGACGGTGGGCACCTCGCAGGCCAACTCGGGCGCGGTCGCATCGGGCATCGTCGGCGGCACCAGTTCGCAGGTGCAGGGCGCGGCCAACCAGGCGCTGAATTCGGCGCAGGGCAACACCGGTGCGCAGACCGCGAGCGTGGGCGGCAGCTCGGCCTGCGCCTTCGGCGTGCTCAACTGAGCGGGAGCGAGTCATGCAGCATCGCATCCGCCGCACATTCGTTCTCGCAGCAGCCGTCGCCACGCTGGCGCTCGCAGGCTGCGTCTCCGCGCCGCAGCAGCGCTTCGCACCGAACGAGGCACCCGTGGTGCTCGGCCCCGCGGTGCGCGACAACGTCACGCCGATGGAGGCGGTGCTCGCCTGCTACGCCGACCACATCGCGGCCACGCGGCGCCCGCCGGTGATCATCGGCGTGGGCGACGTGAAGGACTACACCGGCAAGTACAGCATCAACGAAGGCAACGCCATCACGCAAGGCGGCGCGCTGATGGTGTATTCGGCACTCGGCAAGCTCGGCGGCGCTGTGAGCATCGCCGAGCGCTTCGACCCGGTGATCGCCGAGCGCGAGCTCGCGTATGCCGACCGGCGCCAGCTCGGCGACGGACGCACGCACCAGCTCGGCGGCCCCAACGGCGGGCAGAACGTGCCGTGGCTGCCGTACTTCGGCGGCACCATCAACAAGTCCGACTACTTCATCGTGGGTGGCATCACCGAGCTCAACTACAACATCAACTCCGGCGGCGCGGAGTTCGGCGTGAACCAGGTGGGCGTGAAGGCGCGCACCTTCAGCCAGTCGGTGAGCATCGACCTGCGCATCGTCGACACCAAGTCGCTGATGGTGGTGCGCACGGTGAGCCTCACCAAGCAGTTCAACGGCTACGAAGTGGGCCTGAACGTGTTCCGCTTCTTCGGCAGCAAGCTGTACGACGTGGACATCGGCGCCAAGGGCCAGGAGCCTGTGCAGATGGGCGTGCGCGCCGCGCTGGAAGAGGGCGTGGTGCGCCTCATGGCCGCCGTCACGCAGGTCGACCACCGGCCCTGCATGACGATGCGCCCCGGCGGCGGCGAGCCCATTCCGCTCACGCCCGCGGCCGAGCTGCGCAAGGTCGACAACCCCGGCGAAGCGGCGGTGGGCGGCGCGGCTGTCACCTCGCCAGTCGCGCAGGGCAGCGTGGCGGTCAACGCCGGTGGCGCGGGTGGTGCGCGCCTCACGGGCACGGCGACGCAGGTGCCCTTCGACTTCGGCGCGACTACCTTGGGCGGCGCCTCGCTCGCGCTCATCGACCAGATCGCGGGTGCGGCCAAGAAGGGCACGACCGACATCGTGCTGGTGGCGCGCGACACCGAGAACTGGGACGCCCGCAAGCGCGACGAGCTCACCGACCAGCGCATCGCGGCCGTCACCTCGGCGCTGGCCAACCGCGGCGTGGCGCCGGGCGCGATCAGCATCACCTGGCGGCCCGACGCGGCCGACACCTCGATCCACCGCGACGGCCCGGGGCTGCAGGAGATCGCCAAGCTGCGCGTCGGCAGCCCGGTGGTCGGCGGCGCCGCGCCTTCGTCTTCTTCCGACAGCGCCGTCAAGGGCGACTGACCGGCGCTCCGCGCGCTCCACGCACCGCGCATCCATCCGTTTTCCAAGCCAGACCGCATCCAACATCCGAGGAGTCACGACATGAAAGCACGCAAGATCCAGAGCCGGGCCGCACGCGCGCCCATGTTCAGCCGCAGCAGCATCGGCACCGCAGTCGCGCTGGCGCTGATCGCCGCGGCCTCCGGCGCGCAGGCCGCGGAGACTTCGGTCGATGCCGCCTACAACGGCACGGCCACCGGCACGCCCTCGGTGAATGCGGGCACCACCAACTCGGCCAACGTCAACGCCACCATCACCGGCGCTACCGTGGGCACCACGTCCACCGGCACGCCGTCGAACCCGAACCCGGTGGCGGTGAACACCAGCGGCAACCTGATCGGCGCGACCGCCACCGGCAACAGCTTCGGCAACGGCATCCAGCCGGCGCCCGGTTCTCCGGTGAACAACGCGGCAACGCTGGGCGTGGCTACCAACACTGGCGTCATCGACAGCAGCGTGACCGGCAGCAAGCTCGCGTCGGAGTCGAGCACGCTGCAGACCGGCAGCGTGGTCAACGCCGACAACACCATCTCGGCCGCCACCACGCTCAACAGCGGCAGCTCGGTGATTTCGGGCGCAGCCGCGGCGGCTGCGCCGGCGCAGGCCGGCACCTCGGTGCTGACCTATCCGGTGGGTGCACCGCTCTTCGACGCGAAGGGCAACATCGTCGTCACCTCGCTGCAGTCGGCAACGGGGGTGGGCTCCAGCGCGCAAGTGCTGGGCAACATGGTCGACCTGATGCTGACCGCGAACGCGGGCAACACGATGACCACGGCCGCGTCGCTGGAACGCAATTCGATCTCGGCCGTGCTCAAGGCCAACAGCGCCAGCAGCACGGCCGAGATCCAGTCGGGCGGCGCGCCCACCTTCGCCGGCTCGGCGGTGGTCGCGAACCTGCAGGCGAACGGCAACGGCATCCTCGCGGTGCGCAGCGCGCTCAACGCCGGCTCGGTGATCGTGGGCATCGTCAGCGGCGCGCCCGCAGGCGGCTCCAACGTGCTGCAGGGGTCGCTATCGGTGCAGGGCAACGCGATCTCCAGCGAGGCCACGGGCAACGAGGCGCTGGGCGCCACGGCCGGCGTTGCGGGCAACCGCATCGTGGTCGACGACGTGAGCGTCGCGGGCAGCGGCACGGCGGCCACCGCGGCCAACAACAGCATCCACAACGGCGCGGGCGTGACCAGCAACGTCAACAGCGACCTGGCCATCGTCAACAGCCAGGGCAACCTCGGCGTGATCACCGTCGCGCAGACCGTGGGCGCGCAGATCCTGGCCGGCGTGCAGTCGAGCAAGAACAGCGCGGTCACGCTGGCGGACAACAGCGTCACGGCCACTGTCACGGGCAACACCGCCTCCAGCGCCATTGCCACCGGCAAGAACGCGGCCTCGTTCACCGGCACCACCGCGGTGTCGAACCAGCAGGCCAACCTGAATGCACCGGTCAGCGCGCTGCTGCTGCCTTCGGTCATCGCGGCGCAGACCGGCGAGTCGCCCGGCACGGGCCAGACCACGGGCAGCTCGGTCAGCGTTTCAGACAACACCTCGGCGGCCAGCGCGCAGGGCAACCAGATCACGCAGAGCCTCGCGCTGCAGGCCGGCACGGTGGCGCTGGGCACGGGCAACGCCGCGCTCACGGGCGGCACCAACTCCGACGGGCGCGTGTCCGCCGGCGGCTCGGCCACGCTCACCAACCTGCAGGGCAACTACGGCGGCGGCGTCGCGGCCGTGAACATCGGCTCGCAGATCTGGCTGACCGCCAACGGCGGCGGCGCGGCGGTGGGCAACAGCACGCTGTCGCTGGACGGCAACCGGCAGGAAGCCGTGGCGCTGGGCAGCGGCGCCACCAACACGCTCACGCTCTCGGGCAACTCGGTGGGCACGGGCGCGGGCATCGCGAGCGTGCAGATGAACGACGCGAACTCCGCCGTCGGTGCGGGGCTGTCGAACCCCGAGGCGCGGATCCTGGTGAACGGCAACCTCGCCGGCGGCTCGGCCTCGCTCACCGACAACCTGCAGCGCGCCATCGCCTACGGCAACTCGGCCGCCAACACGCTCGGCGTGAGCGCGGGCAACGTGGCGGCGGCGCCCGGCCTGGGCATCACGCCGGCATCCAGCGTTACCGTCGACGCGCTCAGTGGGCTGCCCTTCAGCAACGCGGCCGGCGCGTTGCCGACGGTGAGCGCCGCCTATGGCGTGCTCAACGACCAGTCGGTGCAGGCGAACGTCAATTCGGCAGCCACCGGACCCAACACCTTCGCGGTCACGGTCGCCGGCAACGTCTCCGCCGCGAGCGTCGCGAACAGCGGCAACGCCTTCGTCGCCGCCGCCTACGGCAACGACGCGGCCAGCGGCGTGACGCTGAACCTCAACAACGTCAGCGGCGCGAATGCCTCTGTGGCCAACGTCACCAACACGCAGGCGGTGGCGGGCACGGGCACCGTCGTCGACGCCACCGCGGCCGGGGGCATCGTGGCGCGCACCACGGTCACGGGCACGCTGACCGGCGGCTCGGCCACCAACTCGGGCAACACGGCCGAGGCGCTGGCCTACGGCAGCCGCGCCACCGGCAACACAGTGAAGGTGACGGGCAACAACATCAACACCTCCGGCTTCTCGCTGTCGGGCGCGACGCTCACGGGCAACACGCTCGCCACCAACGCGGCCTTCAGCGTGCAGAACGCGCAGTCGGGCCAGGGCTCGGTGTCGGCGCAGCGCAGCGGCGGGCCCGAAGTCAACATCTCCGTCGGCGGCGCGGTCAGCAACTCGAAGATCGCTGCCACCGGCAACGCCACGCTGGCCGGCGCGACCAGCAACAGCGCGAGCAACGGCGTGGCCATCGATGCGGTCGGCGTCTCGACCACCACCGCGGTGCAGAACCTGCAGCTCACCAGCGCGGCCGTGAGTTCGCTGACCGGCCAGGAAGGCCCGCTGCTGACCAACAAGGACGGCGTGCAGGTGGTGCTGGGCGGCGCGAGCATCCAGGGCGCGCAGGTGGCGGTGGACGGCAACTCCGCAAGCGGCTTGGCCACGGGCAACGCCGCGGCCAACCGCATCGACGTGAAGGGCAACACCATCGCGGTGGGCAACGGGCTGCCGCTCGGCGGCGCAGCCGACATCGGTGGCATTGCAGGCGCGGTGGCCGACCATGCGCTCTCCAGCATCCAGCTGGTGACCAGCCCGACCATCTCTTCCAAGGTGGCGGCCGCCTTCGGCGTGGACACGGCCCCGGGCGCGGTCATCTCGGGCTCCATGCTGAGCGCCTCGAACAACACGCAGGGCGCGAAGGCCGTCGCCAACACCGGCAGCAACGCCATCGTGCTCGCGGCCACCGGCGTATCAGCGCGCGCCGCGCTGCTGTCCTCGCAGGGCAGCACGGCGGCGGTGGAGGCACGCTCCTTCACGCAGGCCTTTGCACCGGCCTCGGTGTCGGGCTCGTCGGTGAAGCTGTCGAACAACGCCAACACGGCGCTGGGCGTGATCAACGACGTGGACAACAAGCTCAGCGTGACAGGCGGCACCTCCAGCGCGCTCCCGGTGCCGGCGCTCATCGCCCAGGGCCCGCTGCCGGGCAACACCTTGGCGACGGGCGACCAGGTGCTGGTGAACCGCCAGTCGGCCGGAACCTCGGTCGGCAGCACCGCCGACACGGCCGTCTACAACGAAGACCGGCTGGTGGCCGGCAACTCGGGACAGCTCAACAGCAGCTTCGCGGCCTCGGGCAACACGACGTACTCCGAAGCCTCGGCCAACCGCGCGACCAACGCGGCTTCGCTGGCCGGCGGCGCCTCGCAGTCAGCCAGGACGGCGGTGCTGAACGCACAAGACAGCAGCGCGGCCGTGACCGCCAATGCCAACAACGCGACAAAGCTCATGCTTACCGGCCCCACCGCGGTGGTTGGCAGCAGCGCCACGCTGGACGGCAACGGCACCACAGCCGCCGCTACCGGCAGCGCCGCGACCAACAGCATCGACGTGAAGGGCGGCGCCATCGCCGGAGGACTGCCGGCATCGGCGACCGCCACCGGCGGGCCGGCCTCGACCGTCGCGGTGTCGGCCGACCATGCGCTGGCCAACGTGCAGGTCGGCACCGGCACCGTGTCAGCCACCGCGACGGGCAGCATCGGTATCGACTCGGCGCCGCTGTCTGCGGTCAGCGCCTCCACGTTGAGCGTGAGCGGCAACAGCCAGAGCGCCAAGGCCGTGGCCAACACCGCGCTCAACAGCGTGACGCTGGCGGGCTCGAACGTGGGCGCACGCAGCGCGCTGCAGTCTAGCCAGTCGGGCACCGCGGCGGTGACTGCGTCGTCCACGCTCGAAGTGTTCGCGCCGGCCGGCTCCACCAGCTCGACCGTGCGGCTCTCGGGCAACAGCAACGCCGCGCTGGGCGTGATGAACGACGCGGCCAACGCGCTGAGCGTGAGCGCGGTCAACACCCAGCCGGCGGGCGCGACGGGCTCCGCCACGCTCAGCGAGACCGGCAGCCCCGACAACATCGCGGCCACCGCCGACCACGTGCTGTCGAACCGCCAGACGGCCGCATCGACCGTGAGCAGCACAGCCGCCACCACGATCCGCAACGACGACAACGCCGCGCCCACGACGACGCTGGCTAACGGCGCGTTCACGGTCTCGGGCAACAGCACCTTGGCTGAAGCCACGGCGAACCGCGCCGCCAACACCGCCACGGTGGCGAGTAGCGCGACGCAGGGCGCGAGCGCCGGCATTCTCAACGTGCAGGGCAGCACGGCGGGCGTGACGGCGACGTCGAGCACCGTGGCCAACGCCACGCTCGCGAGCGCGGTGCCGCTCAACGGCAGCAGCGTCTCGCTCGACGGCAACACCACGGCGGCGCTGGCGCGCGGCAATGCGGCGACCAACGTGCTGGAGTCGAGCGCAGGCAGCAGCTACGGCGGCGCTGCCGCGGCGGGCTCGTCCAACCTCGTCGGCGCGCCGCTGGCCCTGAACGTCGGCGCGAGCGCGGCGATCCTCAACAGCCAGAACAACGCGGGCGCGGTCACGGCCACGAGCACGGGCACCAGCTACCAAGTGGCGCTCAACGGCACCGGCGCGGGCGTGTCGAACGGCACCGCCGGCGTCACCGGCAACACGCTGGCTGCGCAGGCCTTCGGCAACAGCGCGACCAACCGCGTGACACAGACGGCGCTGAACACCGGTGCGCCAAGCGCGGCGGTGGGCAACTACCAGGTCAACACCGGCGCGGTGACGGCCACGGTGACCAGCGTGAACTTCGGGGTCGGCATCTCGGGTCCGGTGGGCAACAGCACGCTGCGCACCGCGGGCAACCAGATCACCGCATCGGCGACGGGCAACTCGGCGGTGTCGACGATCACCTCGCGCTGATCGGCGCCGTTCCCGGGGCGACAAAAAACGCCGCGGGCCTTCGGGCCGGCGGCGTTTTTTCTTTTCGGGTCAGGCCTTCGGTTGCGGGCGGGCCTGGCGCTTGAACTCGGCGCAGTAGTCCTTCTCGGGCAGCGGCGGCGTGCGCCAGATGCGGTCGTAGTCGCCTGTTTCGGGGCCGCTCGCAGAGGAGGGCGCCGCCAGCAGCCGCACGGTGGCGATCTTCACGTCGTCGGGCAGGTGCTGCGGCACGCCGAGCGTGCGAACCACGTGGCCGGCACCCGCGATCAGCAGCACCGTCTGGCCCGGCTTCCGCGCCTTGACGATGGCCTGCGCCATCGCGCGGTCGCGGCCCACCTGGATGCGCGTCATGGGAACGATCTGGGATTCGGGAAGCATCCGGCAATGCCCGTCGCGCACGGCGTCCTGCTGGGCGGTGAAGGCCTCGCCGTTGAGCTGCACGTCGAGAGAGACGTCTGCCATCGCGTTCTTCATGCGCGAGCGCGGCAGGTTGGCGCCGATCACCGGCACGCCGGCGCGCACGGCAGCCATCACGGCGGGGCCGTAGCTGGCCCAGGGCCAGGCCTTGTCGCTCCAGTCGAGCGCGGCCTGCACCTGCGCCTCGGTGGCGTTGGGCGCGAGCTGCGCGGTGCTGCGGCCTTCCTCGGCCATCTCCAGCGCCAGGGCGGCGAGATGGCCGCGCGCGGCCAGCGCCTCGACCGCCTCGCGCTCGATGACATGGTGCTCCGGCGCATCGTGCTGCTCGCCGATCAGCAGGGCGTCGACCGGCTGAAGTGCCGCCACACGGCGCGCGATGGGAGCGCCGGGCGCGTCGGCGCCGGAGAAAGAGGACAGCGCCGAACAGCCCGTGAATGCGGTCGCGGCGAACAGGGGCAGCAGCAGGAAGCGTGAAACCCGGGCGGGCCAGTATGGAAGGGGCATCGCGCCATACTATGCCCCCGGCGTGCGCACGCGGTGCCGTCCGCCGCCGCTTTTCCCTGTCGTCCCTTCTTCCGGTCCGTGCCTTCCCGATATCCCGTTCGCGTGCTGGCCACGCTGCTGCTCGCGCTCGCTGCCGCGGGCGTCTGCCTCGCGCTGCGCACCCCGCTGCCCTGGATGATCGGCCCGCTGCTCGCGGTGTCGCTGGCCTCGATCGCAGGCGCGCCCACCGCCAGCTTCACGCCGCTGCGCAACGTGGGGCAATGGACCATCGGCACCGCGCTGGGGCTCTACTTCACGCCGCACGTGGTCGGGCTGGTGGCCAGCGTGTGGTGGGCGATCGTGCTGGCGATCGCGTGGGCGCTGCTGCTGGGTGTGGGCTTCGGACGCTGGCTGCACGCGATGCATGCGGGGCGCATGCCGCATGTACCGGATCGATCCATGAGAGCCACGACTTACTTCTCGGGCGCCATCGGTGGTGCATCGGAGATGACGCTGATGGCCGAATCGGCCGGGGCGCGCACCGATCTCGTGGCCGCGGCGCACAGCCTGCGGCTGGTGGTGGTGACGGTGACCATCCCTTTCGCGATGCAATGGAGCGGGCTGCACGGGCTGGAGATCAACCCGCCCGGCGTGCGGGAAGTGAACCCGGGCGGCCTCGCGCTGCTGGCGGCGGCCACGGGCCTCGGCGCCCTGGCGATGCGCGCGCTGAAGCGCACCAACCCGTGGTTCATCGGGCCGCTGCTGGTGGCGATGGGCTTCACCATCGCGGGCCAGTCGCTGTCGGCCGTGCCTGCGTGGATGTCGAACACGGCGCAGCTGGTCATCGCCGTGAGCCTGGGCGTGCGCTTCAGCCGCGAGTTCCTGCACACGGCGCCGCGCTGGCTGGGCTCGGTGGTGCTGGGCACCTTCGGCATGCTGCTGCTCTGCGCCGCGGTGGCGTGGCTGCTGGCGTGGGCGACAGGGCTGCATCCGGCCACGATGATCCTGGGCACCTCGCCCGGCGGCATCGCCGAGATGTCGATCACCGCCAAGGTGCTGCAACTGGGCGTGCCGGTGGTCACGGCCTTCCAGGTCTGCCGGCTGGTGGCGGTGCTGCTGATCGTGGGGCCGATGTTCCGATGGATCTACCGCTGAGGGCGCCGGGGGACGGCAAGGCATGAAAAAAGCGCCCCTCGGGGCGCTTCTTGGTGATCTTTCGGGAAGCTGGCCGGATCGGGCTCAGTGCACCAGAACCGGGGTGTGCGCCAGTTCGGCGTAGCCCTCGAGCGTGTCCTCGACTTCTTCCTGCGTGGGGGTATTAAGCTGCCAGGCGGCGATCTGCTGCTGGAACAGTTCGGCCCAGGAGCCGTCGAGGTAGACCTCCTTGCCCGATCGCTTGTCCACGATCTCGAAGCCATGGCGCTCCAGGACCGGCATGTTCGGCTGCGCGGGCGCGTCGCCCTCGTTGGGCTGCACGTGCACGACGACGAAAGACTCCGAGTCATAAAGCATGTTCATGGCGGGCCCTGTGAGAATGTCGATGGCGTTCATGGGGGTTAGATAGCAATCAACGCGCCAGTTTCAAGATAGGTTGTCTATCTGTAAAACCAACTGGCTAATTGGCATATCCCTGGCTCCTTTCGCTTCGTTAGTGTGACTTTCTCCTCAATTGGGTGGCCCTGAAGGCAGGGGTTTGCGCAACTGGGCGTCAGCGAAGTCCCCGTTGGTCTCGGTTTGCTTGATCCGAACGGGTAGATACCCGTATTCCGGCGCCAGCCAGAGCTCCAGTTTCCGGTCGAAGGCCTTGCGCGGGTCGCGCGTGAGCTTGCGGGCGGTGAATTCGCCGGCCGGCAGGCTGAGCTTTTCCTCCTCTCCGACCACGAAGACCCAGACATCGGCGTCCCGAGGACCCACGGTCTGCACCGAGATCCTGGTGCCGGCGGGATAGCGCTGCGGGCTGGCCGCCAGCAGGCCGCCGAGCTGCATCATCACGCTCATGCGGTCCTGCGCGCCCGGCAGCAGCGGCACCGGGGGCGCGTTGTTGCTGAAGACGATCTGGTTCTGGTCGCGCACGAAATGCGAGGCGACCTCGGACTTGCGGCTTTCGGAATACTTCTCCGGTTCCAGGCCCGAAGGGCCGATGCGGCCCGTGCTGTGCCAGTTGAGCAGGGTGAAGAACACGGCCTTGAGCGTCAGCCGGCCGTCGTAGCGGGTGCCGTCCTGCAGCCAGACCAGCTCGCCGAACACGCCGCGCTGGGGGGATGAGCCGCTCTGCCCGGTCGCCTCGAAGTCCAGCGTGACCGAGCCCGGGATCTTCATCGCCTGCGTGCCGGCGATGGTGCCCGAGGCCTCCCCGCCGGCTGCCGCCTGGGTGCCGGTTCCGCTGCCGCCGGAAGGCGATGTCGCCCCAGCCGGCGCGCTGGCCGCCGCTTCGGGCGGTGTTGCTCCTGAATCGGTAGCGGCCTGGGCCGTCAGGTCGGGCGTTTGCGGCGTGGGTGTTGCGGCTGCCTCAGGTTCGGGCGACGGTTCGGCGGCCGCCGGCTTCGGTGCGGGCTTCGGTTTGGGCACCGAGGCTTCGCGCGGCCGTTTGGGCTTCGGTGGCGGCGCGGGCTTCGCTTCGGCGGGCGCGGCTGCCGGTGCGGGCGCCTCGGCGGCCGGCGGCGCGATCACGATGGTGCGCGTGCTGAACTTGTTCGCCAGCGGCGAGGGCTCCGGGCCGATGGCCATCGGCGCCAGCCCGAGCAGCAGCACGTGGACCAGCCCCACCAGCAGCGTCAGCCCGATCAGCACCCGCCACGACGGACGCCCCGGCAGGCCGGGAGGCAGCAACGGCGAGGAAGAAGGGGCGACGAGCGTCGGCATCGGTATGTGGAGTGGGGCGCCGGCCCGGAGGTTCACCAAAGACCACCTCGGTAAACTGCCGCCCGTCCAACCAGTTTAAGTGGGGGCGGCGACCGGCCCGTGCCGGCGGTCCGCTCCAGTCCTCACGCACGCACGCACCGCATCATGAAACTCGCCACCCTGAAGGACGGCTCGCGCGACGGCCAGCTCGTCGTCGTCTCGCGCGACCTCACGCTCGCCCACTACGCCACCGGCATCGCCAACCGGCTGCAGCAGGTGCTGGACGACTGGGGCTTCATGAGCCCGCAGCTGCAGGACCTGTACGCGAATCTCAACGCCGGCCGCGCGCGCCACGCCTTTCCCTTCGACCCCTCGATGTGCATGGCCCCGCTGCCGCGCGCCTACCAGTGGGCCGACGGCTCGGCCTACATCAACCATGTGGAGCTGGTGCGCAAGGCGCGCAACGCCGAGGTGCCCGAGAGCTTCTACACCGACCCGCTGATGTACCAGGGCGGCAGCGACGACTTCCTCGGCCCGACCGACGACGTGGTCGTGCCCAGCGAGGCCATGGGCATCGACTTCGAGGCCGAGATCGCCGTCGTCACCGGCGACGTGCGCATGGGCGCCACGCCCGACCAGGCGCTCGACGGCATCCGTCTCGTGATGCTGGCCAACGACGTGAGCCTGCGCAACCTCATCCCGGCCGAGCTCGCCAAGGGCTTCGGCTTCTTCCAGAGCAAGCCCGCCACCGCTTTCAGCCCCGTGGCCGTCACGCTCGACGAGTTCGGCGAAGCCTGGCAGCACGGCCGCGTGCACCTCGCGCTGCAAAGCAGCTGGAACGGCCGCAAGGTCGGCATGTGCGACGCCGGCCCGGAAATGACCTTCCACTTCGGCCAGCTCATCGCCCACATCGCCAAGACGCGCAACGTGCGCGCCGGCAGCATCGTCGGCAGCGGCACCGTGAGCAACAAGGGCGTGGAGAAAAAGGACGGCCAGATGGAGTGGCCCAAGGGCTACTCGTGCATCGCCGAGAAGCGCTGCATCGAGACCATCCAGACCGGCCAGCCCTACACCGACTTCATGAAGTTCGGCGACACCATCCGCATCGAGATGAAGGGGCTGGACGGGCGCTCGATCTTCGGCGCGATCGACCAGGAGATCGTGTCCACCGCGGGGCGTCCGAAGGAGGCGCCGGTGTCGCTGGTGAAGCCGCAGGGTGATGCGCCCGGAGAGGAAGCGCAGGGGCTTCCCGAAGGCTGACGCGGCGTCCCCGAACACCAGCCCGAAGCTGGAGTTCTTGACTGCAGTAGGAGTTTGGTGGTTTGCCGAGGCTTGCGAGATTTTCCGAATGGAAATCGCGTAATTTGGACGAAATATGGTGCTTTATTTGACTGAAAAACATGGTATTTTTCGGTCAAATAGAAGCTTTCCATGCCGCGCGCACCATCCCCTGACAGCATCGACACTCAACTGGCCCGCCGGGTACAGCGGGCCACGCGCGGCACAGTCTTTACCCCAGCCAGCTTTGCGAGCCTTGGCAGCCGCGCCGGGATCGACAAGGCGCTGCAGCGCCTTGTTGCGTCTGGCAACCTGCGCCGTCTGTCGCGCGGCCTTTATGACAAGCCGCGGCAAGACGAACTGCTCGGCGCGCTCTGGCCGAGTGTCGACGCCGTCGTGCGCGCCCTGGCAGGCAAGGACCGCATCCGCACGCAACCGACCGGCGCCTATGCCGCCAACCTGCTGGGCCTGTCGGAGCAGGTGCCCGCCAAAGTGGTGCTCCTGACCGATGGCACCGCACGCTCGGTACAGGCGGGCCCGCTACAGATCACGCTCAAACGCACCACGCCGCGCGACATGGCCGCGGCGGGTCGTCTCAGCGGACTGGTGATTCAGGCGTTCAAGAGCCTGGGGCCCAAGAACATCACCCCGGAGCGGGTTCGCCGGTTGCGGCAGACGCTTCCCGCAGCCGAGCGGGCCAAGCTCATTCAAGACATTGCGCTCGCCCCGGTCTGGATGCAGCCGTTCCTGCGCGAACTGGCCTGCGACGGCGATGAGCGCGCTTCCTCCCCGCAGCCGGCTTCGTCATCATGAGCGAAACACCTCCGCTGGCCGGTCGGTTCCTGTCGCTGCCGGCCGAACGGCGCGCTCTCGTGTTCGAGCAGGCGGCCGCCGGACGCGCGGGCCAGCAGGTCATGCTGGAGAAGGATTTCTGGGTCAGCTGGCTCCTGGGGCAGCTGTTTTCGCTGCCCGATGTCGCGCCGCACCTTGTGTTCAAGGGCGGTACGTCGTTGTCGAAGGTCTATGGCGTCATCGATCGTTTTTCGGAGGACATCGACTTGTGCCTCGTACCCGCGTTCGTCGGCGCCGATGCCGAGGGCTTCGATGCGCTGGTGAGTCGAACGCGGCGCGATGCGGCGGTGCTGGAAATGCAGCGCCTGTGTGGCATCAAGGTCGCGCAAGTGATGCAGCCATTGCTGGAGTCCGTCATTCGCGGGGCGCTGGGTGCGCCACGCGCCGCCGATAGCTGGCTGCGTTACGAGGACGACGAGGTAGCGTGCTCTCCCATCCTGTATTTCCGATATCCGACGCAGCATGGCACGGGCTTCTCTTATATCCAGCGCGAGGTCAAGCTCGAGCTTGGTACGCTGACCGATCAGCAACCCACGCAGCGCCACCGGATCCGGCCGCTCGTGAGTGACGTGTTCCCCTCCATCTTCGAGGACTGGCATTGCGAGGTCACCGCACTGGCGCTGGAACGGACGTTCTGGGAGAAGGCGACGATCCTGCACGCGGAGTTCCACCGGCCGGACGGGCAGGGCTTGCCCGATCGCTATGCGCGGCACTATTCGGACATGGCGCGCCTGCTGGAGCACGAAGACGCCGATCGCTTCCTGGCCGATGCCTCCCTGTGCGCACACGTGGTCGCCTGGAAGAGCCGGGTGTTTTCGCGCGGATGGGCAAGGTACGACCTGGCACGCGCCGGTACTTTTCGCCTGGTGCCATCGACTGCGCGGCGGACGGCGCTCGCTCAGGACTATGCCGCGATGCAGCAGATGTTCGCCAGCGCTCCGCTCGCCTTCGATGAGGTGCTGGCGCGCCTGGCGAAAGCGGAGGCTCAGCTCAATGAAGGCAATGAAGCGTGATGGTGACTGTTTCCAGTTTCGGCGAACTACGCCACGGCCATGGCCAAGGCCCACGCTGACTAACTCGGTCGGGCCCACGCGGCCTTTTCTTGGCAACCTCGCAAAGCAAGCCGGGGCGTGCTTGCCTTAGGCACAGCGCAACGTTGTCGCGCTTGGATGACTGAAGCTGCAAGCCGGGTCAGGTCCGGAGGCTAGGCTGCCGGCGTTCCGCGCAGCAGCTCCTTCTGCGACCGTATCCCCAGCCGCCGGAACGCCCGGTACTGGTGGGTGCGCACGGTCGTCAGCTCCACGCCGATCTGGCGCGCGGCCTCCTTGGCGGTGCGGCCCGCCATCAGGTGGCCGATGACCTCGCGCTCGCGCAGGCTCAGGCGCAGCAGCCTTTCGGCGAGGGCGGGCTCCACCGCCTTGCGGGCGCCGACTGCGCTGCGGCCGTGCGCCGCGGTGGCGTCAGCCAGCAGCGTGGCGTGGGCCTCGATGAGCGCGAAGTCCGCCGCGCCGAACTCCGGCTGCGCGAGGCTGCGATAGAAGCTCACCGCCACGCGCTGCCCCGTGGGCTGCAGCAACAGCACCGATGCGCGCTCGCGGATGCCCACGTCGCCGTAGCAGGCGGCGCGGTACACCGGGTCGGCCACCTCGTCGGCGCGCTGGTGGCCCATCCACAGCTGCACGCGCCTGGGCAGCTTGCGCGCGGCGAGCCAGGCCATGTTCGGGTCGAGCAGGTCGAAGCGCTGCGCCACGTAGCGCTCGGAGGTGCGCTCGGCCGTGCTGCCGTAGCTGCTGGCGGCGGACACCAGCTCGATGCGGCCGGCGGCATCGACCACGAACACGGTGCAGAAGGTCACCGGCATCACGCGCTGCATGGCTTTGAGGTAGCTGGTCGCGAGCAGCGGCGTGCCCACGCCGGAGAGCACGTCGCCGACCACGGCCGCGGCCAGCGCGGCGTCCTCGCAAGGGTGGATGCGCCAGCGTCTCATGCGTGAGGAAAGGAGGAGAAGTGGGGACGGATACGGGTAAACACCTCGTACGAAGTTATGACATTGCCGCTCGCCGCGCATCGGGACAATCCCGCCGGATGACGAACTCCCCCGCTGCCACCCTGGGCGATGCCGCCAGCGGCCCCGTGCCGCCGAAGCCCGGCGCCGATGCCGGATTGCCGCCTTCGGTCGGCGCCTTCCACTACACGCGCTACGAACCCCGCACGCCAGAACTCGGCCCCGACGGCGTCGAAGCCGCCGGCCACCCCGTGGTGATCGCGGGCGGCGGCCCGGTCGGCATGGCGCTCGCGCTGGGGCTCGCGAACCACGGCGTGCGCAGCGTGATCCTCGAAGCCGACGACACCGTGTGCGTCGGCAGCCGTGCGGCCTGCATCTCGCGCCGCAGCCTGGAGATCATGGAGCGGCTCGGCGTGCTGGGCGCCTTCATGGAAAAGGGCCTGCCCTGGACCGGCGGGCGCAGCTTCTACAAGACCGCCGAGGTGTTCCGCTTCGAGATGCCGCACGACGAGCGGCAGAAGCTGCCGCCGATGATCAACCTGGAGCAGTACTACGCCGAGCACTACCTGCTGGAGGAGATCCTGCGCCGCAACGAGCGCACGCCGGGGCTCGTCGACATCCGCTGGGGCACCGAGCTCACCGGCCTCGCACAAGACGGCGAAGGCGTGACGCTCGATGTGCGCAGCGCCCAGGGCGCCTACCGGCTGCGCGGCCAGTGGCTCGCGGCCTGCGACGGCGGCCAGAGCTTCGTGCGCAGGCAGATGGGCCTCGCGCTCGAAGGCAAGGGCTACGAAGGCCGCTACGTGATCATCGACATCGAACTGAAGAGCGGCCATCCCACCGAGCGCCGCGCCTGGTTCGACCCGCCGTGGAACCCCGGCTCGACCGTGCTGATGCATCGCCAGCCCGACGACATCTGGCGCATCGACTACCAGCTGCGCCCCGGCCAGAGCACCGAGGAGGCGCTGCAGCCGGCGGCGGTGGCCGAGTTCGTGCAGCGCCACCTCGACGCCATCGGCGAAGGCCACCTGCCCTGGAAGACGGTATGGACCTCGGTCTACCGCGCCGGCGCGATGACGCTCGAAAGCTACCGCCACGGCCGCGTCGTCTTCGCGGGCAACGCAGCGCACGCAATGCCGATCTTCGGCGTGCGCGGGCTCAATTCCGGTTTCGACGACGCGGACAACCTCGCGTGGAAGCTCTCCTTCGTCGCGAAGGGGCTGTCCGACGCTGAGCTGCTCGATTCGTACTCGCAGGAGCGCATCGAGGCCTTCCACGTCAACGCCGAGAACGCGATGCGCAGCACCGAGTTCATGTCGCCGCCCTCGCGCGGATTCGACCTGCTGCGCGAGGCGGCGCTGTCGCTGTCGGAGGCGCACCGCGGTATCGCGCAGCTCATCAACCCGCGCCAGACGCAGGCGGTGCGCTATGCGGCGTCGCCGCTGTCGAGCGAGGGCGATGCGCTGCCCGCCGGCCCGCTGCCGGGCGAGGCGATGCCCGAGCAGCAGCTCGAACGCGGCCATCTCACCGACTGGATCGCGCCCACCTTCACGCTGCTGGTGCTGCGGCCCGACCTCGTCGCGCTGCCTGCCGCCGACGTCGAGCGGGCACGCAAGGGCGCGCTGCCCTTCGTCGTGCGCAGCATCGCGAGCCCGGGCATCGACGGTGCCGATGCGCATGCATCGCCCGCCGTGTTCGAGGCGCTCGGCGCACGAGACGGCGCCGTCTACCTGCTGCGCCCCGACGGCCACGTGGCCGCGCGCTGGCATCGCCTGCCGGCCGGCGCCCTGCAACCCGCACTGGCCCGCGCGGCCCGGGAGATTTCCGCATGACGACGACCACCGCACCGCAGCTCCAACCCGACGCCCGCGACCGCCTCTATGCCGAGTGCGCGCGCGCCATCACCGAGGCGGGCGCTGAGCGCGAATCGCTGTTCCTCGCGCGGCTCGCGCTGCTGCTGTTCGAGCAGGTCGGCGACGAGGCGCGCTGCCGCGCCGCACTGGCCGACGCACTGCGCGCTCTGCCCGTACCATCCCTGTCCGCTTCCTGATTTCCGGAACGACATACATACATACAACCAGCAGATTGGAGACTGATTCCATGGATCGCCGCACCCTTCTCGCCACACTCGCCTCCGGCGCAGCGATGGCCGCATCGCCCTTCGCCCGCGCGCAGGAGTACCCCGCACAGCTCATCAAGTGGGTCGTGCCCTATCCGGCGGGCGGCGGCACCGACGTGATCGCGCGCGTGCTGGCCGAGGCCATGCGCCAGACGCTGGGCCAGCAGATCGTGGTGGACAACCGCCCCGGCGCCTCGACCAACATCGGCGCCGACATCGTCGCCAAGAGCAAGCCCGACGGCTACACCATCCTCTCGGCCGACAACGCGGTGCTGGCCTTCAACGAGCACCTGTTCAGCAAGCTGCCCTTCAGCCCCGAGAAAGACTTCACGTATATCGGCGCGATCGGCAAGTTCCCGCTGGCCCTGGTGGTGCACCCGGACTTCCCGGCGAAGAACTTCAAGGAGTTCCTGGCCTACGTGAAGGCCAACCCCGGCAAGGTCAACTACGCCTCGCCCGGCAACGGCTCGCCGCACCACCTGGCCATGGAGATGTTCAAGGTTCGCACCGGCACCTTCATCACCCACATTCCGTACCGCGGCGCCGCGCCGGCCATGGCCGACGTGATGGGCGGCCAGGTGCCCTGCATGTTCCTCGACCTGGCCTCGGGCCTGCCGGTCATGCAGAGCAACAAGGTGCGCGTGCTGGCCATCGGCTCGGGCGCGCGCAGCAAGCCGCTGCCCAACGTGCCGACGCTGGCCGAGGTGGGCGTGCCCAACACGGAGGTGTTCGCGTTCCAGGGCATCCTGGGCCCGGCCAACCTGCCGGCGGCGGTGGTCAACAAGCTCAACGGCGACCTGAACAAGGCCTTCGGCACGCCGGCCGTGCAGAAACGCTTCGACGACTTCGGCATGGAAGCGATGCCGGGCACGCCGGCGCAGTTCGCGGCGCTGTCGCGCGCCGAGTCGAAGCGCTGGGGCCCGATCATCAAGCAGGCAGGAATCAAGCTGGACTGAGCTCCCAAGAGAAGTTCTTTTCGCGAAACACCGCGGAACCGGCTTCGCCGGGCCGCAGGTGTTGCCCCCGGTAGGGGGTGGAGGAGCGACACGAAGTGCGCGGAGCCTGGGGGCGTTACCTTGTGTATGCCTTGCGCGAGCCGTCCTCGAAGACTTCGTCGTCGCGCTGCAGTTCGCCGTTCTCGTCCCAGGCGCGCTCGCGCGTGACGCGGCCCTTGGCGTCGAAGCTCGACTCGGCCAGCAGCGTGCCCTTCTCGCTGAAGCGCTGGTGGGTGCCGACCGGGATCTGCCGATTGCGGCCCTGGATCTCGTAGCGGCCCTGCGCGGCGCGCTGGCCGCTGTCGTAGAACTCGGTGATCTCGACGCTGCGCGCGTCGCCGCTGCCGCTGTAGGCCGACTTGCTGCGCGGCTGGCCGTTGATGTAGTAGCTGTCGTCGACGATCGGCTCGCCCGCGCTGTTCCAGCGCTGGTCGCGCACCAGCGTGCCCTTTTCGGAGAAGGCCTGCTCGCGCACGCGGACGCTCGTGCGCTCCACCAGCAGGAAGGCGGTCTCGCGGCGCTTGACGCCTTCGGACGAGAAGCTCTGCTCGGTGCGCTGGTTGCCCACGGTCTCGTCGAGCGACGAAGTCTTGCCGTTGTCGTAGAAGCTCTGCGCGCGCACCCGCTTGCCCGACACGTATGCGAGCCGTGAGCGCAGGATGCCGCGCGCGTCGAACAGGTCGACCTGCGACGGACCGGTGCCCGAGAAGCCGCAGAGCCTGGCGTCGTCCACCACCGGCGCCAGCGTGGGCGCGTCGGCGCAGCGCAGGGCCGAGAGCTGGCCGTGCTCGGTGAACTCGACCGATGCGCGCTCGTTGCCGCCGCCGGTGTCGGAGTTGGGATAGAAGATCGCGCGGCGCAGCTTGCCGTCGGGGTAGAAGCTGCGCACCAGTCCGCGCTCCTGGCCGTCGTCGTAGGTGGCGTCGCGCAGCACGCGGCCGGTGGGCGAGAACTCGCGCGCGCGGCCGTGCAGGTTGCCCTTGGCGTTGACGCTGTGCTCCTTGGCGAGCTTGCCCTTCTCGTAGATGCGCACGAGTCCCATCGACACGCCGTTCTGTATCTGGGACTCGCGCTGCAGCTCGCCGGTCGAGCGGTCCTTGCAGCGCAGCAGGCCGGTCTTGCCCGCGGTGCTGCTGCCGTCGTCGGGGTTCACGCTGCGGCCGTTGAGCTCGCAGTCGAGCTGGGCGTGCGCGAGCGTGGCGCACAGCAGCGCGAGGGGAGCGATGACGGCGGCTGCGCGCGGGAGCATCTGGTGCTTCTTCTTATTACTTGTCGTAGAGGGTGTCCAGCGAACGGAAGCCCTTGACCTCGATCGGATTGCCGAACGGGTCGAGGAAGAACATCGTCCATTGCTCGCCCGGCTGCCCCTCGAAGCGCACCTGCGGCTTCAGCACGAACTCGGTACCGGCCGCCTCCAGCCGCTTCGCCATCGCCTGCCAGTCGGGCAGCGCGAGCGCGAGGCCGAAGTGCGGCATCGGCACCATCACGTCGCCGACGCGGCCGGTGGGGGCGGTGGCGAAGGGCTCGCCCAGGTGAAGGGAAATCTGGTGGCCGAAGAAGTCGAAGTCGACCCATGTATCGGTGCTGCGGCCTTCGGCGCAACCGAGCACGCCGCCGTAGAAGCGGCGGGCGCCGTCGAGGTCGCGGACATTGAATGCAAGGTGGAAGATGCTCTGCATGGTTTCGGATTATGGGCAGCGGTGCTGTGAGAATGCCGGACTTTCTTTCATCGTGGAGCAAGCCTTGCGGATACTCCGGATCCTCGCCGCGCCCCTGTGCGGCATCGCTTTCCTCTTCACCTTCGGGGCGGCCCGGGCGGCCTGCCCGCCCTCTGCCATCGCGAGCCTCGAGAAGCCCGGCGTGGTCGTGCGCAACGGCATCGATCGCGGCGTGCTCTGGCGCATCGAGCGCGACGGGCGCACCTCGTGGCTCTACGGCACCATCCACATCGGCCGCGGCGACTGGGTGCGGCCCGGCCCGACCATCCAGAAGGCGCTGGCGCAGAGCGACACCGTCGCGCTCGAGCTCGACATGCGCGACGAGGCCACCGCCCGCGCCATGGCCCGGCCTGCCGACCCCGAGCTGCTGGCGCGCATGCTCAGCGGCGAGCGCGCCCGCCGGCTGGAGCGCCAGAACAGCGAAGCCTGCGTGCCGCCGGGCTCGTTGTCGAAGTTGCAGCCGATCCTGCAGGTCACGGCGCTGGCCGGGCTGGTGGGGCGCGCTGACGGCCTCTATCCGGAATTCGGCGTGGACGAGACGCTGGCGGTCGCCGCGCGCAACGGCAACAAGCCGATCGTCGCTCTCGAGAATGCGGCCGACCAGCTCAAGGTGCTGACCGGCGGCTCCGAGTCCGAGGAGGCCGAACAGGTCGACGCGGCGCTCGACGAGCTCGAGTCGGGCAAGCTGCGCGGCCAGATCAAGGAGCTGGCCGAGGTCTGGGCCCGCAGCGACGCGGCCCGGCTGGCCCGTTACCCCGAGTGGTGCGACTGCCTCAACACACCCGCCGAGCAGCGGCTGCTCAAGCGCCTGCTCGACGACCGCAACCCGAACCTCGCCGACGGCATCGAGCGCCTGCATGCCGGCGGCAAGGGCGTGTTCGCCGCGGTCGGTGCGCTGCACATGATCGGCCCGCAGGGGCTGCCCACGCTCATGGCCGCGCGCGGCTTCACCGTGACGCCGGTGCTCACCAGCGCGCAGGAGCAGACCGCGCAGCCCATGCCAGCGCTCGCGGCGCCTTCGCCGGCGCCCAGGGCCGTGCGCGGCGGCAAGGCGGTCAAGGCGGTCAAGGGCCAGCGCGGAAAGGCGGCGCCCGCGGCTGCAGCAAGGGGCGGAAAGTCGGCCAAAGCGGCGCCCGCCGCGTCCAGGGGCGGGGCCCGCGCGCCGGCCAAGACGGCCGGCAAGGCCGCACCCTCCAAGGCCGCGGCCCCTGCCGCCAAGGGCAAAGTGCGCCGATAATCGCGGCCGCCATGCACGCGCTGCACCGATCCACCCGCTCCATCGCCCTCGCCGGGCGTTGGCTGCTGCTGTGGTTCGTGATGTCGCTGGGCGTGGCGGTGGCGTCGCCGCTGGTGAACCCGCAGGCCATGGAGCTGGTGTGCTCCGCCGCGGGATCGATCAAGGTGGTGGTCCACACCGAGGACGGCGTCAAGGAAATGGGCGCCTCGCACATGGACTGCCCGCTGTGCGTGCTGACCGGCGCTCCGCCGCCGGCCATGGCGGCGCCGGCCTTCGATCTTCCCCTGCCGCTGGGCCGCGTGGTCCAGCCCATCCCCGCCGCGCGACTGGCCGCGGCCACCGCGGCGCCGCTGCCGGCGCGCGGGCCGCCAAACCTCTCCTGACGCTTTCGAAACCGTAGCCGTGCACGCGCGCCCGAAGCGCGTACGCGGCTTGTCCGGCCCGTCCGGTTTGAAGCTCCGTGGAGAAGGTTCCTCTTGAACAAGCATTCCCGCGCCCTGGCGATCGCCATGGCATTCCCCCTTGGCGCGTCCGCGCTGGCGCAACAGGCGCAGCCGGCCGACGTCCCTGAAGGCGGCCCAGGCGGCCGCACGCTGAACACCATCACCGTGACCGGCGGGCGGCCGACCTCGCTGCCGGCGCAGATCCCCACCACCATCGAAGGCGTGACGCACGAGCAGATCGTCGAGACCGTCAACGCCACCGACAGCGAGGACGCGCTGAAGTACCTGCCGAGCCTGGTCGTGCGCAAGCGCTACATCGGCGACTTCAACCACGCGGTGCTGGCCACGCGCGCCTCGGGCACCGGCAACAGCGCGCGCTCGATGGTGTATGCCGACGGCATCATGCTGTCGAACCCGCTGGGCAACGGCGCCACCTATGCGCCGCGCTGGGGCATGGTGTCGCCCGAGGAGATCGAGCGCGTCGACGTGCTGTACGGACCGTTCTCGGCTGCGTACCCGGGCAACTCGGTGGGCGCGGTGGTCGACTACGTCACGCGCATGCCGACGAAGTTCGAGGCGCACGTCAAGCTCAGCGGCTTCGTCTCGAACTTCGACCTGTACAACAGCCACTCCTCGCCGGCCGGGCAGCAGCTCGACCTGTCGCTGGGCAGCCGCAGCGGCGACTGGTCGTGGTGGCTCAGCGCCTCGCGCACGCACAGCAAGGGGCAGGCGCTGGTGTTCGGCAACCGGCTGGTGAGCGCCGGCACCGTGGGCAGCGCGGGCACGCCGGTGACCGGCGCGGTGGGCGGGCTGAACCCGTCGAACCAGCCCTGGTGGCTGGTGGGCGGCTCCACCATCTACGACACCACGCAGGAGCAGGCCAAGCTCAAGCTGGCCTACGACTTCTCGCCCACGGTGCGCGCCACCTACACGCTGGGCGCATGGAACAACACCACGCACGGCGGCGTCGACACCTGGCTGCGCGACGCCCTTGGCCGGCCGGTGTACGGCGGGCGGGTGAACATCGGCGGGCGCGCCTACAACCTCGACTCGCCCAGCGCCGCGCTCGCGCCTACCGAAACCGCGCTCACGCACTACATGCACGGCCTCTCGGTGAAGAGCCACACCGGCGGCGTGTTCGACTGGGAAGTGGCGGCCAGCCTCTACGACTACTCGCGCGACACCTCCCGCACGCCCACCACGCCGCTGCCGGGCGCCTTCAGCGGCGGCCCGGGCCGCACCACCGACATGGGCGGCACCGGCTGGAGCACCTTCAAGGCGGCCGGCACCTGGCGGCCCACCGGCTCGGCCGAGGGCGTGGGCGCGCACGTGGTCGACTTCGGCTTCCAGCAGGACACGGCGCGGCTGCGCACCAGCGTCGGCAACACGCTCGACTGGATCGGCGGCTCGCCCGTCTCGCCGTTCTCGGCCTTCAACGGCAACACCCGGCTGCAGTCGCTCTACGTGCAGGACACCTGGCGCTTCGCGAAGGACTGGAAGACCACGCTCGGCCTGCGCCACGAGCGCTGGGAGGCCTACGGCGGCCAGCTCGGCAATGCGAGCACGCTGCTGAACTTCTCGCCGCGCAAGAACAGCTACGACTCGCCCAAGGCGGCGGTCGCCTGGCAGGCCACCTCCGACTGGCTGCTCAAGGCTTCCACCGGCCGCGCGGTGCGCATGCCGACGGTGAGCGAGCTCTACCAGGGCTCGATCAGCGGCAACCAGATCGTCAACACCAACCCCAACCTGCGCCCCGAGCGCTCGTGGACCACCGAGCTCACCGCCGAGCGCGACCTCAAGGGCTGGGGGCTCGACGGCGTGCTGCGCACCACGCTCTTCTTCGAGAACACGAAGGACGCGCTCTACACCCAGGCGCTCAACAACCTGGTGAGCACCGTGCAGAACGTCGACGCCATCCGCACGCGCGGGCTGGAGGTGGCGCTGAACGCGTCCGACGTGGGTGTGCGCGGGCTGGACCTGAGCGGCAGCCTCACGCTCACCCGCTCGAAGATCACCGCCAACAGCGGCTTCCCCGCCAGCGTCGGCCACGACCAGCCGCGCGTGCCCAGGGTGCGCGCCACCCTGCTGGCCACCTACCGGCCCGACGAGCGCTGGAGCTACACCGTCGGTGCGCGCTACAGCGGCAGGCAGTACGGCACGCTCGACCACAGCGACCCCAACGGCTTCGCGTACATGGGCTTCTCGAAGTTCTTCGTGGTCGATGCGCGCATACGCTACCGGATCGACCGGCAGTGGAGCGCCTCCTTCGGCATCGACAACCTGAACAACAACAAGTACTGGGCCTTCCACCCGTACCCGCAGCGCACCTACGTGGCCGAGCTCAAGTTCGACCTTTGATTGATGACTCCCCGTTCCAACCGCAAGGACCAAACGACATGAACAAAACGACTTCGATGGCCATCCTCAGGACCACCGCCGCATGCGCCATGCTGGCCGGCATGGGCGCCGCGGTGGCGCACGTCACGCTGCGCCCGGGGGGCGTGACCGTCGGCAGCGACTACGACGCCGCCTTCCGCGTCGGCCACGCCTGCGAAGGCGCCAAGGCCACCACCGGCCTGGCCGTGCGCCTGCCCAAGGGCTTCATCCTGAGCGACGCGCAGGCGCGCAAGGGCTGGAAGCTCGATGTGCAGAAGGGCGCGAAGGACGGCGAAGGCGAGGTCCGCTGGACCGCCGAGACGCCCGCGAACGCGCTGCCCGGCAGCGAGCGCGCCGAGTTCGTGCTGCGCGGCAAGGTGCCCGCCACGCCGGGCACGCTGTGGTTCAAGGTGCTTCAGACCTGCGACTTGGGCGCGGCCGACTGGGCCGAGGTGCCGGCCTCCGGCAGCTCCACCGCCGGCCTGAAGAGCCCGGCCGCGAAGCTGAACGTGGTGGCGCAGGGCGTGGCCACGGTCGACGTGCGCGACGGCTGGGTGCGCCAGTCGGTGCCGGGCCAGAGCGGTACCGGCGCCTTCATGAAGCTGACCTCGCCCACCGGCGCGAAGCTGGTGGGCATCTCCACGCCGGCCGCGGGCGTTGCCGAAGTGCACGAGATGAAGATGGAGGGCGACACCATGAAGATGCGCGAGCTCTCGACCGGCCTCGACCTGCCCGCGGGCCAGACCGTCGAGCTCAAGCCCGGCGGCTACCACGTGATGATGATGGACCTGAAGGGCGCGCTGGCGAAGGGCGCGACCGTGCCGATGACGCTGAGCTTTCAGGACGCCAAGGGCGCCAAGACCACGCTCGACGTGACGCTGCCGGTGGGTGCGCCCGAAGGTGCCGATGCGGCCGGATCGGCGCACCAGCACAAGCACTGAGCGGCAGCCTCAAGGCTTCATTCAAAGCAGCTGGTCCGGCGCCAGTGGCCCGAAGAGCTTGAGCATCAGCCGCAGCATGGCGCCGGCGTCGGGCTCGGTGGTGGCGTCCTTCAGGCCGCTGCCCTGGGGCGCGCGCCACACCAGCGAGCCGTCGACCAGCTCGACGTGCCACGAGCGCTCGCGCATGCCGCGCTCGATCTGCTCGGTGGCGGCGCGCGAAAGCTCGTTGCTGCGGATCAGCAGCGCGATCTCGGTGTTCTGCAGCTGGGAGCGCAGGTCGAGGTTCATCGAGCCCACCACCAGCAGCCGGCCGTCCATCACCAGCACCTTGGAGTGCAGCATCGCGCGCGATTCGCCGGGGGCGCTGCTGCCGCCCGAGGAACCGAAGACATTGCCGAAGCTCGCCTGCTCGCTGCGCAGCTCGTAGAGCTCGATGCCCATCTTCAGCAGCGCCTCGCGGTGGCGCGCGTAGCCCACGTGCGCCACCGGCGCGTCGTTGGAGGCCAGCGAGTTGGTCAGCACGCGGATGCGCACGTTGCGGGCGCGGGCCGTGGAGAAGGCCTGCAGCATGTCCTTTCCGGGCACGAAGTAGGGCGAGATGATGGTCAGGTCGGTTCGTGCCTGCCCGATGAGCTGCAGCAGCCCCTCGACCACGGTGTCGCCGCTGGCGGCGAGGTCGGAGGCGGCTTCCAGCGAAGCTGCGCCGCGGGAAGTGCCGGCCTTGTCGTCGGGCCGGCTCACCACGAGGCCGGGCGCTTTCTTGTTGCCCGGGTCCGAGTCGGCCGGAATCTTGCCGGGCTTGTCGGCCAGCATCACGGCCGGCGCCCAGACGAAGGTGGCGGTGCGCAGGTCGAGCGGCTTCTCGTCCCAGGCGCGGGCGCGCTGCTCGGCGGTTGGGGCGCCGGCGCCTTCCTTCTGGCGGGTCGATTCCTCGGCCAGTTCCTGGTCGACCCTTTTCGCGCGGTCGCGCATGGCCTGCAGCTCCTCGCGGGTCACCAGCGACTGCACCGGATAGGCGCGCTCGTTGTTCCAGTAGCTGTCGAAGCTGCGCGAGAGGTCCTGCACGATCGGGCCGGCGGCCAGCACGTCGACATCGACGAAGTTGCCGTTGGTCGCGTTGCCGAAGTAGGCGTCGCCCAGGTTGCGCCCGCCCGTCACGCCCAGCACGTTGTCGGCCAGGAACAGCTTGTTGTGCATGCGCTGCTGGATGCGCGAGGCGTCGTCGATCGAGTTGAGCAGGCGGCTGAAGGTGGAATCGCGCGAGCCCGCGAGCGGGTTGAACAGCCGCATCTGGATGTTGGGAATGAAGGCCAGGCCCAGCACCAGCGCGTCGCGGCCTGTGGTGTGGAAGTCGTCGAGCAGCACGCGTACCCGCACGCCGCGCTCGGCGGCCGCGCGCAGGCCGCGCACCAGGCGGCCGGTGCTGGCGTCGGCGTGGATGGTGTAGTACTGCAGGTCCAGCGTCTTCTGGGCGCCCTCGATCAGCGCCAGGCGACTGCCGTAGGCCGCCTGCGGACCGCCCAGCAGCAGGAAGCCGGATTCGTAGCGGGCCTTGTCGGCCTGCCGGCGCTGCTGTACCAGGTCGGCCAGCGCGGTGCCGGTGGCCGGCGCGGCGATGGCGGTCGAGACGGGGCGGTCGACGTTCTGCGGCAGCTGCGCGCAGGCCCCGAGGGTCAGCAGCGCCAGCAGTGCCGTCGACCGGCGGAAGAACGTCTGGAAGGATGAAGGCATGCGGCTTTCCCGGGGCTTGAAGGGAGGTGCCGCATATATAGCCTAGTCGGCGGCCGCCGCGCGTCGGACGGCAGGCGCGCCCGGGTGTCAGCGCCCGGCGGAGAGTTCTTCCTGGCGCTCCATGGCGGCCAGCAGTTCGTCGTCGATCTTGGCGTGGCGCTCCGCCAGCTCGGCCGCGCGAGAGGAGTCGGTGGCGTAGATGGCGCCGCCGTCGAGCTCGAGCATTTCGGTGATGCGCTTCTGTTCGGTTTCGAGGGCCTCGATTTGAGCGGGAAGGGAGTCGAGCTCGCGCTGCTCTTTATATGAGAGCTTCTTGCGGGCGCCCGGCGCCGTCTTGAGGGCGGGGGCTTCGGCGGCGGGAGCGGGCGTGGGAGCCGGGGCTGGTGCGGATGCGGCAAGGCGCTGCTCGGCGATCTCGCGGGCACGCTTCGACTGGGTCAGCCAGTCCTGCACGCTGCCCTCGTACTCGCGCCAGCGGCCGTCGCCTTCGTACGCGATGGTGCTGGTGACCACGTTGTCCAGGAAGGTGCGGTCGTGGCTCACGAGGAACACGGTGCCGTCGTAGTCCTGCAGCAGGTTCTCGAGCAGTTCGAGGGTGTCGATGTCCAAGTCGTTGGTCGGCTCGTCGAGCACCAGCACGTTGGCCGGGCGCGCGAACAGGCGGGCCAGCAGCAGGCGGTTGCGTTCGCCGCCGCTGAGCGAACGCACGGGGGAGTTGGCGCGCGCGGGGGAGAAGAGGAAGTCGGAGAGGTAGCTCTTGACGTGCTTCTTTTGCGTGCCGATCTCGATCCACTCGCTGCCGGGGCTGATGAAGTCTTCCAGCGTGGCGTCGAGGTCGAGCTTGTCGCGCATCTGGTCGAAGTACGCCACCTGCAGGTTGGTGCCGCGGCGGATCTTGCCGCTGTCGGGCTCGAGCTCGCCGAGGATCAGCTTCAGCAGGGTGGTCTTGCCCGCGCCGTTGGGGCCGAGCAGGCCGACCTTGTCGCCGCGCAGGATGGTGCCGCTGAAATTGCGGATCACGGTCTTGTCGCCGAAGGACTTGGTGGCGTCGGTGAGCTCGGCCACGATCTTGCCGCTGGCCTGGCCCGAAGCCACGTCCATGTTGACGCTGCCTTGCACGTTCCGGCGGGCGGCGTGGCTGGCACGCAGCTCCTGCAGGCGGGTGATGCGGCTCTGGCTGCGGGTGCGGCGGGCTTCCACACCCTTGCGGATCCAGATTTCCTCCTGGGCCAGCAACTTGTCGGCCTTGGCGTTGATGACCGCCTCCTGGGCGAGCTGCTCTTCCTTCTGGGCGAGATACTGCTCGAAGTTGCCGGGGTAGGAGCCCAGCTTGCCCCGGTCGAGCTCGACGATGCGGGTGGCGACGCGGTTCAGGAAGCTGCGGTCATGGGTGACGGTGACGACGCTGCCCTTGAAGTCGATCAGAAGCTGTTCGAGCCATTCGATGGAGTCGAGGTCCAGGTGGTTGGTAGGCTCGTCTAGCAGAAGGACGTCTGGAGCCGCCACGAGAGCCTGGGCAAGGGCCACGCGCTTGCGGGTGCCGCCGGAGAGCGAGCCGACGCGCGCGTCGCGGTCGAGGTGCAGGCGGTGCAGCGTCTCTTCCACGCGCTGCTCCCAGTTCCATGCGTCGAAGGCTTCGATTTGCGACTGAAGGGCGTCGAGGTCCAGGCCTTCGGCGCCAGAGAGATAGAGATCGCGCAGCGCGATGACGGGGGCCAGGCCCTGGCTGGCGGCGGTGAAGACGTCGGCATCCATGTCGAGCGCGGGCTCCTGGGCGACGTAGGCGACGCGGAGGTTCTGCTGCAGCTGCAGGGTGCCGTCGTCGGTCTTTTCCAGGCCGCCCAGTATCTTGAGCAGGGAGGACTTGCCAGCGCCGTTGCGGCCGATCAGGCCGATGCGCTCCGATTCGAGAAGAGAGAAGTCCGCATGATCCAGCAGCGGGACGTGACCGAACGCGAGCTGTGCGTCGAGGAGTGTGATGAGTGCCATGTGGCGCGGATTATCGGAGGAGGGGATGTCGGGTCGTCCTGGGGAGTGTTTCTTCCTCTATATATATGGAGCAGAGAAGAGCCCGTTGTGACGCCGATCCAAGATTCTTTCACGAGCGTCTTGCGCAAGCCCAAATCTGTCATATACTCGTGGGCTTCGCTGCTGAATGCCTCTGGTGTTCGGGTCTGACGGGGTTCTTCGGGGCTGGTTGGATGGGGTGAAGAAAA
>NZ_JABMJG010000012.1 GCF_013376045.1 Variovorax sp. SG517 | reverse complement strand
AGCTTGAACTTCTCGTCGTACTTCGCCATGAAAAACACCCCAAGGATTGGATCGGTGTCCAACTTTTGGGGTGCAGTTCACCTGCGGCGGCTTTCGTCGCAGGATGTCAGCGGGCTTCCAAACCCGGCCCCGCTCATCACGAGGCGGAGGGCAATGTAAGCGGTGCCGATGGCGAGCGTCAAGGTTGGCCCCACAGCGCGCATTCCAAAGCGCCTTTTGGCCTGATACGATGCCCGTCCCCGGGAAAACAGCCTCCCGGGCTGCAAAGCAAGACGGTCTCCCGTCCAAGCGCTGGTGACTCACAACGGAGTTTTCCGTGGACACCGCCTTGCCCTGCGCCCCACCCGCATCTTTCGCATCTTTCGCACCCGTCCAGCTGCCCCATAGGCAGCCCCGGCTCAGCGGGAAACGCCCCGATCGACTGCAGCCTTCCCACGCCGCAGCATGAGCACCTCTTCCATGCCCCGCTCGCGCTCCGGCCTCATGCGCCTGCTGCCCTCCGGGGTCGATCCGGGCGCCCTGCCCCTGCTCATCGCGCGAGGGCTTCGCGCCTTCGCCGACGGCTACATGGCCGTGCTGCTGCCGGCGTACCTGCTGTCGATCGGGCTCGGAACGCTGGAAGTCGGCATCGTCAGTACGGCAACGATGCTGGGCTCGGCGCTCGCGACGCTCGCGGTCGGTGCCTGGGGCTATCGCTTCGCGGCGGGGCGGCTGCTTCGCGGCGCGGCCCTGCTGATGGCCGCGACCGGCATCGGCTTCGCGGGACTCTCCTCGTTCTGGCCGTTGCTGGTCGTGGCGCTGGTCGGCACGCTCAACCCCAGCTCGGGTGACGTCAGCGTGTTCCTTCCCCTGGAGCACGCCCGGCTGGCCGGCGCGGCGCAAGGCCATGCGCGGACCGCGCTCTTCGCCCGCTACAGCCTGCTCGGCGCCTTGTGCGCAGCGCTGGGCGCGCTGGCCGCGGCAGTGCCGGACTGGCTGGTGCGGCACACAGGGTTCGGTCGGCTCGACGCGCTGCGCGGGATGTTCGTGGTCTACGCCGCGATCGGGCTGGCCGTCTTCTGGCTCTACCGGAACCTGCCCGCGCATTCGGGCGCCGGCAGCGCCGACAGCCTGCCGGTTGCGCCCGCGCCTCTGGGGCCCTCGCGCCGCGTGGTGATGCGACTGGCGGCGCTCTTCAGCGTCGACGCCTTCGCGGGCGGGCTCACGGTCAATGCGCTGATGTCGCTGTGGCTGCTGGAGCGGTTCGGCTTCTCGCTGACCCAGGCCGGCGTGTTCTTCTTCTGGACAGGTCTGCTGGGCGCGGCATCGCAGCTGGCGGCGCCCGTGGTTGCGCAGCGCATCGGGCTGCTCAACACGATGGTCTTCACGCACCTGCCGGCCAACGTCTGCCTCGTGCTCGCCGCGCTGGCGCCGAGCCTGCCCGTGGCGCTGGGCCTGCTGATGATCCGCAGCTCGCTGTCTTCGATGGACGTGCCCACGCGAACGGCCTATGTGATGGCGGTGGTGACGCCGGCCGAACGCAGCGCGGCCGCGAGCTTCACCGCCGTGCCGCGAAGCCTGGCCGCGGCCATCAGCCCGACGATCAGCGGCGCGCTGTTCGCGGCCGGATGGATCTCGCTGCCGCTCATCGCGTGCGGGCTGCTGAAGATCACCTACGACCTCGCGCTCTGGCGCGCCATGCGGCGGGATCGCCTGGAGGGGGACTAGCCGCGCGATGCCTCACGACGGCGTTGGAACATACGAAACATATATACTTCGCTTACGTTTCATACAAGGCCAACTGATGGGCATCGTCAAGATCTCCGACCTCATGCACGAAAACCTGCGCGTGGCAGGCAACGCCCTGGGCAGGTCCATCAACGGCCAGGCCGAGCACTGGATGCGCGTCGGCATGCTGGCCGAACTGCACCCGGAGCTGGACCACCGGGAAATCTGCCAGCTGCTGATACAGGCCGAACTCTCGGGCGGCCTGGACATCGTCGCCGCGGCCACGGCCGAGCCTGCGAAAGCCCGGTCGTCTTCTTCTGCAGGAAAACGCTGATGGCACGCGGCATCGTCATCAAGTCGGCCGAGCAGATCGAAATGGCGCGGCGCGCCGGCAGGCTGGCCGCGGAGGTGCTGGGCATGATCGAGCCCCACGTCGTGCCCGGCGTGAGCACCGAAGAGCTCGACCGGATCTGCAACGACTACATCGTGAACGTGCAGGGCACCGTTCCAGCCAACGTGGGGTACCTGGGGTATCCCAAGACCATCCTCACCTCCGTCAACGAGGTGGTGTGCCACGGCATTCCCTCGCCCGGCAAGATTTTGAAGAAGGGCGACATCGTCAACATCGACGTCGCCGTCATCAAGGACGGCTGGTTCGGCGACACCAGCCGCATGTTCTTCGTGGGAGAGCCCAGCCAGCTGGCCCGGCGCCTGGTGGAGACCACGTACGAGGCCATGCTGGCCGGCATCCGCGAGGTCAGGCCCGGAGCGACTCTCGGCGATGTGGGCCATGCCATCCAGTCGGTTGCCCATCGCGAGCATTTCAGCGTGGTGCGCGAATACTGCGGGCACGGCATCGGGCAGGTCTACCACGAGGACCTGCAGGTGCTGCACTTCGGCCGGCGCGGCGAAGGGCTCAGGCTGGTGCCGGGGATGATCTTCACCATCGAGCCGATGCTCAACGCCGGCAGGAGCGAGACCCGGCAGTTGTCCGACGGCTGGACGGTGGTCACGAAGGACCGCTCGCTGTCGGCCCAGTGGGAACACATGGTGGCCGTGACGCCCGAGGGCTACGAGGTGCTCACGCCATGGCCCGGGGGCACGGGGACTTATCCGTCGGTCTGATCGCGAGGCCTGGTGCCCTGGCCGGCACCGGGAGGCAGCGTCTCGTATCGAGGCAGCGAGTCCGTGATCTCGAACCACGGCGCCTTCGACCCGACGAACACGTGGCACAGCGGCCTGACCTGCGGGTCATCGTCGAGCACGCCGAGTGCCACGCCGTAGACATCGGGCTTCACGTCGAACTTGCTGATGAGGCTGGAGCCGCACACCGAGCAGAACCCGCGGTATTCGCCGGGTGACGACTCGTAGAAGCGGACCAGTTCTTCGCCCCTGCTCCAGCGGAACTCCTTCGCCAGCACCTTGGCCCGCGCGCGGAAGGCGGTGCCATGCGCCTTCCGGCACATCGCGCAATGGCAGTAGAGCGGGTCTTTCAGCGCGCCGTCGATCTCGAACGCCACGCCTTGGCAGAGACAGCTTCCTCTGAGCATCGATCGGACTCCTTCAGACAGTTCAGGCATGGGGCTTTCTGCTCATGGCCCTGATGCGCTCGCGGTGTCCGCTTTATATTGCTCGCCCAACAACCGGAGTGAAACCCCCATGGCAAAAGCCTATTGGATCAGCGCATACCGCGCCATCAAGGACGCCGACAAGCTCGCGGCCTACGCAAAGCTGGCGGCACCCGCCATCACCGCCGGCGGCGGTCGCTTCCTGGCACGCGGCCTGCCGGCCAAGGTCTACGAGCACGGCCTTGCCGAGCGCACCACGCTGATCGAGTTCGACAGCGTCGAGCAAGCCACGACCGTGCACGACAGCCCCGCGTACCAGGCGGCGCTTGCGGCCCTGGGAGACGGTGCGGAGCGGGATATGCGGATCGTCGAAGGGGCCTGAACGGGCTGATGACCGCCTGATGGCAGCCTGATAGCTGCGAGGAGGGCCGCTCGTTGCACCAGTTGGCAGGCCCGCCCCGCCGTCAGGCCGCCTTGCGCCGCAGGAACACGTGCGTGGCGCGCTCGCCCGCCACCTGCCGTTCGCAGCTGTAGCCCAGCGCCGGCAGATCCAGGCCCGCGAACAGCGCTTCGCCCTTGCCCAGCAGCACCGGCCGCACGGCCAGGTGCAGTTCGTCGATCAGGCCGGCCTTCAGGTATTCGCGCACGGTGGCCGCGCCGCCGCCCAGGCGCACATCGCGGCCACCCGCGGCGGCTCGTGCCTGCGCCAGCGCATCGTGGATGCCGCCGGTGACGAAGTGGAAGGTCGTGCCGCCTTTCATTGCCAGCGGTGCGCGGGCGTGGTGGGTCAGCACGAAGACCGGCACGTGGTACGGGGGCTCGTCGCCCCACCAGCCTTTCCAGCTCTCGTCGGGCCAGGGGCCGCGCACCGGCCCGAACATGTTGCGCCCGAGGATCCAGGCGCCCATCTCGGCGAAGCCCTGCTCGGCCATCTCGTTGTCGACGCCGGTCTCGCCGTTGGTCTCGCCCGTCTTCTGCATCTGCTGCCAGACGCGCGTGGGAAAGAACCAGTTCATGAGTTCGGGGCCGCGGACGCCCAGCGGGTGCTCCAGGCTCTGGTCGGGGCCGGCTGCGAAACCGTCGAGCGAAACGCCGAAGCTGCGCACGAGCAATCGGGTCATGGGTTTTGTCTCCTGCAGGAAGCGGGGCTGCAGTTTAGACCTTGCGGTTCCGTCCCCGCCAATCGGCTTGCGACTGCCTGATCGATTGTTTGGGCTCGCCAAATTGTGATTGCCGGCATTGCCTGTTTATCGGCGCACATCCGATCACTAGAGTACAGATCACGCAGAAGGAAAACCGCCTTCGCCAATCAATCGACCAACCAACCGTTCAAAGGACTGCCATGACCCGCCCCGAATTCTTTGTCACCCCTGGATATGGGCCCGCCCTGCACGAGGCGCTGCACTACTCGCAAGCCGTGAAGATCGGCGACCGTGTCGAGATCTCAGGCCAGGGCGGCTGGAACGACGAGATGCAATTTCCCGAATCGATCGAGGAAGAGATCGCCCAGGCGTTCCGCAACGTCGAGAAGACACTGGCGACCGCCGGCGCGCACTGGGGCCATGTCGTGCATGTGAACACGTATCACGTCGGAGGATTTCCTCCCGAGGTGAACCGGACCATCGCGCGGTTGTACCGCCAGTACATGCCGGACCATGCGCCCATCTGGACCGAGGTGGGCGTCGCTGAACTGGCGGCGCCGGCGATGCGGTTCGAGATGCGCGTCACTGCCGTGATCCACTGATCGCCCTCCTGGGCTCCACGCACAAAGGAGACACCGTAATGCCCGAAGACAACAAGACAGTCCTCGCGAACGCCAACGCCGCGATCATGAAGGGCGACTTCGAAGGGTTCCTGAAGTACTGCACCGAAGACGCCGTCTGGAACTTCGTGGGCGACACGATCCTGCGGGGCAAGCAGGCCGTTCGTGAGTGGATGGCCGTGGCGTACAAGGAGCCGCCCCGCTTCCAGGTCCACCAGATGATCGGCGACGGCGACTTCGTTGCGGCGCTCGGCGAGATCACCCTGCCCGACCAGGAGGGCAACGCGCGGTCTCATGCGTACTGCGACGTCTGGCGGTTCCGCGACGGCAAGATGGCCGAGCTGCGGGCTTTCGTCGTGCTCGCCCGGTAGAGAGCGTCCGCGATGGCGCAGCGCGCCATCGATCGCAGCCTCGTCAGCCCTTCGACAACTTCCGCCGCGCCTTCACCGCCGAGGCCAGCCCCTCCAGCACCGGCACCGTCTGCGAGAAGCCGATGCAGGCATCGGTGATCGAAACGCCGTGCTTCGGCGCGACGCCGGGCTTCAGGTCCTGCCGCCCTTCTTCCAGGTGGCTCTCGATCATGATGCCGGTGATGCGGCTTTCGCCGCCGGCGATCTGCGCCGCCACGTCCTCGGCGACCACGATCTGCCGCTGGTGCTGCTTGCTGCTGTTGCCGTGCGAGACGTCGATCATCACCTGGGGCCGCAGGCCGCTAGCCGCCAGGGTGTCGCAGCAGGCCGCAACGTCCGCGGCCGAATAGTTGGGCGCCTTGCCGCCGCGCAGGATCACGTGGCAGTCGTCGTTGCCGCGGGTCTCGAAGATCGCGGCCATGCCCATCTTGGTCATGCCCATGAAGGCATGCGGCGCGCGGGCCGCAAGAATGGCGTCGGCCGCGACCTTGATGCTGCCGTCGGTGCCGTTCTTGAAGCCCACCGGGCAGCTCAGGCCCGACGCCAGCTGCCGGTGGCTCTGGCTCTCGGTGGTGCGCGCGCCGATGGCGCCCCAGGCGATCAGGTCGGCAATGAACTGCGGGCTCAGCAGGTCGAGGAACTCGGTGCCGGTCGGCAGGCCCAGGGTGGTCAGCTCCAGCAGCAGGCGCCGCGCGCGCTCCAGGCCTTCGTTGATCGCGAAGCTGCCGTCCAGGTGCGGGTCGTTGATGTAGCCCTTCCAGCCGACGGTGGTGCGCGGCTTCTCGAAGTAGGCGCGCATGACGATGAGCAGGTCGTCCTGCAGGGAGTCGGCCACCTTCTTCAGGCGCTGCGCGTACTCGATGGCCTGGTCGTGGTCATGGATGGAGCATGGGCCGACCACCACGACCAGCCGGTCGTCGCGGCCGTGCAGCACGTCGGCAATGGCGGCGCGGCTGCCCTCGACCAGCGCCAGCGTGTTGTCGCGGACGGGCACGCGCTCCTGCAGCAGCGCCGGGGTGATGAGCGGACGGACGGCGCCGATGCGCACGTCGTCGATGCGGGTGGTGTCGAGGGTGCTGTCGCGGGAGCCGATTTCGGCGTCGTGGAGGGGGTCGTCGAGGCGGGACATGGTCGTGGCTGTGTTCGGAATTGAGGGCTGCCCCCGATTGTCCTATCGACTCCGCCCCGCCCCGCCCCGCCCGCGCCGGGCCGGCTCGGGCTCAGGCTCACTTCCCCACCGCGATGAGGCACCAGACGATGGCCACCAGCTGGGCGATGTTGATGAGGATCGCGATGACGTGCGTCCTGCGGAACCCCGGTATCGCATCCATGTAGTTCGACTGGATCTGCGCGCCGAGCGCGTCCATCTTCGGGATGACCTTCTTGCGCAGCACGACCGAGATCGCGGCCAGCACGGCGGCCCCGGCCGCGATCCACAGGCGGCCGGCGGTGGCGAAGCTGAGCGCGGTGGCCGACGCGGTGACGAATGCCGCCACGTAGTAGATGTTGAAGAAGCCCCGCACGAAGCGGGCGTCGAGCGGCGTGTCGTGCTTCAGCACCAGGAGCGGGATGGAGCCCATGATGAAGTACGCCGTCGTGACGAGAAGCGCCACCGTGAAGAACAAGGCGGCAAACATGGCTGCAGACATCTTGACTTCCTCCATACGGTGGGAGAGCCCGGCAGGCGGCGATGGTGCCACATCGGCAGGCGCGCTCATAGGCTCACGGCCAGGCAGGCGGCGCCCGGCACGAGGCGTGGCGGGCGCCGAGTCAGGGTATACCCGCAACGGACTTGCAGGGCGACGGCATCGAGGCCGACGCCGAACGCCTGCAGGAGGGCTTCCGGGCCCACCGGAATCCGTAGAAATTGCGTTTTCGTGTCTGTTCGGGCGTTTGCCTGGGGGTGTGCTGGAGGACAATTGTTTGCATACATAGGCCAGACAACAAAACCCAGCGCCATGACACTCGACGAACTCTTTGCCAATGACAAGTCGCTTCCCACCGTGCCGAGGGTGGTCTCCGATCTGATGGAGATGCTGCGCGACGACGAGGTGTCCTTCGCAGCCATCGCCAACCGGATCGAGCTCGACCAGGTGCTCGCGGCCAAGGTGCTGCAGATGGTCAATTCGCCGCTCTTCGGGCTGCGGCGCAAGATTTCTTCGATACAGGGCGCGATCCTGATGCTGGGGCTCTCCGCCATCCGCTCGATGGTCGTGAGCTCGGGTCTGGCGGGCGCCTTCAGGAAGGTGGACGGCGTCGGCCTGCCCGCCTTCTGGGCGCACAGCCTGCGCGTGGCTTCGGTCTCGCGGTACCTGGCTTCCAAGACGCGGCACGTCGACCCCAACCTGGCATTCACCGCGGGCAGCATGCACGCCATCGGCTACCTGATCATGGCGCAGGCAATGCCCGCCCGCATTGCGGCCCTGAACGCCACCCACCCCTTCGAGGCACTGGGACGCGCGCAGCTCGAGCTCGTCGAGTTCGGCTATCACTACGGCGACGTGAGCGCCTCCCTGGCCCAGCGCTGGGGCTTCGCGCCCGACCTGGTCGGGGCGCTCTCCAGCTTCGTGAGCCCGGCCGACCCGGAGCATCCCGATGTGCTCGGCGGCATCCTGCACCTGGCCGTGTGGCGCGTCGCGCTGGAGCGCCAGGGCGTGGACCTGGGCAACATCGGCGGCTTCTGGCCGAGCCAGTCGGCAATGGCGGTCGGCATCACCGAGGACATCGTCCAGGAAATGCCGGCGCCGCGCGAACTCGCGGCCGATCTCGAATCGATGATCGCCTGAGGGCGCTCCCCTCCCGTCAGGCAGTCAAGCGGCCAGCAGGCCGGCCACCTCGCGCAGCCTCTGGTGGGCTGCGCCGTCCCACACGACCGGCTGCTGGTTCTTCGCGCGCAGGTAGTGGTGCGTGAACACCGTCAGATAGGCCTCCAGCGTCTGCTCGGCGACATGCTCGCCCGCCAGGTTCATGCACATCGCCGCCACCTCGCTGGTGCAGAAATGGTCGTCGCGGCCGGAATTGCGCAGCTTGTACTGGGTGATCTGCTGCGGCTGCAGGCTCAGCACCGGCAGCCGGTCGAGGTAGGGGCTCCTGCGGAACATCTTGCGTGCCTCGGCCCATGTCGCGTCGAACAGGATGAAGAGCGGGCGCTTCCCGGCAGCGCCGGGCGACTGAACTACCTCGACCACCCGCTCGGGCGCCGCGTACTGCCCCGGGAACACCACGTAGGGCTGCCACTGCGGGTCGCTCAAGAGCGCCAGCAGCGCCGGATCGGTCTCGGTGCGGGCCCAGCCGAAGGCGAAGGTGTCGGCCACCACGTCGGCGACCAGCCAGCCGGTGTTGGTGGGCTTGAGCGGCTCGATGTCGGCCATGATCAGGCACACCCCGGCGCGCGTGGCGATCGAGGGACGCAGCGCGCACATGCAATGGCTGGGCACCAGGCGGCAGCCCGCGCAGCGCTCGCGCTTGAAGCCGCCACGGGCAAGAAAGGGCTTGGCGCTTCGTGCCAGGCGGGCGGCGCGAAGAAGGGAAACAGCGTGAGGCATGCGGGGATTCTCGGCGGTGTCGCCGCCGGCCCTGCACGCCTTGCAATCAGGCGGCAGCATCCCGGTCGATGCCGGCGACCAGTTCCCGAAGCCACGCCCGGTGAGCGCCGAAGCTTCCCGACTGCTCCTCGGCCGCTTCTCTCGCCGTCAGGTGCCGCTCCAGAAAGCGAAAGCCGACCAGCCCGGCGGCTTCACGCAGCACCTCGTCGGCCAGATCGCATTCGTAGAGAAAGTCGAAGCGGGTCGCCCAGAAACCCTGCTCTGTACCGGCGAGCCGCTCGAATCCGGAGGGGTCTTCGATGCTGAACTCGATGAACTCGAGGCCGCCCTCCGTCTCACGGAGGCCGCAGACGCTGCTGCCGTGGTCCCACAGCGGAACCAGGGTGGCCCCCTCGGGCGCACGGGCGCCGTGGTAGATGTAATAAGGCGGCCCCAGGCAGGAGCCCCGGAACGCCTCGTGGAGGCACTGGCCGGCAGCCAGCTGCATCAAGGGGGTGGACATGCCGAGCCGCTGCAGCTCGGACATTCGCAAGTGTTCGCCGATCACGGACATGTTTCGATCTTGTCTCCTCAGCCCGGATCATGGCTTACGTGATGCAAGACAGCTCAGGGTGCCGTTATCGCGCGTCCGTCACGCCAGGTCCCAGATCTTGTTGCTAGCTGCAGCATCCAGTTTTTCCTGGATGTCTTCACACATATAGCAGGCCGAAACCCCCAGTTCGTTTGCACCATCAAGACGCCCGATAACGAAGATGCCCCGCGTTGCGTGAGCCGGATCACGTATTGCAGCGCTGATGAAAACCTTCTCGCCGTTGCTTTGCACGATCTTGTCCGTCAGGACCGCACCCGGATGCAGCGCCCGGTCCCGATAGGCGTTTTCGTAGTTGTCCACGAGGTAGTTGAGCAATCTGGGGTTCTGCGAGACAACGCCTGAAATCAGGAATTGAACCCGCTTTGCGGGGATCAGGCCGGTGCCGTCGAACATCGCCTGCAGCACGTTTCTTTCGCGCAGCGACACACTGTCGGCAAAGAATGCGCTCATCTGCCCCCAGGTCAAGGCAATGTTCAGCTCCCCCCACCACCAGGCGGACTCCCTGGGAAGCTCCGATTCGACACCCGCGTAGCAGACGTGTTTTAGGAAGTGGTACTTCAGATTCAGCTGGGGGGAGTCATGGTCACCCGGCCCCCAGCGCACAAACCCCGCGAAGGCGGAGTTGGGGCCGTGCAAACCGTGGAGCGTTCGAAGACTTGGAAAGGCTGCGGGCGTGATGCCCGAGAAACGGTTCGCATCGGCAAGTCCCCGAGAAGCATTCACGGCCTGGGCAAGCTGCCCCAATGTCGACAGATTGGTCACGATGGTTGCGCCGGGCACGTTCGCAAAGGCGATCAGAGTACTCACCACGGCGTTGGCTCTTCGCGATGCCGCGAACTGCTGGATGCCCTGCTGCTGTGGCACCAGCACGTTTCCCCACGATTGACGCAGCGGCGCAGTCGGCGGCACGTTGTTTGCCGTCATTGCTGCAAAAGGCAGGCGAAGCCAGTCCAGCACGGTCTCGGCCTCGTCGATGAGCGTCCGCACCGCTGCCACGGTCGCTCCCGCATTGAGGTAGTCGAGAAGCCTCTTGGCCTCGCTGAAACGAGGCTGCGAAAAAGCGCCCGGTGCCACCGGACCAGGAGCGAGGATGGAAACGATCGCGTTCACGCGAGCCACGCTCCCGTTCACGGCCGTGACAGTCGCGTCCCGATAGTTGGCACAGATATTGACCAAGCGCACATCGGCGATCGCCACGTGGACGCCAAGCGATCGAAGAAGCAAATGCGCGCTCACCGCTGAGATCGGCATGCGGGGGTTCCTCCTGGCAGATCGGATGAGGGACAAGACCTGCATCCGGCGCGGTCGAACTATCACGCCACGCGATTTATGTGTTTCATTGTTGTCGCGCGAGTTCGCCTCCACCATCGCCGAAACTGGGTATGTGCAATCCGATCGACATCAGACCAGCCCGAGATCCTTCGGCGCCACGCCATCGAACACCCGCCCCAGCTGCGCCGGCGACAACCCGTACATCCGCTGGAACAGCCCGCCGAACACGGCGCGGTACTCGTTGAGCACCGGGTAGTCGCGGTTCTGGAACAGCGTCGCCTGCGTCAGCGCCTGCTGCTCGCCCACCACGCGCCCGCCGGCTTGCGCCGAGAGGCCGCCGCCGAGCACCCAGTAGACGGTGCCGTGGCCGTGGTCGGTGCCGCGGTTGCCGTTCTCGCGGAAGGTGCGGCCGAACTCGCTGATGACGACCACGACCGTCTGGCGCCAGGCGTCGTCGCCCATCTCCTGCGCGAAGCCGGCAACGCCGCGTCCCAGCTCTTCGAAACGGTTGGCGAGGTAGCCGGTGGCGCCGCCCTGCCCCACGTGGGTGTCCCAGCCGCCGACGTCGACGAAGCCGAGGTCGAAGCGGTCGCGCATCAAGAGCGCCATGCGGCGCGCCACCAGCTCGAAGCCCTTGGCGGACATGGCGTTGCGGCTGGCGGCGTCCATCTCGGCCTGCACCGCGCGCATGACCTCGTCGCGCACCTGGAAGCCCTCGGCCACCGGCTGGGCCAGCGCGGTGTTGCGGTACATGGAGGCTATGACCTGGCTCTGCCGCGCGTCGATGCCCGAGCGTGCGTTGCCGGCCAGCGCCATGTTGGCGGCCTTGGCGCTGCCGCGCATCGAGATCGGCAGCTGGTCGGTGAAGGCGATGGGAGACACGTCGGTGACGGGCCCAGCGCCGAGCACGCTGGCCAGCCGGTTGAGAAAGCCCGAGCGGTAGTCGCGGCGCTTGTCGAGGGCCTGGCCGAGCTCGATGGAGTCCTGCGTCTCGAAGTGGCTGCGCGTGAGGTCGTCGGTGCCGGCGAAGGCGATGAAGGATGCCTGCTTCTGCTGGAACATCGGCATCACGCTCTGCGCCAGCGCGGGGTGCAGGCCCCAGTTGCCGTCCAGCGGCAGCGCGCCGTTGGGCGTGCCGGGCCGCGCGATGGCGATGTTGGGGCGCGAGGCGTAGTAGAAGTCGCTGCTCGTGGGCACGAGCAGGTTGCTGCAGTCGTAGGCGCCGCGCAGGAACACGACCAGCAGCTTGGCGCCTTCGGCGGAAGGCGCGGCCATCACCTTGGCAGCAGCACTCGCGAACGGTGCGGCGGCCGCGAGCTTCAGGATTTCTCTGCGTTGCATGACGGTTGTCCTTTCATTCTTCTCGCCTTGCTCCTTCCCCTGCGGGGGAGGGAGAAATACCTTCACTCAGCGCCGCATCAGTTCCGGCGAGGCCAGCAGGAAGGTGTTCCATTCCTGCGGGTTCTTCGCCTGCGCCAGCGCCTCGCGCGTGTCCGCGCTCATGCCGACCTGCATGGTGCGCACCGCATGCGAATCGGCGAGCGGCGGGAACGCGGGCTTCTCCAGCGGCGCCTTGTCGTCCGCACGGAACAGCACCGCGCCGTTCGCACCGATGGCACGCGCGATCTCGAAGCGCGTGTTCATCTGGCCAGCGCTGGCCCAGGCGGCCTCGTTGAGCGGATAGCCGTCGGGCGTCTCGTGCCCGTACAGCTGCTCGCCCATGCGGTTGATCCAGCCGAGCATCGGGTTCACATTGGTGACCACGCGGTCGTCGTAGGCGAGCCGCACGCCGGCCATCACGTAGTGCACCGGATCGCGGAACTTGCGGCCCAGCGACGCCGAGAACTCGGGCGATTCGAACAGCGCCTTCAGCGTGACGGCGATGTCGCCATCGCTGCGCGTGAAGGCCGCCGCCATTCGGTCGACGAGTGCCTGCGGCGGATCGTCGGAGACGAAGTACACGGCCAGCTTGCGCGAGACGAAGCGCGCTGTGGCCGGAGCGCGAGCGAGGCGGTCGAGCGCCTCGTCGGCCTCGGCCAGACCGCGGCTCTGGATGGGTTGGCCCAGCAGCGTCTTCGGCCCGTAGTCGTGGCGGTTCGGGTTGAACTCGAACAGGCCCTTGCGCACGTAGTCGGCACGCAGGTTGGGCCGTACGTTCGGCGGCGGCGCGTCCAGCGGCTGGTTGGTCACGCCCACGCCGGTGAGCACGCGCGCGAGTTCCTGCACGTCGCCCTGCGTATAGCCGCTGCCCACGCCCAGCGTGTGCAGCTCCATCAGTTCTCGCGCGTAGTTCTCGTTGATGCGGTTGGCGGCGTTCTGCGCGTTGTCGAGGTAGCGCAGCATCGCCGGGTGGTGCAGCGTGGCGCCGAGCAGGTCGCGGAACCTGCCGAGCGCGTGCGGTCGGATGGCGTTCTCCTCGTAGTCGCCCACCATCGCGCGGATGTTGTCCTTGCGCAGGTTGACGTTGAAGTGGTTCATCCAGAACCACGTCATCTGCTCCTGCAGCTGGTTGGGCGAATAGAGCGCGCGCAGCACGAAGCGCTGCTGCGCCTCGCGCACCAGCGTGTTGAGGTGCTGCTGGTAGTCCTGCCGGGCGGCCTTCTTCTGGTCTTCGTCGGGCAATGCGTCGGCCGCCTTGCGTTGCGCTTCCAGGCCGGTGACGAGCTGGTCGAGCGGCACGCGCGAGATTTCCATCGCGTCGATCTGCGCCTGCGCGGCCGGCGGCAGCAGCGCTGAGCGCGGGTTGAGCTGGTCGCGCATCCACAGCGAGAGGCCGCGCTTGGCCAGCTGCGCATCGCTGCTCGCGTTGGCGCCCCAGCTCACGCGGTCGAGCCAGCGCAGGCGCGTGGCCTCGTCCACCTGCTGCGAGGGCAGCAACACCGAAACCATGGGCCGATGATCCCCCGGCGCGCTCGCGCAGGCCGCGAGCAGCGCCAGCGCGCAGGCGCCGAGCGCCATCGACGCGCGCCGCGTGGAGAAGATCGGCGAAGCGGTGGCCGTCACGGCCCTCACTCCCTGCGCAGGTCGTGGCGGCGCACGTCGCCGATGGCGTGTTGCGCGGTGGCAAGCGCAAGGTCTACGTGCGCGAGGCCGCGCTGCTGATACGGCCGCGAGCGCGGGTCGTCCTCTTCGCGCGCCACGTCGGAGCGCACCTTGCGCAGCAGATCGGCCGCGGCGTGCAGGCGGCCTTCCGGCGGCAGCCATGCATCGGTGGGCTCGCGCCACTCGACGGGCTTGCCGTCGAGCCATGCGGCGTGCTGCAGGTCGCCGATGGCGGCGTGGATCTCGTCGATCACTACCTGCTCGTCGCGAGATACCTGCCCGTCCTCGGGACGGCGGTGCTCCACCTTCCAGGCCGCGGTGCGCAGGTCGGACAAGGCGTGGAGATAGAACGGGTGCCTGCCGTATTCGTCCGCCAGTGCCGGCAGCGAAGCCGCAGCCATGAGGGCGAGTGCGGCGATTAGGCTTTTCTTCTTCATCTTCGGAGCTCCTGTGTGACAGTGATTGAGAACCGCCTCCTCAACCACCGGAGCCCGCTTCGGGTTGACGGTCTTTACCGTCGTAACGCTGGGCAAAGCTGGCGCCTAAGCGCCAGCTAAGTCAGGCTGTGGCAAGGCTCGAAGGCGCAGCACCGGCGATCTGGCGCAGGGCCCGTTCGAACACTTCGACGGGCTGGCCGCCCGAGATCAGATGCCTGTCGTTGATGATGATCGCGGGCACCGAGTGGATGCCGGCATCGGTGTACATGCGCTCGCGTTCGCGGGTTTCCTGTGCGAACTCGTCGCTGTCCAGGATCTGCCTGGCGCGGGTCGCGTCGAGCCCCGCTTCGGTGGCGGCGCGCACCAGCACATCGTGGTCGGAAGGATTCTGGCTGTCGGTGAAGTAGGCCTTCAGCAGCAGCTTCTTGAGCGCCGCCTGCTTGGCGGGGCTTTCCAGCTCGGCCCAGTGCAGCAGCCGATGGGCATCGAAGGTGTTGTAGACGCGCGGACGGCCTTCGGGGCTGAACTCGAAGCCCACCGCCGCGCCGCGCTGGCGGATCATCTCGCGCGACTGCGCCTGCTGCTCGCGCGTGGAGCCGTACTTCTGGTTGAGGTGCTCGAAGGTGTCCTGGCCTTCGGGCGGCATCTGCGGGTTCAGCTCGAAGGGCTGGAAGTGCAGATCCGCGGTGATCTCCGGCGCCACCTTCCCCAGCGCCGCCTCGAGCGAACTCAGGCCGATGGCGCACCAGGGACAGGACACGTCGGAGACGAAGTCGATCTTGAGGCGGGAGGGGGAAGATGTGGAGGTCATGGCGCCATTCTTCCCGGCGCCACAACCCTTGGCAGGCGAAAGGTCTTCGCCTGCCGCCGGGACCTCAGGCCGCGGCCCGGGCCACGCGCGTTTCCTGCATCGTCTGCTCGCGCAGGCGGTCGTACTCCTGCTTGTCGACCGGCACCGCGTTCGGGTTGCCCAGGTCGCGCATGTGGACGCGGTAGGTTTCGCGGGCGCTGAAGGCGGCCAGGGCGGCCAGCACCGTCACCGCGAAGGTGATGGCACCCACGGTGAACCACACGTTGGTCGAGCCGGGAGGCGCGACGGCGGCGAACAGGGCCGGCAGCAGCGCGGTGAAGGTGGTGCCGATGTTCTGCGAGATGGCCATGGCCGAGACGCGGTTGCGGGTGCGGAACAGCTCCGGATAGAAGCTCGGGAAGGTCGCGTTGTAGCCCTGGTACACGATGCCCCACATCAGCAGCGACATGACGATGGCCAGCGGCACGTTGCGGATGCTGATGGCGTACAGGTACACGAACGACAGCAGGCCCGAGACCAGCGCGCCGACGATGATCGGCGGGCGGCGGCCGATGCGGTCCGACAGGTTGCCCACGAACGGGATGACGATCACGGCCAGGATGTTGCCGAGCACCGGGATCCACAGGTACACGTCCTTCTGGAAGCCGATGCCGTAGGCGGCCTGCACGGCGTAGGCCGCGCCGAACACGGTGGCCACCACCGGAATGACGTTCATCAGCGCCATGCACACCACGCGCAGCATGTCGGCCCAGCTGTCGGTGAAGGCCTGGACGATCGGCGCCTTGGCCGTTTCACCCTTCTTGTCGACTTCGGCGAAGGCCGGGGTCTCGTCCACTTCGCGGCGGATGATGTAGCCCGCCACGATCACCAGGAAGCTCAGCAGGAATGGAATGCGCCAGCCCCACGAGTTGAAGGCGTCCTCCGGCATGTAGTGCGCGAGCGGCAGGAACACGGCTGCCGCCAGGATCTGGCCGGCCTGCACGCCCTGCAGCGTGAAGCTCGCGAAGAAGCCGCGTCGGCCGAACGGAGCGTGCTCCAGGATCATCGAGCTCGCGCCCGAGATCTCGCCCGCCACCGCGAAGCCCTGCACCAGGCGCAGCAGCACCAGCAGCACCGGTGCCAGCAGGCCGACCTGGTCGTAGGTCGGCAGCAGGCCGACGGCCACGGTCGAGAAGCCCATCAGGAACATGCAAAGCACCAGCACCTGCTTGCGCCCGTGCGTGTCGCCCCAGTGGCCGAGCACGAAGGCGCCGATGGGGCGTGCCACGTAGCCCACGCCGTAGGTCGCGAGCGAGGCGACGATGGCCGTCGTCGGGTCGCCCTTGGGGAAGAAGATCTGCGGAAAGATCAGCGCCGCGGCGGTGGCGTAGATGAAAAAGTCGTAGTACTCCAGCGCCGAGCCGATCCAGCCGCTTGCCGCGGCCTTCCTCGACTGGTGCCTGCCTTGCGGCTCACGGGCTGTGTTGCTTGCCATGTGTTGTCTCCAGTGGTGACGTGAAAAAAATCAGCTCTCTATCGGTCGAAAGAAACGATCTGCCGGTGCGCCTGCGGCCCTGTCAGTCCTGCGCCTGCGACGCCATGCGCGCCGGTGCGTTGAGGGCGCCGTAGGCGTCGTAGCCGCCCACGCGCTGCGCGACCTCGAAGAACAGTCCGCCCTCGAAACTCTCGGTGTAGATGTGCAGGTAGTCGCCGGCCGGCGAGCGGTCGAAGAGCACGCCCGACTCGCGCATGCGCGAAAGCAGCGCCGGGTCGATGTCGATGCGGGTGGCGAGATCGTCGTAGTAGTTGTCGGAAATGGGCACGAAGCGCGTGCCGTTGGCGCGCAGCTTCGCGGCCGTCTCGAAGATGTCGGCGCAGCTCAGCGCGATGTGGTGCACCGCGCCGCCGCCGGTCACGCTCAGCGTGCGCGCGGTGCGGGTGCGCTGGCTCAGCGACACGTTGAGCACCAGGCGCAGGCTGCGGTCGGCGTTGGCGACGCCGCGGCTGCGGATCAGCCCGAACGGGTCGGCCAGCTCCAGGCTCTCGCCGGGCTCCAGGCCGAGCACTGCGCGCGTGAACAGCACCCAGGTGTCGAGCTGGTCGAGCGCGAGGCCCAGCGCCACGTGGTCGATGCGCTGCAGGCCCGTGTCGTTGGCGCCCGCGCCCTCGTCTTCGAGGATGAAGTCGGTCTCGTACAGGCCGTTGGCGCCCAGCATCTCGGGCACGAAGTGGATCAGGTTGCCGCCCGGCGCCACGATGGCCGGCACGCGCAGCTCGTTGGGGCCGACCGGGCTGTCGTGCCGCTGCGAGCGCATGGCGGTGGCGCGGCCCACCGCGGCCAGCGGATCGTCGCAGCGCACGCCCAGCGCGCACACCGAGGTGCCGTGCGCCTCGAAGCGCTGGCGCGCGAAGGAGTCGGGTTGCGCGTTGACGATCAGGTTGATGTCGCCCTGGCGATACAGCGTCACCGCCTTGGAGCGGTGCCTTCCGATGCGGCGGAAGCCCAGCTGGCCGACCAGCGTTGCCAGCGTCGCGGCCGAAGCCTCGTCGGCGGCGAACTCGATGAACGACAGGCCCGACAGCGCCGGCACCGGCGGCGGGTCGAACAGCGTCACCTGCTGCGGCGCCGCGGGCTTGGCGAGGCGCTGGCGCGCTTCGCTCTCCAGGTACAGCAGCGAGCGCATCGCGTCCACCGCGGTGCGGCGGTTCGGCGTCTCGCGGAAGATGTCGTTGAAGATCTCCAGCGACAGCGGCCCGGTGTAGCCGGCGCGCAGCACCTGCTCGAAGAAGCCGATCACATCGAAGTCGCCCTGCCCCGGGAACGAGCGGTGGTGGCGCGCCCACTGGATCACGTCCATCGACAGCAGCGGCGCGTCGGCCATCTGCAGGAAGAAGATCTTGTCGCCCGGAATGGCGGCGATGCCGGCCGGGTCGTCCTTCAGCGAGAGCGTGTGGAAGCTGTCGAGGATCAGGCCCAGGTGCGAGTGGTTCGCCTGCTTGACGATCTCCCAGGCCTGGCCGTACAGCGAGGTGTGGCGGCCCCAGGCCAGCGCCTCGAAGCCCACGCGCAGGTTGCGGCGCGCGGCGCGCTCGGCCAGCTCGTGCAGCTGGGCGGCCGCCAGCGCAGGGTCGTTGACGGACAGCGGCGAGGTGTTGGAGCAGCACAGCATCGTCGGTGCGCCCATGGCCTGCATCAGGTCGAACTTGCGCTCTGCGCGCTCCAGGCTGCGGCGGAACTGCGCCTCGGGCATGCCTTCGAAGTCGCGAAACGGCTGGTACAGGTCGATGCTCAGGCCCAGGTCGCCGGCGATGCGGCCGAGCTCGGCGGCCGTGCCCTTGAAGTTGATGAAGTCGGCCTCGAACAGCTCGATGCCATCGAAACCGGCGTCGGCGACGGCTTCGAGCTTCTGGCGGAGCGTGCCGCTGAGCGAGACGGTGGCGATGGAGCGATGCATGGGGGTGGACTTTAGGAACACCCGGGCCCCATCACAATCTATTCAGGCTCCTTTTGATCGATGATCGATCACTCTCAACCGTTATTCGCACGAAATACGGGATACACCTAGGCCGCGCACCCCGCAATCGCCGCTCAGAGGCTGCGCCAGAAATCGATCAGCAGCTGCGCGAATTCCGCCGGCCGCTCGACGGCGCTCAGGTGCGCGGCGTCGATGGTTTCCAGCCGGGCATGCGGAATGGCCGCAGCCATGGCCTGCGACATCGCCATCGGAGTGGCTTCGTCCTGCAGTCCGCCGATCACCAGCGTGGGCACGGCGATGCGGTGGTTGCTCTCGCGGAAGTCGATGGCCGCGACAGCGTTGCAGCTCTCGATGTAGCCCTGCGCGTCGGTGCGCACCAGCACGTCGTGCAGCTTCTTCGCGGCTTCGGCGCCTTCGGCCGTGGCGGCCCACGCGGGCGTGAGCCAGCGCGACACCGCCCCGGGCGCGATGGCGGCAACGCCCTTGGCGCCGACGGTCTCGACGCGCGTGCGCCAGGGTGCCTGGTCGGGGTAGTGCGCGGCCGAATTGGCGATCACGATCGTCTTCAGCAGCTCGGGGTGGCGCACCGCCAGCGCCTGCGCTGTCATGCCACCCATCGACAGGCCGACGAAGTGCACCGGCTCGCCGCCAGCCTCGCGCCGAATGAGCTCGGCAGCGTCCTGTGCGAGCGTCTCGACGCGCAGCTCACCGGGCAGCACCTCCGAGGCGCCGTGGTTGCGATGGTCGTAGCGCAGCACCGTGTGGCCGCGCGCCAGGTGCGCGGCCACGCCGTCCCACATGCTCAGGTCGCAGCCGAGCGCATGGCTGAGCACGACGATGGGGCCGTTGCCCTCGCGAACGACATTCAAACGGGTCATGGTGTGGTTTCCTTTTTCGGGTGTTGCAGACGCGGCAGCCAGAAGAACGCGATCGCCACCAGCACGCCGCCGGCCAGCAGCATCGGTACGACCATCGGCCAGGCGCCGTTGGAGTAATCGGTATCGACGAAACGCGCGGCGAGCTGCCCTGCGCAGAACGCGACCATCATCATGCCGAAGCCGGACCACGACACGGCCCGGCCCGCCAGGTGCGGCAGGTCGCCCACCGCGCCGGCCTGCCCGCAGGGCTGGTGGATGCCGTGGCCCAGGCAGTAGACGGCGTGGCCGAACAGCAGCGGCACCGCGCTCAGCGGCATCAGCCAGCAGCCCAGCGCCTGGATGGTGGCGCCGGCCAGGCTCAGCGACGCGCCTAGCTTCACCGTGCGCACGGGGCCGTAGCGCCGCAGGAGGCTGCGGCACATGGTGGTGCTGAAGATGTAGACCAGCGAGCCGCCGGCCGGGATCCAGCCGTACCAGGCGGGCGACCAGCCCAGGTAGCCGATGTAGACCATCGGCGAAAGCAGCAGGAAGCAGAACAAGCCGCCGTAGGTGGTGGCCGCGACCGAAGCCCAGGCACGGAAGGAACGGCTCGCGAACACGGCGCGCGTGCTGCCGCGCGGTGCGGACGACTCGCCCTCGCCCAGGGGCCGGCGCGTTTCGCCGAACGAGCGCCAGCACAGCGCGAACAGCACCGCGGCATAGGCCGCCATCGCCGCCATCACCCAGCGCCAGCCGGCGCCCTGCACAAGCCACGCGCCGAGCAGCGGGGCCATCAGCCCGACGATGCCCAGGCCCGTGAGCCCGCGCGCCATCACGTGCGGACCTTCGTGCGCGGGATAGAGGTCGCGCACAGCGGCGCGCGCGCACACCAGGATGGCCGCCATCGAGAAGCCCTGCAGCGCGCGCCACCCCGCGAGCAGCGCCACGCTGTCCGCGAAGGCACCGCCCAGCGCGGCGAGCGTGTAGCAGCCCAGCCCCCCCAGCAGCACCGGCCTGCGCCCGAAGCGGTCGGCCAGCGGCCCGCACAGCAGCTGCGCAAAGCCGAAGGCCAGCACGAACAGCGTGAGGCTGGTGCTGGCCGAGCCGAGCTCCTTCGCGATGGCGGGGAGCGCGGGAAGATAACTGTCGGTGGCCACCGGCTGCGCCGCGAGCAGCAGCGGCAGGAGCAGCGTGAAGGTGACGTCGAAGCGGCCCTTCTTCTGGCCCTTCTTAGGAGCAGGCGGCGCGGTCACTGCGCCAGCGGCGGCAGCAGGCCCTTCTCGCGCAGGATGCCCGTCGCGATGCCGAAGGCGTGGTTGGCCACGGGCACGCCGCAGTAGATGGCGGCCATCATGATCACTTCCTTGATCTCGTCCGGCGTGAGGCGCGACTCGGGCGGGCCGTCGAGCGCGGCGCGCACGTGCATCGCGAATTCTTCGTACGCGTGGATGCCCAGCATCATCGACAGCACCATGAAGCGGCGCGTCTTGTCGCCCAGCGCGGGGCGGCCCCAGATGTCGTTCCACGCATGGCGCGTGATGAGTTCCTGGAACTCGGCGTTGAAGCCGTTGCGGTTGGCCAGCGACTTGTCGACCCAGGCATCGCCGAGCACACGGCGGCGGTTGACGAGGCCGGCTTCATAGGCGCCGGGTTCCACGGGCGGGTTTTCGGGGGTGGTCATTGGGAGAGTTCCTTGTGTGCGTCGAGCCGGGCCTGCAGCGCCTTCACTTCGGCGAGCGCGGTCTGTCCGGCTTCGTGGGCGAGCGCGGGGGCGAACCATTCGTCCGCCGCGTCGCGCGGGAGTTCGGCGCGCAGCCGATCGATGTTGGCGCGCATGCGTGCGGCATCGACCTGCAGGCCGGGCAGTGCGCCGGCCATCGCGCGAACGCTGCCGTGCGCCGACATCAGGAGCTGCGGCCATTCGCCCAGCTCCGCCTGCCAGGCGCCGAGTGCGCGTTCGTGCTGCTGCGGCATGGCGCCGAGCAACGCGGCCACGCGCTGCGGCGCGCGGTGCGCGGCGGCAATGGCCACCATCGAGGCCACCGGGTTGCGCTTGTGCGGCATGGCCGACGATCCGCCGCGGCCCGGTTCGCTGGGCTCGGTGACTTCGCTGACTTCGTACTGGCCGAGTAGCGAGATGTCGACCGCGATCTTGCCCAGGCTGCCGGTCATGAGGCCCAGTTCGCAGCCGAGCGCGACCCATTCGTCGCGCTGGGTGTGCCAGGTCGCGCCGGGGTCGCCCAGGCCGAGTTCCTTGGCCATGCGCTTGCGCACGGCCGCGCCCTGCCCCTTCATCTGCGCCAGCGTGCCGATGGCACCGCCCAGCTGCAGCTGCAGCGCGTGCTTCGCGGCATCGCGCAGACGGATGCGGCTGCGCACCAGCGGCGCGGCCCAGCCGGCGCACTTGAAGCCGAAGCTGGTGACCGAGGCCGGCTGCATCAGCGTGCGCGCGAGCATCGGGGTCTCGGCGTGCGTCACGGCCAGGCGCAGCAGCGCGTCGGCGGCCTTGGCGAGGTCGGCCTCGACGAGCGCGACAGCCTCGCGCGTGACCAGCGCCATCGCGCTGTCGATCACGTCCTGGCTGGTGCTGCCGAAATGCACGAAGGACGCGGCCTCGGCGTTGAAGAGGCCCACGGCCTCGCGCAGCGCCTTCACCAGCGGGATCGCGACGCTGCCAGCGCGGCCGCTCTCGCGCACGATCTTGGCGACGTCGAACAGCTCGACCTTGCAGCTGCTGACGATCGAGTTCGCGGCGCTCTCGGGGATCAGCCCCTCGGCCGCCTGCGCGCGCGCCAGCGCGGCCTCGAAGCGCAGCATGGCGTCGACGAAGGCGCGGTCGCTGAAGGCGCCCAGCGTTTCGGATGTGGAGAGGAAGCCTTCGAAAATGCTCATCGGGCGAGCCTTCCTTTCTTGTTCAGTATTTCAGTTGCGCCACGGCGCGCAGTTCCTCGGGCGAGGCAGTGCCGAAGCCGAAGAACTCCAGGTACGCCGGAATCATCTCGAACAGCATGTCGGTGCCCACCTGCACCTGGCAGCCCTTGGCCTTGGCGGCCTGCAGCAGCGGCGTGTATTCGGTCTTCATGACCACCTCGCCGACGAAGGTGGAAGGGTCGATGCGGTCCACGTCGAAGGGCAGCGGATCGCCCTCCTTCATGCCCAGCGGCGTGGCGTTGACCACCACGTCGTAGCCGGCCGGGTCCTTCGAGCCGGTGGCCACCTTCATCTGCGGATAGTGCTCGCGCAGGCGCGCTGCCAGCGCATCGGCCGAGGCCTCGTTCATGTCGAACAGCATCAGCTCGGCGGCACCCGCCGCGGCAATGGACGCCGCGATGGGCGAGCCCACGCCGCCCGCGCCCGACACCAGCACCCGCGTGCCCTTGAAGAGCCGCCCCTTGCGCTCCACGCCGCGCACGAAGCCGGCGCCGTCGAACTGGTCGCCCAGCAGCGTGCCGTCGGGGCGCTTGAGGATGGCGTTGCAGGCACCGGCCACGCGCGCGGTGGGCGTCACCTCGTCGACCAGCGACATCGTCGTCACCTTGTGCGGCATGGTCACCAGAGCGCCGCGGATGTTGCTGAACTTGAAGATCTGCGGCAGCGACACCGCATAGTCCTCGGGCTTCACGCCCATGGGCACGACCACGGCGTCGATGCCGTGCTTGTCGAACCAGGGGTTGTAGATCATCGGGGCCTTGAAGGCCTCCGTGGGAAAGCCGATGTGGGCGATGAGGGTGGATTTGCCGGAAATCATTGGTGAATCAATCTGTGCAATCAAAGGTCGATGAAGGTTTCTTCCAGGAATGCCGCGGAACCGGCTTTGCCGGGCCGCAGGCATTGCCCCCTGCAAGGGGGTTGGCGAAGCGACACGAAGTGCGCGAAGCCTGGGGGTGAGCCATTTACGCCACGCTCGGCGAGTGGTAGCGCAAGGGCTGCGCGATCTCGGCGTGCATCGCCGGCGGATAGATGATTTCTCGCAGGAAGCCGGCGTCGGCCGTCATCGCATCCGCCGCGTCCATGTGGCCGAAGTAGCGGAAGTAGTGCGGCATCTGCTGGATCAGCATCTCGAAGCCGGCCTGCGCATTGAGCCCGCGCGCGCGGGCGGCGCGCACCAGCGGCGTGGGCTGGTTGCGCAGCAGGATGTCGAAGAGCGCGGCGTGGCTGTCCATGCGCGTCACGTCGACAGGCAAGGCGTCGTCGTCGCTCAGCCCGAGTTGGGTGGCATTGATGACGAGGTCGAAGCCCTCGGGCGCATTGCTTTCAGCCGCCACCACGTTCGCGTCGAAGAAGGCATCGAGCTTGGCCGCCACGCCGGCCGCCTTGCCCGCGGCCTTGTCGTACATGGCGATGTGCGCCGCGCCGTTCACCGTGCCACCCTCGGCCAGCGCGACGCCGATGGCAGCGGCGCTCACGCCCGCGCCCAAAATCAGCACGCGCTTGCCGCGGAAGGGAATGTTGTAGTGGTCGAGCGCGCCGATCAGGCCCTCGCCGTCGAAGAGATCGCCCTCGAGCTGGTCGCCCTCGGTGCGGCGCACCACGTTGACCGAGCCCGCCACGCGGCCGAAGAGGCCGCAGCCTTCGAGCAGGTCGACCACCAGCGGCTTGTGCGGGGGCGCGATCACCATGCCGCGCACGTTGCGCGCGAGGAAGGCCGACTTGAAGAACACCGCGAAGTCGCGCACCGGCACCTGCATGGGCAGCAGCACCGCGTCGATGCCGAAGCGCTCGAAGGCCGCATTGAACATGCGCGGCAGCCGCACGTTGCGAACCGGGTCACCGGGGATCAGGTAGGCCTGGGTGCTGCCGCTGATGGAATGGCTCATGTGCGTGCTTCCGTTCGTCAATCGCTCTTTTGGAGGGCGGATGGCGAGCTTTATAGTCCCTCCAGCCAACCCATGCAGCCTTTGGGGCATCAAAACGTGCGACTATCGATCTTTAGAATTCAATGATCGATCAATTCAAGGGTTTTCACCTGCACCAATTGCAAACTCGAACCCTTCTGCGCAGATCACACTTCCGCCCATGAGCAAGGACAGCAATCACGACTCGGCGCCGCCTCCCGGCCTGGACAAGCGCGACTGGATCGCCGGCCTCGAGCGCGGCGTGAGCATCATCGAAGCCTTCGACGACGCCAACCCGCGCCTCACCGCCAGCCAGGCCGGCCAGCGCACCAACATGACCCGCACCGCCGCGCGGCGCTACCTGCTGACCCTGCAGCACATGGGCTACGTCGCCAGCGACGGCAAGCTGTTCTGGCTCACGCCGCGCGTGCTGCGCCTGGGCCAGTCGTACCTCGAATCGGCCCGCCTGCCCCGCGTGGTGCAGCCCTTCCTGCAGCGGGTGGCCGCCGGCACCAACGAGATCGCCTACCTCAGCGTGATGGACGGCGACGAGGTGGTCTACATCGCCCGCAACGGCCCCAACCGCAGCATGAGCACCGGCTACGTGCTCGGCGCGCGCGTGCCGGCGCAGGTCACCGCCTCCGGCATGCTGATGCTGGCCCTGCGCAGCGACGCCGAGCTCGACGAGTGGCTCACCACGCGCAAGCTAACAGTCTTCACCTCGCACACCATCGCGAGCATGGAGCGGATGAAGCTCGAACTTGCCCGCATCCGCGCCCAGGGCTGGGCGCTTTCCGAACAGCAGCTCGACCTGAACTCGCGCGGCATCGCGGTGCCGCTGCGCGACCGGCACGGCACGCTGGTGGGAGCGCTGAACATCACGATGCCGATGGGGCACGAGAGCTCGGAGGATGCGGTGACGCGGGTGCTTCCGGTGCTCCGGGAGACGGCGCAGGCGATGCGGAACCTGATCTGACGCCGCCGTGACCGCCAACACGCCCGGGGCATCGAGCCAGACCGCATTGCCCGACTGGGCGGCGCAATCGGAGCCCGTGGAGGGCGTGCGCATCGACATCGCATTCATCGTCGAGCCCACCTTCTATTACGGCCCGCCCTCGAACATCGCGGCGGCGCAATGGGAGCAGCTGCGCGAGCCGCTGTACCAGCCGGCCATTCCGGGCGCGGCGCAGGGCTTCGTGCTGTCGGCCGATTGCATCGGCCACGAGGACGAACTCTGCCGCCACTACCGCGACCTGCTGGCCAAGGCCGCGCGGCACGGAAAGGACCCAGCCGACGGCCCCCACTTCTGGAACAGGCCCGTAGTCCATGCACCCGGCCGCTTCCTGCTGAGCTTCCCGTGGCACGACCGCTTCAGCGAGGGTCGGGCCTTCATCGAATCGCTCGCCACGGGCACGCCCGGCGAGGTCTTCTCCGACTACGAGCAGGGCTGGTTCTTCGACCTGCGGCTGCACGACGGCACGCTCTACCTGCGAGACGACGACCCCGACGAAGGCACGACCTTCCACAACCTGCGCTTCGCCTACGAGCCGGTGCGCGCGCAGGTCGGGACGGTGCTGGCGCGCGTGGAGCGCCTGATCACCCGGCTCGCGGGCGAACTGGGCCGGGATTACTGGACCGGCGGCACTGACTGACTGATTGACAGCATTCCGACAGCATCCCCCGGGCACGATGCACGCTTTCAATCCAAAAAGCGCTGGAGACAACCCATGTCCGACCTCTTTTCCCCCGACGACACCCGCCTGAGCCGCCGCGGCCTGCTCCAGGCCGGCGGCGCAGCAGCCCTCGGCGGCCTGCTGCCCTCGATGGCTTTCGCCGAAGACGCGTGGCCCAGCAAGTCGATCCGCTTCGTGGTGCCTTTCGCACCGGGCGGCAGCTCGGAGATCGTCGCGCGCTCGACCGCCGCGGAGCTCTCGCGCACCATCGGCCAGAGCGTGTTCGTCGACAACAAGCCGGGCGCGGCCGGCAACATCGCGATGGGCGAGGTGGCGCGCGCTACCGACCAGCACACGATCATCCTGGGCCACATCGGCACGCTGGCGGTCAACCCGTACATCTTCGCCAAGCTGCCCTACGACGCGAACAAGGACTTCAAGCCGGTGAGCCTGCTGGCCAAGGTGCCCAGCCTGTACGTGGTGCACCCCGACGTGCCGGCGAAGAACCTCAAGGAATTCATCGCCTACGCCAAGTCGAAGCCGGGCAAGCTCAGCTACGGCTCGGCGGGCAACGGCAGCGCGGGCCACCTTGCCTTCGAGTACCTGAAGATGACGGCCGACGTGTTCATGCTGCACGTGCCCTACCGCGGCACCGGCCCGATGGTGACCGACCTGCTCTCGGGCCGGCTCGACGCATCGGCCATCGGCGCGGCGGCGGTGCTGCAGTTCATCAAGGCGGGCAAGGTGCGCTGCATCGCGACCGGCTCGGCCAAGCGCCTGCCGCAGCTGCCCGACGTGCCGACCGTGGCCGAACAGGGCTTCCCCGGCTTCGAGATGACGCAGTGGTACGGCATGCTCGCGCCCGCCAGCATCACGCCGCCGCAGCTCGCCAAGCTTTCGGCCGAGACGATGAAGGCCGTGAAGTCGCCCGACTCGATGCAGCGGCTGACCAACGACGCGGCCGAAGCCATCGGCGGCACGCCGGAGCAGTTCGCGCAGTTCATCGCCTCGGAACAGGCACGCTGGCAGAAGGTCATCGCAAGGGCAAACATCAAGCCGGACTGAGTCCCGTCGGCTCTAGCATCGGGCCATGCGCATTCTCCTGGCCGAAGACGAACACACCCTGGGCACCTGGCTTTGCAAGGCGCTGGAGCACGCGGGCATCCAGGTCGAATGGGTGGATGACGGGCGGCTGGCCGACCGCGCCCTGCAGCAACGCGACCACGACGCGCTGGTGCTCGACCTCGGCCTGCCCGGGCTCGACGGGCATACGGTGTTGCAGCGGCTGCGCGAGCGCGACCAGCGGTTGCCGGCGCTGATCCTCACGGCGCGCGATTCGCTCAACGAGCGCGTGGCCTCGCTCAATGCGGGCGCCGACGACTTCCTCGCCAAGCCCTTCGCGCTGGCCGAACTCGAGGCGCGGCTTCATGCGCTGGTGCGCCGTGCGCGCGGCGTGGAGCATCCGCGCCAGGCCTGCGGCCCGCTGGTGTACGACGGGGCGCGCCGGCACTTCACGCTGAACGGGGAGGCGCTGGCGCTTTCGCCGCGCGAGCTGGCGGTGCTGCGCGTGCTGGTGCAGCGCAGCGGCGAGCCGCTGTCGAAGCAGCAGATCCTGGAGCGCGTGTTCTCCGACGACGAGGAAGTGCACCCCGAGGCGGTGGAAGTCTTCGTCTACCGGCTGCGCAAGCGGCTGGACGGCAGCGGCGTGCGCATCGTCACGCTGCGCGGGCTGGGCTATGTGCTGGAAGCCGACTGAATGAGCGTGGTGGCCAACGTGGCGCACCGCCTGCGGCGCGCGAGCCTGTGGCAACGGCTGGCGCTTCTGCTCTTCCCCGCCCTGCTGGTGGTGACCGCGCTCGAGCTGTGGATGACACGGCACGACGCGCTGGCCGCCGCCAACGCAGCCTACGACCGCTCGCTGCTGGGCGCGCTCAAGTCCATCGACGCCAACATCTCGACCGCGTCGGGCGGGCTCTCCGTCGAGCTGCCTTACACGATGTTCGAGTTCTTCGAGCTCACGGCGAGCGGGCAGGTGTTCTTCCGCGTCTCGACCTCCGACGGGCTGGTCGAACTCGGCAGCGCGGACCTGCCCGCTCCGCCCGCCGAGCTGAAGATGGGCGTGCCGGCCTTCTACGACGCCACCTACTTCGGCGAGGCCGTGCGGCTTGCGGCCTACCGGCGCGACCTCGACCGGGCACCGGCCGGCAGCACCGGGCACAGCGTGCTGATCCAGGTCGGTGAAAGCACGCGCTCGCGACAGGAGTTCAGCGCGCGCTTCGTGCGCAGCGCGGCGCTGCGCGACGGGCTGGTGCTGGCGATGCTGCTGTGCGGCACCGCCCTGGCGCTCGCGGCGGCGCTGCGGCCGCTCTCGCGGCTGGCGCGCGAGGTCGGCGCGCGCACCAGCGACGACCTCACGCGCATCGCCGAGACCGACCTGCCCGCCGAGGTGCGGCCGCTGGTGGCGGCGGTCAACCAGCAGATGTCGCGCACGCAGGAGCTGGTCTCGCAACAACGGCAGTTTCTCGACGACGCCTCGCACCAGCTGCGCACGCACCTGACCACGCTGCAGATGCAGGCCGACTACGCGCGGCGCGAGGAAGACCCGGCGCAGGTGCAGGTGGCGCTCGACGCGCTCGGCACCGAGATCGGCCGCGCCACGCGCAGCGCGCAGCAGTTGCTGGCGCTGGGCCGCAGCGACACGGTGCCGGTGGAGCCGGCCGAGTTCGATCTTGCGGCGCTGCTGCGCGAAGTGGCCGTCGACCTGCTGCCGCTGGCGCGCGCAAAACGCATCGATCTCGGCATCCATTCGCCCGCGCCCGAATTCACGGCCGTGGCGGACCGAGCGCTGATGCGCGAGGCGCTGGGCAACCTGGTGAGCAACGCGATCGCCTACACGCCTGCTGAAGGCACGATCACGCTCTTCGCCGCCGGCGACGCGGCGGGCTGGAGCCTCAACGTGGAAGACAACGGGCCCGGCATCGACGAGGAGGAACGCGCCGCGCTGGGCCAGCGCTTCCGCCGGGGCGCGCGTGCCGGCAAGGGCGGATTCGGGCTCGGCCTGGCCATCGCGCGCTCCATCGCGCAGCGGCACCGGGGCGAGCTGCGGCTCGAAGCGCGCGAGGCCGGGCCGGGGCTGCATGCGATCATCTGGTGGCCGCGTACTCCCGCCCCGGCCGCCGCCTGACAAGTCCGCTGCCATGCCTCCCACCTCTGCCACTTCCAACCGACGCCAAGTATTGCGCGCACTGTGCGCGCTGCTCGCGCCGTCGCTCGGCAAGCGCGCGATGGCCGCCGGAGACCCCTCTGAGGAAGCCGCCGACTGCGTGATCCCCGCCAAGGCCGGCGGCGGCTTCGCGCTGACCTGCGCCCTGGCGCGCGACGCGCTGCAGGCCGTGCGGCCGGCGCGCCCGCCGCTCACGCAGCGCTACCTGCCGGGTGGCATCGGCGCCGTGGCCTTCGACCGCATCGCCACAGGCAAGCTCGGCGGGCCGGGCACGCTGGTGGCGTTCTCCAGCGGCTCGCTGCTCAACCTCGCGCAGGGCCGCTTCGGGCCTCATCCGCCTTCGGCCGTGCGCTGGATCGCCACGCTGGGCACCGACTACGGCGTGATCGCCGTGCACCGCGACTCGCCCTTCAAGCGCCTGCAGGACCTGGTCGCCGCGCTGCGGCAGGACCCGTCGCGCATCGCCTTCGGCGCGGGCGGCACCGTGGGCAGCCAGGACTGGGTGAAGGCGGCGCTGCTGGTGCGCGCCGCCGGGCGCGACCACAAGGCGATGCGCTTCGTCTCCTTTGAGGGAGGCGGCGACGCATTGGGCGCGCTGCAGGGCCGGCATGTCGACGCGTTTCCGGGCGACGCTGCCGAGGCGATGCAGGCCATCGCGGGCGGAGCCGCGGTGCGGCTGCTCGCCGTGCTGTCGGAGAACCGCCTGGGCGGCGCCCTCACCGGCGTGCCGACCGCGCGCGAGCAAGGCGTGGACCTGGTCTGGCCCACGGTGCGCGGCCTCTACCTGAGCGCGGACGTGCCCGATGCAGCCGTGCGCGCCTGGACCAACGCGTTCCGCGAGGCGAGCGCCGCGCCCGGCTATGCCGCGCTGCGCGAGCAGCACGGGCTCTACCCTTTCGCCCTCACCGGCCCCGCGCTCGACGACTACGTGCAAGCACAGCTCAAGGCCTACCGGCGGCTGGCGGACGAACTGGGGCTGCGGCGCTGGCCCTCGTGACGAATGCAGGCAAGATCGCGCCCATGACCGAAGACGCGATCACCCAACACATCATCGACATGCTGGCCGGCGGCCATTTCCAGATTGCCGACGACAACACCTTCTTCTTCCACGACGGCGACGACAAGTTCCCTTTCGCGACCATCGTGACGAAGGACAACGAGTTCGACAAAGCCTCGAAGCTGGAACGCCCTGGCGTGTTCCGGCTGAACCTGGGCGTGGGCAAGGAGACCTTCCGCGCGCTCTTCGGCGAACAGGCGGCCGCGCCCGACTACAGCGCGCTCGACAAGCTGATGCCGCATCCGCTGTACGCGAAGATGTACTGGGTCTGCGTGATCAACCCGAGCGCGAAGACCTTCGAGACGGTCAAGCCGCTGATCGCCGAGGCACTGAGCCTTGCGCGATCACGCCGTACAACCTAGGCCGCCTTCAGGAACACGTCGTGATCCGGCGCGAAGTTCGCGTGCAGCGGCAGCATCGCGCCACCCAGCGCGCAGGCCTGCGCACCGGCCTTGCCGCCATGCAGCTGCGGCTGCCAGAGGCCTTCCCAGTTGCAGTGGTCGAGCGCGTCGCGGGTCTGGTCGAGCAGCGCCTGCAGCAGCGGACGTGACATGGAGCCGTCCACCACCACGTCGGACAGGTCGAGCATGGCGGTGCCGCACACGATGGCATGCGCCAGCGCCTGCGATGCGGTGGCCAGCCAGGCCGTCGTGGTCTGCGCGAAAGGCGGCTGCAGCGCGCGGTCGTCGTAGGCCGCCATGGGGTCGAGGCCCTCGGCCGACAGGCGCTGTTCGAGTTCCCACAGCGACGCCTGCGCGACCAGCTGCGGCGGCAGCGCCCCGCGGGTGCCCGGCGGCTGCATCGGCAGCGAAGCCAACGCGCCCGCATTGCCGTGCGCGCCGGTTTGCAGGTGCGAGTCGATGACCAGCCCGCCGCCCACGAAGGTGTCGACGAAGATGTAGAGAAAGCTCTTCAGGTCGTGCCCCCGCCCGCCCACCAGCTCGGCCACGCAGGCGGCCACGGTGTCGCGCGCGAAGCTCACCGGCACGTCGGTGCGCGCGCGCACCTCGGCGGCCAGGTCCATGTTGTTCCACAAGTCCGATTGCGCCTTCGACAGCCCCAGCGTGCGATGCCAGCCACCGAGCAAAAACGGCGCGGCCAGCCCCACACCCACGTTGCGCGCGGCAAGCGGCCCCAGCCCGTCGCGCAGCCGGTGGATGTGCTGCGCGATGGCAGGCAGCAGCTCTTCCGCATCGGGAAAGTCGTAGCCGATGGCGTGGCGCTCGCGCACCTGCGCGGCGAAGTCGATCAGCAGCCACTCGGCGCCGCGCCGACCCACCTTGATGCCGATGGCGAAGGCGCCGTCGGGGTTGAGCGCCAGCGGCACCGATGGCTGGCCGATGCGTCCGCGCACGCGGCTTTGCTTGACGATGAGCCCGTCTTCCTCCAGCCGCGCCGTGATGAGCCCGATGGTCTGGGCGCTGAGCCCGGTCAGCCGGGCCAGGTCGGCCTTGGGCAGGCTGCCGTGAACGCGCAGTGCCTGCAGCACCGTGCGCTCGTTGAACTGGCGCATGCCGACCTGGTTGGAGCCGCGGGGCCGCAGCAGGTCGGGCGCGCGCGCAGCCGGTGCGTGCGCATCAGGCATGCGCCTCCGCGGGCAGCTGGTCGGCCGTCATCGCGCCGGTCATCACCGCGACCGTGTCGCTCATGCTGATCTTCTTCGGATCGAGCACGGCAGCGCGGCGGCCCAGGCGCGCCACGTGGATGCGGTCGGCCACCTCGAACACATGCGGCATGTTGTGGCTGATGAGCACCACGGGCAGGCCTCGGTCGCGCACGCGGCGGATCAGCTCCAGCACCATGTTGCCCTCCTTCACGCCGAGCGCTGCGGTGGGCTCGTCCATGATGACCACGTGCCGCGCGAAGGCCGCGCTGCGCGCCACCGCCACGCACTGGCGCTGGCCGCCCGAGAGCGTCTCGACCGCCTGCGTCATCGACTGGATGCCGACCTTCAGGTCGGCCATGCGCGCGGTGCTTTCGCTCAGCATCTTCTTCTTGTCGAGCATGCGCAGCACATTGCCCATGAAGCCTGGCCGGCGCAGTTCGCGGCCGAGGAACAGGTTCTCGTAGATGGTCATGGCTGGGGCCACGGCCAGGTCCTGGTAGACCGTCTCGATGCCCGCGCGGCGCGCCTCCAGCGGATTGCGGAAGTGCACCGGCTTGCCGTCGAGCAGGATCTGCCCCTCGTCGGGCACGATCGCGCCCGACAGCGCCTTGATGAGCGAGGACTTGCCCGCGCCGTTGTCGCCGATCACCGCGAGGATCTCTCCTTCGCGCAGCTCGAAGTCGACGCCGGCCAGCGCCGTGACCTGGCCGTAGCGCTTCACCAGGCCCTTGGCCTGCATCACGATCTTGCGGGTGTTTGCAGTGGTGGTCATCAACGAGCTCCCCTGCGCGACAGTTGGTCGGCCGCCACCGCAAGAATCACGAGAATGCCCGTCACCAGCACCTGATAGATCGACGACACGCCCATCAGCGTGAGCCCGTTGCGGAACACGCCCACGATCAGCACGCCGATCAGCGAACCCAGCACGATGCCGCGGCCGCCGAAGAGGCTGGTGCCGCCGAGCACCACGGCCGTGATGGCGTCGAGGTTCTCGGTCTGGCCCGCGTTCGGGTCGCCCACGCCGGTGCGCGCCACCGACAGCAGCGAGGCGATGCCGTAGAGCACGCCCGCCATCACGTACACGCCCAGCAGCACGCGCTGGGTGGGGATGCCCACGAGGCGCGTGGCCTCGGCGTTGTTGCCCACGGCGTAGACGTGGCGCCCCGCCGCCGTCTCGCGCAGCACGAACCACGCGAGGAAATAGAGCACCACCATCAGCACCGAACCCCACGCCACCTCGGCGCCGCCGATGGTGAAGGTGGTGCCCAGGCCCGTGAGGCCGCCGGGCAGGTCGGTGATGGTCTGCGACGACGAGTACAGCTGCGTGATCGCGAAGGCGATGTTCAGCGTACCCAGCGTCACGATGAAGGGCGGCAGCTTGATGCGCGTGACCAGCAGGCCATTGAGCAGGCCGAACAGCGTCGTCACCCCGATGCCGCAGAGGATGGCCACCGGCGCCGGCAGGCCGAGCTCGGTGGCGAACTTGCTCATGATGATGCCGCCCAGCGCCATCACCATGCCGCACGACAGGTCGATGCCCGCCGTGAGGATCACCAGCGTCTGGCCGATGGCGATGACGCCGACCACCATCACCTGCTGCAGGATCAGCGAGAGATTGCCGCCCGTGAGAAAGCGGTCGGACTGGGTCGCGAAGAAGATGCATGCGCCCAGAAGAGCCAGCCAAGGCCCGAGGGCGCCCCACGGAATGTGGTGCGTTGGAGACTTAGCCATGGCTTCTCTTTTTTCTTGCCTCGGAGTCCCGGATTACTTCTTGCCCCAGCACAGCTCGGCACCCGTCTTGGTGTCCTTGCTGTCGACGCCCGCCACGCTCTTGCCCGCGATCAGCGTCACGCCGGTGTCGACGTAGCCCGAGGCCTTCTTGCCCGTCTTGGCGTATTCGACGCCCGCGGCCACGCCCATGGCGGCCATCTTCAGGGGGTACTGCTGCGAGGTCGCGGCGATGACGCCGGCAGCCGTGTCCTTGATGCCCTGGCAGCCGCCGTCGACCGACACGATCATCACGCCCTTCTCCTTGCCGGCGCGCTTGAGTGCGTTGTACGCACCGGCGGCGGCGGGCTCGTTGATGGTGTAGACCAGGTTCACGTCGGGCGCCTTCTGCAGGCAGTTCTCCATCACCGTCTGCGCCTTGGCCTGGTCGCCGTAGCTGTCGGCCATGCAGAGGATCTCGGGCGCCTTCGACAGCTCGTTCGACTTCGCGTCGTTGGCCGGCAGGCCGAAGCCCTTCATGAAGCCGTTGTGGCGCTGAGCGCCCACGGGGTGACCCGGCAGCAGGTCGAGCGCGACGATCTTCGCCGGCTTGCCCGCCATCGCGGCCTTGGCGTATTCGCCGATCAGCACGCCGGCGGTGTAGTTGTTGGTTGCGAAGAGCGCGTCGGTCGCATCCGGCGGATCGGCCGGGCTGTCGAGCGCGATCACCATCACGCCCTTGTCGCGCGCCTTCTTGATCGCAGGAACGATGGCCTTGGCATCGCTCGGCGTGATGAGGATGGTCTTGGCGCCGGCGGCGATCATGTTCTCCATTGCCGTGATCTGCCCGGCGTTGTCGCCATCGGCCTTGCCCGCGCCGGACAGCAGCTTGGCGCCCTGCTTCTTGGCCTCCTCTTGTGCGCCTTCCTTCATCTTGACGAAGAAGGGGTTGGTTTCGGTCTTGGTCACGAGGCCGATGACGGGCTGGTCGGCGGCGAAGGCAGCGGTCGACGCAGTGACTGCGGCGAGCGACAGTGCCGCCAGGGCGAGGACGGAGCGGGGGCTGGTGTGCATGGGTTGTCTCCTTGGGCGGGCGGTTGGTTTGCGCCTGCGGTTTTGGATCCGGATCGCGTGAGGGGAAGCGGGGCGTCCGGGCGCAAGGGGACTATCGGGTAGTCGAGGGACTAAATCAAGGTGATTTAGTTATCGGAAACCCGGAGACAGCGGGGGTAGAGGTGTCGAAGCCTGTGGCTCGGACTGCAGCTAGGTGAACGGGTTTTGCGCAGGGGGACGTCTGTCGTGCGCGCAATCCTGAAGGGTAGATCCGCGCAGCGTTCGATTGACCTCTCAAGCTGGAGGCAAGGAGTCACCCTACCGAGGGGAGCTTTCCGAAGAACACCTGCGTATCGTATTTTCGACCCGCCCTCGAAAAACTCCAGAATTCGGAAGGAAAGAAATAGCCTCTTCCCAGAAAATCTCTCAACTGATGGACCGCATACTCCAGAGCATCGGGACTCATATCCAAGAGCAAATAATTCCTCTTGATTTCGAGGCGATCGAACACACTAAATCGCACCTCGATTACCGCCTCTTCAGAGTGGCCTCGAAACGATTGAAGACAATTCACGTGCTCGACATTCTTTGCTCCGCTCAACAACTCAGAAAGTTTCGAGTGAAGTGCAGCAGCACCCTTCTCATCGAAATCAATCGTTAATTCATTTTTGCTCAGCGGGCCAAAGTAAAAAACCATCAAGTACGGCCTCAAGCGTCAGCATTGCCATTTGGAGCATAAAACTCCGATTAATTTCATCAAGATTCAGAGATACTCACTTACCATTACTTCCCGGCCTCCAAAATTGCAATCCTTCCAAAGCGCGCTCGATGTCCGTCAGGTCATCTTCGCCCCGCGTTTCATCGAACACTCTGGTCAAAGTGGAACGAATCCCTGCGAGCCGCTTCGTCACCTCTCCCTCATCAATAAACCTGGTTGTTTCGGCGTTGTATTCTGATTTTCTACCAGGAAGTTCGGGCGCGTAATACGCACCAATTTTATGCAGAGAAATCAGCATGTATTCAACCTCCCGAAGAACATCCAGTAGCTCTTCCCCATCAATTCGCAACCCCTTATTGTTCTTCATAATTTGAGCTTTGCTGGACAATTTTGAAATTCCTGTCAAGCGAAGTCGTGAAGACGGTGCGCCAAGCACTCGCACTTGATTCAGGTTGACACACTTGCCATGGCGCCGTTCTCGAAATGCATGTGCTCCTGCGCTGCAGTCGAAAAATTCCCGATGAAGTCCGGCGTCGAATCTCTTTCCGCCTTCAGTTTGAAATTTTCGCTTTCAATCGACCACTCATAGACCGAAACCCCCACAGGTACTTGGTCAAAGTGCCGGTCAATTTGTAATTCCCTATCCAATCCAGCGCATCTGGCTTGGCCACAAAAATGGCCGATGGAAATCTTGCTTTCAGCCCGCTAAAAACCCAGACTTCTTTGACTTCACTCATCAAGAATTACCTCCATATTCAATATAGATAAAAACCAATCACCCCCACATCAAGAAAAATTTTAAACGCAATGGATCAATCAGATCAAACACCGCCATACGATCTTCATTTTTATTCCAATGCGACTGGAATAATTTCTTTCCACGCTTGGAACAATCAAAATTTCCCTACAAACTTTAGCGCCGAGTTTTATTCAGTCGATTGCATATCATTGGAATCACGAAATTAAAGTCAGCTTCCATTTCAGCCAAAACCACCGAAAGGGTTCCTTCAAACTGCCAGACCGACTCCGAATCTCCTCCTTCCTGATTCATCAATTCAACTGAAATTTCAAAACATTCGCCTCTTTGTTCAGCGGAAACAATCAAATCAATTTCGTAAGGATAAAAACTTATGAATCCATAAGGACTCGAAGAATTTCGATTCAATCCCGAGTTGGATTTTTCAATTTCAATTTTCTGTCGCACCACCCCATCAATTTCTTTCAAGTACTTTGACAAAAAATCAAAAAAAATATCGATCGTCATTTTTTGCCTCGAGATCTAACGCTTTCCAGCAACCCGTCTGTATATGAATTCGAAGCCCCAGTGCCTCGCGTAGCGGCCCATTTTTTCAGTTTTTCATTAGTTGGATCACCCTGCGGTCGGATGGTGACATGTCCATCGGCTTTGTCATGTATTACGTCCAACCCACAACTGCAAGCATGAGCAACATCAATTTCTACATACTTCCCGGAGCCCAATCCTTCAATGCCGACATTGGCAGAAAGGCCAGGTAGCCGGGAGTCTTTGGGTGTGTCGTCAACTCCTGGACGTGGCGTAAGACTGTCAGCAGTTCCCGAAGCCCCTCTAAACACGCTTCCGCTTGTGAGTTTTTTCGGCTGGAAACCGCTCAAACCGTGTGGGTCTATCCAACTTATCGCGCTAGGGGCGTACGCGTATACGTTTAGTCCCCCATGAATACCTATCGGATCACGGGAGATGTATCTACCGTTCACAGGGTCGTAATACCGATAGCGGTTGTAATGCAACCCCGTCTCTTCATCCCAATACTGCCCCTGAAACCGAATCGGATTCCTGAACCCCGCCCTTCTCCCAGCCTCGCTGATCGCCTCCCGCGCCTCTCCCCACGCTTTGTACTGTGCCGACCACGCAATGCTCCCCTCATGGTCTGTCAGCTCCTGCGGCGTGCCCAAGTGGTCGCACTGGCAGAACGCCATCTCCTTCCGGTCGAACGCCCGCGGCACGTGCCTCTGCTCGCCGTTCCACAGCGGGTCCTGCTCGATGTCGTAGACGCCTCCGTTGGCCTCCATCAGCGCCTTCGCATCCGTCGTCTCACTCAGCGCCATCGCGCTTGCCCGACGCACCTGCACCAGCGGCACGAACGAGTTCGGCTCGTGGATGTAGTGCACGCTCCAGCCGTGCTCGCCGCCCTCCTCGATCGCTGAGCTGCTCTGCGTGCTCTCGAATGCGAGCACGTCGCCGTCCCAGCCGAACAGCGTCGTGATGTCGCCCGAACTCTTGGATAGACGCCGCCCCAGTGCGTCATAACTGAAGCTGGTGGTGATGCCGCTTTGGTCGGTCGCCGCCGTCATGCGGTTGAAGCCGTCCCATGCGAAGACGGTGCGCCAGCCGTTGCGTACGCGCTCGGTCATGTTGCCGCGTTCGTCGTAGCGGTAGCTGGTGCCGGCGTAGTTCTTCAGCAGGTTGTCCAGCAGCTTGCCGGCCGGGTGCCTCAGTGGCTCGTTGGCCGGGGGCGGGTCGACGATGTTGCCTGCGGGGTCGAAGGCGAAGGTCTCACGCCCGAGGCGGCTGTTGGCCTCGAGCAGGCGGCCCACGGGGTCGTAGCGATAGTTCAGGCTGCCTCGGCGGCTGTCGCCGATGGTCACCAGTTGGCCAGCCTTGTCGTAGGTGTAGCGGCGCTGGATGCCGGTGGTCGATTCGATGGCGCCTGGCCTGGTACGGGAGATGTGCTGTTCGAGCAGCCGGCCCGCCGGGTCGTACTTCTGCCGCTGGCTCAGTCCGTTGCCCTGCTCACGTGCGATCTCCCGATGCAGGTCGTCCCGCTCGAAGCCCAGGATGTCCTGACCGTCGATCATCAGGCCGTGCACATGGCCAGAGCCATAGGTCAGCCACTGGGTGACATGCCCGTCGGGCCGCACGGTGGCGATGCGATGGTTGAGTTCGTCGTAGCGGTGTTGCCAGACTGCCGTGCGCCTGCGCTTCAGGTAGTGGTGATGCTCGCGGGTCAGGTTGCCGGCTGGGTCGTAGAACCACTGCAGGCGCGCATCGCTATTCGTCGCCTCCAGCAGGCGGCCGTTGCGGTCGTATGCGAAGCGTTCGGACTGCCCGCCGGCGCGGCGTTCGCTCAGGCGGCCGAGTGGATCGAATTCGAGTTCGGTGCGGTGGCCCGCCTCGATCACTTCGGCGAGCACGCCCGTGGTTTCTTCGTGGACGTACTGCGTGGTCTTGCGGTCGAAGCCGGTTTCTTCGAGCAGTCGGCCCACGGGGTCGTAGCGGAAGTCGTAGCGGCTGCCGTTCTCGTTGTGCAGTTCGGTCAGGCGGCCCAGCAGATCCCAGTGGTACCTCAGCGAACGGCCTGCGGCGTCGGTGCGGCCGGCGATCAGGCCGGCGCGCGTGTAGCTGTAGCGCGTGGCGCGCCCCAGCGCGTCGGTGTGCACGAGCAGCCGGCCTTCGGCGTCGTGCTCGAAGTGTTCGCTCGTCCTGTCGGGCTGTTCGATCTCTTCCAGCTGGCCGGCTGCATAGCGGTAGCTGGTGGCGTTGCCGGCGGCATCGGTGGCCTTGACCAGGCGGCCGCGATCGTCGTATTCCCAGCGGCTGGTCTTTGCGGAACAGTCGGTGTAGCTCAGCAACTGGCCGGACGGGGAATAGGCGAGCGCCTTGACGCCGCCCTTCGCATCGGTGATGCGCACCGGCCTGCCGGCCTTGTCGTAGGCGTACTCGGTCTTGTGCCCCAGCGGATCGATCTCTTCCGTGAGATGCCCCTGCGCGTCGTAGTCGCGCTTCCACACGCCGCCCTCCGCATCGCGGATACCCGTGAGCCGGTGCAGCCTGTCGTACTCGTAGTGCACCCGGCTGCCGTCGGCGCGGGTGTGCGTCTGCAGGTTGCCGTCGGCGTCATACGTGTAGTCGTCGGTCGTGCCGTCTGTGTGCACGTGGCGGGTGATGTTCTTGGCGTCATCGCGGAAGAACCACTCCTGCAGCCCGTCCGGATGGATGATGCGGTAGGTGTAGCCCTGGATGTCGTAGTAGTGCCAGGTCTCACCGCCCAGGGCATCGGTCACGTAGGTCAGGCGGATGTTGCGGTCCCACTCCAGCTTCAGCGCAAAGCTGCCGTCGTCGGACCACTCGCGCACGGCCTTGGCGTCGGGGCCCGTGCCGTCGTACTCCAGGTTCATGCCCCGGCCGGTGCGGTCGGTATAGCGGGTCACGAGGTGGTGGCTGTAGGTGTAGCTCCAGCTTGCGCCGTCTTCGTCCTGGGCAGAGACAAGGTCGCGCTCTGCATCGTGGGTGTAGGCGGCCAGTTGGCGCACGACCTGGCCGTCCTTCAACTCCCACAGCGACTGGATGAGACCCGTCTGCGCATCGGGCTTCGTGCCCATGTGCGCCATGACGGCTTCGCCGTGCTTGCTGATGACGTCGCTGAGCACGCGCTCGCCCGTTGCCGCGATCACGTGGTCATAGCGCAGGCCGATGGCCATGCCGTCCTTGGCCTGCTGCGCGACAAGCCGGAAGTGGGGCTGCCTGCTGTCGATGTACTCGTAGATCTCGCGCCACTCGCTCTGTTCGCCCTCGGGCAGGGGTTTGCCGAAGTCCAGCGCCAGCAGGCTCTCGCTCAGGCGAGAAACGCGGACTTCCTCGATCGGGTCGAAATAGGCCTCGCCCACGGCCAGCGTCGGATAGGCATGGCTGCGGCCATCGGCGGCGTGGTAGACGAGGCTGGGCTGGCCCTGGCGTGCGCCGCGCGTGGGCGTGGTGATATCCACGCGCATGCTGTAGGGGGTGATCCAGCGGGCGCCGAAGCTGCCGCGGTCGAAGGCATCAAGGTCGCTGGCGTAGGTGCGGGCCCATTCGATCGGCAGCGGCGCTGCGAGAACGAAGTCGGTGTGGGTGAAGCTCTCGTTGCCTGTACTCAGGCTGATGGATGCACCCTTGCGCGCCGGTGCGGGGCAGTTCTTGCAGCCTCCGGTTCCCTGAGCATCGGCCTGCTTGGAGATGTGACCGAGCGGAGTGCCCGGATTTTCTTTCTCCGCCTTGGCCCCCGCGTGCGGCGACACGATCGCGGCACGCTGGCCCTTCTTCTTCAGTAGCGCATCCCGCAGCTTGTACAGCAGCCACATGATGCTGGCCTGCGCCTCCCTGTCCGCCAGCCTCGACAGCTGCTCCCTCAGCTCCTGCTTGAAGTCCAGCATCTGCGTGATCACGCTGTTGACCTGGCTGGCAACGCCATCGGGCAGTTGGTTCGCCGCCGCCTTCGCCACGTAGTTCGCCGATTGCTTCGAGTAGCGAACCGCCGCTCCCCACATCCGGCTCCACGTGCTCTGCGTCTTCGGGTCGTGCACCTTCGTCTCTGCCGCTGCAGGCGTGCCCACCGTGAACAGGTCCTTCTGGCCCAGAACGCGGCGCATCACATCCACCAGGTTGTCGATGATCTTGTCTGCAAGATCCGCGCAGCTCTTCAGGATGCCGTCGAGCTTGGCGATAGCCCCGTCGATGAACTTGTCCAGCTCGCCCATGATCGTGGCGTTCAGGTGGCCCACCAGCGTGGTAACGATCGCTTCTCCGAGGTTGGAAGCTGCAGTCGTCAGTTGCTGCCTCACCAGGTGCAGCGTGGGCCGCAGGCTCATGCGCGCTGCCGCCATGCTCGGCGGAACGGGGATCAGCCCGATCAGGTTGATGCCCAGGCTCACCCAGTTCAGGAACGCGTCGACACTGTCCTTGGCCTTCTTCTCGACGATGTTGATGATGTCCAGGAACACATCCACCAGCGCCATGATGTTGCCAACGATCGGGATGCTGCCAAGCACCATCGTCAGGCGCTCCAGCGTCACGTAGCCTCCGCTGAACGAGCGCAGCCAGTCGTCCACTGCCTTGCTTGCCGCGGCGACGTCTTCCTTCACGATCGTGTTCAGCGGCGCCACCGCCGTCTGCGGTTCGCGCTCGGTCGGCTTCTGGCCTTGCTGGCCTTGCTGTTGCGAGCCTTCTGTTCCTGCCATCTTCTCTCCCTGCCTCTAGCTGATGCTCTGACGATGCTTTGAATCCGTGCTCCTCAGGGCCGGATCACGCAGTCCTTCATCGTGAGAAACGCCGACCCCATCGCGAAGCCGACCTCGCAGCTCGCGGTGAACTTCGCACCGCTGCGCATCTCGCCCATCTTCTGGCTCTGCGCGTCGTCCGCGGGTGTCAGGCGCGCCAGCTCCTGGTTGCCGCGCACATCGGCAGCGCGGGTCAGCGACGTACCGCCGAAGGAATCGGATGCCTCGACAACCACCGCCGAGAACTGCACGCGCTTGCCGTACTCCGGCATGCCGAGCGCACGGCGGCCCTGCTTCTCGTAGCTCTGGTGCAGCTTGGTCAGCGTGGTTTTCATTTCGGCTTGTGCGGCACACAGGGAAGCAGCGCCGAGGAAAGCAGCGGCGACGAATACGGTCTTGATGTTTTTCATGAACATGGAATCGATGAAGTGATATGTGCCGGTCAAGGCTCAGTTGATGTTCGCGCCCTGGAACTCGAGCTGCTCGAAGGTGCTGCCCGTGAAGTCCACGCTGCGTCCCTGCAGCCCCTGCGCATGCACCACGGTGCCGCTGCAGTCCAGCACGCCGACGTCGTTCCAGCTGCCGCCTGCGAAGCTGATGTCGTCCCACTGGCACTGCCTGAAGGTGCTGCTTCCGATGCTCGCGCTGTCGAAGTTAGCGCGCGTGAAGCTGCAGTTGATGAACGTGCAGCCGGTGATCGAGATGCTGCTGAAGTCGCACTGGGTAAAGCTGCAGCCCGTGAACTGGCAACCGCTCCAGCCCGCCTGCTTGAAGCTGGTGGCCGTGAAGCTCGTGCCTGCGAAAGTCGTTGCAGCGAACTGTGCAAGGCCCAGGTCGAGCCCGGCGTAGGCAAAGCTGTCGGCCTGGCCGACGAGCCCGGCGGGAGCACCGCCTGTGCCTTTGCGCCACATGTCGTGGGCGAGGATGATGATTTGGGAAGACACTCGATGCCCCTCGGTTCGCCGTCTCTTCAGCGAGACAGATGCTGCTGAAGGACTCGGCCGCTGAACTTTTCGATCGGCAGTTGCGGCTCCACCAAGCCCGGCAGGGCACCGCGATGACCCTGCGGCTTGTTCGAGGCTTTCCATGCAACCCGGTAGCCGTCAAATGCGTCGGATGCGTCGGACAGCACGAGCTTGTAGTTTTCGAACAGCAGGCCTGAAGACTTCCCATCCTCCCAGGCCACTGCAATTGCCTGTGCTACCAGGCCATCGACTTCGATGATTTCTTTCATTCTTTTCTCCCTTGCAAAATCGAAAGCCGCGTACTCAGTCGGTCGCGGCATCTTTTGAAACAGTCCCAGCGTCGGGATCACTACCTGCTTCCTTGCTCCCGCAAGATCTCTCCTGTTGTCCTCGATGCGATGTACAGGATCGACCGCCCCAACCTGCTGGCGTTGCCGAGTCCCTTCTGTCCGGGCAGCAGCTTGGCCGAGAAGGCGATGCCGACGGTGTCGACTCCGTCTTCGCCCTCGCCGTGCTCTTTCCGCCTCTCGGCAATGCAGACGTCGAAGTTGTTCAGGTCTTGCGCGGCCTTCTCGAACAGCCTGAAAGCATTCCCCAATGCGATCACCACCGGGGTGCTGAGCACCAGCCGATCCGGCGACTCGATCTCGAAGAGCGGCGCGACCGAACCATCGAGGCCGTCACTCACGGACGCGAGCCCCGGGCCTTCGCGCGGGCCGCCTCGATTTCCTTGAGCAGATCGCCCGCCTCCGAATTGCCGTTCTTCGATGACTCTGCCGCCCAATGCGCGGCTTCGGCGAGGTCCTTGCCGCTCATGTAGAGGTCGTAGGCCAGGTTGTGCTGCGCGACGACGTGCCCGGCCTTGGCCGCGACCGTCAGCCAGCGGGTTCGCTGAGCCTCGTCAGAAGACGCGAAGGTGTAGTACAGCGAGAGACGGAACGCAGCCTCGGCGTCGCCGGCCTCGGCCTTCGTGACCAGTTCGGCTCGCTGCACATCTGTCAGTGAATATGACTGGGCACCCGAGATGGGCGAAGAAGAAGAGGCCGGTGCGGCGTCGGGCTTGTCCATGGCTTGGTTCTCCGTTGCGTAAGAGACTGGGAGGTTCAGAAGAAGAGGAAGAAGCACTGCCAGCTTCGCGCCGAACCTGAGATCGATGTTCTTCATGACTTGGGGTTGAAGGTATGCCAGACGCCGGGATCTGCGGTGTCCATGGTGCCGTCGGCCTTCCGGCCGGCAGGCTTGTAGGCGCCGTGGGGCCAGATCCACAGGAGCTTGTCGGGCGCCACGACAGGCGCATTGAGCTCGTTGGCCAGTTTCTGGGCGTAGGGGTCGGTGCCCTTGCCGGTCTCGCACGACATCAGTTGCACCTTCTGGCCTTCCGTATAAGACGGGTGCGCCTTGATCCGCTCTGCCATCTGTGCAGGCGTGATGCCCTTGAGCGCGGTGTCGGTCATGATGCTCGGGTTGCCGTGGGAGCCGACCGTGAACGTACCGGGCGGGCTCGGGATGTTGTCGGCCGACTGCCGGATCGCCTCGTTGTGCGGGAACAGGTTGATGTCGACCAGACCCAGCGGATCGATGCCGCGCACGGGGTTGCCGCCGACGTAGGCATACAGATTGAGACCGCCAGCAAGCCCGAGCGGATCGGGCGAGACATACCGGCCGCTCGCCGGATCGTAGTAGCGGTAGCGGTTGTAGTGCAGCCCCGTTTCGGCGTCGAAGTACTGCCCCTGGAAGCGGATGGGGTTCACGATGCCGGCACGTCGTCCCGCCTCGCTGATGACCTCGCGCGCCTCTCCCCAGGCCTTGTACTGGGCCGACCAGCCGACGCGGCCCTCGTGATCGGTCAGGTCCCGCGGCGTGCCGAGGTGGTCGCACTGACAGAAGGCGATCTCGTCCGCTTCGAAGCTGCGTTGCCCCGGCTGGAGTTCGCCGTTCCACAGCGGGTCTTGCTCGATGTCGTAGGCGCCACCGTTGGCGGCCATGAGCTCCCGCACATCGGGCGTCCTGCCCGGCACGATCGCATGCGCCTGGCGCAGTTGAACCAGCGGAGCGAAGGAGCGCGGCTCATGAACGTAGTGCACGCTCCAGCCGCGTCCCTCGTCTTCCTGCTCTGCGGCGAGGCTCTGCGTGCTCTCGAAGGCAAGCGTGTCGCCATCCCAACCGAACCTGGTGATGCTGTCTCGCGAACGCTTGGAAATGCGGCGCCCCAGCGGGTCGTAGGCGAACGAGGTTGGCGTGCCGTCTTCGTCCGTGGCGGAGCTCAGGCGCCCGAAGCCGTCCCACGCGAAGGTGGTCGACCGGCCGTTGCACACGCGCTCGACCATGTTGCCGTGCTCGTCGTACCGATAGCGGACGCCGGCATAGGCCCTGAGCAGGTTGTCGAACAAGGGAGCGATGGGAGCCCGGCTTGCGCCGGCCTCGTCGTGGGGCTCGGCGATGTTGCCCACCGGATCGAAGGCGAAGGTCTCGCGTCCGAACCGGCTGTTTGCCTCGACGAGACGGCCGACGGGGTCGTAGCGGTAGTCGAGGTTGCCATGATGGCTGTCGCCGATGGCGACCAGCTGCCCCGCCTTGTCGTAGCCGTAGGTGCGCCGCAGCTGCAGCGCGCCGGGTGCGCTGGCCTGGCCCGGCACGACCTGCTGTTCCAGCCGCCGCCCTGCGTTGTCGTAGCGCAGCTTCTGGGTCAGGCCGTTGCGCTGCTCGCGCAGCACTTCGCGATGGAGGTCGTCGCGCTCGAAGCCGAGGATGTCGTGTCCATCGAGCAGCAGGCCGTGGACGTGGCCCGAACCGTAGGTGAGCCACTGGGTCGTATGGCCGTCGGGGCGGATCGTGGCGACGCGCTGGTTGAGCGCGTCGTAGCGGTGCTGCCATATCGCCGTGCGTCCGGCCTGCAGGTCGTGCTGATGCTCGCGTGTCAGGTTGCCGGCCGGGTCGTAGAACCACTGCAGGCGCGCGTCGTTGTTGGATGCCTCGACCATCCGCCCGTTGCGGTCGAAGGCGAAGCGTTCGACCTGGCCGCCGGCGGACCGCTCGGTCATCCTGCCCATCGCATCGGCCTGCAGCTGCACCACCCGCCCGCCCGCTGCCACCTCGACGAGCCGGCCGGTGCTTTCTTCGTAGCGGTACCGCGTGGTCCGCCGAGCGAAGTCGGTCTTCTCCAGCAGTCGGCCCACCGGGTCGTAGCGCAGGCTGTGGCGGCTGCCGTTCTCGTTGTGCAATTCGACGAGACGGCCCAGCAGATCCCACTGGTACCTGAGCGAATTCCCCTCGGCATCTGTGCGGCCGGCGATGAGCCCTGCGCGGTTGTAGCTGTAGTGCGTGCGCCGCCCGAGCCCATCGACGTGCGCGAGCATGCGTCCCTCGGGGTCGTGCAGTTTCTGCTCGCGCGTGCCGTCGGGCAGCACGATCTCGTGGAGCAGGCCCGGCACGCTGCCTTGGGCACGCAGCACCGCGTCTTCCTGTGGAAGGCTGTAGAGATGGCGCGTGACGTTGCCCGCAGGATCGACAGCCGTGGCGAGCCGGCCGCGATCGTCGTATGTCCAGCGGCTGGTCTTGCCTGAGCAATCGGTGAGGCTCGCGAGCCGGCCGCGAGGCGTGTAGCTCATCAGCTTCGTGCCGCCCTTCGCATCGGTGATCCGCACGGGCCTGCCGGCCTTGTCGTAGGCGTATTCGGTCTTGTGCCCCAGCGGATCGATCTCTTCCGTGAGATGCCCCTGCGCGTCGTAGTCGCGCTTCCACACGCCGCCCTCCGCGTCGCGGATACCCGTGAGCCGATTCAGCCTGTCGTACTCGTAGTGCACCCGGCTGCCATCGGCACGCGTGTGGGTCTGCAGGTTGCCGTCGGCGTCATACGTGTAGTCGTCGGTCGTGCCGTCGGTGTGCACGTGGCGCGTGATGTTCTTGGCGTCATCGCGGAAGAACCACTCCTGCAGCCCGTCCGGATGGATGATGCGGTAGGTGTAGCCCTGGATGTCGTAGTAGTGCCAGGTCTCCCCGCCCAGCGCATCGGTCACGTAGGTCAGGCGGATGTTGCGGTCCCACTCCAGCTTCAGCGCGAAGCTGCCGTCGTCGGACCACTCGCGCACGGCCTTGGCGTCAGGGCCCGTGCCGTCGTACTCCAGGTTCATGCCCCGGCCGGTGCGGTCGGTGTAGCGGGTCACGAGGTGGTGGCTGTAGGTGTAGCTCCAGCTCGCGCCGTCCTCGTCCTGCGCGGCGACGAGGTCTCGTTCATCGTCGTGCGTGTAGCCGGCCAACTGGCGCATGACCTGGCCGTCCTTGAGCTCCCACAGCGACTGGATGAGCCCCGTCTGCGCATCGGGCTTGGTGCCCACGTGCGCCATGACGGCTTCGCCGTGCTTGCTGATGATGTCGCTGAGCACGCGCTCGCCCGTTGCCGCGATCACGTGGTCGTAGCGCAGGCCGATGGCCATGCCGTCCTTGGCCTGCTGCGCGACGAGTCGGAAGTGCGGCTGCCTGCTGTCCACATACTCGTAGATCTCGCGCCACTGGCTCTGCTCGCTCTGGGGCAGCGGCTTGCCGAAGTCCAGCGCCAGCAGGCTCTCGCTCAGGCGAGAGACGCGGACTTCCTCGATCGGGTCGAAGTAGGCCTGCCCCACGGCCAGCACCGGATAGGCGTGGCTGCGGCCGTCGGCGGCGTGGTAGACGAGGCTGGGTTGGCCCTGGCGTGCGCCTCGCGTGGGCGTGGTGACGTCCACGCGCATGCTGTAGGGGGTGATCCAGCGCGCACCGAGGCTGCCGCGGTCGAAGGCGTCAAGGTCGCTGGCGTAAGTGCGCGCCCATTCGATCGGCAGCGGCGCTGCAAGAACGAAGTCGGTGTGGGAGAAGCTCTCATCCCCGAGAGCGAGACTGATGGAGCCGCCCTTGCGCACCGGCGCCGGGCCATTCTTGATGCTGCACCCTCGCCCGTTCGCAGGCGCCTGCTTGCTGATGTGACCCAGCTGATCACCGGGCTTGTCCTTCTGGGCCACCGCCCCCGACTGCGGCGGCACGATCGCGGCCCTCTTGCCCTTCTTCTTCAACAACGCGTCCCGCAGCTTGTGCAGCAGCCACATGATGCTGGCCTGCGCCTCCTTGTCCGCCAGCCTCGACAGCTGCCCGCGCAGCTGCTGCTTGAAGTCCAGCATCTGCGTGATCACGCCGTTGACCCGGCCTGCAACGCCATCCGGCAACTGGCTCGCTGCCGCCTTCGCCACGTAGTTCGCCGACTGCTTCGAGTAGCGAACCGCCGCGCCCCACATCCGGCTCCACGTGCTTTGCGTCTTCGGGTCGTGCACCTTGGTTTCCGCCGCCGCAGGCGTGCCCACCGTGAACAGGTCCTTCTGGCCCAGCACCCGCCGCAGGATGTCCACCAGGTTGTCGATGATCTTGTCCGCGAGGTCCGCGCAGCTCTTGAGGATGCCGTCGAGCTTGGCGATCGCCCCATCGATGAACTTGTCCAGCTCGCCCATGATGGTGGCATTCAGGTGGCCCACCAATATGGTCACGATGGCCTCGCCCAGGTTCGACGCCGCCGTCTTCAGCTCCTGCTTCACGAGGTGAAGCGTGGGCCTCAGGCTCATCCGCGCTGCCGCCATGCTCGGTGGTATCGGGATCAACCCGATCAGGTTGATGCCCAGGCTCACCCAGTTCAGGAACGCGTCGACGCCGTCCTTGGCCTTCTTCTCGACGATGTTGATGATGTCCAGGAACACATCCACCAGCGCCATGATGTTCCCGACGATCGGGATGCTGCCCAGCACCATCGTCAGGCGCTCCAGCGTCACATAGCCGCCGCTGAACGAGCGCAGCCAGTCGTCCACTGCCTTGCTTGCCGCGGCAACGTCCTCCTTCACGATCGTGTTCAGCGGTGCCACCGCCGTCTGCGGCTCGCGCTCCGCCGCCTGCGGCTTCGCGCCTGCTTCCTGTTCTGCCATCTTTTCTTCTTGTTCTCTTCGAGCTCGTGCTTCGTATTGGTGAAGTGAATGCGGCGCGCCGCGCGGGTCAGCCCGCGAAGCCAGGCGTTCGACCTGTGACCGCGGGATTGGCTGCAGCAGTTGCAACGCCCTGCTTCATGCCGCCGGAAGCCATGCCGCTCATCACGCCGGTGATCGGCACGCCCATCGGCCCGAGCTTGGCCCCCGCTGCCTGTATCGCCATGCCGGTCGCGGCCTGGCTCGCCTGGCCCAGCAGCGCCTTGGCGCCGCCCTGCTGGATGGCCTGGGCCGCACCCACGGCCTGTTGCGCGATGCCGGCCGCCTGGGTGACCTGGTTCAGCGCACTCGCCGCCTTGCTGCCCATGCCTGCCACCCCCGCGAGGGCGCCTGCGGCACCGCCTGCCGAGCCGGTCAGCCCGGCGGCGTTGCCCATGAGGCCGGAGATGCCCGAGATGCCTGAAATGCCGGACACGCCGCCGCCTGCTCCATCAGCCGCTGCGCCCGTCGCACCTTTCGCCTTCCAGTCTTCGGGAGTCCCGTAGTAGCTGCCCTCCTCCCAGGGGTCGCGCGGGTCCTTGCCGAACGTGACCTTGGCGGTGCCGATGGGCAGGCCCGACACGGTCGCGAAGCCGTTGCGGTCGAAGGTGCCGGCGTGCGTGCCGCCCTGCGAATCGACCACCGTGAAGTCGCCCTGCGCCACGCCCTGGCGCTTTTCTCCGGTCGGCTTGATGTACTGGTGGTACAGGTCGAGCTGTCCCTTCGGCACCTGCGGTGGATTGGGCAGCGCAGGCTTGCCTTCGCTGGCGGGCCCGACGAGGCTGTGCACCGACGCATGTTCGCGCCAGGTGCCGGAAGTGCCGTGCTCGATCCCGCCGGAGCTCCAGCGGCTGTAGCTCGAGCCGCCGTTGATCACCACCTCTTCCTTCGCGTGGATGGTGATCTTGTTGGCCGTCTGCGTGATGTTGAGCTTGGCCAGCACGTTCACGCTGTCCTTCAGCGCCTTGATGTCGATGTCGGCCCCGGCCGCCACGAGCCGCATGCCGGCCTTGGAGGCGAACATGCGGATCGCGTTCTGCACGCTCACCAGCAGGCTCTTGCCCGCGCTCAGGCTCGTGTGGCCGCCGCTGGTGAGCGCGCTGTGCTCGTTGCTCACGATGTGCGTCGAGCCCTGCGCCACGGTCTGCAGCCCCTTGGCGCTGGCCAGGGTCATGTGCGCTTCCTGGAACTCGGGGAACTCGCCCTGCTCGCGGTTGCCGCCCTGCCCCTTGATGGCGTCGTTCTGCTCCTTGAGGCTCGCTGTGACTTCGTCCTGGTCGCCAGGCTCGTGGGCCTGCGCACCCTGTGCCACGCCGCTGAGGCCTTCGTGCAGGTCGCGCGCCTGCGTGAGACGGCCCACCGTCTCGCTCATGTCGGTGATGTGCGCCTGGGCATTCGGGCGCGCCTCGGTGGTCACCAGCAGCCCCTTGCCCGAGCGCAAAACGCCATGGCCATCGGTACGCAGCTCGAACCCCTGACCCCGCGGCTCCTTGCGCCCGGCCGTGTCCTCGATTCGCCCGATGTGCCCCACGCTCAGCTGGCTGGCCTGGTGGTCGCTGCGCAGCTGCGCCTGGATCTTGCCCTGCGTGTCGTCCAGCACGATGTGGTTGCCGCGCCCGCCTCCGAGCTCGCGGCTCCTGATGCCCGACAGGTGCTTCTGGCCCGGCAGCTCCCACGACGGCATGGTGTCGGCGTTGTGCACGCAGCCGGTGACGATGGGGTAGTCGGGGTCGCCGTTCAGGAAGTCGACGATCACCTCCATGCCGATGCGCGGCACGCTGGTCATGCCGAAGGTGGCGCCTGCCCACGCGGTGGACACGCGCACCCAGCAGCTGGAGTGCTCGTTCTCCTGGCCGAGGCGGTCCCAGTGGAACTGCACCTTGATGCGCCCGTACTTGTCGGTCCAGATCTCCTCGCCCGACGGGCCCACCACCATGGCGGTCTGCGGCCCGCGCGTGCGCGGCTTGGTCGTGGTGCGCGGCGGGCGCCAGGCGTAGCTGGTGGGCTGCGCCTCGAAGGCGAAGCGCTGCACCGAGCCCTCGGTGCCTTCCACGCCCTCGCTGGCCTGCAGGTTCTCCTGCAGGTGGTAGCTCACGCCCACGAGCAGGTATTGCTGGTTCTGGTCAGCCTTGGGGTGGCCGGTGAGGCGCAAGGTGTGGCCGGTGGCCAGTTCGCGCAGGTTGGAGCGGCCGGTGACGCGGCTGCGCTGGCTGAGCTGTTCTTCGTTGCGGATGCGTGCATAGGCCTCGCCGTCGCCGTGTTGCACGAAGCCGCCGGGCCATTCGTAGTTCTCGAAGGCGTCGTGGTCGTGCCCGGGCGGCATCTGCCTCAGGTGCGAGAGCTCGGCCTTGGGCTTCTCGAAATCGTAGTCGTCGTTGTAGTGGTGGCCCGAGCGCACTTCCTCTGCGATCTCCCAGGCGTAGATGCGCTCGCGCTGGCCCATGCCGGATTTCTCCAGCGGGTGGTAGCGCACTTCCTCGCCGCCGGGCAGCGGGCTGTGGGAATGCGCGATGTCGTCGGCGAAGACGAGCACGTGCTGGCTGGCCTCGTGCCGGAAGTGGTAGTAGATGCCTTCGAGCTCGCACAGGCGCGAGACGAAGTCGAAGTCGCTCTCGTGGTACTGCACGCAGTAGTCCCACACGCGGTAGTCGCCGCGCGTGAGCTTCTTCTCGATGGGGTGGCCGTAGCGGCCGAGCACTTCCATCACGATGTCGGGCACGCTCTTGCCCTGGAAGATGCGGAAGTCGCTGCGCCGCGTGGCCAGCCACAGCCATGGCCGCAGGCGCATCCGGTAGAAGGAATGCCGCGCATCCTCCTGCTGCAGCCCGAAACGCGTGACGATGCCGCCCAGGTAGCGCACCCCGCCTTCGGTCTCCACCGTCACGGTGGAAGCCTTGCCCAGCAGGGTCTTGGGGTCCACGCCGTTGCTGGTGCCCAGCAGTTCGACGTCGAAGGCGTACAGCTGGCTCAGTGCCTCGCGGCCTACGAGTTGGCGGAACTGCAACGCCTCGCCTGCCGGCGTCTGGATCGTGACTCGCCGCGTCATTGGGCTGCCACGGCCGATTTATACGACCAATTACCTAAAAAGAATTTCGACAATACGAATATCGTTTTAAACATGAGTTTCACACTCACCTCCCAGCACACAATTTCACAATTATTTTAAATGTTGATTTATCGTAAGAGCCAATGCGAGAAATAGACGGCTCCTCAAATCAGCATAAAGTCTGCGCGTTGCGCCCACCGGCATACGCCCCCATCGAAACGGGGGTTGCGTGAATTACGCCCGCCTCAATTGCCGGGCCAATAAGGCCGCCCCCCTTCGACCGGCTCGCCCGTGACAAGGACCGGACCGTGCTTCACGATCTGGTTGCAATTCTTAAAAGCCAGCCCGAGATCGCGCTATTCCTGGTGCTCGCCATCGGCTACGCGATCGGCCAGATCCGCTTCGGCCCGATCCAGCTCGGGGGCATCTGCGGCACCTTGATCGCCGCGCTGGTCGTCGGGCAACTCGGCATCCATCTCGACGACGGCGTGAAGAACGTGTTCTTCATGCTTTTCATCTTCGCGCTCGGCTATGCGGGCGGCCCCCAGTTCTTTGCGAACCTCGATGCCAAGGGGCTGCGGCTGGGGCTGCTCTGCCTGGTCGAAGTGGTTGCGGTGCTGGCGCTGGTGCTGGTGCTGGGCGCCACCGTCTTCCTCTCGCTCGACCAGGGCACCGCCGCCGGCCTCATGGCCGGCGCGGCAACCGAATCGGCGGTGGTGGGCACCGCGACCGATGCCATCTCCAAGCTAGCGCTGCCGCTGTCCGACATCCGGCAGCTGCAGGCCAACGTGGTCACGGCCTACTCCATCACCTACGTGTTCGGGCTGATTGCGATCGTGGTGGCCACCAGCCAGGTCTTTCCGCTGCTGCTGCGGGTGGACCTGCGCGCCGAAGCCGACCGGCTCTGGAAAGAGATGGGCGGCGGAGGCGACGAGCCCGACGCGGCTTCGGCCACGCCCGAGATGATCGGGCGCGTGTTCCTCGTCACCGTCGGCCGCGGCCGCACGGTGGGCGAGCTGGCGGCCATCTTCGAAGGCCACGCCAGCATCGAGCAGGTCGTGCGGCGCGGGCAGAACCTGGCGGTGGAGCCCACGCTCAGGCTGCAGGCCTTCGACGAGGTGCTCGCCATCGGGCGCCGCAGCGTGCTGGTGAACGTGGCCGAGCTGCTTGGCCGCGAGTTCGCCAACACCACGGCCTTCGATGCGGTGGTCGAGACCACCGAGGTGGTGGTCGGCCGGCGCGAATGGTTCGGGCGCGAACTGCACGAGCTCGGGGCGCCGCTTCCGCCGGGCGTGCAGATCGTCGGCCTCGAGCGCGACGGCAACGCGATGCCGCTGCTGCACGACGTGAAGCTGCAGCGCGGCGACGTGCTCAAGCTCTACGGCCCGGTGCTCGAAGTGGCGCGGGCGGTGCCGCTCATCGGCGACCGCGTCGTCGAATCCACGCACAGCAACATCAGCTACGCGGCCATGGGCATCCTGCTGGGCGTGTTCATCGGAGGCTTCAGCGTCAAGCTGGGCGGCATTCCGTTCTCGCTGGGCACGGGCGGCGGCGCGCTGCTCACGGGGCTGATCTTCGGCTGGTACCAGTCGAAGAACCCGCATCGCCTGAGCGTGCCACCCGAAGCCCTGGCACTGATGAAGGACCTGGGCCTGGCCACCTTCATCGCCTGCGTCGGCCTCGCTTCCGGGCCGCAGGCGCTGGCGCTCGTCAAGAAATTCGGCATCGCGCTGCCGCTGGTGGGCGTGGCCGTCGCTGTGGTGCCGGCGTGCATCTCGCTCTTCGTCGGCCACCGGCTGCTCAAGCTCGATGCACCCGTTCTGCTGGGCGCCATCGCAGGCCAGCAGTGCAGCACGCCGGCGCTCAGCGCCGTGCAGAACGCCGCCGGCAACGCAACGCCGCTGCTGGGCTACACGATCACCTACGCGATTTCGAACGTGGTGCTGCCGCTGATGGGCCCGCTCATCGTGGCACTGGCCGGACTGGTGGCGCACGCGGCGAAATGAGCTTGAGCAACGTCAAGAACCCGAAAGGAACCCGACCCATGGAATGGCTGCACGAACTCTTCAAGAAGTCGCCCGAAATGGCGCTATTTCTCTCGCTGGCCGTCGGCTACTGGATCGGCAAGATCAAGTTCGGCAAGTTCCAGCTCGGCGGCGTGGCCGGCTCGCTGCTGGTGGCGGTGCTGGTGAGCCAGGTCGGCGTGCAGGTCGACAACGGCGTGAAGGCGGTGCTCTTCGCCCTCTTCATCTACGCGGTGGGCTTCGAGAGCGGGCCGCAGTTCTTCAGTTCGCTCGGCAGGCAATCGGTGAAGGAGATCATCCTGGCCGCGGTGATGGCGGCCACGGGCCTCGCCACCGTGGTGGTGATGGCCAGGCTCTGCGAACTCGACAAGGGCCTTGCAGCGGGCGTGGCCGCGGGCGGCCTCACGCAGTCGGCCATCATCGGCACGGCGGGAGACGCCATCGGCAAGCTCGGGCTCGATGCCGCCGAAACCGCGCGGCTGCAGGCCAACGTGGCCATCGGCTATGCGGTGACCTACGTGTTTGGCTCCTTCGGCGCGATCATCGTGTGCGTCAACATCCTGCCCAAGTTCATGGGCCGCACCATCCGCGACGACGCCATCGCGGCCGAGACCGCGCAGCAGGCCGGCGTGAAGGTGCTGGGCCCCGACCAGGAGGAAGCCGCCCCCTCGCTGGTGGGCCGCATCTACGAACTCACGGCCGAGCCGAAGCGCACCGTCGCCGACATCGAGAACGCCAACCCGGCCACGACCATCACCATCGAGCGCGTGAAGCGCGACGGCAAGTTCGTCGAAGTGAGCCCCGAGCTCGTGCTGCACAAGGGCGACATCGTGCTGGCCGTCGGCCGGCGCGACGCGGTGGTGGCCAGCGCGCCGCTGCTGGGCAAGGAGGTCTACGCGGTCGACGGCATGGAGCTCACCATGCACAAGCGCGAGATCGTGCTGACCAACAAGGATTTCGACCGGAAGACGGTCGACGAGATCCGCAAGGCCACCGCCGGCGGCGTGCGCCACGGCATCTTCGTGGTGCAGCTGAGCCGCATGGGCAAGGTGCTGCCGATGAAGCCCGATACCGTGGTGCAGACCGGCGACCTTGTGTCGATCTTTGGCTCCGAACAGGACGTGAAGCGTGTGGCCGCCATCGTCGGCGACGTGATCGTGCCGAGCGCGAAAACCGACTTCGTCTACCTCGGGGCCGGCCTCGTCGTGGGGCTGCTGGTCGGCTTGCTGAGCGTGAAGATCGGCAGCATCCCGCTGACGCTGGGCGCGGGCGGCGGCGCGCTGCTGTCGGGCCTGCTCTTCGGCTGGTACCGCGCGAAGCGCCAGACCTTCGGCGCCCTGCCCCCGAGCGCGGTGCAACTGCTGAAGGATCTGGGCCTCGCGGGCTTCGTCGTGGTGGTGGGGCTGTCGTCGGGCCTGCAGGCCGTGCAGACCATCAAGCAGCTGGGCCTGACCATCTTCGGCGTGGGCGTGGTCGTGACCATCGTGCCGATGCTGCTGACCATGCTCTTCGGCCGCTACGTGCTGCGCTACGGCAACACGGCCGTCTTCGCCGGTGCGCTGAGCGGCTCCCGCAGCGCCAACCCGGCCTTCGGCGAGGTGCTGGACAAGGCCGAGAACTCGATTCCCACCGTGCCCTTCGCCATCACCTATGCGCTGGCGAACGTGTTTCTCACGCTGCTCGGGCCGCTGATCGTCGCGCTCGTTTGAATGCGACGGCCTGCCTTCCTTCTTTTTCTCATCCCTTCAAACAGGAGCATCCAATGGATTTCAGCGACGTGAAAAAACTCGGCGGCTTGAGCCCCTTCGAACTGAAGGATGCCCTCATCCAGGTGGCCCGGCAGAGCGACCGGCTGATGCTGAACGCAGGGCGCGGCAATCCGAACTTCCTGGCGACCACGCCGCGCCATGGCTTCTTCCAGTTCGGCCTCTTCGCGATGACCGAGAGCGAGCGCTCCTACATCTACATGGACGGCGTGGGCGGCTTTCCGCAGCGCGAGGGTATCGAGGCGCGCTTCGAGATTTTCACCAAGGCACACGAGGGCGAACCCGGCGTGCGCTTCATCGAGGCGGCCGTGTCGTACGTGCGCGACCAGCTGGGCCTGTCGGCCGGCGACTTCATCTACGAGATGTGCGAGGCCATCCTCGGCTGCAACTACCCGGTGCCTGACCGCATGCTGCGCCTGAGCGAGATCATCGTGGGCAAGTACATCCACCAGGAGATGATCGGCACGCATCCCTTCGTGGGCAACTTCGACATGTACGCGGTGGAAGGCGGCACGGCCGCCATGACCTACCTGTTCAACAGCCTGCGCGAGAACCTGCTGCTACAAGCGGGCGACACCATCGCGCTGGGCATGCCGATCTTCACGCCGTACATCGAGATTCCGCACCTGAACGACTACCAGCTCATCGAGGCGCTGATCGACGCGCCTTCGGAGAACGGCTGGCAGTTCACGAAGAAAGAGCTGCAGAAGCTGCTCGATCCGAAGGTCAAGGCCTTCTTCCTGTGCAATCCGAGCAACCCGCCCTCGGTGAAGATCAGCGACGAGGTGCTGGGCTACATCGCGGACATCGTGAAGCAGCGGCCGGACCTCATCATCCTCACCGACGACGTGTACGGCACCTTCGCCGACGACTTCCGCTCGCTCTTCGCGATCTGCCCGCACAACACGATCCTGGTGTATTCGTTCTCCAAGTATTTCGGTGCGACCGGCTGGCGCATGGGCGTGGTGGCCACGCACGAGGACAACATCATCGACCGCAGGATCGCGCAATTGCCCGAGGCGCAGCTGAAGGAACTCGATGCGCGCTACAGCTCGATCACCACCGAGCCGCGCAAGCTGAAGTTCATCGACCGGCTGGTGGCCGACAGCCGCACCGTGGCGCTGAACCACACGGCCGGCCTCTCGACGCCCGTGCAGGCGCAGATGGTGATGTTCTCGCTGTTCTGTCTGATGGACGAGCCCGAGGCGTACAAGAAGTCGATGAAGCGCATCGTCCTGCGCCGCAAGGAAGCGCTGTACCGCGAGCTTGGCCTGCCGCTGGAGCTCGACCCCAATTCGGTGAGCTACTACCACCTGCTCGACCTTCAGGAGATCGCCACGCAGATGCATGGCGAGCGCTTCGGCAAATGGATCGTGACGAAGCTGCAGCCGAACGAGGCTCTCTTTCGCATCGCGGAGGAGACCAGCATCGTGCTGCTGCCGGGACGCGGCTTCGGCGGCAAGCATGCGTCGGGGCGCGTGTCGCTGGCGAACCTCAACGAATACGACTACGCGAACATCGGGCGGTCGCTGCGGAAACTGGCTTCGGAGTACTTTGCGATTTTCGAGAAGGAGAACGGCAAGGGTGCAGCGAAGGCAGTGAAGGCGGGAAAGACCGGCAAGAAAAAATAGGCAGCCGGCCTTCCCGCATCGCGGTCAGAGGGAGGGCCGAAGCTTCAGGCGGGCTTGCGTGCCGTGAGCCACTGAGCCGGGGTCAGCGCTGCCGCCACGACTCGGATCTCGCCGATGTTGCCGAAGAAACCGTCGGCACGAGCGCCGTCCCACGACCCACCGCCAACGACCCACGGTGCAGTGGCCGAGAGCGTGGCCAAGCCAGGAATGGCCGAGGCGTTGCGCAGCACCGGCGCACCTTCGACATACATCGTGGTGTCGTGCGACACCGAGTCGTTCACGATGGCAATGTGCACCCAGCGGTCGGCGATGACTTCGCCCGACCAGTTGGCCTTGGGCGCGCGGGTTCCAGCCGGGCTCGGGGTCACCTCCCACTGCACTTCGCGCAGGCTCGATATGGCGAACAGCATCGGCGGCGACTCCGGATCGCCGCCCGAGAAGCCCGCCAGATCGCCGCGCTTGCCATCACGCGTCATGATGTTCATCCAGGCTTGGTTGGCGCTGGTCCAGCTCTTGTCGATCTTGATAAAGGCTTCGATCGTGTAGCCGTTCTCCAGCGTCTGCGCATTGATCGACGCCGTCGTCTCGGTGAGGAAGTAGCTCAGGCGCGGCGTGTTCTTGTTGGTGTTCAGGAAACGCACGGAGCCCGGCGCGGCCGAGAGGTAGTGGCGGTCGTCGGTCCAAACGATGTCGCCATCGGTCGCCCCGACCACGCCGCCCTGATTGAGCGCATCACGGTGCAGCGGGTTGTTGCCCGTGACATCGGCGATGACAGTGCCGGGCAGCACCGGCTGGTTAGCCGTACCCCCGAAGAAGCGCCAGTGCGCCAGCGTATTCGCCACCTTGGGGTAGTCATCCGAATTCGTTGCGGGTCGCTGCACGGTCGTCGCCGGTTCCTTGTAGTTGGCAAGGATCATCGAACGGGCCTTGTCGACCAGCGAGCCCTCGATAGTGGCGCTGCCGGTACCGAAGCTCTTGTTGAAGCCCGAGAAGCGCTGGGCGAAGTCCATGTCGATGGTGAAGGCTTCGTTCGGCGTGGTGAGCACCGCCTGGTCGAAGCTATTGAGCGTGGCCGCCGGCTTCTGCGGAACCCAGGGCGAGAACGACAGCACCTTGATCTTCTTGTTGGTCAGGTCGAATTCGTAGAGGCGCATCAGGCCGTTGCCGCCCTGGTAGGCCATCTGGTAGTCGACCACCATCTCCTCGACCTTGTGGCCGAAGTCGTTGATCTTCGTGAGATGCGCAGCGCCGTGGTGATGGCCGTTGAGCGTCATGAAGATCTGGTCGTTGTCGCGGATCAGCTTGTCCCACAGCATCTTGCCGTAGTCGGTTTCGAGCGGGCTGGTGCCGTCGGGAGCGATATTGAGCAACTGGTGGTTCACCAAGATTACGGGCAGCGTCGGGTTCTTCGCGATCACCTGGCGTGCCCATGCAATGCCGGCGTCGGAGATGCGCCACGACAGCGACAGCACCATGAACTTCTGGCCCTGAGCTTCGAACACGTGGTACTCGTGGAAACCGCTGGTATCGCGCGCACCGAAGGTTGCCTGCTTCTTCGCGCGCTCGGTGCCGAACCACTGGATGTAGGGCTCGTTGGCGGGAGTGCGGTCCTTGTCGGTGCCGCCCGAGGGATCGACGCTGTAGTCGATGTCCCGCAGCACGTCGTGGTTGCCGGCGAGCACGCTGTAGGGCAGCTTCGCGTCCTCGAGGATCTTCATGGCGGCATCGGCCACCTTCCACTGGTCGGGCTTGCCGACCTGATCGACCACGTCGCCGAGGTGGATGGTGAACGGGATGTTCAGGCCCTTGGCGTTGTCGGCGATCCACTTGGTCTGCGCGGCGAAGGGCGCGCTGCCGAAGCGCTTGTTGTACTGGTCGCTCTCGGCTGCCGTGGCGTAGCGGGCGTAGAACTGGGTGTCGGGCATCACGGCGATCGAGAAGCTCGAGATCTTGGCGACCGCCGCCGGCGGAGCTGGCGTTGCGGCCGGCGCGGGCGCCGGAGCCGGAGCCGGAGCCGCAGCTGGAAGCGGGAGAACAGGCGTGCCGCCACCACCGCCGCCGCCGCATGCCGCGAGCAAGGCCCCGCTGCCGCCGACCGTAAGAAGCGAGGCGCCGAGCTTGAGCACCTGGCGGCGCGGTGCCGTGTTGCTGCTGTTGTTGTCGTTGTTCTGTTCGGCAGCGTTCGATTGGACAGGCGAAGAGATGCGCGGCGCATTCGCGCCGCGCGATTCGTCGGAAACGGACATGAGAAATTAGGAGAAAAGGTTACGGAGCGCGCAGCGTAAAAATCCGAGGTGACGTGAGCATGTAAGGCCCATGACACTTTGTCGGGAGGTCAGCTCAGACCCTTGCCGCGCGCTCCATCCGATCCAGCTTCACCACCCGCCACGCACACAGGCTGCCGAGCACCGCCAACAAGGTGGCAGCCGTAAACATCGTGCGATAGCCGAAGGCCTGCGCAACAGCACCGCCAAGCAAGACGCCCAGCACTCCCCCGAAGCCGTAGCCGATGACGGTGAACAGCGCCTGCCCTCGCCCGCGCAGATGACCGGGGAATCGCCGCGACACCACCGCGATGCAGGTCGTGTGATGCGCCGCGAAGCTCAGCGCATGCAGCCACTGCGCCAGGACGAGGGCCGCGATCCAGCTGCCCAGCCCGGCCGTCAGCCCAAGCCGCGCGACGGCGGCGACGCTGCACACCAGCATCCAGCGCGGCATCGTCATCAGGCCGATGAGCCTGCCCTGCAGGAAGAACCAAACGATCTCCGCCACCACCGACAGGGCCCACAACAGGCCGATGGTGCTCTTGCCGTAGCCGATCGAATCGAGGTAGAGCGAGAAGAAGGCGTACACCGAGAAGTGCGACATCACCTGGAAGAACAGCGCAGCGAAGAACCACTGCACGGCCGGATTGCGCAGCACCGGCCCGATGGGCTCCTTCACCGCGTCATGCGCGGCGGGCGGCTCGCGCACGTCGGGCAGCTTCATCGTCGCGATCAGCACGATGGCCAGCGTGCCGCCCGCCCATGCCGGAAAGTGCTTCATGCCGAAGCGGTCGAACCACTCGCCCGCCACGAACACGGTGAGCAGGAAACCGGCCGAGCCGCACAGCCGGATGCGCCCGTAGCGCCCCCAGTCGCCGGCAACCAGCTGCGCCATGGCGGCTTCGGTGAGCGACATCATCGAACTGGTGTGCGTGAACATCACCAGCAGCACCAGCGCGAGCCACCATGCGCCGCCGTTCCACCACAGCCCGAAGGAACTCGCCAGCGCCACCGCCGCGCTGAAGCGCAGCAGCTTCACGCGCTGCCCCGTGTGGTCGCTGAGCGCACCCCAGGCATAGGGCGCGAACACGCGCGTGATCGACTGCACCGAAGCCAGCAGGCTGATGGTGAAGATCGGCAGCCCCAGGTCCTTCAGCCAGAGCGGCAGGTAGGGGTTGAAGAAACCGATGTGCGCGAAATAGCTGGCCGAAAGGCCAGCGAACGCCAGCAGGTGGCCGCGTCTGGCGGCGGCCACTGGTGGCGGCTCGGACACTAGAGGAAAGACGCCTGCGGCGAAGCGGCTTCCGTCTTGCTGCCCAGGGCCCCTTGGGGCACGTCGCCGCACTGCGCACGGTTGCGCAGCACGTGCTCGATCACCACCAGCGCCAGCATGGCCTCGGCAATGGGCGTCGCGCGGATGCCCACGCACGGGTCGTGGCGGCCCTTGGTGACGACCTCGACGGGGTTGTTGTGGATGTCGATGGACTGGCGCGGGCTGATGATCGAGCTGGTGGGCTTGATCGCGATGCTCACTTCGAGGTCTTGCCCCGAGCTGATGCCGCCCAGGATGCCGCCCGCGTTGTTGGTGACGAAGCCGGTGGGCGTGATCGAGTCGCCGTGCGTGGTGCCGCGCTGGGTGACGCTGTCGAAGCCGGCGCCGATCTCCACCGCCTTCACCGCGTTGATGCCCATCATGGCGTAGGCGATCTCGGCGTCGAGCTTGTCGAAGAGCGGCTCGCCCAGGCCCACGGGCACGTTCGTCGCGGTGACGCGAAGTCGCGCGCCGCACGAGTCGCCGGCCTTGCGCAGGCGGTCCATGTAGTCCTCCAGCGCGCTCACGTCGGCGATGGGGGCGAAGAAGGGGTTGTTGGGCACGTGGTCCCAGCTCTCGAAGGGAATGGCGATCTCGCCGATCTGCGTCATGCAGCCGCGAAACACCATGCCGTACTTCTCGGCCAGCCATTTCTTGGCGACCGCGCCGGCGGCCACCATGGGCGCGGTCAGCCGCGCCGAAGAGCGCCCGCCGCCGCGCGGGTCGCGGATGCCGTATTTCTTGAAGTAGGTGAAGTCGGCGTGGCCCGGGCGGAACTGCTGGGCGATCTGCCCGTAGTCCTTGCTGCGCTGGTCGGTGTTCTGGATCAGCAGCGCGATGGGCGTGCCGGTGGTCTTGCCTTCGTATACGCCCGAAAGGATCTGCACCGCGTCGGGCTCGTTGCGCTGGGTGACGTGGCGACTGGTGCCTGGGCGGCGGCGGTCCAGGTCGCCTTGGATGTCGGCCTCGCTGAGTTCCATGCCCGGGGGGCAGCCGTCGATGACGCAGCCGATGGCCGGGCCATGCGACTCGCCGAAATTGGTGACCGCGAAGAGATTTCCGAAGGTGTTGCCGCTCATGGCGGGGATTATCCCAACAAAGCGGCCGCCCCTCAGTCGGTCGTGTTTTCGAGGCGCTTGGACAGGGCCGCCACCTGCAGCTCGATGGAGAACAGCCGCTCGTTCAGCACCGCCGTCTGCAGCCGGATCGCCTCGATGATGGCCCTGGTCTGCGGGTCGCTGGTGTTGTCGCAGAGTTCGGCCAGGTCATGCAGCTTCTTGCGCAGTTCGTTGCTCATGGAAGGCTCCGGTGGTCGCGTCGTGGGAGCCCCAGTATGGGGTCTCGTCAACGCTCCGGCAATGCGGCGGCACCCGGGGCATCCCCAGGGTGCGCCTGCCCGGCACTGCCCGCGCCGCGCAGCCGGATCGCCACCAGCCCCGCCACGAACAGCAGCACCGCCGCGCTGACTCCGGCCGTGAGCCGAATGCCGCGCAGCAGGGCAACCCGGCCCGCGTCGAGCAACTCGGCGCCTGCGCTCCCGCCGATCTGCCCGGCCAGCGCGACCGCCCCGCCCAGCGTGCTGCGGGCGGCCTCCACCTCGGACGCGCCCACCAGGCCCGCGGGCGCTGCATCAGCCATGGCATTGCGATAGATGGCGGCCCCGATGGCGCCGAGGATCGCGATGCCCAGCGCCCCGCCGAATTCCGAGCTGGTCTCGGAGATCGCCGAGGCCACGCCCGCGCGCTCCGGCGGCGCGCTGCCCACGACCAGGTCGGTCGCCAGCGTGAAAACCGGTGCCAGCCCGAGCGAGGAGATGACCGCGCTGCCCACCATCCAGGCCAGCCCGTCCTGCGCGGGCAGCACCACCAGCATGCCGAAACCCAGCGCCGCCACCGCCAGCCCGCCGCCCATCACGAAGGCCGGGCGCATGCGCCGCACCAGCGCCGGAACGACCATGGAGCCGACGATGAAAGCCCCCGCCCCGGGCATGCTCCACAGACCGGCATGCAGCGGCGACAGCCCCAGAACCAGCTGCAGGTACTGGGCGTTGTAGAGGAAGATGCCGAACATCACGAAGCAGGCCAGCATGTAGGCGCCGAGCGAGACGGTGAAGGCCGGCAGGCGGAACAGGCCCAGGTCGATCATCGGGTCGGCCAGCCGTTTCTGCCGGCGCACGAACACCCAGCCCAGGGCCAGGCCCAGCGAGATCGACAGCGCCGGCACCAGGTGCGGCCCGTGCTCCGCGATCTGCTTCACGCCGTAGATCACCGGCAGCACCGCGCCCAGAGAGAGCGCCACGCTGGCCAGGTCGAGCCGGGCCGCATCGGGGTCGCGGTATTCGGGCAGCAGCAGCGGTCCGAGCACCAGCAGCAGCACCATCACCGGCACGCCGATCAGGAACACCGAGCCCCACGGAAAGAACTGCAGCAGCACGCCGCCCAGCACCGGGCCGATGACGGCGCCGGCCGAATAGCTCGAGATCCACACGCCGATGGCGACGGTGCGCTGCCCCGGGTCGAGGAACATGTTGCGGATCAGCGAGAGCGTGGACGGTGCCAGCGTCGCGCCCGCCACGCCGAGCAGCGCCCGCGTCGCGATGAGCATGTTGGCGCTGGTCGAGAACGCCGCGAGCACCGAGGCGGTGCCGAACGCCGCCGCGCCGATCAGCAGCAGGCGACGCCGGCCGATGCGGTCGCCCAGCGTTCCCATGGTGACCAGCAGTCCGGCCACGAAGAAGCCGTAGATATCGACGATCCACAGCAGCTGCGAGGCCGTGGGCTTGAGCTCCTCGCTGATCGACGGGATCGCGAGGTTGAGCACCGTGAGATCCATCGAATAGAGCATGCAGGGCAGCGCTATGACGGCCAGGCCGGTCCATTCGCGCATCGTGGCGCGAGCCGGTGGCGAGGTGTTCTTCATTCGTTCTTCGTTCGTCCTTTTGTTGTCGGCGGTTCAGGCGGCAAGGCTCAGCCAGGTCTGCAGCTTGACGAGCGCGCCGGTCCAGCCGTGCTCGTGGGCGTCGCGCGCGGCTTCGTCGAAGAACTGCTCGTGAAGCAGCACCAGCTCGCAGCCCTCGGCATCGGGCTCGATGCTCAGGGTGACGCGCGACTCGCGCTCCGGCGTGCTGCGCCAGGCCCAGCTGAAGACCAGCTTGCGGTTCGGAACGATCTCGAGATACGTGCCGCTCACGTCGTGCGTCTCGCCGTCATCGGCCAGCATGGCCACGCGGAAGCGGCCGCCCACGCGCAGGTCGACCTCGGCGATCGGCACCGAGACGATTTCCTCGGGCCCGAACCAGAGCTTCAGCGCCTGCGGGTCGGTCCACGCGCGCCAGACCTTGTCGGGCGAGACGCGGAAGTGCCGCCTGAGGGTGAGCGAGGGACGCCCGGTACCTCGGGCGGAAGGGTTTTCCATTCGGTCTCCTCCTGGTGATAGAGAAAGCGCGCCAATGCATCGAGGCGCCCGGTCCAGAATTTCTCGTACCGCGACAGCCACACGGCGGCCTCCTGCATGGGCCGGGGCGACAGCTCGCAGCGCACGATGCGGCCCTCCTTCGTGCGGGAGATCAGGCCCGCGTCTTCCAGCACGCGCAGGTGCTTCATGAAGCCGGTGAGGGACATGTCGTGCGGCCCGGCCAACTCGGTCACGCTGAGGCTGCGTTCGCCCAGGGCTTCGAGCACGGCGCGCCGGGTGGAATCGGAGAGCGCGGCGAAGACTGCGTCGAGGGCATCGGCGTCGGCTTCGGCTTCGGGTTGGGCAGTTGACTGAACCATGTGGTTGAGTATCTGGAAGGCCCCGGCACTCGTCAAGCCGATATTTCCCGCCATGCGACGATGCGGGATCCGTCACGATCAGACAGAGGAAGCACCCGATGACCGAACTGCGCCAGCCCTATCCCCCGATCGAGCCCTACGAAAGCGGCATGCTCGACGTGGGCGACGGCCACCAGATCTACTACGAGCGCTGCGGCACGCCCGGCGCGAAGCCGGCCGTGTTCCTGCACGGCGGCCCCGGCGGCGGCATCTCGCCGGAGCACCGCCGGCTGTTCGATCCCGCGCGCTACGACCTGACGCTGTTCGACCAGCGCGGCTGCGGCCGATCGCTGCCGCATGCCGGCCTGGAAGCCAACACGACCTGGCACCTGGTCGCCGACATCGAGCGCCTGCGCGAGCGTGCCGGCGTCGACAAGTGGCTGGTGTTCGGCGGCTCGTGGGGCTCCACGCTCGCCCTCGCCTACGCACAGAAGCACCCCGAGCACGTGAGCGAACTGGTGCTTCGCGGCATCTATACCGTGACCCGTGCGGAGCTGCAGTGGTACTACCAGTTCGGCGTGTCGGAGATGTTCCCCGACAAGTGGGAGAAGTTCCAGGCGCCCATTCCCGAGGCCGAGCGCGGCGACATGATCGCCGCCTACCGCAAGCAGCTCACCGGAGACGACCCGGTGGCGCGCATCGAGGCGGCACGCGCTTGGAGCGTGTGGGAGGCCGAGACCATTACGCTGCTGCCGAGCCCGTCGATTGCACAGGCGCACGCCGAAGATCATTTCGCACTGGCCTTCGCGCGGCTGGAGAACCACTACTTCGTGCACGACGCCTGGCTCGAGCAGGGCCAGCTGCTGCGCGACGCGCACCGGCTGCACGGCATTCCCGGCGTGATCGTGCACGGCCGCTACGACATGCCCTGCCCCGCGCGCTACGCCTGGGCGCTGCACAAGGCCTGGCCCGAGGCGGAGTTTCACCTGATCGAGGGCGCGGGGCATGCCTACTCGGAGCCCGGCATCCTCGACCGGCTGCTGCGCGCGACCGACGGCTTCGCGAGCCGCTGAATCGCTCGCCGCCGGCCCGGCCCGGGAACGCTTTATGCGTGCTGCACTGCAACACCAACCACCTGCGAAGGAGCGCCCCATGCTGGACCGTACCGCCACCCAGTTCTCCCATGTGAAGCCCGGCGACACCGAGTTCGTATCGGGTGGTTTGCGTGACTTTTTCCTCTACCGCGACCTGGGCGTGGCAGAAGCCACCAACGGCAAGGTGATCGCGCATCTGGTCAAGGCCAACATGGCACCGGAAACGGGCACCGGCTGGCACCGCCATGAGGCGGACTTCCAGATCGTGATCATGGTCAAGGGCTGGGCCCGCTTCATGTACGAGGACAAGGAAACCCTGGTCGAGGCCGGCGACGTGGTGCACCAGCGCCCGGGTATCCGGCACTTCCTGTTCGACTACTCGCCGGACATGGAGTACCTGGAGATCGTCTCGCCGGCGGATTTCAAGAGTGTCGACGTGGAGCCGGTGTGCGAGGTGCCGGCGCCTACGCCCTGGAAGTGACTCAGCGGATGGCGAAGCTCGCCGCCGTGCTGCGCTCGGTGTCGAGGTGCAGCACGCGACCCTGATCGTCGAAGAGCAGCCAGCCGTTCGGTACAGCACGCGCACGAACTGCGGCCTCCACGGGCCAGGAAATCGATGCCTTGACGCTGCCGCCGCGCAGTTGGCGCACCGACACGTCGTGCGTCGGCCCTGGCAGGCGCAGCAGCATCCAGTCGCTGTCGATCCATGACTGCAATCCGCTGGGATCCGGGACGGGCAGGCTGGCCCGACCATTCATTCCGTTCAGGCCCTCCCAGCTCAGCTCGAACAGCCCGTCATCCCGAGGCTCGCCGCGCAGGCTCACGACCCCCAGTTGCGGATGCAGAAGCCGCAGCGACACCGAACTGCCCGCAACCGCAAGAGGCTCGCGGCTCAGCAGGCGGCGCTGCGGGCATTGATAGCGCCACAGGCACGGCCCCAGAACGTCGTCCTCGACGATGAACTGTTCGATGGTCCGCGTGGCCGACAGCGCCGCCACGACACCCGGCAGGTCGCTTACCTGCCAGAGCACGTCCTGCAGCGACTTGCCGGTGTCGATCACCTGGACGCGCCGCCCGCGTGCCACGGTCCAGCCGATGCCGTCGAACTCGCTGGCGAAGTGTTCGATGTCGCTCAGTCCGAGGTCGCTGATTTCCCGCTGCACCAGGTCGACCCGGCTCACCCGCCACAAGCCGTCTCGGGAGGCCAGCGCGAGCACGACCTGCGCGCTGTGGGCCGCCACCAGCCGGTAGGCCGGCACGGCAAAGCGGGCCAGAACCCGACCCGCCGGGTCGACTATCAGCGCGCCAGCCTCGCCGATCGCGACGAGGTAGCGCCCCTCGTCGAGCAGCACGACATCGAGCACCGCATGCGCACCCGCGGCAGGCGCTTCGAACGCCAGCACTGCGGATTTCCGGGCCAGCGGGCTAGCTTCAGCGCCCGGCAGTTCGCCTCCTGGAAGATCGGCTTGCAGAAGCGTGTCGGCGCTCAGCCGCACCAGCGACAGCAACGACTTCCTGTCCAGCCGACCGCGCCCCTGGGACTGGTCGGCCAGCAGCGCGGGCATCAGCACAGCCACCAGTCCGCGCGAGGCCTCGGTGTGTTCCGATACGGCGGTCAGCGCGGCAGCCAGCGCGGCGCGCTCGCCGTGCAGCAGCGGATCGTCACGCAGCGATTGCAGCCGGGCCGTGCAGGCCTGCAGGGTGTCGGGCAGCAGCAATGCGCGCTGCACGAGCGCACGAGCCGCCAGATGCCCCCCCGCTGCCTCGGCGGCCAGCAACCATGCGGCAGCCTGCTCGCGCAGCGCAACCACCGGCCAGACGGCATCGACTGCCTTCAGCCACTCGCCCTGCTGCGCCAGCGCCTGGCCCCATTCCTCGCGCAGGCGGTTGGCCGCGTCGGGCCAGCGTTCCTGCATCTGCACGACGGCGTTGCCGAACGCGTTGTCGCGCCGCGCAACGGCGAGCGCGCGGCGCCAATCGCCTGACAGGCACAGCAGGCGGACAATGACGGGCGGCGGCCAGTCCCACGCGAGCGCCAGTTCGGCGGCCTGCGAGTGGCGCTGATGCTTTTCGAGATAGTCGAGCGCCTCCTGGCGCACCTGCAGCAACTCCGCCAGCACGAATACGGCTTCGTCGATACGGCCTTCGCGATCCAGCTTCTCGTAGGTCTTGCGGTAAAGCTGGCGCAGGTGGGTCTCGAACTCGTTGCCGAAGTCGATGCTGGTCGTCTGCCCCAGCGACCCGCTCAGCGAGAGGTCGCTGCGCGGGCCCAGCGGGCCAAAGGCTTGTCCGAGCGACTCAGCGCCGCCGCCGAGCGGAATCGCGTGGCGCAGCGCCTGCTTGAGGTCGCCGTCGTCGAACATCTTGAGCATGCGATTCAGGTAGGCAGCCTGCTGGCGGCCCAGCAGCCGGGATAACCGCGAGGTAATCGCAAGGCGAGCCGCCCAATCCCGCCAGCGGGAGCGACTCGGCCGCGCGGTGCCGCGTTGCTTGATGAGCGGCTTCGTTGGCGTTGCGACCGGCTTCGGCACAGGTCTCGGTCGCCCGCCCCCCATTGCACGCCTCGGGTCTCGCGCGTTCAGGACACGCCCCCACCACGCAAGCACCGCCACCAGTCCGAACACGATCAGCGACAGCCACAAGCCGGATGCATCGACCTGCGAACTCGCCACATGGGTTCTCGCCGGCGTTCCGGGCAGCGATGTGGTCGGCGAGCCTTCCAGTCCATGGAACAGTGCCCGCGCGAAGAACAACGCTGCCGCGATACCGACCAACCAAGCCACTGCGCGCATCGAGATGCCGGAGCCACCGTCGCGACGATGATGGCCGCTACCCAGGCTCGTGCCTCGCCCGGTGTCGACCTGCCTCAACGCTTGCTCCCGCCGCGCGCGCTCGGCCATCGCCTGAAGGAACTCTGTCTGCGCAGCGCTGGCAGGCGGCACGGCATCGCCGAGCACCTCGCGCAGCGTGCGCCCATCGGCATCGAGCACGACGGGCTCGGGCAGGATCTCGCGGCAATCGAAGGTATCGAGCAAGACCGGATTGGGGGCCAGCCAGAGCGATGGATCGAGCAGTTCCGCTTCCGCGAGCCGCAGAGCCTGCACCTCGCCGCCATGCACCAGCCAGACATCGACCGGCGGCAATACAGCGCGCTCGGCGGGATCGAGTTCCGCCGAGCACAGCGCCTGTCCTTCCCTGCGCAGTGGCCAGCCGATGACCTCGTCGCAGTCCAGCGACACCGGTGCCGCGAAGCGCAACAGATCACCCTCGGCGAAACGGAACGCCTGGGCACCGGCATGCCAGGCCTCGACGATGCGGCGGGCGCGCTCGGCCGTGCCGAACCAGCCCGACGGAAACCAGAGCCCGGCCACCGGCTGCCGCCCCTTGAGCAAAGGATGGCGCACCTGCGCAGCGGGCATCGCAAGGAATTCAGGCAGGCTTGGCATCGCTGCTCGCTCCTTCGCCATGCATCACTGCGCGCAGCGCCCGCTGAGGCACGGCGTAGACGATGATTTTCTTGTGCACCGTCAGCATGACGGCCACGCCGGTGCAGGCCGACACGCTGATCCGCTCGATGCGCTCGGGCGCCTTGTAGATCGTTTCGGTGCCGGCCTGCGTGTGCAGGTCCAACCCGTCCAGCGATGGCGACAGGCTCAACAGCGCATAGCGGTTGTGCGCGGCATCGTCGATCAGCGCCTCGGCGCGCGGCGCTCGTATTTCGAAGATCTTCCACTTCTGTGGGCACCGATTGCCCTGCCGACCGGTGGAATCCGGATCGGGCTGATGAATGCGCCAGACATCATGAGGCCCGGTCGCAACGCGCAGGGCCAAGCCACCGACGCCGTGCCGCCACTGCCAGCTGTTGGCAAACAGCACCCGGGGTTCGCGGATGCCGGTGGCAATCACCTGAACCGACGCCGGCCCGTCCGTCGCGCCCAGGCGTCGCAGCACAAGCTGGTTGTCATGGATGGCTGCGTAGACCACGCCGAGTTCGGACCATTGCAGCATGCCCACGACCTTGCGCTCGACCAGCGTCGGCGCACCGCCTTCGGGGTTCGGATTGACACCCTGCACCGCATTCCACATCACGAGCCTGCCGTCGCGGTCGATCATGCAGACGCGCTGATGCAGCGTGTCGTGCAGCCATGCGGCGGGCAGCCAGACCGCCAAACCCGGCGGCGCACGGAACTCATCGACCTCGGGAGCGACGAAGTTGCCCAGTCCAGGCACCTGCCAGAAGTACATCGAACGCTCGTAGCTCAGCAACGCCCCCGTACGCTTGCCCAGAAGCAGGACCGCCAACGGCACCAGCATCTGGCTCCAGTACTGGTACTTGGGCTTGGCCGTCTTGCGCTGCCCGTCGGAAGGCACCGCAAATACCAACATCCCCGGCTCGTCGAGCAATTGCACAGCCACGTGCGTGCCGGACGGAGAGATGACTGGCGGGCGCTGCAACGAAATACGGCCACGGTGACGCCGATGCAGAGTGGCCAGCGCCCTCTGCGTGAATTCGCCGCGCAGCAGCGCAACGCCGGCCTTGACTGACGGCAGCGGCAACTGGGCGCGCCGCAATCCGCCGCTGTCGCTCAGCGAAACCTCGAGCACGTCGCCCAGCACCGCACGCTGCAGGCACACGCGGTGGCTGGTCCAGCGTTCGTCGGTGGGTTGCTCCGCCGGCGCGGCGCCGACAAGCCAACTCTCGCCCGGCACTCGATCCAGCCCGGCAAGCACTTCGCGCCAGGCTTCCACATGTGCAGAGGTGCCGACCTCGAAGTCGCGCGCCTTGAGCAGCGAACGCAGTTGCTTCACGTTGTCCGCACCGTCCAGGCCGCCCGGCAGTTGCAGGACGCCCCACTGGAACACGCCGCCGATCTGCGCCGCCCGCCGCGCCAGCAGCATCCAGAGCGCAAGCTGACCCAAGCGCGGCGCACCGAACTGCCGCGGCCCGGCGTCGAAGATCGCGACGATGCTTTTCTCGGCCTCGCGGGCCATCGGGCGCGGCGCCAGGAACAGATGCTCGCTGGAAGCCGCGCGGCGCAGGAACTCATCGGGCAGTTCGTCGGCCAGCAGCCATTCTGTGGCCAGCAAGCGCTCGTAGGGCCCGCGGCGGCGCAGGTCGCCCAGCCCATCGGGCTCCGGCACGCCTCCGCGCATCTGGCCGCGAAACCGGCCCAGCAGCGGCTGCATCCGCTGCGCCAACGCGCCGATCTCGACGGCCATCTCGGGTGAGAACCAAGCGAGCCAGGAGCTCCAGGGCTTCAAGGCGTCCGGAAGTTCGGTGATCGTGCTCATGCGCGGGTGCCGTCCCAAAGTGCGGAAATGCGCACGAGCAACGCAGCTGACAGCGGCAGCAGCCGGTCGAGCGGCAGCACGAGCGCCGGCCGGGGCCACAAGAGCAACGGTTGCCGCGTCGGGTGCTCGCGCAACAGGCTCCGGGCGATCAGGTCCAGCGGCAGGTCGGGCGTTTCCAGCGTGGGCAGCCACAGGCCTGGGGCATCGGGAGTCGGCCCGGCATAGGCGATGCCATCGACCCAAGGCAGGACATCGGCAGCCCCCGTCACCATCAACAGCTCGGGTGCGGCCATGGCGGACAGCCCGGATTGCTGCTCCGGCGAGAGTTGTGACAGCCTCCCATGCAATGCACGCGCCGCCGCGCCCCACGCCACCGCGGCTCGTGCCGGCAAAGGCTCGGCGCGCTGACGCCAGTGCCATTCGATGGGCACCATGGCGCTCATGCGGCGGTGGCCAGGCGGTCGACGAGTTGGGCGCGCAGCGCGGTCAGGGACTCCGGCAGCAGTTCGCTGCTGAAATTGGCGTCGATCTCGCGCAGCACGCTTTCGGCTTGCGAGCGTGCCACCCCAGGTTCGGCATCCAGGCAGGCGCGCGCGGTTTCGGCCAACCGCACGGCTCGCGACAGCGGCTGCAAGGTTGCCTCTTCCACCGCGCTCAACAGATGGGGGTGCATGGCGTTGGCGAAAGCATCGCGCAGCACGTCGCGAGCGCTCTGCTGAGCCTCCTGCGTAGGAAGCACGTAAAGCAGGGGCCAGAGATCGGCCTCCGTCGTGTGAAGCCGGCCGGCCAGGACGGCGGCGGCAGCCAGCAGCCGCTGCGACTTGACGATGCGCCGGTCCGACAACTGCACGCCGGCCTGCCGCAGCTTGCGGATGGCATTGGCCAAGGCAGGCTGCACGCCGCCGAGGTCAACCTGCCTGAGCTGCCGGCAGAGCACGTCGAGATCGGCCAGCGCACTGCCAGCGGCCACCGGCGCATGGTCCGATTGCCAGCCACCGCTCAGCATGGCTTCTAGCTGGTGATCGGGCAACGGCTCGATGAACACGTGCAGCAGAAAACGGTCTCCGAATGCCGCCAGGCCTTCGTCGTCGGGCAACGCGTTGGCCGCACCCACGCAGACGCGCAACGGGCAATGCAGCTGGGTGTGGCCGCGCCGGAACCGGCGCTCGTTGAGCACCCCGAGGAGCGTGTTGAGAATGGCGGTCGAGCCCAGAAACACCTCGTCGAGGAAGGCCACGTCGGCCTCGGGCAGCATGCCGCTCACGTCGGTCTCGACCGTGCCGGCGCGCAGCTTGTTCAGGTCCACCGGACCGAAAAGCTCGGACGGCTCGGTAAAGCGCCCCAACAGGTACTCGAAGTACCGGCCACCCAGGCTCTGCGCCACCCGCCGCACCACAGCACTTTTCGCAGTGCCGGGCGGCCCGACCACCAGCAGGTGCTCCTGGGCCACGGCGGAAAGGACGATCAGCTCCGCCAGCTGCTCACGGCCGATGAGCCCCGTGGTGGCTGCGCGGATCGCCTGGCGCACGTTTTCGGCGGAAGTCTGGAGCGAAGTAGTGGTCGTCGTCATCGAAGAAAGCTGTTTGCGGAACGTCGGCCGACAGTGTGCCGCAGCGCCGTTACAAGGTGGCACAGATACGAGGCATCCACAACGGCTTTGCGCGACCGAAGTCGCAGGTCGATCGGTTCTCCATGCGCGTTGCAACCACTCCAAAACCTGTCTTCCACCTGACCTACAAGGTAAAGACGGCAAGCTGTCTCCTCGGCCAGACACCGCGCAGACGCAAGCCACAAACGAGAGTCATTCGCAGTCAGAATCCCGGCCGGTGCGCTTTTGCCTGCACCTTCCGAGATTCCACGATGACCAGCACCTCCCTTCCCTCGCGTCGCCGCACGCCGGTCGCACTTGCCCTGATCGGCCTGTGCGCCGCTCCCCTTCCCGCCGCCTTCGCCCAGCAACAACCGCAGCAGCCACAACAGGAACAAGCTGCCCGGCCCTCCCCGGCCCCGGGTACCTCCGTCCCAGGCACGCTGCGCGAAGTCCAGGTCCAGGGCACGCAGGACAAGGACAGCTTCGGCGCCAACGCCTCGTCGCTGAGCCGCCTGCCGGCCGACCTGCGCGATGCGCCGCAGTCCATCACGGTGATCAACCAGGCGGTGATGCAGTCGCAGGGTGCGACCTCGCTGGCGAGTGCGTTGCGCAACGTGCCGGGCCTGACGATCGGCGGTGCCGAGGGCGGGCAAATCGGCACCAACATCAACCTCAACGGCTTCTCGGCGCGCACCGATATCTACCTCGACGGCGCCCGCGACCGCGCGCAGTACTACCGCGACACCTTCGCGCTCGAATCGGTCGAGGTGCTGATGGGCCCGTCTTCGATGCTGTTCGGGCGCGGCTCCACCGGCGGCGTGATCAACCAGGTCACGAAGAAGCCTTCGCTCACGCCCGCGGGCGAAGTGTCGGTGTCGGCGAGCACCACCGGCCTCGTGCGCTCGACCATCGACGTCAACCGCCCGATGTCCGACACCTCGGCCTTCCGCATCGCGGCCATGGGCCAGCAGGGCGACGCCAGCACGCGCGAGCAGACGAAGCTGAAGGACTTCGGCCTCGACGCCTCGCTGAAGTTCGGCATCAACACGCCCACGCAGGTCACGCTCTCGGCGCTGGTGCAACACAACCGCGACCAGCCCGACTACGGCCTGCCACCGCTGAACGGCCGTCCGGCAAAGGTCGACCGCGACACGGCCTACGGCTTCAGCGACGACCGCACGATCTCCGACATCCAGGCCTTCAGCGCGGTGGTGCAGCACAAGCTCACGCCCGACACCTCGATCCGCAACCAGACGCAATACAACGATGTGACCACCGATGCGCGCGAGACCGCGCCGCAGAGCATCGGCACGCTGTCGGCCAAGGGCGTGTTCACGCCGTTTTCCACCGGCACCACGGCCGCGCCGGGGGCCGCGTTCTCGACGCTGCCGCTGAGCAGCCTCTGGGTGCGCCAGCAGAGCCATGACCGCAGGATCCGCGACAAGTCGCTGTTCAACCTGACCGAGTTCAACACGAAGTTCGCCACCGGCTCCGTCAAGCACACGCTGCTCGCAGGCCTGGAACTGGGCCACGACACCTACGCCAACCAGGCCTACTACCGCAACGGCAGCTGCGCGGGCGTGGCGCTGAACCCGGCCGGCGGCACCAGCGGCTACGCGACATGCTCGCCGCTGCTCGCGCCCTACCAGGGCGACACGCCAGCCACGGCGCCTTCGCTGCCCGGCAACCTGGCCACCGCGCACGCGACCACCGTGGCCGGCTATGTGAACGACACCATCGAGCTGACCCCGCAGTGGAAACTGGTGGCCGGCGTGCGGCAGGACCACTACAGCGCACGCATCTACAACACCGTCCCGACCGCGACCACGCTCGCCACCGAGAGCCAGACGGTCGACTTCACCAGCGTGCGCGCCGGCGCGATCTGGCAGCCAACGCCAGAGCAGTCGTACTACGTGTCGTACAGCACCTCGTTCACCCCCCCGCTCGAGCAGCTCGTGGCCACCACCGGCGCCACGCAGCCGCTGCCGCCGCAGAAGAACAAGGCCTACGAGCTCGGCGGCAAGTGGGACTTCAACGACGGCAACCTCTCGCTGACCGCCGCGGCCTTCCAGATCACGCAGACGAATGCGCGCTCGCAGAACAGCGACGGCACCTACAGCGCGACCGGCACCGTGCGCGTGAACGGCGCGCGCGCAGGCGTCGCAGGCCGTGTCACCGACAAGCTGCAGCTGTTCGGCGCCTACACGCACCTGGACGCGACCATCGTCGACGGCATCGCTCCCGGCACGCTCGGCAAGGTGCCCGCCAACACGCCGAAGGACGCGGCCAGCCTGTGGGCGACCTACGCGATCACACCCGAGTGGGAGATCGGCGGCGGCACCACCTACAGCGCGAAGCGATTCGCCAACAACACGGACCTAGTGCAGGTCGGCGGCTATGTGCGGCTGGACGCGATGCTCGCTTACCATCAGCCGAAGTACGACATCCGGCTGAACCTGTTCAACCTGGCCAACCGGCGCTACTACGACGCGCTGATCCCCTCGGACGGCGGCCGCGCGGTGCCGGGCTCGGGCCGTGCCGCCACGCTGTCGTTCACCTACCGGCTCTGAGCTTCAGAGGAGCACTCGACACAACATGCTGGTCTGCATTCCCGGCATCCTCGACCGCGAGGCGCTCGCGGCAATCCGCTCGCGCCTGGAAGCCGCGGGCGACGCATGGGTCGACGGCCGCGTCACCGCGGGCCACCAGGGCGCGCCGGTCAAGCTCAACCAGCAGATCGACGAAGGCTCGCAGGTCGCGTTCGAATGCCAGTCCATCGTGGCGAGCGCGCTGGAGCGCCACCCCACCTTCATCAGCGCCGCGCTGCCCAACCTGCTGTACCCGCCGATGTTCAACCGCTACGGCGAGGGCATGCGCTTCGGCCTGCACGTGGACGGCGGCGTGCGCATCGACCCGCGCACCGGCCGCAAGCTGCGCACCGATCTCTCGGCCACCATCTTCCTGTCGGAGGCCGACAGCTACGACGGCGGCGAGCTGCAGATGGAAGACACGCACGGCATGCAGACGGTGAAGCTCTCGGCCGGCGACATGGTGCTCTACCCCGCCACCAGCCTGCATCAGGTCACGCCCATCACGCGCGGCGTGCGGCTCGCATGCTTCTTCTGGGTGCAGAGCCTCGTGCGCGACGCCGGCGACCGCGCGCTCCTGTTCGACATGGACAACGCGATCCAGCGCCTCAACCAGAGCGGCGCCGACGAATCGGCGCGCCGCACGCTCACGGGCACGTATCACAACCTTCTGAGGAAGTGGAGCGAAACCTGAGTTCTTTAAACTCCCCGGGCTCACCAGACTGATAACAACCGAGGAGAGAGAACTTGCGTATTCAAACCGCCCGCCTGACGGCCGGTGTGCTGCTCGCGTGCGCCGCTTTCGTGGCGCAAACCAGCCAAGCCGCATCGCCGACCACCACCCCGTCCACTCCATCAACTCAAGCCTCGACCGCCAGTTCGCTCGAGGCCGAACAGGATGCCGCGTTCAAGGCCGCCAAGGCCGTGCAGAAGGTCGGCCCCGTCGACATCACGCTGCGCGACCAGGCCCACCTCCACCTGCCCGCCGGCTACGTGTGGGTGCCGACGCCCGCCGCCGCGCAGCTCATGCGCAGCATGGGCAACCGCACCGACGACACCTTCGTCGGCGCGATCTTCCCCGCCGACGATGCCGACTGGATGGCGGTGGTGAAGTTCGTGAAAGAGGGCTACATCAAGGACGACGACGCCAAGGACTGGAACGCCGACGACCTGCTCAAGAGCCTGAAGGAAGGCACCGAGGCCGCCAACGAGGAACGCTCCAAGCGCGGCATTCCTTCGATCGAGGTGACGGGCTGGGCGCAGAAGCCGCAGTACGACGCCTCCTCGCACCGCCTCGTGTGGTCGGCGCTGTCGCAGCGCAAAGGCAGCACCGACGGCAACCAGGGCGTCAACTACAACACCTACGCGCTGGGCCGCGAGGGCTACCTGAGCCTGAACCTCATCACCAACGCGAAGGACCTGGACAAGTTCAAGCCCGACGCGAGCAAGCTGCTCGGCGCGATCCAGTACGACGACGGAAAGAAGTACGCCGACTTCAACTCGTCCACCGACAAGGTCGCCGCCTATGGCCTGGCCGCGCTGGTGGCCGGCGCGGCGGTGAAGAAGCTGGGCCTGTTCGCGATCGTCGCGGCCTTCCTGGCCAAGTTCGCGAAGGTGGCCGTGGTGGCAGGCGGCGCGGCGCTCTGGGGCATCGCGAAGCTGTTCAAGCGCAACGGCTGACGGCCGTGGCGTTCAGGCTCCCTTGAACCTGGGCGCGCGCTTTTCCACGAAGGCAGCCACGCCCTCCCGCGCATCGGCGCTGCCCGCACGCTCGCGCAGCAGCCTGTGTTCCAGCGCCAGGTGCTGCTCGAAGGGCCGGCCGGGCGCGCCGGCGCAGAGCTCCTTGATGCCGGCGAAGGATGCGCTCGCACCATGCGCGAGCCGAGCCACCAACGCTTCGGCGGCGGCTGCGAGTTCATCGTCCGGGTGCAGCGCATCGACCGCACCCCACGCAAGGCAGCGCTGGCTGTCGATGGCATCGCTGAGCATCAGCAGCTGCTGCGCGCGCACCGGCCCCACGCGGCGCGCGAGGAAGTACGAGGCACCCGCATCCGGCGAGAGCCCGATGGCCGCATAGCCCGTCCGCAGCTTCATCGATTCGGCGGCGAGCACGAAGTCGCCGCACAGCGCCAGCCCCACGCCTGCGCCGCCGACGGATCCGTTCACCGCGACGACCAGGGGCGCGGGGTTGTTCGACAGTCGCAGCAGCGCAGGGTGCAAACGGTCCAGGATCTCATCGACCAGCGCCGGCAGCGCTTCGCCGGCCGCCATGAACTCGTCGATGTCGCCGCCGGCGCAGAACACACGGCCTTCTCCGGTCAGCAGGATGACGCGCGGCTTGCCCGCCAGCACGTCGTCGATGGCCCGCACCAGCGCGTGGCCGCTGCGAACCCCGATCGCGTTGGCGCGCTCCGGCCGCTTCAGCACGATGCGGCCGATGCCCTCCTCCACGCCCCAGGCGATGCCTTCGGCGGTTTCCATGCTCAGATGCCCGTCAGGCCGCCGCTGCACATCAGCGTCTGGCCGCTCACGTAGTCCGACTCGGGCGCGCACAGCAGGTACACGGCGCCAGCCGCCTCCTCGGGCGTGCCGCCGCGTCCCAGTGGAATCGACTGCTCCATCATCGCCAGCAGCCCCGGGTTGATGCCGACCTTGATCTCGCGGCCCTCGATGTTCGCGGTGGACGCCTCGGCGGTGCTCGCGGTGAGCCGCGTCTGGATGAAGCCGAAGGCCACGCAGTTGACCGTCACGTTCATGCGGCCCCACTCCTTGGCCAGCGTCTGCGTGAGGCCGACGATGCCCGCCTTGCCCGCCGCGTAGTTCGCCTGCCCCGCGTTGCCGAAGAGCCCCGCCACCGACGAGATGTTGACCACCTTGCGCACCACGCGCCGGCCCGCCTCGGTCTCGGCCTTCGACAGCGCGCGGATCACCGGCTGCGCCGCGCGCAGGATGCGGAACGGCGCGGTCAGGTGCACGTCGATCATGGCGTACCACTGCTCGTCGGTCATCTTCTGCACCACGCTGTCCCAGGTGTAGCCGGCGTTGTTGACGATGATGTCGAGCCCCTTGAACTCGCTCACCGCCGTGCCGACGAAGCGCTCGGCGAAATCGGGTGCCGCCACGCTGCCGGCGCATGCCACCGCCTGGCCGCCGGCCGCACGGATTTCCTGCACCGTCTCTTCCGCCGGCTGCGCGTCGAGATCGTTGACGACGATGCGCGCGCCTTCCGAGGCCAGCTTGAGCGCGATGGCCCGGCCGATGCCGCGGCCGGAACCGGTGATGAGGGCGACCTTGCCGTCGAGCTTGGGTGTCATGTCCGAGTTCTTTCCTTGTTGGTGTGAGTTCTCAACGCAGCGCGACCAGCGCCTCGCCGGCGATGCGCGTCTGCCCGTATTGATTGGCGCTGTGCACCTCCACGCGCACGCAGCGCTCGCCTTCGTGCTCCAGCTTCTCGATCACGCGGCCGCTGCAGCGCACCGCGTGCCCCAGGTGCGTGATGCCCTGAAAGCGGACGTCGAAGCGCCTCAGCTGCGACTGCGGCGCCCACTGCGTGAGCAGCCGGCCCAGCCAGGCCATGCCCAGCATGCCCTGCGCGAACACGTCGGGCATGCCCGACCTGCGGGCGAAGTCGGTGTCGATATGGATGGGGTTGTGGTCGCCCGAGGCGCCCGCGAACAGCGCGAGCGTGGTGCGGTTCACGGGCGCCAGCTGCAGCGCGGGCAGCTCGTCGCCGACGTTCACGGCGTCGTAGGTCGGTGCATTCATCGGTTCGGGTTCCTTCAGTGGCGGCAGACGATCACCGCGCGCAGCTCGGCGACCAGCTCGTCGCGCTGGTTGATGGCGCGCGATGTCTTGACGACGAATTCGAGCGCGCCGTTCTTCTTGTCGTAGATGTCGGTGATGGTGGAGCGCACCGTCACGGTGTCGCCCACGCAGGCGGGCTTGTGGTAGCTGAAGCCCTGCTCGCCGTGCAGCAGCTTCGACAGCGGAATGCCCAGGTCGGCCAGCAGACGGTCCGACGCGCCCGAGTCCAGCTCGGCCGCGAACAGGAAGGTCGGCGGCGCGGGCAGGTCGGGGTAGCCGGCATCGCGCGCGGCGGCGGCATCGGTGTAGACGGGGTCGGTCTCGCCGATGGCCTTGGCGAAGAACTGCAGCCGGCTGCGCTCGATGGGCAGCACCGAGGGCGGCAGCTCGTGGCCGATCCATTTCCTGTCGATCATCTGGCGGCCCTTTCCCTCAAACCCGCTCGTAGAGCGTGACCACGCAGGCGCCGCCCAGCCCCAGGTTGTGCTGCAGCGCAAGCCGCGCGCCTTGCACCTGCCGCTTCTCGGCCGTGCCGCGAAGCTGCTGGACCAGTTCCGTGCACTGCGCCAGCCCCGTGGCACCCAGCGGGTGCCCCTTCGACAGCAGCCCGCCCGACGGATTGGTGACGACCTTGCCGCCGTAGGTGTTGTCGCCATCAACCACGAACTTCTCCGCACCGCCCACCGGGCACAGGCCCAGCGCCTCGTAGCTGATGAGTTCGTTGTGCGCGAAGCAGTCGTGCAGCTCGACCACGTCGACGTCCTGCGGGCCGACGCCGGCCGCGTCGTACACCTTCTGCGCGGCTTCCTGCGCCATGCTGAAGCCGACCACCTCGCGCATGTCGCGGCTCTCGAAGGTGATGGGGCGGTCGGTGGTCATGGCCTGCGCCTTGATGCGCACGCTGCGGTCCAGGCCATGGCGCTCGGCGAAACGGGGAGAACAGACGATGGCCGCCGCCGCGCCGCAGGTGGGCGGGCAGGCCATGAGCCGCGTCATCACGCCGGGCCACATGACGGGCGCGGCCATCACTTCGTCTTCGGTGACGACGGTGCGGAACAGCGCCACGGGGTTGTTCGCCGCGTGGCGGCTGGCCTTGGCGCGGATCTTCGCGAAGGTCGACATCTGCGTGCCGTACTGCTGCATGTGCGCAAGCCCCGCACCGCCGAAGTAGCGCAGCGCGAGCGGCACCTGCTCGTTGCCGACCAACTCGTCGGTGATGTTCTCGAAGTGGTCGAAGGGGCTGGGCCGGTCGTTGAACACCGCGCCGAGCGCGCCGGGGCTCATGTGCTCGAAACCCAGCGCCAGCACGCAGTCGGCCGCGCCGCTAGCCACGGCCTGGCGCGCGAGGAAGAGCGCGGTCGAGCCGGTCGAGCAGTTGTTGTTGACGTTGACGACCGGGATGCCGGTCATGCCCACCTCGTACAGCGCGCGCTGGCCGGCGGTGGAGTCGCCGTAGACGTAACCCACGTAGGCCTGCTGCACCAGCTCGTAGCCGATGCCGGCGTCCTTCAGCGCGGTGTTGGTGGCCTGAGCGGCCATCTGGGGATAGGGCTGGTTCGCGCCCGGCTTGGTGAAGGGGATCATGCCGACCCCGACCACGTGAACGTCTTGGCTCATGAAAGGCTCCTTGTCTGGAAGTTCGAAGAAAGAAATTGAATTGACTCAGGCCACGCTGCGCTGCCGGCCCTGCCAGAAGGGCTCGCGCAGCTTGGTCTTCAGCACCTTGCCGGCGCCCGACAGCGGCAGCGCATCGACGATGGCCACGCTGCGCGGGCACTTGTAGCTGGCGATCAGCGTCTTGCAGTGGGCGATCAGATCCTGCGGCTGCACGCCCTGCCCCGGCTTGAGCACCAGCACGGCATGCACCGCCTCGCCCCACTCGTCGCTCGGAATGCCGATGACCGCGCAGGCGGCCACCGCGGGATGCTGGTTGATGGCGTTCTCGACCTCGGCCGAATAGACGTTCTCGCCGCCGCTGATGATCATGTCCTTCATGCGGTCCACCACGAAGATGAAGCCGTCGTCGTCCATGTAGGCGCCGTCGCCGGTGTGCATCCAGCCGTCGCGCAGCGCGGCAGCCGTCTGCTCGGGCTTGTTCCAGTAGCCCTGCATCACGTTGGGCCCGCGCACCACCACCTCGCCGACGGTGCCGCGCGGCACTTCGTTGTCGTCCGCATCGACCACGCGCACTTCCATGCACACGCTGGCGCGGCCGGCCGCACGCAGCTTGCCGCGCTTGCGCCCCTCGGCCGTGTGGAAGTAGGCAGGGTTGAGCGTGGCGATGGGCGACAGCTCCGTCATGCCGTAGGCCTGCACGAAGCCCACACCCGGGAAAGCCTCCATCGCGCGGTTGAGCACGGCTTCGGAGATCGGCGACGCGCCGTAGGTGATGTTCTGCAGGCTGCTCAGGTCGCGCGGCTGCCGCATGGCGGGGTGGTCCACCAGCATCTGGATCATGGTGGGCACCAGCAGTAGGCTGGTCACGCGGTCGCGCTCGATGGTGTCGAGCACGCCCTCGGGCGTGAACATGGGGATGATGGCGTGCGTGTTGCCTGTGAACCAGTGCGGCGTGGCCAGGCCCATGTCGGCCAGGTGGAACATGGGGGCGGCGTGCAGGTAGCAGCCGTCGGCCGGTGCCAGCCCTTCGGCCTGCGCCGCGAGCGCCGAGCTGCAGATGTTGGTGTGGCTGAGCATCACGCCCTTGGGAAAGCCCGTGGTGCCGCCGGTGTAGAAGATGCCGGCCAGGTCCTCGCCGCGGCGCACGGCGTCGGGCACCGGGGCCGCGGCGTCGATCAGGCCCTCGTAGCTGCGCATGCCGGCGGGCACGGGGCCATCGCCGCAGTAGACGACCTCGCGCAGGCTCTTCGACTGGCCCCGCATCTGCTCGACCACCGCGCGGAAGGTCTCGTCGACCAGCAGGACGCCGGAGCCGGAGTCTTCCAGCGAGTACAGGATCTCGGCAGGCGACCAGCGGATGTTGCAGGGGTTGAGCACGCCGCCGCCCCAGGGCACGGCCATCTGGTACTCCAGGTAGCGGTCGGAGTTGAGCGACAGCATGGCCACGCGGTCGCCCGCGCCCATGCCCAGCCGCTGCAGCGCGCCGGCCAGGCGCGCGACGCGGTCGGCAAAGTCGCGGAATGTCCGTGCGCGGCCGGCGAAACGCACGGCGATGGCATCGGGGCGCTGCTGCACGGCCCGGTGAAGGCCCTGGGTCAGGTACATGGGTTTGTCTCCGTCTCGTTCTTGTGCAGGCGCATGGTAGAAATCCGGCCGCCGCCCGGCGATTGCACTTCGCTTCGATCGCATGGCAGAAAAGGTCAATCGACACAGACATGCTTCAGCCGCACGTCACCATCCCGGTCGCCTTCGTCCTCGGCATGCTGTCGGGCATCCGCGCGCGGCCGGGCGAGGCGCTGGTGGACGTCGACAAGGCGCTGGAGGACGCGGGCATCGCCCCGGCGCTGCTCGACGAAGCCGCCGCCCGCATCACCGCCGAGCAGTACGTGGCCCTCTTCGCGCTGCTGATGGAGCGCATGGACGACGAGGCGCTGGGCTTTCTCACGCGGCGCCTGCGCTGCGGCAGCTTCGCGCTGATGACGCGCTCCACGCTGGGCGCGCGCACCTTCGAGGTGGCGATGCGCCGCGTGGCCCGCACCTTCGACCTGCTGCAGGACGATCTCTCGCTGGTGCTGCTGCACGACGGCCCGCTCGCCGGCTTCGGGCTTCGGCTGAACATCCAGCCGCCCATGCACCAGAACTTCCTGCATGAGCTGATGCTGCGGGTGTACTGGCGGCTCTTCGCATGGCTGCACGGCGGCCGGCTGGCGGCCCGGCGCTTCGACTTCGGTTTCGAGCCGCCGCCCTATGCCGACGGCTACGCGAAGGTGTTCCCGGGCCCGCTGCAGTTCGAGCAGCCGCTGTCGGCCGTGTGGTTCGACGCCAGCGCGCTGGACACGCCGGTGCATCGCGACGCGCAGGAGATCCAGGCCTTCCTGGCGGCCTCTCCGGCCAACGTGATCCTGCCCCGCCTCGCCGAACAGGCGGTGAGCGCAAAGGTGCGCGCGGTGCTGCAGCAGCACCGCCCGGCGTGGGCCGACCTCGCGACCACCGCGGGCGTGCTGCACATGTCCGTCAGCACGTTGCAGCGGCACCTGGCGACCGAGGGCACATCCTTCCAGGCGTTGAAGGACCAACTGCGGCGCGACCTCGCCATCGTGCGGCTCAACACCAGCACCGTGCCGCTCGCGGCGCTGGCCGAGGAACTGGGCTTTGCCGACAGCGCGGCCTTCCAGCGCGCCTTCAAGGCCTGGACCGGCGGCGCGCCTGGCTCGTACAGGCGGCGCCAGCAGGCTGATTGAGTTTTCAGGACTTTCCGGAATTACAGCCATCCGCGCGACAATCCGGCGCATGGCCAACTCTTCCGATCTCCCGCCCCTCAACCGCCAGTTCGTCGCCCACTTCGGCGAGATGGGCAGCAAGTGGGGCATCAACCGCACAGTCGGGCAGATCTACGCACTGATCTTTCTCTCGGAGCGCGCACTCAACGCCGACGAGATCGCCGAGCTGCTCGAGTTCTCGCGCTCCAACGTCAGCATGGGCCTGAAGGAACTGCAGGCCTGGCGGCTGGTGCACCTGCGGCACCACCCCGGCGACCGGCGCGAATACTTCGAGGCGCCTTCCGATGTATGGGAAATCTTCCGCGTGCTGGCCGAGGAGCGCCGCCGCCGCGAGATCGAACCCACGCTCTCCATGCTGCGCAACGCCCTGCTCGAATCGCCCACGAGCGACGCCGAGCGCCACGCGCAGGAGCGCATGCGCGAGATGCACGACCTGATCGACCGGCTGATGAAATGGTTCGACGACGTGCAGCGGCTCGCACCCGAGACAGCCATGAAGCTCATGGGCATGGGCGCAACCGTGACGAAGGTGCTGACGCTGAAGGACCGCATCACCGGCGGCGCGGCGTCGAAGAAGAAGGCTGCCGAGTAGATCGGGCAGCCCTCCTCCGGGGCTACAGCCGTTCCTGCCCCGATGACGGCTCGGGCGTCCCGAGCTTGGCCTTGCGAACGGCCTCGTCGTCCATGAGTTCGTACCACATGGCGTTGAGCACGGCGAATGCGGCTGCCAGCGGCAGGCCGAGGATCCAGGCGAAGTACCACATCTTTCTTTCCTCCTTTCAGTAGGCGTGTCCGCTCTCGTCGCGGATCGCCTGTTCGTCGACCTTGCCCCACAGCACGCGGTAGACCCAGCTCGTGTAGGCCACGATCAGCGGAATGAAGACGGCCGTGACCACCAGCATGATGAACAGGGTGAGGTGGCTCGACGACGAGTCCCACACCGTGAGGCTGGCGCGCGGGTCGATGGACGATGGCAGGATGAACGGGAACATCGAGGCACCCACGCTGAGGATGATGCCGGCGATGCCCAGCGCAGCCGTCAGCAGAGCGAGTACCGGGCGGCGCAGCGCGAGCCCGAGCAGCGCACCGAGCGCGCCGACGAAGCCGGCCACGGGCGCAGCAAGCGTCCACGGATGCGCCGCATAGTTGGCGGTCCACGCGCCTGCGTGCAGCTCGACGGTCTTCAGCAGCGGGTTCGACGGCCCTGTCGCATCGATCGCGCTGCTGATGCGGAAGCCGCCGATGCTCGTCGCCAGCAGCACGCCGGCCAATGCGTAGAGCGCGACGGTAAGCACGGCGGCGACCATGCCGTAGCTGCGCGCACGCTCGGCCACCGGCCCGGCGGTCTTCAGCAGCAGCCATGCGGCGCCGTGCATCACCAGCATGGCGACCGACACCAGGCCGCACAGGACGGCGAACGGATTCAGCAGGCCGAAGAAGCCGCCGTCGTAGAAGATGTGCATGTCGGGGTTGAAGCGGAACGGCACGCCCTGCAGCACGTTGCCCACGGCCACGCCGCAGATCAGCGCGGGCACGAAGCCGCTGAAGAACAGCACCCAGTCCCAGCGCGCGCGCCATTGCGGCGACTCGCGCTTGCTGCGGAACTTGAAAGCCACGGGCCGCAGGATCAGCGCCGTGAGGATCACGAACATCGCCAGGTAGAAGCCCGAGAACGACACGGCATAGAGCTGCGGCCAGGCCGCGAAGACCGCGCCGCCGCCCAGGATCAGCCACACCTGGTTGCCCTCCCACACCGGGCCCACGCTGTTGATGACGACGCGGCGCTCCACGTCGTTGCGCGCCGCGAAGGGCAGCAACATGCCGCTACCCAGGTCGAAGCCGTCGGTCACGGCGAAGCCCACCAGCAGCACGCCGATCAGCAGCCACCAGATGAAGCGCAGGGTGTCGTAGTCGAGGAGTGTGTGGAGGATCATGCTGCGCTCCCGGTGGAAGGCGAAGGAATGGCCGCGCCCGCGTGGGCCGGCGGAATGTGCGAGAGCGTGTCGCCCTCGTCGGGCGCGTGCTCGGCCTGGGGCCCCTTGCGGATGGCCTTGAGCATCAGCTTCATCTCGATGACCAGCAGCGTCGTGTAGATCGCGATGAAGCCCGCGAGCGTCAGCAGCAGCGTCTTCGCGCCGAGGTTCGACACGGCCACCGCGGTCGGCAGCACGCCCTCGATCACCCACGGCTGACGGCCGAACTCGGCCACCAGCCAACCCGACTCGATGGCGATCCACGGCAGCGGAATCGCGAACACGGCGAGCTTCAGCAGCCACCGGTGGCTGTCGAGCCTGCGGCGCGCGGAGAGCACGAAGAAAGTGCCGGTCAGAAGGATCAGCAGCATGCCGATGCCCACCATCACGCGGAACAGCCAGAACAGCGGCGCCACCTGCGGCACGGTGTCCCACGCGGCCTTGGCGATCTGCTCGTCGGTGGCCTGGCGCGGATCGTCCACGTAGCGCTTGAGCAGCAGCGCGTAGCCCATGTTGATGCCGTTGTCCTCGAAGTCGCCGCGCACGCCCTGCGTCACCTTGTCGGGGCCGCCGGCCTCGCGGATCTTCTGCAGCGCGTCGTAGGCCTTCAGGCCTTCGCGGATACGGGCCTCGGCGCGCTTCACGAGTTCGTCGATGCCCGGCATCACGGTGTCGAGCGAGCGCGTGCCGATCAGGCCCATCACGCCGGGTATGTGGATGGCGTAGTGCGTCTCGCGCGCCTCCTGGTCGGGGAAGCCGACCACCGTGAAAGCGGCGGGCGCGGGCTGCGTCTCCCACATGGCCTCGATGGCGGCCAGCTTCATCTTCTGGTGCTCGCCCGAGAGATAGCCGCTCTCGTCACCGAGCACCGCCACCGACAGCGCAGCGGCCAGGCCGAACGAGGCCGCGACCGTCATCGAGCGCTTGGCCAGTTCGAGGTGGCGCCCCTTGAGCACGTACCACGCAGACACGCCGAGCACGAACACCGCGGCGCACACATAGCCCGCCGACACGGTGTGGACGAACTTGGCCTGAGCGACCGGGTTGGTCAGCACTGCCGCGAAGTCGGTCACCTCCATGCGCATGGTCTGCGGATTGAAGGCCGCGCCTACCGGGTTCTGCATCCAGCCGTTCGCGATGAGGATCCACAGCGCCGAGAAGTTGGAGCCGATGGCCACCGCCCAGGTCGAGATCAGGTGGCCCACCTTGGAGAGCTTGTCCCAGCCGAAGAAGAACAGACCGACGAAGGTGGCCTCCATGAAGAAGGCCATCAGCCCCTCGATGGCCAGCGGCGCGCCGAAGATGTCGCCGACGTAGTGGCTGTAGTAGCTCCAGTTCATGCCGAACTGGAACTCCATCACGATGCCCGTGGCAACGCCCATCGCGAAGTTGATGCCGAAGAGCACGCCCCAGAACTTCGTCATGTCGCGCCAGATCACGCGGCCGGTCATGACGTAGACCGTCTCCATGATGGCGATGATGATCGAGAGTCCGAGCGTCAACGGCACGAACAGGAAGTGGTACAGCGCCGTGACGGCGAACTGCAGACGCGATAGCGCGACGATGTCTAAGTCCATGATGGGGTTCTTCCTTCTTTCCTTGTGTTCCCTGTTGACTGGCTTTCCGGTTCAGTCGGGCCGCAGGCTGCGCAGCGCGGCGTCGAAGGCTTCGCTGCCGCGCCGCAGGTCGGCGACGACACGGCCCTGCTTCATGCACAAGAGGCGGTCGGCAAGCCCGGCCTCGCGGCGCAGATGCGTGGCGATCAGCAGGGTCCGGCCTCCCGCGTGTTGTGCGAGCCGCTGCAGCACGTCGTGCGCGACGGCGGCATCGAGCGCCTCGGTAGGTTCGTCCAGCAGCCAGAGCGGCACGGGGCGCAGCAGCAGGCGCGCAAGCGCGAGGCGGCGCGACTGCCCGCCCGAAAGGCCCAGGCCGCCTTCGCCGAGCCGGGTGCCGAGGCCCAAGGTGAGTGCGCGCACGTCGCCTTCGAGCCCCGCGGCGTGCAGCGCGGCGTGCAGTTGCTCGTCGGTGGCTTCCGGGGCTGCCAGGCGCAGGTTGTCGCGCAGGCTGTCCTGGAAGAGTTCGGTGCGCTGGGTGAGCAGGCAGGCTGGCTGCGAGTGCACCGTGCCGGAGCGCGGCGTGATCTCGCCGGCAATGGCGGCAAGCAGCGTCGACTTGCCCGCGCCGCTCGCACCGATCAGCGCGACCCGCTCGCCCGCGTTCAGGGTCAGCGACAGGTCGCGCAAGACTGGCATGCGGCTGCCGTCGTGGATCACCGTGATGCCATCGAGCTGCAGCGCGGTTGCCCCATCGGACGCGTCCATCGCCGGGGTGGGCTCGTCCGCGGCCGGCGCCATGCGCGGAGCAAGGCGCCGCACCGCCAGCCATGTGCGGCCCGCGTCGAGCGCGCCACGGCGCAGGGCCGCGAAGGGCTCCGTCGCCGTGAGCGCCACCAGCAGCGCCAGTGCAGCCGCCGGAGCGCCGATGACGCCCTCGCCCACCAGCAAGCCGACCGCCAGCAGCACGCCGACGAGAGTCAAGGAGCCTGCGCTGCCATAGGCGATGCCGGCGGCAGCTTCGAGCTTGTTCAGCGCGAGGTCGGCCTTGGCGAGGTGCATGTCGGCGTTCATCACCGCGTCGCGTTGTGCGTCGATTCGGCCTGCCATCACCAGGTCGGTCTGGCCCGCGACCAGATCGACCGCGCGCGCCCGCAGCGCCTCGATGGCATGCGCGCGCCGAACCGCAGGCCGGCGTGCGCGCCGCGCGACGATGAACGCGATGCCCCAGCCGGCGATCACGAGCCAGAGCATCAGCACGAGGCCCATGGCCACGTGCATGAAGCCGAGCACCGTGCCGGCGAGCAATGCGGCGCCCAATGCGGCGGCGGCCGGCACGAGCAGGCGGAGGTAGAGCGACTCCAGCGCGTCGATGTCGGAGGTCAGGCGGAACAGCAGGCGCGCCGGTCGCTTCAGCAAGGCGCGCGCGGCCTCGGCCTGCGCCCAGCCACGGAACAGGCGTACGCGCAGTGCGGCGAGCACGGAGAAGGTCGCGTCATGAGTCACCAGCCGCTCGCCGTAGCGCGACGCCGTGCGGCCGAGCGCGAGCAAGCGGATGCCGGCGGACGGCATGAACACGTCGAAGGTGAAGGCCGTTGCAGCATGCAGGCCAGCCAATGCCGTGGCGGTGATGAACCAGCCGGAGAGGCCCAGCAGCGCCATTCCCGCCAGCACCGTGATCGCGGCGAGCAGGCCACCGAGCAGCAGCGGGCGTGGCTGTTCCGCGAGGAAGGGGCACAGGACCAGGCGCAGGTCGCGCCAGTTCGCGGCGGCGCGTGGAACCGGCGTCTTGCTCATGCGGCCTTCTCCATTGCGTCTGTGCGGCCGAGGCTCACGGTGCGGTCCATGCGCGAAGCGAGGACGGGGTCGTGCGTCGCGACGACGAGGGTCTTGCCTTGCGCGAGCTTCAGGAGCGCATCGACGACCCGCTCGGCGGTCTCGGTGTCGAGGTGCGCCGTGGGTTCGTCCACCAGCAGCAAGTCGGCTTGCGGATGCACAGCGATGCGGGCCAGCGCGAGCCGCACGGCCTCTCCGCCGGACAGCCCGCCGCCGCCTTCGCCCAGCGACGTGGAGGGATGCGCCTGCGCCACGGCCTCGAGCGACGCGACGCGCACTGCCTCATCGACCTGCAGGGTGTTCACACCCGCGCGTCCCAGCGCCAGGTTGGATTCGACCGAGCCCGCGAAGACGTGCGGCGCCTGCCCCATCCAGCCCATGCGCTGCCGCAGCGACGCCACCGTGTGTTCCGTGAGCGCCACGCCGCCGATGGAGATCTCGCCGCGCGTCGCAGGCACGAGCCCCGCCAGCAGGGACAGCAAGGCGGTCTTGCCGCTGCCGCTGGCGCCCGTCAGCGCGACGTGTTCGCCGGGGGCGATGCGAAGCTCGATGCCATCGAACACTTCCTGCCGCTCGCCGGGCCAGGAGAAATGGAGGTTGTGGATGGAGACTGCCGGCGGGCCGCCTTGGACGCCCGTCGCGGCGCGCGTCAGAGAGGCGCTGGCGCCGGGCAGAGGCAATTCGTTGCGCTGCAGTCTGTCGAGCGCTTCCAGCGCAGCCTCACCGGCGGCCCGGTCGTGCCAGACCGCCGACAGCTCGCGCAGCGGCTCGAAGAAAGCCGGCGCCAGCAGCAGCACGAAAAGGCCCTCGCCCAGGCTCAGCGTGCGCCCCCAGGCACCGAAGCCGATCGAGCCCAGCAGGTGGAAGCCGATGTAGACGGCGACCAGCGCCACGCCCAGCGCCGAGAACAGCTCCAGCACGGCCGATGAGAGAAACGCGATGCGCAGCACGGCCATCGTCCTGCGGCGCAGGGACTGGGCCGCATCGCCCAGGCGGCTTGCGGTGATTTCCACCGCGCCGAGCGCGCGCAGCGTCGCCAGTCCGCGAAGCCGATCGAGCAGGAAGGCGTTCATGCCGCCGAGTTCCACCATCTGCGCTTCGCTCGCGGCCTTGGCGCGCCAGCCGACGATGGCCATGAAGAGCGGAATGAGCGGTGCCGCCACCAGCAGCACCAGCGCAGCCACCCACGAGAACGCGGCCACTGCGCAGAGGATGAACACAGGCACAACCGTCGCACGCCAGCGCGCCGGCTGGTAGCGCACGAGGTACGGAACTAGCGCCTCGGCCTGCTCTGCGAGTACGTTGGCCGCGAGCCCGGAGGGGGCCCGGCTGCGGTCGAGCGGGGAGTCGCCGGCGAGCGCCGCCGCCGTTTGCGCACGCAGCGCAGTGAGCTGCGCCCGGGCGCGAGCGAAGGTCCGCCGCGCCCCCCAGGCCTCGCAGCCCGCGCGCAGCAGTCCGAGCAGCAGGATCACGCCTGCTGGCCAGATCACGGCCGCGAAACCCCGGCCCGAGGCCAATCCCTGCACCGCGATCGCCAGCAACGCCGCCTGCGGCAGCCAGAAGAGCGCGGCAGCACCCTGCACCACCCCGCCGGCGTCCGGCGACGCGAAAGCCCGCAGCGGCGATCGGGATGGCGAGTGCTTGGTCATTCCTAAATTTCGTGAATTTTCAGTATTTACTGAAATTTCCACAATCATACCGGAGATGGGAGCAACTGACGAGCCCGCAGACTGCACGCTGCGGTGCCCGAAGGCAACCGGTTCAGGAAGATTTGGGCGGTGCGCCTGCGCCGGCGCGCCCGTCCTTTAATGAGAAACGACTATTCCACTGACCAGCAGCGCGGCGAACAGCGTGAACACCGCCCGCCAGGAAGCCGGGCGCGCCTCCACCCAGCGGTAGAGCAGTGCCGCCGCGACCACCGAAAGACCGAAGGTCGCGACGAGGCCGCAAGCATCGAACCACGAGCCGTGCGGCCCCGCATTCGCAACCGCCGCGTTCATGGCGAGCAGCACCGGGAAGTGGATGAGAAAGAGCGAATACGACATGCGCCCCAGCCGCACCAGAGGCATGGCGGCCGCCGGCCAGTGCTTCGGCGACAGCCAGTTCCGCCGTTGCGCAACGGCGATCAGCAGCGCCGTGACCAGCGCCGTCGCGATGCGGCTGCGCCAGTCGATGGCCAGCGCGCCCGCTCCTATCAGCGCCAGCAATGCGATTCCGCTCTGCCAGACGCTGAACCGCGTCGCGCGTCCGATCCAGAACACCAGCATGCCCAGCCCGTAGGTGCCGAAGAAATAGAAGGCCGTGTCGTCCAGCCCCGCATTGCGGTTGAAGAGCACGAGCGAAGCCACCGCCAGTCCGAAGACCAGCGCCACCGGCAGCCATCGCGCCCGCAGGCCCTGCGGCACGGCACCACCCGCGCGCTGCAGCATCGACGGCAGCCCGACCAGCGCCAGGGCCAGCGCGAACAGCTGGAAGTCGATGGCCACGTACCAGACGCCCGTGGAAAGCGACTCGTAGCCCAGCAGGTCCTGCAGCAGCAAGCCGTGGGCAACCAGTTGACCGAAGGTCGGCGACGCCGGTACCACTTCTTCGTCGAGCCACGGCCGCACGACGGCAGCGACGATCACGCACACCGTGAGCGCGGCGAGGTACGGCATCACGAGCCGTCCATAGCGCTGCAGAATGCGCGCCACCGGCCGCTCCACGCGCAGCGTTCCATCGGGCGCGAGGCTGGCGGCCGCCAGGAAGCCGGCGATCACCAGGAACACCTGCACCGCCAGCCGGCCCTCATCGGCCAGCCAGGCGAAGAAATCGGGCGCGAGCGCGTACGCGCCGGCCGGCATCGGACCGTAGCGCGAGAGATGGTGCCCCACGATCACGGCGCACGCGATGCCCTTTGCCGCATCGAGCAGCGGCATGCGCCCCGCGGAAGACGACGGCGCCGCGCGCGTGGCAGGCGCGGCGCCGTTGGTCAAGGCAGTCACAGCGCGAGCCGCTGCCTTGCCTCCTGGTATTCGCGCTTGAGCTTCTCGATGAATGCGCCGGCGGTGGCCACTTCGGTGACCGCGCCGATGCCCTGGCCCGAGCCCCAGATGTCCTTCCAGGCCTTGGCCTTGCTGCCTTCGCCGCCGCCGAAGTTCATGGTCTTCACATCACCTTCGGGCAGGTTGTTCGGGTCCATGCCCGCCTTGACGATGCTGGGTGCCAGGTAGTTGCCGTGCACACCGGTGAAGAGGCTCGAATAGACGATGTCGTCCGAGGTGCCGTCGACGATGGCCTGCTTGTAGTCGTCGCTCGCACGCGCTTCCTCGGTGGCGATGAAGGCCGTGCCGATGTAGGCGAAGTCGGCGCCCATGGCCTGCGCAGCCAGCACCGCGCCGCCGGTGGCGATGGAGCCCGACAGCGCGATCGGGCCGTCGAACCACTGGCGGATTTCCTGCACCAGCGCGAACGGGCTCTTCACGCCCGCATGGCCGCCGGCACCGGCCGCCACGGCGATGATGCCGTCGGCGCCCTTCTCGATCGCTTTCTGCGCGAACTTGTTGTTGATGATGTCGTGCAGCGTCACGCCGCCGTAGCTGTGCACCGCGTCGTTCACGTCGGTGCGCGCGCCCAGCGAGGTGATGACGATCGGCACCTTGTATTTCACGACCATCTCCATGTCGTGCTCGAGCCGGTCATTGCTCTTGTGCACGATCTGGTTGATGGCGAAGGGTGCCGCGGGCTTGTCGGGGTTGGCCTTGTTGTAGGCCGCCAGTTCCTCGGTGATCTCGGCGAGCCAGTCTTCCAGCTGCGCGGCGGGGCGCGCGTTGAGCGCCGGCATCGAGCCGACCACGCCCGCCTTGCATTGCGCGATCACGAGCTTGGGGTTGCTGATGATGAACAGCGGCGAGCCGATGATCGGCAGCGGCAGGTTCGCCAGTACGGGGGGCAGCTTGGACATGTCGTCTCCGGAAATGGATTGGTTTTATAAGAGAGAGAAGCCGCCATCGCCCGTCAGATGGGCGACAGCAGCAAGTGCATCAGAAAGCCTCGAGCGCCAGCGCCGTCACGCTCTCGGCACCGTCGACGATGCTGTCGCGGATGCCCAGCACCTTGTTGAGGATGTGCTCGGCGTAGAAGCGCGCGGTGGCGATCTTCGCCAGCATGAAGTCGGTGTCGAAGCTGCGCGAGGCGAGGTCCTGCGCAATGATCAGCGAGCGCGCGAGCTGCCAGCCGGCCACGAGGTTACCCGCGAGCATCAGGTAGGGCACGCTGCCCGCGAACACCGCGTTGGGCGAGGCCTTGGTCTGGCCCGCCACGAAATCGACCACCTCGACGAAGGCCTCGCGCGCGGCCTTCAGGCGCTTGAGCACGGCCGCCGCAGCGGGGTTGTCGAGCTTGGCCAGCTCGGCCTCGGTCTTCTCGATCTGCGCGGCGATCGCCTTCGCCGTCTGGCCACCGTCGCGCGCCGTCTTGCGGCCCACGAGGTCGTTGGCCTGAATGGCGGTGGTGCCTTCGTAGATCGTCAGGATCTTGGCATCGCGGTAGTACTGCGCCGCGCCGGTCTCCTCGATGAAGCCCATGCCGCCGTGCACCTGCACGCCCAGCGAGGCCACTTCGAGGCTCATCTCGGTGCTGTAGCCCTTCACCAGCGGCACCATGAATTCGTAGAAGGCCTGGTTCTGCTTGCGCGCGTCGGCGTCAGGGTGATGGTGCGCGGCGTCGTAGGCGGCAGCCGCCACGCTGGACATCGCGCGGCAGCCTTCGGTGTAGGCGCGCATCGTCATCAGCATGCGCTTGACGTCGGGGTGATGGATGATCGGCGCGCTGGTGTTGATGGAGCCGTCCACCGGGCGGCTCTGCACGCGCTCCTTCGCGTAGGCCACGGCGTGCTGGTAAGCGCGCTCGGCGATCGCGATGCCCTGCATGCCCACCGCGTAGCGGGCCGAGTTCATCATGATGAACATGTACTCGAGGCCGCGGTTTTCCTGGCCCACGAGATATCCGATGGCACCGCCGTGGTCGCCATATTGCAGAACGGCCGTGGGCGATGCCTTGATGCCCATCTTGTGCTCGATGCTCACGCAGTGCACGTCGTTGCGCTCGCCGAGCGAGCCGTCCTTGTTCACCAGGAACTTCGGCACGACGAACAGGCTGATGCCCTTCACGCCTTCTGGCGCGCCGGCCACGCGGGCGAGCACCAGGTGCACGATGTTCTCCGCCATGTCGTGCTCGCCGTAGGTGATGAAGATCTTGGTGCCGAACACCTTGTAAGTGCCGTCGGGCTGCGGCTCGGCGCGGCTGCGCACCATGGCGAGGTCGCTGCCGGCCTGCGGCTCGGTGAGGTTCATCGTGCCGGTCCACTGGCCGCTCACGAGCTTCTCGAGGTAGGTTGCCTTGAGTTCGTCGGAGCCGGCCGTGAGCAGCGCCTCGATGGCGCCGTCGCTCAGCAGCGGGCACAACGCGAAGCTCATGTTGGCCGAGTTGAGCATCTCGCCGCAGGCCGCGCCGATGGTCTTGGGCAGGCCCTGGCCGCCGAAATCCGCCGGATGCTGCAGGCCCTGCCACCCGCCCGCCACGTACTGCGCGAAGGCTTCCTTGAAGCCCGGCGTGGTGGTGACCGCGCCATCCTTGAACGACGAGGGATTGCGGTCGCCCGCCACGTTCAGCGGCGCGATCACGTCCTGGTTGAAGCGCGCGCATTCTTCGAGCACGGCCTGTGCGGTTTCGAGGCCGGCATCCTCGAAGCCCGGCAGCTTCGCGATCTCGCCGATGTTGGCCAGGTGTTCGATGTCGAACAGCATGTCCTTGATGGGGGCGGTGTAGCTCATTTCATGTCTCCAGATATAGCGGATACGAAAAGGGCATCGCGAACGATGCCCTCTGGCTCAGTGCAGCGATGCGATCAGAGCGCCTTCACCAGTTCCGGCACGGCCGTGAACAGGTCGGCCACGAGGCCGTAGTCGGCCACCGAGAAGATCGGCGCTTCTTCGTCCTTGTTGATCGCCACGATCACCTTGGAGTCCTTCATGCCGGCCAGATGCTGGATCGCGCCCGAGATGCCCGCTGCGATGTACAGCTGCGGCGCGACGATCTTGCCCGTCTGGCCCACCTGCCAGTCGTTGGGGGCGTAGCCCGCGTCGACGGCTGCACGGCTGGCGCCGAGGCCAGCGTTGAGCTTGTCGGCCAGGGGGGCCATCACCTCGGTGAACTTCTCGGCGCTGCCCAGGGCACGGCCGCCGGAGACGATGATCTTGGCAGCCGTCAGTTCGGGACGCTCGCTCTTGGTGACTTCACGGCCCACGAAGCTGCTCTTGCCGCTGTCTGCCACGCCTTCCGCCGATTCGACGGCTGCGCTGCCACCGGTGGCTGCTGCGGCATCGAAACCGGTCGTGCGAACGGTGATCACCTTGGTCGCGTCGCTGCTCTGCACGGTGGCGATGGCGTTGCCGGCGTAGATCGGACGCTCGAAGGTGTCTGCGCTCACCACGGCCGTGATGTCGCTGATCTGCGCCACGTCCAGCTTGGCGGCCACGCGCGGAGCGACGTTCTTGCCGTTGGCGGTCGAGGGGAACAGGATGTGGCTGTAGCTGCCGGCGATGGCGAGCACCTGGGCAGCGACGTTCTCGGCGAGGTTTTCAGCGAGGCTGGGGCTGTCGGCTGCGATGACCTTGGAGACACCGGCGATCTGGGCGGCTGCCTTGGCTGCTTCTGCTGCATTGGCGCCAGCCACGAGCACGTGGACGTCGCCGCCGCAGGCCAGGGCTGCGGTCACGGTGTTGAGGGTGGCCGGCTTGATGCTGGCGTGGTCGTGTTCGGCAATGACGAGTGCGGTCATGTTCGTTTTCTTCCTCAGATCACTTTGGCTTCGTTCTTCAGCTTGTCCACCAGGGTGGCGACGTCCGGCACCTTGATGCCGGCACCACGCTTCGGCGGCTCCGCGACCTTCAGGGTCTTCAGGCGGGGCTTCACGTCCACGCCCAGGTCTTCAGGCTTGACCGTGTCGAGCTGCTTCTTCTTGGCCTTCATGATGTTCGGCAGCGTCACATAGCGCGGCTCGTTCAGGCGCAGGTCGGTGGTGATGACCGCGGGCAGCGTGAGCGCCACGGTCTCCAGGCCGCCGTCGACTTCGCGGGTCACCGTGGCCTTGTCGCCAGCAACTTCGACCTTCGAGGCAAAGGTGGCCTGGGGAAGATCGGCCAGCGCAGCCAGCATCTGGCCCGTCTGGTTGGCGTCGTCGTCGATGGCCTGCTTGCCGAGGATGATGAGCGAGGGCTGTTCCTTGTCGACCAGCGCCTTCAGCAGCTTGGCCACGGCCAGAGGCTGCAGTTCTTCGGCGGTTTCCACCAGGATGCCGCGGTCGGCGCCGATGGCCATGGCGGTGCGCAGGGTTTCCTGGCTCTTGGCGTCGCCGCACGAAACAGCGATGACTTCGGTGACCACGCCCTTTTCCTTCAGCCGCACGGCTTCTTCAACGGCGATCTCGTCGAAGGGGTTCATGCTCATCTTGACGTTGGCAATGTCCACTCCGGTGCCGTCGCTCTTCACGCGCACCTTCACGTTGTAATCGACGACCCGTTTGACAGGCACAAGAACCTTCATTGACTTGACTCCATTGGATTGCAAAAAAAGGGGGCTTCGAGGGCAAACCGGTCATTCTAGGGCGCGACCTTTGCCGCCTCTCCATTCTTCCCGCCGGCGCTGGCGCCATAAAAAAGAACGATCGTGCTTTTTCGTGATTATAAGGCAGCGTCGGAGCACTGAGCCTTTCGGCCGACAAGATATTTGTAATGCGCTGGCGCGGACGCATCCGTGCCAGCGGCGCTGCACGGCTTGCACGCAAATCGATAGCCGCGCCCGCTCGCGGTGCACGCGAGGCCGGCTGAGGCGCCATCTGCCGCCAATTTCCGGGTTTTCGCCGATATCTGAGCTGGCACGCAACCTGCAAGATGAATACTGTCGACAGCTGACAGTCGATCTTCGGAGATTCAATGGAAACAGCAGAACGAAGCATCCCGGACGTACGCGGCAGCGCCCGCCCTCCCATGACGCCAGCGGAGCGCCAGCTCCGGCAGGACCTGGCAGCCGCCTACCGGCTCGTCGCCCTCTATGGGATGGACGACAGCATCTATACCCACATCTCCGCCCGCGTGCCCGGCACCACGGACCAGTTCCTGATCAACCCCTTCGGCATGCTGTTTCGCGACATCACGGCGTCCTCGCTCGTGAAGATCGACCTGGACGGCAACATCGTCGAGCCCTCCGAGTACGACGTGAACCCGGCCGGCTTCACGATCCACAGCGCCGTGCATGCCGCGCGCCATGACGCGGTCTGCGTGCTGCACACCCATACCGTCGCCAGCGTCGCCGTGTCTTCGCTGGCCGGCGGGCTGCAGCCGTGCAACCAGTGGGCGCTGCAGTTTCACAACCGCGTGACGTATCACGAGTTCGAAGGGATCGCGCTCAACCATGAGGAGCGCGAGCGCCTGGTCGCCGACCTGGGCCCGACTTCCCGCGCACTGATCCTGCGCAACCACGGCCTGATCACGCTGGGCCGCAGCGTGGCCGAGGCCTTCATCCTGATGCACAACCTGGAGCGCGCCTGCCGCGTGCAGGTCGCCATCCAGGGCACCGGCCAGGCCGTGCACCCGGTGCCCGAGGAAGTCTGCGAGCTGACCGCGCGCCAGTACGAAAGCGGCGACACCAACCGCCTGGCCTCCGCGCCCAACGACCCCTATGCGCGCGAATGGCGCGCGCTCCTTCAGCGCCTGGCCCCGCCCAGCCCGGCCTCGTTCCGCGACTGAGATTCACCCGTTCTTCACTGCCCTACCCACTTCGAAAGGTCCGCTCCGATGAAACGCCGCAACCTGATCCAAGCCGGCTCCGCCGCCCTAGGCCTGTCCATCGCCGGGGTGCCCCTGCACAGCCTGGCGCAAGGCAAGAAGGGTGTCGTCAACGTGCTGGTCCAGCCCGAGCCGCCCGGCCTGATGATGGGCATCGTGCAGAACGGTCCCACGCAGCTGATCGCCGGCAACATCTACGAAGGCCTGCTGCGCTACAACGAGAAGCTCGAGCCGCAGCCGCAGCTCGCCACCTCCTGGACCGTGAGCGCGGACAGCAAGACCTACGTCTTCAAGCTCAAGCCCAACGTCAAGTGGCACGACGGCAAGCCCTTCTCGGCCGACGACGTGGTGTTCTCGTGCGACGTGTTCCTGCGCAAGACGCATGCGCGCTTCCGCGCAAGCCTGGCGCAGGTGGAATCGATCAAGGCGCTCGACCCGCTCACCGTGGAGTTCAAGCTCAAGCAGCCCTTCGGCCCCTTCATGGGCATCTTCGAGAACGGCACCATGCCGATGGTGCCCAAGCACATCTACGAAGGCACCGACTTCGCGACCAACCCCGCCAACGCCACGCCTATCGGCACGGGCCCGCTCAAGTTCAAGGAATGGGTCAAGGGCTCCTACATCAACCTCGTGGCCAACGAGAACTACCACCAGCCCGGCGTCGTGGGCGTGGAGAGCGTGTATTTCCACGTGATCCCCGACGCGGCAGCGCGCGCCGCGGCTTTCGAGTCGGGCAAGGTCGACATCGCACCGGGCGGCACGGTGGAGTACTTCGACGTGGGCCGGCTGGCCAAGCTGCCGGGCGCGGCCGTCACCACCAAGGGCTGGGAGTTCTTCGCGCCGCACAGCTGGCTGTGGATGAACAACCGCACGGCGCCCATGAACAACGTGAAGTTCCGCCAGGCCGTGTGGACCGCCATCGACCGCGAAGCCATGGCCAAGGTCGCCTGGTACGGCTACGCCAAGCCGGCCACGGGCCCCTTCAACAGCCACATCGCCTACGCCAGCGACGACGTCGCCAAGTACCCGCGCGACCTCGCCAAGGCCAAGAAGCTGCTGTCCGAGTCGGGCTACAAGGGCGAGACGCTGCGCCTGCTGCCGCTGCCCTATGGCGAATCCTGGCAGCGCCAGGCCGAGATCGTGCGCCAGAACCTCACGCAGGCCGGCATCAAGATCGAGATGCTCGCCACCGACGTGGCCGGCTGGAACCAGCGCAACAGCGAGTGGGACTTCGACCTGGCCTTCACCTACGTCTACCAGTACGGCGACCCGGCGCTCGGCGTGGGTCGCAACTACACCAGCGACAACATCGCCAAGGGCTCGCCCTTCAACAACGTGGCGGGCTACAGCAACCCCAAGGTCGACGAGCTGTTCGCCGCCGGCGCGCGCGAGAGCGACCCCGCCAAGCGCCGTGCGATCTACCTGGAAGTGCAGAAGCTGCTGGTCGACGAGGTGCCCGTGGCCTGGCTGCACGAGATCAACTTCCCGACGCTGTACCGCACCAAGATCCAGAACGTGGTGTCCTCCGGCATCGGCCTGAACGACAGCCTGGGCCGCGTGAAGCTGGCCTGACCTCCCTCCCCCGCATGCGGCGCCGGGCCATGCCGACCTGATGGGCCGGGCCACCGCATGCCCGAATCGAGCTTGCCATGAAACGACTGCAGTTCATGTCCGTGCGTCTGCTGCAGGGCCTGATGGCCCTGCTGGTGATCGCCACCGTCAACTTCCTGCTGGTTCGCGCGGCGCCGGGCGATCCGGTGTCCGTCATGGCCGGCGAGGCCGGCGCGTCCGACGCGCAGTTCGTGGCCCAGCTGCGCCAGCAGTTCGGCCTCGACCAGCCGCTGCCCGTGCAGCTCGGCAACTACCTGGGCCACGTGCTCAAGCTCGACCTGGGCTTCTCCTACCGCCAGCAGCAGCCGGTGGTCGACCTGATCCTGCAGCGCCTGCCAGCCACGCTGCTGCTGACGGGCACGGCCTTCGGGCTCTCGCTGCTGTTCGGCATCGTGCTGGGGGCGCTGGCCAGCCGCAACGCGGGCAAATGGCAGGACAGCCTCATCACCGTGGTCGCGCTGGTCTTCTACGCCACGCCGCTGTACTGGCTGGCGATGATGGCGGTGCTGCTCTTCACGGTGCAGCTCGACCTGCTGCCCGCATTCGGCTTCTTCACCGTGGGCGCGGACCTCACGGGCATCGACAAGGCGCTCGACATCGCCAAGCACCTGATCCTGCCTTCGCTCACGCTGGCGCTGTTCTACATGGCGGTCTATGCGCGCATGACACGCGCCTCCATGCTCGAAGTCGCGCAGATGGACTTCGTGAAGACCGCGCGCGCCAAGGGCGTGGCGCCCGGGCGCATCCAGCGCAAGCACATCCTGCGCAACGCGCTGCTGCCAGTGGTCACGCTCGCGGGCATCCAGGCCGGCGGAATGATCGGCGGCGCCGTGCTCACCGAGACGGTGTTCGCCTGGCCCGGCATCGGCCGACTCATGTTCGACGCGCTGCTGCAGCGCGACTACAACCTGCTGCTCGGCTGCTTCCTGTTCACCGCGGCCATGGCCGTGCTGTTCAACCTGATCACCGACTTCGTCTACACGCTCGTCGATCCCCGCATCGAGCTGAGCTGAGCCAAGGAGCCCCTCATGAAAAGCAAATTCTGGCGGCGCTTCAGCCGCAACAAGGGCGCGGTCTTCGGCCTGATCGTGCTGATGCTGGTGGCGCTGGTCACGGCCCTCGGGCCCTTCGTCGCGCAGAACAACCCTTGGGACATGGTCGGCACGCCCTTCGCGGCGCCCATGGCCGAACAGGGCCTGCTGCTGGGCACCGACACCATGGGCCGCGACATCCTTTCGGGCATCGTGACCGGCGCGCGCGTGTCGCTGCTGATCGGCGTGGTCTCCACCGTGGTCTCGCTGCTGATCGGCGTGAGCATCGGCGCCGTCTCGGGCTACTTCGGCGGCTGGATCGACGCCACGCTGATGCGCTTCACCGAGCTGTTCCAGGCCATCCCGAGCTTCGCGCTGGCCATCGTGCTGGTGGCCATCTTCCAGCCCTCGGTGCAGTCGATCGTCACGGCCATCGCGATCGTGTCGTGGCCGCCGGTGGCACGGCTGGTGCGCAGCGAGTTCCTCACGCTGCGCCAGCGCGACTTCGTGGCGGCAGCCCAGCTGGCGGGCCAGTCCACGCCGCGCATCATCCTCACGCAGATCCTGCCCAATGCCGCCTCGCCCATCGTGGTGATGGCCTCGCTGATGGTGGCCACGGCCATCCTGCTGGAGTCCAGCCTGAGCTTCCTGGGCCTGGGCGACCCGAACCAGATGAGCTGGGGCTACATGGTCGGCTCGGCGCGCACGGTGCTGCGCCAGGCGTGGTGGATGGCGGTGTTCCCGGGCGTGGCCATCCTGCTTACGGTGCTGGCGCTGAACCTGGTGGGCGAAGGCCTGAACGACGGCCTCAATGCGCGCGCCGACGGGAGGGGCAAATGAAGATGGAAAAGCTCGTTCTTCCCGTGCTCGACGTCCAGGGCCTGGACATCCGCCTGCCCCAGGGCGCAGACCGCGAACTGGCGGTGCGGGGCGCTTCGCTGCAGCTGCTGCCGGGCCAGACGCTGTGCGTGGTCGGCGAATCGGGCTCCGGCAAATCGATGATCGCCAACGCCATCATGGGCCTGCTGCCGCGGCCGCACGTGGAGCCCGTGGCGGGCCGCATCCTCTTCGACGGACAGGACCTGCTGCAGCTCGACGAGACGCAGCTTCGCACCCTGCGCGGCCGGCGCATCGGCATGGTGTTCCAGGAGCCGATGACGGCGCTGAACCCGGTCATGCGCATCGGCGAGCAGATCGCCGAGGTGTTCGACGCCCACGTGAAGCTGTCGGCCGCGCAGAAGCGCCAGCGCATCCTCGCGGCGCTCGCCGACGTCGGCCTGCCCGAGCCCGAGGTGCTGATCGACAGCTATCCGTTCCGCCTGTCCGGCGGGCAGCGCCAGCGCGTGATGATCGCCTGCGCGCTGGTGCTGGAGCCGGCCCTGCTGATCTGCGACGAACCCACCACCGCGCTGGACGTGACCACGCAGGCGCAGATCCTGAAGCTCATCCGCGAGCTGCAGCAGCGCAAGGGCACGGCGGTGCTGTTCATCACGCACGACTTCGGCGTGGTCTCCGAGATCGCCGACCAGGTGGTCGTGATGCAGACCGGCGAGGTGGTCGAAGCCGGCCCGGCCGCCGCGGTGCTGGCCCGGCCGCAGCATGCCTACACGCGCAAGCTCATCGCGGCCATTCCGAACGGCCAGGTGCGCGCGCCTTCCGAGCAGCGCCCCATCGAGCACGTGCTGCAGGTGCAGGAGCTGCGCAAGACCTACGTGACCGGCGGCGGCCTGTTCAGCAAGGGCCGGCGCGTGGAGGCGGCCAAGGGCCTGTCGTTCGAGCTGCGCCGCGGCGAGACGCTGGGGCTGGTCGGAGAGTCCGGCTCGGGCAAGTCGACCGTGGGCCGCTGCATCGTGGGCCTCGCGCCCTTCGATAACGGCCGCGTGCTGTTCAAGGGCCGCACGCTGCAGTCGGGCGCGCAGTTCCGGGCGCAGTCGCAGGGCAAGATACAGATGGTGTTCCAGGACCCGTATGCCTCGCTGAACCCGCGCCACCGCATCGGCCCGGCCATTGCGGCCGGCCCCATCGCCCAGGGCGTGCCCAAGGCACAGGCCATGGCCCGCGCGATGGAGCTGCTGGAGCTGGTGGGCCTCAAGCCCGACGCGGCGGAGCGCTTTCCGCACGAGTTCTCCGGCGGCCAGCGCCAGCGCATCGGCATCGCGCGTGCTCTGGCCATGGAGCCGCAGCTGCTGGTGGCCGACGAGCCCGTTTCCGCGCTCGACGTGTCGGTGCAGGCCCAGGTGCTGAAGCTCTTCGCCGAGGTGCGCGAGCGCTTCCAGCTGGCCATGGTGTTCATCACGCACGACCTGCGCGTGGCCGGCGAGATGTGCGACCACATCGCCGTGATGCAGCGCGGCGAGATCGTCGAATACGGCGAGACCGCCAGGGTGCTGGCGAACCCGCAGCATGCGTACACGCGCACGCTGATCGAGGCGCAGCCAAGGCTCTCGGCGGCGGCCGCGGAACAGGCGGTGGTTGCATGACGCTGAACATCGCACTGGTCTCGGACCAGATCGCCATGGACTACCTTCGGCCCGCCTTCCGCGAACGCTTTCCGCAGGCGCGGCTGCACCGCATCGACACCGAGGTGCAGGAGCTGGACGCGCTCGGCGAGATCGACGCCGTGGTCTGCTGGTCGCCGCCGCCGGGGCTGCTCGCGCGCATGCCGCGCCTGCGGCTGGTGCAGTCGGTGGGCGCGGGCACCGACCACATCACGCGCGATGCGTCACTGCCCGACGTGCCGGTGCGCCGCATCGTCGACCCGGACATGGCCGACGGCATGAACGCCTATGTGGCGTGGGCCGTGGTGCACGGCCAGCGCCACATGGGCTCCTACCTTGAAAGCCAGCGCCGCGCGGCCTGGGAGGAAGCGCCCATCGAGCCACCCCGGCACCACCGCGTCGGCATCGCGGGCCTGGGCGTGCTGGGCCAGTCGGTCGCACGCGCGCTGCTCGCCATCGGCTACCGGGTGCGCGGCTGGAGCCGCAGCCCCAAGAGCGATCTGCCCGAGGGCATCGAGGCCTTCCACGGCGACGCGGCACGCGCCGAGTTCCTCGCCGGCTGCGACACCCTGGTCTGCCTGCTGCCGCTGACCGACGACACGCGCGGCATCCTCGACGCGTCGCTGTTCTCGCAACTGCCGCGCGGCGCGCGCCTCGTCAACGCCGGGCGCGGCGCCCACCTCGTGCAGGAAGACCTGCTCGCGGCGCTGGAGAGCGGCCAGATCGCATCGGCCGTGCTGGACGCCTTCATCGAGGAGCCGCTGCCGGCGGCCCACCCCTTCTGGAGCCATCCGCGCATCATCGTCACGCCACACATCGCCACGCGCACCCGGCCCGAGGCCATCGCGCGGCAGACCCACGACAACCTGGCGAGCCTGTAGCCGCCTTATTCCAGCGCCCGACATTCAAAGAGGACACCCATGGCAGAACCCCTCGGCACCGGCGACAAGGACGTCGCCACCCACCTGCATTCGTACACCAACCTGGCGGCGCTGCCGCAGACGCCGCCGCTGGTCATCGTCGAAGGCGACGGCATCCACGTCGTCGACGAGCAGGGCAGGCGCTACCTGGAGGCCATGTCGGGCCTGTGGTGCGCCTCGCTGGGCTTCTCCAACAAGCGCCTGGCCGGGGCCGGCGCGAAAGCACTGAACACCCTGCCCTACTACCACACCTTCAACCAGCGCACGAACGTGGCGGTGGCCGACCTGGCCGAGCGGCTGCTGGCGCTCGCGCCATCACCCATGGCGCGCGTGTTCTTCGCCAACTCGGGCTCCGAGGCCAACGACAGCGCGGTGAAGATGGTCTGGTACTACCACAACGCCATCGGCCAGCCGCAGCGCAAGAAGATCATCGCGCGGCGCAACGCCTACCACGGCGTGACCGTGGCCGCCGCCAGCATGGGCGGGCTCGAAGGCAACCACCGCGACTTCGACCTGCCCATTGCCACCGCGCCCGCGCGCTTCCTGCACGTGGACTGCCCGCACCACTACCGCTACGCCGAACCCGGCGAGACGGAGCAGGACTTCTCCAGCCGCCTCGCACAACAGCTTGAGCAGACCATCCTGGCCGAAGGGCCCGAGACCGTGGCCGCCTTCATCGCCGAGCCGGTGATGGGCGCGGGCGGCGTGCTGGTGCCGCCGGCCGGCTACTTCGAGAAGGTGCAGGCCGTGCTGCGCAAGTACGGCGTGCTCATGATCGCCGACGAGGTGATCTGCGGCTTCGGCCGCACGGGCAACATGTTCGGTTCCACGACCTTCGGCATCGAGCCCGACATCCTGAGCTGCGCCAAGGCGCTGTCCTCGGGCTACGTGCCGATCTCGGCCGTCATGGTCAACGAGAAGGTGCACAGCGCCATCGCCGCCAACAGCGGCAAGCTCGGCAGCTTCGGCCACGGCTACACCTACTCGGGCCACCCGGTCGCCTGCGCGGTGGCGCTGGAGACGCTGAAGGTCTACGAGGACGAGCGCATCCTCGACCACGTGCGCGAGCTCGCCCCCGCCTTCCAGGCCGGGCTGCGCGCCTTCGCCGAACGCCCCTGGGTGGGCAACGTGCGCGGCGTGGGCCTGATCGGCGCCATCGAACTCATGGCCGACAAGGCCGCGCGCACGCCCTTCGCCACCGACCGCAAGGCCGGCTACCGTTTCGCGGCGCTGGCGCTGGAGGAAGGCCTGATCGTGCGCGCCATGGGCGACAGCATCGGCCTGTGCCCGCCGCTGATCATCACGCGGTCCGAGCTGGACGACCTGTTCGCGCGCCTGGGCCGCGCCATGGACCGCTTCGACCAGGAAACGAAGGCCTGATGAGCATGCAGGCCTTCTTCAGCGACGACCAGCTGCTGCACGACCCGCAGCAGTTCATGCGGCTGGGCCGCATCTGCAAGCCCGCCGACCTGCCCACGCGCGCCGAGGCGCTGATGGGCACGCTCGCCGCGCGCGGCATCGCGGTCGACGCACCGCCCGAGGCCGGCCGCGCCGCGCTGGAACTGGTGCACAGCGTCGACTACCTGGACTTCCTGGAGAGCGCCTACGCGCGCTGGCAGAAGCTCGGCGGCCCGGGCCTGGAGCCCGGCATCGAGGTGCTGCCCAACCTTTCGCCGCACGGCGCGCGATCCGGGCCCTGCCCCTCGCCGTCGGTGGTGGCGCAGGCCGGCTGGTACATCGGCGACCTGGCCTGCCCGATCGGCCCGCACACCTGGCGCTCGGTGCTGCGCTCGGCCCATGCGGCGCAGGCCGCGGCCGAAAAGGTGCTCGAAGGCGGCGGCATCGCCTATGCGCTGTGCAGGCCTTCGGGCCATCATGCCCAGCATGCGCGCGCGGGAGGTTTCTGCTACGTGAACAACAGCGCCGCCGCGGCCGCCACGCTGCGCCGGCGCCATGCGCGCGTGGCCGTGCTCGACATCGACGCCCACCACGGCGACGGCACGCAGCAGATCTTCTACGAGCGCGGCGACGTGCTGACCGTCTCCACGCACACCGACCCGTCCGGCTACTACCCCTGGTACACGGGCTACGCGCACGAGCGCGGCACCGGCGAGGGCGAGGGCTGCAACCTCAACCTGCCGCTGGCGCACGGCAGCGGCAACGCCGAGTTCGCGCAAGCGCTGGACCGGGCCACCGCCGCCATCGAGCGCTTCCAGCCGCAGGCGCTGGTGCTGCCGCTGGGCTTCGACACCTACAAGGACGACCCGATCAGCGTGCTCAAGTTCGACATGGAGGCCTTCCGCCTCGCAGGCGAGCGCGTGCGTGCGCTGGGCCTGCCCACGGTCGTGGTGCAGGAGGGCGGCTACATGGTCGAGGCCATCGGCGCCGCGCTCGACGCATTCCTGGAAGGGCTTCGCGCATGACCGTCTCGACGACGGCTTGCCGCGGTGCCGGTGCGGTGACGGAAGCGACGCGGTCGCAGCCGGCATGAGCACCGTACCCGCCTCCGTCCCCCTTGCACGCGACGAGCGCGGCGAGAACAGCGCGGGCGCGAGCATCGCGCTCTTTCTTTGCGCGCTGGTGCTGTTCGCGGCGTACGACGCCTTCGCCAAGCAGATGGTGGCCACCCACGCGCCGGCCGTCGTCAACCTGGGCCGCTACAGCGCGATAGGCGCCATCGCGCTGGTGCTGCTGCTGCGCCACGGCGACCTGCGCCTGTGGCGCCAGCCGCACCAGAAGCTGCTGGCCGCGCGCAGCGTGGCGCTGGCCATCGTGGCGACCTGCTTCATGACGGCGCTCGTCACCATGCCGCTGGCGGAAGCGACGGCCATCTACTTCACCGCCCCGCTGATCATGGTCGCGCTGTCGCCCTGGCTGCTCGGGGAGCGCGTGGGCCGCGCGCAGTGGACTGCCGTGCTGCTGGGCTTCGTCGGCATGCTGTGCATCGTGCGGCCGGGCGGCAGCCTGCCGCTGGCGGGCACGCTGCTGATGGCGGTGTCGGCGGTCTGCTATGCGCTCTTCCAGGTGCTCACGCGGCGGCTCTCGGGACTGGTGCCGGCGCCCGTGCAGTTCGCGCACATGGCGCTGGCCTGCCTGGTCATCACGAACCTGCCCGTGCTGTTCATGCCGCACGTCACGCTACCGCCCTGGCCGGAGATGGCGCTGCTGGTCGCCGGCGGCGCCGTCAGCGGCAGCGCCCAGCTGTTGCTGCTGGCCGCGTTCCGCCGCGTCGGCGCGGCCACGCTGGCTCCTCTGAACTATGTGCAGCTGCTGCTGGCAGTACTGATCAGCACGCTGTGGTTCCAGCGCCCGCCTGATGGGCCGGCACTGGCCGGCATGGCGCTGATCGCGGTGGCGGGCGTCTACCTGGCCCGTTCGGGCGGCAGCCGGCGCGGGGCGAGCGGCATGAAGGGGCCGGCATGATACGGACAAGCGACCGAGACAAGGAATTCCGATGACCACCAGCCGGCCCGAAGCCGCCACTCCTCCCGCCTTCTCGTCGATCCAGGTGCCAGACCTGGTCGGCGTGGTGGAGGCGCAATTGCAGCAAGCGATCCTGTCGGGCCGCATCGCGCCCGGCGAACGCATCGTCGAGGCCGAGCTGGCCCGGCAGATGGGCGTTAGCCGCGCGCCCGTGCGCGAAGCCGCGCGCCGCCTCGAAAGCCTGGGGCTGCTGATCTCGCGCCCGCGCCACGGCTTCGCGGTGCGCACCGTCTCGCCCAAGCAGGTCAACGACCTGTACGAGGTGCGCATCCAGCTCGAGCTGCTGGGCGCGTCGCTGGCCTGCACGCACGCCACCGACGCCGAACTGGCCCAGCTCGACGCGCGCGTGGACGACATGGTGGAGCGCGCCGAGACGCTCTCCTCGCCCGAGCGGGTGGCGCTCGACCTGGACTTCCACTTCGCCATCAGCGCGCTTTCCGGCAACCACTACCTCCACCGGCTGTTCGACAACATGCAGACCGAGGTGCGCATGTTCCTCGCGCTCAGCGAGGACAGCTACGGCGACCTGAAGGCGCTGGCCGAGACGCACAGGCCCATCGCCAAGGCAATGATGGCGCGCGACGTCGGTGCCGTCGAGCACGCGCTGCGCTACCACCTCGAGACCGCCAAGGCCCACGTGCGCGGCCTCTTCACCAAACCCTGAGATGAGCGCGCTGCCCCGCGTCGCCATGGTCAGCGGAGGCAACCGCGGCATCGGCCTTGCCGTCGTGCGCGAACTGCTCACGCACGGCTGGCGCGTGAGCGTGGGCACGCGCAGCGCCACCGATGCCTTCGACGGACACGACCCGGCGCAGGTGCGCACCTATCGCTTCGACGCCGAGGACGCACGCAGCGAGACCGACTGGGTGGCCGCGACCGTGCGCGACTTCGGGGGCATCGACGCGCTGGTGCACAACGCCGGCATCCTCAGCACGCGCTCGGTCATCGATGCGGACGACGCGGAGGTCGACCGGCTGCTGGAAGTCAACGTCAAGTCGCCGCTGCGGCTCACGCGCAAGGCCTGGCCGCATCTGCTGGCGGCCGACGAAGGCAAGGTGCTGGTGATGGCCTCGCTCGCGGCCAAGCGCGTGCGCACGGCCGATGCCTCGCTCTACGCGCTGAGCAAGGCGGCGGTGCTGTCGCTGGCCCATGGCATCCGGCATTGCGGCGCCGAATCGCGCGTGCGCTGCACCGCGCTGTGCCCGGGCTTCGTCGCCACCGACATGGCGGCCGCCCTGCCGCCCGAGCAGCAGCGGCAAGCCACGCGGCCCGAGGACGTGGCCCGCATCGCGCGGACGGTGCTCGAACTGCCCGCGTCGGCCAGCGTCGCCGAGATTCCCATCAGCTGGACCGTCGAACCCCAATATTGAAAGCCCGACATGAAAGTCATCTACAGCGACCAGCACACCGGCCACGATCCGCAGCAGTTCATCGTGCGCGGGCGCATGAAGCGCAGCAACGAGCAGCCCGAGCGGGGCACGCTGCTGCTGAACGCCGCACGCGCGCAGGGCCACGACATCGTCGCGCCCGAAGACCACGGCCCGGGCCCGCGCGCCGCCATCCACACGCCGCAGTACCTGCGCTTCCTGGAAACCGCCTGGGAGCGCTGGCAGCAGCTCGAGGGCGCTTCGGAGGAGGTCATGCCCAACGTGCATCCGTTCCCGGGCCAGCCCTTCACCTACCCCGACAGCCTGGTCGGCCAGGCCGGCTACCACATGGGCGACATGGCCTGCGCCATCGGCCGCCACACCTGGCATGCGGCGACGTGGTCTGCCCACGTGGCCACGCATGCCGCGCAGCTCGTGCTGGACGGCGAACGCGCGGCCTACGCACTGTGCCGGCCGCCCGGACACCATGCCTATGCCGACCGCGCCAACGGCTTCACCTACCTCAACAACGCGGCCATCGCGGCCCAGCACCTGCGCAGCAGGCACGACCGCGTGGCCATCCTCGACATCGACGTGCATCACGGCAACGGCACGCAGGGCATCTTCTGGCGCCGCAAGGACGTGCTGACGATCTCGCTGCATGGCGACCCGCATTTCTGCACGCCCTTCTTCACGGGCCACGCGCACGAGACCGGCGAAGGCGAAGGCCTGGGCTACAACCTGAACCTGCCGCTGGCGCGCGGCACGCAGGACGAGGGCTTCCTCGCCGCGCTGGCGACCGCGCACGCGACCATCCGCGCCTTCGCGCCTGGCGCGCTGGTCGTGGCCCTGGGCCTGGACGCGCACGAGAATGACCCCTACCAGGCGCTGGCCGTGAGCACCGCGGGCTTCGGCCGCATCCTCGGCGAGATCGCGCGCCTGGGGCTGCCCACGGTGCTGGTGCAGGAAGGCGGCTACCTGTCGGAGGACCTGGGCCGCAACCTCGCCAGCGCGCTCGGCGGTTTCGAGAAGGCGGCGTGATGACGCAAGCGCTCGACGACGCCATCAAGGCGGCCCTGCCCGAGGCGGCGGTGCTGACATCGCCGCCCGCCCCCGTCGCCACCGAGTGGGCGGCGGACCTGCTGCAGCGCCTGTACGGCAAGCGCGGCCGCCTGAAGCCGCTCACCGGCGAGCGCGACGCCAACTTCCTGCTGGAGCCGGAAGACGGCGGCGCGCGCTGCATGCTCAAGCTCTCGCACCCCGACGAAGATCCGCTGGTCGCCGACTTCCAGACGCAGGCCCTGCTGCACCTCGCACGCACGGACCCCGGCCTGCCGGTGCAGCGCCTGCTGCCGGATCGCCACGGCGCAGCCTCGGTGCAGATCGAGGACGCCGAAGGCCGCATGCGCGTGGCGCGCCTCTTCAGCTACCTCGAAGGCCTGCCGATGCCGCAGGCGCCGCGCTCGGCGGCGCAGCGCACCTGCGTCGCCCGCATGCTCGCGCGGCTGGACCTGGCGCTGGCCGGCTTCGAACACCCCGCCGGTGCCCGCGAGCTGCCCTGGGACATCCAGCGCGCCGACCGCGTGCGCGCGCTGCTGGTGCACGTGGCCGACCCCGCCCGCCGCGCGCTGGCCGAGGTCGCGCTGGACGGCTTCGCGCAGCGCACCAAGCCCCGGCTGGCCGCGCTTCGCCGCCAGCCGATCCACAACGACTTCAACCTCTACAACCTGCTGGTCGATCCGGAAGAGCCGGCGCGCGTGGCGGGCATCCTCGACTTCGGCGACATGGTCCATGCGCCGCTCGTCGACGACCTGGCCGTCGCGGCCTCGTACCACATCGACGAACAGGGCGACGCACTCGCGACCATCGCGCGCTTCGCGGCCGACTACCACGCCGTCTCGCCGCTGACCGATGGCGAGACCCATGCGCTGCTCGACCTCGTGCGTGCGCGGCTGGCGATGGTGGTCGCCATCAGCGGCTGGCGCGCGGCGCGTCAGCCCGACAACGCCCCTTACCTCATGCGCAACAACGCCGTCTCCTGGGCGCGGCTGCAAGCCTGCGCCATGCTGACGCCCGAACAGGTGCAGGACGCCATCCGCATCGCCTGCCGCGCCGCTGAAACCGCGTAACCCACGGAACCCATCCATGACTGAGAAACCCACCGCCGAGCTGCTGGAACGCCGCGCCCGCCTGCTCGGGCCGGCCTACCGCCTCTTCTATGACGAGCCCTTCCATCCCGTGCGCGGCGAAGGCGTCTGGCTCTACGACGCCGCCGGCACGCCCTGGCTCGACGCCTACAACAACGTGGTGCCGCTGGGCCACGCGCGGCCCGAGGTGGTCGAGGCCATCGCACGACAGGCATCGGTGCTCAACACGCACACGCGCTACCTGCACGAAGGCATCCTCGACTACGCAGAGCGCCTGCTGGCCACCATGCCGCCCGAACTCGGCCACGCCACCTTCACCTGCACCGGCAGCGAGGCCAACGACCTGGCCATGCGAATCGCCACGGCGCACACGGGCGGCACCGGCCTCATCGTCACCCGCTTCGCCTACCACGGCGTGACCTCGGCCATCGCCTGCGCCTCACCCTCGCTGGGACAGTACGTGCGCCTGGGCGAGCACGTGCGGCTGGTGGATGCGCCCGCGGGCGAAGATGCCGAGACGGGCAAGCGCTTCGCCGACGGCGTGCGCGCGGCCATCGCCGACCTGAAGGCGCACGGCATCGCGCCCGCCGCGCTGCTCGTGGACACGGTGTTCTCCAGCGACGGCGTGTTCACCGCGCCGGCCGGATTCCTGCGCGAGGCGGTGGAAGCGATCCATGCGGCCGGCGGCGTGTTCATCGCCGACGAGGTGCAGCCCGGCTTCGGCCGCACCGGCGAGGCCTTCTGGGGCTTCCTTCGCCATGGCGTGGTGCCCGACATGGTGACCATGGGCAAGCCCATGGGCAACGGCCATCCGGTCGCGGGCCTGGCGGTGCGCCCCGAGGTCATGAAGGCCTTCGGCCAGGCCAGCCGCTACTTCAACACCTTCGGCGGCAACCCCGTCTCGATGGCCGCGGCCTCCGCCGTGCTCGACGTGATCCAGCACAACGGCCTGCAGGACAACGCACTGCAGGTCGGCAACTACCTGCGCGAGCGCCTGGCCGCGCTCGGCCAGCGCCACGCGCTCGTCGGCGAGGCGCGCGGCGCGGGTCTCTTCATCGGCCTTGAACTCGTGGCCGACCGCGCCACGCGCGCGCCGGCCACCGCGCAGGCAGCCAAGGTGGTCAACGGCCTGCGGCAGCGGCAGGTGCTGCTGAGCGCGACAGGGCCGCAGGGCAACGTGCTCAAGATCAGGCCGCCGCTGGTGTTCACGCGCGAGCATGCCGACCTGCTGGTCGAGCGGCTGGACGAGGTGCTGGGTACGCTCGGGTAGCTGTGGAATGCCGTTGGCCTGCGTCTGCGGGCTGGCGTTCATTCGCAAAAGGCGACGTGCGGCTAGTCAGCACGCATGCGAGCGATAGCGCTCGCCTCAAGCGTCATGCGTGCCTGAAATGCTCCGTAGTTGGAGAAGTGCAGGTGCTGGTAGATCGTCGTTTCTCCAACCTGGTGCAGCCGAGGGAGTACTTGGTTCGCAATAGGTTTGGGCAACCAATGGAAATGCCCACTGACGCGCATGAGCCTGACTACCTTGTCTGCCAAAAAGACGTTTCGCCTGGCACCGCGCTGAATAAGCGCATTCAGTCTCTCCAGGTGCGCAGGGTCGAGGTCCTCCAACACTAGCTGACTGCGACCGACAGTCGGGATTTGCAGCAATTCGACGAATGACACGCGGCACGCGTCCTTCGGTTCGAAACCCGTCAGGGCGAAGTTGCGGTGATAGCGCTGACCATCTCCCCTGTAGTCAGCCAGAAGAAACGGATGATGCACCTTGTGGCGACGCCAGAACGCAACGCCGTCGTCGTGATACTCCAGCACACGAGGGAAGACAGGGCTACTTTCGATGTCAGCGGCGTAGTTTGCATCCAGTCCCACAAAGATGAATTCCGCACTTTCCGGTAGGGCCCCTTGATAGGGCTTGGCCCGGAACATCTCGGTGAGCTTCTGGCTGAAGTGCGGCTGGTACACGACGGCAGCATATGAGAACTCGCTACGGCGCGCCAGTGGAGGGCGAGAAGCTGGCGAAGGGGCCCCCATAGATTCCGGGGGCCCAGATCGCCTATTTTTCCGTAGTAGACACGCCTGCAGGCTCCGCCCCGGCCGGCAGCGACTCCACCCGCACCACCCGCTGTGGATAAGGAATATCGATCCCCGCCCCGCGCAACCCGTCGAGGATCGCGATGTTGATCGCCGAGCGCAGGTTGTCCTTGCCCTTGTCCGGGTCGGTCACCCAGAAGTTGAGCGTGAACTCCAGCCCGTCGGGCGCGAAGTTCATGAGGAAGGCGACCGGGGCCGGGTCGGTCATCACGCGCGGCTGGGCCTTGGCGGCCTCGCAGAGGATGGACTGCACCTGCGCCACGTCGCTGTCGTAGCCGACCACGATGGTGGTCGTGATGTTGAACTTGCGATCCGCCAGCGAGAGGTTTTCGACCCGGCTTGTGATGAGCGATTCGTTCGGCACGATCGCCTCGCGCCCGTTGCCCGCGCGGATGAGCGTGTAGCGGGTCTTGATGTCGGTGATGCGGCCTTCGAAGGTGTCGACCTTGACGTTGTCTCCGATACGGATCGAGCGCTCCAGCAGGATCACGAAGCCGCTCACGTAGTTGGCTGCCAGCTTCTGCAGGCCGAAGCCCAGGCCCACGCCCAGCGCGCCGCCCAGCACCGAGAGCGCCGTCAGGTCCACCCCCACCGCCGAGAGCGCGAACAGCAGGCCCACCAGCAGCAGGAAGGCGCGCACCGCGTTCGAGGCCACCTTGCGCATCGACAGGTCGGTGACGGCCTCGCGCAGGATGCGCTTCTCGATGGTGCTGGAGATCCACAGCGAGATCATCAGCACCACGCCCGCCGACAGCACGCCCTGGAAGATGGTCTGCAGGCTCACGCGCGTCTTGCCGAAGGCCAGCGTGATGTCGTCGAGTTCGGCCAGCACCGGCGGCAGCAGCCCGACGATCCAGAGCACCGCCGCGATCCAGGCCAGCCACGAGATCGTGCGCTCGATCAGCCTGACGAGATTGGAGGCCGGGAACACCGCCCGCAGCACCCGCGCGAACAGCCGGATGACCGCCAGCGACAGGAACACCGGCACCGCGATGCGCAGCACCAGCACGGTCTGGAAGTCGATCACCACGCGTCGCGCGAGATCGGTGAAGACAAGGGCCAGCAGCGGGAAGAGCAGCCCGTCGAAGGTGCTCTCGCCGAACCAGATCGAGTCCTTGGGCTGGTCGCGGCCGAACCATTTGCAGATGGCCCAGGCCAGCGCCACGCAGGCCACCAGCGCGACCAGTTCGATGCCCAGGCCGCGCGCGTCGACCTGGTTCAGCCGTTGGAGGAAATCGTTGAAGTTCATCTATCGGAAAAGGACATCGGCGCCGGCCGTGTCCGCTGGGTCACATCACAGGGAAGCCAGCACGCGGATGTGGGCTTCCACGCTGCGCGCCAGTGCATCGAGGTTGTAGCCGCCTTCGAGCATCGAGACGATACGGCCCTTGGCATGGCGCTTCGCCACATCGTGTATGCGCCCGGTGATCCAGGCGAAGTCGTTCTCGTTGAGGCCGAGCTGGCCCAGGTCGTCCTCGCGGTGCGCGTCGAAGCCGGCGCTCACGAAGATCATCTGCGGCCTGAACTCCTCCAGCCGCGGCATCCAGGTGGCCTCGATCATCTCGCGCACGTCCATGCCGCGGGTGTACGCCGGGATCGGCAGGTTGAGCATGTTCGGCGCCGGATGGTTGGTGCCGCTGTAGGGGTAGAACGGATGCTGGAAGAAGCCCACCATCAGCACGCGCGGGTCGTTGGAAAGGATGTCCTCGGTGCCGTTGCCGTGGTGCACGTCGAAATCGACGACCGCCACGCGCTCGATGCCGTGCACCTCGATGGCGTGCCGCGCGGCGATGGCCACGTTGTTGAAGAAGCAGAAGCCCATCGCCTGCTCCCGGCAGGCGTGGTGGCCGGGCGGGCGCACCGAGCAGAAGGCGTTTTCCAGGTCGCCGGAGATCACGGCGTCGGTGGCGGCAATCGCGGCGCCGGCGGCGCGGCGCGCTGCCAGCAGGGTGTAGCGGGTGAGCGTGGTGTCGGGGTCGACCTGGGCATGATCGGGGCCGCCGGCGGGCTCGTCGGCCACCAGGCGCTGGTGCAGCGACTCCAGGTACTCGACGTGCTCCGTGCTGTGCGCCCGGGTGAGCTGCTCCAACGTGGCCAGCGGCACCTCGCGGTGCTCCAGCGCGTCGCCCACCCCGGTGAGCAGAAGGCGGTCCTCGATGGCATCGAGCCGGCCGGGGCACTCGGGATGCCCTCCGCCCATGTCGTGCTTCCAGAAGTCCCGGTGTGTGAAGTAGCCTGTCTTGCCCATGTGTCTCTATCGCCACGTCTAGACCTCACGCGGCATGGGGCCGGCAGGTCTTACGGTATCGTTTGCATATGGATACAAATATGGACGTTGCCGCAAAGCTAGCCACTTTGTTAACCCAGCTTAACACGGTGATCGTGGGCAAAGAGGCCCAGGTTCGCGACTGCGTGGCCTGCCTGCTGGCGGGCGGCCACCTGCTGATCGAGGACGTGCCGGGCGTGGGCAAGACCACGCTCGCCCACGCGCTCTCGCACACCTTCGGGCTGCAGTTCTCGCGGGTGCAATTCACCGCCGACCTGATGCCGGGCGACCTCTCGGGCGTGGCGATCTACGACCGGGGCCAGCAGGCCTTCACCTTCCACCCCGGGCCGATCTTCGCGCAGGTGCTGCTGGCCGACGAGATCAACCGCGCCAGCCCCAAGACCCAGAGCGCGCTGCTGGAGGCCATGGAAGAGAAGCAGGTCACCGTGGAAGGCGAGACCCGCCCCCTGCCCTCGCCCTTCTTCGTGATCGCCACCCAGAACCCGCAGGACCAGCTCGGCACCTTCGCCCTGCCCGAATCGCAGCTCGACCGCTTCCTGATGCGCATCTCGCTCGGCTACCCCGACCGCGCCGCCGAGCGCCAATTGCTGGCGGGCATCGACCGCCGCGAGATGCTCGCCACCCTGCCCGCGATGCTGACCGCCGGCGAGCTGACCGCGCTGCAGCAGCGCGTGCAGCAGGTGCACGCGGCCGATCCGCTGCTGAACTACGTGCAGGACCTGATCGCCGCCACCCGCTCCGGCCGATGGTTCCTGCAAGGGCTCTCGCCGCGCGCCGGCATCGCGGTGCTGCGCGCCGCCAAGGCTCAGGCGCTGCTGGCCAACCGCAACTACGTCGCGCCCGACGACGTGCAGGCCGTGCTGCCGCAGACCATCGCGCACCGCCTCACGCCCGTGGGCGATGCGGGCCGAGGCGCGGTCGAGCAGGTGCGCGCCATGATCGCCGCGGTGCCGCTGCCGTGAACCCTGTGGGCGTCCTGCGCTCGCGCATCGACGGCTGGTTCCTGTCGCGCCGGGCGCCGTCCGACACGCTGGAGCTCACCCAGCGCAACGTCTACATCCTGCCCACGCGGGCCGGCTGGACGCTGGGCGCGACGCTGCTGGTGCTGCTGATCGCGTCGATCAACTACCAGCTCAACCTGGGCTACCTGCTGACCTTCCTGCTCGCCGGCAGCGTGGCCGTGGGCATGCATGTGTGCCACGGCACGCTGCGCGGGCTGGCGATGCACATGGTGCAGCCCGAGGCGCACTACGCGGGCGCGGCAGCCGTCTTCCGCGTGGTGCTGCACAACACCCGGCGCAGCGTGCGCTACGGTATCGGCATGGCCGTGCGCGGCAGCGGCCAATGGGCCTGGACCGACGTGCCGGCCGAAGGAACCTCCACCGTGGAGATCGCCTTCCAGCCCGAGCGGCGCGGGCTGCACCCGGTGCCGCCGCTCACGGCCGAGACGCGCTTTCCGCTCGGCACCTTCCGCGTGTGGACGGTCTGGCGGCCGGCCGCGCAGATGCTGGTCTATCCCGCGCCCGAGACGCACCCGCCACCGTTGCCGCCGGGTGAGCCGCTTTCCGGGCCAGCCGCGCTGACCGCGTCGATGCGCGCCCACAACGCCGGCGAATACGACGGCGTGCGCGCCTACCGCCGCGGCGATCCGCTCAAGCTCGTGGTCTGGAAGAAGGCCGCGCGCGCGCAGGCAACGGGCTCGGAAGACCTCGTCAGCCGCGACACCCAGCAGACCCAGCGCGAGGAGCTCTGGCTCGACGCGCAGGCCACCGGCCTCGCCGACACCGAAGGCCGCCTCTCGCGGCTGTGCGCCTGGGTGCTGATGGCCGACAGGCTGGGCGTCGACTACGGCCTGCGGGTGGCCGGCCGCGTCGTGAAGCCGTCGCAAGGCGAGGCCCACCGCCGGGCCTGCCTCGAGGCCCTGGCACTGTGCTGAACGGGAGCGCCGCATGAACCGAGTGATGCGCGAACTCGCCGCCCTGCCCCGCGACGCGCGGGACACGCTTTTCCTTCTCTGCGTGATCGGCCTGATCCTGCTGCCGCAGATCGAGAACCTGCCGTGGTGGTGCTCGTCCCTCACCGCGATGGTGCTGCTGTGGCGCGCCTCGCTGGCCGTGCAGGCGCGGCCGCTTCCGAGCCGCTGGTGGCGCCTCGGCCTGCTGGCGCTGATCCTGGCCGCCACCTACGCCACCCACCGCACGCTGCTGGGCCGCGACGCAGGCGTCACGCTGATCGTGAGCCTGCTCGCGCTCAAGACGCTGGAGCTGCGCGCGCGTCGCGACGCCTTCGTCATCTTCTTCCTGGGCTTCTTCGCGATGCTCACGAACTTCTTCTACTCGCAGTCGCTGCTGACGGCCTTCACCATGCTGCTGGCGCTGCTGGGCCTGCTGACGGCGCTGGTCAACGCGCACATGCCGGTGGGCCGGCCGCCGCTGATGCAGGCCGCGCGCACCGCGGGTTGGATGGCGCTGGCGGGCGCGCCGATCATGCTCGCCCTGTTCCTGCTGTTCCCGCGCTTCGCGCCGCTGTGGGGCACGCCCAGCGATGCGATGGTGGGGCGCAGCGGCCTGTCGAACACCATGCGCGTGGGCACCATCGCCGAACTGGCACTCGACGACCGCATCGCGGCGCGCATCAAGTTCGAGGAAGGCCGCACGCCGACACAGAGCCAGATGTACTTCCGCGGACCGGTGCTGGCGCAGTTCGACGGCCGCGAGTGGACCGCGCTGCCATCGTGGGCACGCGGCTCGCAGTGGGCGTCCAACCTGCGCGTGAGCGGCTCGCCTGTGCGCTACGAAGTCACGCTCGAAGCCAGCAACCGCCCCTGGCTGCTGACGCTCGACGTCGCGCAGAGGCCGCCGGAGGTGCCGGGCTTCGAGGTCAGTGGCACGCCCGACCTGCAGTGGTTCGCCAGCCGCCCCATCAACGACTTGGTGCGCTACAGCGCCGAAAGCTACACGCAGTTCCAGAGCGGCCCGCTCAGGCGCACCGGCGGCCAGCTGCAGGCCTACCTCGCGCTGCCGCCGGGCACCAACCCGCGCACCGCCGCGCTCGCCGCCGAGATGCGCGCCGACCCCGCGCTGGCCCAGGCCGACACGCAGGCCTTCGTGCAGGCCGCCCTGCGCCGCCTGCGCACCGGCGGCTACACCTACACGCTGGAGCCGGGCGTCTACGGCAACGACACCGCCGACGAGTTCTGGTTCGACCGCAAGGAAGGCTTCTGCGAGCACATCGCCTCGGCCTTCGTGGTGCTGATGCGCAACCTGGGCGTTCCGTCGCGCATCGTCACCGGCTACCAGGGCGGCGAGCTCAACAGCGTCGACAACTACTGGATCGTGCGCCAGAGCGATGCCCACGCCTGGGCCGAGGTCTGGCAGGAAGGCACCGGCTGGATGCGTGTGGACCCCACCGGCTCCGTCGCGCCGGGGCGCATCGGCCAGTTCCAGCGCCTGACCCCGCAGCCCGGACTGCTCGCCGGCGCCATCGGCTCGATGAGCCCCACCCTCGCGCAGAACCTGCGCGCCGTGTGGGAGGCGGTGAACAACGGCTGGAACCAGTGGGTGCTCAACTACACGCAGAGTCGGCAGCTCAACCTGCTGAAGAACATCGGCTTCGATGCCCCCAGCCTGGAAGACCTGGGCTATGTGCTGCTCTACCTGCTGGTGGCCGCGAGCCTGGCCGGTGCCGGATGGACGCTGTGGGAGCGCAGCCGGCACGACCCGTGGCTGCGCCTGCTGGGCCAGGCCCGCGCACGGCTGGCCAAGGCCGGCCTGAAGCTGCCCGACACCGCGCCGCCCCGCCAGATGGCGCAGGCCGCCGACGCGCGCTTCGGCCCGGCCGCGCAATCGGTGCGCGACTGGCTGCTCAAGCTCGAGGCGCAGCGCTATGCGCCGGCCACGCCGGATTCGCTTTCCACCCTGCGCGCGGAGTTCCGCCGCCTGGCGTGGCCCGGTGCCGATCGGGCAAGGGGCTGAAACCACATGTGTCGCTGAAGAGGGGCCGCGCGGGCGGACGGCACAATCGGCCCATGCGATTCCTTCTTCCCAAGCCTTCGCGCACCGCCACGGCGGCTGCAGCCCTCCTCGCCGCCTGCAGCCTCGCATGGTCCACGGGGGCCCTGGCCCAGAAGTCTCCCAACGGCCGCAGCGCCGCGGCCAGCCCGGTTCGCGGCAGCACGTCCTACGCCACGCGCGACGACGCGATGCAGTTCGCCGACGACGTCGCCGAGCGCCGCGGCCTCGACCGCGAATGGGTGCGCGCCACCATCGGCAGCGCGCGCTTCCTGCCCAACGTGCCGCGGCTGATGCTGCCGGGACCGGTGGGCACGGTGAAGAACTGGCAGACCTACCGCGGCCGCTTCATCGACCCGGTGCGCATTGCCGCCGGTGTGCGCTTCTGGCGCGCCAACGCCGACACGCTGGCACGCGCCGAGCAGGTGTACGGCGTGCCGCCGGAAATCATCGTCGGCATCATCGGCGTGGAAACCATCTACGGCCGCAATATGGGCAACTTCCGCGTGATCGACGCGCTGGCCACGCTCTCCTTCGACTTTCCCGATGCGCATCCGCGCGCGGCCGACCGCCGCGCCTTCTTTCGCGGCGAGCTCGAAAGCTTCCTGAGCACCGAGAGCCGCACCGCCGAAGACCCGCTCGTGCCGCTGGGCAGCTATGCCGGCGCCATGGGCATGCCGCAGTTCATGCCCAGCAGCATCGCCAAGTACGCGGTCGACTTCGACGGCGACAGCCGCATCGACCTCGTCAACAACCCGGCCGACGTGATCGGATCGGTCGCCAACTACTTCAAGTCCTTCGGCTGGCAGCCGGGCGTTCCGGCCATCTATCCCGTGCACTTCGAGGAGGCGCGGCTGCAGAAGGCGATGCTGCTGGCGCCCGACATCCTGCCGACCTTCAGCGCAGACAGCTTCGTGGCCGCCGGCGCGGTGCCCGAGGGCGACGGCATCAACCACAAGGGCCTGTTCGCGCTGGTCGAGCTGCAGAACGGCCTGGACATGCCGCCGACCTACGTGGCCGGCACGCGCAACTTCTACGTGATCACCCGCTACAACTGGAGCAGCTACTACGCCATGTCCGTGCTCGACCTGGGGCAGGAGGTCAAGGCGGCGATGGAACAGCAGCAACAGGCGGCCAAGTGACACCCGCGGCGCTGCTGGCGAACTGGAACGGCGCGTGGGGCGCGCTGGGCGTCGCCTCGCCCGGCAACGCGCTGTGCGACGAACTCCAGCGCCGCTACGCCGAGCCGCAGCGGCACTACCACACGATGCAGCACCTGGGCGAATGCCTTGCGTGGTTCGAGCGAGAGAAAGCGCTGGCCGAACGCCCGGGTGAAGTCGCGCTCGCGCTGTGGTTCCACGATGCGATCTACGACGTGCATGCGCACGACAACGAGGCTCGCAGCGCGGACTGGGCACGCCAGTCGCTGCTCGAAGCGGGTGTCGATGCCGCAGCGGCGGATCGGGTCCACGCACTCGTCATGGCCACGCGCCACGACGCCGTGCCCCAGGGCCGCGATGCCGAACTGCTGATCGACATCGACCTGTCGATCCTCGGCGCCGAGCGCGAGCGCTTCGACGAATACGAGCGGCAGGTGCAGGCCGAATACGCCTTCGTTCCCGACGAGGTGCGCCTGCCACGCCGGCGCGCGATCCTGCAGCGCTTCCTGGATCGCGAAGCGATCTACGCCACGCCGCGCATGCATGCGCAGCTGGAGGCGCGGGCGCGCGCGAACCTGCAGCGCTCCATCTCGGGCTGAGGCTTCAGGCCGGCACCAGCCGCCACCACTCCGAGCGCGCAGGCTTTGCGTCGCGCTCTTCCTCCACGATGCCGAACAGCAGCCCCTCGCGCGAAGCGCCGAGCTTCGCGAGCTGCAGCACGCGCTCCGGTTCGCGGCACAGCGCGAAGCTGGCGTCGCCCTGCCAATCCAGGCAGCGGCCGACCTCCGCCAGCATCAGCGCCGGCTGGCTCTGCATGAAGGTGAAGGGCATCGGCAGCCCGGCATCGAGCTGGGCCAGCCCCGCGTGCGTGGCGCCCCACGCGCCGCGCTGGCTGGAGACGCGGATGCGCGCAGCGGCCGGCAGCGCGGCTTCGCCGGCGGCGTCGAGGCAGCAGCGCGCGCCGTACATCGCCAGCTCGGTCCACACGCCCACGCGACGCGGCCGGCGGCCTATGCGACTCGCCAGATCGTCGCGCCACCCCTCGGGCGGCGGGTGCGCGACGAAGTGGGCCACCGTGCACCAGGCGGTCATGGGCCCGTGTCCTTCAACACCAGCGAAGCATGCCCGCCGCCGAAGCCCGCGAAGTTCAGCAGGATGTTGCGCAGCCTTCGCGGCGCCTCCTCGCACAGCGCGATGCCAAGCGAGGCATCGAGCGGGTAGCCCACCGCAGGCCACGCGCCGCCTTCGATGCAGCCGAGCAGCAAGGCCAGCTCCGCCGCTCCCGACGCGCCGAGCGTATGGCCCAGCATCGACTTGAGCGACACCAGCGGCGGCATCGGATCGAACACCTGCTTCAGCGCCTCCGCCTCGATGGCGTCGTTCACCGGGCTGCCGGCGGCCTGCACCTTGACGAGGTCGATGTCGCCCGGCCGCAGGCCGCCCTGCGCCAGCGCGTTGCGGCACATCGCGTGCACGGCCGTGGCCTCGGTGCCAGAGGGATTGCGGCCGTCGACCACGTTGGCGCCGCCCGCGACCTGCCAGCGCGAAGGCCGCGACGACAGCCGCAGCGCGGCCACCGCCTCGCCAAGCACCAGCCCGTTGCGCCCTTCGCCGAAGGGCCGGGCGCTGTCGGGCGACAGCAGCTGCATTGCACCGAAGCCAGCCACCGTGAAGCGGTTGCACATCTCGGCGCCGATCACCAGGGCTTGATCGGCATCGCCGGCACGGATCAGGTCGCAGGCCGCCAGCACGGCGTTCAGGGACGAGGTGCAGGCCGAGGACACGGTGAATACGGGCCCTCGCCAGTCGATCGCGCCGGCCACGACGCTGGCGAAGTCCTGCAGGTCGCCGCCGAGGCGCAGGTCCTGCTTCTCGTGCTCCATGAAACCGATGTCGAGCGAGGAGGAAGCGACGAAGAGCGGCGCGATTCGCGCGCCCCAGTCGCCCGTCTGCGCCGCCACGCCGCGCACGGTGTCGCGCAGGCGCTGCGTCCAGTCGCCCTCCTTCGGCGCCAGCGCGTGGACCGGCCAGCGGAAGCCTCCAGCCACGTCCACCGTCACGGGCGGCACGCCGCCGCGGCGCAGCGACGCGAGCGCGGACGGCATGTCCTCGCCCAGCACGCAGGCCAGGCCGGTGCCGGCGAGGTGGACAGGGTTCATGCCTTGCCAGCTTGACCAGCTTGACCAGCTTGCGAAAGGTGCTCCGCGAGGTGGGCGATGGAGGTCAGCGCCCGGCGCGTTTCCTTGCTGTCGGGCATGCGCACGCCGAAGCGCTGCTGGATCGTCATCGACACTTGCAGGGCATCGAGCGAGTCGAGGTCGAGCCGGGCCTCGGGGCCGAACAGAGGCTCGTCGTCGCCCAGGCCGCCGGGCGGCTCGCCCTTCTCTACGGCTTCGAGCACCATGGCCTTGAGGCTGGCGATGAATTCGGGGGTGACGGTGATGCTCACGATGCGCGCCTGCGGAAAAGAAGAACGGCCACGACGAACATCAGCGCCGCGAACGCGACCAGCCGGCCGACCTGCGGCAGGGTGTCGGCCACGCCGCCGCCGCGCAGCAGCACGGTGAGCAAGGCCTCAAGCCCCCAGTTCATCGGAGAAACCTCGACCAGCCGCTGCATGAAGCCCGGCATGACGAACTTGGGCACCATGATGCCGCCTGCCGCCGCCATCAGCACATTGACCATCGGCCCCAGGGTCGCGGCCTGTGCATGGCTTCGCACCACGCAGGCCAGCGCCAGCGACAGGCTCACGGCCGCCATGCTCACCGCGGCCAGCGACAGCAGCAAGGCGCCCCAGTGAATGCCCGCGAGCGACAGCGCATCGCCGCCGATCAGCGGCATGAACCAGATGCCCGCCGCCAGCATCAGCACCGCCTGCAGCGCGTTCACGCCCAGGTACGGCAGCGCCTTCGACGCCAGCAGCATGCCGCGCGACACGCCCAGGCTCTGCAGCCGGCCGAGCGCGCCCGAGCTGCGCTCCTGCACGAACAGGCTGGAGAGCGAGGCCACCACGAAGAACATGCCGAACACCAGCCAGGCCGGCACGTTCTGCTGCACCGAGGTGGGTCGAGGCCCGGCGGTGGAGAAACGTTCGGCGTGCACCATCGCCTGGATCGACGCATCCGGCGCCGGCCCCGCCGTGCCCGGTACCGCCAGCGCGAGGCGCGCCTTGAGCTCGCCCGACGCGCCGATGAGCTCGGCGCGCAGCGCATTGAAAAGGTTGGCGTCGATGCCCGGCTCGGTCAGCAGCCGGATGCGCGCCTCGGTCGAGAGCGCGGCCGACTCAAGCTCTTCGGAAAGCCCGGGCTCCATCACGATCACGTACTTCAGCGAGCCGTTGCGCAGCCGCTCCTGCCAGTCGGTGCCCAGCGGCTGCGGCGCGCCGTGGCCGCGCTGCCAGAGCTGCTTGAGCCATTGCGCGGGCGTCGCGGTGTCGCGCATGTCGATCGCGTAGCTCAGCTCGGCCAGCGGCGGGCGGTAGATGTCCTTCAGCGTGAGCGACATCAGCACGATGAAGACCATCGGCATCAGGAACAGCGCGGCCAGGCCGTGCATGTCGCGCGTGAGGGCTATCAGCTCTTTCTTGATGAGCGCGAGGAGCATGGGCGTCCGTTCAGTCGCGCAGCGAGCGGTGGGTGAGCGCCATGAAGAGCTGCTCCAGGTCATGGCGGCCGAACTCGGCGTGGCGCACCTCGATGCCCTCGGCTTCCAGCGCGGCCAGCACCGGTGCCGGGCCGCTGCCGGGGTTCAGGTGGATGCGCCAGTGCACGCCCCCCTGCTCCACCGTGCCGAAGCGCGAGAGCATGCCGGCATCGAGCCCGTCGGTCGCCAGCGTGAGCAGCATCGCGCTCTTCGACAGAAGCTCATCGAGCGAACCTTCGCGCAGCACATGGCCGCGGTCGAGGATCGCCACGCGGTCGGCGATCGCCTCGATCTCCTCCATGTAGTGCGAGGCGTAGATCACCGCCGCGCCCTGCTGCGCGAGGCTCTTGATGGCGTCGAGGATGAAGGCGCGCGATTGCGGATCGACGCCCACCGTGGGCTCGTCGAACAGCATCAGCTCGGGCTCGGGCAGCAGTGCGATGGCCAGGTTGAGCCGGCGCTTGAGGCCGCCCGAAAGCCGCTCGGCCCGCACGGCAGCGAACTGCTCCAGCTGCGCGAACTGCGTGCAGGCCTCGATGCGCTGCTTCTTACGTTCGCCCGAAAGGCCGCCGGCCGCCGCGAATACGGCCAGGTTCTCGGCCACGGTCAGCATCGGATAGAACGCGTGCTCCTGCGGCGCGACCGCGATGCGCGTGGGCGCCTTGGCCCGCACTTCCTTCAGCGGCTGGCCGTCGATGCGGATCTCGCCCGACTGCACGGCCAGCGCACCGGACAGGTGCGAGATCAGCGTGGTCTTGCCCGCGCCGTTCGGCCCCAGCAGACCCAGCACGCTGCCTTTGGGCACGGCGAGCGATACGTCGGCCAACGCGGGCGCGTCGGCGTGCGGGTAGCGGTAGCCGAGCCGGCGCAGCTCCAGCATCAGGCGACGGCGGCCTTCAGGTCGCGGAAGAAGCTTTCCTCTTGCTCGGCCTGCTCGCGCAGTTTCGCGGCCAGCGCGGCCGGATCGACCGCCTCGCGCCCCTTCACCATGCGTGCCGCCTTCAGCGCGAAGGCGCGCCAGCCGTCGCCGATGGCGATGAGCCGTTCCGACATCTGCTGCAGCTGCGGCTTGTCGAGCAGCTGCGCCGCCTCCTGCAGGAAGCCCGCATAGATGAAGCGGAAGCCCGCCCCGCCCGTGCCGATTTCTTCCTGCATGCGCACTAGGTGGCCGATGAAGTCGACGCTGCGCGGATCGGCCGGCGACAGCTTCTGCATGCGCGCGGCCAGCGTGCGCATGCCGCGCACGCCGACGATGGGAATGGGCGCGAGCATGGTGCGCACCGTCTTGCGGATCGCCTTGACCACCGAGGCCGCATCCACCGCCTTGCGCTCGATGGCCTGCGGGTAGTACATGAGGCCCTTGGGCGCCAGCACGCCCTTGGCGAAGCGGGCGCGCGCAAGGTCGCCGCTCGGGCAGCGCACGGGCTCCTCGAACACCGGGTCGCTGATGAGGTAGTCGTCGCCGTCCTTGCCGTACACCAGCAGGTTGTGCGCGTTGAAGTGGAAGCGCATGTTCGGCGGAAAGTACGGCAGCCAGTACACCGAGGTCTGCAGGCCCACGAGCTTGCCCTCGGCCAGCAGTGCGTCGAGCCGCTTCTGCCCGGCCTCGGCGCTGCCGAAGGTCTCGAAGCGGAAGCGCGCGGCCATCGGCGCCAGCAGGCCCTTGATGATGGCCTTGGGTGGCATGCGGTACGAAATGAGCGGCAGGCCCGACAGCTTGATGAACGGCAGGTACGCGAACGAAAGAGCCGACGACAGCCCCAGCGCCATGCTCTCGCTCATCGGCGCGCCGTGGTGGCGCATGAGGCTGGAGATGACGCCGCTTTCGCAATGCGCCGCCTGTTGATGCTGGAAGTTCACGGCAGCCCCTGCAAGGTGGAAACGGGCAGGCCCAGCGCCTCGCCATAGCGAGCGAGCTGCGCCGGCGAAAGCGCGGCGAAGTGGCGCGGCTGCAGGTGGCGGCGCACGCGCCACTGCCAGAAGCCGCTGGTCTGCGAAAGCAGCGCCACGTCCATGCGGCGCTCGTACATCCAGTATTCGAGCGGCGAGGCCAGCCCCGCCTTCACGCGTTCCCTGGCTTCACGGGCCTGCTCGACCAGCACGTCGACCGCGTGGCTGGTGACGATCTCTTCCGCCTCCCAGCCGCGCGAGGTGGTGGTGACCACACGGCCCTGCGCGTCACGGGCGTACATCAGCTTCGAATGACCGTCGAGGGTCGCGTTGCCCTCCTGCGGTACTGCATCCAGATCCATGGCTACACAGCCTCCATGTGGATGAAGCCGCTCGAGAAGCGGCCGCTCTCGGGCACGAACATCAGCAGCTTCTGGCCGGGCTCGATGCGCCCCGATCGGAACAGCTCGTCGAGCATGATGTAAGGCGAGGCCGAACCCGTGTTGCCCTTGGTCGCGAGATTGCTGAACCAGCGCTCGCGCGGAATCGGAAAGCCCAGTTCCTCGAGGGCCCGGCTCACCGGCTCCACGAAGTATTGCGATGAGAGATGCGGCAGGAACCAGTCGACGTCCGCCGGCTTCAGCCCGCGCCGCTCGATGACTTCCGCAAGCGGCTCGGCCAACGTGGCGCGCACGATGTTCTCGTTGAGCAGGCGCACGTCCTGCTTCACGGCGAAGGTGGATTCGCTGCGCCACTCGTCGGGCGACTTGCGCGCCCAGCCATCGAGGCCGCCCTCGGCGTTCTTCTCGGCGCCAGCGTACATGCAGGCCGGCAGCTCGTGCGCGGCCGAGGACAGGTCGATCCAGTCGATGCGCAGCGACAGCGGCCCGCGCGGCGCGTTCTCCAGCAGCACGGCACCGGCGCCATCGGAGAGCATCCAGCGCAGGAAGTCCTTCTCGAAGGCAAGTTCCGGCCGTGCCTCCAGCGCCTCGACCTTGTGCTCCAACTCGGCCTCGAAGCGCGAGCCGCGCATCACGGCCGATGCCAGCTCGGAGCCGGTGGCCACCGCGCGCCGCGCGTCGCCTGCGCGCACCGAGAGCCACGCGTGCTTCAGCGCCGCAGCCCCTGCCAGGCAAATGCCGGCGCAAGCCACCACTTCGAGCCGCGGCCAGCCGAGCTCGCCGTGCACCATCACCGCGTGGTTGGGCATGAGCTGGTCGGGCAGCGAGGTGCCGGTGACGAGGCAGTCGACCTGCCCCACGTCGCCCAGCGCGCGGATGGCGCTGGCCGTGAGCTGCGCGTTGGTCATCGCCAGCTTGCCGGTGGCGCGGTCGATGGCGTAGTGGCGCGACTGGATGCCGTTGCTGCGAAGGATCAGCCGCCGCGCACGGGAGGCCTTGCCGCCGATGCGACCGAGGACGTCTTCGATGTCTTCATTGCTGACCGGAGAAAAGGGCAGGAAAGCGGCAGTACGGGTCAGGAAGACATCAGTCGTCATAGAGAGGGGTGCGGTCCGTGGCTGAGCCCGACGGGCACTCGAATTTGGCCGTCATTCTAGTCAGCCACCCCCTGAACAGAGGTCGCAGAAGCGCCTGCAGGCTCAGGCTCACGGGCACTACCGTGATGATCAGTACCAGCAGGAACAGCACGTACAGCAGCAGCAGCGGCTTGCGCTGCCAAGCGCCGGGCCCGCCCGCAGCCATGATGAGCTTGCCCCAGAGATAGAAGCTGCGGGTGCCGGCCTTCTCGCTGATGAGCAGCCTGGCATTGGCCTGCACCGCGCCGAGGCCGGAAAGCAGCGGCTGCGTGCCGCGCTCCAGGTCCTGGTGAAGCGCGTCGCGCAGGGCGCGGCCGAAACGGGCCGTACCCGCGATCTGCTCGGTACTGAGCCCGGCATCGGGCATGCCCCAGAAGCCGCGCTTGCGGCCCCAGATCAGCCAGGCAGGGGTGGTGAAGAAGGTGGCGAGCGTGGGGCCGGGGTCGGTGAGCACCACGTTGTCGATCAGCCGCGCGCCCACGTCGTCGAGCATGCCCTTGAGCTTTTCCTGCGCCAGCAGCCACATGTTGCGGCAGGCGATGACGGTGACCACCGGCTTGCCCTTGAGCAGCCGCGCCGCCACCGGATGCTTGAGGAAGGCCGCCACCGGCTGCGAAGGCGCCAGGAACCACACCTGGTAGGGCAGCACGACGAGGTCGAAGTCTTCGTCGCCCGTGAGCGAGAGCGGCGCCAGCGGCTGCGGCTTCATGTGGGCCGACTCGGGAAAGGCGTCGAAGAAGGTCAGGAAGGGCCAGGGAAAGGGATACGGCTTCAGCGGCCGCAGCACTTCCTCGTGCACCTGGATGGTCGGGTCCGCCTTCAGCGGCGCGACGATCCTGTCGGCGACCTCGTCGAGCTGGCCGGACTGCGAATAGCGCAGGACCAGGACGCGCTTGACGCTCGAAGGCGCGTGGGAAGGGCTGGAAAGACTGGAATTCACTGGCTAGGGCATTTCGGGGGCCGTCGAATGTAAGCGAACCGCCCTGCAAACGCATCTGCCAATGGTCATGGCGTCGCGGCAATCAGACGCTCGAAGCGGTCAAATTGCGCTCGAACGGACGGCAATGCGAAAAAACGAGCAAAAAAAGGGCCGCGCCTCGCGGCACGGCCCTGTCTGCCGGCTGTTGCTGCCGGATGAGGAAGTCGCCGGGCGCTCAGCGCACCTTGCCTTCCTTCCAGGCGCTCAGCAGCTTGTTGTAGTCGATGGTCTCGCCCTTGGGCTTCTCGTTGGCCAGCTTCTTCCACGGCGCGCGGTCGTCGCTCAGGTACTTGGCCGGGTCGCCCTTCGGATTGAGCTTGGGCGCGCACTTGGCCATGCCGGCGCGTTCCAGGCGGGCCATCACGTTGTCCATCTCGTCGGCCAGGTTGTCCATGGCCTTCTGCGGCGTCTTCTCGCCCGTCACGGCCTCTGCCACGTTCTTCCACCACAGCTGGGCCAGCTTGGGGTAGTCGGGCACGTTGGTGCCGGTCGGGGTCCAGGCCACGCGCGCGGGGCTGCGGTAGAACTCGATCAGGCCGCCGTACTTGTTGGCGTTCTGGGTGAAGTAGTCAGAGCGGATGTCGCTGTCGCGGATGAAGGTCAGGCCGGTGATCGACTTCTTCAGCGAGGTGGTCTTGGCGGTGATGAACTGCGCGTAGAGCCATGCGGCGGCCGTCTTGTTGGCGTCGTGGCCCTTGAAGAAGGTCCACGAGCCCACGTCCTGGTAGCCGTTCTGCATGCCCTGCTTCCAGTACGGGCCGTTCGGGCCGGGGGCCATGCGCCACTTGGGCGAGCCGTCGTCGTTCACCACGGGCAGGCCCTTCTTGGTCATGTCGGCGGTGAAGGCGGTGTACCAGAAGATCTGCTGGGCGATCTGGCCCTGCGCGGGCACCGGGCCGGATTCGCCGAAGGTCATGCCCATGGCTTCCTTGGGCGCGTACTTCTTCATCCAGTCGATGTACTTGGTCAGCGCGTAGACGGCGGCCGGCGAGTTGGTCGCGCCGCCGCGGGCGACCGATGCGCCGGTGGGCGTGCACTTGTCGGCCGCGACGCGGATGCCCCACTCATCGATCGGCATGCCGTTGGGAATGCCCTTGTCGGCCGCGCCGGCCATCGACAGCCATGCGTCGGTGAAGCGCCAGCCCAGCGACGGGTCTTTCTTGCCGTAGTCCATGTGGCCGTAGATCGGCTTGCCGTCGATGGTCTTCACGTCGGTGCTGAAGAACTCGGCGATATCTTCGTAGGCGCTCCAGTTCAGCGGCACGCCCAGGTCGTAGCCGTACTTGGCCTTGAACTTGTCCTGCAGGTCCTTGCGCGCGAACAGGTCGGCGCGGAACCAGTACAGGTTGGCGAACTGCTGGTCGGGCAGCTGGTAGAGCTGGCCGTCAGGCGCGGTGGTGAAGCTGGTGCCGATGAAGTCCTTCAGGTCGAGGCCGGGGTTGGTGAACTCCTTGCCGGCGCCGCCCATGTACTCGGTCAGCGACATGATCTTGCCGTAGCGGTAGTGCGTGCCGATCAGGTCGGAGTCGGACACCCAGCCGTCGTAGATCGACTTGCCCGACTGCATCGAGGTCTGCAGCTTCTCGACGACGTCGCCTTCCTGGATCAGGTCGTGCTTGACCTTGATGCCGGTGATTTCCTCGAAGGCCTTGGCCAGCGTCTTCGATTCGTACTCGTGGGTGGTCAGGGTCTCGGAGACGACGGAAATCTCCTTCACGCCCTTGGCCTGCAGTTTCTTGGCTGCCTCGATGAACCACTTCATCTCGTCCATCTGCTTGTCCTTGGACAAGGTCGATGGCTGGAACTCGCTGTCGATCCACTTCTTGGCTTCGGCCTCGCCGGCCGTTGCCGCACCATGCGCGGCGAACATCGCCGCCGCAAGTGCCAATGCCGTGTAGCGCATCTTCATGGAACTGTCTCCTCGGTTGTTGCTTCCCCGGTGTTGTGTCCGATCACGGCTCCGGGGAGGCGGAGAGCCGGAACGCTTTTGGAATCAGGAAAGAAGCGGAACGGCGCCCCTCAGCCCTTGCGCATGATGAGCGCCAGCAGGCCCATCGACAGCACGAAGCTGATCCACACAGAGGGCTCGGCCTCGAGGCTGAACCACTCCTGGAACTTGCCCGCCAGGCCCACGAAGACCAGGTTCACGTAGGCCGCCGACAGCAGCCCGATGAAGAGCCTGTCGCCGCGCGTGGTGGCCATCGGCAGCCAGCCGCGCCGCAGCGTGGTGGGCGACTTGAATTCCCAGATCGTCATGCCGACCAGCATCAGCGCGATGCAGACGAAGAACACGGCCACCGGAGTGGTCCAGACCATCCAATCGAACATTTCCGTGCCTCCTCAAACACGACCCATCGCGAAACCCTTCGCGATGTAGTGACGCACGAACCAGATCACGATGGCGCCCGGCACGATGGTGAGCACGCCGGCCGCGGCCAGCGTCGCCCAGTCCATGCCCGACGCGCTCACGGTGCGCGTCATGGTCGCCACGATGGGCTTGGCGTTCACGCTGGTGAGCGTGCGCGCCAGCAGCAGCTCGACCCAGCTGAACATGAAGCAGAAGAACGCCGCCACGCCCACGCCGGCCTTGATGAGCGGCAGGAAGATCGTGAGGAAGAAGCGCGGGAAGGAGTAGCCGTCGATGTAGGCCGTTTCGTCGATCTCGCGCGGGATGCCGCTCATGAAGCCTTCCAGGATCCACACCGCCAGCGGCACGTTGAACAACAGGTGCGCGAGCGCCACGCCCAGGTGCGTGTCCATCAGGCCGACCGTGCTGTAGAGCTGGAAGAACGGCAGCAGGAACACCGCGGGCGGCGTCATGCGGTTGGTCAGCAGCCAGAAGAAGACGTGCTTGTCGCCCAGGAACGAATAGCGCGAGAAGGCGTAGGCCGCCGGCAGCGCCACGGTGAGCGAGATCACCGTGTTGATCGCCACGTAGATCAGGCTGTTGATGTAGCCCGAGTACCACGACTCGTCGGTGAAGATGCGCGCGTAGTTCGCCCAGGTGAGCTGCTGCGGGAAGAACGAGAAGCTCGACAGGATCTCCTCGTTCGTCTTGAAGCTCATGTTGATCATCCAGTAGATGGGCAACAGCGCGAACAGGATGTACAGCACCAGGAAGATGCTGCGCTTGTGAAATCTCTTCTCGTTCATTTCTCCACCTCCGCTTCCTGCGTGCCGACCCGCTGCATCCAGTTGTAGAGCACGAAGCACAGCAACAGGATGATGAGGAAATAGATCAGCGAGAACGCCGCCGCCGGACCCAGGTCGAACTGGCCCACGGCCTTCTGCGTGAGGTACTGGCTCAGGAAGGTGGTGGCGTTGCCCGGCCCGCCGCCCGTCAAGACGAAGGGCTCGGTGTAGATCATGAAGCTGTCCATGAAGCGCAGCAGCACAGCGATCATGAGCACGCCGCGCATCTTGGGCAGCTGGATGTAGCGGAACACCGCGAACTTGCTCGCGCCGTCGATGCGCGCGGCCTGGTAGTAGGCGTCGGGAATGGAGCGCAGGCCCGCGTAGCACAGCAGCGCCACCAGCGGCGTCCAGTGCCACACGTCCATCACCAGCACGGTGAGCCACGCGTCGGTGGCGCTGCCGGTGTAGTTGTAGTCGATGCCCAGCTTCTGCAGCGCGTGGCCCAGCAGGCCGATGTCGGCGCGGCCGTAAATCTGCCAGATGGTGCCCACCACGTTCCACGGGATCAGCAGCGACAGCGCAACCACCACCAGCACGGCGGAAGACTTCCAGCCCTTGGCCGGCATCGACAGCGCCAGGCCGATGCCCAGCGGAATCTCCACCAGCAGCACCGACAGCGAGAAGCCCAGCTGGCGCCACAGCGCCTGGTGCAGCTCGTCGTCGCGCATCACCGCTGCGAACCATTCGGTGCCCACGAACACGCGGCGCTCGGGCGAGATGATGTCCTGCACCGAGTAGTTGACCACCGTCATGAGCGGCACGATGGCCGAGAAGGCCACGCAGATCAGCACCGGCAGCACGAGCCACCAGGCCTTCTGGTTGATCGGTTTGTTGGCTGCGTTCACTTAAGTACCTCCGTGCTTCGCACTTCGGTGCGAGCTTGTTTGGGGCGGCCCGGCACTGCGCTCATGCCACCAGTTCCTCATCCTTGTAATAGCAGGTGTGGGTGTCGAGCACCCGCACCCACACCGTGTCCCCCACCGCCGGCGGGCGGTCGTCCGAATGCAGCCGCACCTTCAGCAGGCTGCCGCCGGCCTCCACCGTCAGCATCACGTGCGTGCCCACGTCCTGCACCTGCTTAGCCACGGCAGGCACGGCGCCGGCCGCGCCCGCGTTCGACAGGCGCAGGTACTCGGGGCGGATGCCGATCTTCAGCGGCCCCTGCGGCAGTTCGCGCGTGGGCACCAGCGGCGTTCCGGCCACTTCGATGGTGCCGTTGCCGCTTTGCGCCGACAGGAAGTTCATGCCCGGCGAGCCGATGAAATGCCCGACGAAGGTGTGGGCCGGCCGCTCGAAGAGCGCGTCGGCGCTGCCCACCTGCACGGCCTTGCCGCGCGTCATCACCACCACCTCTTCCGCGAAGGTGAGCGCCTCGACCTGATCGTGCGTCACGTAGATCAGCGTGAGCTTCAGCTCGCGGTGGATCTGCTTGAGCTTGCGGCGCAGCTGCCACTTCAGGTGCGGATCGATCACGGTGAGCGGCTCGTCGAACAGCACCGCCGACACGTCGCTGCGCACCAGCCCACGGCCGAGCGAGATCTTCTGCTTGGCGTCGGCCGCGAGGCCCGCGGCGCGCTGGTTGAGCTGCCCGCTCATGTCGAGCATCTCGGCGATCTCGCCCACGCGCTTCTTGATCTGGTCGGCCGGCATCTTGCGGTTGCGCAAGGGGAACGCGAGGTTCTCGGCCACGGTCATGGTGTCGTAGATCACCGGGAACTGGAACACCTGCGCGATGTTGCGTTCCTGCGGCGTGGCGCGCGTCACGTCGCGGCCGTCGAAGGTCACGGTGCCCTGCGAAGGCACGAGCAGGCCCGAGATGATGTTCAGCATGGTCGTCTTGCCGCAGCCCGAAGGGCCGAGCAAGGCGTAGGCGCCGCCGTCGCGGAAACTCATCTTCAGCGGGAGCAGCGCGTAGTCGCTGTCCTGCGTGGGGTTCGGGCGGTAGGCGTGGGCGAGGTCGAGGTCGATGCGTGCCATGGCTAGTCTCCTTTGCGCCACGCGGGCGCCAGCGCCAGCTTTTCACCGGCATCGAACACATAGGCTTGCGACGCGCTGAAGTACAGCGTGAGCGAGGCACCCAGTTCGAAGCGGTGCACGCCGGTGAGCTGCGCCACCAGTTCGCCGACTGCGGTTTCGACGTGCACGAAGGTGTCGGAGCCCGAGATCTCGGCCAGCTCCACCTTGCCGGGCAAGGCAATGTCGCCCTCGCCCGCATCGACGTTCAATGCGCTCGCGCGAAGTCCGACCGTGACGGGGCCTGCGACGCTTTCGGGCACGGCCAGCGCCAGCGCGGGGCCACCGGCCAGTTGCACCTTGCCTGCGGTCGCAGTGCCGGCCAGCAGGTTCATCGGCGGATCGCTGAAGGCGCGCGCCACGCGCAGCGACTGCGGCGCGTGGAACACCTCGGCCGTGGGGCCGTACTGCAGCAGCTCGCCGGCATCCATCACCGCGGTGTACCCGCCCAGCAGCAGTGCTTCACCAGGCTCGGTGGTCGCGTAGATCACGGTCGAATCGCCGGTGGCGAAGAGCTGCGTGAGCTCCTCGCGCAGGCCTTCGCGCAGCTTGTAGTCGAGGTTGACCAGCGGCTCGTCGAGCAGCATCAGCGGCGCGTTCTTGGCGAGCGCGCGCGCCAGCGCCACGCGCTGCTGCTGGCCGCCCGAGAGCTCTTGCGGATAACGATCGAGGAACATGCCGATGTGCAGCTTGTCGGCCAGCGCCTTCACCCGCGCGTCGATGTTCGACTCGCCGCGCAGCTTGAGCGGCGAGGCGATGTTGTCCGCCACCTTGAGCGACGGATAGTTGATGAACTGCTGGTAGACCATCGCGACGTTGCGCTCGCGCACCGGCATGCCGGTCACGTCCTTGCCGTCGACCAGCACCTTGCCGGTGGTGGGCGTATCGAGCCCCGCCATCAGCCGCATCAGGCTGGTCTTGCCCGCCTGCGTGGCGCCCAGGAGCACGGTGACCGCGCCGCTTTTGGGCGCGATGCTCTGCTCGTAGAGCCATGTCTGCGCACCCACCTTCTTGGTGACGCGCTCGAGTGTCAATTGCATTGGCGCTCTTCCTCTTCTCTTCCCTTGTGTGTCCGGCCTAGTTGCCGCCGGCGCGGACTTGTTGCGGCTGTTGCTGCAGCCAGCGCGCGACCTGCTCGCGCTGCTCGGGCGTGTAGTGCAGGCCCAGCTTGGAGCGGCGCCAGAGCACGTCTTCGGCGCTCATGGCCCACTCGTTGTCCTGCAGGAAGCGCAGTTCGCGCTCGAACAGGCCAGGCGCCACTTCGGTACCCAGGTCGGCCAGGGACTTCGCGTCGCCGAGCAACTGCCCGATGCGCGCGCCGTAGGCCCGCGCCAGGCGCCGCGTCAGCTGGCCCTGGAGCCAGGGGTACCTGGCCTGCACGGCCGAGACGAAGCGCTCGAAGTCGTCGTCGGGCCGTTTCGCGGCGCCGATCCAGTCCGACAGGTCGCCGCCCGCGAGGAAGGCGCCGTCGGTCCATGCCGGGCGTTGCGCGCCCGACTGGCCCAGCATGCGCCCCACTTCGTCGGCCGCGTCCTCCGCCAGCTTGCGGAAGGTGGTGATCTTGCCGCCCCACACCGACAGCAGCGGCGCGGCCTCGGTATTCGACTCGAGCAGGTAGTCGCGCGTGACGGCGGAGGGGTCGCCCGAATCGTCGTCCAGCAGCGGGCGCACGCCCGAGTAGGTCCAGACCACGTCGGAAGGCGCGATGGGCTTCTCGAAGTAGCGGCTGGCCTGGGTGCAGAGGTAGTCGATCTCTTCCTGCGCGATGCGCGCGGCGCCGGGGTCGTCGCCGGTGAGTTCGATGTCGGTGGTGCCGATCAGCGTGAACTCGTCCTGGTAGGGAATGGCGAAGATAATCCGCTTGTCGGGGTTCTGGAAGATGTAGGCGTGGTCGTGCTCGAACAGGCGCGGCACCACGATGTGGCTGCCCTTCACCAGGCGCAGGCTCTTGGTGGCCAGGGTCTCGCCCCTGGCCGATTGCGCCACGCCGCGCAGGAAGGATTCGGCCCAGGGCCCCGCGGCATTGACCACCGCGCGGGCGCGCAGCGTGCGCTTGTTGCCGTCGGCGCCCAGCAGCGTGGCGGTCCAGCCATCGGCGTCGCGCTTCGCGTTCACGCAGCGCGTGCGGGTCAGCACCTCGGCGCCGTGCGCCTGGGCGTCGAGCGCGTTCAGCACCACGAGGCGGGCGTCGTCCACCCAGCCGTCGGAATAGATGAAGCCGCGCTTGTACTGCGCCTTCAGCGGCTTGCCGGCCGCATGCGCGCGCAGGTCGACGCTGCGGGAACCCGGCAGCACCTCGCGGCGGGCGAGGTGGTCGTACATGAAGAGGCCGATGCGGATCATCCAGGCCGGGCGCATCGACGGGTCGTGCGGCATCACGAAGCGCAGCGGCCACATGATGTGCGGCGCGCTCTTGAGCAGCACCTCGCGCTCCTGCAGCGCCTTGCGCACCAGCGAGAACTCGTAGTACTCGAGGTAGCGCAGGCCGCCGTGGATCAGCTTGGTGGAGGAAGAAGAGGTGTGCGAGGCGAGATCGTCCTTTTCGCACAGCACCACGCGCCAGCCGCGGCCCGCGAGATCGCGTGCGATGCCGCAGCCGTTGATGCCGCCGCCGACGATCAGCACGTCGCAATCGGTGGCTGGCGCGGGCGAACCGGAAGAAAAAGCGCTCACAGGAATTGGGTCCGTTGAAGCGTGACTTTGGTCACTGACGGCGGCCATTGTATTTTCGAGTTTTTTCATTTGGATTCCTTTTGGCGCGATTTTCCTACGAGTTTTCCCTTAGGCCGATTCGTTTTTGTTCGCTTTAAAGTGACGCGCCGAGTACTCTCGGCCTCAGTCTTCCCGCATTCCAAGACGCCTCCGTGAACTCCAATCCCCGCCAGATCAACCTCCTGGACACCGTGCGCGCGCGCGGCTCCGTCACCGTCGAGCAACTCGCCGACATGCTCGGCGTGACCCTGCAGACCGTGCGGCGCGACGTGCAGCGGCTGGCCGACGCGGGGCTGCTCACCCGGTTCCACGGCGGCGTGCGCGTGCCCAGCTCGACCACGGAGAACATCGGCTACCAGCAGCGCGAGACGCTGCACGCCGAAGGCAAGGCGCGAATCGCGCGCCGCGTGGCGCAGCTGGTGCCCAACGACTGCTCGCTGATCCTGAACATCGGCACCACCACCGAGGCCATCGCCAAGGCGTTGCTGCGCCACACCGGCCTGCGCGTGATCACCAACAACCTGAACGTGGCCACCATCCTCAGCGGCAACACCTCGTGCGAGGTGATCGTGGCGGGTGGCTCGGTGCGCCCGCGCGACCGCGCCATCGTGGGCGAGGCCACCATCGACTTCATCCGCCAGTTCAAGGTCGACATCGCCCTCATCGGCGTGTCGAGCATCGAGGCCGACGGCTCGCTGCGCGACTTCGACCTGCGCGAGGTGAAGGTGGCGCAAACCATCATCGCGCAGGCGCGCGAGGTGTGGCTGGCCGCCGACGCCAGCAAGTTCAACCGGCCGGCAATGATCCAGCTGGGCACCCTCTCGCAGATCGACCGGCTCTTCACCGATGCCGAGCCGCCCGCGCCCTTCAGCGATCTGCTGAACGCCGCCCAGGTGCGCCTGGAGATCGCGCGCGAGAACTGAAGACGAACAGAAGGAACAAGAACGAATGACGACCACCTACCTGCTCGCCCTGGACCAGGGCACCTCCAGCTCGCGCAGCATCGTGTTCGACCGCGAGGGCCACATCGTCGCCATCGCGCAGAAGGAACTGACGCAGATCTACCCGCAGCCCGGCTGGGTCGAGCACGACCCGATGGAAATCTGGCGCAGCCAGCTCGCCACCGCGCGCGAGGTGCTCGCAAAGGCGAAGCTCAAGCCCACCGACATCCACGCCATCGGCATCACCAACCAGCGCGAGACCACCGTGCTGTGGAACCGCAAGACGGGCCAGCCGGTGCACCACGCCATCGTCTGGCAGGACCGTCGCGCCGAGCCGCTGTGCGCGCAGCTGCGCGACGAAGGCATGACGGACACCATCCGCGAGAAGACCGGCCTCGTCATCGACGCCTACTTCTCCGGCACCAAGCTGCGATGGCTGCTCGACAACGTGTCCGGCGCGCGCGAACAGGCCGCGCGCGGCGAGCTCGCCTTCGGCACCGTCGACAGCTGGCTCATGTGGCAGCTCACCGGCGGCAAGGTGCACGTGACCGACGTGAGCAACGCCTCGCGCACCATGCTCTTCAACGTGCACGCCAACGAGTGGGACGCCGACCTGCTGAAGGCGCTCGACATTCCCGCCTCGCTGATGCCGAAGGTGCAGCCCTCGAGCTCGCACTTCGCGGATACCGACGCGGCGCTGCTGGGCCACGCACTGCCCATCGGCGGCGTGGCCGGCGACCAGCAAAGCGCCCTCTTCGGCCAGGCCTGCTTCGAGGCCGGCATGGCCAAGAACACCTACGGCACCGGCTGCTTCCTGCTGATGCACACCGGCGGCGAGTTCCAGCCCTCGCACAACGGCCTGCTCGTAACCAGCGCGGCGCAGACCGATGCGAAGCCGCAGTACGCGATGGAAGGCAGCGTGTTCGTCGGCGGCGCCGTGGTGCAGTGGCTGCGCGACGGCCTCAAGGCCATCAAGGGCAGCGCCGAGGTGCAGTCGCTCGCCGAGAGCGTGCCCGACGCGGGCGGCGTGATGATGGTGCCGGCCTTCACCGGCCTGGGCGCGCCCTACTGGGACGCCGACGCGCGCGGCACGATCACCGGCCTCACGCGTGGAACCACGGTGGCGCACATCGCGCGCGCCGCGCTGGAGAGCATCGCCTACCAGAGCGCCGCGCTGCTGCAGGCCATGAGCCGCGACGCGGTGGCCGCCGGCGGCAAGCCCGTGGCCGAACTGCGCGTGGACGGCGGCGCGAGCGTGAACGACCTGCTGATGCAGTTCCAGGCCGACTTGCTCGGAATTCCGGTGGTGCGGCCCGAAGTCATCGAGACCACTGCGCTCGGCGCCGCGTACCTCGCGGGCCTTTCGACCGGGGTCTACACCGACGCACGACAGCTGTCGAAGCTGTGGAAGATCGAGCGGCGCTTCATGCCGACCATGGGTCGCGCGCAGGCCGAGGAATCGATGGCGCGCTGGGAGCGCGCCGTGCGCCAGGCTACGGCGACCTGATTCCAAAGACCCCGCCACCGTCGGGGCACTGAGGTCGGCAGCACGAGCCCGGGGGCAGAATTCGCCCGCTTCCGATCTGTTGCGCTGCCTGCTTGACCACTTCAACCAACGAAATCTCCCCGTCGCGCAACGCGCTGCTCGCCTGCGGCGTGGTCGGAGCCACGCTCCTGGCCCTCATCGCGCTGGGCCACGACGGCCGCCGCATTGCGCAACTCGCGGTGCTCGCCCTGCCGATGGTGCTGTGGCTCGCATGGCCCTTGCGCAGCGCCCGCATGCGGCACGTGCGCACCGCGCTCGTGTGGCTCTGGGCGATGGGCTTCGCGATCGACGGCGCGGTGCGCGCCTACCTGCTCGACACCTACCAGGCCGCACCAGACGGCACGATGGTGCTCGGCGCCGCGGCCAACACCAACGCACGCGAAGGCGCCGAATACCTGTGGATGCACTGGCGCTCTGCCGCCGTGTGGGGTGCGGTGCTGGTGGTGGCGGGCGTGCTCGTGGGCATGTTCGCGCGGCGCGGTGCCGCGGCGGGCGCGGCGCCGTCGGCTCGGCCTTCGCGATGGATGGTGGCCCTCGTCGCGCTGCTGCTCCTGCTCTCTTGCGTGGCCTATGCCAGCAAGCCCTGGCGCAGGCTGCATCCGGCGATCTTCTGGACCCAGTGGGTCGATTCCCTCCATGCGCTGCGCTCCGCCTGGGCCGACCAGCAGAAGCAGCGCGACCGCCTGATGGCGCAGGCCAAGGCCATCGCGCCCGCCATGACGCAGTCGGGCCCCTCCACCGTGGTGCTGGTCATCACCGACAGCATCAACCGCGACAACATGGCCCTCTACGGCTACGGCCGCCCGACCACGCCGCGCCTGCTCGCGCACAAGGCCCAGACCGGCGACCAGATGGCGGTGCTGAAGAACGCATGGTCGGTGGACGCCAGCACCCTGCCCGCGCTGCGCAACATGTTCCACTTCGGCCTGCCCGACGCAGAGAACCCGCCGCACGTGCTGGCACTCGCACGCGCCGCCGGCTACAAGGTCTGGTGGATCAGCAACCACGACGACCTCGCCATCGAACAGCAGCACGCACGCCTCGCCGACGTGGTCGACATGGTCAACCGCACCCCCGGCCGTGCCAGCGCGTCGCTGGACGGCGAGATCCTCGACTGCGTGCAGGAAGCAATGGCGGACACCAGCACCGATCGCAAGCTCATCGTCGTCCACCTGATGGGCGCGCACCCGCACTACAGCCTGCGCTTTCCCGCGAACGCCAACCCTTTCGACGACAACGTCGATGCGGTGGAGAACGGCCTGGTGAAGGACGGCCGCTCGGCCTGGGTGCGGCGCTTCAGGCAGGAATACGACGCGGCGCTGCTGTATCACGACTTCGTGGTGTCGGAGCTGCTGCAGCAGACGCGCGCTCCCGGTAAGCCGGGCGAGTACCGCGCGTGGATGTATCTGTCGGACCACGGACAGGAGGTCGGCCACGTGAGCGACCGCGCGGGACATAGTCCGTCGACCGCATCGGGCTACCGCATTCCCGCCGTGGTGTGGCGCAACCGGCAGCCGCTGCCGCGGGATGCGGCGCTGCAGCCGTTTCGGGCGGACTGGGCGGGGTGGACCCTGATGGACCTGCTCAATGTCCGGTGGAATGGGCAGAAGCCGGAGCGGGATGTGCTGGGGGATGCCTATCGGTGGGAGGCGCCGGGGATTCCAGTGGCTGTTGAGTCGTTCTCGCGCTAGGTCTTGACGGTCGAACGACTGCAGGCGAACTCATCTTGCGATCAAGGTTCAAAAGGCCGAGGAAGATTGCGACGCGCGAGTCATCTTCACCGACATCTCCGCATGTTTGATCCGCGGCCCCAGGCGACTGAGTACTTCTTCGGTGACGAATGTCTGCGCATCCATGTTCTTGGGATCGGATCGCAACTCGACGAGTATCGAGCGCACCGGCTGCGCAGGCCCCGGGCCACTGGACGGGATGTAGATGAACAAGGGTGCCTGGCTCTTCACCATCGTCGGCGCCGGCGGCGCCCGGAACATGGGCACCGCACCTGCGGTTCGCTGCATGTGGGGGTCATGGGCTGCAACGATCTGGTCGCCTTCGCGCTGCGGATACGGCGCCACCTGACTGACTTCAACATCAGCCAACGGGCTCATCTGCCCAAAAACATCGTCGCCTGCAAGAACCGTGGTGTCGACCGAGCCTTCGACGATCTTGAACGCTGGCGCGCCAGCCTCTTTCGCGATCTGCGCGGTGCGATAGAGCACGAACGCATCGGCCCATCGCAAGGGCGTGCGTGACGAACCCGTGAAGCGCACCCGATACAGCTGGTCGGATAACTTGCTGCTTGCATAGCCGAAGTTGTTTCCTCCTGCCCCGGCCTCCCGGTATTGCGTTGGAGCGACACAGGCAGTCAATGCAACTGCTGCGACCAGCGTTGCAACCATCTTCGTGGACATGAGTTTTCTCCCTGAATACTGAGCAGTTGATCTGTTGCGATGTGATTCAGAAGCTTGCATTGAGATTGAAGCCCAGCGTGACCTTAGCAGTGCGATAGCCCTCTGGCTTGCTGATCGGCGCGCCAACGAAGAAGTCGTAGCTCAGCTTGCTCCACTGGCCGCGCATGCCGATGACGGCCCCGGCCAGGCTGCGGCCGAGCAGGTCGACCGTCGAGCGGCCACCCACGTGGCCATAGTCGGCACCGACGTACAACTCCGCCCCGCTTTGACCCACGGCCCATCCGATGTCGTTTCGGATGAGCCAGCCGCGCTCGCCCATCAGGCTCGTCTCGCCATCGAAGCCACGCACCGTATAGCGTCCGCCGATGGCGAAACGATCCTGAGGCGTCAGCGGCGTGCGGTTCCATTGGGCGCGGATCAGGCCGGAGTAGCGCATCTTCTGCTCGCCGAGCTTGAACGGCGCGTTGAGGCTGATGTCGGCGGTGTAGAGCTTCAGCCGCGAGGTGCCTTCGCCGAACTCCTCTTCCGGCGCGGTGCGCGAGCCGAAGCCGCCGGTGCCGCGCTTGTAGGCCAGCGTGCCTTCGAGCGTCGCCTCACCGATGTACTCCTTGTGATTGAGGCTGAGCTCCCAGCCACCGACCACGCGGTGCTGGACCTCGACCTCGGTGTCGTCGACGAAGTTGCGCGACTCGCGGCGCCAGCCCTTGATTGCCACGGTGGTCTTTCGGCTCTGGTCGCGGTAGACGAGGCGCGAGAGCTTGACCTCGGCGTTGTTGGTCTTGCCGGCGTAGACGTAATCCTGGTTCAGGCCGGCCACGCTCTGGTGGTACTGACTGTTCGAGGCCGTGAGGCCCAGCAGCCAGTAGCCATAAGGCAGTGAGTAGTGGACGGTCTGGCCTTCGGTGCCCTTGGCCGGGTCGCCGAAGACGTGGTTGTTGATGTTGTGGTTGGCGCTAACGTAGAACAGGTCGTTCAGGCCGAAGGGGTTGTCCAGGGACAGGGTTGCGCCGGCCTGATAGCGGCCGGTGGCTTCGGTGCCGCTGTCGTCTAGGCTGAGGGTGACTCGCCACTTCTTTGATTGAACGTACTTGACGACGAGGTCGCTGTCGCCGGGCTTGGCGTTGGGGGCTGTTGAAGGCTCGATCTGGATGTCGGCTTCGGCGGTGGGGGCGCGCTTGAGGTTCTCTAGGCCTTGTTCGATGTCGCGCAGGTTCAGGAGATCACCTGGGCGCGCGGGAACGGCCGTGGCCAGCAAGGCGGAACTGCCGAGCAGCGTGGATGAAGAATCGGACGTCGTCCGAATCGCCGCGATACGGCCTGGCACCAACGAGAGGGTCAGCGTGCGGGTCGACAAGTCTTGCGGCGCGGCTAATACACGGGTGGTGACGAAGCCGCGTGCGATGACAGCTTGCTGCGCACGAGCGAGCACGACGTTGACGCCGGCCGTGCCGAGGCATCGGCCGACCGGAGAATCGTTGCCTTCGGGGCCAGACAGATCAGCAACGGCCCACTGGAAGGGTTCGGACTGCTCGCCGACCAGCAACACACGGTTAATGCGGAAGCACGGGGACTCGGATTCGGGGATGCGCTGCGCGGGCACTGGCGGTGCAGCTTGTGGACGCTGATCGACGGTGCGCTCATTCTGCTCACGCAAAGCGCGTTCGCGTTCTTGCTGGCGTTGCTGCTCGACAAAGGGCTGTGGTGTGCTCGGCACTTGGGCTTGCACAGATAGATGACTGCCCAGCAGCGCTGCGGCCAGCACAGCGTGCGAATTTACTTGCAAAATTTCCCCCTGTTTATTTTCTAATTCACCTCCTTACGCAATCCAGAAGGTTTCAATATATAGGATGGCGCCTAAAGAATGAATCGACGCCAACCTCTCCAATATCTACGGCTTCCGCATCTGGCAGTCGATCAGCTAGTTGCAATGAAAATGAGAAATCACCCAGATCAGAGTTGCCCGGAAACCCACCAAGAAACCAGTTGAATTCTCCAGAGTGAAAAATATCTTTATCGCTCATCGCGGCAGCCACTCCGAGGGCTGTTGACAACTGCAGCAAGGTTGTCGCCGAGTTTTTCATTCTAATATCGGGAACCGAAACCACTGGAGGCCGCTCTTGTTCTTCGGAAAAGAAATAGCTTGAGTCCATTATTGACAAATTTATAGACTGTTTTAAAAAAGAATTTTCCCAAACCCCGTACCAGACTCCAGCCTTGTCGCGAAAAAAATCCTCATCAACGGCCCACCTGTATTTTCCATCGCCCAACTCATTATGAACGGAGATCGCAATGGAGGTGCCAGAGTATCCACTTAATTTTTTGAAGTACGCGGCAATGCAATGGGAGATTTTCGAAATTTCGATCTCACGAAATGGATAAATATTCAAGGAGGTGCTCATTGCTTTTTCCAGGTACTTGGCAAACCTGCACTGGCGGCTGCCTTGCCATTAGAGTCAAGTGTAATGGTTACAAATCCATCGCTGGTATTGACGATGATCTGATTTACAGAACCTCTCGACAACAAGGTGGTAGCCTTTGTTCCATTTTGAGTGAAATCAATCATGGACTGGGAGTTCAGCAAGGGGGCATCCACCGCCACAGTAATTCCATTCATGTTGTATTTAAGGCCAGTATCCACCGTACTACCAACCTGGGTAAGCACGGCATTGGGACTTCCCAATCGACCTGCGCCTCCTTTCAGGCTTACTGGGACCTTGCTGCCGTCAGCAAGAATCAAAGTGCCATCGATTGCTGGATAGTCTGTCCCGGTGTGAACGATCCCATTTATGGATTCGCCAGGAATGGTTGCACGAACACCTTCCCATCCAGAGCCATTGGCAGCCGTTGTCCAAAGCGAGGCTTGTGCGAGCTCGCTCGCACTCATATTCCCTCGGACAATGGTAGGTGCGGAAGGCGTGCCATTCCCTCCATTGAGTGCGGGTCGACCAATTGATCCGATTTGTGGCGGTTCGGTGCTAACCACAGGATTGGTCGGCCCTTTTATCGTAGTACCTGTTGGTACGAATTCGCCCGTTACAGGGTCGATGTTGCCAATGACGGCGCCATTTCCACCGGAGCCCCGCGAGAATCCTGGTGGAAGATCATCGACGACACCGGTGGTCGTTGGTGTCGTTGGTGCCTTGACTGTCGTGGTGGTGGGCGCTCTCAGGCTGGCAATCTTCGACACCCCTGCCGCTGTGACGGCGCCAGTCGCCATCAAGATTCCCACGCGCTTTGCCCGTTCCTTGATGGCCTGATCGACCGCTCCATCGCAGGCAGAAGCCGACATCCCGACGCAGTACTCTTGCCTGAAAACCGCGACCTCCTGTGCCTGCTGAACATCCGTGCCAAACAAGCTCTGCGCGCCCTTTACGGAGCTGTAGTCGTTGACGTTGTTCTGCCGCCCCTGGAGCACCCTGGAAATATCCCCATATCCCACAGGGATCGCGGCATCCACTTCGGCAGCGGTTGCTGCCTTCGATTCGAGCGCTTTCACACAGGCCGCATCGCCCGCAGCGATGCACTTTTGCACCGCGTCGATGTTTGCGCTCGAAAGCCCCAGGTACTTCTGTGTAATGGCCCGCATATCGCTCTCAGAGCAACCGCCAGGCTTGTTCGCGCACTCAGCAAAATCACCCTTCATGGCTAGCACTTGGCCATGCATCAGGAAGTTGTTCTCGGCCGAGTTGGCGCCCGCAGCCGCTGCGATATAGATCGAGCTTGGGCTACCGCCTACCAACGCTCCAACGACGCTGCTCATCACTGTTGCCGCCTGGAGCGTCTGCTCGGCCAGCCTGGGATCGCCCGTGGGATTGAATGCGGTGGCCGTCAGTTCGCCCACGACTGCACCGATGGCCCCTGCCGCACATCCGTCACCGCTGCTGCCACCAGCACCTGCTGAAGCTCGGCCAGCGCCCACCAAACAGCCAAGAATGGCGTGCGCGACCTGCTGACCATACACATTCAGGGTGTCGTTGACCCGCAAATTCCCAATCTCGTTGGCTCCTTGCGCCGCGACGGTGTTCAGAAGCGCAGTCGCGATGGCGGTACCTAGTTCGTTCTCCAAGCTCGTGCCGTTGATTGCACTGCGCACCACCGCGCTTGCTGTGCCATTGATTAACTGGCGCTGCAACTGGTCGGTGAAGAGCGCCTTGCCATTCGTTGCCGTCCGGAGGTTGTCCGGCAGTACACCCTCGACGCTCAATCCTTCGATGGCACCGGCCGTAACCATGGCAGTGAGGATGTTCTTGACGCTCTGGCTGCTGCCCAGCTCCTTGAAGACCTTGCCGAGGTCGCCGTCGTTGTTGACGAAGGAGACCGTCGCCTGGCTTGCAATCGCGGTGATACCGGCCTGCATCGCTGCCGAAGCAATGGTGGTCGTCGTTGCCGACAGTCCCATTGCCCCTGCGATGCCGGTCCCGGTGGTCGTGGCTGTACCGGCGGTCCCGACTGCTGCGGAGCCGGCTCCTGCGGTCGCCACCCCCACCACCACACTCACGATAGCTGCCGCCACAGGCCCCATGCTGGTTTGGCTCTGGGCCCACTTCTTGTGTTCCTCCTGCACCCGCTGCCACTCGATGCTGTTGGCAAGAGCCGGATCGGAAGTGAGCTGATTCACCCATGCCATGCCGGGCTGCTTGGCCAGTTCGGAAAGACTGGCGTTCTGCCCCAGTTGCGCCGTCACCCCGCCACCGGCCTTGATGCTCGTGTTCAGTGCATTGAACAGGTTGTACTGGCTGGTCTCGTCCGTGTGGCCCGCGCTCTTGGCCGAGACCCAGGCGCCATCGCCATCGGTTTCCGAGCCGCTGAAGGCGCTGGTCGTCTTCTGGGTGAGCAAATTGAGCTTGCCGCCCGCGTCGATGTTCAGGTTGTCCGCATTTGCTTCGATGGCGCTGAGCGTCATGTCGCCACCGCTCTTGAGCTGGACGTCCTTGCCCGTGAGCGTGGTGCGCGCGAGTGTGGTCTCCTGGCTGTCGGCGTTCGAGCTGGAATGACTCAGGCCATCTTTCTGCGCATCCGTCGTGGAGGCTGAAGCCGAGTTCTCCCCCGCGATCAAGCTGAGCTTGTCGCCTGCGCTCAAACTCAGCGTCCCGCCAGCGCTCAGGTTTCCTGCCACCGCCGTGAGATTGCGTCCGGCGCCGATACCCACATTGCCCGCGCCACTGATCGTGGTTCCGACTACCTTGCTTGTCTCATCCTTGCGCGTGTTGTCGGAACTCCAGCGAATGTCATCCGTGCGACTGGTCGTCACGGTACCCAGATTCACGTCACGCCCCGCAACGATCGTTGCATCTCCCGCGCTCTTGATCTCGGCGCCGATCAGATTGGCGTCGCGCACCGCTACAACGTTGAGACTTCCCCCCGGGTTCGTGACGTACAGCCCCGCCACCCGGTCCAGCGTCGTGGCGCTGAGGTTCACACCGCTGTCGGCGCTCGAACGCGCCAGCGGCCCCGTGTCGCTCTTCGAATCGCGGGTGGTCGTCACGACGTTGATGTCGCGCCCCGCGATGGCTGTCAGGCTCTTGCTCGCATCGATCTGCGCGCCGATGACATTGATATCGGTCCTGGCGGACACCGTGACATCCTCGCCGGTGATACGCCCCGCGAGGTTGTTGATGTTTTCCGCCGAAAGTGAGACCGCGTGACGGCCTGCAATCGTGCCTCCCGAGTTCGTCAGATCGCCCGAGAAGCGCATATCCACACTGCCGCCTGAGAGCACCGCGCCGGAACCATCGATGTCCCCCGGCTTCACGCGCACATAGACCTGCGGCACCAGCACGCGCTGCGTGCTGCCGTCGGGCAAGGTCACCGTCTGCTCGACCAGCCAGACGATGTCGCTCGTGAGCTGCGCCATCTGCGCGGCCGTCAGCGCCACGCCCACGCGCAGTCCGTACTGCTGCGCGAATGCGGCCCCGGCGTTCATGAGGGCCGCGTACTGGGCGTCGTCGCTGGTGAACCCATCCAGGTAGCGGTAGCCGGTCAACTGAGCAACTTGCTCGCGGATCAGGCGCTCCTCGTAGAAGCCGTCGCCTAGCCGCTTGAGAGTGGTGCTCGGATCGAGTCCGAGGTTGTTGAGCAGGTAGTCGCTGGACAGCCAGTTGCGGTAGTTGGCGAACCGGGGATCGGTTTCGATCAGGTAGCGGCTCGACGGATCGGCCAGCGTCCTGAACAGGCTCGCACTGGGGACCGAGACGTTCGGTACGCTGGTGCGAACGATCGTGGCGCCGGAGGTGCCCGTCGTGTTGCCAGGGCCACTGTTCGCCGGCACCTGAATGATGGGGTTGACGATGGCGCTGCCAGCAACACCGCCAGCCGCTTGGGGACCCGTTCCGGTCTGCCCCACCGACAAGGCCCCCGTACCCGGCTTGCTCACGGCAACCGCGACATTGCCCTCCTGGCGAGCTGCGGCCAGCGTGACCGTGGAGTTGGTCGTCAGGTTGTATGGCGCGATCTGGTCGACGCGCACATCGTCGCCGGAGTGTGCTTCAACGTAGCTGTGCGAAACCGTGCCGGTCTGCACGGTGGGGGCGTCGACGGTCAGCCCCTTGTTGACGATGGTGCCGCCCGCGACCGTCAGCGCGCCGCCGGCCAGGATCTGGCTCATGTCGTTGACGCCGCTGCCCACCGCGATGTTCATCGCGCCGCCCGCGATGATCTTGCCCGGCGCGGAGCTTTGCAGGACCGGCGTGGACGTGGTGACGGTGTAGACGTAGGCGTCGTAGGTCGACGCCATGCGTCCGGGCTCGTACTCGGTGCCGGTGAGCGCGACATACCCGGCGATGGTGTGGATGAATTTCAGCGTGGCCTTGTCCAGCGCGGCGTGGGCCTGGCGGTAGTCCTGCCACTGGTCGTACTCGGCCTGGGTGACCGGGTGGTCGAAGGGAATCCACTGGTCGTGGTTGGTTTCATCGCGGACCATGACGCCAGCCTGGCCCACGGTCATGTCCGGATACTTCCGGCCAATGAAATCCATGGGGAGATCGACGCCGGGCGCCGTGACGCCGAAAGTCGCCCAGATCGGGTCGGTGCGCGAGTACCAGGCGCCCGCCACGTTGGTAGTGTCGCAGGCGGTGCCTTCGCCGCCGCCGCACGTCTGATAGCTCCGGTCCTGGCTGCTGGCCGGGCTCTGCATGTAGTAGGCGCGGAACTGGGCCAGCGGGTAGTCCGGCGAAGGCACCAGCAATCGCGCATAGGGATTGCTGCCAGCCGTCAGGGGATTTGCTGCGCTCGCGGCGGTCCATGCGTTCCAGCCGGTGTCGGGGAACTGCTGGAGGCCCCCGAAGCTGATGAGCACATCTTCGGCCTTATAGCGCGTGCCGCTGCCCGGGAGGGTGTACTCAACGACCTGCTTGCTCTCGCCCGGCTGCAGGGTCCAGGTGACACCGCCGTTGGTATTGTCGAGCGTGGTGGTCTTGATGGCGACGTCGCCGGTAGCCTCGATGGTCGCGGCACGGTTGTTGACGCTGGTTGCCGTCCCGGTGGCACGGCCGAGCGCATCAAGGCTGCGACCGATGGAAAGCTTGCCGTCGCTGAAGATGAGGGCGCCGTCCTCGTTGTTGAGAGTGCCTACGCCGATGTCCAAACGCACTCGCGCGGCAATGGTGGCGGCGCTGGTAGTGGCCCCCGAGGGACCATTGACGGTCTCGGCCCGATTGTTGAGCGTGTCGACCGCAATGGAGACCTGATCGCCGTAGATGCGGCCCGTGCCGATGTTCTTGAGCGTACTGGCATCTATGCGGGTCACGATGCCGTCGATCACACCCCGGTTGGTCACGGTGCCGTTGGCACTCAGGCGAGTAGTGGTGCCCTGGATGTCGCCTGTCGCGGCGTTGTCGATGTTGGCCGCCGACAGCGACAGACCCCTACCCGCGGCGATCCGGCCGCTGTTAGAGATGTTTGCACTGGTGGTGACGCTCAGATCACGGTTGGCGATGGTCTCGCTGCCAAGCTCAAACGCAGTGTCCTTTGTCAGGCTGAGGCGCATATCGCTACGGGAGAGCAACTTGCCGGTGTTGGAGAGTGACGCCGCATCCACACTGAGAGTCTTGCCAGCGAGCATGGTGCCGCCGGAGTTGGACACGTTCAGCGTCTTCGTGACGAGATTTACGGCATTGGGATCGACGACGCTGACGGTATCGCCTGCAGAGATCAGGCCACCGGTACCGTTCTCCACCAGAGCCGTACTCGTCAGAATGGTGTTCACATCGGCGCGGACAGCGCCGGTCGTGTTCTTGACAGTCGCTGCCGTAATGGCAACGTTCTGACCTTCAATGCCTTGGTCGACACCGGAGGTGGCAGTGTTGTCGAGGCTTGCGGCGCGCACCGTGGTCTTGGCGCCCGACCGTATCAGACCGCCCGTGTTCTGGAGGTCGCCGGCGCCTGCATCAATCAGAAGGTCACTCGCTGCCAGCGTCTGGCCTGCGCGGTTGTCGTAGGTGGCCCCGTGGGTGTCGATGGAAAGCGTCGATTGACTCAGCACCACCCCTGCATCGCTGTTGACGAACTTGCCGTTGACGAATTCTCCGGTGTTGGCGCTCAGCGCATTCTTCGAGCCGATGAGGCCGGCCGTGTTATTGACGTCACCGGTCTTCAGCGTGATGGTGTCGCCGCTGACGATGCCGCCCAGGCCCTTCGCGTAGCCTGCGGCATTCGTATTGCCCAATGCGCCGCCATGCGTGTCGATGGCCATCGCGCCGCCTGACTGGATCAGACCCGCATCATTCGAGATCGCGCCGGAACTCACGTCAGCCGTGCCGCTTGCGTTCAGAGTGCCTCGCGTGTTCACTACCGCACCGCCGTGCGTGTCGACGGCAAGACTGCTACCACTGGCTTTGCCGTCCGTGTTGGTCAGGCCGCCGTTCCCAAGCACGACTGCGCCAGAAGCCAGCAGACTGCCTGAGGTGTTGTCAGTCGCACCGGTGGTCGTGACGTGAAGGTCTCCTGACACCGCGGCAATCGTTCCGGATGCGTTGTTCAAGCTCGCGGCATTGACAAGGGTGCCACTGTTGGAGCCCAGTGTGCCTCCGATGTTCGACAACGCACTGGCTGCCGCGATGCTCAACGTGCCGGGAGTTGTGACCGTCGCACTGTTGGTATTGACATCGCCCTGTATGGATGTGATGACCACGTTGCCACCGTTGGTCTTGCTGGCCGACAGATCGACACTTGCACCCTGGAGCGTCGCATTGCCTGCGGCAAGATGGGTGCCCTTGGCAACCAGCGCACCGGTGGAGGCAACGCGCAGATCGCCAGCACTGCCCAGCGTGCCGTCGCCCTTGATGCCGGCACCGAGCACGCTCGATTTGCTGCTCTGCATGCTCGCGGCCGTGATCGTTGCGTGGCGAGCGGATGTGATGTTGCCGTCATTGACGAGCGTGCCGGCGACGGCCACGCTGACATCGTTCTCGCCGCGCAACGTGCCGGCGTTCATGAATATTCCCGCCTGGACTCCCAGGTCGGTGGCCGCTTTGATCGAACCACCGCCGCCATTGACAAGTTGGCCTGTCGACGTGATCCGCACGCCGGCCTGGGCCGATTGAATGCTGCCCTTTGTGTTTTCCAGCGAGCCGGTGTGGAGCGTCAGGCCTTGATTGGAGGCCAGGGTGCCGGACGTATTGACGGTGGCGCCGGTGACGCTGGCTGCAAGCGCCCCTGCAGCCGAAACGTTGCCGCGCAGGTTGTTGACCGAACCGCCGATGGTGAAGTTTGCATTGCTGTCGCTGGTCAGCACGCCGTCCTGGTTGTTCAGGTCGCCGGAGGTGGTGATGTCCAAGCTGCCGGTGCGCAGCGTTCCCGACGAGTTGTCGAAACTGCCGAGATTGGCCAAGAAGGCCCCGGACACATTGATGGTCCCGCCCCGGTTGGAAAAGGTGGGCTGGCTGAGTGCCAGACTCGCCACGCTCAGGGTTCCGCCATTGTTCAGCAGATTCGCCGTCTGCAGCGTGATCGGGCCGCCTGCGTAGAGCTTGCCGCCGTCGTTGCGGAACGCGCCCGCAGCGTTGATGATGCCCGGTTCGATCGGCGTTGCGGCAGGCGCTGACGCGCCGCCAGGGGCCGTTCCGCCCGTCGACGTCGTAGTGCCTGTCGAGCCGCTTGATCCCGTGCCCGCGGCGGTGCCTGCGCCAGAGTTGCCGCCGTCACTGTTGCCCGTTGCTGGAGTCGATGTAGGCGGAGGCGGCGGCTCGCTGCCGATCCACCCACCCTGTGTGTTGCTGATCGTCGGTGCCGAGAGCGACAACGACGTCATGCCGGTCTGGCGGATCGTGCCCTGGTTCACGATATCGCTGCCAGTGCTGGCAAGCTGCACGCTCCGGCCTTCGAGCGTGCCGGTGTTCTCCAGGCGGCCGGAGGCGGTGACGATGAGGCTGCCGGCGCTCGCGCCGATGTTCCCGGCGTTGCGTACACCCAGGCCTTGCTCTGTACCCACGAGCACGATCTTTCCGGCGTACATGCCGCCGAGCGCGGCCACGTCGAGTGCGAAGGTCGGTGCGGCGCCGGTGCCCGCCGTAGGCGTGACCTGCGTATGGTCGGCGTTGATCTGGTTCGCGCCAGTCACAACCTTGAGGTCCGTGGCATAGATCGCCGCGTTGGCCTGCACTGCACGCGCAAGGATGGCCGCGTAGTCGGTCTTGCTGGCATCGAGGCCCGCGCCGTCGATAGTGATGGTTCCGCCACGAACCAGGAAACTGTCGAGGCCGCCGACGGCGTTGAACTGCGGCGTACCAGTAGTGAGCGTGGCACGGCTGGCATTGATGAAGCCACCGCCGTCGACGCTGATGCCCGCCGGGTTCGCGATGATCACTTCCGCGCGCTGGCCGCCCACTTCGATGTAACCGCGAAGCTGGCTGGGCGTTCCGCCGTTGACCTCGTTGAGGATGATGCGCGCCGGGCCCGTGGCCAGATTTGGGTTGCCCTGAACGAACCCACCCAGCTGGGTCTGCACGTTCACCCGGCTGTTGTTCAGGATGGCGCCGTTCGAACCGACGCTGAACTGGTTGTAGACGTTGCGCGAGACACCCGCGGCGGAAGGCGTCTGGATGTTGACCAGCGGCACGCCATTGGGTGCTGTCAGCACGGTCGGGCGAAGGTTACCGGGGACGTTCGGGGCACCGACGATCTGGGCGTGTGCGGCTCCTGCGATCAGCACGCCTGCGAGGGCGGCAGCACCTGCGGCGGTCGTCGCCCTGCTAGCGCCTTTCCCAGTGCTGGCGGCCGTTTCCTGGACCACCATGCGCATCCCTCTGGCCGCGTTGAAGACCACGCGGTGCAAGTGCCGATTCATCGCTTTTACGCTCCCTCACAGTTGTCATGCCGCAGCTTCATTTGTGACCAAATGAAAACTGAGGAGCGCGATTATGGGAGCGCGGCGCTTGCTTACAAGGTATTAATTCACGCTTTTAAACGTCTGAAAACATTCAATTCCGGCAAGTTAATTCTTATTGTTTACTTTTGGCCTTGCTGATTTAGTTGCGTCAACAATTGTCAAAAGTTGGCGCTGAGCGGAGCGGGTGTCATCTCCCGCAAGGGAGATGACGCTTTCGCATTTCAATGCGCCGGAACCAGAAAATCCTGGCTGATCCGCACCCCCAACTCATTCACCCGATCAAGGAATTGCGTGAGATACGCATGCAGCCCCGTCGCCAGAATTTCGTCGACGCGCGCATATTGCAGATCGGCCAGGAGCTTTCCGGCACGGCGCTGCGTTTCAGCGCTCTGCTCGTTCTGAACCTTCGCCAGGTTGTTGACCACCTCGACCAAGCTCGCATGCAGCGAGCGCGGCATGTCGGCGCGAAGAATGAGCAGTTCCGCCACGCGCTCCGGCTTGATCACGTCGCGGTACACCTTGCGGTAGACCTCGAAGGCCGAGACGCTGCGCAGGATCGCGCTCCAGTGGTAGAAGTCGTATTCCTGATCTTCCTCGGTGGCGGCGCCGAAGAACTCGCTGTTGAGCGCGTGGAACTTCACGTCGACCAGGCGCGCGGTGTTGTCGGCGCGTTCGAGGAAGGTGCCCAGGCGCGAGAAGTAGAAGGCCTCGTCCTGCAGCATGGTGCCCAGCGTGACGCCGCGCGACAGGTGCGAGCGGAACTTGACCCACTCGAAGAACTGGCCTGGGTCGCGCTCGAAGTCGCCCGAGCGCAGCATGCGATTGACTTCAAGCCAGGTGGTGTTCTGCGTTTCCCAGGCTTCGGTGGTGAGCGCGCCGCGCACGGCGCGTGCGTTCTCGCGGGCGGCCTTGAGGCAGGAGACGATGGACGAGGCGTTGCTCTCGTCCTTGACCATGAACTCCATCACCTCCTTGGGCGCGATCTGGTCGTACTTCTGGTTGTACCAGGGCAGCAGTTCGCTGATGGAGAGCACGCCCTGCCAGCCGTACTTGGCGACTTCGGCGGACTGCGGCAGCAGCGAGGTCTGGTAGTTGACGTCCAGCATGCGCGCGGTGTTCTCCGCGCGCTCGGTGTAGCGGGACATCCAGTAGAGATGGTCGGCGGTACGTGACAGCATCTTTCTTGTCCTTCTACGATTGGCTTTGCGACTGCTCTGCCGCGGCCTTGGGCTTGGGTGTGCGATCGGCTTCGAGGATCCAGGTGTCCTTGGTGCCGCCGCCCTGCGACGAATTGACCACCAGCGAGCCTTCCTTGAGCGCCACGCGCGTGAGGCCGCCGGGCACCATCTGCACTTCGCTGCCCGAGAGCACGAAGGGGCGCAGGTCGATGTGGCGCGGCGCGATGCCGGCGTCGACGAAGGTGGGCGAGGTCGACAGGCTCAGCGTGGGCTGGGCGATGTAGCCGTCGGGCTTGGCGATCACGGCCTTCTTGAAGTCCTCGATCTCGGCCTGCGTGGCGGCGGGGCCGATCAGCATGCCGTAGCCGCCGGCGCCGTGTACTTCCTTGACGACCAGGTCCTTCATGTTGTCGAGCGTGTACTGCAGCTCGTCCTTGTTTCGGCACATGTAGGTGGGCACGTTCTTCAGGATCGGCTGCTCGCCGAGGTAGAACTCCACCATCTTCGGCACGTAGGGGTAGATCGACTTGTCGTCGGCCACGCCCGTGCCCACCGCATTGCAGATGACGACGTTGCCGTCGCGGTAGGCGCGCATCAGGCCTGCGCAGCCCAGCGTCGAGGTGGGGCGGAACACCTCGGGGTCGAGGAAGTCGTCGTCCACGCGGCGGTAGATGACGTCCACGCGCCTCGGCCCGCGCGTGGTGCGCATGTAGACGAAGTTGTCCTTCACGAACAGGTCCTGCCCCTCGACCAGCTCCACGCCCATTTGCTGGGCGAGGAAGGCGTGCTCGAAGTAGGCGCTGTTGTACATGCCCGGCGTGAGCACCACCACCGTGGGCTCGGCCGTGGCCGGCGGCGCGCTGGCGCGAAGCGTTTCGAGCAGCAGGTCGGGGTAATGCGCGACCGGCGCGATGCGGTTCTGGTTGAAGAGCTCGGGGAAGAGCCGCATCATCATCTTGCGGTTCTCGAGCATGTAGCTCACGCCGCTGGGCACACGCAGGTTGTCTTCGAGCACGTAGTACTCGCCGTTGCCCGAGGCATCGGGGGCGCGCACGATGTCGATGCCCGAGATGTTCGAGTAGACGTTGTGCGGCACGTTCACGCCCATCATCTCGGGGCGGAACTGGGCGTTGTTCAGGATCTGCTCGGCCGGGATGATGCCGGCCTTGATGATTTCCTGGTCGTGGTAGACATCGTGAAGGAAGCGGTTGAGCGCCGTCACGCGCTGCACCAGTCCTTTTTCCATGCTCGCCCACTCGTGGGCGGGAATGATTCGAGGCAGCAGGTCGAACGGTATGAGCCGCTCGGTGCCGGAGCCGTCCTCGTCCTTGGCGCCGTACACCGCGAAGGTGATGCCGACCCGGCGGAAGATCATTTCCGCCTCTTCACGCCGCGAACGCATCACCTCACCGGGTTGCTTCGCGAGCCATTGGTCGTAGCGCTTGTAGTGCTGTCGGATCGCAGCTCCAGCGTAGGGAAGCTGCTCGTACATCTCGTCGAATTTGTGCATGGAACGACCAATCTCCTTGAACTCATAGCTTAGCAAGTTCAGGGCCAGTAGAACCCCTGATGCCGAGGCCGGAGACGGGCCGGATGATCTTTCCGCGCTCAGGCGGCGGTGCCCTCCTCGCCCCCGGCCTCGCTCGCCTCCTGCTTCTTGCGGGGCGAGAGGAATTCCTTGATGCGCTCGCCGCTCTCGTCGCTGTAGAGGCTGGCCAGGAAGGACTCGCGTTCGGCCTCCAGCTGCTCGCGCCGGCTGCGCCCGCGCGCCGAATACACGAGCTGCTTGATGCGCGCCTGCACCTCGAACGGGCCTCGCGCTAGCTGCTGCGCCCAGGCGAGGGCTGCGGCGCAGGCTTCCCCGTGCGGCACCACCTTGTTGACCACGCCCAGCTCGTGCAGCCGCCCGGCGGTGCAGGGCGTGCCGTCGAGCAGCATTTCCAGCGCGACCTGCGGCGGCAGCGCACGGGCCAGCGAATCGGTGCCGCCGCCGTCGGGCGAGAGGCCGACGTTGATGTACGACATCGCGAACTTCGCATCTTCGGCGGCCACGATGAGGTCGCAGGCCAGGCACAGCGAGAAGCCGCCGCCCATCGCCGCCCCCTCGACCGCGGCGATCACGGGCTGCGGCGCCTCCTCGATCGCCATGAGCCATTCGTGCAGCGCGTCGATGTGGCCGCGCTGCTCGGCGGCCGGCAGCTTTCGCTGGCGGGCCAGCCGCCGCAGGTCGCCGCCGCCGCTGAAGTGATCGCCCTCCCCCCGCAGCACGATGGCGCGCACCGTGCGGAAGCCCGCGGTGGCGCGTATCGCCTTGGCTGCGGTCCGGTAGACCGAGGGATTGATGGCGTTGCGCGCCTCGGGGTTGCTCAGCGTCAGGATGAGCACCGGACCTTCGCGGTGCATTTCGAGCCGCGCGCCCGACGCAGGCGCGGCGCTCGCGCTGGTGATGGCCGGAACCGCTGTCGTCATGAAACGCACCCTGCGGTCACGCCACACCGCGAACGTGGACGGTTGTACATGTTGCCCCCTTGTTGCCGAGTTGTAGTCAAGCAGTACAACGCAGGATTGATCAGCGTGGATTCATGAAAATGAATACCTTTAAGCTACTTTTGACAATTAATTCACAGTTTCAGGGGTCCGGAAGCTCCAAAGGGGGCAGGCGGTGCTGCCAATACCGGGCGCGGCGCTCGCGCTCGCAGGCCACGTCGGCGGGGCTCAGGCTGCTCCAGTGCGCGGCGCCGCAGCGGGTGTTCTCGATCAGCCGCACGCCCCGTTCGAGGTAGCGCTCGACCACTTCCCGGGCCGGATGGCCGAAGCGGTTGCGGTACCCCGCCTGCACGAGCGCGATGCGCGGCCGGACCTGGTCGAGGAAGGCTTCGCCCGAGGAAGTCTTGCTGCCATGGTGCGGCGCCAGCAGCACGTCGGCGCGCAGCAGTTGCGGCGTGCGCAGGACGAGCGCCGTTTCCTGCAGCCGCTCGATGTCACCGGCGAGCAGCGCAGCCGCGCGTCCGTTGTCGATGCGCAGCACGCACGAGACGGCGTTGGGTTTGGTGAAGCTCCTGTAGTCGCTCTCGAACGGATGCAGCACCTCGAAGCGCACGCCGTCCCAGGTCCACGACTGCCCAGCCTCGCATCGCCTTGCCGCGCGCGTCGCCTGCAGCGGATGCGCCGCCTCGATGGAACTCAGCAGTTCGGCCCCGGGCTGCATCGCGAGCACGGCGGGCGCGCCGCCGATGTGGTCGGCATCGCGATGACTCACCACCAGCGTATCGAGCCGCTCGCCATAGGCCCGCAGCAGCGGCACCAGCACGCGATGGCCCGCGTCGCTCTCGAGGCTGTAGCGCGGGCCGGCGTCGTAGAGCAGGCTGTGCGTGGCAGTGCGCACGAGCACGGCGTTGCCCTGGCCGATGTCGGCGGCGAGCAGCTCGAACTCACCCACCGCAGGCCGCGGTGCCTGCCACAGCAGCACCGGCAGGAGCAGAGGAACGCCGAGGCTGCGCAGCGACCATGGCAGCCGCATCGCCAGCAACACGCCGCCGCCCACGCCGCAGCCGGCCATCCAAAGCGGAGGCGCCGCCATCGACAGCGTGGCATGCGGCAGGCCGGCCAGCCATTGCAGCAGGAGCGCCAGCGCATGCACGGCCCAGCCCGCCACGTCCCACAACGGCGGCACCGCCACGCCGAGCATCGCCAGCGGCGTGATCACGAGCGTCACCCAGGGAATCGCCACCGCATTGGCCACCAGCCCGATCAGCGACACCTGCTGGAACAGCAGCAGGCTCAGCGGCGTGATCGCGAGCGTGATGGTCCATTGCTCGCGGAAGAGGCGCAGCAGCCGAGCGGCCGCGCCTGCCTGCCGCTCACCCGGCATTCCGGCATCGGTCGCGAAAAGCACGCCCACCGCCACGAAGCTCAGCCAGAAGCCGGCCTGCATCAGCGCCCAAGGATCGAGCGCGACCACCACGGCGGCGGTCAGCAGCCACACGTTCGGCCAGGGCCAGCGCCGCCCGGTGAGGCGCAGCAGCGCGACCGTAGCCAGCATCCACACCGTGCGCTGCGACGGCACGCCCCAGCCGCTGAAAAGCGCATAGAGCGCAGCCAGCAGCACGCCGCCGACCAGCGCCGCCTGCTGCGCGGGCAGCCGCAGCATCAGCCGGGCGCTGCGGCGCCAGAGCAGGCCGACCCCATGCGCGGCGAGCCAGGCGAACATCGTGACGTGCAGGCCCGAGATCGACATCAGGTGCGCCACGCCCGTGGCACGGAACACATCCCAGCCCGCGCGGTCGATCGCGTTCTGGTCGCCGGTGACGAGGGCCGCGATCACGCCGGCGCGGGCGCGGTCGGGCACGCGCTCGAAGATGGCGTCGCGCACGGCCTCGCGAGCCCGCTCGATGGGGTGCCGCCAGGTGGAGCCCACCAGCACCGGCGCCACGTCGCGCGTGCCGCTGCGTACATGGCCGCTGGCATGCAGGCCCTGCTCCCACATCCAGAGTTCGCCGTCGAAGCCATGCGGGTTGCGGTTGCCGTGGGGCGCCTTCAGCCGCACCGTCAGGCTCCAGCGCTCGCCCGCGTGCAGCGAGGCGACGTCGGTGGCGACCCGGGATGAGCGGCTCCAGAGGCTGGAGCCCTCGGCATACCAGCCAAGCGCGATGCGATCGGGCACGGCGGGCAGGCCCTGCGTGCCGGCATCGGCCCATCGGGCGGACTCGACATCCAGCGTGAAGCGCGTGCCGGCCTCGTTGCGCTGGGGCATCTCCGCAACGACACCCGTGACGCGCAGGTCGCGCCCTTCGATCTCGGGGGCCAGCGCACCTTCGGCATAGGCTACGGCACGCCATCCCGCGAGCCCCGAGCCGGCCATCGCCCCGCATGCCAGGGCGATCGACAGGAGCAACCTGCCCGGCGGCAGCCGCCACCACATGCCGGCCGTTGCGGCACATAGCAAACCGGCATAAACCCATGCCGGCCACAGCATCGGCTGCTGCAGTTGCAAGGCCGCTCCCAGCAGCGAACCGCCCAGCGCCGCGAACGCGCCGGCGGCGCCCACGGCCCGGCGAGACGCGCGATTCCGCGTCATCGGACAACTCCCGAAACCATGATGCAAACCCTCCCCAGACTCACGCTCAGTGGCGCGTTAATTGCTAAGCATCTCGGCTAGTATGCGTCTCACCAGAGACATCTTCTCGATGCAATCTGCCAGTACTGCACACAAAAACGCATGTCCATTCACGCCGCTCTCCACCACGTCACCCATTACAAGTACGACCGCCTGGTGCAGCTGGGCCCGCAGGTCGTGCGCTTGCGGCCCGCGCCGCATTGCCGCAGCAACGTCATCTCGTATTCGCTTCGGGTCGAGCCGGCCGAGCACTTCGTCAACTGGATGCAGGACCCGTTCGCCAACTACCAGGCGCGGCTCGTGTTTCCCGAAAAAACGCGCGAGTTCAAGGTCACCGTCGACCTCGTGGTCGAGATGGCGGTCTACAACCCCTTCGACTTCTTCCTCGAGCCACAGGCCGAGAACTTCCCCTTCAAGTACAAGCCCTCGCAGGCCGAGGAACTGGCGCCCTATCTCGTGGCCGATCCGGTCACGCCGCTGCTGCAGGCCTACCTCGACAAGATCGACCGCAAGGAACAGCGCACCATCGACTTCCTGGTCGGCATCAACCAGCAGGTCCAGAAGGACGTCAACTACCTGATCCGCATGGAGCCCGGCGTGCAGACGCCGGAAGAAACGCTCACCAACGGCAGCGGCTCCTGCCGCGACTCGGGCTGGCTGCTGGTGCAGCTGCTGCGCCACTGCGGGCTGGCCGCGCGCTTCGTCTCGGGCTATCTGATCCAGCTCACGCCCGACGTGAAGGCGCTCGACGGCCCCAGCGGCACCACGGTCGACTTCACCGACCTGCACGCCTGGTGCGAGGTGTTCCTGCCCGGCGCGGGATGGATCGGCCTCGATGCCACCTCGGGCCTGCTGGCTGGCGAGGGCCACATCCCGCTGGCCTGCACGCCAACGCCTTCGAGCGCCGCCCCCATCGAGGGCGGCGTGGACGAATCCGAGGTCGAGTTCGGCCACGAGATGACGGTCACGCGCATCTACGAGTCGCCGCGCGTCACCAAGCCCTACACCGAAGACCAGTGGGCCGACGTGCTGGCGCTGGGCGATGCGGTCGACGCGCGCCTGAAGGCCGGCGACGTGCGCCTGACCATGGGCGGCGAGCCCACCTACGTGGCCACCACCGACCGCGACGCGCCCGAATGGAACACCGACGCCCTCGGCCCCACCAAACGCGGCTACGCCACCGAGCTCGTGCACAAGCTGCGCGCCGAATACGGCAAGGGCGGCTTCCTGCACTTCGGCCAGGGCAAGTGGTATCCGGGCGAACAGCTGCCGCGCTGGGCGCTGTCGATCTTCTGGCGCGCCGACGGCCAGCCGCTGTGGCACGACCCCGACCTGTTCGCCGACGAGCGCTTTCCCACGCACTACACGAGCGAGGACGCGCGCCGCTTCACGAACCTGCTCGCGCACAAGCTCGGCCTGACCGAGCGCTACATCCAGCCGGGCTACGAGGACATCTACTACTACCTCTGGCGCGAACGCCGCCTGCCCGTCAACGTCGACCCCTTCGACTCGAAGCTCGACGACGAGCTGGAGCGCGTGCGCCTGCGTCGCGTGTTCACGCAGAAGCTCGACGCGGTGATCGGCTACATGCTGCCCATCGAGCCCGGCAATGCGAACGGTGATGCTCCCGCCCTCTCGGGCCCGGCCTGGAAGACCGGCCCCTGGTTCCTGCGCGACGACAGGCTCTATCTCATTCCGGGCGACTCGCCCATGGGCTACCGCCTGCCGCTCGACTCGCAGCCGTGGGCCAGCAAGGGCGACTATCCCTACCTGATCGAACGCGATCCCACCGCGCCGCGCGGTGCGCTGCCTAGCTCGGCCGACTACCGCGCGCGCTACGCCGTTGGCGTGGGCGGCACGGGTGAAGCGGGCGGCGGCGTCGGAGCCGACCTCGGTTCCGTGCCCTATGCCTTCGGCACGCCGCCGGTCGTGCCCTCCGCGCTGCGCATGCAGACGCCGGGCGCCGCGAGCGACGGTGAAGGCGACGCCGCGGACGACAACGACACAGCCGATTCCACCGCCACCCGCCAGCCCCGGCGCGGCGAATCGGCCCACTGGATCACCCGCACCGCGCTGTGCGTCGAAGTGCGCGATCCGCGACGCGCCAACGGCCCTGCCGCCGAGAAGAAGGGCAATGCCTCGGGCGTGCTCTACGTCTTCATGCCGCCGCTCGCGCGCCTGGAGGACTACCTCGACCTCGTCGCGGCCGTGGAAGCCACAGCGCGCGACCTGGGCGTGCGCATCGTGATGGAAGGCTATCCGCCGCCGCGCGACCCGCGCCTGAAGATGCTGGCCGTCACGCCCGACCCGGGCGTGATCGAAGTCAACATCCACCCGGCCCACAACTGGAAGGAACTGGTCGACCACACCGAGTTCCTCTACAACGCCGCCTTCGAAACCCGCCTGTCGGCCGAGAAGTTCATGACCGACGGCCGCCACACCGGCACCGGCGGCGGCAACCACTTCGTGCTGGGCGGCGCCACGCCGGCCGACAGCCCCTTCCTGCGCCGGCCCGAGCTGCTGGCCAGCCTGCTGCTGTACTGGCACAACCACCCGTCGCTGAGCTATCTGTTCTCGGGCATGTTCATCGGCCCGACGAGCCAGGCCCCGCGCGTGGACGAGGCGCGCAACGACCAGGTCTACGAGCTGGAGATCGCGCTCAAGGAAATCGCCAAGAATCGCGAGATCTACGGCCAGAACATGCCCGCATGGCTGGTCGACCGCACGCTGCGCAACATCCTGATCGACGTGTCGGGCAACACGCACCGCAGCGAGTTCTGCATCGACAAGCTGTATTCGCCCGACTCCAGCACCGGCCGCCTCGGCCTGCTGGAACTGCGCGCGTTCGAAATGCCGCCGCATGCGCGCATGAGCGTCGCCCAGCAGCTGCTCATTCGCGCGCTGGTCGCCCGCTTCTGGGACGAGCCCTACAAGGCACCCGTCACCCGCTGGGGCACCGAGCTGCACGACCGCTTCCTGCTGCCGACCTTCGTGAAGATGGACTTCGACGACGTCATCAGCGAGATGCGCCAGGCCGGCTTCGCTTTCGACGCCGACTGGTTCGCGCCGCACTTCGAGTTCCGCTTCCCGCTGGTGGGCCAGATGCAGGCCATGGGCGTCGAGCTCTCGCTGCGCAATGCGCTCGAACCCTGGCACGTGATGGGCGAGGAAGGCTCGGCCGGCGGCACGGTGCGCTATGTCGATTCGTCGCTGGAACGCATCGAGGTGCGCGTGACCGGGCTGAACGAAAGCCGCCACGTCGTCACCGTCAACGGCAAGGTGCTGCCGCTGCAGCCCACCGGCGTGACCGGCGAATTCGTGGCCGGCGTGCGCTACAAGGCCTGGAACCCGCCTTCGGCGCTGCACCCGAGCATCAAGGCGCATGCGCCGCTGACCTTCGACCTGGTCGACACCTGGATGAAGCGCTCGCTGGGCGGCTGCCAGTACTTCGTCGCCCACCCGGGCGGACGCAACTACGAGACCTTCCCGGTCAATGCCTACGAGGCCGAAAGCCGCCGCCATTCGCGCTTCACCCGCACCGGCCACACCCCCGGCCTGCTGCGCACGCCGCCGGCGACCATCGAGCTGCCGGGCAGCCGCGAATTCCCGTTCACGCTCGATCTGCGGCGCTGAGGGGACATCCGTCACACTGCCCGAACGGCCACCCCGTGACGGCAGTGTGACAATTCACCCCCTGTGGAACCTTTGAACGAATCCCTGTTCGACGCCCAGGCACTGGAATTTCCGGCGGCCCTGGCGTCGGCGCTCGCCCCGCCTGCCCTGCCCGGCCATTTCGACGAACTGCGCGGGCGGGCCACGCCGGCGGTGCCCGTCCGACCGGCGCCCGGGCCTTCGGCGGCTCCGGCCCCGGCCGCCCCGCAGCTCTACGATGCGGCGGCTGGGCAATCGCAGTCCCAGGGCTCTTCCCAACCCTCTTCTCAGGCTTCCTCCCAAGCTGCGTCCCAGTGGCAATCCCAGGCACAGACGCAGGCCCCCGCCGGCGAGCAGCCCTCGCTCACCCCCGCCTGGAACGCCTTCTTCGAACAACTCGGCCCGGGCGGCTTCAACGACCTGCCCCGGCGCGCGGCCAGCCTGGAGCGGCAGATTCGCGACAACGGCGTCACCTACAACGTGTACGCCGACGCCAACGGCCCGCAGCGGCCCTGGTCGCTCGACCTGTTCCCGCTGATCGTCTCGCCCGAGAGCTGGAGCCAGATCGAGGCCGGCGTGCTGCAGCGCGTGCGCGTGCTCGACCGCGTGATGGCCGACGCCTACGGGCCGCAGCAGCTGCTGGCCGAGGGTCTGATCCCCCCGGCGCTGGTGCGCGGCCATCCCGGCTACCTGCGCGCGCTGCACGGCGTGAAGCCGCCGGGCGACACCTGGCTGCACATCGCCGCCTTCGACCTCGCGCGCGGCCCTGACGGCAACTGGTGGGTCGTCTCGCAGCGCACCCAGGCGCCTTCGGGCCTGGGCTACCTGCTGGAGAACCGCCTCGCCATCACGCGGCAGTTTCCGCAGGCCTTCGAGGCGCTGCACGTGCAGCGCCTGGCCGCCACCTACAGCGCCATGATGGAAGGCCTGCAGCGCATGTGCCCGGCCGGCGTACCGCCGCACATCGCGCTGCTCACACCCGGCCCGTACAACGAGACCTACTTCGAGCACGCCTACCTCGCGCGCTACCTGGGCATCACGCTGGTCGAGGGCAGCGACCTCACGGTGCGCGACCAGCGGCTCTACCTGAAGACGCTGCAGGGCCTGCGCCCGGTGCACGGCCTCATCAAGCGGCTGGACGACCAGTTCCTCGACCCGCTGGAGCTGCGCCCCGACTCCACGCTCGGCGTTCCCGGCCTGCTGCAGGCGATCCGCGCGGGCAACGTGCTGGTGGCCAACATGCCGGGTTCGGCGTTTCTCGAGTCGCCCGCGCTGCTGGGCTTCCTGCCGGGGCTGGCACGCCGGCTGATCGACGAGAAGCTCATGCTGCCCGCCCTGCCCACCTGGTGGTGCGGCGAGCGCGCCGCGCTCGAGTCGGTGCTGCCGCAGCTCGGCGACTGCGCCATCAAGCCCACCTACCCCGGATTCGATGGCCGCGCGAGCTTCGACGCGGTGCTCGGCAGCCAGCTCGGCCGGCGCGAGCTCGACGAATGGGCCGGCCGCATCGTGCGCGAGGGCGACGTCCACACCGTGCAGGGCTACATGGCGCTGTCGCAGATGCCCACCTGGGCCAACGACATGGGCCCCGGCCACATCGCGCCGCGCGCGGTGATGCTGCGCGTGTTCGCGGTGAGCGACGGCGCGCAGTCGTGGCGCGTGCTGCCCGGCGGGCTGGCGCGGCTCACCGAGCCCGATGCGCAGTTCGCGTCGATGCAGCGCGGCGGCAGCAGCGCCGACGTGTGGGTGCAGACGCACGGCGAGGTCGACCGCACCACGCTGCTGCAGCCGCACAGCACGCCGGCATCGCTCGCGCGGCACCGCGCGCCGGTCACCAGCCGCGCTGCGGAAAACATGTTCTGGCTCGGCCGCTACACCGAGCGTGCCGAGAACGCCGTGCGCCTCGCCCGCCTCACGCTGAGCCTGCTGGGCAGCGAAGACCAGTCCTCGCGCCCGCTGCTCGAATGGCTGCACCGCATGGCGCTGCGCAATGCGCTGGTGCCGGCCGGCGTGCCGAGCGCGCCGCAGTCGCGCCGCGTGTTCGAGCGCGCGCTCATCGCCGAGCTGGGCGACGTGGCCCGCGGCGGCAGCGTGGGCTTCAGCCTGCGCTGCATCCGGCAGGCCGCAGCCGCCGTGCGCGAGCGCCTGTCGCAGGACACCTGGAACCAGATCGAGCGCACCGAGGCCGACTTCCTGCGCCGCTGCGCCGAGCAGGCCGACGAAGGCAGCTTCGCCGCCAGCGCCGCGCTGCGCGCCCTCGAATCCGCCAGCAACGCGCTCGCCGCCATGACCGGCGCCCAGACCGACCGCATGACGCGCGACGACGCCTGGCGGCTCTTGTCCATCGGCCGCCACATCGAGCGGCTGGGTTTCCTCGCGAACGCGCTGGAGGCCGGCTTCGACAACGGCGCGGTGCACGAGGTGAGCGGCTTCGAGGCCATGGTGGCACTCTTCGACAGCACCATCACCTTCCACGCCCGCTACCAGCAGCGCCGCGACGTCGCCACCATGGTCGACCTGCTGGTGCTCGACGCCGAGAACCCGCGATCGCTGGCCTGGGTCACGCAGACCCTGCGCGGGCGCATCGCGCGGCTGGCCGGCAGCGCGCCGGGCAAGCTGACCGCTCTTTCGTACGAGCTGCCCGACCCTGCAAGCTGGACGCTCGAGCACCTTTGCGCCGCCGGGCCCGACACCGACTACCCGGAGCTGATGAAGCTGCTCGCCGGCTGCGAGACCGCGGCCTACCACGTGTCCGACGCCATCGGCACGCGCTACTTCACGCTGACCTCGGAGTCGCTGCGCTCGGTCGGAGCCTGAACAGGTACTCCCCCATGCTTCGCGCACTTCGTGTCGCTACGCACACCCCCTCGCCGGGGGCAACGCCTGCGGCCCGGCACAGCCGGTTCCGCGGCGTTCCACGATAAGTTCAAGGAGAACCACCGCCATGCCCCGCCATATCACCATCGACCGCCGCCTGGCGCTCACCGCCGCGAGCGTCTTCGCGGCCCTGGCCATCGCCGGCTGCGGCAAGCAGGAGCCCGCATCGGCACCGGCCGTTTCTGCGGCACCGCCGGCGCCCGCCGCCGCGCGCGTGCTCGTGGTGGGCACCGACGCCGCCTACACGCCCTTCGAATCGCAGAACGACAAGGGCGAGATCGTGGGCTTCGACATCGACGTGGTGAAGGCGGTCGCTCAGAAGGCCGGCTTCGAGGTGAAGTTCGTCAACACGCCGTGGGAAGGCATCTTCAATTCGCTCGACCAGGGCGACCGCGACCTGCTGGTGTCGGCCATCACCATCACCGACGAGCGCCGCCAGACGATGGACTTCTCGCAGCCCTACTTCGACGCGCGCCAGCTCATCGCCGTGCGCAACGACGCGCCCATCAAGAGCTTCGAGGACCTCAAGCCCCTGAAGGTCGGCGTGCAGAACGGCACCACCGGCGACGAGGTGGTCGGCAAGCTGCTGGGCAAGTCGAGCACCGCCATCAAGCGCTTCGAGTCGACGCCGCTGGCGCTCAAGGAACTGGAAGCCGGCGGCGTGCAGGCCGTGGTGGCCGACAACGGCGTGGTGGTGCACTACCTCGCCAACAACACCGCCGGCGGCTTCAAGACGGTGAGCGACACCAGCTTCCCGGTCGAGAAGTACGGCATTGCCGTGAAGCGGGGCAACGCCGAACTGCTCGCGAAGATCAACCAGGGCCTGGAGGCGATCCGCGCCGACGGCACCTACGCGAAGATCTACGCCTCGTACTTCGGCTCCGAGTCGAAGTAGGCGGACGACGCAAGCCACCCGAGGGCACCGGCCATGCTGCTGCACGTCACACACGAAACCCGCTACGAATACTCGCCGCCTGTCGAGACGGCGCAGCACCTCGCGCACCTGAAGCCGCTGGCCACCGGTTCGCAGAAGCTCGTGAGCCACAAGCTCTCCATCGAGCCAGCGCCCGCGCAGCGCAGCGAGCAGGCCGACCTGTACGGCAACACGCGCGCGTTCTTCGCGCTGGAGGCCACGCACGACAAGCTGGTGGTCACGGCCGAGAGCGTGGTCGAGACCTCGCAGCCGGGGCTCTCGCCCGCCGTGGCGCGCGACCTGCCGTGGGAGGCCGTGCGCGAGCGCTTCCGCTTCCGCAAGGACGCCACCTTCGACGCGGCGTCGGAGTTCGTCTTCCCCTCGCCCTACGTGCCGCGCCACGACGACTTCGTGGCCTACGCGCGCGCCAGCTTCATTCCCGGCCGCCCGACCTTCGAGGTGGCGATGGACCTCACCGAGCGCATCTACGAAGACTTCGCCTACGACGCCGACAGCACCGAGATCAACACCCCCGCCGTCGAGGCCCTCGCGCAGCGCAAGGGCGTGTGCCAGGACTTCGCCCACATCATGATCGCGTGCTTCCGCACCATGGGCCTGCCCGCGCGCTACGTGAGCGGCTACCTGCTGACGCAGCCGCCGCCCGGCCAGCCCCGGCTGGTGGGCGCCGACGCCTCGCACGCGTGGGTGTCGGTGTACCTGCCCGGCGAGGACGACGGCACCGGCGGCAGCCCCGGCGACTGGGTCGACTTCGACCCCACCAACGGCCGCCAGCCCGGCGAGGACTACGTCACGCTGGCCATCGGCCGCGACTACTCCGACGTCTCGCCGATGCGCGGCGTACTCCATGGCGGCGCAAGGCACACGCTGAGCGTCGGCGTGACCGTGCAGCCGGTGGGGGAAGTGGTCGATGGCCTGCCGCAAACACAGACACAATCGCCTTCCCAAGACAAGGAGTCCCAATGAGCGTCTACGACAAACTTTCCAGCCTCGGCATCACCCTTCCGCCCGTCGCAGCCCCCGCCGCCGCGTACGTGCCCTTCGTGCAGACCGGCAACCTCGTGTTCCTGTCGGGCCACATCGCCAAGAAGGACGGCAAGGTCTGGACCGGCCAGCTCGGCGCCGACATCGGCACCGAAGAAGGCAAGCAGGCCGCCCGCGCCATCGCCATCGACCTGCTGGGCACGCTGCACGCGGCCGTGGGCGACCTGAACAAGGTCAAGCGCATCGTCAAGGTGATGAGCCTGGTGAACTCGGTCGGCACCTTCACCGAACAGCACCTGGTGACCAACGGCGCGAGCGAATTCTTCGCCGAAGTCTTCGGTCCCGAGAAGGGCGCGCATGCCCGCAGCGCCTTCGGCGTGGCGCAGATTCCGATGGGCGCGTGCGTGGAGATCGAGCTGATCGCCGAGATCGGCTGACCGCATTGGCGCCGACGCCCGACAACCTCATCGCGCAGGCGATGCAGGACCCCGTCAACGCGGCGCTGGCAGACCGCCTTCCCCGCCTCGGGCTGCAGCAGGGCTTCCTCACGGCCGGCTGCATCTTCCAGGCCGCCTGGAACCACACCGCTGGCCGCCCGCCGGGCTGGGGCGTGAAGGACTACGACGTCTTCTACTTCGATGACAGCGACCTGTCGTGGGAAGCCGAAGACGCCGTCATCCGCCGCGTGCGCGAAGCCACCGTCGACCTCGGCGCGGCCATCGAGGTCAAGAACCAGGCCCGCGTGCATCTCTGGTACGAACAGCGCTTCAAGGCGCCCTACCCGCGCCTGCGCTCCGCGCGAGAAGGCATCGACCGATACCTCATCGCCTGCACCCGCGTGGGCCTCGACCTGGCCGACGGCTCGCTCTACGCGCCCGACGGGCTCGGCGACCTGGCCGCCGGCATCCTGCGCATGAACCCGCTGCTGCCGATGCCGGAGATGTTTCGCGTGAAGGCGCTCGACTACCAGGCCCGCTGGCCGTGGCTGCGCATCGTCACTTGCGCTTCCAGCTCGACACCGTGATGAACACGCCGGTTTCCTTCGCGTCGCGCAGCCTGACGGTGTAGCGGCCCACGCCGTCGGTGCCGCTGAGCACGGCTTCGCCGTTGTCGGCCTCCACGGTCGCTCCCGCAGCCAGTTCGCGGTAGGTGGCGAGCAGATCGTCGAAGGGCGCGTAGCTGCGCAGCGTCACCTCGGCATCGGGCCAGCGTGCGCCCTTGAGCCGGGCGTTCTCGCGATCGGTGTACATCGGCAAGCCGGCCAGCCCCTTGGGCATCACGACCTTGCCGGCGCTGGCCGTGCTGTTCACTTCCGCCGCCTGCACCAGCAACGGCTTCAGCGAAGCCGGAAAGCCCGCCGGCAACTGCGCATCGCGCCAACCCGGCGCCGTCGGCTGGCCCGCGATGTATTCGACGCTCGCGATCTTCTGCGCGGCCGCGGCTTCCGCGGGATCGTCGCTCTGCGCCATGAGCGCGTGGTACGAAGGCAGCGTCCTGGCCCACGCGATCAGCGGTTCGGCATCCGATGGCTTGGCGTCGGCGGGGTGGAAGATCGTCAGCACGGCCTGCGGGTCGGGGTTGCACACCTTGGGCTCGTCGCGCCTGGTGGACTCGCGGCAGTGGCCGTTGACCAGCCCCAGCGCCAGCAGGCGGCCTTCGCCGTCGAGCAGCAGCGCCGAGCGCTCTTCGCCGTGGCCTTCGCCGCTCACCGACGCGATCACCGTGCGCCCGTCGGGCCATACGGTGCGCGTGACGTCGAAGCGCGAGCGCATGCCGTCCAGCACTTGCGCCGCAATGAGCCTGTCGCCATCGGTGTAGCTGCCGCGCGCATAGCCGACCATCGCGATCACGGCGCTGCGGATCTTCGGCTGCTCGCTGAGCTTCAGGCGGGGCGGAGGCAGTTCGGTCGTGACAGGTGCCGCATGCGCCGGCATGCCGAGCGCGCAGGCGAGCAGCAGCACCGCCAAAGTCTTTCCTGGAATCAGCGCGCTCATTCGGCAATCTCGATTTCGATGTTGGTGATGGCCGGCATGTCGCGCGGCGGCTTTGCGTTGACGGAGAAGGCGATGCCGTTGCGGCTGCCGAGCACGTAGCCCGAAGCGCCGTCCATTTCCGACTCGATGCCGTCGAGCGGCGGCGACAACTGCTTGTAGAACGCGAGCACCTGCGCAACGCTGTCGACGGTCTGCAGGCGCAGCACGCGCCTGGCCTTCTTGTCGCTCAGCGCATCCTGGCCGGTGCGATAGATCACCGCCCTCGGGTACAGCGGCACCTGCGCAGCGAAGCCCTTCGGGCGCACCACGGGCAAGGCCTTGGTGTGGGCCGCGTCCATCGTCGTGTATTCGGTCTTCTCGAACTTCTCTTCCTCGCCGGAGTCCAGGTCTTCGTTCGGGACCGTGCGGCTCCATTCGAGCAGCGGCTGTGCCTGCGCGCGATCGATGCCGGGGCGCAGGAAGATCGAGAGCACGGCATGCTGGTCGTCGCGGCAGCCTTTTGTCGAGGAGCCCACGCCGCACTCGCGATGCGCCAGCGCAGCAGCGAGCACGTCGCCGCTGCGGTCATCCACCAGCAGGGCCGCGCGCTCGCCGCCGCCGTTGGGCAGGCGGTAGGACGACAGCACGCGCCGACCGCCGGCCACTGCCTGCTGCCGGCGATGGCGCGACGATGCCAGCCCCGCGATCAGCTGCTCGGCCAGCAGGCCTTCAGGCCAGTAGTAGGAGCCGGAGGCCAGGCCGGCGAAGGCGGTCACGGCGCGGTCGAGCGCAGGCACCCGCGCTGCCTCCGGCGCCCGCTCGGACTCGGGGACGAGCACGAGCTGGGGCGCGGAGGATGCGGCGCAGGCAGAGGTGACGCAGGAAACGGAAAGAGCCAGGAAAACAGAAGAAAGAGCAAGTCGGAATCTGAAAGGCATCAAGGGGGAAAAGTAGAAAGGGGAGCGTTGCGCTCCGGGCGGGCTGCGTACAGCCGCGAGGGGAAATGCGCGGACGATTCTAGAAGGCGTTCGAAGGGCCGCACGACTGCACTGCGACAACTCGCTCTCCAGGAACAGGAAGGCGCCCGCTCACTGCCCACGCCCCCGGAGATGCGGTTATAAAGCCGCACGCCCGGCAAAGACCGGGACCCGAGACAACACAGAGGAAGACACATCATGGAGTTCGACTACGTGATCGTGGGCGGCGGCTCCGGCGGCGCCACGCTGGCCGGGCGGCTCAGCGAAGACCCTGCCGTGCATGTCTGCCTGGTCGAGGCCGGCGGCGACGGGCGCGGCATCCTGGTGCGGGCACCGGCCGGCGCGGCGGCCATGATCTCGGGGCGGCCGCGCATCAACAACTACGCCTACCAGACCGTGCCGCAGCCCGGCCTGAACGGGCGCCGCGGCTACCAGCCGCGCGGGCGCTGCCTGGGCGGTTCCAGCGCCATCAACGCCATGCTCTACGTGCGCGGCCATCCCGACGACTACGACGACTGGGAGCGCGCAGGCTGCACCGGCTGGTCCTTCGACGACGTGCTGCCCTTCTTCAAACGGGCCGAGGGCAACCAGCGCGGCGAGAGCGCGATGCACGGCGCCGGCGGCCCGCTGCAGGTGGCCGACCAGCAGTCGCCGCACGAGATCGGCGAAGCCTTCGTGCGCGCGGCCATGGAATGCGGCATTCCGCGCAACGACGACTTCAACGACGGCGTGCGCCAGGAAGGCGCCGGCCTCTACCAGGTCACGCAGTTCCACGGCGGCACGAAGAACGGCGAGCGCTGCTCCGCGGCGGCTGCCTACCTGCACCCGGTGATGAACGCGCGCTCCAACCTCACGGTGATGACCGGCGTACAGGCCCAGCGCGTGCTGCTCGACGAGCGTCGCGCCACCGGCGTCGAGATACGCCGCGACGGCGAAACCGACACCCTCTTCGCGCGCCGCGAAGTGGTGCTGTGCGGCGGCGCCTTCAACTCGCCGCAGCTGCTGATGCTGTCGGGCATCGGCGATCCGGAAGAGCTGGTGCGGCACGGCATCGCGGTGCGCCATGCGCTGCCGGGCGTGGGACGCAACCTGCAGGACCACGTCGACTTCATCCTCTCCTATCGCACGCAGGAGAAGGGCCTGCCCGGGCTCGGCCCGATGGGGCTGCTGAACTTCGCGAAGGCAATTCCCGAATGGAGGCGCAGCGGCAAGGGCCTGATCGCCACGCCCTACGCCGAGGCCGGCGCCTTCATCAGGACATCGCCCGAACTCGACAAGCCCGACCTGCAGCTGCACTTCGTGATCGCGCTGGTCGACGATCACGCGCGCAAGCTGCACGGCGGCTTCGGCTTCTCATGCCATGTCTGCGTGCTGCGCCCCAAGGGACGCGGCGACGTGCGGCTGAACGACGCCGATCCGGCAACGCCGCCGCGCATCGATCCGAAGTTCCTCTCGCACGAGGACGACGTCGCGCGGCTGCTCGCAGGCGTGAAGAAGATGCGCGAGATCCTGCGCGCGCCGGCATTGCAGAAATACCGGCAGGCCGAGCTCTACACGGCCGGCGCGAACACCGACGAGGAGCTGCTCTCGCACATCCGCTCGCGCGCCGACACCATCTACCACCCCGTGGGCACCTGCAAGATGGGCACCGACGCGATGGCAGTGGTCGATGCGAAGCTGCGCGTGCATGGCATTGCCAACCTGCGCGTGGTCGATGCATCGGTCATGCCGACGCTGATCGGCGGCAACACCAATGCGCCGACGATCATGATCGCGGAGCGTGCCGCCGAATGGATGCGCGGACCGCTGACCTTCGACCGCGCCGAGCTCGACGCTAGACGGCCCGCGACGAGCCACGCACCACCAGTTCTCCAGGCAGCAGCAGCTGGCGCGCAGGCGCATCCAGCCCCCGCAGCCGTTCGATCAGGCATGTAGCGGCCGCGCGGCCGATGGCATCGGTGGGCTGTGCCACGGTGCTCAGGCCGGGCCCGATGAGCGAGGCCCATTCGGGATCGTCGAAGCCCACGAAGCCGAGATCGGTGCCGAACTGCCAGCCCAGCCGCGCCATCGCCTGCGCGATGCGCAGCGTAACCACCGCATTGCCCGCGACCACCGCCGCACGGCGGCCGCGCTTGGCGCGCTGGCGCAGGGCGCGCAGGGCCTCGTCGAGCGCGTCGGTCTCGCCTTCCACGCTCTCGAACACCTCGCCCGCCACGCGCGGCTCGTGCGCGGCCACGCAGGCGCCGAAGGCGGCCGTGCGCTCGCGCCGCGAGCTCACGCCCTTCTGCGGCTCGGTGATGTAGAGCAGCTCGCGATAGCCGCCTTCGACCAGATGGCCGCAGGTGGCGGCCATCGCGGAATCGTTGTCGAGCGAGACGAAGTCGGTGTGCATGCCCGCGTGGCGCCGGTCCACCAGCACCGCCGGCTTGCCGTGCAGCGTGACTGCGTCGACCACGTTGCTGCCGCGCCCCAGCGTGTTGAGGATGAAGCCGTCGACCTGGTAGCCCGCCAGCGCGTCGATGGCCTCGCGCTCGCGTTCGCTCTCGTTGCCGAGGTTGAACAGCATCACGAGGTAGCCGGCGTCCTGGCAGGCCTTCTCGGCGCCGCGCAGCACCGCGACGGAATAGGGGTTGGTGATGTCGGCCACGATCAGGCCGACCAGCCGCGAACGGCCATGGCTCAGCGCCTGCGCCATGGGGCTGGGCGAATAGCCGAGCTTGGCGATGGCGACTTCGACGCGCGCGGCGATGTCGGGGCTCAGCAGGCGCTCGCGGTGGTTGAGAAAGCGAGAGACAGTGGCCTTGGAGACGCCGGCGGCCTCGGCGACGTCGGCGATGGTGGCGCGGCCGGTGGGTTTCATGGTCTTGCCCCTTCCCCCTCTGGGGGAAGGTTGGGATGGGGGCAAGCAGGGCGCCCAATGGTTGCGCCGCTTGCCCCCACCCCTGCCCTCCCCCAGCGGGGGAGGGAGAAACAGCCGGCGAAGGTCATGCGCTCGCCGTGTCGTACGGCGCCGTCGGCTTCTCGCCCGCCAGCACCTGCAGCAGGTTCGTCGTCGCCAGTTCGGCCATCGCGTGCCGCGTCTCGTGCGTGGCCGAGCCGATGTGGGGCAGCGGCGTCACGCGCGGATGCGTGCGCAGCGGCGAATCGGCAGGCAGCGGTTCCTTCGCGAACACGTCGAGGCCGGCGGCGCGCAGCGTGCCGTGGTCCAGCGCATTCAGCAGCGCCTCTTCGTTCACCGTGGCGCCGCGGCCGCCGTTGATGAAGGCTGCGCCGGGCTTCATACGCGCGAAGAAGGCGGCGTCGATCATGCCGCGTGTGGCATCGGTCAGCGGCAGCATCGCGAGCACGATGTCGGAGCGCGCCAGCAGGTCGTCCAGCGGCGTATGCGTGGCGCGGCCCTGCAGCTCGGGCGCCTGCGTTGCCAGATCGACCGGCCGGCGCGAGTGGTACAGCACCGGCATGCCGAAGCCCAGCGCCGCACGGCGCGCCACGGCCTGGCCGATGCGGCCGAAGCCGAGGATGCCCAGCGTCTTGCCGTGCACGTCGGTGCCGAAGAGTTCCTCGCCGATGTTCTTGGTCCAGCGACCCTCGCGCACCATGGTCGAAAGCTCGACCACGCGGCGCTGCGTGGCCATGAGGATCGCGAACACCGTGTCGGCCACCGTCTCGGTGAGCACGTCGGGCGTGTGGCACAGCACGATGCCGCGCTTGTGCAGTTCGGCCAGCGGGTAGTTGTCGACACCGACCGACACGCTGGAAATCACTTCGAGCTGCGGCGCGCCGTCGAGCAGCGCGGCATCGACCGGGTGGCTCGATCCGATGAGCCCGTGCGCGGAACGCAGCGCGGCGGCGAAGGCCTCGGGCTCCTTGCGCGGATCGGCCACGACCACGTGATGCACGGCCTGCAGGCGAGCCAGTTGGTCTTCGGGCAAGGGCCGGAAGACAAGCACGTTCTTCTTCGTCATGGTCGTCAAAGCCCCGCTTCTTCGAGTTGCGCCCGCGTCGGCAGGCCCTCGGTGTCGCCCAGCACCTGCACGGCGCGCGCCCCGATCCATGCGCCGCGGCGCACGGCGTCGGGCACGCTGCGGCCTTCGAGCAATGCGCTCACCACGCCGGCCGCGAAGCCGTCGCCGGCGCCCACGGTGTCGATCACTTCCTTCACCGGGAAGCCGTCGACGCGGCCGGTGCCGGCCACGTCGCTGTCGTAGTAGGCACCCTCGGCGCCGAGCTTGACCACCACCAGCTTGGCGCCGCGCTCGCGGTAGAACTTCGCCACGTCTTCCGGCTTGCTGTGGCCGGTGAGCAGCAGGCCTTCTTCGATGCCGGGCAAGACCCAGTCGGCGCGCGAGGCGAGTTCGTTGACCCAGTGGCGCATGGTCTCGGTGGACGACCACAGCGTGGGGCGCAGGTTGGTGTCGAAGGAGATGGTGCGGCCGGCGGCGCGCATCACGTCCATGCTCTTGAGCGCGGCCTGCAGGCTGGTGTCGGAGATGGCGGCGAACACGCCGGTGGCGTGCAGGTGGCGCGCCGAGCGCAGCCATGCTTCGTCGACGTCGGCCGGGCCCATGTGGCTCGCGGCCGAGCCCTTGCGGTGGTATTCGATCGGCGGGTCGCTGCCGTCGGTGACGCGGCCCTTGAACTGGAAGCCGGTGCGCTGCGTCGCGTCGGTGATCACGTGCGAGCAGTCGATGCCCTCGGCGCGCATCGCGGCCAGCAGCGCGCGGCCCATGGAGTCGGTGCCGAGCCGGCTGGCCCAGCCCACCTTCAGGCCCAGGCGCGAGAGGCCGATGGCCACGTTGGTCTCGGCGCCGGCGGTGCGCTTGTGGAAGGACTGCGCTTCCTCCAGCGGCCCGGGCCGGTCGGCCACCAGCAGCAGCATGGCCTCGCCGAAGAGCGCGACGTCGAAGGCGGTGGGTTCTGTCATGTTTTTATTCGTCTCTATGCGCGTGCGGCGCGGATGAAGTCGATCTGTGCGCGGGTAACGGCCAGCAGGTCGTCGCCCACCAGAGGGTATTCGATGGCGTGCGGCACGTCGGCCGGCAGCGCGCGCAACACCGAGCGCCACGGCGCGACCGAATCGCCCAGCGGCACCGCCACCCACTTGTGCGGCAGGCGCTGCGCACCCTTGCAATGCACGTAGCGCACGCGATGGCCCAGCGCCTGCGCGGCCAGCAGAGGGCATTCGCCGAGCCAGTGCCAGTTGCCCATGTCGAAGGTCATGCCCAGCGTCAGGCCGGCGCGGTCGGCCGCGTCGAAGAAGGCCTGCAGCGCCGGCAGCGTGCCGGCGCGCACGGTCTGGTCGTTCTCGATCAGGAGCTCGACGCGGGTTTCGGCCAGCTCCACCTTCAGGCCCCACAGCGAGCCGTGAGACGAGGGCCGGAAGTCGCCGATGGACATCTTGAGCCGCTTCGCGCCCACGCGCGTGGCGGCGGCGATGCCGCGCTTGAGCGCGGCGCTGTCGAGCCAGCCGCCCTCGGCCCACAAGCCCTCGGGGCTGGAGTAGACCGAAGCCAGACCGTTGAGCGCAGGCAGCTCCGCATCGGCGTCGCGCAGCATCTCGCCGCGCACTTCCACCGAGTCGGCGCCCGCCGCGCGAGAGAGCTGCGAGCACCAGAGCTGGCCGTGCCGCCCCACCTCGGCCGCGCCGAAGGACGAAAGGGAAACGAGAACCTCGAAGGACATCAGTGGGCAGGTCAGTGGTTTTGGTGCGAACTCAGTATCTGGCCGAGGAACTGGCGCGTGCGCTCGTCCTTCGGGTTGCCGAAGAACTCCTGCGGCGGCGCCTGCTCGACGATCTTTCCTTCGGCCATGAAGATCACGCGGTCGGCCACGCTGCGGGCGAAGCCCATTTCGTGCGTCACGCACAGCATGGTCATGCCGTCTTCGGCCAGCGTGATCATGGTGTCGAGCACTTCCTTGACCATCTCGGGGTCGAGCGCAGAGGTGGGCTCGTCGAACAGCATGATCTTGGGCGCCATGCACAGCGCCCGCGCGATCGCGACGCGCTGCTGCTGGCCGCCCGAGAGCTGGCTCGGATACTTGTTGGCCTGCTCCGGAATGCGCACGCGCTGGAGGTACTTCATTGCCACCTCCTCGGCCTGCGCCTTCGTCATGCCGCGCGAGCGCATCGGCGCGAGCGTGCAGTTCTCGAGGATGGTGAGGTGCGGGAACAGGTTGAACTGCTGGAACACCATGCCCACCTCGGCACGCACCGCATCGACGTTCTTGCCGCCGGCCGTGAGGTCGATGCCGTCGACCACGATGCGGCCCTTCTGCACCGTCTCCAGCCGGTTGATGCAGCGGATCAGCGTGGACTTGCCCGAGCCCGAGGGCCCGCAGATCACGATGCGCTCGCCCTGGCGCACCGACAGATCGATGCCGGTCAACACCTGGAATTCACCGTACCACTTGTTGACCGCTTCCATGCGGATGATCGATTCCGTCGTCATGCCAGGATTCCTTCAGCCTCGGGGTTGCTTATTGCATCTTGGGCAGGTCTGCCTGCAGCCACTTTTGATACAGCTTGTTCAGCTCACCATTGGCGGTGTTCTTCTGCACGAAGTCGTTCACCGCCTTGTGCAGCTCTTCCTGGCCGGGGCGCATCGCGATGCCCATCGACTGCTGCACCAGCGTGAACTTGTTCTCGAAGGTGTTGGCCGGCACGCGCTTGGCGATCTGGGCTGCGACGGTCACCGAGCAGCCGATGGCGTCGACCTGGCCGGAGATCAGTGCCTGCATGGCGGAGGCGTCGTCGTCGAAGCGGCGGATCTCGGTGCCTTCGGGGGCGGCCTTGGTCACGGCCACGTCCTGCGTGGAGGCGCGGGCCACGCCCACGCGCAGGCCCTTCAGGTCGCCAGCGGCCTTGATGGGGGTCTTGGTCGCGCCGTACAGCACGATGGTGGCGGCCGCGTAGGGCTGCGAGAACTGCACCTGCTTGGCGCGCTCGGGCGTGATGGCCAGCGAGGCCACCAGCAGGTCGACCTTGTTGGTCAGCAGGAAGGGAATGCGGTTGGGGCCGGTCACGGGAACGATGTTGGCCTTCACGCCCCAGTCCTTGGCCAGCAGCTTGGCCACGTCGGCGTCGTAGCCGTCGGGCTGGTTCTTCGCGTCGGTGGTGCCGTAGGGCGGAAAGTCGACCAGCATGCCGATGGTGATCTCGCCCTTCTTCTTGATGTCGGCCACGCTCTGCGCCGAGGCGAAGGGAGCGAACACGGTGAGGGCGGCGCCGAGGCCGAGGGCTGCGAGCGCGACGCGGCGCGAGGTGGTACGGGTCATTGGATGTCTCCTGAGGAAGAAAGAGAAACGAAGAACGAAAAACGAAGAACCAAGAAAGCGAAAGGGGCTTAGCGGGCCAGGGCCCGGGCGCGCTTGCGCTCCATGCTCGCGGCCAGCAGCGACAGCGGCCAGCAGATGACGAAGTAGATCGCCGCCACCACCGAGAACACGATGAGCGGCTGGAAGGTGGCGTTGTTGACGATCTGCCCCGCGCGCGTGACCTCCACGAAGCCGATAATGGCCGCCAGCGAGGTGCCCTTGATGATCTGCACCAGGTAGCCCACCGTGGGCGCGAGCGCGATCTTCAAGGCCTGCGGCAGCACCACGTCGCGCATGCGGTCGAAGTACTTGAGGTTCAGGGCCTGCGCCGCCTCCCACTGCCCGCGCGGAATGGCCTGGATGCAGCCGCGCCAGATCTCGCCGAGGAAGGCGCCGCTGTTGAGGATGAGCGCCACGCCGGCGGCGATCCACGGGTTGATGTCCAGCCCGAGCACCGGCGCGCCGAAGAACACCAGGAACAGCTGCAGCAGCAGCGGCGTGCCCTGGAAGACCTGGATGAAGGTGGTCGACGCGCCGCGCGCCCACGTCGACTCCGACGTGCGCATCAGCGCCAGCGCCAGGCCCAGGATCGCGCCGCCCACGAAGGCGATGGCCGACAGCGCGAGCGTCCACTTGGCCGCTTCGAGGATGAAAAGGAATTCGGGAAAGCCGAAGGTGCGCATGGTGTTGTTGCTCCGTCCGTCGTCTGTGTCTCTGGGTGATCAGCGGCGGTCCGGGTAGTTGAGCGTGCGCTTGTAGATCAGCTTGAACATGGCCGAGAAGGCCAGTGCCAGCGCGAGGTAGATGGCGGCCACGACGATGTAGATCTCGAAGCTGCGGAAGGTCTGCGACTGCAGGTTGGCCGCCACCGAGGTCAGGTCGTCGGCCGAGATGACCGACACCACCGCCGAGCTCAGCATCAGCAAGATGAACTGGCTCGTGAGCGCCGGGTAGATGGCCTTGAGCGCCGGCTTGATGATGACGAAGCGGAAGATCTCCCAGGGCTTGAGGTTCAGCGCCCTGCCCGCCTCGATCTGCCCCTTGGGAATCGACTCGATGCCCGCGCGGATGATTTCCGTGGCGTAGGCGCCCAGGTTCACCACCATGGCCACCAGCGCGGCCGTCTGCGGCGACCAGCGCAGCCCGATGGCCGGCAGCGCGAAGAAGAAAAAGAACAGCTGCACGAGGAAGGGCGTGTTGCGGATCACCTCGATGTAGGCATTGATGATGAAGCGCAGCCAGCCCGGGCCCGAGGTCTTGCCCCAGGCGCAGAAGATGGCCACCACCAGCCCCAGCACCGTGGCAACGAGCGAGAGCTGGATCGTGATCCACGTGCCCTTGAGCAGCAGCGGCCAGGCGGCGAAGACGGCGTCGAATTGAAACTGGTAGTTCATGGTGGGCGGACCCTGAAGCTGCGCGGCGCAGACGCGCGCAGACCCTGAAAGCAATGCTTGCAGCTTATATGAAACCGGTTTCAGGATTTCATAGGGATTCCCCTAGGTGGTCGTTTTGTCCCACCTTCTGCCTACTTCAATGCCATGCTGAATCCACCCGCGGCCAACATGCCCACAGAGGCGAATGCGCTCCCCACGGGCGCGCCCACCGTGCAGCACTTCAGGCAGGCGCTGCTCTGGCCCCTGCGGCTGATGCCCGCGCCGCACGCCGGCCACCATCACGCGCCATGGCACGTGCTGCGCGAGATGGGCGATGCATCGCCCTGGCGCGAGGAGGTCGACGAATACACCGGCGACAGCAGCCGCTTCCACGAACGGCACTACAACGAGTTCGTGAGCTTCCTGCCGTACGTGCAGCGCTTCCTCTACGGCGAGGGCCGCTCGCGCGGCAACGGCGACGGGAGCGACGGCGACTCGCCCATGCGCATCTTCCGCCGCCACGACGTCGCAGCCGTGCGCCTCGTGTCGAAGCCGGGCGATGCACCGGTCACGCTCGACGTGATCCATTGCGACCTCTACTTCTTTTTCGACGTCGACGTGGTGATGCTCAACCTCGAAGTCGGCGCGAGCGACCTGAGCCTCGCGCAGGCGCAGGACATCCTCTACCGCTTCGGCCGCGCCTACCCCTCGGGCTGGGAAGCCGACGGTTCGGCGCTGCATTGCATGACCAGCGTCGAATGGCTGGGCGTCGACGGCCGCGTGCTCGCGAGCTCCGACGCGCAGCAGCGCGAGGCCTTTCTCTCGCACGTGGCGCAGCACCGCGCACCGCGCATCGCCGCGCACTGGGCCTACCTGATGCAGCCGCTCGTTAGCGACCATTCCGAAGACGCGGGCGTTCTGCGCTACCGGCAGATCGAGTACTACCGCATGCCGGTGATGGCATATCTGTCGCTCGACGATCCGCGCCGCCTCACGCGCGACGACTTCGTGCGGCTGGCGCTCGTCACCGGCGCAGGCGCCACCGACGCACACCTGCCCTACGCCGACCATCATCTCGCCGACTTCGAGCACAAGTACTGCTACGACCGCTTCTGGGTGAACGCGGGCGCCGCACCCAACACGCGCTACCTGTGCAACGGCCACGCGCTCATCGTGGTGGGCGACGCGCGCTCCGAGTTCTTCTGCTGCCGCGACCGCGGCGTGCTCGCGCAGTTCAGGCATCAGCACTTCCTGCTGTTCCTCATCGCGCACTTCCAGAAGGCCTCGCTGCTGATGTTCTCCGACCAGCTGGTGGAAGCGCTGAAGCGGCTGGACATCCGCAGCACGCCGAGCGTGAAGCAGTTCAAGCGCGCCATCCGCGCGAGCTTCGAGCGCTTCTTGCGCTTCACGCACCGCTACTGGTTCCACGAGATCTCCGAGCAGGCGCAGGTGCGCGCCCTCTCCCACATGTGCGCAACGCACCTCGGGCTCGATCCGCTCTACGACGAGGTCAAGGCGCGCATCGCCGACATGAACACGTACCTCGACGCCGACAGCCTGCGCCGCCAAGCCGCCACCGTGGTGCGGCTCACGGTTGTCACGCTCTTCGGCCTCATCGGCACCATCACCACCGGCTTCCTCGGCATGAACCTGCTGGCAGAGGCCGAGGCGCCGCTGTGGCGCAAGGCCGTGTGGTTCGGCGTGGTGTTCGTCGCCACGACCTGGCTCACGATCTACACGATGGTGAAGTCGCAGCGGCTCTCGGACTTCATCGATGCGCTGTCGAACGACAGGCTGGGGTTCAGGGGCAAGCTGGCGGCGCTGGCGAAGGTGTGGCGGCCTGGGGCGGATTGACTGATTTCCCCAGAGCATCGCGCAGAGAACTGATCGTGCTGTCCGCAGCTTCGATTCGCCGTTGCAGCTCCTCGTTGACCAGGCGGAACAGCGCGCCGAATTCGGATCGCGTCGGATAGATCTCCTCGCGCTCGTTCACCTGCATCGGAACGACGAGCTTTTCGAGGCACACGTAGGCGCTGTGCACCTGGCGAATGCCCTCGACGTCGTCGCCCGCCTGCAGGGCAGCCGACTCGGCATTTGCGTTTGAATGGGGATGAACCGGCTTCGGCGTTGAAGCGGTATCGGATTTCGGCGCGTGCTTGAGCACGCGGGCAGACTTGGTCACGGAAGACCTCCAGAGGTTGCGATTTGCAAAAACCGCCACACCCGCTGCTAAACGAGGCGGCAGCTCGGACGGGTTAGCAGACCGGCCAACCTCTTGCGAGAAACCGGCAGGGCGCGAGCCCTCCCATCCGAGCCGCCAAAACTGGAAGCACGAATGACAAAGCCGCAGGTCCTGCGGAGACTGCGGCTTGCGTCGCAGAGGTTGCTTCGGGCTGCTAAACCCGATCACGCCTCATTCGGCGTGACGGGCGCAGTATAGCCATGCAGTTGGCTCGCAGCCGTGCGACTCGGCATTGGTGTTCGTGGCGGCGACTCGGTTCGCGATTCCCTCAGAATCGGCACATGCGCATTGCCATCGTCTCCGACATCCACGGAAACCTTCCCGCACTCGAAGCCGTCGTCGATGACGTCGGCCGCCGCGGCGTCGATACCGTCGTCAACCTGGGCGACAGCCTCTCCGGCCCGCTGATGCCGCTGGAAACCGCACGTTTCCTGATGGCGCAGGACTGGACGCATCTCGCGGGCAACCACGAGCGCCAGGTGCTCACCCTTCCTGCCGGCAAACGCGGCGCGTCCGACGAGTTCGCGCACGCGCGACTAGGCCCTCAGGAGTTCGCGTGGATGGCCTCGCTCGAACGCAGCCTGCGATTGAGCGCCGAGGTGCTGCTGTGCCACGGCACGCCCGACAGCGATCTGCACTACTTCCTGGAGACGGTCGAGCCTTCGCTGCTCAGGCCGGCCACGATGGCCGAGATCGATGCGCGGCTCGGCACGGTCGATGCGCAGGTACGGCTCGTCGCCTGCGGGCACACGCACGTGCCGCGCGTGGTTCGCGCTTCTGGCGGGCAGCTGATCGTCAATCCGGGCAGCGTCGGGCTGCAGGCTTATGACGACATCCACCCGCATCCGCACGTCGTCGAGACGGGCTCGCCCGATGCGCGCTATGCCATCGTCGAGCGGCTGGCGAACGAAAGCTGGGCTGTGACGCTGATCTCAGTGCCCTACGACCACGCGAGCATGGCGGCGCTTGCGATGACCAATGGCAGGCCGGACTGGGCGAGCGCACTCGCCACTGGCCGGATGCCCTGAGGCCGTTGACGCTACGCGCGGAATACATGCCGGCGGGCAAAGAAAAACCCGCCGAAGCGGGTCGATTGCGTCGCAGAGGTTGCTTCGGGCTGCTAAACCCGATCACGCCTCATTCGGCGTGACGGGCGCAGTACGGCCACGCAGTTCGCTCACGGGCCGAGTGCTACCAGCCGCGAAGCCTTTCATTGGCAGCTGAAACTCTCGGCCTTCTCGATATCGCCCGTGCCCTTGTAGCGCGCAACCTTCGGGTAAGCGCAGAGCGGCCGGGTGCGGGTGGGCGACCAGCCTGCGGGAACATCCCCGTTCACGCCGCCCGCGTTGCCTGCACCGCGCGCCGAAGCGACGACGGAATCGGCGGCCTCGCCCTTCTCCACCCAGTTGACGAGCGGAGCGAGCATGTCGAACTGGTCGGTGGTCGGGCCGCCGGAGCAGTGGTTCATTCCGGGCACCCGATAGAAGCGCGCGAAGTTGGATGCATCGCCGCCGTTGGCCGCGGTCAGCTGGTCATACCAGTGCTGCGTGTCGTCGCTCGAGAAGATGGGATCGCTCGTCCCGTGATAGGCCATGACCTTGGCGCCGCGCTTCTTCAAGCGGCTCAGATCGGTCGGGTTCGGCGGCGTCATGAACGAAAGCGAGTTCTCGGTGTAGAGCCCGTCGGTCGAGGTGATCTTCGCGAGGATCGAATCGATGTTGGCCGTGAGCGTGAAGTTGGGGCCATTGAAGCCGGACGGGTTCTCGGGCGGCACCTGCCAGACGAAGGCGACCGCGCCCGAATCGAGGTTCAATGAATTCGAGAACTTCCACGACGACCAGCCGGTGGTGTTCAGGCCTGCATCGAAGGGAAAGCTCGCATAGATCTTCTTTCCGCCGCCGTCGAGCGCGCCCGCGAAGAGCTGCCCGATGCGAAGCTTCTGGTCGGCAGAGAGGCATGTGCCATCGCGCGAGCCGCTGCAGGTGGGAACGTCGCGGTCGATGGAGAAAGCCGCCTGGCATGCGCCGGTGTCCTGCACGATGCCGTCGGTTGTGCCGTCGAGGGCGTCGCACTTGGCAAGGACTGCGTTGGAGACCAGGGTGCGTTCGGCCAGCGTGAAGCCCGTGCCCGGATCGCCCGGGGTGGTTGCCAGGGCGTTGTAGTTCTGGGCGCCGACGATGTTGGCGGAGGCCGCAAGGGGAAGCCGGAAGCCGGGGTCGCCCACCAGGAAGCCGTCGTAGTCGTCCGCATAGCGCGACATGGCGACCATCGTGTGGCGCCCGCCATTGGAGCAACCGCCGATGTAGGAGCGGTCCGGGCCCTTTCCGTAGGCCGACGCGATCAACGCCTTCGCCATCGGCGTGAGCTTGCCGACCGCCTGGTAGCCGTAGTCGAGGCGGGCCTGCGGGTCGATGCCGAAGAACGGCGTGGGTGCCGCGTGCCCCGCGTCGGAGCTGATCACGGCGAAGCCCTTGTTCAGCGCGTTGTCCAGAACGCCGCCTCCGCCCACCGGCCCGGCAGCAGTGCCGATGCTGCCGTCGAGCCCCCCGTTGGCTTGATAGAAATACCGCCCGTTCCAGTTCACCGGCAAACGCATCTCGAAGCCGATCGCATAGCTCTGGCCATCGACCGGACTCGTGCGCTGATACATCGATCCGCGCACCTGGCAGTGCGCCCCTACCGGCTTGCCTGCGACGCTCAGAGCGCCGGCGGCAATCGAATTGGCTGCGGTGATGGTCGTGTTAGCAAAGGTGAAGCCGGCGAGCGAGGCGCAATCGATGAGCGCCGCGCCGGTGGCCGCGCCGAGCACCGGCAGTGTCTCGACGGGCGGCGCCGGATTGTCGGGAGGAGGCGTCACGGGATTGCCGTTGCCGGCCGGCGGGGTGCTCGTCGGCGTGCCGGTCGCGGGGAACGAGGCGAGAAAGCTGCCACCGCCATTTCCTCCGCCACAGGCGGTCAGCAACGAAGCGACAAATATCAGGGATGCAGAGGTCTTCAAGAATGTCTCCTTTGACGCCTGGATTCAGCGCCAATTAGTTAATCTACTTAACTATCAAAGATAACCAGTTATGGTTTTCCATTAAGCAGTTTGCATTCCCAGCACGACCCCTGATTCAGTTAGATCAGGCAGTGAATCACTTGGAGGCCGAACGACAATGCCCGGAATGCCCAAGAACAGAAGCAATCCGGTAGACGCCACACCAGCCGGCCGGCTGGTCGAAGCGTCCCTGCATCACGTGCTCGGCTATCAGCTCGCACAGGCGACGATCGTCACCGACGCAGTGTTCGCCGAGCGAGTGGGCGCACCTTTCGACCTGCGCCCGGTCGAGTTCACGGTGCTGTGCCTGATCCACGAAAACCCCGACGTGTCGGCCGCCCGCCTGGCGAAGGCGCTCGCGGTCACGGCACCCAACATCGCCGCATGGCTCGAACGGCTCGAACGGCGAGAGTTGATCCGCCGCACGCCGCACGCAACGGACCGCAGGGCCCAGCACCTTCGCACCACCCCGACCGGCGCCACCCTTGCGAGCAGCGCGACGCGGTCGGTCATCGAAGGAGAGCAGCAGGCGCTCGGCAACCTCTCCAAGGGCGAGCAAATGATCTTGATCGAGCTTCTGCACAAGGTTGCCATGTCACGCAGCGCGTGAGCGCTCAGGCAACGCGCACGTGCTCCGTGCGGTTCGTGCAGGCTGTGTTCTTCAGTCGCCGAAGGCGACTTCCGCGCTGGCGATTGCGCGGATCGGCACGCCGAAGCTCGTGATGTCCGCGAGCGTGGCGTTGTGATGCTCGCGGATCTTCGCGCCCGTGGCGTGCGGCTTGTCGTGCGAAGTGTGCGCATCGGCCGCGAGTACCACGTGGTAGCCCAGCGCGGCAGCGCGGCGCACTGTCGTGTCGACGCAGAACTCCGACGAATAGCCGCAGACCACCACGCGCTTCACGCCGTGCTCGGAGAGCCAGGCTTCCAGGGGCGTGCGCAGGAAGGAATCGGGCGTGATCTTGCGGATGCGCGCGTCGCGCGAATCGGTGTTGAGCACGCTCGCAAGCTGCCAGCGCTCCGAGTCGAATTCGAGGTCGACGGCGTTCTCGTGCTGGATGAAGGCCACCGGCACGCCGGCAGCGCGGGCGCGTTCGGTGAGCGCGTTGATGCGCTGCATCACCTCGTGGGCCTCATGGGGGCGCGGCGGATCGTCGCAAAGGCCACGCTGGACATCGATGACGAGAACGGCAGTTTTCATGGGTCCGGATCGGCGGGTTCTTGACCGGCGCGATTGTGCCCGACCCTGCCTGACCGGCGCCCTACTGCCAACCCCCAGGCGCTCTATTGCCAGGCGCTCACCTCCAGCCGCACCTTGCCGCTGATGCCCGGCGCGGCCGGCGCTGCGCCCAGGCTCGACAGCGGCACCACGAACTGCAGCTTGCCGCTCGCGAGCTGCTTGGGGCTCATCGGCAGCGAGGCGCGGCCGGCGGTGTCGGTCTGCCAGCCGTACTTGACGTTCCAGTTCTGCGCTGCGTCGTCCGGCTGCGGCGGCGCGATCTCGATGATCAGCGTGTCACGGAAGAGCGAACTGCCCTCGTAGTGGCCGTCGAGCCAGAACTTGTTGTTGACCTGGTAGTCGGGCACGCGCACGCCCAGCGTCATGGCGTAGGCCAGCGTGGGTCGGTCCTGCTTCACGCGCGCCCGGTTGGCGAGGAACACGGTCGATAGATAGATGGAGCGACGGTCGGCGGTAGCCGGGTCGGTCAATTCCTTGTGCGTGCGGCAGGCGGGCGAGTCTTCCTCGGCGATGCGGCGGCTGAGGTACCAGCGCTTGCCGCGCGGCGCGGCCAGCAGTTCGACCTGGTAGAGCGCATCGACGTCGGCGTCCTTGGGCAGGTCGGGCGGCAGGGTGACGCCGTCGACGTCGAACCACAGGTCCACGCGCACGTCGCCGAACAGGAAGCGCGTGAGGTTCTGGTAGGCCTCCTCGGAATTGACGATGCCGAAGTAGCCCGAGTGCGAGCGGTAGGTGTACGCGGTGGCCACCGGCTGCGTCTTGCCCGCCCCGTCGACGGCCCAGAGCGATGCGTTCTCGATGCGCACGAGGCCATCGCTGCCATGGCCCGCGAACATGCGCGAGAGGCCCTTGGCGGTCTCGTAGTCGCCACGGTTGGTGCCGACCATGCAGAAGAAGCGCTCGGGCGGAAAGGCCGCCGCAGGCAGGTAGTCCATGCGGCCGTTGACGGCGGGCGTGGCCAGGAACTCGGACATCTTCTCGCGGTTGAAGGTGTTCATCTCGTTCAGCGTGAGCCAGGCCGGCACGTTGATGCCGCCCATGTCGATGCCGTTGTGCGGCGTGGCGTAGGTGAACACCTTGTCGACGCAGGCGCGCGCGGCCGCGTCGCCAAGCGCGGGGTTCTGCAGGAAGGCGCGCACCACCAGCCCGCCCATGGAATGCGCGACGAGGTAGCAGCGGAAGTCGTCGGCCGTGAAGCCCGCCGGCCCCTCGCGCTTCACGACGAGGTCGCGCACACGCAGGATGAGCTGGCTCAGGCCCTGCGCGTACACCTTGACGTCCTTCGCCTTGCCGTCGCCCAGCAGCTCGGAGCCCGAGTCGTAGTAGCGGTAGATGATGACCGAGGCAGAGGGAATGCCGTCGACGTCGTTGCCGTTGGCGTCGGGCGAAGGCTTCCAGTCAGGGTCGAGGATGTCCAGGCCATTCTGGTAGACGCTCTGGTACTGGAAGTCGGCCAGCAGCCGCACCATCGGCGACTCGAAGACGAACTTCTGCGCCGGCGCCTCCTTCTTCACGGTGGCGCGGTACACCGTGGAGCCGATGTTGAAGCCGCAGAACGGATCGGCCGCCGTCTCGTCGCGCTCCGATTCGGTCATGGCGTAGCCGCGCACGTAGATGATGGGGTAGCGATTGCTGCTCATGGATCTGCCGCTTCCTGGAAATCGATGAAGTCCGGCAGTGTGCCGGGCCGCGTCGCTGCCCGCCATACGGCACATGGCATAGCACCGGAATGCCCCTCCCGCCCGAATGTTTCTATCGCTGAAACCATTGAAACATGCGCCTTCGATAGTCTCAGGCCATCCGACAAACACAATCCAGAAGGCTCTCCCATGGCTGAAGACCCCGGCTCGCAAGGCTCCTACCTGCCCCAACTCCTGCGCCGCGGCACCGCGCTCGCCGCAGCCGGCTGTGCCTTCGTGGCGGGCTGCAGCGCCGCCGGCGGCGGCGAGACGCGCTACGAGAGCTCGCCCCAGTTCAAGGATGGCGGCTTCCACAACATGGCCAACCCCGACCTGCCCCAGCAGGCCAGCGCGTGGCGCATCTGGTCGCGCTTCATCGTGGGCAGCAAGATCGACACGGTGCCGGTCGACCCCATCCCCGTGAAGCCGCTGGACAAGCCCACACTCGACGCGCTCGACACCCAAACCAACCACGTCGTGCGCCTGGGCCATTCATCGCACCTGCTGAAGCTGCGCGACAAGTACTGGCTGATCGACCCCGTGTTCAGCGACCGCGCGTCGCCCGTGCAGTGGGCCGGGCCGAAGCGCTTCCACAAGACGCCGATCGCGCTGGAGGACCTGCCGCCCGTCGAAGGCGTGATCCTCTCGCACGACCACTACGACCACCTCGACGTGGCGACCATCGAATACCTCGCCAGGGACGTGAAGCGCTACTTCGTGCCGCTGGGCGTGCGCTCGCGGCTGCTGGCGATGGGCGTGCCGGCCGACCGCGTGACCGAACTCGACTGGTGGCAGTCGGCCGAACACGACGGCGTGAAGCTCACCGCCACGCCCGCGCAGCACTTCTCGGGCCGCACGCTCGGCGACCGCGACCGCACGCTGTGGGCCTCATGGGTGGTGCAAAGCGGCGACCAGCGCATCTTCTACAGCGGCGACTCGGGCTACTTCCCGGGCTTCAAGCAGATCGGCGAGCGCTTCGGCGGCTTCGACATCGCGCTGATGGAGAACGGCGCCTACGACAGCATGTGGCCCGCCGTGCACATGACGCCCGAGCAGAGCGTGAAGGCCTTCGAGGACCTGCGCGGCAAGGTGTTCTTCTCGGTGCACAACAGCACCTTCGACCTCGCCTTCCACAACTGGCACGACCCGCTGGACCGCATCGCGGCCCTCACGGAAGCCAGGAAGATCGAGCTGGCGACGCCGGTGATCGGCGAAGTGGTGACGGTGGGAGCGGCGCGGACCAACACGCGGTGGTGGGTCGGCCTGCGATAGAAGCGATTCACCGCGAATACGGCTGTCGCGGCCACCTCGACGATGGTTCCGTCGCAAGAGCAAACTGCGAGTGCGATGCTCTATAGTTCGGCCGCCATGTCCGCCTCCCCCACGCCGATCAAGCCACCGAAGACCCGGGATCGCGACGTGCGGTCGCTCGTGCTGAGAACCGTGCTGGCCGATCATGCCAACGATGCCAATGCCCGAATAGTTCAGGAGCTCGGCTTGGAACACGGCTCATGTCGCGTCGACATCGCCGTCGTGAATGGTTACTTGCACGGGTTCGAACTCAAGAGCGACGCAGACAATCTTTCAAGGTTGCCCAGGCAGGTCGAGGCCTATTCCCGCTCGCTCGACAGGGCCACCCTTGTCGTGGGTAGTGCGCATTTGCCGGAAGCGCAGGCTTTGATCCCGTCATGGTGGGGAATCAAGGTCGTCCATATGGGGAGCAAAGGTGCCTTGAAGCTCGAAACGCATCGGAGACTGCGCAACAACCCCGACCCTTCGCTCTTTCACATGGCACATCTGATGTGGCGACACGAGGTGGTCGAGGTACTGAAGGCAAACGGCGCAACTCAAAAGGAAATGGGCCTGAATCGCGCTGGCCTGTATCGCTTGTTCGTTGATTCCTTTCAACCAGGCGACGTCCGGCGGAAAATCAGGGAGGCGCTAAAGTCCCGTGAAAACTGGCGACGTCCCGAACAGCCTTCGTAACATGGTGATTTGCAGCAACGGAGGGCCAGGTAGACGAGCCACCCGTTCCCTCCGAGCCTAGCGCGCAGCCATGAATGTAGGCATCCCCCCATGAATAGCCAGGCCCCGGGAAATACGAGGGACTTGCATTGATGATGCCTTGACACATAGCTTGATATTGCCCTCTTCCAAAGCGCTTGACCTGCGTCCCCACGTGCACGATCCATTCATCGCTCAACGTGTATTTGATCTTGGCATTGGGATCGACCATGCGCGGATCGAGCTCTCCCGTATTTGGACTCGATGTGGCGTAGTCTCCGAACGTGGGCTTTCTGGCGGAAACCGCAAGTTGCCGAACAAGCTCCTTGTATGCGAGCCATTCGCTTCTGGGAGTCCGTCCGTGCGGGCGATATTGATCGGCACCGAGTGCTGCAGGAAATGACGTACCGACCAAGGTGAGAGTGCGCCAGGGCGTCGCTGAAATCTGCGAAAGACAGGTCGACCACGTCGATACCTGTATTGGCAGGACCTCGGCAATTGACGCCTCAAGGTCGATGACAAGGTCAACGTAGCGGACCGGGATGGCGAGAGCCTGAATCAATGACTGAAGAGTTGATTGAAGCCCAGGTCCGAAATCATCCCTTTCCAGTCGGACGCAGACTCCGTTTTGCGTCCAGCCAACGATGAATTGGACAGCCGCCAGATAAGCGGGATGCCTTTGCAGGCCAATCACGGGAATCGCCGAACAGCCGGCCTGCCTTGCCTGCAGGAAGATGTGCTGCATATGGTGCACACCTGTCGAAAGTACGCTTGCACCGTCCAGATAGGGACTGTCGATAAAACAGGTCCGAGCGCCCCATTTGGAGAACAGCTTTTCCCCGAAGCCCGCCAAATGATCATCGAGCGAGCGCAGAGGCGCTTCCGTTTCGAAGTTCCATCCTTCGGTTGGTATTTCGAAAAGAGGGGTAACCCAGTCCTTGACGAGTTCTCCCAACCGCATGAGAGCTTGGTATTCGCCCATGCGCCACTTAAGCACAGGCACGTAGTGATTGTGATCGAACATTTTTCTTCTCCCTTGCCGAAATTGGCAAACCAATCTTAGAGAGAAAAATATTCAAAAAGGGAAGTATGGCGTTCAGTCTCGCGAATAGCACACCGTTGAATGATTGCGATGCGATTTCTATTCATCGATCGCTCTGGACCGCCAAGCTTCAGCCGCCGCGCTCCTTGCGCTCGCGGGCGCGCCGCACCTGGCGCGTCTCGTTCGCCTGCGAGACGATGCGGTCCTTCTCACGCTTCTTGGCCGCCCGCTTCTCGCGCATGCGCCGGCCCAGCACGTAGCTGCCGATGCCGGTGACCACGGCGATGAAGACGCCGATGACGCTGATGTCGATGCCGCCCATGGCTACTGCACCCGCACGATGCTGGTCGGCTTGAAGCCCAGGTCGGCTGCCTTGCCCTTGCGTGCGCGGCTGCCGCGTGCGTTGTTGAGCGTGCGGATCTCCAGCGTTTCCTCGCGCTCCTTGCCGCCGCGGCCGATGCCTTCGATCTTCACGCTGCGCGTGTAGGCGGCCGCGCCGGCCAGGGTGTCCTTGGCTTCCAGGTCGATCAGCGTGAGGCCGCGGCCGCCCTTGGGCAGGCTCTTGAGCTCGGCGATGTCGAAGGTCAGGATGCGTCCGCCGGTCGAGGCGCAGGCCACGTGCGTGGCCAGGGGCATCGGCTCGGCGCCGCTCGCGCCGCCCACCAGCGAGGGGCGACACAGCTGCTCGCCCTCGCCCACGTCGATGAAGGCCTTGCCGCCGCGCTGGCGCGACATCATGTTCTCGACCGTGGCGATGAAGCCGTAGCCGCCGGTGTTGGCCAGCAGCAGGCTCGCGCCCACCGGTCCCGCGAAAAAGTGCGTGACGTGCGTGCCCGCATCCAGGTCGATGAGCGTGGTGACGGGCTGGCCGTCGCCGCGGCCGCCGGGCAGCGACGCCACGGGCACGGTGTAGACGCGCACGCTCTTGTCCTTGGCGCTGCCGAAGACCAGCAGCGTGTCGACGCTGCGGCACTCGAAGGCGCCGTAGAGCGAGTCGCCCGACTTGAAGCTGTACTCGGGCGCCGCACCGTTTCCGTTGCCCGCCGCCTTCTCGCTGGCCCAGCCCTTCTGCGTACGGACCCAACCCTTCTGCGACACGATGACGGTGACGGGCTCGTCGACCACCTTCACCTCGGCCACGGCGCGCTTCTCGGCCTGGATCAGCGTGCGGCGCGGGTCTTCGAAACTCTTGGCGTCGGCCTCGATTTCCTTCACCAGCAGGCGACGCAGCGCCGCGGGGCTGGCGAGGATGTCTTCGAGCTTCTTCTGCTCTTCGCGCAGTTCCTTGAGCTGCTGCTCGATCTTGATGGCCTCCAGCCGCGCAAGCTGGCGCAGCCGGATTTCAAGAATGTCCTCTGCCTGGATCTCGCTCAGATTGAAGCGCGCGATGAGCGCCGCCTTCGGGTCTTCCGCCGCGCGGATGATCGCGATCACTTCATCGATATTCAGCAGCACCAGCTGCCGGCCTTCGAGGATGTGGATGCGGTCCTGCACCTTGCCCAGGCGGAAGCGCGAGCGCTTCTCGACGGTGATCTCGCGGAACGCGATCCACTCGTTGAGCATCTGGCGCAGCGACTTCTGCGTGGGCTTGCCGTCGATGCCGACCATCGTGAGGTTGATCGGCGAGGAGGTTTCCAGCGAGGTCTGCGCGAGCAGCGTGGTGATGAACTCTTCCTGGCTGATGCGCGAGGTCTTGGGCTCGAACACCAGGCGCACGGCGGCGTCCTTGCTCGACTCGTCGCGCACCACGTCGAGCACCGACAGCATCGCGGCCTTGAGCTGCGTCTGTTCCGCGCTCAACGCCTTCTTGCCGGCCTTGACCTTGGGGTTGGTGATTTCCTCGATTTCTTCCAGCACGCGCTGCGAGCTGACGCCCGGCGGCAGTTCGTTGACCACCAGCTGCCACTGGCCGCGCGCCAGTTCCTCGATCTTCCAGCGCGCGCGCACCTTGAGCGAGCCGCGGCCGGTGCGGTAGGCGTCGGCGATGTCCGCCGCGCTGCTGATGATCTGCGCGCCGCCCGGATAGTCGGGGCCGGGCACGATGGCGAAGAGTTCTTCCTCGCTGAGCTTGCCGTTCGACTTGATCAGCGCCACGCAGGCGTCGGCAATCTCGCGCAGGTTGTGGCTCGGGATCTCGGTGGCGAGGCCGACCGCGATGCCGCTGGCGCCATTGAGCAGCGTGAACGGCAGCCGCGCGGGCAGCAGGCGCGGCTCTTCGGTGCTGCCGTCGTAGTTGGGAATGAAGTCGACCGTGCCTTCGTCGATCTCGTCGAGCAGCAGGCTGGTGATGCGCGCCAGGCGCGCTTCGGTGTAGCGCATGGCGGCTGCGCCGTCGCCGTCGCGGCTGCCGAAGTTGCCCTGGCCATCGACCAGCGGATAGCGCTGAGAGAAGTCTTGCGCCATGCGCACCAGCGCGTCGTACGCGGCCTGGTCGCTGTGCGGGTGGAAGCGGCCGAGCACGTCGCCGACCACGCGCGCGCTCTTCACGGGCTTGGCGCCCACGGTGCCGTTGGTGCCACCGAAGCCCAGGCCCATGCGCGACATCGAATACAGGATGCGGCGCTGCACCGGCTTCTGGCCGTCGGACACATCGGGCAGCGCGCGGCCCTTGACCACGCTCAGCGCGTATTCGAGGTAGGCGGTCTGTGCGTAGTCGGCGAGGGTCAGGGTCGTGTCGCCGTCGGTGGGACCCTGGAGATCGAGCGGAGGTTGGGAATCCATGAAAGAACTGGTGAGAAAAACTTTTGTTGTTGCTGGCTGCGCGTTCAGCCCAGGGTAAAGGCCTCGTGGACTGCGGACTGTACGGCGCCGCCGAGCACCGCGCCGCCGCCGGCCACGTAGATCCAGTCGCCGATGACGGCCGCGCCCACGGCGTGGCGCGGCGTGGTCATCGGGGCGTGCCGCTGCCAGGTGTCGTCGACGGGGTTGTAGCTTTCCATCTGGCCGAACACCTTCGCCTGGCGCGGCACGCCGTCGACGAGGATGCCGCCCTCCCCGCCCATGGCGAAGAAGCGGCCGCGATACACCACGAGCCCGTGGCCCGATCGCGCGGTTGGCAGCGGCGAGCGCAGCTCCCAGGTGTCGCGCGCGGGCAGGTAGACGTGGTGCAGGTCGGTGTTGTATTCGAAGGTGTTGAAGCGCCCGCCGATCACATGGATCTGGCCGCCGTGCGACACGCAGCCCACGTGGTCGCGCGCGCCCGGCAGCGGCTTGCGGGCGGACCAGCGGTCGGCCTTCGGGTCGTAGACCTCGTGCCAGCCCACGCTCGCGCGCTCCGCGGCGGGCTCGGACGCGCCGCCGATCAGATGCAGCGCGCCGTCGAGCATCACGGCGGCTGCGGCGCCACGCGGACGGGGCAGTGGCGCAATGGCGCTCCAGCGGTTGGCGGCGATGTCGTAGACGTAGGTGTTGGTGTCGGAGCGCCGGTTCTGCTCGACGAAGCCGCCCAGCGCGTAGACGCGGCCGCCGTCGGCCGTCACCGCGACGTGGTTGGCACCGCGCGGCAGCGGCGCGCCGTCGAGCCAGCGGTCGGCCTTCGGGTCGTAGATGTGGTGGTAGTCGCGGTTGACCTTGCCTTCGCCATAGCCGCCGACCACGTGCATGCGCTCCATCGCCGCGGTGGCCCAGGCCATCTCGCTGCGGGGAATCGGCAATGCAGCGCGCGGCTCCCAGCGGCCCTGCGGGCCGGGCGGCGCGGAGCTCTCGATGAAGCGCTGGGCTTCCTGCTCGGGCGTCATGTGGTGCGGCACGCCGCCTTGCAGACGCGCATAGGGCTCAGCCGAGGAAGGCACGGCCGGCAGCGTGTCATGCGTGGCCGCGTGCTGGGCGCGCGCCGCGCCCGCAGCCATGCCGGCAGCGGTCGCGAGAACGAAGCTTCGACGATCCATGGCCTCCTCCCTGCTCCGGTCGATCAGGACATCGGCGTGCCCGGTGGCGCATCGGCCGCGCCCGTAGGCACTGTCGACGGCTCGGGGATGTCGGGCATGGCCGGCATGTTGCGGGGCGCGTCCGACGGCATGTTGCCGCGGCCGAGCGCGCCGCCCTGCGGCACGGTCAGCTCCATGCGGATGCGCCCCGGCGTCTTGCCACCGCGTGCGACCGCGCTGCCGCCGGTGGCAACGGAGGGCTTCAGGTACGCATACAGCTGCAGCACCGTCTGCACGTAGTTCTGCGTTTCCTTGTAGTTCGGGATCTTGTTGCCCGCGCGCTGCACCGCACCCTCGCCCGCGTTGTAGGCGGCCAGCGCGAGCTCGATCTGCCCCGGGAACATCGCGATCAGGTCGCGCAGGTAGCGCGAGCCGGCGGCGATGTTGATGCGCGGATCGAACAGCTTCTTCTCGATGGTCGCGCGCTTGTCCGCCGCGACGCCGTAGCGCTGCGCGGTGGCGGGCATGAGCTGCATCAGGCCCATCGCGCCCTTGGGCGAGACGGCCTGCGCGTCGAAGCCCGACTCGGTGGCCACCAGCGCCTGCAGCAGTTCGTAGTCGATCGCGTGCTTGCTCGCCGCATCGCGCAGCGCCGACTTGGCGGTCTTGTAGCTCGGCGAAGCCTCGAACATCGCCAGCAGGCTCTGCGAGGCCGGCGGCACCTTGCCGTCGAGCTTGCCCACGCCGCGGCCCAGCGGGGCGATGCCGTTGGCGGTATCGAAGCTCTGGCCGCCGCGGAAGAAGATCTGGTAGCGCTCGTCGAGCTTCTCGGAGGCGAAGTGCGCGTTGCCCTTGCTGTCGATGTAGCCGTAGATGTCGGTGGCGTGCGCAGCCTGCTGCGACAGCACGAGCGCTGCACACAGCATGAATGGACGGAACCAGCGTTTCATGGCGATGCGGGTCCTGCCTTCAGAACCACCAGCCGTAGCGCTTGCGGCGCTCGGCGTGAACGGCGGCATCGTCGCCCATGCTCTTCGCATGGCCGCCGCCCTTTAGTCCGACCCAGAGCGACATGCCGCCCAGCGCGAGCACTGCGAAAAAGACGGGCAGATGTTCGACCTCGATGCCGGTGAAGATCATCGACACGGCCAGTCCCAGGAAGATGAGCGCAGCGCTCCAGCAAAGGATGCGGCGCGTCCAGAGCCACGTGGTAGCGACAACCCGCTCGACGCGGCTGGGCTCGGCGTTGTCGTTGACCGCGTCGTCCCACCAACCCATCCAGACGAACACGAATGCCAGCAGGATGCAGATTCCGGCGAAGAACATGTTCGCGGCCTGCCCGACCTGGTCGCGCTCCGCCAGCAGCAGGCCTGCTGCTCCAGCAACGCAAGCCCCTGCCAGCGAACCGCAAATGATCTTGTGTCCGTTCATGCCCTGTCGTGAGAAATGTCCCGGCCGGAATCAGACGTCGATATCGACGTCATCGGCGCGCAACTCCATGAGCTCGCGCCGCGCCGCCGCTTCGCCCTTGCCCATCAGCTTGGTGATTTCGCCCTGGGTGGACGTGAAATCGAAGCGGCCCAATTGGACCTGCATCAGGCGCCGGGTGTCGGGATTGAGCGTGGTTTCCCACAATTGTTCCGCGCTCATTTCGCCCAGGCCCTTGAAGCGGCTGATGCTCCAGGCGCCTTCGCGCACGCCGTCCTTGCGGAGCTTGTCGAGCGTGGCGGTCAGTTCGCCTTCGTCCAGAGCATAGACCTTGGAGGCCGGTTTCTTGCCGCGCGCGGGGGCATCGACCCGGAACAATGGCGGCTTCGCGACATACACGTGGCCGGCTTCGATGAGTTTCGGAAAGTGCCGGAAGAAAAGCGTGAGCAGCAGCACCTGGATGTGGGAGCCGTCCACGTCGGCGTCGCTCAGGATGCAGATCTTGCCGTAGCGCAGGCCGCTGAGGTCGGGCGAATCGCCGGGGCCGTGCGGATCGACGCCGATGGCAACCGAGATGTCGTGGATTTCGGTGTTGGCGAAGAGCCGATCGCGCTCCACTTCCCAGGTGTTGAGCACCTTGCCGCGCAGCGGAAGAATGGCCTGGCTTTCCTTGTCGCGGCCCATCTTGGCGCTGCCGCCGGCGGAATCGCCCTCGACCAGGAAGACTTCGTTGTGGCTGATGTCCTTGCTCTCGCAATCGGTGAGCTTGCCGGGCAGCACGGCCACGCCGGAGCCTTTTCGCTTCTCGACCTTCTGGCCGGCGCGCTGGCGGGTCTGGGCGGCCTTGATGGCCAGTTCGGCCAGCTTGCGGCCGTAGTCGACGTGCTGGTTGAGCCACAGCTCCAGCGCGGGGCGCACGAAGCTCGACACGAGGCGCACTGCGTCGCGCGAGTTCAGGCGCTCCTTGATCTGGCCCTGGAACTGCGGGTCGAGCACCTTGGCGCTCAACACATACGAGGCGCGCGCGAACACGTCCTCGGGCAGCAGCTTCACGCCCTTGGGCAGCAGCGAGTGCAGCTCGATGAAGCTCTTCACCGCATTGAACAGGCCGTCGCGCAGGCCGCTTTCGTGCGTGCCGCCGGCGCTGGTCGGAATGAGGTTGACGTAGCTCTCACGCACCGGCTGGCCTTCCTCGGTGAAGGCGACGGCCCAGTCGGCACCCTCGCCCTCGGCGAAGTTGTCCGCGTTCTTGTCGGCGTGGCCGCTGCCTTCGAACAGCGGAATGACCGGGTCGCCGTTGAGCGTCTGCATCAGGTAGTCGCTCAGGCCGCCCTTGTAGAGCCACTGCTGCGTTTCCTTGGTCTTCTCGTTGACGAGCGTGACGCTCACGCCCGGCATCAGCACGGCCTTGCTGCGCAGCAGGTGGGTGAGTTCGCCCATGGGCAGCGCGGCGGTCTCGAAGTACTTGGCGTCGGGCCAGGCACGAACCGTGGTGCCCTGCTTGCGCTCGCCGGCCTCGAGCTTGCGGACCTCCAGCGCCTCGATCACGTCGCCGCCGCTGAAGGCCAGCTTCGCGACCGAGCCCTCGCGGTGCGTGGCCACCTCGAGGCGCTTCGACAGCGCATTGGTCACCGACACGCCCACGCCGTGCAGGCCGCCCGAGAAGCTGTAGGCGCCGCCCGAGCCCTTGTCGAACTTGCCGCCGGCATGCAGCCGGGTGTAGACCAGCTCGACCACGGGCGCCTTCTCTTCCGGATGAAGGCCGAAGGGAATGCCCCGGCCGTCGTCTTCCACGCTGACCGAGCCGTCGGCGTGCAGCGTGACCTTGATCTTCTTGCCGTGGCCCGCGAGCGCCTCGTCGGCGGCGTTGTCGAGCACTTCCTGGATGATGTGCAGCGGGTTGTCGGTGCGGGTGTACATGCCCGGGCGCTGCTTGACGGGCTCGAGGCCCTTGAGCACGCGGATGGAGCCTTCCGAATAGCCGGAGGATGCGGACGATGAACTGGGGGGAGTCTTGGGGGGAGTCGCCATGGGGGCGGATTGTAGTCAGTACCCGCCAAACAACTGGATACCCATACAGGAGCCTGCCGGGCTCGGCAGGCGGCGGCCCGCACGGGAGCGGCTACTTGTCGAGGAGGGCCTGGCCCGAATAGGCGAGCCAGCCCAATTCGGCCTTCGCCTTTTCGGGTGTCTCCAAGTCCAGCACGATGCTGCCGGTCACGAGCCCGAAAGACGGCGACATGCGCACGTATTTGGTTTCGCCTTCCTCGAGCGGAATACCGAGCGTTTTCTGGGGGTCGGCCACGGTTGCCGCCAGGTAGGTGCCCGCAGGACGGTCGACGAAGAAGAAGCTGCCGGGCCTCGACTTTCCGACAGCCACCTTGTCCAGGCGGACGCCCGGCTGCAGCGCGGAGCCAAAGGGCGTGTCGGCCCGGAAGAAGAAGATGCGCCCCTCGCCCGGCTTGATCTTGGCAAGGACGTTGGCCATGTCACGGTACTTCGTGCCGCCGTTACTGGCGCAACCCGCCGACAGCAGCGCCAATGCGGCAATGGCGATGAATTTCAGGGCGGTTCTTCTCATCGTCGACATCCTTCCTGGAGGAATTTGAAAACAGAAAACCACCGGAATGTAACGAATCGCAGCAAAGGCTTGTGACAAGGCATGCCACCAATGCGTTGCGTGCATTGAAACCCGCCCGATAAATCATCAATGGCTTTGGCCGGTGCGCCACCTGCTCGAGCAGGCGAATAGTTACATTCGAAGTCATGCAATCCCCAGCCGCCCCCGCCCTCTCGGTCAAGCAAGTCCTTTTCTGCGGGGCGATGATCGTCACGCTGTCGATGGGCATACGCCACGGTTTCGGCCTCTGGCTGCAGCCGATCACGCAGGCGCAGGACTGGAGCCGGCAGACCTTCTCGTTCGCGCTGGCGATACAGAACCTCTCGTGGGGCATCTTCGGCGTGTTCGCGGGCATGCTGGCCGACAGGTTCGGCGCGTTCAAGGTGCTGATCGGCGGCTCCATCTTCTATGCGCTGGGGCTCTTCGGCATGGCGCATTCGCCGACGCCGCTGCTCTTCACGCTGAGCGCGGGCATCCTGATCGGCGCGGCGCAGGCGGGCTCGACCTACGCGGTGATCTACGGCGTGATCGGGCGGCAGATCCCGGCCGAGCGGCGCTCGTGGGCCATGGGCGTGGCGGCGGCGGCCGGCTCGTTCGGGCAGTTCCTCATGGCGCCCATCGAGGGCCGGCTGATCGGCAGCCTGGGCTGGCAGACGGCGCTGGCGGTGGTAGCGGTGCTGGCGCTGGTGATCGTTCCACTGGCCTTCGGGCTGCGCGAGCCGAAGACGGCGGCACAGGCCGGCCACCGCGAGCAATCGGTGATGCAGGCGGTGGGCGAGGCCTTCCGCTACCCGAGCTTCGGCCTGCTGATGGCGGGCTACTTCGTCTGCGGCTTCCAGCTGGCCTTCATCGGCATCCACATGCCGACCTACCTGCGCGACCGCAGCCTGCCGGCCGAAGTGGCGGGCTACGCGCTGGCGCTGATCGGCCTGTTCAACGTGTTCGGCACCTACACCGTGGGGCTGCTGGGGCAGAAGCTGGCCAAGCGCAAGATCCTGGCGGCCATCTACTTTGCGCGGGCGGTGTCGATCGCGCTCTTCCTGATCGCACCGATCTCTCCGATGAGCGTGTACCTCTTCTCCGCGGCGATGGGCTTCCTGTGGCTGTCCACGGTGCCGGCCACCAATGCCATCGTGGCGGGCATCTTCGGCGTGGCGCATCTCTCGATGCTCAGCGGCTTCGTGTTCCTGAGCCACCAGGTCGGCTCCTTCCTGGGCGTGTGGCTGGGCGGCTACCTGTACGACACCACGGGCAGCTACGACATCGTCTGGTACATCGCGATCGCGCTGGGCGTGTTCGCGGCGGTGGTCAACCTGCCGGTGAAGGAAAGCGCCATTCCGCGCGGTCCGCAGCCGGTGGGCGCCGCGGGCTGATCCCGAGCCGGTTGCGTGTAAAACAGGGCCATGACTCCCCGGATGCGACATCACATCGTCCACGCAGGCTGGCTGGCCGCCGCGCTGGCGGTGCTGGGCGGCGTGTTCGCGCTGTACGTGCATCCGGACTTCCTGGTGACGCTGGTCGACCAGATCTGGTCCTGCTTCTGAGCCTCATTGCTATGAAAGAAATAGCGCCGATGCACGGCCTGGGTGCACCTTCCGAATGGATCGTGCGGTGGTCGCACCTGCTTGCGACCGGCACGTCGGTGCTGGACGTGGCCTGCGGCGCGGGGCGGCACATGAAGTGGTTCGCCGGACGCGGGCACGCGGTCACCGGCGTCGACCGCTCTCCCGAGGCCGTCGAGGCGGCAAGCGCGTTCGGCAAGGTGGTCGAGGCCGACATCGAATCCGGCCCCTGGCCCTTCTCCGGCCGGGCCTTCGGCGCCGTGGTCGTCACCAACTACCTCTGGCGCCCGCGCATGGCCGACATTTTGGCTGCCGTGGCGCCGGGCGGCGTGCTGCTCTACGAGACCTTCGCCGCGGGCAACGAGACCGTCGGCAAGCCCTCGCGGCCCGACTTCCTGCTGCAGCCGGGCGAGCTGCTGGCGGCATGCGCCGGACTGCGCGTGGTGGCGTACGAGGACGGCTTCATCGAACAGCCCGAACGCTTCGTGCAACGCATCGCAGCCGTTCGCCCGGCCGCGGCCGATTCCGGCCTGCCGGCGCGCCGCTTCCTTAAGGGAAACTAAGGGGCCCGGCGCCGCTGTCTGGCCGGGCGCCGGAGTAAGTAGAATCGGCGCTTTCGTCCACCGACAAAGAGATTCCCCCTTGGAGCAACTGACAGGCAGCATCGTCGCGCTCGTCACGCCGATGCACGACGACGGCAGTGTCGACTACCCCGCCCTGCGGCGACTCATCGACTGGCACATCGAAGAAGGCACCGACTGCCTGGGCGTGGTCGGCACCACCGGCGAATCGCCGACGGTCGATGTCGAGGAGCACTGCGAAATCATCCGCGTCTCGGTCGAGCAGGCCAAGGGCCGGGTGCCCGTGATGGCCGGCTGCGGCGCGAACTCCACCAAGGAAGCCATCGAGCTCGCCAAGTTCGCCAAGGGCGTGGGCGCCGACTCGCAGCTCCAGGTCGTGCCCTACTACAACAAGCCCACGCAAGAGGGCCAGTACCAGCACTTCAAGGCCATCGCCGAAGCCGTGGGCGACCTGCCCATCGTGCTGTACAACGTGCCCGGCCGCACGGTCGCCGATATGGCGCACGACACCGTGCTGCGCCTGGCACAAGTGCCCGGCATCATCGGCATCAAGGAAGCCACCGGCAACATCGAACGGGCCCAGTGGCTCATCCGCGAAGTGCCGAAGAACTTTGCCGTCTATTCCGGCGACGACCCGACCGCGGTCGCGCTCATGCTCTGCGGCGGCCAGGGCAACATCAGCGTCACGGCCAACATCGCGCCGCGCAAGATGCACGAACTGTGCGTGGCTGCGCTGGCGGGCGACGTGAAGCGCGCCATGCAGATCCAGTTCGAGCTCATGCCGCTGCATCGCAACCTGTTCGTGGAGCCCAACCCGATCCCGCTGAAGTGGGCGATGGCAAGGCTCGGCCTGTGCGGCGGTACGCTGCGCCTGCCGCTCACCGAACTCGGCGAAGCGAGCCGCCCCGCGGTCGAGGGCGCCCTGCGCGCCACCGGCCTGCTGAAGGGCTGAGCACTCCTCTCCAGCACGTCCCGGACCCGCCTTTCCCCTGGCCGCAGCAAGGTTAAGCAACCTTTTGCCCGAACCGCGCTCAGAGATGGCGGCGGGCACTGCGGCCCCTAGATTGACCGAACCATTCCAACAAGGAAGACGACGTTGAAGAACCTTTCGCGACTTGCACTGCTGGCCCTCGTTGCCAGCCTCGCCGCCTGCTCCGTCCTCGAGAGCGACAAGATCGACTACAAGAGCGCAGGCAAGGCCCCGACGCTCGAAGTCCCACCCGATCTCTCCCAGCTCTCGCGCGACAACCGCTACGCCATCCCCGGCGGCGCCGTGACCGCCAACTCGTACCAGGCCGGCATCGCCAACGCCCCGGGCATCCCCACCGCGGTGGCCAACATCGGCGACGTGCGCATGGAGCGCTCGGGCACGCAGCGCTGGATCGTCGTCAACCGCACCCCCGACCAGCTCTGGGACCCGGTGAAGGACTTCTGGCAGGAAAACGGCTTCCTGCTGACCACCGACCAGCGCAACCTGGGCATCATGGAAACCGACTGGGCCGAGAACCGCGCCAAGCTGCCGCAGGACATCATCCGCGGCACGCTGGGCAAGCTGGTCGACTCGGTCTACTCGACCGGCGAACTCGACCGCTTCCGCACCCGCCTGGAGCGCAGCACCACCGGTACCGGCACCGAGATCTTCATCAGCCACCGCGGCATGCAGGAGGTCTACAACAACTCGCGCCAGGACCAGACCGTGTGGCAGCCCCGCCCGAGCGATCCTGAGCTCGAGACCGAATTCCTGCGCCGCCTGATGGTCAAGCTCGGCGTGTCGCAGGAACAGTCGAAGATCCTGGCCGCGACCACCGCGACGCCCAAGACCGCGACGATCTCCAAGGTCGGCAACCAGCCGGTCGTGCAGATCAGCGAAGGCTTCGACCGTGCATGGCGCCGCGTCGGCCTCGCGCTCGACCGCACCGGCTTCACCGTGGAAGACCGCGACCGCACCGCCGGCGTCTACTTCGTGCGCTACGTGCCGCCGAACCCCGACAAGAAGGAGCCCGGCTTCTTCGGCAAGCTGTTCGGTGGCTCGAGCAAGACCGAGGCGCCCGCGAAGTTCCGCATCTCGGTCAAGGGCCAGGGCGAATCCACCACCGTGTCGGTGCTCAACGAAGCCGGCGCGCCCGAGACCTCGGTCAACGCCGAGCGCATCGTCAAGGTCATCGCCGACGACCTGAGATAACCCGCATGCTCCGCTTCCGAAGCCTCGGCAGCGGCAGCACGGGCAACGCCGCGCTGGTCGAGACGACCAGCGCCGGCCGCACCTCCCGCCTCCTCGTCGACTGCGGCTTCGGCATCAAGCAGCTCGACCTGCGCCTGGCCCAGGCAGGCCTTGCAGCCAGCGACATCGATGCGGTCTTCGTGACACACGAGCACGGCGACCACATCGGCTGCGCCCATTCGCTGTCGCGGCGCAACCGCATTCCAGTCTGGATGAGCGAAGGTACGTGGCTCGCCACCGGCGGGCGCGACTTCGAGGGCCTGCTGAACCTCGCGCGCGACGATGCCGAGTTCACGGTCGGCGACATCTGCGTGCAGCCCTTCACCGTTCCGCACGATGCGCGCGAACCGCTGCAGCTGCGCTGCACCGACGGCAACCGCACCCTGGGCGTGCTGACCGACCTGGGGCACGCCACGGCCCACGTGCTGGCACGGCTGGGCGGCGTGCATTCGCTGCTGCTGGAGTTCAACCACGACAGCGATCTGCTGGCGAACTCGAGCTACCCGCCCTTTCTCAAGCACCGCGTGGGCGGCAACTACGGGCACCTGTCGAACACGGCCGCCGCGGAGATCGCACGCGCGCTTCTCCACGACGGGCTGCGGCACGTGGTCGCGGCCCACCTGAGCGAGCAGAACAACCGGCCCGAGATCGTGCGGCGCCTCATGGCCGAAGCGCTGGGCGGCAACGAGTCGGAGATGCTGACGGCCACGGCCAGCGCAGGCTCGCCCTGGCTCGACGTCTGAGCGCCAGGGCCCTCACGCTCTCCTAAGAAAAAAAGCCGCCTCATGGCGGCTTTTTCATCGCTGATGCAGCGCTTGCTGTTTACTGCTTCGGTGCTTCATTCTTCTTCGCGGCCTCGGTCGCAGCGTTCGCAGCATCGAGCGCTGATTGAGAGCCCGAGGAAGGCGCGGTCGACGACGAAGACGATGCGCCCGGATCGGCCGATGGTGCAGGAGCCGGAGCGGCGGGTGCAGGCGCGGGTTCGGTCACAGGCGCAGGAGGCGGCGTCACTACAGCCGGCGCTGCATCCTCCTTCTTCCCGCAGGCGACGAGCGCGGCAGCGGCAATCAGCGAGGCGATCAGGACGGACGATGACTTCTTCATGGAAACTCCTTTGGCAATGAAGGTCAGGAACGAAAAAATTCTAGACCTGCATATCCGCCCGAATATGTCTCGCGGCCGCATTCGCGGCATTGGCTTACAAGCCGAGTGTCGATGCCGGAAACGCGGCGCGCCCGAGGCGCCAGAACTCTTCGATGGCCTCGCGCAGTTCACGGCGCGCACGCGAATCGGTCCCGCTCACGCCCCTGCCGCGTTCAGGGTCGATGCGGTGCACGAACCATGTGGGCGTCCAGATGGCGCTCGGCACTTCCGAGCCCGCGGCCTTGCCGGTGGCGCGGCATTCGATGATGTGGTCCCACATGCGGCGCCATGCAACGAAGCGCGCATGGCCGCGTTCGAGAACGTCGTAGCGCTGCGCGAGCAGCATCAGGCGGCGGCCGCTCGCCGACCAGGCTTGCAGCGCCTCGATGGTCGCGCGCTCGCCGAGGGGCCAGTCAACGAAGTCGGCGTCGCTGAAGACGATCTCCTTCCAGCCCTCGCGCGCCGCGGCAGAGAGCGCGTTGCGCAGGAGCGCATCGAAGGCTTCGCGGCCGTCGAAGCGCCCTTCAGGCAAGGCTGAACCGGACGCCTCATCCGGCATGGAGCCACCCTGCCTCGCACCACTCGCCAAGCAATGCAAGAGCGCCCTCGCTGGCACGCGCGAGTTCGCGCGGGCCGAGCTCGCGGCGGTCGGCCAGCTTGCGCATCAGCGTCGCGTCGGCACCGCCCGCGCGAAAGCTCTCTCCGTTGATGTAGATGTGCCGCGCGTCGTAGAGCATGCGCGTGCGGCGATCGAGCTTCACGTGCTGCATCGCGTCGGGCGCCTCGCCGCCTTCGCCGAACCAGACGTTGGCCTTGGGCTCGGTGAGCGACTCGCCGAGAGCGCGCTCGATGGCGTCGGGGTCGCGCAGCGCAGCCTCGATGGCCTTGCGCGCAAAGCCCTGCAGCGCGGCGGGCATCGCTGCCGGTGCATCGACCGCCGGCTGCGTCGGATCACGGTAGCGCGCCAGCTCGGCCGGGCCGGCGTCTTCCAGGTCTTCCGCATAGGCCTGCGCCATGCGCGCGAGCAGGTCGGCGCCGAACTCGCCAAGTGCCGACGAACGCAGGCCGATGGAGCAGGTCATGCAGTCGTCGCCCACTGCCACGCCATCATGGGCATAGCGCGGCGGCAGGTAGAGCATGTCGCCGGGCTCGAGCACGAAGGTCTGCTCGGGCTCGAAGTTCTCGAGGATCTTCAGCGGCAGGCCCGGCTGCAGGCGCAGGTCGCCCTGCTTGCCGATGGACCAGCGCCGGCGCCCCTGCGCCTGCAGCAGGAACACGTCGTAGCTGTCGAAATGCGCGCCCACGCCGCCGGTGTCGCTCGCATAGCTGATCATCAGGTCGTCGAGGCGGGCGTCGGGCAGGAAGCGGAACTGCCGCATCAGTTCGTGCACGCCCTCGTGATGCAGGTCGACGCCTTGCACCAGCAGCGTCCACGCCGGCTGCTTCAGCGGCGGCAGTGCGCGCCGGGCGAGCGGCCCGTGCTTCAGCGACCAGCCGGCCTTGCCGTGGCGGATGAGGCGCGATTCGACATCCTCACGCCCGGCAAGCGCGAACAACTCGGAACGCTCGATCGGTGGCACCATCGCGGGTATCGCCTGCCGCACGAGCAAGGGTTTCTTCTGCCAATGCCGCCGCATGAACTGCGCGGCGCTCAGGCCACCCAGCAAGGGCAGCGGTTTGTTGATCTCCATGGGAGAATTCTGCAATGGAAATCTCTGAACAATGCGTGGTCGGCCTGACCTGGACGATGAAAGACACGCTCGGCGACGTGCTTGACGTGCTCGACGAGCCGGTCGAATTCCTGGTCGGCGGCGACGATCTCTTCGACGTGATCGAAGCGGCCCTGCAGGGCCATGAACCCGGCGCCCGGGTGCAACTGCAGATCGAGCCGGAACAAGGCTTCGGCGACTTCAACGACCAGTTGCTCTTCCTGGAGCCGCGCTCGCTCTTCCCCGAAGGCACGGAAGAGGGCATGACCTTCGACGGCTCCGCCCTGCCCAAGGGCGTGAATGCCGACATTCCGAAGGACACGATCTACACCGTGGCCGAGATCTATCCCGACCACCTCGTGCTCGACGGCAACCATCCGCTGGCCGGCATCGCGATCCGGCTCGACATCACGGTGCGCTCGGTGCGCGAGGCCACCGAAGAGGAAATCGGCCGCGGCACGGCAGGCACGGGCTTCTTCAAGGTCGCGCCGATGGCGCCTGGCAACGAGACGCTGCACTGACGGCGGCATGCGCCACCCATGAAAAAGCCGGGCATGCCCGGCTTTTTCGTTCCCCGACGAGCGGGGGTTCGCTTACATCCGCGAGATCTGGCCGTTGTCGATGCGCACGCGGTCGCCGATGCGCAGGTCGCCGGGGCTCTGCACGTCGAAGGCGCGGTAGCCGCCGCGGTCGGTCTGCACCGACACCCGGTACATCTCGTAGACGCGCGGACCGTTCTGCTGCGCCTCGATGGTGTTGCCCAGCAGGGCGCCGCCCACGATGCCCAGCGCGGTCGCCGCGGCGCGGCCATTGCCTCGGCCGAACTGGTTGCCCACCACGCCGCCGATGACGCCACCGGCGACGGCACCGCCACCCGTGGTGCCGGTGCCGGCGGTTTCGCTGCGCAGCACCTCGATGTTGGCCACGTGGCCGTACTCGACGTAGGAAGCTTCCTGATAGGGAATGGCCTGCGGAGGCGCCTGGTAGGGATAGCGCGAGGTCTGGTAGACGGGCGCCGGTGCCACGCACGCCGTGAGCGTGGCCACGGCCAGCACGGAAGCGGTGACGGAAACAAAGCGCATTGAGATCTTCATGTTGGAGGCTCCTCGGAAAGAACGATGCAAGGATGATGAATGCATGCACCCTGCGTGTGCCTGACTAACGCCGCAGCATCGGCCGCGATGACGCCGTTCACACACTGAAACCTTCGAGGCCGCAAGGCCCGGGCCGGTTCCGCTCTTTACCGCCCGGAAACTCAGCCGATCTTCAGGATTCGCTCAATGTTTGCCGGTGGAGCCGTATCCGCCCTCGCCGCGTTGCGTAGGTGCAAATTCCGTGACCACACGAAACTGCGCCTGCACCACGGGCACGATCACCAGTTGCGCCAGCCGCTCCATCGGGTTCAGCACGAAGGGCGTGTCGCTGCGGTTCCAGGCGCTGATCTTCAGCTCGCCCTGGTAGTCGCTGTCGATCAGGCCGACGAGGTTGCCCAGCACGATACCGTGCTTGTGGCCCAGCCCCGAGCGCGGAAGGATGAGCGCCGCATAGGCCGGGTCGGCCAGGTGGATGGCGATGCCGGTGCCCACCAGCTGCCAGCCGTTGGGCTCCAGCGTGATGGGGGCGTCGAGGCAGGCTCTCAGGTCGAGGCCCGCGCTTCCGGGGGTGGCGTATGCGGGCAGTTGATCCACCATGCGCGGATCGAGGATGCGAACGTCGACTTTCACTTAGTTGTTGCCTTGTTTCTGTTGCTGTTCTCTTTGTTTTCGGGCCGCCTCTTCGAGCACCTGCTGCCACTTGGCGACGCCGGGGGTGAACTTCACGCCCTTCAGTTTCTTGCCGAACCAGGCGGCCAGCGCCGCCAGGACGATCAGCACGCCGAAGGGCACGCCCGCCGCCCAGAGCACCAGGAATGCCAGCGCGCCGAAGATGCCGAGCACCTTGAGCAGCGCCGGGTCGAACGAGCCCGGCTGCTTTCTCGGCACCTCGCCGGGCGGCAGCTCGGCGCGCTGCATCGCGGCCGTGACGGGGCCCTGCCCCTGGTGCGGGCCCGCGGTCGGCGTCATGCCGACGTCGAGGCCGTGCTCGCCAGGCGAAGCGGCCCGCTTCGGCAGCGCCGCCTGCGCGGCCAGCCGCTCGACATAGCGGGCGAAATCGCCGTTAGGCGGCGTGTTCCATTCGGGGTTCATCATCAGACCCTCCAGTCGGGAAGCCTCGCTGCGATCTCGGTCATGAGCTCGCGCGCCAGCGTGAGCTTGGGTGCGCGCGGCAGTTCGCGCACGCCGTTGGCATCGACCAGCAGCAGCGCGTTGTCGTCCTGCCCGAAGGTCAGCGGGCCGATATTGCCCACCAGCAGCGGGATGCCCTTGCGCTCGCGCTTGGCCTTGGCGTGTTCGGCAAGGTTCTCGCTCTCGGCGGCGAAGCCCACGCAGAAGAGCTTCTTCGACTGCGCCCGCTCGCTCTTCGCGACGGAAAGGAGGATGTCGGTGTTTTCGGTGAAGTGGAGCACCGGCGTCCTGCCGCTGCCGTCCTTCTTGATCTTCTGATCGCTCTGTGTGGCCGGGCGCCAGTCGGCAACAGCCGCCGTAGCTACAAAAATGCTAGCACTCTGCGCAGCGCGCGTGGTGGCTTCGAGCATGTCCTGCGCCGAGAGCACGTCGACGCGCGTCACGCCGCGCGGGGTGGGCAGGTGCACCGGGCCGGCCACCAACGTGACCTCGGCGCCCGCCTCGCGGGCAGCCCGGGCGATGGCGAAGCCCATCTTGCCGGACGAATGGTTGGTGATGCCGCGTATCGGGTCCAGCGCCTCGAAGGTCGGGCCGGCCGTGACCAGCACCTTCTGCCCCGCCAGCAGCTTGGGGCTGAAGAAGGCGGTGATGTCTTCCAGCAGCTGTGCCGGCTCCAGCATGCGGCCGTCGCCGGTCTCGCCGCAGGCCTGCCAACCGTTACCCACGCCCAGCACGGTCGCGCCGTCGGCGGCCACCTGCATCAGGTTGCGCTGCGTGGCGGGATGAACCCACATCTCGCGGTTCATGGCCGGGGCGATCAGCAGCGGAACGCGGTCCATCGGGCGGGCCAGGCACATCAGGCTCAGCAGGTCGTCGGAGCGGCCCTGCACCAGCCGGGCGATGAAGTCGGCGCTGCAGGGCGCCAGCACGATCGCGTCGGCCTCGCGGCTCAGGTTGATGTGCGGCATGTTGTTGGGCTCGCGGGTGTCCCACTGCGAGGTATAGACGGTACGCCCCGAGAGCGCCTGCATGGTCACGGGCGTGATGAACTGCTCGGCCGCCTCGGTCATGACCACCTGGACGGTCGCGCCCGCCTTCACGAACAGCCGGCACAGCTCGGCCGACTTGTAGCAGGCGATGCCTCCGGTGAGGCCCAGGACGATGTGTTTGCCGGCGAGGTCTTGCATGGGCTGTATTGTTGCTCACATGCCATCGGCCCCAAGGCAACAAGCCCTTGGCGGGAGGTGTCGCGAAGGGCACACCTATAATCGCAATTTCCCACTGCCCGGATTCACAGCGTCCGGAACTGGCATGACCAAATTTGTCTTCGTCACCGGTGGTGTCGTTTCTTCCCTTGGCAAGGGAATCGCCTCCGCCTCGCTCGCCGCGATCCTCGAATCGCGCGGCCTCCAAGTCACCCTCATCAAGCTCGATCCGTACATCAATGTCGACCCCGGCACGATGTCGCCCTTCCAGCATGGTGAAGTGTTCGTCACCGATGACGGCGCAGAGACCGACCTCGACCTCGGCCACTACGAGCGCTTCATCGACACGCGGATGCGCAAGGCCAACAACTTCACGACCGGCCAGATCTACAAGACCGTGCTCGAAAAAGAGCGCCGTGGCGACTACCTCGGCAAGACGGTGCAGGTGATCCCGCACATCACCAACGAGATCCAGGAATACATCAAGCGCGGCGCCGGCATCGGCACGGCGCACGAGGTGGACGTGGCCATCGTCGAGATCGGCGGCACCGTGGGCGACATCGAGTCGCTGCCCTTCCTGGAGGCCGTGCGCCAGATGAGCCTGCGCATGGGCCCGAACAACTCGGCCTTCGTGCACCTGAGCTACGTGCCCTGGATCGCCGCCGCCGGCGAGCTCAAGACCAAGCCCACGCAGCACACCGCGCAGAAGCTGCGCGAGATCGGCATCCAGGCCGACGCCCTGCTGTGCCGCGCCGACCGCCGCATCCCCGACGACGAGCGCGCCAAGATCTCGCTGTTCTCGAACGTGCCCGAATGGGGCGTGATCTCGATGTGGGACGTGGACACCATCTACAAGGTGCCCCGCATGCTGCACGAGCAGGGCCTCGACGGCCTGATCTGCGACAAGCTGCGCATCAACACCCCGCCCGCCAAGCTGCAGCGCTGGGACGACCTGGTCTACGAGGTCGAGCATCCGCAGAAGGAAGTGTCGATTGCCATGGTCGGCAAGTACGTCGACCTGTCGGACAGCTACAAGTCGCTCAACGAGGCGCTGCGCCATGCCGGCATGAAGAACCATGCCCGCGTGAAGATCGACTACATCGACTCCGAGACCATCTCCGCGCAGGACGTGTCTCGCCTGGCCAAGTACGACGCCATCCTGGTGCCGGGCGGCTTCGGCCAGCGCGGCGTGGAAGGCAAGATCTCGGCCGCCCGCTTCGCCCGCGAAAGCAAGGTGCCCTACCTCGGCATCTGCCTGGGCATGCAGGTGGCCACCATCGAATACGCCCGCCACGTGGCTGGCCTGAAGAACGCCAACAGCACCGAGTTCGACCCCGAGACGCCCACCCCCGTGATCGCCCTGATCACCGAGTGGAAGGACGCCGACGGCACCGTGAAGACGCGCGACGAGAAGTCCGACCTTGGCGGCACCATGCGCCTGGGCGCGCAGAGCTCCGACGTGGCTCCGGGCACGCTGGCCCACAGCATCTACGGCGACGTGGTCACCGAGCGCCACCGCCACCGCTACGAAGCCAACGTCAACTACCTCGACCAGCTGCGCAGCGCCGGCCTCGTGATCTCCGCGCTCACGCAGCGCGAGCACCTGACCGAGATCGTCGAGCTGCCGCAGGACGTGCACCCCTGGTTCATGGGCGTGCAGTTCCATCCCGAGTTCAAGTCGACCCCGTGGGGCGGCCACCCGCTCTTCAACGCCTTCATCAAGGCTGCGCTCGAGCACAAGGAAAAGGGTTCGGGCAGCACCAACAAGACCCTGAAGGCCGTCGCATGAGCAGCGGCTACGTCATCGCGCATGTCGAGGTCACGAACCCGACGCAGTACGAGGAATACAAGAAGTGGTCCACCGTCGCCATGCAGGCGCATGGCGCCGAGGTGTGCGTGCGCGGCGGCCAGGTGCAGCCGCTGGAAGGCGACTGGAAGCCCACGCGCATCGTGATCCTCAAGTTCCCCAGCTTCGAGAAGGCCAAGGCCTTCTACGAGACGCCCGAGTACCTCAAGGCGCGCGAGGCGCGTGCCGGCGCCGCGATCATGAACATGATCGCCGTCGAGGGCCTCTGAGCCGTCCGATCCGTTTTCCCATCTATTCATCCGCCCAAAGAGACCAGAAAGAGAAAGACAGAAGATGAGTGCAATCGTTGACATCGTCGGCCGCGAAATTCTCGACAGCCGAGGCAACCCCACCGTCGAATGCGACGTGCTGCTCGAGTCGGGCACCATGGGCCGCGCGGCCGTGCCCTCGGGCGCGTCGACCGGTTCGCGCGAAGCCATCGAGCTGCGCGACGGCGACAAGAGCCGCTATCTCGGCAAGGGCGTGCTGAAGGCCGTCGAGAACATCAACACCGAGATCTCGGAAGCCGTGCTCGGCCTGGACGCCAGCGAACAGGCCTTCCTCGATCGCACGATGATCGACCTCGACGGCACCGACAACAAGGGCCGCCTGGGCGCCAACGCCACCCTCGCCGTCTCGATGGCCGTGGCCCGCGCCGCGGCCGAAGAGTCGGGCCTGCCGCTGTACCGCTACTTCGGCGGCATGGGCGGCATGCAGCTGCCGGTGCCGATGATGAACGTCATCAACGGCGGCGCGCACGCCAACAACAGCCTCGACCTGCAGGAATTCATGATCATCCCCGTGGGCGCCAAGAGCTTCCGCGAGGCCGTGCGCTACGGCGCCGAGGTGTTCCATGCACTGAAGAAGATCCTGGGCGACCGCGGCATCAGCACGGCGGTGGGCGACGAAGGCGGCTTCGCTCCCAGCGTGGAGAGCCATGAGGCTGCCATCCAGCTGATCCTGGAAGCCATCGACAAGGCCGGCTACACGGCAGGCGAGCAGATCGCCCTGGGCCTCGATTGCGCGGCCAGCGAGTTCTACAAGGACGGCAAGTACGTGCTCTCGGGCGAGAACCTCTCGCTCACGGCCGAAAGCTGGACCGACATGCTCGCGACCTGGGTCGACAAGTACCCGATCATCAGCATCGAAGACGGCATGCACGAAGGCGACTGGGACGGCTGGAAGCACCTGACCGAACGCCTGGGCAAGCGCGTGCAGCTGGTGGGCGACGACCTGTTCGTCACCAACACCAAGATCCTGCAGGAAGGCATCGACAAAGGCATTGCCAACTCGATCCTGATCAAGATCAACCAGATCGGCACGCTGACCGAGACCTTCGCCGCCATCGAAATGGCCAAGCGCGCGGGCTACACCGCCGTCATCTCGCACCGCTCGGGAGAGACGGAAGACAGCACCATCGCCGACATCGCCGTGGGCACCAACGCCGGCCAGATCAAGACCGGCTCGCTTTCGCGCTCGGACCGCATCGCCAAGTACAACCAGCTGCTGCGCATCGAAGAAGACCTCGGCGACATCGCCGTCTACCCCGGCCGCGGCGCGTTCTACAACCTGAAGTAACGCCCGGACGCCACGCGGCATGCGCGCCCGCCTCGTTCCTCCGATCGTCCTGCTGCTCCTGCTGGCCATCCTGCAGTGGCAGCTGTGGAACGGGCGCGGCAGCGTGCGCGACGTGGCCCAGTTGCGCACCAAGCTGGCCGACCAGAAGGAAGCCAACGCCAAGGCCGCGCTGAACAACGAGCGCCTGAGCTCCGAGGTCAACGACCTCAAGGACGGCCTCGAGATGGTCGAGGAACGGGCGCGCGCCGAGCTCGGCATGGTGAAACCGAACGAAGTGTTCGTACAAATCGCGCACTGACCCTTCTTCATCTTTCCGCCTGCTGATGACCGAGCTTCTCTCGGCCCCCGCATTCCTGCTCTGGGGCTCTCCTGTCAGCTGGCTCGAACTCGTCGCGTCGACGCTGGCACTCGCCATGGTGGGCTGCAACATGCGCGAGATCCACTGGGGATGGCCGCTGGCCATCGTCAGCTCTGTGCTCTACGTGGCGGTGTTTGCCAAAGCGCGCATCTACGGCGACGCCTCGCTGCAGGTCTTCTTCGCGCTCGTCGCCCTCTGGGGATGGGCGCAGTGGCTGCGCGGCCATCGCGCCGACGGCAGCGCTCTGCGCGTCAGCCGGCTTTCGTCGCGCGGCGTCGCGCTCACGCTGCTGGCCTGCGCAGTGGCATGGCCTGCGGTCGCCCTCTTCCTGCGCCGCTTCACCGACACCGACGTGCCTTGGTGGGACGGTTTCGCCACCGGCCTGAGCCTGGTCGGGCAGTTCCTGCTGGGGCGCAAGTTCATCGAGAACTGGCTGATCTGGCTGGCGGTGAACGTGGTGAGCGTGGGCCTCTTCATCCACAAGGGCCTGTGGCTCACGGTGGGGCTGTACGCGGTGTTCGCCGTGCTCAGCGTGGCCGGCTACCTTGCCTGGCGCCAGCGCATGCCGCCCTCCACCGCAGTCGAGGCTGCGCGCGCATGACACCCGTGCTGCCGACCGGCTGCGTCATTGCCCTCGTGGGTGCCGAAAGCACCGGCAAGACCGAGCTGGCCCGCGCCATCGCGCAGCGCCTGCAGGACCGCGGCGTGCCGACCGCCTTGGTGAGCGAATACCTGCGCGAATGGTGCGAACGCGAGAACCGCACGCCGCGCCCCGACGAGCAGCAGGCCATCGCCGACGAACAGACGCGCCGTATCGCAGCCGCCGCAGCCACCGGCGTGGTGGTGGCCGACACCACCGCGCTCATGACGGCCGTCTACAGCGAACAGCTATTCGCCGACACGTCACTCTACGAAGCCGCCCTGGCCGCCCAGCGCGGCTACGCCATCACGCTGCTGACCGCGCTCGACCTGCCCTGGGTGGCGGACGACATGCGCGACGGCCCACACGCGCAGCAGCCGACCGACACGCTGGTGCGCGCCGCGCTCGCACGCGCGAAGGTCTCGTACGCCGTGGTGCACGGCGGCGGCGCCGAGCGGCTGGCCAACGCCTGGAACGCGATCGTCTCCATCGCGGGCAACGAGGGCCGGCCGCGCACGCGCGTCAAGTCCGACGCGAAACCCGCCTCCTGGTCGTGGCCTTGCGAGAAATGCTCCGACCCGGAATGCGAACATAAGCTCTTCAGCGATCTCATCGCGCGCCGCGAGTAACGCGCCTCGCCTTCCCTCCCCTTACCCGGAGACCCGATGCCCCTTTCGACCCTCGCGCGCATCGCGCTTCTTCCTGCCGCCGCACTGCTTCTGCCGGCCACCGGCCCGGCCCACGCAGCCCCCGTCGCAGCCACCGTCGAGAACGGCACCACCACCACCGCCTGCGCCGAGGAGGACAACGTCTCGCTGACCCTGCGCGGCGAAGGCATCCGCCGCATGCGCATCGAGGCGCTGCAGCCCGACTACCTCGACAAGATCGGCAACGACGTCACCGCGCCCGACTTCTCCGGCTGCAACTTCGACGGCGGCGAGCACCCCACCGACCCGGCCTACCGCTTCCGCAAGCGCACCGTGGTGCTGATGGACAACGCCCAGTGGCGCGTCGTCGGCATGACGCTGCCGAGCTTCTGGCGCCCGCAGCGCGTGCCCGTGCAGGTGGGCAAGCGCAAGGACCGCGGCTTCCACCTGCTGCAGGTGTTCAAGAAGGAGAACGGCAAGCCGCTCGAAGCCATCGTGCTCTATCCGTCGGACGGCTACTGGCGCATCAAGCCGCTGCCCGAGGCGCGCTTCGGCGACGGGGTGTACGGCTCGTCCTTCCTGCTCGGCCCGGTCGAGGCCGCCGCGCGGCCGGTGGTGAACATCGCGTCGATCCGCATCGTGCCCCGGCCGCTGGCCATCCATGTGCGCTTCACCGATGGCGGCAGCGCCGCGGTGAAGGTCGACGAGATCAGCCGCGTGCGCACCGCACTCGACGTCACGCTGTCGAAGCCCACCGCGAGCGCCCAGCCCTTCGCGGTGCTGCGCTCGATGTACGTCACGCCCGACAACGCTGACGTGAGCGAGGTGCGCTGGCAGGCATCGCCCCAGGCGGCGCAGCAGGTGCTGCCGCTGCCGGAGGTGAAGAGCCTGCAGGGCACGCAACTGCGCTTCGGGCGCAGCCTGCCGTCGAAGCACAACACGAGCGCGCCGGACATCGCGTTCGGCGGCTTCGACGACCGCGAATGAGGCCGCGCGCGGCCGGACCTACTCGATGCCCAGGTCGGCAATGAAGCGCTCGCGCCGCTCGAGCGCTTCCAGCGCCTTCTTGCCCAGGCCGGTCGCGACCAGGTTCAGCAGGCCCTCGCAGAAGATCACGTAGGCGCCCATCGAATTGCTGAAGAAGGTGCTGCCATGCGGCACGAAGAAGGAATGCTTCGCGAAGGCCGCGAGCGGCGAGGCGCGATGGTCGGTGATGGCGATCACGACCATGCCGGCCTTGGCCGCTGCCTCGGCCGTCTCCGCGATGCTGCGTGTGTAGGGCTCCACGCTGGTCACCACCACCAGGTCGCCGGGCTGCAGTTGGGCCAGTCCTTCGGCCGCGCCGAGCCCGTGCGGATCGAGCAGCGCCACGTCGCCGCGCACCATCGCCAGCCCGTAGGCCAGGAAGCTCGCGAGCGCGCTGAACTGCCGCAGGCCGTGCACGCGCACCCGTGGCGCGTTAGCGAGCAGCCGGGCCGCCTGCTGCAATTCGTCGGCCGACAGTTGCGCGAGAAAGCCTTCGGTGTTGGCAATCGAATCGCGGGCGATCTGCACCATGGTGTCGATCTCCGGACGCTGCCCGGGCCCTTCGGACTGCGAACGCTCCGATGCATGCGCCACCAGCCGGCCGGCCTGCTCGCTGTAGAAGTGGCGATGCCTGGACGCCAGCCCGTCGCGGAACACGGTCTGGAACTCGACGAAGCCGGCATAGCCCAGCCGAGTGGCAAGACGCGTGAGCGTCGATGCGTTCACGCCCAGCGAATCGGCCAGTTCGGTGATGGTGCGCACCGCAACCTCTTCCGGGCGCTCGACCAGACGCGCCAGCACGCTGTGCGCCTTGCCGCCCATCGAGATCAGCGCGTCGCCGCGCCCGAGGCTCACCGTCAGCGCGCGCAGCTCCTCTACGGTTCGCGGCGGTGAGGCGCCGGTCGCGCCGGCGTCAGCGGGTTCATCGGCATCAGGCTGGGCGGGCACGCTGGCTTTTTTCGGTGCTTGCATGGCCGTCGATCATATGGAATCGCGGCGGCCGGGCCGGGTGCTCATACACCGCCCACTCGATGTGCGAAGCACCGGCGACGAAGCGGATGTCCGCAGTCGCCATCGTGTTCTCCGCGTCGCTGTCGTCCGGACTGGCACGCAGGATCGGGAACTCCGCGTTGCTTCCGTCGGCCAGCAGGTGCAGCGGATCGACCGCCACGCCCTCACCGGCCAGCAGTGCATCGCCGCGCTCCTGCCGATGCCGCGAAGAGCCCGTGACGATCTGCGGCAGGTCGCGCAACGACGCGTGCAGCGCATGGTTGGCATGCAGCAGCCGCCCGTCGATCTCCACGATGGAGCATGCTTCGGAGCTGAACTCCACGCTGAAGAGCCCCGGCGACGCTCGGTGCGCCACCGTGAGGTGAAAGCCGCCCGCGCGCTCGTTCGACTCGAGCAGCGTGCGCACATCCTGCACGCTGGCGGCTTCGAGCAGCGCCCGCGCGAGCACCATGCGCGGAACGCCCGGCCGCACGTTCAGGCATCGAAGGTTGTTCACCGTCATCGCGAGCCCGCCGTCGGTCACCGCGAAGGTGTGGCCCGGCAGCGATCCCGGATAGACGAAGGACGCGAACGAGGCCCCGCCCTCCACCACGCACCCGGCGATCGCGCAATGGCCGGCGAAGGCCGGGTCGCCGTCTTCGTTGTGCGTGATGCGGCGCAGCGCGCCGGCCGATTCCTGCACCGTGGTGCAGCCGTCGGGCGCCATGGCCCACAAGTCGCCGCGGCAGTTCCACAGGAACACGTCTTCGAAGGGCAGCTCCAGCCCTGCGGCCAGGCCCTGGAGTTCGTCCCAGATGCGCGGGAAGCGCGAACGCACCAAGGCGGACATCGCCACCGCGGCGGGTGTGCCACGATGGTGCATCACCGATGCCCATGCAGGCGAATGCCGCGCGTAGTCCTGCATCGCCGCGGCGCCGAAGCGGCCCAGCGTTCGTCCGGTCTCGAAGGGCGAGCCTGCGGCCTCGAGGTAATTCAATGTCGGCATGTCACTCCACGTGCTGAAGAAAGTCGCGCAGGCGCTGGTTGGGCGGGTTGTCCAGCAGCTGCGCCGGCGGTCCGTCGACCGTGATGTGGCCGTGCTCCATGAAGATCAGCCGCGTCCCGACCTTGCGGGCGAACTGCATCTCGTGGGTCACGACCACCATCGTCATGCCCTCCTCCGCGAGCGACTGCATCACGCGCAGGACCTCCTGGCGCAGCTCGGGGTCGAGTGCGGAAGTGGGCTCGTCGAACAGCATCAGCTTGGGCCTCACGGCCAGCGCACGCGCGATGGCCACGCGCTGCTGCTGTCCGCCGGAGAGCTCGCTCGGGTAGTGGTTCATGCGCTCGGCGAGCCCCACCTTGGCAAGCAGTTCGGCCGCCTGGGCCTGCGCCTGCGACTTGGAGGCGCCGCGCACCTGGCGCGGGCCGAAGGCGACGTTCTCCAGCGCGGTCATCTGCGGGAACAGATTGAACTGCTGGAACACCATGCCGGCCTCCTGGCGGATCTCGCGCGCCACGGCATTGCCGCCGCGCACGCTGAGACCGTCCACCAGCAGGTCGCCGCCGTCGATCTGCTCCAGCGCGTTGATGCAGCGCAAAAGCGTCGACTTGCCCGAGCCCGAGGGGCCGATCAGCACCACGACCTCGCCCTTGCGGATCTGCAGGCTCACGCGGTCGAGAACCTTGTTGGCGCCGAAGCGCTTCTCGACATTCTTGAATTCGACGATGTTCACAGGATGCGCATCCTTCTTTCGACGGTCCGCAGGCCGAGCGTGAGAAGCCCGATCAGCAGCAGGTAGATGGCAGCGACCGCGCTCCAGATCTCGATGGCGCGGAAGTTGGCGGCCATGATTTCCTGCCCCTGGCGCGTCAGCTCGCCCACGCCGATGACGATGAAGAGCGAGGTGTCCTTCAGGCTCACGATGAACTGGTTGCCCAGCGCCGGCGTCATGCGCCGGAACGCGACCGGGCCGACGACGAACGCCAGCACCCGCCAGCGCGGCAGGCCCATGGCCAGCCCCGCCTCGCTCAGGCCGCGGGGCACGGAGAGAAAAGCGCCGCGCACGATTTCCGCGATGTAGGCGCCCGAGTTGATGACGATGGAGGCGATGGCCGCCGTCATCGGGTCCACGCGCACGCCCAGCAGGCCGGGCAAGGCGAAGTAGATGAACATGACCTGCACCACGATGGGCGTGCCGCGCACCAGCCCCACGTAGGCGAAGCCGATGCTCGTGACGAGGTTGTTCCCGTAGGCGCGCATCAGGCCGAACAGCACGCCCAGAAGAGTGCCTCCGGCAAGACCCGCCACGGTGATGAGCACCGTCAGTTGCGCGCCCTTCAAGAGCGCCGGCAGCGCGCCGGCGATCACTGACCAATCGAAATCCATGAATGGCTCCGTGGCTGCCGCTCAGGACTTCGGCGGTTCGGCCTTGAACCACTTGCGGTAGATGGTGGCGTAGCGGCCGTCGGCCTTGATCTTCGCGAGCGCCGCGTTCACCTGCGGCACCAGCGGGCTGCCCTTGGGAAAGCCGATGCCGTACTGCTGCGCCATCATCTGCGGACCCACCGCCTTGGCCTTGCCCGCACCTGCGGTGGCGATGTAGTACAGGACGTTGGGCGTGTCGTGCATGGCGGCATCGACGCGGCCGGTCATCAGCTCCAGGTAGGCGTTGTCGATGTTCGGGAACTGGCGCAGCTCGGTGCCGGCGAAGTTGGCCTTGGCGTAGTCGGCGGCGGAGGTGCCGGTCTTGATGGCCAGCGTCTTGCCCTTCAGGTCGGCCACGCCGGCGATCTTGCTGGCGGTGGGCACCATGAGGATGAAGCCGCTGTCGTAGTAGCCGTCGGAGAAGTCGATGACCTTCTTGCGCTCGTCCTTGATGGTGATGCCGGCCAGCGCCACGTCGACGTTCTTGGTCTGCAGCGCGGGCAGGATGCCCGCGAAGTCCATCGGCTGCAGCTTGTATTCGAGCTTCAGTTCCTTGGCGACGGCCTCCCACAGGTCGATGTCGAAGCCCACGTACTTGTCGCCCTCCTTGAATTCGAAGGGGACGAATGCGGTATCGACCGCCACCAGCAGCGGGCCGGCCGCCGTGGCGGGAGCGGCGATGAACGACGTGGCGACGGCCGCGGCCGCGAGCAGTCGGAGTACGAGTTTCTTCATGACAATCCTTCCGGAGTAAGAGCTCACCGAATTGGTGCAATTGAATTTGCATGAAAATCAAATTCGCAAATCCATTTGCATAATGTGTGCCAAGCGGCAGCGCGCGGCAAGCTCGGGTTTGCCCTGAGCGCCACGGCAGCGGCTCGCCCCGATGCCTGAGGCAGGGGCGATGCGGATGTCCTGGAAACGGGAAGCTGGAACTCGAAAGGCCCCCGCGGCGGGGGGCAGGCGGCTCGGCCGCATCAGGCAGGCGTTGCGCCTGCCTGCATCTGTCGTCTGATTACTGCACGACCGGGCTGCCCGGAATCTGGTCGCCCAGCGGCGTGAACAGCTGCGCCGCATCCACCGCGTCGAAGCGGTACTGCTTTCCGCAGAAGTCGCAGCCCACCTCGATGTTGCCGCGCTCGGCGAGGATGCTCTCGGCTTCCTGCTCGCCGAGGCCGCGGATCATCTGCGCCACGCGCTCGCGGCCGCAGGTGCATGCGAAGCGCGGGCCGAGCATGCCGGCCTGCGGCTCGAAGCGCAGCAGCTTCTCTTCCCAGAACAGGCGGCGCAGGATGGTCTCGACGTCGAGCGTGAGCAGCTCGTCGCGCGTCAGGCTCGACGCGAGGATCGAGATGCGGTTGTAGTCCTCGTTGCGGCCGATCTGGTCTTCGTTAGCCTGGTCGTGGTCCTTGTCGGAGGTGCCTTCGAGGTTGCCCTCGCCCCTGACCGGCAGGCGCTGGATCAGCAGGCCCGCGGCCACCTTGTCGTCGGCGGCCAGCACCAGCGTGGTGTCGAGCTGCTCGCTTTGCAGCATGTAGTGCTGCAGCACGTCGCTGAGCTTGCCCAGCTTCTCGCCGTCGTCGCCGAAGAGCGGCACGACGCCCTGGTAGGGGGTGGTGCCGGGCAGCTTGTCCTTGGGGTCGAGCGTGATGGCGCAGCGGCCCTTGTTGTTCACGTTGACCATGTCGGGCAGGTGCGCGTCGGCGGGCAGTTCGCCCATCACCTTGGCGGTGGCGCGAAGGCTCAGGTCGGGCTTGGATTCGGCCACCGCCACCTTGACAGGCCCGTCGCCGAAGATCTGCAGGATCAGCGCGCCGTTGAACTTGATGTTGGCCTGCATCAGCGTGGCAGCCGCCGTCATCTCGCCGAGCAGTTCGACCACCGGCTGCGGATAGGCGCCGGTGGCGGTGTTGGAGGCGCGCCGCGCGAGGATCTCCTGCCACGCGTCCGTCAGGCGCACGATCATGCCGCGCACCGGCAGGCCATCGAACAGGAATTTGTGCAGCTCGCTCAAAACATCTTCTTTCTGTGTGTGTGCCTGCGACCGGGATGGTCAGGCTATCTTCTTCAGCCCTTTGGCAAAGCGGCGGGCATTCGATACGTAGTTCTCCGCGCCCTGGCGCAGCTTGGCGGCGGCCTCGTCGTCGAGAGTGCGCACCACCTTGGCGGGCGATCCCATGATGAGCGAGTTGTCGGGGAACTCCTTGCCCTCGGTCACCACGCTGCCGGCGCCAACGATCGAATTGCGGCCGATCTTCGCGTTATTCAAGACCACGGCCTGGATGCCGATCAGCGTGTTGTCGCCGATGGTGCAGCCGTGCAGCATCACCTGGTGGCCGACGGTCACGTTGTCGCCGACGGTCAGGGGGCAGCCGATGTCTGCGTGCAGCACCGACAGGTCCTGGATGTTGCTGTTGCGCCCGATGCTCAGCGTCTCGGTGTCGCCGCGCAGCACGGCGCCGAACCACACGTTGGCGTTGTCCGCCAGCCTGACATTGCCCATCACCTCCGCGCTGTCGGCCACCCATGCACCTTCGCCCACCTGGGGTGCCACACCGTCGAGTTCGTAGAGCGCCATTGTTTCCCGTCCCTGCAAGGTCAAAACCTAGAATTGTAGGGATGCACCCCCGAATGAGCGCGCTGGCCGCGCTTCGCCTTACAGATCCCGATGAAAAGGTGGCCGCCACCCGTGCCATCAGTGCCATCTCTCTGGACGGCGCTACCGATTCCATAGCAACCGAAGCCATCCGCACCACGGGCGACGATCTGGGCGTACCGGGCCGCCCCGAACGTCCGCTGCGCGTGGCCGCCACGGCCGTGCAGAAGCGCTCGCCCTTCACCACCGAAGGCCGCGCCGCGCTGATCCATTCGATCTGCCACATCGAGTTCAACGCCATCAATCTCGCGCTCGACGCCGTCTGGCGCTACGACGGCATGCCCGAGGCCTACTACCGCGACTGGCTGCGCGTGGCCCACGAAGAGGCGCAGCACTTCACGCTGCTGCATGCGCATCTGCAGGACATGGGCTGGCGCTATGGCGACTTCCCCGGCCACGACGGCCTGTGGAACATGTGCGAGAAGACGAAGGACGACGTGCTCGCCCGCATGGCGCTGGTGCCGCGCACGCTGGAAGCGCGCGGGCTCGACGCCACGCCGCTCATCCAGGGCAAGCTCAAGCGCGTGAACACGCCCGACGCGCTGCGCGCGGTGGAGATCCTCGACATCATCCTGCGCGACGAAGTGGGCCACGTGGCCATCGGCAACCACTGGTACCGCTGGCTGTGCGAGCGCGCTGGCATCGACCCGGAGGCCAGCTATCCGGCGCTGGTCGCGCGCTACGACGCGCCGCGCCACAAGCCGCCTTTCAACCTCGAGGCACGCGGCCGGGCCGGCTTCAGCGCCGAAGAGCTTCGCCAGCTCTCGCAAGCGCAGGACAAGGCCTGAGGCCGCGCCCGGGGCTTTCCTGGGCTCAGGCCGGGCGGGCGTGCACCACCAGCTTCGGCGAGAAGTCCTGGAGCACCTCGCCGCGCTGGTTGAGCGTCTGGCAATGCATCGTCACCATCGCGCGCCCGGGCTTGGAGCGAGAAGGCGCGATCGCGGTCACCTCGCCCTCCACATGCAGCACGTCGCCGGGTCGCGTCGGCCGGGGCCATTGCAGCTCGCCGCCCGAGCCGATGATGCCGTCGGCCAGCGGGATGCCGCTTTCGACCAGCAGCTTCATCGTGAGGGCGGCCGTGTGCCAGCCGCTCGCGGCAAGGCCGCCGAAGAAGGTGTTCTTCGCGGCCTCTTCGTCGGTGTGGAAGGGCTGCGGATCGAACTGCTGCGCGAAGGCCTTGATCTGCGCCACATCCAGCGCGTGCTCGCCGCTGCGGAAGCGGTCGCCGACCTTCAAGTCTTCGAGATACAGCTTGGCCATGGGGTCTCCTTTGTCTTCAGTGGCGATCGTCATTCTCGCGCCCGGCGCTGCGTTCAGACGCGCTCGAGGATCGTCGCGATGCCCTGCCCTCCGCCGATGCACTGCGTGGCCAGCGCATAGCGGCCCTTCTCGCGCGCCAGCAGCGACGCCGCCTTGCCGGTGATGCGCGCGCCGGTCGCGCCCAGCGGATGGCCGATGGCAAGGCCGCCGCCGTCGAGGTTGATCTTCGACGGATCGAGCCCCAGGTCGCGGATGCAAGCCAGCGCCTGCGAGGAGAAGGCTTCGTTGATCTCGATCACGTCGAGATCGGCCGCGCTCAGGCCTGCGCGTGCCAGCGCCTTGCGCGTGGCCGGGATCGGGCCGATGCCCATGATCGCCGGGTCGACGCCCACGGTCGCGAACGAGCGGATGCGCGCCAGCGTCTTCAGGCCGTGCTTCGCCGCGAATTCGTCGCTGGTGACGAGCACTGCCGCCGCGCCGTCGGTCAGCGGGGACGAGGTGCCGGCCGTCACCACGCCGTCGGGGCGGAACGCGGGCTTGAGGTTCGCCAGTGCCTCGGCGGAGGTGGTCGGGCGGATGCAGCCGTCGGCATCGATCACGTCGCCCGAAGCCAGGCGCACCGGCACGATCTCGCCGGCGAGCCGCCCATGAGAGCGCGCCTCGGCCGCCTTGCGGTGCGACTCCACCGCAAAGGCCTCCTGGTCGGCGCGGCTCACGTTCCAGCGCTGCGCCACGTTCTCGGCGGTCTCGCCCATCGAGATGTAGGCGTCGGTGTGCTCCTTGAGTTCCGGGCTCGGCGAGAAGTTGAAGCCGCCCTGCGGCACCATCGTCATCGACTCCACGCCCACGCACAGGAACGCATCGCCCATGCCCGCCTCGATCTGCGCCGCGGCGATGTGCACCGCCTGCATCGAGGAGCCGCAGAAGCGGTTGACCGTCATGCCGCCCACTTCGTGCGGAAGGCCGGCCAGCAGCCCGACGATGCGCGCCAGGTTGTTGCCCTGCGAGGCCTCGGGGTAGGCGCAGCCGAGGATGACGTCCTCGAGCAGCGCGGGATCGAGGTCGGAGCGCTGCAGCAGGCCGCGCACCACGCCGGCGGCGAGCGTGTCGGGGCGCACTTCGGCGAGCGCGCCTTTCTTCGCGAAATGGAACGGGGAACGGGCGTAGGCGGAAATGACGGCTTTCATGAATACTCTCCAGCAGGTTTGACTACCTTCCAATCGGTAGGCTTCGAGGTCGAAAAATAAGCACGCCGAAGCGTGCCTGCACGGCGCCGGGCCCTCAGCCCGGCAAGGAACTCCTGAGTTGGGCGATGGCGTCGTCGAAATCTTCGACGCGGCCCGTCATGCGCGCCGACAGCAGCGCGCCCTGGCATACGGAAAAGACGTAGGCAGCCAGCGAAGCCACCGAGGCGCCGGTCTTGCGCTGCGGCATCAGCGCGCCCAGCACGCCGGTGAGCCACGTCACCTGCGTGTTGCGCAACTCCTGCACCGCAAGGCGCAGTTCGTCGTTGACGACGCCCCAGCCCGGCGCCATCGCCCCTGCGGGACACATCGCCGAGCCGGCCCTGAGCGTGTTGCGGTACATGCGGAAATACGATTCGAGCGCGTCCTTCGGCTCGCGCGACCGGGCGGCGTCCCAGTCCTTGAAGCCTTGTGTGGCCCCGCGGATCACCGCGACACCCAGCGCCTCCTTGGTCGGGAAGTGGTGGTACAGGCTGGCCTTGCGCACGCCGACCGCATCGGCCACGTCCTGGAAGCTGAAGCCCAGGTAGGAGCGCGTTTCGATCAGGCCCCGCGCCACCGCGAGGATCTGCTCGCGGGTGCTGCCGGTGGACAGGGCTGTGGCGTTGGTCATCTACCTACTATAAGGTAGGGAAGATCAACCCACAAGCGGAGGTGTCATGAAGGCGTCAGTCGGCCTTGATGCCCGCCGCCTTGACGATGCGCCCGTTGCTCTCGAACTCGCTGGCGATTTCCTTCGCGAACGCGGCCGGCGTGCCGCCGGTGGGCACGTTGTCGGTGGCCGTCAGCTTGGCGCGCAGTTCGGGCGTGGCCAGCGCCTTGTTGATCTCTGCGTTGTACTTCGCGACCAGCGCCGGCGGCGTGGCGGCGGGCGCGAACACGCCGAACAGCGAATTGATGTTCGCCGCCTTGTAGCCCAGCTCGCCCAGCGTGGGAACTTGCGGCAGGCTGTCGAGCCGCGCGGGCGCGCCCACCGCCAGCGGGCGCAGCTTGCCCGACTGGATGTGCGAGGAGAGCGTCGGGCTCGCGTTGGTGGAAAGAATCTCGAACTGCCCGCCGATCGCGTCGTTGAGCTGCTGGCCGCCGCCCTTGTAGGGCACGTGCGTGATGTCGACGCCGGCCGCGGCGCGCAGCTGCTCCAGCACGATGTGGCCGAGCGAGGCCGGCCCCGAGGTGGCCCAGCGCACCGCGCCCGGATGCGCCTTGGCATCGTCGATCAGCGCCTTGAAGTCCTTGGCCTTGCTTGCCGGCGTGGCGATCAGCAGCACCGGCGAATACATCACGCTGGCCACGGGCGCCACGTCCTTCAGCGGGTCGAAGGGCAGCTTGCCCAGGTGCGGGCTCAGCACCAGCGGGCTGATGGCCGAGAAGCCCAGCGTCGCACCGTCGGGCGCGGCCTTGGCGACGGCGTCCATGCCGATGGCGCCGCTCGCGCCCGCGCGGTTGTCGACGATCACCGTGACGCCCATCTGCGCCGCGAGCCGGTCACCCAGCGCACGCGCGACCACGTCGCTGACGCCGCCCGCCGGGTAGGCGACGATGAGGCGCACGGTCTTGGGCACGGTTTGCGCGAAGGCGCCGGATGCGGCGCACAGCGCGGCGGCGACGAGGAGTCGGGTCGCCGTGCGGCGCGAGGGCTTCGAGGAAGCGAGGAAATTCATGGTGTCGTGTGTGGCAGCCCGTGTCGTCTGCCTGCTTGCTTGATGGATGGCGTCAGTCCAGCTGCAGCTTGCGCTCCTTGATCAGCCTGGACCACTTCTCATTGTCCGCCTTCACGAATGCCGCGAACTCGGCCGGCCCGAGCGAATGCACCTCGGCGCCCGCCGTCGCGAACTTGGCCTTGATCTCGGGCTGCGCCAGCGCCCTGGCCAGCTCGCTCGAAAGCCGGTCGACGACTTCCTTGGGCATGTTCGCCGGCCCGACCAGCCCCTGGAAGCCGACCGACTCCATGCCCGCCAGCCCCAGCTCCTTCACCGTGAGCACATCGGGCAGCTGCGGATCGCGCGCCGGGCCGGTCACGGCCAGTGCCTTGAGCTTGCCGCCCTTCACCTGCGGCAGCAGCACGCTGCCCGCGTCGATGAGGATCTGCGTCTGCCCGCCGATCAGGTCCTGCACTGCGGGCGCGCTCCCCTTGTACGGCACGTGGGTCATGTCGAGCCCGGTCACCTGGTTCATCAGCTCGCCGTTGAGGTGCGTGGAGGTGCCGTTGCCGCCCGAGGCGAAGTTGACCTTGCCCGGCTGCCCCTTGGCCCACGCGACGAACTCCTTGAGGTTCTTCGCCGGATGGTCCGGCCGCGTCACCGCGATGTAGCTGCCCTGGCTGATCTGGCCGATGTAGGTGAACTGCCTGATCGGGTCATAGGGTGGCTTGCTCTGCAGGTACGGCGCGATGGCGAAGGGCCCCGTGTTGGCCAGCAGCAGCGTGTAGCCGTCTGCGGGCTGGCGCGTGAGCTCGGTGGCCGCGATCATGCCGCTCGCGCCGGGCTTGTAGTCGACCACCAGCTGCTGCTTAAGCGCCTCCTGCAGCGGCACCTGCACGGTGCGCGCCGCGAAGTCGATGCCGCCGCCGGGCGGATAGCCGACGATCAGGCGGATGGGCTTGGCGCTCGGGAATGCCTGGGCGGCGGCGAGGCCGGCGGCTGCGGCCATTGCAAAGCCGAGCCCAAGGCCTGCGCAGAGTCTGTTGAATTTCACGTTCCGTCTCCTCTTGTTGATCGTTGATTTTCCAGCAGCCGCTGCAGCGTCAGCGCGTTGCCCGTTGCCTCGCCGCCGGCCGTGTTGTCGAACACGCACCAGCACTGCGCACCCTCCTCCTTAGCGCGCTGCAGCCGCCGGGCGAGGCGCGCGAGCAGTTCTTCGTCGTAGGCGGACCAGTAGCGCCGCGGCGAACCGTGCAGCCGCAGATAGACAAGGCCCGCCCAGCCGCCGGGGGCCGCGGCTTCGTCGAACAGCACCGGGTCCGCGAGCACGCGGGCCACTTCGAAGTCCAACAGGAGCCCGTCGGCCTGCGGCGCGAACCAGCTGCGATGGCGCGGCTCCAGCACCACCGCGCCGCGGTGCCTGTGCCGCAGCGCGGTGAAGAAGCTGCGCACCGCTTCTGCATCGAACGCCAGGCTGGGCGGCAACTGCACGACCAGCGCACCCAGCTTGCAGCCGAGGCCTTCGACCTGCGCGGCAAACGCCTCGAAAGCCGGCATCGCATCGACCAGCCGGCGTTCATGTGTCACAGCCTTGGGCAGCTTGACCGCGAAGCGAAACCCTTCAGGCGTGCTCGCGGCCCAGCGCTCGTAGGTCTCGCGCCGGTGCGGCCGGTAGAACGAGGTATCGATCTCGACCGCGTCGAAGCGCTGCGCATAGCGCTCCAGGTGCGAGCCTTCGGCCGGAAACACCGGCCACAGCGCGCGCGGCAGGCTCCATCCGGCGCAGCCGATGCGCCAGTCCTGCGAAGGCTCAACCGCGCGGGTGGTGCGTGGCATGCAACTGCTTCAGGCGCTCGCGCGCCACGTGCGTGTAGATCGTCGTCGTCGAGATGTCCGCATGCCCCAGCAGCAGCTGCACCGCGCGCAGGTCGACGCCGTGGTTCAGCAGGTGCGTGGCGAAGGCATGGCGCAGCGTGTGCGGCGACAGCGGCACGTGGATGCCTGCCGCGGTGGCGTGCTTCTTGACGATGATCCAGAACATCACGCGCGTCATGCCGGCGCCGCGCGCGGTGACGAACAGGTCGGGCGTCTGCTGTCCGTCGAGGATGGCCGGGCGCGACTCTTCCAGGTAGCGCTCGATCCAGCGCCGCGCCTCGCCGCCGAAAGGCACCAGCCGCTCCTTGCTGCCCTTGCCGAGCACGCGCAGCACGCCGTCGTTGAGGCTCATGTCGGTGACCTTGAGCGCCACCAGCTCGCTCACGCGCAGGCCGCTGGCGTACATCAGCTCCAGCATCGCGCGGTCGCGCAGGCCGAGTGGCGACTCGACGTCGGGTGCCCCCAGCAAGTCGTCGACCTGCTTTTCGGACAGCGTCTTGATGGCCCGCGGCATCTGCCGCGCCGGCACGAGCCGGATGCTCGGATCGGCCGCGATGCGCCGCTCGCGCAGCGCCCAGCGGTAGTAGCGCTTGAACACCGTGAGCCGGCGGTTGGCCGACGTGGCCTTGCCCTTGGTCGACAGCCGCGCGCCCATGTAGGCCTGCAGGTCCGTCTCCTTCGCGGCGTTGAGTGCGGTGCCGCTGCGCTGCGCCCCGAGCCACTGCGCGAACAGCGCCAGGTCGCGGCGGTAGGCCGCCAGCGTGTTCTTCGACAACCCGTCCTCGAGCCACAGGGCGTCGATGAAATCGTCGATCTCGGGTGTCGTCTGCGTGGCTGCCTCTGTGCTCATGCCTTGCAAGATAGCAAAAAGAAAAAGCCGCCCGGCATGCGGGCGGCTTCCCTGGTGCGAGGAGCGATCCTCAGTCGAGCTTCAGGTTCTGCTTCTTCACGACCTGCTTGTACACGTCGTACTCGGCCTTGATCTGCGCGGCGAACTGGTCGGGCGTGTTCGCCACGATCAGCGAGCCCGTGTCCTCGATGCGCTTGCGCACCGCCGGCTCTTCGACCGCCTTCTTCACGCCCGCGCTGATCTTCTCGACCACCTCCTTGGGCAGGCCCTTCGGGCCGAGGATGCCGTAGTAGGCCATGCGGTTCACCGGCTCCAGGCCCACTTCCTTGAAGGTCGGCACGTTGGGCAGCGCGGCCAGGCGCTGCGGCGCCGACACCACGATCGGGATCAGCCGGCCGCTCTGGATGAAGGGCATGGCCGAGGGGATGTTGTCGAACATGATCGGCACCTGGCCGGCCACCACGTCGTTGAGCGCCGGGCCCGCGCCGCGGTAGGGGATGTGCGTGACGAAGGTGTTGGTCAGGCTCTTGTAGAGCTCCATCAGCAGGTGGCCGATGCCGCCCGTGCCCGACGAGGCGTACGAGTACTTGCCGGGGTTCTTCTTCAGCTCGGCCACGAACTCGGCGTAGTTCTTGGCGGGGAAGCTCGGGTTGACCGCGATGATGTTCGGCGTGGCCGCGATGTTGATGATCGGCGTGAAGTCGTTGATCGGGTCGTACGGCGTCTTCGGGTTGATGGCCGGGTTGGCCGCCGTGCTCGACACCGTGGCGATGCCCAGCTTGTAGCCGTCGGGCGTGGCACGGGCGGTTTCGGCCGCGCCCACGATGCCGCCGCCACCAGCGCGGTTGATCACCACCACCGGCTGGCCCAGCACCTTGCCCAGCGGATCGGAAATCACGCGCGCCACGATGTCCGTCGTGCCGCCCGGTGCGAACGGCACGCTCAGTTCGACGGGCTTGTTGGGATAACCCTGCGCAAAGCTCTGACCCGCCACTGCGACCAGTGCCGCGGCTCCCACCATCGCGCCCCATTGACGACGTTGCATCGAAAACTCCTTATTGATCTGACTTGGCTGATGTCGAAAAACGAAGCCCGGATGCTAGCGGCTAGCCGGCGGTCTCCGTGCTCTGGATTACCCATGGTCAAGCGGGTTTATCCTCGAAGCGGTGAATTACGCGCAGCTGCTCTTCCCCGACTTCTCCCTCATCGCCATCGGCTGGCTCCTGTGCCGCTACACCGCCCTCGACCGCCGCGTGTGGGACCAGGTCGAGAGTCTCGTTTACTACTTTCTATTTCCCGTACTGCTGTTCCACTCGATCGTGCGCAGCCCGCTCGACTTCGGCGCCACGTCGAACCTGCTGACCGCGGGCCTGTGCATCGGAGCCTGCGGCATCGCGCTGGCCTATGCCCTGCCCTTCGTACCGGGCCTGCGCACGCACATCGACCGGCGTGACCACGCCGCCAGCACGCAGGTCGCGTTCCGCTTCAACTCCTTCATCTGCCTGGCGCTCGCCGAAAGGCTCGCAGGCTCCGAGGGCCTGCTGCTGATCGCCGTGCTCATCGGCGTGTGCGTGCCCATCTTCAACATCGCGGCCGTGTGGCCGATGACGCGGCATGCGCAGACGGGGTTCGTGCGGCAGCTGGTGCGCAACCCGCTGATCGTCGCGACCGTGGCGGGGTTGCTGGCCAATGTGCTGGGGCTGAGCGTGCCCGGCTGGGCAACTCCCACGCTGACGCGGATCGGGGCTGCTTCGCTGGCGCTTGGGCTGCTGGCCGCGGGGGCGGGGATGAAGTTTTCCACCCTCGGGGCGGGGAAGGTGCTGGCCGTGTCTGTGCTGGCGATACGGCATCTGTTGCTGCCGTTGGTGGCCTGGGGGCTGGCTCGGGCGCTTCGGCTGGATGCTGCGCAGGGGGCTGTGCTGATGGCGTTTTCTGCTGTGCCTACTGCTTCGAGTGCTTATGTGCTGGCTGCTCGCATGGGGTACAACGGACCTTATGTGGCGGGGCTGGTGACTTTGTCTACCTTGCTGGGGGTTGTCAGTTTGCCGTTTGCTTTGGCTTTGCCTCGGTAGGCGGAGTGTTTGCTTCCCGAGGCCGGGTCTCGGCCCGGCAGCCGACCTACTTTTCTTTGCTTCGCCAAAGAAACGTAGGCAAAAGAAAGGCGACCCTACTGTCTGCGTCCCTTCGCTTCGCTACGGGCAACCTGCGGTGCTCGACGTAGGAGGGGGTCCGCAGAACTCGCTTCGCTCAAACAGCTGCGGCCCTTATCCCTCCTACGTCTGCGCTCCTCGGCGCAGCCAGAAGGGAGCGACCCGTGCCATCGCTTCGCTCGGCTTCTTGAACAGCCTGGACTGGCCTTCGCTTTGCTCGGCGCGGATTCAATCCGCCCCCAACAACCAACGATCGATTCCAAGCACGGCGGGAGCGAAGCGCCTGCCGTGCCTTGGTGGCCGAGCGAAGCAAAGGCCCGTACTTCTCCCCTCCCCTCTGGCTGCGCCGAGGAGCGCAGCGTTTCGCGGATCAGGGCTCGCCCTTGTTTGAGCGAAGCGAGTTTGGGCGAGACCCCGCGAA
>NZ_JABMJG010000011.1 GCF_013376045.1 Variovorax sp. SG517 | reverse complement strand
GTGGCGCTGCGCCACCGCCACGTAGCTTTGGTTGCCTGCCTCGTAGTCTTGCACTACCGCCAGCTTGAACTTCTCGTCGTACTTCGCCATGAAAACACCCCAAGGATTGGATCGGTGTCCAACTTTTGGGGTGCAGTTCACCACCGCACATGGTCTGCGGCTTTTTCGCTCGTGCCACTTTTATGGCGGCTCGGGCGGGAGGGCGCGAGCCCTGCCGGTTCTCGCAAGAGGTGTCCGGTCTTCCAACCCGTTCGAGCTGCCGCCCCCGTTTGGAAGCGAGAGCGGTGGTTTTTGAAATCACACCTCTTGGAGGCCATTCATGGCTCAACACACTCGCGTTCGCGCGCAGTCGCAGTCTCCTTCCGCGCCTGTTGAATCCGCAATCGACGCATTTGCTCGGCAAGCCTGCGACGATGCCGCGCAATTGCAGGAAGTCCTGCACGCGCATGCCTGCATCGAAAAGCTCATAGGTCCAGAACACACGAGCGATCTCGAAGCACTCGTGACGACCCGAAGCGAATTGGGCGCCCTCCTGCGCCTCGCCAATGCGGAGCTTCAACGTTGCATCAGTGCGATAGACAGTACTACCTCGCAACTACGCCACGCGCTGATTGCCAGCGAAGGCGGAATGTCCGCGTAGCGCGCTATCGCCGGACGGCACCGACGAGTACCTCTGCCATCTTCTTCAACGCCGCCTCCGGCGTCGCCTCGATGTGGATCGAACACGCCAGCATCAGGTTCAGCTGCTGCCCGAAGTCCTCGACCGCGATGCCGGTGCCGGCTTCGCGCAGCACGCCGTTCGCGTCGACCTCGCACGGCAGCCCGGCGCGCACGCGGTCTGCGTAGCTGCCTTCGGGCACGCCGTAGGCCACGACCGGGATGCCCAGCGCGATCGCCGCGCCGACCTCGAACACGGTGCCGGAATCTGGCTCCATGCCCCTGAAGCTCGCAAGATTGGCGACCACGCCGTCGGCGCCGCGTAGGCGCTGCATGTTGGCTTCGTAGATCTGCTTCTCGGGCGCATCGGAGGTCTGCTCTTCGTTGCCGTCCGCCGGCAGCAGGGCCGCGAGGCCGGCTGCGTCGCAGGCGGCCGACAACCTGACGAAGTGCGCCCTGGCGTCGGGGCGAAAGACGTCGGGCCCCGCGAGGTAGATGCGCGGGCGGGCCGTGTTCGGGGGAGGCTTGTTGTCCATCGGCGCAGCATCCGCGATTTCCGGCTCTTGCTCAATCCTTGCGACATGGTGCAAAGCGAATTACCGATGGATGCATCAGCCGGCAGCACCGGCCGCTGCGGCTTCGGGGAATCAGGCAAGAAACTCGCACGAAGCGACTAACGCCCCGCCCGCGCCTTTTTCAAGAATGGACGCTCCATCCACGAACCAAGACGCACCATGAACACCGCACGTCGCACAGGCGCACTCACCGCGCTCTCGCTATCGCTTGCCATGGCCTCGGGCCCTTCGCAGGCACAACCCCAACGCCCCAGGCTGCTCGAAGACCCGAACCGCTTCGTGGGCATGTGGGTGACACAAGACGGCCACATCCGCCACGAACTGCTCCCCAACGGCCGCTACGACGAGGCGCGCGGCACGCGCCCGAGCGCCTACCGGGGCAGCTACAGACTGACGGGCAACCACATCGACTACGTCGACGACACCGGCTTCACGGCCGACGGCGAGTTCCGCGACGGCGTGCTGTACCACGCGGGCATGGTGCTCTACCGCGAAAGCACTACGGGGCGCTGAGCCGGGCGAAGCGGCGGACGCAGTCGGCATCGCGTTTTGCAGGATCAGGCAAAAACCGCGTTCGATTCGTCTACCGCTTCGGGCGCGCGAAAACGCACACTTCTCTGCATGCCCGGCTCACGCTCATTCCAGTGTGCGCCCCACGGCAGACAGATCAGCACGAGGAGTTCACCATGACCACGATCCAGGAAAAAGTCGTACTCATCACCGGCGCGAGCAGCGGCATCGGCGAAGCGACCGCCAGGCTGCTCGCGCGGCGCGGCGCCAAGGTGGTGCTCGGTGCGCGCCGCACCGACAGGCTCGCCTCGCTCGCGGCCGAGATCACGGCCACGGGCGGCACGGCCAGCTTCCAGCGGCTCGACGTGACGCACCGGCCCGACATGGAAGCATTCGCCGAATTCGCGCTCGAGACGCACGAGCAGATCGACGTGCTCGTCAACGCCGCGGGCGTGATGCCGATGTCGCCGCTGTGGAACCGCAAGATCGAGGAGTGGGAGCTCATGATCGACGTGAACCTGCGCGGCGTGCTGCTCGGCATCGCGGCGGTGCTGCCGACGATGCAAGAACAGGGCTGGGGCCACATCGTGAACGTGGCGCCGGTGGCGATGCACGGGCTGTCGCCGGGCTCGGCGGTGTACCACGGCACGCAGTACGCGGTGAACGCGATCTCCGAGGGCCTGCGGCAGGAACATGCCGGCCGGCTGCACGTGACGGTGGTGAGCCCCGACGTGCACGGCCCCATCGATCCGCTGGCCGAGCGCATCGCGGCCAGCTACGCACGCGAACGCATGCGCACCAACCGGCGCATCGCGGTGCCGGTGGATGCGGTGGCGCGCTCGATCGCGGGCGCCATCGAGGGCTACGGCATCACGGCCGGGGCGATGCGCCCGCCTGCCAGGCAGCACCACCAGCAGCAGCAAAGGCCGCGCCCGGCCGAGTACGCTCAGTAGGTCTTGTAGGGCAGGAACTTGCCCGACAGCACCACGTTGACGCGGTCGCCCTTCGGGTCGGCCTGGCGCTGGATGTCCATGCTGAAGTCGATGGCGCTCATGATGCCGTCGCCGAATTCCTCATGGATCAGTTCCTTGATGGTGGTGCCGTACACGCTCACCACCTCGTACCAGCGGTAGATGAGCGGATCGGTGGGCACCGGCGTGGGCAGCGAGCCCTTGTAGGGCACCACCTTCAGCCACTTCTGCTCCTCGGCGGTGAGGCCGAAGATCTTGCCGATGATCTTCGCCTGCCTGTCGTCGAGCGTCATCTGGCCGAGGCAGGCGGCGGTGGTCCACTCCTTCGAGAGGCCGACCTTCGTGGCCACGTCGGCCCACTGAATGCCCTTGCTGACCTTGGTGGCGATGATCTTCTCGGTGACGTCGTTGCGGTTCATGGGGTTTGCTCCTGATTGAAATGAACGTGATGGGAACGTGATGAGGGGTGGATGAAGGCGAGGTCACGCCGCCTTCGCGCGCGTGACGAGGAAATCGACGATGTGGTTGCGCAGCGCGTAGTAGCCGTCGAGGTGGTGCAGCGACGCGCGCGTGCGCTCGCGCGGCAGCGGGTTGACCACCGTCTCGACGATGTTCCCCGCGCGGTACCCGCCCTGCGGCAGGTCGACGCCGTTGCTCATCAGCAGGATGCGATCGGCCAGCAGGATGGCCTCGTCCACGTCGTGCGTGATCATGAAGACCGTCTGCTGCGTCTGCCGCACGATGGCCATCAGCTCGTCCTGGATGGTGCCGCGCGTGAGCGCATCGAGCGCGCCGAAGGGCTCGTCGAGCAGCAGCATCTTGGGGCTGATCGCAAAGGCGCGGGCGATACCCACGCGCTGCTTCATGCCGCCCGAGAGCTGCGAGGGCTTCTTGTCGATGGCCGCCTGCAGGCCGACCATGGCGACGAAGCGCTCCACCTGCGCGTCGACCTGCGCGGCCGACCACCCGGGCCAGCGCGAGACCACCGCGAAGGCGATGTTCCTGCGCACGGTGAGCCACGGCATGAGCGCATGGCTCTGGAACACCACGCCGCGCTCCAGGCTGGGGCCGGCCACCTCGCGCCCGTCCATGAAGACGTGGCCCGCGCTGGCCTGGTCCAGGCCCGCCAGCACGTTGAGGATGGTGGTCTTGCCGCAGCCCGAGTGGCCGATGATGCAGACGAACTCGCCGCGCTCGAGCGTGAACGACACGTCGGCGAACACGGGCCGCGCGGGCACGAAGGCCTTGGCCAGCCCCTCCACGCGCAGGAAGCCGCGGGCGCCCGGCGCCTCCACGGCGGCGGAAACGACAGGCTGGTTCATGGCTTCACCTCGGGCCGGAAGAATGGCGCGCTCACTCCACATAGGTCACCTTCCGCTGCAGCGCCGCGAAGGCCTGGTCGAGCAGCATGCCCACCACGCCGATCAAAAGGATCGCGAAGATCACGTTGGTGAGCGACAGGTTGTTCCACTCGTTCCACACGAAGTAGCCGATGCCGGTGCCGCCCACCAGCATCTCGGCCGCCACGATGACCAGCCACGCGATGCTCATGCTGATGCGCATGCCCGTGAGGATGGTGGGCGCCGCCGCCGGCAGGATGACGCGGAACGCGCGGCGCAGCGGCTTCACTTCGAGCGTGCTGGCCACGTTGAGCCATTCGCGCTTGACCGAAGCCACGCCGAAGGCGGTGTTCAGCAGCATCGGCCAGACCGAGCAGATGAAGATCACGAAGATGCCGCTGACCGACGAGTCCTTGATGGTGTAGAGCGCCAGCGGCATCCACGCCAGCGGCGAGATCGGCTTGAGCACCTGGATGAAGGGGTCGAAGGCCTTGTGCAGCAGCGGCGACATGCCGATGACGAAGCCCAGCGGCACCGCCACCAGGCACGCCAGCGCGAAGCCCAGGCCCACGCGCGCCAGCGACCAGGCCAGCTGGATGGCGATGCCCTTGTCGTTGGGGCCGTTGTCGTAGAACGGATTCGACAGGTGCTTCCACGCGGTGGCGGCCATCTCGGCGGGCGTGGGAAAGCCCGAGCTCTTCACCTGGCCCTGCGTCGGGTCCTTGCCGAGCATCTTCTGGTATTCGATCTGCTCGGCGGTCATGCCTGCCGCCGCGGAAGCGCCGCCGGCCGGTGCGGTGGCGACCTGCCACACACCGACCAGCAGCAGGAACATCAGCAACGACACCAGCGCCGCCTTGAACGAAAGAGCCTTCCTGCGCATGGCTCAGGCCATCTTCGCGATGGCGAAGCTCTTGAGGTAGTCGTCGGGCTTGGCGGGGTCGAACACCTTGCCCATGACGGTGAACTTGGGGTACGCCCCGTCGGGCACAGGCTGGCCCAGGTCCTTCATGCGCTTCTTCGCGTCGGTGAGCAGGAAGACCTTCTCGGCGATGCGCCTGTAGTCGATGTCGCCCTTCACGTAGCCCCAGCGCTTCATCTGCGTGAGCATCCACACGGCCATCGACTGCCAGGGGATGGGGTCGAAGTCGGCGCGCTCGGGCACGGTGCGGATGTTGCCCAGCCCGTCGGCGAACTTGCCGGTGAGCACCTGCGTGAGCACGGTCTCGGGCTGGTTGAGGTATTGCGCGGGCGCGATCACCTTGGCGATGAGCTCGCGGTTCTTCGGATCGCGCGCCATGGCCGAGGCGGTGAGCACCGAGCGCACCAGCGCCGCGAAGGTGTTGGGGTTCTTCTCGATGAACTCGGTCGACGTGCCGAAGGCGCAGCAGGGGTGGCCGTTCCACAGGTCCTTGGTGAGCAGGTGGATGAAGCCGATCTCCTCGAACACCGCGCGCTGGTTGAACGGATCGGGGCCGAGGTAGCCGTCGATGTTGCCGGCGCGCAGGTTGGCCACCATCTCGGGCGGCGGCACCACGCGGATCTGGATGTCGGTGTCGGGGTTCAGGCCCGCTTCCGCCACGTAGTAGCGCAGCAGGAAGTTGTGCATGCTGTACTCGAAGGGCACCGCGAACTTCAGGCCCTTCCAGGTCTTGGGGTCGCGCTTGTCCTTGTGCTTGTTGGCCAGGGTGATGGCCTGCCCGTTGGTGTTCTGGATGGTCGCGACGTTCATGGGCACCGCGTTGGAGCCCGCCCCCATCGAAATGGCCAGCGGCATCGGCGACAGGAAGTGCGTGGCGTCATACTCCTTGTTGAGCATCTTGTCGCGGATGAGCGCCCAGCCCGCTGTCTTCACCACCTCTACGTCGAGGCCCTGCTTCTGATAGAAGCCCAGCGGGTGCGCCATGATGAGCGGCGTGGCGCAGGTGATGGGAATGAAGCCGATCTTGAGCTTCGTCTTCTCCAGCGGCGCCTTCTCCTGCGCCATGGCCTGCAGCGCGCCGAGCGGGAATACCGAGGCGATGGCGGCACGCGCGGTGCCCGCGCCCACGGCGCGCAGGAAGCCGCGCCGCACGCTGTCGACGGGGAACAGCGCCTTCATGAGGCTGGCCTCGAGCTTTTCCTCCGGCAGCACGCCTGCGCGCTGCGCACCATGCACGCGCCCGCAGGCGCAGCGCATGTTCAGTGGCCGGTCGGCATCGTAGGGATCGCAGGCGGTCGGTTCTTGCGGGTGGGACATGGTGGTGCACCTCGTTGGAAAGATGCAGCCGCCGTTGCAAGCGCCGGGCCGGAAAGGCGCTGCGGAAGCCGTTGCGCAGCCTGCGGCATCAGATCGTGCCGCCGATGTCGAGGCCTTGTAGGGCTGGCACTACAAGCCGGTGCACGCCGGCGGCGTCTCTGGGCTTTTTTTCAGCCGTGGGCGCCCTGCTTGCCGTGGCGTTCGGCATACAGGGCCAGCTCCACGTCGTTCTTGGTGCCGGTCTTCTCGAGGATGCGTGCGCGATAGGTGCTCACGGTGTTGGGCGCCAGGCCCAGCTGCGCACCGATTTCGCTCACGCTATGCCCCGCGCTGAGCAGCCGGTACACCTGGTGCTCGCGGTGCGAGAGCACCTCGGCGCCCTGCCCGGCGCCTCGCCCCACGGCCGTGGCCAAGGCCTCGGCCGTGGCCGCGGACACATAGAGCCCGCCGGCCGCCACCTTGCGCACCGCGCCGACCATGTCGTCGGCGTCGGCGCTCTTGTTGAGATAGCCCGATGCGCCCAGCTTGATGCAGCGAACCGCGTACTGCTTCTCCGGGTAGGTGCTCAGCATCAGCACCGGAAGCGACGGCCACTGCTTGCGCAGCGCCTGCAGCACGTCGAGCCCGTCGCGGCCGGGCAGGGCGATGTCGAGCAGCACCACGTCCAGGCCCTCGGGTCCGCCGAGCGACTGCACGGCTTCCAGCACCTCGGGGCCGGTCTGCGCCTCGGCGCGCACGACCATCGCGGGCAGTCCGTTGGAGAGGTCGCCCAGCATCTGCTTGAGGCCCTCGCGCACGATGCGGTGGTCGTCGCCGATGAGCACGCGGATGTCGCTCATTGCGCGCCTCCGTGGGCATCCACGTGCAGCGGCAGGTGCAGCCGGAAGGTGCTGCCCTCGCCCACGCGGCTCTCGATGTCGATGCGCCCGCCGAAGTGGCGCGCGCGCTCGCGCATGCCGAGCACGCCGTAGGAGGTGGCCGCCTCGAAGGCCTGCGCCGGCGCGCCGACGCCGTCGTCGCGCACGCTGATGCTCAGCCGCTCCTGTTCGACGCCGATGCGGATGCCGAGGCTGCTCGCCTTCGCATGGCGCCCGACGTTGCTCAGCATCTCCTGGAAGATGCGGAACACCGCGATGGCCGCGGGCTCTGGCAGTTCCACGCCGGGCGGCACGTCGAAGCGCCAGTCCAGCTCCAGCTCGGCCGCCTGCACGAACTCGTGCGCCTGCCATTCGAGCGCGGCCCACAGGCCCTGGTGGTCGAGGATGCTGGGGCGAAGGTCGGTGATGATGCGCCCCACGTTGTCGACCGCGCGCTCGATGAGCTGGCTCATGTTCGTGCACTTGCAGCGCATCTGCTCGCGCATGGCCTGCGCCGCGTCGGGCGTTCGCTCCTGCTGTTCGCCCAAGCGCTTGCCGATCCAGTTGACGTCCATCTTCAGCGCCACCAGCAGGCTGCCGAGTTCGTCGTGCACCTCCCGTGCGATGCGGGTGCGCTCTTCCTCGCGCACCTTGTCGAGCCATGCCGAGAGCTCGCGCAGCTGCGCGAGCGCGTCGCTGAGCTCGCGGGTGCGCTCCTGCACGCGCAGGCCGAGTTCGTCCTTGGCCTGCTGCAGCGCTTCCGCCTGGCGGCGGCGCTCGGTGATGTCGACGAAGGTGATGACGGCGCCACGCACCTGCGCGCCGTCCATGATCGGGTGGCTCGAATACTCGACCGCGAAGGCGCTGCCGTCGCGGCGCCAGAACACCTCGGTGTCGATGCGGCAAGGCAGGCCGCGCCGGAAGGCGTTGAAGATGGGGCAGTCGGTGTCGGCGTAATGCGAGCCGTCGGGGTGCGAGTGATGCGTGAGCTCGTGCATGTTCGAGCCGAGCACGTCGCCCACCTCATGGCCGAGCATCTGCGCGCCGGCCCGGTTGATGAACATGCAGTGGCCGTCGAGGTCGATGCCGAAGATGCCCTCGCCCGTCGATTCCAGCAGCAGGCCGAGCTGGTGCTGCCACAGCGGGTGGCTGGCGGCAGGGTTCAGTACGGGCGTCTCCATGCACCAAAAGCAAGCAACAGCCGTGCCCGGAGGCGCCCGCCCTGCCGAGACTCAGGTGCGCGCCCAGTGGAACTTGCGGTCCGATTCCTTGATGGGCTGGTCGTTGATGCTCGCGTAGCGCCTCTGCATCAGGCCGTTCTCAGCGAACTCCCAGTTCTCGTTGCCATGGCTGCGGTACCACTGGCCCGAGTCGTCGTGCCATTCGTACTCGAAGCGCACGGCGATGCGGTTGTCCATGAAGGCCCAGAGCTGCTTCTTGAGGCGGTAGTCGAGCTCGCGCGTCCACTTGCGCGACAGGAACTCCACCACCTGTTCGCGGCCGTTGACGAAATCGGCACGGTTGCGCCATTCGGTGTCGGGCGTGTAGGCCAGGCTCACGCGAACGGGGTCGCGCGAGTTCCAGGCGTCTTCAGCGGCCTGGACCTTCTGGATGGCGGATTCGAGGGTGAAGGGCGGCAGCGGCGGGCGTGATTCCATGGTGGTTCTTTCGATGGAGGTTGGAGGGAATGCGCTGAAATGTGCCACATGTAGACAGACCTGTCTACATGCCTACAATCACGCCATGGACATCTCTTCCATCTCCGAGCTGCCGGCGCGCGAGCGCATCCTGCGCACCGCGCACGACCTCTTCTACGCCGACGGCATCCGCGCCACGGGTATCGACCGCGTCATCGCCGCATCGGGCGTCACCAAGGTCACCTTCTACCGGCACTACCCGTCGAAGGACGACCTGGTGCGGGCCTTCCTCGATCACCGCCACGGCCTGTGGATGGCGTGGTTCGTCGATGCGCTCGGCCGGCTCGGCGCGCAGCAGCGCATCGGCGGCGGCCAGGCGCTGGAAGTGCTGGCCGACGCCATGGACGAATGGTTCGCAGACCCGGCCTTCCGCGGCTGCGCCTTCATCAACTCGGTGGTCGAAGTCGGCGGCAGCGTGAGCGGCGCGAGCGACATCTCGCGCGAGCACAAGCGCGAGATGGTCGAGGTGATTGCCGGGCTGCTGCCCGAAACACTGGAAGGCTCGCAGCGCATGGCCGTTGCGCAGGCCGCGGCGCTGGGCGTCGATGGCTCCATCGTCAAGGCGCAGATGGGCGGCGCAGCGTCGGCGCGCGAAGCGGTCGACGACCTGCGCCGGCTGCTTCAGGCGCTGGCGGCGACGCTGCCCGCCTCGGCAGCCGCTACTTCACGACCATCAGCGTGAACGGCCACACATAGGCCTGCAGCGTCACGTAGAAGCCCACGAGGCAGGCCAGCGCGATGGAGTGGAAGAACACGTAGCGCAGGATCTCGCCTTCATGGTTGAACCAGCGCGTGGCGGTGGAAGCCACCACGATCGACTGCGCGTCGATCATCTTGCCCATCACGCCGCCCGAGCTGTTGGCCGCGCCCATGAGGTTGGGGCTCAGGCCGAGCTGGTCGGCCGCCACCTTCTGCATGCCGCCGAAGAGCACGTTCGATGCGGTGTCGGAGCCCGTGAGCGCCACGCCCAGCCAGCCCATCAGCGTGCCGAAGAAGGGGTACAGCACGCCGGTGTTGGCGAAGGCCAGGCCCAGTGTGGTGTCCAGCCCCGAGTAGCGCGTGAGCGTGCCCAGCGCGAGCATCAGCACGATGGTGAGCAGCGAGAACTTCACCAGCCACAGCGTGCGGCCGTAGGCGGCCACGAGCTGGATCGGGTTGTACTTCATCACCAGACCGCCCACGATGGCCGACACCAGGATGCCGGTGCCCGTGGCCGAGAGCAGCAGCAGCTGGTACACCGCGCCCTCCTTCGTCGGCTTGGGCACCACCGGCGCCACCTTCTCGACCATGTTGTGCAGCCCGTCGATGGGGAAGCTCGGCGCGAAGATGCCGTTGAGCCAGGTCTTCACCACCGGCAGGCCCCAGATGAACACGAACACGGTGAGGATGAGCCACGGGGTCCAGGCGCGGATCACGGCGGCGCTCGAATGCTTCGTCGGCGCGACGGCAGCGGAAGCCTCGCCGCCGTCGGCCTCGTGTCCCTTGAGCGAGACCGAGGTCCAGACCTTCTTCGGCTTCCACACGCGCAGGAACGCGACCAGGCACACCATCGAGACGATGGCCGCGATGATGTCCACCAGCTCCGGCCCGATGTAGTTCGACACCAGGAACTGCGGAATCGCGAAGGACACGCCCGTCACCAGGATGGCCGGCCACACCTCCATCATTCCCTTGCGCCCCGCGAAGGCCCAGATGAGCCAGAAGGGAACCAGCAGCGAGAAGAACGGCAGCTGCCGCCCGATCATCGCGGTGACCGCCATCAGGTCGTAGCCGTGCACCTTGGCCAGCGTGATGACCGGCGTGCCCAATGCGCCGAAGGCCACCGGCGCGGTGTTCGCGATGAGCGAGAGCCCCGATGCCGCGAGCGGTGAGAAGCCCAGCCCGATGAGGATGGCCGCCGTGACCGCCACCGGCGTACCGAAGCCCGCCGCGCCCTCGAAGAAGGCGCCGAAGGCGAACGCGATGAGCAGCAGCTGCAGGCGCCTGTCTTCCGTGATGCCGGCAATGGAGTCCTGCAGTATCTGGAAGCTGCCGTTCTGCTGCGTGAGCTGCTGCAGGAAGATGATGTTCAGCACGATCCAGCCGATGGGCAGCAGGCCGGTGACGCCGCCCAGGAAGGCGGCCTTGCCCGCCATGTCGGCCGGCATGCCGAAGGCGAACACCGCGATGAGCACGGCGCTCAGCAGGCCCAGCCCCGCCGCGTAGTGCGCCTTGACGTGAAGCAACCCCAGGCACACCAGCATCACCACCACAGGTATCGCGGCCAGCGCCGTCGATACGATCATGTTGCCGAAGGGGTTGTAAACCTGTTGCCAGACCATGCGCTCGTCTCCTGTTGTTTTGGGAATTCTTCTGAGCCGGTGCTTCGGCCGGGCAGGACCGGAAGCGTTCGCTACCATCCTACCCCGCTACCCCTCCCGACAAAAGATGGTTTCTCCGCGTCTCCCCTCGACACAGGGCCTGCAGGCCTTCGAGGCCGTCGCACGGCTGCGCAGCGTGAACCTCGCGGCCGAGGAGCTCGCCGTGACGCCCAGCGCCGTGAGCCACCGCATCCGCCAGCTCGAGCTGCTGCTGGGGCTCAAGTTCTTCACGGGCAGCGACTTCAGCCTCACCACCGACGGCATGGCCTACCTGGCGCGCGTGCGCGAGGCCATCGCGGCGCTGCGGCAGGTTCCGGGGCGCGAGCCCGAGTCGCAGGTGCGGCGGCTGCGCGTGGCGGTCACGCCGACCTTCTCGCGCCAGATGCTGCTGCCCCGGCTGGCGCGCTTTCGCGATGCCTACCCGAACATCGAGCTGATGCTGCAGGTGACCATGCCGGTGCGCAACACCACAGCGGAAGAAGCCGACATCGAGCTGCGCTTCGGCACCGGCCCCTTCCATGACCGCGAGTTCGTCCAGCTGCTGGCCGACGACGTCTCGCCGGTGTGCAGCCCCGCCTACCTCGAACGCCACGGCCCCTTCGAAGCCTTCGAGACCGATGCCGAGGTGTCGCGCGCGCAGCTGCTGCGCACGCCGCTGGAGTCGTGGCGCACCTGGTTCAAGGCCTGCGGCATCGGCCTGCCCGAGCCCGCCACGGGCCACCAGTTCAACGACCTCGGGCTGGCGCTCGATGCCGCCGCCGAAGACTTCGGCGTGGTGCTCATGCACCTGCGCCTGGGCAGCGCATGGCTCGACAACGGCCGGCTGGTGCGGCTGTCGCGGCGCAGCGTGCCTTCGCCCAACGCCTACTTCCTGTGCTGGAAGCCGGGCGCCATGGAACGGTGGGAGTGCGCGACCTTCGTCGAGTGGCTGCGCGAGGCGCTGCGCGAACGGGCGAGCTGAATTCTTTTCAGCAGCAGGGCCGGAATTTTTCAGATGGCGCCCCTGGGCGCCTGCTGATAATGGCCGGTTAGCTTCCGCCGATCCACCACAAGAAACTGCAGGAGACCGCCCGTGTCCGACCTTTCCAAGATCACCAACATCGACGACCTGCGGGTGATCGCCAAGCGGCGCGTGCCGAAGATGTTCTACGACTACGCCGACTCCGGCGCCTGGACCGAGGGCACCTACCGCGCCAACGAGAGCGACTTCCAGAAGATCAAGCTGCGCCAGCGCGTGGCGGTGAACATGGAGGGCCGCTCGCTGCGCACCACCATGGTCGGCCAGGAGACCGCGATGCCCGTGGCCATCGCGCCCACCGGCCTCACCGGCATGCAGCACGCCGACGGCGAGATCCTGGGCGCGCGCGCCGCCAAGGCCTTCGGCATTCCGTTCACGCTGTCGACCATGAGCATCTGCTCGCTCGAAGACATCGCAGAGAACACCGGCCGCCATCCCTTCTGGTTCCAGCTCTACGTGATGAAGGACCGCGACTTCATCGAGCGCCTGATCGAGCGCGCCAAGGCCGCCAACGTGACCGCCCTGCAGCTAACGCTCGACCTGCAGATCCTCGGCCAGCGCCACAAGGACATCAAGAACGGCCTGACCGCGCCGCCCAAGCCCACCATCAAGAACCTCATCAACCTGGCCACCAAGCCGCGCTGGTGCATGGGCATGCTGGGCACCAAGCGCCGCACCTTCGGCAACATCGCGGGCCACGCCAAGGGCGTGAAGGACCTGTCGTCGCTCTCATCGTGGACCGCCGAGCAGTTCGACCCCGCGCTGAGCTGGGCCGACGTGGAATGGATCAAGAAGCTCTGGGGCGGCAAGCTGATCCTCAAGGGCATCATGGACGTGGAGGACGCGCGCCTCGCGGCCTCCAGCGGCGCCGACGCGCTCATCGTGTCGAACCACGGCGGCCGCCAACTGGACGGCGCGCCCTCCTCCATCGCGGCGCTGCCGGCCATCGTCGACGCGGTGGGCACCGAGATCGAGGTGTGGATGGACGGCGGCATCCGCAGCGGGCAGGACGTACTCAAGGCCCGCGCGCTGGGCGCCCGCGGCACGCTCATCGGCCGCAGCTTCCTCTACGGCCTGGGCGCCTTCGGGCAGGAAGGCGTGACGCGCGCGCTGCAGATCATCCAGAAGGAACTCGACATCACGATGGCCTTCTGCGGCCGCACGAACATCGACGAGGTCGATTCGAGCATCCTGCTGCCCGGTACTTTCTGATCCTGCCGAAGCCCCCGGGGAAGGCCATTCCGGGGGTAGGCCGATGCGGCATCGGCCGACACGCCGCCTTCCGGTGCCGGCGCAGAATGTTTTCGCAAACGACAACATCTGCCGCACGGCAAAGAACAGGACAGAAGGCACCATGAGCGCAGTCACGCCTACCTCGGGAGGCCCAGCGGCCTCTGCTTCATCTCCCCCGCACTACACGGCCGAAGAAAAACGCCATCGCGTCTTCGCGATCATGGCGGCCTCCTCCGGCAACCTGGTCGAGTGGTTCGACTTCTACGTGTATGCCTTCTCGGCGCTGTACTTCGCGCCGGCCTTCTTTCCCAAGTCCGACCCCACCGCGCAGCTGCTGAACACCGCCGGCGTGTTCGCGGCGGGCTTCCTCATGCGCCCCATCGGCGGCTGGCTCTTCGGCCGCCTGGCCGACCGGCTCGGGCGCAAGACCTCGATGCTGATCTCGGTGACGATGATGTGCGGCGGCTCGCTGGTCATCGCCTGCCTGCCCACCTATGCGCAGATCGGCGCGTGGGCGCCCTTCCTGCTGCTGGTCTGCCGGCTGTTCCAGGGCCTCTCGGTGGGGGGCGAATACGGCACCACAGCCACCTACATGAGCGAGGTGGCGCTGCGCGGGCAGCGCGGCTTCTTCTCGTCGTTCCAGTACGTCACGCTGATCGGCGGGCAGCTGCTCGCGGTGCTCGTCATCGTGGTGTTGGAGCAGCTGCTGACGGAGGCCGAACTCAAGGCCTGGGGCTGGCGCATTCCCTTCGTGATCGGCGCCATCGCCGCGGTGGTGGCGCTGCTGCTGCGCCGCACGCTGCACGAGACGCAGACCGACGAGGCGAAGAAGAACAAGGAAGCCGGCAGCATCGCCGGCCTTTTCAGGCACCACACCCCGGCGTTCCTCACCGTGCTGGGCTACACGGCCGGCGGCTCGCTGATCTTCTACACCTTCACCACCTACATGCAGAAGTACCTGGTGAACACGGTGCACCTGCCGATCAAGACGGCGAGCTACGTGATGACCTGCGCGCTCTTCGTCTACATGTGCATGCAGCCGGTGTTCGGCGCGCTGTCGGACCGCATCGGGCGGCGCAACAACATGCTGCTGTTCGGCGGCCTGGGCGCGCTGACGACCGTGCCCATCCTCACCGCGCTGCAGCACACCACGAGCCCCGTGCTGGCCTTCGTGCTCATCATCGCGGCCCTGGCCATCGTGAGCTTCTACACCTCGATCAGCGGCATCGTGAAGGCTGAGATGTTTCCACCCGAAGTCCGCGCGCTGGGCGTGGGGCTGGCCTATGCGGTAGCGAACGCGATCTTCGGCGGCTCGGCCGAATACGTGGCGCTGGGACTCAAGTCACTGGGGCACGAGTCGGCCTTCTTCTGGTACGTGAGCGCGATGATGGTCGTCGCCTTCCTCGTGAGCCTGAGGCTGCCGAGGCAGGCGAGCTACCTGCATCACGATCACTGACGCAGGAAAAAGGAAGAAGAAAAAGAGCCGGGGCTGGTTATCCGGCCTCGCCCAGCCGCTCGGCCACCTGCTGCTTGCCCAGACCGCGCACGGCCGCGAGGCTTTCGAGCTGCGCGGCGCGGGGGCGTGCCTTGCCCTGCTCCCAGTGGTAGATCGTCTGGCCCGATACGCCCACCAGCTTCCCGTAGGAAGCGGCGGAAATACCCAGCTTCTCGCGGTGGGCAGCCAACCGGCCTGGGCTGAACCGGCGCTTGGGGCTGTCGTCTCCGGCCTCTTCCGGTGCGCTCGCGCGCGAATTGCGGGCCGTGCCCTTGGCGACGTTGCGCAACTCCTTCTCCAGCGAACTCACCTGGCGGCGCAGCGCCGCGATGGCCGCGCGATGGTGAACGGATGCCTTCTTGAGGGTTTCCATTTCCGCGCGAACTTCCTTGCGGGCGACACGCGAAATCTCGGATTTAAGAATGGATGCGATGTTTGGCATGCCCGGCATTTTGCCCAGCAAATGTAAACATATGGCAAAAATCTCAAATCCGGATCAAAAAAGAATCTTTTGATTACAACCGGAAGATACGCGTCATTTCGACCCACTTCTCGCCTTCCGGCGTCCATGGCGTGGGCGCCTGGAACTTCCACATGAGCTCTTCCCATTCGGCGATCTTCGGGTTGCCGCGCGTCGCAAGCGCCATTGCCGCAGGGTCGTAGCGCGCGTCGTCGGTCTCCATCAGCATCACCATCCGCGTGCCGAGCCGATGGATTTCCATGGCCGTCACGCCGTGCGAATTCAGATGCGCGCGCACCTCGGGCCAGATATCTCGGTGATAAGCCTCGTATTCGGCGATGAGGGCCGGGTCGTCCTTCAAATCCAGAGCCAGGAAATGGCGCATGGGCAATTCCAATCGAAAGAGGAAAGGATCAGGTCAGCGCCCGGTCCAGATGCGTATAACCGCCGTCGACGAACACCCATTGCCCCGTCGTGTGCGAGGCGCGCTCCGACAGCAGAAAGACGACGTTGTTAGCGATCTCCTCGGGCGTCGTCATGCGGCGCCCGAGCGGGATCTTGTCGGTGATGTCGGCGAGCTTGCGATCGGGCTCGTCGAAGGCGGAAATCCATCGCTGGTAGAGCGGCGTCATCACCTCGGCCGGGATCACCGCGTTCACGCGCACGCCGTCTTCCAGCAATGAAGCGGCCCATTCGCGCGTGAGCGACAGCTGCGCGCCCTTGGCCGCCGTGTAGCCGCTGGTGTTGCCCTGCCCCGTCACCGCCGTCTTCGAAGAGATGTTGACGATGGCGCCCTTGCTCGCCTTCAGGTGCGGCAGGCAGTGGTGCGCCATCACGTAGCAATGGATCAGGTTGCGTTCGAGCGAGGCGACGAACGCATTACGCCCCGCCTCCAGCCCCACGCTGTCGTTCACGCCCGCGTTGTTGACCAGCCCGTCGATGCGGCCGAACTCTGCAGCCGTGTCGCCGATGGCCTTGGCGCACGCGGCCTCTTCCATCAGTTCCAGCTGGAAGAAGCGCGTGCGCGGCTGCAGCCTGCGAAGCCCTTCCTCGAAAGATGCATCGAGCGGGTTCTTGCCGAGGATCACCGGCACCGCGCCTTCCTGCGCCAGCGTCGTCGAGATGGCCGCGCCGATGCCGCTGCCACCGCCGGTGACGATCACCACCTTGTCTTTCAGGTTCAGGTCCATGTCGTGCGATGCCTTTCCTTATCCGCGAAAGCGGTACTGCTCCAGCGATTGCGGCTTCATCTCGATCGAGAAGCCCGGCCCCTTCGGCGGCATGTAGGCCGCGTTGCGGACCTCGCAGGGCTCCACGAAATGCTCGTGCAGATGGTCGACATACTCGGCCACGCGGCCCTCGCGCGTGCCGGAGATGCAAAGGTAGTCGATCATCGAGAGGTGCTGCACGTACTCGCACAGCCCCACGCCGCCCGCATGAGGGCACACGGGCAGTTTGTACTTCGCGGCCATCAGCATCACCGCGAGGATCTCGTTCACGCCGCCGAGCCGGCAGGCGTCGATCTGCACCACGTCGATGCCGCCGCGCATGATGAACTGCTTGAACATGATGCGGTTCTGGCACATCTCGCCCGTGGCCACCTTCACGGGCGCGATGCCCTCGCGGATCCTGCGGTGGCCTTCCACGTCGTCGGGGCTGGTGGGCTCCTCGATGAACCATGGCTTGGCAAAGGCAAGCTGCCGCACCCAGTCGATGGCCTGGCCCACTTCCCACACCTGGTTGGCGTCGATCATCAAATGCCGATCGGGCCCGAGCACCTCGCGCGCCACCTTCAGGCGGCGGATGTCGTCCTGCAGGTCGCGGCCCACCTTGAGCTTGATGTGGCTGAAGCCCGCGTCGATCGCTTCCTGCGCAAGCCGCCGCAGCTTCTCGTCGGGGTAGCCCAGCCAGCCGGCAGAGGTGGTGTAGCAGGGGTAGCCCTCGGCCTTCAGCGTGGCGATGCGTTCCTGCTTGCCCTTCGATGCCTCGCGCAGCAATGCGAGCGCCTCGTCGGGCGCGATGCAGTCGGTGATGTAGCGGAAGTCGATGCAGCGCACCAGTTCCTCCGGGCTCATGTCGGCCACCAGCTGCCACACGGGCTTGCCTTCGGACTTGGCCCACAGGTCCCACATCGCGTTGACCACGGCGCCCGTCGCGAGATGGATCGCGCCCTTGTCGGGGCCGATCCAGCGCAACTGGCTGTCGGAGGTCACGTGCCGCCAGAAGCGGCCCATGTCCTCGGCCACCCATGCGAGGTCGAGCCCCACCACCAGGTGGCTCATCGCCTCGATGGCCGCGCAGCAGATCTCGTTGCCGCGGCCGATGGTGAATGTGAGGCCATGACCTTCCAGCCCCGGCTGGTCGGTCTCGAGAACGACGTACGCCGCCGAGTAGTCCGGATCGGGATTCATCGCATCGGAGCCGTCCAGATGCTGCGAGGTGGGAAAGCGCACGTCGAGCACGCGCATGGAGCGGACGATGGTCATGGGTCTTCTTCGTCGTATCAGTCGTACAGCACCGCGGCGATCTTGGGATCGGCGATATTGGTCTTGTCGTACCAGAAGAAGCCGGTGTCGACGATCTTCGGCAGCTTCTCGCCCTTGACGGCCTTCACCGCCATCTCGACGGTCTTGTAGCCCATGCCCACCGGGTTCTGCGTGATGGCGCCGGCCATGCTGCCGTCCATGATCGCGTTCTTCTGCTGCTTGCCCGAGTCGTAGCCGATGATCACGACCTTGCCGGTGCGCTTCATCTCCTTCACGCCGTTGACCACGCCGATGGCCGAGCCCTCGTTGGCCCCGAAGATGCCCTTGATGTTGGGCGATGCCTGCAATATCGACTTGGTGATCTCGGTCGACTTCAACTGATCGCCGCCGCCGTACTGCACGCTCACTATCTTGATGTTGGGGTAGGCCGACTTGATGCGGTTGACGAAGCCGTCGCGCCGGTCGACGCCGGTGCGGCTGGTCTGGTCGTGCACCACCAGCGCCACCTCGCCGCTCTTGCCGATGAGCTCGGCCATCTTGTCGGCAGCCAGCGCGGCGGCGGCCTTGTTGTCGGTGGTGGTCGTGGTCACCGGAATATCGCTGTCCACGCCCGAGTCGAAAGCCACCACCGGGATCTTCGCGGCCTGCGCCTTCTTCAGCAGCGGAATGGCGGCCTGGCTGTCGAGCGCGGCGAAGCCGACGGCCTGCGGCTTCTTCGCGAGCGCGGCCGAGAGCATGTCGATCTGCTTGTCGACCATGGCCTCGGTCTCGGGGCCTTCGAAGCTCACCTTCACCTTCAGGTCCTTGGCGGCCTGCTCGGCGCCCGACTTCACGGCCTGCCAGAACTGGTGCTGGAAGCCCTTGGACACGAGCGGGATGTAGATCTCCTGCGCCTGCTGTGCCTGCGCGAAGCCGGCCATGCCGGCGATCACAGCGCCCAGCGTGTACGCAACGGCTGTTCTTCTCTGGATCATGCGAAGTCTCCTGTGGTTGTAAGGAACGGACGGATCGGAAACTCAGGGAATTCAGTGCGCCTTGCTGCCGCTGCGGCGGCGCAGGATGTCTGCGTACACGGCCAGGATGATGATCACGCCCGTGACCACCGTCTGCCATTCCTGCGCGACCGAGAGAATGCGCAGGCCGTTGGTGAGCACGCTCATGATGAAGGCGCCGATGATGGTTCCCACGATGGTGCCGGTGCCGCCGCTGAGCGAGGTGCCGCCGATGACCACCGCCGCGATGGCGTCGAGCTCGTAGCCCTGCCCCAGCGCCGGCTGGGCCGAGTTCAGCCGCGACGCGATCAGCAGGCCCGCGATGCCGCAAATGCCGCCGCTGACCGTGTAGACCACGATCTTCCAGAAGTCGGTGTTCACGCCCGACAGGCGCACCGCCTCCTCGTTGCTGCCGAGCGCGAAGGTGTAGCGCCCGAGGATCGTTCTGTTGAGCACGATGCTCGCGGCCACCGCCACCAGGAAGAGGATCAGCACCGCATTGGGAATGGGCAGCGCCGGCACGATGTCGCCGATCAGCGAATCCTGCGAGATGGCGGTGAAGCCCGGCGTGTCGTTGAAGTAGATCGGCTTGGTGCCCGAGATCACCAGCGACAGGCCCTTGAGCAGCATCATCATGCCCAGCGTCGCGATGAAGGGCGGGATCTTCAGCTTGGCGATCAGCAGGCCCGAGACGAAGCCGCTGAGCGCGCCGAAGAAGATGGCGGCGCAGATGCCCAGCCACAGCGGCATGCCCATGTAGGTGAGCACCACGCCGGTCATGACGGCGCAGAAGGTCATCAGCGTGCCCACCGAGAGGTCGATGCCCGAGGTGATGATGACGAAGGTGCAGGCGATGGCGAGCACGCCGTTCACCGCGGTCGACTGCAGGATGCCCACGAGGTTGTCGGCCTGCAGGAACTGCGGCGAGGCGAAGCTGAAGAACACCATCAGCGCGACGAGGCTGGCGAAGGCCAGCAGCTTCTGCCGCGTGGCGGGCCGGAAGAGCCGGGACTTCAGCGTCCTCAGCGAGAAACCGGGGCTGACGGCGGTGGCGGTCGGGGTCGTCAAGGGGAGTCTCCAGTCTTGGTCATGGGTGGTCATGGAGCGAAGGCCGCAGCTTCGCGCCGGGTGGCGAGCTGCATGATCTTTTCCTGCGAGGCTTCGCGCGCCGAGAGCTCGCCGGTGATGCGGCCCTCGCACATCACGAGCACGCGGTGGCTCATGCGCAGCACCTCGGGCAGTTCCGAGGAAATGATGACGATGGCCTTGCCCTGCGCGGCCAGTTCGTTGAGCAGGCGGTAGATCTCGGCCTTGGCGCCCACGTCGATGCCGCGCGTGGGCTCGTCGAAGAAGAGCACGTCGCAGTCGCGCAGCAGCCACTTGGCGATGACGATCTTCTGCTGGTTGCCGCCCGACAGCAGCCGCACCTGCTGGCGCACCGAAGGCGTCTTGATGCCGAGCTGCCGCACGTAGCGCTCGCCGGCCGACTCCACCGCCGCCTGGTCGATGAAGAAGCCCGCCGACAGGAAGCTCCTCATGCTCGCCAGCGCGATGTTGGTTTCCACGTCCATGCCGGTGGCCAGGCCGAAGTGCTTGCGGTCTTCCGACAGGTAGCCGATGCCATGGGCCACCGCGTCTTCCGGTGAGCGGATCGCCACCTTGCGCCCCCGGACGAAGATCTCTCCCGCCTCGATGCGGTCGGCGCCGAACACGGCGCGCGCCAGCTCGGTGCGGCCCGCGCCCATCAGCCCCGCGAAGCCCAGGATCTCGCCGCGCCGCAGCACGAAGCTCGCGTCGCGCACCATCGACCCGCGGCGGATGCCCCTGGCCTCGAGCACGATCTCGTTGCCGGAAGTGTCGGGCATCTCGTGCTCGGCCTCCGCGAGCTGGCGGCCCACCATCATGGCGATGAGCGTGTCCATCGGCGTGTCCGCCATCGGCACGGTGGCGATGTACTGGCCGTCGCGCATCACGGTCACGCGGTCGGCGATGCGCTTGAGCTCATCCATCTTGTGCGAGATGTAGACCACAGCCACGCCGCGCGAGCGCAGGTGGCCGATGATGCGGAACAGGTCGGCCACCTCCTCGTTGTTCAGCGCGGCGGTGGGCTCGTCCATGATGAGCACGCGCGAATCGAACGACAGCGCCTTGGCGATCTCCACCATCTGCTGCCTGGCCACCGTGAGTTCGCCCACCGGCGTGCGCGGGTCGAGCTTCAGGTTCATGCGCTCGAAGATGCGCTGCGCCTCGCCGCACATGGCCTCCTCGTCGATGAAAAGACCGAAGCGCCCGCGCGGCTCTCGGCCGATGAAGATGTTCTGCGCGGCGCTCAGGTGGTTCATCAGGTTGAGCTCCTGATGGATGATGCCGATGCCCAGCGCCTGCGCGGCGCGCGGGCTCTCGATGTCCACAGGCCGGCCGTCGAGCAGCACCTCGCCCGAGTCCTTTCGGTACACGCCCGCCAGCACCTTCATCAGCGTGGACTTGCCCGCGCCGTTCTCGCCCATCAGCGCATGCACCTCGCCGGGCAGCAGTTCGAACTGCACCTTGTCGAGTGCACGCACGCCGGCGAAGGCCTTGCTCAGGTCGCGGATGGAGACGACGGGTTGCGTCATTGGCTTTCCTGGTGGGATGGCAGGCCGTAGAAGCGCTGCGCGGTGCCGTGCCACACCTGGGCCTGCTCGCGCGGGGAAAGGCCGCCGATGCAGGCTTCGCTCACGGCGATCCAGCCCGCGTAGTCGCCGGCCAGCGTGAGCACTGGCCAGTCGCTGCCCCACATCAGCCGCGCGGGGCCGAAGACCTCGAGCAGGTGCTCCCACACGGGGCGCACCGCCTGTGCGACGGCATCCGCATCGCGCTGCATCGCGGGCGGCGCCTCGGTCCACAGGCCCGAGAACTTGCAGCAGACCTGGGGCAGCGCGGCCAGGGCCGCGATGTCTTCGCGCCAGCGGGCGAATTCTTCGCCGCCGTGCGCACCCACCGGCGGCTTGGCCGCATGGTCGATCACCACCGGCAGCTGCGGCCACCGCTTCGCGAATTGCAGGAGCCACGGAAGGTGACGGGGATTCACGAGCGCGTCGAAGCGCAGGCCAAGCGTCAGCATGGCGTTCACCGCATCGGGGTGCGGGCGGCGCGCGATCCAGTCGTCGTCGGGCAGGTCCTGCAGCATCGGACGCACGCCCTTGAACTTGGGATGCCTGGCCATCCGCTCCAGCGAGGCGGCGGCGTCGGGCCGGCCCAGGTCGACCCAGCCGACCACGCCGCCGATCTCGTCGCGGCTGCCCGCGAGGTCGAGCATGAAGTCGGTCTCGGCGTGGGAATCGGCGGCCTGCACGAGCACGGTCCGGCTCACGCCGTGGGCCTGCAGCAGCGGCGCCAGGTCTTCGGGCATGAAGTCGCGCAGCAGCGGCGCCAGCGCGGGCACGTCGGCGCGCAGCCACGTGTAGTCGCCGCGCGCGGGCCGCCAGAAGTGCTGATGCGAGTCGATGCGCTGGATCATTTTTCGGGTCGCTCGCAGCAGGTTTGCCGGTCGCCTTGTCTCTTTAGTCCATTACTGAACATAGTATTTACATACGAACTTTCTGCGTCAACCTTCCCTCATGGGTGCTTTCCCGTAGAACGAAACTTGCAAGCCACGTCTCTTGCTGGTGAAATTCATTGGTGAACAAAAACAATCAAATTGATAACTCGAGCAGGCCCTCCGACGACCAGGAGCAGCAGGATCGCTACCGCGCCCCCGCGCTCGACAAGGGCCTGGACATCCTCGAACTGCTCGCCGACCAGCCCGAGGGCCTGACGCGCGGCGAGATCGTGAAGGCGCTCGACCGCGGCCCGAGCGAGATCTACCGAATGCTGGAGCGGCTGGTGGCGCGGCAGTACGTGCTGCGCTCGCTCGCCGGCGACCGCTACAGCCTGAGCCTGAAGATGTTCGACCTGGCCCACCGCTACCCACCGAACCACAGGCTGGTGACGCAGGCGCTGCCCGTGATGGACCGCTACGTGAGGGAAGCCGAGCAGTCGTGCCACCTGGGCGTGTACGACCGGGGCAACGTGCAGATCGTGGCGCAGGTCAACAGCCCCGCGGCGAGCAGCATGACGGTGCGGCCCGGCACGCGCGTGAACCTGCTCGACACCGGCTCGGGCCAGGTGCTGCTGGCCTGCGAATCGGAAGAGCGGCGCCGGCAGATGCTGGCCGAGCACGTCGCGCTCGACGGCGAGGTGCAGATTCCGCCCGACGAGCTGGAGCACATGCTGGAGGCCGTGCGCGCCACCGGCTACCGGCAGCGCGAGAGCATGCAGTACTTCGGCGTGATCGACATCTCCTGTCCCATCCTCGGCCCGCGCGGGCATGCGCTGGCGGTGCTCACCACGCCGTACATCCGGCGCATCGACCGGCATGCGATTCCGTCGCTGGACCGCGCGCGCGAGCTGATGCTGCAGGCCGCGCGCGATCTCTCGCTGCTGGCGAACGCCTGACCGATCAGCCCTGCGCCGCCTTCTACGGTTTCGGCGGCTTCTTCTTTTTCTCCGTGCGCCCGCCGATCGCGCCCGATGCGGCGGCGCCGAGGATGCGCCGGAAGGTCGGGCACTCCATGTGGCTGGGCGCGCGGCAGACGGCCGCATGGCGCAGGCCGTCGCGCATCGCGCTCAGGTTGCGGATCGTGCGGTCGAGTTCGTCCGCCTTGGCGCTGAGCATGAGCCGGTCGATGCGCGGCTGCCCGTTGGGGCCGAACATGCGCGCGATCTCGTCGAGCGAGAAACCGGCGGCGCGGCCCAGCGCGATCAGCGCCAGCCGCTCCAGCACGCCGTCGTCGAAAGTACGGCGCAGGCCCAGGCGCCCGGTGGAGGCGATCAGCCCCTTCTCGTCGTAATAGCGCAGCGTGGACGCGGGCAGGCCGGAGCGCCTGGCCACTTCGGCGATATCCATGTGCTTCCTCCTCTTGACTTCAAGCCGGCTTGAATTTGCATAGTGCGGCTTCCGCCTCGCGAAGGCAAGCAAGAGGAAACGATCATGGAGAAAACCATGCAAGCAAACACGCAAGCGGCCGGCGACGAACAAGCCAGGCTCTGGAACGGCCCGGCCGGCCACGCCTGGGTCGATGCCCAGCAGACGCTGGACCGGCTTTTCGAGCCCCTGGAGAAACTGCTCGTCGAGGCCACCTGCGCCACCGGCGCGAGCCGCGTTCTCGACGTCGGCTGCGGTACCGGCGGCACCACGCTGGCCATCGCGCGCAAGCTGGGTGCCGGCGCCGAGTGCACCGGCATCGACATCTCGCAGCCGATGATCGCCGCCGCCCGCAGCCGCGCCAGCCGCGACGGAATTTCCGCCCGCTTCATATGCGCGAACGCGCAGACCCAAGCCTTCGAGCCCGCGAGCTTCGACGGCATCGTCTCGCGCCTTGGCGTGATGTTCTTCGACGACCCCGTGCGCGCCTTCGCCAACCTGCTGCATGCGGCGAAGCCCGGCGCCGGGCTGCGCTTCATCGCGTGGCGAAGCGCGGCCGAGAACCCGTTCATGACCACCGCCGAGCGCGCGGCCGCGCCGCTGCTGCCGCAGTTGCCGCCTCGGCAGCCGGGCGCGCCGGGCCAGTTCGCCTTCGCGGACCGCCAGCGGGTGCAGGCCATCCTAGAGAAAAGCGGCTGGCGCCACATCGACATCCAGCCCGTCGACCTGCCCTGCACGCTGCCCGAGAAAGAACTCGTCGATTACCTGAGCCGCCTCGGCCCTGTCGGCATCGCGCTGCTGCAGGCCGACGACGAGACGCGCGCACGGGTCATCGATACGGTGCGCGCCGCCTTCGAGCCGTACGTGCACGGCGACGAGGTCCGCCTGACCGCCTCCTGCTGGCTGGCCGTCGCACGCGCACCGGAGAAGGGGCGTGCCGATGCCTGAGACCGCGAAGCTGCCCGCCGATGCACTGGTCGGCCGACGGATCGCCTGGATGCCGCGCGGCCGCTTTCTTCACACCGGCTGCGCGGCGGCCTGAAGCTCAGGCGAACAGCTTTCCGTTGAGCGCGATGCGTACCGTCTTCACCGTGAGAACCGCCAGCGCCAGGTTCAACGCGACCAGCAGCACCACCGCAACCACCCACAGCGGGGCGCTCGCACGCGACTCGGCGTACTTCAGCGCGGCATTGGCCAGGGCCGCCATCGGAAAGCCGATCGCCCACCAGCTCGGCGAGAACGTCGCGCCGCGACGGAACACCTTCGGCGCAACCACCGCGAAGATGAAGAGGCCGAAGTAGAAGAGCATCGAGGCGAAGCGGTCGATCTCGCCGACGACGTTGGTGTAGGCCAGGAAGCCCACGGCGAAGGGCGCCACCAGGATCATCAGCGAAGGCTCCATGGCGGGAGCGAGCGGGTCGCGGTGCACGAGCCGGCCGATGATCATCGTGAAGAGCACGAGCGCCAGCACGGCGCCGATCGCGCTCGCGGCCAGGTTGACTTCGCCGGCCCACGCCATCGGCATGTGGGCGCCGGTGACGGGAATGTCGAGCGTCGCCACGCCCGGGATGATCCAGGCCGGCACGGCGAGCGACGCGTCCACCTGCCCCTTCAGCAGCCGAGACAGCGCGACGAAGCTCAGCGCGAAGGTCGCGCTCAGGCCCAGGGCCCAGGCGAAGTGCGCGACGGGTGCGCTGTAGGGCGCGATCACCACCGACAGCAGCAGCACCGAGATCGCGATGGTGCCGAAGAAGTTGCCCGCCACCGGGTGCCTGAACTCGGCCTGCACCGCCTGCGGGTGCCTGGCGAGCTTCATCAGGTAGCCCGCCGAGATCAGCACGAACACGCCCAGCGCGAAGGCTCCGACGGCCTCGCCGACGATGGCCGGCGCGCCCAGGCTGTCATGCGCGAGCCGCCAAGCGAGGGCCAGGCCCGACAGCCCCATCACGGAGGCGAAGAGGTTGACCGGGAGATTGCGCACGGAGGCCTGCGCGCGCGGCGCGGCCGCCGCGACGGGCGAAAGCACCGGGGAAGACGGGTTCAGAGGATTCAGAGCCTGTTCTTGCATGTTGTTCTCCTTGGCTGGATTTGCATTAGTTGGTATTTTCCGCCAGACTCACCGGGCCATCTCCCTCAACTCACGGCGTTTTCCGCCAATCCCCGGGCCTTGTCAGCCATGCGCATCGCCATCCTCGCCTTTCCCCGTTTCCAGCTGCTCGACATCGCCGGGCCCGCCGACGTCTTCGCCGAGGCCTCGCACCAGCTCGGCAATCCGCGCGCCTACCAGGTGCAGGTGATCGGCACCAAGGCAGGCGTGCTCAAGAGCAGCGGCGGCCTGAAGCTCGCCGTCGACGCCACCGTGGAAACGCACCGCGGCGCCATCGACACCCTGCTGGTCGCGGGCAGCCCCCGCATCGAGGACATGGAAAGCGACACGCAGCTGCAAGACTGGCTCCGGCGCCAGGCGGGCGCCGTTCGGCGCTACGGCTCGGTGTGCTCCGGCGCCTTCGTGCTGGCGGCTTCGGGGCTGCTCGACGGCAAGCGCGTCGCGACCCACTGGAACGTCGCCACCGGCCTCGCGGCCGCGTACCCGCGTGCGCGCGTGGAGGCGGACGCCATCTACGTGAAGGACGGCAATCTCTTCACATCGGCCGGAGTCACGGCCGGCATGGACCTCGCGCTCGCGATGGTGGAGGAAGACCACGGCCGCGAACTGGCGCTGCGCGTGGCGCGCCAGCTGGTGATGTTCCTCAAGCGCCCTGGGGGCCAGAGCCAGTTCAGCGCCCACCTCGCAGCCCAGACCTCGGAGCGCTCCGCCATGCGCGAGGTGCAGGACCACGTGCTCGCGAACCTGAAGGACGACCTGTCCGTGCCCGCCCTCGCCGCGCGCGCAGGCATGAGCGAGAGAAGCTTCGCGCGCATCTTCCGCAGCGAGACGGGAACGACGCCCGCCGAGTTCGTGGAGAACGCGAGGATCGACGCCGCCCGCCGCCTGGCCGAGGAGTCGGACGCGCCGGCCAAGCGCCTGGCCGACGCGGTGGGCTACGCGAACGTCGACGGCTTCCGGCGCGCGTTCTCACGGCGCCTGGGGGTCAGCCTGGTGGAGTACCGCAGGCGCTTCGCGAAGTGAGGCAGCGGTAGCACCGCCTCTCGCCCATCGATAGGGTCCTTCGCCCTGCCGCTGCTCAACACGCCGGCGGCCCGCTCGCCGCGCCTGGCGCCGCCTGCGCCAGGTGGCCGCCCACCGTCGAGAGCAGGCCGCGCAGCCAGCGATGGGCGCCCTGGTGCTGCGAGCGCTCGTGCCACAGCTGGTAGAAGCGCATGCGCGGAAAGCCCTCCGGCGCATCCACGCACACCACCGGCAGGCTGCGCGTGAACTGCCCGGCGAAGTGGCGCGCGGTGGTGAACACGAGGTCGCTCTCGGCCACGAGGTAGGGCGCCATCGCGTAATAGGGCACGAAGACGCGCGCGTCGCGCGTCTGCCGCAGCCCCGCCAGATGGCTGTCGACCACCGCGCGGTGCGACTTGGCGAACGGCGTGGGCACCACGTGCGCGGCCGCGAGGTAGCGCGGCAGCGTCATCGCGCCCGGTGCGGCCAGCGGGTTGCGCGGGCTCATCATGCACACCAGCTCGTCCTCGATCAGCAGCGACAGGTGCATGCGCTCGGGCGGCAGCGGCCAGTTGCCGATCACGATGTCGAGCTCTCCCTGCGCCAGAGAGCGCTCGTAGTCGTAGCCGGGCGTCAGCGGGTGGACCAGCAGGCGCGCCTGCGGCGCCTCGGCGCGGAAGCGCGCCACCACCTCGGCCATGAAGCTCGCGGCCAGATAGTCCGGCGTGGCGATGGTGAATGTGATGGTGCTGGAGGCGGGCTCGAAGCGCTCGGGGCCGGCCAGCATGCGGTCGATCTCGCCGAGCACCTCGCGCGCGCTGTCGCGCAGCTGCAGCGCCCGTGCAGTGGGCACCATGCCGCCGCGCTCGCGCACCAGGATGGGGTCTCCGAAGGCATCCCGCAGGCGCCGCAGGGCCGCGCTGACGGCCGGCTGCGTCTGGTTCATGCGGACCGCGGCGCGAGAAACGCTGCGCTCGGCCACCAGCACCGCCAGCACGCGCAGCAGGTGGATGTCGACAAGGTCCTGGCTTCTGGTCATGTGTGCAGGGGTTCGACCGGATGGCGCGCCGCCGCGGGTCGCGACCTATCGCTCTGGTTTATGCCGCACATTCCGCGCGCCGTGCGCGCGGCCGGACCATTGTGCCTACAGTGCCCACGCAGGCGGCGCTCCTTTTGCCGGCCCGGATCGCAGTGCCCCACACCAAGGACCTGGAGAAAAGCATGACATCGACCACAGCGGCCGCATCCGCCCGGCCTTCCGACACCCCGTCCGAGCTGGACGGGGTCTACCGCAAGATCATCTGGCGGCTCATTCCCTTCCTGATGCTGCTGTGGGTGCTGGCCTGGATCGACCGGGTCAACATCGGCTTCATCAAGCTCACCATGCTCGACGAGCTCAAGTGGAGCGAGGCCATGTACGGCCTGGGCGCGGGCATCTTCTTCCTGGGCTACTTCTTCTTCGAGGTGCCCAGCAACCTGCTGCTGCAGCGCATCGGGGCGAAGAAGACCATCATGCGCATCACCATCGGCTGGGGCCTGACCTCCATCGCCACGATGTTCGTGAAGACGCCGGAGATGTTCTATTTCCTGCGCTTCCTGCTGGGCGTGTTCGAGGCCGGCTTCTACCCCGGCATCATCCTGTACCTGACCTACTGGTTCCCCAACGACCGGCGCGCCAAGGCCTTCGGCATGTTCATGTCGGCCTCCGCGTTCGCGGGCGTGATCGGCGGGCCGCTGGCCGGCACCATCATGACCGGCATGCACGGCGTGAACGGCTGGTCGGGATGGCAGTGGGTACTGCTGCTGGAGGGCATTCCCTCGGTCATCGCCGGCTTCGTCACCTACTTCTACCTGACCGACAGGCCCGAGCAGGCCAACTGGCTCACCGCGCGCGAACGCCAGCTGGTGCACGAAGACCTGGAACGCGACGGCCGCTCGCTGGGCCAGCGCGAGCACAGCATGCTGGCCTCGCTCAGGAGCGGGCGCATCTGGCTGCTGATCCTGATCTTCTTCTGCATCATCGCGGCCAATTCCTCGCTGACCTTCTACGGCCCCACGCTGGTCAAGGAAGTGGGCTTCGCCAGCCCGGTCGCGGTGGGCTGGATCATGGCCGTGGCCTACCTGTGCGGCGCCATCGGCATGATCTGGAACGGCTTCCACTCCGACAAGCAGCAAGAGTCGCGCTGGCACTGCGGCCTGGCCGCGGCGCTGGGCGCGGTGTCGCTGCTGGGCGTGGCGCTCTTCCTCGGGCACAGCGCGCTGGCGGTGCTGGTGGGCCTGACGCTGGCCATCGTCGGCACCATGAGCGCCATCCCCGTGTTCTGGCAGATGCCCAACCGTTTCCTGGCCGGCACCGCGGCAGCGGGCGGCGTGGCGCTGATCAACTCCATCGCCAACCTGGCGGGCTTTGGCGCGCCCTGGATGCTGGGCCTGATCAAGACCTCCACCGGCAGCCTCTCGCCCGGCCTGTACGTGGTGGCGGCGGTGGAGATCTGCGCCACCTTGCTGATCCTGGCCTGCGTGCCCTCGCACCGCAAGCAGCCGGCCGCGGCACGCTGAGCGGAAACCATCGCGCCAGCCATCACCGAGAACGACCGATGACCCTCACCACCACCCGCCTGGACCTGGCCGCGCTCAATGCGATGGACCGCGACGCCTTCGTCGCCGCCGTCGGCCCGACCTTCGAGAACTCCCCCTGGGTCGCGCAGGCCGCGTGGTCGCGCCGGCCCTTCGCCGATGTCGACGCGCTGCATGCCACGATGCTCGACGTAGTGCGGCAGGCGCCGCAGGAACGCCGCATCGCCTTCCTCTGCGGCCACCCCGAGTTGGCGGGCCGCGAAGCCCAGTCCGGCACGATGACGGCCGAGTCCGTCGGCGAGCAGCGCAGCGCCGGGCTCGACGCGCTCAGCCGCGACGAACTGGGCGAGATGCAGCGCCTGAACCGCGCCTACCGCGAGCGCCACGGCTTCCCCTTCATCATTGCCGTGCGCCGCAACACCAGGCAGCAGATCTTCGAGGCGATGCGCACGCGCACGGCGGCGAGCACGGAAACCGAGCAGCGTGCCGCGCTCGACCAGATCGGCCTCATCACCCGCGGGCGCATCGACGCCCTGCTGGACGGCTGAAGCCTCCGGCGCGCCTCCCCTTCCCCACTACTGGTTCTTCGACGCCGCGCAGCGCTACCGCGTGCCGATGCTGTGCGCGCCCTGGCTCTTTTCAACCTACCGCGGCAGCCGATTCGCCGCAGGAGTTTCTGCAGATGTCCCATCCCGATCAAGGCGCGGAGAAGTACATGGTCGACGCCATCCGGCTGGCCATGCGCAACGTGCGCGAACGCAGGACCTGGCCCTTCGGCGCCGTGCTGGTGCGCGACGGCAAGGTTCTGGCCCGGGCGGTCAACGAAGTCGACGCGCTGTGCGACCCCACGGCCCATGCCGAGATGCAGGCGGTGCGCACCGCCGCCAAGGCGCAGGGCGGCACCGACCTGTCGGGCAGCGTGGTGTACGCCAGTGGCTACCCGTGCCCCATGTGCCTCACGGCCATGTACCTGGCCGGCGTGAAGGAGGTGTACTACGCCTACTCCAACGAAGACGGCGAGCAGCACGACCTCTCTGCCGAACGCGGCTACCTGGAGATCGCGCGGCCGCTGGAGCAGCGCGAGATGCCCGTGCGATCGCTGCCCGTGCGCGACGAGGGCGAAGACCTGTACGAGGCCTGGTCGCGCTCGATGCGCTGAACGCAGGCCCCTGGATCAGCCTCAGTCCGCGTACACGCCGGCCGCCTTGATCACCGGCGTCCACTTGGCGATCTCGTCGATCACGAACTTCTTGTGGCCCGCCGGCTCGACGCGCCCGTCGGTCGCCACCACGGCGCCGAGCTGCTCCTCGCGATGGATGAAGTCTGGGTCCTTCAGCGCGATCTTCACCGCGTCGTTGAGCTTCTTGAGCACCGGCGCGGGCGTGCCCTTGGGCGCGTACAGGCCGTGCCAGATCGTGACCTGGAAGTTCTTCAGGCCGGCCTCGTCGAGCGTGGGCAGGTCCTTCAGCATCGGCAGCGCGAGGCGCTTCGAGGTGGTGACCGCGAAGGCCTTCACCTTGCCCGCCTGGATATGCGGCGTGGTGTTGGTGGTCTGGTCGCACAGCAGGTCGATCTGGCCGCCGATCAGGTCGGTGATGGCGGGGGCCGTGCCCTTGTACGGCACGGGCGTCATCTCCGTCTTCGTCGCGCTCTGGTACAGCAGCCCGCACAGGTGCGAGGCCGAGCCCACGCCCGCGTTGCCGATGTTGATCTTGCCCTTGTTGGCGGCGATCCAGCCGCTCAGTTCCTTGTAGCTGGCCGCCGGAATGCCCGCCTTGGAGATGAGCGTCATGGGCACGTCGTTGACGATGCCCAGGTACTCGAAGTCGGTCTCGACCTTGAAGGGCACGTTGCGCACCAGGCTCGGCACGGTGGCCATCGCGATGTGGTTGAGCAGCAGCGTGTAGCCGTCGGGCGCGGCGCGCGCCACCTTGGCCGCACCGATGGAGCTGCCGGCGCCGGGCACGTTGTCGATGATCACGCTGGCCCCGCCCAGCGGCTTGCGCAGCGCCTCTGCAAGGTCGCGCGCGACGCGGTCGGTCGGCCCGCCGGCCGCGAAGGGCACGACGATGGTGACGGGCTTGCCGCCCGGGAAGTCCTGCGCGTGAGCAGCGACGGCGGCGGCGGCGATCGCCGCGAGGGCGAACAGTTTCTTCATGATGTCTCCGTGACGTTGGCTTGAGAAATGGTTCAGGGTGCGCGCGCCGGCACGCGGCTTTCCAGCGCGGGCGGCTGCCATGCGGGCTGGATGTGGCAGCCGTTCTTGCCGTCGGTGTCGTAGCGCGGCATCAGCGCCTTGCAGCGCTGCGCGAGGCCCTCGGGCGTGGGCTTCTCGCCCTTGTCGATCCAGTCGAGCAGCGCGGCGAAGAGCGCGGGGTATTCCGAATCGCTCAAATAGCTGTGCTCTCGCTCGCTGCTGAAACTCTGAACCAGCAGGTCGCCGGTGCCGGCCGCGTCGCGGATGCGGCGGTAGGAGTTCTCGAGTTCGACGAAGGCAGTCGGGTCGTCGATGGCATGCAGGCCCACGGTGGGCAACGCGGTGCGGCCGGTGGGCTGGCTGTCGGCCGCGAGCGCGCCCTTGGCCTGCGGGTCGGCCGCATAGCGCAGCACACCGGCATTGAGCGCCGCGTCGTCGGCCGAGCCGCTGTAGACCACGCCGATGTTGCCGAAGGGGTTGCGGCCCTCCAGACGCTTCTGCACCAGGTCCTGGAACAGCCATGTCGCCCACGCGAGATGGCCCAGCAGCGAGCGCTCCTGGATCTTCACGACCGAAAGAATGGTCTTCAGCCGCGCCGCCTGCTCGGGCGTGCGCTGCGCTGCGGGCAGGCCGACGCCGGTGCACTCCTTCACGCGGGCGGCGAGGTCGGCGCGCGTGAGCTTCGAATCGAGCGGCAGGCCCATCCACAGCGGGTACTGCGGTTCGTCGGGGCGCGGATGGTTGCGGCAGACATGCTGGTAGACCACGCGCAGGTCGAGCCGGAAGTCGTAGGCGCTGTTGCCGCCACCGAGCACGCCGCTGGTGAGCAGCAGGCCGTCGTAAGAAGACTTCGCGCCGCCGGCCGGCGCATAGAGCTCCGCCGCCTTCGCCGCCACGCCCGCGCCGTAGCTCTGGCCGTGCAACAGCGTGCGGTGCGGCTGGCCGAAATGGCGCACGAAGATCCGGCGCAGGCGCTCGGTGTCTTCCGCCGCCATGGTCACGCCGTAGCCGCCGCGCCGGTAGGTGGAGGCGGCCCATGCATAGCCGGCCTTCACGGTGACGGCCCAGCGCTTGAGGTCTTCCTCGCTGCGCTCCAGCTTGGGCGGTCCGGTCTCGGGACCGCCGTGGGCGTGCATCACGAGAACGCGGCCGGCGTCCTTCACCCAATCCTTCGGGATCGCGATCCAGTAGAAGGAGCCGGCGCCGTCTTCACCGGTGAAGCAGCGTGCCGATTCGGGCACGGGCGAGGGACAGGCTGCGGGCTTCGGGCCGGAGGGCGCGGCCTGTGCATGCATGCCGGATGCCGCAGCGAGAAGCGCGAAGGCCGTTGATGCGGCAAGGCGGGACAGAGTTTTTTTCAATGACGCACTCCAAGTTCCAGTGCGGCGTTGACTCCGTCGGCCGTGACGAAGGCAAGAACGCCGCCGTTGAATATGAAATTGCCAGGGCGGCCGACATCGGCCTGTGCCACACCGAGCACGGGCACGTCGTAGCTCAGGTTCGCTGCCGCCCCGCCGAGATTGAAGCTGGAGCCCGCCACCATGGCTTCGCGGTTGCGCCCATCCACACCGGACACGGCGTAGGTGCCGTCGGCGACGCCCGGCGCCAGGGGCGTCTGCGGAGCGAACATGCGCAGGCCCGCGTTGGCTTTGGACTCGCGCACGAGGTGCAGAGGCACAGGCTTGCCATTGACCAGACCGATCACCATCGAGCCGGTGATCACACCTCCGGTGCTCGTCGCAGAGCCGTTCGGGTCGGTGGTATGCACGTCGAAGGCATTGCGAGTCGCGTTGTAGGTGAGGTAGCCCTTTTCGGGACTCGCGCAGCTTGCAACATAGAGCATGAAGCCCTGGACGGGATCACGGCAGTACTGGAAGGTGCCCGCATTGCGCAGCTTCACCGCGAACCTCTGGGCGGATGTGACCGTCGCCGGTCCCGTGGTGTCCTGCTGCACACCCGCGACATTGCCTTCGAAAGCGACCGGATTGAAAGTCGCGGGACTCGCGGCGTTCTCGAACGTGTTCTGAAACGCGAGCAGTGGCGCGAAGCCGCTTCCCACCGGTGCGCTGACGCCTCCCGCCAGCACGCCGCCCGCCGCGAAGGTGAAGACCGCGCCGCTCTCGCTGCTGGCGTAGCTGCACAGCCCTTGCGAAACCAGATTGCCCGAGCGCTGAAGATCCTTTCGGCCGTCCTGCGCGCTCGCGTCGATGGTCACCGTGTAGGCCATGGTGGCCGGATCGATCTGCACCCGCAGTTCCTCGCCGAAGCTGTCGCCGCCCTTGTAGGTGGTCACGGCCGCGGGCAGGTTCGGGCAGGCCAGCGGGTCGCCGACCTCCGTCACGCAGCTGTAGTTGACGGCTGCGTCGAGGCTGCCGCTGCCGCGGTACTTGGGCCAGGCCGGGAACAGGCACAGCGGACGCGTGCGGCCGTAGGTGCCGGCCACCGCGTCGACCGCAACGCCGGTGGCGGGCGCGAGGCCGTTCTCCACCCAGCCTTCGAGCGCGGCCAGCGAGTCCCAGTTGGGAATGAAGCTGCCGGTGCCGTGGCCCATGCCGGGCACGGTGTAGAAGCGCACGCTCCGGTCGACCGAGGCCTGCCCCAGCGTCGCGACGAGTTGCCTGTAGTAGTTGATGGTCGAGTTCGGGCTGATCACCTCGTCGGCCAGGCCGTGCAGCATGATGAGCCGGCCGCCGTGCGCGAAGAAGGGCGCGAGGTTCGGGTTGGTGGCGTCCGTGAGGTTCGATACCTCGGTCACGCGCGCCGCGTAGCTGCCAGGGTTCAGCGGATCGAAGCCCAGCGTGTCGAAGTCGGCGATGCGCGTGACGAAGAACTTCACCCACTGGTCGCCGGTGACGTACATGTTGGCGTCGGCCGACGTGGCGGGGTTGCCGGGCACCTTGCGCGTGCCGAGGTCGCGCGTGGTGAAGGGGCCGGCCACCAGCGCGCCTTCGAGCAGGTTGTAGCCGCCCGCGCGCTTCACGCCGTTGGCCAGCGAGTAGGTCGTGAAATCCAGCGGCGACTCGATGGCGCGCACGGTGTCGATCTGCGCGTCCGACAGGCAGGTCTTTGCCGTCTTCGTGCCGCCGGGGCAGGTCAGCGAGGCCAGGATCTGCGCGTTGAGCTGGCGGCAGCTCTCGACGTTGCTCACGATGTTGTCGGCTGCGCCGTCGAGCTTGTCGCAGGCCTGCATCGCTGCCTTCTGCACCATCAGCGTCTCGCTCAGGTCCATCCAGCCGGCGCCGCCGTTGTTGTAAAGCGCGCGGCCCACGGCCACGTTCGACAGGCGCGTGCCGGTGTAGTTGAGCGCGGGCTCGTTGGCGATCACGCCGTCGTAGTCGAGCGGCCAGCGCTGGATGTAGCTCAGCGCATCGCGCCCGCCGGTGGAGGTGCCCAGGAAGTAGGCGTGCTTCGGCGCCACGCCGTAGCGCGCGAGCACCAGGGCCTGCGCCACGTCGCGCGTCTTCTTGAGCGAGTTGCCGCCGTAGTTGGCGAGCTGCTCGTCGTTGGCCGCGAACTTGCCGTCGGTGATGCTGCCCGACTGGTGGCCCGAATCGTCGCCGTAGGTGGCGTAGCCCAGCGCGAGCGGCGCGGGCTTGCCGGCGGGGCCGAAGCGGATGACCTCGGTGCCGTCGATCAGCACGCCGTCGAAGCCGCCGCCGCCGAAATGGATGGTCTTCCGGTTCCACTTCTCGGGCAGGTTGACCGCGAAGTTGATGGACTGCGAATTCGCATCGACCGGCTGGATGGTGCCGCGCACGCGGCAGTAGTCGCCGAGCGTGTTGCCCGCGTCGCTCGCGGCGACGGGCGTGGCGCTGGTGACGGTGGCGCCCTGCGTGGGCAGGCTGATCAGCGAGGCTGGCAGGCTCCGGCCTGCGAGGTCGGCGCAGGATGCGACCGGCTGCACCGGCGGAGGCGGCGTGTTGTCGGGCGGGTCGCCTGCCGGTGGGTTGTCGCCCACGCCGGCGGGCAGCGTGCTGGTCGGGGGCAGGAAGGCGAAGCCGCCGCCTCCTCCCCCGCCTCCGCCGCCGCATGCGGCCAGGACCAATGAGATGCCGATCGCGCTGGCGACGGCGAGGAACTTCGATGCAGGGCGCTCTTTGCGCATGGACTTGTCTCCGGCATGCGGCCTCGTTGGACCGCTTGTTCTTGAATGGGCGGCCGGAAGATAGATTCGGTGTGACCTAGGGTCAAATAAAATAACAAGGCACTTTTCATATCAAAAACATATGGACATACGAGCACTGCGCTACTTCGCCGCCGTCGCCGAGACCGGCCACATGACGCGCGCGGCCGAGCGGCTGGGCATCCAGCAGCCGCCGCTGAGCCTGCAGATCAAGGCGCTCGAACGCGAGTTGGGCGTGCTGCTGTTCCGCCGCCATCCGCGCGGCGTGGCGCTCACCGACGCGGGCCGGCTGTTCCAGGCCGAGGCGCTGCGCATGCTGCAGGACATGGATGCGATGAAGCAGCGCATGACCCGCGTTGCCAAGGGCCAGGCCGGCAGGCTCGCGGTGGGCTTCACCAGCTCGGCGGCGGCGCACCGCTTCATGCCCGACGCACTGCGCGAATTCCGCCGTGCCTACCCCGAGGTCGAGCTGCAGCTGCGCGAAGACAACGCGGCCGAACTCACCGAGGCACTGGCCGCCGGACGCCTTCACTGCGGCCTGCTGCGCGTGCCGGTCGCGCGGCCCGAGGGGCTGCTGTTCGAGACGCTGCTGCGCGAGCCGGTGCTGGTCGCCATGCCCAGCGACCACCGCCTTGCCCGCGGCCGCGACAAGGACTCGCGGGCGCTGCCGCTCGCCAGGCTTTGCGAGGAAGGCATCATCCTCGTGCGGCGCCCGGGCGCGCCGGGCCTCTATGCCGACCTGCTCGCGCTGTGCCACGCCAAGGGGCTGCGCCCGCGCGTGGTGGCCGAAGTCGATCGAATGATGACCAACCTCAATCTCGTGGCCGCGGGCGTCGGCCTCTCGGTGGTGCCGGCGTCGATGCACGGCGTGCACGCGCACGCCATCGCCTATGCGCGGCTGGCCGACGGCGGCCAGCTCGACGCGCCGCTCACGCTGGTCTCACGTGCGGAGGAAGACAACCTGCCCGCGCTGAATTTCGCGGCGCTGCTGCGCCGGCTGGCGCAGGAGAACGCCGGCTCATGACACGGCCGGGCCGCCGCCAACTGCTGCAGCGCGCCGGCACCCTGCTGGCGGCGGCCTGCGCATTGCCGGGCGTGCTGCGCGCGGCGCCCGCCCAGCGGCCGAACAAGCCGGTCCGCCTGATCGTGGTCTACCCGCCCGGCGGCGTGAGCGACGGCATGGCGCGCGTGCTGGCCGAGCCGCTCGCACGTTCGCTCGGCGTGCCGGTGATCATCGAGAACCGCCCCGGCGCCGGCGGCAGCTTGGGCATGGACTCGCTCGCCCGTTCGGCCCCCGACGGCAGCACGCTGGCCTTCTCCGCCATCAGCCCGCTCACGCTGCACCCGCTGCTCGCGCGCGTTCCCTACGACCCGATGCGTGCCTTCATGCCCGTGGCCAGCGTGATGCGCACGCCGGTGCTGGTGGTGGGCACGCCCGCCTTCACCGGCCGCGGCTTCAGCGAGCTGATCGCGCAGGCGCGCAGGCAGCCCGGCGAAGTGCGCTGGGCCACTTCGGGCGTCGCCACCATCGGCCACCTGGTGCTCGCGCAGGTGCGCGTGCAAAGCGGCACCGAGATCACGCACATCCCTTACCAGGGCGGCGGCCCGCAGCTCAACGATGCGCTCAGCGGCCAGTTCGAAGTGCTCTCCACCAACGTCGCCGCGCAGCAGCTGCAGTACATCGAAGGCGGCCGCTTCCAGGCGCTGGCCGTGGGCGCGCCCGCACGCATCGAGGCGCTGCCCGGAGTGCCCACGCTCGCGGAACTGGGCTTCGAGAAGGCCAACCGCGATTCGCTCTTCGGCATCTTCGCGCCGGCACGCACGCCGGTCGCGGTGGTGCAGATGCTCAACGCGGAGATCAACCGCGTGCTCGAAAGCGACGCAGTGCGCTCGCGGCTGCGCGCGGCCTACAACCTGCCGGCGGGTGGCGGCAGCGACGCCTTCGCGTACGAGATTGCACAGGACCGGCGGCGCAACCGGGAGTTGGTCGCGGGCGACCGGTCGCAGTTCGACTGAATGCGGTGCCTGGCCGACTACTTCTCGGCCACCCAGAGCCGGGGGTAGTCGCTGACGAAGCTGTCGGCCGTCACGCTCAGCGTGGCCGCGTAGTCGAAGCGCTTCGCCTCGTAGGCGTATTCGCTCTCGCTGCGCCGCTCGTAGCGCTGCATCAGTTCGCTGAGCACGCCGCCGCCGTCGATGTCGAGCCACGCCGCGGGGGCATCGGCACCCTCGCCTTTCGCGAGGCCCAGGCGGCGCAGCTGCAGCAGGTTGGTGGCGGGCGTGAAGCCCAGGTCGAGGTCGATGCAGTGCGAGAGGTCGGACACGGGCTCGTCGTTGAGCTTCCAGTGGCCGCGCGCATCGCGGGCAATCGACAGGTCGACCGCCGAGTCGCCGAGCCATCCGCGCACCGTGCCCCACTGGGTGTGCCATAGCAGGTCGCAGCGCACGCGGTAGTGCAGCTGGCCGATGCGGCCGTCTTCCAGGCGGAACACGGCAGCTCCGTCGAGTTGCCAGGCCGAGGCATTGCGTTCGAGGCGGCAGGCATCGTGACCCGGTACGTCGAGCCTGCGCCAGAGGATGGAGGCGACCGTTTGCATGGCGCGCATGATGGCACCGGCATGCTGCGGCGCGCAAGCAATGACCCGCCGCCCCGCAGGTGCCAGTCAGGTTCGGGGGAGACGATTTCCGCGCATGACGCCATCGGCAGACACCCCTCCCCCCGTAGACCCCGGGCAGCCATCCGGCTCGACCGCGCCGCGCTGGCTCGACTGGATCGACCGCGTGGCGATGACCTTCGCCGTCGCCATCGCGCTGCTGCTCTTCGCCCAATGGCCGCTGCGCGACCTCGCCGGCTCCGGCAACGGCCCGACGCAGGCCAACGACCTGGCGCAGTGGCTGTTCGCGCTGTACGTCGCGGTGGCGCTGCGGCATGCCGGGCGACGCGGCGCGCACCTCGTGGCCCGGCCCGACCTGGCGGCCGCCACCGCCGGGCGCCACGCGCGCCTGCGCCGCATCGGCGCGGCGCTGTGCGTGCTGCCGTGGTCGCTGTTCCTGGTCTTCACCGCCGCGGCGCCGGTGATGCGCTCGGTGGAGGCGCTCGAACTCTTCCCCGACACATTCAACCCCGGCTACTTCATGATCAAGGTGGCACTGCTGCTGCTCGCCGCGCTGCTGGCGGTGCAGAGCGCGCTCGACCTCCGGCAGGAGCTGCGCCCGGCGGACCCGCCCGAAGACACCGGGCAACCCGGACAACCCGGCCCGTAGATGCCCTGGCTCGGACTCGCCCTGCTCGCGCTGGCCCTGGCGCTGATGATGACCACCGGCTGGCCGACCTATGCCGTGCTGCTGGGCACATGCACCGTCGGCGCCCTGGCCGGCCTCGCGCTGGGCGCCTTCGACCTGGCGCTGCTGCAGAACCTGCCGTGGCGCATCGTCGGCCTGCTGGAGCACGACCTGCTGCAGGCGCTTGCGCTCTATGCACTGGTGGGCGCCCTGCTCAACCGGCTGGCGCTGGCCGGCCACCTTTACAACGGCCTGCGCAAGCTGCTGGCCTTCGTCGCGCCGCGCGCAGCGCCGGAACTGGCGGGCATGGTGCTGGGGCTGCTGCTGGCGCCGATGAACGGCTCGGTGGGCGCCAGCCTGCTGACGCTGGCGCGCACCGCCGGCCAGGGCTGGGCGCGCGAGGGACTGCCAGCAGCGCGGCGCACCGCGCTCGTGGCCGTGACCAGCACGCTGGGGGTGATCGTGCCGCCCTCGCTGGTGCTGCTGCTGCTCGGCGACGCGATGCTGCGCGCCCACACCGAGGGCCTGAACATGGCGCGCGAACTGGCGCTGCCTTCGGCGAGTGCCGCCAGCCGCGTCGTCAATACGCAGGACATCCTGCAGGCCGCGCTGGTGCCTGCCGTCGCGCTGCTGGTCGGCTGGCTCGCCGTGGCATGGTTCGGCGCGCGCAACAAGCCCCGAAACGCTGCCCCGCGCGAGCCGCTGAGCCGCGGCGAGGGCTGGACCTTGCTGCTGGTGCCGCTGCTGATCGGAGGGCTGCTGGTGCTGGTCACGCTCAGCAAGGTGCGCGCGGTGGAAGGCGCGGCTGCCGCCTGCGTGCTGCTGCTGGCGTGGGGACTGGTGTCGCGCCAGCTCACGCGCGCGGTGCTGTGGCAGGTGCTCGACGACGCGATGGCGCTCACCGGCGCGCTCTATGCGCTGCTGGTGGCGGCCACCACCTTTTCGCTGCTGCTGCGCGGCTTCGGCACCGACGGGCTGATCGCGCGGCTGATGCTGTCGCTGCAGCAGCATCCGATGCTCGGGCTCGCGGTGGTGCTGGCGGTGCTGCTCGCCTTCGCCTTCGTTCTCGACGCCTTCGAGCTGATCTTCCTGATCGTGCCCATCGTCATGCCGCCGGTGCTCGCGCAGCTGGACGACGCGGCCTGGATCGCCACGCTCACGCTGCTGGTGCTGCAGGCCGGCTTCCTGCTGCCGCCCTTCGGCTACGCGCTGGTGCTGGCGCGCGGGCAGGTGAAGCCGCGCCCGCCGGCGGCCGCAATCGCGCGGGTGCTGGCGCCGTATCTCGCGGTGCTCGCCGCGGTCACCGCGCTGGTGATGGTGCTGCCCCAGACCACGCGCTGGCTGCGCACCTCGCCAACCGCGCTCGCGCCCGCCGAGCCGATGAACGACGAGGCGGTGGAGCGCCTGATGCGCGAGATGGCGCCGCCGGATACGGGCGAGAGTGCCCCGCCGCAAGAGTAGAAGCAGCCGCGCATGGCGTGCAGCACAATGCGCGTCCATGACATTCCGGCTCCCTGCAGTCATCGCACTCGCCCTGTCTCTGCTCCTGGCCGGCGCTGCCCGCGCGTCGACGCAGCTGAAGGACGGCGACATCATCTTCCACACCTCGCGCTCGGCCCAGAGCCTCGCGGTGCAGCGCGCGACCGGCTCGCGCTACAGCCACATGGGCATCGTGCTGACGAAAGACGGCAAGCCCTACGTGTTCGAGGCGGTCTCCACCGTGCGCTACACGCCGCTCGCGCAGTGGACGGCGCGCGGCAACGGCGGACACTACGTGGTCAAGCGGCTGCGCAACGCCGGCACGCTGCTGACCCCGGCCGCGGTGGCAAAACTGCGCGCACGCACCTCCGACTTCGAGGGCCGCCCCTACGACTTGACCTTCGAGTGGTCCGACCAGCGCATCTACTGCTCCGAGCTCGTGTGGAAGCTCTATCAGCGCGCGCTCGGCGTGCGCATCGGCGAGCTGCAGAAGATCCGCGAATTCAACCTGACCGACCCGGCCGTGCGCGCCAAGATGCGCGAGCGCTACGGCGACAAGGTGCCGATGGACGAACCGGTGATCTCCCCCGTGGCGATGTTCGACTCGCCCCTGCTGGTGACGGTGGAGACGCGCTGACCCGGGCCGGCGAATCGCCCCGCATGCGCAAGCGGCGCCCAGCCGCGAGACAATTGTTTCCGTGAGCTCCCAGACCCCATCGGCCCCGAAGATCCGCCGCATCGCGCACCTCGACATGGACGCCTTCTACGCGTCCGTCGAGCTGCTGCGCTATCCGCAGCTCAAGGGCAAGGCGGTGGTCATCGGCGGCGGACGGCGGCGCGCGGACGAGGCCATCCGCAACCTGCCCGAGGGCGGCACGCTGGCCGACATTCCTGTCGACTCCTTTCCGCTGCTGAAGGACTACACCGGCCGCGGCGTGATCACCACCGCCACCTACCCCGCGCGCCAGTTCGGCGTGGGCTCGGCGATGGGGCTCATGAAGGCGGCCAAGCTGTGCCCGCAGGCGATCATCCTGCCGGTGGACTTCGACGAGTACCGGCGCTATTCGCGCGCCTTCAAGAAGATCATCCTGGAGGTCGCGCCGCTCATGGAAGACCGGGGCGTGGACGAGGTCTACATCGACTTCACCGACGTGCCCGGCGGCCAGCGCGAAGGCGGGCGCTCGCTGGCGCGGCTGCTGCAGAAGGCCATCTTCGACGCCACGGGGCTCACATGCTCCATCGGCGTGGCGCCCAACAAGCTCATCGCCAAGATGGCGAGCGAGTTCAACAAGCCCAACGGCATTTCGATCGTCTACGAGGACGACCTGGAGAAGCTCATCTGGCCCCTGCCCTGCCGCAAGGTGAACGGCATCGGCCCCAAGGCCGACGAGAAGCTCAAGCGCTTCGGCATCGAGACCGTGGGCCAGCTCGCGGCGCGCGACCGCGACTGGCTCATCGCCAACTTCGGCAAGGCCACCGGCGCGTGGATGCACGAGGTGTCATGGGGCCGCGACGACCGCCCCGTGGTGACCGAGAGCGAGCCCGTGTCGATGAGCCGCGAGACCACCTTCGACCGCGACCTGCACGCGGTGCGCGACCGCGCCGAGCTGGGCGCGATCTTCACCCGGCTTTGCGAGCAGGTGGCCGCCGACCTGCAGCGCAAGGGCTACGTGGGCAAGACCATCGGCATCAAGCTGCGCTACGACGACTTCAAGATCGCCACGCGCGACCAGACCATCGACCGCTTCACCGACGACGCGAAGACCATCCGCCACACCGGCGGCCTGTGCCTGAAGCGCGTGCCGCTGGAGCGCCCGCTGCGCCTGCTGGGCGTGCGCGTGGGCACGCTGGCGAAGGCCGGCAGCCCCGAGGCGCTGGCGCCCGCCGGCGCCGGCACGCACCGCGCGGCGGCCGAACCGGTGGCGACCACCGCTTCGCTCTTCTGAGGGCGCGATGCTCGGACGCTGGCTGCGGCGCATCGTCTTCACGCTGCTGGGCTTCGTCATGCTCGTGGGACTCTACGTGGCCACGGCCTGCGCGCTGGTGCTCTGGCCCGCCAACGCAGAACCACCGAAGAATGCGGTCGCCGAAGAAGTGCAGGCCTGGGTGCTGAGCAACGGCGTGCACACCGACTACGTGTTCCCGATCCGCTCGGCCACCGTCGACTGGCTTCAGCTCTTTCCGTTGAAGGACTTCAGGGCGCCGCCGTCCGACGCCGAATTCATCGCCATCGGCTGGGGCGACCGCGAGTTCTACCTGAACACCCCCACCTGGGCCGACCTGACCGCATCGCGCGCGCTCGGAGCCCTGGCCGGAGGCAACCGCGCGCTGCTTCATGTGAGCTACCTGCGGCGCGGCCAGCTCGGGCAAGGCGCCTTCGCGCTGCCGCTCACGCAGGCGCAGTACGCGCAGCTCGCGGCCTACGTGCGCGCCGCACTGCCATCGGGCCGCGCCACACCCATCGCAGGCGCCCACTACGACAACCAGGATGCGTTCTACGAGGCCGAAGGCGGCTACAACCTCTTCGAGACCTGCAACACCTGGACCGGCCGCGGCCTGCGGCGCTCAGGCGTGACCGTCAGCCGCTGGACGCCGTTCGACTTCACGGTGACGTGGCACCTGGAGCCAGGACGGCCCGGCGCGGTCCGGTAAAAGTCAGTAGAGGTGCGGCTCCTCGTCGAGCACGCGCACCGGCGGCGTGCTCGCGAAGACGTCGAGCGCATGCGTGCGGTCCACGCACATCAGGTTGGTCACGCGCCTCTCCCAGGCCCAGTAATCCCAGCCGTTGGCGCGCCGGTGCGTCACCACGCGCAGCCACTGGCCGGGCCGCAGGACGCCCAGCGGTTGCGGCTGACCGGTGTGCCGCACCGCGTCGCCGTGCCACCAACCGATGGCCATGCCGCCCCGGTGCTCGTGCCATTCATAACCCTGCTCGCGCAGCTGCTGCGCATTCCATGACTTCCAGGCGGCCAGCGCAACAGGCTGGTTTTCGAACGCCCCGCCGTCGGGACGCAACGAGATCTCCTGCCACAGCACGCCGCCCGCGACGGGCGGCTGCAGCAACTGCGCCTCGAGCCCGGTGAGGGGCAGGCGCATCGGCGCCTGGTTGCGCAGCCTGCCTTGCTCCGCATCGCGCCCGGCCTTCGTCCAGAGGCAGCGGATGCTCTGCACGGCCAGCCACATGGCGGGATCGTCCGTCACGCTCAGGGCTTCGGCACCCCGCCCGACCACTTCGTCCAGTTCGCGACGATGTGATCGACCACGCGCGAGCCCACCAGCTCGATGTTCTCCACCGTCTCGGCGAAGCCGCCTGCCGTCTCGCCCGGTGCCGGGTCGAGGTGCTGCAGCGTGGTTTCCTTCGGGTTGCCCTGGTCGAAGTTGACGGCGCCGCGCAGGCTCATCACGCGGTCGGTGCCGTGGGTGCGCTTGATGACGAGGGTGATGGCTGCCGCCTCCATCTCGGTGATGACGTAGTCGTCGGCGCCGTAGAGCTTGGCGATGTACTGCGCCTGCTTCGACATGCCGGGGCCGTGGAAGAAGGTGTCGCCAGTCATGTGGGTGCCGGTGCCGACGAAGGGCGCGCGGCGCGCAGCGGCGTCGGGGTAGCGCAGGCGGTACTTGCGGGCCGAGTCGGAGTCCTTCAGGGGCGTGTCGGCCGAGAGCTTCATGGCCCAGCTCACGAGGTCGGGGTTGAGCTTGAAGCGGCGGTATTCCTCGTAGCCCTTGCGCGGCATGAAGGTGGGCTCGCCGGGCTTGTTCTCCTCGGGCGCCCAGCGGTGGCCGAGGTCGTAGTCGACCAGCCACGTCGCCCAGCTCACCTCGCCGATGGTGCCGCGCGAGGGCGGTGTGCCGGCCACGCCCGAGATGACGTAGTAGCTCTGCGAGAAGTCGAACTGCGGGTTCAGCAGGATGGCCTGCATCGACGACGACGAATTCACCTTGCCCATGCCCAGCACCGAGCCGCACACGCCGTCGGCGTTGCAATACACGGGCTGCAGCGCGCCGGGCACGGCGATGGGCTTGGCGTCCTTCCAGTAGCGCTCGTACCAGTACTGGAACTCGCCGGCACGGTCGCCGGTGTTCTTGCCGATCTCGAACATGGCGGCGACGAAGACCTTGACCTTCACGGGCGCGGCCGGGGCCTGAGTCGAGGCAGTCGTGGTGGAAGTGGAAGCGCAGGCCGTGAAGAGCAGCGCCGCGGCGGGCACGGCCAGCCAGCGGGCGGCGAAAAGGGAAGGCTTGAAAGAATTCATTCTGGAACCCGGTGAGAAAGAAAACAGCAGGACCGGCACCGCAAGCGCGCCCGGCGCACCGCCGGCGCCTGCGGCGTCCTACAACCGGCGATTGTCGGTGCTGGCAAAAGCACGGTGTAACGCCACCACGCAAGCCCCATGCCGGCCCATTCCTCCGCTTTCTCCGCATCCGCTTCATCTTCCACGCCCGCGAAGCCACCCTCCAGGCCGACGCCCATCGCCAACGGCCTGGTCTACGTGAACCCCGACATGCCCGGCATCCGCCGCCTGAAGCACGGCGACCGTTTCCGCTACCGCGACGCCAAGGGCAGGTGGGTGCGCGACGCGGACGAACTCTCGCGCATCCGCATGCTGGCGATTCCGCCGGCCTACACGCAGGTGTGGATCTGCCCGCTGCCCAACGGCCACCTGCAGGCCACCGGCATCGACGCGCGCGGGCGCAAGCAGTACCGCTACCACCCCGACTGGCGCTCGATGCAGGACGAGACCAAGTTCGAGCGCCTCGAGGCCTTCGCGCTCGCGCTGCCGGGCATCCGCGCCCGCGTGGCGCGCGACCTGCAACTACCTGCGGGCCGAAAGGCGCCCGGCCGCGCCCAGGTGCTGGCGGCACTGGTGCGCCTGCTCGACACCACGCTGCTGCGCGTGGGAAACGAGGAATACGCGAGCAGCAACGGCTCCTTCGGCCTCACCACGCTGCGCAACCGGCATGCGGCGGTGAAAGGACAGGCGCTCAGGCTGCGCTTCCGCGGCAAGAGCGGCGTGATGCACGAGGCGCAGCTGGACGACCCGCGCGTCGCAAAGATAGTGCGGCAGTGCCAGCAATTGCCAGGGCAGGCGCTCTTCCAGTACGTCGACGCGGACGAGGAAGGCGATGGCAAGACCGGTGAACTGCGCGGCGTCTCCTCCACCGACGTCAACGACTACCTGGCCGAGGCATCCGGCGGCGAGCGCTTCACCGCGAAGGACTTCCGCACCTGGCACGGCACGGTGCAGGCGCTCGAACTCACCCGGCTGGCCTGCGAGCCCGGCCGCACCGCCGCCGACGGCAGCCGCTACAGCGCCAAGGACATCCTCGGCGCGGTGGCGAAGCAACTCGGCAACACGCCCGCGGTCTGCAAGAAGGCCTACGTGCACCCTGCCGTGCTGGCGCTGGGCAGCGCGCTGTCGGACGGCGACGAGGCCACCGCCACGCTGTTCGAGAAGATCGGCGGCAGCCGCACCGCGAGGCCGTCGCGCGGGCTGTATGCGGCGGAACGCCGGCTGCTGTCGTTCCTGAAGGCGCACCGGCGCGAGCAACGACGCACCGCCGCAGCCGCCGGAAGAAAGAGCGGAAAAGCTCAGGTCCGCGTGGCGAGCACCAGGCGCACGCTGGCGGCATCGAGCGCCACCGCGTAGCCCAGGTCTTCCGCGAGGTTCTGCAGCGCCACGGCATCGATGGCCAGCGCGCGCGGCGCGCGGTGCGCGTCGAGCACGGCCTCGGTGGCGCCGGGCTCGCGCGGCAAAGCCGTGAGACGCAGCGCGTTCGCGCCATCGGCCTCGATGCGGATGGTGCCGGCCTCGTCCGCGCCGTCGTGCAGGTAGCCCATCGCGCCAAGGAACAGATAGCGCAGCGCCGCGGCGGCGGGCCAGCGGTGTTCGTCGTCGGAAGGGGTCAGCGAAGCGTCGGTTTCCAGCGCCACGCCGTGCAGGTCGAAGGCGGAGCGCATCAGCGTCACGCACTGGGCCACCAGCGCGCTGCGGGTGATGCCGTCGTCGACGGTGGCCAGCTCCCAGTCGCGCAGCGAACGAATGGCTTCCACCAGCTCCGAAACCTGGTTGTCGATCAGCCCCACCCGCTCCTCGCAGGCCGCGGCATCGACGGTGGGCGCGCCAATCTGCCGCTTGAGCATCAGCAGCGCCATGCGGATCACCGAGACCGGGGCGGCCATGTCGTGCCGCAGGGCGGGCAATGCGCGGGTAAGAAGTTCGTGGCGCACGCCGGCGGCAATCCAGCTGCGCGCGCTGGGGGAGGATTTCATCGGGCGGCGGCCACGGGCATCGGGTTCGACATCGGCAGGATCAAGAACAGCTTGCCTCCAGAAACGTTCTGGTAACAAGTATGAAGTATCAAGCCCACCCCCAGGTGTAGGAGGGTGCCTACCGTGGTGCCGCCTCCGGCTTCCGCCCGGGCGGCCACCGGCTGCCGCCAGGCGCTCAGGGCTTGCCGAGGTAGGCGCGCACGTCCTTCACCTCGACACCGGCCGCCGCGATGGCCGAGCGCAGCTGCGCCTCGGTCACGCCCAGCGTCTGGGTCCAGTAGCGCACCTCGTGCGCCTCGTTCACGTTGATGCGGGCGGCATCCTGCGGCCCGCGCTTGCTCAGGTCATCGGCCATGGTGTGTTTCCTGTGTTTACCTTGGAGAAGACTTCACCTTGCGACGCCCGCGCGGCTCCTTATGGCGGACGGCAGCGCACCCGCTTGCAGGAGAAGTCCGAAGCGGCCGCGGCTGGAGATGTCCGGAAGCGGCGCGCCGCCGCCCTTGCCCGCGCTTAGCTGCGCGCCACACCCACTGCGGCTGCCAGACAGCGCGCCTTCAGTTCACGCTTGAGCAGCTTGCCGTTGGCCGTGGTGGGCATCGCATCGATCAGCTCGATGCGCGCCGGGCGCTTGTAGGGCGAGAGGTTCCCGGCAAGGTGTGCGCGCAGCGCTGCCTCGTCGAGCGTCGCGCCCGGCTTCAGCTCGATGAAGGCGACCACCTGCTCGTTGCCGTCGGCCTCCGGTACGCCGATCACCGCGCACTGGTGCACGCCCTCGAAGCGGCCGATGACCGCCTCGATCTCCGCCGGGTACACGTTGAAGCCCGAGCGGATGATCATTTCCTTCAGCCGCCCGACCACGAAGAGCGCGCCGTCCTCGCCGAAGCGCCCGAGGTCGCCGGTCGCGTACCAGCCGCCGGGGCGCATCACCTGCGCGGTGGCGGCCGCGTCGCGGAAGTAGCCGAGCATCAGGCCGGGGCCGCGCAGCCAGATCTCGCCGGTGTCGCCCTGGGCCACGTCGTTGCCGTCGGGGCCGACGATGCGCGCCTCGCCGCCTTCCACCGCATGCCCGGCGGAGGTATCGGCGCGTGGCGACTCGGTGCGAGTGAGAAACACCGAGCCCGCGTACTCCGACAGCCCGTAGCCGTAATGCAGCGGCTGCCCGAAGAGCCGCTCCACGCGCTGCTTGAGCGCCGGATCGAGCGGCGCCGAACCGGTGTAGACGTAGCGCAGGTGCGGAAAGCGCGGCACCGCATGCCCGGCCTCGATGTGCGCGAGCAGCCGCGCATACATCGTCGGCGGGCCGAGCAGGTTCGACACCTGCTCGTGCGCCAGCGCCTGCAGCACGTCGGCCGGCGAGAAGCAGCCGCGCAGCACCAGCGCCGCGCCTCCGGTGAGCGCGGCCATCAGCACCGTGCCGATGCCGAAGATGTGCGTCATCGGCAGGAAGGCATAGACGCGGTCGTGCCCGTCCAGTGCGCGAATCCGCGCCGACACTCGTCCGAAGTGCAGCAGGCCGCGGTGCGACACCATCACGCCCTTGGGCGTGCCCGAGGTGCCGGAGGTGAAGATGATGGCGGCCGTGTCGCCCAGCGCCGGGTCGGGCTCGGTGCGCGCGTCTTCGCGGGTGGCCGAGCGCATCACGCCTTCCAGCGAAGTCGGCTTCGCACCGGCCCTGCCCGCATGCTCCGCGGCGGCTTCGGAGGCTGCCGTCGTGTAGCAGCACAGCCGCGCATCCGCCCGCTCGGCGATGGCCGCGATCTCGCCCGGCGACATGCGCGCGTTCACGCCGCACGACCATGCGCCCATGCGGCTGCAGGCCATGATGAGCGCGATGTGCGCGGCGCAGTTCTCCGCCACCAGCAGCACGCGGTCGGTCGGCCGCACGCCGGCGGCCAGCAGGTCCTGCGTGGCGGCATCGGCCATGGACTGAAGCTGCGCGTAAGTCGTAGTGCCGCCGGGCTCGAAAAGAAACACAGCCTCTGGCGTGCTCGCTGCACGCTCTTCGAGCAGGTGATGGATCCGCCGCATCGCCTATTCCGCCTCGATGCCCTTGGAGGCCGTCGCCCACAGCTGCCGGTCGGACTTGCCCTTGGCGGCCAGCACCTGGGCCGCGCCCGACCACACGTCGTAGCCCTGCTCGCGCAGCCGGCTGGCGATGTCCTCGCGCGCCAGCATCTTCTGCGCGGCGGCGTTGATGCGCGCGACCAGCGCCGGGTCCATGCGCGCCGGCCCGTACAGGCCGAACCAGCCACCCACGTCGTAGCCCGGCAGGCCCGACTCGACCATCGTCGGTACGTCCGGCAGCATGCGATTGCGCTGGCGCGAGGTGACGGCCAGCGCGCGCACCTTGCCCGTCTGGATGAAGGGCTTCGAGGTGGCGATGATGTCGAACATCATGGTCACGGTGCCCGCCATCACGTCGGCGAGCGCGGGCGCGCTGCCCTTGTAGGGCACGTGCGTGAGCTGCACGCCGGCCATCTTCTCCAGCAGTGCGCCGCTCAGGTGGTTGGAGGCGCCCACGCCGGCCGATCCGTAGAACACCTTGCCCGGCCGCGCCTTCGCATAGGCCAGCAGCTCGGCCACGCTGCGCACCGGCACCTCGTTGTTGACGACGAGCACGTTGGTGTAGTCCACCAGCGGCGCGATGGGCGCGAGATCCTTCATCGGATCGAAGGCCATGTGGCGCTGCACGTTGGGGTTGATCGTGATCGTCGGGCTCGCGCCGAAGAAGAGCGTGGCGCCGTCGGGCGCGGCCTTGGCCACCGCGTCGCCGCCCAGCGAGCCGCTGGCGCCGGGGCGGTTGTCCACGATCACCTGCGTGCCCAGCTCCTGCCCCAGCGCGGGCGCGAGCAGGCGCGCGGCGCCGTCCACCGGGCCGCCGGCCGAATAGCCGACCACGAGCTTGATGAGTGATGGAAGTGGCTGCTGCGCGAATGCACGGTGCGGCAGCACGCCGAGTGCCGCGCCGCCGGCCACCGCGGCCATGAGCTGGCGGCGCGAGAAGTGGATCGATGTCATGAGCGTTGTCTCCTGTTTTGAATTTCTTCGACGCCCTCGCTCACACAGGCAAGTCGAGCACCTGCCGCGCGAGGATGTTGCGCTGTATCTCGTTGGTACCGCCGTAGATCATTGCGGCGGTAGAGCCGATGAGCGGCGAGAGCACGTTGAAGGTCTGGCCGTCGAGCACCTGGTCGCCGGCGACCGCGCCCTGCTCCTCGCCGGCCTCGACCAGCAGCGCGCCGATGCGGTTGTAGGTCTCGCTGGCCCATATCTTCAGCAGCGACACCGACGCCGGCAGCGGCTTGCCCGCGCGCACGATGTTGGCGAAGCCGGTGTAGGCGGCCGAGAGGTCGAGCACGTCGAGCCGCAGCGCCGCAAAGCGCTGCGCGAACACCGGGTCGGCGAAGAGGCGCCGCGCCTGCGCCAGCCGCGCGAGCTGGCCCAGCGCGTACTGCGACTGCTTGGGGCTGCCCAGGAAGATGCGCTCGAAACCCAGCAGCGCCTTCGCGATGCTCCAGCCGCCGTGCAGCCTGCCCACGAGGTTTGCGGCCGGCACGCGCACGTTGTCGAAGAACACTTCGCAGAACTCCGGCTCGCCCGCCAGCGTGTGGATCGGCCGGATGGTGATCCCCGGCGTGCGCAGGTCGCACAGCAGGAAGCTGATGCCCTCCTGCTTGCGTGCGTCCTTGTCGGTGCGCACCAGCATGAAGATGTGGTTGGCGTCCTGTGCGAGCGTGGTCCAGATCTTCTGGCCGTTGACGATGAAGTGCTCGCCCTGCGCGTCGCGCGCCGGCATCGCCTCGGTGCGCAGGCCCGCGAGGTCGGAACCGGCGTTGGGCTCCGAATAGCCCTGGCACCACACATGCTCGCCGCTGAGGATGCGCGGCAGGAAGCGTTGCTGCTGCTCCGCAGTGCCGTGCTGGATCAGCAGCGGCCCGATCATCACGATGCCCTGGTCGGGCGCGCGCGCCACGCCGTGCTGCTCCAGCTCCTCGATCCACGCGATGAGCTTGTCCGCAGGCAGCCCCATGCCGCCGTGCGACTGCGGCCATGCGGGCGCGATCCAGCCCTGCGCCGAGAGCGTGAGATACCACTCGCGCATCTCGCTCCAGCGTGCGCGGTGCGAGAGATAGCGCAGCTGCTGCGGATAGCGCTGCTGCAGGAAGGCGCGCACCATGCGGCGGAAGTCGGCCTCGGGCATGGCGGACCAGTCGGCGGTGCGCGGAAACCCGCCGTTCCACTCGGCAATGCCCGGTGTAGCCTCTGCATCGCCCGACAGCACGGCGTGCCTGCGCTGATGCGCGCTCACGTTGCCCAGCCAAGCCGAGAGGCACAGCACGCGCTTGTAGAAAAGGCTCAGGTCGCACTCCTGCGTGTAGCCGATGGCGCCGTGCAGCTGCACGGAAGCGCGCGAGGCCTGCAGCGCGGCGGCAGTGCAGCGCGCGTTGACGCGGCTGGCCTCGGCTTCGAGCCGCTGCGCCGGCAGGCCCTGCACGGCCAACGCGAGCACCTCGTCCAGCGTGGCCTTCGCCACTTCGAGGTGGATGAACATGTCGACGCAGCGATGCTGCAGCGCCTGGAAGCTGCCGATGGGCTTGCCGAACTGCGAGCGGGTGCGCAGGTAGGCCAGCGTCTGCGCCAGCATCGCCTGCCCCGCACCCAGCAGCTCTGCCGACTGCAGGATCTGGCCAGCCGCGAGCGCATGGCGCAGCGCCTCCTGCGCGGCCGGCCCATCGGCGAGCACCGCACCGGCCGGCAGCACGGCCTGCTCGAAGCGCAGGTTCGAGGCCTGGCTGCCGTCGACCAGCGGCACCGGCGTTTCGATCACGCCCGCGGTGCCGCGCGGCACCCACAGCAGCACGGCGTCGTCGTCACCGCGCGCCGACACCAGCCAGCCGCTGGCGGCCGCGCCGGGCAGCACCATGAGCTTCTCGCCCTGCAGCAGCACGCCGCCTCCGGGTCGTGGCTCGCAGCCGCAGGCCAGCGGCACCGCGCTCAGGTCGCCCGCGCTCTCCTGCCAGGCCAGTGCGGGCAGGCTGCGGCCCGCGACCAGTTCGGCGAGCAGCGCGTTCGCGCCAGGCGTGTCCAGCCGCGCCAGCAGCAGCGCACCGAGGCCGGCCACGGCCAGCAGCGGCTCGGGTGCCGCATGCTCGCCGGCCGCGCGGAAGATCTCGGCCGCGCCGTCGAGCCCCAGTGCCAGCCCTCCGGCCGATTCGGGCGCCAGCATGCCGGTCCAGCCGAGCGCGGCGATGTCCTGCCAGCCCTCGGCCTCGTCGCCGCCGGGGCGCTCCATGCGCTCGCGCCGACGTTGCAGGGCACGGCTGCGTTCGAAGTAGTCCAGTGCCGATTCGCGCACTGCCGCAAGTGATTCGAGGTCCATCGCCGCAGCGTGACAGAAGGCCCTGCAAAGCGGCATTTGCATTTGCCGAAGGGAGGGTTTCGCAATCAGAGAGCCGCTGCGCGCGCGTGCGGGCTAGATTCGGCCCATGACCACCAAGATCAAAAAGTCTCTGCATACGGCGCTGGGCCACAGCACGCCCGACAAGATCACCGTGCGCGGGCGCGACCTGCCCTCGGAGATCCTCGGCCACCTGAACCTGGGCGACATGGCCTTCCTGGAGCTGACCGGGCGCATTCCCACGCCGCAGGAGTCGGTGACCTTCAACGCCATCGTCGTCACGCTGGTGGAGCACGGCGTCACGCCCAGCGCGCTGGCGGCGCGCCTCACCTACGCGGGCGCGCCCGAGGCGCTGCAGGCGGCCGTGGCGGCGGGCCTGTGCGGGCTGGGCACGGTGTTCGTCGGCAGCACCGAGGGCGCCGCGAAGATGCTCTACGACGCGATCCCCTTCGGCGAGAAGCCCTCTCGCCCGCTCGCCGACATGGCGAAGGACATCGTGGCCGACCACCGCGCGCGCAAGCTGATCGTGCCGGGGCTGGGCCACCCGCTGCACAAGCCCATCGATCCGCGCACGCCGCGTCTCTTCCAGATCGCGGCGGAGAACGGGCTTTCCACGCACTACGTCGCGCTGATGCAGGCGGTGCAGGAAGAGGCCGAGCGCGTGTCGGGCAAGTCGCTGCCGATCAACGCGACGGGCGCCATCGGCGCGATCGCGGCCGAGTTCGGCTTTCCCTGGAAGATCATCCGCGGCTTCGGCGTGATGGCGCGCGCCATCGGGCTGGTGGGCCACATCCTGGAGGAGATCGACGATCCGATGGCCGTCGAGATCTGGCAGCGCGTGGAGAAAGAAGCGGGCGAGCCCCGCCAGGACTGAACAGCAGCAGCGAAGAACCGATGAACAACGCCAACGACAAGAACTTTCTCGACATCCGCGACGCCGTGCGCGACCTGTGCGCGCAGTTTCCCGACGCCTACTTCCGCAAGGTCGACGAGGCGCGCGGCTACCCCGCCGAATTCGTCGACGCGCTCACCAAGGCCGGCTGGATGGCCGCGCTGATCCCGCAGGAGTACGGCGGCTCGGGCCTGGGCCTGACCGAGGCCTCGGTCATCATGGAGGAGATCAACCGCTGCGGCGGCAACTCGGGCGCCTGCCACGGCCAGATGTACAACATGGGCACGCTGCTGCGCCACGGCAGCGAGGCGCAGAAGCGCGCCTACCTGCCCAAGATCGCCAACGGCGAACTGCGCCTGCAGTCCATGGGCGTGACCGAGCCCACCACCGGCACCGACACGACCAAGATCAAGACGACCGCCGTGAAGAAGGGCGACCGCTACGTCGTCAACGGCCAGAAGGTGTGGATCTCGCGCATCCAGCATTCCGACCTGATGATCCTGCTGGCGCGCACCACGCCGCTGGCGGAGGTGAAGAAGAAGTCGGAAGGCATGTCGATCTTCATCGTCGACCTGCGAGAGGCCATCGGCAAGGGGCTGGAGGTGCGGCCCATCCTCAACATGGTGAACCACGAGACCAACGAGCTGTTCTTCGAGAACCTGGAGATCCCGGCCGAGAACCTCATCGGCGAGGAAGGCCAGGGCTTCAAGTACATCCTCGACGGGCTGAACGCCGAACGCACGCTGATCGCGGCCGAATGCATCGGCGACGGCTACTGGTTCATCGACCGGGTCACGAAGTACACGAAGGAGCGCGTGGTGTTCGGCCGGCCCATCGGCCAGAACCAGGGCGTGCAGTTCCCCATTGCCGAATCTTTCATCGAGGTGGAGGCGGCCAACCTCATGCGCTACGAAGCATGCCGCCTCTTCGATGCGCACCAGCCCTGCGGCGCACAGGCCAACATGGCGAAGTACCTCGCGGCCAAGGCGAGCTGGGAGGCGGCCAACGCCTGCCTGCAGTTCCATGGCGGCTTCGGCTTCGCCTGCGAGTACGACATCGAACGCAAGTTCAGGGAGACGCGGCTCTACCAGGTGGCGCCGATCTCCACCAACCTCATCCTGAGCTACGTCGCGGAGCACATGCTCGGCCTCCCCCGTTCGTTCTGAAGGAGCGCATTGCATGAATCCAGTCGATCATCCGAGCAAGGTGCTCGCGACTTTCGCCGCCGAACTCAAGTTCGACGCCATCCCCGCCCCCGTGCTGCGCCGCACCGAAGACCTGATGCTCGACTGGCTGGGCTCGGTGCTCGCGGCGCGCACGGCGCGGCCGGTGCGCAGCATCGAGCGCTTCGCGCAGATGATGGGCCCGGCCGAAGGGCCCAGCGAGCTGCTCACCTCGCGACGCACCACGTCGCCGGTGTTCGCGGCGCTGGTCAACGCGGCGGCCTCGCATTTCGTGGAGCAGGACGACGTGCACAACGGCTCGGTGTTCCATCCGGCCGCCGTCGTCATCGCGCCTGCACTGGCCGTGGCGCAGAGCATCGGCGCGAGCGGCGCACAGCTGCTCACGGCCGTTGTCGCGGGCTATGAGGTCGGCATCCGCGTGGGCGAATTCCTCGGCCGCTCGCACTACAAGACCTTCCACACGACCGCGACGGCGGGCACGCTCGCGGCGGCTGCGGCGGTGGGGCGCCTGCTGGAACTCACGCCGCAGCAGATGCTGCACGCCTTCGGATCGGCCGGTACGCAATCGGCCGGCGTGTGGGAGTTCCTGCGCGATGCGGCGGATTCCAAGCAGCTGCATTGCGCGCACGCAGCTGCCAGCGGGTTGATGTCGACCTACCTCGCGCAGGACGGCTTCACGGGCGCGGCAAGGATCCTCGAAGGCGCGCAGGGCCTGGGCGTGGGCATGTCGAGCGATGCCGATCCGGCGAAGCTCACCGACGGCCTGGGTACGCGCTGGACGCTGGCCGAGACCTCCTTCAAGTACCACGCCTCCTGCCGCCACACCCACCCCGCCGCCGACGCACTGCTGCAGGTGATGCAGCAGAACAGGCTGAAGCCCACCGACGTGTCGCGCGTGACCACGCACGTGCACCAGGGCGCCATCGACGTGCTGGGCCGCGTCGATGTGCCCGCCACGGTGCACCAGGGCAAGTTCTCGATGGGCACGGTGCTGGGCCTGATCGCCGTGCATGGCCGCGCTGGCCTGGGCGAGTTCGACCGCGACTTCCTCGCGCCCGAGGTCGCGGCCTTCCGCGAGAAGGTGACGATGCAGCTCGACGAGGAGGTCGACACCGCCTACCCCGCGCGCTGGATCGGCAAGGTCAGCGTGCACACCGCCGACGGCCGCACGCTGCAGGGCCGCGTGGACGAGCCCAAGGGCGACCCCGGCAACAGCCTGAGCCGCGCCGAGATCGAGGACAAGATGCAGCGCCTCGCGCACTACGGCGAAGGCGCCACGGCCGACGAGGCGAAGGCGCTGTGCCGGCGCATCTGGCAATTGGCCGACACGCCGCGCGTGGGGCGCTGGCTGGCTTGAGCCCGTTCAGGCCGTTCAGGCCGGTGCGGTCCAGGCGAAGAGCCGGCCGCAGCCCGGCGAGCGCGCATCGAGCCCGGCAGTGCGCACAAGGTCCCAGAAGCCGGCGGGCGAGCTGGACACCACGGGCACCTGCAGGCGCGCCTCCACCTCGCGCACCGCGTCGAGCGTGACCAGCCCGCCGCAGGAGATCAGGATGCCGTCGGCACCGCGCTGCGCCTCGAACACCTTCACGCACAGGTCAACCAGCGCTTTCGCCGGCACCTTGCCCACGGCCTGCACGTCGGAGATCGACAGGCCTTCGAGCGCCAGCGGCTCGAAGCCGCTCTGCTCCAGGTAGCTGCGCAGCTGGGCATTGACCTCGTCGATGTAGGCCGTGGCCACCGCCACGCGCCGCACCTTCAGATGACGCAGCCCGTTGACGATGGCGTTGCTCATGGTCGTGCAGGGCAGGCCGGTGGCACGCGCCATCTCGACTTCGAGCTGCCGGTTGAAGGCCGCGCCGCGGAAGAAGCTCAGGGAGGTGCCCATGAGCGAGATCGCGGACACGCCCTCTTCCTTCTTCAGCGCCACCGCCTTCTCGACCACCGAGTCGATCACGTCGAGGTACCCGCGCGTGGAGATTTCCCCCAGGCCCAGGCCGCGCGCGCTGAAGCGGATGCGCTCGCCGTACAGCAGCGGGCCGTCCACCGGCACCTCGCCAGCCGCCGGTGGCACGATCAGGCCCAGATGAGGCTGCGCCATGCTCAGCTCCCCTCGGCCACGATGTGCTGCTCCGCGATGATCTTCTTCCATCGCGCGGTCTCGGCGGCCATGTCCTTGCCGAGCTGGGCCGGCGTGGCGTAGGCGCGCAGCGTGCCCTGCGCGGCCGCCGCGGTGCCGGCCTCGGGCGTGTCGAGCACGGCCTTCACCGCGGCCGAGAGCTTGTCGACGATGTCGTTGGGCGTGCCGGCCGGCGCCAGCACGAAGATGCGCGGCGCCACGTCGAAGCCCGGCAAGGCGTCGGCCAGCGGCGGCACGCTCTCGGCGCCTTCGAGCTTGGCGGTGTTCATCATCGCGAGCGCGCGCAGCTTGCCCGCCTTGGCCTGCGCCATGCCCGCCGTGGCGCTCACCACGCCAATCGGAATCTGGCCGCCGATCACGTCGGGCACGATCTGCGCCGCGCCGCGATAGGGCACGTGCACCACCGGGCTGCCGGTGGCCTGCTTGAGCATCTCGAAGCCCAGGTGCTGCACCGTGCCCACGCCCGAGGTGGCGTACGAGTAGCGCGAGGCATTGGCCTTGAGCTCCTTCACCAGCTCGGCCGGCGTCTTCGCGGGAAAGTCGTTGCCCGTCACGATCATCAGCGGCGAGATGAAGGCCCCCGCCACCGGCTTGAAGCTGGTGAGCGGGTCCAGCGCGATCTTCGGCTGCAGCAGCTTGGCGGCGAGCAAGGCGCTGTCGCCCATCATCAGCGTGTAGCCGTCGGGCGGCGCCTTGGCGACGAAGTCGGCCGCGATGAGGCCGGTCGCCCCGGTGCGGTTCTCCACCAGCACCTGCTGGCCCAGCACGTTCGACAGGCGCGTGCCGAGCAGCCGCGCCACCGCATCGACGCCGCCGCCGGCGGAGTAGCCGACGATGAGCCGGATGGGCTTGTCGGGGTACTTCTGGGCCTGGGCCCAGGCCGCCGGCGCCGAGAGGGCGGCAGCGAGGCCCAGGGCGGCCATCGCGCGCAATGCATGGCGGCGCGCCGGTGGTCGAATCGCTTGTGTGGCTTTCATCATGTCTCCGTTGTCTTTGATCGGACGCCGGCCGTCTGTCGCGGCCTGGTCGTGAGGGAAGAAAGTTTGGCTCAGGCCTTGCCCTTGCCGTGCGAGGTCGGCAGCTTCGCCAGCTCGCGCACGCGCTCGGCGTTCGGCGCGAAGCCCAGGCCGGGCGTCTCGGGCAGCGTGAGCCAGCCCTGCTCGGGCACCGGCAGGCCGTCGAAGATCTGCTTGAGCATCTGCACCGCGACGTAGTGGTACTCGACCAGGCCGCCGTTCGACACACCCGCATGCAGGTGCATGTTGTGGAAGGGCCAGGCGCCGCCGTTGTCGATGGGCACGTTGAAGGCCTGCGCCATGCCGGCGATCTTGAGCGCCTGCGAGTAGCCGCCCGAGATGGTCACGTTGGGCTGCAGCACGTCGGCCGCCTGGTTCACCAGCAAGTCGCGGAAGCGGAAGGCCAGGCCCTCGTTCTGCCCGCAGGCCAGCGGGATGCGGGTGCGCGCGCGCAGCTGGGCCATCTGGCGCACGTCGTTCTGCGTGAGCGGCTCCTCGAAGAAGCTGATGCCATAGGGCTCGATGCGGTGCGCGAGTTCGGTGGCGTGAAACAGGTCGAGGCCGCAGTTGGCGTCGACGTAGAGCTTGACGTCGGGGCCCACCGCCTCGCGCACGGCAGCCACGCGGCGCACGTCTTCCGCGATGACTTCGTCGAGCGGACGCGGCTCGTCGCGGCGCGCGAGCGCATGGTTGCCCACGGTCATCTTCAGCCGCTGGAAGCCCTGCGACACCCACAGCCTGGCGGCAGCGGCGAGCTGATCGCGCTCGAAGAAGCCGAATCCGAAGGTGGCATACACCGGCACCTTCGCGCGCGCGCCGCCGAGCAGGCGCCACAGCGGCTGGCCCAGCGCGCGGGCCTTGATGTCCCACAGCGCGATGTCGAGCGCGGCGATGGTGTGGCTGGCGTAGCCGGTCTGGCCGCGCGGCGAGAGCAGCCAGTAGAGCTTCTCCCACAGGCGCTCGGTGGCCATCGGGTCCTCGCCGATCAGCGCGGGGCCCGCCACCTCGCGCACCGCGGCGGCGATGATTTCTTCTTCCGTGATGGCCGTCATGCCGTGGCCGACGATGCCGGTGTCGGTCTCGATCTCGGTGAGGCACAGCGACAGCGAGGTCTGCTTGTTCATGCCGACCACGTCGATGGTCACGGGAATGTTCAGCGGCGTGGCGCTGACGCGAACGATCTTCAAGTCTGTCTCCTTCGTTGGTGCACGCATCTTTGCGTGCGAACCGCGGGAGAACAATTCGTTTTTGGCGAGTCCGAGCCTTCGCGCACCACGAAGACTGACCAGCGGGCAGGCTCAGTCGGGCCGACCCAGGTGCTCCAGCACCGAGCGCGCGGCCACCGTCAGCTCCTGCTGCCTGCGCACGCACAGCAGGTGGCGCCTGTGGGCCCAGGGCGCGTCGAGCTTCAGGCAGCGCAGCTTCAGTATCTGCAGCTGCGGCAGGATGGCCGCATAGGGCAGCACGCCGATGCCCGCGCCCTGCTCCACCATGCGGCAGACCATGTCGAAGCTGCCCACCTGCATGCGCACCTTCAGCGGCACGCCGGCCTCCAATGCGGCGGACAGCAGCACGCGGTGCAGCGCCGTGCCTTCGCGCACCACGATGTGGTCGTGGCTCAGCACCTCGTCCACGCCGATGCGCCTGCGCCGCGCGAGCGGATGGTCGCGCGCCACCACCACCGCCAGCTCGTCGGTGCGATACGGCAGGCACTCGAGCCCTTCGGCGGGCGTGTTGCCCTCGATCACGCCGATGTCGGCGAGGCCGGCCTGCACCGCCTTCACCACCTCGGTGCTGGCGCGCTCCTGCAGGTCGATCTTCAGCACCGGATGCAGGCGCAGGAAGGAGCCGATCTGCGACGGAAGGAACTGCGCGATGGTCGATGCGTTGGCCGTGATGCTCACCACGCCCGCCACGCCGTTCTGGAAGTCGTCGAGTTCGGCGCCCAGACGGTCCATGGCCGAGAGCACCGCACGCGCATGCAGCAGCAGTCCATGGCCCGCCGAGGTGAGCGTGACGCCGCGCGCATGCCGCACCAGCAGCGGCAGCCGCGCGCGGGCCTCCAGGTCGGAGATGCGCTTGCTGGCCGCGGCCAGCGCGATGTGGCAGCGCTTGGCGCCCTCGCTGATGCTGCCGTGGTCCGCCACGGCCACGAACAGGCGCAGCGACTTCAGGTCGGCCGACATACGCCCCCGTCGTTCAGGTTTTTCGACGAGCCGATGCATCGCCCACGATGCGCACGCTCGCCACGGCCAAGCTCAGGAACACCGCGGAACCGGCTTTGCCGGGCCGCAGGTGTTGCCCCCTGCAAGGGGGTTGGCGAAGCGACACGAAGTGCGCGAAGCCTGGGGGTTAGCCTCATGACGCGACGAGATGGTCGAACAGCTCACGCGCGGAAGCCGGCAACTGCTCGCGACTGCGCGCGATCAGCTTCAGCTCGCGCTCGGCCCAGGCGTCGCTGAGGGCCACGGTCGAGATGCGCATGGCCATCGACAGCCGCTGCGCCGACGACGCCGGCAGCACGCCGACGCCCACGCCCGCCTCGATCATCAGGCAGATGGCCTCGAAGCTGCTGACCTGGATGCGCGGATTGAAGCCGCGCCCCGCGAGCTCGGCGCGGCGCTGCAGGAAGCGGTGGATGGCGCTGCCGTGGTGCAGGCCCACGTGCTGCTCGTCGAGCGTGTCGGCAAAGGCCACCGAGGGCACGCCTGCGAGGCGGTGCGTGGTAGGCACCACCAGCACGAGCTGGTTGCTGCCGAAGGGCCGCGAGTCGAAGTCGCCCGTGTGCACGTCGCCCGCGAGGATGCCGATGTCGGCCTCGCCGTCGGCCACCGCGCGCACGATCTCCTCGCTGAGGTATTCGCGCAGGTCCACCTGCACGGCCGGATGCTGCGTGAGAAAGCCCGCCAGCTTCTGCGGCAGGTATTCGGTGATGGAGGTGGTGTTGGCGAACACCCGCACGTGGCCCTTGATGCCCTTGCCGAAGTCCTGCATGTCGCAGCGCAGGTGCTCCATCTGCTGCATCACGCGCTTGGCGTGGTAGAGCACCGCCTGCCCCGCCGCCGTGAGGCTCACGCCCTGCGCACTGCGGTGCAGCAGCTTGCCGCCCACGGCCTCCTCCATCTGCTTGATGCGCGTGGAGGCGGCGGCCAGCGAGATACAGGCCTTCTCCGCGCCGCGCGTGAGGCTGTGCGCGTCCGCCACGTAGACGAACAGTTTCAGGTCGAACAGGTCGAAGTGCAGGTTCACCGGGCGCCGGAATCAAGGGGAAGCGGAACGCGCATTGTCCGGCGAATGAAGCCGCTCGCAGCCCTCTGCGGGTTTGTCCTCAGACCGGGTCCCAGCTGAATACGTCCGCCGAGCGGTCGAGATCGAAGAAGCTGGCGCGCATCGCGGGCATGGCGTGCTCGGCGATGCTCTGCGGCGTCCAGCCCTCGGAGCGGTGGATGGAGCGCACCGGCCGTGGCTGGCTGATGAGCGAGATCTCGTTGTTGCGCACCGAGAAGATCTGCCCGTTGACCGCCGCCGCGGCATCGCTCGCAAGGTAGACGGCCAGCGGCGCGACCTTGGCGGGCGTCATCTGCTTGATCTTGTCGACGCGGGCGCGCTGCTCGTCGGTGTCGGTGGGAATGGCGCCGATCATGCGGCTCCAGGCGAAGGGCGCGATGCAGTTGGAGCGCACCTTGAATTTCTGCATGTCCAGCGCGATCGACTTCGACAGCGCCACGATGCCCAGCTTGGCCGCCGCATAGTTGGCCTGGCCGAAGTTGCCGATCAGGCCCGAGGTGGAGGTCATGTGCACCAGCGCGCCCGACTCCTGCTCCTTGAAATACGTGGCCGCCGCGCGGCTCACATAGTAGGCGCCGTACAGGTGCACCTTGAGCACCGAGTCCCACTCGTCGACCGACATCTTGTGGAAGAAGCGGTCGCGCAGGATGCCCGCGTTGTTCACAACAGCGTCGATGCGCCCGAAGCTGTCGATGGCGCACTGCACGATGCGCGCCGCGCTCGCGGCATCGGCCACGCTGTCGGTGTTGGGCACGGCCTGCCCGCCGGCCGCGCGGATCTCGTCGACCACCTGCTGCGCGGGGCCTGCGCTGCCGCCGACACCGTCGAGCGCCGCGCCGATGTCGTTGACCACCACCTTCGCGCCGTGCGCCGCCATCGCCAGCGCGATGTCGCGCCCGATGCCGCCGCCCGCGCCGGTGACGACGACCACTTTTCCTTCAACCATGCTTGCCTCTGCTGTGGATGTTCGTTCGCCCGCGGATCGCGGGCGAAATCCAGAATGCCACAGGGAGGGCGACAGCGGGTTTGGGGTTTCCGAAGAGGGGCTTCGGAAGGCCCCGGACTACTGCCGCGCAGTCCGGATGTTCGGCGGCAGCGCCTGCGGCCAGCTCGTGCGGAAGGGGTTGATGTCGAGCCCGCCGCGGCGCGTGTAGCGCGCGTACACCGCGAGCTTGTTCGGCTTGCAGCGGGTCCAGATGTCCGTGAACATGCGCTCGGCACAGGGCTCGTGGAACTCGTTGTGGTTGCGGAAGCTGACGATGTACGCGAGCAGGCCGGCCTGGTCGATAGGCGGGCCGCTGTAGCGGATCTGCACGCTGCCCCAGTCGGGCTGGCCGGTGACGAGGCAGTTGCTCTTGAGCAGCCGGCTGGTGAGGGTCTCGTTGACGGGCGCCTGCGTGGCGTCGCTGCTCAGCAGCTCGGGCGTGGGCTGGTAGTGGCTGCACTCGATGTCGAGGCGGTCGAGGTCGAGGCCGTCGAGTTCGTGCACCGGCTCGCGGTCGAACATGTCGGGCGCCAGCAGGGTCACGCCGATGGTGGCCTGCTGGTCGCTGCCGCGCCATGCCGCCTCCGACAGGTCGGCGCGCAAGCGCTCGCGCACCGCGTCGACGCTCGCGAACTGGCTGTTGTTGAAGCTGTTGAGGTAGAGCTTGAAGCTCTTGCTCTCGATGATGTTGGGCGTCTCGCAGGGAATGGTGAAGTGCGCGATGGCCAGCTGCGGCTTGCCGCGCAGGTTGAGCCAGCTCACCTCGAAGGCGGTCCAGAGGTCGGCGCCGAAGAAAGGCAGCGCGCCGGCCTTGATGCCCATGGCCTCGCGCTGCGTGGCGCGCGCAATGGGAAAGAGCAGCGTCGGGTCGTAGTGGTCGGCGTAGGCGGACGCGCGGCCCAGCTGGGATTGCTCGGGCGTGTTGGGGTTCGCGGGGTTCGTGGGGTTCGGGTCGTGGCTCATGATGGTCTTGTCGTGGCGGCGTCGGCCGCGTGCGCGAAGGGCGCGATGTGGTTGGCGAGGATGGTGCACACCTGGGGCGGCAGGTCGTGGCCCATGCCGGGAACGGAAACGAACTTCGAGCCCGGGATGCGCCGGGCCGTGTCTTCGCCGCAGGCGATGGGCACGAGCGCGTCGGCCTCGCCGTGCAGCACCAGCGTGGGCGACTGGATGCGCGGCAGCAGCGCGGGGCGCTCATCGTCGGCGCCGATGGCGAGCATCTGCCGCATCAGGCCCGCCGGGTGGTAGGAGCGGCGCATGCTGAAGACGAGCCGCTCGGAGAGCTCCTCGTCGGTCTGCGGATAGGCCGGGCTCTGGATGAGCCGCAGCAGCCGGATGCTGTGCGCGACCAGCGCCGCCTCGTCGCGGCCCATCGGCCGGCGCATGAGCATGGCGGCGACCTCGCGGCGCGGGCCGGGCAGGCCGCGCGCGCCGCTGGAGCTCATGACGCTCACCAGGCTGGCCGTGCGCTGCGGCGCGGAGGCCGCGATGCGCTGGGCGATCATGCCGCCCATGGAGGCGCCGACGATGTGGGCCCTTTCGATGCCCAGCGCGTCGAGCACGCCGAGCGAATCGAGGGCCATGTCCTGCAGCGTGTAGGCCGAGCGTACCTTCAGGCCGAGCCGGTGGCGGATGGTCTCCCACACGATGTTGCCCACGCCCGCGTGGTCGAAGCCCTGGCTCAGGCCGATGTCGCGGTTGTCGTGGCGCACCACGCGAAAGCCCGCGTCCACCAGCTGGTGCACGAAGGCCGTCGGCCAGGCGACGAGCTGCATGCCCAGCCCCATGATGAGCAGGATGACGGGGCGCCCCTCGCCTCCGGTGTCGTCGACCTCGATCTGCAGCCCGTTGGCGGTGACTTTCATCGATTGCTTCGTCGTGCCTGTGCTTCTTGCTTCTTACTTGAACTCGCGCTCGCGCAGCCACTTGGTGGCGACCCACTTCTCGCCCGCCAGCACCGGCGCGCCGCCGTGCAGGGTGCGGGTCACGGGGTCGGGCCGGTCGTAGCTGAAGAACACGCCGCAGCCGCGCGCCGGGGCCACTTCGAGGCCCACGTCGGGGAAGGTGGTGGCACCGCCGCCCTCGGGCTCCTGCAGGTACATCACCAGCGTGGCGACGCGCTGGCCGCCGCGCTTGAGGATGGTGGGCGTGCCCGGCTCGCTGGGGTCGAAGTAGTCGTAGTGCGGGCGGTACTGGGCGCCGGGCGCGTAGCGCAGGATCTGCAGGCCCTCGCCGAACTCGAGCGGCCAGCGCAGCAGCGCGGCGATGCGCTGCTCGAGGCGCGCGACGATCTCGTTCTCGCCGCGCTCGAAGAACATGCCGTCGCTGGTGCGGTCGACGTTGAGCACCTCGCCGCCGGTGCGCGTCTCTACCGTGAGCGAGCGCGCGAGCCGCACGCGCGCGGCGGCGATCAGACCTTCGCATTCCTCCACCGACAGCAGGTTGCCGAAGACGATCACGCGCGGATGCCGCATGGTCTGCAGCACCTGCACGCGGCGGTCGCCCGCGTCGATGTGCAGCGGCGCGCCGTCGAGGTCGGGCCCGGGCATCTTCGCCTGCACAGGCGGCAGCGCGACTTCCACGTTCGGGAAGCCGGCTTCGAGCTGGGCCAGCGCCGTATCGGCGGCGGCGTCGTGCCAGCCGGCCGCGCGCATGGAAGCGCGCAGCGCCGGCACCGAATGCCCGGCGGCGAGCTGGGCTACCAGCCACTCGCGCAGTTCCGGACTGATCGCTTGGGACATCTCAATACTCCTGCACGCTGCGGCATCCCCGCAACGCATGAAAAAACCGCCACGCCCCCAATGCCAGGAACACCGCGGAACCGGCTTTGCCGGGCCGCCGGTGTTGCCCCCTGCAAGGGGTTGGCGTAGCGACACGAAGTGCGCGAAGACTGGGGGTCAGTCCAACCTTCTCCTGAAGACCAATCTGTCTGGCTTGGACACGGATGCATCGAAACCATAACCTTCGAGGTCGAACTTTTCCAGTGCCTTGGGCGTGGCCGCCTTGTGCTGCACGGCCCAGCGCGCCAGCAGGCCGCGGGCGCGCTTGGCGAAGAAGCTCACGATCTTGTACCGGTCGCCCTTCCACTCCTCGAAGACGCATTCGACCACGCGGGCCTTGAGCACCTTCTGGTCGACCGACTTGAAGTATTCCTGCGACGCGACATTGACCACCACGGGAGTGCGGTCGGCCGCGAGGCGCTCGTTCAGGTGCTCGGCGATGCGCGGGCCCCAGAAGGCGTAGAGGTCCTTGCCGTGGCGGTTGGCCAGCTGGGTGCCCATTTCCAGACGGTAGGGCTGCAGCAGGTCGAGAGGGCGCAGCAGGCCGTAGAGGCCGCTGAGGATGCAGACGTGCTCCTGCGCCCAGGCCAGCTGGGCCTTCGTGAGGGTGCGGGCGCCGAGGCCGCCGTAGACGTCGCCGTCGAAGGCGAAGGCCGCCTGGCGGGCGTTCTTCGGGGTGCTCTTGCTCGACCAGGCCTCGTAGCGGGCCACGTTCAGGGCCGAGAGCTTGTCCGACAGGCTCATGAGCTCGGAGATCTGCTGGGGCGACTTCTCGCGCAGCAGCTTGATCAGTTCGACCGAAGGGCCGCGGGGTGACTCGAAATGGGGCTGGGTTGCTGGGATTTCGGAGGGGACGGGGGTTTCGTAGTCGAGCGACTTGGCAGGGGAAAGCAGGAAGAGCATCCCGGAATTATCAGTGGCGGCCATGACAGGGGCCGCCCCGGTAAAATCGCCGGCTACCTCCCTGTGTCCCCCAACGGCTCCCCAAAGGGCCGTTCCTGCATTTCCCATGAGCGAACCCACCACCCCTCCCGCCCAGCCTGGTCTGGACAGCCTTTCCAAATCGTTCGAGCCCGCCGCCATCGAGGCGCACTGGGGCCCCGAATGGGAGAAGCGCGGCTATGCCAAGGCCGGCTTCCGAGGCACGCAGCAACCCAAGGAAGGCGCCGAGTCGTTCGCGATCCAGCTGCCGCCGCCCAACGTGACGGGCACGCTGCACATGGGCCATGCGTTCAACCAGACGATCATGGACAGCCTCACTCGCTACCACCGCATGAAGGGCGACAACACGCTGTGGGTGCCTGGCACCGACCACGCCGGCATCGCCACGCAGATCGTGGTGGAGCGCCAGCTGCAGGAACAGAAGGTCAGCCGCCACGACCTGGGCCGCAAGAACTTCGTGGCGCGCGTGTGGGAATGGAAAGAGAAGTCGGGCAACACCATCACCCAGCAGATGCGCCGCCTGGGCGACACGGTGGACTGGAGCCGCGAGTACTTCACGATGGACGACGACCTGTCCAAGGTGGTCACGCACACCTTCGTGAAGCTGTACGAAGAAGGCCTGATCTACCGCGGCAAGCGCCTGGGCAACTGGGACCCGGTGCTCAAGACCTCGGTGAGCGACCTCGAAGTCGAGAGCGAGGAGGAAGACGGCTCGCTCTGGCACATCGCCTACCCGCTCGAAGACGGCAGCGGCACGCTGACCGTGGCCACCACCCGGCCGGAGACCATGCTCGGCGACACGGCCGTGATGGTCCACCCCGAGGACGAGCGCTACAAGCATCTCATCGGCAAGCGCGTGAAGCTGCCGCTGGTGGACCGGCTGATCCCGATCATTGCCGACGACTACGTCGACAAGGAATTCGGCACCGGCGTCGTGAAGGTCACGCCCGCGCACGACTACAACGACTACGCCGTGGGCCAGCGCCACAAGCTCGAGATGATCGGCGTGCTGACGCTCGACGCCACCATCAACGACAACGCCCCCGAGAAGTACCGCGGCCTCGACCGCTTCGTGGCGCGCAAGGCCATCGTGGCCGACCTCGACGCGCTGGGCCTGCTGGTCGAGGTGAAGAAGCACCGGCTGATGGTGCCGCGCTGCGCGCGTTCGGGCGCCATCGTCGAGCCGATGCTCACCGACCAGTGGTACGTGGCCATGACGCGCCCCGGCGCCGACGGCCAGTCGATCGCGCAGAAGGCGATCGACGTGGTGAAGTCCGGCGAGGTGCGCTTCGTGCCCGAGAACTGGGTCAACACCTACAACCACTGGATGGAGAACATCCAGGACTGGACCATCTCGCGCCAGCTCTGGTGGGGCCACCAGATTCCCGCCTGGTACGACGAGGAAGGCAACGTGTACGTGGCGGAAGACGAAGCCGCCGCGCAGGCCAAGGCGCCCGGCAGGAAGCTGACGCGCGACGAGGACGTGCTCGACACCTGGTATTCGTCGGCGCTGGTGCCCTTCTCCTCGCTGGGCTGGCCCGAGAAGACGCAGGACCTCGACCTGTACCTGCCCTCGACCGTGCTGGTGACCGGCTACGACATCATCTTCTTCTGGGTCGCCCGGATGATCATGATGACCAAGCACTTCATCGGCAAGGTGCCCTTCAAGCACGTGTACATCCACGGCCTGGTGCGCGACGCGCAGGGCAAGAAGATGAGCAAGTCGGAAGGCAACGTGCTCGACCCGGTGGACCTGATCGACGGCATCGAGCTGCCCGCACTGCTCGACAAGCGCACGCAGGGCCTGCGCAAGCCCGAGACGGCGCCCGCCGTTCGCAAGAACACCCAGAAGGAATTTCCGGAGGGCATTCCCGCCTTCGGCGCCGACGCGCTGCGCTTCACCTTCGCTTCGCTCGCCTCGCTGGGCCGCAGCATCAACTTCGACTCGAAGCGCTGCGAGGGCTATCGCAACTTCTGCAACAAGCTGTGGAACGCCACGCGCTTCGTGCTGATGAACTGCGAGGGCCAGGACTGCGGCCTGCTGGAGCACACCAAGGAAGAGTGCCAGGTCGGCGGCAAGGCCCACGGCTACCTGAAGTTCAGCCGCGCCGACTACTGGATCGTGTCGAAGCTGCAGCGCGTGGAGGCCGAAGTGGCCCAGGGCTTCGAGGAATACCGCCTCGACAACGTGGCCACCGCGATCTACCAGTTCGCCTGGGACGAGTTCTGCGACTGGTACCTGGAAATCGCCAAGGTGCAGATCCAGACCGGCGACGATGCGCAGAAGCGCGCCACGCGCCGCACGCTCATCCGCGTGCTCGAAACCCTGCTGCGCCTGGCGCACCCGGTGATTCCGTTCATCACGGAAGAGCTGTGGCAGAAGGTGTCGAAAGTTGCAGGACGTGAGGGCGAGTCGATCATGATCGCCGCCTATCCGAAGAGCCAGCCCGAGAAGATCGACGAGGCGGCCGAGGCCTATGTGGCGCGGCTGAAGGCGCTGGTGGATGCGTGCCGGACGCTGCGTGGCGAGATGAACGTGTCGCCCGCCACCCGCCTGCCGCTCTACGCGGTGGCCGACGATGCCGAAGGCGCGGCCTTCCTGCGCGAATCGGCGCCGGTGCTGCAGGCGCTCGCCAAGCTCAAGGAAGTGAAGGTCTTCGACGACGAGGCCTCGTGGTCGGCTGCCGCCGAGGCCGCGCCCGTGGCCGTGGTGGGTGCCGCGCGCCTGTGCCTGCACATGGAGATCGACAAGGCCGCGGAGAAGGTTCGTATCGGCAAGGAAGTCGCGCGCGTCGAAGGCGAAATCGCCAAGGTGCACTCGAAGCTTGGTAACGAAGCGTTCGTCGCGAAGGCTCCGCCAGCCGTGATCGAGCAGGAACGTAAACGTCTGACTGACTTCACGGCCACTCTGGAGCGCCTGCGCGACCAGCTTGTACGCCTCGGCTGACAGACCGGGGGCGTCGAAGGCGTATAGGATGCCTGGAGCGGCTGCGCGCCGTTTCGCATCCTGCCATCCCCTCTTTGACGAAAGACGCTGAACCGCCCATGTCCACATCCGCGACCCGCATCCGCAAGGCCGTATTTCCCGTTGCAGGCTTCGGCACCCGCTTCCTGCCGGCCACGAAGGCGCAACCCAAGGAAATGCTGCCGGTGGTCGACAAGCCGCTGATCCAGTACGCCGTCGAAGAGGCGTACGCAGCCGGCATCCGCGACATGATCTTCGTGACCGGCCGCAACAAGCGCGCCATCGAAGACCACTACGACACCGCCTACGAGCTCGAGAGCCAGCTCGAAGCCAGCGGCAAGACCGCACTGCTCAACATCGCGCGCTCGGTCATGCCCGACGACATGACCTGCTCCTACGTGCGCCAGCCGCGCATGCTGGGCCTGGGCCACGCGGTGCTGTGCGCCGAACACCTGGTCGGCAATGAGCCCTTCGCCGTTCTGCTGGCGGACGACCTGATGGTCGGCCCCGATGGCGGCCAGCCGGTGCTGGCGCAGATGACCGAAGCCTTCGGCCGTCTCGGCGGCTCGCTGCTCGCGGTGCAGGAAGTGCCGCTCGAACACGTCAAGCGCTACGGCATCGTGGCCGGCGACAAGGTCGAAGAGGGCCTGGTGAAGGTCAGCCGAATGATCGAGAAGCCGAAGCCCGAAGAGGCGCCCTCGCGCCTGGGCGTGGCCGGCCGCTACATCCTCATGCCGGGCGTGTTCGACGAGATCCGCAACCAGCCCAAGGGCGCGGGCGGCGAGATCCAGCTGACCGACGGCATCGCGGCGCTGATGAAGAAGGAATCCGTCTACGCGTACTCGTACAAGGGCATCCGCTACGACTGCGGCAGCAAGGAAGGCTTCCTGCAGGCATCAGTGGAACTGGCCCTGGCGCACCCGGAAGTGGGCGCGGATTTCCGCGAGTACCTCAAGAGCCTGAAGCTGTAGTCCGTCGCTTCGGGCACATGTGCAAAGGGCCGCGACCGCGGCCCTTTTTCTTTGTTGGCTGCCTGCGCCTTGTCAGCGGCGCTTCAGCACGTGGATGAAGTCGGTGCCGACGGTCTCCTGCTCCATCAGCTCGTTGCCGGTCTGGCGCGCGAAGGCCTGGAAGTCGCGGATCGAGCCCGGGTCGGTCGACACCACCTTCAGCAGCTGGCCGCTCGTCATCTCGTTGAGCGACTTCTTCGCCTTGAGGATGGGCAACGGGCAGTTCAGGCCGCGCGTGTCGAGTTCGCGATCAACTTGCATTGCCTGGCTCCGGCGGCAGGTTCAGGCCGCGGCGGCGCTCCTCGTTTTCCGCGGCGGTGAAGAACACGGGCTCGTGCCCGCGCGTGCGCAGCCAGTCGGCCAGCGCATAGCCGGTGCCGGCGGGCCAGCACTTGAGGTCGGGCAGGTCGTAGAGCCGGTAGTCGACCAGTTCGGGCGAGAGCTTCACCTCGCCGTCGGCCACCACGTGGTAGGCGATGATGACCTGGTTCATGCGCTGGAAGTCGTAGGCGCCGACGATCTTCGTGGCGCTCACGTCGAGGTTGGTCTCCTCCTTCACCTCGCGCGCGATGCCCTCCTCGGGCGTCTCGCCGGCCTCCATGAAGCCGGTGATGAGCGCGAACATCTTGCCCGGCCACGCTGCATTGCGCGCCAGCAGCACCTGGCCGCGGTACTCGACGATGGCCGCGAGCACGGGCGTCGGGTTGTTCCAGTGCGTGTGACCGCAGTTGGGGCAGCGCAGGCGCTCCTTGGGGCCGCCGTCTTCCATCAGTGCGATCCACTCGAGCGGCGTGGCGCAGACCTGGCAGAACTTGGGATGGGGCATGGGGTTCTCAGCCTTCTTGTTGTTGAGTAGTGGCCCCTTCCAGGAACACCGCAGAACCGGCTTTGCCGCGCTGCAGGTGTTGCCCCCGGAGGGGGTTGGCGAAGCGACACGAAGTGCGCATAGCCTGGGGGCGCGGGCCTTGTCAGGCCGGGAAGACGCCGGTGGAGAGGTAGCGGTCGCCGCGGTCGCAGACCACGAACACGATGGTTGCGTTCTCGACCGTCTTCGACACTTCGAGCGCAGCCCACAGCGCGCCTGCGGCCGAGATGCCGCCGAAGATGCCCTCCTCGCGCGCGAGGCGGCGGCACATCTCTTCGGCATCGCTCTGGCTCACACTGATTTCTTCATCGACGCGGCTCGGATCAAAGATCTTCGGCAGGTACTCGGCCGGCCACTTGCGGATGCCCGGAATGCGCGAACCCTCTGCCGGCTGCGCGCCGATGATGCGCACCGCCGGATTCTTCTCCTTGAGGAAGCGCGACACGCCGGTGATGGTGCCGGTGGTGCCCATGGCGCTCACGAAGTGCGTGACCTTGCCCTTGGTGTCGGCCCAGATCTCGGGGCCGGTGGTCTCGTAGTGGATGCGCGGGTTGTCGGGATTGGCGAACTGGTCGAGCACGCGGCCCTTGCCCTGGGCCACCATCTGCTCGGCGAGGTCACGGGCGTATTCCATGCCGCCGCTCTTGGGCGTGAGCACGAGCTCGGCGCCGAAGGCCTTCATGGTCTGCGCGCGCTCCACGGAGAGGTCCTCCGGCATGATGAGCAGCATGCGGTAGCCCTTGATGGCGGCGGCCATCGCGAGCGCGATGCCGGTGTTGCCGGAGGTTGCTTCGATCAGGGTGTCGCCGGGCTTGATCTCGCCACGCTCCTCGGCGCGCCGGATCATCGAGAGAGCGGGCCGGTCCTTCACCGAACCGGCGGGATTGTTGCCTTCGAGCTTGCCGAGAATCACGTTGCCGCGCCGGGCATTTTCTGCGGCATTGATGCGTTGCAGTGCGACCAGGGGGGTCTTGCCGATGGCGTCTTCGATCGTCGGATAGTTCATGCCAGCCACTGTGCCATAATTTTGGGCTTCGTTCAGAACCCTGCCCGGGTGGTGAAATTGGTAGACGCAGGGGACTCAAAATCCCCCGCCGCAAGGCGTGCCGGTTCGATTCCGGCCCCGGGCACCAGGCTTGGCTCTCCCCCAGGCTTCGCGCACTTCGTGTCGCTACGCCAACCCCCTTCCGGGGGCGACACCGGTGGCCCGGCAGAGCTTGGTTCTCCCCCAGGCTTCGCGCACTTCGTGTCGCTTCGCCAACCCCCTTCCGGGGGCGACACCGGCGGCCCGGCGAAGCCGGTTCCACGGTGTCCCTGGAATTGGCCCTCCCCTGTCTTATCTCGATTCGGTCTGTTCTTGCAGGCCGGTGTGCACCGTCGGGTGCGCCAGGCGCACCCTCAGTTCGCGCTTCAGCCGCGTGTTGTCCAGCCGGCGCGATTCCCCCATGAAGCTCAGCAGCTGCAGCGGAAGCTGCCGCTCGGCCTCGCCTCGGGCCACGCGGGGCGGGCGGGGCATGCCGTAGAGATCGGCGGCGAAGTCGAAGTAGTCGCCCATGCGCAGTTCGGTGTCGTCCGCGGCGTGCACCACGCGCTGCGGCTTGCCGCGGAAGAGCGCGGCGATGCAGGCGCGGGCGAGGTCGTCGGCGTGGATGTGGCTGGTGTAGACGTCGTCCTCGCGCCGCAGTACGGGGGTGCCTCGCTGCAGGCGGGCGCGGGGAGTGCCGTTCTCGCGGTCGGGGGCGTAGATGCCGGGGATGCGCAGGATGCTGGCGCGCACGCCTGCGCTGCGGCCCAGCCAGCGCACGGCGCGTTCGGCGTCGACGCGGCGGTGCGAGCGTGGGGTGTCGGGGCGCACGGCGCGGGTTTCGTCGATGCGTGCGCCGCCGCAGTCGCCGTAGACGCCGCTGGTCGAGCCGTAGACGAAGGCCGAGGGCACGGACCGCAGCCGCAGCGCCCGCGCCAGCGTGGTGGTGCGCTGGTCGCGCCACCAGGCGGGGCCGCCGTCGCGCGCGGGAGGCGCCAGGTGCAGCACCCGGGTGGCGATGCCGGCGAGCCGGCGCAGGGTGCGCGGATCGTCGAGATTGCCCACGAGGGGGCGTATTCCGGCCATGCGAAGGGCCGCCACGCGGTCGGCCGATGAAGTGAGCGCCACCAGCTGCATGCGCTCGCGCAGGTCGCGCGCCACGCGCTGGCCCACGTCGCCGCAGCCGACGATCAGCAGGCGTTCTCGCCGGAACCGCGCTGGCAGCGCGCCGGAGGGGCTATTGATTGAAGGCAAAATCCTGTTCCCGTCTTCCCAATTCAGTTCCAGCTCCCCTGGCCGCCAGCGGCCCGGAGGGAGCGTTACCCCTCGAAGAATACCGATGACTGCCACAGCGCCGCATGAAGCGGGCTTTTCCATCACCGTCGAGCCCAGCGGGCGCCATTTCGTGGTCCAGGGCGACGAAACCATCCTGGCCGCGGGCATCCGTCAGGGCATCGGCCTGCCCTACGGCTGCAAGGACGGCGCCTGCGGCTCGTGCAAGTGCAAGAAGCTCTCGGGCGAGGTCACCCTCGGTCCGCACCAGAGCAAGGCCCTGAGCGCCGAGGAGCAGCTGGCCGGCTACGTGCTCACCTGCTGCGCCCATCCCACGAGCGACGTGGTGCTCGAATCGCGCCAGGTCACGGAGGCCGGCGCGCTGCCGATCCGCAAGATGCCGGTGCGCGTGATGGCTCTCACGCGCCAGTCGCACGACGTGATGCTGGTGCGCCTACAGCTTCCCGCTGGCGAACCTCTGCAGTTCTACGCCGGCCAGTACGTCGAATTCATCCTGCGCGACGGCTCGCGCCGCAGCTACTCGATGGCCAACGCGCCGCACACCCTGGCGCAGCCCGGCACGGGCATCGAGCTGCACCTGCGGCACCTGCCCGGCGGCAAGTTCACCGACCACGTGTTCGGCACGATGAAGGAAAAGGAGATCCTGCGCATCGAAGGCCCCTTCGGCAGCTTCTTCCTGCGGGAGGACTCCGACAAGCCGATGATCCTGCTGGCCTCCGGCACTGGCTTCGCGCCCATCAAGGCGCTGCTGGAGCACATGCAGTTCAAGGGCATCGACCGCCCCGCCACGCTGTACTGGGGCGGCCGCCGTCCCGAAGACCTGTACATGGACGGCTGGCTGCGCGAGCAGATGGCGCAGATGCCGAACCTGCGCTACGTGCCGGTGGTTTCCAACGCCACGCCCGAGGACAACTGGACCGGCCGCACCGGCTTCGTTCACAAGGCCGTGCTCGAGGACTTCGCCGACCTTTCGGGCCACCAGGTGTATGCCTGTGGCGCCCCCATCGTGGTCGACTCGGCCAAGCGCGACTACGTGGCGCTGGCGGGCCTGCCCGAGGAAGAATTCTTCGCCGACGCATTCACCACCGAGGCGGACAAGGCCCTGCCCTGAGATTCCCCGGCTCCACCGGCTCCCCGAGAACGACAGACCCAAGAACAAATGAAGACGAGACACTTCCTCCTCACCCTCATCGCAAGCGCAGCCGCCCTGCTGGGCACCGGCCAGGCCATGGCGCAGCAATCGCAGCGCCCCATCCGGCTGATCGTTCCCTACGCGGCGGGCGGCCCGATCGACAACACGGCGCGCATCCTGGCCGAGCGCGTGAAGGACTCGCTGGGCACGGTCATCATCGACAACAAGCCCGGCGCGGGCGGCAACATCGGCGCCGACGCCGTGGCGAAGGCCCCGGCCGACGGCCTGACGATCGGCATCGCGGCCACTGCCACCAACGCAGTGAACCCGTGGCTCTACAGCAAGATGCCGTTCAACGCCGCGACCGACTTCGCGCCCATCACGCAGATGGTCCGCGTGCCCAACGTGCTGGTGATGAACGCCGACACCGCGAAGCGCCTGAACATCAACAGCGTGGCCGACCTGATCCGCTACGCCAAGGCCAACCCCGCCAAGCTCAACTACGGCAGCGGCGGCAACGGCAGTGCGGGGCATCTCGCGGGCGAACTGTTCAAGAAGGAAGCGGGCATCTTCGCGCTGCACATTCCGTACAACGGCGGCAACCCGGCGCAGCTGGCGCTGATCTCTGGCCAGGTCGACTTCAACTTCGACAACCTCGCCACCGCCGCCCCGAACATCCGCTCGGGCAAGCTCAAGGCGCTCGCGGTGACGACGCTGCAGCGCAGCAGTTCGCTGCCCGAGGTGCCGCCCGTGGCCGACACGCTCAAGGGCTTCTCGATCGACACCTGGTGGGGCCTGGTCGCACCGGCCGGCACGCCGCACGACGTGGTCGTGAAGCTCAATCAGGCCTTCGTTGCGGCACTGAATGCGCCGGAGACGAAGACCCGCTTCGCCTCGCTGCTGGCCGAGCCGGTGGGCAGCTCGCCCGAGCAGTTCGGCGCCTTCATGAAGAGCGAGCTCGCCAAGTACGAGAAGGTCGTCAAGGCCACCGGCGCGAAGGTGGACTGACGAGGTCCTCGGGCAAGGCCTCCTCGCGGCGCAACACCACCGAGGAGGCATCGCCCGAATAGCTGCGCAGCCCCGCGAGGTCGAGCACCTCGACGCCGCCATGCTCCACGCGCAGCAGGCCGTCGCGCTGCAGGGCGTGCAGCGCCCGGTTGGCGCGTTGTCGCGACACCGCCGAGAGCAGGCCGATCTCGTCCTGGCTCAGCCGCACGAAGCGGTCGGCGCGTGGATAGAGGATGGGGTCGAACAGGCTGGCGAGGCAGCGCGCCACGCGCGCGTCGGGCCCCAGCAGCCGGTCGAATTCCATGAGCCCGATGAACAGGCTCAGCCGCGCATTGATGTGTAACAACAGAAACCGATTGAATTCGATGTTCGAGGCCAAGAGGCGCTCGAAACTGTGCCGCGGAATGCATGCAACCCGTGTCGGCCGCAGCGCCACGCCGTCGTAGCGCCAGGGTCCGGGGGTGAGCAGGGAACCTTCGCCGCTCCAGCCTCCGGCGGTGACGCCGGTGAAGGTGGACACACGCCCGTCGGGCAGCGACACGGACATCTTCAGCAGGCCGTCCATCACACCGACCCAGTGATCGGCGGGCTCGCCGCGCCGCACGACGAAACCTCCAGCAGGAACGGTGCGCTCGTGGGACTCCTGCACGACGCGATCGAGCTCCTCGCTCGTGAGGGCTCGCGCCCACAGACTCTCGCGGAGCATGTTCTCCAGCGCGCTCGTCGACATCGTCGGGTCTCCTCCCAGGACACGGCCGGCTCTTCGCAAGAGCCGGTCCATCGCGGGCCGTAAGGAATGTCGTTCCAACGACATCCCGGGCGCGGCGATGATGCCACAGTCGCTCGCGTTCGCCACCACAACAAGGAGACAGCGATGAAGCGTTCGAACGAGAGCCCGCGGCCCCCGCTCGGGCCGGACGACGGTGACACGCCGGGCCTGCGCCGGCGCGAGGTGCTGGGTTATGCGACAGCCGCGCCGCTGGTGTCGGCGACCGCCGGCCTGGCCGGACTCACGGCATCCTCCCGGGCAGTCGCCGCGCTGCTGCCGATGACGCCTCCCGACACCACCGACCTCTTCGACATCGGCGATGCGGTGACGGTGACTTCGCTGCCGACCATGCCGCTCGTGAAAGTGACGAACGGCGAGAACGGCCGCGTGCGGCTGGCGCTGCCGCGGCTGGAGGTGGGCCAGGGTATTGCCACGGCCACCGCGATGATGCTGGCGGACAAGCTGCGGCTGCCGCTGAGCGCGATCGAGGTGACCTCGGCCGACGCCAGCCCAGAGCTGATCTGGAACCAGCTCACCGGCGGCTCGTCGAGCGTGCGCTCGCTGCATGCCGGGATGCCGCTGCTGGGCGGCCTGGGCGGCGTGCTCTCGGGCTCCACGCCATCGGTGGTCGGGCAGCGCGTCACGCGGCTCGATGCGCTCGACATCGTCACCGGGCGCAAGAAGTTCACGCTCGACCAGGCGGTGCCCGGCGCGATGCCGACGATGGTGCGGCGCCCGCCGACCATCAACGGCAAGTTCGTGAGCATCAACAACATGAACACGGTGATGGCCATGCCGGGCGTGATCGGCGTGGTGCCGATTCCATCGACCAACGGCATCACGCCGACGCCGCCCGGCGTGGCCGTGATGGCCGAGACCTTCGGGCAGGCATGGGCCGCGGTGAACGCGCTCGACGTGACCTGGGCCGCAGGCCCGATCGCCGGCGAGTCGAACGCCACCATCATGCGCAAGCTGAAGTCGGCGCTGCTGCCCTTCGCGCTGCCGCCGCTGGGCGCGCTGACCGTGGAGGGCGAGTTCGAGTTCGCGCCGGTCTCGCACTGCCCGATGGAAGTGGAATGCGCGATCGCCGACGTGCGCCCCGACCGGGCCGAGATCTGGGCCGGGCTGCAGAGCCCCATCGTCACGCAGCAGGCGGTGGCGGCCGAACTGGGCCTGCCATTGAACAAGGTGACCGTGCACGTGGTGCCCTCGGGCGGCTCCTTTGGCCGGCGCCTCTTCTGGGACCCGGTGCTGCAGGCGATCCAGGTATCGAAGGCGCTGGGGCGGCCCTGCCGCCTGATGTACCACCGCACCGACGACATGCGCCACACGCGCATGCGCCCGCCGATGTTCCACAAGGCCCGCGCCACGATGCTGCTGGGCCAGGTGATCGCCTTCGAGCAGCGCGTCGCCGGCGTGCGGCTCGACACGCGCCACGGCTTCGGCAACATGCTGGAGGCGGCGGCCATCGCGCTGCCTAACGCCTTTCCGCAGACGGTGGGCAACTTCGCGATCGAGCAGACCATGTTCAAGACCATGGTCTCCTCGCCCTACAACTTCGGCGTCACGACCAAGCTGCTGACGCCGGTGCCGATCGACATGAACACCTGCTCGTACCGCTCGGTGCACATCCAGCCCTCGCGGCTGGTGGAGGAGATCCTGGTCGACGAGATGGCCAGGGCGGCGGGCAAGGACCCGGTCGCCTTCCGGCTCGAGTACCTGCGGCTGCCGCGCGCACGCGCGGTGCTCAAGGCGGTGGCCGAGGCGGCGCAATGGGGCAAGGCGATGCCCGCGGGCTTCGCTCAGGGCGTGGGCGTGCACCAGGAGACGAAGTCGTTCACGGCCTGCATCGTCGAGATCGACGCGCGGGTGCCGTCGGCGGCGAAGGTGGTTCGCGCCACCATCGCGATCGACGTCGGTACGCCGATCAACCCCTCGGGCATCGAGGCGCAGCTGCAGGGCGGCCTGTGCGAATCGATCGCGCTGGTGCTCAGCGCGGGCCTGCACATCCAGAACGGCCTGCCGCTGGAAGGCAGCTATTCGCAGTACCACTTCTCGCGCATGAAGAACTACCCGAAGGACGTGAAGATCATCATCATGCCGCCCAGCGGCGAGGCCATCGGCGGCCTGGGCGAGGTCGGCCTGTCGGCCAGCTCGGGCGCCATCGCCAACGCCTATGCGCGCGCCACCGGCACCAGGCCGCGCAGCTTCCCGCTGAACTTCCCGGTCGACTTCACGCCGATCCCGCCGGGCAAGCTGCCCACGCCCGTCAACGTCCAGATCCCGACCTGAGGAGACTCCCCATGCCCGTGCAATCTTTCAAGGTGAACGGCCAGAACGTCGACGTGGAGGCGCCCGACGACATGGCCCTGCTCTGGGTGCTGCGCGACAAGCTCGGCATCACCGGGCCGAAGTACGGCTGCGGCATCAACGTGTGCAAGGCCTGCACCTGCCACGTCGACGGCAAGGCGGTGACGGTGTGCTCGGTGCGCGTGTCCGACGTGCGCGGCCGCCAGGTGACGACCATCGAGGGGCTGGCCAATGGCAGCACGCTGCATCCGGTGCAGCAGGCCTGGCTGAACCTCGACGTGCCGCAGTGCGGCTTCTGCCAGCCGGGGCAGATCATGGCCGCGGTGGACTTGCTGCGCCGCACGCGCAACCCGACGGACGCCGACATCGACGCCATCGAGAACGTGTGCCGCTGCGGCACCTACGGGCGCATCCGCGAGGCGATCAAAGCTGCCGCCGCGATGATGTAGCCGGCTGAAAAAGAAAAAGGCGGTTCGCACCGCCTTTGCCTGGCGAACGAAGCGCCCGCTTATTCGCCCAGGTACGCGGCCCGCACGCGCGGGTCGCTCAGCAGGCCCTTGGCATCGCCGCTCATGGTGATGAGCCCCGACTCCATCACGTAGCCGCGGTCGGCCAGCTGCAGCGCGCGGTTGGCGTTCTGCTCCACCAGCAGGATGGTCACGCCCTGCGAGGCGACGGTCTGCACCACCTCGAAGATCTTGTCGCACATGATCGGCGACAGGCCCATGGTGGGCTCGTCCAGCAGCAGCACCTTGGGGCGCGCCATCAGCGCGCGGCCCATGGCCAGCATCTGCTGCTCGCCGCCCGACATGGTGCCGGCCAGCTGGTCCTTGCGCTCGCGCAGGCGCGGGAAGGTGACGAACACGCGTTCCATGTCGCTCGCGATGCCGGCCTTGTCCTTGCGGATGTAGGCGCCGATCTGCAGGTTCTCGGTGATGGTCATGCGCGTGAACACGCCCCGGCCTTCCGGCACCATCACGAGGCCTTCTTCCACCAGGTCCCAGGCGCCGCGGCCCTTGATGCTGCGGCCCAGGAACTCGATGTGGCCGGCCCCGGCCGGCAGCGTGCCGGTGATGGCCTTCATGGTGGTGGTCTTGCCGGCGCCATTGGAGCCGATCAGCGAGACCAGCTCGCCCTCGCGCACCTCGAAGTCCACGCCCTTGACGGCCTGGATGCCGCCGTAGCCCACCTTCAGGCCGTTGACCTTCAGCAGCACATTGCCCGCCGTCTTCGTCGCGGTGTCTTGTTCGCTCGTCATCGTTGCTGCGCTCATCTCAATGTCCTCCGGTGCCGAGGTAGGCCTCGATCACCTTCTCGTTCTTCTGCACGTCCACCGGGGTGCCTTCGGCGATCTGCTTGCCGTAGTCCAGCACGGTGACGCGGTCGCACAGGCCCATGATGAGCTTGACGTCGTGCTCGATGATCAGGATGGTGCGGTTGTCGCGGCGGATGCGGTCGATCAGCTCGCGCAGCGCGACCTTCTCGGTCAGGTTCATGCCGGCCGCGGGCTCGTCGAGTGCGATGAGCTGCGGGTCGGTGGCCAGGGCGCGCGCGATCTCGAGGCGGCGCTGATCGCCATAGGACAGCGTGCGCGCCTTGTAGTCGGCGAACTTGCCGATGCCCACGTAGTCGAGAAGTTCGTGCGCGCGGTCGGCAATGGCCTTTTCCTCGGCCTTGAAGCCGCCGGTGCGGAACATCGCGCCCAGCACGCCCGAATGGGTGCGGATGTGGCGCCCGACCATCACGTTCTCCAGCGCCGTCATTTCGGCGAAGAGGCGGATGTTCTGGAAGGTGCGCGCGATGCCGGCCTTGGCCACTTCGTGCACGGCCGTCGGCTGGTAGGGCTTGCCCGCGAGCTCGAAGGTGCCGCTGTCGGGCGTGTACAGGCCGGTGATCACGTTGAAGAACGTGGTCTTGCCCGCGCCGTTGGGGCCGATCAGCCCGTAGACCTGGCCGCGCTTGATGGTGATGCCCACGTCGGACAGGGCCTGCAGCCCGCCGAAGCGCTTGGAGATGCCCCGGACGTCGAGGATGGTGTCTGTCGTCATGTTGATTCTTCCTCGCGCGTTCAGGGATTGATCGACATGGGACGGGAAGCTGCGCCGGGCAGCTCGTCGGCGGGCGTCTCGATGCCCGGCGCGTGGGTCTGCAGCGAGCCGGGGGCTACCGTGGCATGGGTCGGGTCGACGGGCACGCCGCCCTTCTTCGTCAGCGACTTGCCGTGCTCCGGCGACGGCCACAGGCCGCGCGGGCGCACCAGCATGATGACGATCATGGCCAGCGCGATGAACAGCTGGCGCAGGATGGAGGCGTCGAGGCGGCCGTCGGTCAGCGACTGCAGCGGGCCGGCCACGTAGCGCAGCACTTCAGGCAGCGCGGCCAGCAGGATGGCGCCCAGGATCACGCCGGGCAGGTGGCCGATGCCGCCGAGCACGACCATGGCCACGATCATCACCGACTCCATTAGGCTGAAGGACTCGGGCGACACGAAGCCCTGGAAGGCCGCGAACATCGCGCCGGAGACGCCGCCGAAACTCGCGCCCATGCCGAAAGCCAGCAGCTTCATGTTGCGGGTGTTGATGCCCATGGCCTTGGCGGCGATCTCGTCCTCGCGGATGGCCATCCAGGCGCGGCCGATGCGCGAGAGCTGCAGGCGGTGCGAGATGAGGATGGTGACCAGCACCAGCGCCAGGAACAGGTAGTAGTAGAGCGTGACCGACGAGATGGTGAAGCCGTCCAGCTTCAGCGCCTTGCCCAGGTCGAGCCCCCAGAACTTGATCGAATCGATCGAGGTGATGCCCTTCGGACCGTTGGTGATGTTCACCGGCTGGTCGAGGTTGTTCAGGAACACGCGGATGATTTCGCCGAAGCCGAGCGTGACGATGGCGAGGTAGTCGCCGCGCAGCTTGAGCGTGGGCGCGCCCAGCAGCACGCCGAGCACCGCCGCCAGCACGAAGGCTGCCGGTATCACGATCAGCAGCGAGGTGTGCATGCCGTTCGGGAAGGTGATCTTGAACCACTCGAAGGTCTCGGACAGGTGCGACGAGCCCATCAGCGCGAAGAGGTACGCCCCCACCGCGAAGAAGGCCACGTAGCCCAGGTCGAGCAGGCCGGCGTAGCCGACCACGATGTTCAGGCCCAGGGCCAGCAGCACATAGAGCAGTGCGATGTCGGCGATGCGCACCCAGGCGTTGCCCTGCATCTGCAGCAGCAGCGGCAGCGCGAGCACGGCGATGGCGCCGATGAGGTACAGAGCGAGGTTCTTGCTGTTCTTCATGATGGCAAGCTCCTCAGGCGCGGTCGGCCACGCGTTCGCCCAGCAGGCCCGAAGGACGCAGCGTGAGCATGGCGATCAGCACGATGAACGCGAAGATGTCGCTGTAGTTGCTGCCCAGCACGCCGCCGGTGATGGTTCCGATGTAGCCGGAGCCGATGGCCTCGATGAGGCCCAGCAGGATGCCGCCGACCACTGCGCCGGCCAGGTTGCCGATGCCGCCGAACACGGCCGCGGTGAAGGCCTTGAGCCCAGGCAGGAAGCCCATCGCGTGCTGCGCGATGCCGTAGTTGGAGGCGTACATCACGCCGGCGATGGCCGCGAGCACGGCGCCGATGATGAAGGTGGCCGAGATGACCATGTCGGGGCGGATGCCCATGAGCGCCGCGACGCGCGGGTTCTCGGCGGTGGCGCGCATCGCGCGGCCGAGCTTGGTGTAATTGACCAGCCACATGAGCACCACGAGCGAGAACGCCGTGACGCTGAGGATCATGACCTGGGTCGGGGAGATGACCGCACCTCCGAGGTGGATGGGGTCGGAAGGCAGGAGTGTGGGATACGCCTTGTTGGTCGGCTTCCAGATGATCATTGCCAGCGTCTGCAGCAGGATCGACATGCCGATGGCGGTGATGAGCGGCGCGAGCTTGGGGCTGTTGCGCAGCGGCCGGTAGGCCACTTTCTCGATCACGAAGTTGAGGGTTGCCGCGACGACGCAGGCGATGATCAGCGCGATGAAGAGGATCAGCCAGCCCGGTGTGTTGGGCATGCCGTCCTTCATGAGTCCGATGATGGTCCAGCTCGTGAGCGCCCCCACCATCAGCACTTCACCGTGCGCAAAGTTGATCAGATTGATGATGCCGTACACCATTGTGTAGCCCAGGGCTATCAAGGCGTACATGCTGCCGAGAACCAGACCGTTGATGATCTGCTGCAGCAAAATGTCCATAACGCGATTTCCTATGTGTTGCACCGTTGGGGTGCCATTCACCCACCGGGTCACCGGTTTGGCGCCCCTGGCTTGACAAGCAAAAAACCAGCCAACATGTGTCGCCGGCGGATTTGTGGGCGGGATTGTAGTCACGCGCCAGCGCCGATTCGGTGCGCGCGGACCGGGGTTTACCCGCTCACGTCATGCTGTATGCGCGTGGGGTCATGCACGCTTTGCGCGCATGCTGCAACAGGGTATAGAAGGCTGTATCAGCCCTTGGCTTCGTCGTTGCGCCGGCGCAGGTCGCGCAGCTTTTCCGCGATGCGGATTTCGAGTCCACGCTCTACCGGTTCGTAGAAGACCTGGCCCTCCAAACCGTCGGGAAGGTAGCGCTCGCCGGCGGCAAAACCGCCCTCCTCGTCGTGCGCATAGCGGTAACCCTTGCCGTAGTCGAGCTCTTTCATGAGCTTGGTCGGCGCATTGCGCAGGTGCATGGGCACCGGGCGCGTGCTGTCGGTCTTCACGAGGGCGCGCACCGCGTTGTAGGCCTTGTAGACGGCGTTCGACTTGGGCGCGATTGCTAGGTAGACCACGCACTCGGCCAGCGCCAGCTCGCCCTCGGGGGTACCCAGTCGCTCGTAGACCTCGGCGGCGTCGAGCGCGAGGCGCAGCGCGCGCGGGTCGGCCAGGCCGATGTCTTCGCTGGCCATGCGCACCAGCCGGCGCGCCATGTAGCGAGGATCGGCGCCGCCGTCGAGCATGCGCACGAACCAGTAGAGCGCGGCGTCGGGGTCGCTGCCGCGCACCGACTTGTGCAGCGCGCTGATGGTGTCGTAGAACTGCTCTCCGCCCTTGTCGTAGCGCCGCATGCGCTCGCCGAGCACGCGCAGCAGCCACTCGTCGGTGATGTGGTCGAGTTTCTCGGCGCGCGCCGCGACCGCGAGCGTTTCGAGCGTGTTGAGCAGCCGCCGGGCGTCGCCGTCGGCATAGGCCACGAGGCGGTCGACCGCGGTGTCATCGATGGCGGGCACGGCCTGTATGGCCTGCGCGCGCGCCACGATCTGCTTGAGGTTGCCCTCGTCGAGCGACTGCAGCACGTAGACGGCGGCGCGCGACAACAGCGCCGAGTTGACCTCGAACGAAGGGTTCTCGGTGGTCGCGCCGATGAAAGTGAAGAGGCCCGACTCCACGTGCGGCAGGAAGGCGTCCTGCTGGCTCTTGTTGAAGCGGTGCACTTCGTCGACGAAGACGATGGTGCGCTGCTGCGTGAGCCCGTCGCGCGCGGCGGTGGCGCGCTCGACCGCCTCGCGGATGTCCTTAACGCCGCCGAGCACCGCGCTGATGCTCAGGAACTGCGCGTCGAAGGCGTCAGCCATCAGGCGCGCGATGGTGGTCTTGCCGGTGCCCGGCGGGCCCCACAGGATGCAGGAATGCGGCTGGCCCGACTCGAAGGCGATGCGCAGCGGCATCCCGGGGCCGAGCAGGTGCTGCTGGCCGATCACCTCGCCCAGCGTCTTGGGACGCAGGCGTTCGGCGAGGGGTTGATGCGCGGTCGAGGCCAATCCGGGAGCTTGCCTGTCTGCCCGCTTACTGCTTGACGACGTCCGCACCCGCTGGCGGCTTGAAGTCGAAAACGCTGGCGGGCAGCGAGGGGTTCACCTCGACCTTGCTGAACTTGAGCACCGAGCGCTGGCCGAAGCTGTCGAGGATTTCGAGCGCCGCCAACGCGTCGCCCTGGAAGCCGACCTGCACGCTCTGCAGCTGGCCGTCCTTGTTCTTCGGCGTGGCCTTGACCCACTGGAGGCCGTCGCGGTCGGGCGCGGATTCCAGCGTGAAATCGGCCTGCAGGGCCTTCAGGTCAGGCGCCGCCGCGATCAGCGCTGCGGGCGTGGAGCCCAATGCCTGCGCCTGCGCGCGCTGCGTGACCTGGTTCAGGTCGGCGTCGTAGAGCCACAGCGTCTTGCCGTCGGCCACGATGCTCTGCGCGAAGGGCTTCTGGTAGTCGAACTTGAACTTGCCGGGGCGCTGGAATTCGAAGGTGCCGGCCGAGGTCTTGGTGCGGCCCGGCTGACCTTCACGCGCGGGCGCGGTGACGGTCTGGGTGAAGTCGGCGCGGCCGGACTTCACCGTCTTCACGAAGGTTTCGAGGCTGTCGAGCCCGCCTGCCCAGGCGTTGACGGAACTCAGCAGGCCGATCAGTAGCCAGTGACGCAATTTCAATTTGGATTCCTCTGAATGGCTATGGCACCAGGCTTTCGACCCTACCCGCGGCGGATTGCCGCAGGTGTAGGCCTTGATGAAGATTTGCAATGCCGAAAGGCGTTTTTGCAAATTGCCCTTCAGCACGTAACCTGGGCGATCGGGGCTCCGCGGCCCGTCATTCGGCCGCGCGCGCGGGCACCAGGATCTCTCGCTGGCCGCTGCCGCTCATGGCGCTGACGAGGCCCGCCTTCTCCATGTCCTCGACGAGGCGCGCGGCGCGGTTGTAGCCGATCTTCAGGTGGCGCTGCACCAGCGAGATACTGGCCTTGCGGTTCTTGAGCACCACTTCGACCGCCTGGTCGTACATCGGGTCTTTTTCGCCGTCGCCACCGCCGCCGAGCAGGTCGCCGTCACCGTCGCCATCGACCGTGCCGCCTTCGAGCACGCCTTCGATGTAGTCGGGCTCGCCCTGGCTCTTGAGGTAGGCGACCACGCGGTGCACTTCGTCGTCGCTGACGAAGGCGCCGTGCACGCGGATCGGCAGGCCGGTGCCGCTGGGCATGTAGAGCATGTCGCCCATGCCCAGCAGCGCCTCGGCGCCCATCTGGTCGAGGATGGTGCGGCTGTCGATCTTGCTCGACACCTGGAAGGCGATGCGGGTCGGGATGTTGGCCTTGATGAGGCCGGTAATCACGTCCACGCTGGGGCGCTGGGTGGCAAGAATGAGGTGGATGCCGGCGGCGCGCGCCTTCTGCGCGAGGCGGGCGATCAGTTCTTCGATCTTCTTGCCGACCACCATCATCAGGTCGGCCAGCTCGTCGATGACCACGACGATGTGCGGCTCGCGCTTGAGCGGCTCGGGATCGTCGGGCGTGAGGCTGAAGGGGTTGTAGATGAACTCCTCGCGCGCCTTGGCCTCGTCGATCTTGGTGTTGTAGCCGGCCAGGTTGCGCACGCCCAACTTGCTCATGAGCTTGTAGCGGCGCTCCATCTCGGCCACGCACCAGTTCAGGCCGTGCGCGGCCTGGCGCATGTCGGTGACCACGGGCGCCAGCAGGTGCGGGATGCCTTCGTAGACCGACATTTCGAGCATCTTCGGGTCGATCATGAGCAGGCGCACGTCGCGCGCCTCGGCCTTGTACAGCAGCGACAGGATCATCGCGTTGATGCCCACCGACTTGCCCGAGCCGGTGGTACCGGCCACCAGCACGTGCGGCATCTTCGCGAGATCGGCCACCACCGGGTTGCCGATGATGTCCTTGCCGAGGCCCATGGTGAGCATCGACTTGCCTTCGTTGTAGACCTGCGAGCCCAGGATCTCGCTGAGCTTGATCGACTGGCGCTTGGCGTTCGGCAGCTCGAGCGCCATGTAGTTCTTGCCGGGGATGGTCTCGACCACGCGGATCGACACCAGCGAGAGCGAGCGCGCCAGATCCTTCGCGAGATTGACGATCTGCGAGCCCTTGACGCCCGTGGCCGGCTCGATCTCGTAGCGCGTGATGACGGGGCCCGGCGAAGCGAGCACCACGCGCACCTCGACGCCGAAGTCCTTGAGCTTCTTCTCGATCATGCGCGAGGTCATCTCGAGCGTGTCGGCCGAAACCGTTTCCTGGCGAGCCTGGGCGGGATCGAGCAGGTCGACCTGCGGCAGCTTGCTGTCGGGCAGTTCCTTGAAGAGCGGCTTCTGGCGCTCCTTGACGACGCGATCGCTGCGGGGCACCTCGGTCATCGCGGGCTCGATCTGCACCGGCGGCGAGGGCGGGCGGCGCTTGGGACGCGGCTCGATGTGGAGTTCGTCCTCGTCCCCACCACCGGCGAAGGCGGCGGAGGACGGCGCCAGCGAGGGCTCGGAACGGCCGGAATCGGTGTCGCCGCGCGTGAAGGCGGGCTCGTCGGCTTCGGCGCGCTCGCGAGCGGCCTGCTTGCCCATGGCGATGTCGGCGGCCAGCTCGCGCTTCTCGCGGCGCGACTCGAACAGCGAATAGAAGCGTGCGCCGATGCGCTCGGCGATCAGGCTCCAGGAGAAGCGGAACACCAGCGCGGAGCCGATCACGCCGCCGGCAATGGCCACCAGCGCCGAACCGGTGAAGCCCATCCAGCGCACGCTGGCGGGCCCCACGAGGTAGCCCAGCGCACCGCCGCCGGAACCCGGCAGATGGGCTTCGAGCCGGTACAGGCGCGACCATTCGAGCACGGTGCTCGCGCACAGCAGCAGGATCAGGCCGAGCCAGAAGGCAAGGCGGCTGCGGTTGAAGCGTCCGCGCGGCGTTGCCTGCTCGGCGGCCGAGTGCTCGCCGCCGCGCAGCCAGTTGGCCAGCGACGACAGCCAGGCGCGCAGCCCCGCGAAAAGGCACCACCAGACGGAATAACCGGCTGCGTAGTAGCTGCCGTCGGCCAGCCAGGCGCCGATGCGGCCGCCCCAGTTCTTGATTTCGCCCCCGGTGCCCGAGGTGGACCAGGCGGCGTCCGAAGGCGTGAAGCTCAGCATCGAGATCAGCCAGAACAGCAGCGCTGCGAATCCCGCGATCAGCGTGATCTCGTGGGCGAAGCGCATCGCGCGCAGGCGCACGGGTTGCCCTTCGGCGGCAGAGGAGGATTGAAGCGTATTCAGCGAATAGGTCATGAAAAACACGGCGGCCGGCCCCGGGAAACAGGGGGCGGACGCACGAACACTACAACAAAAGGCCGGGGCCGCCTGCAACGGCGGCCCCGGCCCTGGAGGCTCATGCCAGCGACAGGAGCCGTTCCTTGACGATCATCGAGCCGTCGTCGAGCGTCTGGACGAAGCCTCGCTCTTCCAGGTCCTTCATCACGCGGCTCACCATTTCGCGCGAGGCGCCGACCATCTTGGCCAGGTCCTGGCGGGAGATCTTGTCGCGCACCTTGAGATTGCCGGCGCTGTCTTCGACGGCGAATTCGAGCAGCGAGCGGGCCACGCGCCCGTAGACATCCATCAGCGCCAGCGACTCGATCTTGCGGTCGGCATGGCGCAGGCGCTGCACCAGCCCGCGCATGATGTTGTAGGCCATGGAGGAGTTCTCGGGCAGGCAGCGCGCGAAGGCGTCGCGGCCCAGCATGAGCACGTCGCACTGGATCTCGGTGCGCACGGTGGCCGAATGGGGCTCGTCGTCGATCAGGCTCATCTCGCCCAGGTAGTCGCCCGGATGCAGCGTGGCGAGGATGACCTCGCGCCCCCGGCTGTCGGCGCTCGTGACGCGTGCACGGCCAGTCAGGATGATGTAGAGCGCGTCGGACTTCTTGCCCTGCTCCACGACGACTTCCGCGCGCTTGAAGCGCTTCTTGATGATCGCGTCCGCGATGCTAGCGGACTGCGTGGCTGTCAACGACGCGAACAATGGAACGCGCCGAAGCAATTCGAGGTTGGACAGCATCGACATTTATCAATCCCTGAGACAGCGGGCGGAGCAATCCAGAAAGCAGCAAGTCGATGGATTACTACAATCGCGCGCATTGAAAACACCGTTTACCCGGTGTTGAACCGGGCAGTGATACTCCATATATATCGCTACCACCCTGAAAATGTACACGCTGAAGCAGCGTCCATCCTAGGTTTTCTACTCATGTCCGCACCCCAACACGCCAAGGTTTTGATTCTGGGCTCCGGCCCCGCCGGCTATACCGCCGCCGTCTATGCGGCGCGCGCAAACCTCCAGCCCCTGCTCATCACCGGCATCGCCCAGGGCGGACAGCTGATGACCACCACCGAGGTCGACAACTGGCCAGCCGACGTGCACGGCGTGCAGGGCCCCGACCTGATGCAGCGCTTCCTGGAGCACGCGGAGCGTTTCAAGACACAAATCGTTTTCGACCACATCAACAAAGTCGACCTGAGCAAGCGCCCCTTCACCCTTACGGGCGACAGCGGCACCTACACCTGCGACGCGCTGATCATCGCCACCGGTGCTTCGGCCAAGTACCTGGGCCTGGATTCCGAACAGAAGTTCATGGGCCGCGGCGTCTCCGCCTGCGCGACCTGCGACGGCTTCTTCTACCGCGAGCAGGAGGTCTGCGTGATCGGCGGCGGCAACACGGCCGTCGAGGAGGCGCTCTACCTCGCCAACATCGCGAACAAGGTCACGCTGGTGCATCGCCGGGACAAGTTCCGCGCCGAGCCGATCCTGATCGACAAGGTCAAGGAGAAGGTCGCCGAGGGCAAGATCGTGCTGAAGCTGCACAGCGAACTCGACCAAGTGCTCGGCGACGACTCGGGCGTGACGGGCATCCGCATCAAGAACACGCAGACCGGTGCCACCGAGCAGATCGACCTCAAGGGCTGCTTCATCGCCATCGGCCACCACCCGAACACCGACATCTTCCAGGGCCAGCTGGAGATGAAGGACAACTACATCCTCACCCGCTCGGGCCTGCAGGGCTTCGCCACGATGACCAGCATTCCGGGCGTCTTCGCCGCCGGCGACGTGCAGGACAACATCTACCGCCAGGCCATCACCAGCGCCGGCACCGGCTGCATGGCAGCGCTCGACGCACAGCGCTTCCTGGAGCAGGACGGCACGCTGTAACCAACGGGGAGCCTAAAAGGGCTATAATCCGAGGCTTTGCCGAAACAGGGCTCTCTCACGAGCTACGGCAAAGCCGGGGTACCGCCACCCGTTTTCTGGCGAGGTCAAGCTGCAAAACACCTGCAATCGCCCTGATTGCGCCGGTGCCAGCTGTTCAAGAAAGAGTGTCCTCATGGCACGCGTATGCGACGTAACGGGCAAGGGCCCGATGGTCGGAAACAACGTTTCCCACGCCAACAACAAAACCAAGCGCCGGTTCCTGCCGAACCTGCAATATCGTCGTTTCTGGGTCGAGACTGAAAACCGCTGGGTTCGCCTGCGCGTTTCGAGCGCTGCACTGCGCCTGATCGACAAGAACGGCATCGACGCCGTGCTCGCAGACCTGCGCGCACGCGGCCAAGCTTAAGGAGCTGAAACATGGCAACGAGCAAAGGCGGACGCGAAAAGATCAAGCTGGAATCCACCGCGGGTACCGGCCACTTCTACACGACCAGCAAGAACAAGAAGACGATGCCTGAAAAGATGTCGATCATGAAGTTCGACCCCAAGGCGCGCAAGCACGTCGAATACAAGGAAATCAAGCTGAAGTAATTCGGCTCCGGTTTTCCCCAAATAAAAAACCCGCTGATGATTCAGCGGGTTTTTTTATTGCCCGTTTATTTGATCGAACGGGCTGGCCGCATTTACGACTGCGGCGGGCATTAAAAAGCCGGCCCATGGGCCGGCTTTTCGATCAAGCCTGAAGCGCCTCAGGCGCGGGCAGCACGCAAACGGGTCGAGAAGTCGCGCAGGCCTGCAATGCCGCTGGCTTCCGCACGATGGCACCAGGCCGCCAGATCGGCCGCCAGCTGCTCGCGCGACTGCGAGGTGTTGAGCCACAGCTGACGCAGCTCTTCACGCATAGTCACCATCTTGTCCAGAACCGGATGCGCGGCGCGGGCTTGCACCACGTGCGTACGGGCCGAAGCGGGCACCTTGTCGTCGTCGCGATGCAGCCAGCGCTTGGCGGCCTTCAGCACCGACAGGTCGGCGCCCTTGGTCTTCAGTGCATCGAGTTCCTGGCTGGTGACACGGCGCATTTCGCGCGCATAGCCGGCCATGACTTCGTAGCGGTTGGCGATGACGGCCTCGAGCGTCTTCTCGTTCGCCACGGGCTGGATGTCGCCCATCAGCATCTTCGGCGGCACCTTCTTGACCTTGGCCCAGCCCAGCTTCTGCAGTGCCTGGATGTAGATCCAGCCGATGTCGAACTCGTACTTCTTGACCGAGAACTTGGCCGAGGTGGGATAGGTATGGTGGTTGTTGTGCAGCTCTTCGCCGCCAATGATCAGGCCCCAGGGCATGATGTTGCGGCTGGCGTCGGGCGCCTCGAAGTTGCGGTAGCCCCAGTAGTGGCCGATACCGTTGATCACGCCGGCGGCGGTGATCGGGATCCAGAGCATCTGAACGGCCCACACGGCCATGCCGAGCGTGCCGAACAGCGCCAGGTTCAGAACCAGCATCAGGCCGACGCCCTGCCAGCTGTAGCGCGAATACAGGTTGCGCTCGATCCAGTCATCGGGCGTGCCGTGACCGTAGCGCTCCATCGTTTCCTTGTTCTTCGACTCGGCGCGATACAGCTCGGCGCCGCGCCAGAGCACCTCTTCGATGCCCTTGACCTGCGGGCTGTGCGGGTCGTCCTGGGTTTCGCACTTGGCGTGGTGCTTGCGGTGGATCGCAACCCACTCCTTCGTCACCATGCCGGTGCCGATCCAGAGCCAGAAGCGGAAGAAATGCGACGGGATCGGGCCCAGATCCATGGCCCGGTGCGTCTGCGTGCGGTGCAGGAAGATCGTGACCGCGGCAATCGTGATGTGCGTGGTGGCGAGCGTGTAAAGCACGATCTGCCACCAGGTGAGATCCCAAAGGCCGTGTCCGAGCCATTCGATGGCCGCATTGAGGACGGCGGAGTCAGGAAGCAACATTGAGTCAGGTACTCCATCATGGCCGCACGAAGGTGCAGCCTTCAGATAACCCGCGATTTTAAGGTGGCAGGGCTTAAAACAAGCCCTTTAAACCTTCAAGAAAGGCGCAGATTAACCCTAGTTTGGAGTCCGGCACCTATTTGCGGTTCCAGGCCGCGGCAAAGAAACCGTCGGTCGAATGGCGATGCGGCCACAGCCGCAGGTAGCGCCTGGCGCCCTCCCCGCCCGAACACAGGGCCTCGAAGCCCTCGACCTTGAGGCCCTGAAGCAGCTCCGCCGCGTCCACGGGCACGAAATCGGGGTTGGCGGCGCCGAAAGCTTCCGCGATCGCCTCGTTTTCCTCCGGCAGCACACTGCACGTGGCGTAAACCAGACGCCCGCCCGATTTAACAAGTCGTGCCGCACTCTGCAGGATGGCCGACTGCTTGACCGTCAATTCCTCCACCGACTTGGGCGATTGGCGCCATTTCAGGTCGGGATTGCGCCTCAGCGTGCCCAGCCCCGAACAGGGCGCGTCGACCAGCACGCGGTCGATCTTGCCCGCCAGCCGCTTGACCCGATCGTCCCGTTCATGGGCGATGGCCGCCGGATGCACGTTCGACAGCTTGCTGCGCGCCAGGCGCGGCTTGAGCGCGTCCAGCCGGTGCGCCGAGACGTCGAAGGCGTACAGCCGGCCGGTGTTGCGCATCGTGGCGCCGATGGCCAGCGTCTTGCCGCCGGCGCCCGCGCAGAAATCGACCACCATTTCGCCGCGCTTGGCGTCCAGCAGCAGTGCCAGCAGCTGCGAGCCCTCGTCCTGCACCTCGATGGCGCCACGCGCGAAGGCATCCAGCTTGGTGAGCGGCGGCTTGCCTTCAATGCGCAGGCCCCACGGCGAAAACGGCGTCGCTTCCGATTTGATAGCAGCCAGCGCAAGCTCCGCCTTCACGTCCGCACGCTTGTCGGTCAGGGCGTTGACGCGCAGGTCGAGCGGCGCGGGCTCCTGCAAGGCCTGCACCAGCGGCCAGAAACCGTCGCCGAGCTGCGCCTTCAGCGGCGCGACCAGCCACTCGGGCAGGTTGTGGCGATGACGCTCGAGCAGGTCGTCCGGCTTGACGGCGTCGCAGTTGTCGAGCCAGCGCTTCTCGGTGTCGTTGAGCGCGCTCTTGAGGAAATCCCGCGGGCCGTGAAAGCCCAGGATCGCCATCCGCCGCTCCTTGGAGCCGCTGCCCGAGGGCGAAAGGTGGTCGAAGAGCAGTTTCTTGCGAAGCACGGTGTAGACGGTTTCGGCGAGCGTCGCGCGCTCGCGCGGGCCGAACTCGCGGTGTTCGCGGAAGAAGCGCGAGACGACCTGGTCGGCAGGGTGATCGAATTTCAGGACGAGGCCAACCAGATCGGCGGCGGCCTCCAACAGGGCTTTGGGATGCATCCCCCGATTGTCTCAGCCGCGGGCGGCCCGGCCCCGGAGCCTACGCGCCGCGCGTCCAGACCACCCCGAAAGCCTCGCGCTCGATGTCTTCCAGCTTCGGCGAATGGCCTGCCCACAGCACCAGCGCGGCGCCCGGCAGCGTGAGGGTCTGCTCCAGCTCGCGGCACAGGTGCCAGCGATCTTCGTCGTCCAGCCCCGGCAGCTCCACGAACACGATGTAGGCGCGGCGCCACGGAAATTCGCGCAGGTTCTTCCGCACCAGCCAGGCCCGCGAGGCCGACAGGCAGCGCACGAGGTCGGCCCGCAGCTCGCCCAGCTCGTAGTCGTTGAGGTCGTGCCGCGAGATCTGGCTGAAGAACGGCGTGCCGGTGATCTCTTCCCAGGCGCGCGCCTCCGCCTCTTCCGCTTCCTTGAGGCGGCCGCGCCACAGCTTCAGGGCCTCTTCGTCGTGCGGCCCCGCGTCGGGGTCCTCGAGCGAGGCGACGGCGCTCTTGGCCGCCCACCACCGGCTGGCCGCGCCCGAGCCGTGCAGCCGCTCGAGCACCGCAAGGCGCGCTTCGCGGTCGCTCGCGGGCAGCATCTGGGCCAGCCCGCGCAGCGCGCCGGGATGCTCCGGCGCGATCTGCAGCGCGCTCTCGTAGCGCACGCGCACGGGGGCGGAAGGGTCGAGCCGGCGCTCGGAATCGGCCCACTCGACCATCTCGTCCGGCGTGTTGCGCTCGCCGCGCGCGGCCAGCACCTCGATGCGCTCGCGGATGCGCGCTCGGTGCGCGTGGTGCTGCTTCCAGTCGGCCGCGTGGGCCCGGCGCCACTGATTGTCGAAATACTCGATCCACTTCCTGCGGTCGACCAGCAGGTCGAGCGCCGGCTTCGCCGACCATTCGGGCATCACCGCCTTCTGGTCGAGCGCCTCAAGGCGGTCCCTCAGGACCGGATGGGTGTCCTCCAGGTCGCTCACGCGGCGCATCGCCTCGCGCAGCGCCTGGCGCGCGAAGTCGTCGTCGGGCGGCGTGCGCACGCGCTTGCGCAGGGCTTCGAACGGGCCCGGGGGCTGCGGCTCATGCTCTGCGCGAGCCCAGTGCCAGGGCCAGAACTCGTTGGCGTACCAGTTGCCCTTGATGGCGATCTCAGTCAGCGCAGCGGCGGCCACCGACGTGCCCAGCAGCCTGCCCGAGATGCGGTCGGCCTCGTATTCGTCCTGGCGGGCCAGCGCGAAGGTCTTGGCTGCGAAGCGCGGGAAGTACCAGCGGAAGAAGGCCTGCGAGAACAGCGCCATCACGCCTTCGTTGCGCTGCAGGCTCGCGTCGAGCTTGAGCCACGACAGCCGGGTGCGGTAGATCCACGCGCTCAGCTTGCCGTGGTTGCCGCGCAGGTGGCCATATTCGTGGGCCAGCACCGACAGCAGCCGCCGCCGGTCGAGCATCATCAGGAGCGGCAGCCCGATGCTCAGCGAGTTGACCGCGCCGCCGAACAGCCCGAAGCGCGGCACCTGCCGGATGCTGGCGTTGAAGTCGTCGTCGAGGTAGACGCGGTGGACCGGCGGCCCCTTGATGCGGGCGCGGATGCGATCGAGCGCCTCGAAAAGCGCCGGCGCGTCTTCGCGGCGCAGCTCGATGCCCTCGGGATCGTCGAAGCGCACCCACAGCGCGCGAAGCGTCGCCCACAGCAGCCCCAGGGCGAACAGCAGCAGCCAGCCGCGCGTGAAGTTGAAGCGCTCCTCGCCTATGGAGGAAAGAACCCAGCCGATGATGCCCACCGACAGCCCGAGGCAGCCCAGCACCCACAGGTAGCCGAGCGCGGCAAAGGCCGCGACGCTGCGTCGATAGCGCGCGCTGTCGTCCGCACTGGCATGCTCGCTCAGTCGAACCAGGTGAACAAAATCAGCGCGATCCATCCGACTCCCGTCAAATCAAGCTCCGACAGTTTCTGAAGAAAGGCATGCCGCCGTTGAACGACGAAGACCTCCCTCCCCTGATCGAGACGCCCCTCGGGCGCTACCGCCACTACAAGGGTGGCGAATACGAAGTGCTCGGTACCGTGCGCCACAGCGAGACGCTGGAGCCGATGACGCTGTACCGTGCCCTGTATGGCGCCCGCGGCCTCTGGGTCCGGCCGGCCGCCATGTTCGGCGAAACCGTAGAGATAGACGGCATCGCCCGGAGAAGATTCACACCGATCTAGCCAGGCAGGCTGCGCGAGCCCTTCCTGCCTGGACAGGTTGCTATTTTTCTTGCAGCAACCTGAATGGGGTTCAGCCGCAGCGGACGTCCGTCACGCGGTTGCGGGTATCGACATCGAGATTGAGACGCCCGCCGTTGAGTTCCATCGTGGTGGCCTCGCCCGGCTTCAGCGTGCGCACCGTGCCGGCGCCGGAGCGTACGCGGGCGGCGGCTTCGAGCTGCGGCGACAGCGGCTGGCCGACGGCAAAGCGGGCACCGTCCGCATTGCACTGGTAAACAGGCTCCGGCGGCGGCGCAGGAGGCGCCGCGGGGGCGGGCGCGGGCGCCGGAGCGGCGCAGCCCGCCATCAGGGCGGCGCCGGCAAGCGCCAGCAGCAACGATTGGTTCTTCACTTTCTGACTCCCGAAAACCCGCGAATATAAACAACTTTACTCATTGTCACACTATGTATCCGACAGCCACTGCGCGATGGCTCGCGGATACAACAGATGCTCCTGCGAGAGCACCCGGGCAGCCAGGGTGTCGGCCGTGTCGTCCGGCAGCACCGGCACCGCCGCCTGCGCCAGGATCGGCCCATGATCGAGTTCGGTTGTTACCTGGTGCACCGTCACGCCGGCCACCTTGCAGCCCGCGTCGATGGCGCGCTGGTGCGTGTTCAGCCCCGGGAACGCAGGCAGCAGCGAGGGATGAATGTTCACAAGTCGCCCGGCATAGCTGTTGACGAAGCCCGGCGTCAGGATCCGCATGAAGCCCGCCAGCACCACCAGCGCCGGCACGTAGCCGTCGACCACCTTCGCCAGCGCCTCGTCGAAGTCCTCGCGGGTCGCGAAGTCCTTGTGCGGGACCACCGCGGTGTCGATGCCCTGGGCCCTGGCGATGGCCAGCCCGCCGGCGTCGGCCTTGTTGCTCACGACGGCGGCGATGCGCGCGCCGAAGCGCTCGGCCCAGCGGTCGCGCCCGGCGGCGCGCACGATGGCCTCCATGTTGGAGCCGCCGCCGGAGATCAGGATCACGATGTTCTTCATGGGAGGCGGGATTATCCGTGGCGCGCGGCTTGTCGCGGCGCGGACACCGCTTCACAGCACGACCGTGCTAAAACTCGTGGTTCCGGAGACAAGCCGCGTCTGCGGTGAACCGATCAACACAGCGAGGCACGCATGGATTTGAGCTTCACACCCGAAGAACAGAAGTTCCGCGAAGAGGTTCGCGCCTGGGTCAAGGACAACCTCCCCAAGGAGATTTCGCACAAGGTACACAACGCGCTCGAGCTGACGCGCGACGATCTGCAAGGCTGGGCCAAGATCCTCGGCAAGAAGGGCTGGCTGGGCTACGGCTGGCCGAAGGAATTCGGCGGCCCGGGCTGGACCGCCGTGCAGCGCCACCTTTTCGAGGAAGAAACCGCTCTTGCGGGCGCTCCGCGCATCGTGCCGTTCGGGCCCGTGATGGTCGCTCCGGTGATCATGGCCTTCGGCAACGCCGAGCAGCAGAAGCGCTTCCTGCCCGGCATCGCCAGCGGCGAAGTCTGGTGGAGCCAGGGCTACAGCGAACCGGGCTCGGGTTCCGACCTGGCTTCGGTCAAGACCAAGGCCGAACGCAAAGGCGACAAGTACATCGTCAACGGCCAGAAGACCTGGACCACGCTCGGCCAGTACGGCGACTGGATGTTCAACCTCGTTCGCACCAGCAACGAGGGCAAGCCCCAGACCGGCATCAGCTTCCTTCTGATCGACATGAAGTCGCCCGGCGTCACCGTGCGCCCGATCAAGCTGCTCGACGGCGGCCATGAAGTCAACGAAGTGTTCTTCGACAACGTCGAGGTGCCCGCCGAGAACCTGATCGGCGAGGAGAACAAGGGCTGGACCTACGCCAAGCACCTGCTCTCGCACGAGCGCACCAACATCGCCGACGTGAACCGCGCCAAGCGCGAACTCGAGCGCCTCAAGCGCATCGCCAAGAGCGAAGGCGTCTACGAAGACCAGCGCTTCCGCGACGAGATCGCCAAGCTCGAAGTCGACATCGTCGCGCTCGAGATGATGGTGCTGCGCGTGCTCTCGGCCGCCACCTCGGGCAAGAACTCGCTGGACGTGGCGGGCCTGCTCAAGATCCGCGGCAGCGAGATCCAGCAGCGCTACAGCGAACTGATGATGCTGGCCGGCGGCGCCTACTCGCTGCCGCTGATCCGCGAGGCGATGGAAGCCGGCTGGCAGGGCAACTTCCCGGGCGGCAACCCGGCGCTCGCCCCGCTGGCGTCAACCTTCTTCAACATGCGCAAGACCACCATCTACGGTGGCAGCAACGAAGTGCAACGCAACATCGTCGCGCAGACGGTTCTGGGCTGAGGAGACAAAAAGCATGGACTTCAATTTCACCGACGACCAGGAACAGCTGCGCGACGCGGTTCGCAAGTGGGTCGACAAGGGCTACGACTTCGAGCGCCGCCGCGGCATCGAGGCCAAGGGCGGCTTCTCGCGCGAGGCCTGGGACGAACTGGCCGAGCTCGGCCTGGGCGGCCTCTATATCAGCGAGGACGACGGCGGCCTGGGCATGGGCCCGGTGGCGGGCATGGTCGTGATGGAAGAGCTGGGCCGCGGCATCGTGCTGGAGCCCTTCGCGCAGACGCTCATAGCCGGCGCGGTGCTCAGCGCCTACGCCGGCGCCGACACCAAGGAAAGCTGGCTGCCGCGCATCGCGGGCGGCCAGGCGATCGTGGTGCTGGCCTACCAGGAACGCAAGGCGCGCTATCGCCTCGACGTGTGCGAGGCCCATGCCGCCAAGGCGGGCGACGGCTGGTCGCTGACCGGCGCCAAGAGCGTGGTGCCCGTGGGCGACGAAGCCGATGCCTTCCTGGTGCCGGCCAAGGTCGACGGCAAGATCGCCCTCTTCCTGGTCGAGCGCAGCGCCAGCGGCGTGGAAGCGCGCGGCTACGGCACGCAGGACGGCTCCCGCGCCGCCGAGATCGTGTTCGACAAGGCCGACGCCACGCTGCTCACGCTCGACGGCCTCGCCGCGCTCGAATACGCGGTGGACGTCGGCATCGCCGCCCTGTGCGCCGAAGGCGTGGGCGTGATGGACAAGACCGTGGACCTCACCGTCGAGTACCTGAACCAGCGCAAGCAGTTCGGCGTGGTCATCTCCAGCTTCCAGGCGCTGCGCCACCGCGTCGCCGACATGAAGATGCAGCTCGAACTGGCCCGTTCGATGAGCTACTACGCCACGCTCAAGCTCAACGCCCCGGCCGACGAGCGCCGCCAGGCGCTGGCCCGCGCCAAGTACCAGCTCGGCGTGTCGATGCGCTACATCGCCGCGAACTCGGTGCAGCTGCACGGCGGCATCGGGGTGACCGACGAATACATCGGCAGCCACTACTTCCGCAAGCTCACGCAGATGGAAATGACCTTCGGCGACACGCTGCACCACCTGGGCGAAGTGTCGGCCCGCATGCAGGACACTGCCGGCGTCTTCGCCTGACCGCGGTTTTCACCTAGCATCCAACGCCCGCCCGCTTCACGCTGGCGGGCGTTTTCACTTGGCCTCTCATACAGGACCCCAGGAACGAAACATGCAGACTCGCCGCACCCTCCTCGTCGCCATGGCCGCAGGAACCACCACAGCGATGCTCACCGCCTGCGCCACCTCCCCCACGCCTTCCTACACCGATCGCCCGCCCATCGTGTTCATGCACGGCAACGGCGACTCGGCCGCGCTCTGGCAGACGACGATCTGGCGCTTCGAATCGAACGGCTGGCCGCGCGACCGGCTGTTCGCGGTCGACCAGCCCAACCCGGTCGCGCGCGACGACGACGCCGTGGCGCAACCCGGGCGCAGCTCGACCGGGGAATCGGCCGTATTCCTCAAGGCCGAGGTTGACAAGGTGCTGAAGGCCACCGGCGCGAGCAAGGTGGTGCTGATCGGCAACTCGCGGGGCGGCAACACGATCCGCAACTACGTGCAGAACGGCGGCGGCGCGGCGGTCGTGAGCCACGTGGTGCTGGGCGGCAACCCGGCGCACGGCATCTGGGCGGTGAAGGGCTTCCGCGAGAACAACGAGTTCTCGGGACTCTCCGGCTTCATGCAGCAGCTCAACGCGCCCAAGGGGCCGAACGGCGAGGAAGTCACGCCCGGCGTGAAATGGCTGACGCTGCGCTCCGACAACAACGACAAGTACGCCCAGCCCGACGGCGTGTGGATCGGCGCTCCCGGCAAGCCGACCAACATCGGCTTCGACGGACCGGCGCTCAAGGGCGCCACCAACATCGTGCTGCCGCGCGTCGACCATCGCGAGACTTCGTTCTCGCCGGCAGCCTTCGCGGCGACGTGGCAGTTCCTGACCGGCCAGGCACCGAAGAGCACCGAGGTCGCACCGGAGGCGAACGTGGTGCTAAACGGCCACGCGATCGGCGCCGAGAACCTTCCGCTGAACGGTGCCACGGTGACCGTCTACGCGGTCAACCCGGCCACTGGCGCGCGTCTCGGCGAAGCCGTGTTCACGAAGTCCGTCGGCGCCGACGGCCGCTGGGGCCCGTTCAAGGCGCGCGGCGACGCAGCCTACGAATTCGTGCTGGCCACGCCCAGCTACGGCACCACCCACATCTACCGCAGCCCGTTCCCGCGCAGCAGCGGCGTGGTGAATCTGCGGCCCGAGCGCGTCACGCCGGCCGACGGCAGCGCCGGCGCGGTCGTCGTCTTCACGCGGCCCCGCGGCTACTTCGACGCGCAGCGCGACACCATGCGCTTCGACGGCCAGAGCCCGCCGACGGGCGTGCCGCCCAAGGGATCGGGCGTGTCGAGCTCGCGGCTGCGCGTCGCGGCCGCCGAGCCGCAGCGCGCGGTGACGGGCGAGTTCAACGGCGAGCGCATCACCGGCCTGACTTGGCCGGCGGTGAAGGAGCATGTGACGGTGCTCGAGCTGACCTACTGATTCGAAGGCAGGCCTGGCCATGAGCGACACCGAATCTCCCTTCGTCCTGCAGTCGCGCGACGCACGCGGCGTGGTCACGCTGACGCTGAACCGGCCAGCCGCGTTCAACGCGCTCTCCGAAGGCATGCTCGGCGCACTCGAGCAGGCGCTGGACGAAATCGCCGCTGACGGCAGCGTGCGCGCGGTGGTCATCGCCGGGGCCGGCAAGGCCTTCTGCGCCGGACACGACCTGAAGGAGATGCGCGCCGCGCCCTCGCTCGACTATTACGAGCAGCTGTTCGAGCGCTGCGGCGCGATGATGCTGTCGATCCAGAAGCTGCCCGTGCCGGTGATCGCGCGCGTGCACGGCATCGCGACGGCGGCGGGCTGCCAGCTGGTCGCGGTCTGCGACCTCGCGGTGGCTTCGAGCGATGCGCGCTTCGCGGTCAGCGGGGTGAACGTGGGCCTCTTCTGCGCCACGCCGAGCGTCACGCTCTCGCGCAACCTCGGGCGCAAGGAAGCCTTCGAGATGCTGGTGACGGGCGAATTCATCAGTGCGCAAGAAGCGCGCGAGAAGGGGCTGGTCAACCGCGTGGCTCCGCCCGGAGAACTGGATTCGGCGCTCGAATCGCTGGTCGTCAGCATCGTCGCCAAGCCCCGCACCGCGCTCGCGCTGGGCAAGGCCCTGTTCTACCGCCAGCTCGAAACCGGCATCGAGGCCGCGCTGGCAGACGCGAGCCAGACCATGGCCTGCAACATGATGGACGAGAGCGCGCTGGAAGGCGTTCAGGCCTTCATCGAGAAGCGCCCGCCGGCCTGGAAGCGCTGATCAGGCGGCCGGCCAGCTAGGAATCGTGCAGCCGCGAGCTCTGCGGCAGGTGCGCCATCAAAAACTCCATCTGGTCCGCCAGGATGCGGCGGTTGCGCAGGATGAAGTCTTCCCAGAGGCTCGGCACGTAAGGCGCGTACAGCAGCGGCATGCCGGCCTGCTCGGGCGTGCGGCTGCTCTTGCGGTGATTGCAGGGCCTGCAGGCCGTGACCACGTTCATCCAGGTGTCGATGCCCCGCTGGGCGAACGGGATGATGTGCTCGCGCGTGAGTTCGTCTTCGTGGAAGTGGCCGCCGCAATAGGCGCAGACGTTGCGGTCGCGCGCGAAGAGCTTGCTGTTGGTGAGGCCGGGACGCAGCGCGAAGGGGTTGATGCGGGGCACGCCCTTGGTGCCGATGATGCTGTTGATCGCGATCTGCGACTGCTCGCCGGTGATCGCGTTGTGGCCGCCACGGAACACCGCCACCTGCGCACCCACTTCCCAGCGGACTTCGTCCGCCGCGTAGTGGATGACCGCCTGTTCCAGCGAAATCCATGACTGGGGCAGCCCTTGGGCCGACAGCTTCAAGACCTTCACACACGCCTCCTCGAAAAGGGAGAGAACACGGAAAGACCAGGGACACGGAGCGCGTTGGAGACCCACGCCGATCAACGCACTGCGTCACAATATACCGGCTTTGTGACAAATCGGCCTGATTCGCCCAATCGACGGGCGAAAGGCGCTATCAAAAAGATACTCACCGATGCAGGTTTTTCGTGGCTTCCGGCATCCTGGCGTAGCCCCCGCCTGCGCCCTGACCATTGGCAATTTCGACGGCGTGCACCGCGGCCACCAGGCCATGCTCGCCCTGCTGCAGACCGAGGCCCGCCAGCGCGGGCTGCCGAGCTGCGTGCTCACCTTCGAGCCCCATCCGCGCGACTACTTCGCCGCCGTCACCAAGAAGCCCGACCTGGCGCCGGCGCGCATCGGCACGCTGCGCGACAAGCTCAGCGAACTGGCTGCCTGCGGCGTGGCGCAGACCGTCGTGCTGCCCTTCGACGCCCGGCTGGCTTCCCAGTCGCCGGAGGAATTCATCCAGAACGTGCTGATCGACGGCCTGGGCGCCCGCTACGTGCTGGTGGGCGACGACTTCCGCTTCGGCGCCAAGCGGGCCGGCGACTACGCCATGCTCGATGCGGCCGGCGACGCCCACGGCTTCGACGTGGCGCGCATGAACAGCTACGAGGTGCACGGCCTGCGTGTTTCGAGCTCCGCCGTGCGCGAGGCGCTGGCCGAAGGCCGCATGGCCGACGCACACACGCTGCTGGGCCGGCCTTACACAATTTCGGGCCACGTGGTCCACGGCCGCAAGCTGGGCCGGGCGCTGGGCGCCTCGGCGCCGGGCAAGGACGACGGCTTCCGTACCCTCAACCTGCGCTTCAAGCACTGGAAGCCGGCCGCCAGCGGCATCTTCGCGGTGCTGGTGCACGGCCTGTCCGAACAGCCCCTGCCGGGCGTGGCCAACCTGGGCGTGCGCCCCTCGCTGGACGCCAACGACGTCAACGCCGGGCGGGTGCTGCTCGAAACCCATTGCCTGGAGTGGCCCTCCCATCTGGGTGCCGAAGGGGCCTACGGTAAAATCGTCCGCGTGGAACTCCTGCACAAACTGCACGACGAATTGCGCTACACCAGCCTCGAAGCCCTCACCGCGGGCATCGCCAAGGATGGCCGCGACGCTCGCGCGTTCTTCGCATCGACCCACGCCGAAACCCACCGCCAGACCACGCGGGACCGAATTTAGCCCTGCACGCACCGTGCTGCCGCCCTTCGACAAGCTCAGGGCGAACGGCTTTACCTTCCGCACCGACACGCTTCATGCAGTTCGGGCTGAGCCTGTCCAAGCCCCCTGTTTCGCACCCCAACATGTCTGACGCTGCTTCTCCCAAAGACTACCGTTCCACGCTGAACCTGCCCGACACCCCCTTCCCCATGCGCGGCGACCTGCCCAAGCGCGAGCCGGGATGGGTGAAGGAATGGAATGACGAAGGTGTCTACCACCGCCTGCGCGACGCCCGCCACGGCGCGCCCAAGTTCATCCTGCACGACGGCCCGCCCTACGCCAACGGCCAGATCCACATGGGCCACGCGGTGAACAAGATCCTGAAGGACATGATCACCAAGGCGCGCCAGCTCGAGGGCTACGACGCGCTGTACGTGCCCGGCTGGGACTGCCACGGCCTGCCGATCGAGAACGCCATCGAAAAGCAGTACGGCCGCAACCTGAGCCGCGACGAGATGCAGGCCAAGAGCCGCGCCTTCGCCACCGGCCAGATCGCCCAGCAGATGGCCGACTTCCAGCGCCTGGGCGTGCTGGGCGAATGGGACCATCCCTACAAGACGATGGACTTCGCCAACGAGGCCGGCGAGCTGCGCGCGTTCAAGCGCGTGATCGAGCGCGGCTTCGTCTACCGCGGCCTGAAGCCCGTGTACTGGTGCTTCGACTGCGGCTCGTCGCTGGCCGAGTTCGAGATCGAGTACGCCGACAAGAAGAGCCAGACCATCGACGTCGCCTTCAAGGCGCACGAGCGCGAGAAGGTGCTCAAGGCCTTCGGCACCGACCACACGATCCTCGGCGACATCTTCGCCGTGATCTGGACCACCACCGCCTGGACCATCCCCGCCAACCAGGCGATCAACCTCAACCCCGAGCTCGAATACTCGCTGGTCGACACCGAGCGCGGCCTGCTGATCCTGGCCAACTCGCTGGTCGAGATGTGCATGACGCGCTATGCGCTCGACGGCAAGGTGCTGGCCACGGTCAAGGGCGAGAAGCTCGGCGGCCTGGAGTTCGAGCATCCGCTGTACGACGCGGACGCCGGCTACCGGCGCCTGTCGCCGGTGTACCTGGCCGACTACGCCACCGCCACCGACGGCACGGGCCTGGTGCACTCCTCGCCCGCCTATGGCGTGGACGACTTCAACTCCTGCATCGCCCACGGCGTGGCCTACGACGACATCCTGAACCCGGTTCAGGGCAACGGCAGCTACGCGCCCGACTTCCCGCTCTTCGGCGGCCAGAACATCTGGAAGGCCGTGCCCGAAATCATCGCGGCGCTGCGCGAGGCCAACCGCCTGCTGACCACCGAGACCATCACCCACAGCTACCCGCACTGCTGGCGCCACAAGACGCCGGTGATCTACCGCGCCGCGGCGCAGTGGTTCGTGCGCATGGACGAAGGCGAAGGCGTGTTCACCAAGGACAAGGCGCCCAAGACGCTGCGCCAGACCGCGCTCGACGCCATCGAGCAGACCAGCTTCTACCCCGAGAACGGCCGCGCGCGCCTGCACGACATGATCGCCGGGCGTCCCGACTGGTGCATCAGCCGACAGCGCAGCTGGGGCGTGCCGATCCCGTTCTTCCTGCACAAGGACTCGGGCGAGCTGCATCCGCGCACCATGGAAATCCTCGACCAGGCCGCCGACATCGTCGAGAAGGGCGGCATCGAGGCCTGGAGCCGCGTCACCGTCGAGGAAATCCTCGGTGCCGAAGATGCACCGCACTACACCAAGAGCACCGACATCCTCGAGGTGTGGTTCGACTCGGGCTCGACCTTCTCGCACGTGCTGCGCGGCACGCACCCCACAGTGCACCACGAGACAGGGCCCGAGGCCGACCTGTACCTGGAAGGCCACGACCAGCATCGCGGCTGGTTCCACTCGTCGCTGCTGATCGCCTGCATGCTGGAAGACCGCGCGCCGTACCGCGGCCTGCTGACGCACGGCTTCACGGTCGATGCCAAGGGCATCAAGATGAGCAAGTCGCTCAAGAACGGCATCGACCCGCAGGAAATCAGCAACAAGCTGGGCTCCGAGATCATCCGCCTGTGGGTGGCGGCGAGCGACTATTCGGGCGACATCGCGGGTGACGACAAGATCCTGGCCCGCGTGGTCGATGCCTACCGCCGTATCCGCAACACGCTGCGCTTCCTGCTCGCGAACACCAGCGACTTCGACATCGAGAAGGACGGCGTGCCGCTCGACCAGCTGTTCGAGATCGACCGCTACGCGCTCGCGCGCGCCGCGCAGTTCCAGGCCGAGATCCTGGCGCACTACAAGGTGTACGAGTTCCACCCGGTGGTGGCCAAGCTGCAGATCTACTGCTCGGAAGACCTGGGCGGCTTCTACCTCGACATCCTGAAGGACCGCCTCTACACCACGGCCCCGGGTTCGCTGGCGCGCCGCAGCGCGCAGACGGCCCTGTGGCACATCGCGCAGGCGATGCTGCGCTGGATGGCGCCGTTCCTGAGCTTCACCGCCGAGGAAGCCTGGAAGATCGTGGGCACCGGCAAGCCGGGCGACTCGATCTTCACGCAGACCTACAGCCAGTTCGACGCGCCGGACGAGGCCCTCCTGGTCAAGTGGAACCGCATCCGCGAGATCCGCGACGTGGTCAACAAGGACATCGAGGCCGTGCGCGCCGAAGGCAAGGTCGGCTCCTCGCTGCAGGCCAACCTGCAGCTGACGGCCCCGGCCGACGACTTCGCGCTGCTGGGCTCGCTGGGCGAGGACCTGAAGTTCGTCTTCATCACCTCGGCGATCGCGCTGGCCGCGGGCGAGGCGCTGGCAACGGTCGTGACGCCGAGCACCGCGCAGAAGTGCGAGCGCTGCTGGCACTACCGCGACGACGTGGGCCACGACCCGGCCCATCCGACGATCTGCGGTCGCTGCACCAGCAACCTCTTCGGTGCCGGCGAATCGCGGAGCGTTGCCTGATGGCCGCCGCCCGTTCCATGTCGGCTGCTTCGCGTTCGCGCGGCGGCAGCATCTGGCCGTGGCTCGGGCTGGCGGTGATCATCGTGATCATCGACCAGTTCACCAAGACGCTGATCCTGGGCTACTACAAGCTCGGCGACGCGACCTACGTCACGAGCTTCTTCAACGTCGTGCGCGCCCACAACACGGGCGCCGCCTTCTCGTTCCTCGCCGACCACTCGGGCTGGCAGCGCTGGCTGTTCACCGCCATCGGCGTGGGCGCGGCGGTGTTCATCGTGTGGATGCTGAAGTCGCACGCCGGGCAGAAGCTCTTTTCGTTCTCCATGGCCTGCATCCTGGGCGGCGCCATCGGCAACGTGGTCGACCGGATGATGCACGGCTACGTGGTCGACTTCCTGAGCTTCCACGCGGGCAACTGGTACTTCCCGGCCTTCAACGCGGCGGACAGCGCCATCACGCTCGGGGCGATCTGCCTGATCGTGGACGAGATCCGGCGGGTTCGCCGGGGCAAGTAGAGCTGTCTCTCCAACTCTCGTGAAAGGGGCCCGCCGGGCCCCTTTCTCTTTGGGCCGCCCCTCGCCCGCCGAAGCCGAGGGTTTCTCCCGCTTTCTCCCGATGTCATAACAAAGACATACTGCTGCGGTTCAATGTAATCGATTACATGAACACCGCACGATGAGCATCCAAGCCGTTGCAGCCAAAGCCGGGGTCTCCGTGGCCACGGTCTCGCGCGCCTTCAACTTTCCGGACAAGGTGACGCCCGCCACGCGCGAGCTGGTGGAACGCGTGGCGCGCGAACTCGACTACGTGCCGAACGCCAGCGCACGCACCCTGCGCACCCAGCGCAGCCGCGTGCTCGGCGTGGTGCTGCCCACCTTGCTGAACCCGACCTTCGCCGAATGCCTGCAGGGCATCGCGCGCGCGGCCGTCGCGGGGGGCTACGCGATCATCCCGGTCACCACCGGCTACCGGATCGACGAAGAGGAGCGCGCCGTGCACCTGCTGCTGGCGGGCAACGTCGACGGCCTGATCCTCGTGGTGTCGAACCCTTCCACGTCTGCCACCCTGCCCCGCCTGCAGGCCGCCGGCGTGCCCTACGTGCTGGCCTACAACCGGCATCCCGACCACCCCTGCGTGTCGGTCGACAGCGAAGCCGCCGTGGCCGACGCGGTCACGCGCCTCGTGCTGCTGGGCCACCGGCGCATCGCGATGGTCAGCGGCACGCTCGCCGCGTCCGACCGTGCGCAGCAGCGCTACCGGGGCTACCGCCGGGGAATGGCCGAGGCCGGGCTGGCGGCGCCCGCGCTCATCGAGGTGCCCTTCGTGGAGACGGCCGTCGATGCGCTCTCGACCCAGCTGCAGTCGCGCAGCCGCCCCACCGCACTGATCTGCTCGAACGACCTGCTGGCCATCCGCAGCATCCGGGCGGCGCACCTCAGCGGGCTGTCGGTGCCCGGCGACCTGAGCGTGATCGGCTTCGACGGCATCGCACTCGGCGAAGACCTCACGCCCGCGCTCACCACCATCGCCCAGCCCAACAGCGACATCGGCCGGCACGGCGTCGAGCTGCTGATCCAGGCCATGGCCAGCGGCGCCGCGCTGCAGGCCGATGCAAGCCTGCTGCTGCCCCATTCCTTCCGAGACGGCGAGTCGTGCGCCTCGGCGCACGAGAACGAAAACAACGACGACAACAACGCCGCGATTGCCTGACCCTCAGAAAACCTCGTTACCTGCCTACATCCATCCAAGGAGCTTCCCCATCATGTCCCTGCGCATCCACCGCCTGGCCCGCCTCGGCCTGCTCGCCGCCACGCTCGCCGCCGGCAGCGCCATGGCGCAGACCGCCATCTGCTACAACTGCCCGACCGAATGGGCCGACTGGGGCACCCAGCTGAAGGCCATCAAGGCCAAGACCGGCATCACCGTGCCGGCCGACAACAAGAACTCCGGCCAGTCGCTCGCGCAGCTGGTCGCCGAGAAGGCCAGCCCCGTGGCCGACGTCACCTACCTCGGCGTGACCTTCGCGGTGCAGGCCGCCAAGGACGGCGTGGTCGAGCCCTACAAGCCCGCCGCGTGGAAAGACATTCCCGACGGCCTGAAGGACCCGGCCGGCAACTGGTTCACCATCCACTCGGGCACGCTCGGCTTCATGGTCAACGTCGACGCGCTCAAGGGCAAGCCGGTGCCGAAGTCGTGGGCCGACCTGCTCAAGCCCGAATACAAGGGCCTGATCGGCTACCTCGACCCGGCCTCGGCCTTCGTCGGCTATGTCGGCGCGATCGCGGTGAACGAGGCGCGCGGCGGCACGCTCGACAACTTCAAGCCGGCCATCGACTACTTCAAGGCGCTGCAGAAGAACGAGCCCATCGTGCCGAAGCAGACTTCGTATGCACGCGTGCTCTCGGGCGAGATCGCGATCCTGCTCGACTACGACTTCAATGCCTACCGCGCCAAGTACAAGGACAAGGCCAACGTCGCCTTCGTGATCCCGAGCGAAGGCACGCTGGCCGTGCCCTACGTGATGAGCCTGGTCGCCAAGGCCCCGCACGCGGCCGACGCGAAGAAGGTGCTCGACTTCACGTTGTCCGACGAAGGCCAGGCCATCTGGGCCAAGGCCTACCTGCGGCCGGTGCGCGCCAGCGCGATGCCCAAGGAAGTCGAGGCGCAGTTCCTGCCGGCCAGCGAGTACGCCCGCGCCAAGAGCGTGGACTACGGCCGCATGGCTGCCGCGCAGAAGGCTTTCTCCGACGAATACCTGAAGGAAGTCCGCTGAGCGGGCGCCGCGTGCGATGACGCAAGCCGCTTCTCACAACGCATCCAGCGCCTGGAACCCGCGCTGGCGCCTGCTGGCCTGCGTCGCGCCCGCGGCCGCCTTCTTCGGAGCCTTCTGGCTGCTGCCGGTGGTTCGCCTGCTCGCACTGCCGGCGGACAAGGGCTGGGCCACCTACTTCGCGGTGCTGACGGATTCGCGCTACCTGGCGAGCATGGCCAACACCGTCGTGCTCTCGGTGGCGGTGACGCTGGCCACGCTTGTGCTGGGCGCTGCCGTGGGCATCTACCTCGCGCGCCATTCCTTCATGGGCAAGCGCATGCTGCTGTCGCTGCTCACGCTACCGCTGTCGTTTCCGGGCGTGATCATCGGCTTCTTCGTGATCCTGCTCGGCGGCCGGCAAGGCGTGGTCGCCAGCATCAGCGACAGCCTGTTCGGCGAGCGCATCACCTTCGCCTACGGCCTGCTCGGACTGTTCCTGGCGTACCTGTATTTCTCGCTGCCGCGCGCCATTGCCACCTACGCCGCGGCGGCCGAATCGATGAACACGCAGCTCGAAGAAGCCGCGCGTTCGCTGGGCGCCTCGCGGCTGCGCGTGGCGCGCGACGTGTGGCTGCCCGAGCTGGCGCCCACCACGCTGGCGTGCGGCGCGATCCTGTTCGCCACCTCGATGGGCGCGTTCGGCACGGCCTTCACGCTGGCCAGCAAGTTCGAGGTGATCCCGATCACCATCTACAACGAGTTCACCAACTACGCCAACTTCGCGCTCGCCGCGTCGCTGTCGATCTCGCTGGGCGTCGTGACCTGGCTGGTGCTTTTCGTGGCGCGCCGCTTCGGCGCGAGCCCCGTCGCACGCTGAGGCACACACATGAGAAAGAACACTCAGGCCAAGGCCCCCTTCCTGCTCGCCGTCACGGTGATCGTCAGCCTCTTCATGATCGCGCCGATGCTGCTGTCGGTGATGGCGGGCTTGGTCAACAACTACAGCACCGGCCTGAAGAGCGGCCTCACGCTGCGCTGGCTAGGCGAGGTGTGGGAGAACTATGGCGGCACGGTGGGCTGGTCGCTCGCGCTGGCGGTAGCCTGCGTCGCCGGCACAGTGCTGCTGGGCGTGCCCTGCGCCTATGCGCTGGCGCGCAGCCGCTCGCGGGCCGCCCGCGTCTTCGAGGAACTGCTGACCCTGCCGGTCGCGGTGCCGGGCCTGGCCACTGCGCTGGCGCTGATCCTCGCCTACGGCCAGCTCACCGCCTTCCGCCAGAGCTTCGCGTTCATCCTCGTGGGCCACGTCGTCTTCACGCTGCCCTTCATGGTGCGCACCGTGAGCTCCGCCTTCCAGCGCGACGAACTGCTCGCGCTCGAGGAGGCCGCGCGATCGCTGGGCGCGAACTTCCGCCAGCGCTTCATGGGCATCCTGGTGCCCGCGGTGTTCCCAGCCATCGTGGCCGGCAGCCTGATGGTGTTCACGCTCTCGGTGGGCGAGTTCAACCTCACCTGGATGCTGCACACGCCGCTCACCCGCACGCTGCCCGTGGGCCTGGCCGACAGCTACGCCTCGATGCGCATCGAGATCGGATCGGCCTACACGCTGGTCTTCTTCGCCGTCATCCTTCCGGTGCTGTGGAGCCTGCAGTACCTCGCCAACCTGATTCAGAAACGCCATGGAACTTGAACGCATCCCCATCGACATCGCCAACTGCGCGAAGACCTATGCCGACGGCACGCGCGGCCTGCAACCCACCAGCCTGCGCGTGGAAGCCGGCGAGGTGCTGGCGCTGCTGGGCCCCTCGGGCTGCGGCAAGACCACGCTGCTGCGGCTGATCGCCGGGCTGGAGTCGCCCGACGCGGGCAGCCGCATCGTCTTCGGCGACCAGGACGTGACGCAGCGCCCGGTAGAGCAGCGCGGCGTGGGCATGGTGTTCCAGAGCTACGCGCTCTTTCCGCAGATGACGGTGGCGGCCAACATCGGCTACGGGCTGCGCATCCGGGGCGTGTCGCCCGAGGAAGAGAAGCGCAGCGTCGGCGAGCTGGTCGACCTGGTGCGCCTGGGCGGCCTGGAGAACAAGCGCCCGGCCGAGCTTTCCGGCGGCCAGCGCCAGCGCGTGGCCCTGGCGCGCGCGGTGGCGGTGCGCCCGCGCGTGCTGCTGCTCGACGAGCCGCTGGCCGCGCTCGACGCCAAGCTCAAGGAATCGCTGCGCGACGAACTCGCCGAACTGCTGCGCCGGCTGCACATCACGGCCATCCACGTCACCCACGACCAGCAGGAGGCGCTGGCCATCGCCGACCGGCTCGCGGTGATGCGCGCCGGCCGCATCGTGCAGGTGGGCCGCGGCGAAGACCTGTACCGCTCGCCCTCGCATCCCTTCGTGGCCGAGTTCCTGGGCCGGGTCAACCGGCTGGAGCGCGGGCAGGACGCCATCGCCCAGGGCGTTGTCCGACTCGGAGGAACGACCCTGCCCTGCCCCGGCGCCTGGCAGGGCCATGCGACGCTGCTGGTGCGGCCCGAGGACATCGAGGTCGGCATGCCCCGGCTGGACTGGGCCGCCGCCGTCGTCGAGCGCCGCACCTTCCTCGGCGACCGCGTGCAGCTTCACCTTCGCGCCCAGGACCAGCCCATGCTGGTGGCCGACGTGGGTCGCGACAATCCCTTCGGGCCGGGCGACGCGGTGGGCCTGCGCATCCACCCCGACCGGCTGATGACGTCGCAGGAAACCAGCGCATGACCACACAAGCACTTCGCAACACCATCCTGGTCCAGCTGACCGACCTGCACATCCGCGAGCCGGGCCGCCTGGCCTACGGGCGTATCGACACTGCCCCGTACCTGGAGCGCGCCGTGCAGTCGGTGCTGGCCCTGCGCCAGCAGCCTGACGCGGTGGTCGTCACCGGCGACCTGACCGACTTCGGCCGCGCCGCCGAATACGAGCATCTCGCACGCCTGCTGGCCCCGCTGACCATGCCGGTCTACCTGCTGCCCGGCAACCACGACGACCGCGAACAACTGCGCCGCAGCTTTCCCGGCCACGCCTACCTGGGCACGGACGGCGACGGCTTCGTCCAGTATTCGGTGCGTGTCGGCGACCTGCGGCTGCTTACGCTCGACACCTGCGTGCCCCGCGCCAGCCACGGCGCGCTGTGCGAGAAGCGCCTGGCCTGGCTCGAAGCGCAGCTCGACGCCTGCCGCGACGAGCCCGTCGTCGTCGCCATGCACCACCCGCCCTTCGAGACGCTGATCGGCCACATGGACGAGATCGGCCTGCTGGAAGGCGCAGAGGCGCTGGAGGCGCTGGTCTCGCGCTACCCTAACGTGGAGCGCATCATCTGCGGCCACCTGCACCGCGCCATCGACGTGCGCTTCGGCGGCACCATCGCCTCCACCTCGCCGGCGCAGGCCCACCAGGTCTGCCTCGACCTGGCGCCCGACGCCGACTCGGCCTGGACGCTGGAGCCGCCATCGTTCCGGGTGCACGCCTGGTCCGCCCGCGGGCGCCGGCTCGTCACCCACCTGGCTGCTTCGGGCAGCTTCGAAGGCCCCTACCCGTTCCACGACAACGGAGCGCTTATCGACTGAAGCCCCGGCTTGTGGAAAATGGGGTCGAAACGAACCATAACGAAAAGAAAGGATAGAGCCCGACACCCATGAAGCACCTCCTGAATCTGTTGGCGGCAGTGGCCCTGCTGGTGTGGGGCACGCACCTGGTGCGTACCGGCGTGCTGCGCGTGTTCGGCGCCAACCTGCGCAAGATCCTCGTTCAGAGCATGCGCAACCGCTTCACCGCCGCGCTCTCGGGCATCGGCGTGACGGCGCTGGTGCAGTCGAGCACCGCCACCTCGCTCATGACCTCGTCCTTCGTCGGGCAGGGGCTGGTCACGCTGCCCGCGGCGCTGGCGGTGATGCGGGGCGCCGACGTGGGCACGGCGCTGATCTCGGTGCTGTTCTCGGCAGACCTCTCGTGGCTCTCGCCGATGTTCATCTTCGTGGGGGTGGTGCTCTTCATCACGCGCTCGGCCACCGTGGCGGGGCGCATCGGGCGGGTGCTGATCGGGCTGGGGCTGATGCTGCTGGCGCTGCAGCTGGTGGTGGAAGCCACCGAGCCCCTGTTCTCCTCGCCGGCGATCCGCGCACTGCTGGCGTCCATCAACAGCGACGTGCTGCTGGAGATCACCATCGGCGCGGTGCTGGCCATCGTGGCCTATTCGAGCCTCGCGGTGGTGCTGCTGGTGGCGGCCATGGCCACCTCCAACGTGGTGCCGCTGGACGTTGCGCTCGGGCTCGTGCTCGGCGCCAACCTGGGCAGCGGCCTGCTGGCGGTGCTGACCACGGCCAAGTCGGCGGTGTCGGTGCGGCAGGTGACCATCGGCAACCTGCTCTTCAAGGTGCTGGGCGTGGCCATCGTGGCGCCCTTCGTCGGCCTCTGGATCCGCTACGTGCAGCCCCAGCTGCCGAACCAGACCCACGGCGTGGTGCTGTTCCACCTGGCTTTCAACGTGGTGATCAGCGTGGGCTTCATCGGCCTCACGCAATGGGTCGCCAAGCTGGTGACGCGCATCCTGCCGGAGCCGCAGCAGCCGGCCGGCACGAGCCGGCCCCACCACCTGGACCCCTCGGCGCTGTCGACGCCCTCGCTCGCCATTTCCAATGCCGCGCGCGAAGCGCTGCACCAGGCCGACGTGGTGGAAACCATGCTGATCGGCACGCTGGACGTGATCCGCCACAACGACCTGCGGCTGGCCCAGGAGCTCAGGCAGCTCGACGACACGGTGGACCAGCTCTACTCGGCCATCAAGTACTACATGACGCGCATCTCGCGCGAGGCCCTGGGAGAGGAGGAAAGCCGCCGCTGGACCGACATCATCAGCTTCACGATCAACATGGAGCAGATCGGCGACATCATCGAGCGGGTGATCATCGACGTCGAAGACAAGAAGATCAGGCCGCAGCGCAACTTCTCCGAGGCCGGCATGGCCGAGATCGTCGAGCTGCACGGGCGGCTGGTGGCCAACCTGCGGCTGAGCATGAGCGTGTTCCTCAACGGCAACGTGCGCGACGCGCAGAAGCTGCTGGAGGAGAAGGCGCGCTTTCGCGACCTGGAGCGGGCCTATGCCACCACGCACCTCGACCGGCTCTCGGACCGCACCACGCTGAGCATCGAGACCAGCTCGCTGCACATCGACCTGATCAGCGACCTGAAGCGCATCAACTCGCACATCTGCTCGATCGCGTACCCCATCCTGGAGTCGGCCGGAGCGCTGGCGCCCAGCCGGCTGAGGGAATCGCGGCTGGGGAAGATCGAGGGCTGAGCGCCCCCGCCGGTTGCTATTTGGCCTGCCCGGCCGCCTTCAGCACCGGAGTCTCGTCGCGCCCGCGCCGCGCATAGCGCTGCGCCAGCACCGCGCAGACCATCAGCTGCATCTGGTGGAACAGCATCAGCGGCAGCACGATCGCGCCCACCGCGTGCGAGGCGAAGAGCACCTTCGCCATCGGGATGCCGCTGGCCAGGCTCTTCTTGGAGCCGCAGAAGACGATGGTGATCTCGTCTTCCGTGTCGAAGCCCAGCTTGCGCGCCAGCAGCGTCGTGAGGCTCAGCGCCAGCCCCAGCACCACCGCGCACACCACCAGCAGGCCGACCAGCGCATGCGCAGGCACCTGCTTCCACAGGCCCTCGATCACGGCCGCGCTGAAGGCGGTGTAGACCACCAGCAGGATCGAACCCTGGTCGACGAACTTCAGCACCGCGGCGCGGCGCTGGATCCACTTGCCGACCAGCGGCCGCAGCAGGTGGCCCGCCGCGAAGGGCACCATCAGCTGCAGCAGGATGCGGCCGATGGAGTCCAGCGAGGACGAAGCCGCATGGCCGCCGCTGGGCAGCACCACCAGGTTGACCAGCACCGGCGTGATGAAAACGCCAAGAAGGGTGGAGGCCGATGCGCTGCAGATGGCGGCCGGCATGTTGCCTCTGGCCATCGCGGTGAAGGCGATGGCCGACTGCACCGTGGCCGGCAGCACGCACAGGTACAGCACGCCGGTGTAGAGCTCGGGCGTCACCAGCGGCAGCAGGAAAGGCTTGAGCGCCAGCCCGAGCACCGGGAACAGCACGAAGGTGCTGGCGAACACCAGCAGGTGCAGCCGCCAGTGCATGAGCCCGTTGACGATCGCCTCGCGCGACAGCTTGGCCCCGTGCAGGAAGAACAGCAGGCCGATGGCGACCGTGGTCAGCCCCTCGAAGAAATGCGCGAGGCGCCCGCTGGCCGGCAGCAGGCTGGCGAGGGTTACGACCGAGAGAAGCGCGAGAGTGAAGTTGTCGGGAAGAAAACGGGGGCGGGACATGTTGCAACTCGGGACGAACGCCACGCGCGTTGAAGGCGCGCAGGCCGACTCTGCAGGGGAATGTGTGATTTCCGCGCATGAATCTGGTCGCCACTTTGCGGAGCCCGGCGCGTGCTCCTCGCGCCTTCAGGGGGGTGATTTTCGGCCAATTCCGGCATCGCTGCCGGCGGCCGTGGAATGCCCCGCCACGGCGCTTCAGTGTGCCGTGGTCGAACTGAACTGCGCCTGACGGCGGCGCAGGCAGTAGTCGATCAGGTCGTCGATCTCGGTGGCCTTGTCGAAAACGGCATCGGCGCCCAGGTGGGCGCACTTGCGGCGCATGTCCGGCGTGGCGTAGTTGCTGAGCACCACGATCTTCTGCCACGGGCTGCGGTTGCGGCAGGCCTCCAGCACGCGAAAGCCGGTGCCGTCCTTCAGGAAAAGGTCGACGATGGCCAGGTCCCACTGCGACAGGTTGCCCGAGAGCCAGCGCGAACCTTCGGCCTCGGTTTCCGCCTCGCCGATGGGCTCGACCCTCGCCACCTCCCTCAGCGTGCCCGCGAGATTGCGGCGGATGGTGGGGTTGTCCTCGACGATGAAGGTGCGAACGGTGGTCATGGGAATGTCTGCCTCTGGGATTGTCTGCCTCTGGCTGTGGCCAAAGGCTACAAAGTGCTCCCGGCACAAGTCGAAGGCATGACACCACTGCGCCGGTAGGACAAGACCGGCCGGTCCCCTCAGAGCGTGAGGATGGTGCAGCCCGTGGTCTTGCGCGCTTCCAGGTCGCGGTGCGTCTGCTGCACGTCGGCCAGCGGGTAGCGCTGGTCGATCGGGATCTTCACCGCGCCGCTTCGCACCACCGCGAACAGGTCGTCGGCCATCGCCTGCGTGCTTTCGCGGGTGGCCATGTGGGTGAAGAGCGTGGGCCGCGTGATGTAGAGCGAGCCCTTGGAGGCCAGCACGCCGAGGTTGACCGGCGGCACCGGGCCGGAGCCGTTGCCGAAGATCGCCAGCAGGCCGAAGGGGCGCAGGCATTCGATGGAGCCCTCGAAGGTGTCCTTGCCCACCGAGTCGTACACCACCTTCACGCCCTTGCCGCCGGTGATCTCCTTCACGCGTGCCGCGAAGTTCTCGGTGCTGTAGTTGATGGCGTGGGCCGCGCCGTGCTCCAGCGCGAGCTTGCACTTGGCGTCGCTGCCGGCCGTGCCGATCAGCTGCAGGCCCAGCGCCCTGGCCCATTGGCAGGCGATCAGGCCGACGCCGCCGGCCGCGGCATGGAACACGATGAAGTCGCCGGCCTGCAGGCCCTCGGCCGGGAGCGTCTTCTTCAGCAGGTACTGCGTGGTCAGGCCCTTGAGCATCATGGCCGCGCCGGTCTCGAAGGAGATGTCGTCCGGCAGCCTGCAGACGTTCTTCGCCGGCATCACGCGCAGCTCGCTGTAGGCGCCGGGCGGCTGGCTCGCATAGGCGGCACGATCGCCGGCCTTGAGGTGGGTGACGCCCTCGCCCACCGCCTCGACCACTCCCGAGGCCTCCATGCCCAGCTGCAGCGGCATCTGGAACGGGTAGAGCCCGCTGCGCTGGTAGGTGTCGATGAAGTTCAGGCCCACGGCCTTGTGGCGGATGCGGATCTCGCCGGGGCCGGGCTCGCCGACCTCCACCTCGACGATCTTCAGTTCTTCGGGACCGCCATGGCGGTCGATACGGACGGCTTTGCTCTTCATCGTTGCAGTCTCCAAGCTCTGGAAAGGAAAGAAGGGGAAGGAATCCTGCCATGTTCGAGCTTCCGGCGACGGCGCGGGGAATCATTGCCCGGTAGAGTCGGCGCCCATGCAGACACAGCCGCAGCGCCTCGCTCCCCTCACCGTCTTCCTGCTCCTCGTTCCTCCGCTGCTGTGGGCCGGCAATGCCGTGGTCGGCCGTATGGTGCGGGAGCTGGTCTCGCCGCTGACGCTGAACTTCGTGCGCTGGGTCATCGCCTTCGCGCTGCTGCTGCCGCTGGCGGCACAGGTGCTGCGGCGCGACAGCCCGTTGTGGGCGCACTGGAAGCGCTACGCGGTGCTCGGCCTGCTGGGCATCGGCCTGTACAACGCCTTCCAGTACCTGGCGCTGCAGACCTCCACGCCCATCAACGTGACGCTGGTCGGATCGAGCCTGCCGCTGTGGATGCTCGCGGTGGGCGCCCTCTTCTTCCGCGCGCGCGTCAGCGGCCGCGAGATCGGCGGCGCGCTGCTGTCGATGGCGGGCGTGCTGCTGGTGCTCAGCCGCGGCGAATGGCGGCAGCTGCTGGGGCTGCGGCTGGTGCCGGGCGACCTCTACATGATCCTGGGCACCATCGCGTGGGCCTTCTACAGCTGGCTGCTGGCGCGCACGCACGAGCCGACGGCGGTGCGCAGGGACTGGGCCGCGTTCCTGATGGCGCAGCTGGTGTTCGGCCTCGCATGGTCGGGCGCGCTGGCCGCAGGCGAATGGACGCTGACGCCCGCGCACCTCGAACTCGGCTGGCCGCTGATCGCGGCGATGCTGTTCATCGGCATCGGCCCGGCCGTGGTGGCGTATCGCTGCTGGGGCACCGGCGTGCAGCGCGCGGGGCCGCAGCGCGCGAGCATCTTCATGAACCTCACGCCGCTGTTCGCGGCGGTGCTGTCGGCGGCCTTCCTGCGGGAGCCGCCGCACTGGTACCACGGCGCGGCGTTCCTGCTGATCGTGGGCGGGATCGTGGTGGCCTCGCGGCGCTGAGCGAAGGACGGACCCTTCAAGCGAACACCGAGGAACCGGCTTTGCCGGGCCTCAGGTGTTGCCCCCGGCAGGGGGAAGGCGTGCGCGACACGAAGTGCGCGCAGCCTGGGGGCGAGCCCTAGTACGTGCCGGGGTAGGCGCCGCCGTCGGCCAGGATGTTCTGGCCGGTCATGTAGCCGGCCTGCATGCTGCACAGGAAGGCGCAGATGGCGCCGAACTCCGCCGGCGTGCCGAAGCGCCTGGCCGGAATGGTCTTCTTGCGGGCTTCCCACACGGTGTCGAAGTCCTGGCCCGACTTCTGCGCGGAACCGGCCATCGTGCCCTTGAGGCGGTCGGTGTCGAAGGCGCCCGGCAGCAGGTTGTTGATGGTCACGCCCTGCGCCGCCACCGACGTGCGCGCCACGCCGGCCACGAAGCCGGTGAGGCCGCTGCGCGCGCCGTTCGACAGCCCCAGGATGTCGATGGGCGACTTCACCGAGCTCGATGTGATGTTCACGATGCGGCCGTAGCCGCGCTTGGCCATGCCGTCCACCGTGGCCTTGATGAGCTCGATGGGCGTGAGCATGTTCGCGTCGACCGCCTTGATCCACGCCTCGCGGTCCCAGTTGCGGAAGTCGCCGGGCGGCGGGCCGCCCGCGTTGGTGACGACGATGTCGAAGTCATGGCCCAGCGCGAAAACCGCTGCACGGCCGGCTTCGGTGGTGATGTCGGCGGCCACGTGCTTGACGAACGGGTTGCCCGAACCGCCGGCCACTTCGGCCAGCTTCTTCGCGGCGGCTTCCAGCACCTCGGCGCCGCGCGCCACGATCACCACGTTGACGCCCTCGCGCACCAGCGCCTCGGCGCAGCCGTAGCCGAGGCCCTTGCTCGCGCCGCACACCAGCGCGGTCTTGCCTGCAATACCCAGATCCATGTTCTTTCTCCAGTGAAACAGAAGCAGAAGCGCCCGGGGCTTCAGCGCCCCTTGCGCGTGAAAACGAAAATGCCCGCGATCACGAGCACGGTGCCCGCCGCGATCCACGGCGTGAACGGCTCGCCGAGTATGACCACCCCCATGAGGATGGTCGACAGCGGCCCGATCATGCCGGTCTGCGCCGCCATCGCGGGGCCGATGCGTTCGATGGCCATCATCACCATCAGCACCGGCACCGCCGTGCACAGCGTGGCGTTGAGCACCGACAGCCAGATCACCTCCGGCGCCACCTCCATCGCCACGCTCATCGGCCGCGTCAGCGCGAACTGCAATATGCACAGCACGCAGGCCACGGTGGTGGCCAGGCCCACGAGCCTGAGCGAACCCAGCCGCTTGACGAACTCGCCGCTGTAGACGAGGTAGCCCGCATAGCTCACCGCGCTCAGGAACACCAGGAAGGCGCCCCAGGCCGCCGCGCCGCCGCCCTTGCCGCCGCCACCGGTCCAGAGCTCATGGCCGAACACCAGCAGCACGCCGGCGTAGCTCACGACCATGCCCAGCACCTGCGGGCGCGTCGGGTTGCGCCGGTACATCAACCAGCCGAAGAACAGCACCAGCGTGGGGTTGAGATAAAGAATGAGCCGCTCGAAGCTGGCCGAGATGTAGGCCAGCCCCGCGAAGTCGAGGAAGCTCGCGAGGTAGTAGCCCGAGAAGCCCAGGCCGACCACGCCGATCCAGTCGCGCCCGGTGAGCGCCGGCTTGCCGCGCCCCGCCCACCACGCCATCAGCGCGAAGAGCGGCAGCGCGAACAGCATGCGCAGCATGATGAGCGTGACCGCGTCCACGCCGTAGCGGTACGCGAGCTTGACGATGATCGCCTTGCCGCTGAACGCGATGGCGCCCAAGGTGGCCAGCACCAGGCCGGTGGCGACGCCCTTCTTCGCGCTGTCGCGCAGGGGTTGGAGGGCTGGCTGGGGGGATTCGCCGGTCGACGCGGCTGTCTTGTTCATCCCCCGATCATCGCGGCAAGCCCGAACCCTTGCCTCGCCCGCGCTCAGTACCCCGCAGCCGCGCCGTCGCGGCGCGGGTCGCTGGCGGCCACGTAGCCTTCGACCGAGGGCTCGCCCGCGCGCCAGATGAACTGGCCCGCGCCGAAGTCCTGGTACGAGTCGTTGATCACTTCCAGGTGGTGACCCAGCTCGCGCAGGCCCTGCACCGTGGCCGGGTTCATCGCGGCCTCGACGTTGATCTCCAGCCCCGCGTTGAAGCGCCAGCGCGGCGCGTCGCAGGCGGCCTGCGGGTTCTGCTTGTAGTCGAGCATGCGCACCAGCGTCTGCATGTGGCCCTGCGGCTGCATGTTGCCGCCCATCACGCCGAAGCTCATCACCGGCTGGCCGTCCTTGGTGAGGAAGGCCGGAATGATGGTGTGGAACGGGCGCTTGCCCGGCGCCACCACGTTGGGGCTCTCGGCCTTCAGGCTGAAGCCGTGGCCGCGGTTCTGCAGGCTGATGCCGAACTCCGGCTCCACGCAGCCCGAGCCGAAGCCCATGTAGTTGCTCTGGATGAAGCTGACCATCATGCCGCTCTCGTCGGCGGCCGTGAGGTAGATGGTGCCGCCCTTCACCGGGTTGCCGGCCTTGAAGTCCTGCGCCTTCTTCACGTCGATGAGGCGTGCGCGCGAGGCCAGGTAGGCGTCGTCGAGCATCTGCTCGGTGGTCACTTCCATGGTCTTGCGCTCGGAGACGTAGCGGTACACGTCGGCGAAGGCCAGCTTCATGGCCTCGATCTGCAGATGCTGCGATTGGACCGAGTCGACCGGCAGCGAGGCGATGTCGAACTTCTCCAGGATGCCCAGCGCGATCAGCGCCGCGATGCCCTGGCCGTTCGGCGGGATCTCGTGCAGCGTGTGGCCGCGGTAGTCGCGCGAGATGGGCTCGACCCACTCGGGCTGGTAGGCCGCGAGGTCGGCCACGGTGAGCGCGCCGCCCTGCTCGGCGGAGAACTTCGCCAGCGCCTCGGCGATCTCGCCGTTGTAGTAGGCCTCGCCCTTGGTGCGGGCGATGGCCTTGAGCGCGCGCGCCGCGGCCGTGAAGCGGAACATGTCGCCCACCTCGGGTGCGCGGCCCCAGGGCAGGAAGGTCTGGGCGAAGCCCGGCTGCGACTGCAGGATCGGCGTGGCCGCGGCCCACTTGCCCTGCACCACCGGCGGCACGAGGTAGCCGCGCTCGGCGATGTCGATGGCCGGCGCCAGCAGGTCGGCAAAGGGCAGCTTGCCGAAGCGCTCGCTCAGCGCCACCCAGCCGCGCACCGCGCCCGGCACGGTGACCGAGTCGATGCCGCGCATCGGCGGATTGGCCGCGTCGGCGCCGTACTTGGCCTTGAAGTATTCGGGCGTCCAGGCCTTGGGCGCGGGGCCCGAAGCGTTGAGGCCGTGCAGCTTCTCTCCGTCCCACAGGATGCAGAAGGCATCGCTGCCCAGGCCGTTGCTCACCGGCTCCACCAGCGTCATCACCGCCGCGGTGGCGATGGCCGCGTCGACCGCGTTGCCGCCCTGCTGCAGGATGCGCAGCCCGGCCTGCGAGGCCAGCGGGTGCGAGGTCGACACTACGTTGCGCGCGAAGATCGGGATGCGCGTGGAGAGGTAGGGGTTGGCGTAGTCAAACTTCATAACGTGCCTTCAGAGATGACTTGAACAATCGGGAACACCGCGGAACCGGCCTTGCCGGGCCGCAGGTGTTGCCCCCGGAAGGGAGTTGGCGAAGCGAACGAAGTTCGCGCAGCCTGGGGGAGAGCCATTACTCGTTGGTGATCTTGCGGTCTACGACGATCTTTTTCCATTTGGCGGCGTCGACGGCCACCATCTTCGCGAACTGGTCCGGCGTGCCCGGCACGGCGGGCTCGATGCCCAGTCGCGCCAGCTTTTCCTTCACCTCGGGGTCGGCCAGCGCGTCGTTGGCGGCCTTGTTGATCTTCGCGACGATGTCCGCCGGCAGGTTCTTCGGGCCGTAGAAGCCGAACCAGGTGTTCGACTCGTAGCCCGGCAGCGTGTCGGCGATGGGCGGCAGTTCGGGCGCGAGCGGGCTGCGCTTGAGCGAGGTGACGCCCAGCGCGCGCAGGCGGCCGTCGCGCACGTGCGGCATGCCGGTGGGCAGCGAGTCGAACAGCACGTCGACCTTGCCGCTGATCAGGTCGGGAATGGCCAGGGCCGTGCCCTTGTAGGGAATGTGCGTGACGAACACGCCGGCCTGCGCCTTGAAGAGCTCCGCCGTGAGCTGGACGATGGTGCCGTTGCCGCTCGATGCGTAGTTGAGCTTGCCGGGGTTCTTCTTCGCGTAGTCGATCCACTCGCGCACCGTCTTCGCGGGCGAATTGACCGGGACCAGCATGATGCTGGCGGCGTCGCCCACGTGCGCGATGGGCGTGAAGTCGCGCACCGTGTCGTAGGGCAGCTTGCTGATTGCGGGGCCGATGGAGTGCGTGCTGGTGGTGGCCAGCAGGATGGTGTAGCCGTCCGGCGCGGCCTTGGCGGCCTGGTCGGAGCCGATGGCGCCGCCGGCGCCGGGCTTGTTGTCGACCACCAGCGTCGTGCCCAGCTTGTCGCCCATCTTCTGCCCCAGCGTGCGGGCGAAGAGGTCGGTGGCGCCCGCGGCCGGGAACGGAACGATCAGCCGGATCGGCTTGTTCGGATAGCCCTGCGCCAGGCTGGCGGACGAGGCGGCCATGCCGAGCGCGACGGCGAGCACCTGGAGGAACTGGAGGCGTTTCATGTGCGGGAAAGAATTCTGTGCCAGAGAGATAGAGAGGGGGACCGAGCATGCTATGCAGCGGCGGTGGATCAAGCCAGATAATCCAGCTTATTCAACTATCAACGCCGTTTATGACACGAGCCCCCGCCGAGGAAATCTCGCTGCAGCAGCTGCGGGCGCTGGCGGCAGTGGCCGAAACCGGCAGCTTCACGCTGGCGGCCGAGGCCTTGCAGCTCACCCAGCCCGCCATCAGCCACCTGATCAAGCGGCTCGAGGAAGAACTGGCCCAGCCGCTGGTGGTGCGCGGGCGCCGCATCCGCATGACCAACGCGGGCCAGATGATGGTCGACACCGCCGTGCGGGCGCTGCGGCTGATCGACGATTCTGTCGGCGCCTGCCGCTCGCAGTCGCAGCTGCGCGAGGGCCGCATCGTGCTGGCGGTGGGCCACCTGACGGCGGGCGCCCTGCTGCCGCCGCTGCTGGGCCGCTTCTCGCAAACACATCCGACACTGGCGGCCACGCTGCTCGACAGCACCGCCGAGCAGATGATCTCGCGCGTGCTCTCGCAGGAGGCCGACCTGGGCTTCGGCTCCGACATCGGCCAGAAGCACTCCGAGCTGGCGACCGAGCCCCTCTTCACCGAGCGCATGGCCCTCTTCGTGCGCGACGACCATCCGCTCGCACAGCACGAGACGGTCGAGGCCAGGCGGCTCGAAGGCCTGCCCTTCATCCACGTCAACCCCGATGCCAACGTGTGGCGCGCCGTGAGCCGCCAGCTCGCGAGCGTGGCCAACGTGTACCCGCAGGTCGTGCACCACGTCTCGATGCTCTCCACAGCCTTCGGCCTCATCCAGGCCGGCGCGGGGGTCGCGCTGGCACCCCGCTACGTCGAAGTGCTGATGCCCGGCAACCTGCGCGCCGTAGGCGTGACGCGGCCCGTGCTCGAGTACCCGGTGGTCGCCATCCGGCTGGCCAAGCATCCGCTGAGCCCGGCAGCGATGGCTTTCCTGGCAATGGCGCGGCAACACATGAAGCCGCGCGCACAGAAGCCCTGAAGAAAAAGAAGCCTGCAAACAAAAACGGCGCCCGAAGGCGCCGTTGTGCAGAGAGTGCAAAGCCGGGATCAGTCCTCGACGAAGGCCTCTTCGCGCTTCGACTTCACGGCCGGCAGCAGCACGATGATCAGCAGCAGGGCCGCCGCGGCCAGCAGGCTCGCCGAGATCGGGCGCGTGACGAACACGCTCCAGTCGCCGCGCGACAGCAGCAGCGAGCGGCGCAGGTTCTCTTCCATCATCGGGCCCAGGATGAAGCCCAGCAGCAGCGGCGCAGGCTCGCAACCCAGCTTGAAGAAGGTGTAGCCCACCAGACCGAAGATGCCCACCATCCAGATGTCGAAGGTGTTGTTGTTGGTCGAGTACACCCCGATCGCGCAGAACAGCACGATGGCAGGGAACAGGTACTTGTAGGGCACCGACAGCAGCTTGATCCACATGCCGATCAGCGGCAGGTTCAGGATGATCAGCATCGCGTTGCCCAGCCACATCGAGGCGATCAGGCCCCAGAACAGCTCGGGGTTGCTGGTCATGACCTGCGGACCCGGCTGGATGTTGTGGATGGTCATCGCGCCCACCATCAGCGCCATCACGGCGTTGGGCGGAATGCCCAGCGTCAGCAACGGGATAAAGGAGGTCTGCGCACCGGCGTTGTTGGCCGATTCGGGAGCCGCCACGCCGCGGATGTTGCCCTTGCCGAAGGGCACTTCGCCCGGCTTCAGCTTGGTCTTCTTCTCGATCGTGTAGGCAGCGAAGGCAGCCAGCAGCGCGCCGCCGCCGGGCAGGATGCCCAGTGCGGAACCCAGCGCCGTGCCGCGAAGCACGGCGGGCGTCATGCGCTTGAAGTCTTCCTTGGTCGGGAACAGGCCCGAAACCTTGGCGGTGAACACTTCGCGCTCGTCGTCGGGACGCGAGAGGTTGGCGATGATTTCGCCGTAGCCGAACACGCCCATGGCGATGGCCACGAAGCCGATGCCGTCGGTCAGCTCCGGGATGTCGAAGCTGTAGCGGGCGACGCCCGAGTTCACGTCGGTGCCGACCAGGCCCATCAGCAGGCCCAGCACGATCATCGCGATGGCCTTGAGCAGCGAGCCCGAGGCCAGCACCACGGCGCCGATCAGGCCCAGAATCATCAGCGAGAAGTATTCGGCCGGGCCGAACTTGAAGGCCAGCTCGGTCAGCGGCGGCGCGAAGGCGGCCAGGATCAGCGTACCGACGCAGCCCGCGAAGAACGAGCCCAGGCCGGCGGCGGCGAGCGCCGGGCCCGCACGGCCCTTGCGCGCCATCTGGTAGCCGTCGATCACTGTCACCACCGATGAAGACTCACCGGGCAGGTTGACCAGAATCGCAGTGGTGGAGCCGCCGTACTGGGCGCCGTAATAGATACCGGCCAGCATGATCAGCGCCGACACCGGCGGGAGCGCGTACGTGGCCGGCAGCAGCATCGCGATGGTCGCGACCGGGCCGATGCCGGGCAGCACGCCGATCAGCGTGCCCAGGATACAGCCGATCAGGCAGTACAGCAGGTTGGTGAAGGTAAAGGCGACGCCAAAACCGACGGAAAGGTTGTGGATCAGGTCCATGGTGGAATCGGCTTTCGTCTCAACCGGTGATGAAGGTCGGCCAGACCTGGATCTGGAGCTTGAGCGCCCAGATGAACGCGACGTAGCTGCCGACGGCCAGCACGGTGGCCAGGACCAGCACGCTGGGCAGCTTGAACTCGTGGCCCGCGAGGCTGGCGATGATCACCAGCGCGTAGATGGCGATGATCATGCCCATGGCCGGAATGCCGAGGCTCGGCAGGCCGCCGAGCAGCACGCCGAACGCCAGGTTGGCGCCGAGGATGTACACCACCTGCTTCCAGGCCCACTTGCCGATCTTCTCGCCGTCGGTGGTCTCGACGCTGAGCCCGGTGAACATGATCCCGAGGCCGATGAGGGCCATCAGGATGCCGAGCATCAACGGGAAGTAACCCGGTCCCATCCGGGCCCCGGTGCCCACGGTGTAGGTGGTGGCGCCCCATGCGAACGCCACGCCCACCACCGTGAACATCAGACCCGAGAAAAAGTCTTTCTGACTCTTGATCTTCACGAACAGTCTCCTCGAACAAATTTCGATGCGGGATTGTCGAGTCAGCTTCCGGTCAGCCCGATGTGGATTCCACTAACCAAAGTCTTAGGGATAACCCGGGAGCATTCGCCGCTCCCGGGGTGGCTGAAGCGCGGCGCGGGTCACTCCAGCGGAGGGGTGGCGCTCAGCACCTCTTCGATGGTGGTCACGCCCTCGGCCACGCGCAGCGCGCCGGCCAGCCGCAGCGGCCGCATGCCGTCGATCACGGCCTGGCGGCGCAGCCCGGCGAGGTTGGGCTCCTTCGTGACCTGGCTCTTGAACGGCTCGCTGACGCTCAGCAGCTCGTAGAGCCCCATGCGGCCCATGTAGCCGGTCATGCGGCAATCGACGCAGCCCACCGGCTTGTAGGCGCGCACCGAGCCGGTGATCTGCCAGGGCTTGACGATGGCTTCGAGCTTCTCGCGGTTGACGGTGTCGTCGGGCTGCTTGCAGTTGGGGCACAGCGTGCGCACGAGGCGCTGCGCGAGCACGCCCAGCATCACGGCATTGATGAGGTACGAGGGCACGCCCAGCTCCATGAGCCGGGTGATGGCGCTGGGCGCATCGTTGGTGTGCAGCGTGCTGAACACCAGGTGGCCGGTGAGCGCGGCCTGCACCGCCATTTCGGCGGTGGCGAGGTCGCGGATTTCGCCGACCATGATGATGTCCGGGTCCTGCCGCATCAGCGCGCGCAGGCCCTCGGTGAAGCCGAAATCGAGCTGCGGCTGCACCTGCGTCTGGTTGAAGGAGGTCTCGATCATTTCGATCGGGTCCTCCACCGTGCTCACGTTGACCTCCTCGGTCGCCACGCGCTTGAGCGTGGAGTACAGCGTGGTGGTCTTGCCCGAGCCCGTGGGCCCGGTCACCAGGATGATGCCGTTGGGCCGCGTGACCAGCTGCTCCCAGCGCTGCGCGTCGTGCTGCGCGAAGCCCAGCGCGTCGAGGTCCTTCACCGCGGTGTCGGGGTCGAAGATGCGCATCACCATCTTCTCGCCGAAGGCGGTGGGCAGCGTCGACAGGCGCATTTCGACTTCTTCGCCGCGCATGTTGCGGGTCTTGATGCGGCCGTCCAGCGGACGGCGCTTCTCGACCACGTCCATGCGGCCCAGCAGCTTGATGCGCGCGACCATCGCGTTCATCACGCCCATGGGCATCTGGTAGGCCGGATGCAGGATGCCGTCGATGCGGAAGCGGATCACGCCCTGCTCGCGGCGCGGCTCCAGGTGGATGTCGCTCGCGCGCTGGTCGAAGGCGTACTGCCACAGCCAGTCGACCACCTGCACCACGCTCTGGTCGTTGGCGTCGAGCTGCTTGTTGCTCTTGCCGAGCTCCACCAGCTGCTCGAAGCTCGTGGTGCTGGTGCTGCCGCCGGCCTTCTGCGCGGCGCGCACCGACTTCGCGAGCGCGAAGAACTCGGCCGTGTAGCGCTGGATGTCGGCCGGGTTGGCCACCACGCGCCGCACCGAGCGGCGGGCCTGGCGCTCGACCTCGGCGATCCAGTCGGTGAGGAAGGGCTCGGCCGTGGCCACCACCACCTCGTTGGGCAGCACCTGCACCGGCAGCACCTTGTGGCGCTCGGCGTAGGCCGCGCTCATGGTGTCGGCCACCTTGCCCACGTCGACCTTGAGCGGGTCGATGCGCAAATAGGAAAGGCCCGCGCGGCCCGCGAGCCACTGCGTGAGCATTTCGAGGTCGAGCGGCTTGTTGTCGCTCTCGCGGGTCATGGCGACATTGGCCAGACGCACCAGCGGCGCCTGTCGGCTCTCGGCCTGCGCGCAGCGGGCGATGGTGCGCTTGGCCTCGTGCGGGGAAATCACGCCGTCGGCGGCAAGCCATTCGATCAGGCGGCGCAGGTCGAGCGGGCCTTCGTGGCGCGCGGCCAGCGGGGCGGGGGCGGAAGCAGCGGGTACAGCGCTCATGAGCCGTGTGTCGTTCGGGTTCAGGTTCGGGTGAGTGTCGGATTCAGCGGCTTGAAGACCCGGAGCCATTTGGGTGCGGGCAAGCCCCAGCGAGTCTGGATCGTTTGGGCGCGCTCGGCAAGCGCCTCGCGCTTCGGGCGGCTCGGGGTGCGCTGCGCGAGCACCACCGTGTTGCCTTCGCGCGTCGGCTTGAAGGCCCACACCGCGTCGGCGCCGAAGGCGGCCGAAATCTTCTCGAGGCTGCGCTCGTAGCTCGACGAGCGGCCGAAAAGGTTGACGGTCATGCAACCGTCATCGGTGAGCAGCGCGCGGCAGTCGGCGTAGAAGTCTTCGCTGTCGAGCACGGGCGCGGCGGCCTCGTGGTCGTACAGGTCGACCTGCAGCGCGTCGACCGTGCCATGCCATTCGGGCTTGCGGATCTCGGCCGCGGCATCGGCGATCACCACGCGCAGCTTCGGGTCGTCCGGCGGCAGCTTGAACCAGCCGCGGCAGGCCGACACCACCTGCGGGTTGAGCTCGACAGCGGTGGTGCGCATGCGCAGGATCTTGCGGCTGAACTTGGTGAGCGTGGCCGCGCCCAGGCCGAGCTGCATGGCGTGGCGGCTGGCCACCGTCTTCGAGTCGGCGAAGAGCAGCCAGGCCATCATGCGCTGCACGTACTCGAGTTCGATCTCGAAGGGCGCGTCGAGCTTCATCGAGCCCTGGACCCATTCGGTGCCGAGGTGCAGATAACGGATGTCGCCCCAGTCGGAAAAATTGACTTCGGGTAGGGAAATGGGAGTTTTGCTCGATGCCATCGATGCTGCGGGTCAGGCGACTAGTTTGTGGGCGGCCAGAACCTCGCGCCAGGCCGCGAGCTTGCGCTCGAAGCTCCACGACGCGTTGGCGGGGCTGGTGGAAGGCAGCTGGTAGACCGGCACGCCGAGGGTGCGGGTGTGGCGCGCATGCTTGAAGCTCTCGCCACCGTTGTGCGCGATGGCCGCGAGCTTCGGCAGGTGCAGCCCAGCGATGTCGTTCGCCACCGGCGCGCGGATGGCGGAATCGAGGCTGCCCTCGCGCTCGCAGGACGCATACACGTCCCACACGCCCAGGCCGCGGTCGAGCAGCCACCGGCAGCGCCGCGCGTAGCTGTCTACGCCCGAGGGAAGGGGAATGTCGGGCCACACGGCTTGCAGGATCTTCCAGAACTGGTTTTGGGGGTGTGCATAGTACTGCTGCAGTTCTAGCGACCTGACTCCGGGGAAGCTGCCGAGGATCAGCACGACGGTGCCCGGCGAAACGACGGGCGCGAGCCCCGTGAGCAGCGGGTTCGCCTTGACGGCAGATGCGGCGGATGCGGCGGATTCCTTCTTCATGGACGGCAATCGTGCCACCGTCGCGCCCGCCTGCGGGCCGCCCATGAAAAAACCCGCCGAGGCGGGTTCTTCCGGTGAGGAGTCGAACAGCCGGCCCGGCGTTGCCGGGTCGGCCGAACGGCTTGTTAGCTTTGCTGCTTACTTCTTGGCGGCTTCGTTCTCGGCCGTGCCGGGAATCTTCTCGCCGATGGCCTTGCCGGTGCTGCGCATGCCGTCGGCGGTCTTGTGGCCCGCGTTCTCGACGGCGTCGCCGGTCTTCGCGGCTGCGTTCTTGGTGGCGTTGGTCGCCTTCTTGGTAGTGCGCTTGGTCGCGTTCCAGGCCTTCTTGGTGCCGCGCTCGGTGGCGTTCACGGCCTTCTTGGTCGTGCTCTTGGTGGTGTCCCAGGCCTTTTCCGCGCCGCGCTCGGTGGCGTTCACTGCGTCCTTGCCGGCTTCCTTCACCTTCTCGGTGGTGGAGGGCTCGGTGGTGGTGGCTGCGGTCTGCGCGACGGCCGACAGGCCGATGGATGCAAGCGCCAGGGCGACCACGACAGGAACGGTGCGTACGAAGGATTTGGTCATCGAAAGACTCCTTTTTTGAGTGAAGTATGGGAGTGACGGATGTGCCACTGCACAACCAACGCCACTCCGAACTTCAAGGATGACAGCAAAAAAGGCCTGATGACGCGCCTGGGCGCAACTCGGGAAATAGGCCTACGCGGAGTGCGGCCGGTCATCCGACGCGGACAGCAGACTTTGGAGCTTCGGAAGCGCCGATACAGCATTGCGAGTGGTCGCTTCGGCCAGCACGTCGATGCCGATGCCCCGCAGATCCGCCACCACTTGCGCGATGCGCGGCAACTGCGCCGGCTCGTTGCGGCCCTGCGGCTCGCCGGCATCGCGCTGGGCCTGCGTGCGGTAGATCCAGTGCGGCTGAATGTCGGGCGCGTCGGTTTCCATGACGATAGATTCCATCGGCAGCGTGGAGGCCAGGCGCCGCAGCTGCAGCGCGCGCTCAAAGGTCACCGCGCCGCCGAAGCCAAGCTTGAGCCCGAGCTCGATGCACGCCCCGGCCTGCTGCTCGCTGCCGTTGAAGGCGTGGGCGATGCCCAGCCACGGCTTGCCGCCCGCCGTCTGCCGCAGGTGCTTGAGCACCTTGTCCACCGAGCGCCGCACGTGGATGAGCACGGGTAACCCGTGCTTGCGTGCCAGTTGCAACTGAGTGTGAAAGAACCGCTCCTGCTTTTCGCCGTCCAGCCCCTCGACGAAGTAGTCGAGGCCGATCTCGCCCACCGCCACCAGCCGCGGGTCGTCGCGCCGCGCGGCCAGTTCGGCGTCGAGGGCTTCCAGGTCCTCGTCCTTCGCCTCGCCGGTGCACAGTGGATGGATCCCCAGGGCGTAGGCATCGCCCTGCACATGGGCCAGCTCGCGCACGGTGGCGAAATTGAAGACGGCCACGGCCGGAATCACGCACATCGCCACCCCCCGTTCGGCGGCGCGGGCGCGCAGGACCGGCATCTCCGCACCGAATTCGGGCGCGTCCAGATGACAGTGGGTATCGATGAAGGTAGCCATCGCTCGATGATGCCCGATGGGATGCGCAGGCGCGGAAAGCGTGCTACTGTGAACTCCTGTACACGCGATTTCCGATCTTTTAGCCGGAGGTACTCCGATGCGCAGGCCCGCTTTCTACAGCCGCTCGCCCCGCGTGCTGCCCTCGGCCGCAGACGAGGCGGCCGAGCGGGCGGATGCTGCGGCATCGCCCGAAGCCACCGCAGCGGACTCGGCGCCGCCCGCGGCTCCCGTGAACGTGAGGAAAGCCGGCTGGCAGCCCGGCCGCCGCAGCTTCGCACTGCTCATATTGCTCTCGGCCGCAATGGTCACCGGCGCCGCGCTGTGGATGCCCCGCCCCGGCGCCAAGGCCCTCACGCAGAAAGACATCGACGCGGCCGTGCTGCGCACGCTGCAGACCAACACCCTGCCCTCGCCTGCGGCCAAGGCGGCCGACATCATCCGGCCTTCTGTGGTGCGGGTGGTGAGCTACGGCGAGGAGAAGAACACGCCCGAGGCCAAGATCCAGAAGCGCGGCCGCAACATGGCCAAGGGCAAGCCGCCCGAGGCGCCCAACGACGGAGCCGGTCCGGGCGAAGTCGAACGCGGCGTGGGCACGGGCGTGGTGATCGTCGACAAGGGCGTGATCCTCACCAACCTGCACGTGGTCGCGGGCGCCGACAAGATCAAGGTCACCTTCTACGACGGCCTGGAAGCCCCGGCCACCATCACCGGCGTGCAGCCCGAGAACGACCTCGCGGTGCTGCAGGCGCAGAAGATTCCCGACGACCTGATTCCCGCCACCATGCGCTCCACGGCCGACCTGCGCCCCGGCGACCAGGTGGCGGCGGTGGGCTTTCCGTTCGGCATCGGGCCTTCGGTTTCGGCCGGCGTGGTGTCGGGCCTGAAGCGCTCGTTCCGCTCGCCCGAGGGCAAGCAGGAGCTGGGCAACCTGATCCAGTTCGACGCGGCAGCCAACCCCGGCAATTCGGGCGGACCGCTGATCAATATGGACGGCGAGGTGCTCGGCATCGTCACCGCCATCCTCAACCCGACGCAGCAGCGCACCTTCATCGGCATCGGCTTCGCGGTGCCCATAGAGAACGCGGCCTCGGCCGCGGGTTCGCCGCCCTTCTGATCGTCTTCTCTTCCCTTCCTCTCGAAAGCCCTTCGCATGAGCACAGCAGAGACCACCGCCAACCCCACGCCAGCCGGCACGGCCGAACTGATGGAGCAGATCCTCTACGAGGTGAAGCGCGTGGTCGTGGGCCAGGACCGATTCCTGGAGCGTGTGATGGTCGCCATGCTCGCGGGCGGGCACCTGCTGGTCGAAGGCGTGCCGGGGCTGGCGAAGACGCTCACGGTGAAGACGCTGGCCGACACCGTGCGCGGCCAGTTCAAGCGCATCCAGTTCACGCCCGACCTGGTGCCGGCCGACCTGGTGGGCACGCGCATCTACAACCAGAAGACCGGCGACTTCAGCACCTCGCTGGGCCCGGTGTTCGCCAACCTGCTGCTGGCCGACGAAATCAACCGTGCGCCGGCCAAAGTCCAGAGCGCGCTGCTCGAGGTGATGCAGGAGCGCCAGGTGACGATTGCCGGCGAGACGCACAAGGTGCCGCGCCCCTTCCTCGTGATGGCCACGCAGAACCCCATCGAGACCGAGGGCACCTACCCGCTGCCCGAGGCGCAGGTCGACCGCTTCATGATGAAGGTGCTGGTCGACTACCCGAGCGACGAGGAAGAGTTCGTCATCGTCCAGCGCGTGATCGGCCCGGCGGTCAACGCCACGCCGGTCGCCACCACCGAGCAGCTCGCGGCGCTGCAGGCCGAAGCCCGGCGCGTGTACGTCGACCCCTCGCTCATCCAGTACGCGGTGAAGCTGGTGTCGGCCACGCGCACGCCCGAGAAGCACGGCCTGAAGGACCTGCGCCGCTTCATCACCTTCGGCGCCAGCCCGCGCGCCAGCATCAGCCTGACCGAAGGCGCGCGCGCACTCGCCTTGCTGCGCGGCCGCAGCTACGCGCTGCCCGAGGACATGACGGCGCTGGTGCCCGACGTGCTGCGCCATCGAGTGACGCTTTCCTACGAAGGCTTGTCCGAAGGCCTGACGCCGGACAGCCTGATCGAGAAGATCATGCGCGCAGTCCCCGCTCCTCCGAAACCGCTCGAACATGAAAAGCTGGTGGCGTAAGGCCCCCGCGGCCGCGAACGACGACCGGCTCGCCATGGAAGCCGGCGGGGCGGAACGCGCGCTGCGCCGGCTCGAGTGGACCGTGATCCGCCGCCTCGACGGCCTGCTGCAAGGCGACTACCGCACGCTGATGCGCGGCACCGGGCTCGACCTGGCCGACCTGCGCGAGTACCAGCACCACGACGACGTGCGTCACATCGACTGGAACGTCACCGCACGGCTGCAGACGCCGCACGTGCGCGTGTTCACCGAAGACCGCGAGATGGCCGCGTGGTTCGTGCTCGACCTGAGCCGCTCGGTCGACTTCGGCTCTGGCCTGAAGGCCAAGCGCGAGATCTCGGCGGGCTTCGTCGGCGTGCTGGCGCGGCTGCTCACGCGGCACGGCAACCGGGTCGGCGCGCTGGTCTACGGCAGCGACCTCGAAGCGGTGATTCCCCCGCGCAGCGGCCGGCGCCATGTGCTGCACCTGCTGCATGCGATGGAAAAACGCGCCGGCAAGGCCGAGGCCGCGCCCACGCAGAAAGGCATGACGCGCCTGGCCGACCTGCTCAAGTCCGCCGCCACGCTGATGCCCCGGCGCTCCACGGTGTTCGTGGTGTCCGACTTCCTGAGCGAGCCCGGCTGGGAACGCCCGCTGGGCCACCTGGTGCAGCGCCACGAGGTGGTCGCGGTGCGCCTCTTCGACCCGCTCGAGCTGGAGTTGCCCGACCTCGGCCTGGTGCCGCTGCGCGATGCCGAGACCGGCGAGCAGCTCTGGGTCGACACCCACGACGCGGGCTTTCGCAAGCGCTTCGCCCGGCTGGCGGCCGAGCGCGAAACCACATTGCGCGAGACGCTGGCGCGGGCCGGCGTCGATGCACTCGAACTCTCGACCAATGACGACCTGGTGGAAGCCATCGTCCGTTTCGCCGATCTGCGCAAGCGCCGCGCGCGCATCGGTCCGGCTGGCCTGAAGGCGGTGGCAGCATGACTTTTCTCTGGCCCCAATTCCTCTGGCTGCTGGCGGCACTGCCGCTGCTGATCCTGCTCTACCTGTGGCTGCTGCGCCGCAAGAAGAAGCTCGCGGTGCGCTACGCCAGCCTGTCGATCGTGCGCGAGGCCATGGGCGCCGGGCAGAGCGTGCGGCGGCACCTGCCGCCCCTGCTGTTCCTGCTGGCCATGGCCGCGATGCTGGTGGCCGCGGCGCGGCCGATGGCGGTGGTGGTGTTGCCGTCGAACCAGCAGACCATCATCCTGGCGATGGACGTGTCGGGCAGCATGCGCGCGGCCGACGTGCAGCCCAACCGCCTCGTGGCGGCGCAGGAGGCGGCCAAGAGCTTCATCAAGGACCTGCCGCGCACCGTGAAGGTGGGCATCGTCGCCTTCGCGGGCAGCGCGCAGGTGGCGCAGCTGCCCACCACCAACCATGAAGACCTGGTGACCGCCATCGACAGCTTCCAGCTGCAGCGCGCCACCGCGACGGGCAACGCCATCGTGGTGTCGCTGGCCACGCTCTTCCCCGACGCAGGCATCGACGTCGAGCAGTTCAGCTCGCCCAGCCGCCAGCGCGGCGCCGCCATCGACCAGAACGAGAAGAAGCTCAAGGAATTCACGCCGGTGGCGCCGGGCTCGTTCACATCGGCCGCGGTCATCATGCTGACCGACGGCCAGCGCACCACCGGCGTCGATCCGCTGGACGCGGCCAAGGCGGCAGCGGACCGCGGAGTGCGCATCTACACTGTGGGCGTGGGCACGGTCGACGGCGAGACCATCGGCTTCGAGGGCTGGTCGATGCGCGTGCGCCTCGACGAGGACACGCTCAAGGCCATCGCCAACAAGACCAACGCCGAGTATTTCTACGCCGGCACCGCCAACGACCTGAAGAAGGTCTACGAGACGCTGAGCTCCAAGCTCACGGTGGAGAAGAAGGAAACGGAAATCTCCGCGCTGTTCGCGATGTGCGCGGCGGTGCTGACGCTGCTGTCGGCCGGGCTCTCGCTGCTCTGGTTCAACCGGATTCTTTGACGCCTCGCGGGGCGGCCGGCGCCTCGGGCGACTTCACCGCCCCGATGCCGCCCAGGAACAGGTCGGCCACGATCGGCGCGATGGCCGCGTGGTCGAGCCGGCCGTCCGGCTTCATCCAGGTGAACATCCAGTTGATCATGCCGAACAGCAGCATGGTCAGCGGCTTGGCGAGGTCGTCGCTGGGCGCGCCGGGGCGCAGCGCCGACACGGCACGTGCGAAGCCCGCGACCACCTCGCGCTCCTTGTCGAGCACGCGCTCGCGGTCGGCCTCTTCCAGAAAGCGCACGTCGTCGGTCAGCACGCGGTGCGCGTCCTGCGCGCCGGCGTACTCCTCGACGATGCGGTAGATGAAGCGGCGCAGGCGCTCCTCGTCGGTGTGCGTCGAGGCCTCTTCCTCGGCCACCAGCGCGGCGAGCTTCGACACGTGCGTCTCCGCGATGCTGATGAGCAGGCTGCTCTTGTCCTTGTAGTAGTGGTAGAGCGTGGCCTTCGAGAGGCCGCAGGCCTCGGCCACCTGGTTCATCGAAGTGGCGGGATAGCCGCTGCGCGCGAACAGCTGGGCGGCCTGCGCGAGGATGAATTCACGCTGGTCCTCATAGGTGGCGGATCTTCCACGCGGCATCGGTTGCTGTTCCTCGGTTGTTCTGTCGTTCGGTTGAAGGAAACGGGCGATCTTGCACGAAGCGCGAAGGCGGTCGTCAGCCCCGCTTGGTGGCAATCAGCGACCGCACCTCGGTGGCCGGCAGGCTCGGGCGGTTCTTCTCGACGCTGGAAAGCGGCTCCACCTCACGCAGGCTCGCAAGGCTGCGCACCGTGAGCGCCTGGTAGGTCTGGGTGCCTTCGAGCTTCCAGGCGATCTCGTCATCGCTCAGCTCGCGCTTCACCTTGGCGGGGATGCCCGCCACCAGCGACCGCGCCGGCACCTTCATGCCGGCGGGCACGAAGGCGCAGGCCGCGACGATGGCCTTCTCGCCGATCTCGGCCTCGTCCATCACCACCGCGTTCATGCCCACCAGCGCGTCGCGCCGCACGATGCAGCTGTGCAGGATCGCGCCGTGGCCGATGTGGCCGTTGACCTCCACCACCGTGTCGTTGTCCGGGAAGCCGTGGATGCAGCAGTGGTCCTGCACGTTGGAGCCCTCCTCCAGCACGATGCGGCCGAAGTCGCCGCGCAGGCTGGCGCAGGGGCCCACGTAGCAGTTCGGGCCGACGATCACGTCGCCGATCAGCACGGCCGTGGGATGCACGTAGGCGCTCGGGTCGACGACCGGGATCACGCCGTCGATGGAATAGCTGGGCATTCGCTCTGTCTCCTTGTCTTGCCTTGGCTGGCTTTCGGCGCGCTCTCAGGGTTTGCCCTGATCGAGCCGCCTTGTGCCGCCATCGAGGTCGATCCTAAAATCAACCGAACGGTCGGTCAATAGTGTTTGCACGCCGACTCGTACCTACAAAGGATGAAAGAGACAAGCGATGACTGAGCCTTTGGTACTCACCAGCAACGCCGGCGCCGTCCGCACGCTGAGCCTCAACCGGCCGGCTGCGCTCAACAGCTTCACGACGCAACTGCATGAAGCGCTGATGGTGCAGCTGGAAGCCGCGGCAGCCGACGAAAGCGTGCGCTGCGTGGTGCTCACAGGTGCCGGCCGCGCCTTCTGCGCGGGGCAGGACCTGGCCGACCCGTCCGTCGCGCCCGACCCGACGCCCGGCGCCGCGCCCAAGGACCTGGGCCATGTCATCTCTACCTGGTACGCCCCTCTGGTCGCCCGACTGCGCTCGATGCCGGTGCCGGTTGTCGCCGCCGTCAACGGCGTGGCCGCCGGCGCGGGCGCGAACCTCGCGCTGTGCTGCGACCTCGTGGTGGCCGCGCGTTCCGCCAGCTTCATCCAGGCCTTCACCAAGATCGGCCTCGTGCCCGACACCGGCGGCACCTGGCTGCTGCCGCGCCTCGTGGGTTCGGCGCGCGCGCTGGGCATCGCGATGCTCGGCGACAAGCTGCCCGCCGAGGAAGCCGCGCGCATCGGCCTGATCTGGCAGTGCGTGGACGACGCAGCGCTCGCCGAAACGGCGGCCGCCCTCGCATCGAAGCTCGCCGGCATGCCCACGCGCGCCCTCGTCGCCACCCGCGAGGCCATGGCCGCCGCGCAGCACATGGACCTGGGCGCGGCCCTGGCCGAGGAAGCCCGCATCCAGCGCGAGATGGGCAACGCCAACGACTACCGCGAAGGCGTCGAGGCCTTCCGCGCCAAGCGCGCGCCCGTCTTCAAGGACCGCTGAAGCCATGACCGACAACAACCAGCAACGCACGCCCCAGCAGACGGCCGAGTACGTCCGAGACGGCATGTTCGCCAACGACAACGCCAGCAAGGGCCTGGGCATGCGCATCGTGGAGGTCGGCCCTGGCCAGGCCACCATCGAAATGCGCGTGCGCCCCGACATGCTCAACGGCCACGCCATCTGCCACGGCGGCTTCATGGCCACGCTGGCCGATTCCACCTTCGCCTTCGCCTGCAATTCGTACGACGAGCTGACCGTGGCTTCGGGCTTCGCCATCGACTTCATCGCCCCCGCGCGCGAGGGCGACGTGCTCACCGCGCGCTGCCACGAGGTGTCGAAGGCCGGGCGCACCGGCGTGTACGACACCGAAATCACCAACCAGCGCGGCGAGCGCATCGCGATCTTCCGCGGCCGCTCCTACACCGCCAAGGGCCGCCCGGCCGTTCCGCCCGCCGCTGCAGCCGCCTGAGGAGACAACACACCATGACAGTCAAACGCCCCGCCCCCGGCGAGCTCGAGCCCATCGAAACCGCCAGCCGCGACGAGATCGCTGCGCTTCAGATCGCCCGCCTGCGCACCACGCTGCAGCGCGCCTACGAGAACGTGCCGCACTACCGCCGCGCCTTCGACGCCAAGGGCGTGCACCCGGACGACCTGAAGTCGCTGGCCGACCTGTCGAAGTTCCCGTTCACGGTGAAGAGCGACCTGCGCGACAACTACCCGTTCGGCATGTTCGCCGTGCCGCGGGAGAAGGTCGCGCGCATCCACGCATCGTCGGGCACCACCGGCAAGCCCACCGTGGTGGGCTACACGCTGCAGGACATCGACACCTGGGCCGACCTCGTCGCCCGCTCCATCCGCGCCGCGGGCGGACGGCCCGGCGACATGGTGCACGTGTCTTACGGCTACGGCCTCTTCACCGGCGGCCTGGGCGCGCACTACGGCGCCGAGCGCGCAGGCTGCACCGTCATCCCGATGTCGGGCGGCCAGACCGAGAAGCAGGTGCAGCTCATCCAGGACTTCAAGCCGAACATCATCATGGTCACGCCCAGCTACATGCAGGTGATCATCGAGCAGTTCGAGCGCCAGGGGCTCGACGCGAAGGAGAGCTCGCTCAAGGTCGGCATCTTCGGCGCCGAGCCGTGGACCGAGGCGATGCGCCGCGACATCGAGGCCAGGGCCGGCATCGACGCGGTCGACATCTACGGCCTCAGCGAAGTGATGGGCCCCGGCGTGGCCAGCGAATGCGTCGAGAGCAAGGACGGCCCTGTCATCTGGGAAGACCACTTCTACCCCGAGATCATCGACCCCGAGACCGGCGAGCTGAAGGCCGACGGCGAGGAAGGCGAGCTCGTCTTCACCTCGCTGAGCAAGGAGGCCATGCCCATCGTGCGCTACCGCACGCGCGACCTCACGCGCCTCTTGCCGCCCACCTCGCGCTCGTTCCGCCGCATGGGCAAGATCGTCGGGCGCAGCGACGACATGATGATCATCCGCGGCGTCAACGTCTTCCCCACGCAGGTGGAGGAGATCGTGCTCGCGCACCAGGCGCTCTCGGGCCTCTACCAGGTGCACGTGAGCCGCGCCGACAAGCTCGACCAGGTCGAGATCCACTGCGAGCTCAAGCCCGCCGACGCCGCCTCGGCCGACCGCGCCGCCATCGGCGACTGGCTGCAGCACCGCGTGAAGACGCTCATCGGTATCTCCACCCGCGTGGTGGTGCACGGCCCCGACGAGATGGAACGCACCCAGACCGGCAAGGCGCGCCGCGTGATCGACACGCGCCCGCGCTGAGACCAGCCACTACCAACACCGACCGAAAGGACACGCACATGTACACCCAGGCAATGGACACCATGGGCAAGGACGCGGGCGACGGCAAGCAGAAGGCCGTGCGCTCCGCAGAGGAGATGCGCCTCGAGGAAGGCTTCGACGCGCAGATCGACGCCGGCGAATTCATCGAGGCGAAGGACTGGATGCCCGAGCACTACCGCAAGACGCTGGTGCGGCAGATCAGCCAGCACGCGCATTCGGAGATCGTCGGCATGCTGCCCGAGGGCAACTGGATCAGCCGCGCGCCCACGCTCAAGCGCAAGGCCATCCTGCTGGCCAAGGTGCAGGACGAAGGCGGCCACGGCCTCTACCTGTATGCCGCGGCCGAGACGCTGGGCACCTCGCGCGACCAGATGTTCGAGGCGCTGCACAGCGGCAAGGCCAAGTACAGCTCGATCTTCAACTACCCCACGCTGACCTGGGCCGACATGGGCACCATCGGCTGGCTGGTGGACGGCGCGGCCATCATGAACCAGGTGCCGATCTGCCGCTGCTCCTACGCACCGTATGCGCGCGCCATGATCCGCATCTGCCGCGAGGAGAGCTTCCACCAGCGCCAGGGCTACGAGTCGCTGCTGACCATGATGACCCACGGCACCGAGGCGCAGAAGGCGATGGTGCAGGACGCGGTCAACCGCTGGTGGTGGCCCTCGATCATGATGTTCGGCCCGCCAGACGACCAGTCGCCCAACAGCGCGCAGTCGATGCGCTGGGGCATCAAGCGCTTCAGCAACGACGAGCTGCGCCAGAAGTTCGTCGACGCCACCGTGGAGCAGGCGCGCATCCTCGGCGTGACCCTTCCCGACCCCGACCTCAAGTGGAACGAGGAGCGCCAGGCGCACGACTTCGGCGCCATCGACTGGAGCGAGTTCTGGCGCGTGATCGGCGGCGACGGCCCCTGCAACCGCGAACGCCTGCAGGCCCGCGTCGACGCCTGGGAAGACGGCGCATGGGTGCGCGAAGCCGCGCTCGCCCACGCCAGCAAGCAACATCAACCGATCAAGGAAGCAGCATGAGCACCGAAGCGAAACAGGAATGGCCTCTGTGGGAGGTGTTCGTGCGCAGCAAGGCGGGCCTGGACCACAAGCACTGCGGCAGCCTGCACGCCGCCGACCCGAAGATGGCGATCCAGATGGCGCGCGACGTCTACACCCGCCGCCAGGAAGGCAGCAGCATCTGGGTGGTGCGCTCCGACCAGATCGTGGCCAGCGACCCGGGCGAGAAGGACATGTACTTCGACCCGGCCGAAGACAAGGTGTACCGCCACCCGACCTTCTATGCCCTGCCCAAGTCGGTCGACCACATGTGAGCGGCCATTGACGGAAGCATCATGCAAGCATCCATCGAACTGAACCGCACGCCCGCCGTGCAATACCTGCTGCGCATCGGCGACACCTGCCTGGTGCTGGCGCAGCGGCTTGGCGAATGGTGCGGCCACGCGCCCGTGCTGGAGGAAGACATTGCGATGGCCAACATCGCGCTCGACCTCGTCGGCCAGGCCCGCGCGCTGCTCACGCACGCCGGCAAGCTTGAAGGCACCGGCCGCGAGCACGACGAAGACCAGCTCGCCTACCTGCGCGACGAGCGCGACTACTTCAACCTCACCATCGCCGAACTGCCGCGCGGCGACTTCGCCTTCGCTGTCGTGCGCAATACGATGGTGTCGACGCTGCTGAAGCTGCTGTGGCAGCGCCTGGCCGCATCGAACGACCCCGAGGTGGCGGCCATCGCCGGCAAGGCGCTGAAGGAAGCGCGCTACCACCAGCAGCACTCGGGCGACTGGGTGGTGCGCCTGGGCGACGGCACCGACGAGTCGCACCGCCGCACCGAGAAGGCGCTGAAGCAGCTGTGGCTCTACATGCCCGAACTCTTCTTCAGCGACGAGGTGGATGCCGCGGCCAGCGCCAGCGGCCTCGGCCCGGCGTGGAGCGAACTGCGCGATCCCTGGCTCGCCGAGATGCAGCAGGTGCTGGACGCGGCCGGTCTCTCCATGCCGAAGGAATCCGCCTTCCGCAGCACCGGCAAGCACGGCGTGCACAGCGAGCACATGGGCTACATCCTGGCCGAGATGCAGCACCTGCAGCGCTCCTACCCCGGAGGCGTGTGGTGATGAACGCCCTGGCCTCGCGCGTCGATGCGGCATGGGCCGTGCTGCACACGGTGCCCGACCCCGAGGTGCCGGCCGTGTCGGTGTGCGACCTCGGCATCGTGCGCGACGTGATCGAACACGACGACGGCCTGGAGATCGTGCTCACGCCGACCTACTCCGGCTGCCCCGCCACCGAGGCCATCGAGCACGACGTGCTGGCCGCCGTCGAGCAGGCAGGCCTGGGTCGCGCGCGCGCCACCCTGCGCCGCGCGCCCGCCTGGACCAGCGACTGGATCAGCGACGAGGGCCGCGCCAAGCTCAAGGCCTACGGCATCGCGCCGCCCGCGCACCTGAACGCGGAGCAGGCCGCCGGCACCGCGATGCCGATCAGGCTCTTCGGCCGCATCGCCGGCGAGCGCATCGCCTGCCCGCGCTGCGCGAGCGAGCGCACGGAGCGGCTTTCCGCATTCGGCTCCACCGCCTGCAAGGCGCTGTACCGCTGCATGGCCTGCCGCGAACCCTTCGAACACTTCAAACCCATCTGAGACGCACCCCGCGATGAGTACCCTCTTCCACCCCCTGCGCGTGAAGGCCATCGAGCCCGATACGGCCGAGGCCGTCATCGTCTCCTTCGAGGTGCCGGCCGACCTGCAGCAGGTCTTCGGCTTCACGCAGGGCCAGTACCTCACGCTGCGCCACGACATCGACGGCCAGGACCTGCGCCGCTCCTATTCGATCTGCGCCGGCCTCGACGACGGCGAACTGCGCGTGGGCGTGCGCAAGGTGCGCGGCGGCGTGTTCTCCAACTGGATCAACGCGAGCCTCAAGCCCGGCGACACCCTCCAGGTGATGGCGCCGCAGGGCCGCTTCTTCGTGCCGATCGAGCCGGACTCGGCGCGCCACCATGTCGGCATCGCGGGCGGCAGCGGCATCACGCCCATCCTGTCGATCATGAAGACGGTGCTCGCGCGCGAGCCGCACAGCCGCTTCACACTGATCTACGGCAACCGCCAGCTGCAGTCCACGATGTTCAAGGAAGAAATCGAGGACCTGAAGAACCGCTACATGACGCGCCTCGTGCTGCAGCACGTTTTCTCCGACGAGCACACCGATTCGCCGCTGGGCTTCGGCGTGATGAACCGCGAGAAGATCGGCGAGTTCCTCGCGAGCGTGGTGCCCGCCAGGGACATCGACCATGTGTACGTGTGCGGCCCCTTCCAGATGAACGACGAGGCCGAGGCCGCGCTGCTGGCCGCTGGCGTGCCGGAAGACCGCATTCACATCGAGCGCTTCGGCGTTGCGCTGCCATCGGCCACGCAGGTGGGCGCCGTGGTTCACGAGGCCCAGCCCGGCGACGCCAAGCAGTCGCGCATCACCATCGTGCGCGACGGGCTGCAGCGCGAGATCACCTTCACCGAAGGGCAGCCCAGCATCCTCGATGCGGCATCGGCCGCAGGGCTCGAGGTGCCGTTCTCGTGCACCTCGGGCGTGTGCGGCACCTGCCGCGCGAAGTGCGTGGACGGGGAAGTCCGCATGGAAAGAAACTTCGCGCTCGACAAGAATGAAGTGGCCGCGGGTTTCGTATTGACCTGCCAGGCGCATCCTCTGACCGAACGCGTCACCCTTTCCTTCGACGAGCGCTGAGATACTTCAGGCCTCAACTTTCATTTCAAACGGAGACAAGCCAACCATGAAATTCTTCAAGCCCCTGCTGACCGTCGCCCTCTGCGCCACGGCCCTCGCGGCCTGGGCCGACGTCAACGTCGGCGTGACCATCTCGGCCACCGGCCCGGCAGCATCGCTGGGCATCCCCGAGAAGAACACCATCTCGCTGATGCCCAAGACGATCGGCGGGCAGAAGATCAACTACATCGTGCTGGACGACGCCTCCGACACCACCGCGGCCGTCAACAACACGCGCAAGCTCATCGCGGAGAACAAGGTCGACGTGATCCTGGGCTCGACCACCACGCCGGCCTCGCTCGCCATGATCGACGTGGCCAGCGAGGCGCAGACGCCGATGATCTCGGTGGCCGCGTCGGCGCGCATCATCGAGCCGATGGACGCCAAGAAGAAGTGGGTGTTCAAGACGCCTCAGAACGACATCATGATGTCGCTGGCCATCGCCGAGCACATGGCCACCAACGGCGTGAAGACCGTCGCCTTCATCGGCTTCTCCGACGCGTACGGCGAAGGCTGGTCGCAGGAGTTCGCCAAGGCCGCCGACCTGAAGAAGATCAAGATCGTGGCCAACGAGCGCTACGCCCGCACCGACACCTCGGTGACCGGCCAGGCCCTGAAGATCATGGCCGCCAAGCCCGACGCGGTGCTCGTCGCCGGCTCCGGCACGCCGGCCGCGCTGCCGCAGAAGACGCTGAAGGAACGCGGCTACACCGGCAAGATGTACCAGACCCACGGCGTGGCCAACGCCGACTTCCTGCGCGTGGGCGGCAAGGACGTGGAAGGCACCTTCCTGCCCGCCGGCCCGGTGCTCGTGGCCGACCAGCTGCCCGCCGGCAACCCCGTGAAGAAGTCCGCGCTCGCCTACGTGTCCGCCTATGAGGCCGCCTACGGCAAGGGCTCTGTCTCGACCTTCGGCGGTCACGCCTGGGACGCCGGCCTGCTGATGAGCTCGGCCGTGCCCGTCGCGCTGAAGAAGGCCCAGCCCGGCACGCCGGAGTTCCGCGCCGCGCTGCGCGACGCGCTGGAGCAGACCAAGGAAGTGGCCGGCGCGCACGGCGTGTTCAACATGACCGCACAGGACCACCTGGGCCTCGACCAGCGTGCCCGCGTGATGGTGAAGATCGAGAACGGCGCCTGGAAATACCAACCATAAGCTCGCCCCCAGGCTCCGCGCACTTCGTGTCGCTTCTCCCACCCCCTACCGGGGGCAACACCAGAGGCCCGGCAAAGCCGGTTCCTCGGTGTTCCTGAATTGAGTCACGGGCGACGCCCGAAGGTTGTTTTATGGATTTGCAGATTGCCCTTTTGCTGGGGCAGGACGGCATCGTGAACGGCGCGGTCTACGGACTGATGGCGCTCGCGCTGGTGCTGGTGTTCTCGGTCACGCGCGTGATCTTCATCCCGCAGGGCGAGTTCGTCGCCTTCGGTGCGCTGTCGATGGCCGCGCTGCAGGGCGGGCGGGCGCCCTCCACGCTGTGGCTGCTGCTTGCGCTGGCCGTAATCGTGCTGGTGGTGGAGGCCTGGCGCTGGAAGCGCGGCGCCACTGTCGACTGGCGCTCGGCGCTGACCTGGTGCGTGGCCTTTCCGGCCATCGCCGCGGTGCTGATTCTCGGCTTCAAGCCCACGTCGCTCGCGATGCAGTCGATCGCCACGCTGGTGCTGATCGCGCCGCTGGGTCCGCTGCTGTATCGCATCGCCTATCGGCCGCTGGCTGATGCCAGCGTGCTGATGCTGCTGATCGTCTCGGTGGCGTTGCATGGCGTGCTCGTGGGCCTGGGGCTCTTCTTCTTCGGCGCCGAAGGCTCGCGCACCAGCGCGTTCTCGGAAGCTCGCTTCGACCTCGGCGGCATTCCCGTCAACGGCCAGTCGCTGGTGGTGGTCGGCGTCACGCTGGTGCTGGTGATCGCTATGTTCTGGTTCTTCGGCCGCTCGATGATCGGCAAGGCGCTGCGCGCCACCGCCATCAATCGCGTGGGCGCACGGCTGTCGGGCATTCCCACCGAGCTCTCGGGTGACCTGAGCTTCGCGCTGGCAGCGGTGATCGGCGCCATCTCGGGCCTGCTGATCGCACCGATCACCACGGTCTACTACGACACCGGCTTCCTCATCGGCCTGAAGGGCTTCGTGGCCGCCATCGTGGGCGGGCTCGCGAGCTATCCGCTGGCGCTCGCGGGCGCGCTGCTGGTCGGCCTGCTCGAGGCCTTCTCCTCCTTCTGGGCCAGTGCGTACAAAGAAGTGCTGGTCTTCACCCTGATCATCCCGGTGCTGCTGTGGCGCTCGCTGAACAGCCATCATGTGGAGGACGAGGAATGAACCCGTCGTCTTCACACGCAACCGCATCCACCGCCGCCAACGCGGCGCCCGAAGGCCGCCCGCTCGTGACGCCGCGCGTGCTCACCCTCGTCTTCATCGTCGCGCTTGCCCTGGCCTGGGGCTGGCTGCCCGAGTTCACCGTCAGCGTGCTCAGCAACATCGGCCTGTATGCGCTGGTGGCGGTGGGCCTGGTGCTGCTGACCGGCGTGGGCGGCATGACCTCCTTCGGCCAGGCCGCCTTCGTCGGCATGGGCGCGTACGCCACCGCGTGGATCTGCACCTCGCCCACCGCAGCCGGCTGGCTCGGCGGCCTCGCAGGCTCGGCGCTGGTGCCGTGGCTGGGCCTGCTGCTGGGGCTGGTGCTGACCTTCGCGCTGGCGTGGGCGCTCGGCGCTGTCACGCTCAAGCTCTCGGGCCACTACCTGCCGCTGTGCACCATCGCCTGGGGCCTGAGCCTGTATTTCCTGCTGGGCAACATGGAGTTCCTCGGCGGCCAGACCGGCATCACCGGCGTTCCGCCGCTGGTGGTGGCGGGCGTGTCCTTCGCCACGCCGCGCATGCTGGGCGTCGTGATCTGGGCGGTGCTGCTGCTGGCGCTGTGGGCCATGCACAACCTGCTCGACTCGCGCGAGGGCCGCGCCATCCGCGCGCTCAAGGGCGGCCGGCTGATGGCCGAGTCGATGGGCGTGGACACCGCGCGCCACCGCATCAAGCTCTTCGTGCTGGCTGCCCTGCTCGCGGCCGTCTCGGGCTGGCTCTATGCGCACATGCAGCGCTTCGTGAACCCGACGCCCTTCAACCTGAACATCGGCATCGAGATGCTGTTCATGGCGGTGGTCGGCGGTGCCGGTCATCTGTGGGGCGCGGTGCTGGGCGCGACGCTGATCACGCTGCTGAAGGAAAAGCTGCAGGACGTGCTGCCCGCGCTGCTGGGCACCAGCGGCAACTTCGAGGTGGTGGTGTTCGGCCTGCTGATGCTCTTCGTGCTGCAGCGCTTCGCAGACGGCCTGTGGCCCACGCTCGCTCGGCTGTCGCGCCGCTGGGTGCGCGAAGTGCCGCGCGCCGCTGGTGCCGGCCCAGCCGTATCGACCACGGTACAGCTCGCGCAGCGCGCAGTGCCGGCCGCCGGCACGCTGCTGCTGCAGGCCGACGGGGTGAGCAAGCGCTTCGGCGGCCTGGTGGCCAACAACGACATCTCGATGACGCTGAAGGCCGGCGAGGTGCATGCGCTGATCGGCCCCAACGGAGCGGGCAAGAGCACCTTCTTCAACATGATCTCGGGCGTGGACGACCCCACCACCGGCGAAGTGCGCCTAGTCGGCCAGCCCATGTCGGGCAAGCCCTCGCGCGCCTTCGCCTCGCTCGGCCTGGGCCGCACCTTCCAGCACGTGCGGCTGCTCGGCCAGCGCAGCGTGGTCGAGAACGTGGCGCTCGGCGCGCACCTGCGTGCGAAGCGCGGCTGGCTGTCGGCCATGCTGCGCCTGGACCGCGCCGAAGAGGCCGCGCTGATGGCCGAGGCCCGCAAGCAGATCGAACGCTGCGGCCTCGGCGCGCATGCCGACACGCCCGCCGCGTCGCTCTCGCTCGGCCAGCAGCGCGTGGTGGAAATCGCCCGCGCGCTCGCGGGTCAGCCTTCGGTGCTGCTGCTCGACGAGCCTGCCGCCGGTCTGCGCCACCTGGAGAAGCGCGCCCTCTCGGAGCTGCTCGCGCAGTTGCGCGCCGAGGGCCTCGGCATCCTGGTGGTGGAGCACGACATGGAGTTCGTGATGAACCTTGCCGACCGCATCACGGTGCTCGAGTTCGGCACCGTCATCGCCACCGGCACGCCCGGCGAAGTGCAGGCCAACCCGCGCGTGCTCGAAGCCTATCTGGGCGGCGCCGACGACGAACTGCTGGAGGACGCACGATGAGCCATCCCATTCTTCGGCTGGAGGATTTCTGCGTCGCCTACCGCTCCGTGGAAGCGGTGCACAGCGTGCGGCTGCAGGTGAACGAGGGCGAGATCGTCACGGTCATCGGTCCCAACGGCGCCGGAAAGACCACGCTGCTGTGCGCGGCCATGGGGCTGCTGCCTTCCACCGGCCAGCTGCTGCTGGACGGCGAGCGCGTGGCGCGCCCCAGCGTCGAGACCATGGTGGCGCGCGGCGTGGCGCTGGTGCCCGAGCGGCGCGAGCTGTTCGGTGAGATGTCGGTCGAAGACAACCTGCTGCTCGGCGGCTTCTACCAGTGGCGCAAGGGCAAGCGCGACCAGCGTGCGCGCATGGACGAGATCTTCGCCATCTTCCCGCGATTGAAGGAACGCCGCGCGCAGATGGCATCGACGCTCTCCGGCGGCGAGCGCCAGATGCTGGCCATCGGCCGCGCGCTGATGGCGCGGCCCCGCCTGCTGATGCTCGACGAGCCCTCGCTGGGCCTCGCACCGCTGGTGGTGCGCGAGGTGCTGCGCGTGGTGTCGCAGCTGCGCAGCCACGGGGTGTCGGTGCTGCTGGTGGAACAGAACGCCCGCGCCGCGCTGCAGGTGGCCGATCGCGCCTATGTGCTGGAGATGGGCGCCGTGGCGCTCGAAGGCAAGGCGCGCGACCTGCTGCACGACCAGCGGATCATTGATACCTACCTCGGTATCGGCAAGAAAGAGTGACTTGATTTCCTCCCTCCCCCGCTGGGGGAGGGTTGGGGTGGGGGCATGCGGCGGCCGAAAAGCACTGCGCCGAACCGATGCCGCTTGCCCCCATCCCGACCTTCCCCAGCGGGGGAAGGAGCAAGACAGATATCGCGAAAGGACACCGCCCATGACCACCACCCTCCAAAGCTACATCGCCGGCCGCTGGATCGGCCAGCAGGCCGCGCAGCAGCTGCGCAGCGCCGTCAACGGCAAGCCCGTGGCCGCTACGCATGCCGAGGCCATCGACTTCGCCGAGGCGCTGGCCTATGCGCGCCGCACCGGCATTCCCGCGCTCATGAAGCTCGACTTCCAGCAGCGCGCCGAGCGGCTCAAGGCGCTGGCCAAGTTCCTCGCGGCGAACAAGGAAACGCTGTACGCCATCTCGGCCCACACGGGCGCCACACGCGCCGACAGCTGGATCGACATCGAGGGTGGCGCCGGCACGCTGAGCGCCTACGCCGGCATCGGCACCAACGAGCTGCCCTCGGGCAACCTGGTGCATGAAGGCCCGGCCTTCCCGCTCGGCAAGAAGGGCGGCTTCGCGGGCACGCACATCCTGGTGCCGCGCGGCGGCGTGGCGGTGCATATCGACGCCTTCAACTTCCCGGTGTGGGGCCTGCTCGAGAAGTTCGCGCCGAGCTTCCTCGCGGGCATGCCCTGCATCGGCAAGCCGGCCACGGCCACCAGCTATCTCACCGAGGCGCTGGTGCGGCTGATCGTGCAGTCCGGCATCCTGCCCGAAGGTGCGCTGCAGCTGGTCATCGGCAGCACGGGCGACCTGCTCGACCGGCTCGAGGGACCCGACGTGGTCACCTTCACCGGCTCGGCCAACACGGCCGCGAAGCTGCGCGTGCATCCGAACATCGTGCGCCAGTCGATCCCGTTCAACGCCGAGGCCGACTCGCTGAACTGCGCGATCCTCGCGCCCGACGTGACGCCCGACGACGAGGAGTTCGATCTCTTCGTGAAGGAGGTCGCACGCGAGATGACCGTGAAGGCCGGCCAGAAGTGCACGGCCATCCGCCGCGCGATCGTGCCGCGCCAGCATCTCGACGCGGTGGCCGAGCGCCTACGCGCGCGGCTCGCGAAGACGGTCGTCGGCGACCCCTCGCGCGAGGAAGTGCGCATGGGGGCGCTGGCCTCGCGCGACCAGCAGGCCGACGTGGCAGAACGCGTGGCGACGCTGCTCAAGGGTGCGGAGCTGGTGTACGGCGAGCGCGACGGCTTCTCGCCGGTGGGCGACGGCGTGGGCGAAGGCGCCTTCTTCGCGCCCACGCTGCTGCTGAGCCGCAAGCCGCTGGAGCACGACGCCGCGCATGACGTGGAGGCCTTCGGCCCCGTCAGCACGCTGATGCCCTACGACGGCATCGACGAGGCGCTGGCGCTGGCCGCGCGCGGCCGGGGCAGCCTGGTCGGCACGCTGGTCACGCGCGATCCGGCGACCGCTGCCAAGGCGATTCCGGTGGCCGCCGCATGGCATGGGCGCCTTCTGGTGCTCGACCGCGAGGCCGCCGCCGAGTCGACCGGCCACGGCTCGCCGCTGCCGCAGCTCAAGCACGGCGGCCCGGGCCGCGCGGGCGGCGGCGAGGAGCTCGGCGGCCTGCGCGCGGTGAAGCACTACCTTCAGCGCACCGCCGTGCAGGGCTCGCCCACCATGCTGGCCGCCATCACCGGCGAGCACGTGCGCGGCGCGGCCGTGCACGAGAGCGAGGTGCACCCCTTCCGCCGCTACTTCGAGGACCTGCGCGTCGGCGACTCGCTGCTCACGCACCGCCGCACGGTGAGCGAGGCCGACATCGTGGCCTTCGGCGGCATCTCGGGCGACTACTTCTACATGCACTTCGACGAGGTGGCGGCCAAGGAATCGCCCTTCGGCAAGCGCATTGCGCACGGGTACTTCGTGCTGTCGGCGGCGGCGGGCCTGTTCGTGTCGCCCGCGCCGGGGCCGGTGCTGGCCAACTACGGCCTGGACACGCTGCGCTTCACCAAGCCGGTGGCCATCGGCGACACCATCCGCGCGCGCCTGACCTGCAAGCGCAAGATCGACCGCAACAAGAAGGACGCGAGCGGCCAGGGCCAGGGCGTGGTCGCATGGGACGTGGAGGTGACGAACCAGGACGGCGAGCTGGTCGCCAGCTACGATATCCTGACCCTCGTTTCCAAGAAGCCCGAAGCCGCCGCGGCCTCGGCCAACGCCTGATGCCATCTTTTTCCTCGTTCTCCATGTTCGACCTCACCGGCAAGGTAGCGCTCGTCACGGGCGGCAACGGGGGCATCGGCCTCGGCATGGCCCAGGGGTTGGCCAGGGCCGGCGCCCGCGTCATCGTGGCTGCGCGCAACGCACAGAAGTCGGCCGCGGCGGTCGAGGCGTTGAAGGCGCTCGGCAGCGACAGCTTCGCGCTGGAGGCCGACGTGAGCGACGAGGCCTCGGTGCAGAAGCTGTTCGACGAAGCCGCCGCGCGCACCGGGCGGCTCGACATCCTCGTCAACAACGCCGGCACCAACATCCGCAAGCCGGTCGACCAGCTCCCGCTGGACGACTGGCACAAGGTGATGAACACCAACCTCACCAGCGCCTTCCTGTGCAGCCGCGCCGCGCACCCGCACCTGAAGGCCGCGGGCGGCGGCAAGATCATCAACATCGGCTCGATGATGTCGATCTTCGGCGCGGCCTACGCACCAGCCTACGCGGCGAGCAAGGCCGGCATCGTGCAGCTCACCAAGTCGACGGCGCTCTCGTGGGCGCCCGACAACATCCAGGTCAACGCGATCCTGCCCGGCTGGTTCGAAACCGAGCTGACCGATGGTGCGCGCAGCCAGGTGCCGGGCCTCTACGAACGGGTGAACGTCCGCGCCGCCGCGGGCCGCTGGGGCCAGCCGGCCGACATCGCCGGCACCGCCGTGTTCCTCGCCAGCGCCGCGTCGGACTACGTGACGGGCACCGCAATACCCGTAGACGGCGGCTTCTCCATTTCGGGCTGAAGGCCGCGGGCCGTGTAAATTCGCCGGCCATGCTCTTCTGGATCCAGATCTTCCTTTTCGTCGCCGGCACGGCCGCGCTGGTGTACGTGTCGCGCGGCCCGCTGAGCCAGCCGGGCTCGCATGGCTTCTACCGCTTCTTCGCGTGGGAGTGCATGCTGGTGCTGATCGTGGTCAACCTGCCCTGGTGGCATGACGATCCGTTCTCGCCGAGGCAGATCGTTTCCTCGCTCTTCTTCGTGGCGTCGATCTGGCTGCCGATCCATGCGGTTCGGCTGCTCAAGGCCCAGGGCAAGCCCAGCGATGCGCGCAACGACGACCCCGCGCTCTACGGCTTCGAGAAGACATCGGCCATCGTCAACAGCGGCGCCTTCCGCTACATCCGCCATCCCATGTACACGGCGCTGATGCTGCTGGCCTGGGGTGCATTCATGAAGCAGTTCAGCTGGCTCACGCTGGCGCTGGTGCTGGCGGCCACGGTGCTGCTGTTCATGACGGCGCTGCGCGACGAGCAGGAATGCATCGCGCACTTCGGCGACGACTACCGTGCATACATGCGCGGCACCAGGCGCTTCATTCCGTTCGTGTTCTAGGGCTGCCGCTCTGCTCAAGAGCGGGCAACACCTTTCCGCTGCAGCAAAGAGAAAGCGCCCCGTCAGGGGCGCTATTCACGTGGCCTCGACGCTCAGCAAGCCTTGCCATGGGCGACGTGCGCGCCCTTGGCCTTCGCGTCGGCTTCGGACATGTACGAGCCGCGCTTGGTCTTGCCGAAGTACTTGTCGTTGGCGCAGTGATAGACCTTGCCGTTGACCCAAACCTGGCCGGCGGCGGGTGCCGCTGCAGGCGTGGCGGCGGCAGGCGCGGCTGCGGGCTTGGCCGCTGCGGGAGCGGTTGTTGCGGGCGTGGCGGGCGCAGCGGCAGCAGGCGCAGCAGCGGGCTTCGTCGCCGCAGGAGCAGGTGCGGTGGCAGCAGCCGGCGCCGTGGCAGGGCTGGTCGTCGCGGGAGCGGCTGGTTGCTGTGCAAAGGCAGAGACGGCGAGGACGGAACTGGCCGCCAGCAGGAAAAGGGTCTTCTTCAAGATCGCTCCTTGTGAATCGCACGAAAGCACGTGCATGTAGCGACCAACGCCCGTGCGGCAACGCAGTTGACGAATGTTTACGCCGATGTGTGACGAGCCGTACGGCGCGAGACCTATTTCACGCCCGCAAGGAAGAGATGAGGCTTCATGGCCCCTGCGAGGCCTTCGCTGTCGGCGCGATTGCGCCTGCATGAGTTGTTCCCTTCGGATCGAAAGCCGACGCGGCAGGCCGCGGACGTCGCCGATCCGGATCCGAAACATCGAAAAGGGAAGAACATGAAGATCACACTGACCTCTCTCGCCATCGCTGCCGCGCTCCTCGCGGGCTGCGCATCCGAGCAAGCAACCCATACGGCCGTAGGCACCGGCGCAGGCGCGGCGGTCGGCGCGGGGGTGGGCAACCTCATCGGTCGCGACAAGAAGAGCACGGCCATCGGCGCGGCGGTCGGTGCGGCCGTGGGTGCAGGCGTCGGCTACAACTGGACCAACGTCCGCAACAAGCTCAGCAACCAGACCGCGGACACCGGCACGCAGATCATCGATCAGCCCGACGGCTCGCTGAAGCTCAACATTCCCAGCCAGGTGACCTTCGACACCGACAGCGCCACCATCAAGCCGTCGTTCCGCAACGTCCTGGACGGCGTGGCCCAGACGATCGCGCAGGAGCCCAACATCAACGCGCGCGTGGTCGGCCACACCGACAGCACCGGCAATGCCGAGCACAACATGGCGCTGTCGCAGCGGCGCGCGCAAAGCGTGGGTGCCTACCTCGTCGACCATGGCGTGAAGAGCGCGCGCCTCACGACCGAAGGGCGAGGCCAGACCCAGCCCGTGGCGAGCAACGCCACCGAGGACGGGCGCATGCAGAACCGCCGCGTCGAGATCTACCTGAAGCCGGTCTCCCAGTAAGCAGGTCCTGGCGAAGGCGCTACGCACTGGCCACCGCAGGCCGGTGCGGCCCTGCTGGTGCCAATGCGCCTCATCCTCGACGCCCCTTTAATAAGGGCGTCATCCTGAACCTTGCGGGATGCTGACCCGCCCGATCAGGTTCCGTTCACACGAGCCTCCTAGCATTCCTGCATGCTGCTGCTCGCGCGCGTTCGCCGTTTTGTCGAGGCACACCACAAGGCGTGGTGTGTGGCGGGCATGCTGCTGGTTCTTCTGCAGCCTTTCATCGCGGTGCATTTCCGCTGCGACGGGCTGGAAGACGAGCCGATGCTGCGGGTGCGCAGCGCGAGCGACACCACTCAGTTCGAGGCCGAGGACCGCGCGGATCATCCGGCGGACCGCGAGACCACCCTGTTCGCACAGGCGCCCGCGAGCATCGACCTGCCCGGCGCGTTCGACCTTGCGCTGAACGCGCTGATGGCGATGGTGCTCGCACTGCTGCCGCTGGCGGTGGCCCTTTCGCGATTGGCCGTTCCCGTCGCGCGTGAAGCGCCCGAACACGTGCCGCCCCACGGCGGCGCACCGCCTCCGGCGCAACCCTGGCGGCGCCTGCCGCCGACCGTCGCTCCACCTTCCGCCACCTGAGACACGGCGCCTCGCGCGTCGGGCGGTCCGCTGCGCCACGCATCGGGCCTTCTCTTCCCTGTCGAAAGGTCCGACATGTCCAGCTTCTCCTGCTGCGCCGATCGCGTCTATCGCGCCGCCGCGCGGCATCGCACGCCCTCCGTTTTCCAGAACCCGCCCAAGGTGGCGTCATGAATGCGCTGAACCTCACGCTCTTCCAATGGCTCGCGGCCGGCAGCCAGCCGACCCCGTGGGTGCTGTCCGTCGCATTGGCCTTCGCGCTCTGGGGCGCCTGGCTGTGCGCGGGCGTGCTCGTCTACGCGCTGTGGCGGCATCGCGCCGATCGCGCCTACCTGTTCGTCGTGGCGGCGCTCTCGGGCCTCGCGTCGATGGTCTCGCATGCGGTCGCAAGCTCCTTGAACACGCCTCGCCCCTTCGTGCTGGGGCTGGTGCCCTCCTACATCGAGCACGCTGGCCGCGGCTCGCTGCCGAGCACGCACGCGACCGTGATGTTCATGGTTGCGCTCGCCTTCCTGCTGCGCCCCAGCCTGCGCAGGCTCGGCGTGCCGCTGCTGGTGCTGGCCGCCGCCACGGGCTGGGCGCGCATCTACGTGGGCGTGCATTTCCCCATCGACATCGCGGCCGGGCTGCTGCTCGGCGCCGCGATCGCCGGCCTGGCCGCCATCGCGCAGCGGCTTGCGCACCGATTCGTTTCTTTTCCAACGTCGCCGGCCGGCCGCACTCGCGACAACAGGAACGCGGCCGCTTCGCCCTGGAGGCTTCCATGATCTCTTCGACCGACAACAGCAGGCATTCGCGCCCGCCGGTGCGCCTGCCGCAGGCCGATGCCCCGGCGCCGCACACGAGCGCCGCGGCGCCGTCCGAACTATCGGCCGCGCCGCGCAGCATCTCCTGCGTGATCCCCTGCTACAACGAAGCCGCGAACCTGCGGCACCTTCTGCCGTTGCTGGAGGACATCCTCTGGGACACGCACATGCGCTGGGAGATCATCGTGGTGGACGACGGCAGCACCGACGACACCGTCGCGGTGGCCGAGGCATGGTGCGAGCTCTCGGGCTTTCGCTGCATCTCGCTGTCGCGCAACTTCGGCAAGGAAGCCGCGCTCACCGCGGGCCTTGCCGCCGCCACGGGCGACGCGGTGGTGCTGCTCGACGGCGACCTGCAGCACTCGCCCGAGCTCATCCACACCATGATCGCGCAGTGGGTGGCCGGTGCCGAGGTGGTGTACGCGGTGCGCGAGCAGCGCAGCGACGAGAGCCGCTTCAAGCAGATCGGCAGCAGGCTCTTCTACAACCTGCTCAACGCGTCGGACCGCTTCGCCGTGCCCAAGGACGCGGGCGACTTCCGCCTGATGGACCGCAAGGTGGTCGACGCGCTCATGAGCCTGCCCGAGCGCAGCCGCTTCATGAAGGGCCTGTACGCCTGGGTGGGCTTCCGCGCCGTGGCGCTGCCCTACACGCCCGCGCCGCGCGCCGAAGGCAGGAGCACCTTCAACACGCGACGGCTGGTGCGGCTGGCCATCGACGGGCTCACCGCCTTCACGACGTGGCCGCTGCGCGCGGTCAGCGTGGCGGGCCTGATGCTGGCGGTGCCGGCATTCGCCTACGGCGCCTACGTGGTCATCGACTATCTGCTGTTCGGCAACGAGGTCTCGGGGTGGACCACCATCGTCGTGAGCCTGATGTTCTTCATCGGCATCCAGATGATCTCCACCGGGATCGTGGGCGAGTACATCGCCCGCATCTACGAGGAGGTCAAGGGACGGCCGCTGTACGTGGTGCGCCACGAACGCGGCACGGGGCTCGAGACCGGGAAGACATGAAACGATCCGCCCCCGCATGGTGGACCGCCCCGCAACCGCTATGGCTCATCGTCGCCCTCTTCGCCTGGCTGCTGGCCACGGCATGGATCCGCCCGCTGATGGCGCCCGACGAAGGCCGCTACGGCAGCGTCGTGCTGGCAATGCTGCATTCGGGCGACTGGCTGGTGCCCCGGCTCGACGGCCTGCCCTTCTTCCACAAGCCGCCGCTGTTCTACTGGATCGGCGCGGCCGCGATGGCGGTCGCAGGCCCGGTCGAGTGGGCGGCGCGGCTGCCCTCGATCCTCGGCGGCGGCGCGGCGGCCGCGGCGCTCTTCCTCTTCCTGCGCCGGTGGTCGACGGTGCGGCTGGCGCTGCTGTCCACGGTGGTGCTGGTGACCACGCCTTTCTTCTTCATCGGCGCGCAGTTCGCGAACCTCGACATGCTGGTGGCGGGCTGCATCTCGGGCACGGTGCTGCTGGCGGCCGGCGCCGCGCTGGCAAGGGAGCGCGAGGAACCATGGCGGGCGCTCTTGGCCGGCGCCTACCTGTTCGGCGCGGCCGGGCTGCTGGCCAAGGGGCTGATCGGCCTCGTGCTGCCCGCCATGGTGATCGCGGCATGGTGCGCCGCGACGCGCAGGCTCGCGGCGCTGCGGCTCGCCCTTTGGCTGCCGGGCTGGGCCGTCCTGCTGATCGTGGCCGGCCCCTGGTTCGTCGCCGTGCAGATGAAGTACCCGGAGTTCTTCGACTACTTCGTCGTCACGCAGCACTTCCGCCGCTTCGCGTCCACGGGCTTCAACAACGAGCATGGCTTCTGGTTCTACCTGCCGGTGCTCGCCGGCCTCACGCTGCCCTGGTTCGCATGGGTGCTGGTGCCTCGCGGCGGGAACGGATCGAACGACGCGGCGAGGGCGCCCGACATCGACCGGCTGATGTGGATCTGGCTCGCGGTGATCGTGGTGTTCTTCTCGCTGCCGCGCTCCAAGCTCATCGGCTACGTGCTGCCCGCGCTGCCGCCGCTGGCGTACCTGATCTCGCAGCGCGTGCTGGCGGGCCGCTCGCTCGACGCGCTGCTGCCGAAGGTGCGCGCGACGGCGCTGGCGGCCGCGGCGGTGTGCATAGGCTGCGTGATCGCCGTGGCGATGTATGCCTCGCCTCCGGGCACGCGGCTGAAGCTGCCGGCTGGGCAAGCGGTGGCACCGGGTGACCAGGTGCTGATGCTCGACAGCTACCACTACGAGATTCCCTTCTACTGGAACCTGCGCGATCCGGTGCTGGTGTCGGACGACTGGAAGGCCGCCGCCCTCGACACGCGCGACAACTGGCGCAAGGAGATCTCCGACGCCGCCGGTTTCGACCCTGCACGCGCCGCCCGCACGCTGGTGGAGCGCACGCAACTCGCGGACACGCTGTGCGTGCCACGCACCACCTGGCTCGTGGGTTCGAACACGGCGCAGCTCGCGAACCCCTGGCTCTTCCGGGCGCAACTGGTGGCGGTGAACGAAGGCATCGCCGCATGGCGCTTCGCGGGCAGCCCCACCGGCGACCCGCACTGCCTGGATGCGCCGCTGGCGCCCGCCCCCGCACCCGCTTCCGCGCAGTCCTCGCAAACGCACGGCGATGAGTGAACCGCTGCGCTACCTCTGCATCTGCGCCGACGACTTCGGCATGAGCGCGGGCATCAACTCGGCCGTGCTCGACCTCGCCGAACAGGGCAGGATTTCCGCGACCAGCGCCATGGTGCGCCGCGAGGTGTGGCTTGCCGGCGCGAGGATGCTCAGGCGCCTCGACCCGGCGAGGTTCGACGCCGGCCTGCATCTGGATCTCACGCGCCCCGCGCATGCCGGCGGCGCCGAGCCCGGGCTCGGCGGACTGATCGCGCGCACCTACACGCGCACCGTGTTCGCGCCAGGCGTGCAGGCCGACATCCGCGACCAGCTGACGCGCTTCGAGGACGCGATGGGCCGCGCGCCCGCCTTCGTGGACGGGCACCGGCACGTGCACCAGTTCCCGGTGGTGCGCGAGCTGCTGGTGGAAGAGATCGCGCGGCGTTATGCGGGCTCGCCGCCATGGATTCGCAGCACGGCGCCGGGCCTGCGCCAAGGCCCCGACCGGCTGAAGGCGCGGATCATCCATTCGCTGGGCGGCTCGCGCCTGAACGCGCTGGCCGCGAAGCGCGGCATTCCCACCAGCAGCCGGCTTCTGGGGGTCTACGATTTCTCCGGCGACATCGAGCAGCACGAGCGGCGCCTGTCCGACTGGCTGTCGGCTTGCCGCACCGGCGACGTGCTCATGTGCCACCCCTCCGCCGGCATCGCGCCCGGCGATCCGCACGGCGGCGCGCGGCTGCGCGAGTACACGGCGCTGCTCGGGCTGCGGCTCGAAGCGGCCGGTGGAAGTGAAAGGATCGAGCTCGCGCCGCTGTCGCAAACCTTGCGACGGGCCTGATGGCTGACGCCATCAAAAAATTTCATGAGCCACTCGCAGCCTGCAATATCCGACGATTGGATACGAATTCGCTATAGCGAACGAACGCGCACACCGCCCAGGCTCACACTTCCGTATCAACAAGGACAGGAACAAGGGCCGAAGCCCTCCTGAAGCCGCTCTCCGCGCCCCTTCGAGGGGCGCGACACCGCTCATTCGCACGCGAAGCGATGCTTAGAATCGCCGTCGGTTCGGGCTCGCGCTCCGGCCTTCACTCCCCGGAGAAACGCGATGTCCTTGTCGTTCGGTGCAGTCGTCGTCACGTACTTTCCCACCGACGGGCAGCTGGCGAATCTCCACACGCTCCTGCGCTCATGCCCGCGCCTGTGCGTCGTCGACAACACGCCGGAAGCAGGCGACTGGCATGGCGCACTGGTCGATGCAGGAATCGCAGTGCTGCACAACGGCAACCGCGGCGGCATCGCGGGTGCGTTCAACCGAGGCATCGCGGAGCTCGAGGCTCGCGGCGCCGAACTCTTCCTCCTGCTCGACCAGGACTCCGTGCTGCCGCCCGGCTACTTCGACGAGATGTGCAAGGCCGCGGCTTCGGCTGGCGAAAGAAGGGAAGGCGCCGCCTTCCTGATCGGCCCGCTCGTGCACGACACGAACCTCGATGCGCTCATTCCCCAGTTCGGCCTCGAGGGCAAGCGCGTCTACCAGTTCGACCTGCGCAAGCCCTTCACCGAACCGCTGGTCCGCTGCGCCTTCATGATCTCCTCGGGCTCGCTGATCTCGCGCGCCGCGTGGACGAAGATCGGCCGCTTCGACGAACGCTACGTGATCGACCACGTCGACACCGACTACTGCATGCGCGCGTTGCGCAGCGAGGTGCCGCTCTACCTGAATCCGGCCGTCGTGCTGCGGCACCAGATCGGCGACCTGCAGGCCAAGTCGCTGTTCGGCTGGAAGATCCACGTCATCAACTACCCGGCCGCGCGGCGCTACTACATCACGCGCAACGCGCTCGACCTCTCGCTCGCGCACGTGCGCGCCTTCCCTGCGATCCTGTTCATCAATGTCTACACGCTGAAGCAGATCCTGCCGATGCTGATCTTCGAGCGCGACCGCCTGCGCAAGAGCCTCGCGCTGATGTTCGGCGTGCTCGACGGCCTGCTCGGCCGGCTGGGCGGCATCCGCGAGGCGCGCCCCCGCGTGGGCGAGTACCTGAGCCGCAAGAGCGGCTGAACACAACGGGCCCGAACGAACAACGCGATGAGCCAGCCCCTTCAAGCACCACGAGCGCGCCGCGCCGCGCTCGCCTTCATCTTCGTCACCGTCCTGATCGACTTCCTGGCGTTCGGGCTGATCCTTCCGGGCCTGCCGCACCTGGTGGAGCGCCTGGCCGGTGGCAGCACCGCGACTGCGGCTTACTGGATCGCGGTGTTCGGCACGGCGTTCGCGGTGATCCAGTTCATCTGCTCGCCCATCCAGGGCGTGCTGTCCGACCGTTTCGGGCGGCGGCCGGTGATCCTGCTGTCGTGCCTGGGGCTGGCCGTCGATTTCGCGTTCATGGCCCTGGCCGACAGCCTGCCATGGCTCTTCATCGGCCGGGTGGTGTCGGGCGTGTTCTCGGCCAGCCTCACCGCGGCCAACGCCTACATCGCCGACGTGACGACGCCGGAAGAGCGCGCCAGGAGCTACGGCATCGTGGGCGCGGCATTCGGCGTGGGCCTGGTGCTCGGGCCTGTGCTCGGCGGGCAGCTGAGCCACATCGACGCGCGGCTGCCCTTCTGGTTCGCGGCCGGCCTGACGATGCTCAACGTCTGCTACGGCTGGTTCGTGCTGCCCGAGTCGCTGCCGCCGCAGCGGCGCAGCCCCAGGTTCGACTGGTCGCACGCCAACCCGATCGGCTCGCTGGTGCTGCTGAAGCGCCATCCGCAGGTGTTCGGCCTCGCGGCGGTGATCTTCCTCATGAACCTCGCGCAGTACGTGTACCCCAGCGTGTTCGTGCTGTTCGCCGACCGGCAGTTCGGCTGGAAGGAAGACACCGTGGGCTGGGTGCTGGGCCTCGTGGGCGTGCTCAGCGTGCTGGTCAACGTGCTGCTGATAGGGCCGGGCGTGAAGCGCTTCGGCGAGCGGAACGCCCTGCTCTTCGGGCTGGGCTGCGGCGTGCTCGGCTTCGTGATCTACGGCCTTGCAGACGCGGCCTGGATCTTCCTGGCCGCGCTGCCGTTCGGCACGCTGCTGGCCTTTGCCGCGCCGGCGGCGCAGGCTCTCGTCACGCGGCAGGTCGAGGCCGCCGAGCAAGGCCGGGTGCAGGGCGCGCTGACGAGCCTCGTGTCGGTGGCCGGCATCGTCGGGCCCGCGATGTTCGCTGGCAGCTTCGGCTACTTCATCGCCGCGGACTCGCCCGTACAGCTGCCGGGCGCGCCGTTCTTCATTGCCGCGATGTTCCTGGGCATCGGCGTGCTGATCGCGTGGCGCTACACGCGGCCGGCGGCGCAGGCCGGCGGCACGGCGCCGGTGGTCGAGCCGACCTGACGCGGCCGGTCGCGTAACATCCGCGCCACCCTCCTCCAGCGCCCGTTCGCCCGCCCCATGCCTTCCCAGAAAAGCGCCGCCTTCCCCTCGGCGACGCAGGCCGTCCTCCTGTTCGTGGCGCTGTTCCTCGTCGAGCTCGTCGTCGGCGCTGCGCTGAGCGATGCCAACGGATGGCTCGACCTCAGCAGCATGCAGATCGGCGTGCTCGCGGCCGTGCTGGGCAACGGCTGCGTGTTCGCGGTGTTGATGCACTCGCAGAAGCTCACCTACCGCGCGCTCTTCCATCAGTCGCAGGCCTCGGCCGGCGCAACGCTGCTGCTGGTGGTGCCGCCGGCGCTGCTGCTCGTGCCCGCGCTGCTGCTGACGATCACCTCCGCGCTCAACCTGATGATGCGCATCCTGCCGCCCTCGGCATGGGAAGAAGCCATGTTCAGCCGCATGGCGGACGGGAGCGTCGCCGCCGTGCTCGCGGTGTGCGTCATGGCGCCGCTGCTCGAGGAGATGCTGTTCCGCGGCATCGTGCTGCGCGGCTTCCTGCAGCGCTATCCGCGATGGCAGGCGATCTTCATGTCGGCCCTGCTCTTCGGCGCGGCGCACATGAACATCTACCAGTTCGTGGTCGGCCTCGTGATGGGCACGGTGCTCGGCTGGCTCTACGAACGCACGCGCTCGCTCATTCCGTGCATCGCGCTGCACGCGGCCTACAACACCACGACGCTGCTGCTGGCCGACTGGCTCGATGCGGCCTCGCCGTCGCGCCTGCTCTGGATCGCGCTGCTGGCGCTGGCCGCCGCCGCATTCGGCACGCTGGTGCTGCGCGCGATGCTGGTGCCGCGCACGGCGCGCGGCGGCAGCTCGGCCTGAGCTGTCTCAGCTAGCGAGGCAAGGGTCGCGCGTCGACCGCCTCGCCATCGACGATGAAATGCCCGCCCGCCACGTGGTGCAGCGTGCGCAGCTCGTCGTGTCCGTCGAAATGCCAGCGCCCGTTGGAGAACACGCGCTCGTCGGCCTGCGCGGCGATCACCTCGCCCAGGAACAGGTCGTAGCGCTGCTGGATGGCGGGCTCGGGCAGCAGCCGGCATTCGAGCCAGGCGGCGCAGCCTTCGAGCAGCGGCGCATCGGTGGCCGTGCCCGCAAAGGTCGAGAGGCCATAGGCGGCGAACTTGTCCTGGCCCGACTTCTCGACGATCTCGCGGCCGGAGCTGTTGCCCAGCGCCTCCGTCAGGTCGAGCTGGGCGCGCACCGGCACCTGCAGCGCAAAGGTGCCGGCGCCTTCCAGCAGCTCGCGGGTCCACGTGCTCTTGTCGAGCACCACCGCCACCTTGGGCGGATCGAAGTCCAGCGGCATCGCCCAGGCCGCGGCCATGATGTTGCGCCTGCCGCCGTGCGCGGCGCTCACGAGCACGGTGGGGCCGTGGTTCAGCAGGCGGTAGGCCTTGTTCAGGGCGACGGGCTGGCGGTGGGTGGCATTCATGGCGGTCGGTGCGGATCAGGTTTCGGGCTCATCCACCGGCAGCCGGCGGACGACGACCGTGCGGATGCGCTGCGCATCGACATCGGTCACCACGAAATCGTACCCGTCGTGCGTCCAGTGGGCATCGCGCGGTGGCAAGCCGCCGAAGCGCGCCAGCAGCAGGCCGGCAACCGAGGTGTAGCTGTCGTCGTCGCCCACGAGGCCGTGCGTCTGCAGCGCCTGTTCCAGCAGGTGCAGGTCCGCGCTGCCGGAGACGGTCCAGGCATCGGGCGCGGTCTGCATGATCTCCAGCGTCTCGTCCTCGTCGGGAAACTCGCCCGCGATGGCCTCCAGCACGTCGATGGGCGTCACCACGCCCGTGAGCGTGCCGTGCTCGTCGCTGACCAGCGCGAGTTGGCCGCGCGCGCCGCGCAGCGTGTCGATGAGGCGGATCGCGGTGGTCGACTCGGGTACGTAGATGGGCGCGCGCAGGCCAGCGCTCTCGTCGATGCGGCCGTTGCGCAGCAGTTGGCCCAGCAGGTCCTTGGCGCGCGCCACGCCCACCACCTCGTCGAGCGAGCCACGGCACACGGGGAAAATGCCGTGCGGCGTGTCGAGCAGCTGCTCGCGCACCGCTTCTGGAGCGTCGTTGAGGTCCACCCACGAGATGTCGGCGCGCGGCGTCATCACCGAACGCACGGTGCGCTCGGCCAGCGTGAGCACGCCGCTCACCATGTTGCGCTCCTCGAGCGCGAAGGCCGGCTGCTCCTGGTCTTCGGGCACCTCGTCCGATGCAGCCGCACCGGCCGGCACAGGTTCGCCGCGCGCCCTGCCGCCGAGCAGCCGCAGCACCGATTCGGCCGTGCGCTCGCGCAACGGGCGGCGCGCCTCGTGCTTCAGTTCGTTGCGCCGCGCCCACTGGTTCAGCGCCTCGATCATCACGGAGAAGCCGATGGCGCCGTACAGGTAGCCCTTGGGAATGTGGAAGCCCAGGCCCTCGGCCACGAGGCTCAGGCCGATCATCAGCAGGAAGCTCAGACACAGCATCACCACCGTGGGGTGCGCGTTCACGAAACGGGTGAGCGGCTTCGACGCCCACAACATGATGCCGATGGAGATGACCACCGCCGCCATCATCACCGGCAGGTGGTCGACCATGCCCACCGCGGTGATCACCGCGTCGAGCGAGAACACCGCGTCGAGCACCACGATCTGCGTGACCACCAGCGAGAAGCTCGCATAGGCCGCCGTACCGGCGCTCGCCCGCGTCGTCACGCCTTCGAGCCGCTCGTGCAGTTCCGAAGTGGCCTTGAACAGCAGGAACAGGCCGCCGCCCAGCAGGATCAGGTCGCGCCCCGAGAAGCCCTGCCCCCACAGCGAGAACAGCGGCGTGGTCAGCGTGACCAGCCACGACACGATGGACAGCAGCGCCAGCCGCATGAAGAGCGCGAGGCTCAGGCCGATGAGCCGCGCCTTGTCGCGCTGGCGAGGCGGCAGCTTCTCCGCGAGGATCGCGATGAAGATCAGGTTGTCGATGCCCAGCACGATCTCCAGTACGACCAGCGTCAGAAGACCGAGCCAGACGGCCGGGTCGGAGAGCAGTTCGATCATGATTTCCGCGGGAGTGCGATGGCGCGCGAACAGGCACAGCCCGGCATGGTGCGGGCCGCGTAGCACGGCAGTGGGAAGAAGATGCGGGCTGTGGCCGCGGGAGAAAAGCTGGCGCAGGCCAGCGGCCTACTGGGAGGCTCGGAGGATGGGTTCACCCGCGCAAGTCTATCGGACGGGCTGTGGCAGCCCTCCTTTAACAGCCTGCCTCCGTGGGGGTTCTTCCATGTCCGTATGAGCGATGCTTCGTTGGATCCGCTTTGAGCCGCGCTCGCGTCCCTCTTTGTGAGGCCTGCTGCGTGGCTATACTGCGCCGGTCACGTCAAAAAGAGGCGTGATCGGGATTGGCGTCCCGAGTAACCCGCTGCGACGCAAGCCGCAGATTCTCCCGCAGAGACCCTGCGGCTTTCGTCGTTCGTGCCTCCAGTTTTGGCGGCTCGGACAGGGAGCCGCAAGGCTCGCCGGTTCGCGCAAGCGGGTTCCCGGTACGCCAACCTGTTCGAGCTGCCGCCTCCAATTGGCGTTGGGTGCGGCGGTTGTAGCAAACCGAACCCCTTGGAGGCCATTCATGGCTGCATCCGCTCGCGCGTCCGCGCGCGTCTCCCAATTTCCCGAATCAACTGAAGTCGCCAGCGTTGAATCGCTCGCGCTGCAGGCATGCGATGACATCGACAACCTGCACGAACTGCAGCGTGCTTATGCAGGCCTGGAGAAGCTCATCGTTTCACAGAACGTGAACGATACGGAAGAGATCCATCCGACGCGCACCGAGCTCGGAGCGCTGGTGCGGGTGGTCAATGAGGAACTGAAGCGGCGGATCGAGTCGGCTGACTCTGCGCTTCAGTCGTTGCGTGCTGCCTTGAGCGAAGGCGGTACGCGATAAGCCCTTCTCTTCACCGTCGCTGCCGCTCACTGCCATGCCACAACAAGGATGGCAGCGAGCATGCCGAGGATGAAGGTCCGCTGAGCGAGCGTCGCGGTGCTGCCTAGACGTGCAACGCCGCAAGCCCACCCACAGCCAACCCCGCCACAGCCACCCCGAACATCGCCCGCTCGAGCCACTTGTTCTTCGTCAGGAGCGCAATGGCAGCCAGCGCGATCGACACTTGCAACACAGTAGTAGCCTGCGCCCACCGATGATGCTGATGCATCTGCTCATCCGACTGCGCATCCCACTTGCTCGCTTCCGCCTCCAGCTTCTTTGCCTCGGTCTGGATGTCGGTCTTCTCCTGCTCGTAGCGCGCCACCTTGGCCTGCCAGCCTTGCTTGCGTGCGTCGTCGGTCGCGGTGTCGCGGGCGAACTCGGCGAGGGCCTGCTTGGTGCTCTTCGACTGGAAGTAATTCCACTGGTTGGAGGCTTCGGTCTTCTTGATGGCGGCGTTGTTTTTGTAGATGCCCGCGTTGGCCTGCGTGGCGCCGCCCATGTACGAGAAGATGGCGCCGAAGGTGGCGATGACGGCCGTGCACATGGCGATCTTGCTCGTCATGCTCATGCCGCCGGAGTGCTCCGCTGCGGCGTCCGCGTGATGGCCGTCGCCATGGCCGTGGCCGCCCGATGCAGCGTGTTCGAGTTCGTGATCGTGCGGGCCGTGCACGTGAAAGCCGTGTCCTGACATGGGATCCTTGTTGTAGAGAAATATGGTTTTTAGGGCGCGCGCGAGTATGCCCGTTCGGTGAGTCAGCTTCCGGTCCGCCAGCCGTTGCCAGCATGGGACGACAACAGCACACTTGCCTGCCCATGGCCGCCGAACCCTCGCCGACACCGACAGCCAACGCCCGCCGCCCCGGCTTCGCCGACATCGTGGCGGGTATTTCCATCGCGGGACTGCTGCTTCCGGAGGCGGTGGCCTATTCGGGCATCGCGGGGCTGCCGCCGCAAGCGGGCGTGATCGCGCTCTTCGCGGGCCTTCTGGTCTACGGCCTTTTCGGCAGCAGCCGCTTCGCAATCGTTTCCGCTACCTCCTCTTCCGCCGCGGTGCTGTTCGCGGCCACCACGTCGGTGACGGGCGTGGACGCCGCCACGCGGCTTGCGATGGGCATGGGCATCGTTCTGCTGGCCGGAGTGTTCTTCGTCATCGCCGGCATTGCGCGGCTGGGCGCGGTGTCGAGCCTGATCGCCAAGCCCGTGCTGCGCGGCTTCGCGCTGGGGCTGGCGCTCACCATCGTAGTCAAGCAGCTGCCCAAGGTGCTCGACGTGCATCCGGCACACAGCGATTTCTTCAGGCTCCTCGCGGGGCTGGTGGCCGAGTGGCGGCACTGGAACATCGCGGGCGCGGCCATGGCGCTGGCGGCGCTGGTGCTGCTGCGCGGACTCGCACGCTGGCGCGCGGTGCCGGCGGCGCTGCTGGTGATCGTGGCGGGCATCGTGCTCGACGTGCAGGGCTTCTGCCACGCATGGGGCGTGGCGGCGGTGGGGCCGATCTCGCTCGACTTCTCGCATCCGGCGGTGCCACAGCTCGATCGCGCGCAGTGGCAGAACCTCGGCGGGCTGGCCTTCGCGATGGCGCTGATCCTCTATGCCGAGTCTTACGGCTCCATCCGCACCTTCGCCATGCGCCACGGCGACAACGTGTCGGCCAACCGCGACCTGCTCGCGCTGGGCGGCGCGAACCTGCTGTCGGCGCTGTTCCAGGGCATGCCGGTGGGCGCGGGCTACTCGGCCACATCGGCCAACGAGTCTGCAGGTGCCAGGAGCCGAGCGGCCGGCATCGTGGCGGGGCTGGTGGTGCTGGTGGCGGTGCTCACGCTGCTGCCCTGGATCGCACACACGCCCGAGCCGCTGCTGGCGGCCATCGTGATCCACGCCGTGAGCCACACGCTGAATCCGGCCGCGCTGCGGCCCTACTTTCAGTGGCGGCGCGACCGACTGGTGGCGCTGGTGGCGGTCGCAGCGGTGCTGGTGCTGGGCGTGCTCAACGGCCTGCTGGCGGCCATCGGCGTGAGCATCCTGCTGCTGTTGCGCGGCTTCACGCGCACCACGGTGAGCTGGCTCGGGCGGCTGGGCCGGAGCCACGATTTCGTCGACATCGCTCGCCACCCCGAGGCCGTGGCGCCCCCGGGCGTGCTGATCGCGCGGCCCGAGGTGCCGCTTTTCTTCGGCAATGCGGACGCGGTGTTCGCGTCGATACGCGCGCGCATCGACGCCACGCAGGGCCTGCAGCGCATGGTGCTGAGCCTGGAGGAGTCGCCCGACCTCGACGCGACCAGCATCGAGGCGCTGTGCGACTTCGCGGCTTACGTGCGCGTGCGGGGCCTGCGCCTCTCGCTGGCGCGCGTGAAGGACGACGTGCGCGATCTGCTGGCCAAGGTGAATTCACCCGACCTGCGCGCCGAGGTGTACGCGCCGTGGAGCGTCGACGACGCGGTGCCCCTCACTGCTCGTTCTGGGCGATCTCTCGTGTGATCCGCAGGAACTTCTCGATGTCCGCCATCGAATGGCAGTGCAGCGGCGACACCCGCACGGTGCCCATGAGCCCGAAGGACTCGAGCATGCGCTTCGAGTAGATGCTGCTCGCCACGCGCTCGTAGACCGTCACGCCACGCTTCGCGTACTCGACCACCGCCTGCGTGCAGTCGATGCGGTCGAAGCCGATGCCCAGGATCAGGTCGCGCTTGCTCAGGTCTTCGTAGTCGAGGAAGACGTTGACGCCTTCCATCTTGCGCATGCCGGTGGCGTTCGCGGTGCCGTCGAGCAGCGCGGCCAGCAGCGCGCGCTCGTGCAGTTCGATGTGCGCGATGCCCGCAACGAAGAGCTCACGCCGGTCGGTGGCATCGCTGAAGTGCGAGCCCAGCCAGCACACGTAGTCGACGATCTCGGTGAGCACCGCGAACTGCCACGGCGAGGCGCTGCCCAGGTCCCAGTAGTCGGGCTTCTTGCCCGCGAGCTTGTGGTGCGGCAGCACGGCCGCGCGGTCGGACATCCACGACAGGCCCGAGCCCCTGCAGCCGAAGAACTTGTAGGGCGCGAGGTTGATGCCGTCCACCGGCGTCTTCTGCAGGTCGATGAGGCCGTGCGGCGCGTGCTGCACGGCATCGACCAGGATGTAGAGGTCGGGCTTGATCTCGCGCGCGCGGCGCACGATGGCTTCCATGTCGAGCTTGGCGCCCGAGATGTTCGACGCGTGGATCACGTTGAGCAGGCAGGTGTCCTTGTCGACCAGCCGCACGATCTCGTCGACGTCCACGCCGCCAGTGACGGGGTTGCTCTTCGCCACGCGCAGCTCGCGGCCCAGGCGCTGGGCGTAGAGGCTCATCGCGTCGAAGGCAGAGGGGTGCTCGAGCACGGTGGTGACCATGTTCGTGCCCGGCACGTTCTCGGCCACCGCGCGCACCATGTCGAACATGGCGCCCGAGGCGGTGAGCGAGGCGTACACGCTGCCGCCCGTGGCATTGAGGATGGTGCGCAGGTCGGCGCAGCCCCTGGCCTGGATCTGCTGCAGCTCGACGGCGGTGGCGTGGATGCGTTCGGTGTTGTCGGGAATGGCATCGACCTGCGCGAAGCGCTCGGCCGCGGCCTTCAGGCGGAAGGAGCCGCCTGCATTGTCGAAGTACAGGCGCTCGCGGCCGTGGTGGTCGTGGTCGACCTGCAGGAAGCGGCTCTTCACCTCGCGCATGAGCGCGTCGGAAAAGGCCAGGCCGTTCGGATGGCTCGATGACAGCTTGGAATCCATCGCTCAGACGCCCTTGTTGTTCGGGTTCTTGTAGATCTCGCGCACCGCGTCCGTCATCGGGAAGTTGAGGTTCGCGTTCTTCGGCGGGATCGGCGAGAGGAACCACTTGGTGTAGAGCTGGTCGATGGCGCCCGACTTCATCAGGCCCGTGACGGTCTCGTCCACCAGCGCCTTGAACTGCGGGTCGTCCTTGCGCAGCATGATCCCGTAGGGCTCCTGGCGCAGCGATTCCTTGAGGATCTTGTAGTCGCCCGGATTGGTGGAGCTGGCGATCATGCCGGCGAGCTGAACGTCGTCGAGCACGTAGGCGTCGGCGCGGCCGGTGGACAGCAGCAGAAAGCCGTCGGAGGTGTCCTTGCCCGCGATCTCGTTGACCTCGATGGTGCCGCTCTTGCGTGCGCCGCGCAGCAGCTGGATGGAGGTGCTGCCCGAGACGGTGGCCACGTTCTTGCCGTTGAGGTCGGCCAGCGCATTGATGCCCGAGGCCTTCTTCACCGCGGCGGTGATGTTGGTCACGAAGTGGCTGGGCGCGAAGTCGACCTGCTGCTGGCGCTGCGTGGTGTTGGTGGTGGTCGCGCAGTCGAGGTCGACGGTGCCGTTCTGCAGCAGCGGGATGCGGTTGGTCGAGTTGAGCATCGTGTAGCGCACGTCGATCTTCGCGAGACCCAGCCTGGCCTTCACGGCGTCGACGATCTTCAGGCAGATGTCGGTGGTGAAGCCGATGGGGGCGCTGTCGGCGCTGAGCTTGTACGAGAAGGGGATCTGGCTGTCGCGCGCGCCGATCTGGATCGTGCCGCTGTCCTTGATCTTCTGCAGCGTGCCGCCGTCCTGGGCGCTGGCGGCGCCGCAGGCGAAGGCAATGGCGAGTCCAAGCGCGAGAGGCAGTTTCCTGAAGTCCATGGCGGGTTCCTTGAAGAGTCGATGAGGTGGATCGGGCGAATCTTCGGCTTATGAACAAATTTCCAAAAGCGATTTTTTGTGATCGAATTGCATGAGAAAAAGAGTTCTTTGGAGCCGAAATCCCGTGATGACCTTCAAGCAGCTCGAAGCCCTGTACTGGATCGCCCGCCTCGGCGGCTTCGCGCAGGCGGCCAACCAGCTGCACACCTCACAGTCGGCCATCTCCAAGCGGGTGCACGAGCTGGAGCAGCTCTTCGACACCGAACTCTTCGACCGCAGCCAGCGCACCGCCCGCCTCACCGAGAAGGGCGAGGAGATGTTCGTGCTCGCCCGCAAGCTGCTGGAGCAGCGCGACGCGGCCATCGAGCAGTTCGGCAAGCCGGGCGTGGTGGAGCGGCGCATCCGCCTCGGCGTGACCGAGCTCACGGCAATGACCTGGCTGCCGCGGCTGGTCGGGCTGATCCGGCAGCACTACCCCAAGGTGATCCTCGAGCCCGACGTGGACGACAGCCTGCAGCTGCGCGACAAGCTGCTGGCCGACGAACTCGACCTGGTCATCGTGCCCGAGACCTTCGCCGACTCGCGCCTGCCGCACAAGGTCATCGGCCAGGTGAGGAGCGCGTGGATGTGCAAGCCCGGCGTGGTGCCGCAACCCAACGGCGGCGCCATGCGGCTGCACGAGCTGGCGCGCCACCGCATGCTGGTGCAGGGCAACAACTCCGGCACCGGCCGCGCCTACGACGCATGGATGAAGGAACAGGGCGTGCAGCCCGCCGACGTGATCGTGGTGAGCAACCTGGTGGCCCTGACCGGGCTGACGGTGTCGGGCCTGGGCGTGAGCTACCTGCCGCGCGAGTGCCTGCAGCCGCTGGTGGCGGCGGGCATGCTCGCGGTGATCGAAGTGGCGCCGGCCCTGCCGGTGGTGCGCTATGTGGCGATGCACAAGGGCGAGCACCGCAGCGCGCTCACCTCGTCGATCGTGATGCTGGCGCAGGAATGCTGCGACTTCGCGCGCATGTTCCAGGCGCAGGCTGAGGAAGAAGGGGAGAAAGAGGAGTCCGGGGATTCGGGCCCGGCCTGAGCGCCGCCGCCGGGAAAACGCCTTCCCGACGCTGCGTCAGCCGTTGTCGCCGACAGGGGAAAGATCGGGATGCAGTTGCCGCAACGCCAGCGACAGCCGGAGCACCCGCTCTCGCGCGCCGGGCTCGCCCCGGGCGAGCGCGCCCAGTGCTGCTTCGTAGTCGTCAGTGAGCTGTTGCCACAACTCGAAGTCGGCGCCAAGGCCTTCGGCGTCCTTGTCCATCTTTGCTCCAGTAGGAATTCGACGGCTGGTAAGTGCGCAGTTTGACTGATTTTTGCCCGGAATGTTAGAACTTTAGAGGTCTTGAGGTTATAGCCACACAGATATTGCGGTGCACCATGGCACTGCCGGAGCAGCAGCTCCAGGGCCCGGATCCAGGGAGCCGCCCGATGGCTCCAGGGCCGCACAGGGCCCGAAGTGGCCGGCCGCGAGGCGCGCGCGTCCCCGGAAACATCGCGATGTAAGCGGACGCTAGCTCGCGCTCCCGCGCGTGAGCATCCGCCCCGCGCGCGCGAGCACCCGGGCCTCGGGCTCGCCGCCGCGATAGGCCAGCACGCCGTTCACGAACACCCGCTCCACGCCCAGGCTCACGCCGTGCGGCTTGTCGTAGGTGGCGGTGTCGGCGATGGTCTCGGGGTCGAAGACCACCACGTCGGCCATGGTGCCTGCGCGCAGCAGGCCACGGTCGGCGATGCGCAGGTTGCGCGCGGTCATGCCGGTCATCTTGTGCACCGCCTGCTCCAGCGTGAAGAGCCTGCGCTGGCGCCAGTAGCGCGCGAACACCCGCGGGAAGGCGCCCCACAGGCGCGGATGCGGATGGCGGTCGTGCGGCAGGCCGTCGCTGCCGATCATGGTGAGCGGGTGGGAGATGACACGCTCCACGTCCTCCTCCTGCATCTGGAAGTAGCAGGCACCGCCCGGCTTCAGCCGCAGGCAGGCCTCCTGCTCGCTCACGCCCCATTCGCGCGCGATGTCGGAGACGAGCCGCCCCGTCATCTCCGGATGCGGGTCTGACCAGGTCAGCAGCACGTCGATCACGCCGTCCACCAGGTCCTCGCGCAGCACGGTGGAGCCGGCCACGTAGGGGTACACGTCCATCGCGATCTTCTGGCGCTGCGCGAGCGACTCGATCAGCGGCAGCGTCTCCTTCGTGCGGCCCCAGTTGGCGGGGCCGGCGCACTTGTGGTGCGAGATCACCAGCGGCACGCCCGCCTCGAAGGCGCAGTCGCCGGCCTCGTGCAGCGCCTCGATGATCTGCTGCATCTCGCTGCGCAGGTGCGTGGCGTAGACGCCGCCGTGGCGGCTCACCACGCGCGCCAGCGCGGTCACCTCCTCAGCCGGCGCCGCGAAGGCTTCTTCATAGAACAGGCCAGACGACATGCCGTGCGCCCCGTCGGCCATGCAGCCGTCGAGCAGCGCCTCCATGCGCGCCAGCTCGTCGGCATTGGCCGGACGGTCCAGCGCCTGCATGGCGGCGAAGCGCAGCGTGGTGTGGCCGACCAGCGCGGCCACGTTGAGCGCGGGCTGCGTCGCATCGACGGCCGCGCGGTACTCGGCCATGGTCGCGTGCCGGAACGAATCGGCGCCCAGCAGCGTGAGCGGCGGCAGCGACTGCGGCGTGCGGTACGGCGCGAGCGAGATGCCGCAGTTGCCCGTCACCACCGTGGTGATGCCCTGCGACACCTTTGGCAGGCACAGCGGGTCGCGCAGCACGATGGCGTCGTCGTGCGTGTGCGCGTCGATGAAGCCGGGGGCGATCACCTTCGCGCGGCAGTCGACCACCTCGACGTCGGCCAGCGACAGGCCGTCGGGCAGCCGCCCGCGCAGGCCTTCGCCGAGCGCGACGATGCGGTCGCCCTGCAGCAGCACGTCGCCCGGCCACGAGGGGCCGCCCGAGCCGTCGACCACCAGGCCCGCCTCGAGCAGCACAGCCTTCTTGTTGCTCTCGCTCACGATGCGCTCCCTCCGTCGTTCACGCCGCCGCCGTCCCAGCTCTGCAGCGGATGCGTGGTGGCGTCGATGCCGTGGCGCTGGAAGGCCTCGCGCGCGCGCTGCAGGCGCTGCACTGCCGGCTCGCCGCGGCGCTGGGCCACCAGCACGGTGAGGATCTCGATCACCGTGAGGTGCGTCAGGTAGGCGTCGATGCCCACGTGCATCACCGCGTCGTCGGGCACCGAGAGCCCGAGAAGAAAGTCGGCCTTGGCCGCGAGCGCCGTGCCCGGCCGCGTGAGCGCGACCACCTTGGCGCCCTGCCCGCGCGCGATGTCCACCGCGTCGAGCAGCGAGGGCATGCCGCCCACGTGCGAGATGGCGATGACCACGCCGCCCGGGCGCTGCGCCGCGCCGGCCACCTGCTGCAGGTGGTAGTCGGCCCATGCGTTGGCCGAGAGGCCCAGGCGGAAAAGCCGCGCCTGCAGGTCGTTGGCCATGAACCACGAGGTGGCGCCCGCGCCGTACAGGTCGACGTGCGGGGCAGCCGCGATGGCGGCCACGGCGCCGTCGAGCACCTGCATGTCGAGCTGGCCGCGCACGCCCGAGACCGAGGCCGCCGCGCTGCGCGCGATCTTGCCGACCACTTCGTCGGCCGCGTCCTCGATGTTCACGCGGCGATGCAGCGGCGAGCCGCCCAGCGCGAGTTCCTGCGCGAGCGCGAGCTTGAATTCGCGCAGGCCGGCAAAGCCCAGGTCGCGGCAGGTGCGCATGATGGTGGGCACCGAGCTGCGCGAGCGCTCGGCCAGCTGCTCGAAGCTTTCTTCGAGCACGCGGTCGGGGTCTTCGAGGATCAGGTCGAGAATCGCGCGCCGCGTCGCCGGAGCGTCGCTGCGGATGTCCGCGATCTTCTGGAGCAGTGAGGGGGTCATCGGTATGCGTTCAGGAGCCGCTCGGTCAGAAGTGCATGGCCACCGCGTCGCTCACGCGGTAGTCCTGCTCGACGACCGGCATCCAGTGCCACTTGTCGAAGGTGGTGCAGGGGTGCGAGATGCCCAGGCCCACGCGGTCGCCGACCTTCGGCGCCTCGGCTTCCTCGTTCGCTTCCCAGCGCAGGTAGGCGTGCTGGTCGTTCAGCGCGGTGATCTTCCAGCCGGCGGGCACGCCCTGCGGCTGCAGTTCTCCGCGCGCCGCGCGCGCGATCGGCACGGGCAGCGAGAGGTCGAAGGAGATGTCGCGCTTGCCCACCGCCAGGATCGCCAGGCCCGGCTCCGGACGCGACTGCACGGTGGCCCAGACTTCCATCGCCGGCACCAGGCTTTCGCCACAGTCGCAACCCAGGCGCTCGTCCACCGCGCTCACCATGCGCTTGTAGAAGCCGTGGTCGTGCGTCACGTAGCAGCCCGAGCGCAGCAGGCCGCGCACCGGCGCGCCCAGCGCGGGCTTCAGGCGCCCGGCCACGAGGTCGAAGATGGCCGATCCGCCGGCCGAGACCAGCACCTCGTCGGTCTCGAAGAGTCTGTTCTCGTCGCAGTGGCGGGCCACGGCTTCCACGCGGTCCATCAGCGCCTTGGCGTAGGCGGCGTCGGGCTCGCTCTGGCCGGTGGCGCCCTGCCCTTCGTAGCACTCGATACCCACGAGCCGCACGGCCTCGCTCGCGCGCAGCCGCGTGGCCAGCGCCACGGCTTCCTCGTGCGTGCGGCAGCCGGTGCGCGCACCGTCCACGCCGATTTCGATCATCACCTCGAAGGGCACGCTCGACGGGTGGCGCTTCGACCAGTCTTCGATCAGCGCCAGCTGCGCCAGCGAATCGACCAGGAACACGATGCGCAGGTCGGCATGCTCGCTCAGCAGCAGCTGGATGCCGGCCAGGTCCTCGTCGCTCACCACCTGGTTGGCAATGAGCGTGCGGCGCGCGCCGGCCGCCACGCCCACGGCCAGTTGCGTGACGGTGGCGAAGGTCAGGCCCCAGGCGCCGGCGTCGAGCTGGCGCTGGAAGAGCTGCGGCGACATGGTGGTCTTGCCGTGCGGCGCGAGGTCGATGCCCCACTCGCGCACACGCGACTGCATCCACGCCAGGTTGTGCTCCAGCGCCTCGCGCTTGAGCACGGCCAGCGGCAGCGGCAGGTCGCCGGCCAGCACGTTCCAGCCGGCGGTGCCGATCTCGCTGCGCCGGCGCGGCGCGGCGGTGCGCGGGTAGCCCTTGAAATTGCTGCCCAGCAGCGGGTCGGTGAAGTCGGTGGCGGCGGTCATGGAAGTCATGCAGCGATGTTGGATGAGAGTTCTCTGGTTCTGATGCAGGCGCTGTAGTGTCCCGCCGAAATCTCTTCGAGCGGTGGCACCGTCTGCGCACAGGCTTCGATGGCATGCGGGCAGCGCGTGCGGAACACGCAGCCCGAAGGCGGCGAGATGGGGCTGGGAATGTCGCCCTTCAGCGCGATGCGCTCGGTCGCCATCTCCGGATCGGGCTTCGGGCTCGCGGCCAGCAGCGCACGGGTGTAGGGATGCGAGGGGCGCGCGAACAGCTCCTCGGTGGTGGCGACTTCCATCACCTTGCCGAGGTATAGCACCACCACGCGGTCGCACAGGTACTCGACCACGTCGAGGTCGTGCGAGATGAAGAGCATCGTCAGGCCCAGCCGCTCGCGCAGGTCGGCCAGCAGGTTGATGACCTGCGATTGAATGGACACGTCCAGCGCCGACAACGGCTCGTCGGCCACGATGAACTCGGGCTCGACGGCCAGCGCGCGCGCCACGCCGATGCGCTGCCGCTGCCCGCCCGAGAACTCGTGCGGGAAGCGGTTGGCGTGTTCTGCGCGCAGGCCCACGGTTTCGAGCAGCTCGGCAATGCGCTTCTCGCGCGCGGCCGCGCCCTTGTGCAGGCCGTGCGTGGACAGCGCCTCGCCGAGGATCGCGCCGATGCGCATCTTCGGATTCAGGCTGGCGTACGGGTCCTGAAAGATGATCTGCAGCTTGCTGCGCAGCCTGCGCATGCGCTCGGCAGAGAGCTCGCCGATGTCGTCGCCGCGGTACAGCACCTGGCCGCCACTGCGCTCCAGCAGGCGCAGCACCGTGCGGCCGATGGTGCTCTTGCCCGAGCCCGATTCGCCAACCAGGCCCAGCGTCTCGCCGGGCTGGATCGCGAAGGACACGTCGTCCACCGCGCGCACCGGACGGTCGCTGCTGCCGAAGTATTTCTTGAGGGCGCGGACTTCGATGAGGGGAGGAGCGGTGGTCATCGTGGGTATTCGGTATTGGCCCCTTCTCCCGCTTGCGGGAGAAGGCGGGGGATGAGGGTGCGTGCGAGGGCCACGGGGGCCACCCTCACCCCAGCCCTCTCCCGCAAGCGGGAGAGGGAGCAAGACAGGAACAGCGCGCTCGTCATGCGGCCCTCGCCAGCGCCGCTTCAGGCTGCACGCGAACACATCGCGCCTGCCGCCCCTGCCGGATGTCCAGCAACGGCGGCATCGCGGCACTGCATTCGGCCAGTGCCAAGTCGCAGCGCGGCTCGAACGCACACCCCGGCGGCGGCGCCAGCGGGCTCGACACCTGGCCGCGAATGGCGAACAGGCGCTTGGGCTTGGGCTGGCCGGGCTGGCGCGCCTTGCCCGGCAGGCAGGCCAGCAGGCCCTGCGTGTATGGATGCTCCGGCTGCGCGAACAGCGGCCGCACCGGCGCGCTCTCGACCACGCGGCCCGAATACATCACGACCACGTCGTCGGCATGGTGCGCGACCACGCCGAGGTTGTGGGTGATGAACAGGATGCTCATGCCCGTTTCTGCCTGCAGCCGGCGCATGAGTTCGAGGATCTGCGCCTGGATGGTCACGTCGAGCGCGGTGGTGGGCTCGTCTGCGATCAGCAGCGTCGGATCGCAGGCCATCGCCAGGGCGATCATCGCGCGCTGGCGCATGCCGCCCGAAAGCTGGTGCGGGTATTCGTGGATGCGCTGCGCGGCCGCCGGAATCTCCACCAGCTCCAGCATGCGCTGCGCATGCGCCAGCGCCGCCTTGCGGTCGAGCCCCTTGTGCAGGCGCACGCTCTCCGCGATCTGCTCGCCGATGGTGAACACCGGGTTCAGGCTGGTCATCGGCTCCTGGAAGATCATCGACAGCTGGTTGCCGCGCAGCGAACGCATCTCGCGCTCGCCGATGCCCAGCAGGTCGAGCGTCTTGCCCTCGCGCGTCACGAAGGAGGCGCTGCCGCTGACCTGCGCGTTGGCGGTCTTGGGCAGCAGGCGCATCAGCGTGAGGCTGGTCACCGACTTGCCGGAGCCCGACTCGCCGACCAGCGCGGTGGTCTTGCCAGGCTGGATCGAGAAGCTCACGTCGGCCACCGAGCGCACGAGGCCGTCCTCGGTAGGGAAGCTGGTGCTGAGGTTGCTGACCGTGAGACGCGGCTTGCTGAGGTCGTTCATTTTCCTGGCCTCCTTTGGTTGCTGTTGGCTGGCTTGTTCGGGGTGCGTGCACAGCTCTCGTGCCGGCTGATCAACCGGTGCTCTGAACGATCACGACGGCGGGGTGCCTTGCGCAGCGAAATAAAGGAGGAGGCCGCAGGCCGGGGGACATTCGCGGAGCAAGGCACCCCGTCGGCGTGAGCGCCGCACGCCCCACGCACGCCCGAAACAACGACAGAACCAGTCATGACGTCTTCTTGAGCTTCGGGTCGAGCAGGTCGCGCACGCCGTCGCCCAGCAGCTGCAGCGACAGCGCGGTGAAGATGATCGCGAGCCCCGGGAACAGCACCACCCAGAAGGCCTGGTGCGCGTACTGCTGGCTGCCCGCGACCATGGTGCCCCAGGTCGGGATCTCGGGCGGCACGCCCACGCCGAGGAACGACAGCCCCGCCTCGGCCAGGATCGCGTACGCGAAGATGAACGACACCTGCACCAGGATCGGCGACATCAGGTTCGGCAGGATGTGCCGCCACAGGATGCGCGAGGTGCGCACACCCAGCGCGCGCACGGCTTCCACGAAGAGCAGCTCGCGCACCACCAGCGTCGAGGCCCGCACCACCCGCGCCACGCGCGGCGTGTAGACCAGCACCAGCGCCAGCACGGTGTTCACGAGCGATGGCCCGAGGATCGCCACCAGCGCGATCGCCAGCAGGATGTCGGGGAAGGACATCATCGCGTCGACCACGCGCATCAGCGGCGCGTCGAGCCGGCGGAAGAAACCGGCCATCAGGCCCAGCACCGTGCCCGCGATCACGGCGCCCAGTGCGGTGAGCGCGGCGATGGCCAGCGAGTAGCGCGCGCCGTGGACGATGCGCGAATACAGGTCGCGGCCGAGCTCGTCGGTGCCGAGCAGGTGCTCGGCGCTCGGCGCCTTCAGGCGTTCGAGCACGGCCGTGTCGTTGGGGTCGATGGAAGCGAACAGCGGCGCGCCGATCGCGAGCACCGCGATCACCAGCAGCACCAGCGCGGACACCATCACGATGCGTCTGTGCATCAGCTGGCGGAGCATTCGGGGCATCTGCATTTTTCTCAGACCTTCACGCGCGGGTCGACCACCGCGTACAGCAGGTCGATGGAGAAATTGATGAGCACGTAGATCGCCGCGATCACCAGCAGCGCGCCCTGGATCACGGGGTAGTCGCGGCGCAGCACCGCGCTGACCACCAGGTTGCCCACGCCCGGCAGGCCGAAGACGGTCTCGGTAATGACGGCACCGCCGATCATCAGCGCCACCGTGAGGCCGATCACCGTGACGATGGGCACCAGCGCATTGCGCAGCGCGTGCTTGAGCACCACGGTGCTTTCGCTCAGGCCCTTGGAGCGCGCGGTGCGCACATAGTCTTCACCGAGCACGTCGAGCATCGAGGCACGCGTGAAGCGAATGATGAGCGCGGAGTTCAGCAGGCCCAGCACGGTGGCCGGCAGCACCAGCGAATGCAAACGTTCCGCGAACGGCGCATCGGGCGCGCCATACCCCGACACCGGGAACCAGCCGAAAGAGACGGCGAAGATCTGGATCAGCACGATGCCCAGCCAGAAGCTCGGGATGCTCGCGCCCAGCATCGCGATGCCGGTGAAGAGCTGGTCGACCACGCGCCCCCGGAACACGGCAGAGACGATGCCGCACGGCACGCCGATCAGCGCCGCGATGGCCACCGCCATCAGCGCGAGCAGCGTGGTGGGTTCGGAGCGCTCCCACAGCGCCTGCGTCACCGGGCGCTGCAGGAAGATCGACTGGCCGAGGTTGCCCTGCAGCACCTCGCGCAGCCAGTAGCCGAACTGCACGGGCAGCGGCTTGTCGAGGCCGTACTCCTTCTGCACGCGGGCGATGTCGGCCGCGGTGGCCTGGTCGCCCAGCAGCACCGAGACCGGATCGCCCGATGCAGCGCGCGTGAGCACGAAGACCAGCACCGCCACGATGGCGAGCACGACCAGCATGCCCGCGGCGCGGGAGGCGATGTAGCGGAACAGCGATTTCTTCATCACGCGGAGAACTCGAGGGCGGCGGCGGAACCGACCGCGACGTACTGGCCGGTGAACTGGATGTCGCCACCCTTGACGCGGAAGACGGTCACGTTGTCGCCCTGCTTGTTGTGGCACACGTAGAGGAACCTGCCGCTCGGGTCGAGCGTGCAGCTGCGCGGGTAGTTGCCGCGTGACCATTCCTCGCGCACCAGCGTGGGCGCGCCGGTGCGAGGGTCGACCTTGAAGATCGAGATCGAGTCGTGCAGCCGGTTGAGCGACACGAAGTGCTGGCCGTCGGGCAGCATGCGGATGCCCGATGCGTAGCTGGTGCCCTTGAAGCCCTTGGGCAGCGCCGAGGTCTCGCTCACCAGCGTGAGCACGCCGGTGGTGTCGTCGTAGCGCATGAAGGCGATGGTCGAGGCCTCCTCGTTCACCAGGTAGAACCACTTGCCGTTCGGGTGGAACACGAAGTGGCGCGCGCCGGAGCTTTCGGACACGGCAACGGTGTTGGGCTGGCTCAGCACACCGCTGATGCGGTCGAAGCGGTAGGAGATGACGCGGTCGAGCCCCAGGTCGGCCACCAGCACGAAGTTGCCCTTCGGGTCGGCATGCACCATGTGCGCGTGCGGGCCGTCGTGGTCGCTGGTGGCGAAGCCTTCGTGCGAGCGCGCCGCCTGAGGCACCACGTCGGCGCCGGGTTTGCAGGGCGTGCCGGCGCCGCAGGCGTCCACGTCCTTGTAGACGACGGCTGCGACGCCCGGGTCGGGCGTGCCGTCGGCGCGCAGCGCAAGCACGCTGACGTCGCCGCTCGCGTAGTTGGCGGTGAAGAGAAAGCGGCCGTCGGGGTGCACGCTGATGTAGGCCGGGTCCTTGCCGCCGCAGGGCGTTTCGGACACGAACGACAGCGCGCCGTCGGCGCCGATACGGAAGGCCGAGACCGAGCCGGCCTCGAACTCGTTGGCCGCATAGAGCATCGGCAGCTTCGGGTGGCGTGCGAGCGAGGCGGGGTTGCGCAGCTTCGCGCCCTCGCCCGTGCTCGCCACCGCCGCCGGTGCGCCCGGAATCGGCTTGAGCGCACCGGTGGCGCTGTCGAGCACGAACTGGTGCACACCCTGCCCGCGGCCGCCGCGCCACGGCTTGCCGCCGTCGCTGTAGGTGCCGACGTAGGCGTAGACCGGGCCCTTGGCGGCAGCCCGGGCGGCGAAGGCAAGGGAAGGTTCGAGGCCCAGAGCCCCGAGGCCGGAGGCCAATGCGCTGGCTTGCAGGAGTTGGCGACGCGACGGCATGGCTGTGTGTCTCCGCCTTCTTACTTGATCTTCGCGTTCCAGAAGAACGGCCAGGTCGCGGGCTGGTAGTTGTCCAGCGCCGGGCTCTTGGCCGAGAGGCCGTTGAACTTGCCGACGTTGATGTATGGCACCTCGTCATACACCACCTGCTGCACCTTGCCCCACAGCGCGCCGCGCTTGGCGGGGTCGCTCTCGACGTTGAAGGCCCGCAGCGCCGACTTCTTGGCAGGCGTTTCCCACCAGCCGGGCGCGCCGTCGCCGAGCTGCGGCGGCGAGAGCATGGGCTCGGGGAACTGGCCCGAGTGGGTGACGTAGATGTCCCACAGCTTGGCGTCGTTGCGGCGCTGCACCAGCGTGGCCCAGTCGACCACGTTGAGGTCGACCTTGAAGCCGGCGCGCTTGAGCTGCTCGGCCATCAGCAGCGCCATGTTGTAGTGGAAGTCGTACTGGCGGCTGGTGAGCACGCGGATCGGCTCGCCCTTGTAGCCGGCCTTGGCGGCGGCTTCCTTGGCCTTGGCGGCGTTGCGCTGGTTGTACTGGTCGGCGCCTGCGGTCGAGTAGAACGGCGAGCCCTTCGGGAAGTGGTTGGGCTCGGCCACGAAGAAGCGCGTGTCGCCGAAGCCGGCGGCGAGCATCTCGCCCTCGCCCAGCGCGGTCTGGATCGCCTGGCGCACCGGCTGGCTGGCGGCCACGCCTTCCTTGGTGTTGAGCACGAGGTACGGGAAGCCGAACGAGGGCGTCATGATCGGCACCGTCTTGCCGCCCGATTTCTCCAGGCGCGGCAGCGCTTCCACCGGCAGCAGGTCGGCAAAGTCGTACTGGCCGGCCAGCGCGCCCTCGACGCGGGTGCTGGCGTTGGGCACGGGCACGAAGCGCAGTTCCTCGATGGCCGCTTCGCGCTTGCCGCCGTAGCCGCTGGCGGCCTCCTTGCGCGCGCTGTACTTGTCGAAGCGGGTGAGCAGCACGAACTGGTCGGGGCGGCGCTCCTTGAACTTGTAGGGGCCGGTTCCGACGAAGTCCTTCAGCGGCGAGGCGATCGAGTCCTTGGCCATGATGGCGGCCATGCCGCTAGGCAGCGCGAGTTGCGAGAGCAGCGGCGCGTAGGGTTCCTTCAGCACGATCTCGACCGCCAGCGGGCCCTTGGCCTTGAGGCTGTCGATTGCCTTGCCCACGGCCTTGCCGCGCGGCGACTGGTCCATCCAGCGCTGCAGGCTGGCCACCACGTCGTCGGCCGTGAGCTCGCGCCCGCTGTGCAGCATCACGCCCTTGCGCAGGGTGATGGCGTAGCTCTTGCCGTCGGCCGAGATCTTCGGCATGCCCTCGGCCAGCATCGGCACCACGTTCCACTTGGCGTCGAAGGTGTAGAGCGTCTCGTACACGTGCTGCATGATGGTTCCGACCAGGTCGGCGGTGGAGGCCATCGGGTCGAGCGTCTGCGGCTCCGCCACCATCGCCAGCGTGGCGAAGTTGCGCGGGCCCTGCGCGTGGGCGCCCTGGTGGGGCAGCGCGGCGCACAGCATCGCGAGCAGGGAGGCGCCCAGCAGGCTGCGCTTCGACAGCATGGGCAGGCGCTGGACAGGACCGACGTGGGGCATGGGGAACTCCTTCATGGGGCGGACTGATTTGTGAAAGAAATTTTCTCTCTGGCCCGGACTTTGAAGCAGTATCCATGCCAAATCATCCGTGTTAACCCTCGTTTGGCCTGATTTTTGAAATAGATTTTCAAATCAGAGGGATACTCACGGCTGGCTCCAGCCTTGTCCTTTTGCTTTTCTTGTTCCTTCCTTTCACCTCAGGAGTACCCATGCCCCTCGAATACCTTGGCGCCCCTCCCCTGGCCTCCGACCGCCAGGTCCGCCCCTTCTCCCCGGCCGTGCGCGCCGGCGACTTCATCTACGTCTCGGGCCAGGTGCCCGTGAACAAGGACGGCGAGATCGTGGTGGGCGGCATCGAGGCGCAGACGCGCCAGGTGATGGAAAACATCAAGACCGTGCTCGCCCTGGCAGGCGCCACCTTCGACGACGTGTGCAAGAGCACCTGCTGGCTGCAGGACGCGCGCGATTTCGGTGCCTTCAACCGCATCTACATGAGCTATTTCGGTGAAAACAAGCCGGCGCGCTCGACCACCGAGGCCCGGCTGATGATCGACGCGCGGGTCGAGATCGACGTGGTGGCCTACAAGCCCAAGGCCTGATTCGATCCCGGTCCGGTCAGCCGTGCAGTTCGGTCTTGCGCTGGATGATCCGCGAGACCAGCCCGTACTCCACCGCCTCCTCGGCCGAGAGCCAGCGGTCGCGTTCGATGTCGGCCAGCACCACGTCGATGGGCTTGCCGGTCTCGCGCGCGATCTCGTGCGCGATGCGCTGACGGGCCTTGATGATTTCCTGCGCCTGGATGGCGATGTCGGTCGCCTGGCCGCCCGCGCCGCCGCTGGGCTGGTGGATCAGGAAGCGGGTGTTGGGCAGGCACACGCGGCGCTCGCGCGGCGCCGCCAGGAACAGGTGGGTGGCCGCGCTGCCCACCCAGCCGGTGCCGATCATGTTCACCGGCGCGCTGATGAAGCGCACGATGTCGTGGATGGCGTCGCCCGACTCCAGGTGCCCGCCGGGCGAGCTCACGAGGATGTCGATGGGCTTCTCTGAACTGTCCGCGTCCAGCGCGATGAGCCGGCGGGTGACATCGGCGGCCACCGAATCGGTGATGGCGCCGAAGATCAGCAGGGTGCGCGACTTGAACGCCTTTTCTTCCAGATAGGAATTGCGCGGCTCGGCGGTGGCTGCGGGCTTGGTGTCGTCTTCGGATTCCATTGAGAACATGGGCAGCATGAAACGGGCTCCTGTGATTTTGGACTTCGGCCCGTCCTGACGGACAGGCGCCCCCCAGTTTCGCGACATTGCGCCGGCCGTGCCAGGCCGGCCCGAATCACCCCGCCAGCCGCCCCGCCACCAACTGCAGCACCCGATCGCACCGCTTCGCCAAGTCCTGGTCGTGCGTGACCATGACGAAAGCCGTGCCATGCCGGTGCGCGAGGTCCAGCATCAAGGCGAACACCGTGTCGGCCGTGCTGCGGTCGAGGTTGCCGGTGGGCTCGTCGGCCAATACGCAGGCCGGCTGCGTGACCAGCGCGCGCGCTATCGCCACGCGCTGGCGCTCGCCGCCCGAGAGCTCGGCCGGGCGGTGGTGCAGGCGCTGGCCGAGGCCCACGCTCTCGAGGATCTTCGCGGCCGACTGCGCGGCTGCCTGCTTCTCCACGCGGCGGATCTTCAGCGGCATGGCCACGTTGTCCAGCGCGCTGAATTCGGGCAGCAGGTGGTGGAACTGGTAGACGAAGCCCAGGTGCTGGTTGCGCAGGCGCCCCTGCTCGGCCGGATCGGCGTGCGCGATGTCCTTGCCCAGCAGTTCGACCTTGCCGGTGGTGGGCTCGTCGAGCCCGCCCATGAGGTGCAGCAGCGTGCTCTTGCCGGAGCCGGAGGCGCCGACGATGGCCAGCGTTTCGCCGGCATGTACGTCGAGGTCGACGCCGTGCAGCACGGTCAGGTCGAGCCTGCCCTCGTGGAACCGCTTGGTCAGTCCACGGGCTTTCAGAACTACTTCACTCATAGCGCAGGGCTTCGGCGGGGTTCACGCGGCTGGCGCGCCAGCTCGGATACAGCGTGGCGACGAAGGCCAGCACCAGGGAAATGATCGCAATCGGCACGATGTCGCTTTGCTGCGGATCGCTGGGCATCTTGCTGATCAGGTAGATGTCCTTCGGCAGGAAGCTCGCGTGGAAGAGCTGCTCCAGGAAGGGCACGATCACGTCGATGTTGTAGGCGATGCCCAGGCCCAGCAGCAGGCCGGCCACGGTGCCGATCACGCCCACCATCGCGCCCTGCACCACGAAGATGCCCATGATGCTGCGCGGCGAGCTGCCCAGCGTGCGCAGGATGGCGATGTCGGCGCGCTTGTCGGTCACGGTCATCACGAGCGTGGAGACCAGGTTGAAGGCCGCCACCGCCACGATCAGCGTGAGGATGATGAACATCATGCGTTTCTCGACCTGCACCGCCGCGAACCAGGTCTTGTTCTGGCGCGTCCAGTCGCGGATGAGGAACTCGCCCGGCAGGCTCACGGCCAGCTGGTCGGCCACGTCGCGCGCCTCGTTGAGGTTCTTGAGCTTCAGGCGGATGCCGGTGGGGCCTTCCAGGCGGAACACCTTGGCGGCGTCCTGCTCGTGCACCATGGCCAGCGCGGAGTCGTATTCGTAGTGGCCCGAATCGAAGGTGCCGACCACGGTGAACTGCTTGAGCCGGGGCACCACGCCCGCCGGCGTGACCTGCCCGCCCGGCGCCACCAGCGTGACCTGGTCGCCCGGCTGCACGAAGAGCGAACGCGCCAGCTCGGCGCCGAGCACGATGCCGAACTGGCCCGGCACGAGCTTGTCGAAGGTGCCGCGCGAGGCGATGCCGTTGATGTCGGTGACTTCGGGTTCGAGCTTGGGGTCGATGCCGCGCACCAGCGTGCCCTTCATGTCCTCGCCGCGCGCGATGAGCGCCTGGGTGTTGATGAAGGGCGCCGCGCCGACCACCTCGGGGTGCTTGCGCGCGGCCGCCATGATCTGGTCGAGGCTCTGCAGCGCCTGCCCGTCGCGCGAGAAGATCTCGATGTGCGACACCACGCCGAGCATGCGGTCGCGCACTTCCTTCTGGAAGCCGTTCATCACACTGAGCACAATGATCAGCGCCGCCACGCCCAGCGCGATGCCGAGCATCGAGACACCGGAGATGAAGGAGATGAAGCCGTTGCGCCGCGTCGCCCGGCCTGCGCGCGTATAGCGCCAGCCAAGCTGCAGTTCATAGGGAAATCGCATAGGGTCGGAATTGTGGCATTCCGGATGCCCCTGAGGCTTCCCGGACAATAAGGGGATGGCCGAAACCTCCCCACGCCAACTACTGATTCCCTTCGCCGGCCGCGGTTCCCCGTCATGCCGCGCGGCGCTGCCCGCTCTGCGGCTCCCCAATCTGGAGAGCCTGCTCTCCCGCCTCACCCTAGCCGACACCGATACGCAGGACGAAAGCACGCGCTCGCCTCCGCACGAACGCGCGCTGGCGCAGGCGCTCGGCATCGACGCGCCCGACGGCTGCATCCCCTGGGCCGCGCTCGAAGCGCGCCGGCTGGGCATCGCGGAACCCGGCGACACCGGGGGCTGGGGCCTGGTCACGCTGTGCAACTGGCAGGTCGGCATCGACGACGTGGTGCTGGGCGACCCGGGCTCCATCGAGATCGACGCCGCCGAATCGGCCGCCCTGCTGGAAGCCGCGCGCCCCTTCTTCGAGGAGGACGGCATCGCGCTGCACCCCTCGCCCGTGCCCGGCCGCTGGCTGGCGCGCGCGCCCATCTTCGAAGGGCTGGCCACCGCCTCCATCGACCGCGCGGTGGGTTACCCCATCTCGCAGTGGTCGCCGCTGGCCGACGCCGCGCGGCCGCTGCGCCGGCTGCAGAACGAGATGCAGATGCTGCTGTACACCCAGCGCGTGAACGACGAGCGCGCCGCGCGCGGCGTGCCGCCGATCAATTCCTTCTGGCTGGCCGGCACCGGCGCCCTGAAGAAGGAAGCTGCGGAACCAGCGGTGGTGCCGACCGTGAACGACAGCCTGCGCATTGCCGCGCTGCGCGACGACGGCATCGGCTGGGCCGCCGCCTGGCAGGCGATCGACGCCGGCCCGCTCGCCGCCCTGCTGGCCGAGTACACGCGCGGCGCGGCCGACGTGTCGCTCACGCTGTGCGGTGACCGCGCCTCGCAGCGCTACACCGTGCAGCCGCGCGGCCTGGCGCGCTGGGCGAAGAGCCTCTTCGAGCGCAAGCAGGCGGCCACCGTGCTGGAGGCGCTATGAAAATCGTAGCCCGCGAGATACCGCCGCGCACCGTCTGGGCGCTGGAACAGGCCGGCGTGCATCCGCTGCTGGCGAGGCTCTTCGCCGCGCGCGGCGTGCGTGCCAAGGAAGAGCTGGACGACGGCCTCGCGCTGCTGCTGCCGCCCGACACCCTGCACGGCACCCGCGAAGCCGCCGTGCTGCTGGCCGACGCCATCGCGCAGGACAAGCGCCTGTGCATCGTCGCCGACTACGACTGCGACGGCGCCACCGCCTGCGCGGTCGGCGTGCGCGGCCTGCGCCTCTTGGGCGCGAAGAACGTGAGCTACCTCGTGCCCGACCGCGTGGTCGACGGCTACGGCCTCACGCCGCCCATTGCCGAGCGCGTGGCCGCGAGCGGCGCCGACATGCTCATCACCGTCGACAACGGCATCGCCAGCGTCGAGGGCGTGGCCGCGGCCAAGGCGCGCGGCCTGCAAGTGCTGGTGACCGACCATCACCTGCCCGGGCCCGAGCTGCCCTCGGCCGACGTGCTGGTCAACCCCAACCAGCCCGGCTGCGGCTTCGAGAGCAAGAGCATCGCCGGCGTGGGCGTGATGTTCTATGTGCTGCTGGCGCTGCGCTCGGAGCTGCGCAGGCGCGGCGTGTTCGACACGGCCACGCAACCCAAGCTCGATGCGCTGCTGCCGCTCGTCGCGCTCGGTACGGTCGCCGACGTGGTGCGGCTCGATGCCAACAACCGCCGCCTCGTGGCGCAGGGCCTGCGCCGCATCCGCGCGGGCGCGATGCCGGCGGGCGTTGCGGCGCTGTTCAAAGCGGCGGGGCGCAACGCGTCGGTGGCCACCACCTTCGACTTCGGCTTCGCGCTCGGCCCGCGCATCAACGCCGCGGGCCGGCTTTCGGACATGACGCTGGGCATCGAATGCCTGCTGACCGACGACGCGGGCCGCGCCGAGGAACTCGCGCGCATGCTCGACGGCATCAACCGCGAGCGGCGCGACATCGAGGGCGGCATGCGCGACCAGGCGCTGCTGCTGGCCGAGTCGCTGTTCGCCGCCGACGGCGACGGCATCGAAGCGCCGCCGCCGGCCATCAGCGTGTTCGACGCGGGCTTCCACGAAGGCGTGGTCGGCATCGTGGCCTCGCGCATCAAGGACCGCTTCCACCGCCCGACTTTCGTCTTCGCCGCGAGCGGCGCGCCGGGCAAGGAGCAGGAGCTGAAGGGCTCGGGCCGCTCGATCCCGGGCTTCCACCTGCGCGATGCGCTCGACCTCGTGGCCAAGCGCCATCCGGGCGTGCTGCTGCGCTTCGGCGGCCACGCGATGGCCGCCGGCTGCACCGTGGCGCGCGAGCACTTCGACACTTTCGAGAAGGGCTTCGCGCAGGTCGCGCGCGAGCTGCTGGCCGAATCCGCGCTCACGCGCCAGATCGAGACCGACGGCCCCATCGCACGCGAGTACATGCGTATCGACCTCGTCGACACGCTGCACCGCGAGGTGTGGGGCCAGGGCTTCGCGCCGCCCACCTTCAGCGAGGAGGTGGAAGTGGTGTCGCAGCGGCTGGTGGGCGAGAAGCACCTGTCGCTCAAGCTCAGGCACCAGGGCCAGCCCATCGATGCGATCTGGTTCAGCCACACCGAGCCGCTGCCGCCGAAGGTCAAGCTGGCCTTCCGGCTCGATGCCGACGAGTGGCAGGGCGTGCGGCGACTGCGCTTCCTGGTCGAGGGCGCGGAGTTCTAGCGAGGCAGTTCCAGCAGAGCCTTGGCGCCGGCGACGCGGCGGTGCGTCGCCGGCGTTACCCTTTGAAAGAAAAACCGCCACCGCATGCTCCATGACGGGCGTGTGGTCGGGACGGATTCCTACGCATGCGGCAGGCGGGCGTTCTACGGTGGAACTTCCATCGCAGGAAATGCCAAGGAGATGCCACCCATGAAATCCGTCGACAGCAAGAGCAGAAGCAACAACCACGGCGCCGCCGCGCGAGTCGTTTCGCGGCAGCGCGAGGTCCAGCGCGCGCAGGACGCAAAGGACCAGGCGGACGCAGTCTCGCTGAAGAAGACGAAGAAAGAAAAAGAAGAACAAGAAACACCCGTGCAGGCCGGCCACCGGCCGCAGCCTGCCAACCCGATGCCGGCGCAGCACCTGCGCAAGCCCGGCAACGAAGCCGACATGGCCCTGCGCCCGCGCTTCGAAGCCCCCGACTACAAGGGCAGCGGCAAGCTCGAGGGCATGACCGCGCTCATCACCGGCGGCGACTCCGGCATCGGCCGCGCGGTGGCCGTGCTCTATGCCCGCGAGGGCGCGGACGTCGCGATCGCCTACCTCTCGGAGGACGAGGATGCCGACGAGACCCGCCGCCACGTCGAGGCCGAGGGCGCGCGCTGCGTGCTCCTCAAGGGCGACGTGCGCGATCCGGCCTTCTGCCAGAAGGCGGTCGACGAAACGGTCAAGGCATTCGGCAAGCTCGACATCCTCGTGAACAACGCGGCCTTCCAGCTGCACGCGGCCTCCATCGGCGACATCACCGACGAACGGCTCGACCTCACGCTGCGCACCAACGTCTACGGCTATTTCCAGATGGCGCGCGCCGCGGTGCCGCACCTGCGCGAGGGCAGTTCGATCATCAACACCGGCTCGGTCACCGGGCTCGAGGGCAGCGCGCACCTGCTCGACTACTCGACCACCAAGGGCGCGATCCACGCCTTCACCAAGGCGCTGGCGAGCAACCTGCAGGACAAGGGCATCCGCGTGAACGCGGTGGCGCCGGGGCCGGTCTGGACGCCGCTGAACCCCGCGGACAGCCCGGCGGAGAAAGTGCAGGACTTCGGCAAACAGACCGGCATGAAGCGCCCGGCCCAGCCGGAGGAGCTGTCGCCGGCCTACGTGTTCCTCGCCGCTCCCTGCTGCGCCAGCTACATCACGGGCATCGTGCTGCCGGTGACGGGCAGCGTGGGCGCGGCATGAACCTCGTCGCCAACGACTACAGGAGATCGACATGCAGACCACAGACATCCGTCCTCTTGCCGTTGTGACCGGGGCCTCTTCCGGCATCGGCTTCCAGCTCGCGCTGCTGGCGGCGCGCAAGGGCTACGACCTGCTGATCGGCGCCGACGAGCCGCTGGCGCAGGCCGAGACCGAGCTGCGCATGCTCGGCGCCAACGTGTTCTCGGTGCGCGCCGACTTCGCCACGCGCGACGGCGTGGACGCGCTGCTCGCGGCCACCGAAGGCCGGCCGGTGCACGCGCTGTTCGCCAACGCGGGACACGGCCTGGGCCACGGCTTTCTCGACCAGGACTTCCACGACGTGCAGCACGTCATCAACACCAACATCACCGGCACCATCTACCTCGTGCAGTGCGTGGGCCGGCAGATGCGCGAGGCGGGCCGCGGGCGCATCCTCATCACCGGCTCCATCGCGGGGTTCCAGCCGGGCAGCTTCCAGGCGGTCTACAACGGCAGCAAGGCTTTCATCGATTCCTTCGCCATGGCACTGCGCGACGAGCTCAAGGGCACGGGCGTGTCGGTCACCTGCCTGATGCCGGGCGTGACCGACACCCACTTCTTCGCGCGCGCCGACATGCTCGACACGCGCGTCGGCCGGCAGGGCGACAAGGCCGATCCGGCGGAGGTCGCGAGGATCGGCTTCGAGGCGATGATGCGCGACGAGAGCGGCGTGATCGCGGGCTGGCGCAACAAGATGCAGGTGGCGCTGTCGCGCGTGATGTCGGCCTCCAGGCTGGCCGAGCAGCACCGGCGCATCGCCGAGCCCGGCAGCGGCGAGACGCCGCAGAGGCAGGAGCAGCAGGCCCGGCCCTTCGTCTGATTCTTGATCCGGCCCCCGGTCGGATCCTTCGCGGGTTCTCTCGCACTGCTTTCTTTCCCGCCGGCTACGGGGCGGGCGCCGCTTCGAGGCTACGATCGGCCACCCTCGCCCACCCGCCCAGAACCGACCGGATGCCAGCCAGTTACCGCCCCGTTCCAGCCGCCCGCCGCAGCACATGGCGGGCAGCGTGAGCCACGGCCTGCTGGCCGGCCTGATGGTCTGCGGCCTCGTGCTGCTGGTGGCGTCCGGCGCGCGCCTGCACGGCTGGTATCTGCTGGCCTGCGGCTTCGCGCTCGCGGCCTTCGCGGCACTCGAACGCCTCGCACCCGGTGACCCGCTCGCGCACTGGGCGGCGCTCGCGCTGGTTCTGTGGGCGGGCTGCCGGCTGCAGTTCGCACGGCAGTTGCTGGAGCTGCGCCGGTTCATGCCGCGCCTGGACAAGGCGGCCCTGGTGCTGCTCGCCGCGCTGGCTCTCGCGGCGCTTCATGCCGCAATCGAAACCCGGCTTCCATCGATATTGCGCGTGCTGCAGGCACTGGTGATCGCCTCCACCGTGATCCTCGCTGCGGGCGCGCTGGCGGTGCGGCGCCGGATGAACTGGACCGCCCTGCTGGTCTGTGCAGGCGCGGTGCTGCTGCTGGCGGGCATCTCTGCCGCGCACCTCTCCGGCTGGAGCGAACGGCCGTTGGCGCCGGGCCAGGTGAACCCGGCACAGGCCGCGGTGATCGCCGAACTGGCGGCACTCGCGCTGGCCGCCGCCGCCCGCCTGCGAGCCGATCGGGCCATGGAAATGCGCGCGCATGCGCTCATGGCCTCCCCCGGCATCGACGCGCTCACCGGCGCCGCGAGCCGCACCGGCTTCGAGCGCCGTGGCGAGGAATGGCTGCGCGACGGCCGGCAGTTCTCGCTGATGCTGATCGACCTGAACGGTTTCGCGGCGGTGAGCGAGCGGCACGGCCGCGCGGCCAGCAACACGGTCCTGGCCGCCATCGCGCAGCGCCTGCGCGAGCAGGTGCGCGCCGACGACCTCGTGGCCCGGCTGGAGGGCGATGCACCTGGCGAGGACCGCGAAGGCAGCGACCACAGCTCGTTCGCGATCCTCCTGGTCGGCAACCCGCCGCGGCAGAAGCTCGCGGAGATGGCGATCCGCATCGAGACCGCCGGAGCGCGCCCGGTGGCCCACGAAGGCCGGCTGCTCGCGGGCGGAGAACTCAGCATCGGCATTGCCTGCCACCCTGCCGACGGCGACACGCTGGCCGGCCTGCTCGAATCGGCCGGCCGCGCGCTGCAGCACTGCAAGCGCCAGCGCATGGGGCCCGCCTATGCGTTCGCCGGGGAGATTTCGGGCGAGGCGGCGCGCGCCTGAATGATTTCTTCGTACGCATCGGCGCACGAGACCTCATCTTCCTGCCGCGGGCAGGCCAAGCCTTCACGCCGGGCCCTTATCCTCGGCGGCGAGCAAGCGAGGGAGCAAACCGCCGGCCCGCCATGCAGGCCGCAGCGCGCGACCGCCAGCCGCATTTCATCGATTCACAGGAGAACGTTTTTCCATGCGCCGTTTTGAGCTGATCGAAGGAACCGCCAGCAAATTCTGGGAGGTCGAGCAGGTCGATGCCGAACTCAACATCCGCTGGGGCCGCATCGGCACCGCGGGCCAGAGCCAGACCAAGTCGTTCGCCGACGCCGCCAAGGCCGGCACCGCGCTGACCAAGCTGGTGACCGAGAAGACCGGCAAGGGCTACAGCGAAGTGGGCGTGGCGGCCGGTGCGGCCATCGGCAAGAGCGAGGCGAAGCCCAAGGCCGAGGCGGCACCCAAGGCGCAGACGGCCGCGCCGGCAGCATCGGCTGCGGCACAGGAGCCCGCCGCGGCACCGGCAGTTCCCACAGCTCCCACAACTCCCACAGCCCCCGCCGAGAGCATCGATGCGCAGGCCGACCGCGCGTTCGAAGCGGTGCGCGCCCAGATGGAAGCCAACCAGATCGCGTCCACGGAGTTGATCACCGTGGCGGTCCTCAAGCGCCAGCACGGCGTGAGCGAACAAGGCGCCGCGCTCGCCTTCAAGCGGCTGCGAAACAGCGGCCTGCTGTACGGCTGGGGCAACAACTGCACGCCCGCGAAGAACGCGCAGGCCCTCGCGAAGGAGCTGGGCACCGCGTCGGCAGCGGCGCAAGACGCCGCGCCAGCACCGGCCGGCGTCGAGCCCCTGGCCGTGAGCGCCGACACGCCGCCGTGGCTCGCGGCCGGCACGCCCGTGCGGCTCTCGCCCGAGATGCAGCGCGAAGCCTTTCCCTCGCGCCGCTTTCCGGCCAAGCCCTTCGATGAACTGCCGAGCGCCGGCGCGGCCTGGCTGCCGGTGCGCCGCAAGCTGGATCTCAACGTCGACATGACGGGCACCGATGCCGCCCTGCGCGCAGCCACCCAGCGCATGATCGACCGCAGCACGCAGCCCATTCCCGCGCCCGATGCCGAGGCCGACACCGTGCTGCTGGCGCTCGCGCTGGGCACCGGCGGCAACTACAACACGAGCGAGATGGGCGAGGCGGTGGTGAACTACCTCGTCAAGCAATACGGGCTGCCGGACACCGTCGACATGGTGCTCGCCGCGCAGCAGATCGAGGTGCAGTCCGCCTACGACCGGGCAACGAAGAAGCACCAGTACGGCTTCACCGCCACCGTCACGCGGCAGATGGGCAGCTCCTACTACGGCCCGCTGGGAGCCGGCGAACAGGCGCTGCGCGCGCACCTGTCGCTGGCCGCGCCCGAGGTCTGGCAGGACTGCCGCGACCGCATCGAGGCCGGCCTGCCCAAGGTGCACCCGACGCGCCAGCCGGCGCTCGCCATGCTGCTGCCCGACGCGCCCGAAATCTCGAACGCCCTCGTGCACACGCTGGCGGCCGACAAGTCCACGCCAGAGAACATGCACTGGCTGCAGCTCACGGCCACCGACCCCGACGCCATCGCGCTGGCCGCGAAGGTGCGCCTGAGCTATTCGGCCGGCTTCTGGGGCAGCGGCTCCATGACGAGCACGACGGTGCAGGAGCGCGGCGTGGACGCCGTGCCGGTGCTGGAGCGCGGCGCCGCGAACGACCATGCGGGCGACGCGCTGGCCTGCATCGGCACGCCCGAGGCCGTGCTGGCGCTGGCGCGCGCCGCGGGCAGCTCGAAGCAGGCCTTGGCGCGGCTCGCGCTGGCCGTCGATCGCTGGCCGATGGCGGCGATTCCGGCGCTCGCGAGGCTGGTCGCGGCGGGCGGCAAGGACGCCAACCTCGTCACGCCCAGCCTCACGCGCCTGCTGCGCGCGCATGGCGCCGCGTTGCCGGCATTGCGGCCGTGGCTCGACGCAGGCGCGCAGGCGGTGATCGACAAGCAGCTCGCGCTGCTCGCCGGCCCCACCGATGTGGCCGACGCGAGCGAGCTCCCCGGCGTCCTGGCCGCGCCGCCCTGGCTCGCCAAGGTGCAGAAGAAGGCCGCCGGCGCGCTGGTGCTGGAGCCGCTGGCCGTGGCGCCGGTGGAGCAATGGGACGAAGGCAAGCGCGAAAGCGCGCTGCGCCTGAACTCGTGGCAGACCGGCCGGCATGACGCCGCCGCGAAGAACGTCGAGACGCTGCTCGACGAACTGGGCTTCGACAAGCGCCGCCAGAGCCTCACGCCGTTCGCCAAGACCGCCGCAGCCGCCATCGCGGCCGGCAACGCCGAGGGGCTCGTCACGAGCTGGCGCGAGATGGTGGCCGAGCGCAAGAAGGACCGCTACTACTGGTTCAGCTTCTACGCGAGCTTCGTGCCGCTGCTGCCGGCGCCGATCGGCATCGCGTTCTGGAACGCCGTGGCGGGCGAGGCCGAGAGCGACGACATCGGCCGCATCCTCGCCACCCACGGCCTCGCGGTGCTGCCCGGCCTGGTGGCGATGGTGCGCTCCAAGCCCACCGACAACCTCTCGTACGCGCTGTACTACGGCGCGGCCGAACTGGCCCTGCCGGCCGCGCGCGCCTTCGCCAAGCTCAAGACGCTTCGCGCCGAAGGCCGCGCGTGGCTGTTGCAGTACCCCGAGCACACCGCCTGCGGCCTGATCGCGCCCGCGCTGGGCAAGGCCGGCGAGGCGCGCGACTGCGCGGGCTCGGCGCTGCGCCTGCTGCATGCCAACGGCCACGAGGCGCTGCTGCTCGAAGTCGCCGGCCGCTACGGCAGGCCCGAGGTGGTGGAGGCGCTGCGCGCCGTGCTCGACGAGAGCCCGCTCGACCGCTTCCCCACCAAGCGCGCGAAGCTGCCCCAGTTCTGGCAGCCGCGCGGCTGGCGCCGGCCCGTGCTGAAGAACGGCAAGGCGCTGCCCGACGACGCGCTGGAGCATCTGGGCCAGATGCTGACCTTCCCGACCAACGAGGAGGTCTACGGAGGCATCGCCGTGGTCAAGGAAGCCTGCGACGCCGCCTCGCTCGCCGACTTCGCCTGGGACGCCTTCACCGCCTGGCTCGAAGCCGGCGGCCCGAGCAAGGAAGGCTGGGCCCTCACCAGCCTGGGTCACCTGGGCAACGACGACACCGCGCGCAGGCTCACGCCCTTCATCCGCGCCTGGCCCGGCGAGGCGGCGCATGCGCGCGCCGTCACCGGCCTGGACGTGCTCGCCAACATCGGCAGCGACGTGGCGCTGATGCTGCTCAACGGCATCGCGCAGAAGGTCAAGTTCAAGGGCCTGCAGGACAAGGCGCGCGAGAAGATCGACGCCATCGCCGAGGCGCGCGGCCTGAGCACCGAGGAACTCGAGGACCGGCTCGCGCCCGACCTCGGCCTCGACGAGCAGGGCACCATGCGGCTGGACTTCGGCCCGCGCGCCTTCAAGGTGGGCTTCGACGAGACGCTCAAGCCCTACGTGCGCGAGATCGGCGCAGACGGCGCGGCCGGCGCGCGCCTGCCCGACCTGCCCAAGCCCAAGAAGACCGACGACGCCGAGCTGGGCAAGGATGCGGTCGAACGCTTCAAGCTGCTCAAGAAGGACGCGCGCACCGTCGCGAGCCAGCAGCTGCTGCGCCTCGAAGTCGCGATGTGCGCGCGCCGGCGCTGGACGCCCGAGGTGTTCCGCACCTTCCTGGTCGAGCACCCGCTGGTGCGCCACATCGTGCAGCGGCTGATCTGGGGCGTGTACGAGGTGCCGGGCGGCGGCAGCTACGGCGGCACGCTCAAGGCCTGCTTCCGCGTGGCGGAGGACGGCAGCTACACCACGGCGGAAGACGACGCCTTCGAACTGCCCACGGGCGACAACCTGCGAATCGGCGTGCCGCACGCGCTCGACCTTCCGGCCGCCGACGCCGCGGCCTTCGGCCAGGTGTTCGCCGACTACGAGCTGCTGCAGCCCTTCGCGCAGATCGGCCGCGACGTCTACACGCTCACCGACGAAGAAAAGGGCAGCAACAAGCTCGAACGCTGGAAGAAGGCGAAGGTGCCCACCGGCCGCGTGCTCGGCCTGGTCAACAAGGGCTGGCGCCGCGGCGAGGCGCAGGACGGCGGCGGCATCTGGTACTTCACCAAGCCGCTGGGCACCGACCGCGTGATCGAGCTGTACCTCGACCCGGGCATCATCGTCGGCATGGTCGACGAGTACCCCGAACAGGAACTCGGCGAAGTGCAGGTCGGCAAGCCTTCGGGCTGGGGCAACATGCAGGACGCGGAGACGCTGAACCAGCTCGATCCGATTTCCGCGAGCGAACTCATTCGTGACATGGAAGGCCTTCGCGCCTGAACGACCAGATGGCCACCACAAGCAAGACAACCAGGGACACCACCTCCGCTTCGGCACCCGCCGCGCTGCAGCGCCCGCCGGCCGAGATCCTCTACGCCGACCAGCTCGCCCGCCTGCGCGCGCAGGACAAGGACCCGCGCCCGCCCGGCTGGGCGCTGAGCCTGAAGGCCGCGCGCTCTTTCATCCTGGGCGACGCGGCGCTCGACATCGCGCCCAAGATCGTCGCGCCCGTGGCCAGCATCGAGCGCATGCTGGTCACGCTGGCCACCGGGCGCGGGCTGATGCTGGTGGGCGAGCCGGGCACGGCGAAGTCGATGCTGTCGGAGCTGCTGGCAACGGCCATCTCGGGCATCTCGACGCTCACCATCCAGGGCGGCGCCTCGATCACCGAGGACCAGATCAAGTACGGCTGGAACTACGCGCTGCTCATCAACGAGGGCCCGAGCCCCCGCGCGATGGTGCCTGCGCCGCTGTACCTGGGCATGCAGCAGGGCCAGGTGGTGCGCTTCGAGGAAATCACGCGCGCGCCGCTCGAAGTGCAGGACTGCCTGCTGGGCATGCTCTCCGACCGCGTGATGGCGGTGCCCGAGCTCTCGGGCGAGCACGGCATGCTGTACGCGCGCGAGGGCTTCAACATCATCGCCACCGCCAACACGCGCGACCGCGGCGTGAACGAGATGAGCGCGGCGCTCAAGCGCCGCTTCGACTTCGAGACCGTGTTCCCCATCCTCGACTTCGACCGCGAGCTGGCGCTGGTGCAGGAATCGTCGGCGCGGCTGCTCGCGCAGAGCGGCATTCCGAAGACGGTGCCCGCGCCCGTGCTGGAGCTGCTGGTGTCGACCTTCCGCGACCTGCGCGGCGCACCCGCGAAGGGCGATGGCGGCAACGCAGGCAATGGCGGCGGCGATGCGGCCATGGACCGGCTCACCGCCGTGATGTCCACCGCGGAAGCCGTGAACGTGGCGCACGCGGTGGGCGTGCGCGCGTGGTTCCTCGAACAGCGCGAAGGCTCGCCGGCCGACCTGGTCGACTGCATCGCCGGCACGGTGGTGAAGGACAACGCGGACGACCGGGCGAAGCTGCGGCGCTACTTCGAGCAGAAGGCGGCAAAACGCAGCGGCAGCCACTGGCGCGCCTACTACGAGGCACGCCACCGTCTCCCCTGATGACACAGCCCCACATCGTCGGCGTGCGCCACCACAGCCCGGCCTGCGCTCGGCTGGTGGCCGAGCGCATCCGTGCGCTGCGGCCCATGTACGTGCTCATCGAAGGCCCGGCAGACTTCAACGAGCGGCTCGACGAGCTGTACCTGCCGCACCGGCTGCCGGTGGCGATCTACAGCTATCTGTCGAGCGACCGCACGCACCGCGGCTCGTGGTCGCCCTTCGCCGAACACTCGCCCGAATGGCAGGCGCTTCAGGTCGCTCGCGAGGTCGGCGCGGCCGTGCGCTTCATCGACCTGCCGGCCTGGCACGACGCCTTCTCGCGCATGGAGAACCGCTACGCCGACGTGGCCGACCACGAGCACGAGGAGCGCGCCGAAGCCTACGAGCGCGCGCTGACCGAGAAGCTCTCCGTGCAGGGCCGCGATGCGCTGTGGGACCACCTGTTCGAGGACGGCTGCGACGAAGCCGAGCTCGCGCAGCGCCTGGCCACCTACTTCGACAACCTGCGCGGCCAGGACCCCGGCTCGCAGGGCAACCAGGCGCGCGAAGCCATGATGGCGCGCTGGATCGCCTGGGCGATGGCGCAGCCGGGCGAACCCGGACGCGCGCAGGCGCTGGTGGTCTGCGGCGGCTTTCACGCGCCTGCGCTGGCGCGGCTGTGGCGGGGCCTGCCGGGCACGTTGCCCGAGACGCCGCAGCCTTCGGCAGAGATCCGCGACGACGATGACGAGGAAGAAAGCCGGGCCGATGGCCCCCAGGCCCCGCTTCGCTTCGGCTCCTACCTCGTGCCCTACACCTTCAAGCGCCTCGACGCCTTCGCCGGCTATGCCTCGGGCATGCCGTCGCCGGCTTACTACCAGTGGATGTGGGAGCACGGCCCCGAGGGCGCCGCGCACCGCGCGCTGCAGCAGGTGATGCAGCGCCTGCGCGACAAGAAGCTGCCCGCCTCCACCGCCGACCTGATGGCCGTGCACCTGCGCGCCCAGGGGCTCGCGCGGCTGCGCGGGCACGACAAGCCGCTGCGCTCCGACTGGCTCGACGCGCTGGCCGGCGCGCTAGTGAAAGACGCGCTGGACGCGCCGCTGCCCTGGACGTACCGCGGCGCCATGCGCCCCGGCACCGACCCCGTGCTGGTGCAGGCCATGGACGTGCTGGCCGGCGACACCGCCGGCCGTCTCGCGCCCGGCACGCCGCAGCCGCCCCTCGTGGCCGCCGTGCAGGCCGAACTCGCTTCGCACGGCATTGCGCTGCGCGGCCAGCTCAAGCTCGACCTGCTCACCGAAACCGATCGCGCGAGGAGCCGCGTGCTGCACCGGCTCGCGATCCTGCGGCTGCCCGGCATGCGCCGCACGCAGGGGCCGAAGCTCGCGATGTCGGGCGAGCGCACCGAGCAGTGGTCGCTCTCAGAGCCGCTGGAGCAGCAGGCCGCGCTGATCGAGGCCGGCGCCTGGGGCGCGAGCCTGCACGACGCGGCGCGCGCCCGGCTCGAAGACGACCTGCGCCAGGCCCAGGGCCGCATCGGCCCGCTGGCCGAAGGCCTCAACCAGGCCGCGTGGGCAGGGCTCTCCGCGCTGAGCGACACGCTGCTGCGCGAGCTGCGCGCCGCGATCGCTGCCGAGCCGCGCTTCGAGGCGCTGGGCACTGCCCTGTCGGTGCTGCACACGCTGCTGCGCCACGGACAGATGCTGGGCATGGCCGACGCGCCGGTGCTGCGCGTGGTGATCGAGTCGGGCTTCGACCGCGCGCTGTGGCTGCTGGAGCCGCCCGCGGCCATCGCGCCGGCCGACATGCAGTCGCACCTCGAAGGGCATCTGGCACTGCGCCGCATCGTGGCCGACGTGCTGGCGCATGCGCAGGATCATCCAGACGCCCAGCCGCTGCTCGACCTGGAGCCAGCCCGCGCGCTCGCCGTGTGGCAGCGCAAGGCCGCCGACTCCGCCGCGGCTCCCGTGAGCCGCGGTGCGGCGCTGGGCGCCACGCTGAGCCTGGCCGGCCGCATCGACGACCCTCACGCGCAGGGTGAAAGCGGCGTCGCCGAGGCCATGCAGTTGCTGCATTCCCTGCCCGCCCCGGTGCTCGGCGATGCGCTCACCGGGCTGCTGGCGCTCGCGCGCGAGCAGCTGGCCTCCGAACCCGCCTTCGTCGCCGGCATGGACCGCACCGTGCAGGCCCTGGACAACGCCGATTTCGTGCGCGCCATGCCCAGCCTGCGCGCCGCCTTCGCCTGGCTGCCGCCGCAGGAGCGCGGCCTGCTCGCCGACCAGGTGCTCACGCTGCACGACGCCACGCACCTCTCGCGCCGCACCCTCACCGCCCACCGCAGCGGAGAGGCCCCGCCCGAGCAGCTGGCCGAAGCCCGCCGGGTGGAAGACGCGGTGTTCGCGCGCCTGGCAGCCTGGGGTGTGACGCTGGAAGAAGAAAAAGAAAAAGACACCGAGAAAGCCCCTCGCCCATGAGCCTCGACATTCCCGATCCGCTGCAGCGCTGGCGCCTGCTGCTGGGCGATCCGGCCGAATCGGCCTGCGGCGGGCTGAGCGCGGAGGCGCAGGCCGCCGATGCGGCGCTCGACTGGCTCTACGGCCGCGACTCCGACCGCGCGAGCCGCGGCGAGCGCAGCGCGGGCCTGGGACCGTCGTCGCTGAGCACGCCGGACTGGATCAACACCATCCACACGCTCTTTCCGAAGGAAGTGATCGAGCGGCTGGAGCAGGACGCCGTGGAGCGCTACGGCATCGACGAGGTGGTGACCAACCTCGAAGTGCTGGAACGCATCGAGCCTTCTGAATCGCTGCTGCGCGCGGTGCTCCACACCAAGCACCTGATGAACCCCGAGGTGCTGGCGGCCGCGCGCAAGCTGGTGGCCGAGGTGGTGCGGCGCATCATGGAAAAGCTCGCCACCGAAGTGCGCCAGGCCTTCAGCGGCAGCCGCGACCGGCGCCGACGTTCGCGCATGAAGGTGGCGCGCAACTTCGACTTCCGGCAGACGCTGGCCGCCAACCTGCACCGCTACGATCCGCAGCGCCGCAAGCTCTACGTGGAGCGGCCGGTGTTCATCAGCCGCACGAAGCGGCATGCGGAGCCTTGGGACATCGTGCTGCTGATCGACCAGAGCGGCTCGATGGTCGACTCGGTGATCCACAGCGCGGTGATGGCCGCCTGCCTCTGGCAACTGCCCGGCATGCGCACGCGGCTCGTTGCCTTCGACACGGCGGTGGTCGACCTGACGGCCGACGTCTCCGACCCCGTGGAACTGCTGATGAAGGTGCAGCTCGGCGGCGGCACCGACATCGCGAAGGCAGTGGCCTATGCGCAGTCGCTGGTCGCCAACCCGTCGAAGAGCATCGTGGTGCTGGTGAGCGACTTCTACGAAGGCGGCAGCGAATACGAACTGGTGCGCCGCGTGAAGGCGCTGGTGGAGTCCGGCGCCAAAGTGCTCGGGCTGGCCGCGCTCGACTCGAAAGCCGAGCCCAACTACGACCGCGAGATGGCGGCCCGGCTGGTGCGAGAAGGCGCGCAGATCGGCGCAATGACGCCGGGCCAGCTCGCCGGCTGGCTGGCCGAGAAGGTGCAGGGATGAGCGGCGACAACATCGCATCGTTGCGCGCCGATCTGCTCGAGCTGACGCCCGAGGCGCTGACGGCGCTGGCCAATGCCGGCTTCGTCAAGCGCGCGCAGAAGGACGTGGCGGCCGGCCTGCTGCCCGCGCTCGAAACCGGCGCGGACGGCACGGTGCTGGCGCAGTTCGACGACGGCGTGCGCACCAGCCTGCCGCCGGGCCGCACGCTGCGCGACGCGCAGTGCAGTTGCCCCGCGAGCGGCATGTGCCGGCATCGGGTGATGCTGGTGCTGGCCTATCAGGCCCGGGCCGCATCGGCAAAGGCCGACGCACCGCCCGCCTCGGCCGAAGAAGCCTCGGCCGAACCGGAAGGCGCCTGGAGCCCCGCTCAGTTCGATGACGCCGTGCTGGCCGCGAGCCTCGCGCCCTCGGTGCTGGAACAGGCGAACAAGCTCGCCGCCGCGCGCCCGGTGGTCGGCGTGCAGGCATGGCGCAGCGCCAGCGCGCCGCCGGTGGCTCGGCTGCCGATGTGCAGCGTGCGCTTCTTCTCGCGCAGCTCGCTGGTTCATGCGCGCTGCGACTGCAAGCAGGGCAGCGGCTGCGCGCACGTCGTGATCGCGGTGTGGGCGTTCCGGCAGGCCGGAGCGCTGGCGCCGGGTTCGGCGGAGGTGATGGTCGAGGTCCAGCCGAACACGCCGGCGAGCGAGAACACGGGCGACGCCATGCCGCCGCCCTCACCCTCTTCCGCGATGCAGGGCGAGGCCGCGCTCGCATTGCGCGCGCAGATCGACGCCCTGCTGCTGTCGCTGTGGCTCGACGGATCGAGCCAGCCCGCGATCGCGCTGGCCGCCCGCTTCGAGGCCGTGCGGGACCAGGTCCGCGCGCAGGGCTGGAGCTGGGTGGACGATGCGCTCGACGAACTCTGGCAGCTGCTCCAGGCGCAACAGGCCCGCAGCAGCCGCTTCGAGCCGCTGCGGCTGCTGCGCGTGCTCACCGAGCTGTGGGCACGGCTGCAGGCCGCGGCGCATGCCGGACGGCCGCAGCAACCGGGCTCCGCGCGGGCCGCGCTGCCGGCAAGCCAGATCCTCGGCATCGGCGTGAAGGGCGAGGTTGCGCTCGACCATCTGCGGCTGGTGTCGCTCGGCGCCGAACTCTGGTCCGACGAGAGCGCCGAGGGCGCGAGCATCCTGTTCGCCGACCCCGACACCCAGAACGTGACGGTGCTGGAGCGCCAGTGGACGCGCGCCGCCGATGCCGCGGCCGGCGGCGCCGCGCCCAGCCTCATGAACCGGCGCGTCGCGGGCTTTCCGCTGCGGCAGCTGGCGGGCGGGCAGGTCATCACCAAGACCGCGACGCGGCGCGCCAACGGGCTGGTCGACATCGCGGCCGGCGCGCGGCAGACGGGCGTGCTGCCGCTGTCGCCCAAGTCGTGGGACGACCTTGTCGCGCCGCTGAAGCAGCACAGCGTGGCCGCGCTGGTGGCTCATCTGCGCGAGGCGCAGCCGGATTTCGTGAAGCCCAGGCAGGCTGCGAGCGGCGCCTCGGGCCAGCTGCACGTGGTGGCTTTCGAGCGCATGGAAGTGGCTTCGTGCTACTGGGACGCGGCTGCTCAGGTGCTGCATGCACGGCTCGGCCAGGCGGCGCCGGACGACGCCGCGACGGACGAATCCAGCGCGGACGACGACCACGCATGCCTGCACCTGGCATTGCCGCATCGCGCGGTCTCGCCCGGCGCGGTCGACGCGCTGGCCCGCGCGCTTGCCGGCGAACACGGCCCGCTGCGCGCCGTTGCGGGCACGGTGCACCTGCAGGGCGACCAGGCCGTCATGCAGCCCCTGGCGCTGCTGACGGCGCAGCGCGCGGTGGTACTCCAGGTCGAGGCGGCCGCGCCGCAGCCGCTGGATCTGCGCAGCGACACCGAGGAAGCGCCCCCCTTGAACGCGCTCGCCGACGACACGCTGGAGCTGCTGGCGCTCTGGCTCAGGCAGGGCCTGCGGCACCAGGGCGGCGGCGCGCTGTCACGGGCGCAGGCCCAGGTGCTGCGGCTAAAGCAGGCGGGGCTGGGGAAGAGCTCGGCGCTGCTGGCTGCCGTGCTGGAAAACGTGCGCTCGTCGCAGCGGCAGGCGCTGGTGGCGCAACTGGCGATGCTGGGGCTGCTGATGCAGGGCGTCGCTCAATCGGCCTCAGCATGAGCCGAAAGACAGAAAAAGAAAAACCCCTGAGCCGTTTCGGAACTCAGGGGTTCTTTTTTTGTGGTGCCGCTTGTCGGAATCGAACTGACGACCTTCCGCTTACAAGGCGGGTGCTCTACCAATTGAGCTAAAGCGGCGAATTCCAGTCAGTGCGTGATTCTAGTGGTGCCGGCCGGCATGCTCCCGGCCGCCCACTGCCATCCGCTACTTGATTCGCTTGAGCGAAGGCCTCGCGCCGCCACCCGCGGGCGGGCGCGGTGGCTCGTCGGCCGGATCGGTGGGCGCGCCGGCATCGACTGTCTCGCTGCCGTCCTCGCCCGTCACCAAGTGGACGATCTTGCCGGCATCGCCCTCGGAGCCGCTGCCGCCGCGCGATGCGTCGCGCAGCGGCGCGCGTGCGGGAGCCTGGACAGGCACCGGAGCGCCGGTGTCGTCATCCTGCGAAACAGCCGCCGGAGCCGGTGCGGGAAACGCCATGCCCTGCCCGTTCTCGCGCGCGTAGATGGCGATCACGCGCCCCACCGGCACGCTGATTTCACGCGCCGTGCCCGCGAAGCGGGCCTTGAACTCGATGAAGTCGTTGCCGAGCTTGAGCGAGCTGGTCGCGTCGAAGCTGATGTTGAGCACGATTTCGCCGTTCTTCACGTACTCGCGCGGAACCTGCACGGTTTCGTCGACCTGCACCGCGACATAGGGCGTGAACCCGTTGTCGGTGCACCATTCGTACAGCGCCCGGATAAGGTACGGGCGGGTGGAGGACGACTCGAGCGCGTTGATCATGAAAGACAGCGAAAAGCGATGGAAGCAGGCACGAAGCTTACTTACTTTCGCATGACCTTTTCGGACGGCGTGAGCGCTTCGATGTACGCGGGGCGCGAGAAGATGCGCTCGGCGTACTTCAGCAGCGGCGCGGCGTTCTTGCTCAGGTCGATGCCGTAGTAGTCGAGGCGCCACAGCAGCGGCGCGATGGCCACGTCGAGCATCGAGAAGTTGTCGCCCAGCATGTACTTGTTCTTGAGGAACACGGGTGCAAGCTGCGTGAGGCGGTCGCGGATGTGCGAGCGGGCCTTTTCGAGCGCCTTCTCGTTGCCCTTGGTGGTGCGGTTCTCGAGGGTGGAGACGTGCACGAAGAGTTCCTTCTCGAAGTTGAGCAGGAACAGGCGCACGCGGGCGCGGTCGACCGGGTCGCCGGGCATCAGCTGCGGGTGCGGGAAGCGCTCGTCGATGTACTCGTTGATGATGTTCGACTCGTACAGGATCAGGTCGCGCTCGACCAGGATCGGCACCTGGCCGTACGGATTCATCACGCTGATGTCTTCGGGCTTGTTGTAGAGATCGACGTCGCGGATCTCGAAGTCCATGCCCTTTTCGAACAACACGAAGCGGCAACGGTGGGAAAAGGGGCAGGTCGTTCCTGAATACAAGACCATCATGGCGAGAGACTCCTAAAAATCAAAAAGAGTGGGTCGCGTTGGCAACCCACTCTGCGGGGCCGGATGCCCGAGGGTATCCGGCCGGCGTGGACGGAACTACTTGACGTCTTTCCAGTACGAGGCGTTCAGCCGCCACACGAACACCACCGACATGGCCAGGAACAGCAGCACCCACACGCCGATGCGCACGCGGGTGTTCTGTGCCGGTTCGGCCATCCATTGCAGGTAGCCCACCAGGTCGCCGACGGCCGCATCGAATTGCACGGGTGTCAGGGTGCCGGGAGCGACTTGCTCCCATTTGCCCGTGAACACCTCGGCTTCATGGCCGTGCTGCTCCACCTTGGCATACACCGGGCGGCGCTCGCCTTGCAGTTCCCACAGGGGGTTCGGCATGGCGACGCTCGGGAACACGAGGTTGTTCCAGCCGGTGGCCTTGGTTTCGTCGCGGTAGTAGGTGCGGAGGTACGTGTAGAGGTAGTCGGCGCCGGTGCCGCCATGGCCGGCGCGCGAACGGGCGACCAGCGTCAGGTCGGGCGGCGTGGTGCCGAACCATTCCTTGGCCTGGCGCGCGTCGATGTTGGCCTTCATGGTCTCGCCGACCTTGTCGGTCGTGAACAGAAGGTTGTCCTTGATCTGCTGCTCGCTGATGCCGATGTCCTGCAGGCGGTTGTAGCGCATGAAGGCGGCCGAGTGGCAGTTCAGGCAGTAGTTGACAAACAGCTTGGCACCGTTCTGCAGCGATGCGAGATCGGTCGTCTTGTTGGGAGCCTTGTCCCACGCGATGCCCTCGGACTCGGCCGATGCCGCCGCGGAGAAGGTCAGGCCCAGAGCGAGCCCCAGGACCGCGAGCCAGCCGGAAATGCTTTTCTTCATCGTGTTTCTCTCAGCTCTCTTGCGCTTCTGGTTGTCTCAATGGGCGGCGAAGACCACGCGCTCGGGCACGGTCTTGAATTCGCCCTTGCGGCTCCACCACGGCATCAGGAGGAAGAAGCCGAAGTACACGAGGGTGCCGATCTGCGAGATGGTCTGCGCGATGTCCAGCTTGAACGAGCCGATGGCGAGTTCGCCCCAGACGCCGGGAGGCTGGATGCCCAGGTAGCCCAGGATCAGGAAGAAGAAAACGAAGAGGCCGTACACGTACTTGTGCCAGCCCGGACGGTAGCGGATCGACTTGACTTCGCTGTGGTCGAGCCACGGCAGGAAGAACAGGATGATGACCGAGCCGCCCATGACGACCACGCCCCAGAACTTGGCGTCGAAGGTCTTGAGCAGGAAGATCACCACGGCAGCCACGACGACGCCCGCGATCTTCAGGCCCATGCCCGACTTGCCCTTGACGAAGTTCCAGATCGCGGCCGCAGCGATGATCAGCGAGAACACGTTGACCATGTCGTCGGTGGTCGCGCGCAGCATCGAATAGAACGGCGTGAAGTACCACACCGGGGCGATGTGGTTCGGCGTCTTCAGCGAGTCGGCCGGGATGAAGTTGTTGTATTCGAGGAAGTAGCCGCCAGCCTCGGGGGCGAAGAAGATCACCGCCGAGAAGATCGTGAGGAACACCACCACGCCGAAGATGTCGTGCACGGTGTAGTACGGATGCGACGGAATGCCGTCCAGCGGATGGCCGTCGGGGCCGCGCTTGGCCTTGATCTCGATGCCGTCGGGGTTGTTCGAGCCCACTTCGTGCAGGGCGATCAGGTGGGCCACCACCAGGCCGAGCAGCACCAGGGGCACCGCGATCACGTGGAAGCTGAAGAAGCGGTTCAGCGTGGCGTCGCTCACCACATAGTCGCCGCGGATCAGCAGGGCCAGGTCGGGACCGATGAAGGGGATGGCGGCGAACAGGTTCACGATCACCTGGGCGCCCCAGTAGGACATCTGGCCCCAAGGCAGCAGGTAGCCCATGAAGGCTTCGGCCATCAGGCACAGGAAGATCGCGCAGCCGAACACCCAGATCAGCTCGCGCGGCTTGCGGTAGCTGCCGTACATGAGGCCGCGGAACATGTGCAGGTACACCACGATGAAGAACGCCGAGGCGCCCGTCGAGTGGATGTAGCGGATCAGCCAGCCCCACGGCACGTCGCGCATGATGTACTCGACCGATGCGAACGCTTGGTTCGCGTCGGGCTTGTAGTGCATGACGAGGAAGATGCCGGTGACGATCTGGATCACGAGAACCAGCATCGCCAGCGAGCCGAAGATGTACCAGAAGTTGAAGTTCTTCGGCGCGTAGTACTTGCCCCACTGGTCGTTCCACAGCTTGCTCAGCGGGAAACGGTTGTCGACCCAGTTCAGCAGTTTCTCGCCGGCCGGTGCATTGGGGGAAATCTCGTGGAATTCAGCCATGTTCTTCTTCCGCCTCAGGCCTTCTTGGAGTCTTCACCGATCAGGAGCTTGGTGTCCGACAGGTACATGTGCGGCGGCACCGGCAGGTTGTCGGGCGCAGGCTTGTTCTTGAAGACCCGGCCGGCCAGGTCGAAAGTGGAACCGTGGCAGGGGCAGAGGAAGCCGCCTTCCCAGTCGTTCGGCAGCGAAGGCTGCGGGCCGGCCTGGAAGCGGTCGGTCGGCGAGCAGCCCAGGTGGGTGCAGATGCCGACCACGACGAGCACGTCGGGCTTGATGGAGCGGTGCTCGTTCTGTGCGTACTTGGGGGTGAATTCGTCGGGGTGACGCTTGGAGAGAGGGTCGGCGAGCTGGCCGTCCAGCTTGGGGAGTTCAGCGATCTGCTGGGGGGAGCGCTTGAGGATCCAGACCGGCTTGCCCCGCCATTCGACGGTGATCTTCTCGCCGACCTTGAGTGCCGAGATATCGACCTCGACCGCGGCACCCGCAGCCTTGGCCTTCTCGGACGGCTGGAAAGTGCTCACGAACGGGATGGCGGTGGCCACACCGCCCGCCACGCCGGCACAGCCTGATGCAATCAGCCAAGTCCGCTTGCTGGTGTCGATCCGGGTCGAGCCGGAATTCATGTCACTCATGGGGGGATCCTCTTGTCTTCTTCGCTGGAGCAGGAGTCAACCCGCGATTGTAGCGGGGCGCCAAAGGGATATTCAATGGCCGCCAGGCGCGTGGCCGGCGAACGACGGCGAGGCGCGCCGCGCATGCGGGCGCCCGCCTGGGGCGACAGGAGCCTGTCGCCGCGGGGACTTCAGTTCAGGAGGCCGTGCTGCATCGCCTCGTGGACCGCCTGGGTCCGCGACTTGACGGAGAGTTTGCGATAGATGCTCTTGGCGTGGAACTCGATGGTATTGACCGACAGGTACACCGCCTCGGCGATCTGCCTGTTGCTCCAGCCCTGCGCGATCAGGCGCAGCACCTTGAGCTCGCGCGGCGACAGCAGGTCCTGCGGCAGCCTGGAATCGGGAGCCTCCTGCCGTTGTGGCGGCTGCTGCCGCTGCGATGGCTGGCCCTGCACGCGGATGGCCTCGATCGTGCGCGCCTTCGCGGATGCGGCGATCGAGCCGAGGATGCGCCGCGCGATGCGCGAGTCCATCGGCGATCCCCCACGCTCGATCGAACGCAGCAGATAGGCAAGCTCCGCATCGTCGGATTCCGTCAGGAGATAGCCGATGGCGCCAGCGGCGATGGCTGCGTTCACCTGCTGCTGGTCATCGGCCGCCGACATCCCGACGCTCTCGATGCGCGGATAGGTCTGGCGCACGTGGTGGAGCACAGCAACGCCGTCGTCGCCCGGCAGCCCCATGTCGACCAGCACGAGGTCATAAGGCAAGGCCGCCAGCAGATTGAAGGCTTCGGCACGGCCCGAGGCGACCACCACGCGGCGATGCGGCGCGAGGTCGCAGAGGATGCGCCGCATGCGATCGGCGGATGCGGCGGCGTCCGCAACGATCAGCGCGGCATGGAACACGCCGCCGTAAAGCTGCGCGACCGTCGGCGCCGGCCTCGCGGAGGCGGTGGTGTAGGGGAAGTTCATTTCCATGTCCGCTCTCCTGCCCCCGCGCACCGGACTTCGGCCGTGCCGAATGCGCCGTCAATGCCCAAGAAAAAATTGATCACGCGACTTCCTCTGGCTCTGTGGCTACCCAGTGGGCAGCATCGAAATGTTGTCTTTCGTTTCAGATACCGCAGGAACGATGCCCACTCGGGCGAACGTCGGCGCACGCGACGCTTCGGTGCGTGTAGTACTTTGATTTCGTTGAAGAAATTGCTCGCAACGAGCTGAAAAACGAGGGCCGGCAAAGCCCTTCGGAAGGCCGTTTTCAGGCCGTTGTTACGTGCGAGTTACCGCGCGTGTTACGTAGCACCGCGACACGCGGAACGCGTGCGCGATCGCACCTCCAAACATCGGCAAGCGATTCGTGCGATGCGTGCTAAGCCGCATGTACGTTGGCTTCGCGGGCCATGCATGCATTCGTCGATGCCGTATCGGTCGACATGCATACATCCATAACTACGGATCCCGGTGATGTTCATCGAAGACCTCGATTCCTAGCATCGGTTGCATTGGGTAACTCGATGAAACCCAACCCTGCTTCCACGCGACGAGGGCGTGTGGAAGACCAGAAATGGCAACTGATTTCTTCAAGGAAGAAAGTCCAAATGACTACATCCCAGCGTCCCAGTGTTCGCTCTTTCATTGTTCGCCGTCCGGGCGTGAGCCAGCTTCTCGCTTCGGTGCTTCTTAGCGCAGGCTATGTCCTGACTTTGCCGGTGGCACATGCCCAGGTTCGCGTCGGCGGCAACAATGTCAACGTGACCGGGGGTCCCAACAACGGGCTACTGACTTCCGACGATGGCATCTCCACGCCCAACCTGACGGCAACGGACCTCACCGCGGGCACCATCACCTCGACCAACGGCACGATCAATACCCTGAGTTCGGGCAGCATCACGTCCGGCACGGTAGCGGCAGGCAGCATCACCGCAACGCGCGTCACCACCACCAGCCTGAGCACAACTTCGGCCACGGCCACCAGCCTGACCTCCACCAGCATCAGCACGGCCACCCTCACAGCGGGCACTGTGTCTGCAGGCAGCATCTCTGCAGGCACCGTGTCTGCGGGCAGCATCACCTCCGGCACGGTGTCCTCGACCAACGTCACCACGACGAACCTTTCCGCCACCAGCGGCACCGTCGGCAACCTGACCTCCACAAGCATCAGCACGGGCACGCTCACCGCAGGCACCGTGTCCGCAGGCAGCATCACTGCCGGCACCGTGTCCTCGACCAACGTCACTACGACGAACGTCTCGGCGACCAGCGGCACGATCAATACGCTGAGCTCCGCCAGCATCACGGCCAGCACAGTCAGTGCCGGCAGCGTGACCACCGGCAGCGTGTCATCGAGCAACGGCACGATCCAGTCGCTGACCTCGACCAACATCGTGGCAACCGGCGTCACCTCGACGAATGTGCTGGCGACCGGCATCACCTCGACCAACATCGATGCCACCAACCTGACGTCGAACACCGGCAGCATCGCCACGCTGACCTCCACCAACGTCAGCACCACCAACGTGACGGCCTCAAATGGCACGATCAACACGGTGAGCTCGACGAACGTCAGCACCACCAATCTGACCGCATCGAACGGCACCATCAACACGTTGAGTTCGGCCAACGTGAGCACGACGAACCTGACGGCCAGCAACGGCACGATCAACACGCTGAGCTCGGCGAACGTCAGCACCACCAACCTGACGGCGTCGAACGGCACCATCAACACGTTGAGTGCCACCAACGTCAGCACCACGGATCTGACCGCCAGCAACGGCACGATCAACACGTTGAGCGCCACCAACGTCAGCACGACGGACCTGACTGCCAGCAACGGCACCATCAACACGCTGAGCGCCACCAACGTCAGCACCACGGACCTGACCGCCAGCAACGGCACCATCAACACGCTGAGCGCCACCAACGTCAGCACCACGGACCTGACCGCCAGCAATGGCACGATCAACACGTTGAGCGCCACCAACGTCAGCACCACGGACCTGACTGCCAACAACGGCACGATCAATACGCTGAGTGCGACCAACGTCAGCACCACCGACCTGACCGCCAACAACGGCACGATCAACACGCTGAGTGCGACCAACGTCAGCACCACGGACCTGACGGCCAACAGCGGCACGATCAACACGTTGAGTGCAACCAACGTCAGCACCACCGACCTGACCGCCAACAGCGGCACGATCAATACGTTGAGCGCGACCAACGTCAGCACCACGAACCTGACGGCCAGCAACGGCACGATCAACACGCTGAGCGCGACCAACGTCAGCACCACGAACCTGACGGCCAGCAACGGCACGATCAACACGTTGAGCTCGACCAACGTCAGCACGACGAACCTGACGGCCAGCAACGGCACGATCAATACGTTGAGCGCCACCAACGTCAGCACGACCAACCTGACGGCCAACGCCGGCACCATCAACACCCTGAGCGCCACCAACGTCAGCACCACCAACCTGACGGCGAGCCGCGGCACGATCAACACGCTGAGCGCCACGAACGTCAGCACCACCAACCTGTCGGCCGCCAGCGCCACGGTCAACGCACTGACCGCGGGCACGGTCTCCGCCACGACGGTGAACGCGAGCACGGTGAACGCCACCACCGGCAACTTCCAGACGATCACGGCCGCCAACGGCAACATCACGGTGCTGAACACGCAGACCGGCAACATCACCACGATCAACGCCGTGACCGGCAACGTCACCACGCTGAATGCCGGCACGGTCAACGTCACCGGCAACGTGACGGCGGGCGGCACCATCACGGCGGGCAACGGCGTGGTCGCCAACGGCCGGGTGCAGAACGTGGCTCCGGGCGTCCTGCCGACGGATGCGGCCAACATCTCGCAGTTGAACCAGGTCCGCTCCGAAGTGCAGGACATGCGCAAGACCAGCAGCACCGGCGCGGCGATCGCGCTGGCTGCCGCCTCAGTGCCGGCGCTCGAAGCGGGCAAGAGCTTCGGCGTCGGGGTCGGCGTGGGCTCCTACGACGGCCGCTCGGCCATCGCGGCTGCCGCCAGCTTCCGCATCGGCGAAGGCGCGCAGATCAAGGTGAACATCGGCAGCGGCAACAACGGCAAGGTCGGCGGCGGCATCGGCGCATCCTGGTCCTGGTAGTCCGGTCCGGCACTCCCGTGGCGCCTGCGCGCCGCGGGAATGCCAGCGGATGCAACCGAAAGGCTGGCTCCTATACTGGGTGACCGGCCTTTTTCACTTGTACAGAAACCGGCATCCAGGCAGGCGGCCTCCGCCCTCCTATGACCCGTCCATCACACGGCTTCATGAACTCATCTTCTCTCGCCCCCGCTCCCTCCTCGCCGGCCGCGGACGCCGGGCAACTCCTGGAGCAGGGTCTGGCGCTGCACCGGGTGGGCCGTTTCGCGGAAGCCATCCAGGTCTACGAGGCCCTGCTGTCGCGTTTTCCGGAACATGCCGACGCACTGCACCTGACGGGCGAGGCGTTGTACCGGCAGGGCCGGTCGAAGCTGGCGCTGAACTACGTGAACCGCGCGATCGCGCGGTCGCCGCACCACTTCTACTTCAACACCCGCGCGACGATCTTCATGCACATGGGCCTGCCGAACGAAGCGCAGCAGGACCTTCGCCGCGCGATCAAGACGCAGCCCCACTACCCCGAGGCCTACGTGAACCTCTCGGCGGTCTACCGGCAGCAGAAGAAGTTCCGGCAGGCGCGAGAAGCCGCCGCCGAGGCCACGCGGCTCGCGCCGCAGGCACCCGCGGCCTGGAACAACGCCGGCGCCATCGACATGGAGCAGGACCGCTTCGACGAGGCGATCGTGCAGTTCCGCCAGGCGCTGGCGCTGGACGGCAACTACGGCGCCGCGCACAAGAACATCGGCAAAATCCGCGCGCACCAGAAGGACTGGGCCGCCGCGCTCGACTCGTACGCGCACGCCGCCGCCGATCCGCTGGACTGCGAGGCCGCCTTCATGCTTTCCCGCGCGCTGCAGGCCTGCGGACGCATCGAGGAAGCCATCGAACCCATGCAGCGCGCCATGCGCAACTGGCCGGCCGAGGAGCGCCACAAGGCGCTGTCCGACCCCGAGGGCGTGGCCGCGCTCTACGGCGTGTGCGGCGCGCTCGAGGGCGTGTCGATGCGCTTCGCGGAATCGGCCGAGCTCTACAGGCTCGCGCTCGAGAGCCTGCCCGAGCACGAGTTGCTGCTGAACAACCTGGGCACGGCGAACTTCCGGCTCGGCCGCTTCGACACCGCCATCGAGGTGCTGAAGAAGGCGCTCGAAGTGCATCCGCGCCAGGTGCTCGCGCGCTGCAACCTGGGCGTGACCTACGTGATGGCGGGCCAGTCGAAGGAGGCCATTGCGGAGTTCGAACAGTGCCTGCGCGACGACCCCGACTTCATGCCCGCCATGGTGTGGATGCTGGGCGAGAAGGCGCACATCGCCGACTGGAACGGCGTGCCCGAACTGCGCGAGCGCATTGCGGCGCTGCTCGACAACCCGAGCAACGACCAGACGGTGTCGTCCTTCATCCTGATGTCGAACTACGACGACGCGCGCCGCCTCATGAACTGGACGCAGCGCTCCGCCCTGCTGGCCGACCGCAACGCGGCCATCAGGCCATTCGCCGACGCGGGCGCGCGCCGCACCTCGCCGCGCATCCGCGTGGGCTACTACTCGTTCGACTTCCGCAACCATCCCGTAGCGCACCTGACGGCCGAGCTCTACGGCCAGCACGACCGCAAGGACTTCGAAGTCTTCGTCTACTCCTACGGGCCGGACGACGGCCATCCGGCGCGGGCACGCATCGCCGCGTCGGCCGAGCATTTCGTCGACCTGCAGGGCCAGTCGATCCAGCAGATGGCCGAGCGCATCCGCGAGGACGAGATCGACATCCTGGTCGACCTCTCGGGCGACACGCGCGGCGCCAAGCCGCAGGTGATGGCCTACCACGCGGCGCCCGCGCAGCTCATGTGGCTGGGCTACATGGGCACCAGCGGCACGCCCAACTACGACTACTTGGTGTCCGACAACTTCCTCTCGCCGCCGGGCACGGAAGACTGCTACTCCGAGAAACTGCTGCGCCTGCCCGAGACCTTCCAGGTGATCGACACCAGGCGCCCAGTCAATCCGCACAGGCCCACGCGCGCCGAGCACGGCCTGCCCGAGGACGCCTTCGTGCTGTGCAACTTCTCGCAGTCCTTCAAGATCCAGCCCGAGACCTTCGAGGCCTGGGTGCGCATCGTGCAGGGCATTCCGAACTCGGTGCTGTGGCTGGCGCAGGGCCCGAACGGCTTCGAGCAGAACCTGCGTGCGCAATGGGAGAAGGCGGGCCTCGCGGCCGAGCGGCTGATCGTGTCGCCGCGCATGCCGGTCGACCAGCACCTCGCGCGCATTGGCCTGGCCGACCTGTTCATCGACACCTTCCCCTACAGCAGCGGCGCGACCGCGAACGACGTGCTGTGGTCGGGCGTGCCGCTGCTGGCGCTCACGGGCACGACGATGGTGTCGCGCATGGCGGGCAGCCTGCTGCGCGCCATCGGGCTGCCGGAACTTGTGGCCGCGAGCCACGAGGAATACGTGCACAAGGCCGTCCACTACGCCACGCACCCCGATGAACTGGCCGACCTGCGCGGCCGGCTCGCCGCGGCCAAGGACGCGCGCCGCGGCTACTTCGACACGCCGCGCTTCGTGCGCCACCTGGAAGACGGCTACCGGCAGATTGCCGCGCGCAGTCGTGAAGGTTTGCCGGCCGCGCATGTCGATGTGGCGCCGCGTGCGCTGGAGAAGTGAGCAATCGCGGGCATACTCGGCTCTCCTTCAACAGCAGAGCTCCAGCAGCCTTTTGAATCATGAGCATCCTCAGTGAATTCAAGGAATTTGCCGTCAAGGGCAACGTCATCGACCTCGCGGTCGGCGTGATCATCGGCGCCGCCTTCGGCAAGATCGTCGACTCGCTCGTGGCCGACATCATCATGCCGCTGGTGGGCGTGGTGTTCGGCAAGCTCGATTTCTCGAATCTCTACGTGGTGCTGGGCACCGTGCCGCCGGGCGTCGCGAACACGCTGGCAGACCTGAAGAAGGCAGGCGTTCCGGTGCTGGCGTACGGCAACTTCATCACCATCGCCGTCAACTTCGTGATCCTCGCCTTCATCATCTTCATGATGGTCAAGCAGATCAACCGCCTGAAGCGCACCGAAGAGCCGGCACCCGCCGCCGCGCCCGAGACACCCGAAGACGTGGTGCTGCTGCGCGAGATTCGCGACAGCCTCAAACGCTCCTGATCAAACGCCCCCGAGCACCCGGGCCATGCGCAGCGCCTCCACGAGGCTGGACGCATCGGCCCGCCCCGTTCCGGCAATGTCGAACGCGGTGCCGTGATCGGGGCTGGTGCGCACCAGCGGCAGCCCCAGCGTCACGTTCACGCCCTTCTCCACCCCCAGGTACTTGACCGGGATCAGCCCCTGGTCGTGGTACATCGCGACCACCACGTCGAATTCGCCGCTGGACGGCACGCCGTTCCTGGCGCGTGCGCGCATGAAGACTGTGTCGGGCGCGTGAGGCCCGCTGGCGTCGATGCCCTCGGCGCGCGCGGCCTCGATGGCCGGCGCGATGATCTCCCGCTCCTCCGAACCGAAGAGCCCGCCCTCGCCCGCATGCGGATTGAGGCCCGCCACGCCGATGCGCGGCGCGCGGCCCAGCGCATGGCTCAACGCGCGATGCGTGATGCGCAGCGTCTCCAGCACGCCCTCGAAGCGCACCGCGTCGATGGCCTTGCGCAGCGACATGTGGATGCTGACGAGCACTGTGCGCAGCTCGTCGTTGGCCAGCATCATGCGCACCGGCACGTCGGCCACTGTGCGGCCCAGGTGCGCGGCCGCCTCGGCCTGCAGCAGCTCGGTGTGACCGGGGTACGGAAAGCCGGCGGCCGACAGCGCCTCCTTGTGCAGCGGCGCGGTCACGATGGCGCCGATCTCGCCGCGCAGCGCGGCCCGCGCGGCCCAGACCACGCATTCGCCCGCCACGCGGCCGGCTTCGGCGCTGATGCGGCCCGTTTCGATGTGCGAAGGCGGCGCGATCACCTGCAGCACCGGAATGCAGCCCGGCGGCACGGTCGCGGCATCGGCGACGGATTCGATCTCCAGCACCGGCCAGCCCGGCCGGCCGTCTGCTGCCAGCGCCTGCGACGCCTTGCGCAGCGTGCCCACGTCACCGGCGACGAAAGCGCCACGCGTCGCTTCGGGTGCGTCGCGGAAGGCCTTGACGATGATCTCGGGGCCGATGCCGGCGGGGTCGCCCAGCGTGATGGCGATGGGGCCGCTCATAGGAAAGGCACCTCCGTGCTGCGCGCCGCGCTCATGCCGGGTTGTCGATGTCGATGAACTCGTGCTTCAGCCCGAGCTGCGCCGCCACATGCCCAGCCACCGCCGGTGCGCCGTAGCGCTCGGTGGCGTGGTGCCCGCAGGCCAGGAAGGCCACGCCCATCTCCCGCGCGTAGTGGGCCTGCGGCTCCGAGATCTCGCCGGTGATGAAGGCATCGGCGCCGGCCGCGATGGCGGCCTCGAAGTAGCCCTGCGCGCCGCCCGTGCACCAGGCCACGTTCCGGATGGGACGATGCGCCGTGTCGACGAGGGTGACCGGCCGCTTCAGCACGCTCTCGACATGCGTGGCGAGCGCCTTGGCGCTGCCGAAGCTCTCGCCGCTTTCCTGCGCGCCGAGAAAGCCCAGCTCCTGCTCGCCGAAGCGCCCGGCCGAGCCGGCATGCGCCACGAGCCCCAGCTTCAGGCCGAGCTGGGCGTTATTGCCGAGTTCGGGGTGCGCATCGAGCGGCAGGTGGTAGGCGAAGAGGTTGACGTCGTCGCCCAGAAGCAGGCCCAGGCGCTGCTTCATCCAGCCGGTGACGCAGCCGTCCTGGCCGCGCCAGAACAGGCCGTGGTGGACGAAGATGGCGTCGGCTTCGGCGCTGATCGCGGCCTCGATCAGCGCGCGGCTGGCGGTCACGCCCGAGACGATCTTGCGAACCACAGTGCGCCCTTCGACCTGCAGGCCGTTGGGTCCGTAGTCCTTGAAGCGCCCGGGGGCCAGCAGCAGGTCGAATGCGTGAAGCAGTTCGTGGCGGGTGGTGCTCATCGCGCCATTGTCGCGCCGCGCGCGGGGGCCACGCCACCGTCGCGCATCGCATGGCCGCGCGCGGCCATGGGCAGCAGGGCCAGCAGGAAGCCCAGCGCGGCCAGCGCCGCCACGTAGTGGGCCGGCGCCATCGTGTCGCGCTGCAGCCAGAGCGTAAGGATCACCGGCGTGAGCCCGCCGAACACCGCGTACGACATGTTGTAGGCGAACGAGAGCCCGGTGAAGCGCACCGGCGCCGGGAAAGCGCGCACGCCGGCGATCGGCACGGTGGCGATGGTGCCCACGAACAGGCCCACCAGCCCGTAGTGCCAGAAGAGCGTGGCCGGGGTGCCGGGCAGGCCGCTGTAGAACAGGTAGGCGGTGACGAACAGCCCGCCCCAGCCGATCAGCATCACGGTGCGGGTGCCGATGCGGTCGCTCGCCCAGCCGGCCAGCACGCAGCCCAGCGTCAGGGTGAGCGTGGCGAGCGCGTTGGCCTCCAGCGCCATCGCGGCGGGAATGTGGTGCACCTTCTGCAGGTAGGTGGGCGTGTAGAGCACCACGACCACGATGGCGGCCGACAGCACCCAGGTCAGCAGCGCGACGTAGACGCAGGCCAGCCGATGCTCGCGCAGCACGGTGCGCAGCGGCAGCTCGCGCGCGGAGCTGCGGCGGCCGGCGAGTTCCTTGAATACCGGGGTCTCATGCAGGAAGCGGCGCAGGTACACCGACACCAGCCCGAACACGCCGCCCAGGATGAACGGAATGCGCCAGGCGAAGTCGCTCACCTGCTCGGGCGAATAGTGGCGGTTGATGGCCACCGCGATCAGCGAGCCCAGCAGGATGCCGCCGGTGATGCCCGAAGTCAGCACGCCGATGCCCAGGCCGTAGCGCTTTTCCGGCACGTGCTCGCCCACGAACACCCAGGCCCCAGGCATCTCGCCGCCGATGGCCGCGCCCTGCAGCACGCGCATCGCCAGGAGCAGCAGCGGCGCCGCCACGCCGATGCTCGCGTAGGTCGGCAGCAGGCCGATCACCAGCGTGGGCGCCGCCATCAGGAAGATCGACAGCGTGAACATGCGCTTGCGGCCGAAGACGTCGCCGAAGTGCGCGATGACGATGCCGCCCACCGGACGCGCCAGGTAGCCGGCGGCGAAGATGCCGAAGGTCTGCAGCTGGCGCAGCCAGTCGGGCATGTCCGTGGGGAAGAACAGCGCTCCCAGCACGGTGGCGAAGAACACGTAGATGACGAAATCGTAGAACTCCAGGGTGCCGCCGAGGGCGGACAGGCCGAGGGTCTTGTAGTCGCTCGAACCGAGCGTGCGCGCCGGTGCCGGCTGCGCGCCGTCCGGGAAGTTTGCTTCTGAAGTCATGGCTGGCAGGGAGGTCTTGGCCGCGCGCCAGCCGCAAGGCCGGGTGAGAAGACGAAGAATGGCGCGCTGCGGGCGAAATGCCTGCCGCTTCCACCGGGTGGGCAGCGCGGGAGGCCGGAAAAGCCCGGACCGGATGGGTCCGACCCGCAATGCTAGGTGTTAACCCGGGTTTACGTACACAGTAAGTCTTAATCTCGACCTCGGCGAGCGGTTTCTGGTCCATGCGGTTGAGGGACAATTGACAACATTGCCGCGTTGCACTGCGGCTTCCAACGTCTTTTTCACCAATCTTTCATGAAACGCACCTGGCTGCTCTTCGCCCAAGCCGTGACCGTCCTGCTGGCGGCCTACTTCGTCGTCGCGACGCTCAAGCCCGAATGGCTCAACAAGCGCGCGACCTCGCTGGGCGGCGTGGTGTCGATCGTCGAAGCCCCGGCCGGCAACAACCCGGGCGTGGCGGCGCCCGGCAGCCTGAGCGTGCCGGCCAAGAAGGCCTCGCCGGCCGTGGTGAGCATCAACACGAGCAAGGCTGCGCAGCGCCACCCGCGCAGCAACGACCCGTGGTTCCGCTTCTTCTTCGGCGACCAGGACGACCAGCCCCAGGTGGGCCTGGGCAGCGGCGTGATCGTGAGCCCCGACGGCTACATCCTCACCAACAACCACGTGGTGGAAGGCGCCGACGAAATCGAGGTGACGCTCAACGACAGCCGCCACGCGCGCGGCAAGGTGATCGGCACCGACCCCGACACCGACCTGGCCGTGCTGAAGATCGAGCTCGACAAGCTGCCGGTGATCGTGCTGGGCGACTCCGACGCGCTGCAGGTGGGCGACCAGGTGCTGGCCATCGGCAACCCCTTCGGCGTGGGCCAGACCGTGACCAGCGGCATCGTCTCGGCCCTGGGCCGCAACCAGCTGGGCATCAACAACTTCGAAAACTTCATCCAGACCGACGCGGCCATCAACCCCGGCAACTCGGGCGGCGCGCTGATCGACGTCAACGGCAACCTGCAGGGCATCAACACCGCGATCTACTCCCGCTCGGGCGGCAGCATGGGTATCGGCTTCGCCATTCCGGTGTCGATGGCCAAGATCGTGCTCGAAGGCATCGTCAAGGAAGGCCAGGTGCGCCGCGGCTGGATCGGCGTGGAGCCGAGCGACCTGTCGCCCGAACTGGCCGAGACCTTCGGCGTGAAGGCCGACTCCGGCGTGATCATCACCGGCGTGCTGCAGAACGGCCCCGCCGCCAAGGCCGGCATCCGCCCGGGCGACGTGATCACCTCGGTGGGCGAGAAGAAGACGGACAACGTGCAGGCGCTGCTGACGGCAGTGGCCGGCCTGAAGCCGGGCAGCACCTCGCGCTTCGCGCTGCAGCGCGGCAGCGACAAGATGGAACTCGACGTGACGCCGGGCCTGCGGCCGAAGAGCCCGGTGCGGCAGGTGCCCCCGAATCAGCAGGAATAAAAAAGAAAAAGCCCGGGTGCAAGGCCCGGGCTGGCTGAACGATCGGCGCCCGGGTCAGCTGCTCGAAGCCGAGTCGGTGCCGCTGCTCTCTTCGTCTTCCGGCTTCCTGCCGGTGCTCGCGAAATACTTGGCGCCGATGATGCCCACCTCGTAAAGCAGGCACATCGGCACCGCCAGCGCCAGCTGCGACACCACGTCGGGCGGCGTGAGCACCGCGGCGACGACGAACGCGACCACGATGAAGTAGCCTCGGAACGAGCGCAGCTTCTCGATGGTCACCATCTCGAAGCGCACCAGCAGCATGACCACGATCGGCACCTGGAACGCCACGCCGAAGGCGATGTAGAGCGACAGGATCGCCTCGACGTACGAGGAGATGTCGGGCGTAGCCTGCACCGCCGCCGGCGCGAATCGCTGGATGAAGCTGAACATCTTGTCCAGCACGAACAGCTGCACGAAGGCGATGCCCGCATAAGCGAGCAGGCTGCCGAAGAAGATCAGCGGCAGCGCGAAGCGCTTTTCATGGCTGTAGAGGCCCGGCGCGATGAACATCCAGGCCTGGTACATGAGCCAGGGCAGCGCCAGCAGCACGGCCGCCATCATCAGCACCTTGAGCGGCACGAAGAACGGCGAGAAGACGCCGATGGCGATCAGCTTCGCATCGTGCGGCATGTGCGCCTTGATCGGCATCGCGATCAGGTCGATCAACCCGCCGGGGCCGGGCCAGATGGCCAGCAGGATGCCCGCGACCACGAGGCCGTAGACGCAATAGAGCAGTCGGTCGCGAAGCTCGACCAGGTGCGCGACGAATGGCTGTTCGGTGCCCGCGAGTTCGTCTTCTTTGTCTTTGCTCTTGCTGTCGGAATCGGCCATTGGGGAAAGAAGAAGAAGATAGCGTGTCGCCGGCCGACGCTCGAAGAGCGCGGGGATGGGAGCCCGGCCGTTAGTTGATCTTGTGCGGGCGGAAGCGCGCGACGCGCGCGGCGCCCGAGAGCGCCTTGGTGCGCACGCCGTTGCGCGCCTTGTACCACTGCGGCGTGGCGCCCTGCTTCAGGCGCCAGTTCTTGCGGGGATGCTTGTACTCGGGCGGCGGAGGCGGCTCGGGTTCGGCCAGCGCCGAGAGGGTTTCGCCCGAACCGCTGAACTGCTTTTCGAACTCGCTCGCGCCCGTGTGGATGCTGTGCTCCACGTCGCGCGCCGCATCCTCGACCGTGGTCTTCATCTTGCGGAGCTCGTCGAGCTCCATCGAGCGGTTGACTTCGGCCTTGACGTCGTTCACGTAGCGCTGCGCCTTGCCCAGCAGCGTACCGACGGTGCGGGCCACGCGCGGCAGCTTCTCCGGGCCGATGACGATCAGCGCCACGACGCCGATCAGCGCCAGCTTCTCAATGCCGAGGTCGAGCACGTGCTGCTGCCCGTGCTCAGGACTTCTGACGCGCTTCGACGTCGATCGCCGACTTGTCGCTGTTGGCCGGCTGGCCGGTCACCTGCTGGGCGGGGGCCGACGAGGCGGCCGGGGCATCGGACGACGCGCCGTCCTTCATGCCGTCCTTGAAGCCCTTGACGGCGCCGCCAAGGTCCGAACCCATGTTCCGCAGCTTCTTGGTGCCGAAGATCATGACCACGACGAGCAGCACGATCAGCCAGTGCCAGATGGAAAAAGAACCCATGGAGAACTCCTAAGAATGTGTCCGATTTTAGTCGGGCGGAATGTGACAGTTTGGCTTAATGCCGCTCAGCCGCGAAGCCACGGCCGGGGGCCACCCATGACATGGACATGGAGATGGTGGACCTCCTGCCCGCCCTCGGCGCCAGTATTGACCACGACGCGGTAGCCGCCTTCCGGATAGGGCCTGCAGCCCTGCTCCAGCGCCAGCTTGGGCGCCAGGGTCATGATCTTGCCCATGAGCGCCGAATCCTCGGGCGTCAGCTGGGCCATCGAGGGAATGTGCTTCTTGGGCACCAGCATGAAATGCACCGGCGCCCAGGGCGCGATGTCGTGGAAGCCGAACAGGTCTTCGTCCTCGTAGACCTTGCGGGAGGGGATCTTGCCCTCGATGATTTTGCAGAAGACGCAGTTCGGATCAGATGACATCTTTGGGTTCCATGGGACGGCTGTCGTTCATCCGGATCATGCCCTTCACGATCCGGTAGAGGAACCACAGCGAGATCAGGCTCCAGGCGATCCAGCCCGGCACGAAGAGCAGCAGCCAGAGCCACGAGGTGAGGATGTACAGCAGCCCGGCCCACAGCACCGAGCGGATGCGCCAGCTGAAATGCGAGGCCTGCCAGGTGCCGGCCGCGTCGTCGCGCTTGACGAAGTCGATCACCAGGGCGATCAGCAGCAGCAGCACGGAGGCCTGCGCCCCCGGTACGACGGCGCCGATGGCCACGATCAGGTGCAGGATGTAACTGACCCAGCCCCAGGTCTTGAGGGAGTCGTCGGGTTCCACGTTCACGATGTCGTTGGCCATGGCTGGTGTCCTTTCAATCGTTGGGGGCTTCGGCTTCCCGCGCCTTCACCTTGCGAAGCGCCTTTTCCTCGATGCCGCTGGTGCCTTCGCGGCGCTCCAGTTCGGCCGTGACGTCGGACGGGGAAAAACCGTAGTGCGCCAGCGCCACCATGGTGTGGAACCACAGGTCGGCCACTTCGTTCACTATTTTCGAGCGGTCGCCGCCGTGGTCGGCGTCCTTGGCGGCCATCACGACCTCGGTGGCCTCCTCGCCGATCTTTTTGAGGAAGGCGTCGGGGCCCTTGTGCAGCAGGCGCGCGACATAGCTTTTCTCGGGGTCGCCGCCACGTGCCGGCAGGCGGCTTTCGATGACCGCGGCCAGGCGGGCGAGCGCGTCGGAGGTGCTGTCGTTGTTCACTGTGGCCGTCACTTGTAGATCGATTCCGGGTCTTTCAAGACGGGTTCGACCGCCGTCCACTGGCCCTTTTCGTACTTGTTGAAGAAGCAGCTGTGGCGCCCGGTGTGGCAGGCGATGCCGGGCTCGTGGCCGAGCTGGGTGACCTTGAGCAGCACCACGTCGTTGTCGCAGTCCAGGCGGATCTCGTGCACGGTCTGCACGTGGCCCGACTCCTCGCCCTTGAACCACAGCTTGTTGCGCGAGCGGCTGAAATACACCGCGCGGCCCAGCTCGGCGGTCTTTTCGAGCGCCTCGCGGTTCATCCAGGCGAACATCAGCACGTCGTTGCTGCCCTGTTCCTGCGCGATCACGGGCACAAGGCCGTTCGCGTCCCACTTCACTTCATCGAGCCAGTTCATGGACGGTATTGTCAGGGATGGCCAAAGACCCTCGAACAGCCGTTCGGCGGGCCTCCGGCAGGGTCATTCAGCGGTCGATGCGCACGGGAATGCCCCGCGCGGCCATGCGGGCCTTGGCTTCGCCCACCGTGTGCTCGCCGTAGTGGAAGATGCTCGCGGCCAGCACCGCGTCGGCGCCGCCGGTCTGGATGCCGTCGGCCAGGTCGTCCAGGCTGCCCACGCCGCCCGAGGCGATCACGGGCACGTTCACGGCGTTGCTCACCGCGCGGGTCAGCTCCAGGTCGAAGCCGCTCTTGGTGCCGTCGCGGTCCATGCTGGTCAAGAGGATCTCGCCGGCGCCGCGGCGCGCCATCTCGGCGGCCCATTCGACGGCGTCCAGGCCGGTGTTCTTGCGCCCGCCGTGGCTGTACACGTCCCAGCCCGCGCCGCGCGTGGCGGCTTCCTCGGGGCTGCGGCGCTTGGCGTCGATGGCGACCACGATGCACTGCGAGCCGTATTTCTGCGACGCGTCGCTGATCACCTGCGGATCGGCGATGGCGGCCGAGTTGAAGCTGGTCTTGTCGGCACCGGCGTTGAGCAGCCGCCGCACGTCGGCCACGGTGCGCACGCCGCCGCCCACAGTCAGCGGAATGAAGACCTGCGAGGCCACCGCCTCGATGATCGGCAGGATCAGGTCGCGGCCGTCGCTGGTGGCCGTGATGTCGAGGAAGGTGAGTTCGTCGGCGCCCTGCGCGTTGTAGCGCGCGGCGATCTCGACCGGATCGCCCGCATCGCGCAGTTCGACGAAGTTGACGCCCTTGACGACACGGCCGCCGGTGACGTCGAGGCAGGGAATGATGCGTTTGGCAAGCATGATGTGTAAGTAACCGGTGGGGTAATCAGAGAACGCGCAGCTGCTGCCAGCCGAGCCATTGGGCGCCGGGCGCGAGCAGCACGGGCTCGTCGATGCGGGCCGCCTCGACGCAGAGCATGTGGCGATAGCCGTCTTCGGACATGTCGGCGAGTTTCGCACCGAGCACGGCGCCGGGGTTCCAGACCACGGTTTCGGTGCAGGTGGGGCTCTGGGCGATTTCGACCGTGCCGCCGGGCTGCGCCAACTGCAGCGGCCGGGCCGGCGCGCCGTAGACGCTGTCGAATTCGGCATCGAAGCGCAGCGACTCCGCCTTTTCGGCATAGCGCTCGTCGGTCAGCGAATCCCAGCGATTGGCGCCCTGGAGGCCCTTCAGGCGCGCATCGGCGATGTCGTCGACGCGCAGGTAGGTGTGCAGCGCCGCGGTGAAGGACCAGGGCGCGGCGTCGGTGTTGACGAGCGTGAGCGCCGTGCGCAGTCCGCCGGGGCTCAGCGTTGCATCCAGCCGTGCCTCGAAAGAGTGCGGCCAGAGCTTGCGCGTGGCTTCGTTGTCGCGCAGCGCCAGGCGCAGGGTCTGGGGAGCATCGGAAGGGGCGTTTTCCCAAGGCAAATTGCGCATGAAGCCATGCTTGGGCAGCATGCCGCGCTGGTTAAACTGCGGGCAGCAAATGGGTATGCCGCCGCGGATGGCGGCCTGTCCGTCGAACACCGCGCGCGGGCTCAGGTAGAGCCTTTCCACGGCGTCGGCCGTGGTCCACGACAGCACATGGGCGCCATGCAATGCGACGGTGAGGGTGCTTCCGTCCGCGCCCGTGGCGCGCATGGCGGGCTGGCCGCGGAACTCGATCAGGCTGGTTTCCATGTGAGGAATTGTAGGCAGCGCCTGTGCGGTGGCACGGAACTGGCATCCCGGGCCATTGCGCGGCCGGGGCCTTCTTGGATACCCTGTGGCGGCTTGCATCGGGAGACAAGGTGCAACTCGGTCCCGCGTACCCGAAAGAATCACTCTCACACGACAAAAGGGGATACGAATGAAGAAGCTGCCGATGGCCGCATGGATCCTGATCGCGATGGTGCTGGGCATCATCGTCGGCTACATGATCTTCACCAGCTTTCCGGACAAGAAAGCCGCCAAGGAAATCGCAGACTACGTCTCCATCGTCTCGGACGTCTTCCTGCGCCTCATCAAGATGCTGATCGGCCCGCTGGTGTTCTCCACGCTGGTGGTGGGCATCGCGCACATGGGCGACGCCAAGTCGGTGGGCCGCGTGTTCGGCAAGGCCATCGGCTGGTTCCTCACCGCGTCGCTGATCTCGCTGGTCATCGGCCTGGTCATGGCCAACCTGCTCAAGCCCGGCGAGAACCTCGGGCTGCCATTGCCCGACATCGGCGCCTCGGCCAACCTGGCCACCTCGAAATTCACGCTGAAGGATTTCGTGAGCCACACGGTGCCCAAGTCCTTCGTGGAGGCCATGGCCAACAACGAGATCCTGCAGATCGTGGTGTTCTCGATGTTCTTCGGCGTGGCACTGGCCTCGCTGGGCGACAAGGCGAAGACGCTGGTCGCCGCCATCGAGGAGCTCTCGCACGCGATGCTCAAGATCACCGGCTACGTGATGAAGCTCGCGCCGCTCGCCGTGCTGGCCGCCATGGCCGCCACCGTGGCCGTCAACGGCCTGGGCATTCTGCTGAAGTTCGCGGTGTTCATGGGCGACTTCTACCTGGGCCTGTTCGTGCTGTGGGGCGTGCTGATCCTGGCGGGCTTCCTGTTCCTCGGCCCGCGCGTGTTCAAGCTGCTGGTGCTCATCAAGGAGGCCTTCCTGCTGTCGTTCGCCACGGCCAGTTCGGAAGCTGCTTATCCGAAGATCCTGCAGGCGCTCGACCGTTTCGGCGTGAAGCGCAAGATCTCCAGCTTCGTGATGCCGATGGGCTATTCGTTCAACCTCGACGGCTCGATGATGTACTGCACCTTCGCCGTGCTCTTCATCGCGCAGGCCTACAACATCCACATGCCGATCAGCACGCAGATCACGATGCTGCTGATCCTCATGCTCACCTCCAAGGGCATGGCCGGCGTGCCGCGCGCCTCGCTGGTGGTGATTGCAGCCACGCTGAACCACTTCGACATTCCCGAAGCCGGCCTGCTGCTGATCCTGGGCGTGGACACCTTCCTCGACATGGGCCGCTCGGCCACCAACGCGGTGGGCAATTCCATCGCCACGGCGGTGGTGGCCAAGTGGGAGGGCGAGCTGCTTTCCGAGAGCGACGCCGAAGTCAACGCCAAGGCGCTCGACGAGGAGGCCAACGCCACCCTCGCCCACCCGGCGCACGCCTGAGCGGAAGCGAAGAAACGCCATGAAGCGCATCGGCATGCTGCCATCCGCTTTCCCCTCCCTCTTCGCCGCGCTGCTGGCGGCCGTGGTCCTCGCGGTCCTGCCGGCAGGTCCGGCCCAGGCGCAGGAACTCACCGGCACGCTGGCCAAGGCCCGCGAGAGCGGCACCATCGCCATCGGCTACCGCGAGTCGTCGGTGCCGTTCTCGTACCTCAATGCGCGCAACGAGCCCATCGGCTACTCAATTGAGCTGTGCCGCGCGCTGGTGACGGCCATCGAGGACGCGGTGAACAGGAGCCTCACGATCAAGTGGGTGCCCGTCACTTCCGATTCGCGCATCGACGCAGTCGTGAGCGGCAAGGTCGACCTGGAGTGCGGCTCCACCACCAACAACCTCGAGCGCCAGAAGCGCGTGAGCTTCTCGCCCACGATGTTCGTCTCCGGCACCAAGGTGCTGGTGAAGAAGGGCTCGCCGATCAAGTCCTTCCGCGACCTCGCCAACCGAAAGGTGGCCGTGACCGCGGGCACCACCAACGAGAAGACGCTGCGCGAGCTCTCGCAGAAGTTCAAGCTGAACATCGACCTGCAGGTGACACGCGACCATGCGGAGTCGTTCGGGCTCGTGAAGAGCGGCCAGGCCGACGCCTTCGCCACCGACGACGTGCTGCTCTACGGCCTGATCGCCAAGGACGCAGCCAAGGCCGACTACGAGGTGGTCGGCGACTTCCTCTCCTACGACCCCTACGGGATCATGTACCGCAAGGGCGATCCGCAGCTCAACAAGGTGGTCGTCGACACCTTCCAGGTGCTGGCGGAGGACGGCGAGATCGAGCGCCAGTACAAGCGCTGGTTCCTGCGCAAGCTGCCGTCGGGGGAAAGCATCAACCTGCCGATGAGCGCCCAGCTGGAGACCATCATCCAGACGATGTCGGTGAAGGCCGAGTAGCCAGGCTCGCTATCTTGCGGGCCACTCCCATCGCGGAATCTCGCTCATGTCGAGGTTCGCGATGCGGGTCTCGCCGAAGCGCTTCTCCAGCACCACCGGCTGCATGCCGTCGCTGTCGTCCAGCGCCGAAATGAGCCGCGCCGCGTGCGACACCACGATCACCTGCGAATGCCGCGCGGCCTGGGCGATGAGGCGGCCCAGCGCGGGCAGCAGGTCGGGGTGCAGGCTGGTTTCGGGCTCGTTGAGCACCAGCAGCGCGGGCGGGCGCGGCGTGAGCAGCGCAGCGATCCACAGCAGGTAGCGCAAAGTGCCGTCGGAGAGCTCGGCGGCCGTCAGAGGCCTCAGCAGGCCGTGCTGGTGCATCAGCGTCTCGAAGCGGTCGCCGGCCGCCTGGACTTCGACGCGTGCACCGGGAAAGGCGTCGTCCACGGCGCGGTCGAGCGCTTCGCCGTCGCCGATCTCCCGGATGGTCTGCAGCGCGGCGGCCAGGTCGGCGCCGTCGTTGGCCAGCACCGGCGTGTAGGTGCCCAGCTGCGGCTGGCGCGCAGGCGCCTCGGCGTCGGAGCGGAAGTGGTCGTAGAAGCGCCAGGAGCGCATCTGCTCGCGCAGCGTGAGCATCTCGGGCGCGTCGCGCGGGTCGGCGTGCTCGGTCATCATGCTGGCGAAGGCGGGAATCGGCCGGCCGACGGCCTGCCAGACCTTGCCCTCGCGCAGCCGCAGGGCCGCGCCCTTGCGGTCGACCAGCTGCGTGGACGGCCGCAGCAGCGGGCCGCTCCAGATGGCCTCGTGCTTGATCTGCGGGTCGTGCGAAAAGGCGGTGGGGGGAACGGGCGGCGGCAGGCCGATGTCGATGGCGTAGCCGAAGTCTTCCGCCTCGGCACCGGCAAAGCCCAGCTTGAGCGCCACGGGCTCGCTGCGCGTGGTGCCCTGCACCGGCACGTCGCCGCGCAGCATGGCGGCCGAGAAACGCTCGGGACCGGCCCACAGGGTGGATGAAAGCCCGCCCTCGCGCACCAGCGAGCGGATCACGCCGCCGTTGGCGATGTCGGCCAGCAGGCGCATCGCGCGGTACACGCTCGACTTGCCGCTGCCGTTGGGCCCGGTCACGACCGTGAGCCGCCCCAGCGGCACTGTCAGCTGCCGCAGCGATCGGTAGTTGGCGATGGCGAGCGCGGAGAGCACGCGCTGCGCAGCGGGAGCGTCAGGCGGCCAGTTCGTCCGCGCGGGCCTGCGCGGCGGCGAAGTCGAGGTCGCCCGAGTAGATGGCGCGGCCGCAGATCACGCCCTCGACGCCGTCGGACTCGACCGCGCAGAGCTGGTCGATGTCGGCCATGTTCGAAAGGCCGCCCGAGGCGATCACCGGGATGGTCAGCGCCTGGGCCAGCTTGACGGTGGCCTCGATGTTGATGCCCGAGAGCATGCCGTCGCGGCCGATGTCGGTGTAGATGATCGACTCGACGCCGTAGTCCTCGAACTTCTTGCCCAGGTCGGCCACCTCGTGGCCCGTGAGCTTGCTCCAGCCGTCGGTGGCGACCTTGCCGTCCTTGGCGTCCAGGCCCACGATGATGTGGCCGCCGAAGGCGCTGCAGGCGTCCTTCAGGAAGCCGGGGTTCTTGACCGCGGCGGTGCCGATGATCACGTAGCGCAGGCCGTCGTCGATGTAGCGCTCGATGGTGTCGAGGTCGCGGATGCCGCCGCCGAGCTGCACCGGAATGTCGTCGCCCACCTCCTTCAGGATCGCCTTGATCGCCGCGTGGTTCTGCGGCTTGCCGGCGAAGGCGCCGTTCAGGTCGACCAGGTGCAGCCGCCTCGCGCCGGCGTCGACCCACTTGCGCGCCATGGCGGCGGGGTCTTCGCTGAAGATGGTGGACTGATCCATGTCGCCCTGCTTGAGGCGAACGCAGTGGCCGTCTTTGAGATCAATGGCGGGAATGAGGAGCATGGAAGTGACGCGAGTGTGCGGAAACCGGGCTGTGAGAGGTTCGGCCCGGTCGGAAAAATAGGTTCAGGGTTTCCAGTGGAGGAAATTGCGATAGAGCTGCAACCCATGGTCCGCACTCTTCTCCGGGTGGAACTGGGTTGCAAAAATGTTATCGCGTGCGATGGCCGCGGTAAAGCTCGCGCCGTATTCCGCCTCGCCCACACTGTGTTTGGGGTCGGCCGGACGGGCAAAGAAGCTGTGCACGAAATAGAAATAGCTCAGGTCGGGCACCCCCGCCCACACCGCGTGCGGCTGGGCCTGCCGAACCTGGTTCCAGCCCATCTGCGGCACCTTGAAGCGGCTGCCGTCGGGCTGCAGGCGGCCGGCCAGATCGAACTTGACCACCTCGCCGGGAATGAGCCCGAGGCCGTCGGTCGGGCCCTCGTCGCTGCGCGACAGCATCATCTGCATGCCCACGCACACGCCGAAGAGCGGCTTGCTCGCCGCCGCCTCAAGCACCGATTCCTGCAGGCCGGAGTCGCGCAGCTCGCGCATGCAGTCGGGCATCGCGCCCTGCCCCGGCAGAACCACGCGGGTGGCCTTGCGGACCACGTCCGGGTCGGAAGTGACGAACACCTCCACGCCGACCTGGTCGGCCGCATGGCGCACGGCCTGCGACACGGAGTGCAGGTTGCCCATGCCGTAGTCGACGACCGCGACGGTGTTTGCTGCTACAGATTTCATAGCTTTCAGGCCGCCGTCCTCAGAGCGAGCCCTTGGTCGAAGGGATCACCCCCGCCGAGCGCGGATCGAGTTCGAGAGCGCCGCGCAAGGCGCGCGCGAAGGCCTTGAACACCGTTTCGCACTGGTGGTGCGCGTTGACGCCCTTGAGGTTGTCGATGTGCAGCGTGACGAAGGCGTGGTTCACGAAGCCCTGGAAGAACTCGTAGGTGAGCTGGCTGTCGAAGGCGCCGATCATTCCGCTGGTGAAGGGCACGTGCATCACCAGGCCCGGGCGGCCCGAGAAGTCGATGACGACGCGGCTCAGGGCTTCGTCGAGCGGCACGTAGGCGTGGCCGTAGCGGCGGATGCCCTTCTTGTCGCCCACGGCCTTGGCCACGGCCTGGCCCAGCGTGATGCCGACGTCTTCCACCGTGTGGTGGCCGTCGATGTGCAGGTCGCCCTGGCAGTCGATCTCGAGGTCGATCAGCCCGTGGCGGGCGATCTGGTCGAGCATGTGGTCGAAGAAGCCGATGCCGGTGGAGAGCTTGGCCTTGCCGGTGCCGTCGAGGTTGACGCTGACGGTGATCTTCGTCTCGGCGGTGTTGCGGGTGACCGTCGCGATGCGATCGGCGGCACCCGCGAGGGCCGTGGTGGTGGGGGTGGTCATAGTGAGGCTTCGAGTGCCGCGAGCATCCGCGCATTCTCGTCGGCCGTTCCGACGGTCAGGCGCAGGCAGTTTGCGAGCAGTTCGTGCATTTTAGAAACGTTCTTCACCAGCACCCCGTGCGCCTTCATGCCCGCGAAGGTCTTGGCGGCATCGGGTACGCGCAGCAGGATCATGTTGGCGTCGCTCGGCCAGATCTTCACGCCGGGCAGGCGGCCCAGGCCCATCATCAGGCGCTCGCGCTCCTCGCGGATCTGGCGGGCCTGCGCCTCGAACACGTCGGCGTGCTCCAGCGCGAAGAGCGCGCACTCGCAGTTGAGCACGCTCACGTTGTAGGGCGGTCGCACCTTGTCGATCTCGGCGACCAGCGCGGCCGGGCCCATCAGGTAGCCCAGGCGGATGCCGGCCAGGCCGAACTTGCTGAGCGTGCGCATCAGCAGCACGTGGCCGTGCTTCGCGAGGCGGTCGATGTAGCTGCGCGCGGCGAAGGGCTGGTAGGCCTCGTCGATGGCGACCAGGCCGCCCTGCGCGCCCTGGGCCTCGACGATGCGCTCGAGCACCGCGTCGTTCCAGAGGTTGGCCGTGGGGTTATTGGGGTACGCGAGATAGACGATGGCCGGCTTCTCGCGCTCGATGGCGGCCAGCATGGCGGCCTCGTCGAGCTCGAAGTCGGCCGTGAGCGGCACGCCGACGAACTTCAGCCCCTGCAGCTTCGCGCTCATGGCGTACATGACGAAGCCCGGCACCGGCGCCAGCACCGTGGCGCCGGGCTTGTCGCAGGCGATGGCCAGCAGCGAGATCAGCTCGTCCGAGCCGTTGCCCAGCATCAGCTCGAAGCCCTCGGGCATCTGCGCATGCGCGGCCAGCGCGCGGCGCAGGTCGGCGCCTCGCTCGCCTGGATAGCGGTTGAGCGCCAGCGCACCGAGCCGTGCGCCGAGTTCGGCCTGCAGCGCCGGCGGCAGGCCGAAGGGGTTCTCCATCGCGTCGAGCTTGATGAAGCCGGTGGCGTCCTGCACCGCGTAGCCATGCATGGAGCGCACGTCGTCTCGGATGCGTTCGAGCGAAGGGCGGGCGGAGTCGGAGGCAGGTGCGGTCATCGGGTGCAGCGGTAGCTGTTTCGGAGGGCGCCGATCATGACCAGTTGCACGGGCATGTCGGCTTCGTAACTGTCGGAATTGCGGCTCAGCTCCGTTTGATAGAGCGAGCGCGCCATGGAGGGCTCGAGGCGGCGGCCCTCGACGCAGAACAGGGGCTTCTGCCCGTTGCGCTGCGAGGCCTCGACGCCTTCGCGCAAGCCTTCGAGCACGCCGACGAGGTAGTAGCTGGCGTAGGCCTTGCCGTCCTTCTCGCCGGCCTCGAGCGTGCGCAGTTCGCGGATGCTCATGGCCTGCGCGCCGGTAGCGGCCGCCGCCAGCGCGAACAGCAGGAAGGCGGCACGCTTCATGGACATCACTTGCGGTAGCGCGGCGGCGGCGCGTAGGCACCGTCGGCGGGGAAGGCGCTGGGCTGCTGCGGCGCGGCGTCGCGGCGCTGGCGGCGGGGCGCGTTGCGCTCCTCGAGTTCGAACAGCGCGGCGCCGATCACGCCGATGTTGCGCACGTCGCCGGCCTCGGTGTTCGCGGCATAGGCGCGGCCGGGCGCGGAGAAGCGGAAGGCCGCCACCTCGTTCTGGCTCTTGCGGAAGCCCTCGACGGTCAGCGACTGCAGCGGCTGCAGCACGTAGCCGCCGTTGCGCAGGCTGCCGGGCTTGCCGCTGAGCACGTCCAGGCCGTCGACCGTGGCGATCACTTCATAGCTGCGCTCGCTCAGGTTGCGAAAACGCAGCGTGTAGCGCGCCCCCTCGACGCCGGCCAGGCGGAACATGTCGTCGCCACCGGCACCGCGGCGGGCGCGCTGCAGCGGCAGCGGCCGGCCGTCCTCGTCGAGCACCGACCATTCGACATCGCCGTCGGCCAGCATCAGGCTCAGGCGCCGCTCGGGGTTGCCGCCCACCGCGCGGCGCACGGCGGAAGCTTCGTTGTAGCCCAGCGAGGCCACGTCGTCGGGCCGGTCGGAAAGGCGCTTGGTGACGACCGTGCGGGTCTTCGACTCGATGCCCTCGCCCCACTGCGTGCCGAGCTGCGGCGCGGGCGCCGCGGGTGCGGCGCTGGGCGTAGCCGTGGCGGCCACCGATTCGCGCGGTGCCTGCGGCATCTGGCTGCAGGCCGCCAGCAGCGCGGCACCGGCGATGGCCGTGGCGGCGAACCTGAACAGGCGCGAACCGAAGAAACCGACGAAACCGGTGAAATGCGAACCGAAAGGACGATCGATCATCAGGCGTGCTCCTCCCGCATGCGGGTTGTTGTTGGACTTCAGATCTTACGCAGCCGCATCCGCGCGGCTTCTGCGTGCGCCTGCAGGCCTTCGCCCTCGGCCAGCGTCACGGCGATGGGGCCCAGCACCTGGGCACCGGCGTCGCTGACCTCGATCAGGCTGGAGCGCTTCTGGAAGTCGTACACACCCAGCGGGCTCGAGAAGCGCGCCGTGCCGCTGGTGGGTAGCACGTGGTTCGGTCCCGCGCAGTAGTCGCCCAGGCTCTCGCTGGTGAAGGCGCCCAGGAAGATCGCGCCGGCGTGGCGCAGCAGCGGCTCCCAGCGGTTCGGCTCGCTGCTGCTCACCTCCAGGTGCTCGGGGGCGATGCGGTTGCTGATCTCGCAGGCCTCTTCCATGCTCCTCGTGTGGATCAGCGCGCCGCGGCCGTTGAGCGAGGCGGCGATGATCTCCGCGCGCGGCATCGTGGGCAGCAGGCGGTCGATCTCGGCCTGCACGCGGTCGATGTAGGCGGCGTCGGGGCACAGCAGGATGCTCTGGGCCAGCTCGTCGTGCTCGGCCTGGCTGAACAGGTCCATCGCCACCCACTCGGGCGGCGTGGAGCCGTCGGCCAGCACCAGGATCTCGCTGGGGCCCGCAATCATGTCGATGCCCACGGTGCCGAACACGCGGCGCTTGGCGGCGGCCACGTAGGCGTTGCCGGGGCCGGTGATCTTGTCGACGGCGGGGATGGTGGCGGTGCCGTAGGCCAGCGCGGCCACGGCCTGGGCGCCGCCGATGGTGAACGCGCGGGTCACGCCGGCCACGTAGGCGGCGGCAAGCACCAGCACATTGCGCTCGCCCTTCGTGGACGACTGCCCGCCCGCGCCGCCCGTCGCCACGCTGCCCTTCACGGGCGTCGGGACCACCATGATGATTTCGCCGACGCCGGCCACGTGGGCCGGGATCGCATTCATCAGCAGGCTCGACGGATAGGCCGCCTTGCCGCCCGGCACGTAGATGCCCACGCGGTCGAGCGGCGTGACCTTCTGGCCCAGCAGCGTGCCGTCCGCGTCGCGGTAGCTCCAGCTCTCGCCGCAGGCCTTCTTCTGGGCCTCGTGATAGCTGCGCACGCGATCAGCGGCGGCCTGCAGCGCATCGCGCTGTGCGGCGGGCAGCGAATCGAAGGCTTCCTTGAAATCGGCCTGCGTCAGTTCGAGCTCGGACATGGCGGCTGCGCCGAGGCCGTCGAAGCGGCGGGTGTATTCGAGCACCGCCTCGTCGCCGCGTTTTTGCACATCGGCGAGGATGTCCGCCACCACCTTCTCGATGGCCGCGTCGGCGTCCGCCGACCAATGCAGCCGCGCCTTGAATTCAGCATCGAAGCTGGCTGAAGTCGTGGACAGGCGGAGGGGGGCTGCTTTCGAGGTCATGGGACGGAACGGAAGGTTTCAGGCGGAAGGAATTGCGGTCGCGAAGGCGTCGATGATGTGGCGGATCGGCTCGCGCTTGAGCTTCAGCGCGGCCTGGTTCACCACCAGGCGGGCGCTGATGTCCATGATGCGCTCCACCTCGACGAGGTGGTTGGCCTTGAGCGTGTTGCCGGTGGAGACCAGGTCGACGATGGCGTCGGCAAGGCCCGTGAGCGGCGCCAGCTCCATGCTGCCGTAGAGCTTGATCAGGTCGACGTGCACGCCCTTGCTGGCGAAGAAGTCGCGCGCCAGGCCCACGTACTTGGTGGCCACGCGCAGGCGCGAGCCCTGCTTCACGGCCGAGGCGTAGTCGTAGTCGGCGCGCACGGCCACGCTCAGGCGGCAGGCGGCGATGCGCAAATCGAGCGGCTGGTAGAGGCCCTGGTTGCCGTGCTCGAGCAAAACGTCGAGGCCGGTCACGCCGAGGTCGGCGCCGCCGTACTGCACGTAGGTCGGCACGTCGGAGGCGCGCACCAGCACCACGCGCACGTCGGGACGGGTGGTGCCGAGGATGAGCTTGCGCGACTTCTCGGGGTCTTCGGTGACCTCGATGCCGGCGGCGGCCAGCAGGGGCATCGTCTCCTCGAAGATGCGGCCTTTGGAAAGCGCCAAAGTAATCATGCGGCTGCGGCTCCGGTCAGTCGTTCGATGTCGGCGCCGAGGCCGCGCAGTTTGGCTTCCATGCGGTCGTAGCCCCGGTCGAGGTGGTAGATGCGGTCGACCAGCGTCTCGCCCTCGGCCACGAGGCCGGCGATGACGAGGCTGGCGGACGCGCGAAGGTCGGTGGCCATCACGGTGGCGCCCGAGAGCTGCTGCACGCCCTCGACCATCGCCACCTTGCCTTCGACGTGGATGTGGGCGCCCAGGCGCACCATCTCGTTCACGTGCATGAAGCGGTTCTCGAAGATGGTCTCCGTGACCATCGAGGCGCCGCGCGCGATCACGTTCAGCGCCATGAACTGGGCCTGCATGTCGGTCGGGAAGCCCGGGTATTCGGTGGTGCTGAAGCTCTGCGCCTTCAGGTGCTCGTAGGCCGGGCCCCTGGAGGCGATGCGCACGCCGTCCTTCTCGGACGTGACCTTGCAGCCGGCGTCGCGCAGCTTGTCGATCACCGCGTCCAGATGGTCGCCGCGCGCGTGGCGCAGGAAGGCCTCGCCGCCCGTAGCCGCCACGGCGCACATGAAGGTGCCGGCCTCGATGCGGTCGGCCACCACGGCGTGTTCGCAGCCGTGCAGCTTCTCGACGCCCTGGATGCGGATGTGGCTGGTGCCGTGGCCTTCGATCTTGGCGCCCATGCGGATCAGCATCTCGGCCAGGTCGACGATCTCGGGCTCCTGCGCGGCGTTCTCCAGCAGCGTCTCGCCCTCGGCCAGCGCGGCGGCCATGAGGAAGTTCTCGGTGCCGGTGACGGTGACCATGTCGGTCAGGATGCGCGCGCCCTTCAGCCGCGTGCGCCCGGCCGGCAGGCGCGCGACCATGTAGCCGTGGTCAACCACGATCTCGGCGCCCATGGCCTGCAGGCCCTTGATGTGCTGGTCGACCGGCCGCGAGCCGATGGCACAGCCGCCGGGCAGCGAAACCTTGGCATGGCCGAAGCGCGCCAGCAGCGGGCCCAGCGCCAGCACGGAGGCGCGCATGGTCTTGACCAGCTCGTAGGGCGCCTCCGGCTTGGTGAGTTCGGCCGCATTGAGCCGCACCGTGCCGCCATCTTTCTCGTTGGCGTCGCGCTCGGCCGAAACGCCCATGTTGCGCACCAGCTTGAGCATGGTCGACACGTCCTGCAGGCGCGGCACGTTGTGCAGCACCACGGGCTGGTCGGTCAGCAGGGCCGCGCACAGTTCGGGCAGCGCTGCGTTCTTGGCGCCGGAAATGAGTACTTCGCCGCGGAGCTCTCGCCCGCCGCGAATCAGAAGTTTGTCCATCGAAGTTCCAGCGAAATCAGGAGGCCGCCTGGGGCCGGGGAGTTATTTTTCCACCGCCGCCCATTCGGCCGGCGTGTATGTCTTCATCGAAAGCGCATGCACCTCGTCGGTGTGCATTTTCGCACCCAGGGTGGCGTAGACCCGCTGGTGGCGCTGGATCGAGCGCTTGCCCTCGAATTCGGCCGAGACGATGGTCGCGTACCAATGTCGGCCATCGCCCTCCAGCGAGATGTGCTCGCACGGCAGGTGGGCGGTGATGATGGCTTGGAGCTGGTCAGCGGTCATGGGGATCGTGGAAGGAGGCGTTCAGCCTCTAATTTTGTAGCCGATGCGGAGAAGATGGATGGCAATGGCGCTCACCACCAGCCACGCGGTGCCGACGATACCCAGGCTGAGCCAGGGCGAGGCGTCGCTCACGCCGAAGAAGCCGTAGCGGAAACCGTCGATCATGTAGAAGAACGGGTTCAGGTGGCTGACGCTCTGCCAGAACGGCGGCAGCGAGCCGATCGAATAGAACACGCCCGACAGGAAGGTCATGGGCATGATCAGGAAGTTCTGGAACACCGCCATCTGGTCGAACTTCTCGGCCCAGAGCCCGGCAATGAGCCCCAGCGTGCCCAGCATGGCCGAACCCAGCAGCGCGAACACCAGGATCCACACCGGCGCGACGAAGCTCGGCTGTGCGAACAGCACCGTCACCACGAACACGCCCAGCCCCACGGCCAGCCCGCGGATGACCGAGGAGCCCACGTAGGCGAAGAACCAGCCCCAGTGCGACAGCGGCGTGAGCAGCACGAAGACCAGGTTGCCCATGATCTTGCTCTGGATGATGGACGACGAGCTGTTGGCGAAGGCGTTCTGCAGCACGCTCATCATCACCAGGCCCGGAACGAGGAAGGCGGTGTAGCCGACGGTGCCGTAGACCTTCACGTGGTCTTCGAGCACGTGGCCGAACACCATCAGGTACAGCAGCGCGGTGAGCACCGGCGCACCCACGGTCTGGAAGCCGACCTTCCAGAAGCGCAGCGTCTCCTTGTAGAGCAGCGCGCGCCAACCGGTGACGGCGATCATCGCGCCACCTCCAGCGGAGTCTGCTCGCCGGCCATCAGGTCGATGAACACGTCTTCCAGGTCGGCCTTGCGCATTTCCACGTCTTCCACCGTGACGCCGGCTTCGCGAATGGCGGCCAGCAGTTGTTCGACTTCATGGGCGTTCTGCGCCGGCAGCTGCACGATGCGCCCGGTGATGCGCGCGTGCTGCGCGATCGCCCAGGGCAGCATGGCGTCGGTCTTGAAGCGCAGCACGTTGCTCGCGGCCGATTTCAGCAGCTCGCTGGTGCGGTCGAGCGCGATCACCTTGCCGAGCTTGAGCATCGCGATGCGGCTGCACAGCGCCTCGGCCTCTTCGAGGTAATGGGTGGTGAGCAGCACGGTGCTGCCCTGCTTGTTGAGTCTGGCGACGAACTGCCAGAGCGTCTGGCGCAGCTCGACGTCGACGCCGGCGGTGGGCTCGTCGAGCACGATCACCGGCGGCTTGTGCACCAGTGCCTGCGCCACCAGCACGCGGCGCTTCATGCCGCCCGAGAGCTGGCGCATGTTGGCCGTGGCCTTGTCGGCCAGGCCCAGGCTCTGCAGCAGCTCGTCGATCCAGGCCTCGTTGTTGGTGATGCCGAAGTAGCCCGACTGGATGCGCAGCGACTCGCGCACGTTGAAGAAGGGGTCGAACACCAGCTCCTGCGGCACGATGCCGAGCTGCCGGCGCGCCTGCGCGTACTCGCGCTGCACGTCGAATCCATGGACGCTGATGGCGCCCGCCGTGGGCCGCGAAAGGCCGGCGAGCATGCTGATCAGGGTGGTCTTTCCCGCGCCGTTCGGGCCGAGCAGGCCGAAGAACTCGCCCTCCTCGATCTGGAAGCTGACCTCATCGACCGCCTTGAGCCCGGACTTGCCCTGGGCTTTCTGCTGTCTGGAAGGGGGATAGGTCTTGGAGACCGACTGGAATGAGATCGCGGGCATGGGAGCCCGCGATTTTAAGGTGCCGCTCTACAAGCTGCCTTGCAGCGGCCCGATACCCTCATGCGGCCCCAGCCGCGGCCAACGGGTCAGGGCGCGGCGGGCAGCAGGCCGGCAATGCCGTACAGGGCCGCCAGTTCGCGCAGCCGGGGCGAGAGCCCCTTGACGGAGAACCCACGCCCCAGTGCGCTCGATTCGCGCCGGCATTCGAGCAGCACGGCCAGCGCCGAGGAGTCGAAATGGGTCAGCGCCGTAGCGTCGACCACGGTCGACGACGAGTCGGCCTGGCCCTTGAGTCCCTGCTGCAGCATGCGCATGCAGGCGGGGGCCTCGTCATGGGTCAGTCGGGCGGGCAGGACCAGCATTGCGCGCGGCTCCGGCTCAGCCCTTGCCGTTGCCCTTGTTGCGCGCGGCCAGCGCGGCGATCAGGCCGTCGATGCCGCTCTTGTTGATTTCCTGCGCGAACTGGGTGCGGTAGGTATCGACCAGCCAGACGCCCAGCACGTTCAGGTTGTAGACCTTCCAGCCGGCGCCCTGGCCGGGGGTCTTCTCGAGGCGGTAGTCGAGCTGGACCGGATCGCCGCGGCCCTTGACCTCGGTGCGCACCAGCACGTCCTTGTCGTCGGGCGAACCGCGGAACGGACGCACGGTGACGGTCTGGTCGGTCACCTGGTCGAGCGCGCCGGCGTAGGTGCGAACCAGCAGAGCCTTGAACTCGTCCTGCAGGCGCTTCTGCTGCTCGGGAGTGGCGGTACGCCAGGCCGGGCCGACGGCCGAGGCGGTCATGCGCTGGAAGTTGACGTTCGGCATGATCTTGCTGTCGACCAGCACCATGATCTTGTTGACGTCGCCCGACTTGATGGACGAGTCGGCCTTGATCGTTTCGAGCACGTCGGTCGACAGGCGCTTGACCAGTGCATCGGGCGCCTCGTCGGCGGCACGCGCGGGCTGGACGAAGGCAACGGCGGCACTGAACAGCAGTGCGCCGGCCAGAGCCAGGCGACCGAGATCGCGACGTTGCAGGGTCTTGTTGTTCATGGAGAGTCCCTCATTCAAGTTTGAAAATCCGCAGGCACCCGGAAAAACCGGCTGCTGAGACAGGAACGGATTCGAGCCCCACCGGGCCGACGGGGTTCCTGTCCGGGAGGTGAAGCCTTGCAACCGGATGCAAGCGGCCTGCCCTCCCTGCGTGGTCTTTATTATTTGTCGGCGCCCTTGTCCATGCCGCCGCCGTCGTCGGGCGGGTTGCCGTCGTAGACCTGGCTGCGGCGGCGCTGCAGGTACGCATCGCGCGTGAACGAATACTTGTCGAGCGCCGCGTCGCCGAGCAGGCGGCTCGCACGCAGGTACTGCGAGCGCGTGTCGACGACGCGCAGCACCGTCAGCGAATTGCGCCAGGGGATGTCTTCCACATGGCCCAGCGGGTCGCCCCACATATCGAGCGGCTTGGCGGCGGTGTCGCGCAGCGTGGAGGAGCCCAGCAGCGGCAGCACCACGTACGGGCCGGAGCCCACGCCCCAGTAGCCCAGGGTCTGGCCGAAGTCTTCCTCGTGACGGGGGATGCCCGCCTCGGTTGCCACGTCCAGCACGCCGCCGAGGCCGAAGATGGTGTTGACGTTCAGCCGCATGAAGGTCTCGGCACTGTTCTGCAGCTTGAGCTGGGCCACGTTGTTGGCCAGATTCCAGACGTCGCCGATGTTGCTGAAGAAGTTGTTCACGCCGGTGCGCACCATGGAGGGCAGCGCGTTCTGGTAAGCCGTGGCCGCGGGGACCAGCACGGCATCGTCGACGGCGTCGTTGAAGCGCGAGACGCCGCGGTTGAACGGCTCGAAGGGGTCGGCGGGATTGGCGCTGGGGCCGGTCGCGCAACCGGCGGCCAGGGCGAGTACTGCGCCGGCGCCAATCCAGCGGGCGCAATTTGCTACGTTATTCATAGCAAAAGACAAAGAAGATCGTGTTTTCATTTCTTGTTGGCTGTTCCAGACGTGGAATTTCCCTCCGCCGCCTTGCTGTACAGGAACTGGCTGATCAGGTTTTCCAGCACCACGGCCGACTGGGTCGCGGTGATGGTGTCGCCGGCTTGCAGGTTCTTGTCCTCGGCGCCCGCCTCGATTCCGATGTACTGCTCGCCGAGCAAGCCACTGGTCAGGATCTTGAGCGAGCTGTCCTTGGGAAAACTGTAACGGTTTTGCAAAGCCAGCGTGACGTCTGCCTGAAAGGTCTTGTCGTTGAAGGAGATGGATTCCACACGGCCGACCACCACGCCGGCGCTCTTCACCGCGGTCTGCGGCTTCAGGCCGCCGATGTTGTCGAAGCGCGCCGTGACCGAATAGGTCTTCTGGAAGTTCAGGCTCAGCAGGTTGGCCGACTGCAGCGCGAGGAACAGCAGCGCAGCAGCGCCGATCAGGACGAACAGGCCGACCCAGATGTCGTTGTTGGAACGTTGCATATCGACTCTTCCTAAATTCCAGCGGTTTGGCTCATTCGGGGAACACCGCAGAACCGGCTTTGCCGGGCTGCAGGTGTTGCCCCCTGCAAGGGGGTTGGCGGCCACACGAAGTGGGCAAGCCTGGGGGTGTGCCTGGTCATATGCTGAACATCATGGCGGTGAGCAGGAAGTCCAGCCCCAGCACCGCCAGCGACGCCGACACCACGGTCCGCGTGGTCGCGCGCGACACGCCCTCGGGCGTGGGCTGGGCCTCGTAGCCCTGCAGCAGCGCGATGAAGGTCACGGTGAAGCCGAAGACGATGCTCTTGATGACGCCGTTGCCGACGTCGCGCCACACGTCGACGCCGCCCTGCATCTGACCCCAGAACGCGCCCGGGTCCACGCCCAGCATCATCACGCCCACCACGTAGCCGCCCAGGATGCCGACCGCGCTGAACACGGCCGCCAGCAGCGGCATGGTGATGACGCCGGCCCAGAAGCGCGGCGCGAGCACGCGCTGCACCGGGTCGATCGCCATCATCTCCATGGCGCTCAGTTGCTCGTCGGCCTTCATGAGGCCGATCTCGGCCGTCAGCGAAGTGCCGGCGCGGCCGGTGAAAAGCAATGCCGCCACCACCGGGCCGAGCTCGCGCACCAGGCTCAGCGCGACCAGCAGGCCGAGCGCTTCCGAGGAGCCATACCGCTGCAGCGCGTAGTACATCTGCAGCCCGAGCACGAAGCCCACGAACAGGCCCGACACGCCGATGATCGCCAGCGAGTAGTTGCCCAGGAAATGGATCTGGTCGCGCACCAGCCCGAAGCGGCGCATGATCCGCGCGCCCGGACCGACCAGCCGCATGAAGAGCTTCGCGCCGTAGCCCAGGTTGGCCAGGTGGCGGCGCGTGGCAAAGCCGGCGTCGGATGGCTTCCACCAGGTCATGAGCGCCCTCCTTCGACGTTGCCGAAGTCGTCCTCGATGCTGACGCCCGGGTAATGGAAATGCACCGGCCCGTCGGGCAGCGCATTGACGAACTGATGAACCAGCGGATCGGCGCTTTCGCGCACCTCGGCGGGCGTGCCCTGCGCGGCGATGCCGCCGTTGGCCAGGATGATCACGTGATCGGCGATGCGGAAGGTTTCCTCCAGGTCGTGCGACACGATGATGCTGGTGAGCCCGAGCGCGTCGTTGAGCTGGCGGATCAGGCGCGCGGCCGTGCCGAGCGAGATCGGGTCGAGGCCGGCGAAGGGCTCGTCGTACATCACGAGGTCAGGGTCGAGCGCAATGGCACGCGCCAGCGCCACGCGCCGCGCCATGCCGCCCGACACCTCGCTGGGCATCAGGTCGCGCGCGCCGCGCAGGCCGACGGCGTCGAGCTTCATGAGCACCACGTCGCGCACCAGTGCCTCGGAAAGCTGCGTGTGCTCGCGCAGCGGGAACGCCACGTTGTCGAACACGCTCATGTCGGTGAAGAGCGCACCGAACTGGAACAGCATGCCCATGCGCCGCCGCGCTGCGTAGAGGGTGCTCGCATCCATCTTGCCGACATCGCTGCCGTCGAAGAGCACCTCGCCGCGCTGCGCCTTCTGCTGCCCGCCGATCAGGCGCAGCACCGTGGTCTTGCCGCCGCCGGAGGCGCCCATCAGCGCCGTCACCTTGCCGCGCGGCACGGCGAACGAAACGCCGTCGAGGATGGCGCGTGCGCCATAGCCGAATCTGACGTCGCGAAACTCTACGAAGGGATGTGGCAGTGGTGCGGCTGGGTCCATCTCAATAAAAATGCCGGGGCGCTCTTTCAAGCATCCCGGCATGCGGTTTGACGCGGATGATAACGGGGCCGTGGCCGCCCCCGCGAAACTGAAACAAAATTCAGCGCGGCGGCCGTCAGACCCTCGTCAGGAACTCGCTCTCGCCGAACGCGATCCGCGCGGATCAGCGAGGCAGGTCGCTGAAACCCATCAGGAATTCGTCCACCGATCGCGCGGCCTGGCGGCCTTCGCGAATCGCCCACACCACCAGCGACTGTCCGCGGCGGATGTCGCCCGCGGCAAAGACCTTCGGAACGTTGGTTGCATAGCCGCCGATGAAATCGACCGTTGCGCGGGCGTTGCCGCGTGCGTCCTTCTCCACGCCGAAGGCGTCGAGCACGTTGGCCACCGGGCTCACGAAACCCATGGCGAGCAGCACCAAGTCGGCCTTGAGCACCTGTTCGCTGCCGGGCACTTCCTGCATCCTGCCGTCCTTCCACTCGACGCGAACGGTCTTCAGGCCGGTGACCTTGCCCTTTTCGCCGATGAACTCCTTGGTGGAGATCGCGAACTCGCGCTCGCAGCCCTCTTCATGGCTGGAGCTGGTGCGCAGCTTGATCGGCCAGTAGGGCCAAGTCAGCGGGCGGTTCTCTTCCTCGGGCGGCTGCGGCATCAGCTCGAACTGCGTGACGCTGACGGCGCCGTGGCGGTTGCTGGTGCCCACGCAGTCGGAGCCGGTGTCGCCACCGCCGATGACGATCACGTGCTTGCCGTCGGCGCGCAGCTGTCCCTTGACCTTATCGCCCGCGTTGACGCGGTTCTGCTGCGGCAGGAACTCCATCGCGAAGTGGATGCCGTCGAGGTCGCGCCCGGGCACGGGCAGGTCGCGCGACTGCTCGGCGCCGCCGGTGAGCAGCACGGCATCGAATTCTTTCTGCAGCTGCTCGGGCGTGACGGTTTCCTTGGCCAGGTTCGTGACCTTGGAGCCCTTGCCCAGCGGATCCTTCGCGGCGCCGACGATCACGCCGGTGCGGAACACCACGCCTTCGGCCTTCATCTGCTCGACGCGGCGGTCGATGTGCGACTTCTCCATCTTGAAGTCGGGAATGCCGTAGCGCAGCAGGCCGCCGATGCGGTCGTTCTTCTCGAAGAGCGTCACGTCGTGGCCGGCGCGTGCCAGCTGCTGGGCCGCCGCCATGCCGGCCGGGCCCGAACCCACCACCGCCACCTTCTTGCCGGTCTTGTGCTTGGCGACGCGCGGCGCCACCCAGCCTTCGTCCCAGGCGCGGTCGATGATCGCGTGCTCCAGCGACTTGATGCCGACAGCGTCGTCGTTCACGTTGAGCACGCAGGCTGCCTCGCAGGGCGCGGGGCAGATGCGGCCGGTGAACTCGGGGAAGTTGTTGGTCGAGTCGAGCACCGCGAAGGCGTTCTGCCAGTCGTTGCGGTACACGAGGTCGTTGAAGTCCGGAATGATGTTGTTGACCGGGCAGCCGCTGTTGCAGAACGGCGTGCCGCAGTCCATGCAGCGCGCGCCCTGCACCTTGGCCTGTTCGGTGTTCAGGCCGACGACGAATTCCTTGTAGTGCTTGACGCGTTCGTCGACGGGCTTGTAGCCCTCTTCGATGCGCTCATGCTCCATGAAGCCGGTGATCTTTCCCATCGTGGTTCCTTTTCACACCCCCGTCGCTTGCTCACTGCGTGTAGCCGCCTCCCCCCTCGAGGGGGCAACACCGGCGGCCCGGCAAAGCCGGTTCCGCGGTGTTCCCCGAAGGGGTCGAGACAGTTTCACGCGCTGCATGCGATGCGGGGGCTCGTTGTGTTGGTTGATCTTCAAGCGGCGGCGGGAGCCGACTGCGGTGCGGGGGCGGCCAGCGCGTGCGGCTCCAGGCCGATGTGCGCGTTGTTGCCGCTGCTCGTGAGCTCGACCTTGCGGTCGTGCAACTCGGCGAGCGCGCGCTTGTATTCGTTGGGGAAGACCTTCACGAACTTCGTGCGCGACACGGACCAGTTGTCGAGCAGCTCGCGCGCGCGCTTGCTGCCGGTCCAGCGGTGGTGCTCCTCGAGCAGCTTCTTCAGTTGGGCCTCGTCGGTCTCGCCGCCGTGCCAGATCTTGCGGTGCACGCTGGCGGTCTGCTCGGCCGAAGTCAGCACCTTTTCGAGCGAGACCATCGACAGGTTGCAGCGCGATGCGAACTGGCCGTCCTCGTCGTAGACGAAGGCGACGCCGCCGCTCATGCCCGCGGCGAAGTTGCGGCCGGTCTTGCCCAGCACCGCCACCGTGCCGCCGGTCATGTATTCGCAGCCGTGGTCGCCGGTGCCTTCGATGACCGCCGTGGCGCCCGACAGGCGCACCGCGAAGCGTTCGCCGGCCACGCCGCACAGGTAGGCCTCGCCGGTGGTCGCGCCGTACAGCGCGGTGTTGCCGACGATGGTGTTGCGCGCCGCTTCGCCGCGGAAGTCGAGGCTGGGGCGAACCACCACGCGGCCGCCCGAGAGGCCCTTGCCGGTGTAGTCGTTGGCGTCGCCGATCAGGTACAGCGTGATGCCTCGCGCCAGGAAGGCGCCGAACGACTGGCCGCCCGTGCCTTCGAGCTGGATGCGGATCGAGTCGTCGGGCAGGCCCTGCGGATGCACCTTGGTCAGCGCGCCCGAGAGCATCGCGCCCACCGAACGGTTGACGTTGCGCGCCACCTCGATGAACTGCACCTTCTCGCCCTTGTCGATGGCGGGACGCGACTTCTCGATGAGCTTGACGTCAAGCGCCTTGTCGAGGCCGTGGTCCTGGTTCTCGACATGGAAGCGCGGCACCTCGGCCGGCACGTTCGGCAGCGCGAACAGACGGCTGAAGTCCAGGCCGGCAGCCTTCCAGTGCTCGATGCCCTTGCGCATGTCGAGCAGGTCGGCGCGGCCGATCAGGTCGTCGAACTTGCGGATGCCCAGCTGGGCCATGATCTGGCGCACTTCTTCCGCGACGAAGAAGAAGTAGTTGACGACGTGCTCGGGCTTGCCAGAGAACTTCTTGCGCAGCACCGGGTCCTGCGTGGCCACGCCCACCGGGCAGGTGTTCAGGTGGCACTTGCGCATCATGATGCAGCCCTCGACCACCAGCGGCGCCGTGGCAAAGCCGAACTCGTCGGCGCCCAGCAGCGCGCCGATGGCGACGTCGCGGCCGGTCTTCATCTGGCCGTCGGCCTGCACGCGGATGCGGCTGCGCAGGCGGTTGAGCACCAGCGTCTGCTGCGTCTCGGCCAGGCCGATCTCCCACGGGCTGCCCGCATGCTTGATCGACGACCAGGGCGAGGCGCCCGTGCCGCCGTCATGGCCGGCGATCACGACGTGGTCGCTCTTGCACTTGGCGACGCCTGCAGCGATCGTGCCCACACCGATCTCGCTCACCAGCTTCACGCTGATGCTGGCGTGCGGGGCGGTGTTCTTCAGGTCGTGGATCAGCTGCGCCAGGTCTTCGATCGAGTAGATGTCGTGGTGCGGCGGGGGGCTGATGAGGCCCACGCCCGGCACGGCATAGCGCTGCTTGCCGATGTACTGCGTGACCTTGCCGCCCGGCAGCTGACCGCCCTCGCCGGGCTTGGCGCCCTGCGCCATCTTGATCTGGATCTGGTCGGCCGAGTGCAGGTACTCGGCCGTGACGCCGAAGCGGCCCGACGCGACCTGCTTGATGCGCGAACGCAGGGAGTCGCCGTCCTTCAGCGGAAGGTCGACCTCGACGTTCTCGGCGCCGACGATGCTGCGCAGCGTGTCGCCCTGCTTGATCGGGATGCCCTTGAGCTCGTTGCGGTAGCGCGCGGGGTCTTCACCGCCTTCGCCGGTGTTGCTCTTGCCGCCGATGCGGTTCATGGCCACGGCCAGCACCGAGTGCGCCTCGGTGCTGATGGAACCCAGCGACATCGCGCCGGTGGCAAAGCGCTTGACGATCTCGGCCGCGGGCTCGACCTCGTCCACCGGAATGGCCTTGGCCGGGTCGATCTTGAACTCGAACAGGCCGCGCAGCGTGAGGTGGCGACGGTTCTGGTCGTTGATGAGCTGCGCGTATTCCTTGTACGTGTTCCAGTTGTTGGAGCGCGTGCTGTGCTGCAGCTTGGCGATGGCGTCGGGCGTCCACATGTGCTCCTCGCCGCGCGTACGCCAGGCGTATTCGCCGCCGGCGTCGAGCATGTTGGCGAGCACCGGGTCGTTGCCGAAGGCAGCCTTGTGCATGCGGATGGCTTCCTCGGCGATCTCGAAGACGCCGATGCCTTCCACGCGGCTGGCGGTGCCGGTGAAGTACTTGTTCACCGTCTCGCTGTTCAGGCCGATGGCCTCGAACAGCTGCGCGCCGCAATAGCTCATGTAGGTGCTGACGCCCATCTTCGACATGATCTTCGACAGACCCTTGCCGATGGCCTTGACGTAGTTGTAGACCGCCTTCTCGGCGCTCAGCTCGCCGGGCAGGTCGGCGTGCATGGCCACCAGCGTTTCCATGGCGAGGTAGGGGTGCACGGCTTCCGCGCCGTAGCCCGCCAGCACGCCGAAGTGATGCACCTCGCGCGCCGAACCGGTCTCGACCACCAGGCCGGCCGTGGTGCGCAGGCCCTCGCGCACCAGGTACTGGTGCACGGCCGACAGCGCCAGCACGGCGGGAATGGCCACCTGCGTGGGGCTCACGCCGCGGTCGCTCACGATCAGGATGTTGTTGCCACCCTTGATGGCGTCCACAGCCTCGGCGCACAGCGAGGCCAGTTTGGCCTCGACGCCCTCGTCGCCCCAGGCGAGCGGGTAGGTGATGTCGAGCACGTAGCTCTTGAACTTGCCCTGCGTGTACTTGCCGATGTCGCGCAGCTTCGCCATGTCGTCGAAGTCGAGGATCGGCTGGCTCACTTCGAGCCGCATCGGCGGGTTGACCTGGTTGATGTCAAGCAGGTTCGGCTTGGGGCCGATGAAGGACACCAGCGACATCACGATCGCTTCGCGGATCGGGTCGATCGGCGGGTTCGTGACCTGCGCGAACAGCTGCTTGAAGTAGTTGTACAGCGGCTTGTTCTTGCTCGAGAGCACGGCCAGCGGGCTGTCGTTGCCCATGGAGCCGATGCCTTCTTCACCAGCTTGCGCCATCGGGCTCATCAGGAACTTGATGTCTTCCTGCGTGTAGCCGAAGGCCTGCTGGCGGTCGAGCAGCGGCACCTGCGACAGCGGTGCCTTGACCGCCTCGGCGGCCTCCGCCTTCACGCTGTCGAGCTTGATGCGCAGGTTCTCGATCCACTGCTTGTAGGGCTTGCTGTTGGCGAGGTTGGCCTTGACCTCCTCGTCGTCGATCAGGCGGCCCTGCTCCAGGTCGATCAGGAACATCTTGCCGGGCTGCAGGCGCCACTTGCGCACGATCTTCTGCTCGGGCACGGGCAGAACGCCCGATTCGGAGGCCATGATGACCAGGTCGTCGTCGGTCACGCAGTAGCGCGAGGGGCGCAGGCCGTTGCGGTCGAGCGTGGCGCCGATCTGGCGGCCGTCGGTGAACACGATGGAGGCCGGGCCGTCCCACGGTTCGAGCATGGCGGCGTGGTACTCATAGAACGCGCGGCGGCGCGGGTCCATGGTGGCGTGCTGTTCCCAGGGTTCGGGAATCATCATCATCACGGCCTGGCTGATGGGGTAGCCGGCCATCGTCAGCAGCTCGAGGCAGTTGTCGAAGGTGGCGGTGTCGGATTGGCCGGCGAAGCTGATCGGGTAGAGCTTCTGCAGGTCGGCGCCCAGCACGGGCGACGACATCACGCCTTCGCGCGCCTTCATCCAGTTGTAGTTGCCCTTGACCGTGTTGATTTCGCCGTTGTGGGCGACGTAGCGGTACGGGTGGGCCAGCGGCCACTCGGGGAAGGTGTTGGTCGAGAAGCGCTGGTGCACCAGGCCCAGGGCCGAGACGCAGCGCTTGTCCTGCAGGTCGAGGTAGTAGGTACCGACCTGATCGGCCAGCAGCAGGCCCTTGTAGACCACGGTGCGGCTCGACATGCTGGGAACGTAGTATTCCTTGCTGTGCTTGAGCTTCAGGCGCTGGATGTTGGCGCTGGCGGTCTTGCGGATCACGTAGAGCTTGCGTTCCAGCGCGTCCTGCACGATGACGTCGTTGCCGCGGCCGATGAAGACCTGGCGCAGCAGCGGTTCCTTTTCGCGCACGGTGGGCGACATGGGCATGTCGCGGTTGACCGGCACGTCGCGCCAGCCGAGCAGCACCTGGCCTTCGGCCTTGATGGCGCGTTCCATCTCCTGCTCGCAGGCTTCGCGGGAGGCGTGCTCCTTCGGCAGGAAGATCATGCCGACGCCGTATTCGCCCGGCGGGGGCAGCGTGACGCCCTGCTTGGCCATTTCCTCGCGGTAGAGGTGGTCGGGCAGCTGGATCAGGATGCCGGCGCCGTCGCCCATCAGCTTGTCAGCGCCCACTGCGCCGCGATGGTCGAGGTTTTCGAGGATCTTCAGGCCCTGCAGCACGATGGCGTGGCTTTTCTCGCCCTTGATGTGTGCAACGAAGCCGACGCCGCAGGCGTCGTGCTCGTCGGCAGCGGAATAAAGACCGTGTTCTTGGAGATGCTTGATCTCGGCAGCCGTCGTCATGGCGCGCTCCTTCAGTTTTCGCAGGGAATCGGAGCATATTGCGTTGCACAAAGAATGCCAAACACTTTAATAGGGGTCAGATTCCATTTAAATGTTGAGTTTTTCGATAGGAATAAAATCAGGGACACATCAAAATAAGGAGCAAAAGAATCAACCCATGCAGCACATGGAGACTGTTTTTCCGGATCAGGACTGGGAGTTCGAAGGCGGCCGTCCGGCCTTTGCCTTGACCACGCGGCGCTCCGTGGACTTCTGCAGGCTTTCCAGAAAGTCGTCGTCGCCGGCTGCCCAGCCCCGCAGGGTGGCTTCGGTCAGAGCCTTCTGATCGGCCGCGCGCACCCCGGCGCGCACCAGTTCGACATACGCCGCCTCGCGCGCGAACGGCGTGTTGCCGAGTTCCCAATACAGCGGATGCGGCGTCAGCAGCTTGTCGTGCCGCAGGCCGGCGTAGTGGCCGTGGCTGGACCACGGGAAGTCGCGCGCGTCGGCCACCATGCCCGCCCGCACCGGGTTGAGGTCGATGTAGGCCATGCAGGTCAGCAGGTAGCGGTCGGTCTGGATCAGCGTCGACCTGTAGCGCCCTTCCCACAGCGTGCCGCTGCGGCCATGGCGGTCGTTGAAGTAGCGCACGTAGCTGCGCCCCACCGACTGCATGAGCTGCGGCAGGCCGGTGGTGCTGTCCGGCGTGGCCAGCAGGTGGAAATGGTTGTCCATCAGCACGTAGGCATGCACCGCGACGCCGAAGCGCGTGGCGTTCTCCGCCAGCAGAGCGAGCAGCTTCTCGTGGTCCGCGCGGTCCATGAAGATCGGCTGGCGGTTGTTGCCGCGCTGGATCACGTGGTGCGGCATGTCGGCCAGCGTGAGGCGCGGAAGACGGGCCATGGATGAATTCGATCCGGCTGACGCGGGTTGCGCGCCCGCGCTCAGGCGAGCCGGAAGCGCGTGTCGCCGAGCTTGTCGAGCCCGAACTGCGCCAGCAGCTCGCGCAGCCGAGCCGCCGCGCTCGCCTTTCGCTGGCCGGTGTAGCGCGCCAGGATCAGCTCGTTCTTCATGCTGTGCTCCCAGCCGACCAGTTCCGTCACCGTGACGCTGTAGCCGTTGGCTTCGAGATACAGGCAGCGCAGCACGTTGGTGAGCTGGCTGCCGATCTCGCGCGTGTGCAGCGGATGGCGCCACAGTTCGGCCAGCGGCGTGCGCGACAGCGCCAGCGCCTTGGTCTCGCGCAGGCAGGCGGCCACCTCGGCCTGGCAGCAGGGCACCAGCACTATGCAGCGCGCCTTCTTGGCCAGGCCGAAGGCGATGGCGTCGTCGGTGGCGGTGTCGCAGGCATGCAGCGCCGTCACCACATCGATCTGCTCCGGCAGCTCGCTCGCCTGGGCCGACTCGGCCACCGTGAGGTTCAGGAACGACATACGCTCGAAGCCCAGGCGCTTTGCGAGCTCGCGCGAACGCTCGACCAGCTCGCCGCGCGTCTCGATGCCGTAGACATGCCCGTCGCCCGATCTCGCCCGGAAGAACAGGTCGTAGATGATGAAGCCCAGGTACGACTTGCCCGCTCCATGGTCGGCCAGCGTGGCGCCCGCGCCCTCTTCCGGCAGCTCGCGCAGCAGCTGCTCGATGAACTGGAACAGGTGGTAGACCTGCTTGAGCTTGCGCCGCGAGTCCTGGTTGAGCCGGCCCTCGCGGGTCAGGATGTGCAGTTCCTTGAGCAGCTCGACCGACTGGCCGGGGCGCAGCACCTCGGCCAGTTCGGCGTCGGCCTTGGCGGCCTTGTTCGTCTTCGGTGCGGTCTTGGTGTTCATGGCTTGGCGCTCCCCGGGCCGACGTCGAGCTTTGCCCAGCCTTCGGCACCCAGCACCTCGAGCCTCTCGATGTTGCGCTCGAAGATCTCCTCCGCCTCCGGAAAGGCCTCGACCGCGCGGCTCACGCTGTCCTCTCGAAGCAGGTGCAGCGTGGGGTACGGCGCGCGATTGGTCGCGTTGCCGATGTCCTCGGCTTCGGTGCCGGCGAACTGGAACCGCGGATGGAAGCTCGCGAGCTGCAGCACACCGTCGAATCCGGCGCGGGCGAGACGGCGTTCGGCGCGCGCCGTGAAGTCGTTGAAATCCAGGAAGTCGGGCAAGGCGTTCGGTGCAATCAGAAGGGTTGTGTCGCGCACTGCGGCGTCCAGCGCCACGAGTTCTTCGGCCTGGGCAAGCAGCGCGTCCATCAGGTCGGGCTCTTCGGCGGGCTCGTACACGGCGTAGTGGATCTGCTCCTTCACGTGCACGGCTTTCGCGAAGGGACACAGGTTGAGGCCGATCACCGCGCGTTCGAGCCAGCGCCGCGTGTCGGCTTCGGCCTGGGGGGCTGCGATTGTCGCCGGTAGCGTCATGCCATCTCCGCAGCGGGGCGAATACGCCCCAGGCGGCGAGCGACCGCCATGCCGACCAGCGAACAGGCCAGCGTGGCCGCCCAGGTCCAGTGCCAGCCGCCGACGCGATGCGCCAGCCACGCCACCGCGGGCGGCGCCAGGAACTGGCCCAGCGCCGAGGCCTGCTGCATGAGCCCGATGGTCGTCGAAACGGTGGCAGGCCCGGGCGCAAGCCTCACGCCCAGCAGGAAGAGCGTGGCGGGCACCATGCCGCCTCCCAGCGAGAAGGCGCAGACGGCGATGTAGCGCAGCACCGGCGGCAGGCCCAGCGCGTCGGCGCCCTGCCCCATCTGCGCGAAAGCGGCCAAGCCCGCCAGCGCCATGGTGAGAAAGCCGAGCTGCAGCAGGCGCTGCGGAGCCACGCCACGCTGCAGCCAGCGTCCGCCGGCGACATTGCCGACGATGTTCATCGCGGCCGCCAGCGCGGTGAGCACCGCGCTCCACGCAGCCGGCACGCCCGCGCCCGCGTAGATGGCCGGCAGGAAGCCGATCACCGCGATCCATTGCGACGAGTACACGGCGAAGCTCAGCGCGACCAGCCAGGGCGCGCGGGCGCCGACGGTGGCGCGCAGCCGTGCCCCCCAACCGCCGGAAGCCGAACCCGTGGCGGCCGGGCGCAGCCGGTCCGCCGGCACCACGAGCCAAAGCCCCAGCGCCGCCACGGCCGACACGGCCGACAGCGCCCACCACCAATCCACCCAGCCGCCCCAGCCGATGAACGCCGGCCCGACCAGCAGGGCCAGGGCCACGCCCAGCGGCATGTAGGCACCCCACAGGCCCAGCACCGCCTTGTCTGCCCCCGCAGGGGTCAGGGCGCGGATCAGCCCGGGCCCGGGCATCACCGCCAGCAGGAAGCCGACGCCTTCCACGGCGCGCAGCACCAACAGCCATTGCACGGCGTGCGCACCGTCGCCACCGAGTCCGGTACCGGCTGCGCCGCCGAGAAGACTGGCAAGCGTCAGCACGATCAGCCCGGTCAACATGCTGCGGCGAAGCCCGATGGTGTCCGCCGCCAGCCCGACCAGCAGCCCCAGCGTCATGCTGGCGACCTGGACCAGCGCGAGCAGGAAACCCGCCTCCACCAGCCCGATGCCGAGCGATGCCTGCAGCGCCGGCACGGCGGGCGGCAGCTTGCCCAGATGCAGGGAGCCGCTGACGCCGCCCAGCAGGACGGCCAGCGCGGCAATCGGAACGCGCGGTTTGCCGGCCTGCCCGCTCATGCGATGGCCCGCCTGCCGGTCAGCCGCTCATGCTCGCGCACGGCGAAGCGGTCGGTCATGCCGGCGATGTAGTCGGCGACGGCACGGGGCCTGTCCTGGCGTTCGCCGTAGGAGGCCGGCATCTCTGCGCCGCGTTCCAGGTAGGCCGCGAACAGCTCCCGCACCACTTCCCGCGCCTGGTCCGTGGTCTGCGTGACCTGCGGGTGCCGGTAGAGGTTGCGGAAGAGAAAGCGCTTCAGGTCTTCCGACTGGGCCTGCATGGTGCTGCTGAACGCCACGACGGGCGGCGCCTTGCGCACGGCATCGGCGTCGGTCGGCGCGAGAGCCTCCAGCGCCGCCAGGGTCGCATCGATCACGTCGTAGACCTGCGCGCTCAGCATGCGCCGGATGGCCTCGTAGAGCACGCGGCGCCCCTGCAGCTGCGGATGCTCGGCCAGCGCCTCGCGGCGATGGCGCTCGAACAGCTCGACATCGGACAGCTGCTCGACCGTGATGAGCCCCGAGCGCACGCCGTCGTCGATGTCGTGGGCGTTGTAGGCGATGGCATCGGCCAGGTTGCACAGCTGCGCCTCCAGCCCCGGCTGGGTGCGGTCGAGAAAGCGCCGCGCCACGCCGTTGGGCTCCGCTGCCTCGAGCCGCTCTGCGTTCGCGCGCGAGCAGTGCTTGAGGATGCCTTCGCGCGTCTCGAAGCTGAGGTTCAGGCCGTCGTACTGCGGATAGCGATGCTCCAGCGCATCGACCACGCGCAGGCTCTGCAGGTTGTGCTCGAAGCCGCCGTGGCCGGCCATGCAGTCGTCGAGCGCGTCCTGGCCGGCGTGACCGAAGGGCGTGTGGCCCAGGTCGTGCGCCAGCGCGATCGCCTCGACCAGGTCCTCGTTGATGCGCAGCGCCCGCGCGATCGAACGGCCCAGCTGGGCGACTTCGAGCGAATGCGTGAGCCGGGTGCGGAAGAGGTCGCCCTCGTGGTTCAGAAAAACCTGCGTCTTGTAGACCAGCCGGCGGAAGGCGGTGGAATGCACGATCCGGTCGCGGTCGCGCTGGAAGGCATCGCGCGTGGGCGCGGGCGGCTCCGCATGCCGACGGCCGCGCGAACGCGCGGGCAGGCAGGCATAGGCCGCGAGGCTCATTGCTGCGCGCAGCTCTGCGCGAGCACTTCGCGCACGAGCGCGTCGGGCGCGCTGCGGACCACCGCGGAGCCGGGCCGGTCGATCACCACGAAGCGGATCTCGCCGGCCTCCGATTTCTTGTCGACGCGCATCAGCTCCAGGTAGCGGTCCGCGCCCAGCGCCGGGCCGACGATCGGCAGGCCGGCCCGGTCGATCAGCCGCGTGAGCCGTTCGACGAAGGCGGCATCGACGCCGCCGAGCCGCTGCGACAGCCGTGCCGCCATGACCATGCCGCAGCCGACGGCCTCGCCATGCAGCCATTCGCCATAGCCGAGCCCCGATTCGATCGCGTGGCCGAAGGTATGGCCGAAATTGAGGATGGCGCGCAGGCCGTTTTCGCGCTCGTCCTGCCCCACCACCAGCGCCTTGATCTCGCAGCTGCGCCTGACGGCATGGGCCAGCGCGGCCGGCTCCCGCGCGACGAGCGCATCGATGTTCGCCTCGATCCAGTCGAGAAAGGCCATGTCGTGGATCGGGCCGTACTTGATGACTTCGGCCAGGCCGGCGCTGAGTTCGCGCGGCGGCAGCGTCTGCAGCGTACCCAGGTCGCAGACCACGAGCTGCGGCTGATAGAACGCGCCGATCATGTTCTTGCCCAGCGGGTGGTTGATGGCCGTCTTGCCGCCCACAGAGGAGTCGACCTGCGCCAGCAGCGTGGTCGGCACCTGCACGAAGGGCACGCCGCGCATGTAGCTGGCGGCCGCGAAGCCGGTCATGTCGCCGACCACGCCGCCGCCGAGCGCGAAAAGCACCGTCTTGCGGTCGCTGCCGCGGCCCAGCAGCTCGTCGAAGATCAGGTTCAGCGTCTGCAGGTTCTTGTAGGCCTCGCCATCGGGCAGCTCGAGCAGGTGGACCGCCCTGAAACGGCCTGCCAGGGCGGATTGCAGCGCCTTGGCATAGAGCGGCGCCACCGTGGTGTTGCTGACGATGAGGGCCGTGGCCGAGGTGGGCACGGCATCGAAGCTCCGCGGGTCGTCCAGCAGGCCGGCGCCGATCAGGATCGGATAGCTGCGGTCGCCGAGCTGGATGTCGACGCGTTCTGGCGGGGCGGAGAGTTCGGACAGGGACATGGGCAGCGAGTTTAGGCGCTGCGCGGCCCGGGGGCTCAGGCGGGGGGATCCTCGGGATGCGCGCCCGGCTCGATGACGCCCGCCAGCTCGAGCTGCATCACGATGATGTTCACCAGCATGGCGATCGTCGGGCGTCCGGTGTCGACCACGTCGTGGGCGGTTTCCCGATAGAACGGGTCGCGCGCGTCATGCAGCTCCCGCAGCCGCCCCAGCGGATCGGCCACCTGGAGCAGGGGGCGCTTGACGTCGTGGCGAAGGCGCCGGAACAGGTCTTCGGGGGAGGAACGCAGGTAAATCACGTGGAAGTGATCGCGCAGCTGCGTGCGGTTGGCTTCCCGCAGCACAGCGCCGCCTCCGGTAGCCAGCACGCCCTGGGCATTGGCCGCGAGGTCGGCGATCACGGTCTGTTCGAGATCGCGGAAGGCGATTTCGCCCTCGCGCTCGAAGTAATCACGGATCGAGCAGCCGATGCGCTGCTCGATCACGTGATCGGTGTCCACGAAAGGAAGGTCCAGCCGCATCCCCAGGCGCCGGCCCACTGCGGATTTTCCGGCGCCGGGCAAGCCGACGAGTGCGACCGCCACGCGGTGGCTGCTACGCCCGCGCGTCAGCGCGCGGCGTTGCGGTCGGTAATCATCTTCGGGGTGATAAAGACGAGCATTTCAGTCTTGTTGGCAACGCGTTCGCGCTTGCGGAACAGTGCTCCCAGATAGGGCACTTCACCCAGCACCGGCACGCGCGATTCGTCATTGGTTTCGGTGAGCTCGAAGATACCACCGATGACGACCGTGCCGCCGTTCTCCACCAGCACCTCGGTCTGCACGTGCTTGGTGTTGATCGCAGGGCCTGCCGAGGTGTTCACGCCGCGGGCGTCCTTGCTCACGTCCAGCGTCAGGATGATGTTGCCTTCCGGCGTGATCTGCGGCGTGACTTCCAGCTTCAGCACCGCCTTGCGGAACGAGATCGAGGTCGCACCGCTGGAGGTGGCCTGCTGGTACGGGATTTCCTCGCCCTGCTCGATCAGCGCCTTGGTCTGGTCGGCCGTGATGACGCGGGGGCTGGACACCAGCTTGCCCTTGCCGTCTGCTTCGAGCGCCGAGATCTCGAGGTTCAGCATGCGCGAGAAGCTCGAATTGAAGAGCGAGATCGCGAAGGTGCCTGCCGCGTTGCCGGTGCCGCCGGCATCGCCTGCGGGAAGGTTGATGAAGTTGGAGTTGGTGAACGTGCTCGTGGCCGTGGTGGCACCGCCATTGGTGCCCGGCGTGGTGATCGGCATGACGCCGAGATTCCCGAACGCCCGGTTTCCGCCGGAAGACGCGAAGCGTTCGCCTGCGATACCGCCGCCCAGACGCACGCCCAGCGACTTGCCGAAGGTGTCCGACGCCTCGACGATGCGGGCCTCGATCAGAACCTGACGCACAGGAACGTCCAGTTTCTGGATCAGCTCTGCCACCTGCGCCAGCCGCGAAGGAACATCCGACACGAAAAGCTGGTTGGTACGCGACTCCGCGATGACGCTGCCGCGCGGGCTCAGGATACGCGTCGTCGTGCCGCCGCCACCGCCACCACCGCCGCCAGCTCCTGTGCCGGTCAGCCCCTGCGCAATGGCGATCGCCTTGGTGTAGTTGAGCTGGAACGACTGGGTGCGCAGCGGCTCCAGATTCTCAATCGCGGCCTTCGCCTCGAACTCGAGCTTTTCCTTGGCGTTGATCTCATCCTTGGGCGCGATCCACAGCACGCTGCCGTTCTTGCGCATGCCCAGGTTCTTCGCCTGCATGATGATGTCGAGCGCCTGATCCCAGGGCACGTCCTTCAGGCGCAGCGTCAGGGCGCCGCTCACCGAATCCGAAGTCACGATGTTGAAGTTCGTGAAGTCGGCGATCACCTGCAGCAGCGAACGGATCTCGATGTTCTGGAAGTTCAGCGACAGCTTCTCGCCGTTGTAGCCCACGCCCTGGGTCAGCTTGGTCGGATCGACCTTGCGGGCACGGACTTCGACCACGAACTGGTTCTCGCTCTGGTAGGCGCTGTGCTCCCAGTCGCCCTTGGCGTCGATCGTCATGCGGACGCGGTCGCCAGTCTGCTGCGAGGTGATCAGCTGTACCGGGGTGCCGAAATCGGCCACGTCGAGGCGGCGGCGCAGGCCCTCGGGCAACGTCGACTTGGTGAATTCCACGACGAGGCTCTTGCCCTGCTGCTTGACGTCGACACCCACCTGGTTGTTGGGAAGATCGACGATGACCCGGCCCGTGCTGTCCGAGCCGAGGCGGAAATCGACGTCCTTCAGCGGCAGCATGTCGCGGTTGCGGTTTTCCGCGAAGGCCGTGCTGGCGGGCGATGCGGCAAGCGCCGGCCCGGCCACCGGGTCCAGCACCACCAGCAGCGACTTGCCCTGGATCTCGGCCTTGTAGGCGGTCGCCTGCTTCAGGTTCAGCACCACGCGGCTGCGTTCACCGGCCTGCACCACGTTCACCGAGCGCAGGTTGCCCTGGTTCACTTCGATGGCGGAACGGCCGATGGCGTTGGTAACGCCCGGGAAGTCGAGCGCGATGCGCGCCGGCGTCTGGACGGTGAATCCGGCGGGCACCGCGGCGAGCGGTTGCGCAAGATCGATGCGGATCACTTCCGAACCGGACTGCGTGGAGCTGGTCACGGCTTCGATGGCATTTTGCGCATGGGCCACGGCCAATGCACCGAAGGCCAGCAGACCCAGGCCGGCAGCGCGCAGCCACTGTGCCATCGTTGATTTCTTATGGTTCATTTCGCACTCTCTTGCAACTGCAGCGTCGCGACGCGTTCGATCCATTCACCGGCGGCGTCCTGCACGATCTCACGCAGGGCGACTTCGGTTTCGTTGATTCGGGTGATACGCCCGTAATTGAGTCCCAGGTATTCGCCGACGCGAACCTTGTAGAGCAGCTTGTCGACACGAACCAGCGCCACCGGCTGGCCGTTGCGGTTCATGCTGCCGACCATGGCCATCGAGTCGAGCGGGAAGGCCTCGAGCGCCTCCTTGCGACGCGCCAGCTCGGGCGCGATCAGCTCGGAAGTGCTCGGCTGGTTCGATTCGCGGCGCAGCGCCTGGGTCAGCTTCAGGATGTTGAAAGGCTCGAAGGCCGAGGCTTCGGTGTATGCCTGCGGGGTGAACTTCTTCGGCTCGGAGATGGGCGGCACCGAGGGCTTCACCTGGGCGCGCTGCTCGGCCATCCACCGTTGCAGGTCTTCCTGGTCGGAATCGCAGGCGCTCAGTGCCGACGCCGCCAGCGTCAGCCACAGTACTTTGGCGACGATCTTCATTTCTTCGCCTTCGGCGCGGAAGCACGCTTCTGCGCGGCCCGCTCGTCGTCATCGAGGTAACGGTAGGTACGCGCGGTGGCATCCATCGTCAGCACGTCCTTGTCCTTTTGCGGGGTGACGGAAATGTTGTTCAGCGTCACGATGCGCGAGAGGCCCGCCACGTCGGCGGCGAAGGCACCCATGTCGTGGTAGCGCCCGGTCACGCGCACGGCGATCGGGAGCTCGGCGTAGTAGTCCTTCACCGACACCTGCCCCGGACGGAACAGTTCGAACTGGAGGCTGCGGCCCAGGCCCGCCTGGTTGATGTCCGACAGCAGGGCGTCCATTTCGGCCTTGCTGGGCAGCTGCTTCTCGAGCAGGGTCACGTACTGCTGCACCTGCTCGCGCTGCTTCTTCAGCAGTTCGAGGTTGGCGGCCTGTGCCACCTTCTTCTGGTAGTCGGTCTTGAGCGCGATCTCCTTGGAGCGTTCGCTCTCGAGCTCGTCGTTCGAATTGGTCAGCCAGGCGAACCAGAGCGCAACGAGTACCAGCGCCGTGACGGCCAGGCAGAGCGCGTAGCGGGGCACTGCCGGCCATGTCGACGGATCGTTCGGATTGAGCCCGCGGAACTGGTCGCCGACGCGCTGCAGCGCAGCGGCGACGTCGACTTTCTGGGAGGGGCGATTGCTTGCCATGATCGGTTACCCCTTGGACTGCGCCGTTGCGGCCAGCGCCTTTTCGGCTGCGGCCTTCTGAGCATCGGTGGGGCGTTTCAGGCCGATGCGCATCGTGAAGTTCGCCACGCGACGCTGGTCGCGCGGATTCAGGTTCACATTCGCCGACGTGATTTCGACCAGCTCGGGCTTCACCAGCCACGGACTGTTGTTGCCCAGGTTGCGCAGCAGTTCCGAGACGCGCTCGTTCGACTGCGCCATGCCTTGCAGCGTGACAGTCTGGTTGTCCTGCTTCATGTTGGTCAGGTAGACGCCGTCGGGCAGTTGCCGGACCAGTTCGTTGAGCAGGTGGACGGGAAGATTGCGGTCGCCCTGCAGGTCTTCGACCGCCTGCTGGCGCGCGCGCAGCGCGGCGATTTCTTCCTGCAGGGTCGAGATTTCCTTGATCTCGACTTCGAGCTTCTTGATCTCGGCCTGGAGAAAGCTGTTCTTCGATTGCTGCGCCGAGATCTGGGCCTCGAACCAGAGGTAGCCCAGGACCGCGATCAGGCCGCCCAGAAGCGCCGCGGCGCCCAGGGTGCCATAGAAGGCCTCGCGCCTGCGCTTGCGTGCAGCTTCGCGGTGCGGAAGCAGGTTGATGAGGATCACTGCAGGAACCTCCGCATGGCCAGCCCGCAGGAGGTCAGATAGGACGGCGCCTCGCGGCGGACCTTCTTCTCCCTGACGTTCGAGCTGATTTCCATCCCTTCGAAGGGATTGAGCAGCGAGCAGGCGAACGACGTCTGCCGCGTGACCGCATTGGTCAGGCCCGGCAGCGAAGCCGATCCACCTGCCAGCAGGACGTAGTCGACGCGGTTGTGCGGCGTGCTGGTGAAGAAGAACTGGAGCGCACGCGCGATTTCCTGCGCGATGCTTTCGACGAAGGGCTTGAGCACGCCGGAGCCGTAGTCGTCGGGCAGATCGCCGCTGCGCTTCTTGGCTTCGGCCTCTTCCGCGGAAAAACCGTACTGGCGCACGATCAGCTGCGTGAGCTGGGCGCCGCCGAAGGCCTGGTCGCGGTCGTACAGCACTTCCTGGTTGCGCAGGACCTGCATGCTGGTGGTGAAGGCACCCACCTCGAACAGCGCCACGATCGAATCGACGCCCTTGCCGGGCAGCTGCTCGATCAGGCGGGCGGTCGCGAGGCGCGAGGCATAGGACTCGACGTCGAGGATCATCGCCTTCAGGCCGGCGGCTTCCGCCAGGCCTTCGCGGTCCTGGACCTTTTCCTTGCGCGATGCGGCGATCAGCACTTCCACGTCGCCGGCCGAAGTGGTGCTCGGCCCTGTCACGCAGAAGTCGAGGCTGACTTCGTCCAGCGAGAACGGGATGTACTGATTGGCCTCGGATTCGACCTGGATCTCGAGCTCCTGCTCGCTCATGCCGCCGGGAAGAATGATCTTCTTGGTGATGACCGCCGAAGGCGGCAGCGCGAGCGCCACGTTGCGGGTGCGCGTGCCGCTCTTGCGGATGACGCGTCGCACGGCTTCGGCCACCTCGTCGAACTTTTCGACGTTTCCGTCGGTGATCCAGCCACGTTCGAGGGGCTCGATGGCGCAGCGCTCCAGGACCAGCTTGCCGCTGGCCTCACGGCCGAGCTCGACCAGCTTGACGCTGGACGAACTTACGTCCAGCCCCAGCAGGGGAGCGTTCTGACGACGAAACAATGATCCAAGAGCAGCCAAGGCAGGTTCCTCTTCCCCTGTATTTGTAACCAATAGAAAAAATTGAATTCGGTTGCATGCTAGCAGCAGGCGTAGCGGCAACCAAGCAACGCCGGAGGGCAAAACCCTGAAGCGTTGTCAAAACCTGACGTCAAAACCGCATTTTGTAACTTTTGAATTAGGGCAATGCAAGCCCCACAAAGATCGGATCGTGTGGAGAGGCCGGCTTTTTATAATGTCGGGTGACTCTGTGCGGCCCCTCATGCAAGAAACTTCCAGCCCCAAAGGGCCAGCCAAGACCCCTCCCCCCACGCGCCCGACCTGGCTGAAATGGCTGTTGCGCTTTTTCTTCTGGTGCTTCGGCATCGCGCTGGCCGGCGTGCTCGCGGTGCTGTGCGTGGTGGCCGTGGCCCTCGCGGTCGCTTATCCGAACCTGCCTGACATCAGCGAACTCTCCGACTACCGGCCCAAGCTGCCGCTGCGGGTGTTCTCGGCCGAAGGCATCCTGATCGGCGAGTTCGGCGAGGAGCGCCGCAACCTCACCCCGATCTCGGCGATTCCGAAGGTCGTGAAGGACGCCGTCCTGGCCGCCGAAGACGCCCGCTTCTACGACCACGGCGGGGTCGACTACAAGGGCATGGTGCGCGCCGGTCTGGCCAACATGAACCGCGTGAAGAGCCAGGGCGCATCCACCATCACCATGCAGGTGGCGCGCAACGTCTACCTGAGCTCCGAGAAAACGCTCACCCGCAAGATCTACGAGGTGCTGCTGACCTTCAAGCTGGAGCACCTGCTCACCAAGGACCAGATCTTCGAGATCTACCTGAACCAGATCTACCTCGGCAACCGCGCCTACGGCTTCGCCGCCGCTTCCGAAGCCTATTTCGGCAAGCCCCTGCAGGAGCTCACCATCGCTCAGGCCGCCATGCTGGCTGGCCTGCCGAAGGCGCCAGGCGCGAACAACCCGGTCAACAACCCGCAGCGCGCGCGCGGCCGCCAGTTCTACGTGATCGACCGCATGCAGGAAGCCGGCTTCATCACCGCCGAGCAGGCCGCGGAAGCCAAGAAGGAAGAGCTGCACCTGCGTGACGCGGCCGACCCGAACCGCCTGCACGCCGAATACGTCGCCGAAACGGTGCGCCAGCTGATGTATGCCCAGTACGGCGACAGCACCTACACGCGCGGCCTGAAGGTCTACACCTCGCTGGTCGCTGCCGACCAGGCCGCGGCCTACAAGTCGCTGCGCAAGGGCATCATGGATTACGAGCGCCGCCAGATCTACCGCGGCCCCGAGAAGTTCGTCGACCTGCCGAACGACCCCAAGGACCTCGACGAAGCGGTCGACGATGCGCTCAGCGACCACCCCGACAACGGCGACGTGATGGCGGCAGTGGTGCTCAAGGCCACGCCCAAGCAGATCGACGCCGTGCGCGGCAACGGCGACCCGGTGCAGATCACCGGCGACGGCCTCAAGCCCGCGCAGTCCGGCCTCTCCGACAAGGCCCCGCCGAACATCAAGATCCGCCGCGGCGCGGTCATCCGCGTGGTGAAGACGCCCAAGAACACCTGGGAGATCACGCAACTGCCCGAGGTCGAGGGCGCTTTCGTCGCCATGGACCCGCGCGATGGCGCCATCAAGGCGCTGGTGGGCGGCTTCGACTTCGGCAAGAACAAGTTCAACCATGTGACGCAGGCATGGCGCCAGCCGGGGTCGAGCTTCAAGCCGTTCATCTATTCCGCGGCGCTCGAAAAGGGCTTCACGCCGGCAACGGTCATCAACGACGGCCCGCTCTTCTTCGACGCCGGCACCACCGGCGGCCAGCCCTGGGAGCCCAAGAACTACGGCGGCGGCTACGACGGCCCGATGTCGATGCGCACCGCGCTGATGAAGTCGAAGAACCTCGTGTCGATCCGCATCCTGCAGTCCATCGGCACGCGCTACGCGCAGGAGTGGATCACCAACTTCGGCTTCGACAAGGAAAAGCACCCGGCCTACCTGCCGATGGCGCTGGGCGCGGGCTCGGTCACGCCGATGCAGATGGCGGTGGGCTATTCGGTGTTCGCCAATGGCGGCTATCGCGTCAATCCGTACCTCGTGACCCGCATCACCGACCACAAGGACAAGGTGCTGGTCGACAAGCAGCCTCCCCTGCTGAACGAATCGCTGCGCGTCATTCCGCAGCGCAACGCCTTCATCATGGACACGCTGCTGAACTCCGTGGCCCGTGGCGGCACCGCCGCGAAGGCGCAGGCGATGCTCAAGCGTCCCGACCTGTACGGCAAGACCGGCACCACCAACGACTCGCTGGACGCATGGTTCGCCGGCTTCCAGCCCACCATGACGGCCATCTCGTGGATCGGCTACGACACGCCGCGCAACCTGGGCGACCGCGAGACCGGCGGCGGCCTGAGCCTGCCGATCTGGATCACCTACATGGAAACCGCCATCAAGGGCGTGCCGGTGACCGAGCTGTCGGCCAACCCGCCCGCGGGCATCGTGAACGTCGGCGGCGAGTGGTACTACGACGACTACGCGCCGGGACGCGGCGTTGCGAGCCTGGGCGTGGAATCCGCGCCCGTGGCGCCGGTGGAGGCCCTGACCGGCGCCCCTGTGAGCGCGCCGGCCCCGCCCGAGGAGCGCAACCGCATCCTCGACCTGTTCCGCAACTGAAGACGGCGGACGCGAGCAAAGAAAAGGATCAGGCGGCCGCGAAGGTCAGCTGCTGCCCGGCCTGAAGAGTCGCTTCGCGCGAGAGGTTTCCGAAGAACTCCTCGCCGGTCTTGGTGTCGACCCAGGCCTTGCCGTCATGGCGGTAGTGGTAACCGCCGGAACGCGCGGCGAGCCAGATTTCCTGCAGGGGCTTCTGCAGGTTCACGATCAGCTGGCTGCCGTTGCGGAATGAAATCGTGATCATCCCGCCCACCCTCTGGTTGTCGATGTCCGCGTCGGTCGTTTCGTTGATGCGATCGCAGCCCAGCTCGATGGCTGCAAGGGCAGCCTCGGCGCGATCCATGTACTCGGTGTCGGTCATTACAATTTCGCCATGTTGAACGTTCACCAAATTCTAGTGAGCGCCCGCGTCCGCGCTGCGCTCATGGTCTGCCTCGCCGTGGGCGCCGCCGGGCTCGTTGCGGCCTGCGGGCAGCGCGGTCCGCTGTACCTGCCGACCGATCCTGCCGCTGCCGGGCGCGCCACGCTGCCGGAGCTCATGACGCCCGAGAGCCTGCGGCCTTCGTCGTCAACCACCTCCTCCACACCTTCCAACCAGGCTGCGCCCGCGCCGGCCGCAGCCGCCAGCGCACCGGCGGGTAACAGCAACAACACCGGCACGGAGCAACGCAAGTGAGCGCAACCGCCAACTCCCTGCCCGGCCAGCCGCACATCGCGGAGCGCGATGGCGCGCTGCACGTCGAAGGCGTGGCGCTCGATGCGCTGGCCCGCGAACATGGCACCCCCCTCTTCGTCTACTCGCAGCAATGGATGCTGGACGCGCTGGCCGCCTACCAGCGCGGCTTCGAAGGACGCGACGCCCTCATCTGCTATGCGATGAAGGCCAACTCCTCGCTCGGCGTGCTGCGCGTGTTCGCGGAAGCCGGCTGCGGCTTCGACATCGTCTCCGGCGGCGAGCTGTCGCGCGTGCTGGCGGTCGGTGCCGATCCTAAGAAGATCATCTTCTCGGGCGTGGGCAAGACCCGCGCCGAAATGCGCCAGGCCCTTGCCGCCGGCATCGCCTGCTTCAACGTGGAGAGCGAAGCCGAACTCGACGTGCTCAACGAGGTGGCGGTGGCCGAAGGCAAGCGCGCGCCGATCAGCATCCGGATCAATCCGAACGTCGACCCGAAGACGCATCCCTACATTTCCACCGGCCTGAAGGGCAACAAGTTCGGCATTGCGCACGACCGCGCCGTCGAGGCTTACAAGCATGCCGCGCGCCTGCCGGGGCTGGAGGTGGTGGGCATCGACTGCCACATCGGCTCGCAGATCACCGAAGCCTCGCCCTACCTCGACGCCTGCGACCGCGTGCTCGACCTGGTGGAGGCCATCGAGGCGGCCGGCGTGCCGATCCATCACCTCGACTTCGGCGGCGGCCTGGGCATTGACTACAACGGCGAAGTGCCACCCAAGGCCGATGCGCTGTGGCAGCAGCTGCTCGCCAAGCTCGACGCGCGCGGCTTCGGCAAGCGCAAGCTGGTGATCGAGCCGGGCCGTTCGCTGGTCGGCAACGCCGGCGTGTGCGTTACCGAAGTGCTCTACACCAAGCCCGGCGAGGACAAGAACTTCTGCATCGTCGACGCGGCCATGAACGACCTGCCCCGCCCCGCGATGTACCAGGCCTTCCAGCGCATCGTGCCGGTGCGTGCCCGCACCGGCGATGCCACGACCTACGACGTGGTCGGCCCGGTCTGCGAAAGCGGCGACTGGCTCGGCCGCGACCGCGCGCTCAACGTGCTGTCGGGCGACCTGCTGGCCGTGCTGTCGGCGGGCGCGTACTGCATGAGCATGTCCAGCAACTACAACACGCGCGGCCGCGCCGCCGAAGTGCTGGTGAGCGGCGCGAGCGCAAAGCTGATCCGCCGGCGCGAGACGATGGAAGACCAGCTGCGCAGTGAGATCGACGGCTGATCGCCTTTTCCCGCATCAGCCGGTGCGCACCGCACCTGCTGATGCCGGCTTTCCCTTGCCGCGCTTGCTCGCGAAGTAGTTCCACACGCGCCAGGCGAGCAGCACCGCGATGATCGCGGCATAGACGAACACTTCCGCGAAGTTGTTCTTGCCCGCGCGCATCCAGAAGAAGTGCAGCAGGCCCAGCCCCGCGATCAGGTAGACCAGCTTGTGCAGCATCTGCCAGCGCTTCGCGCCCATCGCCTTGATCGCGCGGTTGAACGACGTGGCCGCCAGCGGCGTCAGCAGCACGAAGGCCGAGAAGCCCACCAGGATGAACGGCCGCTTGGCGATGTCCTTGGCGATGTCGGCCCACTCGAAGCCCATGTCGAACCAGCTGTAGCAAAGCAGGTGCAGCACCACGTAGAAGTACGCGAACAGGCCCAGCATGCGGCGGTAGCGCGCGAGCGCGTTCCACTTGCTCATCACGCGCAGCGGCGTCACCGCCAGCACGATGCAGATGAAGCGCAGCGTCCAGTCGCCGGTGGCGCGGATCAGGAACTCGGCGGGGTTGGCACCCAGCCCGTCCGTGAACGCACCATAGGCCAGCCGCGCGAAAGGCAGCAGGCACAGCAGGAAGACGACCGGCTTGGTCGCAGGATGCATGAGCAGCTTGTTCACAAGACACTCCATGAAAAAAGAGACGTCGCACCTTCGAGAAACACCGCGGAACCGGCTTTGCCGGGCCGCAGGTGTTGCCCCCGGTAGGGGGAAGGCGCGCGCGACACGAAGTGCGCGCAGCCTGGGGGCGAGCCCCATTTCAGTAGTTCTTCTTGAGGTCCATGCCCGCATAAAGCTGGCCGACCTGCGCTTCATAGCCGTTGAACATCTCCGTCTTGCGCCGCTTGGCGAACAGCCCGCCGCCGTCGCCGATGCGGCGTTCGGTGGCCTGGCTCCAGCGCGGGTGGTCGACGTTGGGGTTCACGTTCGAATAAAAGCCGTACTCGTTGGCCGCGGCCTTGTTCCAGGCGGTGCTCGGCTCCTTCTCGACGAAGCGGATCTTCACGATCGACTTGGCCGACTTGAAGCCGTACTTCCACGGCACCACCAGCCGCACCGGCGCGCCGTTCTGGTTGGGCAGCACCTCGCCGTACATGCCGAAGGCCAGCAGCGTGAGCGGATGCATCGCCTCGTCCATGCGCAGGCCCTCGGTGTAGGGCCAGTCGAGCACGCGCGAGCCCACGAAGGGCATGGTCTTGGGGTCGGCCAGGGTCACGAACTCGACGAACTTGGCGTTGCCCTGCGGCTCGACCTTCTTGATGAGCTCGGCCAGCGAGTAGCCGACCCACGGAATGACCATCGACCAGCCCTCGACGCAGCGCAGGCGGTAGATGCGCTCTTCCTGCGCGCTGAGCTTGAGCAGGTCCTCGATGCCGTACTTGCCCGGTTTCTTGACCAGCCCTTCCACCTCCACCGTCCACGGCCGCGTCTTCAGCGTGCCGGCGTTCTTGGCAGGGTCTGCCTTGTCGGTGCCGAACTCGTAGAAGTTGTTGTAGGTGGAAGCGTCCTTGTAGTCGGTGACCTTTTCCATCGAGACGGCGCCAGGAACCGCCGATTTCGCGCCGGGCAGCGGCGCCAGTTTGTTGGGGCGCTCGACCTGGGCCAGGGCTTCACGCGACGCGAACGCCGCCAGCGCGGCTCCCGCAGCGCCGCCGGCCATGAGCTTCAGCATGTCGCGGCGGCCTTCGTAGACCCCCCGGGGCGTGATCTCGCTGGACAGCGGATGGATGAAACCGTTGCCGCCACTGTTGCTGCTGCGGCGGATCGGACGGGATTGGAACGACATGACGGGCCTTTCGCGGAATCGTTGTGCTCAGGGTAGTTCGTGGCCGACCCTGATCCGGTTACGCGCCGCCGAGGCGCGCGGTTTCAATAATTCTTCGCGAAAGCCCGCAGACCTGCATTCACAGGGTGCCGTAGCTGTGCAACCCGCTCAGGAACATGTTCACGCCCAGGAAGGCGAAGGTCGTGACCGCCAGCCCGCCCAGCGCCCACCAGGCCGCCACGGTGCCGCGCAGGCCCTTCACCAGCCGCATGTGCAGCCAGGCCGCGTAGTTGAGCCAGACGATCAGCGCCCAGGTCTCCTTCGGGTCCCAGCTCCAGTAGCCGCCCCAGGCGTCGGCCGCCCACAGGGCACCCAGCACGGTGGCGATGGTGAAGAAGGCGAAGCCGACGGTGATCGACTTGTACATGACGTCGTCGAGCACCTCGTTGGCCGGCAGGCGCGCGGCGATGCGCTTGCGGCCCAGCAGGATGCCCGCGGCGATCAGCGCCGAGATACCCGCATAGATCACCCAGTAGCTGCCGCCGGCCTCCTGCACGCGCTGGCGGAACGCCACCGGCACGAAGCACAGCGCCACGCCCAGCAGCCAGATCGGCGTGAGCTTGTACCAGCGCTTCTCGTCCGCCTGTTCCTTGATGAGGTAGGCGAAGGCGACCATGGCTGCGAGCGCGAAGGTGCCGTAGCCGATGAAGTTGGCCGGCACGTGCAGCTTCATCCACCAGCTCTGCAGCGCGGGCACCAGCGGCTGGATCTCGTGCGCCTCGCGCACGATCGTGTACCAGAGCAGAAAGCCCACCGCCGCGCTGACCACCAGCATCACGAAGGCGCCGAGCGCACGCGTGCCGTAGCGTTCCTCGAAGTACAGGTAGAAGGCCGCCGTCAGCCAGCAGAACAGCACGAACACCTCGTACAGGTTGCTCACGGGGATGTGGCCGATGTCCGGGCCGAGCTGGTGGCTTTCGTACCAGCGAACCATGGTGCCGATCAGCGCCATCGTCACCGCCGCCCACGCCAGGCGCGAGCCGATAGCATCGAAGGTGTCCGCCTGCTTTCCGCCGAAGAAGCCCAGCCAGTAGAACAGTGTGCTCATGAAGAAAAGCACGCTCATCCAGAGGATGGCCGACTGGCTCGACAGGAAATATTTGAGCCAGAACACCGTGTCGGCGCGCGCCAGGTCGCCCTGGTACGAGGCGATGGCCAGCAGCGAGGCCGCAGCCACCACGATCGCCAGCACCCGCAGCGGCCGCCAGAACCAGCCGATGGCGATGGTCGCGATCACCGCCGCGATGAGGATCGGCTTCTCGTAGTAATCCATCGACCCCGCATAGCGCGTGAAGGCGAAGAGCCCGCCGGCCACCACCAGCGCCGCGAACACCCAGTCGAACAGGTTGCGGCGCGAGAGCCAGCTTTCATTGAGCGTGAGGGTCGTGGTGTTCATGTCGTCTCGTGGTCTTATGCGTTCAGAGCGAGCAGCTTGCGTTTGAGATGCTCGAATTCGCGGTCGCTGTCGATGGTCTTGCGATTCACCGAGAAAGCCATCGTGGCCGCCGTCGTCGGGGGTGCGTCGCCTTCGGAAGCCGTGCCGTCGGGTGCCAGCCACACCCACAGGCGGCGCTCGCGCACGTACAGCATGGCAAAAATGCCGACGATCAGCAACAGGCAGCCCAGGTAGACGATGTTCTTGCCGGGGGCGCGCGCCACCTGGAACACGCTGGCCTGAACCTGGGTGAAGTCGGTCATCATCATCGCGACCGGGGCCGGGTAGAAGTGCGCGTCGCTGATGGCCAGCACGGATTGCGTCAGGTAGGCCTGCGATTTCTCGTCGTTGGGCAGCGCGGCCAGGCCGGCGCCCTCGCGGCTCAGGTTGAGCACCTCGAACAGCACGTCGTTGAGTATGCGCACCAGCACGCCGCCGGCGCGCTCGCGCTCGGCCTCGGGCACGTTGGTTTCCATGAACTCGGCAATCGCCTGCCAGCCGCCCGCGGTGGTGGCGTCGGCCTTGGCGCGCTCGCTGCCCGCGAAAAGCGCCAGCGCGCGCGTGGCCGACACGCGCAGCTGCTCGGCCATTTCCGGACGCTTGGGATCGGTGGCCTTGGCGATGTAGCGCTCGACGGCGCGCTCGCGCGTGGCGGCATCGCCGAGCGCGGCGCGCATGCGCACGAAGCCGTCCATGGAGCCCTGCTCGTCGGCCGGCACGCGCAGGTAGCGGAATGGCTCCTCGGGCTTCTCGCGCATGCCCAGCAGGAACACCGGCTGGCCGTCGCCGGTGTCGACCGGCACCATGTAGTTCTGGTATTCGCGCGCCTGGCCGGCAGCGTCGCGCAGCTTGTAACCGATGCTCGGGCCGATGTTGCGCAGCACCTTCGGCTTGTTGGTCTTGTTGGCGGCACCCAGGCGCGATTCGATGTCGTGGCGCAGGTCGACCTTTCGCACGTCGGCGCCGCTGCCCATGGCGTTGGCGTCGGCGAAGTTCTCGACGTTGATCACGCGCAGCGCGGCGTATTCGAGCGTGAGCTTGTCCTTGCCATTGGTGATCTCGGTACTCGGGCCACCGATGACGCCCTCCACCTCGAAGGGCTTGGCCGCGGCAGCCATCGGCACGGCCTTGAGCTTCACCTTGGAGCCGCCGTCATCGAAGCTCGACTGGTAGATCTCCACGCCCTTGTAGCTGGCCGGGTGGTTGACCTCGATGCGCGCGGGCACCTGCTCGCCGGTCTCGCGGTCGTGCAGCACGACTTCGCTCGCGAAGAGCTTGGGCATGCCGGTCGAGTAGTAGTCGACGATGAACTTCTTCAGCTCTATGGAGAACGGCAGCTCCTGCAGCAGCACGCCGTCGGACTGGTTCAGGATGGCCACGCTGCCCTGCCCGCCCTCGGGCACGAGGATGTTGCCGCGGAAGGTCGGGTTGCTCGCCGACAGCCGGTGCTGGGGCGGCACGTCGGCGATCATGCCGCCGCCGGTGAACACGCTCTTGCCGTTGAACCAGGTCTGCGCGCGCACCACCAGGTCGCCGTCGAACAGGCCGCCGATGCACACCAGCACGATCGCGCTGTGGGCCGCGATGTAGCCGAGCTTGTGGGCGCCGCCGGCGCGCGCCGCGACCATCCAGCCCGCGTCGTTCTTGCCATTGGCGCTGGCCTCGCGCCGCTGCAGCTTGACCTTCCATCCCCCGCTCACCAGCAATTGCCCGATGCGGTTGGCCGCTGCCTCGGGGGCTTCACCCAGTTTGCTCTCCGCACGCTGGCCGAAAGCCTTCAGGCTCTGCGCGCGGATGTCTTCCTTGAAGGTCTTGAGGTCGACCAGGATGCGCGGCGTGTTGCGCACGATGCACAGCGTGGTGCTGACCACCAGGAACAGCAGGATCAGCAGGAACCACCAGGCGCTGTAGATGGAGTCGAGCCGCGCCGCGCGGAACAGCTCGGCCCAGAAAGGCCCGAACTGGTTGATGTAGTTGTTGATCGGCTCGTGCTGCTTGAGCACCGTGCCGATGATCGACGCAATGCAGATGATGGTGAGCAGCGCGATCGCGAAACGCATCGACGACAGCAGCTCCACCGCGGCGCGAAGCACCTGCGGGCCGCGATGAACGCGAAGGCCATGGGTGGAGACGGACATCGGGCGAAGGTAGGAAGGAAGAGAAGGAGAAAAACAAAAAAGGGCGGGCCATCCTGCTGGATCGGCCCGCCCTTTGTCTGGGATTGTTATCGGCGGCTGGTCACGCTCCAGGGAGCGCCATCATCAACGCAAACCGGCAATGTAGTCGGCGACCGCCTTGATTTCCCTGTCGTTGAGCTTGGCGGCGACGCCGGTCATGGGCAGGCTGTTCAGGCGGACGTTGTCGCGGAAGGCGGTGAGCTGGGCCACGGTGTAGTCGGCGTTCTGGCCACCCAGGCGCGGGTACTGGGCCGGAATGCCGGCGCCGTTGGGGCTGTGGCAGCCGGCGCAGGCGGGGATCTGGCGATCGCCGATGCCGCCGCGGTAGATCTTCTCGCCCAGCGCGATGGTGTCCTTGTCCTTCGAGAAGCCCGGCTTGACCTTCTTCGAGCCCACGAACCAGGCGATGTTGCGCATGTCTTCTTCCGACAGCGCCGAGGCCAGCGGCTTCATGATCGCGCTCTTGCGGGCGCCGGACTTGAAGTCCTGCAGCTGCTTGAGGATGTATTCGGGATGCTGCTGCGCCAGCTTGGGGTTGGCGGCGATGGCGGAGTTGCCGTCGGCGTTGTGGCAGGAGGCGCAGCTCTGGCTGTTTGCCGGCGTTGCGTTGAAGAGCGCATCCCCCTTGGCGGGGTCCGGCTTGGCCGGTTTGGCGGCCGCCGGGGCGGCAGGAGCAGCCGCGTGTTCATCGGCTGCAAAACTCACGCTGGATGCGATGCCCACGAGGGCCGCAAGCACAATATTGGCAAACAACTTCATATCGGGGGCTTCGAATTTATGGCGCAAAACCTCACGATTCTACAATGTGGGCCCTGTTTCGAAAGTCCGTAGATGCCCTCCCCGCGCGCCAAGCCCGCAGCCTATCCTCCCCGCGCGGCGCCCGCCGCGGACCCCCAGGTCGCCGAGCGCGAACGTGCGGCGCTGGGCTGGCTCCACACTGCCCACTTCCTCACCAGCGCCCCGCAGCTGGAGCACCTGCCTCCCCTGGATCTGCCCGAGATCGCCTTCGTCGGCCGCTCCAACGCGGGCAAGTCGACCGCCATCAACACCCTCACGCAGCAGACGCGCCTGGCCTTCGCCTCCAAGACGCCCGGCCGCACGCAGCACATCAACCTGTTCGGCATCGGCAAGCAGAAGGTCGATGACGCGGTATTGGCCGACCTGCCCGGCTACGGCTATGCGGCCGTGCCGCGCGAGGCCAAGCTGCGCTGGCAGCGCGTGATGGGCAACTACCTCATGACGCGCGAGAGCCTGCGCGGCGTGGTGCTCATGTGCGATCCGCGCCACGGCCTGACCGAGCTCGACGAGATCCTGCTCGACGTGATCCGTCCGCGCGTGCAGCAAGGCCTGAAGTTCCTCGTGCTGCTGACCAAGGCCGACAAGCTCACGCGCAGCGAGGGCGCCAAGGTGCTGTCCATTACGCGACTGCAGGCCGGCGGCGGCGAGGTGAAACTGTTCTCGGCCCTCAAGAAGCAAGGCGTGGGCGAGGCGGCGGAGCTGCTGTGGCGCTGGGTGCACCCGGACGACGCCGACGCACCGGCCGCCGCGCCCCAGCCACCGCCGCCACCGGAAGGCGCCTGACGATCCGGCAGGCTGCACCGACCGTCCCATCTGCGTAGTTCACTATCAAAACAATAGCGACACAGTCAACCCGAAGGAGACAAGAAGCATGATCGAGACATTCCAACGCAGCCTGCCCAACGGCACCACACTGAGCTGCCGCGCCGCCGGCCAGCCGGGCCGGCCGCTGATGGTGTTCCTCCACGGGTTCCCCGAGGCCGCCTTCATCTGGGACGAACTGCTCGAATACTTCTCCGACCCGGCCCATGGCGGCTACCGCTGCGTGGCGCCCAACCTGCGCGGCTTCGAGAAGTCGAGCTCGCCGACCGACGTGGCCGCCTACAAGCCCCATCTGCTGATCCAGGACATCCAGCAGCTCGCCGCCACCGAGAGAGCCGACGGCACCATGGCCGCGCTGGTCGCCCACGACTGGGGCGGCGCCTTTGGCTGGGGATATGCCAATGCCTTCCCGCAGCAGGTCGGACGGCTGGTCATCATCAATTCGCCGCACCCCGGCACCTTCACCCGCGAGCTTCGCAACAACCCGGCGCAGCAGCAGGCAAGCGCCTACATGAACTTCCTCGCGCGCCCCGACGCCGAGGCGCTGCTCGCGGCCGACGACTTCAAGCGCATGTGGCCCTTCTTCCTGCTGATGAAGGCCGGCCCCGACGGCTTCGGCTGGCTCACCGAGGAAGTGAAGCAGCAATACCGCGAGGTCTGGGGCGCGGGCCTCACGGGCGCCTGCAACCTCTACCGCGTGACGCCCATGAAGCCGCCGCTGCCGGGCCAGACCGTCGACGGCATCCCCGTGCTGCCGCGCGAGCGGCTCGTGGTGGAAGTGCCGACCTTCGTGTTCTGGGCGCTCGACGACGCGGCCCTGCTGCCCGGCCTGCTCGAAGGGCTCGACGAATACGTGCCCAAGCTCGAGATCAAGAAAGTGCCGAACGCGACCCACTGGATCGTGCACGAGCAGCCGCAGCTGGTCGCGCGCGAGATCGAGGGCTTCCTGCAGCGCAACCCCTGAGGGCCGCGTCGATCAGTAGATGGGAGGCTCGCCTTCGGGGCGGGTCTTGAAGCGCCGGTGCACCCAGTAGTACTGCGAAGGCATCGTGTCGATATACCCCTGCAGCCGCTCGTTCATGAGCGCCGTGTCGGCCTCGACGTCGTCCGTCGGAAAGTTCTGCCAGGTCGGCAGGATTTCGATCTCGTAGCCCTCGCGCGTGAGCTTCGCCACCACCGGCACCACCTTCGCCTTGCCCAGCCGCGCGAAGCGCGACAGCGACGGCACGGTGGCCGCCTGCACGCCGTAGAACGGCACGAAGATGGTCTGGTCGCGGCCGAAGTCCATGTCGGGCAGCAGGTACAGCAGGCCGCCCTTGCGCAGGCCCTGCAGCACAGGCTTGATGCCGTCCACCCGGTTGAGCGCCGCCACGTCGCCGAAGCGCGTGCGGCCCTCGCGGATCCAGGCGTCGATCATGGGGTCGCGCTGGGTCGTGTAGATGGTGGCCGAGGGGCGCGCCGTGTGCATCGTGAGCGCGGTGGCTGCCGCGTCGAGGCCGTAGAAATGCGGCGCGAAGAGGATCATGGGCTCGTCGCCGTGGGCGATCTCGCTGATCTCCGAGGCCGCGCCGACGATCTTCAGCCGGCTGGCCACCGTCTTCTCGGGCGCATGCCAGAGCCAGCCGCGGTCCAGCCACGACTGCGCCACGTAGACGAAGGTCTCTTTCGCGATCGCGCGGCGCTCGGCTTCCGACTTCTCGGGGAAGCAGACCGCCAGGTTGGTGTCGACCACGCGCCGCCGAGGCACCGCGACGCTGTGCAGGATGCGGCCCAGGAATGCACCGAAACCGCGCACCACGGGCAGCGGCAGCGGCGCGATCACCCGCATGAAGCCGATGCCGAGTCGGGAACCGAGGCTCATGCGGCCTCCCCGGCAGCGGCAACCACGCGCTCGGCGCGCGGCTCCTTGTAGCGGGCGTAGTCCCAGACGTACTGGCCCGGCAGGCTGTGGATGAGGCGGCCGATGGCATCGTTCATCGCGGCAGCGGCATCCTCGATGGGTGCGGACGGGTCGGTCAGCGCGGTTCCCACGATGGGTTCGAAGCGGATCACGTAGCCGGCCGCATTCGGCAGGCGTTCGCACACGCTGAGGAAGCAGGCCGCGCCGGTCTGTTGCGCGAGTCGGGGAAGCAGGGTCATGGTGTAGGCCGGGCGGCCCAGGAAAGGCGCCCATACGCCCTGGCCGAGCGGCGGGACCTGGTCGGGCAGGATGCCGGTGTAGCCGCCGCTGCGCAGCGTGCGGATCAGGCCGCGCACGCCGGTGTTGTTGGTGGGCAGGGTCTGCAGGCCGGGCCTGTCGCGCGAGCCGGCGGCGATAAGGTCGGCCATCCATTTCTTGCGCGCGGGTCGGAAAAGCGCGGTGATCGGCCCGTAGGTCGAGAGAAAACGCTCGCCGATGGCCTGGCCGCACATCTCCCAGCTGCCGAGATGCGGCGCGACCAGGATCACGCCCTTCTTCGCCTGCATGGCCGCCTCGAAGGCCTCCACGCCCTCCCAGCGCACCACGCGATGCAGCACGGTTTCCCCTTGGGGCCGCAGCCACAGCCAGGGCAGTTCGGACGCCATCTTGCCGGCGGCGGCGATGGCGGGACGGTATTGCTCGGGGCCGAAGCCCGCGCTCTCGGCGTTGGCCTTGAAGCGGCGACGGTAACCGGGCGCGCTCCACCAGACCAGCCAGCCCAGCAATGCACCGAGTCGATGCATCAGCGGCATCGGCACGCAGGCAAGCAGGCGAAACAGGGTGATCATCGAATACGGGAGGGAGTCAAAACACGGACGCGCGCGCATGGTATTGCGCGGCTCGAATAGAATGCAAATTGTCGCCGAGTTACGGAACAACTTGCAGGGCGACAAACACAAGCGCAGCAGTGCGATTGTGCCGGGTCGAGAAATCGGCATCTGCTAAAGCGTTCGCCAGAGCTCCGCAGAGTTGGCAACGCGCCAGTCATTCAAGGAGTTTTGAACAAATGGCGAACGACTTCCTCTTCACGTCCGAATCCGTCTCCGAAGGCCATCCCGACAAGGTCGCCGACCAGATCTCGGATGCCATCCTCGACGCGATCTTCGAGCAGGACCCCCGAAGCCGCGTGGCAGCCGAGACGCTGACCAACACCGGCCTCGTGGTGCTGGCGGGCGAAATCACCACCAACGCGCACGTCGACTACATCCAGGTCGCGCGCGACACCATCAAGCGCATCGGCTACGACAACACCGAGTACGGCATCGACTACAAGGGCTGCGCGGTGATGGTCTGCTACGACAAGCAGTCCAACGACATCGCCCAGGGCGTCGACCACGCATCGGACGACCACCTGAACACCGGCGCTGGCGACCAGGGCCTGATGTTCGGCTACGCCTGCGACGAAACGCCAGAGCTGATGCCCGCGCCCATCTACTACGCGCACCGCCTCGTCGAGCGCCAGGCCCAGCTGCGCAAGGACGGCCGCCTGCCCTTCCTGCGCCCCGACGCCAAGAGCCAGGTGACGATGCGCTACGTGGACGGCAAGCCCCACAGCATCGACACCGTGGTGCTCTCCACCCAGCACAGCCCCGACCAGAGCGAGACGCCCACCAAGATGAAGGCTTCGTTCAACGAAGCCATCATCGAGGAGATCATCAAGCCGGTGCTGCCCAAGGAGTGGCTGCAGAACACGCGCTACCTGATCAACCCGACCGGCCGCTTCGTCATCGGCGGCCCGCAGGGCGACTGCGGCCTCACCGGCCGCAAGATCATCGTCGACACCTACGGCGGCGCCTGCCCGCACGGCGGCGGCGCGTTCTCGGGCAAGGACCCGTCGAAGGTCGACCGCTCGGCCGCCTACGCCGCACGCTACGTCGCCAAGAACATCGTGGCCGCCGGCCTGGCGCGCCAGTGCCAGATCCAGGTGGCGTACGCCATCGGCGTGGCACAGCCGATGAACATCACCGTGTACACCGAAGGCACGGGCGTGATCCCCGACGACAAGATCGCGGAACTGGTGCGCGAGCACTTCGACCTGCGTCCGAAGGGCATCATCCAGATGCTCGACCTGCTGCGCCCGATCTACCAGAAGACCGCCGCCTACGGCCACTTCGGCCGCGAGGAGCCCGAGTTCACCTGGGAAGCGACCACGCAGGCCGCCGCACTGCGCGCGGCAGCCGGCCTCAAGTAATCAAGAGAAAAGATGGTGGGGCTTCAGAAGCGGTAAGCACCGCTCAGCCCCACCGTCCAGTTGCGGCCCGGCGCAGGCTCGTAATAGCGCGCATTGCCTTCGTTGACGATCACCGAGCCCACGTAGCGCCGGTCGAACAAGTTGTCGACGCGCGCGAAGGCGTTGAATTCCCAGCGCTCCCACTTCTTCAGATAGCCTCCATACACCGCCGCGACGGCATAGCCCGGCGCGCTCGCGGTGTTGGCGTCGTTGGCCTGGATGCGGCCGAGGGCGCGCATCTCGATGCCGGCGCGCCAGCCTTCGGGCGGCACCCAGCCCAGCGACGCGAACAGCGACTGCCGCGCGATGCCTGGAATGCGGTTGCCCGCCGCCACCCTGTTCGCAGCGGCGCACGGTGACGGCGAGCAGAAGGCGTCGCGGTAGGTGGCGTCCAGCCATGTGTAGGCCAGTTGAGTGCGCCAGTGGTTCGCGGTCTCGTGCTGCCAGCCGAGCTCGAAGCCGTTGCGCTTGGTGCGGCCCGCGTTCTGGAAGGTGGCGCGGCCTCCGACGTTGGTGTCCGTCACGATCTCGTCGCGCGTGCGGGTCTGGAACAGCGCGGCCGTGAGCAGTCCTCCGGCGAGCCGCGCCTTGGCACCGATCTCGATGCTGTCGTTCACGGATGGCCGCAGCGCGAAGTTGAGGCCGCTCGCGCCGTTGGCTCGGTAGGAGAGTTCGTTCAGCGTCGGAGTCTCGAAGCCGCGGCCGATCGAGCCGTAGAGCGCGAGGTCCTGAGTCGCCTGGTAGCGCAGCGAAGCCACGGGCAGGGTCTTGCTGTAGCGCGCGCTACCGCTGTCGTCGCGGTTCGTGCCGACGATGTAGCGGTCCTGCGAATCGAAGTGCACGCTGCTGCGGCGCACGCCGGCCTCCAGCGTCCAGCGGTCGGTGAGCCGCCAGGTGGCCTGCGCGTAGGGGTCGAGATTCCAGGCCTCGTTGAGCTCGTTGCGCCGCAGCCGACCTTGCACGCCGAGCACGGGCGCCGAAACCGGCCCCAGGTAGTTTTCGTAGCCCCGGCGCTTCTCGCGCAGGCTGTCGTAGCCCAGGCCGGCCACGATGTCGAAGGGCCGGCCCGCCAGCGTGAGCGCGGCGTTCCAGCGCAGGTCGATGCCGCCGTACTGGCGCGAAAGGTCGATCACGCCGCCCGCGTGCAACGGGTTCTGCTGCGCCGACGGCGGGATCGACTGGAACTGCGTGGTCTTGCGCTGGCCGCCATAGACCATGAACCGCAGTCCCTGCGTGGCATCGATGCGATGTTCGTAGAGCAGGCCGGCCTGCGTCTGCTCGACCGTCTTGCGGGTGTCGTACTGCGTGGCCAGCGGCGCGTTGCGCGGCGCCAGGGCGTACTGGTCGGCGGTGAGGCCCAGCGGGTCTTGCGCGTCGATGCGCACGCTGTTGAACACCAGCGTGAGCTTGTCGCCGTTGTCCAGCGCGATGCCGAGCTTGCCGTTGGCGATGTCGCGCTTCGCGGCGCTGTGCTCGCGCCAGCCGTCGGTGTGGAAGCGGCTCGCGTCGAACAGATAGTCCACCGCGCCCTGCGATCCGCTGAGCTGCAGCGACTGCCGCCAGGTGCCGAAGCTGCCGCCCGCGAGCGAATACGACAGACGCGGCGGCCCGTCGCCCGAAGCGGTGAAGGCCTGCACCACGCCGCCGGACGAATTGCCGTAGAGCGCAGAGAACGGCCCGCGCAGCACTTCGACGCGATCCAGTGAACCGATGTCGATGTTCGAGGTCTGGCCCTGCCCGTCGGGCAGGGTCGCGGGGATGCCGTCGACATAGAGGCGCACGCCCCGCACGCCGAAGGTCGAGCGCGCGCCGAAGCCGCGGATGGACAGTTGCAGGTCCTGCGCGTAGTTCAGCCGGTTCTGCACCTGCAGCCCCGGCACCGCGCCGAGGCCTTCGGACAGGTTCACCTGCAGGCGGCTGTCGCGCATCTCGCTGCCGTCGACGCGGTCGACCGAGCCGGGCACGTTGAATGGCGTCACCTCGCCGCGGGGCACGGTCACGGTGATCTCGCGCAGGCTCGCGCCGTTGCTGCTGCCTGCACCCGGGTCGGTCGAAGGCTGGTCCTGCTGCGCCCGTGCGGCCGGCGGCGCAGCGATCAGGAGGAGAAAGCCGGCGGCGGTGAATGCGACGGGCGCGAGATTCTTCATCGCGCCGATTCTGCTTTGGCGCGCCAGCCGCGCGTGTCGCAGTGGCGCGACTCTCAGGGAAAACTAGGACTCGCCGGGCTTGTCGGCCGGCTTCCTGCACCAGCCGTACCAGATGCACACCAGGCACGGAATGCCCAGCGCGATCCAGGCCAGGATGTCGCCCAGGCCGCCATCGCTGAAGAGTGCCGAGATCAGCCCGAAGGTGGTGAGCACGCCCAGCAAAACGGGCCAGCCCCACATGTGCCAGAAACCGTGATGCTGCTGCTTCATGCCTGGCCCTTCAGTGCCGCGGCCGGCTCTGGCTGCGCGACGCCGACGGGCTCGGCCGGCTGCCGCTCATCGTGCTCCTTCGCCTTCCTGGAGGCCGAAGGCACTGTGTTGCCCCGCTTGAGCCAGAGATACAGGCCGCTGCCCAGCACGATGATGGTCGCGATGTCGAGCAGCGCCCAGATGATCTGCATCGGCATGCCGCCGTAGTCGCCGAAGTGCAGCGGCTGCGACACCAGCAGCGCCCACAGATACCAGGGCAGCTTGGGCGAGGCGGTCACCTCGGCCGTCTTGGCGTCGACCAGCACGGGCTGCAGCAGCTTCGACGTAAAGGGCTCGTTGCCGCGCAGGAAGAAGGTCGTGTGGTGCGGGCTCGAGAACGAGGTGCCGGGGAATGCGATGAAGGACAGCTTCATGCCGGGCGCGGCCTGCAGCGCGACTTCCATCGAGCGCTGCACCGAGGCGCGCTCGTTCACCGCCACGACGGGCTCGTTCTTGTAGGGCGTGAGCAGCGCGCTGAGCTGGTCGTACTGCCAGTACTTGATGACCAGGTCGGCCCAGGTGTTGATCATGCCGGTGGCGCCCACCACGAACACCCACACCAGCGTGACGATGCCCAGCAGGTTGTGCAGGTCGAGCCACTTCAGGCGCGGACGCTTCTCGCGCCGCACCGTGCCGAATTCGAGTTTGCGCATGAAGGGCGAATACAGCACCACGCCCGAGACCACGGCCACCAGCAGCAGCAGCCCCATGAAGCCGAGGAACAGCTTGCCCGGCAGCCCCGCGAAGAGGTCGACGTGGAGCTTGAACATCACGTACATGAAGCCCTCGTCGAACTTCGGCTGCGCGAGCACCGCGCCCGTGCGCGCATCCACCGCGACCGACTTGAAGTCGTCCGTGGGCGCCGGCGTGGGCGTGAGCGTGACGAACCACAGGCCGTCGTCGTCCTCGGGCTGCGAGGCGAACTGCACCACCCGGTCGGGGTGCCTGGCCTTCGCCACCTCGAGCACGCGGTCGAGGCTGACGCGCGGCGTGTCCGCCGGCATCTTCGGCGCCTCGACCTCGGTGCCCAGCAGGTGTCCGATCTCGTGGTGGAAGATCAGCGGCAGGCCGGTGATGCACAGCAGCAGCATGAACACCGTGCACACGAGGCTGCTCCACTTGTGCACCCAGGCCCAGGTCTTGATCTTTCGGCTGTTCATGTCGTGGCTGCTCTGTCGAAGAAAAGGTTTCTAGAAGCGGTAGGTCGCGCTGGCGACGATGTTGCGGCGCGCGCCGTACCAGCAGTCGCCGCGCGCGAGGCAGGTGCTGAAGTAGGTCTTGTCGGTCGCGTTGTTGATGTTCAGGGCATAGCGCCACTTGGCCGACTCGTAGGCCAGCATCAGGTCGAGCAGGGCGACCGACGAGACGTACGGCCCTGCGCTGGCACCGTCCACGTCGCGGAAGCCGCTCATGTAGCGCACGCCGGCGCCGGCCGAGAAGCCGGGCACGCCCGCGATCGAGAAGCGGTACTTGCCCCACACCGACACCTGGTTGCGCGGCGTGTCGGTGAGCTTGTGATCGACGTCGATGTAGGTGTAGTTGGCGATGAGGTCGAAGTCGCGCGCCAGGGTGGTCTTGAGCTCGAGTTCGACGCCCTTGTTCTTCGTCGCGTCGACCTGCCGGCCGTAGTCCGGGTTGGTGCGGTCGAACACCGTGCGGTTCTTTTCCTTCAGCGAGTACACGGAGGCCGTGAAGCTCGTGGGCGAGCCCTGGGGCTGGTACTTGACGCCGGCTTCCACCTGCTCGCCGCGCAGCGGCTTGAATAGCTTGCCGTCGACGTCGGTGCCCGCCTGGGGGGTGAAGGATTCGGTGTAGCTCAGGTAGGGCGACCAGCCAGAAGGCAGCGTGTACATCACGCCCAGGCGGCGCGAGGTGGCGCTGGTCGTCTCCGATGCGCTGCCCGCCGTGCCAGCCGTGCTGCGGTCATGGCGCAATCCGGCCACGAAGATCCAGTTGTTCCACTTCATCTGGTCCTGCACGTAGATGCCGGCATTGCGCTGCGTGGTGCGGGGCTTGCGCGCCAGTTCGGTGACCGGCACGTAGCCGATGCCGTAGACCGGCGCATAGGCATCGATGGCGCTGTACACCGAGCCTTCGGTCTTGTCCTGGCGCTGGCGGGAGTACTCGGCGCCCACGAGCAGCGTGTGGCGCACCGCGCCGGTGTCGAAGTGGCCCTCGACGTGGTTGTCGATGCCCGACATGCTGGTCCAGGCCAGAGACTTGTCGTTGTAGCGCCCGAGCATGCGCTGGCCCACCGGGTCGAGCGACCAGCCGCCAGGCACCGAGAAGGAATCGGCGTAGTGGTAGTGCGAGTCGTTGAAGGTGCGCGACGCGCGGAAGTTCTGCCGGAAGGTCCACCGGTCGTCGAACTTGTGCTCGAACAGCCAGCCGAAGGTCTTGCGCTCCGTGTCGTACCCGTCGCCAGGCTCGCCGATGAACCGGCTCGACGGCAGCGGGCCGTTGATGTTCGGCAGGATCGTGCCCTGCCACGGGAAGAACTGCGCGGTGCTGCCGGTCTTGTCCTTCTGCCACAGGGCCTGCAGCGTCAGCGAGGTAGCGGCGTTCGGCCGCCAGGTGAGCGACGGCATGATGAGCGAGCGGTCGTCCGGAACGTAGTCGACCTGGGTGTCGGCCTTGCGTTGCAGCGCCACCAGCCGGTACGACCAGTCGCCGTCCGCCGTCAGCGGGCCGGTGAAATCGGCCTGCACCTGCTTGCGGCCGAAGGAGCCGAGTTGCACGCCCACTTCGCGGTACGCCTCCTGCTGGGGCCGCTTGCTGACCATGTTGACCACGCCGCCGGCATTGCCCGCGCCGAAGAGCATGCCCGCGGGCCCGCGCAGCACCTCGAGGCGCTCCAGGGTGTAGGGGTCGGGCCGGGCGGTGGCGGTGTACCAGCCGGAGGAGTAGGTCTGCAGTCCGTCGAGGTAGATCGTCGGCTCGCTGCCGCGTATCAGGAAGCCGTCCGAGCGGGAGTCGATGCCGTAGGCGTCGGAGCGCACGCCGGCGGCGTAGGTGAGCGCATCCTGCAGGTTGGTCGCGCCCTGGTCGACCATCTGGTCCCGGGTGACCACCGTGACGGACTGCGGCGTCTCCGCGAGCGGCGTGTCGGTCTTGGTGGCGGTGACCGCATTCTTCGCGCGGTAGCCGATCACCGGCGTGGTCGCCGTCTCGGCCCCGGCATCGACCCGCACTTCCGGCAGCGAGGCCTCGTTCGTCGCCTGGGCCAGCACCTGTTGCTGTGTATAGATCGCCAGGCATCCCGCCAGCACCGATGCAGCCTTGCGCCGCGCCACCAACCTCTTCATCCCGCTCCGCTCCTCTACAAATTAATAAGAACGATTCGCATTTTAGGCGTGACAAATTTCCGCTTCCCCGAATCACCGCCCTGAGCGAAGGGCGTTGCGTTGCGAAATTGCGTCTTCTGCGCGAAGGCGAAGCGGCTACGATGCCGCCCGCACGCTCCCCGTGCGTCGGCAGCCCTCATGCTCAAGCTCATCGCCCTTCTGTTTCCCGCTCTGCGTGGTCCGGCTCTGCGGCTGATGGCCTTCCTGGCTGCCGCTGCGCTCACCGGCTGCGCCGGCCTTCCTCCGCGCACGCCCGAACCGCCCACGCTGGCCATCGCGGCCTCGCCGGCCACCGACCTGGGCCGAGCGGCCATTGACCTCAACACCCCGCCCGACGGCCTGAGCAGCATGCGGCCACTGATCGAGGCCTCATTCGCGCTCGATGCCCGGCTGGAGCTGATGCGCCGCGCCAGGTCGTCGCTCGACATCCAGACCTACCAGCTCGGCAACGACAAGACCGGCCGCCTGCTGCTGCGCGAGATGCGCAACGCCGCCCGCCGCGGCGTGCGCGTGCGGCTGCTGCTCGACGACTTCTACACGGCCGGCATGGACCGCCTGCTGCTCGGCCTGGCCGCCGAGCCCAATGCCGAGGTGCGGCTCTTCAATCCCTTCGTGAACGCCCGCGACCACTCCTCCGGGCGCTGGCTGGAGTTCTTCACCGACTTCCGCCGGCTCAACCACCGCATGCACAACAAGCTGTTCGTGGCCGACGGCGCCATGGCCATCGCGGGCGGACGCAACCTTGCCGACGAATACTTCCTGCGCAGCGACAGCGCGAACTTCATCGATTTCGAACTGCTCCTGGCAGGCCCCGTGGTGCCCGAATCCGCCGCCATCTTCGACACCTACTGGAACAGCGACGTGGTCTACCCCCTGCAGCGGGTGGCCGGCACCAGCCGCACGCCGCAGGCGCTGAAGGACGACTTCGAGGAAGCCACCTCCCCCGCCCACGCCCCGCCGCCCGATGCGTTGCCGGTCTCCGACGTGCTCGGCGACCCGCCCCTGGGCACCCAGCTCGCCAACATCGGCGAGGCCAAGTGGATGCGCGCCGAGGCCCACGCCTCCGCCGACAGCCCCAACAAGGCGCTGGGCGTGATGGCCCACCCCGTCGAACCGCTCGCGCAGCGCTTCCACGAGATGCTGGCGACGGCCCGCTCGAGCGTGGTGGTGATCTCGCCCTACTTCATTCCGGGCGACGAGGGCATGGAGCGCATCCGCATGGGCCGCGAGCTCGGCGTGAGCATCACCGTCATCACCAATTCGCTGGCCGACAGCGACGAGCCGCTGGTCAACATCAACTACAACCGCTACCGCGTCGACATGCTCAAGCTGGGCGTGAACCTCTACGAGGTGAGCACGCAGCAGCTCAAGCGCAGCGACCAGTTCCGCACGCTGCTCAAGAAGGCGCGCGGGCGGCTGCACGCCAAGCTGGCGCTGGTCGACAGGCAGTGGGTGCTGCTCGGTTCCATGAACCTCGACCCGCGCTCCGCCCGGCTGAACACCGAGTTCGGCGTGCGCGTGCGCAGCTTCGACCTGACCCAGGCCCTGCTTTTCGCCTACCAGCTCGACGACATCGAGGGCGTCTACCGCGTCACCCTCAAGCCCGACGGCCAGAACGTGCAGTGGGTGGGCACCGGCGACATCGACAACGAGGTGCTCGACAGCGAACCCGATTCGAGCATGCTGACGCGGCTGCAGCTGCTGCTGTTCTCGTGGTTCGTGCCGACGGACCAGCTGTAGATCGGCTGCGGGATCAGCCGTCCCTGCTGCCCGGCCCCCGCGCCGCGGCACCTTCCCCGTGCAGCCCGACGATCAGCGAGCGCAGCCAGCCGATCGCCGGGTCCTTGTGGAAGCGGCCGTGCCAGAACAGGTTGATCGCGATCTCCGGCAGCTTCGCCGGATGGCGCACGTAGGAGAGGCCGAAGGGCCCGGCCAACGCCTGCGCGAGCTTCTCGGGCACCGTCGCGACGAGGTCCGAGTCGTGCAGGATGTGGCCGACCGCCACGTAGTGCGGCACCGTCAGCACCACCTTGCGCACGATCTTCTTGCGGTCCAGGAACTCGTCCGCGTTGCCGTGGCCGGTGCCCGCCGAGATCACCACCACGTGCTCGGCGGCCGAGAAGTCATCGAGCGACACCTTCCTGCGGCCGTCCAGCGGATGGCCGCGCCTGAACACGCACACGTAGTCCTGCTTGAAGAGCCTGCGCTGGAAGTAGCCTGCCTTCAGCTGCGGCAGCAGGCCGATCGCGAGGTTGACGTGGCCCGCCTCCATCTCGTCCTGCAGGTTGACCGCCGTGTTGCGCACGGTGCTGAGCGACACGTGGGGCGCGACCCTCGCGATCTCCTTCATCAGCCTGGGCAGGAAGTAGATCTCGCCGATGTCCGTCATGCCGACGGTGAAGGCGCGCTTCGAGGTGGCCGGATCGAAGGAGGCCTTGCTGTTGATCGCCGCGTGGATCACCTGCAGCGCACGCGCCGTGGGTTCGGCGAGCTGCTGCGCGTAGGGCGTGGGCTCCATGCCGCCGGGCGTGCGCAGGAAGAGCGGGTCGTCGGTGAGCTTGCGCAGCCGCGCGAGCGCGTTGCTCACGCCCGGCTGCGAGAGGCCCAGGCTGCTCGCCACCTTCGAGACCCTGCGGTCGACGAGCAGCTGCTGGAAGACGACCAGCAGGTTGAGATCGATGTCCTTGAGCTCCATGCGCGTCGTCTTACATTCTCGAAATCAATATGAACTATTGATCACATTCTATTGAGCGATGACGCCCGAATGGGGATCATCGACGCACCCACGAGACGCTGCCTCACCCAAAGGGGCAGCACAGGAGACAAGAACATGGACGACACATCGGCGGTCTTCCCCCGGAAGATCCATTGGGAAAGCCAGGGCACCAGCCGCATTCCCTTCATGGCCTACACCGAGGCCGACCAGCACCGCCAGGAGCTGGAGCGCTTCTTCTACCGCGGCCACTGGAGCTACGTGGGCCTCGAGGCCGAGATCCCGCAGGTCGGCGACTTCAAGCGAACCGTGGTGGGCGAGCGCTCGGTGATCATGGTGCGCGACGCGGAAGACTCCATCAGCGTCGTCGAGAACGTGTGCGCCCATCGCGGCATGCAGTTCTGCCGCGAGCGGCACGGCAACCGCAAGGAAGGCGGCTTCACCTGCCCCTATCACCAGTGGAACTACACGCTCACGGGCGACCTGCAGGGCGTGCCCTTCCGCCGCGGCGTGAAGCAGGACGGCAAGGTCAACGGCGGCATGCCCGCCGACTTCAAGACCGCCGACCACGGACTCAACAAGCTGAAGGTGGCGCGGCGCGGCGGCGTGGTCTTCGCGGCCTTCGACCCCGAGGTCGAGTCGCTCGAGGACTTCATGGGCCCCGAGATCCTGGGCTACTTCGACCGGCTCTTCAACGGCCGCAAGCTCACCATCCTGGGCTACAACCGCCAGCGCATTCCGGGCAACTGGAAGCTCATGCAGGAGAACATCAAGGACCCGTACCACCCGGGCCTGCTGCACACCTGGTTCGTGACCTTCGGCCTCTGGCGCGCGGACAACAAGTCGGAGCTGAAGATGGACCGGCACCACCGCCACGCGGCCATGATCTCCACGCGCGGCGCGAGCGGCAAGGCGGACCAGGTGACCCAGGTGTCGAGCTTCAAGGAAAGCATGCAGCTCAACGACCCCCGCTTCCTCGACATCGTGCCCGAGCCCTGGTGGGGCGGCCCGACGGCGGTGATGATGACGCTCTTCCCGAGCGTGATCCTGCAGCAGCAGGTCAACAGCGTCTCGACGCGGCACATCCAGCCCAGCGGCCCCGGCGCCTTCGACTTCGTGTGGACGCACTTCGGCTTCGAGGACGACACCGAGGCAATGACGCAGCGCCGGCTGCGGCAGGCCAACCTCTTCGGCCCCGCGGGCTTCGTCTCGGCCGACGACGGCGAGGTAATCGAGCTCTCGCAGAAGGGTTTCGAGCAGAAGCCCTTCCACCGCACGCTGGCCGAGCTCGGCGGCCGCGAGGTCGGCGACACGGACCACATGGTCACCGAGACGCTGATCCGCGGCATGTACGAGTACTGGCGCAAGGTGATGGAGGCTTGAGATGGACTTCCAAGAATACTTCGAGCTCTCGCAGCTCTATGCCGGCTATGCCCATGCGGTGAGTTCCAGCCAGTGGGAGCTGTGGCCCGAGTTCTTCACCGAAGACTGCAGCTACCGCCTGCAGCCGCGCGAGAACCACGAACGCGGCTTTCCGCTCGCCACGCTGTCCTTCGAGAGCAAGGGCATGCTGAAGGACCGCGTCTACGGCATCCGCGAGACCCTCTTCCACGACCCGTACTACCAGCGCCACGTGGTGGGCGCGCCGGTGGTGCTGAAGGCCGAGCCGGGGCGCATCGAGTCGGAGGCCAACTATGCGGTCTTCCGCACCAAGCTCTCGGAGCTCTCGACGGTGTTCAGCGTGGGCCGCTACATCGACGTCGTCGTGCGAACGGAACAGGGCCTGAAGTTCGCCTCGCGCCAGGTCATTTACGACAGCGAGATGATCCCCAACTCCGTCATCTACCCGATCTGAGGACTGCCATGAGTGATCTGCAATGGACCGATGCCGCCGCACTCGACGACGTGCCGGCGGACGACGTGATCGGCGTCTCCGTGGCCGGCAGGGAGGTCGCGCTCTACAGCGTCGAGGGCAGCGTCTACGCCACCGACAACATCTGCACGCACGGCCATGCCCGCTTGTGCGAAGGCTTTCTCGAAGGCCACGAGATCGAGTGCCCGCTGCACCAGGGCAGGTTCGACGTGCGCACCGGCGCGCCCGCCTGCGCGCCGGTGACCGAGGCGATCCGCTCCTACCCGGTGAAGATCGAGGGCGGACGGGTGTTCCTCTCGCTGGGCTGAGCCGCAGCGCAAAGCCATGCACATGCAAGACGGCACGATCGCGATCGTCGGCGCCGGCCAGGCCGGCGGATGGGCGGCGCAGACGCTGCGCGCCGAGGGCTTCGGCGGCAGGATCGTGCTGGTCGGCAACGAACGCCATCGCCCGTACGAGCGCCCGCCGCTGTCGAAGTCGGTGCTCGCCGGAGAAGCACCGGCCGATACCACGCACCTGCAGAAGCCCGAAGCCTTCGATGCGCTGAACCTCGACTGGCGGCCAGGCGTGAGTGCGACGCGCATCGACCGGACGACGAAGCAACTGCACCTGAGCGACGGCGAGACCGTGCGGTACGACAAGCTGATCCTGTGCACCGGCGGCCGGGCGCGGCGGCTGGCCATTCCCGGCGCGGGCCTGCCCGGCGTGTTCACGCTGCGCAGCATCGACGACGCCGCCGCGCTGGGTGCGGCGCTCGTCTCGGGCAAGCGGCTGCTGGTCGTCGGCGGCGGATGGATCGGCCTGGAAGTCGCGGCGACAGCCCGCGGCAAAGGGCTCGATGTCACGGTCGTGGAGGCCATGGAGCGCCTGTGCGAGCGCACCGTGCCGCCGGAAGTCTCCGGCTACCTGCTTCGGCTCCACGCCTCGCGCGGCGTTCGCGTCGAGCTGGGCACGGGCATGGAGCGGCTGGAACAAGGTGCGGATGGCGAGAGCCTGAGGGCGACGCTGAGCGACGGGCGAACGCTGGCCTGCGACCTGGTGCTGGCCGGCATCGGCCTGGTCGCCAACGACGAGCTGGCGCGAGAAGCGGGGCTCGCGTGCGAAGGCGGCGTCCTGGTCGATTCGCAGTGCCGGTCTTCCGACCCCGACATCCTCGCGGCGGGCGACGTGGCCGTCTGGCATTGCGAACGCGCCGGCCGCCGGATGCGGCTCGAATCGTGGCAGAACGCCCAGGAGCAGGGCATTGCGGCGGCGCGGTCCGCCCTCGGCATCGAGGTGAACCACCAGCCGCTTCCGTGGTTCTGGTCCGACCAGTACGGCATCAACCTCCAGATATTCGGCATGCCGGCGCCGCAACACCAGGCGGTGATGCGCGGCGACCCGCAGGGCGACAGCTTCGTCATGTTCTTCATCGACGGCTGCAAGGTCGCCGCCGCGCTCGGCCCGAATTCGGCGCGCGACCTGCGCTTTGCGCGGCGGCTGATCGAACGCGGCACCAGCGTCGATCCGCAGCAGCTCGCCGACATGCAGCTGCCGCTTTCCAGGCTCTGAGCAGCCTGCGGGAAAGCTTCGCAAACGTGGCGGCGGCGCGCCGAAGTCCGCCGAATTGCTCCGCCGCGGGCCGTCCGGTCAGCCGCTCGTCAGCTCAATTCCAGGTCGCCGGAATTGCATTGCGCGATTACCCCGAATATTGAGGCAATAGCGCCCGAATATTCGAATTTGCGCGGCAATCAATTCACAAAAGCATCATATTCGGTCAATAAAGTTCATATTTTCCGGCAGCTCGAATGCCGGAAAAAGAATTTGATGAATTCCGAATTCAGATGCCATGAAAAAACATATTCCCCTCGACAACGAAAATATCGATCTCCATCAATTGGCGTGCGTCCCGGAAAACAGGCGCCGCGAATTGCTGAAACTGATGCTGGCAGGCTCCTTCACGGGCGTGGCGGCGGCCGCGCTGCCCGGCTGCGGCGGTGGCGGCAGCAATGGCGCCGGCGCATTTCCATTTCCAGCCACGGGAACGGGCGGCACACCGGCGGGCTCGCCCGCCAGCGCACCGCCGCCCGCGGCATCCGGCACTCCAGCCCAGAAAATATCCAGCTTCACGATTTCCGTGCTCCCGGACACCCAGTTCTATCCCCGGTATGCCTCGGAAAAAATGCATGGGCTTTATCAGAAGCTGTATGCGAGCATCGATCCCAGATTCGACAATCCATTCAAATCCCAGACGCAATGGATCGCGCAAAATGCCGGCCAGCTGAAAATGCCGTTCACGATCCACCTGGGCGATATCGTCGACCAGTCGTGGTACTACACGGCTGAAAACTCGACGCCCTGGAGCCCCACCACCGACCTCGTGGGCAACGGCCAGCTCGGCAACGGCCAGGTCACGAAGGAATGGGAGCTTGCGAGCCAGGCGATGCAGGTGCTCGAGGCCGCCAAGCAGCCCTACTCCATCTGCGCCGGGAACCATGACGTGGGCGCCATCGGTTCCGACATGCAGTGGGGCCCCGACTGGGGCGTCGGCGTCACGGGCTTCGCGAATGACGACGGCTACCAGGATGGCGGCAGCCACCGTGTCGGCCTGTTCGAGCCCTACCTTCAGGTGTTTCCCGCCGACCGCGCGAAGCAGCAGGCCACCTTCGGAGGAAGGCACTCTTCCGGCTTCCACGAATACCACGTCTTCCAGGCCGAGGGAAACAAGTTCCTGGTGCTCTCGATGTCGTGGCGCGCGTCCGACGACGCGATCACCTGGGCCAACCAGGTCATCCAGGCCAACAAGACGATCCCGGTCATCCTCGTCAATCACCAGCTGGTGGGCATCGGCAGCGACGGCAAGACCGCCGCGGACACCGCCTACTCGAACTACATGTGGGACAAGCTGATCAAGGACAACGACCAGATCTTCATGGCCATCAGCGGCCACTACCACGGCTCGTGCATCAGCACGAAGAAGAACTCCCGCGGCAACGACGTGCACCTGATGGTGGTGGACTACCAGATGGCCTACATGGGCGGCAACGGCCTCATGCGCATGTTCGAGTTCGACCTGACCAACAAGAAGATCGTCGCCAGCTCGTTCTCGCCGTGGGTGCCCCTGAAGCCGGCCGCGACGCTCAACGAGTTCGACGCCGCGTGGCTGTCGGATTCGAACCAGTCGTTCACGCTGGACATCGACTTCGCCCAGCGCTTTTCATCCTTCAATCCCGGCTTCTCCGTGCCCACCGGGTCGGCGGACGGCAGCCTGACTGAGGCGGCGAAGAAGCTCATCCTGACCAACTACAGCCAGCCCCCGCAGAAGGCGGCCGCCCTTCCGACGGGCCCCGACGACTACCCGAAGGTCGACGACACGCTCGCGCACTGGCGCTTCTTCAATCCGTCGGCGGTGGAGGGGCAGCTTTTTCCCTATCAGCCCGGGCAGCAGATCGCGGACGTCGCACCCGGCGGCAAGAACCCGATCTCGGTGAACACGTGGGCGGGACAGTCCGGCGACCTGGCCTGGTCGAAAAGCCACCATCCGCTGTCGGCCGCGCCCGGCAGCCTGCGCTTCCTGAACGCCACCAAAACCAGGTTCACCTACTTCACCACGGACCAGGCCTCGGCGCTGAACGTGGAGACCTTCCCCAAGGGCTACACCATCGAGGCCTTCGTGTACATCGACCCCGGTTTCGACGCGACGAAGAACGGCTGGATGGGCATCCTCTATCGCCTGGGCGCGCGATCGAACCTGCCCGGCTTCGCATCGGACGATGGCGACTGCGCGCTGATGTTCGCGTTCTCGAACCTCATGGAATTCCAGTGGGAGGTCGCGCCGACAAGCCAGGCGACCAACCTCACCTGCTGGTCAGGCGGCGTATCGGCCGGCCAGTGGCTGCACGTCGCCATCGTCAACGATCCGGCAGCGTCGTACGCGACCACGATGTACGTGGAGGGAGCGCCTGTGCTGCGGAACAACACGAACATGCAGGGCATCCAGTTCGTCGCGCCCACGCAGCAGCTGGCCATCGGCTGCGGCCAGTGGGCCGGCAACATGTCGACAGGTTTCCTTGGAAGCATCGGCGAGATGCGCATCGTCGGTGCGCCCCTCGCATCCGACAAGTGGCTGACGGCCCGCGCATCCTGACCTGAGCGCCCGATCCCTGCCGAGGCCGGCCTGCTCGCTGCGAGCACGCCGGCCTTGCCGCATTCAGCAGCGGCATCGCATCGGCATCCGCGTTCCAGACCGCGAGGCATACTCGACCCGTGTCTTGTGCCAGCCGCGCCTGCGCCCGCTCGCACTTTCGAGGAACCCATGTCCACGCGTCGCCGGACGAATGAAGTCATTACGCAGCCAACTTGTCTTCTTCTGGGTATTGCTGTTCAGCGTCTGCGCCGCACTGGCGGTGGTGATGCTCACGCTCTACCGCGCGAGCGCCGGTGCCCAGGTCGCAGCGGGCCGGGCCGCCACCGAGCAGTCCTGCCAGGCGATTGCGGCGCGCTATGCCAAGGCCGCCACCGGCGCCGCCGAGCCGAAGGTCGATCTGCTGCAGGTGCTGCTGCAGCTCGTGCTCATCGAGGCTCCGCACGTCGAAGGCGGCGTATGGCAGGCTGGCGCGGGCACGAATTCAGGGCTCCTGGCCTACGCCTACCCCACCTATGAAGGCAGCAGCGTCAAGCGCGACGTGCCCGCTGCCGAGCAGCCGCTCATCGTCGAGCTCTCCCAGCTCGCCGCACGCACCCAGGCACCGCAGACCGACGTGGTGCGCGGCAGCCGCGAGGCGCTGATCGTCTCGGCCTGCCCGCTGGCGTCGCCGGCCGGGAATCTCGTGGCATGGACCATGACGCGCACCAACGGCGGCGCCCTGGCCGCCCAGGGCAGCCTGCGCGTGGGGCTGGGCGTATTGCTGGCCGCGGTGCTCGCCTCCGGACTGTGGCTGGGGCTCATCCTGTTTCGCGGACTGCGCCAGGTGCAGCGGCTGGAGACGCGGCTCGCGGAAGCCGACGTCAGCGGCGGCGCCATGCCCGAGCTGCCGCGCACCGGCGTGCGCGAGCTCGACCGCATCGTCGACGGATTCAACCACTATCGCCTGCGTTTCGACGAAGCCCGCGTCCACCTGCGCGAGGCCGCGCAGCAGCGCAACCGCGACCAGCGCCTGGCCGCGCTGGGCCGCATGACCGGCGGCATCGCGCACGAGATCCGCAACCCCATCGCCACGATGCGGCTGAAGGCCGAGAACGCACTGGCCGCCGCGCCCGAGAAGCAGGGCGACGCGCTGCGGGTGATCGTCGGGCAGATCGACCGGCTCGACGGGCTGGTGCAGAGCCTGCTCGCGCTCGTGCAGCCGGTGACGCTGGCACCGGCGAAGGTCGATCTGCATTCCTGGCTCGCGGAGCGCCTCGCGACCATCGGCGACAAGGCCCTCGCGGCGGGCGTGCACACCGCCTTGCAGCACACCGACCCCGCGCAGGCCGTCTTCGACCCCGTGCATCTCGCCCGTGCCGTCGACAACCTGCTCGACAACGCCGTGCGCCATGCGCCCCGGGACGGACACGTCACGCTGTCGGCCTCGACGAACGACGCGCAGATGCTTTGCATCCGGGTGGACGACGACGGCAGCGGCGTGCCCGAAGCCTTGCAGTCCAGCCTCTTCGAGCCATTCGCCACCGGGCGCGCCGACGGCACCGGCCTGGGCCTGGCCCTCGCGCGCGAAGTGGCGCTGGCGCACGGCGGCGACCTGCGCCACGTGGCGCTGGAGAGCGGCACGCGCTTCGAACTGGAGCTTCCATGGCGCACCTCCTGATCATCGACGACGACGACGCGTTCCGCGACACGCTGGCCGAGACGCTGCAGGGCCTGGGCCACGAGGCGACAGGCGTCGCGAGCGGCGACGAGGCGCTCGACACCATGGCGCGCACGCGCTTCGACGCCGTCTTCCTCGACCATCGCATGCCCGGCATGGACGGGCTGCAGACGCTCGAAGCCATGAGCGCAAGGCTCGCGCGCGTGCCGCCGGTGATCGTGCTCACGGCCTTCGCGAGTGCCGGCAACACCATCGAGGCGATGCGGCTCGGCGCCTTCGACCATCTCGCCAAGCCGATCAGCAGGGACGGCGTGCGCGAGGTCCTCGACCGGGCGCTGCAACGCCAACAGGGCACGGCAATGGCTTCCACGGGCACGGATGGCGACGACGACCTGATCGGCGCCAGCCACGCGATGCGCGAAGTGCAGAAGCGCATCGGCCTCGCTTCGGCGAACGCGATGCCGGTGCTGGTGCTCGGCGAGACGGGCACCGGCAAGGAAATGGTGGCGCGTGCACTGCATCGGCATTCGGCGCGCGCGGACAAGCCCTTTGTCGCGATCAACTGTGCGGCGATCCCGAAGGAGCTTCTCGAAAGCGAACTCTTCGGCCACGTGCGCGGCGCCTTCACCGGCGCGACCACCGAGCGCGCAGGCTGCTTTCGCGCGGCCGACGGCGGCGTGCTGCTGCTCGACGAGATCGGCGACATGGCGCTTGCCGTGCAGGCCAAGATCCTGCGCGTGCTGCAGGAGGGCGAGGTCACGCCGCTGGGCAGCCACAAGACAGTGAAGGTCGATGTGCGCGTGGTCGCCGCCACGCACCGGGACCTGGCCGCATCCGTGCGCGAGGGAAGTTTTCGCGAAGACCTGATGTACCGGCTCGACGTGCTGTCGATCCGGCTGCCGCCGCTGCGCGAGAGGCTCGCCGACGTCATTCCGCTGGCCGAGCATTTCCTGCGGCGCGCGGCCTCGCCCGATGCGCCCAAGGTTCTCTCCGCGGAGGCTGCGCAATCGCTGCTGAGCCAGCCGTGGCCCGGCAATGTGCGCGAGTTGCGCAACGTGATGGAGCGTTGCCAGGCGCTGGTACGGCACCGCGTGATCGGCAGTGCGGACCTGAGCCTGGTCCTGGGGCAGGCCCGGCCGGCAGAGCCCGCGCAGGCCTTGCCGGCAGACTGGTTCCAGGAGGATCTGCCCGGCGCGGTCGAGCGGCTCGAACGCCTGCTCATCGAGAACGCGCTCGCGCAGGCGCAGGGCAATCGCACCGAGGCCGCGCGGCGTCTTGGCATCCACCGCCAGCTGCTGTATCGCAAGCTGACGCAGTACGGCATCGAATAGGCCGGGTGTCCGCAAAGCGGACGCCCCTTGTCCCCGGACCGTACGGTCCGGCACCGCCTGCTTCACGCAAGTCGTTGATTTCAAAGGAAACGCGGGCTGGCACGTTGTGTGGTTTGTCTTAGGCACCTGACACTTCAAAGGAGCCTTTCATGACGCCACGTTTCTCCCTGATCGCCACCGCCGGCCTGGTCACCGGCCTGCTCACCGGCGGCGCCGCGTTCGCGCAGATGCCACCGCCCCCTCCCGCGGGCGCGTTCCCCCCGCCCCATCCGGCCCTGGCGCCCGAGGCCGGCATGACGGTGCAAGGCCGCGTCGCGCAATGGCTCCTCAACCCCAACGGCGAGGCCGACGGCCTGCTCCTGACCGACGGCACGCAGGTCGCCTTCCCCCCGCACCTGTCGACAAGCGTGATGCAGATCTTCAAGCCTGGAGACACGGTGCGCATCGCCGGCTGGCGCGCGCCCAACGTTCCGGTCATGCGTGCGCTCACGCTCGAAGCCGGCGGCCGCACCGTGGTCGACCAGCCGCCCGCCCCGGGCATGTTCCCCCCGGGTCCGCGCGACCTGGCCGCGCTGTCGGCGATGTCCGTCGGCGGGCGCATCGAGCGGCTGCTCTACACCGACCGCGGCGACGTGCACGGCGTGATCCTGGCCGACAGGTCCATCGTGCGCTTCCCGCCGCACATCGGCGCCGTCTATGGATCGATCCTCCAGCCGGGCGCGCAGCTCTTCGCGCAAGGCTGGGGAACGCGCGGCCCCAACGGCAGCGCCGTCGAGGCGACGAGCCTGGGCCAGAGCGCGGACAGCGTGCGCGAACTGGTTGGCGGGCCTGTCGGGCCTGTCGGGCCGCGCGGTCCCCACCACCGCCACCTCATGGCTCCGATGGGCCCGATGACCCCGATGGCACCCGTGCCGCCGGTGCCCGCTCCCGTGTTCGCCCCGCAGCCTGCCGCCAACTCCTGAGTCCGCCGCGATGACCGCTCCCGTTCCCACCGCGCGCAGCGTGCGCGCGCTCGATGCCCTCGCCTTCTTCGCTCCCGACATCCAGGGAGGCGTGGGGCCATTCCTCGTGATCTTCATGACCGGCACGCTGGCATGGGACCCGCAGCGCATCGGCAGCGTGATGTTCGTGTCGGCGCTGGTGGGGCTGGCGGCGCAGGCACCCGCCGGCGCCCTGATCGACAGCGCGCGCCACAAGCCGCGCTGGATCGCGGGAGCGATCGCGCTCATCGCGCTGACGCTGGTGGCAATGGCGAACTGGCCGGGCTATGGAGTGATCCTCGCGGGGCAGTCGCTGATCGGAGCCGCGGGCACGCTGGTGGCGCCGGCCCTCGCGGCCATCAGCCTGGGCATGGTGGGCCGCGCCGGGCTGGAAGGCCGCATCGGCCGCAACGCCGCCATCACGGCCGCGGGAACGGTGCTGTGGGCGCTGGGCACGGGGGCAGTGGGTCACTTCTACGGCGCGCACGCGATGTTCTTCTATGCAACGGCAATGGCCGTGCCGACGATTGCGGCGGCACTGCTCATCCGCAACCGCGACGTCGATCCCCGGCTTGCGCGCGGCGCCGACGCGGTGGATGCCGCCGCGATGCCGGGCGAACATGCCGGGCGCTGGTACGACCGCCGCCTGGTCGTCCTGCTGCTGTGCTGCTTTCTCTTTCACCTGGCCAACGCCGCAATGCTCACGCTGGTGGCGCAGAAAGTAAGTTCGCGCGCCGACGCATCCGGCGCGCTTTGGATGTCGGCGGGCGTCATCGTCACGCAGCTCGTCACCATTCCCATCGGCCTGGCGGTAGGCCGATGGGCGCCACGGCTCGCGCGCAAGCCGATCTTTCTCGTGGGCTTCGCGGTCCTGCCGGTGCGCGGGCTGCTCTACCTGCTCGCGGACAGCCCCGCCGCGCTCCTGGCGCTGCAGGTGCTCGACGGCGTGGGCGCGGGCATCTTCGGCGTGATGCTCACGCTGATGATCAGCGACCTCACGCGCGGCAGCGGGCATTTCAACTTCGCGCTGGGCATTGCAGCGGCTTGCGTGGGCCTAGGCGCGGCGCTCAGCAACCTTGTGGCGGGTGCGGTCGCCCACACGTCGGGCTACGGCACGGCCTTCGTGCTGCTGGCGGGCATTGCGGCCATCGCACTGATCCTGTTCGCGCTGGCGATGCCCGAGACTCGCCGCCCCGTGAAGGCCGTTGCATCCGGTGCTTCCACGTTCGGGGGAGCAGCCGCATGAACAAGGAGCATGTTTCGGTGACGCTCCAGGCGCCGCTGTCCGGCGATGCTCCCGCACCCGGCAAAGGAGAAAGCAGCGGCAACGGCCTGCTGTGGGTGCTGGTCGCCGTGGCGGTGCTGTTCGCCTTCCTGCACCCGCGCGCGCCCATGGACTGGCTGCGCCTGGTCGACTGGCAGACCGTCGGCGCGCTCGCCGGCCTGCTGGCCATCACCCAGGGCGTGGAACGCAGCGGCATGCTGCAGGCCACCGCACAGCGCCTTCTGGCGCGCACGCACAACCAGCGCAGCCTCGCGATGCTGCTGACGGCCAGCGCGGCTTTTCTCTCGGCACTGGTCACCAACGACGT
>NZ_JABMJG010000010.1 GCF_013376045.1 Variovorax sp. SG517 | reverse complement strand
CCCGCGAAACGCGAGCACCGCAGGTTGCCCCGTAGCGCAGCGAAGGGGTCGCAGACAGTGGGGTCGCCTTTCTTTTGCCTACGTTTCTTTGGCGAGACAAAGAAACGTAGGTCGCCTGCCGGGGCGAGTCCCGGCCCCGGGAAACAAACACCCCTCAGCGATGAAAGATCAAAGAGAGGTCAAAGCGTATGACTCCGATCCCCGACAGCAAACCCCATCGCCTCCCAAGGCTCTCCAACACCAAACCCCACAACCTTGAACAACTCCCCCATCTCATGCTCATGAATCAGCCGAGCCGCCATCCCCCGCTCAGCGACGGTCCCTTGCTCCATCACCCCCAGCAACCCGCAATTCAAGAGAAACCGCGCCTGGCTCGTATACCCCAGCACAGCCAACCCAGCGTCCTGCCCGGCAAGCGCAACCCCCGTGAAGTCCACATGCGCAGTGATGTCCTTGAGCCCCACGTCGGACAAAGGGTCCCCATCGGCCTTGTGCCCCCGGTGGCACATCACCGTCCCCATATGCCTCTGCGGGTGGTAGTACTCGCCCTCGGGAAATCCGTAGTCGATGAGAAAGGCCGCCCCCTTCTTCAACCGGTCTGCGAGCGTCGCAACAAAGGCCTTGGCCTGCGGATGGATCTCGGTGAGGTAGTCATGCTCGCCGGGCACCTCGACCGGCGGCCGCAGCCCGGTCTCGCGATCGGCCCAGGCCCATCCGTCGCCGGCGGCGTTGCGCACCACGCCCCGCTCAAACCACTTGCCGCCGACGCGCGCCAGCAACTGCACCGGCATCGCATCGAGTACTTCGTTGCCAACGACGACCCCCTGCATCGATTCGGGCAGCTCGTCGAGCCACTCGACGCGACCCGCATGGCCGGCAAGCGCCTGCTGCTGCCGCTCGCGCAAGGTGCCCGACAGGTCGACGATGCGATAGCGCACGTCGCCCCGCCCCATGCCGTCGAGCGCATGCAGCAGCTGCACGGCCAGCGCGCCGGAGCCGGCGCCGAATTCCCACACCGTGTCGGTGCCGGTCTTCTCCAGCGCCTCGGACACCTGCGCGGCCAGGGCCTGGCCGAACATGGGCGTGAGTTCGGGCGCGGTCACGAAGTCGCTGCCTGACGAAGGCATGTGGCCGAACTTGGCCAGGGTGTTGGCGTAGTAGCCGAGGCCGGGCGCGTACAGCGCAAGAGCCATGAAGCGGTCGAAGCCTATCCAGCCGCCCGCGCGCTCGACGGAACGCGCGATGAGGTGGTCGAGGGCGGTGGGTAAACTGCTGGGGGTCGTCTTTGTCGTCACAGCGCCATTCTCCCTCTCCCCGCATGAGCTCCGCCTCCCCCGCATCCAACTCCCCCCGAACGGTTCTCGTCACGGGCGCGGGCCGCCGGCTCGGCCGCGAGATCGCGCTCGCACTGGCCGCGGGCGGCTGGCAGGTGGCGGTGCACTATCGGACCTCGCGCGCCGAGGCCGAGCAGACCGTCGCCGACTGTGCCGCGCTGTCGGGCGATTCGGCCCTGTTCGCGGCCGACCTGGACGACGAGCAGGCCACCCGTGCCCTGCTGCCGCGCGTGGTGGCACGCTTTCGCGGCATCGATGCGGTGGTGCACAGCGCAGCCCTCTTCGAGCACGACGAGGCCTCCACCTTCGGCTACGCGCTCATGGAGCGCCATGCGCGCAGCAACACCGGCGCGGCCATCCTGCTGGCGAATGCGCTGCACGAGCACCTGGCCGCGCGCGATGCGCACGGCGCCGTCGTGCACCTGCTCGACCAGAAACTCTGGAACCCGAACCCCGACTTCCTGAGCTACACGCTTTCCAAGGCGGCCCTCGAAGCCGCGACGCCGCTGCTGGCGCTGGCACTGGCGCCGCGCGTGCGCGTGGTGGGCGTGGCGCCCGGCCTCACGCTGGCGAGCCACATGCTCGACGACGACAAGTTCGCACAGCTGCACAAGCTCTCGCCGCTGGGCCGCTCCTCCACGGCGCAGGACGTGGCCGCCACGGTGAAGTTCGCGCTGGAGAACCGCTCGATCACCGGCACCACGCTGCTGGTGGACGGCGGCCAGCACCTGATGAAATTCGAGCGCGATTTCTCGCTCATGTGAGCCCATCCACCATGTCCACACCCTCGCACGGCCACCAGACACTCACCCTCCAGGGCCTGCGCTTCGACGCCAACCTGGGCATCCTAGAGCAGGAAAAAACGGCGCCCCAGCCGATCCTGGTCGACGCCGAGCTCAATCTCGGCCCGCAGCCGCTGCTGCCGCAGGACGACGACATCTTCCACGTGCTCGACTACCGCAAGGTGCGCCGCATCATCATCGACGAGTGCACCGCCGAGCACGTCAACCTGCTGGAGAGCCTGATCGGCAAGCTGGCGCAGCGCCTGTTGCAGCTGCCCGGCGTGCTGGGCGTGCGCGTGAAGATCGCCAAGCTCGAGATCTTCGACGACTGCGAGGTGGCGATCCGCATGGAAGCCGGCGAGTGGTGAGCCACCGCTAGCCCTTGCCACTGCACTTCAGGCAGCCGAGCCACAGGCAACGGCTGTCTTCTTCTTGGAAGCGGCTGGCCTCATCCGCACCGCCAGCGCGCCGAGCGCCGATACCGAGGCCATCGCCGCAACGCCCGGCCATCCCCACTGCGCAAGCACCAGGGCACCCAGCGCGGAGCCCGTGGCCATGCCGACGAACACACCCGTGAAGAACACCGCATTGAGCCGGCTGCGTGCGCCGGGGTCGATGCCGTAGACAACCGTCTGGTGCGCGATCAGCGCGGCCTGCAGGCCGAAGTCGAAGCCGATGGCGGCGACCACGATCAGCCCCAGCCGCGCGGCGGGCGTGGCCAGCAGCGGTGCGAACAGCATCGCGGCGAACGACACGGCGACCAGCGCGGCGCCCATGCGGATCACCAGCTCGGGCCCGCGACGGTCGGCAAGGCGCCCCGCGATCGGCGCGGCCAGCGCACCCGCCGCACCGGCCAGACCGAAGGCGCCGGCGGCCGCGCTGCCCAGGTGGAACGGCGCACCATGCAGCATCACGGCCAGCGTCGACCAGAAGGCGCTGAAGCCCACCGACAGCAGGGCCTGCGCGAAGGTCGCGCGGCGCAGCGCGCCGTGGCGCTTCCACAGGCCGGCCAGCGAGCCCAGCAGCGCGCCGTAGCCCAGGTGCGTGGTCGGGCGCAGGCGCGGCAGCCCGCGCGCCGCGGCCACGCCGATGAGCGCGATGCTCACGGCCGCGACGACGAACATCGCGCGCCAGCCGAAGTGCTCGGCCACGAAACCGGCAAGCACGCGCGACAGCAGGATGCCCAGCAGCAGCCCGGTCATCACCGTGCCGACGATCCGGCCGCGATGCGCCTCGGGCGCCAGCGTGGCGGCGGCCGGCACCACGTCCTGCGCCAGCGTTGCCGCCAGGCCGATGACGAGGCTCGCGGCCAGCAGCGGTGCGACCGAGGGCGAGAAGGCCGCGCCCAGCAGCGCGAGCACCAGCACCGAGGCCTTGGCGAGGATGATGCGGCGCCGGTCGAAGCGGTCGCCCAGCGGCGCGAGCAGCAGGATGCCGAGCGCATAGCCCAGCTGCGTGAGCGTGGGCACGAAGCCCACGGAGCGGGCGGAGGCGCCGATGTCGGGGCCGAGCACGCCCAGCATGGGCTGGCTGTAGTAGAGCGCCGCGACGCCGAAGCCGGCGCTGGCCGCCAGCAGCAGGATCAGCGATCCGGGCAGCTTTTCATGCGCTTTTTGAATGGAAGACATGGTGTAAACCCTTGGTTTCGAGAAGCGAGGGCTGGAGTTTGCGAGCTGCTTCCCTCTGAAGGTAGCCCTGCGGGTCGAACAATTGATATACGCTCGACGCATGGCCACGCTTCTCCCGCCCCCTCCCCCGGCCGACCGCATCGAGCTGATGCAGACCTTCGTTCGCATCGTCGAGGCCGGCAGCCTGTCGGCCGCCGCCGCCCAGATGGGCACCACCCAGCCCACCGTGAGCCGCCGCCTGCAGGCGCTCGAACGCTCGCTGGGCGTGCGGCTGCTGCAGCGGTCCACCCACGCGATGAAGCTCACGGAAGACGGCGAGCGCTGCTTCGACCGCGCCAAGGAGCTGATCCTGAGCTGGGGCGCCTTCGAGGCCGAGTTGCGCGGCGTCGGCGACCAGCCCGAGGGGCGGCTGCGCGTGGTGGTGCCGCACGCCTTCGGGCAGCAGCTGCTGGTCGGGCCGCTGGCCGCCTATCTGAAGCGCCATCCGCAGGTGACGGTCGAATGGCTGCTGCACGACAGCCCGCATGACGACACGCCCGATTTCATCGCCGAGGGCGTCGACTGCGCGATTCGCGTGGGCGAGGTGACGGACCCCAACGCCGTGGCGATCCGCCTCTTCGACGTTCCTCGCATCGCGGTCGGGGCGCCGTCGCTCTTCGGGGCCGGCACGCCGGTGCCGGCGCACCCCGCCGAGCTCGAAGCCCTGCCCTGGCTGGCGGCGCGCAATTTCTACCGGACCGAGGCGGTGTTCACGCACGAGGGCACGGGCGAGGTGTACCGGGTGCCGATACGCCCTCGCATGATCACCGACAGCCTCTACGCCCTGCGCAGCGCGGCCGTGCTGGGCGCGGGCGTCGGGGTGTCGTCGGCCTGGATGCTGACCGGGGAGCTGGAGGCGGGCCGGCTGGTGCACCTCGCACCCCGATGGCGCGGTGTGCCGGCGCCGGTGTACATCGTGTATCCGTATGCGCGCTTCTATCCAGCGAGGCTGCGGCTCTTCGTGGAGGCGATGCGGCAGGCCTTTCCGGAAAGCCCGATCCCCGCGGCGGGAGCCCCGGGAAATGGGCCGGATGACAGGCGAGATGACGGGTGACATGGCAGGTGAAATGGGGATCGGGGACAATCACCCCCTTCCCCCGACTCCCCGAAGCAGCCTGCCCATGAACGCCGTCTGGATCGACGAGGCGCCCGCCACCGCCGACGCCACCGCTCCCTCTCCCGCCAATTCCATGAAGATCGAGCGCGAGACGCACAAGCTCGAGAAGCGCCTGTGCCGCGAAGTCGGCAAAGCCATCGTCGACTACAACATGATCGAAGAGGGCGACAAGGTCATGGTGTGCGTCTCGGGCGGCAAGGACAGCTACGCGCTGCTCGACATCCTGCTCAAGCTGAAGGCGCGCGCGCCCATCCACTTCGACATCGTCGCGGTCAACCTCGACCAGAAGCAGCCCGGCTTTCCCGAGGAGGTGCTGCCCAGGTACCTGAGCGAGCTGGGCGTGGACTTCCACATCGAGAACCAGGACACCTACAGCATCGTCAAGCGCGTGATTCCCGAGGGCAAGACCACCTGCGGCCTGTGCAGCCGGCTGCGCCGCGGCATCCTCTACCGCGTGGCCGACGAGCTGGGCGCCACCAAGGTCGCGCTGGGCCACCACCGCGACGACATGCTGCAGACCTTCTTCCTCAACATGTTCTTCGCCGGCAAGCTCAAGAGCATGCCGCCCAAGCTGGTGAGCGACGACGGCAGGCACGTGGTGATCCGCCCGCTGGCCTACGTGTCGGAGAAGGACACCATCCGCTGGGCCCAGCACCGCGAGTTTCCGATCATTCCGTGCACGCTGTGCGGCAGCCAGGAGAACCTGCAGCGCAAGCAGGTGGGCGAAATGCTGCGCGAATGGGACAAGAAATATCCCGGCCGCGTGGAGAACATGTTCACCGCGCTGCAGAACGTGGTGCCTTCGCACCTGCTCGACGGAACGCGGCACGACTTCAAGGGTCTGAAGGCGACCGGCGTGGCGGACGACGAGGGCGACAAGGCCTTCGATCCGCCTTCCTTCGATCTGCTCTCCCAGGCACCTGCCGCCCTGCGCATCGTCCAGGGCTGAACGGGCAACCCAGGGGAATTTGGGGCACCAGTGCCCGGAGACCCTCATGAAATCTGCGTTCTCGGCTCTTCTTCTTGCCGCCAGCCTGACGGGCTGCGCCACCTCCTGGGTGGTCGACAGCGACGTGAAGAGCTTCGCCTCCCCCGGCGCCATCGCGCCCGGCGCCACCTACCGCTTCGACCGCCTGCCCTCGCAGCAGGCCGACGGCGCGCGGCAGGAATCGCTCGAAGCCATGGCCGGCGCGGCGCTCGACCAAGTCGGCCTGCGCCGCGACGACGCCAAGGCCCAGTACACCGCGCAGATCGGCGCGCGCGTGACGGCCGGCCTCTCGCCCTGGGCCGATCCGTGGCTCTACAACGGCCCCTGGGGCTACGGCTACGGCGGCTATGGCTACTACGGCCGGCGCTGGTACGGCGGCGGCTGGTATGGCGGCCCGGTGTTCGCGCCGCCTGCCAACCCCTGGTACGAGCGCGAGGTAAGCATCGTGCTGCGCGAGGCCGGCACCAACCGCGTGGTCTACGAGACCCGCGCGCGCAACGACGGCCCCTACACCTCGAGCGCGGCGATCCTGCCGGTGATGTTCCAGGCGGCGCTGCAGGGCTTCCCGAACCCGCCGCAGGGCGAGCGCCGGGTCAACATCGAGCTGCCGACGGCTCAGCAGGCCCGGAAATAGCGGCTTTTAAAATTCCCCGGATGGAAGAACCCACCCGCCTGATCGCCGTTCGCCACGGCGAGACCGCCTGGAACGTCGACACCCGCATCCAGGGCCAGCTCGACATCGGGCTCAACGCCACCGGCGTCTGGCAGGCGCAGCGCGCGGGCGCCGCGCTGGCCGACGAGCCCATCGGCGTCGTCTATGCCAGCGACCTCTCCCGCGCCTGGCAGACCGCGCAGGCCATCGCCGAGCCCCACGGCCTGGCCGTGCAGCCCGAGCCGCGGCTGCGCGAGCGCGCCTTCGGAACCTTCGAGGGCATGAGCTTCGCCGAGATCGAGGCCACGCTGCCGGTGGAAGCCAGGCGCTGGCGCGAGCGCGACCCCGAATTCGAGCCCGAGGGCGGCGAAAGCCTCCTGACCTTCCGCGACCGCGTGACGGGCGTGGCCGCCGAACTGGCGGCGCGCCATCCGGGCGAACTGGTGGTGCTGGTGGCGCACGGCGGCGTGATGGACGTGCTGTACCGCGCAGCCACCCGCCAGGAACTGCAGGCGCCGCGCACCTGGCAGCTCGGCAACGCGGCCATCAACCGCATGCTGTGGACGAGCGAGGGGTTCAGCCTCGTGGGTTGGAGCGACACCGCGCACTTGGTGGGCGACGCGCTCGACGAAACCACGACCTGAAGAGGGAGCGCGGGCGCGAAGCCCGCCTCTTCTTCTCTTCTTGTCTCCGGCGGGGCTCAGGCGTGGGAGTGCTGCGAGTGCGACACCTCTGCCTGCGCCTCTCCCGGCAGATCGACCATCGGCCCCGTGCCGCTGTAGCGGTCCAGCGCGAGGTAGATCGCCGGCGTGATGTACAGCGTGATCACCTGCGAGAAGATCAGCCCGCCCACCACGGCCACGCCCAGCGGCTGCCGCAGCTCGGCGCCGGCGCCCAGGCCCAGCGCGAGTGGCAACGCGCCCATGAGCGCGGCCAGCGTGGTCATCAGGATCGGGCGGAAGCGCAGCCGGCAGGCTTCGCGGATGGCATCGACCGGCTTCATGCCCTCGGTGCGCTGCGCTTCCAGGGCGAAGTCGATCATCATGATCGCGTTCTTCTTCACGATGCCGATCAAGAGCAGGATGCCGATGGTCGCGATCAGCGTGAGGTCGAAGCCGAAGATCTTCAGCGAGATCAGCGCGCCCACCGCGGCCGAGGGCAGGCCCGCCAGGATGGTGATGGGGTGGATGTAGCTCTCGTAGAGCACGCCCAGCAGCACGTAGATGACCAGCACCGCCAGCACCAGCAGCACGGCCTGGCTCGACTGCGAGCTCTGGAACACCGCCGCATCGCCGCCGTAGGTGGTGATGATCGACGCGGGCATCTTCAGCTCTTCCTTGAAGCGGTCGATCTTCGCGGTCGCGTTGCCCAGGGGCACGTCGGGCGCGAGGTTGAACGACACCGTCACCGCCTGCAGCTGGCCCTGGTGGTTCACCGCGGTGGGCCCGACGGTGCGCTTGACGGTCGAGAAGGCCGACAGCGGCACCAGCTTGCCGGTGGTGCTGCGCACCGACAGGCGCGAAACGTCTTCCTCGAACTGGCGGTCGTTGTCGGCAGCCGAGAGGATCACCTGATAGGTGTTGCTCGCGCCGTAGATGCTGCCGATCTGGCGGTCGCCGTACGCGTTGTACAGCGCAGTGCGCAGGTCGCCCACCGCCACGCCGAGCACGCCGGCCTTGTCGCGATCGATGTCTAGCGTGGCCTGCAGGCCGCGGTTCTGCGAGTCGCTGGTGACGTCGCGGAAGTCGGGGTCGGCGCGCATGCGCTCCATGAGCCGCGTGGCCCACGGCACCATCTCGCCCGCGTTCACGCTCTGCAGCGTGTACTGGAAGCGCGCCTTGCTCTGGCGTCCGCCCAGGCGCAGGTTCTGCACCGGCTGCATGTACACGGCGATGCCCGGGATCTCGCGGAAGCGCTGGCGCAGCGATTCGAGCACCTTCGACATCTGCGGGCGCTCGCCGCGCGGCTTGAGCACCGCGAACAGGCGGCCGGAATTCTGCGTGGCCGTGGGCCCGCCCACGCCGACGAAGGAGCTCACGTAGTCGACGCTCGGGTCGTCCTTGAGCGCGGCGGCCACGCGGTCCTGCAGCGCCTTCATGGCGGTGAAGGAGATGTCTTCGGCCGCCTCGGTGGTGATCTGGATCTGGCCGATGTCTTCCTCGGGGAAGAAGCCCTTGGGGATGGTCGCGAACAGCCAGCCGGTGATGACGAAGGTGAGCGCCGCCATCAGAAGCATCACCTTGCGGTGACCCAGCGTCCAGTCCAGCGTGCTCATGTAGGTCGCATGCACCTTGCGGTAGCCGCGCTCGAAGGCACGGCCGATGGCGGTGCCGGGCTCGGGGTGCTCTTCCTCGTGGTCGAGCGCGCCTTCCTTGCGCGGCACCTGCTTGAGCAGCCGGCTCGCGAGCATCGGCACCAGCGTGAGCGACACCACGGCCGACACCAGCACCGCCAGCGCCACCACCACCGCGAACTCGTGGAACAGCAGGCCGATCACGCCCGGCATGAAGAAGATCGGGATGAACACGGCCACCAGCGAGATCGAGATCGACACGATGGTGAAGCCCACCTCGCGCGCACCACGCAGCGCGGCGGCGAACGGGTCCATGCCTTTCTCGACGTAGCGCATGATGTTTTCCAGCACCACGATCGCGTCGTCCACCACCAGGCCCACCGCGAGCGTGATGCCCAGCAGCGAGATGTTGTCGAGGCTGTAGCCGAAGGCGTAGAGCAGCGCCACCGCGCCGATCAGCGAAATCGGGATGGTCGCGGCCGGAATGAGCGTGGCCACCAGCCGGTGCAGGAACAGGAAGATCACCAGCACCACCAGCGCGATCGTGCCCAGCAGCGTGAGCTGCACGTCGTGCACCGCCTCGCGGATGGAGATGGAGCGGTCGTTCACCATCTGGATCTCGACCGACTGCGGCAGCTCCGCCTTGAAGCGCGGGATCAGCGCACGCACGGCATCGACCACCTGCACGGTGTTGGCGTTGGGCTGGCGCTGCACGGCCAGCGAGATGGAGTCCTGTCCGTTGAAGCTGCTGGCGGTCTTCACCGATTCGAAGCTGTCCTCGATGGTCGCCACCTCGTCGAGCCGCACCGGCGAGCCGTTGCGCTGGCCGACGATCAGCTTGGCGAAATCGGCCGCCTTCATGAGCTGGCGGTTGGCCTGGATGGTGAGCGTCTGGCGCGGGCCGTCGAGCACGCCGACCGGCGTGTTGGCGTTGGCCGTGTTCACCGCCTTGGCCAGCTCGTCGAGCGTGATGTTGCGCGCGTTGAGCAAATCGGCGTTGGCCTTGATGCGCACCGCGAAGGCCTTGCGCCCGTACACACCCACCTGCGCCACGCCGTCGATGGTCGAGAGCGTGGGCGAGATGAGGTTCTCGGCGTAATCGTTGAGCTCCGACGGGTTCATCGACGGCGAGATCAGCGCGATGAACAGCACCGGCGCGTCGGCCGGATTCACCTTGCGGTACGAAGGCAGCTGCGTCAGCTCCTGCGGCAGCTGGCGCTGGGCGCGCAGCAGCGCGGCCTGCACGTCGACGGCGGCGGCGTCGATGTCGCGGCTGCTGACGAATTCGAGCGTGAGCGAAGTCACGCCCTGCGTGTTCACCGAGCTGATGGTCTGCAGGCCCGGGATGGTCGAGAACTGCTTTTCCAGCGGCAGCGCCACCGAGGACGCCATGGTGTCCGGGCTGGCGCCGGGCAGCTGCGCGTTGACGTTGATGACCGGCGTGTTGTAGCTGGGCAGCGCGGCGACGGGGATGCTGAAGTACGCGAAGATGCCGATGACCACCACGGCGGCGGACAGCAGCACCGTCATCGCCGGACGGCGGATGCAGAGTTCCGAGATGTTCATCGGACGACCTCCGCGCTTCGCGCTGCGGCATTCGCCTTGGGAGCGGCCCGGCGGCTCATGCGCGTTCCTGCCGCGGCGGCTTGGCGTCGGTGCCGTCGGAAGACGCGGCGCTGCCGGGCGTGACTCCCGTCGTGCCGTTGGAAGGCGCGCCCGGCGCACCCGGGGCGACGGCCGGCGCCTTCTCGTCCACGCGCACCTTGCCGCCCGGGCGCACGTTCTGGCTGCCCTCGATCACCACCTGCTCGCCGGGCTCGATGCCGCTCACCGCCACCTGCGTGCCGAAGGTGTGCAGCGCCTTCACCTTGCGGCGCGTGGCGGTCTTGGCCTGATCGACCACGTAGAGCGAGGCGCCGTCGGACAGCATCATCAGCGCCGCGGCCGGCACCACCGTGGCGCCGCCGAGCGTGCGCACCGTGATGCGCGTGGCCACGAACTGCCCCGGCCACAGGCTCTGGTCGGCATTGGCGAACACGGCCTTGGCGCGCACGGTGCCAATCGTCGGATCGACGGTGTTGTCGACGAAGTCGAGCGTGCCGTTCAGCGGCTCCTTGCGGCCGGGAACGACGGCCTCGACCTTCGAGCGCGAGCGCGCGGCCTCCAGCAGGTCCTGCAGGTTGGCCTCGGGCACGGGGAAGCTCACGGCGATCGGGTCGAGCTGCGTGACGGTCACCAGCGACAGCGTCGGCTGCACCAGCGTGCCCGGGTAGATGTTGACCGCGCCGATGCGTCCGGCAATGGGCGCGCGCAGCGTGGCATAGCCCAGCGCCACCTGCGCCGACTGCACGGCCGCGCGGTCGGCCGCCACGGCGGCGCGCTGCGCCTCGAGCTGCGAGAGCGTGGCGTCGGCCGCGCTCTTGGCGATGAAGTTCTGCGCCACCAGCTCCTGGCTGCGCCTGTACTGGCGCTCGAGGTCGGCCATCGTGGCCTCGTCCTTCTGCTGCTGCGCCTTCGCGCGAGCCAGGTTGGCCTGGTCGTTGCGGTCGTCGAGCGAGAAGAGCAGCTGGCCGGCCTTGACGAACTGGCCCTCCTTCACGTGCACCGCGCTCACCGTGTTGGTCACCTGCGGGCGCAGGTCGACGCTGTTGAGTGACACCACGCTGCCGTTGACCTGCACGGTCACCGGAACGTCCTGCTTCTTCGCCGTGGCCAGCGTCACCAGCGCGGGCGCGCCGCCGCCGGCCGCAGCGCCGCCCTTGGCGTTCGGGGCCTTGGCATTCTGCGTGGCGGACCTGTCTCCGGACATGCTCCACCACCCGCCAGCGACGGCTACGATCAACACGCCCGCGAGGGCGACGGCGACATTTTTCTTCATGGGTTCTTGTGCACTTTGGGCTGACACCGACTATTGGATCAGCGGCCGACTCCTGGTGATCATGGGGCCCGTAAAGAAATGTAAAGCAGGTCAACCGAAAGTCGCACTACTCGCTGTGCCGGCCGGGGCGAACAGGGGCCCCTCGCTAAAATCGCCGGTCCACAGCCTCTGGATAAACCCCATGAACCGCTGCAAGAAACAATCCACGAATGCTCTCACTTTCATAGCGGCTTGCACAGCAACCATTGCTGCTGCAGTCCTTTTCCCGGCGGCCGCCAGCGCACAGGACGAAGTCCCCCGCCCCCAGACCCAGAACGAGTCGCTCCTGGGCGGCCGCGTCTTCCCCGTGGGCACCCTGCGCGGCAAGTTCATGGTGACCAACGCGCCCGACGTCGAGCTCGACGGCAAGCCCGACCGCCTGGGCGCCGGCGCGCGCATCCGCAGCGGCCAGAACATGCTGGTGATGCCCGGGGCCATCATCGGCCAGAAGTACCTCGTCAACTACACGCGCGACGCCGCCGGCCTGCTGCGCGAGGTGTGGATCCTCACGCCCGACGAAGCCACCGCCAGCCGCGAATCGCTGAACAAGCCGTTCCTGAACGTCTGGCCGTTCACCTCGAACGACACCCTCAACACGCAGTAAGCAAGCAAGAAGACGGCCGGCGCGGCAGGTTCCCGCGCGCCCGGCCGCCGTGCCCCCGCTTCGAGCAGGTGGCCACGAGAGAGAGTTCCCCATGAAAAAAGTATTCATCAAGACCTTCGGCTGCCAGATGAACGAGTACGACTCGGACAAGATGGCCGACGTGCTCAACGCCGCCCAGGGCTACGAGCCCACCCAGAACGTCGACGAGGCCGACCTCATCCTGTTCAACACCTGCTCCGTGCGTGAGAAGGCGCAGGAAAAGGTGTTCTCCGACCTCGGCCGCGTGAAGCACCTGAAGGCCAGGGGCGTGAAGATCGGCGTGGGCGGCTGCGTGGCCAGCCAGGAGGGCGAGGCCATCATCGCGCGTGCACCTTATGTCGACATCGTGTTCGGCCCGCAGACCCTGCACCGCCTGCCCGAGATGCTGAACGACCGCGAGCGCCTGGACCGCCCACAGGTGGACATCAGCTTCCCCGAGATCGAGAAGTTCGACCACCTGCCGCCCGCGCGCGTCGAAGGCGCCACCGCCTTCGTGTCGATCATGGAAGGCTGCTCCAAGTACTGCAGCTACTGCGTGGTGCCCTACACCCGCGGCGAGGAGGTGAACCGCCCGCTCGACGACGTGCTGGTCGAGATCGCCGGCCTGGCCGACCAGGGCGTGCGCGAGATCACGCTGCTGGGCCAGAACGTGAATGCCTACCGCGGCAGGATGGGCGACACGTCGGAGATCGCCGATTTCGCGCTGCTCATCGAATACATCGCCGAGATCCCCGGCATCGAGCGCATCCGCTACACCACCAGCCACCCGAACGAGTTCACGCCGCGCCTGATCGAGGCCTACGCGAAGGTGCCGCAGCTCGTGAGCCACCTGCACCTGCCGGTGCAGCACGGCAGCGACCGCATCCTGATGGCGATGAAGCGCGGCTACACCGCCATGGAATACAAGAGCACGGTGCGCAAGCTGCGCGCCATCCGCCCCGAGTTGGCGCTCAGCAGCGACTTCATCGTCGGCTTCCCCGGCGAGACCGAGGACGACTTCAACAAGATGATGAAGCTCATCGACGACTGCCAGTTCGACGCCAGCTTCAGCTTCATCTTCAGCCCGCGCCCCGGCACGCCCGCCGCCGCGCTGCACGACGACACGCCGCATGAAGCGAAGCTCGCGCGGCTGCACACGCTGCAGGCCGTGATCGACGCCAACGTGAAGCGCTTCGGCCAGGCGCTGGTCGGCACCACGCAGCGCGTGCTGGTGGAAGGTACCTCGCGCAGGGATGCGAACGAGCTCATGGGCCGCACCGTCTGCAACCGCGTCGTCAACTTCGAAGGCGACGCCCGGCTGGTCGGCCAGATGATCGACCTGCGCATCACCCGCTCGCTGGCCTACACGCTGCGCGGCGAAGTGGTGACGAACGAATCGCCGATGGCGCTCGCCCACCACTGATGGCGAAGCGACCGTCCATACGGGGCTCGTTCCAGCAGCTCCTGCTCTTCGCCTTCCTGCTGATCACCGCGCTGCTGGTGGGCGTGGCGCTGCGCTCGGTGCTGCAGTACGACGCGCTCATGACCCAGAGCCGCGACGCGGCCGCGCGCGCGCTGCGCCTGTCGGGCGCCTCCCAGTCGCTGGCCGAGCGCAGCGCGGCCATGGAGCGCGCCGGGCGCCAGTCGCTGGTGCTGAACGACGCCGTGCTGCGCCGCCGCTTCGACGACGCCGCGCGCGAGGCGCACCAGGTGCTCGAGCGCCTGGAGAAGAACGGCCTGCCGCCCGCCGGCATCGACATGTGGCGCACGCAGCTCGGCGTGATCGAGGGCCTGATGAGCGGCAGCGCCGACAGCGCCCTGGCCCGCGAGAGCACGATGGCGATGCAGTTCCGCGAGCTCGACGCGCTCAACACCAACATCGCGCAGCAGGCGCAGTTCCTCATCGAGACGCAGAACGACGCGCTGGCCAGGCGCATCGAGAACGCGCGCCGCCGGCTGATGCGCGAGGTGGTGGCCGCCAGCGTGCTGGCCGCGGTGCTGGCGCTGGCCTTCGGCATCTGGCTGGCGCGGCCCTTCAAGCGGCTGGAGCAGGCCATCGTCGGACTCGGGCAGAACCGGCTCGACGAGCCGATCGACATCCGCGGCCCGGCCGACGTGCGTCGCGTGTCGCAGCAGCTCGAATGGCTGCGGCTGCGCCTGACCGAACTCGACGCCGACAAGGCGCGCTTCCTGCGCCACGTGTCGCACGAGCTGAAGACGCCGCTGGCCGCGCTGCGCGAGGGTGTGTCGCTGCTGGAAGACGGCGTGACCGGCCCGCTGAACCCGGCGCAGCTCGAAGTCGCGCAGATCCTGAACCAGAACACCGTGTCGCTGCAGGGCCAGATCGAGGCGCTGCTGCGCTTCAACGCCGCGGCCTTCGAGGCGCGCGAGCTGCGCCGCGAGCGCACCGAGCTGCTGCCGCTGATCGAGGAACAGATCGAGGCCCAGCGCCTGCAGTGGCAGTCGCATGGGCTGCGGGTGCGGGCCGAGGGCGACCCCGTCACGGTCACGGTCGACCGCGCCAAGCTCGGCACCGCCATTGCCAACCTGCTGAGCAACGCCATCCGCTTTTCGGTAACCGGCGGTGTCATCACGCTGGCCGTGTCGCAGACGCCCGAGGCGGTGCACATCGACGTGAACGACGCCGGGCCGGGCATCGCCGAGGGGGATCGCGACCGGATCTTCGAACCCTTCTTCCGCGGCGAGCGCCAGCCCGAACACACCGTGAAGGGCACGGGCATCGGACTTTCCATCGTGCAGGAGTACATTGCAGCCCACGGGGGCCGCATCACCCTGCAGCCCGGCGGTCCAGGTGCCCGCTTCCGCATCGAACTGCCGCGCACGGCCTGACCGCCCCGGCACCCCTCTCCAGATACTGTCCGACCGCCTCGCGTCCTTTCTTCGACCCATGTCTTTTCCGTTCGTCCGCCGTTCCTCCTTCGCCGGGGCGATGACCGTGCCTTTCGTCCTGCTGCTGGCCGCCTGCGCCTCGCAGCCCAAGCCGCCCGCGGAGGCCGATGCGCTGCCGCCGCCGCCGGTCGTGCCGCGCGTGATGCCGGTGGAGGCCGAGCCCAAGGCGCCGGCCACGCAGCCTGCCGCGTCGCTGTTCACGACGATGCTGCAGGGGCCGGTGTCCTCGATGCTGTCGTACGCCGACAAGGTGCGCCCGCTCAGCGGCGCCGACCTCAGCGCGGAGATCGCCCGCGTGGGCGACCCCGGCGACTCGCCCACGGCGCAGATGCAGCTGGCGCTGCTGCTCTCGCAGACCCGCGTGCCGGCCGATCTGGCGCGCGCGCTGGGCCTGCTGCAGCGCGTGATCTCCAACCCCGCGCCCGAGGCGCAGGCGCTGCAGCCGCTGGCACGCGCGCTGGCCGCGCGCTACGTGGAGCAGCGCCGCGTCGAGGACGACCGCGACAAGCAGGTGCAGGCGCTGCGCGACAGCCAGCGCCGCATCGACCAGCTCAACGACCGCATCGAAGCGCTGCGCGCCATCGAGCGCAGCTTTGCGCGGCCCAACAACAACCCGGCACCGGCCATGCCGGCCGCGCCGCCCAGCGCCAAGCCCAATCAATGAGTGCAGCGCCGGCCCGCACCAGGCAAGCCCGCACCGCAGTGCGAAGCACGGAGGTTTTTCGATGAGTACTACCGGCGCCCGCCTCCTCGTGGTCGATGACGACCCGGACATGCTGCGGCTGCTGTCGATGCGGCTGAGCTCGGCGGGCTACCAGGTCACGGCCGTCACCTCGGCCGAGACCGCGCTCACGCAGCTCGAGATCGAGCATCCGCAGCTGGTGCTGAGCGACGTTCGCCTGCCCGGGCGCGACGGCCTGCAGCTCTTCGACGAGATCCGCAAGCGCCATCCCTCGCTGCCGGTGATCCTGCTGACCGCGCACGGCACCATTCCCGACGCGGTCGAGGCCACGGCGCGCGGCGTCTTCACCTATCTCACCAAGCCCTACGACGGGCGCGAACTGCTCGACAAGATCGCGCAGGCGCTGGCGCTCGGCGCCCCCGCCGCCACGCCGAGCAAGGCCGGCGACGACAGCTGGCGCTCCGAGATCGTGAGTCGCAGCAACCGCATGGCCGAGCTGCTGGCCGAGGCGCGCATGGTCGCCAAGTCGGACGCCTCGGTGCTGCTGCGCGGCGACTCCGGCGCCGGCAAGGAAATGCTGGCGCGCGCCATCCACAAGGCCAGCGCGCGCGCCGACAAGCCCTTCGTGGCGGTCAACTGCGGCGCCATCCCCGAGGCGCTGCTCGAGTCGGAGCTCTTCGGCCACATGAAGGGCGCCTTCACCGACGCCCACGCCAATCACAAGGGCCTGTTCCAGCAGGCCGACGGCGGCACGCTGCTGCTCGACGAAATCGGCGACATGCCGCCCGCCCTGCAGGTCAAGCTGCTGCGCGTGCTGCAGGAGCGCGCGGTGCGGCCGCTGGGCGCGAGCCAGTCGATCCAGGTCGACGTGCGCATCGTCTCGGCCACGCACCGCGACCTCGACGCCGCAATGGAAGCCGGCCAGTTCCGCGAGGACCTGTATTACCGGCTGAACGTGGTGACGCTCACGCTGCCACCGCTGTCGGCGCGCCGGGAAGACATTCCGCTCTTGGCCAACCACTTCCTGCAGCGCCTGTCGACCAAGTACGGCAAGCGGCTCTCGGGCTTCGCGCCCGAAGCGCTGAAGGCGCTGACCATGGCCGCCTGGCCGGGCAACGTGCGACAGCTCTACAACGTGGTGGAGCAGGTCTGCGCGCTGTCGAGCTCGCCGCTGATTCCGCTGGCGCTGGTGCAGCGGGCGCTGCGCGTGCCGACGGTGGAGGTGCAGACCTACGCCGAGGCCAAGCAGCGTTTCGAGCGCGACTACCTCGTCGGCCTGCTGAAACTGACGGACGGCAACGTGGCCGACGCGGCCCGCCTGGCCGACCGCAATCGCACCGAGTTCTATCGGCTGCTGCAGAAGCACGAACTCACTCCCGGGCACTTCAAGGCCGACGCTGTCGCTGGGGGCAGCGACGCTGTCGCCGAGTAGCGACGCTGCTAAGTCGTTGATTTATATGACCTATCCCTACCCGCCCTCACGGCTTGTCGGGATTCGGCGACAAAAACAGGGGTTTTGAGGCCATCCGGCGGCCCCACCCCCCGAAAAACACCTTCAGATCGCTCCAAGTCGTTGATCTGAAAGCATTTTTTCAGCCTGGCACAGGGTTTGCCCCTGTACCGGCATGACAGCACTTACCAGCCCATCTTTCGCACTGCGCCAGCAGCGCGACGGCCTGCGTCAAAAGCAGTTTTCCCCCTCGCGGCCCCGCGCCGCGGGCCATTCGCTGGCCGCGCTCGCAAGCGCCGGCGGCGCTGAACCGGATTGCGTGATCAAGCGCTTTCCTGCCATTGGCGACACCCCTTCCCTCGACAAGCAACGTTGGTAAACCACATGAAGCCGAACGACTTCTCCCAACTGAATGTGCTGGCCGATACCGATTTCTCGCGCCGCAGCCCGGTTCGCGAAGAACGCCATCCCAACTCGGTCACCGCCCCCCCGGTCAACCGCGGCTCCATGACGCCCCGCCCCTGGCGCGGTTTCTGGAACAGCCTCGGCACCGCCGCGCTGGTCAAGCTCGGCGCGGGCCGTGACGCCGAAGCCGGCGCTCACCCCGCCAACGAAACGAAGCAGCCCTGGCAGCGCGCCGCCGCCCGCCGCCGCTTCGCCTTCATGATGCTCACGCTGCTGAGCACCGTGATCGCGTCGTCGCTCTTCGCCAGCGTGCAGCCCGACTACGACAACCTCTGGCTCGAATACGGCCAGATCGGCCTGTACGGCCTGCTCTCGGGCTGGGTCGTGACCGGCTTCGTGACCGCGCTCATGGGCTTCTACGTTTCCGTGCGCGGCGACAAGCACTCCCTCTCGGCGAAGCAGGTGGCCAACCACCCGATGAACCCCGAGGCACGCACGGCAATCATCATGCCGATCTGCAACGAGGACGTGGCCACCGTGTTCGCCGGCCTGCGCGCCACCTGCGAATCGGTCGCGGCCACCGGCCACGCGAAGCAGTTCGACGTGTTCGTGCTGTCCGACAGCTACAACCCCGAGACCGCCGCCGCCGAGCGCGCCGCCTGGGAAGATCTGCGCGCCGCGCTGGCCGAGAGCCCGAACCAGCCGCAGGTCGAGGTCTACTACCGCCTGCGCACCCGCCGCACGCACCGCAAGGCCGGCAACGTGGCCGACTTCTGCCGCCGCTGGGGCAAGGACTACCGCTACATGGTCGTGCTCGACGCCGACTCGGTGATGAGCGGCGACTGCCTGACCTCGATGGTCAAGCTGATGGAAGCCAACCCCACCGCCGGCATCATCCAGACCGCGACGCAGGCCATCGGCCACGTCACGCTGCACGCACGCGCACAGCAGTTCGCCTCGCGCGTCACCGGCCGCCTTTTCACGCTGGGCATGCAGTTCTGGCAACTGGGCGAGTCACACTACTGGGGCCACAACGCGATCATCCGCGTCGAGCCCTTCATGAAGCACTGCGCGCTGGCCCCGATCAAGGGCACCGGCGGCATGTCGGGCGGCATCATGTCGCACGACTTCGTCGAAGCCGCGCTGATGCGCCGCGCCGGCTACCACGTGTGGCTGGTGTCCGACCTGGTCGGCAGCTACGAGCAGCAACCGCCGGACCTGCTGGCCGAACTGCAGCGCGACCGCCGCTGGTGCCAGGGCAACCTGCAGAACGCCCGCCTGATGGCCGAGCCCGGCATCCATTCGGTCCACCGCGCGATGTTCGTGACCGGCACCATGGCTTATGTCTCGGCCCCGCTGTGGCTCGCGTTCCTGACGCTGGGCACGGCCCTGTGGCTGAGCGGCTCGAGCCTGGTCTCCAGCTGGAGCGTGCTGCCCGCCGAACTGGCCGGCCTGTGGGTCTGGACCCTTTGCCTGCTGTTCCTGCCGCGCGTGCTCGGCATCGCCGCCGTGCTGATGCGCGGCGAGCAGCGCCAATACGGTGGCCTGTGGGGCCTGGTGAAGAGCTCGGTGATGGAAGCCGGCCTGGCCATCGTTCAGGCACCAGTGCGCATGCTGGCTCATTCGCTCTTCGTGCTGGTCGCCCTCACCGGCATCAAGCTCGACTGGAAGTCGCCCCCGCGTGAAGCCGCCGCCGTGCCGTGGAAGGTCGCTGCCTCGCAGCTGGCGCCCATGACGCTGGTGATCGCGATGCTGGCCGTCGGCGTCGCCATGATCGACCCGAGCGCGCTGGTCTGGCTCATGCCCGTCGGCCTGCCGCTGCTGCTGGCGATCCCGCTGACCGTGCTGACCAGCCAGATCGCTCTGGGCACCACGCTGCGCGACCGCGGCTACCTGCTGATTCCCGAGGAATCGCGCTCGCCGGCCGTGCTGCGCCGCGCATGGATGCACGCGCTGCGCCTGGCTCGCCCGGCAGCGCTGGCCACCGCCTGATGCGCTGAAGCAATCGCCCCCGAAGGAAGCCGGCCACTGCGCCGGCTTTTTTCATGGCGCGTAGCCAGGGCCTGTTCGCACTATTTCCGGGGTCGCGTTGGTACTCCAACCCTGCGGGAAGGGCAGCCAGGGCGGGCCACTCGGCGTTGCGCTCCTAGCGTGTGCGCATGCACACGCGTCGTCACGCGCCTTGATTGGCCCGCCCTGGCTGCCCTTCGCGACCCCGGAAATAGTGCGAACAGGCCCTAGAATCGCCAACTCCTTTTTTCATCCACCCACGGATCCCTTCGATCCACAGGAGCGCCAAGTGCCCCGTCTCGCCGTCATCACTCTCTGACGCCGACAATGCCGCTTCATTGCCGGTCATGTCGGGCGCCAAGCTGCGCTTTCCGCTGACCGCAATCCGTTCCCCAGCTTTCCAGCTTCGCTCCCGCACGTTGTCGGTTCTTCCTGGTTTCCATCCGGAGAACAAACGTGTTTCCCCTTTCTTCTTCTCTTTCATCGATCCCGCTGCTCAAGTACCCGCGTACTGCGCACCTGGAAGGCTCCCGGCTGCAGGCCGGTGACAGCGACGACGGCCAGACGCCGCTGTCGGAACTGCAAGGCATGCACGTCGTCATCGAGGAAAAGCTCGATGGCGCCAATGCAGCCGTGTCGTTCACTTCCGCAGGCGAACTGCTTCTGCAGTCGCGCGGGCACTACCTCGCGGGCGGTGCTGGCGAGCGGCAGTTCAACCTGTTCAAGCACTGGGCCGCCGCACATGAAGCGGCGCTGCTGGAGCGGCTCGAAGACCGCTACGTGATGTACGGCGAATGGTGCTTCGCCAAGCACAGCTGCTGGTACGACCGGCTGCCGGCCTTCTTCCTGGAGTTCGACATCTACGACCGGCAGTCGCAGTGCTTTCTCTCGACACCGGCGCGGCATGCGCTGCTCGAAGGCAGCCCCGTGCTGCCGGTGCCCGTGCTCTACGAAGGCGAGATGCCCCGCAGCGCGAAGGCATTGCAGGCGCTTGTGAAGCCCTCGCTGGCGCGCAGCACGGACTGGAAGCCCGCCTTCGAAGCCGCCGTGGCACAGGAAGGCCAGCCGCTCGATCTCGTTCGGCAGCAGACCGACCTGTCCGATCTTGCCGAGGGCCTGTACCTCAAGACCGAATCGGACGGCCAGGTGACCGGCCGCTACAAGTGGGTGCGCCCGGATTTCGTCCAGACCATCCTCGACTCGGGCTCGCACCACAGCCGCCGGCCGGTGCTGCCCAACCAGCTGGCGCCGGGCGTGGATCTCTACGCACCGACGCCGCAGCTGACCTGGCAGGACCTGGGCCTGCGCACCCTGCGCGATCCGGCCGAACTGACGACCACAAGGAGGAAGCAATGAACTTCGACGATCTCCGCGCCCTGGTGCCCGAACCCGGCAAGGACGCCGACTGGGCGCAATGCTGCGAACTGCTGCCGGCCCTGCTGCGCCTCGAAGAGACGCCGCAAGACCCGTACTACCACGCCGAAGGCAACGTCGGCATCCACACGCGCATGGTGCTCGACGCGCTGATGCAGGACGAGCACTACCGCCGCGCCGACGCCGACGGCCGCTTCGTGCTGTTCATGGCCTGCCTGCTGCACGACATCGCCAAGCCAGACACCACGGTGATCGACGAGGCCAGCGGCCGCATCGGCCAGCCCGGCCACTCGCGCCGGGGCGCGGTCGACGTGCGCGTGCTGATGTGGAAGGCCCGCGTGCCTTTTGCGCTGCGCGAGGCGGTGTGCCGGATCATCGCGGTGCACCAGGTGCCGTTCCATGCCTTCGCCTCGCGCAAGGGCGTGCGGCCCGAGTGGCTGGTGCACAAGCTCTCATGGGAGCTGAGCCTGCCCGACCTGTGCTGCGTGGCGCGCTGCGACATGCTCGGGCGCCACTACGAGAAGCGCGCGGACAGCATGGCCGACATCGCGCTCTTCGAACAGCTGGCACAGGAGGAGGGCTGCTGGGAAGGCCCGCGGAAGATGGCAGACGCCCACACGCGCCTGGCCTACTTCCGCGGCGCCGACACCAGCCCCGACTACCCGCTGTTCCAGAACGCCGGATCGCAGGTGACGGTGATGTGCGGGCTGCCTGCCAGCGGCAAGAACCACTGGGTGGCGCAGCATCGAAAGGGCTGGCCGGTGGTGTCCTTCGACGATGCGCGCGCCGAGCTCGGCCTCAAGCACGGCGAGAACGACGGGCTCGCCGCGCATCACGCGGTCGACCAGGCGAAGGCGCTGCTGCGCAGGCAGGAGCGCTTCGTCTGGAACGCCACGCACCTGAGCCAGCAGATGCGCACCAAGACGCTCGACCTGCTGTGGGCCTACCACGCGCACATCGAATTGGTGTACCTGGAAGTGCCCCATTCGGAGCTGATGCGCCGCAACCGCGAGCGCGACACCACGCTGTCGAACGCGGGCATCGAGCGCATGCTGCACCGCTGGGAACTGCCGGCGCCGGTGGAGGCGCACGAAACGGTATACGAGGTCCAGACCTGAAGGAAGCGCAGACCTGAAAAGCAGAAGGCCCGCCGGTTCACCCCGGCGGGCCTTCTTATATATATATGCGTGCGTGCGGCGCCTGTTCAGAACGGCAGCTTCGGGCCGCCAGGGCCGCCCATTCCGCCCAGGCCCTTCATGCCGCCCATGCGCTTCATCATCTTCATGAGGCCGCCGCCCTTCATCTTCTTCATCATGCCCTGCATCTGCTCGAACTCGTTGAGCAGGCGGTTCACTTCCTGGACCTGAACACCGGCGCCGGCGGCGATGCGGCGCTTGCGCGTGGCCTTCAGCAGCTCGGGCTTGCGGCGCTCCAGCGGCGTCATGCTGTTGATGATGCCTTCCTTGCGGCGGATGTCGCGCTCGGCGCGGCTCAGGTCGGCCTCGCTGGCCTTGGCGGCCATCTGGGTGGGCAGCTTGTCCATCAGGCTGGAGAGGCCGCCCATCTGCTTCATCTGCTGCAGCTGGCCGAGGAAGTCGTTGAGGTCGAAGCCCGCGCCGCTCTTGACCTTGGCAGCGAGCTTCTGCGCCGCCGCCACGTCGACGCCGGCCGTGACCTGCTCGACCAGCGCGACGATGTCGCCCATGCCCAAAATGCGGCCCGCATGGCGCTCGGCGTCGAACACCTCCAGGCCGTCGATCTTCTCGCTCACGCCCGCGAACTTGATCGGCACGCCCGTCACCTGGCGCACCGACAGCGCCGCGCCGCCGCGCGAATCGCCGTCGGTCTTGGTCAGGATGATGCCGGTGAGCGGCAGCGCCTCCTTGAAGGCCTTGGCGGTGTTGATCGCGTCCTGGCCCTGCATGGCATCGACCACGAAGAGCGTTTCGACCGGGTCGAGCGCAGCGTGCAGCTGCTTGATTTCGGCCATCAGCACTTCGTCGATGGCCAGGCGGCCGGCCGTGTCGACCAGCAGCACGTCGAAATAGTGGCGCTTGGCGTGGTCGAGCGCGGCGCGCGCGATGTCCAGCGGCTTCTGGTCGGGCGTGCTCGGAAACCACTCGGCACCGGCCTGCTTGGTGACGGTCTTCAGCTGCTCGATGGCGGCGGGGCGGTAGACGTCGCCCGACACGGTGAGCACCTTCTTCTTGCGCTTCTCGATCAGGTGCTTGGCGAGCTTGGCGGTGGTGGTGGTCTTGCCGGCGCCCTGCAGGCCGGCCATGAGGATCACCGCCGGCGGCTGGGCCGCGAGGTTGATGTCGGACACGCCCTCGCCCATGGTGGCGGCGAGTTCGCGGTTGACGATGCCCACCAGCGCCTGGCCCGGCTTGAGCGAGCCCAGCACTTCCTGGCCGAGGGCCTTTTCCTTCACGCGGGCGACAAAGTCGCGCACCACGGGCAGGGCCACGTCGGCTTCCAGCAGCGCCATGCGCACCTCGCGCAGCATGTCCTGCACGTTGCTTTCGGTGATGCGGGCCTGGCCGCTCATCGTCTTGACGAGGCGGGAGAACTTTTCTGTGAGGGCGGTGGCCATGAGGGGGATGCCTTGCTGCCCGCTATGGCGCGGGCCGGATGAGAAGCCTGGGAGACGGGAAAGAACTTGAAGCCGGGCGCCGGGAACGCAATAGCGAGACGCTAAACTCCGGCCGATGATTTTAGCGATCCCCTCCCCGCTCGGCGTGGCTCTGGGCATCGCCACCGCGGTTGCCTACGGTTTTGTCGCCGCCGCCGGCGCCAGATTCAGCCGCCAATCGACCCAATGGACGCTCGGGATCGCATGGCTGCTGCACGCCGCGGCCCTCGCCCATGGTCTCGTCGGCAGCGAGCCGCGCTTCGGTTTCGCGCCGGCACTGTCGGTCACGGCGTGGCTGGTGCTCACCGTCTACGCGGTCGAAAGCCGCATGTATCCCCAGCTGAAGGTGCGGCGCGCGCTCGCCTGGCTGGGCGCGGCCGCAGTGCTGCTGGCCATCCTGTTTCCCGGCACGCCGCTGCACGTGACGGCATCGCCATGGCTGCCGCTGCACCTGGCGCTGGGCATCGCCTCCTACGGCCTGTTCGGCGCCGCGGTGGTGCATGCCTGGCTGATCACCCGCGCCGAAAAGCAGATCCGCCTGGCCGCTGCCGTCGAGCCGCAGGGCGGCGTGCCGCTGCTCACGCTCGAGCGGCTCACCTTCCGCTTCGTCACCGCCGGCTTCGTGCTGCTGTCGGCCACGCTGCTGGCGGGCCTGCTGTTCAGCGAGCAGCTGTACGGCGCCGCCGGACGCGTCTGGAAGTGGGACCACAAGACCATCTTCTCGGTGCTCGCCTGGATCAGCTTCGCGATCCTGCTGATCGGCCGGGCCCGCTTCGGCTGGCGCGGCCGCACGGCGCGCCGCGTGCTCTACGCCGGCTCGGCGCTGCTGCTGCTGGCCTACGTGGGTTCGCGCTTCGTGCTCGAAGTGGTTCTCGCGCGCCCTCCCGTCTGAAATGAAATACCTCCTCGTCCTCGCGGTGCTCTGGGTCGCGATCTGGCTCTGGCGCAAGAACCGGCGCGAAGAAATGCGCGACGCCATGCGCGAGCGCGCGGCCAAGGCGCAGCAACAGCAGCAGCGCACGGCGGCCGGCACGCCGCAGGCGATGGTGCGCTGCGCCCACTGCGGGCTGCACCTGCCCGCGACCGAGGCCATCGCCGGCCCCGGCGGCGCGGTCTACTGCAGCACCGCGCACCGCGAAGCCGCCGCCCGGCAATGAGCACGCCCCTCTGGTCGCGCGGCGAGCCGGTCACCGACTGGGACGTGCTCGACCAGGGCCCCGGCGAGACCACGGCGCTGGGCCGGCTCTGGCGCGGCTTCATGGGCGCGCGCTGCTTCGTCGCGCTGGTGCTGGTGCTGCTGCAGGGCGTGGCCTTCGCGATCGGCCAGACGATGCAGGCTGCGGCCATCGGCATCTCGGCGCTCTACCTCGTCGCGGCCTGGCTGGGCATGCGCTACACGGCCTTCAAGCCGCCGATCCGCGGCTTCACGCCGCTGTGGCTGCTGACCATCGGCATCGACCTGGCGGCCTTCACCGCCTTGCAGGTGCTGCAGGGCGGCAACGTCAACTACACGCCGCTGTTCGCGCTGCCGGTGCTCATGAGCGCGGTGCTGGGCACCATGATCGTGAGCCTGGGCACCTCCGCCACCGTCACGCTGCTGCTCCTGGCCGATGCGGGCTGGCACTGGCTGCAGCAGTCGGGCGACTCGTCGCCGCGTTTCGTGCAGGCGGCGCTCACGGGCACCGGCTTCTTCGTGGTGGCGCTGCTCGCGCACGAGATGGCCCGCCGCCTGGCCCGCGAAGAGGCGGTGGCGCAGCGCAACCGCAGCAGCGCGCAGATGCAGGCACAGGTCAACGACCTGGTGATCGAGACGCTGAGCGAAGGCGTGCTGGTGATCGATGCCGAAGGCCTGGTGCATGCGGCCAACCCGGCGGCCGACGCCATCCTCGGCCAGGGGCTGGCGAAGCTGACGCTGCCGTTCCCGCTGCACGCCCAGCCGGCCTGGCATGCGCTGGCGGCGCTGGCGCGCCAGACCTTCGCGCGGCGGGCGCCGCAGTCGGAGGAAATCCCCGTGGCGCAGGCGCGAGGCGCGGCGCGCGAGGTGCGCGTGCGCACGCGGCTCACGCCCACCAGCGAGAAGCGCGCCGACAGCCTTTGCGTGATGTTCCTGCAGGACCTGCGCGAACTCGAGGCCCGCATCCGCACCGAGAAGCTGGCGGCGATGGGCCGCATGTCGGCGGCCGTGGCGCACGAGATCCGCAACCCGCTGGCCGCCATCACGCAGGCCAGCGCGCTGCTCAGCGAAGACCTGACCGACCCCGCGCACCGCAAGCTCACGAGCATGGTGCAGCACAACGCCCAGCGCCTCGCGCGCATCGTGGACGACGTGCTCGACGTCTCCCGCGCGCGCCAGCAGCGCGTGCTCTCCCTGGGCGAGCAGCTGGTGCTCGACCCGGCCGTGCAGGCGCTGGCCGAGGAATGGGTGCGCCAGACCCAGCGCAAGGGCGTGCTGGTGTCGCTCGACGCGGCCAACTGCGACGTGCGCTTCGACGCCGAGCACCTGCGCCGCCTGATCGTGAACCTGCTGGACAACGCATCGCGCTACGCCAGCACGCGCGAAGGCGCGATCCAGGTGCTGACCGCGCAGCAGCGCAGCGGCAGCAACCGCCCGAGCCTGATGGTGTGGAGCGACGGCGCGCCGCTGGAACCGGCGGTGCAGCGGCACCTTTTCGAGCCCTTCTTTTCTTCCGAGAGCCGCTCCAGCGGGCTGGGCCTGTTCCTCTGCCGCGAGCTGTGCCGGCGGCACGGCGCCACCATCGGCTACGAGCGGCGCGCGCTGGTGCCGGGCGGGGCCGAGGGCAACGAATTCTTCGTCAGCTTCGCCGCCAGCGAAAACCGGCTGACACAATAGCGCCGTGAGCACCCCGACCTCTTCCACCCAGCGCCCGGCGCAGATCCTGGTCATCGACGACGAGCCCGACCTGCGCACGCTCTACGAGCTGACGCTGTTGCGCGAGGGCTATCGCGTCGAGGCTGCGGGCAGCGTGTCCGAAGCCTGGCAGCACCTGGAAGCCGGCCGCTTCGACGCGGTGATCACCGACATGCGGCTGCCCGACGGGCAGGGCATGGAGATCATCCACCGCATCCAGAAGGACCAGCGCAGCGAGCGCTGCGTGGTGATGACCGCCTATGGCTCCGCCGAGAACGCGGTCGAGGCGCTGAAGGCCGGCGCCTTCGACTATCTCACCAAGCCGGTCGACCTCAAGCAGTTTCGCGCGGTCGTGGCGTCCGCCGTGCAGGCGCGGACGGCGCCTCAGCCGGCGGTCAAGCCTGCTCAGGCGGCGCCCGCGAGCAGCAACAACAGTGCGGCATCCGAGGCGGCGACCACGTCCGGCACCGGCATCGCCGCGCTCGACCGCCTCGTGGGCGAGTCGGAGCCGATGCGCCTGGTCAAGTCGCGCATCGCCAAGGTGGCGCGCGGCATGGCGCCGGTGCTGGTGCGCGGCGAATCGGGCACCGGCAAGGAACTGGTCGCGCGCGCGGTGCATGCCTGCAGCCAGCGCAGCGAAGGCCCCTTCGTCGCGGTGAACTGCGGCGCGATTCCCGAAAACCTGCTCGAGGCAGAATTCTTCGGCGCGAAGAAGGGCTCCTACACCGGCTCGTCGCAGGACCGCGACGGCTACTTCCAGGCCGCGCGCGGCGGTACGCTGTTCCTCGACGAAATCGGCGACCTGCCGCTGGCCATGCAGTCGAAACTGCTGCGCGCGATCCAGGAGCGCAGCGTGCGCTCGATCGGCTCGACGCAGGAAGACGCGGTCGACGTGCGCATCGTGAGCGCCACCCACAAGGACCTGCACGCCGAAGTGCAGGCCGGCCGTTTCCGGCAAGACCTTTTCTACCGCCTCAACGTGATCGAGATCGCGGTGCCCGCGCTGCGCGACCGCCGCGAGGACCTGCCCGCGCTGTGCAACGCGCTGCTCTCGCGCATCGCGCAGGACGGCGGGCTGCCGGTGCCGCACCTGTCCGACGACCTGCTGCGCCGCCTCGCGCAGCATCCGCTGAACGGCAACGTGCGCGAGCTCGAGAACCTGCTGCACCGCGCGGTGGCGCTGAACGACGGCGACGAACTGCATCTCGACCTGATGGGCGGCTTCACGGCCGCGGCCGAAGCCGCGGCATCCGCGCCGGCTGCGCTGTCGCCGGCTGCGGATGCTCCCCTCGCCCCGGCGGCTGCACAGCCGATCGCCGCGCCGGTCGCGCCTGCGAAGGCCGCACCTCCGCCGCTGCCCTCCGACCTGCAGGCCTACCTCGACCAGCAGGAGCGCGAGATTCTCGTGCGCGCGCTGCACGAGAGCGGCTTCAACCGCACCGCGGCCGCCGCGCGCCTCGGCATGAGCCTGCGCCAGATCCGCTACCGCATCGCGCGGCTGGGCATTACCACGCCCAACGGCGACGACGGCGCGAGCAGCAGCAATGCCGACGACTGAAGAAGCCCCGGCCGAAGACGGACTCTGGCAGGCCGGCTGGTACCGCTTCGCAAAGGCCCTGCCCTCGCCCAACTTCGGGCCCCGGCCGCAGGGCGCGCAGATCGACCTCATCGTGCTGCACTCGATCAGCCTGCCGCCCGGCGAATACGGCGGCGACGCGGTGCAAAAGCTCTTCACCAACCAGTTGGACTGGGACGCGCATCCCTATTTCCAGTCGATCCGCGGGCTGGAGGTTTCGTCGCATTTCTTCGTGCGGCGCAACGGCGAACTCTGGCAGTTCGTGAGCTGCGACGATCGCGCCTGGCACGCCGGCGTGTCGTCGTGGCGCGGCCGCGGCAACTGCAACGACGACTCCATCGGCATCGAGCTCGAGGGCCTCGAAGGAGGCCTCTTCGAGGAGCCGCAATACGAGACGCTCGCGAGCGTGTGCGCCGCCATCGCGCAGCACTTTCCGGTCGCCCACATCGCGGGGCACGAGCACATCGCGCCGGGCCGCAAGCAGGACCCCGGCGCGGGCTTCGACTGGCGCCTGCTGCGCGAACAGCTGGGCTGGAATCCACAGATGTTTCCCGAGCAGCTCAGGCGGCTCTAATTTTTTCAATCGCGCGGCGCCTCGCGATGCGCCGTTCCCGCGGCGCAGCAATGCGAAAATCGCAAACGTGCGATGCAGCAACCATGCGCCTTGCAGGCCCAAATCGGCCTGCAAGCCACGCCCCATGCGGGTTGCGTGACCATAGGCCAGTATTCACGGGGCATCTTCGCCCGTGGCCTATTGCGGAAGTAATACCGGCAATCCTTGTATCCTTTCGAAAACGCTACATCTAGTGGGTTGTATGCCCCTTGCACCCTAGATATAGTGTCTTCCGTCCGGTCCCGTACACCGGTGCGGCGCCGGACCAGGTGCCGCCATCCAACAAGAATTGCCAACCGAGAGGAAGCGAATGCAAACAGCCCTGAACCCCCAATCGACCCCGCGTGCCATCCCCTCCACGCCGTCGCAGCCGCAGCGAGACACTGCCGGCTCGCCCACCGGCCAGAACCTGGCCCACTACCAGATCATCCGCCGCAACGGCGCCGTGGTTCCCTTCGAGCCGAACAAGATCGCCATCGCGATGATGAAGGCCTTCCTGGCGGTGCACGGCACCCAGGGCGCGGCCTCGGCCAGCGTGCGCGAGACGGTCGACGTGCTCACGCAGGGCGTGATCCGCGCGCTGGTGCGTTCGCGTCCGGGCGGCGGCACCTTCCACATCGAGGACGTGCAGGACCAGGTCGAACTCGGCCTGATGCGCGGCGGCCACCATGAGATCGCCCGCGCCTACGTGCTGTACCGCGAACGCCGCACGCAGGAACGCTCGAAGCAGGGCGAGCAGGAAGTGCCGGCCGCGCCCGCGCTGCACGTGCTGGACAACGGCGAGCGGGTCGCGCTCGACCTGAACGAACTCAAGAGCCTGATCGAATCGGCCTGCGAAGGCCTGGGCGACAGCATCACCGCCGCCCCCATCGTCGCCGAGACGATGCGCAACCTGTACGACGGCGTGCCGCTCGACGAGGTCTACAAGGCCTCGATCCTGGCTGCCCGCACGCTGATCGAGAAGGACCCCGACTACACTTTCGCCACCGCGCGCCTGCTGCTGCACACGATCTTCAAGGAGATCATCGGCCGCGAAGTGCTGCCCGCCGAGCGCGCCACCGCCTACGCCGACTACTTCCCGCAGTTCATCAAGAAGGGCGTGGACAACGACCTGCTCGACGAGAAGCTGCTGCAGTACGACCTGGCCCGCCTGGGCGCGGCCCTGAAGCCCGAGCGCGACAACCAGTTCGACTACCTCGGCCTGCAGACCCTGTACGACCGCTACTTCCTGCACGTGCGCAAGACCCGCATCGAGCTGCCGCAGGCTTTCTTCATGCGCGTGGCCATGGGCCTGTCGCTGAATGAAATCGACCGCGAAGCGCGCGCCATCGAGTTCTACGAAGTGCTGTCGTCGTTCGACTTCATGTCGAGCACGCCCACCCTGTTCAACGCCGGCACGCTGCGCTCGCAGCTGTCGAGCTGCTACCTGACCACCGTGCCCGACGACCTGGACGGCATCTACGAGTCGATCAAGGAAAACGCGCTGCTGTCGAAGTTCGCCGGCGGCCTGGGCAACGACTGGACCCGCGTTCGCGCGCTCGGCAGCCACATCAAGGGCACGAACGGCGAATCGCAGGGCGTGGTGCCCTTCCTGAAGGTGGTGAACGACACGGCCGTGGCCGTGAACCAGGGCGGCAAGCGCAAGGGCGCGGTCTGCACGTACCTGGAAACCTGGCACCTCGACATCGAGGAGTTCCTGGAGCTGCGCAAGAACACCGGCGACGACCGCCGCCGCACGCACGACATGAACACCGCCAACTGGATCCCCGACCTGTTCATGCGCCGCGTGATGGAAAAGGGCACCTGGACGCTGTTCTCGCCCTCCAACGTGCCCGACCTGCACGACCTGTTCGGCGCCGACTTCGAGAAGGCCTACGTCGCCTACGAAGAGAAGGCCGCCCGCGGCGAGATCAAGCCGAGCCGCACCATCCAGGCCACCGACCTGTGGCGCAAGATGCTCACGATGCTGTTCGAGACCGGCCACCCCTGGATCACGTTCAAGGACGCCTGCAACGTGCGCTCGCCGCAGCAGCACGCCGGCGTGGTGCACTCGTCGAACCTGTGCACCGAGATCACGCTGAACACCAGCGACACCGAAACCGCCGTGTGCAACCTGGGTTCGGTGAACCTGCTGCAGCACCTGAAGGACGGCAAGGTCGACCAGGAGAAGCTGAAGAAGACCGTGTCGACCGCGATGCGCATGCTCGACAACGTGATCGACATCAACTACTACGCCGTGAAGAAGGCGCGCGACTCGAACCTGCGCCACCGTCCGGTCGGCCTGGGCCTGATGGGCTTCCAGGACGCGCTGTACGAACTGCGCATTCCCTACGCCTCGCAGGAAGCCGTGCAGTTCGCCGACGAGTCGATGGAAGCCATCTGCTACCACGCCTACTGGGCCTCGACCGAGCTGGCCAAGGAACGCGGCAAGTACTCGAGCTACAAGGGCTCGCTGTGGGACAAGGGCATCCTGCCGATCGACTCGCTGGACCTGCTCGAGAAGGCACGCGGCGGCTACGTCGAGGTCGACCGCTCGGCCACCCTCGACTGGGACGCCCTGCGCTCGAAGATCAAGGCCGACGGCATGCGCAATTCGAACTGCGTGGCCATCGCCCCGACCGCGACCATCTCGAACATCATCGGCGTGGACGCCTCGATCGAGCCGTGCTTCGGCAACCTCTCGGTCAAGTCGAACCTCTCGGGCGAATTCACCGTGATAAACCACTACCTGGTGCGCGACCTCAAGCGCCTGGGCCTGTGGGACGACGTGATGGTGATGGACCTGAAGCACTTCGACGGTTCGCTGCGCCCCATCGACCGCGTGCCGCAGGACGTGAAGGCGCTCTACGCCACCGCGTTCGAGATCGAGACCACCTGGCTGGTGGAAGCCGCCGCGCGTCGCCAGAAGTGGATCGACCAGGCGCAGTCGCTGAACATCTACATGGCCGGCGCATCGGGCAAGAAGCTCGACGACACCTACAAGCTCGCATGGCTGCGCGGCCTGAAGACGACCTACTACCTGCGCACGCAGAGCGCGACGCACGCCGAGAAGTCGACGGTGCAGTCGGGCCGCCTCAACGCGGTGTCGTCGGGCAGCGATGCACCTTCGGGCATGAGCGCGCTCGAAGCCGCCGCTGCTGCGGCAAAGGCTCAGATGAGCGCGATTCCCGCCACCGACATCGCGTTCTGCGGCGTGGACGATCCGACCTGCGAAGCGTGCCAATGACGCGTCGATGCTCGCGACCGTGAATCAGTGAGGTGCATGCGAAAAAATCGCGCGACGTTCATTCAATGAAGCCATTGACTGACATCGCGCGATGCATGCGAGCAACATAACAACCACATAAATGGCGTGCGATGTGAACGAGCACTTTGCAACTCACATCGTTACTCCGATAATTTGAGCATTGGATTTTTCTATGTTGACCTGGGACGAAGAAGTCAAGCCCTCCTTACCAAAGGATATGCAACAAGGTTTGCAGCACCACAACGCATCGACCAGCGGGTTGCCCGCAGGCCGTTCGGTGGACGCTCCGACTTCGTCGATCGCGCAACCCGCCCTCCGCACCTTCAGCACGCTCGATGACGGCGCTGCAGTGCGCCCGGTTGCCACCGCATCTTCTGCAGCAGCAACGCCTGCCGCCGCCACCCAATCCACCCAGCGCGTCAAGGCTTCCGACAAGCGCATCATCAACGGCCAGACCGACGTCAACCAGCTGGTGCCGTTCAAGTACAAGTGGGCGTGGGAGAAGTACCTCGCCACCTGCGCCAACCACTGGATGCCGCAGGAAGTGAACATGACGCGCGACATCGCGCTGTGGAAAGATCCGAACGGCCTGAGCGAAGACGAGCGCCGCATCGTCAAGCGCAATCTCGGCTTCTTCGTGACCGCCGACTCGCTGGCCGCCAACAACATCGTGCTGGGCACCTACCGCCACATCACGGCGCCCGAGTGCCGCCAGTTCCTGCTGCGCCAGGCCTTCGAGGAAGCGATCCACACGCACGCGTACCAGTACATCGTCGAGTCGCTCGGCCTGGACGAGAGCGAGATCTTCAACGCCTACAACGAAGTGCCGTCGATCCGCGAGAAGGACCAGTTCCTGATCCCGTTCATCGACGCCATCAGCGACCCCAACTTCCACACCGGCACGCCCGAGGCCGACCAGAAGCTGCTCAAGTCGCTCATCGTGTTCGCCTGCCTGATGGAAGGCCTCTTCTTCTACGTCGGCTTCACGCAGATCCTCGCGCTGGGCCGCCAGAACAAGATGACCGGCGCCGCCGAGCAGTACCAGTACATCCTGCGCGACGAGTCGATGCACTGCAATTTCGGCATCGACCTGATCAACCAGCTCAAGCTCGAGAACCCAGGTCTCTGGACCGCAGAGTTCAAGGCGGAGATCAAGGCGCTCTTCCTGCGCGCCGTCGAGCTCGAATACAAATACGCCGAAGACACCATGCCCCGTGGCGTGCTCGGCATGAACGCCTCCATGTTCAAGGGCTACCTGCGCTACATCGCCAACCGGCGTGCCCAGCAGATCGGCCTCGAAACGCTCTTCCCGAACGAAGAAAATCCGTTCCCGTGGATGAGCGAAATGATTGACCTGAAGAAAGAGCGCAATTTCTTCGAAACCCGCGTGATTGAATACCAGTCGGGTGGCGCGCTCTCCTGGGATTGAATCTTTCGACAAGAATTAATGAATTCAAGAATTGCCCTTGCCACCGATCGCGCCGAAGAGCGCGGCATGGACGAGGGCTCAGGTGTTCATGGTGCTGGAGCAAAGATTCCAACACCATGAATCGCTTCACGTTACCCAACGTGCGTGGAGTGCTTCAATAGGTTGATTTTTCAACTTGATCAAGGAGAAATAGAAATGGCAACTGCAAAGAAAGCTCCGGCTAAGAAAGCCGCTGCAAAGAAGGCTCCGGCTAAGAAGGCCGTCGCCGCCAAGAAGGCTCCTGCCAAGAAGGTAGCCGCCAAGAAGGCACCGGCCAAGAAGGTCGCTGCCAAGAAGGCTCCTGCCAAGAAGGTAGCAGCGAAGAAGGCAGCACCGGCCAAGAAGGCCGCTGCCAAGAAGGCTCCGGCGAAGAAGGCCGTAGCAAAGAAGGCGCCTGCGAAGAAGGCTGCTGCCAAGAAGGCCCCGGCGAAGAAGGCCGCTGCCAAGAAGGCGCCTGCCAAAAAGGCTGCTGCCAAGAAGGCCCCTGCCAAAAAGGCTGCGGCCAAGAAAGCCGCGAAAAAGCCTGCTGCCAAGAAGCCTGCTGCGAAGAAGGCTCCCAAGGCCGCTGCCCCTGCCAAGGCTGCCGCCGTAGCGCCTGCCCCTGCGGCGCAAACGACGCTGAACCCCCAGGCAGCCTGGCCGTTCCCCACGGCCAGCAAGCCCTGAGTTTCTCAGCGGCCTTGAAGGCAAAAAGCCCGGCACCTCACGGTGCCGGGCTTTTTTTATGGCGCCGGCCCTGCCGGCATCCATCCCCTCGCGGGGAAGAAGTTCAAAAGCCCAGCGCCTTGCGATCGATCTCGTAGTTCTGCGGGCCGCGCTGCGCGATCTTGATCGCGCCGACCTTGTTGCCCAGTGCCGCGCATTGCGCGAGCGACCAGCCCTTTTCCAGACCGAAGAGCAGCGCGCCGCGCCATGCATCGCCGCAGCCCGTGGGCTCGACGACCTCGGTGGCCACCACGCCCGGCACGTGTTCGCGCTCGCCCTTCGTCCACACCTCGCAGCCCTCGGCCGCCAGCGTGACCACCAGGCCGCGCACGCGCTTCGAGATCTCGGCCAGGCTCCAGCCGGTGCGCTGCGACAGCATCTTGCCTTCGTAGTCGTTCACCACCACCCAGCTCGCGAGCTCGACGAAATGGCGCAGTGCCTCGCCATCGAACATCGGCAGGCCCTGGCCCGGATCGAACACGAAGGGGATGCCCGCGGCGGCGAACTGCTCCGCGTGCTGCAGCATGGCGTCGCGGCCGTCGGGCGCGACGATGCCCAGCTTGATGTCCTCGCGCGCGGCCACCTTGGTGATGTGCGCCTGCTGCATCGCACCGGGGTGGAAGGCGGTGATCTGGTTGTTGTCGACGTCGCTCATGATCATCGCCTGCGCGGTGAAGGTGTCGTCGAGCTGGCGCACGAACTCCGTGCTGATGCCCAGCGAGCGCATGCGCTCGAGGTAGGTGGCGCCGTCGCTGCCGAGCGTGGCCATGGGCAGCGCCGTGCCTCCCAGCGCGTTGAGGCTGTAGGCGATGTTGCCCGCGCAGCCGCCGAAGTCGCGGCGTAGCGTGGGCACCAGGAAGGACACATTCAGGATGTGCAGCTGGTCGGGAAGGATCTGGTCGGCGAACCGGCCCTCGAAAGTCATGATGGTGTCGAATGCGAGGGAACCGCAAATCACTGCTGCCATGGTTAGCCGTTGGTTGTGTTGAGTGGATGAAACAAGAGGGACGCGTGCGCGCGCCCCGCTCAGGGATAGAAGGCCTCGACGCGATAACCCGCGACGGGCGGCAGCGCCGCTGCCTCGGAAGCGGACAAGGTCAGAGGCAGCGAGGCGGCACGATCGGCACGCGCGGCCAGCACTGCGGGAGCACCATAGTCCGACGGCATCAGCACGCGGCGCACCACGGCGCGCTCCTGCGTGTCGAGCAGCGAGAGCTCGACGGCCGGCATCGCCAGCGGCACGGTGGCACTGTTGCGCAGGGTGAAGCTCAGGCGGTAGTCGTTGCTACCGCTCTTCTCGCGCGCGAAGGCCGCGCCTTCGATCACGATGTCGCCGATCTGGCGCAGCGCGCCGAGCTCGCAGCCCGTGTACTGGCACAGCGCCGTGAGCGCAGGCCGCAGATTAGGCTGGCGCGCGACGATGCCGTCGCGCTCGTGGCGAATGATCTGCAGGACGAGCAGCAATGCCGCAAGCACCACCAGCAGAACCAGCAGCACGCGCACGCCCCTGTGCTGCCAGAAGCCCGGCACCTTTTCCAGGGCTTCGTCGTCTTCCGCGAAGTGATGCTCCGGCGGCGGCTCGAAGACCGGGGAGAGCACGGGATCAAGCCTGTCGACTTCGCTTTCGGCCTCTTCGCGCGCCACAACGACGGGCGCCTTCGCGGCCGCGCGCTCCTCGCGCGCCTTGGCGCTCGCGATCTTGGCCGACTTGATGCGGGCGCGGCGCAGCGCTTTCTGCATCTGCACCTGGTCATGGTCTTTCTCGAGCTGCTCGCGCTCGTTCGCCGCGCCATCGGCATCGTCATCGCTCGCGCGCTCGATGAGCGCGCGCGTCTTGAATACGCGCGGCGTGACCGGAAGCGGCGGCGCCGGCGGGGGTGGAGGGGGCGGCGGCGACGCGAGGTTCAGGTCGATGTTCGGAAACGGCGGCAGCGTGCTCGCCGGCGGCTTCCAGGCGGGCTGCGTGGTGTCGAGGTCGGACCACGGCTCGTCGGCGGTGAGGCCATGCTCGGGCAAGGTCAGCGAGAACGCGGGCAGAGGCGATGCTGGCGGCGCAGGGGGAGGCGGCTGCACCGGGGGCGGCCGCAGGTTCGCCGGGGTGTGGTCGAGCACCAGGGCGTCGGGCGGAAGCAGATGATCCTCATGCGCATGCCAGTCCTGACGCTGGCGCTGATGTTCGGGTTCGTCTTCGAAGAAGTCCGCATCCTCGGTGGACGACGGCAGTGACTCCTGATCGGTCGACCCTGCTTCGGCCTGGGGCCAGGGCTCAGGCGCCTTGGGAGATGGTGGCGGCGCTGGAGGTTCGGGCCGGGACGCCGGCTCCGCAGCAGGCTGCCCGACCAGCCCCGGCATGTAGCCGCCGCCCTGCCCCGCCGGCGCCGCACCGGGTGCAACGGCAGTGCCGCCGGCCCCTTCGGGCGTCTCGTGCAGGTCGAGCGTGGCATCGAACACGTTGCTGCAGCGGCCGCAGCGCACCCAGCCATCCGAGATGCGAAGCTGGTCGCGCACCACCTTGAAGGTGGTGGTGCAGGCGGGGCAGCGCGTGACGAGGCTCATGACCGGGCGATTGTAGGGTTGCGCCCTCGCCGCGGGAGGGCCGCGAGGCGACGCAAAAAGCCGGCCAGCCGCGCGCGACGACCGCTCAGCAGCGAGCGGTCATGAGGATCCAGCCGTCCTCGGCATCGCTGACTTCGAGCGTTGCGTAGGGCGCGTAGGCCTCTTTCAGTTCGTCGGCCTGCCGCTCGAGGATGCCGGCCATGACGAGCGATCCGCCCGCCTTCACATGGCCGCGCAGCAAGGGCGCGAGCAGTTTGAGCGGCGTGGCCAGGATGTTGGCGAGCACGATGTCGTATGCGCCCTTGGCGGCATCGGGCAGGCCGGCCTTCAGCTTCACGCCGTTGGCTTCGGCATTGAGCACGGTCGAGGAGACCGCCGCTTCGTCGATGTCGACGGCGTCGATGTCGGTAGAGCCGAACTTCGCGGCGCCGATCGCCAGGATGCCGGAGCCGCAGCCGTAGTCGAGCACGCGCTTGCCGGCCAGCGCGCCTTCGCCTCGCGTCGCGATCCAGCGCAGGCACATGCGCGTGGTGGGATGCGTGCCGGTGCCGAAGGCCAGGCCCGGATCGAGCCTGATGACCTGCTTCGCCTGCTCGGGCGGCTCGTGCCAGGTCGGCACGATCCAGAACTCGGGCGTGACTTCGACCGGCGCGAACTGCGACTGCGTGAGCCGCACCCAGTCCTGCTCAGGCACCGTCGCGATGCCGAGCACCTCGCAGCCTTCGAAGAAGTCCTGCAGCGCAAGCACCGACGAAGCCTCCTTCGCCTGGGCTTCCTCGGGAAACAGCGCGATCACACGCGAACGCTGCCAGCCCTCCTTGGGCGGCGGCATGCCCGGCTCGCCGAACAGCGCCTGCTCGGCATCGGTCTGCGCGTCGGCGTCTTCCACCGACACGCTCAATGCATCGAGTGCATCGAGCGCCTCGCACAGCGTCTCGACCCGGTCTTCCGGCGCCATCAGGCGAAGTTCAAACATGACAAGCTCCCTCTTCACCAGGAACACCGAGGAACCGGCTTTGCCGGGCCTCCGGTGTTGCCCCCGGCGAGGGGGTTGGCGAAGCGACACGAAGTGCGCGGAGCCTGGGGGTGTTCATCGTTTATGCGCGGCCAGCCACTCTTCGAGGTAGTGGATGTTGGTGCCGCCGCTCATGAACTTGGCGTCGACCATCAGCTCGCGGTGCAGCGGGATGTTGGTCTGGATGCCTTCGATCACCGTCTCGTTCAGCGCCGTGCGCATGCGGGCCATGGCCTGCTCGCGCGTGTCGCCGTAGACGATGATCTTGCCGATCATCGAGTCGTAGTTCGGCGGCACGAAGTAGTTGGTGTACGCATGCGAGTCGACGCGCACGCCCGGGCCGCCCGGCGGATGCCACATGGTGATGCGGCCCGGCGAGGGAGTGAACTTCCAGGCGTCTTCCGCGTTGATGCGGCACTCGATCGCGTGGCCGTGCATCTGGATCTGGCGCTGCGTGAACGGCAGCTTCTCGCCGGCGGCGACCATGATCTGCGTCTTGACGATGTCGATGCCGGTGGTGAACTCGGTCACCGGGTGCTCCACCTGCACGCGCGTGTTCATCTCGATGAAGTAGAACTCGCCGTTCTCGTAGAGGAACTCGAAGGTGCCGGCGCCGCGATAGCCGATCTTCTTGCACGCGGCGGCGCAGCGCTCGCCGATCTTCTCGATCAGCTTGCGCGGGATGCCGGGCGCGGGCGATTCCTCGATCACCTTCTGGTGGCGGCGCTGCATGGAGCAGTCGCGTTCGCCGAGATAGACCGCGTTCTTGTGCTTGTCGGCAAGCACCTGGATCTCGATGTGGCGCGGGTTCTGGAGGAACTTCTCCATGTACACGGCCGGATTGTTGAAGGCCGCGCCGGCTTCCGCCTTGGTCATCTGGATCGCGTTGACCAGGGCCGCCTCGGTGTGCACCACGCGCATGCCGCGGCCACCGCCGCCGCCCGCCGCCTTGATGATGACCGGGTAGCCGATGGCGCGCGCAATGCGCTTGTTGGTGGCCGCGTCGTCCGAGAGCTCGCCTTCGGAACCGGGCACGCAGGGCACGCCGGCCTTGATCATCGCCTGCTTGGCCGACACCTTGTCGCCCATGGTGCGGATGTTGTCGGGCGTCGGGCCGATGAACTGGAAGCCGCTTTGCTCCACGCGCTCGGCGAAGTTGGCGTTCTCGCTCAGGAAGCCGTAGCCGGGGTGGATCGCCTCGGCGTCCGTCACCTCGGCCGCCGAGATGATCGCCGGCATGTTGAGATAGCTCTGAGCCGATGGGGCGGGGCCGATGCAGACAGCCTCTTCCGCGAGCTTGATGTACTTGGCGTCGCGGTCGGCTTCCGAATAGACCATCACGGCCTTGATGCCCAACTCGCTGCAAGCACGCTGAATCCGGAGGGCAATCTCCCCCCGGTTTGCAACCAGGATCTTCTTGAACATGCTTACTCGATGATGAACAGCGGCTGTCCGTATTCGACCGCCTGGCCGTTTTCGCCGAGGATCTGGGTGATGGTGCCGGACTTGTCGGCTTCGATTTCGTTGAGGATCTTCATCGCCTCGATGATGCAGAGCGTGTCGCCCTCGTTGACCTTGCTGCCGACCTCGACGAACGCGGCAGCGCCCGGGCTGGACGAACGATAGAAGGTGCCGACCATCGGCGACTTCACTGCATGGCCGGCCGGTGCGGCCTCGGCCGCCGGCGTGCTGGCCACGGGAGCCGCCGGAGCACCGGCTGCAGCGACAGGCGCCGCCGCGGCGGCCTGGGGAGCCGCCAGGGTCTGCACATACTGCACCGGGGCGGCGCCGCCGCCCTTGACGATGCGAACCTTGCCTTCGGTTTCCGTGATTTCCAGTTCGGAAATATTCGATTCGGACACCAGATCGATCAGTGTCTTGAGTTTGCGCAGATCCATGAGACTCCAGTGCCGGCTGAGCCGGTCTTCAGGGCATAACTTGTTCGAAAATCGGTGATTTTCGGCGTTCGGCGTCTAACGCCAGCGTAAGGAACTGATTCTAACCATGAACCAGTTCACGCCGCCAAGTGTCCAGGTCGGTGGTCTCGAGCTTGCCCATTTTACGGGCAGCCACGGAGCCGTTGGCATTCAGCACCAGCGTGAAGGGCAGCCCGCCGCCCGTATTGCCCAGATTCTTGACCAGTTCGGTGCCCTGCAGACCGGCCAGGCCGGTCGGGTAGGTGACGGGCGTACGCTGCAGGAACTTGCGCACGGCGCTGGGCTGATCGATGGCCAATCCCACCACTTGCCATCCGTTCGCGCCGTTTTGGCGGAAGAAAGCATCGATCATGGGCATTTCCTCGACGCAGGGCGGACACCATGTCGCCCAGAAGTTCAACAGCAGCGGCTTGCCCCGCAGGGTGGACAGGACCAGGTTACCGCCTTCGGGCCGCTCGAAGCTCTGGGCCCAGAAGGCCGCATCGAGCATCTCACCCCCGCCCGCGCTGCTGCCGCGCTCCTTCCACCAGGCGCCACCAGCGCCGGCGGCCGCCGCCGCTGCCGCCACGCCGGCATAGAGCATGCCGCGTCGGGTGGGCGAAGAAGTCATTCACTTGTCCTTTTCTCGTTCAATCAGCCGGCGCAGTGCGGGAAGGTCGCCGCGCGGCACGCGCCCCTGCGCATCGGGCTTCAGCGCCCCGCGCAGGTCGTCGAGGTCGTACACCAGCAGGTGCACGCCGATTTCCTCACCGAGCGCGCGGCTCGGCGCATGCACGCTGAGGGCCTCGACCTGCTCGCCGTGGAAGCCGGTCACCATGCGCGGCTCGTAGTCGACGTGGTGATCGATCAGCGCTATCTCCGCCGATTTGGAATCATCGCAGAACAACTGAATATAAATGTCCGACAGCCGGGTGGCGGTTCCGTGCCACACGGCGCCGCCCACGTGGGGGCGGAAGGCCGCCATGCGCTCCATCCATTCGAGCGCGAGCAGGCGCAATGCATGCAATTCCTGCGGCTGGGTGTCGGCGCAGAAGAGTTCGATGTACTCGCGCACCTCGGCCTCGACCTCGTCGTTGTTCGGCAGCGCGGTGCGCGTGGGAAGCCCCAGGTCGCGCAGGGCCCGGCGCTTGGCCGGGCCGTACTCGAGCCCCTCCTCGACGACGAGGCGGGCTGCTGCGGCGGCGATTTCGCGCTTGGACGTGTCCATCGGGGCATTTTGCCCGCAGTAGGCGCCCCTCACATGAACATCAGTACGAAGCCCGGGACAAACGCACGCGCCCGCAGAGGGGCCGGCGCATCGCTTACCTAGAATCGACCGATGCACATTCATATCCTCGGTATCTGCGGCACTTTCATGGGCGGCGTGGCCGCCCTCGCGCGCGAAGCCGGCCACCGGGTCACGGGCTGCGACGCCGGCGTGTACCCGCCGATGAGCGACCAACTGCGCGCCCTCGGCATCGACCTGATCGAGGGCTTCGGCGCCGACCAGCTTTCGCTCGCCCCCGACATGTTCGTGGTCGGCAACGTGGTGTCCCGCGCACGGCTGGCCGACGGGAGCCCCAAGTTCCCGCTGATGGAAGCCATCCTCGATGCCGGCAAGCCCTACACCAGCGGCCCGCAGTGGCTGGCCGAGCACGTTCTGCTGGGGCGCCATGTGCTGGCGGTGGCCGGCACCCACGGCAAGACGACGACCACCTCGATGCTCGCCTGGATCCTCGAAAAAGGCGGCAAGTCCCCCGGCTTCCTGGTCGGCGGCGTGCCGCTGGACTTCGGCGTCTCGGCCCGGCTGGGCGACGGCCCCGCCTTCGTGATCGAGGCCGACGAGTACGACACGGCCTTCTTCGACAAGCGCAGCAAGTTCGTGCACTACCGGCCGCGCACCGCGGTGCTGAACAACCTGGAGTTCGATCACGCGGACATCTTCGACGACCTGGCCGCCATCGAACGCCAATTCCATCACCTTGTGCGAACCGTGCCGGGCACCGGGCGGCTGGTGGTGAACGCAACGGAAGAAAGCCTCCAGCGCGTGCTGGCCCAGGGCTGCTGGAGCGAGCTCGCGCGCTTCGGCGCCAAGGGCGAATGGCAGGCGAGCGGCACGCACGACGCCTTCGACGTGCTGCTGCGCGGCGAGACGGTCGGCCGGGTCGAATGGGAACTCTCCGGCCTGCACAACCAGATGAATGCACTGGCAGCCATCGCCGCGGCCGAGCACGTGGGCGTGGCGCCGGCCGATGCGGCCCGGGCGCTCGGCAGTTTCCGCAACGTGCGACGCCGCATGGAACTGCGCGGCACGGTCGAGCGCGAAGGCGGCGCGATCACGGTCTACGACGATTTCGCCCACCACCCCACCGCCATCCGGACCACGCTTGACGGCCTGCGCAAGAAGCTGGACGACGCCGGCCGCAAGAGTGAGCGCATCCTGGCCGCCTTCGAGCCGCGCAGCAACACGATGAAGCTGGGCGTGATGGCGGCGCAGCTGCCGTGGAGCCTGGAATCGGCCGACCTGTCGTTCTGCCACACGGCCGGGCTCGACTGGGACGTGGCCGCCGCGCTCGCGCCGATGGGTGAGCGCGCGCACGTCGCCGGGGCCATCGAGCCGCTGGTGAAGCAGCTCGTCGCCGCAGCGCGGCCGGGCGATCACATCGTCTGCATGAGCAACGGCGGCTTCGGCGGCGTGCACGACAAACTGCTTGCCGCCCTGCGCGCGCCGGCCGCATCATGACCGCCATGTCCGCCGCCCGTGCCCGCGAACTGATCGAGACGCTGAAGCTGCAGCCGCACCCCGAAGGCGGCTGGTACGGCGAGGTGTTCCGCTCCGCATCGAGCGTCACCCCGGCCGATGGCCGCGCGCCGCGCAGCGCGCTGACCAGCATCTACTACCTGCTCGAAGCGGGCCAGCATTCGCGCTGGCACCGGGTGCTGTCCGACGAAGTCTGGGTGCACCTGGAAGGCGTGCCGCTCGCGCTGTGGACCTGCGACGCTGCGATGCGGACCGCGCCGGCCCACACGCGGCTGGGCCCGGTCGACGTCCACGGCACTCGCCCCCAGCACGTGGTGCCCGCCGGCCAGTGGCAGGCGGCGCAGCCGATCCAGAGCCACAGTTCGGGCGACTACACGCTGGTCGCCTGCATGGTCGGGCCGGGCTTCGATTTCGCCGATTTCTCCCTGGTGCCGCCCGACAGCGACGAGGCTGCGTCGATGCGGCACCACTGGCCCGACCTGGCCGAATTGCTCTAGGGCCCGCTCAGCCCCGGCGGCGCTTGACCGCTTGCGAGAGCGTGTCCAGCACCTGCACCGAGTCCTCCCAGCCCAGGCAGGCGTCGGTGATGCTCTTGCCGTATTCGAGGCCCGAAAGCTGGTCCTTGCCCGGCGTGAACTTCTGGGCGCCCGATTGCAGGTGGCTCTCGACCATCACGCCGAAGACGCGCTTGGAGCCGTCCGCGATCTGCGCGGCGATGTCCTTCGCCACGTCGATCTGCTTCTGGTGCTGCTTGGAGCTGTTGGCGTGGCTGCAGTCGACCATGAGCGTGGGCGGCAGCTTGGCGGCCTCCAGGTCCTTGCAGGCAGCCTCGACGCTGGCGGCGTCGTAGTTGGGCGCCTTGCCGCCGCGCAGGATCACGTGGCAGTCGCGGTTGCCGTTGGTCTGCACGATAGCGACCTGGCCGTTCTTGTGGACCGAGAGGAAGTGATGGCCGCGCGCCGCCGCCTGGATGGCGTCGGTGGCGATGCGGATGTTGCCGTCCGTGCCGTTCTTGAAGCCGATGGGCGCCGACAGGCCCGAAGCCAGCTCGCGGTGCACCTGGCTTTCGGTGGTGCGCGCACCGATGGCGCCCCAGGAGATCAGGTCGCCGATGTACTGCGGCGAGATCACGTCGAGGAACTCACTGCCCGCCGGCAGGCCCAGGCGGTTGATGTCGATCAGCAGCTGGCGCGCGATGCGCAGGCCTTCGTCGATGCGGAAGCTCTCGTCCAGGTACGGGTCGTTGATGAGCCCCTTCCAGCCGACCGTCGTGCGCGGCTTCTCGAAGTACACGCGCATCACGATCTCCAGCGTGCCGGCGTATTTCTCGCGCTCGGCCTTCAGGCGGCGGGCGTATTCGAGCGCGGCGGCCGGGTCGTGGATGGAGCACGGGCCCATGATCACCAGCAGCCGGTCGTCCTTGCCGGCCATGATGTTGTGGATGCTGCGGCGGGTGCCTTCGATCAGGGTTTCAACAGGTGTGCCGCGGATCGGGAAGAAGCGGATCAGATGTTCGGGAGGGGGCAGCACGTTGATGTCCTTGATGCGTTCGTCGTCGGTCTTGCTGGTTTTTTCGACGTTCGCATACCAGCTGTCGCTGGCGGGGGCAGTGTTCGTGCTCATGGGTGCTTCCTTGTTGGAGTGGTTTCGTCAGGGCATAAAAAAACCGCCGGGGGCTTGAGGCCACCGGCGGTTCTGGGAGGGTATTCGTGTGTGCTTTTTACGCGCTCGCCTCTCGTCCGCCGGAAACCGGGAACCAAAAGTAGGCAAAAAAGTAAGCGCGGACAGCGGACATGGGTTGGCAATGTAGCACGGAAAAGCAAAACCCGGTCAAGAGACCGGGCCTGCTGTTGTTTACCGGTAGCCCGATTCGTTGGGGTTGTGAATGATCCAGATCAGGTTGCCGGAGGAGAAGTCCCCCATGCCGCCGCCCGCGAAGATCAGGCGGCCCTGGCCCTTGTACGTCATCTCGAAACGATGGCGGTCGCTGCCGAAATAGAACGGAATGAAGGCCTTGCCGGTTACATATGCGCCCTGGTCGGTGGGCTGGCCGGCGATGTCCGTGACCTGCCTGGCGCTCATGCCGATCTGCAGGCGCGCGAACTTGCTGTTGCGAGCCGGGTTGCCGGTGATCTCACCCTCGTAGCCGTTCAGGCCCTTGACCGTCTTGCCGCTGCCGGCTTCGACCTTTGACGAGTCGACCACATTGCCCTGGGCATCCATGCCGGCCCTGGAACCGCCACGCGCGGCGGGCGCCGGAGCCGCAGCAGCGGGCGCCGCCTCGGGCTGGCTGCCCGAACCGCCGCGGGATGCGCAACCTGCGGTGGCCAGCGCCACCACGGCGGCCGCGGCCCACAGCATGGCGGGCGAATTGATCCTGTTCCCCATCGAATTGCTCCTTGAACTCGTCGTTCGCAAAAAAGGAGCGCAGCTTAGCAACCGGAAGAAACAGTACACAAGTGCCGAAAGTCCTAAGCCGTTCCACCTACAGTCAGGCCGTCGATGCGCAGGGTGGGCTGGCCGACCCCCACCGGCACGCTCTGGCCTTCCTTGCCGCAGGTGCCGACGCCGGAGTCCAGCGCCATGTCGTTGCCGATCATGGTCACGCGGGTGAGCGCGTCGGGGCCGTTGCCCACGATGGTCGCGCCCTTCACGGGGTACTGGATCTTGCCGTTCTCGACCCAGTAGGCCTCGCTGGCCGAGAACACGAACTTGCCGCTGGTGATGTCGACCTGCCCGCCGCCGAAGTTGGTGGCGTACAGGCCCTTCTTGATGCTCGCGACGATCTCGCCGGGTTCCTTGTCGCCGCCGAGCATGTAGGTGTTGGTCATGCGCGGCATCGGCACGTGGGCGTAGCTCTCGCGGCGGCCGTTGCCGGTGGGCTTGACCTTCATGAGGCGGGCATTGAGTGCGTCCTGGATGTAGCCCTTGAGGATGCCGTCCTCGATCAGCACATTGCGCTGGCTGGCGTTGCCCTCGTCGTCGACGTTGAGCGAGCCGCGGCGGTCGGCGATGGTGCCGTCGTCGAGCACCGTCACGCCCTTGGCCGCCACGCGCTGGCCGATGCGGCCAGAGAACGCGCTCGAACCCTTGCGGTTGAAGTCGCCCTCCAGCCCGTGGCCGATGGCTTCGTGCAGCAGGATGCCGGGCCAGCCGGAGCCGAGCACCACGGTCATTTCGCCGGCGGGGGCCGGGCGGGCGTCGAGATTCGTCAGGGCGGCCGTCACAGCATGGTCGACGTATTCGGCGATCTGCTCGTCGGTGAAGTAGGCAAGGCCGAAGCGCCCGCCGCCGCCGCCGGAGCCGATCTCGCGTCGGCCGTTCTGCTCGGCGATCACCGTGACCGACAGGCGCACCAGCGGCCGCACGTCGGCGGCCAGCGTGCCGTCGGCGCGCGCCACGAGCACCACGTCGTATTCGCTGGCCAGCCCCGCCATCACCTGCGCCACGCGCGGGTCGCGCGAGCGGGCGAGCTTCTCGACCTTCTCGAGCAGCTTCACCTTGGCGGTGCTGTCGAGCGTGGCGATCGGGTCGATGCCCTGGTAGAGCGAGCGGCTGGAGGCGATCTTGCGGGGCGCGGTCTTCACCTTGCCGGCGCGGCCCGCGGAAGAGATGGAGCGCACGGTGCGTGCCGCATCGAGCAGCGAGGCCTCGGAAATGTCGTCGGAGTAGGCGAAGGCAGTCTTCTCGCCGCTGACCGCGCGCACGCCGACGCCCTGGTCGATGCTGAAGCTGCCGGTCTTGACGATGCCTTCCTCGAGGCTCCAGCCTTCGCTGCGGGTGTACTGGAAGTACAGGTCGGCGTCGTCCACCCGGTGCGCGGTGATCTCGGCCAGGGCCTTGCTCAGGTGCGATTCGTCGAGGCCGAACGGCGTGAGAAGGAGCTGTTGCGCCGTGGCGAGGCGCTCGATGGTGGGTTCGCGAGAGATCATCTCGGGATTCTAGGGCTCGCCCCCAGGCTGCGCGCACTTCGTGTCGCTTCGCCACCCCCCGACCGGGGGCAACACCAGGGGGCCGGCGAAGCCGGTTCCCCGATGTTCCTGGCCTGCCTCAGTTCTGGGCCAGCTTCCTCGCCCTGGCAATCGACATCAGGATCCCCAGACCCAGCCCCAGCGTCACCATGGCCGTGCCGCCGTAGCTGATGAACGGCAGCGGCACGCCCACCACCGGCAGGATGCCGCTGACCATGCCCATGTTCACGAAGGCGTAGGTGAAGAAGATCATCGTCACCGCCCCCGCCAGCAGGCGCGAGAACAGCGTCCCGGCATTGGCCGCGATCACCAGCCCCCGGAAGATCAGCAGGATGAAGGCCGAGATCAGCGCCAGGTTGCCCATGAGCCCGAATTCCTCGGAATAGGCGGCGAAGATGAAGTCGGTGGTGCGCTCGGGAATGAATTCGAGGTGCGTCTGCGTGCCCTGCATGAAGCCCTTGCCGCCCACCCCGCCCGAGCCGATGGCGATCATGCCCTGGATGATGTGGAAGCCCTTGCCCAGCGGGTCCTTGCTGGGGTCGAGCAGCGTGCACACGCGCTGCTTCTGGTAGTCGTGCAGCACGCGCCAGTCGACGCCGTCGGCGCACAGCCGCGACTCGAAGCTCACTATCAGCGTGATGGCCACCGCGCCGATCACCACCGGCGGCACGATCAGCTTCCAGGGCAGCCCGGCGAAGAAGATCACCGACAACCCCGCCGCCAGCACCAGCAGCGAGGTGCCCAGGTCGGGCTGCTTCATGATGAGCCCCACCGGCACCGCCAGCAGCACCGTCGCCACCACGAAGTCGAGCGGCCGCAGCTGGCCCTCGCGCCGCTGGAACCACCAGGCCAGCATCAGCGGCATGGCGATCTTCAGGATTTCGCTGGGCTGGATCACCACGCCCACGTTGATCCATCGCTGGGCGCCCTTCTTGGTGATGCCGAAGAGCGCCACCGCCACCAGCAGCGCCACGCCCATGGTGTAGAGCGGCACCGCCGCCAGCATCAGCCGCTGTGGCGGCACCTGCGCCACCACGAACATGATGAAACCGGCCAGCAGCATGTTGCGGCCGTGGTCGACGAAACGGGTTCCGTGGTCGTAACCCGATGAATACATGGTGAGCAGCCCGGCGAAGGCGAGCAGCAGGACGGCAAAGGCCAGGAAGCCGTCGAAGCCCTGGAAGATGGGCGCAATTCGACGCGCCAGGGAGGGCTGATTGAACACGGCGGACATGAGGGCGGATTATCCCAGCCCCGCCCGGCCCCTCAATCGAATTCGAGCTGAACGACCGTGCGCCCCGGTCGGCTTTCGACCGTCAGGCGCGCGCCGATGGCTCCGGAGCGCTCCGCCAGCGAGCGCGGCATGTGCTTGGCGGTGTCGAAGCCCTTGCCGTTGTCGATCACCCGCAGCTGCACCGTCTTGCCCTTCATGCCGGCCTCGAAGCGCAGCACGGTGGCCTCGGCGTGCCGCAGCACGTTGGAGATCGATTCGAACAGCAGGAACTGCAGCTGCCGCATGCCGTGCGCGTCCAGCCCTGCCACCGGCTCCACCTCGTCCACCGCCCATTCGAACTCGATGCCCGAGGACGCCAGCCGGGGCTCCAGCCGGTAGCGCGCCGCGGCAAGCAGCGCGCCCACGTCGCCCGGCGGCAGGTGGATGGAATCGATCTGCAGCTTGAGCTGGTCGAGCGAATCGCGCAGGGTGCGCAGCAGGTCGCCCGAGCTGCTCTGGCCCGACTGCAGCTGGCGGATCGCCGAGCTGATGTGCGAGCCCACGCCGTCGTGCATCTCGCGCAGGATGCGCTCGCGCTCGTGGGTGCGCGCCTGCACCTGCGCCGCGGCCTCGAGCTCGGCATAGGTGGCCGCCAGTTCGCGCTCGCGCTGCGCCACCCGCTCGGCCAGCGCGGCAACCGAGCCCCGCGCCTGCAGGGCCGCCGCGCGGAAGCGCCGCAGCACGATCAGGAGCAGCACCGCGCCGAAGAACAGCGACGAATAGCGCACCCAGGTGGTTTCGCCGTAGGCGTCGCTCAGGCGGACCACCAGCCAGTCGCGCGCGGCGAAGGCCACCGTGACCAGGGCCGCGCCGGCCATCAGCAGGCGGTCGTCGTTCGGGTGGCGCAGGGAGGCGAAGGCGAAGGCGCCGACGAAGGCCGCGACGAACACCAGCTCCACCGCGAGCCAGGCGGTGAACCACGCAGGCTCGTCCCGCTGCAGCGACAGCGCGCTGAACAGCACCGTTCCCACCACCACGCCGGCCACCGGCCAGCGCACCCAGCGGTGGCGCGGCTCGTTCGCCCAGCCCGCGAGGTGGTAGACGAACATCATGGAGGCCGCCGCCCAGCCGGCATAGGCGGCCGCCATCAGCACGCCCCACGGCCCCCAGGACAGCGGCGGCTCGGCGACCAGCCCGTCGGCCATGCGCATCGCCCAGAAGAATTCCGCCAGCGCGGCCCAGAGATAGATGCCCACGCGCCGCGGCACGCCGCTGGCGTCGACGTCGAGCTGCGTGAGCCAAAGCGCAAGCGCGATGCCGCCCACGATCAGGCTGAAGGCCATCAGCAGCACCGAGCCGGTGAAGCGCCATGCGTTGGCGCCCTCGAAGAGCTCGTTGCGCACCGTCGCGGCCGGCCCGATCACCACCTGCGACAGCCCCGCGAGACGGGCGGTGTCGGCGTGCAGGCGGATCTGCAGCAGGTTGTCGCCCTTGCGCAGCAGCTTGCCGGGCACGGGCACGTAGATGGGTGCCTTGGCGTAGTCGGCGTCGTTGCCGCGCTTCATGTCGCCGTAGGTCTGCAGCAGCGCGTCGTTGAGCTGCACCTCGAAGACGTTGCCCACGCGCGGGATGAAGATGCCCCACGGCGTCTCGGGCTCGGCCTCCAGCGTGAACGGCAGGTCGAAGCTGGCGGTGCCGGGGCGCCCGTTGAACTGCCGGTCCCAGTGATAGGAAAGCTCGACCGGCTCCGTGCGCGTGACGCCGTCGACCGTGGTGGTCACCGTGCCCTGGCGCAGCTCGATCGGCGCCTCGGCGGCGATCGCACCGGAAACGCCGAACAGGCCGCAAACGCCGGCAATGCCCATCAGGAGCATCGCCAGCCAAGACATCACCAGCGACACCCGGTTCCGCCGCATCTGCGCTCAGCCCGGATGAGACAGCAGGCCGAGACGCGTCGCCTCGAAGACCGCCTCGCTCTTGGAATGCACTGCGAGCTTCCCGTAGAGATTCTTGATGTGGGTCTGCACCGTGTGAACGCTCAGGCCCTTGAGCCGGGCGATCTCGGCATAGGAAAAGCCGCGCGCGATCAGCGTCAGCACCTCGTGCTCGCGCGCCGAGAGCAGGCCGCGGTCAGCCTCCTCGGCGGCGGCCTCGGGCGCCGAGCCTGGCGCCGCGCCGGTGGGCGCCGCGGTCTGCAGGCTGCGGTACTTGGCGAGCACGCGCCGCGCGATCATGGGAGAGATGGGCGAGGCGCCTGCCTTCATCTCGACGATGGTCTGCGCGATGTCCTCGGGCGCGGCGTCCTTGTGGATGTAGCCCACGGCGCCGGCCTCGATGCTGGCGAGAACGTTTTCCTCGTCGCCGAAGACCGACACGACCAGCGGCTCGCAGCCTGGAAAGCGCGATACCGCGTCGCGGATCACGTCGAGGCCGGTGCCGTCGGGCATGCCCAGGTCGACGAGCAGCACGTCCGGGATGGTGGTGGTGCGGGACAGCCAGCCCAGCGCTTCCTGCACGGTGCCCGCGCTGCCGAGCCAGAAAAGGCGCGGGCTGCGCTGCACGCTCGCCTCGAAAAAGGCGCGCGCGCGGCTGTCGTCTTCGACGACGAGCACGCCCCAGCGGCGTAGCGTCGCGTCGTCCTGAGCCTCGATGTTCATGCTCCGAGCATAAGCCTCGGCGCGTACGAGGAATCCATATGCTCATCCCCCGTTCATGGGATACGCCCGGCAAGGGGCCTGTCGGAAACTCTGGCCGCTTTTTTCCGGGCACCTTGTCCCCTGCCCCGCGCGGACGAAGTAACCGGAACGTAGGCGGTTCGCCTGGCGCGCGAACGAAACCTGAATACTTTCGAATTCCAGATGTGCGGCCTGCACTGGAACGGGACAGGCGGGATGCCGGCTCGAGCCGGGGCCCCTGCAGGCCGGGGCTTTACCGAAGAACCCGCCCCGCGGGGTTTTTTGTATGTCGGAGGCGGCCTCGCGAGAACAGACCTCATGCAGAATTACCCGTTCCCGGCAAGCGAGGTGCGGTTGCCGCACCTCCCGTCTTTTCCTCGCATGGATCCGCAAACCACCCACCTGCTCTACCTGCACGGTTTCCGCTCCTCGCCTCGCTCGACCAAGGCCCGGGTCGTCGCGGACCGCGTCGCGCGGCGCCATCCGAACCTGCAGTGGTGGTGCCCCCAGCTGCCGCCGTCGCCGCACGACGCCATCGACATGGTGATGAAGGGCATCGCCCACTGGCCGCGCAAGTCGATGGCGGTGGTGGGCTCGTCGCTCGGCGGCTACTACGCCACCTACGTGGCCGGCATGACGCGCTGCCGCGCGGTACTGCTCAACCCGGCGGTACATCCCGCGCGCGACCTCATGCGCTACATCGGCGACCAGACCCTCTGGCACGACCCGGCGGAGCATTTCTACTTCCGCCCCGAATACATCCACGAACTGCGCGCGATGGAAGTCGGCCCGCTCACCCGGCCCGAGCGCGTGTTCGCCATCATCGCCAAGGGCGACGAGGCGCTCGACTGGCACGAGATGTCCGCGCGCTACCCCGACAGCAACATCAAGCTGCTCGAGGGCGGCGACCACGCGCTGTCGGACTTCGAAAAGGCCCACCTCGACGACGTGATGGCCTTCATCAACCCCGTTTGAATTTCCAGGGACACCGCGGAACCGGCTTCGCCGGGCTGCAGGTGTCGCCCCCGGAAGGGGGAAGGAGGCCACACGAAGTGGGCAAGCCTGGGGGTGAGCCTGACTCCGCGTGGGACAATTGACGGATGTTTGTATTGTTTGAAGAAGCCGGCAAGTACCTCGGCGGCCGCGTGCTGTCGGAGGCCGAAGCATCGGCGCAGGTCGAGCTCGACACCGGCAAGCGCGTCAAGGTCAAGGGCGCCAACATCGTCCTGCGTTTCGAGAAGCCGTCGCCCGCCGACCTGATCGCCGAGGCGCGCGCGCTCGCCGCCGGCATGGACCTCGACCTCGCCTGGGAATTCGCGCCCGAGGGCGAATTCAGCTTCGCCGAGCTGGCCGCAGAATATTTCAGCGAGAAGCCCTCGCTTGCCCAGCAGGCCGCCGCCCTGTTCGCGCTGTTCGAGGCGCCGCACTACTTCCGCCGCGCCGGCAAGGGCCGTTTCAAGAAGGCCCCGGCCGAGATCGTGCAGCAGGCGCTCGCCGCCATCGAGAAGAAAAAGGCCATCCAGGCGCAGATCGCCGAATGGGCCGTGCAGCTGGCCGAGGGCGTGTGCCCGGCGCCCGTGCGCGAACAGCTCTACAAGATTCTTTTCCGCCCCGACAAGAACGCCCCCGAGTACAAGGCCGTCGTCGAGGCCGCGCGCACCACGCAGCGCCCGCCGCTCGACCTGCTGGAGCGCGCCGGCGCCATCGATTCGCCCTACCAGTTCCACTGGCGGCGCTTCCTGTTCGAGAACTTCCCCAAGGGCACCGGCTTCCCGGCGCTCGCGGCGCCCGCCATCGCCGACGACCTTCCGCTGGCCGAGGGCGTGCAGGCCTTCTCCATCGACGATTCGCAGACCACCGAGATCGACGATGCGCTCTCGGTGCAGGGCCTGGGCACCGGCACCGTGACGGTCGGCATCCACATCGCCGCGCCGGCGCTCGCGCTGACGCCGGGCAGCCCGATCGATAACGTGGCGCGTGCGCGCATGTCCACGGTCTACATGCCGGGCTACAAGATCACGATGCTGCCCGACGAGGTGGTCGACACCTACACGCTGCTCGAAGGCGGCGACCGCCCGGCCGTGTCGCTCTACGCGCGCTTCGACGAGGCCACGCTGGAGCTGCAGGGCACCGAGACGAAGCTCGAGCGCGTGCCCATCGTGGCCAACCTGCGCCACGACCAGCTCGACACCGTCGTCACGCAGCAGTGGCTGGAAGACGCCACCTTCAACGCCGACAGCACGCCCGAGGCCGCGGCCCGCATGCGTGCGCCCCTGTCGTTCCTGTTCCGCCTCGCCAGGCAGCTGAAGGCGCAGCGCGAGGTGGTGCGCGGCAAGCCCGAGAGCTTCAACCGGCCGGACTACAACTTCCGCCTCGTCGGCAACGACGGCGCCGAGCCCACCGGGAACGAGCAGGTGCAGATCAGCACGCGCCAGCGCGGCGCGCCGCTCGACCTGATCGTGTCCGAGGCCATGATCCTGGCCAACAGCAGCTGGGGCGGCTGGCTCGGCGAGCTCGGCGTGCCGGGGCTCTACCGCAGCCAGGCCAGCCTCGCGCCCGGCATCAAGGTGCGGATGGGCACGCGCGCGCTGCCGCACGCGGGCCTGGGCGTGAAGAGCTACGCCTGGAGCACCTCGCCGCTGCGCCGCTATACCGACCTGGTGAACCAGTGGCAGATCATCGCCGCCGCGCGCCACGGAAAGACCGCCGCGCTGGCCGCGCCCTTCAAGCCGAAGGACGCCGACCTGTTCTCCATCCTCTCGGGCTTCGACGCCGCCTATGCCGCGTACAACGCCTACCAGGGCGGCATGGAGCGCTTCTGGACGCTGAAGTACCTGCAGCAGCAGGGCATCACCGAGCTGGAAGCCACCGTCATCAAGGACATGCCCAACGGTGCCCTGGTGCGTGCAGACACGCTGCCGCTGGTGTTCCCCGTGGCCGGGCAGCAGGAGCGCGGCGCGCGCCTGCGCGTGAAGCTCGGCGAGATCGACGAGATCGCCCTCGACGTGAGCGGCACCGTGCTCGAACGGCTCGACTCGCCGAAGGCCGACGCGGCCGCCGGCCAGGAAAGCGACGAAGAGGAAGAAGAAGTGGTTGCGGGCCCGATCGCCATTGCCGTCGACCTGAACGACAGCGAGGCCGCGCCAGAAGAAAACACGCCAGCATGAAACCCGGCGGATCGTCGTCCGGAGAAATGATGCGGCTCCTGGAGGAGTTTCGAGAATGAACTTCAAGGACCTCAGCACGCTGCAGATCGCTCTGGGCGTGTCGGTCGTCGTGCATGCCGCGCTGCTCGCGGTGCGCTTCGTCGACCCCGAGTCGTTCAACAAGGTCTTCAGCGACACGCCGCTCGAAGTCATCCTGGTCAACAGCAAGACCAACGACAGGCCCGACCCCGCCGCCCGGCTGCGCGCGCAGACCTCGCTCGCGGGCGGCGGCGACCTCGACAAGGGCCGCGCGACCAGCCCGCTGCCGCCGTCGAGCTTCACCACCGTGGGCGATTCCTTCGAGGACGCGCAGCGCAAGGTCGACGCCATGCAGGCCGAGCAGATGCAGATGCTCACGCAGCTCAAGCGCGACCTGGCCGCGATGCCCGCGCCCGACCCGCGCAACCCCGGCGACCCGGCCGAGGCCAAGGCACAGGAAGACAAGCGCCGCCAGATGATCAACCTGCTGGCCGAGATCGAGCGCCGCGTGAACGAGGAGAACGCGCGCCCCAAGAAGCGCTACCTGAGCCCCTTCACGCGCGAGGCCGCCTTCGCCACCTACGTCGACTCGCTGCGCCGCCGGGTAGAGGCGCAGGGCACGGCCAACTTCCCGACGCTGGCCGGCAAGAAGCTCTACGGCGAACTCACGATGACCATCACCGTCAACTTCGACGGCAAGCTGCTCTCGACCGTGATCGACGAAAGCTCGGGCCAGGCCGTGCTGGACAAGCGCGCGCAGGCCATCGTCGCGAGCGTGGGCAACTTCGGCACCTTCACCGACGCGATGCGCAAGGAGCACGCCGACCAGATCGTGATACGGCCGCACTTCCGCTTCGCGCACGACGGCTCGGTCGAACTCTCATCGCAGTAGCCGGAAGACCGCCAGAACACGACAAGAACGAAAGACAGGAGGCAGACACCATGGACCTGTACTGCGTCATGGGCAACCCCGTCGAGCACAGCCGCTCGCCCCGCATCCACGCGCGCTTCGCCGAGCTTTGCGGCCGGCAGCAGATGGAATACGGCCGGCGGCTGATTCCGCTCGGCGCGTTCGCCGAAGGCATCGCGGCCTTCCGCGGCGAGGCCGCCGAGCGCGGCGACGTCGCGCGCGGCTGCAACATCACGGTGCCCTTCAAGTTCGAGGCCGCGGCACTGGCGCAGCACACCAGCGAGCGCGCCCTGCTCGCGCAGGCGGTGAACACATTGCGCTTCGACGCCGACGGCGGCATCCACGCGGACAACACCGACGGCATCGGCCTGGTCAACGACATCGTGCGCAACGCGGGCGTGCCGCTTGAGGGCAAGGCGCTGCTGCTGATCGGCGCGGGCGGCGCCGCGGCCGGCGTGCTGGGACCGCTGCTCGACGCAGGCGCCTCGCGCGTCGTGGTCGCCAACCGCACCGTGGACAAGGCCGTGGAGCTGGTGCGCCGCCACGCGGCCGTCGCGCTGCGCCACGGCGCCTCGCTCGAGGCCTGGGCGCTCGACGAGGTGCCGGGCGCCTTCGACGTGGTGGTCAATGCCACCGCCTCCAGCCTCGCGGGCGACGCGGTGCCCGTGAAGGCCAGCGTGCTGCGCGAAGGCGGGCTCGCGGTCGACATGATGTACGGCCCCGCCGCCGCCGGCTTCATGGCCTGGGCGCAGGCGCACGGCGCGGTGGCGCGCGACGGGCTCGGCATGCTGGTCGAGCAGGCGGCCGAGTCCTTCGAGATCTGGCGCGGCGTGCGTCCTCCTTCGGCGCAGGTGCTCGCCGAGATCCGTGCCGAACTGAAATGAAAGCCGCGCTGCGCCTGATCGCCTGCATCGCGGTGGCGGGCCTGGCACTGCAGCTCTTCTTCGTGGCACGCATCGCGGCGATGGCTGTGATCGATCCGCAGAGCACCGCGTTCCAGCGCTCCGAGGCCTACCAGATCGCCATCCACCAGGGAAGCGGCGGCGGCTGGCGCCAGGAATGGGTGCCCTACTCGCAGATCAGCGACACGCTCAAGCGCGCGGTCATCGCGAGCGAGGACTCGGGCTTCGTCGACCACAACGGCGTGGAGTGGGAGGCCATCGAGCGCGCGCGCCAGCGCAACGCCAGGGCCGAGGAACTGGCCGCCAAGCGGGCCGCACGCGCCGCCGCGCGCGGCAAGCCGGTGCGGCCGGTGCAGTTGCGCGGCGGCTCGACCATCACGCAGCAGCTCGCCAAGAACCTGCTGCTGTCGGGCGAGCGCACCATGCTGCGCAAGGGGCAGGAGCTGGTGCTGGCGACGCTGCTGGAAGTGCTGCTCGACAAGCGGCGCATCCTGGAGATCTACCTCAACAATGTGGAGTGGGGCGAAGGCGTGTTCGGCGCGCAGGCAGCCTCGCAGTACTACTTCCGCAAGCCGGCCTCGCGCCTGGGCACTGGAGAGGCGGCACGGCTGGCGGTGATGCTGCCCAGCCCCAAGTTCTTCGAGCGCCGGACCGGCTCGCCCTACCTGAGCGGGCGCGCCTCGACGGTCATGGCGCGGATGCCCGCGGCCGAGCTGCCCTGAAGACGGCCGCGCCGCGCAGGCCCTCGATGGCCAGCACGGCGGCGAAGCCGATGGTGTAGGCCAGCACGTCCCACCAGTCGGCCGTGCTGCCGAGCACGATGCGCAGGGCCCGGTTGGAAATGTGCAGGTGCCACGTCGCCGCCAGGTACTGCCCGAGTTCGACGGCAAGGCCCACGCCCAGCGCGGCCAGCGCCAACGGCAGCACGCGCGCGCCGATCGCGGTCTTGAACACGAAGTACACCCACACCACGGCCAGCACGTCGCCGAAGAAGCTGCGCAGCCAGCCCCAGCGCGCGCCGACGGTGGCCAGCAGCAGCAGAACGAGAAACAGGGCCACCGCCCATGCCAGGGAAAGAGGATCGAAACGCCATCGCATGGCCCGTATCATCGCGCCCATATGCTGGCAAAGCTCACGGGTTGGCTGCTTCTTGGGATCGTCCGCTTGCTCACGGGCGCGCAGGCGCGCTGGTACGGCTGTCCGCCCAAGGCCGAACAGCGCATCTACTTCGCCAATCACCAGAGCCATGCCGACCTGGTGATGATCTGGGCGGCGCTGCCGGAAGAATTGCGCAGCATCACGAGGCCCATCGCGGCGCGCGACTACTGGGCCAATACGCCGGTCAAGCGCTGGATCACGACGGAGGTGTTCAACGCGGTGTACGTCGAGCGGCAGGCGACGCCCGCTGCGGCGGCAAGCGCACCGACAGCACCGGTGATGGCCGAAGCGCCGCCACCGCCGCCCGTCGCACGTGCACCGGTTCCCCCACCGGCCGAGCGCATCGAGCCCTCGATGGAGCCGCTGCTGCCGTTGACCCCGCCCGAGGCTCCCCTGGAAACCGTCGCGTCCGGCGCACAAGGCCAGCTCGACCTGCCGGAGCCCCCTGCTCCACCTCCTGCGCCACCGCCCGAGCCGCCACCACCGGCGGAGCCCGAAGCCCCTCCCGTCGCAACCGCTCCCGCCATCGATCCGCTCGCCCCGCTGGTCGAAGCCCTGCGCAGCGGCGACTCGATCATCATCTTTCCCGAAGGCACGCGCGGCCACACCGGCGAGCCGCAGAAGTTCAAGTCGGGCCTCTACACGCTGGCCACGATGTTCCCCGACGTGGTCCTGGTGCCCGCATGGATCGACAACGTGCAGCGCGTCATGCCCAAGGGCGAGATCGTGCCGGTGCCCATCCTCTGCTCCGTTACCTTCGGCGCGCCGATACGCGTGGAGGAAGGCGAGGAGCGCCGCCCCTTCCTCGACCGGGCGCGCGCCGCCGTGATCGCCCTGCGCGACGTCTGACGCCGACGACATGAACCAGTTCCTGCGCAGCCTCAGCCCGACCCAGCAGGTCGCGGCGCTCTTTCTCATCATCTTCGGCGTGCTCGCGATCGTGAGTGCCACCGCCTTCTTCCTGAGCTTCAGGGAAAAGCGCAACCCCGTGCACGACGCCGCCTGGCAGGCCGAGCTGGCGCACTTCCGCGCCCTGCTGGGCACCACCTGGTTCATGGTGCTGGTCTTCTGGATCGGCTGGGCGCTCGGCGAGACGGTGGCCACGGTGCTGTTCGCGCTCATCTCCTTCTTCGCGCTGCGGGAGTTCATCACGCTCTCGCCCACGCGGCGCGGCGACCACCGCAGCCTGATCCTGGCCTTCTTCGTGGTGCTGCCGATCCAGTTCTGGCTGGTGGCCACCGCGCGCTTCGACCTGTTCACCGTGTTCATCCCGGTGTACGTGTTCCTCGCGATCCCGGTGACGAGCGCGCTGGCCAACGACCCGAGCCAGTTCCTGGAGCGCAACGCCAAGCTGCAGTGGGGCATCATGGTCTGCGTCTACGGCATGAGCCACGTGCCGGCGCTGCTGCTGCTGAGCTTTCCGGGCTACGAGGGCAAGAGCGCGTTCCTCGTGTTCTTCCTGGTGTTCGTGGTGCAGACCTCGGTGCTGGTGCAGCACCTGATCTCGCGGCGCATGCAGCGCGAGCCTTTCGCGCCCAACGTGAGCCGCAGCTTCAACTGGACCAGCTGGGCCATCGGCATCGCGGTGGCGAGCCTGGTGGGCGCGCTGTTCTCGTTCATCACGCCGTTCAAGTTCGGACAGGCGCTCGCGGTATCGGTCATCGCGTGCATCTCGGGGTCGATGGGGCACCTGGTGATGAAGGCGCTCAAGCGCGACCGGGGCATTCCGAACTGGGGCAAGAAGGGCGTGGGCGTGACCGGGGCCAACGGCCTGCTGGACCGCGTCGATGCGCTGTGCTTCGCCGCGCCCATCTTCTTTCACTCCATCCGCTGGTACTTCAACGTCTGAGCTGGGCAAACCCCCAGGCTTGCGCACTTCGTGTCGCTTCGCCGCCCCCTTGCAGGGGGCAATACCGGTGGCCCGGCAAAGCCGGTTCCACGGGGGGCTGGGCAAACCCCCAGGCTTGCGCACTTCGTGTCGCTTCGCCACCCCCTTGCAGGGGGCAATACCGGTGGCCCGGCAAAGCCGGTTCCACGGTATTCCTGGAAGAACGCCTGGGGCTGATCGGGTTGGGTGGCGGGTTCAGGCCCTGCGGCGCACCACGCGGCCGAAGACTTCCTTCGCCTTGCGTCCGATGGCCCTGGCCTTCAGCGCCTGCAGTTCGCGCGCGAGGCGAGCGCGCTGCTCGGCCGAGAGCGCGGTGCCGAAGCGGCCCAGCGCGGCCTCGAGCGCTGCGCGCTGCGCCTCCACGCGCCCCTGCCGGCCTTCGGCCTCGGCGAGCCATTCGCAGGCGTTGACGACGCGCTCGCGCAGCGCGGCATCGCCCGAATCGCCGAAGCGTGCGATGAGCGCGCGATAGGTCTTGATCTGGCCGGCCGGGTCGCCGAGCTTGTCCTGCGCCTTGGCCTTGTTGATCAGCGACTTCGCGGCCCAGAGCTGCAACGTGCCTTCCCTCGCGCCGGTGGTGCGTGCGATGGCCTCGTCGTAGCAGGCCACCGCCGCCTCGAGCCGACCGGTCTGGCGCAGCGTGGCGCCCTTGCGGAACAGCGCGCCGACCACGCGTCCGCGCAGGTCGGGCAGTTCGGAATTGCCCCAGCGCGCGACGATCTCGTCGTGCACGCGCATCTCGTCGTCGTGCCGGCCGAGGCGGTCGAGCGCGGTGCTCTTGTACTGCATGCACAGCGCGACCGTCTCCTGCATCTCGGTCGAGGGGTCGGCGCCGTAGCGCGCGTCCATCGCCTCGGCGGCCGCGACGACTTCGTCGAAACGCTCCAGCGCGACCAGGCAGAAGGCCTTGTGGACCAGTGCCCGCGCGCACTGGCGGCGCAACTCCGGATGCGGCGAGGCGGCATGCGCGGCCAGCACCTCGTCGAACAGCGCGATGGCCTCGCGCGACTCGCCCGCGTCGCCGTGCCTGCGCCCTTGCCTGACCTTGTCGCGCACCTCGTCGCGCAACTCTGTCGGAAGCTCCGGCAGGTTGCCTTCGGCATCGGCCTTGCGCAGCCGCTTCAGGCAGGCCTGCCGGCCGGCGGTGGCCTTGGCGAGCGCGTCCTGCAGCTCGGACTCGGACGCGCCCTGCAGCTGCCTCGCGAGCTGCTGGTAGACCTGCAGCGCCTCCTCGGCGCGGCCGAGCCGCTCGAGCAGCACGAAGCCCTTGTTGAGCAGCGCGCTCGCGACGGTGCGATGCACCACGGCGTCGGTGTCCGCGCCGAAGGTGGCGAGCAGCCGATCGCAGGCGGCCAGCGCGGCCTCGCCGTCGTCCGATTCGCGCAGGCCCACCGACCAGTCGTAGGCGCGCCGCACGGCCATGCGCCGCACCTGCGGCGAGGCGTCGTGGCCGTAGCGGTCGAGCAGCCAGCCCACCAGCTCGGCGCGGTTCGCATGCTCGTCGATGCCGAAGCCGTCGAAGAACAGCGTCAGCGCCCGCACGCCCTCGATGCGCAACTCCGGCGCCGCATGGGCAAGGTCGGCTTCGATCTGGTCGGCCACCGCGAGGCACATCACCTGCGCCTGCGCATGCTGCGCCAGCTCGCGCAGGTTGAGCACCGAAGCCAGGCGCGCACGCGCGACGCGCAGCACCACGCCGGGGTCGGTGCTGCCGTCGAAACGCTCGATGACGGCCTCCAGCGTGGCCAGCGCGTCCTGCGGCAGGCCGCGGTGGTGCTCGATCTCGGCCTTGAGCAGCCGGGCCTCCACGCGCCAGGTGTCCAGGGCCGCATCCGGCTGGCTCTCGAGCAGCTCGCTCATGGCGTCGCAGGCTTCGCAGCGCGCGGCGGGCTCGTCGATCCACCAGGTGCGCTGGTAGAGCGCATGCGCGATGTGCTCGCGGATCTCGGGTTCGGCGCGCTGGCCGTGCGCCGCGATCAGGCGGTCGAGCGTGGCGAGCGCGTCGGCGGGGCGATGCATCTGGCGCAGCATGTGCGCCAGCAGGCGCAAGGCCTGGCAGCATGGCACGACGACGCCGGCATCGGGCTTCGAAGCGAACTCGTCGAGCATGCGCGCGCATGCGGCCAGCGCCTCCTGGCGGCGTCCCATGTCGTCGAGCAGTTCGACGCGCCTGAAGCTGGCGGCCGCGCGCTCGGCGGGGTGCATCTGCAGGCGTGCGATCAAGGCTTGCACCTCGTCCAGTTGCTGCTGCGCGGAGGACTCGACTACATTCACATTCGCTTCCTTGAATGGCGCCCCGCGCGGGGCTGGGCGGACGGTACGGACCGGGGCGCATTCTGCCCACGATCAGCCGGCTTTCGGCCCTCTCTTCGCAACTCTTTGACAATCTTTTCCCAGGCTTAGGCCTTTACGCTTCCTTTCATGCGCATTCTCGGCATCGACCCCGGCTTGCAGACCACGGGCTTCGGCGTGGTCGATGCGGACGGCCACGGGCTGCGCTACGTGGCCAGCGGCACCATCAGCACGCGCCACCTGGGCACCGGCAACCTGCCGGCCCGCCTGAAGGTGCTGTTCGACGGCATCGCGGAAATCACCGCGCGCTACCAGCCCGATGCGTCGGCGGTGGAAATCATCTTCGTCAACGTGAACCCGCAGTCCACGCTGTTGCTGGGGCAGGCGCGCGGCGCATGCGTGACCGCACTGGTCAGCAACAACCTCTCGGTGGCCGAGTACACGGCGCTGCAGATGAAGAAGGCGGTGGCCGGCCACGGCCAGGCGGCCAAGGCGCAGGTGCAGGAGATGGTGCGGCGCCTGCTCGACCTGCCCGGCCTGCCGGGCGCCGACGCGGCGGATGCGCTGGGCATCGCCATCACGCACGCGCAGGTGGGGCGCTCGATGGCGCGGCTGGCCGAGGCGGCGGAGCTGTCGAAGACCCATGCCGGCACCTACCGGCAGGGGCGTTCACGCTGAGGCGAAGCGGCCGTCAGCGCACGATGTAGCGCAGTTCGCCCAGGCGCTTGCGGCGCTCGCGCACCTCGGCGGCCACCGATGCGGCATCGCCTTCGAGTGCACGCGCGATCCAGCCGGCCAGCTGCGGCATGTCTTCGGGCGTGAAGCCCAGCCGCACGATCTCGGGCACGCCCAGGCGCAGGCCGTTGATGTCGCCTTCCACGGACGCGATCGGCAGGCCAATGCCGCAGGCCAGCAGGCCGCCCTGCGCGAGCTTCTTCGCCGCGTGCTGGCCGCCGCCCCAGCGCGCGGCCTCGATCGCGAACTGGTGCGACTGCGTGAAGCCGCGCGCCTTCGCGAACACCGGCAGGCCCAGCGCATCGAGCGCGCGCGCGAGCGCCTGCGCCGTCTCGCGCATCGCCGCCGCGTAGGCGACGCCGTGCACCTTCCAGTCGAGCAGCCCGCGGGCCAGCGCGGCCGTGCGGCCCGCGTCCGAGTTGGCCGTGAGGCCGGGGTAGGCGATGGCGTCGATGCGCTTCATCAGCGCCGCGTCGTTCGACACGATCAGCCCGCCCGCCGGCCCGCCCAGGCTCTTGTAGGTGCTCATGGTGATCGCGTGCGCGCCCTGCTCCAGCGGCTGCGGCCACGCCTTTCCGGCCACCATGCCCGAGAGATGCGCCGCGTCGAACAACAGCTTCGCACCGACGCTGTCGGCGATCTCGCGAATCTCGGGCACCGGGTGCGGAAACAGGTTCAGGCTGCCGCCGATGGTGATGAGCTTCGGCTTCGCCTCGCGCACCAGCTTCGCGAGCGCGCTCACGTCGACCGTGTAGCCGTCGGCATCCACCGGCGCGGAGATCGGCTTCAGGCCGTAGAGGCCCGCCGCACCCGCCGCATGGTGCGTGACGTGTCCGCCGATGCTGGGCGGCGGCACGACGATGGTGTCGCCGGGCCGGCAGGTCGCCATGAACACGTAGAGGTTCGACAGCGCGCCCGAGCTCACGCGCACCTCGGCGAACTTCGAACCGAACACCTCGGCCGCCAGTTCGGCGGCAACCACCTCGATGCGCTCGATGGCCTCCAGCCCCATCTCGTACTTGTCGCCCGGATAGCCGAGTGACGGACGCGAGCCCAGCCCGCGCGACAGCAGCGCCTCGGCCGCCGGGTTCATCACGTTGGTGGCGGGGTTGAGGTTCAGTCCGTCCACGTCGTGGATGCGATGGTTGTCGGCCACCAGCCGCTCGATCTCGGCGGCGACGCCCGCGGCATCTCGCGCGGCGGCATCGGCGGCGATGGAAAGCACGTGGTCCTCGCTGGCGGCGGGAACCCAGGGGCGGCGGTGCAGGGCGGCGGCAGGCATGCGGCGGATCTCACAGGAAGTGGTGGATGGCCGCATCGTCGCCTGACCCCGCCGATGGGGCAAACCGGATAATCTGGCCCCGAGCCATAGAAAAACTTGGCCTGAAGGACCCGCTCCATGCCGCTCGCACCGCCGCGTCCCCGCCTGCCGCCGCACACCGCCGTGCGCGCCTTCGAGGCAGCCGCACGCCATGGCAGCTTCGCGCGCGCGGCCGAGGAGCTGTTCGTCACGCCGGCCGCCATCGCGCAGCAGATCAAGGCGCTGGAAACCTGGGCCGGCGGCGCACTCTTCCAGCGCCACAGCCAGGGCATTCGCCTCAGCGCGCACGGGCGTCGCGCCTTGCCGGCCCTCAGCGCAGCCGTCGACCAGCTCGGCCTCGCCGTGCAGGCGCTGCGCCACGAGACCCAGACCGCCGCACGCCGCAGCACGCTGCAGGTGGCCGCGCTGCCGGCCGTGGCGCAGCTGTGGCTGTCTCCTCGCCTCTCGCGGCTGAAGGCGGAACTGCCCGGCGTGCAGGTGTCGGTGACCGCGCTGGAACAGCCGCCGAACTTCCGCCGCGAACCTTTCGACTTGGGCCTGTTCTATGCGCGCGCCGGCGAGCGCATCGAAACCGCAGCGGGCGCGCAGGCGATCCCGCTGGTGCGCGACCGGCTGCTGCCCGTGTGCAGCCCGCGCCTTCGCGAGCCCCTGCCCAGCGGCCGTCCGCGCACTCTCGAAGACCTCGCCGACCTGCTGCAGCACAGCGGCGGACTGCACGACACCGTCTGGCGCGACGACTGGCAGCGCTGGCTGCAGTCCGTGCGGCCCGGCACCACGGCGGCCGACGCAGACGCGCTCGCCGCAGGGCCAGACTTCTCGCTCTACAGCCTGGCGCTCCAGGCCGCGGCGGATGGCGAAGGTGTGCTGATGGGGCGCGAGCACCTTGTCGCGCCGCTGCTGGCGCAAGGCAAGCTGCATGCACCCTGGGGAAGGCCGAAAGCGCTGGGAGATACGGTGATGCTGCTGGTGCCCGCACATCGCAAGGGGCCGCTACTCACGCGGCAGGTGCAGGCCCTGCAGGCGCTGGCGTGAGAGGCGATCAGCCGGCCTGCCGTCGGGAAGCCGGTTCTACGCGACTCGCTCGGCAATCAGCACCGCGAAGAAGCCGAAGGCAGCCAGCAGCGTCCACTTCAGCACGATCCAGCCGATGCGGCGGTACTTGACCTGCCCCGTGCCCGCATAGAACGCGAAGCAAACGCCGGCCACCAGCAGAAGCAGCAGGATGGCCCAGCGGAACAGGAGCATGTCAGGAGCGGGGCCTTACCAGGCCCGCGCGACTTCGCCGAAACCGCGCGGTGCGCGCTTCTCGTCCTCGAAGGTCACGACCTCGTAGGCGTCGCTGTGCGAGAGCAGTTCGCGCAGCAGCTTGTTGTTGAGCGCATGGCCCGAACGGAACGCCTTGTAGGCGGCCAGCAGCGGCTTGCCGATGATGTAGAGGTCGCCCATCGCGTCGAGGATCTTGTGCTTCACGAACTCGTCGTCGTAGCGCAGGCCGCCCTCGTTCAGCACCTTGGTGTCGTCCATCACGATGGCGTTGTCGAGCCCGCCGCCGAGCGCGAGGCCCTTGCTGCGCATGTACTCGACTTCCTTCGTGAAGCCGAAGGTGCGCGCGCGGGCGATGTCGCGGCTGTACGAGTCGGTGCCCAGGTCGAACTCCACGCGCTGGCCGGTGGAGTTGACGACGCGGTGGTCGAAGTCGATCTCGAAGCTCAGCTTGTAGCCGTGGTACGGCTCCAGGCTCGCCCACTTCTCGTTGGCGCCCTCGCCTTCGCGCACCTCGACCTTGCGGGTCACGCGGATGAAGCGGCGCGGCGCCTTCTGCAGCGCGATGCCCGCGCTCTGCAGCAGGAACACGAAAGAGGAAGCCGATCCGTCGAGGATCGGCACTTCGTCAGCCGTGATGTCGATGTAGAGGTTGTCGATGCCCAGGCCCGCGCAGGCGGACATGATGTGCTCGACGGTCTGCACCTTGGCGCCGCCGGTGGAGACGGTGGAGGCGAGGCGCGTGTCGGTGACCGACTCGGCGGTCATTCGGATCTCGACCGGCTCGGGCAGGTCGACGCGGCGGAACACGATGCCCGTATCGGCCGGCGCCGGCCGCAGTGTCAGCTCCACGCGCTGGCCGCTGTGGAGCCCCACGCCCACGGCGCGGCTGATGGACTTGAGGGTTCGTTGTTGCAGCACGGCCGGGATTTTAGGCGCCCGACGGGCGTGGCGGCCTATGCCCCTCGCTATGGCACCGATAGACATGGGTTCTATGCAATTGCTTCGATTTGACCCGAAATGGACGCAAAGGGCACGAGGCGAGCGCAGCGCCTAGAGCCAGCGGACGTCCCTTTCGGGTCGTCCCCGTGCCCCTTGCGCCCTCTCGTGCCCTCTGCGTCGAGCTGGTCCCTTCGCACAACACCGAGGAGCCGGCTCTGCCGGTCCTCAGGTGTTGCCCCCGGTAGGGGGTTGGCGAAGCGACACGAAGTGCGCGCAGCCTGGGGGGCGAGCCAGGTTCAATCAGCTTGACGACGCAGGAACGCCGGGATCTCGAAGTCGTCCATGCCGCCCGAAGACAGCGCGTCCACCTTCGCGGCGGCCATCGTGCGGTTGGTGCGCCACACGCTGGGAACGGCCATGCCGTCGTAGTTGGGCTGGCTGCCGCCCGTGCCACCGGCATGACCCACGCCACCGAGCGTCGGCACGGTGAAGGGGATGTTGTCGGTGCCGGTGCGGATGACTTCCAGCGTCGGCTGCTGGCGGCGAGCGTCGGGACGCGAGAGGCCGGTGGCCACCACGGTCACGCGCATCTCGTCGCCCAGGCTGTCATCGTAGGCGGCGCCGTAGATCACGTGCGCGTCCGGCGAAGCGTAGGCGCGGATGGTGTTCATCGCCAGCTTCGACTCGTTCAGCTTCAGCGAGCCCTTCGATGCCGTCACCAGCACCAGCACGCCCTTGGCGCCCGAGAGGTCGATGCCTTCGAGCAGCGGGCAGGCCACGGCCTGTTCGGCGGCGATGCGCGCGCGGTCGGGGCCAGCGGCCGCGGCCGTGCCCATCATGGCCTTGCCGGGCTCGCCCATCACGGTGCGCACGTCTTCGAAGTCGACGTTCACGCCGCCGTACTCGTTGATGATTTCCGAGATGCCGCCCACGGCGTTCTTCAGCACGTCGTTGGCCTGCGCGAAGGCTTCGTCCTGCGTGACGTCCTCGCCCAGCACGTCGAGCAGCTTCTCGTTGAGCACGACGATCAGCGAGTCGACATTCGCCTCGAGCTCGGCTAGGCCGGCGTCGGCGTTGGTCATGCGGCGGCCGCCTTCCCAGTCGAAGGGCTTGGTCACCACGCCCACGGTGAGGATGCCCATTTCCTTCGCCACGCGCGCGATCACGGGAGCGGCGCCGGTGCCGGTGCCGCCGCCCATGCCGGCCGTGATGAACAGCATGTGCGCGCCGTCGATGGCGGCGCGGATGTCGTCCACCGCGGCTTCGGCCGCGTCACGGCCCTTCTCGGGCTTGCTGCCGGCGCCCAGGCCGCTGGTGCCCAGCTGGATGATCTTGTGCGCGTTGCTGCGCTGCAGGGCCTGTGCGTCGGTGTTCGCGCAGACGAACTGAACGCCCTGCACGCCACGCTCCATCATGTGGGCGACCGCATTGCCGCCGCCACCGCCGACACCGATCACCTTGATCTGCGTGCCCTGGTTGAACTCTTCGACTTCGATCATTTCGATGGTCATTTTTAACTCCTTGAATCTTGCAGTTGCCGTTATGTGTCTGTGAATATTTCTTGTGGACTGACGGGATCAACGAAGAGCCCGTCGCGATGGTGGACCTGTTCGTCGCCATCGCTCGTTGAAATGCATCGGGGGGCTGCCGCGGGCGAGCCAGAGTGGAGACTTGATCATGGCTAGAAATTCCCCACGATGAAGTCCTTGAAACGTCCGAATGCAGTCTTTACCGACCCATTCTTCTGCGCGACCTTAAAGCCGCGCATGCGTGCGAAGCGCGCTTCCTCGAGCAGGCCCATCACCGTCGCGGCGCGGGGCTGCGCGACCATGTCCGACAGCGCGCTCGAATACTTCGGGATGCCGCGGCGCACCGGCTTGAGGAAGATGTCCTCGCCGAGCTCGACCATGCCGGGCATCACGGCGCTGCCGCCCGTGAGCACCACGCCCGACGACAGCACCTCTTCGTAGCCCGACTCGCGCACCACCTGCTGCACCAGCGAGAAGATCTCCTCGATGCGCGGCTCGATCACGCCGGCCAGCGCCTGCTTGCTCAGCATGCGCGGGCCGCGATCGCCGAGGCCGGGCACTTCCACCTGCGTCTCGGGGTCGGCCAGCAGCTGCTTGGCGAAGCCGTTCTCGACCTTGATGTCTTCCGCGTCCTTGGTCGGCGTGCGCAGCGCCATCGCGATGTCGCTGGTGATGAGGTCGCCCGCGATCGGGATCACCGCCGTGTGGCGGATCGCGCCGTTGGTGAAGATCGCCACGTCGGTCGTGCCTGCGCCGATGTCCACCAGCACCACGCCCAGTTCGCGCTCGTCTTCGGTCAGCACCGCCTGGCTGGAGGCCAGCGGGTTCAGCATGAGCTGGTCGACTTCCAGGCCGCAGCGGCGCACGCACTTGATGATGTTCTCGGCCGCGCTCTGCGCGCCGGTCACGATGTGCACCTTGGCCTCCAGGCGCATGCCGCTCATGCCGATCGGCTCCTTCACGTCCTGGCCGTCGATCACGAACTCCTGCGGCTCCACCAGCAGCAGGCGCTGGTCGCTGGAGATGTTGATGGCGCGCGCCGTCTCCACCACGCGGGCCACGTCGGCGGGCGTCACTTCCTTGTCCTTCACCGCCACCATGCCGCTCGAATTGATGCCGCGGATGTGGCTGCCGGTGATGCCGGTGTAGACGCGGCTGATCTTGCAGTCGGCCATCAGCTCGGCCTCTTTCAGCGCCTGCTGGATGCTCTGCACGGTGGCGTCGATGTTCACCACCACGCCGCGCTTGAGGCCGTTGCTCGGGGCGATGCCCAGGCCGGCCAGCTTGAGCTCGCCGCCGGGCAGCACCTCGGCCACGACCACCATCACCTTGGCGGTGCCGATGTCGAGTCCTACGACCAGGTCTTTGTATTCTTTGGGCATTGAAATGTCCTCGATTCCTCGGTATTCGCTACTTGATTTTTCTTGGGGCCTCGGGCGAGACCGTGGTGACGCCGCGCAGCCGCAGTGCATACGCGTCGTTGTGGCGCAGGTCGGCGCCCTCGACGTCGGCCATGGTGCGGCGGTACTGGCCCGCGACCTGGGTCACGGTCTTCAGGAAGCGCTGCAGGCGGGCCGTCACCTCCTCGCCCTGGCCGCGGCCGAGCTCGATCTCGGCGCCGCTGTCGAGCACCACCTTCCAGCTGCCGCGGCTCGACAGCGTGAGCTCGTCGATGCTCAGGTCGTAGGGCTGGAACTGCGGCTGCAGCACGCGGTACATGCCGAGCACCTGGCCGGCCTGCTCGATCGGCCCGTCCAGGCGCGGCAGGTTGTCATCCACCTCGGCCACGTTGGCCTCGAACACGTCGCCGAAGCCGTTGATCAGCTTCGAGCTCGACTCGTCGCCCCAGGTGGCCACCGGCACCTGCTCGGTCAGCGTCACGCGCAGCTTGTTCGGGAACTCGCGCCGCACCACCGCGCTGCGCACCCACGGCACCGACTCGAAGGCCGCGCGCGCGCGCGCCAGGTCGATGGTGAAGAAGTTGCCCTTGAGCTGCGGCGCCACGTTGGCGCGCAGCGTGACCGCGTTGTTGTGCGTGACCTCGCCGTCCACCTTGATGCCGGCGATCGGGAAGAAAGGCTGGCGCAGCACCCACCACGCGCCCGCGGCAAGCAGCATGAGCGCCACCGCCGCGAACGCAAGGTTGGCGACGATGTTCATGAGCTTGACGTCGAAGGGCGCTGGAATGCTGTCGGCCATGGCTATAGCGAGCCTCCCGTTGCGTCCAGCGTGGCGGCAGCCAGCACCCGCAGGCACAGCTCCTCGTACGCGATGCCCGCGGCGCGGGCCGACATCGGCACCAGCGAGTGGCTGGTCATGCCGGGCGAGGTGTTCATCTCCAGCAGGAAGGGCTTGCGGTCGCTCGCGCGGATCATCACGTCGGCGCGGCCCCAGCCGCGGCAGCCGAGCGTGCGGTAGGCGGCCAGCGTGATGCGCTGGATCTCGTGCTCCTCGGCCTCCGGAAGGCCGCTCGGGCACTGGTACTTCACGTCGTCGGTGAAGTACTTGTTCTGGTAGTCGTAGGCGCCCTCGGGCGCGGCGATGCGCACCACCGGCAGCGCGCGCGCGTCGAGCCCGTGGCCGAGCACGGCGCAGGTCACTTCCTCGCCCTCGATGAATTCCTCGCACAGCACGTCGGCGTCGTACTTGGCCGACAGCGCCACCGCGTCCTGCATCTCTGAATAGCCTTGGACCTTGGTCACGCCGATGGACGAGCCTTCGCGCGGCGGCTTCACGATCAGCGGCAGGCCGAGCACGTCGGGCACCGCCCTGACCTGCTCGCGGCTTTGCTGGTCGAAGGCCAGGCGCACGTACTTGGGCGTGGGCAGGCCATCGGCCTGCCAGATGCGCTTGGTCATGACCTTGTCCATCGCCACGCTCGAGGCCATCACGCCCGAGCCGGTGTAGGGAATGCCGAGCAGTTCGAGCGCGCCCTGCACGGTGCCGTCCTCGCCATGGCGGCCGTGCAGCGCGACGAAGCAGCGCGCGAAGCCTTCATGCTTCAGCTCGGCCAGTTCGCGCTGCGACGGATCGAAGGCATGCGCGTCCACGCCGCGCGAGCGCAGCGCCTCGAGCACGCCGGTGCCCGACATCAGCGAGATCTCACGTTCGGCCGAACTGCCGCCGAACAGCACGGCGACCTTGCCGAAGAGCTTGGGGTCCTGAAGGCTCATGAGGCCCTCCCTTTGCGCGAGGCGCGCTCGGATGTTGAAGATGCGGCCGCCGCCGTAGCTGCCGTGGCCACCGCCGCGCCGAGCTCGACCACCTTGGCCGGCACCGCGCCGATGGAGCCCGCGCCCATCGAGAGCACCACGTCGCCCGGACGGGCGTTGTCGAGAATGGCGCGCGGCATCGCGGCGATGTCGTCGACGAAGACCGGCTCGACCTTGCCCGCCACGCGCAGCGCGCGCGCCAGCGTGCGGCCGTCGGCTGCGACGATGGGCGCCTCGCCGGCGGCATAGACCTCGCCCAGCAGCACCGCGTCGGCCGTGCCGATGACTTTCACGAAATCTTCGAAGCAGTCGCGCGTGCGGGTGTAGCGGTGCGGCTGGAAGGCCAGCACCAGCCGGCGGCCCGGAAACGCGCCGCGCGCGGCCGCGATGGTGGCGGCCATCTCCACGGGATGGTGGCCGTAGTCGTCGATCACCGTGAAGGTGCCGGCAGCATCCCCGCCCTGCACAGCCACGTCGCCGTAGCTCTGGAAGCGGCGGCCCACGCCCTTGAAACCGGCCAGCCCGCGCTGCACCGCCTCGTCGGCAATGCCGAGCTCGACCGCCACCGCGATCACCGACAGCGCATTGCGCACATTGTGCTCGCCCGGCAGGTTCAGCACGATGGGCAGGTCGGGCAGCGTCACGCCGTTGCGGCGCTGCGCGGTGAAGTGCATCTGGCCGCCGACGGCGCGCACGTCGATGGCGCGCACCTGGGCGTCCTCGCCGAAGCCGTAGCTGGTGACCGGGCAGGTCACGTCGGCCACGATCTCGCGCACCGCCGGATCGTCGGTGCACAGAATGGCCACGCCGTAGAACGGCATGCGGTGCAGGAAGTCGACGAAGGCCTTCTTGAGCTTCGCGAAGTCGTGCCCGTAGGTCTCCATGTGGTCGGCGTCGATGTTCGTGACCACCGCCATCACCGGCAGCAGGTTCAGGAACGAGGCGTCCGACTCGTCGGCTTCCACCACGATGTAGTCGCCGCTGCCGAGCTGCGCGTTGGCGCCGGCGCTGTTTAGGCGCCCGCCGATCACGAAGGTCGGATCGAGCCCGGCGGCATCGAGCACGCTCGCCACCAGGCTGGTGGTCGTGGTCTTGCCGTGCGTGCCGGCAATGGCGATGCCCTGCTTCAGCCGCATCAGCTCGGCCAGCATCAGCGCGCGCGGCACGACCGGAATGCGCTTCTCGCGCGCGGCCAGCACCTCGGGGTTGTCCGACTGCACTGCCGTCGACGTGACGACCGCATCCGCGCCCTCGATGTGCGCGGCCGCGTGGCCCACGAAGGTACCGATGCCCAGGCCAGCGAGCCGGCGCAGCGTGGCGCTGTCGGCCAGGTCGGAGCCGGTGATCTTGTAGCCCAGGTTCAGCAGGACCTCGGCGATGCCGCTCATGCCGGAGCCGCCGATGCCGACGAAATGGATGTGACGAATCGCGTGCTTCATTTGGCAAGCTCCTCGCAGGCACGGATGACCGCCTCGACGGCTTGGGTCTTCTGCATGGTCTTGGCCTTCTCGGCCTTCTCTATCAGCGCATCGCGCCCGGTTTTCTGTAGCAAGTCAGCCAGCAATTCAGGAGTGAGGTCGGCCTGCTGCACCAGCCAGCCGCCGCCCGCGTCCACGAGGAAGCGCGCATTGGTGGTCTGGTGGTCGTCGACCGCCGAGGGGAAAGGCACGAACAGCGCTGCTGCGCCGACGGCCGCGATTTCTGTGACGGTGCTGGCACCGGCGCGCGCGACGATGATGTCGGCGTCCGCATAGGCCTGCGCGGTGTCTTCGATGAAGGGCGTGAGCTCGCCCTCGACGCCCGCAGCCTCGTAGTTGGCGCGCAGTTCGTCGATCTGCTTAGCGCCGCTCTGGTGCAGCACCTGCGGGCGCGAGGCCGGCTCGATGCGGGCCAGCGCCTGCGGCACCACGGTGTTGAGGCCGCGCGCACCGAGGCTGCCGCCCACCACCAGCAGTCTCAGCGGACCGCTGCGGCCCGCGAAGCGCTCGGCCGGCGCCGGCTTGGAAGTGAAGGCCGCACGCAGCGGGTTGCCCACCCACTGCGCCTTCTTCAGCACGTTGGGGAAGGCGGTGAACACGCGGTCGGCCACGCCCGCCAGCACCTTGTTGGCGAGGCCCGCCACCGAGTTCTGCTCGTGCAGCACCAGCGGCTTGCCGACCAGCACGCCCATCATTCCGCCCGGGAAGGTGATGTAGCCGCCCAGGCCCACCAGCACGTCGGGCTTCACGCGGCGCACCACGCCCAGGCTCTGCCAGAAGGCGCGCAGCAGGCGCAGCGGCAGCAGGAACAGCGTGAGCGGGCCCTTGCCGCGCACGCCACCGAACTGCACGGGCTCGAAGGCGAAGCCGCGCGGCGGCACCAGTTTTTCTTCCATGCTGCCGGGAGCGCCCAGCCAGTGCACCTTCCAGCCGCGCTCGCGCAGGGCCTCGGCCACCGCGAGTCCGGGGAAGATGTGGCCGCCGGTGCCGCCGGCCATGACGAGTGCGGTGCGGCCGGTCATACGCGGCCTCCTCTCATGAGCACTCGGTTCTCGTAATCGATGCGCAGAACGACTGCCAGCGCCACCAGGTTCATCAGGATCGCCGAGCCGCCGAAGCTCATCAGCGGCAGCGTCAGCCCCTTGGTCGGCAGCGCGCCGAGGTTCACGCCCATGTTGATGAAGGTCTGGAAGCCCAGCCACACGCCCACGCCCTGGGCGACCAGGCCCGAGAACACGCGGTCGAGCGCGATGGCCTGGCGGCCGATGTGCATGATGCGGCGCGTGAGCCACAGGAACAGGCCGATGATCAGCAGCACGCCGACGAGGCCGAACTCCTCGCCGATCACGGCCAGCAGGAAGTCGGTGTGCGCCTCGGGCAGCCAGTGCAGCTTCTCGACGCTGCCGCCCAGGCCCACGCCGAAGATCTCGCCGCGGCCGATGGCGATCAGCGAGTGCGACAGCTGGTAGCCCTTGCCCAGCGCGTGCTCCTCGCTCCACGGATCGAGGTACGCGAAGATGCGCTCGCGGCGCCACGGGCTGCTCGCGACGATGGTGCCGAAGGCCACCACCACCAGCGCGGCGATCAGGAAGAACATGCGCGCGTTCACGCCGCCCAGGAACAGGATGCCCATGGCGATCACGGCGATCACCATGAAGGCGCCCATGTCGGGCTCGGCCATCACCAGCATGCCGACCACCACCACCGCCACGCCCATCGGCAGCACGGCGCGGAAGAAGCGCTCCTTGATCTCCATCTTGCGCACCATGTAGCTGGCGGCGTAGAGCACCATCGCCAGCTTGGCCAGCTCCGAGGGCTGGAAGCGCATGAAGCCCATGGGCAGCCAGCGGCGCGCGCCGTTCACGTTGATGCCGATGTGCGGAATGAGCACCGCCACCAGCAGCAGCAGCGAGGCCACGAAGAGCCAGGGCGCGGCGCGCTCCCAGGTCTTCATCGGGATCTGGAAGGCCAGCAGCGCGGCGATGAACGCGAACACCACCGAGGCCGCGTGCCGCGTGAGGAAGTACGAGGCGCTGTAGCCGGCGCGCGCGAAGCGCGGGTTGTCGGGCAGCGCGATGGAGGCCGAATACACCATGATCAGGCCCCAGGTCAGCAGCGCCACCGTGACCCAGACCAGCGCCTGGTCGAAGCCCAGCACGCGCATCGGCGTGGCCTTTGTCTGCGCGATACCGGCGCCGCCCAGCCGCACGGGCAGGTGCACGGGCAGCGAGTCGATCCCGCTGCGCGCGCGCCTGAACCAGCCGCCGAAACGGCTGGTGGATGCGTTGGGCGTGGCGCCTGAGGCGGCAGAGTTCAAACCAGGTCCTCCGTCGTCGAATCGCCCAGGCCGCGCGGGCTGTCGGCGTAGGCCTGCACGGCCTCGCGGAACACCTCGGCGCGGTGCGCGTAGTCCTTGAACATGTCGAAGCTCGCACAGGCCGGTGACAGCAGCACGGCATCGCCGGGGTTGGCGCGCGCGGACGCGAGCTTCACGGCCTCGTCCATCGAGGCGGCGTGCAGCAGCGAGACGCCGGTCGATGCCAGCGCGGCTTCGATGACCGGCGCGTCGCGGCCGATGAGCACCACGGCGCGCGCGTACTGGCGTACGGGCGCAGCGAGCGGCTCGAAGTCCTGCCCCTTGCCTTCGCCACCCAGGATGACGACCACGCGGCGTTCCTCGCCAAGACCGGTCAGGGCTGCAGCGGTGGCGCCCACGTTGGTGCCCTTGCTGTCGTCGAAGTACTCGACCTCGTCGATGACTGCGATGGGCTCCACGCGGTGCGGCTCGCCCTGGTATTCGCGCAGGCCGTAGAGCATGGCGTTCAGCGGGCAGCCGGCGGCGCTGGCCAGCGCCAGGGCCGCTAGCGCGTTCATGGCGTTGTGGCGGCCGCGGATGCGCAGCGCGTCGGCGGGCATCAGGCGCTGCAGGAAGATCTCTTCCTCGACCACGGCACCGCGTTTGCGCTTCTGCGTCTCGTCGGCTTCCAGCGCGCGCACCAGCCACGACATGCCGTTGACGCGCTCGATGCCGTAGTCGCCCGGGCGCAGCGGCATCGCGGAGCCGAAGGTGACGTGCGTGCGGATCTGCGGGCGCTGCAGCTTGACCTTGACGGGCGCGGGCAGCATCGCCATCACGCCAGCGTCGTCGCGGTTGAGGATCATCAGCCCGTGCGCGCCGAAGATGCGCGCCTTGGCCGCGCCGTAGGCGGCCATGTCGCCGTGCCAGTCGAGGTGGTCCTGCGTGAGGTTGAGCACCGTGGCGGCCGTGGGCTCGAAGCCCTGTACGCCGTCGAGCTGGAAGCTTGACAGCTCCAGCACCCACACGTCGGGCAGCGTGTCGGCATCCATGTGCGCCGAGAGCGTGTCGAGCAACGTCGGGCCGATGTTGCCGGCCACGGCCACGGTCTTGCCCGCGCGCTCGACCAGTTGGCCTGTGAGCGAGGTGACGGTCGTCTTGCCGTTGGTGCCGGTGACCGCGAGCACCGCGGGCGTGTAGCCCTTGGGCGCCTCGGGCTCGACGGGCGGCGCCAGTTCGAGTTGGGGCGACGGCTCTTCCTCGACGGCGGCCGAGGCCGGGTTGGTGGCCGAGAGCTCGGCGATGCGCGCGACGAACTCGGCGGCTTCCTTGGCTGCGGTCGGGACGTAGGGCTTGCCGGTGGTGGGCAGGCGCGACACGGTGGCGGGCGCGGGTGCCGCCGCCGGAGCCTCGGGAACACCGGCTTCGGGAGCCTGCGGTGTTTCGGCCGTGGCCGCGTCGGTGGATTCGGATGCGGGTTCTGCCGCCGGCTGTGCGACAGCCTCCGTGGCTTCGGCAGGCGCGGGCGATTCTTCGGCCTGCGGCGGCTGCGGCACGGCGACGCTCATCGATGGATCGCGCGGCATGGCTTCCGCCTGCGCGGGCACGGTCGGCTCGGGAGCGGGTTCGGCGGCCGCTTCGGCAGCAGACGATTCGGTTTCGGCAGGAGCGACAGGCGGCTGCACCGGTTCGGGCTCGGCAACCGCGGGCTCGTCCAGCGGCAGCTGCGCCTGAGGTTCCGCTTCGGCGGCTTCCACCGGCGCTTCGGCCACGGGTTCGGCCGGCGCTTGCGTCTCGGGTTCCGGATCGGCTTCCACCACCGGCACTTCGACCGTGCGCAGATCCAGCAGCGCACGCGCGAAAAGATCCAGCTCGCCGCCGACCGGCAGCCCCACGGCACGCGCCGCATCGGCCACCGGCGCGATGGTCGCGGGCGACAGGCCCGGCGAGCGGTACACGGCGCGGATCGGCGTGCCTTCGACCAGCGCGGCCGAGAACGGCCCGCTGACGAAGGTCACGCCCGGCAGTTCCTCGCGCAGCGTGGCGAGCAGCGCCGGCGCCTCGCGCGTGTCGGCCACGGTCACGACCGCGCCGTGGCGCGCGCACCAGCGCGCCATCGCCAGCCCGGACGCGCCGAGGCCGAGGATGAGGACGGGGAGGTCTTTCAGGTGCCGCATGTTTCCGTTACCGCAGCTTCAGCGTCGAAAGGCCCACGAGGCACAGCAGCATCGTGATGATCCAGAAGCGCACCACGACCTGCGTCTCGCGCCAGCCGCTCTTCTCGAAGTGATGGTGCAGCGGCGCCATCTTGAGCACGCGCCGGCCTTCGCCGAAGCGCTTCTTCGTGTACTTGAAGTAGGTGACCTGGGCCATCACCGAGATCGCCTCGACCACGAAGATGCCGCCCATGATGAAGAACACGATCTCCTGGCGCACGATGACCGCGATGGTGCCCAGCGCGCCGCCCAGCGCCAGCGCGCCCACGTCGCCCATGAACACCTGCGCCGGATGCGTGTTGAACCACAGGAACGCGAGCCCCGCGCCGGCCATGGCGGAGCAGAACACCAGCAGTTCGCCCGAGCCGGGGATGTTGGGGAACAGCAGGTACTTGGAGTACACCGCGCTGCCCGTGACGTAGGCGAACACGCCCAGCGCCGAGCCCACCATCACCACCGGCATGATCGCCAGGCCGTCGAGGCCGTCGGTCAGGTTCACGGCGTTGCTCGCGCCCACGATCACCAGGTAGGTGAGGATCACGAAGCCGATGCCGCCCAGCGGGTAGCTCACTTCCTTGAAGAAGGGCACCAGCAGGTTGATCTTGGGCGGGAAGTCGAGGTCGAAGCCCGACTGCACCCATGCGAAGAACAGCTGCACCACGCGCCAGTTGGAGCTCTCCGAGATGCTGAAGAGCAGGTAGAAGGCCGCGATCAGCCCCACCACCGACTGCCAGAAATACTTCTCGCGCGAGCGCATGCCCTCCGGGTCCTTGCGCACCACCTTGCGCCAGTCGTCCACCCAGCCGATGGCGCCGAAACCCATGGTCACCCACAGCACGATCCACACGAACCTGTTGGAGATGTCGAACCACAGCAGCGTGGCGAAGGCGATCGAGAACAGCACCAGCACGCCGCCCATGGTGGGCGTGCCGCTCTTGGTGAGGTGCGTCTCCATGCCGTAGCCGCGCACCGGCTGGCCGATCTTGAGCGCGGCGAGGCGGCGGATCACGTAGGGGCCGGCCACCAGGCCGACCACGAGCGCCGTCAGCGCGGCCATCAGCGCACGGAAGGTGAGGTACTGGAAGATGCGCAGGAACCCGAACTCGGGCGACAGCGTCTGCAGCCATTGGGCCAGTGTCAGCAGCATGTGGTTTCGCGCGGCTCATGCGTCATGGCCGCCCTCCTCTTGTTGTTGTGGTTGTTGTTGTCGTGCCTGCTCGACGACCTGCACCACGCGCTCCATCTTCATGAAGCGCGATCCCTTGACGAGCACGCTGCCGGCCTGCGGCAGGCGCGCGAGCACGGCCGCGCTCAGCGCGTCGAAATCTTCGAAATGGCGGCCGTCGGCACCGCCGAAGGCGGCGACGGTGTGCGCCGTCGCGGCGCCCAGCGCATAGACGGACTCGATGCCGCGCCGGCGGGCATGCTCGCCGACTTCGGCGTGGAACTCGGGCGAGCGGTCGCCCACCTCGCCCATGTCGCCCAGCACCAGCAGGCGCGGGCCTGGCAGCGCGGCCAGCACGTCGATGGCGGCGATCACGGAATCGGGGTTGGCGTTGTAGCTGTCGTCGACCAGCGTGAGCGCATGGCCGCCGGGCAGCGCGATCTCGCTGGCGCGCGAGCGGCCCTTGACCGGCTCGAAGGCCGACAGGCCCGCGCCGATGGTCTCCAGCGACACGCCCGCCGCGAGCGCGCAGGCCGTGGCGGCCAGCGCATTGACGACGTTGTGCCGGCCCGCGATGTGCAGGCGCGCGTCGAAGTCGCCCACCGGCGTGCGGATGCCCACGGCCCAGGCGCCCTGCTTCCATTCGGCGCGCAGCAGCGAGACGTCGGCGTCCTCGTGCTCGCCGAAGGTCAGGCAGCGGCGCGAGCCGCCCGCGTGGGCCATGTCGGTCCACAGCGAGGTGAACTCGTCGCCGTACGGGAAGACGGCCGTGCCGTCCTCGGGCAGCACCGCGAACACGGCGGCGTTCTCGACGGCCACCGCCTCGACGGTGGCCATGAACTCCTGGTGCTCGCGCTGCGCGTTGTTGACCAGCGCGATGGTCGGGCGCGAGATGGCCGCCAGCCGCGCGATCTCGCCCGGATGGTTCATGCCCAGCTCCAGCACCGCGCGCTGGTGCTGCGCGCGCAGGCGCAGCAGCGTGAGCGGCACGCCGATCTCGTTGTTGAAGTTGCCGGCCGTGGCCAGCGCCCGTTCGGCGCGGAAGGCGAACAGCACTGCCGCGATCATCTGCGTGACCGTGGTCTTGCCGTTGCTGCCGGTCACGGCGATCAGCGGCAGGTCGAACTGCGCGCGCCAGCCCGCGCCGAGCGCGCCGAGCGCGACCAGCGAGTCGGGCACCTCGAGGCCCGCGAGGCCCGCGGCCTCCAGGCCGTGGTGCGCGATGGCTGCAATTGCCCCTTGCTTCTTCGCCTCGGCGAGGAAATCGTTGGCGTCGAAGCGCTCGCCCTTGAGCGCGACGAACAGGTCGCCGGGCGCGAGCGTGCGCGTGTCGGTGTGCACACGGGCGATGACGATGGATCCGTCGCCGACGAGGCGCGAACCCGGAATCCATTGCTGGATCCGGGCCAGGGTGATGTCCAGGGGGGTCGTGATGCCGGTCATGCCGCGGCTCCCCTCTTTGCCAGCGCCTGCAGCGCATGGACCTTGTCCGAGAACTCGATGCGCTGGCCGGCGATTTCCTGCCAGGCTTCGTGGCCCTTGCCGGCGATCAGCACCACGTCTTGTGGCGCGGCCTGCGCGATCGCGTCGGCGATGGCCGCCGCGCGGTCGGGCTGCACCTGCGCGGCGTCGGGGCGCGAGAAACCGCGCAGCACCTGGCTGATGATCGCGTCGGGCTTCTCGCTGCGCGGGTTGTCGCTGGTGACGATCACGCGGTCGGCCTGGCGTTCGGCGACGGCGGCCATCATGGGGCGCTTGATCGGGTCGCGGTCGCCGCCGCAGCCGAACAGGCACCACAGCGCGCCGCCGCGCTGCTTCGCCAGCGGACGCAGGCCGATCAGCGCCTTGTCGAGCGCATCGGGCGTGTGGGCGTAGTCGACCACTGCCAGCGGAGCGCCTTCGCCGGAGCCCGCGCGGTCCATGCGCCCGGGCACGCTGGTGAGGTTGGCGCAGGCGGCCACGGCCTGGGCCAGCGTGAGGCCCAGCGCGCGCAGCGTGCCGAGCACGCCCAGCAGGTTCGAGACGTTGTACTGGCCGATGAGCCCGGTCGACAGGCGCTCCACGGCAGCCGTGCCGTGCTCGGCCACCGAGAACTGCAGGCCCTGCGCGTCGTAGCCGATGTCGCGCGCCACGAGGCGGGCCGGCTTGCCGCCGGCCGAGACGGTCCACACGTCGAGCGCGCCGATGCCGGCGTCGAGCAGGTTCGCGCACAGGCTGGCGCCGTGCGTGTCGTCGATGTTGATCACCGCGGCGCGTAGGCCGGGCCAGCGGAACAGTTCGGCCTTGGCCTGCCAGTAGGCGTCCATGCTGCCGTGGTAGTCGAGGTGGTCCTGCGTGAAGTTGGTGAACACGGCCACCGCGATCTGCGCGCCGTCGAGGCGGCGCTCGGCGATGCCGATGGACGAGGCCTCGATGGCGCAGGCGCCGAAGCCGCGCGTGACGAGCGAGCGCAGCTCGCGCTGCATCATGACCGGGTCGGGCGTGGTGAGGCCGGTGTAGGTCAGATCGGGCGGCACGCCGATGCCCAGCGTGCCCATCACCGCGCAGGGCGACGGCGCGTCGCGCTGCATCGTGCCGTCGGGCTTCATCACGCGCACGCCGCCGGCCGCCCGCAGCGTGGACAGCGACTCGGCCAGCCACCAGGCGGTGGAGGTCTTGCCGTTGGTGCCCGTCACGGCCAGCAGTTCGAGCATGGCCGAGGGGTTGTCGTAGAAGGCCGAGGCGATCGGACCGGTGGCGGCCTTCAGGCCGGGGTAGCTCACGATGCGCTCGCCGTATTCGCCCTGGTCGAAGCCGAAGGGCTCGACGCCCTCGTGCTCCACCAGGCAGACGGCGGCGCCCTGCTCCAGCGCGGCAGCCACGTGCCTGCGCCCGTCGGTGGCGGCGCCCGGCCAGGCGATGAAGACGTCGCCCGCGCCCACGGAACGGCTGTCGGCGTGCAGCGCGGCCTGCGGCGCGCGCTCCTTCAGCCAGGCGGCGACCAGTTGGGGGGAGGTGAAGGTCAGCATGTTCAGAAGCTCTCGTCGACGCCCTGCGTCATCACAAGCGGTTTGACCGCCAGGTCGGGCGGTACGTTCATCATGCGCAGCGTCTGCTGCACGACCTCGCTGAACACGGGAGCGGCCGCCAGGCCGCCGAAATACTGGCCGTCGCTAGGCTCGTCGATCATCACCGCGACGATGATGCGCGGCTTCTCGATAGGCGCCATGCCGGTGAACCACGCGCGGTACTTGTTGCTGGCGTAGCCCTTGCCGACCTGCTTGTGGGCCGTGCCCGACTTGCCGCCGACCGAATAGCCGACCGTCTGCGCGCGCGTGCCGGTGCCGCCCGGGCCCGCGGCCATCTGCAGCATCTTGCGCACCGCCAGCGCGTTGGACGGCGAGAACACGCGCACGCCCACCGGCGGCTCGGAGTTCTTCAGGATGGTCACCGGGATGAGCGAGCCGTCGTGCGCGAACGCGGTGTACGAATGCGCCATCTGGAACAGCGACGCCGACAGGCCGTAGCCGTAGGCCATGGTGGCCTGCTCGACCGGCTTCCAGGTCTTCCAGGGGCGCAGCCGGCCGGTCACGGCGCCGGGGAACTGGATCTGCGGCTTCTGGCCATAGCCCAGCGCGGTGTAGGTGTCCCACATCTCGTGCGGGGTCATCTTCTGGGCGATCTTGAGCGCGCCGACGTTGCTCGACTTCTGGATCACGCCCTCGACCGTCAGCGCGCCGTAGTTGTGCGTGTCGCTGATGGTGAAGCCGCCGATCTGGTAGCGGCCGGGCCCGGTTTCGATCAGCGTCGAGGGCTTCACGCGGCCGGCCTCCAGCGCCATGCCCACCGTGATCGGCTTCATGGTCGAGCCGGGCTCGAAGGTGTCCGTGAGCGCGCGGTTGCGCAGCTGCTCGCCGGTGAGGTTCTGGCGCTTGTCGGGCACGTAGCTCGGGTAGTTGGCCAGCGCCAGCACCTCGCCGGTGACGGAGTCGAGCACCACCACGCTGCCGGCCTTGGCCTTGCGCGCGGTCACGGCGTCGCGCAGCTTCTGGTAGGCGAAGAACTGCACCTTGCTGTCGACGCTGAGCTGGATGTCCTTGCCGTCCAGCGGCGGCACGGTCTCGCCCACGCCCTCGACCACGCGGCCCAGGCGGTCCTTGATGACGCGGCGCGAGCCGGCCTTGCCGGCCAGGTCCTTGTTGAAGGCCAGCTCGATGCCTTCCTGGCCGTTGTCTTCCACGTTGGTGAAGCCCACCACGTGCGCGGCGGCCTCGCCCTCGGGGTACTGGCGCTTGTATTCCTTGCGCTGGTAGATGCCCTTGAGGTTCATCGCCGCGATCTGCTTGGCGATGGGCTCGTCGACCTGGCGCTTGATCCAGACGAAGGTCTTGTCCTCGTCTTCGAGCTTCTTGTCGAAGTCCTTCTGCGACATCTCCAGCAGCTTGGCCACCTGCTTGAGCTTGGCGCGCACCTCGGGGTCGTCGCGCTCGATGTCCTCCGGAATGGCCCAGATGCTGGGCGCGACCACGCTCGAGGCGAGGATGAGCCCGTTGCGGTCGAGGATGCGGCCGCGATTGGCCGGCAGTTCGAGCGTTCGCGCGAAGCGCACCTCGCCCTGGCGCTGGAAGAAGCTGTTGCCGATGACCTGCACGTAGGCCGCGCGGCCGGCCAGCACCAGGAAGCCGAAGGCGATGCCGGCCACGATGAGCTTGCTGCGCCAGACCGGCGTCTTGCTCGCGAGCAAGGGGCTGGTGGTGTAGCGGACGCTGCGGTTGCCACGGGTCATCGCGCGGCCCTCGCTGCGGTGGCCGGTTTGGCCGCGGGTTTGGCTGCCGGCTTGGCGGTGGTGACGGCCGGCGTCGGCGCCACCGGTGCGACGGCGGGAATCACGGAGCCGTCGGGCCGCACGTATTGCGTGATCGCCGGGGAGGTGGTGCGCATCTGCAGCTGCTCCTTGGCGAGCCGCTCGACGCGCAGCGGCGTGGCCTGCGCGCGCTTCTCGACCTGCAGGCGGTCGCGCTCGGTTTCCAGGCGGCGGGCGTCCTGCTGCACGCGGTCGAGCTCGGTGTAGAGCTGGCGCGACAGGTACTGGGTGTGCACAAGGTACAAAGCCGTCGCAATGACGGCCATCAGCAGGAGCAGGTTCACGCGGGCCATGGCTAGAGAACCTCCCCCAGGCTGCGCCGCTGCGCGGCTTCGCCAACCCCCTCGCAAGCGAGGGGGCGAGCGCCTTCGGGCGGCCGGGCGGCGCTCATGGGGCCTCCGTTCGTTCTGCCACTCGCAGAATGGCGCTGCGCGCTCGCGGATTGCCGCTCACCTCGGCCTCCGAGGGCTTGATGCGCTCCAGCGCACGCAGCTTCATGGCCTTGGGCGCGGCGAACGGCGCGCGGCGGTCGTAGACCTCCTTCGAGTGCTTCGCGATGAACTGCTTGACGATGCGGTCCTCCAGCGAATGGAAGCTGATGACCGCGAGCCGTCCACCGGGCTTCAGCACCGACAGGCTGGCTTCTAGCGCTTGTTGCAGCTCTTCAAGCTCGGCGTTGATGAAAATCCGAAAAGCCTGAAATGTGCGCGTTGCAGGGTTCTGGCCCGGCTCGCGGGTTTTGACCGTGCCAGCCACGAGCTCGGCCAGTTCGGTGGTGGTTGAAATTGGGCCCCGTTCTTGTCGGCGAGCAACAATCGCCTTTGCAATCTGAACAGCAAACCGTTCTTCGCCATAGTCACGGATCACCTCTGCAATCTGCTGTAGTTCGGCCGTTGCCAGCCACTCGGCCACGCTCTCGCCGCGCGTGGTGTCCATGCGCATGTCGAGCGGACCATCGAAACGAAAACTGAAACCGCGCACCGGGTTGTCGATCTGCGGCGAGCTCACGCCCAGGTCCATGAGCAGGCCCGCGACGCTCGCATCGGGCAGCTCGCCGATCGAACGGAATCCCTGGTGGCGGATGGAAAAACGCGCATCGGAGATGCGCGCTGCTTCGGCCACTGCTTCCGCATCCTTGTCGAATGCGATGAGCCTGCCTTCCGGCGCCAGCCGCGCGAGGATCGCGCGCGCGTGCCCTCCTCTTCCGAAGGTGGCGTCCACGTAGGTGCCGGTGGCCGCCGTGCTGCCGGATAGAAGAGCTTCCACCGCCTCACCGAGCAAGACGGTCGTGTGGGTCCAGGGCGTGTTCACGATGCCCCTCAGAACGCGAAGTCCTGGAATACGTCCGGCATCTCGCCCTGGGTGGCCTCGGCCTCCTTGGCCTCGTAGGTGGCCTTGTCCCAGAGCTCGAAGTGGTTGCCCATGCCCAGCAGCAGCGTCTCGCGCGTGATGCCGGTGGCCGCGCGCAGCTCGGGCGACACCAGGATGCGGCCGGTGCCATCCATCTCGACGTCCATGGCGTTGCCCAGGAAGACGCGCTTCCACCACTGGGCCGACATCGGCAGCGCGGCGATGCGCTCGCGGAATTTTTCCCATTCGGGACGGGGGAACACCATCAGGCATCCGTGCGGATGCTTGGTGATCGTGAGCTGGCCGCCTGCCGTCGCGCTCAGGACGTCACGATGCCGGGTCGGCACGGAGAGCCGCCCCTTGGCATCCAGACTGAGCGATGAAGCGCCTTGAAACACGACCACGAAACCCCTGTGTTGGGAGTGCTGCGGCACCCGAAAGGGGCACTACCCGCACTTTTTCCCACTTAACTGCACTTTTTTGCACTGTAGCAGGAAACACTTCGGAAGCAACTGGCCGTTTGGGCTATTTTTTGTAATGGAATCAACGACTTAGCGCCGATTCCAAATCCTTGGAATCGGCGAATTTCGTTGAGAATTAAGCACTTAGCTCACGCAGTGAAAGTGATGCGTGAAGGATTCCCCCGTTACAGGGGGAGAGAGAAGCGGCTTCAGAGGATGAAGCGCGAAAGGTCTTCGTCGTGACTTAGTGCCGCAAGGCGCTGGTCGACATAGGCGGCATCGATGCGGATCGATTGCCCTTCGAGGCGGGTCGCGTCGAAGCTTACCTCATCCAGCAGGCGCTCCATCACGGTCGACAAACGGCGTGCGCCGATGTTCTCGGTGCGCTCGTTCACCTCGAAGGCGATGGTGGCCAGCCGGTTCACGCCCTCGGGCGTGAATTCGAGCGTCACGCCCTCGGTGGCGAGCAGCGCCTGGTACTGCTTCACGAGCGACGCACGGGTCTGCGTGAGGATGCTCTCGAAGTCCGCCACCGAGAGCGACTGCAGCTCCACGCGGATCGGAAAGCGCCCCTGCAGCTCGGGAATGAGGTCGCTGGGCTTGCTCAGGTGGAAGGCCCCGCTCGCGATGAACAGCATGTGGTCGGTGCGCACCACGCCGTACTTGGTGGTGACGGCCGTGCCCTCCACCAGCGGCAGCAGGTCGCGCTGCACGCCCTGGCGCGACACGTCGGAGCCCTGGGATTCGCTGCGGGTGGCGACCTTGTCGATCTCGTCGATGAAGACGATGCCGTTCTGCTCGGCATTGGCGATCGCCTGCGTGCGGATCTCGTCCTCGTTGACCAGCTTGGCGGCTTCCTCGTCGGTCAGGAGGCGCAGCGCCTCGGCGATCTTGAGCTTGCGCGTCTTGCGCTTGCCTCCGCCGAGCTGGCCGAACATGCCGCGCAGCTGCTCGGTCATTTCCTCCATGCCGGCCGGGCCCATGATCTCCAGCGGGGCGCGGGTCTCGGCGAGGTCGAGCTCGATCTCCTTGTCGTCGAGCTGATGCTCGCGCAGCTTCTTGCGGAAGGCCTGGCGGGTGGCGTTGCTGGCGTCGGTCGCGGTGGAGCTGCCGTCGGCGCTGCGCGCCTGGGGCAGCAGCACGTCGAGGATGCGCTCCTCGGCGGCATCCTCGGCGCGCGCGCGCACCTTAATGCTCTCGGCCTCGCGCGTCTGCTTGACGGCGATCTCGGCCAGGTCTCGGATGATGGAGTCGACGTCCTTGCCCACGTAGCCCACCTCGGTGAACTTGGTGGCCTCGACCTTGATGAAGGGCGCGTCGGCCAGTCGCGCGAGGCGGCGGGCGATCTCGGTCTTGCCCACGCCCGTGGGGCCGATCATGAGGATGTTCTTCGGCGTGATCTCGTGGCGCAGCTTGTCGTCCACCTGCTGGCGGCGCCAGCGGTTGCGCAGGGCGATGGCCACGGCGCGCTTGGCTGCCGGCTGGCCGACGATGTGGTTGTCGAGCTCGGAGACGATCTCCTGGGGGGTCATGGACATGGTCAGAGCGCTTCCACCGTGTGGTTCATGTTCGTGTAAATGCAGATTTCTCCGGCGATCGCCAGCGATTTGCGCACGATCTGCTCGGCCGAAAGCTCGGTGTTCTCGATCAGCGCCTTGGCCGCCGACTGCGCATACGCGCCGCCCGAGCCGATGGCGATCACGCCGTCCTCGGGCTCCAGCACGTCGCCGTTGCCGGTGATGATGAGGGAGGTGGTGGCGTCGGCCACCGCGAGCATGGCCTCGAGCTTGCGCAGCACGCGGTCGGTGCGCCAGTCCTTGGTGAGCTCGACCGCGGCGCGGGTCAGGTGCCCCTGGTGCTTCTCGAGCTTGGCCTCGAAGCGCTCGAAGAGCGTGAAGGCATCCGCGGTGGCGCCCGCGAAGCCGGCAAGCACCTTGCCGTGATAGAGGCGGCGCACCTTGCGCGCCGTGCCCTTGATGACGATGTTGCCGAGAGTGACCTGCCCGTCCCCGCCGATGGCGACCTGGTCGCCCTGGGGGGTCTTGCGGCGCACGCTCACGATGGTGGTGCCGTGAAACTGTTCCATCGCAGCCATCTGGGGGTGGCCGAAGGCAATGCAACCCGTGCGGGGGCCGGCCGATCCCTTAGTTTTTTCTAACCGCCACGGTCGCGTGATCGGCAATGCCTACCAGGTTGAACAGCGCCGCAATCAGCCGGTGCGCATCGACGAACTGCACGCGCTCGCCGTTGGCATCGCGCGCGCGCACCCAGCTCAGCAGCGTGCCAGCGGCGGCGAGGTCCATGCGCAGCAGCGCGGCGCACGAGATGACGGGCGCGGTGGTGTGGCGCAGGTCGTGGTCCAGCCGCTGCCAGTTCGACAGCGACTCGCCGCGCAGGTCGCCCGCCAGCGCGGCAAAGCCGCTGTCGGTGGACGGGAAGCTCTCGGAGTCGCCGCCGACCGACAGCAGCGACCACACCGAGCTGGGCCGGCTCGCGGGCGGCGCGGCCAGCGAGGTGCATTCGCCCTTCGGGTCCTGCCAGGCGGGCGGCGACACCTCGTAGGTGATGCAGTAGTTGAGCGCCACCAGCTCGAAGTCGTCGGGCAGGTGCATCAAGCGCAGCGCCGCGAGGTGCAGCTGCCACCAGACGTCGTCGGTGCCGCGCTCGTTGTTGGGCGCGGCCTCGGCCAGCACGGCCAGCAGCTGCGCCGAGCCCATGAAGCGAAGCTGAACCGGCGAATCGGCCCAGTGGGTGAACAGCACGCGCAGCGGCGCGGCAGCCTCGGGCTCGACGGCATGAAGCCCGCGCCAGTCGAGCGTCCAGACCGAGCCGGCCTTCGACAGCGCCCGGGTGAGCTCCATCAGGCCCTCGCGTCCCAGGCGCGTGGGGCAGGTCCAGTCGGCCTGGCCGTGGGCGCCCTCGGCAGCCACCCCGGCAGCGTCCTCGCTGGCGGTGACGGCCTTGACGCTGCGGGCCAGCTCTTCCAGGGAAACCCAATCGGGACCCATGCGCCGCATGCGCTGCGCGTAGCGCATGCGGGCGGCGGCGAACTTTGCGGCGTCGCCGGTCGCGCGGTACAGGTCGAAGAGCGCGCGCCAGCGGTTGTCGTCGCGCTCGTTGGTTGCGTCGGTCGCGCTCTCGACGGGCGACACGCTGTCGGGCGGGGAAGCCAGGGCCTGCAGCAGGATCGCCTCGGCGCCCGTGTCGTCGCCGTGCGCGAAGCGGATTACCGCTTCCTCGAGCGCGCCGTCGTGCGCAAGGCGCGACGACAGCAACGGCACGCCTTCGGCCACGGCCGGAGCGGCGGCGCCGGTCGGGGTCACCGCCGCGGCGGGCAGGGCCTCCGCGGGCTCGGAGAGCAGCTCGTCGGTGTGCACCGGCGGCAGGGTTTCCGCGCCGGCGTCGGGCGGCGGATTGACGAGCGTTTCGCCGTTCGGCCCCCGCCCCTTCCACCACTGCTGCGACATCTGCTGCTCGATCTCGTCGATCTTCTTGAGCGTGAGCGCGCGGCCCTCCGACCTTTCGGAGGAGCTGTTGATGTTGAAGGACGACGGCGTGACCGTCGCCTCGAAGGCATGCGCGGCGGCCTCGCGCTGGCGCAGCTTGCGCAGCATGTCGAACTCGCGCCGGCGCACGAAATCGTTGCGCTGGCGCCGCTCGATCATCTCCTTGAGCATCTCCCGGCTGTAGGTCTGCGCGGGCAGCGAGGAATCCGAGGGCGCGGCGGACGCAGGGGCATCCAGCTCCGACCAATCCTTCAGGGGATTGCGGACAAACTTGGCCACCTTGGACAGAAGGCGGCCCGATTCTTCCTTTGGCATTCGGCGAAGGCTATCGAAGAGAAGACGCTGGCGTTTATCTACCTTGTGCTCGCTTCAATCCCCGAACATCTTCTGCTTGAGTTCGCGGCGCTGCTGCGCCTCGAGCGAAAGCGTCGCGGTCGGGCGGGCCAGCAGGCGGCCGACGCCGATGGGCTCGCCGGTCTCGTCGCAGTAGCCGTAGTCGCCGGCGTCGATGCGCTGGATCGACTGCTCGATCTTCTTGAGCAGCTTGCGCTCGCGGTCGCGGGTGCGCAGTTCCAGGGCGTGCTCTTCCTCGATGGTGGCGCGGTCGGCCGGGTCGGGCACGACCACCGTGTCTTCACGCAGGTGCTCGGTGGTCTCGCCGGCGTTCTCGAGGATGCCGCGCTTGAGTTCTTCGAGCTTCAGGCGGAAGAACGCCATCTGCTTTTCGTTCATGTACTCGTCGTCGGGCATGGCAATGACTTCGGCATCGCTCAGTTCGGCGGGCGACTTGGTTTTCCAGTTGTTGGCCAGTTTCGGATCTTTCTTGATGGCGAGGGGCGGCGGAGGCACCAGCGCGTTGGAATGGCTTTGCGAGAAAGTGGACTTGGCGGCCGTCGATGCCACCGACTGCGGCATCGAGGGGACGGTCAGTTGCGACAGCCGGGACACGCGGCCACCACGCGCGGCGGGAGCGGGCGTGGCGGTTTGGGCGGGCATCGAGGGTGTCGCCGGGGCGGAGGTGGAGGCGGCAGCCGTTTTTTTCATGGGGATCGGGGGGACAGAAGGAACGGCAGCAGGGCGGCCGACGGGTTTGGATGACGATGAGCCCGCGCCCGCGGTCTTGGTGGCGGCAGTTGCAGGCTTGGCGGACTTCTTTGTCGCAGCGGTCGCGGCCTTGGCCGGTGGTGCTGCGGGCTTTTTGGACGGCGCGCTCTTCTCGCTCTTCTCCTTGGTCGCGGAACCGGAAGCCTTCGCGGCCGCAGGTACAGCCTGCTTCGCAGCCGTCGCCTTCTTGACGGCGGGCTTGGTTGCTGGCGTGGCCTTGGCGGCGGGTTTCTTCACGGTGACTGGCTCCTTGGACGAACTGGAACGCGCTTTCACTGGGTGTCTCCTCCCATGGAGGCCCGTTGCGGCTTTCAGGCCGCACAGGCCCCCGTTGTCGGGGTGCCCGCCAAGTGGCGAACCCCGGGGTTATACCCCCGAAAGCCCGCCAGGAACGTACGGCGCCCCGTGCCGGAAGTCACATCTTGTCCCTGGGAGCAGGACGTGGCTTGCGAAACAGGCGCGCGATTGTATAGAGAACTCGACGGCGCGGGACATGTTCCGGCATGCCGTCCGACTCCGTTAGCATCGCCCGGCGCCGCCGGAGGGGGTGGCGCGCGGGCCCCGGCCTTTGTCCATATGGCGCAGGGGGCCTATCCGATCATTCCGATCAATCGCAAGACAGACACAAGAAAGCAACAAGCCTTGAACAAGAAAGCAGTTTTGGGAGTCCTGGCCGCGGCCATCGCCGTCGCCTACGGCGGCAGCACCTGGTGGGCCGGGTCGCAGATCAAGTCGCGCTACGACACCGCCCTGGACGAGCTGCCCAAGCAGACCGCGCTGGTGCGCGTGACCGAGCGCAAGTACGAACGCGGCTTCCTGGGCGCCGTCAGCACCGTCACGCTGGAAATCGGCTGCGCGGCCGATGCGGCCGCGCCGGCTGCCAGCCAGCCCACCGCTGGCCAGGACGAAGAGGAAAAGGAAGACGGCGAGGAAGACGACACCCCCGCCATCAAGCCGCCGAAGCAGCTGCGCCTGACCATCCGCGACACCATCCACCACGGCCCGCTGGCCGGCGGCACGCTGGCGGCCGCCGTCATCGACAGCGAACTGGTGCTCGACGACAAGGCGCAGGCCGAGGCGAAGAAATTCTTCGGAGAGGCCAAGCCCGTGTCGGCCCGCACCAAGGTCGGCTTTGATGGCGGCTTCACGAGCGACCTGACGGTCGCGCCCGTCAAGCTGGCCGAGGACGGCAAGGGCCGCCTCGACTGGCAGGGCCTGCAGGCCCGCGTGCAGGTGAACGCCGCGCGCACCCAGGCGCACTACGACCTGAGCATGCCCGGCCTGGACTTCAACGAAGTGCGCCGCGGCGTGACCATGAAGATGGGCAAGCTCACCGCCAAGGCCGACATGGACAGCAGCGCCGGCTGGTTCCTGGCCACCGGCAAGAGCGAGGGCCGGCTCGACTCCCTGGAATTCACCGTCAAGAAGAAGGCGGCCGAGGACGGCTCCGAGCCGCCGAAGGCGCTGCCGGCCATCGTGCTGCAGGGCATCGACCTGGTGGGCGACGCGAGCATCAAGGACGGCCTCTACGCCTCCACCGGCACCCTCAAGGGCACCGGCAAGATCGGCGAGACCAAGATCGACAAGTTCGAGCTGACCAGCGGCGCGCGCCGCATCCACGGCGCCGGCTACAAGAAGCTGGCCGACGCCTGGATGCAGTCCAGCGCCGCCAACAGCTGCGGCAAGGGGGGCAGCAAAGCTTCCCAGGCGGCCATGCAGGCGCTGTTCGAGCAGCTCACGCCCGACCTCAAGGCCATGGCCAAGTACGCGCCCGAGGCCGGCATCGACAAGCTGCTGGTCGAGATCGACGGCAAGCGCGCCGAACTCGGCTATTCGGCCGGCATGGCCGGCGTGACCGACGAAGACCTGCAACTGCCGGGCACGGCGCTGATGATGAAGCGCGGCGTGCTCAAGGCCCACGCGCGGCTGCCCATGAAGTGGCTCGAGAAGCTGGCCGAGACCGGTGCCGAGAGCGGCCAGACACCGCCGCCCGAAATGGTGGCCGGCCTGGTCGAACAGGGCGAGCAAAGCGGCTTCGTGAAGCGCGACGGCGACGACGTCACCACCCAGGTCGAGTTCAGCGAGGGCAACCTGAAGGTCAACGGCCAGCCGCTGGGCGGAGCGCCCGGCATGAACGGCTCGGGCAAGTAAGCCGCCCTGCCCCAACGAAAAACGGCGCTGGCCTCGCGGGCCAGCGCCGTTTTTGTTTTTGCTTCAGGAAGCCTTCAGCGGCTCTTCAGGTCAGACCAGGCACTGCTCCAGGCCTTGTTCCAGGATCTCGCGTGGCAGCTCGATGCCGATGAACACCATGCGGCTCTGGCGCGCCTCGTCCTTGCCCCATTCCGGGCCCAGGTCGCTGCCCATGAGCTGGTGCACGCCCTGGAAGATCACCTTGCGCTCGGTGCCCTTCATGTTCAGCACGCCCTTGTAGCGCAGCATGCGCGGGCCGTAGATGTTGACGATCGCGCCCAGGAAGTCTTCCAGCTTGGCGGGGTCGAACGGACGATCGGCCTTGTAGACGAAGCTCTTGACGTCGTCGTCCACGTGGTGATGGTGGCCATGGCCTTCATGCTTGTGCGAGGGGTGGTCGCAGTGCTCGCCGTGCTCGTGGTCATGGTGGTGATGATCGTGGTCGTCTTCCTTCAGGAAGTCGGGGTCGATGTCGAGCTTGGCGTTCAGGTTGAAGCCGCGCAGGTCGAACACGTCCTTCAGCGGCACCTCGCCGAAATGCACCTTCTGCTGCGGCGCGCGCGGGTTCATGTGTTTCAGGCGGTGGATCAGCGCGTCGGTCTCCTCGGCCGCGACCAGGTCGCTCTTGCTGATGAAGATCTGGTCGGCGAAGCCCACCTGGCGGCGCGCTTCCTGGCGGTCGTTCAGCTGCTGCGGTGCGTGCTTGGCATCCACCAGCGTGAGGATCGAGTCGAGCAGGTAGCTCTCTGCGATCTCGTCATCCATGAAGAAGGTCTGGGCCACGGGGCCGGGGTCGGCCAGGCCGGTGGTCTCGATCACCACGCGGTCGAAGTCGAGCAGGCCCTGGCGCTTCTTGGCGGCCAGCAGCTGCAGCGCCTCGCGCAGGTCTTCGCGGATGGTGCAGCAGACGCAGCCGTTGCTCATCTGCACGATCTGCTCCTTCGATTCGGTCACGAGGATGTCGCTGTCGATGTTCTCCTCGCCGAACTCGTTCTCGATGACCGCGATCTTCTGGCCGTGGGCCTCGGTCAGGATGCGTTTGAGCAGCGTGGTCTTGCCCGAGCCGAGAAAGCCGGTGAGGATGGTCGCGGGAATGAGGGCCATGGGGAATGTGCTCCGGAAGCGGAAAACGGGAAATGGGGGCCGTGGAAGGCGCGGCCCGGCAGTTTAGCCAATGCCACTGAGTTGCGTTGGCGGCAGGGTCAAGCCCCGTTTCAGGCAGGCTTCCTGACCACCACCAGGCCTTTCAGATACTCCCCTTCCGGGAATTCGATGGTCATCGGATGGTCGGGCGCGGCACCCAGCCGTTCGGCGATGTAGCCGTCCACGCCCGCGTCCAGCCCCGCCGATGCCACGATCTTGTGGAACAGGTCGGCGCTGATGCCGCCCGAGCACGAGAAGGTCAGCAGTACCCCGCCCGGCTCCAGGATCTTGAGCGCGAGCCGGTTGATGTCCTTGTAGGCCCGCGCGGCGCGCTCGGCGTGCGCCACCGTGGGCGCGAACTTGGGCGGGTCGAGCACGATGGCGTCGAAGGTACGGCCCTGGTCGATGAACTCGCGCAGCACGGTGTTGACGTTGGCGTCGAGGAACTCGGCCTCGATGCCATTCCCGCCGGCGGCATCGAAGCCGTTGAGCGCCAGATGGCCGCGCGCCCGCTCCAGCGCCGGCAGCGACGAATCGACCGACACCAGCTGCGCGCCCTGCAGCGCGCCTGCGGCCTTCAGCCCCGCCAGCGCCGCGACGGTGAACCCGCCCGTGTAGCAGAAGCAGTTCAGCACGCGCCTGAATCGACGGTGCTGCGCCAGCTCGGCAAAACGCTGGCGGCTGTCGCGCTGGTCGAGGTAGAAGCCGGTCTTGTGGCCGGTGGCGATGTCCAGCGACAGCTTCCAGCCGTGCTCGCGGATGACGATCTCGGTCGGCCCTTCGCCGCGCAGCCAGCCGGTGACCGGCTTCAGGCCCTCGCGCTCGCGGCCGCTCGCGTCGGAGCGCTCGTAGAGCTTCGAAAGGCCCGTGGCCTTGAGCAGCGCATCGGCCAGCACGCCCTTCCACCGCTCCACGCCGGCCGAGAGGAACTGCGCCACCAGCGTGTCGCCGTAGCGGTCGACGATCAGCCCCGGCAGGCCGTCGGCCTCGCCGTGCACCAGCCGCACGCCGTCGCTCTGCAGATCGAACAGGCCCCGCGCAGCCACGGCGCGGGCGCACAGCGAAGCGAGGAAGGCCGCGTCGATGCGCTGCGTCTCGTTGAAGCTCCAGGCCCGCGCGCGGATCTTGGATTCGGGGCTGAACGCGGCCCATGCGAGAAAAGTGCCGTCGTGCGACTCGACGCGCACCGTCTCGCCGGAATCGGCGCCGCCGCGCGCGATGGCGGATTCGAACACCCAGGGATGGCGGCGCTGCAGCGAGCGCTCCTTGCCGGGTTTGAGGCGAAGGGTTTTCATTGTTTCTTGTCGCTTACTTGTCTTTGTCTTCGCGGGCCTTGGCCCGCGGATGTGCCGCGTCGTAGACCTTGGCCAGGTGCTGGAAGTCCAGCCGCGTGTAGACCTGCGTGGTCGCGATGCTGGCATGGCCCAGCAGCTCCTGCACCGCGCGAAGGTCGCTGCTGGACTGCAGCACGTGGCTCGCGAAGGAATGGCGCAGCATGTGCGGATGCACCGGCGCCGCCAGGCCGGCCTTCAGGCTGCGCTCGCGCAGCAGCTTCCACACCGCCTGCGACGACATCCGCATGCCCTTGGCGCTGATGAAGAGCGCCCCGGCGGCCTGCGGGTCGTGCAGGCGGGCGGTGGTGAGCCCGGGGCAGTCGCCGCGCACCGCGAGCCAGTCGCGCAGCGCTTCGCCCGCCTTGCTGCCGATGGGCACGATACGGCGCTTGCTGCCCTTGCCGAGCACGCTGGCCTCCATCGCATCGAGATCGACCCAGCCTCGTGCCGTGGCGCTGGCCTGCGCATCGAGCCCGGTCAGCTCGCTCACGCGCAGGCCGCAGCCGTACAGCACCTCGACGATGGCGCCGTCGCGCGTTTCGGTCCAGGGGTCGGCCTCGGGGTCGTAGAGCTCTGCAAGCCTCACCGCGTCGTCCACGCCCAGGGCCTTGGGCAGCGGCCGGCCGGCCTTGGGCGCGTGCACGTCCTGCACCGGGTTGAAGCCGACCAGCCCTTCGTGCCCCAGCCAACGGTAGAAGCTACGCCAGCACGACAGCACCAGCGCGATGCCGCGCGGCTCGCGCCCCGCGCTGTGCAGCTGCGCCATCCAGCGGCGGATGTGAGCGGTCTGCACGCGGTCCAGCGGCAGCTTTGCCTCGGCGGCGTGCTCGCGCAGGGACTGCAGGTGGAAGGCGTAGAGCTCCACCGTGCGCGCCGCGAGCCGGCGCTCGACGCGCACGTGCTCCAGGTATTTCTCGATCCAGTCCGAAGGAGTGGATGCTGCCGGCTCAGAAGAGATAGCCATGCCCGGCATTGTTGATGATGGCCGCCGGCTCGCGCAACGCACCCTTGGAGAAGGGCCCGAGCGCCTGCCAGCAGGAGGTGGGCGCCGCGGCGTACTGCACGTCGAAGCTTTTGTCGAAGCCGCTCATCTTCACCAGACGCTCGACGCGCCACAGATGAAAGGGCTCCGACACGATGACCACGCTGCGTACCCCCGCCGCCAGCAGCAGCGGGCGCGACAGCGACAGGTTCAGCCGCGTGGAGGTCGATGCCGGCTCCAGCACCATCGGCCCGGTGAAGCCCGAGGCGATCGCGTGTTCGCCCATCGTGATGGCCTCGATGCGGCTGTCCTCGGAATCCACGCCGCCCGAGAAGGCCAGCTGCCTCACGAGCCCGGCCTTCGCCAGCGCCACGGCCGTGTCGACCCGACCGGTCAGGCACGGGTGCGGTTTGCCGTCCAGGTACGCCCGGCTGCCGAGCACCAGCGCCGCATCGGCCTGCCGCCGGGGCGGGTTCGCGAGCAAGTCTTCGGAATGCCGCCAGTTGAACGCCCCGATGGCCGCGTACACCAGCAGCACGCCCGCCAGCCCGCAAGCCAGCACGACCTGCCAGGGCCGCCGCAACCAGCGCGGACGTTTCAAGGACGCAGCCGCGAAAGCGCGCCCGAGGCCAGCTCGGCGATGCGCTCGAGAAAATCGGTGCCCATCTCGGCGTTGAAGCGCTGCGCGTCGGGCGAGGCCAGCACCAGCAGGCCGAAGGCCGGCGACTCGGGGCCGGGGCGCAGCGGGATCAGCGCAATCGACATCGCGGACTGCGGCTCGGGCAGCCAACTGGAGGCCTCGAAGCCCGAGTTCAGCCCGCAGTAGGGCGAGGTCAGCGAGGTGGCCAGCGCCTTCACGTCGTCGCTCACCCACTGGGCGTAGGCCTCGTTGAGGTATTCGCCGCTGCAGTCCCACACCTTGATGGCCGTCTGCGGCACCAGGAAGAGCGACTGCAGGTCGACCGCGATGCGGTAGGGCAGGCTGCGCGGGTCGCGCGTGGTCAGGAGGCCTGTGGTCCAGCGCTGCAGGCGGTCGGCGATGACGACGTTCTCGGTGCCGTGGCGCATCATGTCCATCAGGCGATGCTCCAGCGCCTTGATCTTCTCGCGCAGCATCTCGGCCTGGCGCTCCTGCAGGCTCACGGCGCGGTTGCCGTGGGGGCTGGTGAGCTGCACCTGCGCCAGCAGCTGGGCATGGCGCTCGAAGAAGTCGGGCGTGTTCGCCAGGTAGTTGGCGATGTCGTCTTCGGTGATCGGGTTCATGGCGTTGGCGTCGTTGTTGTTGCTCGTGAAGTTGGTCATGGCAGCTCCGGCACCTCGATGTCTCCCTCGAAGACCGTGACGGCCGGCCCGGTCATCAGCACCGGCTGGCCCTCCCCCTGCCACTCGATCGTCAGCACGCCGCCGTGCGTCTGCACGTCCACGCGGCGCTCCAGCAGCCCGAGGCGGATGCCCGCCACCACCGCCGCGCAGGCGCCGGTGCCGCAGGCCAGCGTTTCGCCGGCGCCGCGCTCGAACACCCGCAGCCTGATGTTGGAACGGTCGACCACCTGCATGAACCCGGCATTCACCCGCTGCGGAAAGCGCGGGTGGTGCTCGATCTGCGGGCCCTGCTCGGCCACCGGAGCGGTGTCGACGTTGTCCACCACCTGCACCGCGTGCGGATTGCCCATCGAGAGCACGGCTACGGAAACGATGGCGCTGCCGGCGCGGGTGCCGAGGGCCAGGTGCCACTTGTGCCAGCCGCCTTCGGGCTGGGGGTCGAGACCCGCGGGGTCGAAGGGCACGCGGGCCGGTTCGAAGATGGGGGCGCCCATGTCGACCGTGACGCGGCCGTCGTCGCCCATGCGGGGTTCGATCACGCCGGAGAGGGTCTGCACGCGCACCTGCTTCTTGCCGGTCAGCTGGTGTTCGCTGACGAAGCGCATGAAGCAGCGCGCGCCGTTGCCGCACTGCTCCACCTCGCCGCCGTCGGAGTTGTGGATCACGTACTGGAAGTCGATGCCTTCGCCCGGCGAGGGCCGCACAGTGAGGATCTGGTCGGCGCCGACGCCGAAGTGGCGGTCGGCCAGAAAGCGGTATTGCGCGGCGCTGAGGCCCAGCGTGCCGCGCGTTTCGTCCAGCACGACGAAATCGTTGCCGGCTCCCTGCATCTTGGTAAAGCGGATTCGCATCCCGGGATTATCGCCACGGGCATCGCCCCTGGCGACCGGAGGCTCAAGCCCTCCCCTGCAGCGCCGGGGAGCGATGCGCCCCTGGCGGCGCTGACCAGGTTCCGGCTGTCTCGGAGACCGAGCAGGAGGCCCCGGGGGGCGCAGCAGGTTTCGTGCTTCGATCAGCCTTCGTGCGCACCGAACATGGTCTTGGCGTAGGTCACGCCCAGGCCGTAGGCGCCGCCGACCTTCTTCGCGATGCCGGTGGTCAGCTCGTAGGTCTCGCCGCGGGCCCAGTCGCGCTGCAGCTCCAGCAGGTATTGCAGCGAGGTCATCGGCTGCGCGCCGGCCTGCACCATGCGCTCCATCGCGCGGTTGTGCGCCTCGCTCGAGACGTCGCCGCAGGCATCGGCGATCACGTACACCTCGAAGCCCTGGTCGAGTGCCGACAGCGCCGGGCCCACGATGCACACGCTGGTCCACAGGCCCGCCAGCACGATGCGCGGCTTGCCGATCTGGTTCACGCGCTCGATCACGGCGGCGTCTTCCCAGGTGTTCATCGAGGTGCGGTCGAGCATCTTCTGGCCCGGGAAGGCGTCGGTGATCTCGCTGAACATCGGGCCCGAGAAGCTCTTCTCGGCCACGGTCGTGAGGATGGTCGAGACGCCGAAGCCGGCCGCCGCCTGCGCCACCAGCGCGGCGTTGTTGCGCAGGTTCACGGCGTCGATCGAGTGCGTGGCGAAGGCCATCTGCGACTGGAAGTCGATCATCACCAGCGTGTGATCGGTGGGCTTGAGCAGCTTGGAACCGGCGGTGGGGGTGGCTTTGATGGACATGTGAGAACTCCTGCGGGTTGGTTGAATGTTCGATCTGATTCACAATCGCTTCCGGAGAGAAATCTCCTTGGCATGGAACGAATCATCGCGGGCCGCGAGGCTGTCATTGACGAAACTTTTTATCTTCAATGATCGAATTTTTTGAACACTTTTTCCGCCCCCTTTCCGTCCCCTTCCATTCCTGCCGGGCAGTGACCGTGGACAGCCTCGAGTTCGCCTTCTGCGTGGCGCCCGCGCACCCGGGCCGGCCAGCCGCAAGCGCGGCACGCCGGTCGAACGGATCACCCGCAAGCTGATACCGGCGCTGCTGCCGCGGCCGGCCTTTTTGAAGACGCAGGGAGCGCTCAGCCCGCCGCGCGCAGCTTGTCCAGCGCCCGGTCGAGGAACGCGAGCCGATCCTGACCCCAGAAGCGCTCGCCGTTCAGGATGAAGGTCGGCGCGCCGAACACGCCCGCTTCCACCGCCTCGGCGCTGTTGGCGCGGTACATCGCCAGCACCTCGGCCGACTGCTCCATCGCCTGCAGCGAGGCGCCGTCGTAGCCGTTCTCGTCGGCCACGGCGATGCGCACCTCGGCCTTCGAGGTGTCGCGCTCCTCGGCCCACAGGGCGCGCAGCAGCGCGTGAGACAGCGGCTGCGCGTCGAGGCCCCGCAGCTGGGCGGCGATCACCATCCAGCCCGGGTACTTGTTCCAGTTGGGATCGGTGGGTGCGCCCTTGGGGTAGTGCGCGGGCTCCAGGTTCATCGGCATGCCGAGGTAGTCGCTCCAGCGCGCGAGTTCGAGCGCGTGGTAGGTGCGGCGCGGCTCGGGGCGCGTCTTCAGCGGAATGCCGCCGGTCTGCGGCACCACCGCCTGGAAGTCGTAGGGCTTGAGCGTGAGCCGCACGTGGTGGCGGCGCACGATGTCTTGCAGTTGCGGGCCGCCGAGGTAGGCCCAGGGAGAGGAGAGGCTGTAGTAGCAGTCGAGCGCGATCATGTTTCGATTATCTTCAGCGCATGCCCGCCCTCGCCGCACCCCTCACCCTTCTCCCCTCGGGGTCTGCGCGGGACATGACGGCGCGATGAAGTTCCCGGCCTTTCTCTTCTCGCTGTTCCTCTCCAGGCTCGCCGACCAGATCCTGCTGTTCCTCGTGCCGCTGGTGGTGTTCCAGGTGACGCAGGACGTGGCCTGGTCGGGCTATGCCTTCGCGGCCGAGACGCTGCCGCGTTTCCTGTCGTTCCCCGTCTGCGGCGCGCTGTGCGACCGCGTGTCGCCGCTGAAGCTGCTGCGCGGCAGCCAGATTCTTCGCGCGCTGGTCTGCGTGCTCGGCGTGCTGGCCAACGAGGCGATCGGCGGCATCGGCTGGCTGGTGGGGCTCTCCGCGGTATGCGGCGTGCTCACTACCCAGGGCGTGATGGCGCGCGAAGTGATGCTGCCGCAGATCGCCACGCAGCACGGCTTCGACAAGGTGCTGGCCTATGCGCAGACAGCCGAGCAGACCGGCACCGTGCTCGGCCCGCTGGTGGCCGCGGCGCTGTTCGCGCTGTGGCCGTGGCAGGCGGTGGTCGGCGCGGCGGCCGGCTTCTTCCTGCTGGCCGACGCTGCCACCTCGTATTGGCGCCGCGGCAACCCCGTGCGGTTGCACGAGCCGCAGGGCGCGCCGGGCCACTTCCTCCAACTCATCGTCACGGCAGTCGGCCACGTGCTGCGCCTGCCGGGGCTGCTGCGCCTGACCATGCTCACCTCCGGCGTGAACCTGATGCTGGGCACCACGCTCGCGTCCGCGGCCGCGATGGTCACCGGGCTGCACCAGCGCTCCGCCACCTACTACGCGTGGCTGCAGACGCTCGGGGCCGTGGCCACCATCGCGATCCTGCTGGCGATCATCCGCGGGTCGATACCGCTCAGGCGCATGGGCGTCACCGCCTATGCGCTGATCCTGGCCGGCGGACTGCTCACGGCCGCGAGCACCAGCCTCTGGGGCTATGCGGCCGGCTTCCTGCTCGTCGTCGGCTTCGACAAGATGTTCAGCATCTACATCCGCATCCACAGGCAGCGGATCATTCCGGCGCACGACTACGGCAAGACCACCGGCGTGATCGTGCTGCTGAACAACCTCACGCAGCCGCTGGCCGGGCTGATCGTCGGCGCGTTCGCCGATGCGACGCAGACGCGCGGGGTGATCTTCTCGGTGTGCCTGCTGGTGGCGGCGATCGGTGTCGCTGCCGCTGCGGCACAGAGCCGGGCGCGTGCATGAGGCGCATGAGGGCGTGAACAGCAGCATCCCGCCGGTGCAGGGCAGCGCGTAGGTTCAGCGTTTCTTCAGCATGGCTTCAGGTCATGCCAAGCCTGGTTTTCTATCGTGCCTGGGGGCCGCCGCGGAGGGCGGAGGGAGGAACAGTTTTGTCTCGACGAGTATTCGCAGCAACCTTGTGCGCCGGGCTTCCCGGCGTGATCGCGGTCGCATGGCTGGGTCTGCCCGAGATCCTGGCGGGCAAGGCGCTGCCGGTGCCGATGTGGGTATTGAGCCTGGCCTCGGGCATTCAGACCTCCTTGCTGCTGGCGGTTGCGGCATTCGCGGGCACGAGGCTGGCGCCAGGCGTCGGCCTTCAGGCGCCGGCACTGTCGGCGCTGGCCGAATCGAGGGCGCCATGGAGCGCGCTCGGGAAACAGCTCGTTCCCGGCCTGTGCGGCGGCCTGCTCGGCGGTGCGCTCCTGTGGGCCATCTCGCGCCTTGCGGCCGACGTGGCCGCGCCGCTGCAGGGCGTGGTGCTGCCCGCCGTCGTGCGCTTTCTCTACGGCGGCATCACCGAGGAAGTGCTGGTGCGCTGGGGCCTCATGAGCGCGATGGCCTGGGTCTTGTGGCGCGTCGTGCAGCGAGATCGCTCAAAGCCGTCGGCCTGGATCTTCTGGGCAGCCATCTCAGGCAGCGCGCTGCTGTTCGGCGCGGGGCACCTGCCTGCCGCCTTCGCCATGGCGGGCGCGCCGAGTGCCGGCCTCGTCGTCTACATCGTCGGGGCCAACGCCGAGTTCGGCATCGTGGCCGGCTACCTCTTCTGGCGGCACGGACTGGAGGCGGCAATGGTTGCCCACCTCCTGGCCCATGCCGTGCTCATGGCTCTTCAGCCGCAGTAGCCGCGCCTCGTCAGGACGCCTTCCAGAAGATGTAGTCGGCCTGGTACTTCACGATCTCCTTCTGGCCCTTGTTGGCCGGCGTGCAGGCCACGCCCGTGGGCGCCACGCCGCCTTGCAGCGCCACGCGCTGGATGTAGGTCACGCCCGTCATCGCGCCGGTGCCCGTGGCCGGATTCGCCTTGACCAGCTGGAACGGCAGGCTCGTCGGCCCCGAGGGCGCCACCGCCAGCTGCGTGGCCGTGAGCTTGGAGCCGTCGTTCGACTCCCACGTGGCCGGCGGGCCGTAGTACTTGCCGACCTGCTTGCCGCCGCGGTCCCACAGCTTGGCGTCGGGGCCGACGAATACCCATTCGGTCTGGCCGGGCGCATTGGCCTTGTCCTTGCACTCGTAGGTGATGTCGCCCTTGCCCACGGTTTCCATGGCGACCTTGTTGCCTGCGGGTACCTGGATGGTCGGCGGCAGGGTCGACTGGTTGAACGCTGGGGCCATGGAGCCTGAAGACATCGAGCCGCATGCGGTGAGCACGGCAACGGCCGAGGCGGCGCCGAGCGCGGCGATGGGACGGGTGGTGTGCATGAAGGTTCTCCTGGTTGTAGGTAGATGGACGGACGGCAGCAGCTCCTCGCTGCTGGGACCTCTACGCACCGGAGACCGGTTTGGATGCAAAGGGGCGAGAAATTCGTTCGCGCGACTGCGCCAACTGGAAAACTCATTTGCGCCCCCGCGGCTTCCTCGCGCCGGGACGACGTCCTAGAGTTCGCCGCGAAACACGGTGAAACGCCGCCAGGCCCCTCCCGGCGCGAAAGAGCCTTCCTTTCATCACATGGCCCCCGGCCGCATAACGGAGACAGACGACATGTTGTTCCCATCGTTCCTTGCCAAGACCTTCGCGCCGCTGGGCGGCATCGCCGTCGCCGCAATGCTCGGCGCCGCTCCCGGCGCGCAGGCGCAGAACGCCTATCCCAGCAAGCCCATCCGCGTGGTCGTGCCATTCCCGGCCGGGACCGCCCCCGACGTCATGGCGCGCTTCTGGGGCGAGCGCCTGTCCCAGCAGGTGCGGCAACCCGTCGTCATCGAAAACCGCGCGGGCGCAGCCACCATCGTCGGCACGCAGGCCGTGGCCGCTGCGCCCGCCGACGGCTATACGCTGCTCTACACCGCCAGCGGCACCGTGACCATCAACCCCTATGCGTACAAGAAACTTCCCTACCAGCCGGCGGACCTGGTGCCGCTGACACGGATGCTCACCATTCCGCTGGTGGTCTCGGTGCCCGAATCGTCGGCCTACAAGACCCTGGCCGACCTGATCAAGGACGCGCAGGCCCATCCGAAACGGATCAACTTCGCCTCGTACGGCGTGGGCACGGTGCCGCACCTGTCGATGGCCTACTTCGCCAACAGCGCGGGCATTGCGCTCAACCACGTGCCCTACCGCGACGGCGGCATGACCGACCTCGTGGGCGGAACCGTCGACGTGGCCTTCTCGCCCAGCGCCGACGTGCTCCAGTTCATCAAGACCCGCAAGATCAGGCCCCTGGCCGTTTCCAGCAGCAAGCGCCTGGAGAGCCTGCCCCAGGTGCCGACGGTGGCCGAATCCTTTCCCGGGTTCGAGGGAGATTCGTGGCACGGCGTCTTTGCCCTCAAAGGCACGCCGCAACCCGTCCTCGACCTGATTGCCACGACCTCGCGCAAGATCGCCGAGTCGGACGAGTACCGCAAGCAGCTGCGCGAGCTGGGGATGGTGCCCGCCGGCGGGAGCCCGGAGCAGTTTGCCGCGCTCATCGCGGCCGAAGGGCAGCGTTGGGCCAGGGTGGTGAAGGACAACCAGATCACGCTGGACTAGGGACTGTTCACACGACGGCAGGCCATCGGCGACGAGCGGCCGCTGCAAACCAGACTGCCCCGGATGGCACGGGGCGTTGGCGCGCAACGGCGGCGAGAGCCTCCTTGAACAAGGCCCTTCGTCAAACGGCTAGCTAGCCTCTGCCCCGCATGACCTGTGCCGCCAACGTCAGCACCGCGAACGCCAGGATCACGCCCACCCCGGGGTAGAGCATCTCCAGCCGAGTCCCGGGCGCAATCGCCGCAGTCAGCACCGCCAGCCCGCAAGCCCCGCCCACCTGCAGCGAACTGTTCAGCAACCCGGCCGCCAGCCCCTGCTCGTCGTCGGCCACGCCGTTGGTGCCCGCCACCATCAGCGCCGAGATGCTCAGCGCGAACCCCAGGCCCCACAGCACCGAAGCCGGCAGCAGCACGCCCCACAGGTCGGGCTCCGGCCCGATGCGCAGCATCAGCAGATAGCAGGGCACGAATGCCAGCAGGCCGACCATCAGCACGCGCGTCACGCCGAAGCGGCTGATGAGCGCGCCGATCTTCGGGCCGACGAGCACCACCATCAGCCCCGCCGGCAGCAGCACCAGCGCCATCTGCCACGGCTTCCAGCCCTGGATGTTCTGCAGGTACAGCGCGATCAGAAACTGGAAGCCCATGGCGCCGCCGTACAGCAGCGCGGCGCTGATGTTGGCAGCCACCAGACCGCGGTTGCGGAAGATGCCCAGCCGCACCAGCGGCTCTTTCACCGTGCGCTCGATGGCGACGAAAGCCATCAGCAGCGCCGCAGCCACCGCAAAGCCGATGACCGTGCGCAGCGACGACCAGCCCGCCTCCTCCACCGACACCACGGTGAACACCATCAGCAGCATGCCCGCCACCAGCGTGACGGCGCCGCCGATGTCGAGGCGCGGCCGCTGCTGCCCTTTCGCGCGCGGCGCATCGGGCGGCAGGTAGCGCAGCGCGGCCAGCAACAGCAGCAGAGCGACCGGAATCGGCAGCACGAAGATGTAGCGCCAGTTCAGCGCCGCCAGCAGCCCGCCGATGAGCAGTCCCGACGAGTACCCCGAGGCCTCGAACAGGTTGAAGATGCCGAAGGCCTTGTTGCGCGCCGGCCCTTCGGCAAAGGTGGTGGTCAGCAGCGACATCGCGGCCGGCCCCGTGAAGCCCGCGGCCATGCCCTTGACGAGGCGCGAGACGATCAGCAGCCCCGCGTCGGTAGCGAAGGCGCCGCCCACCGACACCAGCGCGAACACCGCCAGCCCCGCCACCAGCACGCGCCTGCGGCCGAACAGGTCGGCACAGCGCCCGCCCAGCAGCAGAAAGCCGCCGAAGGCCAGGATGTACGCGCTGACCAGCCACTGCGCCGTGGCCGCGCCGATGCCGAAGGCCTGCTGGATCTCGGGGATTGCCACCGCGATCATCGAGATGTCGAGCCCGTCGAGCAGAATCACGCCGCTGAAGATGAGCAGCGCGATCCACATTCGCGCGGGCCAGTGCAGGGGGTCCTTGTTTCTCTCCTTCGCGGCGTCAACAACCGCGTCGCACGGGTTCAGGCTGGCAGACATTCGATGGCTCCAATCAATCGATCTATCGATTCATTCATGGTTTCTTGATCGGCTCGATCGTCCCGCGCCCGCCCCCCGATGAGAAACGAGTAGTTCTCAACGAACCGTCAAACGGAGCTTGAAGATCGATGGCATCCACGCCGATGACGAACAACAACAACCGCATGCTCCCCGGCACGCGCGCCCTGCGCACCTTCGAGGCGGCCGCGCGGCACCGCAACTTCACCCGCGCGGCCGACGAGCTGGGCCTCACGCCCGCGGCCGTGAGCTACCAGATCAAGGAGATCGAAGACCAGCTCGGCGTGGTGCTCTTCACGCGCACCAGCCGCAGCATCCAGCTCACGCCCGCCGGCGCCGTGATGTTCGAGGCGACTGCCGACGCGCTCGACAACCTGCACCGCGCCGCCGGCCGCGCGCGCAAACTCACGCGCAGCGCGGCGCAACTGCGCGTGTCGCTGAGCGCGCGCTTCGCCACCAACTGGCTGCTGCCGAGGCTGCCGAAATTCAGAGCCGCCAACCCCGGGCTGGAGCTGAGCTTCGACATCACCGACGAGCTGCGCGACTTCGAGGCCGACGACATCGACATTGCCATCCGCTTCGGCACCGGCAGCTATGAAGGCGCGCACGCCGAGCGGCTCTTCGACACCCTCATCGTGCCCGTGTGCAGCCCCAGGATCATCGAGACCGGGCCGCCGCTGAACGAGCCGCGCGACCTGCTGCGCCACGACCTAACCCTCTGCCATGTCGACTGGAAGACCGACACCATGACATGGCCCGACTGGCGCATGTGGATGGCCGCGGCCGGCGTGGACGACAAGGACATCGACGACAGCCGTTTCGTGGGCTTCACCGATTCGAGCTTCGTGGTGCAGGCCGTGCTCGAAAGCGGCGCCGTGGGGCTGGCAGACCTGGACCTGATCGCGGGCGACCTGGCGCAGGGGCGGCTGGTGCGGCTGTTCGACGTCGGCGTGCGCATGGCGCAGCCGTATGCGTACTACCTGGTGTGTCCGCAGGAGAGCGGCGAGGACGCGCGGGTGGTGGCGTTTCGGGAGTGGCTGCTGAGAGAGATAAGGGAGCGTGACGTGGGGTCGCCAGACACGTCGGCCGCCTGACGACCTTGGCCAGCACGCATTTCGTTCTGCTCCATCCCCTTCGCAGACAGGATTTCGCAAGGGCCCAGCGATTCGAGGCGCCCGGCGCCTCAGTCCTCGCTCAGCGACAAGGAGCATCCGCAATCATGCGAACCGCGCGCAGAAAGTCCTTCGGCGCGACCCAGCTCACATTCCAGTTGCCCGCCACCGGCACCTCGCGCTTGTGCGCAACCACCATCTGCCGTTTCGGAATCACGAGGATGTACTGGCCATGGACGCCCCAGGCCATGTAGGCGCCGCTCAGCGGCGAGTCCGGAGGCTCTTCCAGCAGCCACCACAGGTAGCCATACCCGAAGCCCCGGCGAGCCGTGTGCGGCGGATGCATGTCCGTGGAGGGCGTTCGCTGCTGCGTCATCTGCCTGACCCAGTCGGCCGGAATCAGTTGCTGGCCACGCCAGTTGCCCTCTTTCAGCATCAGGTAGCCCAGCCGCGCCATGTCGCGGGTGGACAGGAAGAAGGGGTAGGCCAGGTGCTGCGACAGCCTGGCATTTCCGCTTCGCTTGTGGCGGGCCAGGTCGAAGTCTTCGAGTGCAAGGGGCGTCGCGAGGTCATCTGCGAACGCCCGGTAGATGCTGCGTCCGGTCAACTGCTCGAACACCGTGCCGGCCGCGTTGAAGTCCCAGTTGTTGTAGAGGAAGTAGCTCCCGGGCTTTTGTGACCCGCGTGCCGGTGCGGCGGACGCATCGTCGCCACCGTTGGCTGCCGCGTGATAGACACCAGAGCGCGCCGAAAGCAGGTCGCGCACGCGCGCCTGGCGCTCGACCGGCAGCAGGCCGCCGATGTCGTCGATGCTCAAGTCGGCAAGAGAGCGGTCGAGATCGATCGTGCCGTTCGCCACGTACTTGCCGTACATCATGGACAACACGCTCTTGCGCGCGGAGAACACGATGCTGACGGTCTGCACGGGGCCGTAGCTGAACAGCACGCGGCCGTCCTGCACAGCCATGAGGGCGGTGGAGTCCAGCGTATGCAGGTAGTCGCGCGCCGCATCGAGGTCGCGCCGACACGCATCGCTCTGGGACGATGCGGGAATGGCTTGCCACGAAGCGGCCGGATAGGTGGCCGCCTCCGCGGCGGCGGGCGGCCTCTGGAGCGTCGAGGTGCACGCGCCCGCCACCATCAAGGCGGCGCAGGCGCAGCAGAGCGCCAATGCGCGCATCAAGGTTCGTTGCATGACTGGGGGGTTACCGGGGTAGCCCGCCATCATGCGTCATGGTCTTGCGGCTGAGGTCGATCTGTCTCGAAGGCAGCGTGATGAGGCTGACTCGTGGATTGACCGTCTCTTCGCCGCTACCTCACGCGAGGCCCGGTTTGCGCCCTTGCAGCGCTTCGCGCACCGCGCCGGCCGCGAGGTTGATGGCGTCGATGCGCGCCGTCAGCGCGTCGTTGAGCACACCGAGCAAGGCGCTCAGTTCGGTACGGCTGGGGGTGAGTTCCTCGCTGTCGTTCAGGGCGCTGGTGTCGACGAGCTTCCTGAGCGCGGCGTAGGCGCGCATCACGTCGTTGAGGTTGTCGGCGTCGTCGCAGGCTTGCAGGGCGAGGTCGTCGAGGTTGGGGGATGCTGACTCGAAGGGAGTGGAACGAGCACGGTCTTGTGCGCAAGCGGATGCAGATTCAGCCACAGAGGCCTCCAGTTGGGTTCGGATTGCTACAGCCGACACCCCCGCTTCCAAACGGTGGCGGCAGCTCGAACGGGTTGGAAGACCGTGAACCCTCTTGCGAAAGCCGGCAGGGCGCGAGCCCTCCCGTCCGAGCCGCCTAAAAAGGCACGCGAACGAAAAAGCCGCAGGCCATGTGCGGTGACTGCGGCTTTCGTCGCAGAGGGTTCAACGGGCTTCCAAACCCGATCACGTTTTCTTCGTGACGAGCGGAGTGTATCTGTCGAGGTACGAGCTCCTCAAGAGTTCGCATGAAAACTGAAGTCTCGCCACCCACAAAAACGCTTATGCCATTCGACGAGTCTGCGGGTAAGCTTCATTGCTTACAAGAAGAAACGTCATGACCGCCACCCTAATATCTTCAATCCGAGTTTCAGATCTTTTTGGCCTTTATAGCTACCGTCTACCTAGTCAAGGCGAGCTTTCAAATGCCGCCATTCTGTATGGTGACAACGGCATGGGTAAGAGCACTCTGCTACGGCTGGCATTTCATCTGCTCTCAGCAGCAAACAATCGGGGGCATCGTAGTGCGCTCTACCAAGCCGAATTTAAAATTCTAGAAGTCACTCTGACATCCGGCACAACTCTTTTAGCCAAATTTACTGGCGATCCCTTAGTAGGGAAAACCTTAGTTTTGAGCATTCTCAGAAATAACCGAACACAAATAATATGGGAATATAGACCAGGTGCCTCTAGCCGTTTTGCAAGCGATGTAGATACAACGGTATTTATTTCGCATGACGGGAAACTCGTCCGCCGGGAGGTCACAAAAAAAAGAGGAGCAGAAGACTCTATTAAACGAGGAGAGCAAGAATATCTAAAGTCTTTGGATGCACTGGCTCCCACGCTCTTCATTCTTAATGCTGACCGCCGCTTAGATAGCGACAGCGTTTCAGATCCGAGTGACGAAATGGAGCTTCGCCGGGTCATGCGATACGACGAACCCAAAAGAATTAATGAACTCGTTGTTCGATCGCGTGAAATTGCTTTATCACAAGCGCTAGGTAGTGCGGCGAGATGGATTGGGCGAAAAGCTGTATTGGGCGCCAATCAGGGATCGATGAACGTGCACTCTGTATATGTGGACGTACTCCATCATCTCCTTTCTCCCTCGTCTGATCAAGACACACCAATTAGTGCTGATGCTACGGCAACATTGCAGAAGCAATTGGTTAACATTGAGACCAAGACTGCAGAGCACGCCAGATATGAATTGGCAACGCAGTTATCGACATCAGAGTTCAGAAAAGCCCTCGGGGGAAGAAGCAAAAAAAGAGCTCCCTCGCCGCGGAACTCCTTAAGCCATATGTAAAAAGCCTAGAAGGTCGCCTCGAAGCCGTTGAACCTATTTACCAAATAATTGATCGCTTTGTAAGCATAGTTAATAGTTTTCTAAGTGACAAATCAATAGCATTCAGCCTTAGTTCCGGATTTAGCATCCAAAACCGACTGGGCGCCCCACTTACACCCGCCCAACTATCATCCGGAGAGCAACAACTACTTCTGCTATTTAGCTACGTCCTCACTGCTCGCGATCAACCAAGCGTATTCATGATTGACGAGCCGGAAATTTCTCTAAACATCAAATGGCAGCGCCAATTGGTCCAATCACTCTTGGACATTACAAAAGGAGCCACCATTCAATTTGTCTTTGCATCACATTCGATGGAGTTACTCGCGCAGCATCGCAGCCGGGTAGTAAAACTGGTCGATCAAAAATGACAATTGAAACTCGCTCCATCGAAGAACTTAAGGCGCGATACGAACTCGAGCCAGAGCTTGACGACGTTTATGTAGAGGGATTTTTTGACAAAGAAGTGCTAACGAGCCATCTTGCCGGAAGTAATTCCAAATCAAGAACAATCTATGAAATAGAAACCGTAGATATTCCAAATAAATTACTAACTGCACTCGGCCTAACTACGGGCAACAAACAAAGAGTAATTGCACTGGCTACCGAGCTTGAAGAGATAGCGAATGAATGTGCATATCGATGCCTCGTAGACACAGACTTAGATTTTTGGCTAGAAGAAGTTCGTAATATAAAACGGCTGAATTGGACCACCTTTTGCACGCTCGAGCTTCACCTTTTAACCGAAGAGGTTTTGCGTGAAATTTTGTTTACAGCAAGTAACGCAAAGATAAACGACTTCGAGGCCTATTGCAAATCGTTGTGCAGCGTGCTTTGCGACTTATATGCACTGAGACTCTCAGACAAGCAACTAGAACTCAATCTCAAGTGGCTCCCCTATGACAAATATCTATCAATCAAAGATGGGATTATTTCATTTGATCTAACCCGCTACGCAAGCAACACGCTACGCACGAACGGCCATGGAAAAATAGAAAAAGAATTCATGGCAACCTCGACAAATTGGATGCAGAAGTTTGGTGATGACTGCAGGCATCACTCAAGAGGTCACGATTTCGTACACTTGATTGCTTGGTCTGTCAACAATTTCAAAGGCATCAAAGAGTTCTCATCAAATATAGCAATCGAGCGGCTATTGATTTTGCTGGCGCGCAATGTCCCCGGCATTAGCAACGACCTCAATTGAGTCAATCTTTTGCGGTCGAAATTCTCTTCGTAGGTCGCAGAAAAAGCACGATACCGCTGATTTGTCTTATTGAGAGTAAAGATAGTTGACTTCAACGCAACTATCTAATGTTCCAGCCCCCATTTATCCGCAAAGGTAACCGCAAGACACTCCTCCCCATCCCAGAAGGAGTGCCTCATGCCCATCGCCCTACTCGCGCTAACCCTCAGCGCCTTCGCCATCGGAACGACAGAGTTCGTCATCGTTGGCCTCATCCCCACAGTCGCAGCCGACCTCCACATCGGCCTCCCCTCCGCCGGACTGCTGGTCAGCCTCTATGCGCTGGGCGTCGCCATCGGCGCGCCGGTGCTCACCGCGCTCACGGGCAAGCTGCCGCGCAAGGCGCTGCTGCTCGGGCTGATGGCGCTGTTCACGCTCGGCAATCTGCTGGCGTGGAAGGCGCCGAGCTATGAATCGCTGATTGCCGCCCGCGTGCTCACGGGGCTGGCGCACGGGGTGTTCTTCTCGATCGGCTCGACGATTGCCACCGGCCTGGTGCCGAAGGAAAAGGCGGCGAGCGCCATCGCGATCATGTTCACGGGCCTCACGGTGGCGCTGGTCACGGGCGTGCCGCTGGGTACGTTCATCGGGCAGCACTTCGGCTGGCGCGAGACTTTCCTGGCCGTGTCTGCGCTGGGCGTTATCGCCTTCGTCGGCAGCTGGGTCTTCGTGCCCGGCAACATCCGCCACACGCCGCCGGCCTCGCTGGCGCAGCAGGCCAAGGTGCTGGCCGAGCCGCGCCTGCTGCTGGTGTATGCGAAGACGGCCATCGGCTATGGCGGCTCGTTCATTCCGTTCACGTTCCTCGCACCGATCCTCACGGAGGTGTCGGGCTTCAGCGCCGGCGCGGTGGGCTGGGTGATGCTGGTTTACGGTGTGTCGGTGGCGGTGGGCAACATCTGGGGCGGCAAGCTGGCCGACCGCAAGGGCCCGATTCCGGCGCTGAAGATCATCTTCGCGCTGCTGGCCGCGGTGCTGCTGCTGTTCAACTTCGCGGCGCCGCACAAGTGGCTGGCGCTGCTGGCGGTGCTGATGTGGGGTGCGGTGGCTTTCGGTAACGTGCCGGGGCTGCAGGTGTACGTGGTGAAGCAGGCCGAGCGCTTCACGCCGCAGGCGGTGGACGTGGCCTCGGGCCTGAACATCGCGGCCTTCAACCTGGGCATTGCCGGCGCGGCCTGGGCCGGTGGGCTGATCGTGACGCACCTGGGGCTGATGCACACGCCGTGGATCGGTGCGCTGGTGGTGCTGGTGTCGCTGGCCCTCACGCAATGGAGCGGAACGCTCGACCGCCGCGCGGGCATTCCGGTTCGCGCCTCGGGGCCGGTGCCGGCCGGGCATTGAGCGCTGCCTTTCCTTCTTCTTTCTTTCCTCTTCGCTTTTCAATGCACAAGGACAACACCATGAACACGCACAACCCCATTCCCGCCTTCGGCCTAGGCACCTTCCGCCTGAAGGGCCAGGTGGTCATCGACTCGGTGAAGAACGGCCTCGACGTGGGCTACCGCGCCATCGACACGGCGCAGATCTACGGCAACGAGGCCGAGGTGGGCCAGGCGATTGCCGAAAGCGGCGTCGCGCGCGAAAGCCTCTTCATCACCACCAAGATCTGGACCGACAACTACGCCAAAGACAAGCTGGTGCCCAGCCTGAAGGAAAGCCTCGCGAAGCTGCGCACGGACTATGTCGACCTGACGCTGATCCACTGGCCCTCGCCCGGCAACGCTGTGCCGGTGGCCGAGTTCGTGGGCGCGCTGGCCGAGGCCAGGGCGCAGGGGCTGACGAAGCACATCGGCGTGTCGAACTTCAACATCGCGCTGATGAAGGAAGCCATCGCGGCCGTGGGCGCGCAGAACATCGCCACCAACCAGATCGAGCTGCACCCCTACCTGCAGAACCGCAAGGTGGCCGAATTCGCGAAGAGCCAAGGCATCCACATCACGTCTTACATGACGCTGGCATACGGCAAGGTGCTGAACGACCCGGTCGTCGAGGCGATTGCCAAGGCGCACGGCGCGACCACCGCGCAGGTGGTGCTGGCCTGGGCGATGCAGCTGGGCTATGCGGTGATTCCGTCGTCCACCAAGCGCGCGAACCTCGAAGGCAATCTGAAGGCGCTGCGGCTGAAGCTGTCGGACGCGGAGATGGCACAGATTGCGGCGCTCGACCGCAATGAGCGGCTGACGGACCCGGCCGGTCTGTCGCCGGCCTGGGACTGACAACGGCAGGCCGGCCGCCGGTCTCCTCCCCTACCAGTACACGGGCTTGAACCCCCAGGCCTGTGCCGCAAACCCGGTGAAGCTCAGCGGGTTTGCAACGGCACTCGCAGCCGAGGTGTCGCTGGTAAGCCCGATGACCACCGGCGTCTGCGAGTTGCTCGCCCCGTACTTGCTCTGTATGTACCAGTAGCCAGGCACCTCGGTAGCCAGCAGGCTCCAGAGCTGGGTGTCGAGGTCGCCCAGTGCCTTGGGCTGCATCACCACCGGGCCCGCGCCGGTGGTGGCGTGGGGCTGCAGGGTCATGACGTACTCGGTGCCCATCAGTGTCTGCAGATACCACCAGCCCGGCGCCTGCGGCCCCGCAGGAACGAACAGCCACTGCTGGTTGCCGGTTTCCGGCAGGTTGACCGTGTACCCGATGACTTCCGTGCCCTTGGCGGTGTTGTTTCCGTTCACGTCCAGCACGTAGTGGTTGCCGGGCAGGTATTGGATGTAGTACGGCCCGAGGTTCAGTTCGCCCGTGGAAGTGCCGGATGCTGCCTTCGGTGCTGCACCCTTTGTTGCGGTGATCGACATCGTCGTTTCTCCTTTCCGGGAATGCGTTGGAGCGTTTGCTCGGTATGGGTGGATGCGGCTCAGGCCGTCCGCACGGGGCCGAGCACGTGGTCGACCCAGTACTTCTCGAGCAGGACTTCCGCATGCGCGGTGTCCGCATGCTTTCCCTTGTCCTGCAGCAGGTCGATGGCCGGCTGGTAGGTCGTGTTCTCGGGAATGAAGAAGGGCAGCGTCGGGTTGATGTTGACGTAGCGCTCGCCCAGCAGCATCTTCCCGATCATCGGCATGAGTTCGGTCGAAGTGCCGTTCAGGCACATGTCGAGCACCGGCGAAGGCTTCGCCTGGTTCATGAGGAATGGCGGCGTGTTGTTGAACGGGTTGGCAACGCCGTTCATCCACTGGTCGGCACCCCAGTTCCTGGTGTCGCTGGCAATCCAGTCGGGCATGTAGCCGGTGCCGAAAGTGATGGCCGTGATGTCCTCGAGCGCATAGCCCGCCTTCACCGCCAGCGCAATCGCCGCGACTGTGGGGTCGTGGTTGAAGAAGGCACCGTCGACGTTGCCTTCGTAGGAGCCCAGTTGCCCAGGCATCGCGCCGCTGGAAGTGGCCGCCTTCGCGATAGTGACGTCGCCGAGCTCGGGGTCCATGTTGGTGTACATCACCGGCTTCCAGGGTATGGGCGTCTGCAGGGAGTTCTTCACCTCGAGCCCGCCGACGTTGAAGGTCACGAACAGCGCCTTCTTCCAGTCGACATCCTTGACCTTCTTGTTGCCGTGGAGCGCGAACTGCGAGCCGTAGGCATCCAGGATGTCGTACGCGGGCTCCTTCGGGTCGGTGTTCATCTTGTCGTAGAACGGGATCTCGCCCCTGCCGATGCGCTCGGTGAAGAAGGTGACGAGGTCCGACGGGCTCTTTCCCGCGAGCAGTTCGCTGGTGATGATCGACCCCGTCGAGCAGCCCGCGATGAGGTCGGTGTTGTCGAGCATGTGGGGGAACTTGTTGTAGAGCTTGTTCAGCACCGACACCGACATCAGCCCTCGTATGCCGCCGCCAACGAACGACAGGATGGTGAATTTCGCGTTTTCCGCCATAGCCAACTCCTTTCAAGAGAAATGAATTCCATGAAATGACTTCCCGGCCGGGGAAGCGGAGTCTGGGCGTTCGGCATCTTTGCCGCTACGAGTGGAATCCCGTTCAATCCAACTCTGTAATTCCGCAAGCCGCGCAAGCTTTCGGAATGAAACCTGGAGCGGCGGAAATTGCCGCGAAGGTTCTCTTCTTCATGCGGCGCTCGCGCAAGAAGCATCGAGCGCGTACCTAAGTTCGCGCTCTTCGTTCGCGGTCATTGCGAGCACGAGGGTGCGGAATTCGGCTTTGTAGCAAGGCAGCATCAGCGCTGCAGTGAGTGCGTGGGTGGTTTCGCTGCCGCGCGCGATGTGCGCGTTGCACGCCATCACGCTTCGATGGATTTCGAGTGCACGCGCGACGCGGGTGGAAGGCGGCTTCGTCGTACTGCTGCCGCTGCTTCTGATGATGAACATTGCCAGCTCCTCTTGGCGCGCTTTGAATGGCACCGTGAGGTCACTCTATTCAGAGGCTGGCGGAGTGGTGAGTAACAACATCGTCGTGAATTCCGACGACAGGATTGGTGCCGGAGCGCATGAATGCGATCATTCGCGGCGGCAGGGTGCAATGCCCTGCCCGTGGCGCGCAGGTGCCATCGCCAACAAACAGACGAGGAGATTCGCGTGGATCAAAGTGTCCGGAGGGTGTTCGTCGTATTTGCGCGTCCGTTGCGCGCCGCGTTGCCGGTTTCCCTGCTTGCGGCTGCATTGCTGCTCTCGGCCTGCGGTGGTGGTGGCGGCGGAGGAGGTGGTGGCGGAGGAGGTGGTGGCGGAGGCGGAGCCGTCCTCCCCATCGTGGTGGCGCCGCCCGCCAGCGGCGGAGGCGGCGGTGGCGACCCGGGTGCAGGCAGCGGCTATCCGCATGCGTCGGAGCCCATCGGCACGGTGCGCCAGATCTACGACGGCGCCCTGTCTCCAGACCTGGCCGTCAACACGTACCGCAACATCGACAGGCTCTTTCCCACGCGCACCATCGAGCCCGGCGGCACGCCGTATGCGCTGCCCATGGCCGCCACGCAGCTGACGCAGCTCAACTTCATGGTCGGCACGACGGCGTACAAGCTCGCTGATTTCATGTCGACCAATCGCGTGGCCGGCCTGCTGGTGCTGAAGGACGGCAAGATCGTCAACGAGACCTACCAGTACGGCAACACGCAGAAGACGCGCTGGATGTCGATGTCGGTGGCCAAGTCGATCACGTCGACGCTGATCGGCGCGGCAGTGAAGGACGGCTACATCGCCAGCATCGACGACCCGGTCATCAAGTACGTTCCGCGACTGGCCGGCAGCGCCTACGACGGCGCGACGGTGCGCCACGTGATGATGATGGCCTCGGGCGCCAAGTGGAACGAAACGTACACCGATCCAAGCTCCGATCGTCGCCAGTTGCTCGAAGCGCAGATCAGCCAGAAGCCGGGCTCGGCCATGGACCTGATGAGCAAGCTGCCCCGCGCGGCCACACCGGGCTCCGTCTACAACTACAGCACCGGCGAGACGCAGGTGGCCGGGGAGATCGTCCGCAACGCGGTGAAGAAGCCACTGGTGCAGTACCTGTCCGAAAAGATCTGGTCCAAGTTCGGCATGGAGGCGCAGGCCAACTGGTGGCTCGACTCGCCCGACGGCGTGGAGATCGGCGGCAGCGGCATCAGCGCGACGCTGCGCGACTACGGGCGCTTCGGCATGTTCATCATGAACGACGGCGTCGCGGCCGGGCAACCGGTGCTGCCCACAGGCTGGGTGACGGAAGCGGGCACGCCCAAAGTGCTGAGCACCGGTACGAAGATCAACTATGGCTACCTCTGGTGGATACCGCCCAGCGGCCAATCGGCCACAGATGGAGCCTTCTACGCGACCGGCATCATGGGCCAGCAGATCTACATCAACCGCAAGGAAAAGGTCGTGATCGTGATCTGGGGCGCGCAGACGGACCCGATGGGCGGTGGCGTGTTTCCAGTGCTGCCGTTCTTCGATGCGGTGGTATCGGCGCTCAAGTAGCCGACGCGTGCGGGCAAGGCGCTCAGGGAGCCTTGCGCGTCGCAGCCCACTCCGAAAGAACCTCCACCGCCTCACGATCCATCTTCTGCATCGCAGGCAAGCTTCTCTGCGCCAGCGTCGCACCTGCCTCGGCGCGCAACGCTTCCACATCGATAGGATGCCGCGCCGCCACCGTCACGCCCTCGAAAGCCTCGCCCGACTGCGCCAGCGAAGCCGCGTAGTAAAGCTTCGCGATCCCCGCGATGTGCATCGCCGCCACGCACATCGCACAGGGCTCGCACGAGGTGTAGAGCTCGCAGCCCTGCAGGTCGACCGTGCCGAGCTTGCGGCACGCATCGCGGATCGCCTCGACCTCGCCGTGCGATGTCGGGTCATGGTGCGCGACTGAGTGGTTGAAGCCTTCGCCGACGATCACACCGTCTTTCACGACGACCGCGCCGAAGGGCTCGGTGCCGGGCTCACTCAGCGCCTGTGCAGAGAGGGCGATGGCCCGCTGCATGAATTGTTCCTGATACATGGTGTTCAGACCTTTTTGGTGGCCGTGCCGTCAAGCGCGACAAGAGATGGTGCACCGGCCCGCGCGCCGCGCGCATCGAAAAGACCCGCCGTGGCGTCGGCATAGCGGCGCGGATCGAAGCGCAGCATCAGCGGCAGCAGCACCACGACGACCGTCGCGAGGTAGGCCCACGCGAGCGTGAAGCCGCCAGTGTGTTCGCGCACCCAGCCGGTGACGAAGGGCGCAAGCGCGGCGATCATGAAGCCGACGCCCTGCATGAAGCCCGCCAGGGCGCCGGCCTGCGCGGGGTTGGGCAGGTGGTCTAGCGCGAGCACCATGCACAGCGAGAACGCGCCCCCGAGCCCGAAGCCCAGCACCACCGCGATGGCGACTGCGGGCACGGGCGCGTCGAAGGTCAGCGCGCAGAAGCCTGCGAGCTGCGCGGCGAGCGTGAGCACCAGCCAGGGCCGAAGGTCGCGCCCGCGGCTGCGCGCGATGGCGGGCATGACGAGCGCGGAGACCACCTGTGCGGCGGTCATCAGCGCGAGCACCGATCCGCCCTGCTGCGCGGTCCAGCCCTGCTGAGCATAGAAGTGCGGCAGCCACGCGACGAGGCTGGTGTAGCCGCCGTTGATAAGGCCGAAGCATGCGGCCAGCAGCCATGCGCGGCGGCTCGTGAAGCAGCGCAGCCACGAGAGGCTGCGCAGGCCTGGCGCCTCGGCGGCGGATGTGAATTCGATGCGCCGCATGTTGAGCCAGTAAAGCAGCGCGAAGACGGCGAGCAGCGCCCAGATCGCGAGGCCCGCGTGCCAGTCGGGCTGCGCGCCGCCGAATGCATGCGCCACCCACGGGCTGGCCATGGCGCCGAGGCCGCCGCCGCCCATGATGGCTGCGGAGTACAGCCCCGTCATCACGCCGATGCGCGCCGGGTAGGCCTGCTTGACCACGCCGGGCATCAGCGCCTGCACCAGACCCACGCCCGCACCGGCGAGCGCGGCGCTCCACAGCAGCGCCGCCGCGCCGCCGGCCACGTACCGACTGGCGCAGGCGACGGCAATGGCCGCGAGCCCGAGCGCGACGCCGCCGCGCGGTCCGATGCGCTGGCCGACCGCCGCGCCGAGGAGCGAGGTGGCACCCATCGCGAACATCGGCAGCACCGTCAGCAGTGCCACGGCATGGAAGCCGATGCCGGTCGCGGTGCGGATGGGTTCGAGCAGCGGGCTGCTCGACGTGAGAAAGGCGCGCAGGTTGAGCGCCACCAGCACGATGACGATCGCGAAGGCGATGCCGCCATCGCGGCTGTTCCGGCCTGCTTGCGCCGCCTTCACAGGAAGGTCAGGTCGGCCCGCAGCACGCCGTTGCGCGCCACGATGCAGCCGCCCGCCACCACCAGCTTGCGCACGGGGCGCGAGACGACGGCGTGGGCGACGGTCTGCGCATCGACCAGCACCAGGTCGGCGCGGCAGCCCGCTTCGAGCCCGTAGGCCTCGAAACCGCAGCCGCGTGCGCCGGAGTGCGTGACGGTGTCGAGTGCCACTTCGATCTCGTCGTCGCGGCGCAGGTTGTAGCGCAGGCCGATGATCATGGCGCGCTCGAGCATGTCGGGGTTGCCGTAGGGCGACCAAGTATCGCGGATGCCGTCGTTGCCGCCGAGCACGGTCACGCCGGCCTGCCTGCACGCCATGAGCGGCGGCACGGTGCGCGAAGGCGGAGCGCTGGTGACGAGCACCACGCCCAGCTTAGCCATGCGGGAAAGCAATGCCTCGCGCTCGCGTTCGGTCACGTCGCCCAGGCAGAAGCCGTGGCTGATGGCGACCTTGCCCTGCATGCCCAGCGCCTCGGTGCGCTGCAGGATCAGGTCGAGCGAGAAGGCGCCCATGGCGCCGGGCTCGTGCAGGTGGATGTCGACGGGGCGTTGGTGCTTGTGTGCGATGCCGAAGAGCACGTCGAGCGACTTCACCGGATCGCCGTCGATGGCGCAGGGGTCGAGGCCGCCGAGCACGTCGGCGCCCATTGCCAGCGACTGGTCGAGCAGCTCGGCCGTGCCGGGCCGGCCCAGCAGGCCCGACTGCGGGAAGGCGACGATCTGTATTTGCTGCAGCTTGCGCAGCGCCTCGCGAGTGCGGATGGTGCCTTCGAGATGGCGCAGGCCGGCCTGGGTGTCGACGTCGACGTGCGTGCGCAGCCGCGTGGTGCCGAGCGCGAGAAAGGCCTTGGCCAGCGCCAGCGACTGCGCAGCCGCGTCATGCCCGCTAGCGTGGCGGAAGGCGCGCTCGTTCTCGATCTTGTCGATGAGGTTCACGCCGACCTCGTTGCGGTACCAGTCCATGCCCCACATGGTCTTGTCGAGGTGCGTGTGGCCTTCGACGAGGCCGGGCAGCAGCAAGGCGCCGTGGCCTTCCTCGACGGCGGCACCGGCGGGAGCCGCGAGCTCCGGGCCGATCGCCGCGATGCGGTCGTCCTGCACCAGCACGTCGACGGGGGAGGCACCCATGGGGCGCACGTTGCGGATCAGGAGCGATGGCATGTGGGGCGGTCCGTTTCTTTGTCTTTAGACGTCAAGCCGGTTGGGCGGCGATGGCGCGGCGGGTCGTGTTCGGGGTGAGCAGCGCCACGATCACGAACACCAGCGCGTTCGTCGCCAGCGCCACCAGCCCGGTGTTGAGCGACTTGAACATCACCGGCGCGGCCGGGAACAGCGTACCCAGGTTGGAGCCGGTGGTCATCATGAAGGCCAGCACCGCGCCGCCCGCCAGGATGCCCGCGAAGGCGGCGTGCCTGTTGCCGAAGGGCTTCTTCATGAGGCTGAAGAGCAGCGAAGGCAGCAGCTGCGTGAGCAGGCTGGAGGCGAAGATCGCCACCGACACGATGGTGGTGCCGCCGCGCAGCACGAAGTACACCGCCACCAGCGCGAACGCCGGCAGCACGCCGCGCGCCACGCGCGAGACCTGCCTGTCGGTGGCGTTGGGCGCGAAGCCCTCCTTGTAGACGTTCTTGCCGATCACGGTGGAGGCCGTCAGCAAAATCATCGAGCCAGGCACCAGTGCGGTGAGCACGCCGGTGCCGCCTATCACGCCGACGAACCACGGGTCGAAGGTGTGCTTCACGAGGCCGAAGAGGGCCAGGTCGACGTCGGAGCCCTTGAGCCCCGGCACCTGAAGGATGGCCGCGAAGCCGACCAGGAACAGGAAGGCGATGACCACCTGGTACAGCGGCATCAGGATGGTGTTGCGCCGCACCGCACTCGCGCTCTTGGCCGCGTACACCGAGGTGAGGTTGAACGGGTAGAGGTAGTAGCCCAGCGCGGTCAGCAGGATGGTCGAGTTGTACCAGGTGAGGTTCAGGCCCTCCTTCGGAAACTCGAAGAAGCCTGGGTTGGCGGCGTGGATGGCGGTGAACATGGGCGCGACGCCGCCGTAGTAGTGCCACGGCAGGTAGATGCCGAGGAACACGGCGAGCGCGAGGATCAGGATGTCCTTCACGATGGCGATGCTGGCCGAGCCGTGGATGCCCGAGAACAGGATGTAGCTCACCATCACCAGCGTGCCGATCCAGATCGACACCTGCGGCGCGATGGAGCCGTACGAAGCTTCCGACACGATGATGCCGAGCCCGCGCAGCTGGATGGTGAGCAGCGCGACCATGCCCATGAGCGCGACGATGGACACCAGCACGCCGAGCGCCCGGCTGTCGTACTTGTGCGCGAAGAAGTCCGAGAACGACACCAGCTTGTTGGCCGTGGCGTAGCGCCAGATTGCCGGCAGCATCCAGAAGGCCATGAGGTAGGCCAGGCCGCCGTAGGCCAGGATGTAGAAGGCCGGCGAGCCCTTGCTGTACGACCAGCCGCTCGCGCCCAGGAAGGTGAAGGTCGAGAACGACTCGCCCGCCATCAGCAGGAACACCATGATGGTTCCCAGCCCGCGCCCGCCGAGCGCCCACTGCTCCAGGCTCATGGTGCGGCCGCGCCGTGCGAGCACGGCCAGGCCCAGCGCGCCGACGACGAACAGGGCGATGACTCCGAGCGCGGCGTTCATCGTGCGTCTCCGGCAGAAGAAGGCGCGTCGATGTCGCCCTCGGCGCGGTCGATGACCACCATGATGAGCGAGGTCAGCACCAGCCAGCTGACGTTCCACACCATCAGGAAGGGCATGCCGAGCACGAAGGTGGGCGCGATGGAGGACAGCCATCCCCCGCTGAAGAAGGCGGCGACCGGCAGTGCGGCAAGCCATTTGGCGGATTTCATGGAGGCCTCGATTCCTGTCTCTGGTTGGGATTCTCTGGGATTTTGGTTAACCATACAATTTAATTTGGTTAACCAAACGGAGGCGGATGGTACGGAGCACCGGGGGCCGAGTCAATCCGGGGGCTTTCCCTGAGGCTGCGGTGCGCAGGCAATAATCCGCCTGCCTATGCCCTCCGCCGCCCGCAAGCCCCCAGCGACAACCCCCTCCCCCGAACCCTCGGAAGCCGACGACGCGAACGTGGACGAACGCGTCTACGCCGCCGTCTCCAAGGCCCTGCTCAGCGGCAAGCTGCGCCCCGGCACGCCGCTGCGCGAGCGGGCGCTGGCCGAAGCGCTGGGCTGCACGCGCGGCGCGGTGCGCAAGGTGCTGGCGCGGCTGGGCATGGAAAAGCGGCTGGTGCTGGAGCACAACCGCGGCGCCTTCGTGCCCAACCCCTCCATCGAAGACATGCGCGGCATCTACCGCGCGCGCCGCATCGTGGAAGCCGGCCTGGTGACCACGCTCTTCGGCAACCTCTCGCGCGACCAGGTGGCAGCACTGCGCAAGCACGTGCAGGAGGAGCAGAAGGCCTTCAAGGAAGGCCGGCGCGAGGATGCGATCAAGCTGGCCGGGGACTTCCACCTGCTGCTGGCGCAGATGGCGAACAGCGAAGAGCTGCTGTCGTACATCAAGCGGCTGATATCGAACACCGAGCTCTACAAGGCGCTCTACGACTCCGCCGAGGCCGCGAGCTGCGCCCCGCGCGAGCATGAGCAGATCATCGAGGCGCTGGCCACGGGCAAGTCGCTCGACAAGGCATTGGAGGTGGCGCTGGAACACCTCGACGAACTGGAGCAGCGCGTGATCGCCGGCGCGGCGGCCGAGCAGGAGGTGGACCTGGCGACGCTGCTGAACGGCGGCGCCGGCGGCAAGAACAAGCCGCACGCGCACGATCACTGAGCCGGCCTGCGTGGTGACCGGCGTGGTCGCGATGACGATGCCCGCGACGAAACTTTTGCGCCGCTGAGCGCAGTTTTTACGCGGCCTTTAGATGGTCGCCCATACGCTGCCGGCTCCTCCATTCGTCAGCGATTTCTTCGATGAAAAACCTTCTGCGCATCGCACTGCCGATGCTCGTTCTTCCCACCCTGGGTGCCCTGCCGACGCTCGCGAGCGCACAGCTCAGCGGCAATGTGTCGCTCACCACCAACTACAAATTCCGCGGGCAGGACCAGGACATGCTCGGCAAGAACGACTACGCCAAGACCAGCGCCTTCAAGCCCGCCATCCAGGGCGGCTTCGACTACGCCTTCGGCGACAGCGGCTTCTACCTGGGCAACTGGAATTCGAGCGTCAACTGGCTCAAGGGCAACAGCATCGAAAGCGACATCTACGGCGGCTACAAGTTCAAGGCCGGCCCCTTCGACATGGACGTGGGCGCGCTCGCGTACATCTATCCGGGCAACTCTTCGGGCAACACCACTGAGCTCTACGGCAGCGCGGGCTACACCGACGAGACCATCGGCTCGTTCACGCTGAAGTACTCGCACACGGTGTCGAAGGACTACTTCGGCTATGCGGGCAACAAGGCCGGCTCGGGCCTCAAGGGCACCAACACCGGCTACCTGAACTTGGCCTACAGCAAGGAGATCATGCCCAAGCTCACGCTGAAGGCGGCCGTGGGCTACACGAACATGTCGAGCGACATCCGCAGCCTGGGCTACAAGAGCTATGTCGACTACAACGTGGGCGCGAGCTACGACTTCGGCAATGGGCTCTCGCTCGCTGGCTCGGTGCAGGGGGCCAACAAGCAGAGCGCGTATCTGTCAGTGAGCAATCCGGGCATCGACCTGGGCTTCGGTCCGTTGGGCAGGCAGACGTACTCGCCGAACAAGGCGCGCTTCATTCTTACGTTGACCAAGACGCTGTAGGCCACACCGTCGCCTTGGTTCGGGGGCGCGATCACGCCGACGGGGGACATTCGCAGAGGGGAGTACCCGGCGGCCTGTGGACGCGCCCCGAACAAAGTTCAATCGATGCTGATGTTCGCCGCCTTCGCAACCTCGGCCCACTTCACGCGGTTCTCGTGCACGGTCTTCTTGAACTGCGCCGGCGATTCGATGCGCACGGTGTTGCCCTGGCTCTCGAAGCGCTCGCGGATCTCGGGCGTCTCGAGCACTGTCTTCACCGCGGCGTTGAGCTTGTCGACGATCTGCGGGTCGGTGCCCTTGGGCGCGAAGATGCCGAACCAGATCGAGCTGTCGAAGCCCTTGGTGCCGGGCAGGCCGCTCGCTGCGATGGTGGGCACCTCCTTCACCGCGGGCACTGCCGCCGCGGTGGTCACGCCCAGCAGGCGCACCTTGCCGGCCTTGTAGTGCGGGAGGATGGTCTGCACCTGGTTCATGATGCAGCAGGTCTCGCCACGCACCACCGAAGTGATGGCCTCGGGGCCGCCCTTGTAGGGCACGTGCACCATGTTCAGGCCCAGGCGCGAATTGAACTCGGCAAAGGCCATGTGCGTGCCGGCGCCGTTGCCTGTAGACGCATAGTTGTACTTGCCGGGGTTGGCCTTGACCAGCTCGACGAATTCCTTCAAGGTCTTGACGTTGATCACGTCGGGATTGATGGTGAGCACGTTCGACACGTCGAGCACCGGGGCCACCGGAATGAAGTCGGCCTCCACGTCGAAAGGCAGCTTCTTGTAGAGCGCGGCATTGCTGCCGTGCGTGGCGGCGGTACCGAACGAGAGCGTGTAGCCGTCGGGCTTGGAGTGAGCCACGTAGTCGCTGGCGATGTTGCCCGCGGCGCCCGACTTGTAGTCGATGATGACCGGCTTGCCGAGCTGCCTGGAGAGCGGCTCCTGGATGGCACGGGCCACCACGTCCACGCCTGAGCCGGCCGGGAATCCCATGATCAGCGTGACGGGTTGCTGCGGCCAGTCGTGCGCGGCATGCTGGGCGAAGGCAGCGGGCACGGCAAGCGATGTCGCGGCCAGCAGCAGCGAGCGGCGAACGATTCGAGTGAGGGGAGAATGAGCCATGGCAGTCTTTCGGTCGGTCAGTCTTTTGTCTTCAATGCAGACGGTGCAGCCGCGCATTGTGGCGCGCGGCTGATGCCCGATTCCATATGAGCTTATGCGCGACATGCAGGTATCGCGCCCGCTCCCGATAATCGCCCCATGGTCCGTTCCACCCAACAACTACACGCCCCGCGCGAGCCCGCGCCCCTGCGCCCGGCCGCCACGGTGCTGCTGCTGCGCGATAGCGCCGCCGGCATCGAAGTGCTCATGACCCGCCGTTCCGCCACCGCCAGCTTCGCGCCCGGCGCCTACGTATTTCCCGGCGGGCACATCGACGAGGCCGACGAGGCCGCCAAGCGCATCGCCACGCGTCGCCCCACGCAAAGCCGCGTGCAGCGCACGCAGGCCATCGCAGCCATCCGCGAGGCCTTCGAGGAACTGGGCATCCTGCTCGCGCACCATGCCGACGGCAGCCCCGTCACTGCCGAAGACATTGCCGCGATGGACCGTGGCAACACCGCCGGCACCGCCTTCGCTGACCAGTGCGCCGCGCGCGGCCTCGTGCTCGACACCAACCGCGTCTTCACCTTCGCGCACTGGATGACCGACCGCGACCTGCCCCGTCGCTTCGACGTGCCCTTCCTCGTCGCGCGCATGCCCGAGGGACAGGTGCCCACGGCCGACGAGAGCGAGCAGTTCGAGCCCTGCTGGGTGCGCCCCGCCGACGCGCTCGCGCGCCACGAGGCCGGCAGCTTCTTCATGATCTTCCCGACCGTGCGCACGCTGCAGCGCATGGCCACCTACGCCACCGTCGACGCTCTTCTCGCGGCCTGCGCCGGCGAGGTGCCGCTGTGGACCAGCTGCCCGCGCGCCGGCCTGCTCAAGGGCGAGGACGCGCGCTACATGGAGCACGAATCGCCCTACGGCGAACTCGCCCTGGTGTGCCCCGACGGCCAGGTGCTGCATGCGCTCGACTGGCAGAGCGAAACCCCGGTGCCGCTGCTGAAGAACGTGATGCGCCTGACCGCGCCCAACGCCAGCATCATGACCGGCCCCGGCACCAACAGCTACATCGTGGGCGACGCGGCCACGGGCTACATCGTGATCGACCCGGGCCCGAACGACTTCGACCACATCGGCCGGCTGTGGCGCGCCACGCATGGCGACATCCGCATGATCGTCTGCACGCACTCGCATGCCGACCACTCGCCGGGCGCGGCGCCGCTGCAGGCGCTGTGCACGAAGGGCAGCAAGCCGCCGATCCTCGGGCTGGCTTCGAAGCCGACGGCACGCTCCACCGCGCGCTTCACGCCCGAGCGCGAACTGGAAGACGGCGAATGCCTGGTGCTCTCCGGCACCACCGAAGCCGGCGAGTCCGTCACGCACACGCTGCGCGTGATCCACACGCCAGGCCACGCGGCCAACCACCTGTGCCTGGTGCTGGAGGAAGACGGCCTGCTCTTCTCGGGCGACCACATCCTCAACGGCAGCACCACGGTGATCGACCCGCCCGACGGCGACATGAGCGCCTACCTCGATTCGCTGGACACGCTCGACAAGGCCTGCGATGCCGGCGGCATCGAGTTCATCCTGCCCGCGCACGGCTACGTGATCGGCTTCGCGCGCACCGCCATCGGCATGCTGAAGGCGCATCGCCTGAAGCGCGAGGCCAAGATCGCCGCCGCGATGCAGAAGCTGCCCGAGGGCACGCCCGAGCAATGGCTGCCGCTGGCCTACGACGACGTGCCCGAGCGCATGTGGCCGGTGGCCGCGCGCTCGCTGGCAGCGCATGTGGCGCGCATCCGGCAACTGGCGGAGTTCCATTGAACATGGGCAGCGCTCCCGCCGAAGACGAAGGCATCCGCCTCGCGAAGCGCGTGGCCGCGCAGGCAGGCGTGTCGCGGCGCGAAGCCGAGCTGCTGATAGAGAACGGCGCGGTGCGCGTCGACGGCGTGCAGCAGACGCTGCCGCAGTCGCGCGTGCTGCCGCACCAGCGGGTGGAGATCGAGGCCGGCGCGAAGCCGCAGCCGGTGGAGCCCGTCACATTGCTGCTGTACAAGCCTGCGGGCATGCCCATCGACACCGCGCACGAGCTGCTCGTGGCCGCCAACCACCACGAACCCGAGCGCGCCGGACTGCGTTTTCTGCCCGCGCATGCGAGGGGCCAGCGCTGCATGACGCCGCTCGAAGCCGGCGCGAGCGGGCTGGTGGCGTACACCCAGGAATGGCGCGTTGAGCGCAAGCTGCACGAGGACGCCGCCTTCATCGAGCACGAGGTGATGGTCGACGTGGCCGGCGCGGTGAGCCCCGAGGTGCTCGCGCGGCTCGAACGTTCGCCCGCGCGCGTGAGCATCGGACGACAGACCGCCGAACAGACCGGCCTGCGCTTCGCGCTCAAGGGCGCGCGGCCCGGGCAGATCGCGCACATCTGCGACGGCGCGGACCTGCGCATTCTGGCGATGCGGCGCATCCGCATCGGCCGCGTGCCGCTGGCGGGGCTGCAGCCCGGCCAGTGGCGCTACCTTGCACCCCACGAACGCTTCTGAAAACAACAGCAAGAAAACAGAAGAGAAGAAAAAAAGAAAACCGTCGAGAGAGAAGACAGAGGACGACAACGACGATGCACCGCATGTTCGCGGCCCGCAATTTCCAGCCCGCGGCCTCCAGAGCCGCCAGCCCTCAGGGAGAGACTGAGTCATGAAGTTCGGAACACAGGGCACCGCCCTCGCCTGCACCGTGCCGCTGGCACTGGTGACGGGATGCACCTACCTCACGCCCGCTGCGCCGCCGCCGGCGCCGGCCCCCCCGCCAGCCATCGTCTCGAAGGACGGCCTCGCGCCCATCACCGAGGAGCAGGTCGAACGCATCCGCGAGGCCATCGCCAGCAAGCCGCCGAGCCCCGCCGTGGGCAAGGTGGTGCGCAGCGCCTCCCCGACCATCGAGTCCTTCGTGCGCACCGAAGGCTGCATCACCGCGCGAAACGGAGCGGTGCTCAACCCCTTCGCCGCGCCCGGGCGCCTGTTCGACGGCAGCGGCTTCCAGGGCGGGCCGATGTCGGAGATGCAGTACCACGACAAGACCGCCTGCGTGACGGTGAAGCGCATCCAGAACTGGAAGATGGTCTCGCCGAAGCTGCTGCGCTTCGAAGTGGTCTACGTGGGCGACGACGGCGAGGAACGTGCCGTCAAGCGCCACGAGCTGGTGCGCCAGCCCAAGGGCGGCTGGCTGTTCACGCGCTGAGGCCGGCCGCCACCGTTGCGCGGGCCGGAGGATACGGCCGCGGTCACTGCCTGGTGGTCGCGGTCGCGGCGTCCGCCGACGCGGCGTTGCGCGCCAGGTTGGCGCCCTCGGGCTCCCAGCCGCCACCCAGCGCCATGAACAGCACCACTTGGTCGTCGGCCAGCTGCGCCTCGCTGGCCGCGAGCGCGGCCTCGCTGGCGGCCAGCGAGCGTTCGGCGTCGAGCGAATCGAGATAGCCGGTGCGGCCGTTCTGGTAGAGCTGGCGCGCCTGCGCCGCGACCTTGGCGCTTTCGTCGCGCGAGGCCTGCAGTGCGGCGCGGCGGTCGAGCTCGCGCGCGTAGGTGGCGAGCGCGGTCTCGGTCTCGCGCAGCGCGGTGAGCACGGTGCCGTCGAACTTGGCGAGCGCGGCGCGCGTGCCGGCCTCGGCCTGCGCGATGCGCGACTGCGCCACGCCGGTGTTCGGAATGGTCCAGGAGATCAGCGGACCGAGGCTCCAGGCGAAGGTGTCCTTGCGCCCGAAGCCGTCGGCATGGCCCACGGAAGAGCCCGAGAGGCCCAGCGTGACCTTCGGATAGAGCTCCGCAGTCGCCACGCCGATGCGCGCGGTCGATGCGGCCAGGCTGCGTTCGGCCTGGCGGATGTCAGGCCGGCGGCGCAGCAGCGCGGCGCCGTCGCCCACCGGCAGCACGCCGGCCACGCGCGGCGGCACGGTGCAGTCGGCCACCTCGCGCGGGAAGTCCTGCGGCAACGCGCCGGTGAGCGTGGCGAGCCGGTAGAGCGCGCCCTGGCGCTCTGCCTTCAGCGGTGGCAGCGCGGCGTTGAGCTGCTGCAGTTGCGCGCGTGCGCGGTTCGCGTCGATGGCACCGGCGCGGCCCGCGCGCTGCAGGCGGTCGGTGACGTTGACGGCGTCCTGCTGCAGCGAAACGGACTTCTGCGCGATCTGCAGCCGCAGGCCGGTGGAGCACGCTTCGGCATACGCGCGCGCAGTGCCTGCCGCCACGTTCACGCGCACCAGGTCGAGCGCGGCTTCGGCCGCCTGCGTGCTGGCCTGCGAGGCTTCGATGGCGCGGCGGATCTGGCCGAACAGGTCGACCTGGTAGGAGAGCGACGCACCCGCGCTGTAGTTGAAGGTGCTCGGCGGCTCGTAGCCCTTCTGCAGCAGCGACAGGCCCGAGACGTGGCCGTACGAAGGACCGCCGTTCACGCCGATGGTGGGGTACTTGGCGCCGGAGGTCTCGTCCTCGATGGCGCGCTCGCGCTCGAGGTTCGCGACGGCCTGGCGCAGGTCGGTGTTGTGCGCGAGGGCCTGCTCGACCAGCTTGTCGAGCAGCGGGTCGTGGTACAGGCGCCACCAGTGCGCGGGCAGCGGCGCGGCATCGGCGGGCGCCTCGGCGAAGGGCTTGCCGGCGGCGGCCTGGCTGGCCAGCGCCTCTGGCGGCTGCTTGTAGTCGGGGCCGACCGCCGCGCAGGCCGCGAGCGCGGCAGCGGCGGCCAGCGATGCGATGCGGAATGCGAAGCTGGTCATGTCGTTCATCCCTTCTGCGGCGTGGAAGCCGTTGCCGCCGTCTTCTGCACGGGCTTGTTCTCCAGCACCTGCACCGTGACCGTCTGGCCCGCGACGAGGCGCGCACCCTGCGGCAGCGGATCGAGCTTGACGCGCACCGGAATGCGCTGCGCGAGCCGCACCCAGTTGAAGGTCGGGTTCACGCTGGGCAGAAGGTTGGCGCTGGTGGAGCGGTCGTGGTCGGCGATGCCGGCGGCCACGCTCTCGACCGAGCCTTCGAGCACGGCGCCGCCGCCCATGGGCGTGACGCGCACGCGGTCGCCGAGGTGGATGCGCGGCAGCTTCGTCTCCTCGAAATAGCCTTCGACGTAGAACGACTGCGCATCGACCAGCGCGAGCACCGGCCGGCCCGCCGCGGCATAGCTGCCCTGGCGCAGGTCGAGGTTGGTGACCAGGCCGTCGGCCGGCGCGCGCACCTGGGCGCGCTGAAGGTTGAGGCGTGCCGAGTCGAGCGCCACTTCGGCCTGGGCGACCGCGGCCTGCATCTGCTCGACACGCGAGCGGGTCTGTTCGCGCGACTCCTTCGATACCAGCTCGTCGAGGCCGGCATTGCGCGCGTTCTCGCGCTGGGCCTGCGCGCTCACGGCGCGCTGCGCGGCGAGCGCGGCCTGGGCCTGGCGCACGGCGAGGTCGTAGCGCGCGCGGTCCACTTCGAAGAGCAGCGTGCCGGCGGCCACGGGCTGGTTGTCGTGGATGGGCACGGCCGTGACCAGGCCCGAGACGTCGGGCGCGATCTGCACGACGTTGGCGCGCACGCGGCCGTCGCGCGTCCACGGTGCGAGTTCGTAGTGGTCCCACAGGCGCAGGCCGGCCCACACGGCGGCGGCCACCACGGCCAGGGTGATGAGGATGCGGCCCAGGCGCTGGGCCCACGGATTGGTGTCGGTTGGAGTTCGGGCGGCTTTCATTGGAATCTCGTTGTTGTCATTGGAGGTAGGCGCTGGCGCGGCTGAGCGCGTAGAGCAGCAGCAGGTAGAGCGCCATGTCGAAGAGGGCCGGATGCCACACCCAGCGGTAGGCGCCGGTGGCCGCGAGCAGGCGGCGCACGCCCCACAGCACGAGCAGTGCCGCAAGCGCGAGCACCATGATCCAGGGCAGGTACAGGCCGTAGAAGCTGGCTTCGCCGATCATGCGGAAGCTCCTTGCGAAGTGAGGGACGTGCTCGCGAGCGATGGCGGCGCGTCGGGAAAGAGGTTGCGGCGCAGGCCCACCAGTGCGGTGACGGCCGAGCGCGCTGCGGTGGAAGGAGCGGCGTCGCGCGCATCGAGCATGGCGCCCAGTGCCTCGTCGATCTGCGGCAGCAGGCCCGGCGGACGCGGGTTCATGCGGCCCTCCGCGCGCTGGCGGAAGAAGCGCGAGATGCCGCCCAGCAGCGCGGCCGAGGTGGCCAGCGGCAGCTGGCCGCGCACGCGCTGCAGCACGGCGATGTCGGCGCCCATGCGCAGGTCGCGCAGCGCGTCGTTGGCGGCCACGCCCTCGACGGTGCCGCCGGCCTGCGCGATGCGCGGTGCGAGCAGGCCGATGCGGTCGAGCATGCGCACCGCATAGGCGTCGCTCTGCGCGTACTGCGGCTGCGAAGACGCTGCCATGTCGCCCAGCTCACGCCAGGTGGCGCGCTGGATGCGCCGCGCGCTCCAGTCGGCGCCCACCGAGCGCACCAGCCGCGTGACGCGCGCTGCGACGACCACGCCGACGATCTGGCCGATCATGCTGTTGAGGAAGCTCACCAGGTCGGAGCTGGCGGTGTCGTGCATCGCCAGCGTGCCGCACACGCCGAAGATCAGCGCCATCGCGGGCATGAAGTGCGTCGGGCGCGGCAGGTAGAAGCCCAGCAGCAGGAAGAGCGGCGCGCAGATGAGCACCAGCATGCCGAAGTCCTGCACCGTGGGCATGAGCACCAGCACGTACACGGCCGAGATCGGAATGGACCACAGCGTCCACTTCAGGAAGCCGTGGATCGCCGGCACGGGGTCGTCCATGGTCGCGAAGAAGCAGCAGAAGACGGCGGCCATCATGGTCGCGGCCGAGCCCATCGGCCAGCCGGTGAGGATCCAGAACGCACCGCACAGGCAGATGGCGATGACGGCAGCCAGCGCCGACAGCAGCGCCATGCCGTAGTCGCGGTGCAGCACGCGGCTGCCGAGCGCGGCCGTGCGGCGCAGCGGGGCGGCGCCCTTCAGGCCTTCGTCGATGTCCTGGCGCAACTGGGCGCAGGCGGTCCAGCCGTCGACGAGCTCTTCGAGGCGGCCCGCGAGGCCGATGCGCAGGGCTCGGCCCCAGCGACCCTGTTGTTCTGCATTCGGCGGCGTGGCGCCCAGGGCATCGATGGCACTGCGCAGCTCCTGCAGGCGGCCGGCGCGGGTCGCTGCATCGCCGGAGGAATCGGCTTCATCGCGCAGCCATTGCGCGGCCTTGGCGAGCACGGCGGCCACGTCGGGCGCGATGGCGCCTTCGGCCTGCTCCAGCGCCAGCAGGCGGTCTTCGACGGCAGAGAGCGCGGGCGTGAGCGCGGCGACGCGGTCCTGCATCGCGCGGATGGCGCCGGCGGTCCAGCGCAGGTGCGTGGTGTCGAAGGGAACGTGGGTGGAGAGAAGGCGCAGCTGCGTGATGTCGCCGGCGAGGCGGCGGCGGTCGTCGTCGAGCCGCCGCGGCTCGGCGCTGCTGCGGCCGGCGGGCTGGAAGAGATCGCCCAGCCACTTGCGCGCGTCCTGCAGCGTGCGGTCGAGCAGGCCCAGCACGGTCGGCGCAAGGCCCGCCGGCAGCACGAGGCTGTGGATGAGCGTGGCGCAGAAGATGCCCAGACCGATCTCCTCCACGCGCGCCACGGCCGTGTCGAACAGCGCGAGCGGCGTCTGCACCGACGGAAAACCGATCAGCGCCGCCGTGTAGCCCGCGAGCATGAAGACATAGGAGCGCGGCGTGCGGTCGAGGAGCGAGATGCACAGGCACAGCCCCACCCACAGCGCGAGCACCAGCGTGAGCAGCTCGGGCGCGTTGGACAGCGCCGGCACCAGCAGCACGGTGGCGGTGCAGCCGATGAGCGTGCCGAGGAAACGGAACACCGCCTTGGAACGCACCGCGCCGGCCAGCGGGTGGGCGACGATGTAGGTGGTCATGAGCGCCCAGAACGGACGCGGCAGGCCGGCGCGGCTGGCGAGGTACATCGCCAGCATGGCGGCGGCGAAGCTCTTGCCGGAAAAGAGGATCTCCGCGCGGCTGAAGCGCGGCAGGCTGAACGCGGCCATCGGGCTACCCGCGCCCTTCCTGCGACGGCGGCGGCGGCAGGCTCTGCACGGTGCGAACGCCCATGCGCTCCTCGAGCACGGCGAACACGCGCAGGCAGGCCGCGACGTCCTCGTCGGACACGCCCTCGAACAGCGACACCCGCATGAGCGTCAGAGCGGCCTCGATGGGCTCGCACACGGCCTTGCCGGCCTCGGTGAGGTGCAGGGTCTTGGCGCGGCGGTCGGCCGGGTCTTCGCGGCGTTCGACGAGGCCGGCTTCCACCAGCTGGTCGACCGAGCGCACCAGCGACGGCCCCTCGATGCCCAGCGCCTCGGCCAGCACGCCCTGGCGCACGTCGCCGTTCATGCGGCCGAGCATCACGATCGGATAGGCCAGCGTCTGCGACACACCCACATGCGCCACCGCCTTGTCCGCCGCGGCGCGGTAGCCGCGCTGCAGCGTCGCCAGCGAAGTGCCGAGCCGCATCAGCGACTGTTCGCGCGTCAGTTGGGGGGTGGATTGGGTGGTCAAGATAGCCGCCTATTAATTAGCATGCTATCGATTATACGGGTAACTACCAATCCCTGCAGGCGGCAAGGCTCGCGCCCGCCTTCGGTCAGGGCCGAGGGGCGCGGAAAAACGGAAAGGGGAAAGAAGAAGAAAAGTGTGAAGCTCGCCGATAAGCCGGATTCTGTGCACCGCAGGCCCCTTGCGGAACCTGCGGCGTGACCGCCATTACTCTGGGCCGTTTGTCACCAAACGGCTCGATGCCACCTACCCGCCAGCTCAGCGGAACCACCTCGATACTGGCCTACTTGGTGTTGCTGCGCGCAGAGATTGCCCGTTTCACCCGAACTCAATCGGCTCGTCTCTGTTGCTCTGATCCTCACCTCACGGTGGAGAGTCGTTAACTCCTGCGCTGTCCTGTGCAGTCCGGACGTTCCTCCAGTGCGGCCTTTCGGCACTTGCACCAGCGGCGGTCTGGCGTGCTTCACGGGGTGGATTATCGCCTCCGTCCGAGCGCACCGGCGGGCCGGTCTCACAATGCGCGTTGCCCGTCCCGACAAACGCACTGATTCCCAAGGAGATCCCATGAAGGCCCAGAACATCCTCCAGACCATCGGCAACACGCCGCACATCCGCATCAACCGCCTGTTCGGCAATGCGAAGCAGCAGGTGTGGATCAAGTCCGAGCGCGCCAACCCCGGCGGCTCCATCAAGGACCGCATCGCGCTCGCGATGGTCGAAGATGCCGAGAAGAGCGGCGCGCTCAAGCCCGGCGGCACCATCGTCGAGCCCACCTCGGGCAACACCGGCATCGGCCTGGCGATGGTGGCTGCCGTCAAGGGCTACAAGCTGATCCTGGTGATGCCCGACAGCATGTCGGTGGAACGCCGCCGCCTGATGCTGGCCTACGGCGCCACCTTCGACCTCACGCCGCGCGCCAACGGCATGAAGGGTTCCATCGCCCGCGCCGAGGAGATCGTGGCTGGCACGCCCGGCGCATGGATGCCGCAGCAGTTCAACAACCCCGCCAACATCGACGTGCACGTGCGCACCACGGCCGAGGAGATCGCCGCCGACTTCCCCGACGGCATCGACGTGCTCATCACCGGCGTGGGCACCGGCGGCCACATCACGGGCGTGGCGAAGGTGCTGAAGAAGAAGTGGCCCAAGCTGCAGGTGTTCGCGGTGGAGCCGGTGGCCTCGCCGGTCATCTCGGGCGGCCAGCCTTCGCCGCACCCGATCCAGGGCATCGGCGCGGGCTTCATTCCGAAGAACCTCGACACCTCGCTGCTCGACGGCGTGCTGCAGGTCGATGCGGAGCCGGCGCGCGAAATGGCCCGCCGCTGCGCGCAAGAAGAAGGCATCCTGGTCGGCATTTCCTCGGGCGCTACGCTCGCGGCCATCGCGCAGAAGCTGCCCTCGCTGGCTCCCGATGCGGTGGTGCTGGGCTTCAACTACGACACGGGCGAACGCTATCTGTCCGTCGAAGGCTTCCTGCCGGCTTGAATCAGCTATAGCTTTCATAGCGCCCCGGGCGCTTAAAATCCGTGGCCTGCTTGATAACTACAAGCCCCACGCCATGCTGAGAATCTCCGAACTCAAACTCCCGCTCGACCACGCGCCAGAGGCGCTGGCCTCGCTGATCGCCAGGACGCTCGGCGTCCCCCTCGAAGCGATCGTCTCCCACAACGTCTACAAGCGCAGCTTCGACGCCCGCAAGGTCGAGCTGCTCACCGTCTACATCTGCGACGTACAGCTTGCGGACGCGAAGCTCGAAGCCGCCCTGCTCGCGAAGCACGCGGGCCATCCGCATATCCAGCCGGCGCCCGACATGCGCTACACGCCGCCGGCCAGCGCGCCCAAGGGCCTGCCGCTGCGGCCCGTGGTGATCGGCTTCGGCCCCTGCGGCATCTTCGCGGCGCTGATGCTCGCGAAGATGGGCTTCAGGCCCATCGTGCTCGAACGCGGCAAGACCGTGCGCCAGCGCACCCGCGACACCTGGGGCCTGTGGCGCAAGAGCGTGCTCAACCCCGAGTCGAACGTGCAGTTCGGCGAAGGCGGCGCCGGCACTTTTTCCGACGGCAAGCTCTACAGCCAGATCAAGGACCCGCGTTTCCTCGGCCGCAAGGTGATGGAAGAGTTCGTGAAGGCCGGCGCGCCGCCCGAGATCCTTTACGTCGCGCATCCCCACATCGGAACCTTCAAGCTGGTGAAGGTGGTCGAGAACATCCGCGAGCAGATCGTGGCGCTGGGCGGCGAGATCCGCTTCGAGCAGCGCGTGACCGACGTGCACATCGAGGACGGCCACCTTCGCGGGCTCACCGTACTCGACCAGGCCACCGGCCAGAACTGCGAGCTGCGCGCCGACCACGTGGTGATGGCGCTGGGCCACAGCTCGCGCGACACCTTCGCGATGCTGCATGCGCGCGGCGTGCACATCGAGGCCAAGCCCTTTTCCATCGGCTTCCGCGTGGAGCACCCGCAGGGCCTCATCGACCGCGCGCGCTGGGGCCGCCATGCGGGCCACCCGCTGCTGGGTGCCGCCGACTACAAGCTGGTGCACCACGCGAGCAACGGCCGCTCGGTCTACAGCTTCTGCATGTGCCCCGGCGGCACCGTGGTCGCGGCCACCAGCGAGCCGGGCCGCGTGGTCACCAACGGCATGAGCCAGTACTCGCGCAACGAGCGCAACGCCAACGCGGGCATCGTTGTGGGCATCGACCCGCGCGACTATCCCGGAGATGCGCTGGCCGGCATCGCGCTGCAGCGCGAACTGGAAAGCAACGCCTTCGTGCTCGGCGGCGGCGACTACCGCGCGCCCGGCCAGCTGGTGGGCGACTTCATCGCCGGCAAGCCTTCCACCGCGCTCGGCAGCGTGATCCCTTCCTATAAGCCGGGCGTGACGCCGACCGACCTGCACAAGGCCCTGCCCGCCTACGCCATCGAGGCGATGCGCGAGGCCTTCCCCGCGTTCGGCCGCAAGATCAAGGGCTTCGACACGCACGACGCGGTGCTCACCGGCGTCGAGACGCGCACTTCGTCGCCCATCAAGATCACGCGCGGCGACGACTTCCAGAGCCTCAACGTGCGCGGCCTGTACCCCGCCGGCGAAGGCGCGAGCTACGCCGGCGGCATCCTGTCGGCCGGCGTGGACGGCATCAAGGTGGCCGAGGCCGTGGCGCGCAGCGTGCTGGCCGAGACGGAGCGCGAACGCACCGCGAGCGTCTGATGCAGACCATGCCGTCCTCCTCCATCCGCTTCGAGCGCCCCGCCGCGGGCCACCTGGTCGTCGCCACGCTGGCGATGGCGGCCGTGGTGCTCGCCTCCAACGTGCTCGTGCAGTTCGCCATCAACGACTGGCTGACCTGGGGCGCCTTCACCTATCCGGTGGCGTATCTCGTGAGCGATCTCGTCAACCGGCGCTTCGGCCCCGGCATGGCGCGGCGCGTGGCGTGGGTGGGCTTCGCGGTGGCGGTGGGCGTTTCGCTGCTGCTCGCGCCGGTGCGCATCGCGGCAGCCTCGGGACTGGCATTCATTGCCTCGCAACTGCTCGACATCGGCGTCTTCGACCGCCTGCGCCGCGGCCTCTGGTGGCGCGCGCCGCTGGTGGCCACGGTGATCGCGGCGGTGCTCGACAGCATCGTGTTCTGGGGTATCGCCTTCGCGGGCACCGAGGGCCCGTGGCTCACCTGGGCGCTGGGCGACCTCGCGGTGAAGCTGGCCGTCGGCGTGCTGATGCTGCTGCCGTTCCGGCTGCTGATCGGCCGCCAGGCCGCGCGCACTTCCGCCGCCATGAGCTGACGACGGCCACGGAAACGACAATGCACCCAGCACCCCATTCCCTGCGCCGCGCCGCATGCGCGAGCGCATTCCACTGAACCACTTCCTGCTTTCTTCGCGCCTTCGCGCCGGATTTCCAGAATGACCGAAGCAACCACCGCCAACCCGAACAACAAGTCGCGCCGCCCCCGTGGCGAGCGCATGGACATGGCGCAGCAGCTGCAGGCCCTGCGTGCCGGCACGGACGGCGCGACGACCGCGCCCGAAGCCGACACCGCGCAAGCCGTTGCGCAGACCAGGCAGCGTCCGCAACACCAGCAGCAGCGCAAGCCCAAGAAGCCGCAGCAGGCGCAGGGCCGCCAGCAGCCTTCGCAGCAGAAGCAGCAACAACAGCCTCAGCAGCCCGCGCGCCCACAGCGCAAGGTGCACCCGGCGCTCGAGCGCCTGTTCGAGCTTTACCCGAACCTCTTCGGCGCGCGCTTCCTGCCACTGAAGCTCGGCGTGTACGAAGAGCTGATTGCCCGCCACCCCGACGACTTCAAGGCCGAAGACCTGAAGGTGGCGATGGGCCTGCACGCGCGCTCCACGCGCTATCTCGAGAGCGTGGCCGCCGGCCATCCGCGCCACGACCTCGACGGCAACGTCGCCGAGCCGGTGGCGCCCGAGCACGTGCACCACGCCATCCTCGAGCTGCACCGCCGCCGCTCGCAGCGCACCGGCGAAGACCTGCGCCCGCAACTGGTGGCGCGCCTGGCCCGCGCCGTCGAAGCCTCGGGCCTCGACCGCGAGGCCTACGCCGTGCTGGTGCGCTCGCGCGACGCGAACAACAACGCCGTGCTCGACGAAGCCCTCGCCCTGCTCGCGGAACAGGCCGCCAAGCGCGAAGCCCTGCTGCGCGCCTTCGAGGCCAGCGGGCGCAGCGAGAAGGAGTTTGCGGAGATGTACGGCATGAACCCGGCGGAGGTGACGCGGACCCTGCAGCGCGTGAGGCGCGATCAGGCGGCCGCTGCTGCCGCTGCGCAGGAAGCTCCGCCCACGCCGGAAGCGACGGAAACCCCGGCCGCTCCTGAAGCTCCGGCTGCCGACTGACTCGGAAGCCCCCGCGTCGCAGTTTCGAGCCTGCGACCGCCCAAATGAAAAAGCCGCCACGGTGACGTGGCGGCTTTTTCTTTGTCGAGTCACGGGCCGGATGGCCCGTCCCGCATCATCAGCGCTGCGCGTTCTGCAGCGCGGCGATGCGCTCCTCGATCGGCGGGTGCGTCGCGAACAGCTTGCCGATGCTGCCGGTGATGCCCATGGCTTCCACCGCCTTTGGCAGTTCGCCGGCGGGCAGGCCGCCCAGGCGGGCCAGCGCGTTGACCATCGGCTGGCGGTTGCCCATGAGGGCGGCCGAGCCGGCGTCGGCGCGGAACTCGCGCTGGCGCGAAAACCAGGCCACCACCATCGCGGCGGCGAAGCCGAGCACGATGTCGAGCACGATGGTGCTCACGTAGTAGCCGATGCCGGGGCCCGAGCTGCGGTCGTCGCCGCGGCGCAGGAAGCTGTCGACCGCATAGCCGATCACGCGCGACAGGAACACGACGAAGGTGTTCATCACGCCCTGGATCAGCGTCATGGTGACCATGTCGCCGTTGGCGATGTGCGCCACCTCGTGGCCGATGACGGCCTCGACCTCTTCGCGCGTCATGTTCTGCAGCAGGCCGGTGGACACCGCCACCAGCGACGAGTTCTTGAACGCGCCCGTCGCGAAGGCGTTGGGCTCGCCTTCGAAGATGCCGACCTCGGGCATGCCGATGCCGGCCTTGTCGGCGAACTTGCGCACCGTGCCGACGATCCAGGCCTCGTCGGGCGTCTGGGGGTTGTCGATCATGTGCAGGCCGGTGGTCCACTTGGCCATGGGCTTGCTGATGAGCAGCGAGATGATCGCGCCGCCGAAACCCATCACCAGCGCGAAGCCGAGCAGCGCGGTCAGGTTGAGCCCGTTGGCCGTGAGGAAGCGATTGACGCCGAGCAGGCTGGCGACCACGCCGAGCACCGCGACGACCATCACGTTGGTCAGGACAAACAGAAGGATACGTTTCAAGTTGAATTCTCCGTGGGGGAAACCTGCCACCCAGATGAGGGCCCCGGGGCCCTCTTCAAGCCGTTTTCTCGCCATGTTCAGGCAGTTTGCGGCCGTGAAGCCCCGGGAGTTTTAGGTGTTCTGGGCGCTCCGGTCGGCGGCAGCCGGTAGAGCCATGATAGGAGCAAAAGTTCTAGGGCCCCGGTATTCCCCGACCGGCCAAGGGCCTGAAGACCTGCGGATCGTCATAGAACCGTGCTGCCTCGTTGTCGCGGCACCAGCCGGGTACGCCGAGCACCGGCAGCGGCACGAAGGGCTTGTGTTCGAGCCGTAGCGGGTCGAGCGCGGCGGCCACTCGGGCGTCGTCGAGCGCCGCCGGCCCGGTTTCGCCGTGCACCGGCAGCAGCACGTGCGCGGTGATGGGCTTGCGCGGCGTGACCAGTTTTTCCAGCAGCGCATGGCCGAACAGCAGCAGCCGCGCCTCCCGCCACAACCCGCGCTGGCCGACGAAAAGCGTATGCCAGTCGCGCGCGGCCAACGCCCGCCAGAGCGCCGGTGGCGCATCGAGCAAGGCGCCGTTCTCGTCGAACAGCGTGAGCGCATCGCGCAGCGCACCGCGCGTGGCGCCGATGCCGTCACGGGCGATCTCGGCGGCCTGCAGTTCGTTGAGGCGGCGCTTCGCCTGCGGAAAGGCGAGCCACACCAGGCCGTTGAAGAAATCGTGCAGGTTGTCGCGCGTCGGGACGGTGCGGGTCTGGAAGATGTGGGCCTCGTAGGCCTGCCCGGCGGGCAGCGCCTCTTGGCGCACGAAATCGGGTGCCGATGCCTGCCTGATGCGCTGGAGCGCGGTTGCCACGCTGCCATCGCCGTGCGCGACAGCCCGCGCTGCCGCTTCGCCGTCGGCGCGATAGGGCGCGAGCCAGGGCTGCGCCCAGTCGATCGCCGGCAGGGTCAAGGCGCGGGGGCGCCGGTCCAGCGGATGCGGTCCGGGTGCTGCATCAGCGCAAACTCGGCCGTGAGCTTCTCGAAGAGCTTGAGCGAGCTGCTGTTCTTGCCGAGCAGGCCGGCCGTGCGCAGGGCCTTGGCCACGTCGTTGAGCGGCACGTCCTTGCCGCTGCGCAGGGCCGGAGCGGCCTGCAGGATGAATTCGGCGGCTTCCGAGGGTTGCGGCTGCTGCTGTGCCTGCTGCTGCGGCTCGGGCCTGGGCTCGGCTTTGCCGGCAGCCTTCGCCGTCGTCTTGCGCGCTGCCGTCTTCGTCGCGGCTTTCCTCGCGGCGGGCGCGGCCTTGGCGCGCGTGGTCTTCGCCGCGGCCGTCTTCTTCGCGGGCACCGTGCGTGCGGCCGGCTTGGCGACGGCGTTGTGCGCGATGTCGGTGAAGGCGTCGTAGATGCCGATGGTTTCCTCGCCCGTCTTGCCCTGCTGGCCGATGCCGCAGACGCGGCAACCCTTCTCGCGCAGGCGGATCACCAGCGGCGCGAAGTCGGAGTCGGACGACACCAGCACCACCACGTCGGGCCGCTCGGCGATGGCGAGGTCGATGGCATCGACCGACAGCGCGATGTCGGTGCTGTTCTTGCCGGCCGACAGGTTCACCATCGGCCGCACCGAGAGGCGCTTGAAGAGCGCCTGCCGGTTCACCGCCATCTCGGCGTTGCAGTAGGCGCGGCGCACGTGGATGGCGCCGTATTCGTCCATGGTGCGCTGTACCGCCTGCTCGATGACTTCGGCCGACACGTTGTCGGCGTCGATCAGGAGCATCACGCGCAGCGAGGGAACCGTCATGCGAGCTTCCAGCCGACGGTCTCGCCACCGCGCAGCGGCTTGAGCGTGGCGTCGCCGTAGGGCACGGTCTCGGGCACGGTCCAGCTCTCGCGCTTGAGGGTGATGGTGTCGGTGTGGCGCGGCAGGCCGTAGAAGTCAGGGCCGTGGAAGCTCGCGAAGCCTTCGAGCTTGTCGAGCGCGCCCGCGTTGTCGAAGGCCTCGGCGTAGAGCTCGATGGCGGTGAGCGCGGTGTAGCAGCCGGCGCAGCCCAGCGCATGCTCCTTCAGGTGCGCCGGATGCGGCGCGCTGTCGGTGCCCAGGAAGAAGCGGTCGCTGCCGCTGGTGGCCGCCTCGACTAGCGCCACGCGGTGCGTCTCGCGCTTGAGCACGGGCAGGCAGTAGTAGTGCGGGCGGATGCCGCCGGTGAAGATGGCGTTGCGGTTGTAGAGCAGGTGGTGCGCCGTGATGGTGGCGGCCGTGAAGCGGCCGGCATCGCGCACGTAGTGGGCGCCTTCCTTGGTGGTGAGGTGCTCGAACACCACCTTCAGCTCGGGGAAGTCGCGGCGCAGCGGGATCATCACGCGGTCGACGAACACGGCCTCGCGGTCGAACAGGTCGATGGCCGGGTCGGTCACCTCGCCGTGCACCAGCAGCAGCAGGCCGTGCTTCTGCATGGCTTCGAGCGTCTTGTAGGTCTTGCGGATGTCGGTCACGCCGGCATCGCTGTTGGTGGTGGCGCCTGCCGGATAGAGCTTGAGCGCGCGCACGCCAGCTTCGGCTGCCAGCGCGATCTCCTCGGGCGGCAGCTTGTCGGTGAGATAGAGCGACATCACCGGCTCGAAGCCGGTGCCTTCGGGCACGGCGGCGCGGATGCGGTCGCGGTACGCCACGGCCTGCGCGGCGGTGGTCACGGGGGGGCGGAGGTTCGGCATGATCAGCGCGCGGCCGAACTGGCGGGCGCTGTGGGGAACGACGGCTTCGAGTGCGGCGCCGTCGCGCACGTGCAGGTGCCAGTCGTCGGGGCGGGTGATCGTGAGGGTGTCTGTCATGGCCCGGGGATTGTCGCACCGGGCCCCAGCAGGTACTCGCGCACCAGCGAACGCGCCCTGTGCAGCCGGCTCTTCACGGCGCCCGGCGGTTCACCGAGCCGTTCGGCGATTTCCGCGATGGTCAGCTCCTCGAAGTCGCGCAGCAGCACCACCTCGAGGTAGTGCGCGGGCAGCGATTCGAGCGCGTGGGTGAGGTCCAGCCGCAGCGCGGCGTCGCCGCGGCTGAGCAATTGCCGCTCGGCCGCTTCCTCGTCGAGCGGCTCGTGCCTGAACATCGCCCGCTGCAGCCGCAGGCATTCGCGCCGGATGACGGTGAAGAGCCACGACGAGAATGCCGCCGCGGCCTTCAGCCCCCGGACCTTGCGCGCGATGACCAGCAGCGACTCCTGCACCGCGTCGTCGACGTCGCTGGCATGGCAGTGCCGCCAGGCGTAGCGGCGCGCATCGGCCTGGCAGACCGCGAGCAGGCTCGCGATGGCGGCCGGGTCGCCGGTCTGCGCGGCGAGGATCAGGCCCGATCGGTCGATGCCCGCGGCCATGCTTCAGCGCCCCTTTCCGTCGAGCTTGCGCCCGAGCATCGCGCACATCGGGCAGAAGCCGAACAGGCCCGTCAGCGCGAGCATCGCGCCCATGAGCGCGACGGCCACGCCCAGCCCGAAGCCGGCTGTGCTCCAGCCGAGGGCCGCGAAAGCCAGTGCCGCAAGGCCGATGACGATGCGCAGTGCACGTTCCCAGCCGGGAAGATTCTTTGCGTAGAGCATGGCGGTTCCTTCGATCCTTCTTGGTGATGAGTAAGTGCATGAGGAAGACCCTCGGACACCAAGAGGCGTCGAACCCGCCGGATGGTTCGCGGGAAGCACAAATTTTTCCACGCCGGCAGGAACGCCCGGCAGCCGTCATGGCCCTCGCTCCACAAGGGATTCCCTCGCTGGCACATGTCGTGCTTGACAGTTATTTACGTTCTTTTCCACTTTCATTCCAACGGAGTTCCATGTGAAGCGTGCTGCCCCTGCCCTGTTCCTGAAACCCCTGGCCGCCTGCGCGGCGCTCGCCACACTGGTGCTCGCCGCGCCCCATGCGATGGCGCAGGAGAAGACGCTGCGCATCGCCATGACGGCCGCCGACATTCCGCGCACGCTGGGCCAGCCCGACCAGGGTTTCGAGGGCAACCGCTTCACCGGCATTCCGATCTACGACTCGCTCACGCAATGGGACCTGTCGAAGGCCGACGCGCCCAGCGTGCTGATCCCCGGCCTCGCCGCCTCGTGGGCGGTCGACGCCAAGGACAAGACCAAGTGGGTCTTCAAGCTGCGCCCCGGCGTGAAGTTCCACGACGGCTCGGCCTTCAACGCCGACGCCGTGGTGTGGAACGTGCAGAAGGTGCTCGACAAGGATGCCGTGCAGTTCGACCCCAGCCAGGTCGGCGTGACGGCCTCGCGCATGCCCACGCTCAAGTCGGCGCGCAAGATCGACGACACCACGGTCGAGCTCACCACCAGCGAGCCCGACGCCTTCCTGCCGATCAACCTCACGAACCTGTTCATGGCCTCGCCCGCGCACTGGCAGAAGAAGTTCGACGCGGCCGCGGGCGCCACCCCTGCAGACAAGGCCAAGGCCGCCTGGACCGCCTTCGCCGCCGACCCGTCGGGCTCGGGCCCGTTCAAGGTCACGCGCTTCGTGGCGCGCGAGCGTCTCGAGCTGGCCGCCAACAAGGGCTACTGGGATGCCAAGCGCGTGCCGAAGATCGACAAGGTCGTGCTGCTGCCGATGCCCGAGGCCAACGCGCGCACCGCCGCGCTGCTGGGCGGGCAGGTCGACTGGATCGAGGCGCCCGCCCCCGACGCGATGGCCCAGATCACGCAGCGCGGCTTCAAGATCTATTCGAACGCGCAGCCGCACGTGTGGCCCTGGCAGCTCTCGTTCGCCGAAGGCTCGCCCTGGCTCGACAAACGCGTGCGCCAGGCCGCCAACCTGTGCATCGACCGCGCCGGCATGAAGCAGCTGCTGGGCGGCATGATGGCCGAGCCCAAGGGCACGGTACCGCCGGGCCACCCGTGGTTCGGCAAGCCCACCTTTGACATCCGCTACGACGTGAAGGCGGCGCAGGCACTCATGACGCAGGCCGGCTACTCCGCCGCCAAGCCGATCAAGGTGAAGGTGCAGATCTCGGCCTCGGGCTCGGGCCAGATGCAGCCGTTGCCGATGAACGAGTTCGCGCAGCAGTCGCTCAAGCAGTGCTACTTCGACGTGCAGTTCGACGTGATCGAATGGAACACGCTCTTCACCAACTGGCGCAAGGGCGCGAAGGACCCGTCGGCCAACGGCGCCAACGCGGTCAACATCAGCTTCGCGGCCATGGACCCGTTCTTCGCGATGGTGCGCTTCGTGAGCACCAAGACCGTCCCGCCGGTGTCGAACAACTGGGGCTACTACGGCAACGCCGAGGTCGACAAGCTGGTGGCCGACGCGCGCACCAGCTTCGACGACAAGGCGCGCGACGCCGCGCTTGCCAAGCTGCACACGTACATCGTGGACGACGCGCCCTTCGTGTGGATCGCGCACGACGTCGGCCCGCGCGCCATGTCGGCCAAGGTGAAGAACGTGGTGCAGCCCAAGAGCTGGTTCATCGACATCGCCACGATGTCGATGGACTGACGAGCCCCCGATGCTCGCCTACCTTCTGCGCCGCGTGATCTACGCCGTGCCGATCATGATCGGCGTGGCGCTCGTGTGCTTCCTGCTCGTGCACATCGCGCCGGGCGATCCGCTGGTGTCGATACTGCCGCCCGACGCCTCCGCCGAGCTGCAGGCGCAGCTGCGCGAGCTGTACGGCTTCAACCGCTCGCTGCCCGAGCAGTTCGCGATGTGGCTGTGGCGCGCGCTGCACGGCGACCTGGGCGTGTCGATCGCGAGCAACCGCGCGGTGGCGGGCGAGGTGTTCACCGCCGTGGGCAACACGCTGCGGCTCGCGGTGGTGGCCACGCTCATCGGCTTCGTGCTGGGCAGCCTGTTCGGCTTTGTCGCGGGCTACTTCCGCGGCTCCTGGCCCGACCGGCTGGCCTCGATGTTCTCCGTGCTCGGCGTGAGCGTGCCGCACTACTGGCTGGGCATGGTGATGGTGATCGTGTTCTCCTCGCAGCTCATGTGGCTGCCGGCCACCGGCGCGGGCCCCAGCGGCTCGGACGACTGGGCCTGGGACTGGGCGCACCTGCAGTTCCTGCTGCTGCCCGCGGTCACGATGTCGGTGATCCCCATGGGCATCATCGCGCGCACCGTGCGGGCGCTGGTGGCCGAGATCTTGGAGCAGGAGTTCATCGTCGGCCTGCGCGCGAAGGGGCTCACGCACCTCGGGGTATTCCGCCACATGGTGAAGAACGCCGCACCCACGGCGCTGGCGGTGATGGGGCTGCAGCTGGGCTACCTGCTCGGCGGCTCGATCCTCATCGAGACGGTGTTCTCCTGGCCGGGCACCGGCTTCCTGCTGAACTCGGCCATCTTCCAGCGCGACCTGCCGCTGCTGCAGGGCACGATCCTCGTGCTGGCGCTGTTCTTCGTCGTGCTCAACCTGCTGGTCGACGTGCTGCAGACCCTGCTGGACCCGCGCATCGCCCGGGCCTGAAAGACCATGTCCTCCGTGCTCGCCCCCTCCTCTGTTGCCGCGGCCGTCGAGCCGCTGCCCGCCCAGCGCTCGCGCGGCTACTGGGCCTCGGTCTGGCTTCGTTTCCGGCGCGACCCGGTGGCCGTCGGCGCGGCGGTCGTCGTGCTGCTGCTGATCGCGCTCGCCATCTTCGGCCCCTGGCTCGCGCCGTCGGACCCGTACCAGTCGTCGATGCTCAAGCGGCTCAAGCCCATCGGCACCGAGGGCCTGCCGCTGGGCAGCGATGAGCTGGGCCGCGACATGCTCTCGCGCCTCATCGTCGGCGCGCGGCTGTCGCTCTTCATCGGCATCACGCCGGTGCTGTGTGCCTTCGTGCTGGGCACGGTCATCGGCATCGTCGCGGGCTACGCGGGCGGGCTGACCAACACGCTCATCATGCGCACCATCGACGTGTTCTACGCCTTCCCGTCGGTGTTGCTGGCCATCGCGCTGTCGGGCGCGCTGGGCGCGGGCGTGGTCAATTCGCTGATCTCGCTGACCATCGTCTTCATTCCGCAGATCGCGCGGGTGGCCGAGAGCGTGACCACGCAGGTGCGCACCCGCGACTACGTGGAGGCGGCGCGCGCCTCGGGCGCCGGGCCCTTCACCATCGTGCGGGTGCACGTGCTGGGCAACGTGCTCGGGCCGATCTTCGTGTACGCCACCAGCCTGATCGCGGTGTCGATGATCCTGGCCTCGGGCCTGTCGTTCCTGGGCCTGGGCGTGAAGCCGCCGGAGCCCGAGTGGGGGCTGATGCTCAACACGCTGCGCACCGCGATCTACGTGCAGCCCTGGGTCGCGGCGCTGCCGGGCGTGATGATCTTCGTCACCTCGATCTCCTTCAACATCCTGTCCGACGGGCTGCGCACCGCCATGGACAACAAGGGCTGAGGCATGGCAATGGACGCACTGGAAGACATCGGCGGGCCGGCCCAGCCGCTGCTGACGATCAATGGCCTGGTCAAGCATTTCCCGCTGAAGAAAGACCCGCTGGGCCGTGGCGGCGGCGTGGTGCGGGCGGTCGACGGCGTGGACTTCGAGGTGCTCAAGGGCGAGACGCTGGGCGTGGTCGGCGAGTCGGGCTGCGGCAAGTCGACCACCGCGCGCCTGCTGATGCAGCTGATCGAACCCACGCGCGGCGAAGTGGTGTTCGACGGCCGCGAGGTCGGCGGCCGCGACCTGCCGCTGAAGGAGTTCCGCCGCCAGGTGCAGATGGTGTTCCAGGACAGCTACGCCTCGCTGAACCCGCGCCTGACCATCGAGGACTCGATCGCCTTCGGGCCGCAGGTGCACGGCGTGCCGCGCCGCGAATCGGTGGCGCGGGCGCGCGACCTGCTCGGGCGCGTGGGCCTGTCGCCCCAGCGCTTTGCCGAGCGCTATCCGCACGAGCTCTCGGGCGGCCAGCGGCAGCGCGTGAACATCGCGCGGGCACTCGCGCTGCAGCCGCGCATGGTGATCCTCGACGAGGCCGTCTCCGCTCTCGACAAGTCGGTGGAGGCGCAGGTCATCAACCTGCTGCTCGACCTGAAGGCCGAGTTCGGCCTGACCTACGTGTTCATCAGCCACGACCTCAACGTGGTGCGCTACGTGAGCGACCGCGTCATGGTGATGTACCTGGGCCAGGTGGCCGAGATCGGCCCGGCCGATGCGCTCTACGACCAGCCCGCGCATCCCTACACGCGCGCGCTGCTGTCCTCCATGCCGTCGATGGACCCCGACCACCGCACCGAGGAGGCGGCGCTCGCGGGCGATCCGCCGAACCCGATCAACCCGCCCTCGGGCTGCCGCTTTCATCCGCGCTGCGCGCTGGCCGCGCCGGTGTGCGCCAGGGTCGTGCCCGAGCGCATCGCCACCGGTTCGCAGCATGCGGTGAGCTGCCTTATCCACGAGCCCGGCAGCGGGCACCCGATGGCCATCGAAACCCCGAGGAAAGCAGCATGAGCAGCGACGAACCCATGGTCCGCCTGCGCGACCTCAGCGTCACCTTCGGCGGCGGCCGCAAGCCGGTGCATGCCGTCAGCGGCGTGAGCCTCGAAGTGAAGCGCGGCGAGGTCGTCGCGCTGATCGGCGAGTCGGGCTCCGGCAAGAGCGTGACCATGCGCACCCTGCTGCGCCTGCACCCCGAGCGCCGCACCCGCATGGGCGGCACGGTGCAGGTGGCCGGCCGCGACGTGCTCGCCATGTCGCAGCGCGAACTGGCCGATTTCCGCGGCAAGGTCGCGTCGATGATCTTCCAGGAGCCGCTGCTGGCGCTCGACCCGGTGTACTCGGTGGGCGCGCAGATCGTCGAGTCGATCCGGCGGCATGAGTCCGTCACCCAGGCCGAGGCGCAGCAACGCGCGCTGGCGCTGTTCGAGCGCGTTCGCATTCCCAGCCCCGAGCGGCGCCTGCAGGCCTATCCGCACGAGATGTCGGGCGGCATGCGCCAGCGCGCCATGATCGCGCTGGCACTTGCCTGCAAGCCCCAGCTGCTGCTGGCCGACGAGCCCACCACCGCGCTCGACGCCACGGTGCAGATCCAGATCCTGCTGCTGCTGCGCGAGCTGCAGCGCGACCTGGGCCTCTCGGTGATCTTCGTCACGCACGACATCGGCGCCGCCGTCGAGGTGGCCGACCGCATCGCCGTGATGTATGCGGGGCGCATCGTCGAGGAAGGCACTGCGCGCGAGCTGATCCGCTCGCCGCGCCATCCGTACACCATCGCGCTGCTCAAGAGCCGCGCGCACGGCGCGCTGGCGCGCGGCACGCGGCTGGAAACCATCGGCGGCGCTCCACCCGATCTGTCGGCGCTGCCGCCCGGCTGCGCCTTCGCCGAACGCTGCGCGCTCGCGAGCGACCCCTGCCGCGCGGCGCAGCCGCCGGTGGTCGAGCTTGCCCCGAACCACCGCGCACGCTGCATCCACACCGACGCGGCCGCGGCCATTGCGCCGGTGCTCGTCGCCTGACAACCTCAAGTTTCATCGCCCATCGCCATGCCCCTGCACGACCCCGCCCACGCCTTCGTTCCGTACCCTGATGCGCCAGTGGCCCGCGCCACGACCGGCCCGCTGGCCGACCTGAGCTTTGCCGCGAAAGACCTGTTCGACGTGGCCGGCTACCCCACGGGCGGCGGCAACCCGATCGTGCTGGCGATGTCGGGCATCAAGACGCGCACCGCGCCCACCGTGCAGAAGCTGCTCGATGCGGGCGCGCGTTTCGCCGGCAAGACGGTGACCGACGAGCTCGCTTTCTCGATGAACGGCAACAACGCGCACTTCGGCGCGCCCATCAACGGCGCCGCCAAAGACCGCATCACCGGCGGCAGTTCGTCGGGCTCGGCATCGGCCGTGTCGTCGCATCTGTGTGACTTCGCGCTGGGCACCGACACCGGCGGCTCGGTGCGCGCGCCGGCCAATCACTGCGGCCTGTACGGGCTGCGTCCCACGCACGGCCGAGTGAGCCTCGAAGGCGCGCTCGACCTCGCGCCCAGCTTCGACACTTGCGGCTGGTTCGCGCGCGACATCGGCACCTTCGCGCGCGTGGCCGACGTGCTGCTGGGCGCCGATGCCGAACCGCTGCCCGATCGCGTGCGGCTGCTGCGCCCCGACGATGTCTGGGCGCTGGCCGTGCCGGCGGCGGCCGACGCGCTGAAGGGCGCGGCCGACCGCGTGCAGGGCGTGCTAGGCCCTGCCAAGGGCATCGAGGTGGCGATGGAGTCCTTCGACGCGATGTACTGGAACTTCCGTTACCTGCAATCGCGCGAAGCCTGGCTCACCGACGGCCCGCTCATCGAACGCTACGCCCCGCCGCTGGGGCCGGGCGTGGCCGAGCGCTTTGCATGGTCGCGCGAAGTCACCGATGCGCAGGTGAATGCGGCGCGTGTCTTCCGCACCGCGTTCCGCACGCATCTGGCTTCGCTGCTCGGCAGCGACGGCGTACTGCTGATGCCGACCATGCCCGACATCGCCCCGCTGCGCAGCGACAGCGAGGCAGCGCTGGAGGACTACCGCAACCGCGCGATCCGCATGCTGTGCATCGCGGGGCTGGCTGGCTTTCCGCAGCTGTCGATGCCGCTAGCCTCGCGCGACGGCGCGCCGCTGGGCATCTCGCTGCTCGGGCCGGCGGGGTCGGACCGGTCGCTGGTCGCGCTGGCGCAGCGCATCGCGGGCTGAGGCCGTCGCGGCGTCTGCCCGCAGCCGCTACAGTCGCTCCGAAGCCCGCACCGGGCTCTGGAGCACTCATGCTGAACTGGCAAGAAGCCAATATCCTTTCCATCCTCGACCAGTGTTGCGAGAACTATGTGTTCCCTATGCTGGACAACGGCTATGTCTACCTCGCAGCCACTCGCATGTCTCTGTACCGGTCGCCGCAGGACTGGGCCATGGTCATTGAAGTGTTCGGCTTCTCGCCGAGGTCTGGCATTCCCGATACGCACGTGCATACCTTCGCCAGTCGCCTGCATGACCGCACTCCGGAAACTGACTACATCAACCGGAAGGCCTACGACGACTATCTCGCACGCAACCCGAACAACGAGTCGCGCTTCATCTTTCCCATCGAGGAAGGTGGATGGCAGGATGCTGAAAACCTCGAGTGGGTTGCCGCCAGCGGCAAGCACCGATTGACCTTGCGAGGCCGATCGATCCCGTGCCCTACCGTCGCGGATTGCAGCTCCCACCTGATACTTCCCCTGGATGAGCGCCGACTTCACACCTTCGAACTCTGCCGCATCCTCGCAGCTACCCACCGCGAAGATGTTCTGGCCAACGCAGTTGAGCGTCGAGCCAATGTACGACCGGAGATGCAACAGATCTTGCAACTCGAAGAGTGGCATCACCCCAATGTCGTTGATGAAAAATGCCGACCCGGCAACTCGGCCACGTTCCAGCAGTTGGTCAAGGTGCTGACGACCGGCGACACAACGCACTACCGGCCAGAACTCACCCCGAACACCCATTGGGCCCACTGGCCTGAAGGCGGCACCCTTTAGTCGATTTCTGCGTCGTCACCTACGCCAGTTGCACGCTGCCCGGCTCCCGCAGCAGGCAGACATCGCAGTCGACGCCGCCGCCGCCCGCGCGCTCGATCACCGCGAAGTCGCCAGCATCCATCGCCAGCAGCGCGTGATGCCAGGTGCCGGGCGCAAGCACCACGCCCTGGCGCCCGTCGGTGATGAAGGCCGCGAGCTGCCGTGCCGACGTGGGTGCTTCGCCCGCGGGGGCGACCACGATCACGAAGCGTCTTTCTCCGAGCGGCACGAAGGTCTGGCTGCCGAGCGCATGCCGCTCCATCTCCAGCACCTCGTGAGGAAAGCGCCGTGCCTGCGCGCGGAACAGCGCGAGCATCGGCCTGCCGCCTTCGGCGTCGAGCTGCAGGTCGTCGAGCAAGTCGAAGCGTTGCGCATTGCCGCCGTTGATGGACCTGCCTTCGCCGGCGGGCGCCGCGATCACGGTGCCGTAGGGCGCGAAGGCCACTGGAGTCAGCGGCTGCGCCACCAGCACCTCGGCGGCGGTCGGGGAAACATCGTTCATCCGGCCATTGCAGCAGAAAGCGTGCCGTTCGCCTACGCGAGATCGGCCGGGCAGACTGCCCGACACCGGCGCGCAGGAGATACTGTTCGCTTCGCAAACGACGACAACGACGAATGCAGGCACCGGCATGAATACGACCGAGCCCCACCCGATCGCCCCGACACTGGCCGAGGGCGGCCTGGCCGCCATCTTCACCGCGCCCGACGGCGCCCAGGCCTTCGCCGTGCGCTGGCAAGGCGGCGTGTACGGCTATCTCAACCAGTGCCCCCATGCGGGCGGCCCGCTTGATTTCGAAGGCCAGGTGCTGGAAAGTTCAGGCCGCTTCCTGATGTGCGCGCGGCACGGTGCCATCTTCGAGCCCGACACCGGCAAGTGCGTCGGCGGCCCCTGCCGCGGCGCGCGCCTCACGCCGGTGGCCGTGCACGAGAAGGCCGACGGCAGCGTGTGGGCCGGCGCCGCCGGCTGAAGAGAAGAAAAGACAAGCCAGAACAGGACAACCATCCAGGAGAAAGAAGACATGCGCAACTGCATCAACCGATTCCGCACTCTCCCGCATGCGGCCCTGCCGGCCGCGGCGCTCGCCCTGGCCGGCCTCCTGGCGGGCTGCGCGGGCATGTCCTCGCCCGTGGGCAAGGGCTCCACGGGCATGAAGGTCACGTCCAGTGCGTTCAGCGACAACGGCACCATTCCGGCCGAACACGCGGGAGTTGGCGACTGCGGCGGCAAGAACATCTCGCCGCCGGTGGCCTGGAGCAACCTGCCGGCCAAGACGAAGTCGGTCGCGGTGCTCGTGTTCGACCCCGACGGCGCAGCTGGCCTCGGCGTGTCGCACTGGGTGGCCTACAACATCGCGGCCGAGCGCGGCGAGCTCAAGGCAGGCGAAGGAGCGGCGGGTTCGAACTTCGACTTCACCATGGGCCCGAACGTGGCCGGCACGCCCGCCTACCGCGGCATGTGCCCGCCGGCGGGCGACCGGCCGCACCACTACGTGGTGACCGTGATCGCCACCGAGGTCGCGCCGGGCAGCCTGCCGGCCGGCCTGGGCCGCGACGCACTGCTGGCCGCGCTCAAGGGCCGCTCGCTGGGCGGCCAGAGCGTGGTCGGCCTCTACAGCCGCTGAGCCGGAATGGTCCGGATCGGCAACAGTTAATAATTAAGACCTCGTTTCGCCGGCATCCGCCAGCAATGGCTGCAGCCTCTTCCACGAAAGCTCCATCGATGGCCCTGCCCGCCGCCACCTCCGGCTCCACGCCGGTTCCACCCTCCGCCGCCGGCGACCTCGACGCCATGTTCGACCTGGCGCCGGTCTCCCTCTGGATCGAGGACTACGGCGACCTCAAGCGCAAGCTCGACGGCTGGCGCGCCGAGGGCATCACCGACCTGGTGGCGCACCTGCAGGCCGATCCGCAGCGGATCAGCGACTGCATGGCGCTGCTGAAGGTGCTGCGGGTCAACCAGCACACGCTCAAGCTCTTCGGCGCCGACAGCGAGCAGACCCTGCTGGGCGCGCTCGACCGCGTGTTCCGCGGCGACATGTCGGCCACCGTGGTGCACGAGCTCGACCAGCTCTGGCGCGGCCAGCTCAGCTTCGAGAGCGAAACCGTCAACTACGCGCTCGACGGCCGCCGGCTCGACGTGCGCGTGCGCGCCCGCGTGCTGCCCGGCTACGAAGACAGCTGGAGCCGCGTGCTCGTGGCGCTCGACGACGTCACCGAGCGCGTGGCCGCGCAGCGCCTGCGCGACGAGAGCGCCATCTACGCGCGCAGCCTGTTCGACCGCTCGCCGGTGTCGCTGTGGGTGGAAGACTTCAGCGCGGTGCGCTCGCTCATGGAGACGCTGCGCGCGCGCGGCATCACCGACTTCGCCACCTTCATCAAGGTGCACCCCGACTTCGTCACGCGCTGCATGCAGGAGATCCGCGTGATCGACGTCAACCACGAGACGCTGCGCATGTTCGGCGCGCCCGACCTGCAAACGCTGCTGGGCAGCCTGCCGCGCATCTTCCGCGACGAGATGCGCGAGTCCTTCGCCGAGCAGCTGCAGGACCTGTGGAACGGCAAGACGGTGCAGCACCGCGAGGTGCTCAACTACTCGCTGTCGGGCGAGGTGCTCAACATCCACATGCAGTTCGCGGTGCAGGACGACCGGCTCGACACCTGGGACCTGGTGCTGGTCTCGCTGGTCGACATCACTGCGCGCAAGAAGGCCGAGGCGTATCTCGAATACCTCGGCAAGCACGACGTGCTCACGCAGCTGTGCAACCGTACCTACTACACCGAGGAGCTCAACCGCCTCTCGCGCAAGGGCCCGTGGCCGGTGTCGATCGTGGCCATCGACCTCAACGGCCTGAAGCAGGTCAACGACCAGGAAGGCCACGCCGCCGGCGACACCCTTCTGCGCCGCATGGGCGAGGTGCTCGACAAGGCCGTCGACCTGCCCGCCTGGCCCGCGCGCATCGGCGGCGACGAGTTCGCCGTGCTGCTGCCCATGACCGACGAACGCGGCGCCGAGGCGATGCGCGAGCGCATCCTCACGCTGCTGGAAATGAACAACCAGTTCCACGCCGGCCAGAGCGGCCACGCGCTGAGCCTGGCCATCGGCCTGGCCACCTGCCACGGCGACGAGCCGCTGGAGACCGCGCTGCAGCGGGCCGACCGGGCGATGTACGAGGACAAGTCGCGGTACTACGAGAGCACCGAGGCCGACCGTCGCAGGTAAGGCGGCCGCCGGCTAAGCGACAGGCGGGTCGCCATCGCCCGGCCCCCGCACCCGCTCCAGCACGAAATCGATGAAGGTCCGGATCGCCCGCGTGTGCTGGCGGTTCGGCATGTAGAGCATGAACATCTGCGTGCCGAAGATCGACAGGCGCCAGTCGTCGAGCGTGGTCACCACGTCGCCGCGGCGCACGTCTTCCTGCACCACGTAGTCGGGCACGAGGCCGATGCCCAGGCCGGCGAGGATGGCCTGGCGCAGGAACAAAAAGTTCTCGGAGATCAGCGTGGGCTCCAGGATCACTTCCCTGCGTGTCTCGCCCTGGTAGGCCGACACGCGCAGCTGCCGGCCGATGACGGCAGCCGTGACCACCGGCGCGCCCTGCAGCGCGTCGAGCTGCACCGGCAGCGGGTTCTTCGCCGCGTATTCGCTCGACGCGCAGGCCACGTAGCGCACCGGCCCCATCGCGCGCGCCACCAGGTTCTGCGGCGGCTCGGGAATCACGCGGATGGCGATGTCTACCTCGTCGCGCAGCAGATCCTCGATGCGGTTCTCGAACACCACGTCGAGCACGATGCCGGGGTACTGGCGCTTGAAGTCGATCAGCCAGTCGGCCATGACCAACTGCCCGTAGCCGCTGGGCACGCTCAGCCGCACGCGGCCCTGCAGGCCCTGGCCCAGCGTGGTGACCGATTCGCGCGCCGCCAGCAGCTCGGCCTGGATGGCGATGCCGTGCTGGTACAGGCGCAGGCCGATCTCGGTCGGCTCGGCGCGCCGGGTGGTGCGCCGCACGAGCTGCGCGCCCACCGAGCGTTCGAGCTGGTTCAGGTGGTAGCTGACATTGGCGCGGGTCATCTTGAGCCGCCGCGCGGCCGCGCTCAGGTTGCCGGCGTCGAGGATTTCCACCAACAGGGTGAGCGACTGGAGGTCCATGGGCCTATTTTGTCAAAAATCATTTGACAGTCTGTCAACCGGCTATGCAATTGTCAAAGCAGTGGCTCAGGCCAAGAATGCTGGGTTCACCCCAGAGCCTCGGACCCACCTGGTTCGCAACGCAAGAGACAAGCGACACGCACATGGCCACCACAACTCCCAGCCCCTCCACGTCCACCGGTCCCGTCACCTTCGAACGTCAAGGCGACGTGTTCGTGGTGACCATCGACAACCCGCCCGTCAACGCCCTGGGCGTGGACGTGCGCCGCGGCCTCGTGGCCGCCATCGACGCGGCCGAGGCCGACAGCGCGGCCAAGGCGGTGCTGATCGTCGGCGCGGGCCGCAACTTCATCGCGGGTGCCGACATCCGCGAGTTCGGCAAGACGCCGCAGCCGCCCTCGCTGCCTGAGGCCTGCCTGAAGATCGAGAACTGCACCAAGCCGGTGGTCGCCGCGATCCACGGCGCCGCGCTCGGCGGCGGGCTGGAAGTGGCGCTGTCGGCGCACTACCGCATCGCATCGCCGACCGCGAAGCTGGGCCTGCCCGAAGTGGCGCTGGGCCTGCTGCCCGGCTCGGGCGGCACGCAGCGCGCGCCGCGCCTGATCGGCGTGAAGCCCGCCATCGAACTCATGCTCAGCGGCCGCCATGCGGGCGCGAAGGAAGCGCTGTCGCTCGGCCTCGTCGACCGCCTCGCCACCGACGCCGACGCGCGCGCCGAAGGCCTCGCCTACGCGAATGAACTGGTCGCCGCCAAGGCCCCGGTGCGCCGCACGCGCGACGCCGGCGCGCTGGCCGACAAGGAAGCCGCCCGCGCCGCGCTCGAAGCCGCGCGCGCCGACACCGCCAAGAAGAGCCGCGGCCTGTTCTCGCCGATGAAGATCGTCGAGGCCGTGGAAGCCGCGCTCACGCTGCCCTTCGACGAAGGCATGGCGCTGGAGCGCAAGCTGTTTTTGCAGTGCATCGACAGCCCGCAGCGCGCCGGCCTGATCCACGCCTTCTTCGCCGAGCGCGAAGTGCTGAAGGCCCCCGAGACCAAGTCGGCCAGCCCGCGCGCGCTGGCGTCGGCCGGCATCGTCGGCGGCGGCACCATGGGCGCGGGCATCGCGGTGGCGATGCTCGACGCCGGCATGCCCGTGACCATGATCGAGCGCGACGATACGCAGCTCGCGCGCGGCCGCGCCAACGTCGAGAAGGTGTACGACGGCCTCATCGCCAAGGGCCGCATGACGCCCGAGGCCAAGGGCAACGTCATGGCGCGCTTCTCGGGCTCCACCAGCTACGACGCGCTCGCCAATGTCGACATCGTGGTGGAAGCCGTGTTCGAGGACATGGCCGTGAAGAAGGCGGTGTTCGCCGAGCTCGACCGCGTGTGCAAGCGCGGGGCGGTGCTGGCCACCAACACCTCGTACCTCGACATCGACGAGATCGCCGCCAGCGTCTCGCGCCCGCAGGACGTGGTGGGCCTGCACTTCTTCTCGCCCGCCAACATCATGAAGCTGCTGGAGATCGTGGTGCCCGCCAAGGTGAGCGCCGACGTGGTCGCCACCGGCTTCGAGCTGGCGAAGAAGCTCAGGAAGGTGCCGGTGCGCGCGGGCGTGTGCGACGGCTTCATCGGCAACCGCATCCTGGCCGTGTACCGCCAGGCCGCCGACCACATGATGGAAGACGGCGCCTCGCCCTACCAGATCGACGAGGCGGTGCGCAACTTCGGCTACCCGATGGGCCCCTTCCAGGTGTCCGACCTCGCGGGCGGCGACATCGGCTGGGCCACGCGCAAGCGCAAGGCCGCCACGCGCGACCCCAAGGCGCGCTACGTGCAGGTGGCCGACCGCATCTGCGAGCGCGGCTGGTTCGGCCAGAAGACGCAACGCGGCTACTACCTCTACCCCGAGGGCGCCCGCACCGGCCAGCCCGACCCCGAGGTGCTGGCCATCATCGACGCCGAGCGCGAGCGCGCCGGCATCAAGCCGCGCGCCTTCACGGAAGAAGAAATCATGCGCCGCTACATGGCCGCGATGATCAACGAGGGCGCCAACGTCGTGCTCCAGCGCATCGCGCTGCGCCCGCTCGACGTGGACGTGACCTTCCTCTACGGCTACGGCTTCCCGCGCCACCGCGGCGGCCCGATGAAGTACGCCGACACCGTGGGCCTGCCCAAGGTGCTGGCCGACATCCAGGAATTCGCGAAGGAAGACCCGGTCTTCTGGAAGCCGTCGCCGCTGCTGGTGCAGCTGGTCGAACGCGGCGCCGACTTCGCGAGCCTCAATCAATCCGAGTAAGCACAAAGGACATCGTCATGCGTGAAGCCCTCATCGTTTCCACCGCCCGCACCCCGCTCACCAAGGCGCACCGCGGCGAATTCAACATCACCCCCGGCCCCACGCTGGCGGCCTTCGCCGTGAAGGCGGCGGTGGAGCGCTCGGGCCTCGACCCTGCGCAGATCGAGGACGCCATCCTCGGCTGCGGCTACCCCGAAGGCACCACCGGCCGCAACATCGCGCGCCAGGCCATCATCCGCGCGGGCCTGCCGATCTCCATCGCCGGCACCACGGTGAACCGCTTCTGCGCCTCGGGCCTGCAGGCCATCGCCATGGCCGCCGGCCGCATCGTGGTGGACGGCGCGCCGGCCATGATCGCGGGCGGCGTCGAAAGCATCTCGCAGATCCGCACCCGCAGCGCCACCGACGCTGGCGACAGCGGCATGGACCCGTGGATCGTCGAGCACAAGCCCGAGCTGTACATGGCGATGATCGAGACCGCCGACATCGTCGCCAAGCGCTACAACATCGGCCGCGAGGCACAGGACCGCTTCTCGGCCGAGAGCCAGCGGCGCACCGAAGAAGCGCAGATCGCCGGCCGCTACAAGGACGAGATCATTGCCTGCACCACCACGATGGCCGTCACCGACAAGGAGACGAAGGAAGTCACCTACCGCGAAGTGACCGCCACCGAAGACAACTGCAACCGCCGCGGCACCACCTACGAGGCGCTCGCCAAGCTCAAGCCCGTGATGGGCGAGGACAAGTTCGTCACCGCCGGCAACGCCTCGCAGCTGTCGGACGGCGCATCGGCCTGCGTGCTGATGGAAGCCAAGGATGCCGAGCGCGCCAACATCAAGCCGATGGGTGCCTTCCGCGGCCTCGCGGTGGCAGGCTGCGAGCCCGACGAAATGGGCATCGGCCCGGTGTTCGCGGTGCCCAAGCTGCTCGCGCGCCACGGCCTCAAGGTGCAGGACATCGGCCTGTGGGAGCTCAACGAGGCCTTCGCCTCGCAGTCGATCTACTGCCAGGACAAGCTGGGCATTCCGTCGGAGCTGCTCAACGTGAACGGCGGCGCGATCTCCATCGGCCACCCCTTCGGCATGACCGGCGCGCGCCTGGCGGGCCACGTGCTCATCGAAGGCAAGCGCCGCGGCGCGAAGTACGCCGTGGTCACGATGTGCATCGCCGGCGGCATGGGCGCAGCCGGTCTCTTTGAAATCTACTGAAGAGGAGCCAGCGATGGACCTGAACTTCACCCCCGAAGAAGAAGCGTTCCGCAGCGAAGTGCGCGCCTTCCTGGCCGCGAAGCTGCCGGTGCGCCTGTCCGAGAAAGTGCGCAGCGGCAAGATCCTCGAGAAGGCCGACATGCAGGAATGGCACGCCATCCTCAACGAGCGCGGCTGGCTGGCCAACCACTGGCCCGAGCAGTACGGCGGCCCGGGCTGGACGGCGGTGGAGAAGTTCATCTTCGAGAACGAATGCGCGCTAGCCTTCGCGCCGCGCATCGTGCCCTTCGGCGTGAACATGCTCGGCCCGGTGCTCATCAAGTACGGCAACGAGGCGCAGAAGAAGCACTGGCTGCCGCGCATCCTCAACGGCGCCGACTGGTGGTGCCAGGGCTATTCGGAACCCGGCGCGGGCTCCGACCTGGCTGCGGTGAAGACGTCGGCCGTGCGCGGCATCGACGCACAGGGCGACCACTTCATCGTGAACGGCCAGAAGACCTGGACCACGCTGGGCCAGCACGCCAACATGATCTTCTGCCTGGTGCGCACCAACCGCGAGGCGAAGAAGCAGGAAGGCATCAGCTTCCTGCTGATCGACATGACCTCCCCCGGCGTGGAAGTGCGCCCAATCATCACGCTCGACGGCGAGCACGAGGTGAACGAGGTGTTCTTCTCCGACGTGCGCGTGCCCGCCGAAAACCTCGTGGGCGAGGAGAACAAGGGCTGGACCTGTGCCAAGTACCTGCTGACCTACGAGCGCACCAACATCGCAGGCGTGGGCTTCTCGGTGGCCGCACTCGAACAGCTGAAGGGCATCGCGGCCACGCAGACCAAGAACGGCAAGCCGCTGGCCGACGACCCGGCCTTCGCAGCGCGCATGGCACGGGTGGAGATCGACCTGGAGAACATGAAGACCACCAACCTGCGCGTGATCGCGGCGGTGGCCGGCGGCGGCGTGCCCGGCGCCGAAAGCTCGATGCTGAAGATTCGCGGCACAGAGATCCGCCAGGAGATCTCGTCGCTCGCCCGCCGCGCGATGGGCGTCTACGGCCGACCCTTCATCGCCGAGGCGCTGAAGGACGGCTACACCGGCGAAACCTTCGGCCCCGACTACGCATCTGCCGCGGCCTCGCGCTACTTCAACAACCGCAAGCTGTCGATCTTCGGCGGCTCCAACGAAATCCAGAAGAACATCATCTCCAAGATGATTCTTGGTCTGTAAGGAGACATGCAATGAACTTCGAACACACCGAAGACCGGCGCATGCTCGCCGACAGCCTGAATCGCTTCATCAGCGAGCAGTACGCCTTCGACGCGCGCGACCGCATCGCGAAGTCGCAGCACGGTTTCAGCAAGGAAATCTTCCAGCAGTTCGCCGAACTGGGCGTGATCGGTGCCCTCTTCAGCGAGGCCGATGGCGGCTTCGGCGGCGGCGGCTTCGACATCGCCGTGGTCTTCGAGGCACTGGGCCGCGGCCTGGTGGTCGAACCGCTGCTGGGCGCGGTGATGGTCGGCGAGGCGATCAGCACCGCCGGCAACGATGCCCAGAAAGAGAAGTTCGGCGACATCATCAACGGCGCGGTCGTCGCAGCCTTCGCGCACGACGAGGCCGACACGCACTACGAGCGCACGCGCGTGGCTACCAAGGCCGAGCACAGCGGCGATGGCTGGGTGCTGCACGGCGCCAAGGCCGTGGTTCCGCAGGGCGAGCAGGCCGACCTGTTCCTGGTCTCGGCCCGCACCTCGGGCAATGTGGACGACGAAGCGGGCATCTCGCTCTTCCTCGTGCCCGCGAAGGCGGCTGGCCTCACGGTGCGCGGCTGCCCCGCCATCGACGGCGGCCGTGTTGCAGAACTCTCGTTCGACGGCGTGAAGCTGGGCGCCGACGCGCTGCTCGGCGCCGAAGGCCGGGGCCATGCCACGCTGGAACGCGCCATCGGCCGCGGCGTGCTCGCGCTGTGCGCAGAAGCGCTGGGCGCGATGGAAGCCGCCAAGGCCGCGACGCTGGAGTACCTGCGAACGCGCAAGCAGTTCGGCACGCTGATCGGCAGCTTCCAGGCGCTGCAGCACCGCATGGCGGACCTGCTGCTGGAGATCGAACAGGCCCGCTCGGCCGTCATCAACGCCGCAGCCGCCATCGACACCGGTGACCGCCTGACGCGGGAACGCGCACTATCGGCAGCCAAGTTCAGCATCGGCCGCATCGGCGCGCTGGTGGCGCAGGAAAGCATCCAGATGCACGGCGGCATCGGCATGACCTGGGAGCTGCCGCTGCCCCACTACGCCAAGCGCCTCGTGATGATCGACCACCAGCTGGGCGACGAAGACCATCACCTGCAGCGCTACATCGCCCTGGGCAAGGAGGTAGCGCAATGAGCGACAACAAGACGATCCTGATCTCGCAGGAGGGTGCCGTGCGCATCCTCACCAACAGCAACCCCGCCTCGCGCAACGCGATCACGCCCACGCTGTACGCTGAACTGTCTGCCGCGCTGGCCGACGCACAGGCCGACCCCGAAGTGGGCGCCATCGTCTTCACCGGCGCGGGCGATTTCTTCTGCTCGGGCGGCGACCTCAACCTGCTGGCCAAGCGCCGCGAGCTGCCGGCGTCGGAACGCCGCCAGATCCTCGAAGGCCTGAACAACCTGATCCGCGCGCTGCGCGACTGCAGCAAGCCGGTGATCGCGGCCGTCGAAGGCGGCGCCGCGGGCGCGGGCCTGTCGATGGCGCTGGCCTGCGACATGCTGGTGTCGGCGCGCGACGCCTTCTTCACCGTGGCCTACGTCAAGGTCGGCCTCACGCCCGACGGCGGCGCCACGGCCTTCCTCTCGGAGTTCGTCTCGCGCCAGGTGCTCACCGAGATGTGCCTGACCGGCGACCGCATGCCGGCCGAGCGCCTGCATGCGCTGGGCGCCGTCAACCGCCTGACCGACAAGGGCGCCGCGCTGGCCGAGGCCATCGCGCTCGCGGCCAAGGTGGCGAACGGGCCGCAGCGTGCCAGCGCCCGCATCAAGTCGCTGTGCCGCCAGGCCCACCGCGCCACGCTGGAAGAGCAGCTCGACGCCGAGGCCGTGTTCATTGTCGAGTCGCAAGGCGATGCCGAGGCGGCCGAAGGCATCGGCGCCTTTCTGGGCAAGCGCAAGGCCGACTTCGCGGCGCTGCGCGGCCGGAAGCAGGGCGCATCCTGACGCGGGCTGCCCCACCCGTCCTTTCGCCTCGCACGACGCATGCACCGTGCGGGGCTTTCTCGTTTCCAGGGAGCTGATCTCATGCCTTTGCCCCATTCTTCGCTGCCGCTTGCCGGCGTGCGCGTTCTCGATCTGTCCCGCATCCTCGCGGGCCCCTGGTGCGGCATGGTGCTGGCCGACATGGGCGCCGAAGTCATCAAGGTGGAGCACCCGGGCCGCGGCGACGACACCCGCGACTGGGGCCTGCGCGTAGGCAAGACCGAGACCGCCTACTTCAACAGCGTGAACCGCAACAAGCGCTCCGTCACGCTCGACCTGCAGACGCCCGAGGGCCAGCAGCTCGCGCGCGATCTCGCCAGGCAGTGCGACGTGGTGATCCAGAACTTCAAGTTCGGCGGCATCGACAAGCTTGGCCTGGGCTACGAACAGCTCAGCAAGGAGAACCCGCGCCTCGTCTACTGCTCGATCTCGGGCTACGACCGCACCGGCCCCGAGGCCGCGCGCCCGGGCTACGACCTCGTGGTGCAGGGCGAGGCCGGCCTGATGGCGCTCAACGGCGAAGCCAACCAGCCGCCGCTGAAGTTCGGCGTGGCGGCCGTCGACCTGTTCACCGGCATGTACTCGGCGCAGGCCATCCTCGCGGCGCTCTACCAGCGCGAGAAGACGGGGAAGGGCCGGCACGTGGAGATGGCGCTCTTCGACTGCGGCCTGATGATCACCGCCTACTACGGCCTCGAAGCGCTGCTCATGGGCGAAGACCCGCCGCGCTACGGCAACTCGCATCCGTCGATCGTTCCCTACGGCGTGTTCGACGCGGCCGACGGCCCGCTAGTCATCACCGTGGGCAACAACGCGCAGTTCGCGCGCTTCTGCACCGAGGTGATCGAGCGGCCCGACCTCGCGGCCGACGAGCGCTTCAAGACCAACATCCTGCGCTCGGCCAACCGCGCCGCGCTGCTGCCCGAGCTGCACGCCGAGCTCGCCAAGCGCCAGCGCGTCGACCTGCTCGAAAAGCTCACCGCCGCCGGCATTCCCTGCGGCGAGGTGCTTGGGCTGCTGGAGGCGCTGCAATCGAAGCGCGCCACCGATGCCGGCCTCGTGACCACGCAGCCCCACCCGGTGGCCGGCACCGTCAACGTGCTCGCGCCGCCCTACCGTTTCGACGGCGAGCGCCTGCCGGTGCGCAGCGCGCCACCCACGCTGGGCGAAGGCACGCACGACGTGCTGAAGTCCCTTCTTGGCCTGTCGGACGAGAAGCTCGCGGCATTGAAGACAAGTGGCGTCGTCTGAAGAAGAACAAGACAGTCGCCCGCATTTCCAAAGTAGACAAAACCCATGGCATCCCTTTCCTCGCTCCGCAGTCCCGCTCGCCGCGCCCTTCTCGCACTCGCCCTGCCCCTGGTGGCCGGCACCGCCTTCGCCCAGGCCTGGCCCGCCAAGCCGATCACGCTGATCGTGCCCTTCCCGCCCGGCGGCCCCACCGACGTGGCCTCGCGCATCGTGGCGCAGAAGATGTCGGTGGCACTTGGCCAAAGCATCGTCATCGACAACCGCAGCGGCGCCTCGGGCACCGTGGGCGCTGCCGCTGCGGCACGCGCGCCGGCCGACGGCTACACCTTCGTGACGCTGGCCACGCCCACGCTGCTGGCCTCGCATCTCTACGCTTCGCCCGGCTACGACATCTTCAAGAACTTCACGCCCGTGGGCAGCATCTACGACCTTCCGATCGTGCTGGTGGTCAACCCCAAGTCGCTGCCTGACGTGACCGGCGTGCAGGGCCTGATCGCCAAGGCCAAGGCCGAAGGCGGCAAGCTCAACTACACGAGCGCGGGCTCGGGCAGCTTCGGCCATCTGACGACCGAGCAGCTCAAGACCATCGGCAAGTTCGACATGCAGCACGTGCCCTACCGCGGCAGCGCGCCGGCCGTGACCGACCTCATCGGCGGCCAGGTGCCCGCGATGTTCTCCGACCTCGTGGGCGTGCTGCCGCACATCAAGTCCGGCAAGCTGCGCGCCATCGCGGTCGGCTCGGGTCAGCGCGTGAGCCTGCTGCCCGACGTGAAGACGGTGGCCGAGCAGGGCTTCCCCGGCTTCGATGCCACCTCGTGGGGCGGCCTGCTGGCGCCCGCCGGCACGCCCAAGGAAGTCATCGACCGCATGAGCGCCGAGCTGAAGAAGGCGCTGGCCGACAAGGAAGTGCAGGACAAGCTCCAGGGCGTCGGCACCTTCGCGGCCTACCGCACGCCCGAGCAGACAAGCGTTCGCATGAAGGAAGATTTCGAGCGCTGGGGCAAGGTCATTCGCGACAACCACATCACGAACCAGTAGAACGTAGAACGCACAGGTCCGCAGGGCGAAGAAACCAAGGAGACAGACATGACGCAGAAGCAGAAATACGAGAACGACTACGGCACCCCGGTGGGCACGCCGTTCCGCCCCGCGTTGCCCGTGCGCAGCCTCGCCGACATCCGCAAGCTCGAGGAGACGCCGCTGGAGCAGGCGCTCACGGTGCGCAGCACCTACGAGATCTTCCGCAACGCGGGCCATGCCTTCGGCGACAAGACCGCGCTGACCTTCCTGCGCACCGGCAACCCGGCCGACGAGCCGATCCGCTGGTCTTATGCCGAGCTGCTCGCGCGCATCCACCAGACCGCCAACATGCTGCATGCGCTGGGCGTGGGGCCAAACGACGCCGTGGCCGTGCTGCTGCCCGGCTGCCTGGAGTACCACCTCGCGCTGTGGGGCGGCGAGGCCGCCGGCATCGTGCAGCCGCTGAACCCGCTGCTCACCGACGAGAAGCTGGTCGCGCTGATGACCGCTGGCCGCGCCAAGGTGCTGATCGCCTACGGCTCCGATGCCGAATCGGGCATGTGGTCGAAGGCCATGCGCCTGCGCGGCCAGGTGCCCACGCTCACCACCGTGCTGCGCGTGGCACCGCACGACGAGGCGCCCGGCGCGGCCGGTGCACTGCCCGAAGGAGTCGCCGACTTCGACGTGCTGCGCGCCGCGCAACCCGACGACCGCCTGGTGAGCGGCCGCGACATCGCGCCTGCCGACATCGCCGCCTACTTCCACACCGGCGGCACCACCGGCGCGCCCAAGCTCGCGCGCCACAGCCACGGCGCGCAGGTGTTCACCGCCTGGGCCAGCGTGCAGGTCGCGGGCATGAACGAGAACGGCATCTCCATCAACGGCTATCCGCTGTTCCATGTGGCGGGCGTGCTGCCGGCGTCGCTGTCGTCGCTGTCGGCTGGCGTGGAGGTGATCATTCCCACGCCCTCGCTGCTGCGCAACAAGGAGGTGCTGGCCAACTACTGGAAGCTGGTGGCCAGGTACCGCCCGACCTCGCTGTCGGCCGTGCCCACCGTGCTGGCGGCGCTGGCCAACGTGCCGCTGGACGGCGCGGACATCTCCTCCATCACCTACTGCCGCACCGGCGCCGCCGTGCTCGCGCCCGAGCTGGCCGCGCGCTTCGAGCGCCTGTTCGGCCTGCACGTGCACGAGAGCCTGGGCATGACGGAGATGGCCGGTATCTCGACCATCACGCCGCCGGGCGTGAACGGGCCCGCGGGCTGCGTCGGCTTTCGGCTGCCGTACATGCAGATGCGCGTGGTGGCGCTCGACGAGAACGGCAACGCCAGCGACCGCGAGATGCCGCGCGGCGAGCAGGGCATGGTGCTCTTCAAGTCGCCCAACGTGTTCTCGGGCTTCGTCGACCCTGCGGACAACGCCAAGGCCTTCACCGCCGACGGCTGGCTCGCCACCGGCGACCTGGGCTGGATCGACGACGAGGAGCGGCTCAACCTCACCGGCCGCTCGAAGGACCTCATCATCCGCAGCGGCCACAACATCGACCCCAAGACCATCGAGGACGCGCTGGGCGCGCACCCCGCCGTGCAGCTGTGCGCGGCAGTGGGCGCGCCCGATGCCTACGCGGGTGAACTGCCCGTGATCTTCGCGACGCTGGTGCCCGGCGCCTCGGCGACCGAAGAAGAGCTGCTGGCCTTCACCTCCGCGCGCGTGGACGAGGCTCCGGCGCGGCCCAAGTGGGTGTCGGTGATCGCGACCATGCCGATGACCAACGTCGGAAAGATCTACAAGCCCGAGCTGCGCGCGATGGCCGCGCTGCAGGTGGTGAACGCCGCCGTCGTTGAAGTCTGCACCGAGCTGGGCGTGCCCGAGGCCGCGCGGCCCGTGGTGAAGACCGAAGGCGAGAGCCTCGTGCGCGTGCAGATCGACGGCGCAGCGGCGGGCTCGCTGGCCGCGCCGCTGCAGGAGCGGCTGCACAAGGCGCTGGAGCCCCTGCCCTTCAAGACGCGCATCGCCACGCAGTAACGCAGTAACGGCGAGCCGACGATTTTTTGAAACCAAGACCGAGAGACAGAGACAAGCCATGACCACCTTCCGCCTTCCGAACCGCCGCGCCCTGCTGTGCGCCGCCGCTTCCGCCGCCACGCTGTGCGTGCTGCCCGCAGCGCAGGCGCAGGCCCCCTACCCGAACAAGCCCATCCGCATGGTCGTGCCCTTCGCAGCAGGCGGCGCCACCGACGTGCTCGCACGCGTGATCGGCCAGAAGATGTCGGCCGGCATGGGCCAGCCCGTCATCATCGACAACAAGCCGGGCGCGGCCGGCATCATCGGCACCGACGCGGTCGCCAAGTCGGCGCCCGACGGCTACACCATCGTGCTGGGCCTGAGCAACTCGCTCATGACCAACGAGTTCCTCTACGAGAAGCTGCCCTACGACACGGCGCGCGACCTCACGCTGGTCTACCAGATCGCGGCGGCGCCGCTGGTGCTGGTGGTGCACCCGAGCGTGCCGGCCAAGACCGGCCCCGAGCTTCTGAAGTACGTCGTCGCCAACAAGGGCAAGGTGGCCTACGGCTCCTACGGCATCGGCGCGTACCCGCACCTGGCCGGCGCGCACATGAGCCTGGCCACGCAGTCGGACATGAGCCACGTCGCCTACAAGGGCGAGGCGCCGATGATGCAGGACCTGATCGGCGGCCAGATCCAGATGGCCTATGCCAGCGCGCTGGTGGCCAAGCCGCACATCGATTCCGGCAAAGTCCGCGCCATCGGCGTGAGCGGCGAGCGCCGCATGAGCACGCTGCCCAATGTACCCACGCTGGCCGAGCAGGGCCTGAAGGACGAGGCCTACCGCGTGACCGGCTGGCTCGCCATCGCGGTGCCCGCGAAGACGCCCAAGCCCATCGTGGACCGCATCGCCGAGGAAGTGCGCAAGGCCACGCAGCAGCCCGACGTGCGCGAGCGCATCGCGGCCATGGGCTTCGAGGTCAAGGAAAGCTCGCCCGAGCTATTCGCCACTGCATGGAAGGCCGAGCGCCCGGTGTGGGAGCGCCTCATCAAGCAGTCCGGCGCCAAGCTCGAATAAGCCCTTCGCTCATCCATTCATTTCTTCTTCTCTTCTTCGTCATTCAAAGGAACAGCCATGAAGGTTCTTGTGCCCGTCAAACGGGTCGTCGATTACAACGTGAAGGTGCGCGTGAAGAGCGACGGCACCGGAGTGGACATAGCCAACGTCAAGATGAGCATGAACCCCTTCGACGAGATCGCCGTTGAAGAAGCCGTGCGGCTGAAGGAAAAGGGCGTGGTCACCGAAGTCATCGCCGTCTCCTGCGGCGACGCCAAGTGCCAGGAAACCCTGCGCACCGCCATGGCCATCGGCGCCGACCGCGGCATCCTGGTGGAAACCGCCGAAGAACTGCAGCCCCTGGCGGTCGCCAAGCTGCTGAAGGCGCTGGTCGACAAGGAACAGCCCTCGCTCATCATCCTCGGCAAGCAGGCCATCGACGACGACGCCAACCAGACCGGCCAGATGCTGGCTGCGCTGGCCGATCTTCCCCAGGCTACTTTCGCCTCGAAGGTCGAAGTCGCTGGCGACAAGGCCACGGTGACCCGCGAAGTCGACGGCGGCCTGGAGACCGTGGCGCTCAAGCTGCCCGCCGTCATCACCACCGACCTGCGCCTGAACGAGCCGCGCTACGTGACGCTGCCGAACATCATGAAGGCCAAGAAGAAGCAGCTCGACACCTTCAAGCCCGAGGACCTGGGCGTGGACGTGAAGCCCCGCCTGAAGACCCTGAAGGTCGCGGAGCCGCCGAAGCGTGGCGCCGGCATCAAGGTGCCCGACGTTGCAACGCTGGTGGACAAACTGAAGAACGAAGCGAAGGTGATCTGAACATGACCGCACTTGTTATTGCCGAACACGACCACGCGACCGTCAAGCCCGCGACCCTGAACACCGTGACTGCCGCACTCGCCTGCGGTGGCGATGTGCACGTCCTCGTGGCAGGCGCCAATGCAGCGGAAGCAGCCAAGGCAGCGGCCCAGATCGCGGGTGTCTCGAAGGTCATCGCAGCCGACAGCCCGAGCCTCGCCGAGAACCTGGCCGAAAACGTCGCAGCTCAAGTCCTGGCCATCGCCGGCAGCTACAGCCACATCCTGTTCCCCTCGACCGCCAACGGCAAGAACGTCGCCCCGCGCGTGGCCGCCAAGCTGGACGTGGCGCAGATCAGCGACATCACGGCCGTGGTGAGCGCAGACACCTTTGAACGTCCGATCTACGCCGGTAACGCCATCGCCACCGTGCAGAGCAGCGACGCGACCAAGGTGATCACCGTTCGCACGACCGGCTTCGACGCCGCAGCCGCCACCGGTGGCAGCGCAGCCGTCGAATCGGCTGCAGGCGTCGCAGACAGCGGCAAGAGCAGCTTCGTGGGCCGCGAAGTCACGAAGAGCGAGCGTCCTGAACTGACGGCAGCCAAGATCATCGTCTCGGGCGGCCGTGCACTCGGCAGTGCAGAGAAGTTCACCGAGGTGATGGCGCCCCTGGCGGACAAGCTCAACGCCGGCCTCGGCGCCAGCCGTGCAGCCGTCGACGCGGGCTACGCCCCGAACGACTGGCAGGTGGGCCAGACGGGCAAGATCGTCGCGCCGCAGCTGTACATCGCCGCAGGCATCTCGGGCGCCATCCAGCATCTGGCCGGTATGAAGGACTCCAAGGTGATCGTCGCGATCAACAAGGACGAAGAGGCCCCGATCTTCTCGGTGGCCGACTACGGCCTCGTGGCCGACCTGTTCACGGCTGTGCCGGAACTGGTGAAGGCGCTGTAAGCGAGAAGCCGCAACGATGAAGACCCGCATCACCGAACTGCTGGGCATCCGCTACCCGATCATCCAGGGCGGCATGCAATGGGTGGGCCGCGCCGAGCTGGCGTCGGCCGTGTCGAACGCCGGGGGCCTCGGCATCGTCACCGCGCTGACGCAGCCCACGCCCGACGACCTGCGCCGCGAGATCGAGCGCACGCGCACGATGACCGACAAGCCCTTCGGCGTGAACCTCACGATCCTGCCGGCCGTGAAGCCGCCGCCCTATGCGGAGTACGTGCAGGCCATCATCGACAGCGGCGTGAAGATCGTCGAGACCGCGGGCAACAGCCCGAAGGACTTCATCGCGGCGCTGAAGCAGCACGGCGTGAAGATCGTCCACAAGTGCACCTCGGTGCGCCATGCGCTCTCGGCCGAGCGCAACGGCGTCGATGCGGTGTCGGTGGACGGCTTCGAGTGCGCGGGCCATCCGGGCGAGGACGACGTGCCCGGCCTGGTGCTGCTGCCGGTGGCGGCGCGCAAGCTGCGCATTCCGATCGTCGCGTCGGGAGGCATCGCCGACGGGCGCGGCATGGCGGCGGCGCTGGCACTGGGCGCCGAAGGCATCAACATGGGCACGCGCTTCTGCGTGACCAAGGAGGCGCCGATCCACGACAACATCAAGCAGGCGCTGGTGGAGGCGACCGAGCGCGACACCAAGCTGATGTTCCGCACCCTGCACAACACGGCGCGCGTGTTTCGCAACGCCATCTCCGAAGAAGTGGTGGCCACCGAAAACCGGCCCGGCGGCTGCGAGTTCGAGGACGTGCGCCCGCTGGTGGCCGGCGCGCGCGGACGTGCGGCGCTGGAGTCGGGCGAGGTGCACGGCGGCGTGGTCTCGGCCGGTCAGTGCATCGGGCTGATCGACGACATTCCGACTTGCGCGGAACTGCTGGAACGCATGGTGCGCGAGTGCCGTGAGCATCTGGACCGGGCTCGGGGCTGGATGGACTGAGCTTCTTTTTCCGGGGGGCGCTCAGGCCGACGGGGTACCTTGCTCCGCGAATGTCCCCCGGCCTTCGGCCTCCTCCTTTATTTCGCTGCGCAAGGCACCCCATCGGCCTGAGCGTTGAGTGCCGCTGCTGCCTCCGTTCACTGGCACAGCGCGGCCTCGTGGGGTCTTCGCACAGGGCGTTGCGGAAGCTGCATTAGTTGGCAGTCTGCGTGACTTCGTGCTGTAGCAGCGGCTTCTTTGCCGGCTTCTTCTCTAGAGTGAATGCCCCTGTCACTCGATGCCCCGCCAAGGGGAGCAGAAAGGCCCGCACACCCAATCCACCACCGAGATGTTTGAAGGCTGCTTGCCTCGCGGCAGATTGTCGGTGCGAAAGCACTGATGCAGATGCGAGGTATCAAAAGGCGACGGCCAGGGTGTTACGAGCACCCCGGCCGTCTAACCAAGTTCGTGCACCACCTTGAAAGGAACGCACAAAAATGGCTACCAAGACTATAGCCCGGCCAACTACGCCGGTAGCTTCCGCAGACACCGCCCAACAAGACCCTGCGGATCTTCTTGAAAACACCCTTACTCAGCTTGAAGCTCTTCTGTGGGTCTGCCACGGGGAAGAGATCGACTGGTGCAGCGGGGATGGGCCTCGGCAACTGAACAACCTGCTTTGGCTTGCGGCTGAGATGGCTCGGAAGGCTGGGGAGTTGTTTCAGATGAGTGAGAAGGCGCGGCGAGCGGGAGGCTGAGGCTGACATTTGGCGGCCGGGCTGCGAGTTCGCAGCCCGGCCTGGGGGACGGAGACGTTGAGGAGGGACTACTGAAACCTTCGTGAGGGAAGGACTTCGGCCTAGTTGAGCATGACCAGACCTCGGCGGCAACCGTGCATTGCATGCTGATCGTATTGCTCAGGCGCTACAGAAAAATTTGGCCAAAGTCTGTCATTCACTCGCAAGGGGTCATTTGTGAGCGCGCTATCCAAAGCGAAATATGTACTACCCTGCCCGTCTTACTCCTGCTTAACTGCTGTGGAGCAAGGAGGATCTTACTTATTGCAGTAACTATTCTTTGAGCTCAATACCAATGAAGCCTACCCACTGTATCTTTTGCTTCATCGGCGACCTTCGTGAATCGAGCAATATCACCGCCAAAAAGGCCCGCCTTTAATGGGGCCCAGTTACGTTGTTGAGCTTCAGCCTCTTTTAACACTCGCAACAAAACGGAATGCTTCCATCCGAAACGGCCAATCGGACACCAGAAATGGGCACCTTTGGCCACGCCGGCGTCCGCAGCGCAAAGTGCGAAGTAAACCTCAAAGGTTTCAAATGCAGCTTCATAGTTCTTGCCGAGGAAGAGCGCGTCATCAAGTTTCGGCTGCAGGACTTTTAGCAGGTAATCACTCAGCGGGGTGTAGTTGCGCTCGTGACCGGGGATGTGCTTTAGAGCGTTCGACCGATTCAATTGAAGGATAGCGTCAGAAGCAGCCTCGACAAAGGTACCAGATTCACGATGAGAGTCGGTACTGGGAAGTCGTGTTCCAAATGCCGCAGCGAGCGAGTCAAATCGCCCGGCATCTATTGCTGCGACACCACAGCAATACAACTCCATCAAGAGCGGATACCAGCGCAGGGCCAGCCAAGCTGATAACCCGCTCGCTGACTCCAGCCGATCACTAGATCGGGCCAAACACTTTTGCAGCGTCGCAAGATGCTGTGGACCTCCCCATTGCGATATGCATGCGAGGAGTACAGAGAGGTCTATCGTTGCTGCTTCATATCGAGTCAAGCGAGACACAAGCTCTTCTGGCGAGAAGCTACTAGATGGCGCAAACGCATCGTCAGCGGTTGCAGCAAGGAATCGCCGAACCTCGGAACTGAGTAGGTCATGGAGACCGATTGCGCCAGTCTCACTAGAAAGAAGGCTCTTGGCCTTTCCAACCTTAAGGTCGGTACTGTCAACTTCGATTATTGGGTCTGGATAAGGGATCGATACAAGCCGGTCGAGGTCTTTCGTGTCAGTCTCTTCAAGGCTGTCCAAACCGGGTGCCCTGAGAACCATGTCGCCATCTCCATCGATGTGGCCATAGTGAGGGGTTTGGTTGGAGTTCTTGTCATTGGCGACCTTCCCGTACACATACGACATAACCCCACTAGCGGTTAGCACGCCGTCGGGAGTTGCGGCCTTGCCCTGAATCGCCTCGATAAGATGCCCCGTAAAAACGGAATGGTTCGGAATAGGCCCCCCTGAGTCTGAGACCACCTGGTCAGCCTTTCCAGCTGTGAGGACCTGGCGGGACGTCCGAAGCATCATGTCCTTGAGGAATCTGGTACTTCCCGCGCCGGCGGTGCGCACTAGAGCCAAGCCTCCATAGCAAGCGTCCATGATGAACAACATGTGCTTGGCCCGGATCAGGTCAGCATCTCGGGTGAACTCGTCCCAACGTATAAATGTCGAGAAGTCGTCCAAATCCGCATCGTGCGGCACAAGGTATCCAACTTCTCCCCGAATGCCGGTTCGAGTGTGGCCGTGACCTGCGAAGAACACCAACACCTTGTCATCAAGGCCGACATCCTCCTTAGCAAAACGCTGAAACGCTCTCTGGATAGCCTCTTTGGTGGCCGCTGCATTTGTCAGTAGCGTCACTTCAGATTCAGCGAAACCCAGGTCGGCGATGAGCGTCTCCTTTATTGCGGTCGCGTCACTGACTGCGTAGCCCAAAGGTGACACGGTCTTATATATGTCGATACCAATCACAAGCGCACGGCTCGTTCCGTAGTGGGGTTTGTAGAGGAAACGCAAGTCGGCCATACGTGGTCAGATCCTTAACGATTGACATAGGAAACTGCCAGCCTCTGCACGGGCGAGTGTGGCAGTTTGTTCGCAGCTACTACAGGTAGATATGAAGCACACTGGGTCAGATATTGGCTCCAGATGGGCAGGCGCCGAGAAGTTTTGGTTCACTCAAGACTTGCACCCAGTCGAAAGCAGTCCCATGCAGGGTCGAGCACATTTAATTTCAGCTCGAGCTAACTGCCTCTGGCTAAACGGTCCTTGGACACTGGAACCCTGTGCTCGCGCTTGATGTCCCACAACGTTGTGCCCTTCGCATCCGTATCGTCAGCGTACATGGCAGCGGCATCGCCATGATGAGCGAGGATCGACATTGCACGAATCTTTCCTACGGGGAGGCCCTTTGTAGCCACTCTGTAGACGTCGATCACATAGGTACGGTTTGCGCTACTTTTTCCGCTGTGCAGCAGTTCCAGATCAGGAAACTCCAACGCCTGACTGTTGTCACTTGAACGTACGCGAGCCAAGCTCGAGTAGATTCCGTCCGTGTCCGATAGCCAGTACAGCTCCCGCTCGTCAATTGCGGCATGCAGGATCTCTCGGTTGTAGAGGATGTCGCAAAGCAGTTCCAGCTCGTACAGGTCAACAACTGCCCAGTCACGTTTCTTCGCATCGGAGCCCAGAAGCGAATACCTATCACAGTGGTAAATCCACCGCTCGTCCCGATCCAGTATCTCGTGTGTGTCTTGTATCTGCCAGACAAGCCCATCGGCAAAGTCATACGCACGTAGCACGGTCATGCGTTGCACGACGTGAGCGACGGCGATGCGCCAAGCGTTCGGGAATTTGCTTCGCTTGCCCGTTGTGTTCCGATCCGACAAGGCCTTCTTTGCCCAGCTTGCATCGATCCTCGTGGAGGGTTCGTGGCGATCGACAACCGGGAAGAGGCCGGTTTCGCGAAAGTCCATCTCAAGCAGGCGAAGAGCCGAAGCATCGTCTGCGTGAGTCGATGTACCCCAGCTCAAAAACAGATCGCACATCATGTCAGTCCACTTCACGTTCAGGCAACGCTGAGCGCCTTCTATGAAGGATTCAACAAAGAAGAACTCGAGGATCGACCTATGCGCAAACTTGAATAGCCCATCAGCGTCTCTGTTCAGCAGCGAACGCGAAGTCAGCTTCCACCCCTCCACTGGTACATCTTGCACGTCGGCAAGCTTCATCAACTGCGCCTTCGAGATCCTCTCGCCACCGCGCGCCTTGCGCTGCAAGACCAGTTCCACGGCAATAGCTTTCGATAGCTTACGCAGCGTGCCTTGCGCAATCCAGCTGCTTTCGCGATCGATCCACTGATCGACCATGAAGGCATACAGGTCCCACAGGCTGTGTGCTTCGCGGTCAGATTTCGCCAGCTTCGGAATCAAAGCGGTCAGCATCGGTCTCGCCGCGAGATCGGAAACGTCGGCGACGATGCGACGAGCTTTTTTTCGCTGATCGAGCTTCCACCAAGGGATCGCGTTTCGCACGTATCGGTCGATCTGCTTCCTGTCAAAAGGCTCAAGGTAAACGGTACGCCATTGATATCCAACCGGCTCCCCAGCCCTGCGGGCAGCGAGCCGCCTTAGACCTGTTTGCTGCGGGATCTCGCGATCGGAGGCGAAGAACTGCGTTCGGCATGTCATGAGCACCTTCTTGAAAGCCGAAGCCGCGCTCATGATTTCTGTCATGCGCGCGCTTGCATCTTCAATCGCGCGCGGGTCCTCATCGAAGGCGTCTAGGAGCAATATAGTTTCGCGCTTCGCAGGAATGGCGCGCAAGGCATCAAGGGCACCTGGTTCGCCCAGCGGGATCAGAGCAAAACGGCGTGCACTTGCGCGGCGCCGTTGCTCTCGCGAAACCAAGTTCAACAATAGAGTCGTCTTCCCCATTCCCGAGTCGCCCAGGATAAGAATGTGACGGTTGTCATCGGCATCAAGTTCTCGATCCAGGGCGGCGAGCACGGCCTCACGCACTGCCACCGTGTTGCGCAGGTCTTCGCGGTCGCTTGGGTCCACGTTGGAGCAGTAGGGCTCTAAATAGTCCTGCGTCGCTGCCAGGAAATCCTGCGGCTGAAACCATTTCAGCCGCGCCTCCTCATCCTGGAAGGCCTGCGCTTTCGCGGCATGCTTCTTGAGCAAGTATTGCCTAACCCCTGTTACGCCACGGACCACACCAAACAGCGTGCCCAGCAATCCAACAATACCAACTGCCATCGGCCACCACGGTGTATTGCTGAGCGTTTGATACCAGCCAACCGCCACCATGAGCCATTGTTGAAGGATCGCGATCAATTGGTTCATGCTCAATGCCTGGCCGCGCAATGGTCGAAAGATTGCTTTGGTGAAATGGCGTAGATGCTATCAGCGCCACTCCAACTCTCACGGAGTGATCACGCGTTGACATCTCCTGACAGAGGTAGCAAGTCCTTTGAAGCCCGTCTTTTCAAGTTCGTTTGCCGCTCCGATTCAGGGCATCTTCGGCTGGTTGATAAGTTCGTCTCGAACAATCGTGAGCCGACCGGCCGTTTCCCAAGAAGTCGTACAGCCAGTTTGGGTCATTTCGTTCGCTCGCTTTGCGGGTCCGCCTTCTAGAACAGCCCTTCGGGCTGTTGCTTCGCCGGCCCCATCTCTCACGAAAGCTCAGTGGCAAGCCCCGCACGTCCATTTGCAATCCACCGAAGCCACCCCCAAACCTCCCAGCCGCACTCCCGTGCACAGGGCGCCGGGTACTCCCCGCAGCGAAATAAAGGAGGAGGCCGAAGGCCGGGGGACATTCGCGGAGGGGAGTCCCCCCGGCGGCCTGTGCACACGCCCCGAAAGCCGCTCCAAGGGAGCCAGCCGCAAGCCGAGCGGCTAAGGAAACCCCCGATACATGAATGGTCATGGACCCCCTAGCATCGGTAACAGTTTCCCTGTCGAGGTGTACGGAACGCGTCCCGGCGTCCGCCCGGTGACATGGCGTTCGTGCGTGCCTCACTGACCATCCTGCGATGACAACTCCAACCGAGTCCGGCCCCACGCTGGACGCCGCCAGCCCCATTCCCCCCGACATCGAAGCCGCAGACGAACCGACCAAGGTTCCCCTTGCCATCGAGGACTGGCTCACGGTCATCATCATGGGCGCGCTGGCGCTCATCACGTTTGCCAACGTCATCGTCCGCTACTTCACCGATTCTTCCTTCGCCTGGACGGAAGAGTTCTCGGTGTTCCTGATGATCATGCTGGCGCTGGTGGCCGGCTCGGCTGCGGTGGCGCGCGACCGGCACATTCGCATCGAGTACTTCTCCGAAAGCGGCTCGATGGCGCGGCGCAAGCGGCTGGCGCAGTTCGGCGCGCTGATGATCGCGGTGCTCTTCACGCTCATCGGCGCGCTCAGCATCCGCATGGTGTGGGACGACTACCGCTTCGAGGAGACGACGCCCGGCATCGGCCTGCCCTCGTGGTGGTATTCGATCTGGCTGCCCATCGTGTCCTTCGGCATCGCGCTGCGGGCCATAGGCCTCATGATCCGCCGCGGACGCGAGACGACGCACGGCGACGCTGACGACAACAACAACAGCAAGGGCAGCGCATCGTGATCGCCACCCTGCTCTTCGTTGCCTTCGTCGTGATGATGCTGGTGGGCGTGCCCATCGGCGCCGCGCTGGGCCTGGCGGGCGCCGCCTGCATCGCGCTGGCCAACAGCGACGCCCAGTGGTTCGGCCTGCTGGCCGTGCCGCAGAACTTCTATGCCGGCCTGGGCAAATATCCGCTGCTGGCCATTCCGATGTTCGTGCTGGTCGGCTCCATCTTCGACCGCTCGGGCGTGGCGCTGCGGCTGGTGAACTTTGCCATTGCCATCGTGGGGCGCGGCCCGGGCATGCTGCCGCTGGTGGCGATTGCGGTGGCGATGTTCCTCGGTGGCATCTCGGGCTCGGGCCCGGCCAATGCGGCTGCAGTGGGCGCGGTGATGATCGCGGCCATGTCGCGCGCGGGCTACCCCGCGGCCTACTCGGCCAGCGTGGTGGGCGCGGCGGCGGCCACCGACATCCTCATTCCGCCTTCGGTCGCCTTCATCGTCTACTCGGTGCTGGTGCCCGGCGCCTCGGTGCCCGCGCTGTTCGCGGCAGGCATGGTGCCCGGCGTGATGGCCGGCCTGGCGCTGATGATTCCGGCCGTTTGGCTCGCCCGCAAGCACAAGATGGGCGCGCTCGAAGCCACGCTGCCGCGCCCGCCCTTCTGGAAGAGCTTTCGCGAAGCGACCTGGGGGCTGGCTGCGCCGGTGCTCATTCTGGGCGGCATGCGCGCGGGCTGGTTCACGCCGACCGAGGCGGCGGTGGTGGCGGTGTTCTACGGCCTCTTCGTGGGCATGTGCATCCACCGGACCATCAAGGTGCGCGACCTGTTCGTGATCTTGCGCGAGTCGGGCGAGCTCTCTGCGGTGATCTTGCTGGTGGTGTCGCTGGCGGGCATCTTCGCGTACTCGCTCTCGACGCTGGGCGTGATCGACCCGGTCACGCGCGCCATCGTGAACTCGGGGCTGGGCGAGTACGGCATCCTGGCGCTGCTGATCTTGCTGCTCATCACCGTGGGCATGTTCCTCGACGGCGTGTCGATCTTCCTGATCTTCGTGCCGCTGCTGCTGCCCATCGTGCAGTACTACAAGTGGGACCCGGTGTGGTTCGGCGTGATCCTCACGCTGAAGGTGGCGCTGGGCCAGTTCACGCCGCCGCTGGCGGTCAACCTCATGGTGTCGTGCCGCATCGCGAAGGTGCGCATGGAAGAGACCGTGCGCTGGGTGGGCTGGATGCTGTTCTCGATGTTCGTGGTGATGGTGCTGGTCATCGTCTTCCCCGAACTGGCGCTCTGGCTGCCGCGCAAGCTCGGCTACTGATTTCCTTGTTTCTTTCGTCCGTCCCGTCGCAGAACCATTATTAGGAGAGCCTTGATCATGAAATTCCGCCGCACCCTGCTCGGCCTCGCCGCCACAGCCGTCGCCCTCGGCATGTTCTCGTCCGGCGCCATGGCGCAGGCCGCCTACAAGCCCGAATACAAGATGTCGCTGGTGCTGGGCCCGCCCACGCCGTGGGGCCAGGCCGGGAAGATCTGGGCCGACCTGGTGAAGGAGCGCACGCAGGGCCGCATCAACATCAAGCTGTACCCGGGTGTGTCGCTGATCCAGGGCGACCAGACGCGCGAGTTCAGCGCGTTGCGCCAGGGCGTGATCGACATGGCCGTGGGCTCGACCATCAACTGGTCGCCGCAGGTCAAGCAGCTCAACCTGTTCTCCATGCCCTTCCTGATGCCCGACTACGCGGCCATCGACGCGCTCACGCAGGGCGAGGTCGGCAAGGAGATGTTCAAGACGCTCGACAAGGCCGGCGTGGTGCCGCTCGCATGGGGCGAGAACGGCTTCCGCGAGATCACCAACTCGAAGAAGCCGATCAAGTCGCCGGCCGACATCAAGGGCATGAAGATCCGCGTGGTGGGCTCGCCCATCTACTCCGACATGTTCACCGCGCTGGGCGCCAACCCCACGCAGATGAGCTGGGCCGACGCGCAGCCCGCGCTGGCCAGCGGCGCTGTCGATGGCCAGGAGAACCCGCTCTTCCTGTTCACGGTGCTCAAGATGCAGACGGTGGGCCAGAAGTTCGTGACCACCTGGGGCTACGTGGCCGACCCGCTGGTGTTCGTGGTCAACAAGGAAATCTGGGCCTCGTGGACGCCGGCCGACCAGGCCATCGTGCGCCAGGCCGCCATCGACGCGGGCAAGGAAGAGATCGCCATCGCACGCAAGGGCCTGGTGGAGGCCGACAAGCCGGTGCTGAAGGACATCGCCGGCATGGGCGTGACCGTGACCAGCCTCACGCCGGCCGAGCGCGCCGAGTTCGTGAAGGCGACGCGGCCGGTGTACGACAAGTGGAAGTCGACCATCGGCGCCGATCTGGTGGCGAAGGCCGAGCAGGCGATCGCTGCACGCAAGAAGTAATGGCGATAGCTGCCGCGCCTGCTCAGGCGCGGTAGCGGCTGGGGTTCGCTCCGGCCACCTTCTTCATCAGGCGCCGCAGTGCCGTGGCGTCTTGATACCCCACCGCCCCCGCCACCTGCTCGACCGTCATGCGGCTGGATTCGAGCAGCGCGCGGGCGCGCCGCAGCCTCACGCTCTGCACCAGCGCCTGGGTGCTCTTGCCGGTGGCCTTGTGGATGTGGCGCGAGAGCGTGCGCTCCGACATGCAGAACTCGCGCGCCAGTTCGCTCACTGCAGGCGCCTCGGGTAATGCCGATTCGACCCGCGCCGCGAGCCGCGCCACCAGATCGTTGCCGCTGGCCAGCACCTCCGCTGCGATAAACGGCGCCTGCGCCTGGCGGCCGTCGATCAGCAGCATGCGCGAGACCAGATCGGTGAGCGCGCTGCCGCAACGCTCGCGCAGCAGGTGCAGCATCAGGTCGGTCTGCGCGAAGGCGGCGCCCGCGGTGACGACGGGGCCGTCGGAGCACACCATGCGGTCGGCATCGACGGTGCAGCCGGGCGCCATGCGTGCAAGCAGCGGGGCGTACCACCATGAGATCGTTGCGCGCCGGCCCTGCAGCAGGCCGGCGGCGTTGAGCAGGAACACGGCCGAGCACGAGGCGGCGACCTGGCCGCCTGACTTGGCGTGACGCGCGAGGGCGGCGATGGCCTTGGCTGCTTCGTCGCTTTCGAGGCATCGGCGGATCTCGCCGGGGGTGTTGAGGCCGAGCCCCGGTACTACCCAGGTGGAGCGATCGTCGCGCGGGCGCACGGGCAGGCGCGTGGTGTCGAGGCTCATGCCGGCGCGCAGTTGCACCGGTCCGCCATGAACCGAGCACAGCCGCCAGCGAGGCGGCGCGACGCCTGCGCGGGCGGCCATCGCTTCAGCTGCGGCGAGGATGTCCATCGTGACTGCGACGCTGGAGTTGAAGGCGCCGGGCAGCACCAGCACGGTGAAGTCATGCATCTGGAGGGTTGGCCGATAAAGCCTGAAAGGAGTCGAATTGGACACTGCCATTCTGTCGACGCCGAACGTCCAATACAAGCTTCGCAGCTCCTCAGGCCACATCCGCATGCCCACCATCCTCGTGAAGATTCCCCATGGCTCGTTTCCAGGCGAGAGCCGCGCCCTGCTGGTCCGCAAGATCAACGAAGCGGCTGCTGCAGCCGAACAGATGCCCGATGAGCCTCGTGCACGAGCCATGTGCTGGGTGTTGGTCGAGGAAGCCGCCCCCGGCACCTGGACCTGCGGCGGTGCGGACGTGACGGCGAAGCTGCTGCCCTGCACCGTGCTCGCGTACCTGCCGGCCGGCGTGCTCGACGACGCATCGCGCGCGCTCTTCGTCGCGGGCGTTCACACTGCATTCGAGGAAGCACTGCCGGCGGACGACGGGCGTCGGCTCGCCACCTCCGTGGTGATGAACGAAGTGCCCGCCGGCGCATGGGGCGTGGGCGGCAAGGTCTGGCACCTGCCCGACTTCGCTCGCAGCGCGGGCTATGCGCATCTGCAGCATCTGGTCGATGCGGCACAGGTCAACTGAACACCGGAGGAAAAACTCATGGCACAACAGCAGCAACGCCCCCTGACCGAAGACGACCCGCTCGACGACTTCACCGCGCGCCAGATCACGCTCGACGGCATCGAGAAGAAGGTCTACGTCATGGGCCGGGGCCCGGCCGTGATCGTGATGACCGAGATGCCCGGCATCAGCCCGCACGTGGCGCGCTTCGCACGGTGGGTGCGCGATGCGGGCTTCACCGTCTACATGCCGTCGCTCTTCGGCCGCGACGGCGCCGTGCCCGGTGCGGAGGAAGGCATCGCGGTGTTCAAGCGCGCCTGCGTGAGCGCCGAGTTCCGCGCCTTCGCGGCCAACGAGTCGAGCCCGGTCACGCAGTGGCTGCGCGCGCTGGCGCGGCTCGCTCACGCAGAGTGCGGCGGGCCCGGTGTCGGCGCGATCGGCATGTGCTTCACCGGCAACTTCGCGCTCTCGATGATGCTGGAGCCAGCGATGCTCGCGCCGGTGATGTGCCAACCCTCGCTGCCGATGGACAAGCCAGAGGCGACGAACATGGCGCCCGAGGAACTGGCTGCAGTGCGCGAGCGGCTGGAGCGCGAGGACCTGACCGTGATGGCCTACCGCTTCGAGGGCGACAGGCATTGCAGGGCGCAGCGCTTCGCGGCCTTTCAGCAGGCGCTGGGCGACCGCTTCGTGGCGCGCGTGCTGCCCGACAGCGCGGCCAATACCCAGACGCCGCCCTTCTTCGCGCAGGTGGTGGCGAGCCCGCACAGCGTGGTGACGGCGCACCTGATCGACGAGGCGGGGCAGCCGACGGTGGCTGCGCGCGACGAGATACTGGCTTTCTTCGCTCGGCGGCTGCGGCCATCGGGCTCTGTCGGGGGCTGATCAAGCGGCGTTTTCGCAACACGGCGAATGAAACCTCTTCGCCGTGCCTTGCGCACTTTCAGTTTCGGCCTTTCGGATGCGCTAACGCCTTGGTTTGCGCAACGTTGCAGCCGCGCACGAGCGCATCGAAAATGCCATCACGATCCAGTGTCCTTGCCGCGCGATGCTCTGGCAGACTGACTCGAGAGGCGCTTCTTCCGCAGCGTCCGCAAGGAGTCTTCCCCATGCATTCCAGGCCCGCAGCACCGGCGCTGCCATCGCGCCTCGCCGCGCTCTTCCCGATTCTTTTTCTCGGACTCGTTGCCCTCTTGACCGCCAGCCTCATCGCTCCGAAAGCCCACGCCGCGGACGCCACGCCGGCCACGACGCACACGCTCATCATCGACACCGACCCCGGCGCCGACGACGTGATCGCATTGCTCTTCGCGATGGCTTCGCCCGAGCAGCTGAAGATCCAGGCGCTCACCACCGTGGCCGGCAACGTGCCGCTTGCCAAGACCTCGCGCAATGCACGCCTGGCGCGCGAGTGGGCGAAGCGGCCTGACATCGCCATCTACGCCGGCGCGCCGCGCCCGCTGCTGCGCACGCCGATCTACGCAGCCGACATCCACGGCAGCGAAGGCATCACCGGCGTGAAGGTGCATGAGCCCAGCCAGCCGCTGGCCGACGGCAACGCGGTCGACTACCTGATCCGCACGCTGCGCGCCGCGCCCGAGAAGAGCGTGACGCTCGCGATGCTCGGCCCCGAGACCAACCTCGCGCTGGCGCTCACACAGGCGCCCGACATCACGCGCGGCCTGCGCGAACTGGTGCTCATGGGCGGCGCGCACTTCAACGGCGGCAACATCACGCCCACGGCGGAGTTCAACGTGTTCGCCGATCCGCACGCGGCCGAGATCGTGCTCAAGAGCGGCGTGCCCATCACCATGCTGCCGCTGGACCTCACGCACAAGGTGCTAACGAGCCCCGAGCGCATTGCCAAGCTGCGCGGCCTGCGCAACCAGGCGGGCAGGACCGTGGCCGACATCCTCGACGCCTATGTGCAGCACGACATGCAGTACTACGGCCTGCCCGGCGGGCCGGTGCACGACGCAACAGTGGTCGCCTACCTGCTGCAGCCCTCGCTCTTCAGGGGCCGCAAGGTCAACGTGGAAGTCGACAGCCGCGAAGGGCTGGGCTTCGGGCAGACGGTGGTCGACTGGTACGGCGGATTGAAGAAGCCGGCCAACGTCAACTGGATCGCTGAAGGCGATGCGCAGGGGTTCTTCGATCTGTTGACGCAGAGGATTTCGCGGTTGCCTTGAGCTGCATTGCGCGGGCTCGATGAATCATCGGATTCAGTTTGCGGTGATCTTGCGGTCCCGCACGATCGCACTCCATTTGGCGTCCTCTTTTTTCATGAAGTCGCTGAGTTCGGCACGGGTGGTTGGCTGAGGTGTCAAGCCGTGCTTGTTCAATGCCTCCTTCACGCCAGGGTCGGCCAGTACCTTGACGATGGCATGGTTCCAGCGATCCAGGAGAGCCGCCGGTGTCTTGCCTGGTGCCACGAAGGCGTACCAATTGAGGGCTTCGAAGCCGGGATAGCCCGATTCCGCCACCGTCGGGATGTTGGGCATGTAGGCCGGACGGGTCAGGCCCGTGCTGGCGAGCGGAATCAGATTGCCGGCCTCGATCTGCGGCAATGCAGTGGGCGGCGCCGAAAAATACGAGGCGATGCGCTGGCCCAGCAAGTCCTGCAGGGCCGGGGCGCCGCCCTTGTAAGGCACGTGCACCATGTCGATGCCGGCTCGCTGGTTGAACAGCTCCCCGGCCAAATGGGATGCGGAGCCGGCACCGGTCGAGGCGAAGTCGACGCTGCCGGGTTTCTTCTTCGACAGGGCCACGAACTCCGCCAAGGTCTTCACACCCAGGCCCTTGTGCACCACCAGCACATTGGGAAAGTTGACGCCACCGGAAACCGCGGCCAGATCCTTGAACGGGTCGTAGCTCACCTTCATCACATGCGGTGCAATGGTCAACGGTCCAATGGAACCGAGCAACAGCATCGACCCGTCGGCGGGGCCGTTGGCCACGAATTGGTGAGCGATGTTGCCGCCGGCACCCGCCTTGTTGTCGACGATCACCGTCTGGCCGATGTCTTCGCCGAGCTTCCTGGCGATCAGGCGTGCAGCGGCGTCGGCCGCGCCGCCCGGTGCGAAACCGACCACCAGGGTGACAGGCTTCTTCGGCGGGAAGTCCTGGGCATGCGCATGCCCTGCCAGGAAAAGGGTGGCGGCCAGGGCCGTGACGTGCAGAAATTTTCGCTTTTTCATCGGAGTCTTCTCGGGTTGTCGTATGGGTGATCGGGTCCGTGCCGGGGCCGACAGGGTTTGGCGAGCGCTTTTCGAGGGCATCACGCGGCACGCGGCACTACGGAAGACTCCGTGGGCGAACTTGCCGCAGGGCATGGGGCGAGCAGTGCCATCGCGGCACCCAGATGGAGGCAAAGCATCAGGGCCAGGCCACTGGAGCGGGGCCTGCCAGCGCTGTTTCCCGGGGCAGGCCTCGACAAGCACGCCCCGTGGCCCGCCGCCGCCTGCGACCAGGACATCGACATCTTCATCGCTCACTTGTTGTCTCCTTGTTGGGGAGGAGACTGTAGGCAGGCTGCCCTTCAGGCGACAGGCCGGATCGGGCAACAGGTGTTCAGTTTTCGAGAAGACTTGCGCCTGCCCGGTGGCTCCGGTGCGCGACGCCACCGTGAACTGGATCGCGGAAAGCGATGCGGAAGGGGGCGGGGTACAGTCTTGCGGATGCACAGACTGGCCTCAACCGTCCTTGCCGCACTCGCACTCATGAGCTCCATCCCGCCCGCCCAAGCCGCTCGCCCTGCTGCCGGCCAGGAAGTCGACGAATCGCGTTCGATCGCGCTTCCGGGGGAGCTTCCCCGACCGTGCATCGCCGTGCCCGGCGGACCGGCCACGGTGCTGCTTCCGCGTCGCGAACTGGAGCAGATGGCCGCCGCTGCGCCGACCGCATGGACCACCGAGGCCGAGCGCCAGGCGCTCATCCAGGGACGACGAGCCGCCGCGCTGCTGAAGGCGGCGGGTGACGGATCGACTGCCGATGCCAACGGTTGCCAGGCGCTGCAGGGCCCTGCCGATTCCGACGCCCAGCATCTGGTCGCGGACTTCCTGGAGCGGGGTATCGCATCCGTCCTGCTCTCCGGCAAGGCTCAGCCCCGGATCACGGTCCGCTACCTCGGCTTGAAGTGCGGGCCGACCTGCGGCAGAGGCGACATCCTGTTCCTTGTGCCGGGCGAGCCGGGGCCGTTCTTCGTGGTGTCGTGGTGGGTGTCGTGACCGCCGACCGGGCAGCAGCCTCAGCTGCTCTCCAGGCTCCAGTGCACGCGGGAGAAATCGCCTAGCGCCAGGTCCTTCTCGTGGATGCTGACGGTGAAGGTGCCCGCATCCCAGAAGCAGAAGCCCGGGTTGCCGTCGGAGCACAGCGTCAGCAGGTTGACCCACTCCGCGGGCAGCCCGCCCTTCTCGCGCGATGCCTGCTCCTGCGGGTTCTCGTGCTGGGTGAAGACGTGGGCGTTCATCAGGTGCGCGGCGTTGCGGCGCTCGCCGTCGCCGGCCAGCTCGGCTTCGAGTGCCCAGTAGGCTTCCTGCAGCTTGTCGTCCCTGTCGATCTCCATCAGTACGACGTCGTCACCGAGCAGACGACCGCCGCCGGCGTTGTAGAGATTCGGCAACGACACCGTGATGTCGACGCTGGTCTTGTAGCCCTCGTACGCATCGGACACGCTGCAGCCGTCGGCGAACTCGGCGTCTTCCGGCCACGCGTGCGGGCGCAGCGCATCGGCCGGCGCATCGGAATGCAGCACGCGCACGCCGTCGCCTTGCTCCTGGCCTTCGCCGAAGAAATAGAGGCGGCCCGAGCGCGGCAGCCACGATTGCAGCGGCGCGATGTCGGCCAGGTCGATCTGCGCGTAGAAGCGCCAGGGCTTCCCGTCGGTCGCGGGGTAGTCGATGCCGGGCGGCAGATCGGGCCTGCCGTCGATGCGGGTGTTGCCCAGGCTTGCGTAGTCTTCGGGCTCCACGGTGCGCAGGCGCAGCGCCTGGCGCGCATGGCGCAGGAGTGCGTCTTCGTAGCGCTGGAGGCCGTGCCGCGCCAGGGCCTCGCCCAGCAGCGCCACGTGCCGCTGGCTGCTGCGGGCCATGAAGGCCTCGCGATCCACCGCGGCCTCGACCTCGGGGCGATAGCGGATGTCGCGGAACAAGGCCTCGTTCTTCCTTTCGATGTCGACCTTCTCGATGTTCCTCAACGTGGCCGGCAGCGACTCGAAGGGGTTCTTGTTGATGCTCAGGCGCGTGAGGGCCGGCAGGTTGCCTACGGACTCGGGCAAGGTCGTGAGCCGGTTTCCGTCGAGCAGCAGGCGCTGCAGGCGCACGAGCCGCGAGATGCTGTCGGGCAATGCCTCGATGCTGCAGTGCCCGAGAGAGAGCACTTCCAGCGATTCGAGCGCGCCCAGGCCCTCGGGGAGGCGTGAGAAGACGGGGCTGCGCAGGTACAGCTCGCGAAGCCGGGTCAGCGTGCAGAAGGATTCCGGAAACTCGGTGGCCGAGTTCGCCGTGTCGGTGCCCCACGAATGCTGCAGCGACAGGTGCTCGAGCCGGGTGAAGCGCAGCAGTTCTTCGCGCCAGCGGCCGTCCCAATCGCGGATGAACAGCCGGCGCACGCGCTCGGGCGGAGCGGCCATCGCCTCCTCGAAGCTGCCGTAGGTGTAGGGGCGCAGCTCGACCTCTCCCGGTGGGCAATGCCACACCACGTGCACCGGCACGCCCTGCGCGTCCGTCTCGTAGTCGTGCCGCAGCAGGCCCTGCAATTCGATGCGGTCGGGGCGCAGGTCGATCTCGCCGAAGAAGCGCGTGCCGAAGGCAAAGCCGTTTTCCCAGAGAGCAAAGAAGCCGTTCGTCGGCTGGTTCTGGAGGTAGCGGATGTGCCGCCGGGGCGTGTCGTGGTTGTCGTAGAAATGGAAGGTCGAGGACCGGAACGAAGGTGCGATCCGGCCTGCGGCGGGGTTGTCTGAGCCCTCCGGATCGAAGGGCGGCATGTGCCGCGACTTGTCGTAGCCGACGGGCCGGGCCTTGAGGTGGAAGGACATGCCGCCGTCCTCGAACGCGACCTCCGTCTCGGGGTCGAACTCGAACGCGCACTTGCCGATCTGGAACTTGTTGCTGGACACGAGGGCTCCGCGGGGAAACTGGCCGCAGAGCCTATCAGCACAGCAGGCGCGGCGGCGCTAACTATCAGCGCGCCTGCGCACACACCTGCTTGAACACGATCCCGCTCACCGTGGTGGGCCCGCCGACGGCCTTCCATTCGGTGTGCCGGCTGAGGTCGATGTCGTGCACCTCCAGCGGCCCGTTGTGGCTCACGACGCGGCGCGCCTTCTCACGCCCGCCCTTGCAGTCGTAGTCGTAGAGATAGCGCGAGGTGCGGTACGGCGTCTTGCCCACGTCGGTCTGCAGTTCGTCGTAGCGGTAGAGCGTCCAGGCTTCCACCATGCCGTCGTGCGGCCGGATGGAATCGCGCTGCAGCAGCACCTTCTTGCGGGGCGTCGATGCGATCTCGGTCCAGTTCTCGGCGGACTGTGCCGGCAACGCCGCCAGCAGGGCCGCCGCCGCGCAGGCCGTTGCAACGAGGCGGCACACCGCCGTGGTGCGATGCAAGGGTCGATGGGGGTGTTTCATTCTTTTCTCCTCCGTGTGCAGCATAGCTCCGTGCTTCGGCCGCGAGTTGAAACCGGACATCCGCACGCAGAGGAGGCGAAGAAAAAGGGCCATGCCGTCGCCAGCATGGCCCCTTGTCGCTCGTGCAGCGCAGCCGATCAGTGCTGCAGGATCTTGTTCAGGAAGTCCTTGGTGCGCGGCTGGCGGTTTTCCGGGTGGCCGAAGAACTCGTCCTTCGAGCAGTCTTCCAGGATGCGGCCGCCCACGTCGATGAAGATCACGCGGCTGGCGACCTTGCGGGCGAAGCCCATTTCGTGCGTGACCACCATCATGGTCATGCCTTCCTTGGCCAGGTTCACCATCACGTCGAGCACTTCGCCGACCATCTCGGGGTCGAGCGCCGAGGTGGGTTCGTCGAACAGCATGACGATGGGGTCCATCGACAGCGCGCGGGCGATGGCCACGCGCTGCTGCTGGCCGCCGGAGAGCTGCCCCGGGAACTTGTCCTTGTGCGCCATCAGGCCCACGCGGTCGAGCATCTTCAGGCCGCGGGTCTTGGCTTCGTCGGGCGAGCGGCCGAGCACCTTGATCTGGGCGATGGTGAGGTTCTCGGTCACCGACAGGTGCGGGAACAGCTCGAAGTGCTGGAACACCATGCCGACCTTGGAGCGCAGCTTGGGCAGGTTGGTCTTGGGGTCGTGCAGCGGGATGCCGTTGACGGTGATCTCGCCCTTCTGGAAGGGCTCGAGCGCGTTCACGGTCTTGATGAGCGTGGACTTGCCGGAACCCGACGGGCCGCACACCACCACCACGTCGCCCTTGGCGATGTTCACGGAGCAGTCGTTGAGCACCTGCACCGGGCCGTACCACTTCGATACGTTCTTGATTTCGATCATTTTTTCGGACATTTCTTTCTCCGGTTAGCCACTCAAACTGTCAGCGGATGATGGCGATCTTCTTGTGCAGGCGCTTGACCAGCCAAGAAAGGGCATAGCACATGACGAAGTAGACGACGGCTGCGAGCAGGTAGGCCTCGATCGGGCGGCCGAAGTTCTTGCCGGCGGTCTCGAAGCCCTTGAGCATGTCGTAGGCGCCGATGGCGTAGACCAGCGAGGTATCCTGGAACAGGATGATGGTCTGCGTGAGCAGCACGGGCAGCATGTTGCGGAAGGCCTGCGGCAGCACCACCAGGCGCATGTTCTGGCCGTAGGTCATGCCCACGGCCTGGCCGGCGTTGACCTGGCCGCGCGGGATCGACTGTATGCCCGCGCGCATGATCTCGCTGAAATAGGCGGCCTCGAACGCGACGAAGGTGATCACCGCCGAGATCTCGGAACGGTAGTTGGAGCCCACCGAGCCGAACAGCGAATAGAACGACGCCGGCACCAGCAGGAAGAACCACAGGATCACCATCACCAGCGGGATGCTTCGCATGCCGTTGACGTACAGGGCCGCGGGCGCATCGAGCCACTTCTTGCCCGACAGGCGCATGAGCGCCAGCAGGGTGCCGAAGATCACGCCGCCGATCGTGGCCACCACCGTCAGCGTGACGCTGAAGTAGAAGCCCTTGACGACGAAGTTGCTGATGACGTCCCAGTTGTAGAAGGACAGGTCGAGATTCATCATTTCAGTGTCCTCCGCCACCGCCGGCCGAGACGATGAAGCCCGGCACGCGGGTCTTCTTCTCGATGAACGCCATGAGGCGGTTGATGATGAGCGCCGAGACCACGTAGCACGCCGTCACCGCAAGGTAGACCTCGATGCCGCGCGAGGTTTCTTCCTGCGCCTGCATCGCGAACATGGTGAGTTCGGCGACCGACACGGCAAACGCGACGGACGAGTTCTTGAAGATGTTCATCGTCTCGCTCGTGAGCGGCGGGATGATGATGCGGTAAGCCATCGGCAGGATCACGTAGCGGTAGTACTGCGCGGTGGTGAAGCCCACCGCCATGCCCGCATAGCGCTGGCCCTTGGGCAGCGCCTGGATGCCCGAGCGCACCTGCTCGGCGATACGCGCCGAGGTGAAGAAGCCCAGCGCCAGCACCACGAGGATGAAGCTCGGCACGCCCTTCATGACGGGAATGAGCGCCGGGATCACGTGGTACCAGAGGAAGATCTGCACCAGCAGCGGAATGTTGCGGAACAGCTCCACCCAGGCATTGCCCAGCCGCACCAGCCACGGGCTGTCGGGCAGCGTGCGGATGATGCCGATCAGCGAGCCCAGCACCAGTGCCACCACCAGCGCCAGCAGCGCGACCGACACGGTCCAGCCCCACGCCGAGAGCATCCATTGCAGGTAGCTCGGATATTCCCCCCCGGGGTCCTGCAGGAAAACCTGCCAATCCCAGTTGCCCATTTGTCTTTACTCCTTCTTCACCGTCTCTTGCGAAAGCCAGTCCCTTGAAAAGAAACGCCCACCGCGAAAGGTGGGCGTCATCACGCAGCGACGCCGCGCTTATTCCTTGGTGACGTACTCTTCGGCGGGCTTGTCGTTCGGGTTGGCCCAGGCGTTCTTGGTGGCTTCACCCAGCGGCAGGCCGATGGTCACGCCAGCCGGGGGAATCGGCTTCAGGAACCACTTGTCGTACAGCTTGGCGAGTTCGCCCGACTTGGCCTGTGCCTTGATGCTGTCGTCCACGGCCTTCTTGAAGGCGGGGTCGTCCTTGCGGATCATGATGGCGATGGGTTCCACGGCCAGCACGTCGGGCAGGATCTTGTAGTCCTTGGGCGACTTCGACTTGGCGGCCAGGGCAGCCAGGATGGAGCCGTCCATCACGAAGGCGTCGGCGCGGCCGGTTTCGAGCAGCAGGAAGCTGTCGGAGTGGTCCTTGCCGTAGACCTCCTTGAAGGTCAGGTTCTCGGCGCGCTTCTGCTTGCGCACGGTCTGCAGCGGCGTGGTGCCGGTGGTGGTTGCAACCGTCTTGTCCTTCAGGTCGGCCAGCGAGTTGATGCCCGAGTTGGCCTTGACGACGATCTTGGTTTCTTCGACGTAGGTGGTCACGCCGAAGGCCACGTCCTTCTGGCGGGTGGCGTTGTTGGTGGTGGAGCCGCACTCGATGTCCACGGTGCCGTTCTGCACGAGCGGAATGCGGTTCTGCGAGGTCACGGGCTGGTACTTGACTTCGAGCTTCTTGCCGGCGGCCTTCTCGAGGTCCTTGATGATGTTGGCGCAGACGTCGTAGTGGAAGCCGGTGTATTGGCCATTGCCCAGCGTGTACGACAGACCGGAAGATTCACGCACGCCTTCGGTGATGACGCCCGAAGCCTTAATCTTGGCCAGCGTGTCGTTGGCCTGCGCCATCGCGCCGCCAGCGGCCAGTGCCGCAACCGCCAATGCCAATACTTGTTTTTTCATGAGGAAAACTCCTGAGGGTGACTGAAACAGATACAACTAAATTCTAGACACTCGCATTTTGCGTGATACCCGGACCAACCCGGTGCATACACACACAGCCTGCACCGGCCATGCGCATCTCAGCGCCAGCATGGTGCGATCCTGCCTCCTGGCATTGTCCGATTTTCACTAAGCAGCCTTTGTGCCCGGATTGTTGACCGTCGGCTCGGCCGCTGCCGGCACCGGTGCCGTCGACAGGCGCACCGGCTGCGTGAGGTTCTCGGGCACCAGCAGCGCGTCCATCTCGGCGCGGGTCATGATGCCCAGCGATTCGGCCACGAGGTCGATCGGCCCGCCGGTGGCCAGCGCGGTCTTGGCGATGAGCGCGGCCTTCTCGTAGCCGATGAGCGGGTTGAGCGCCGTGACCAGCGTGACCGACTCCCGCACCCGCTTCGCCAGGAATTCGCGGTTCGCCTCGATGCCCTCGACGCAGTTGTGCTGCAGCGTGGTGCAGGCCCGGCTCAGGTGCTGGATGCTCTTGAACAGGCTCCAGCCCATGATCGGCTCGAAGGCGTTGAGCTGCAACTGGCCGGCTTCGGACGCCAGCGTCACGGTGATGTCGTTGCCGATGACCTCGAAGGCCACCTGGTTCATGACTTCCGGGATCACCGGGTTCACCTTGCCCGGCATGATCGACGAGCCCGCCTGCCGCGCCGGCAGCCTGATCTCGCCGAAGCCGGCCTGGGGGCCGCTGGAGAGCAGGCGCAGGTCGTTGCAGGTCTTGCTGAGCTTGGTCGCCACGCGCTTGAGCACGCCCGACAGCTGCACGAAGGCGCCCGTGTCCTGCGTGGCCTCGATGAGGTTGGCCGCCTGCTTCAGCGGCACGCCGGTCTGCTCGGCGAGGTACTGGCAGGCGAGGTTGGCGTAGCCGTGCGGCGCGTTGATGCCGGTGCCGATGGCGGTGGCGCCGAGGTTGATTTCCTCGATGAGCGCACGTGCCTCGCGCAGGCGGGCCTCGTCCTCCTCGATCATGATTGCGTAGGTCAGGAACTCCTGGCCCAGGGTCATGGGCACCGCGTCCTGCAGCTGGGTGCGGCCGATCTTGAGGATGTCCTTGAACTCCAGCGCCTTGGCCTCGAAGGCGCGGCGCAGCGAAGCCATCGACTCCAGCAGCCGGCCGATGGCGAACCACAGCGCCAGGCGCACCGCCGTGGGGTACACGTCGTTGGTGCTCTGCGAGGCGTTGACGTGGTCGTTGGGGTGGAGCACGTCGTAGCGCGCCTTCTCGTGGCCCAGTTTTTCCAGCGCGAGGTTGCAGATGACCTCGTTGGCGTTCATGTTGGTCGAGGTGCCGGCGCCGCCCTGGATGACGTCGACCACGAACTCGTCGAGCAGCTTGCCGTCGACGATGTCGTCGCAGGCCAGGATGATGGCCGCGGCGCGGTCGCGGTCGATGGCGCCGAGGTCGGCGTTGGCCCGGGTGGCGGCCTTCTTCACGTAGGCCAGCGCGCGCACCAGGTCGGGCATGGCCGAGATGCGGGTGCCGGAGATGGGGAAATTCTCGACCGCGCGCGCCGTGTGCACGCCCCAGTAGGCAATGGCGGGGATCTGCTTCTCGCCGAGGAAGTCGTGTTCCGTCCTGAAGTTGGAGCTCATCTGCGGTTCCTCGGCTTAAAAAAAAGCACGCGTAGGGCGCGTGCCGTGGGTTGGGGGCGTGACAGCGAAAAGCAGCCGCGACTGTAGTGGCGCCGGATTCGGTGCGCCAATGCCTTTTGCGGGAGGGCCTATGCGCGGCATTTATAGATTGTGCGATGCACAAATTCCGGTGAAGCCGCCTGCCGTCAGCGCTGCGGCTGGGTGCCGACCAGGTAGGACCACAGCGCATCAGCCGTGCGCTTGGGCTGCAGGGTGTCGGCCGCCTTCAGCGCCGCACGGCCGGCGCCGGCCTTGAGCGGAGCCGGCGTTCCCGGGCGCTCGCGGTACGCGCGGATTTCCATGGTGGCTTCCAGGCTGTCGATCTCGGGCGGCAGCGCGCTCACCAGCTTGCGGGCCTTGATCTCCTTGCGCACCGCGCTCTGCGGCAGGAAGGCGATGCCGTGCCCTTCGAGCGCCATGACCTTCAGGCCCTCGGCCATGTCGGTCTCGTACACGCGGTCGAGGTGGATGGCGGTGCCCGATTCCTTCAGCAGCTGGTCGACCACGCGGCCCAGGTAGGCGCCCGGCGCATAGCCCAGGTAGGGCAGCGGCTGGCCGGGCCGGCCCGGCAGGCGGTAGCGCGGAGCGCCCTCGGCGTCGGCCTTGACCCAGGGGGCCACGGTTTCCTCGCCGAGGCTGACCATCTCGTACTTGTTCGCGTCGAGCTGCAGCGGCTGCGAGGGGTGGTGATAGGCGATCAGCAGGTCGCAGCTGCCTTCGACGAGCCGCAGCACCGCGTCATGCACGTTGAGCGCGATCAGGCGGCTTTTGATGGGCCCGAAGTGCTCCCTGAGGCTGGTCACCCACGAGGGGAAGAAGGTGAAGGCCAGCGTGTGCGGCACCGCGATCTCGATCACGTCCTGCCCGGCGGCCGAGTGGCCGCGCAGCATGGCGCGGGTGCTCTGCAGCGACTGCAGCATCTCGATGGCCTGGCTGTAGAGTGTCTGGCCCGCGGGCGTGAGCCGCGTGGGGTACGAGCTGCGGTCCACCAGGTCGGTGCCGGCCCAGCCTTCGAGCGCCTGGATGCGGCGGGAGAACGCCGGCTGCGTTACGTGCCTCAATTGGGCCGAGCGGCTGAAGCTGCGCGTTTCCGCAAGGCTGATGAAGTCTTCGAGCCACTTTGTTTCCATACGCGGCGATTATGCGAGCGCCGCGCCATACTGGGCTCCCCCTCCTTTTCCCTCATCCGCCATGCCCCAAGCCGACCTGCTCGACCTCAGCGCCACCGAACTCTCCCGCCGCATCGCCGCGCGCGAGGTGTCCTGCCGGGAGCTGATGCAGGCCTCGCTGGCCCGCGTCGAGGCGCTGAACCCGCGCTTCAACGCCATCGTGTCGCTGCGCGATCCGGCGCAGTCGCTGGCCGAGGCCGACGAGCGCGACGCCGAACTGGCACGCGGCGAACGGCGCGGCTGGATGCACGGCTTTCCGCTGGCGGTGAAGGACCTGAGCCATGCCGCCGGCCTGCCGACTTCCATGGGCTCCCCGCTGTCGCCGCGCTCCGCCGCCCGGGCCGACAGCCTGCACGTGGCCCGCGCCAGGGCGGCCGGCGCCGTCGTCATCGGCAAGACCAACACGCCCGAATTCGGCCTCGGCTCGCACACCTACAACACCGTGTTCGGCATCACACGCAACGCCTATGCGCCCGACCGCAGCGCGGGCGGCAGCAGCGGCGGCGCCGCGGTGGCGCTGGCCCTGGGCATGCTGCCGGTTGCGGACGGCAGCGACATGATGGGGTCGCTGCGCAATCCGGCGGCGTTCAACAACGTGATCGGCATGCGGCCCTCGCGCGGTCGCGTGCCGGGCAACCCGGACGAGGAACTGTTCTTCCAGCAGCTGGGCTGCGAGGGCCCGATGGCGCGCACGGTGGAAGACGCGGCGCGGCTGCTGGCCGTGCAGGCGGGCTTCGACGCACGCGTGCCGCTGTCGTCGCCGCACGCCCTGCCCTCGCCCGACGAACTGCGGCTGGAGGGCGACGGGAAGGGCCTGCGCATCGGCTGGCTCGGCAGCATCTGGCCCGAGCTGCCGCTGGAGCCCGGCATCCGCGAGCTCGGAGAGAAGGCACTCGGCACCTTCCGCGACATCGGCTGCGAGGTCGAGCCCTGCACGCTCGACGTGCCGCGCGAGCACAACTGGAGCGCCTGGCTGCGACTGCGGCAGCTGCTCGTGGGCGGCAAGCTGGGCGCCTACCTGAGCGACCCGAAGCTGTTCGCGCAGCTCAAGCCCGAGGCGCAGTGGGAGATCGAGCAAAGCCGGCATCTCGACGCGGCCTCGCTCTATCAGGCTTCGGTGTACCGCTCGAACGTGTACCGCGCCTTTCTCAGGCTCTTCGAGCGCTTCGACTTCGTGCTGGCGCCGACGGCGCAGGTCTTTCCCTTCGATGCCGAGCTGCACTGGCCGGCCGGGGTGGCCGGCGTGAAGAACGACACCTACCACCGCTGGATGGAGATCGTCACGCCGTTCACGCTGGCGGGGCTGCCGACGCTGAACGTGCGCGCGGGCTTCGGCGAAGGCGGGCTGCCGATGGGGCTGCAGCTGGCGGGGCCGATCCATTCGGATCTCGACGTGCTGCGGCTGGGGCATGCCTATGACCAAGCGTGCGGGTGGGCATCTCACCGCCCCCCGGTATTGGCTTGACTCCCTCCCCCTCTGGGGGAGGGCGGGGGTGGGGGCAAACGGCGCTCATTGCGGCCGCTCTGCCTGCCCCCATCCCAACCTTCCCCCAGAGGGGGAAGGAGCAAGACATCAAATGGGTGTAACGACGCCCCGCCCAGCAAAGTGCCCTTCGGCATTCGCGAGAAAGTGGTCCACCGACTTCTGCGTCGCCTCAGGCGACCAGCCCGCCATGTGCGGCGTGAGCAACACGTTGTCCAACCCGATCAGCTGCTCGGGCCGCTTCGGCTCGCTCTCGTACACGTCGAGGCCTGCACCGGCGATGCGGTTCTCGCGCAGCGCCGCTGCCAGCGCCTCGGTGTCGACCACGCTGCCGCGCCCGATGCTCACCAGGTAGCCCTGCGGCCCCAGCGCGTCGAGCACTTCGGCATTGACCAGGTGCTTCGTCGCCGGGCCGCCCGGAGCCGCCAGCACCAGGAAGTCAGCCCATGCGGCGAGCGACTTCAGGTCGTCGAAGTAGCGCTGCGTCACGCCTTCCTTCGGCTTGCGGTTGTGATAGCCCACTTCCATGTCGAAGGCCGCCGCGCGCTTCGCGATCTTCTGGCCGATGGTGCCCATCCCAAGGATGCCCAGCTTCTTGCCCGACACGTTCGGCGGCTGCGGAATGGCTTCGCGCCACACGCCCTCGCGGCACAGCCGGTCGAGCTTGCGGAACTCGCGCACGATGCCGATCAGGAGGCCGAAGGCGTGGTCGGCCACGCAGTCGTCGTTGGTGCCGGCGCCGTTGGCGGTGGCGATGCCGCGTGCGCGCGTCACTTCGAGCGGCACGCCTTCGTAGCCCGCGCCCATGCAGCAGATCAGCTCCACAGCCGGCATCGCGTCGATCTCCTCGGGCGTGATTCCGATCACGCCGATGGTCAACACCGCACGAAACTTCTTGCCGTGCTCGGCGATGGCGGCCGCGCGCTGCTCGGGGCCGAAGGCGTAGGTCATGTCGTAGACCTCGGCGATCTGGGCCTGGTGGGCGCTCGAGAGGCTGTTGAGCACCAGCAGGGGGATCTTGTTCGACACGTCTGAACTCCTGGAATCGATAAAAAAGAAGGAACGGATGATCGCGCTACATCAGCGGTGCTGCTTCGCTCTTCTGCAAAGCCCACATCTGAGCGTAGCGGCCCTGCTTCGCAAGGAGCTCGGCGTGCGTGCCGCGCTCGACGATCACGCCGCTTTCAAGCACCAGGATCTCGTGCGCGTCCACCACCGTCGACAGCCGGTGCGCGATGACCAGCGTGGTCTTGTCCTGCGCGGCGCTCTTGAGCTCCGACTGGATGGCGCGTTCGTTGGCCGAGTCGAGTGCCGAGGTGGCCTCGTCGAAGATCACGATCGGCGGGTTCTTCAGCAGCGTGCGCGCAATGGCCACGCGCTGCTTCTCGCCGCCCGAGAGCTTCAGGCCGCGCTCGCCCACGGTCGTTTCGTAGCCCTTGGGCGTGGCGACGATGAAGTCGTGGATGCGCGCGGCGCGGGCGGCGGCTTCCACTTCCTCGCGCGTGGCGCCGGGGCGGCCGTAGGCGATGTTGTATTCGACGGTGTCGTTGAACAGCACCGTGTCCTGCGGAACGATGCCGATGGCGTGGCGCACGCTCGACTGCGTCACCTCGCGGATGTCCTGGCCGCCGATGGTGATGCGGCCCTGCTGTACATCGTAGAAGCGGTACAGCAGCCGCGCCAGCGTCGACTTGCCCGAGCCCGAGGGGCCGACCACGGCCACCGTCTTGCCTGTCGGGATCTCGAAGCTCACGTGCTTCAGGATGGGCCGCGCGGGCTCGTAGGCGAAGCTCACGTCCTCGAAGCGCACCGTGGCATCCACGCCGGCCAGCGGCTGCGCATCAGGAGCGTCGCGCACCTCGCGCTCCTTTTCCATCAGCACGAACATCTTGTCGAGATCGGTCAGGCTCTGCTTGATCTCGCGGTAGATCACGCCCAGGAAATTGAGCGGAATGTAGAGCTGGATCATGAAGGCGTTGACCATCACCAGGTCGCCCAGCGTCATGCGCCCGTCGACCACACCCGAGGTGGCGCGCCACAGCATGAGCACCAGGCTGATGGCAATGAGCGCCTGCTGGCCGGTGTTGAGCATGCTCAGCGTGCGCTGGCTCTTGATGGCGGCCTTGCGGTAGCGGTCGAGGCTGGCGTCGTAGCGGCCGGCCTCGAAGTCCTCGTTGTTGAAGTACTTGACCGTCTCGTAGTTCAGCAGCGAATCGACCGCGCGGCTTTGCGCCACCGAGTCGAGCTCGTTCATGGTCTTGCGGAACTGCGTGCGCCACTCGGTCACCGTCACGGTGAAGACGATGTACAGCACCAGCGCCGCCGCCGTGATCCAGACGAACAGCGAGTCGAACTTCACGCCAAGGATGGTGAGCACCAGCACCAGCTCGATGATGGTGGGCACGATGCTGTACAGCGACATCGAGATGAGCGAGTGCACGCCGCGCGTGCCGCGCTCGATGTCGCGCGTCATGCCGCCGGTCTGGCGCTCCAGGTGGAAGCGCAGGCTCAGCGAATGCAGGTGGCGGAACACCTCCAGCGCGATCTGCCGGGCGGTGCCCTCGGTGGCCTTGGCGAAGATCAGCTCGCGCAGTTCGCCGAAGAGCGAGGTCGAGAAGCGCAGCAGCCCGTAGGCCAGCAGCAGCCCGATGGGCACGATGAGCAGCGCCTGGGCCATGTCCGGCTTGGGCGTCATGGTGTCGACCAGGTTCTTCAGCAGCACCGGCACGCCGACGTTGGCCACCTTGGCGCCGACCATGAAGGCCAGCGCCGCGGCCACGCGCCACTTGTACTGCCAGAGGTAGGGAAACAGGCGGCGCAGCGTCGCCCAGTCGGAGCGGTCTGAGGGGGGCGGCGGATGGCTGCCGGCCGTGTGGGAGGAAGGAAGGGCTTCGCCGCTGCGGCGCATGGAGGACAATCGTGATTGCTTGTTTGTTCCAGATTGTGCCCATGTCAGATACTTCCAGTGCCGCCTCCACGGCCGCCGCCACCCTCAAGAGCCTGCCCACCGACATGGAGCTGGTGCTCAAGGTCATTCCGATGCCGGCGGACTGCAACGCCAACGGCGACATCTTCGGCGGCTGGGTCATGGCGCAGTGCGACCTGGCCGGCTCCGTCATCCCCGCGCGCTACGCCAAGGGCCGGCAGGCCACGGTGGCGGTCAACGAGTTCATCTTCAAGCAGCCCGTGCGCCTGGGCGACATCCTGTCGTTCTATTCGAAGCTGGTGCGCATCGGCCGCACCTCGGTCACGGTCATGGTCGAAGTCTTCGCCGAGCGCTTCCGCGCGCAGGGCGAATACATCAAGGTGACGCAAGCCACCTTCACCTACGTGGCCATCGACGACAACGGCCGTCCGCGTCCGATCGAAAAGTAATCCCCCAGGCTTCGCGCACTTCGTGTCGCTTCGCCACCCCCTGCCGGGGGCAACACCTGCGGCCCGGCAAAGCCGGTTCCGCGCTGTTTCTGGCGAAGACGACAACCTCTTCTCAGACGCCCGGGTCGCGCACCCGCTCGAAGCGCTCGAACTCGCGGTTGATCCACCGCCCGTCGCGCCGCTCCACGCGGCGGATGTACACGGTCTGCACGATGTCGCGGGTGTGGGCATCGATCTCGACCGGGCCGCGCGGGCTTTCGAGCTTCAGCCCGCGGAACGCATCCACCAGCCGCTCTCCACTCGCGTTGCCGCGTGCGGCGGGCGAGGTCATCGCGGCGTCGATGGCCTCCAGGGCGTCATGCGCCGCGACCGCGAAATAGCCTGGCCGCAGATGGCTGCCGTATTCGGTCTCGAAGACGCCGGTGAAGCGGCGGTTGGCCGGCGACTCGTGGGCAAATGAGTAGTGGTGGCTGGTGACGAGGCCGTCGGCCAGCTCGCCGATGCCTTCCAGGTAGTGGTCGTCGGTGGCGTCGCCGGTGGCCAGCAGGCGGATGCCGGTGTCGGCCATGCCCCGGTCGCGCCAGAACTTGAGGAAGGTGGCCGGCATCTGCCCCGAGGGCAGGAAGAAGAACACCGCCTGCGGCTTCAGTTCGCGCAGCCGCAGCATGTAGGCCGAATAGTCCAGCGTGGCCAGCGGCACCCGCAGCATCGCGCCGATGCGGCCGCCGCCCGCGGTGAAGCCCGAGACGAAGGCGCTTTCGGCATCGACGCCCGAGGCGTAGTCGGCCACCACCGTGCAGACGTCGCGCAGCCCCTGCTGCAGCGCCCATCGGGCCAATGGCAGCGTGACCTGCCCGATGGTGAACGACACGCGCACCGCATACGGGCAGCGCGCCGTGATGCCCGAGGACGCCGCGTTCATCACGATCAGCGGCAGCCTGGCCTGCGTGGCGACGTTGCCCACGGCATAGGCGTTGGAGCTGAAGTCCAGGCCGGCGAGCAGCTCGACGCGCTCGCTTTCCACGAGGTCGAGCGCCTGGCGGCGGGCCTGGTCGGGCGCACTGCCCGGCACGTCGCGCCGCAGCAGCTCGACCGGCCGTCCGGCAATGTGCTGGTTATGCGCCGCGAGCCACACGGACATCCCGGCATCGAACTGCCGGCCGCCGCCCGCGTAGGGGCCGGACCATGAACCGATGACGCCGATGCGCAGCGGCCTGATGCGCGCCAAGGCCAGCGAAGGCGCCGCCAGGGTGCCGGCCAGCAAACCAAAAGTACGCCTGCGCGCGATGACCGATGCTACTTTTTCAGTAGCATCAGCGGCCCGTTGGCCGGGCTTTGCGAGCGTTCTTGTCTCCAGATCTTGCACGCCGGCCAGTGTAAGCGTGCAAGACCTGGAAGGCGCTTCCGACCCTTGTCAGACCTTGGAGAAATCCGGCTTGCGCTTTTGACGAAAGCTTGCTCACGCCACTGCCGTGGCTACGCCTCTGACGAGGCGTCGGATTTCAGCACTTGCTGAAATCCGGTTTGCGCTTTTCCATGAACGCACCGAACGCCTCCCGCGCAGCCGGTTCACGCAACATGCGCCCGAAGCTCGCGCCCTCCTCGCCCATGCGCTCCAGCACGGCGGGCATCTGGCCCTTCTTCAGCAGGCGCTTGGTTTCCACCAGCGCGCTCAGCGGCTTGGCCGCCAGCTTGCGGGCCTGCGCCTGGGCGATGGCGTTCGCTTCGGTCGGCGGCACCACGCGGTTGACCAGGCCCACTTCGAGCGCGGCCTCGGCCATGAAGGGTTCGCCCAGCAGCAGCGCCTCGGCGGCGCGGTGGTAGCCCAGCATCTGCGGCACCAGCAGGCTCGAAGCCGCCTCGGGGCACAGACCCAGGTTCACGAAGGGCATCGAGAAGGCGGCGTTGTCGCCTGCGTAGACCAGGTCGCAGTGGAACAGCATCGTGGTACCGATGCCCACGGCCGGTCCGCACACCGACGCGACGAGCGGCTTGGGAAAGGTCGCGATGCCGCGCAGGAAGCGGAACACCGGCGATTCCTGCGTGGCCGGCGGGGCGTTGAGGAAGTCGCCGATGTCGTTGCCCGCGCTGAAGATCGTCGGGTCGCCCTGGATCAGCACGCAGCGCACGGCCGCGTCGGTCTCCGCGTTGGCCAGTGCGTCGGCCAGCTCGGCGTACATGCCGCTGGTGATCGAGTTCTTCTTGTCGACGCGGTTGAAGGTGATGGTCATCACACCGGCTTCGGTGTGGACGAGGATGTCGCTCATAGAAAGATCCTTGAATGAAAACGTGTAGTGCCGTGTAGTGCCGTGTGGTGCCGCCCTCAGGCGGCGTCGAGTGCTTCGCGTACGAAATCGAGCCGGTCCTGGCCCCAGAACATTTCGTCGCCGACGAACATGGTGGGCGCGCCGAACACGCCGCGCCCCACGGCTTCCTGGGTCACGGCCTTGAGCCGGTCCTTGGTTTCCTGCGCGCCGGCCAGCGCGAGCAGCGCGCCTGCATCGAAGCCGGCATTCTGCAGGACGGCGCCGACGGTCGCCGGGTCGTTCAGGTTCTTCGGCTCCACCCACATCGCGTGGAAGACCGCGTCGACATACGCGCCGAAGCGGTCGGGCTCCTTCATCTGGATGCCGGTGGCGCCGCGCATCAGCAGCAGCGTGTTGATCGGAAAGTGCGGGTTGTGCGCGAAGGGCACGCCGTAGCGCCTGGCAAAGCGCTTGAGGTCTGTCGTCATGTACGGGCCCTTGGGCTTGATCTCGGCCGGCGAATGGTTGCCGGTGGCCTGGAACACGCCGCCGAGGAGCATGGGCTTCCACACCAGCTGCGCGCCGGTGTCGGCACACACGTGCGGCAGCTGCGTCGCGGCCAGGTAGGCGGCGGGGCTGCCGAAGTCGAAATAGAAGTCGACGGATTTCGTCATCGCTCTTGTCTCCTTCCTGGAATTCTTCAGAACTTTTCGGACCAGGGCCGCAGGTCGATCTCGTGCGTCCAGGCATCGCGCGGCTGCGCGTGCAGCATCCAGTAGGTGTCGGCGATGTGGTCGGGGTTCAGGATGCCGTCGCTCTCCTTCAACGCATAGCGCTCGGGGAAGTTGCTGCGGATGAATTCGGTGTCGATGGCGCCGTCGACCACCACGTGCGCCACGTGGATGCCCTGCGGCCCGAGCTCGCGCGCCATCGACTGGGCCAGCGCGCGCAGCGCCATCTTCGCGCCCGAGAAGGCGCCGAAGTTCGCCGCGCCGCGCAGCGAGGCGGTGGCGCCGGTGAAGATGATCGTGCCGCGATGGCTACCCTTGGGAAGCTCGCGCGCCACCATGCGCTTCGCCACCTCCCGGCCGTTGAGAAAGCCCGAGAAGCAGGCCATCTCCCACACCTTGAAGTACTTGCGCGCGGTCTCGGTGAGGATGCTCTCGGGCACGTTGGCGCCGATGTTGAACACCATCACCTCGATGGGCCCGATGGTCGATTCGATCTCTTCGACGAGCGCAACCACCTCCTCTTCCTTGCGTGCGTCGCACGCGAAGGCATGGGCGCGGCCGCCGTCGGCCTCGATCTGCGCGACCAGCGGCTGCAGCTTGTCGAGGCTGCGCCGCGTGACGCAGGCGGCATAGCCCTCGCGCGCGAAGCGGCGGGCGATGGCGCCACCGGTGGCGTCGCCGGCGCCGACGATGAGTGCGGCTTTCTTCAGGGTGGCCATGTCGCTATTCCTTGTAGTAGACGATCTGGTTCGAGGTGGCGAGCAGCACGCCCTTCTCGCTCCACAAATGCGCGGTCTGGTCGAAGAAGCCGTTGAAGAACTGCTGGCCCGCGGCACGGCCCAGCAGGTAGCCGGTGCCGACCTCGGCGAGCTGCTCGGGGCCGGCATGGAAGTAGGTAGTGATCGACACCGTGCCCGCAGGCACGTGCTTCGCGCGGCGCAACCACACGCGCGGATAGAACATGTCGCTCATCGCGGCCAGCGATGCGAAGTCCAGGGGCCGAGGCTCGGCGTCGCGCAGCCAGATGCGGGTTTCGCTATGGCTCAGGCTCTCGTCCCACTTCGCAGGAATGCCGCCGCTGAAGGGGCGCATCTCGTATTGCTTGATCCATGCCACGCCCGAGGGGCCGATGCTCATGCGCTCGACCGTTTCTGGCCTGGGCGACTCGGGCATGGGCATGTCGCTCTCGCCCCAGGTCTCTCGGCGCGCGGCAGTCACCACTGTGGCGGTGGTCGTCATGCTGGGCGCGCCGCTGGGGCCGGCCTGCGTGATCTGCACCGTCCAGTGCTGCGTGGAGCGGTTGGTGCGCACGGCCGTGGCCTGGATGTCGAACGCGCCGGCTTCGAGTGCCGCCGCGTAGTTGACCGTGAGCGCGATGGGCGTGCCGAGCACGTCGGGGTGCTGCATCACGGCCTGCAGCGCGAGCGCCGCGGTGGTGCCGCCGAAAGGTCCGACCATGTTCCAGTAGTCGGGGCTGGTCATGCCAGTGAAGTGCCCCACGCGGATGTCGCTGTGGTGGATCTTCAGGGCCTTGTCGAAGGGGTGCGTGCTCGTCGTCATAGCGGCAGTGTGCCTCCGGTGGCCCGCGTCACGCAGTCGTGTGCGGGACGTTGGCGTGCTGCACCGCGGTAAGCGATGCGAGCCGGTTCAGCCTGTCCACCGTGCTCGGCCAGAGGCTCTGGCTGAACTGCTCGCGGAAGAAACCGAAGTGGCCGATGCGGCGCGCCTGCACGTCCGCCGGCGCGATGCGTTCGATGGCGCTCGGCGCGCCGGTATAGAAGCTCAACAGGCTGTTCGTGCCCGCGAGCGTCATGAGTTCGTCGTCGGTCATCGACAGCGCGAGCACCGGGAAGCGCACGCGGCTGTAGCTGCGCGCGGCGAGCTCGCCTTCGGCACCGACGCTGTAGCGCGGGTTGAGGCACCATCGCCGCCACTGCAGGATCACGCCGCGCGGCAGGTCGCCCACCTTCCTCAGCTTGCGGCCCGGGAAGTAGCCGAACAGCCGCGTGACCAGCGGCACCAGCACGAACCAGAAATAGAGGATGGAGCGCTTGAGCTTCGGCGCGTTCTCGCGCCAGTAGCCGCTGCCGGCCGCGATGCTCACGAGGCCGTCGACCTGCTCCGGCCGCTGCAGGAAGCCGGGCAGCTGCGCGCCGAGGCTGTGGCCCAGCAGGTAGAGCGGCGCATCGGGCGCCGCGGCCTTGGCGGCATCGATCACCGCTTCGTAGTCGCGGGCCCAGTCGAACAGGTCGGCATCGACCTCGCGCAGCGGCACATTGCCGCGCGAGTCGCCCGAGCCCCGGTAGTCGAAGGTCCAGACGCGCAGGCCCTGCTGCGAGAGCCATTGCGCGAAGGGCGCGTAGAAGGACTGGCGTACGCCCATCGCGCCGCCGATCACCACGCTCGCGCGCGGCGTGCCGGCGGGTTCGTAGCGGCGCACCGCCAGTTGCTGTGCGCCGCCGTCGACCGGAAGCTGCTGCTGCGTCTGCATGAAGCTGTCTCCTTCGTTGAATCGGCACTCGTCGCGGTGCCTTGCGCGTTACCGATCAGACGCGCTCGAAGATCCCTGCGGCGCCCTGGCCCATGCCCACGCACATCGTGACCATGCCGTACTTCAGGTTCTCGCGGCGCAGCGCGTGCACCACGGTGGCCGAGCGGATGGCGCCGGTGGCGCCCAGCGGGTGGCCCAGCGCAATTGCGCCGCCCATCGGGTTGACCTTCGACGCGTCGAGCCCCAGCGTATTGATGACCGCGAGCGACTGCGCAGCGAAGGCTTCGTTCAGCTCGAACCAGTCGATGTCCTCGTGCTTCAGGCCGGCATAGCGCAGCGCGGCCGGAATGGCCTCGATCGGGCCGATGCCCATGATGTGCGGCGGCACACCCTTGCTGGCGAAGCTCACGAAGCGCGCGAGCGGCGTCAGGCCGTACTGCTTCACGGCCTTTTCGCTCGCAAGGATCAGCGCGCCGGCGCCATCCGAGGTCTGCGAGCTGTTGCCCGCCGTCACGGTGCCGCGCGCCGCGAACACGGTGCGCAGCTTGGCCAGGCCTTCGAGGCTGGTGTCGGGGCGTGCGCCTTCGTCGAGGTTGACGGTACGGGTCTTGGCGATGGATTCGCCGGTCTCTAGGTTCGGCGTGCGGTCGATCACCTCGATGGGCGTGATCTCGTCGGCGAACTTGCCGGCCTGCTGAGCGGCCAGCGCCTTCTGGTGCGAGGCGAGCGCGAACTCGTCCTGCGCCTCGCGGCTCACCTTCCACTGCTGCGCCACCTTCTCGGCAGTGAGGCCCATGCCGTAGGCGATGCCCACGTCGCCCTCGCGCTCGAAGATCGAGGGCGACAGCGAGGGCGAGTTGCCCATCATCGGCACCATGCTCATGCTCTCGACACCGGCCGCGATCATCACGTCGGCCTCGCCCACGCGGATGCGGTCGGCCGCCATCTGCACGGCCGACAGGCCGGATGCGCAGAAACGGTTGACGGTGATGCCGCCCACGCTGGTCGGCAGGCCGGCCAGCACCGCGCCGATGCGCGCGACGTTCAGGCCCTGCTGCGATTCGGGAATCGCGCAGCCGCAGATGATGTCCTCGATCGCCTTCGGATCGAGGCTGGGCACCGCAGCCAGCGCGGCGCGCAGCGTGGTGGCCAGCAGGTCGTCGGGACGGTAGTTGCGGAAGTAGCCGCGATGCGACTTGCCGATGGGGGTGCGGGTGGCGGAGACGATGTAGGCGTCTTGTACTTGCTTCATGGCTTGAGATTCCTGGTGTCTTGTCTTGCTCCCTCTCCCGCTTGCGGGAGAGGGCTGGGGTGAGGGCTGTGTTCCTGCAGCGCCTGCAGGATTCGCTCGCGCACGGCATCGGTCTGGGTCAGCACCTCATGATTCCAGAAGCGAAGAACGCGATAACCCTGGGCTTCAATGAAGCGCGTGCGGTTCTCGTCGTATGCGACAGCTTCGGTGTGCTGCCCGCCGTCCAGTTCGACGATCAGCTTCGCTTCGAGACATGCGAAATCTGCGAAGTACGGGCCGATCGGACGTTGGCGGCGGAATTTCTGATTCGCCATACGGCGGTCGCGCAGGTGGTGCCAGAGCAGCGCCTCGGCATCGGTCGGGGTCGAGCGAAGGCTGCGAGCCCTCACCCTCACCCTAACCCTCTCCCGCAAGCGGGAGAGGGAACCGGCCGTGTCGAGGTTTTCGCTCATGGTCCTTGCGAGATCAGTTGCGCACTGGTTTGCCCGTACTCAGCATCCCCATGATCCGCTCCTGCGTCTTGGGATGCACGATGAGCGAGCAGAACGCCTTGCGTTCGAGCGTCATCAGGTATTCCTCGGTCACGAGCGAGCCCGCGTCTACGTCGCCGCCGGTCACCACGTTGGCGATCAGGCTGGCAATGTGGAAGTCGTGCGCGCTGATGAAGCCACCGTCGCGCATGTTCACGAGCTGGCCCTTGATGGTGGCGGCGCCGCTGCGGCCGGCCACGCGGAAGGCGCGGCGCAGCGGCGGGCGGTAGCCGGCGTCGGCCATGGCCTTGGCCTGTTGCAGCGCCACGTACAGCAGCTCGTCCTTGTTCGGCACGATCACGTCGCCCTCGAGCAGGTAGCCCAGCTTCTTCGAGTCGAGCGCGCCGGTGCCCACCTTCGCCATCGCGGCGGCGGTGAAGCCTTCGGTGAGGAAGGGCAGCAGGTCGGTGCCGGTGGAGGCCGATGCGTTCTCCGCAGCGCGGCGGGCGATGTAGGTCAGGCCGCCCGCGCCGGGGATCAGGCCCACGCCCACTTCGACCAGGCCGATGTAGCTTTCCATCGCTGCAACGCGCTTGGCCGAATGGATGGCCAGCTCGCAGCCGCCGCCCAGCGCCATGCCGCGCACGGCGGAGATCACCGGCACGTTGGCGTAGCGGATCTTGAGCATCACGTTCTGCAGCTCTTCCTCCGCGCCCTCGACCGCGCCGATGCCCGCGACCACGAAGGCCGGCAGCATCGCCTGCAGGTCGGCGCCGACGGAGAACACCTCGTCGGGCGACCAGATCACCAGGCCCTTGTACTCGGCCTCGGCCAGGTCGACCGCTGCGCCGAGCGCCTCGGCCACGTCGGGGCTGATGGCGTGCATCTTCGAATGGATGCTGGCGATGAGCACCTCGCCGTCGAGCGTCCACACGCGCACGTCGCCTTCGTCGCTGATGGTGGTGCCGGCGGTGTTGGCGTCGACCGCGTTGGCGCCGAGCACGCTCTCGGGGAACAGCTGGCGCTCATGCACCGGCAGCCTGCGCTGCGGCACGAACCTGTTCTGCGAGGCGCTCCACGAGCCCTCGGGCGTGTGCACGCCGCCGGCCTCGGCCACCGGGCCTTCGAACACCCACTTGGGCAGCGGCGCGCTGCTCAGCGCCTTGCCGGCGTCGATGTCTTCCTGCACCCACTTGGCGACCTGCGCCCAGCCGGCTTCCTGCCAGAGTTCGAACGGGCCCTGCTTCATGCCGAAGCCCCAGCGCATCGCGAAGTCGATGTCGCGCGCGCTCTCGGCGATGTCGCCCAGGTGCACGGCCGCGTAGTGGAAGCCGTCGCGCAGGATGGCCCAGAGGAACTGGCCCTGCGGTCCTTCGCTCTCGCGCAGCAGCTTCAGGCGCTCGCCCGCGGGCTTCTTGAGCATGCGGCCGTACACCTCGTCGGCCTTGGCGCCGGCGGGCACGTACTCGCCGCTCTTCAGGTCGAAGCGCAGGATGTCGCGGCCGGCCTTCTTGAAGAAGCCGGCCTTGGTCTTCTGGCCCAGGTTGCCCAGCTCCAGCAGCTTGGCGAGCACGGGCGGCGTCGCGAAGTTGGCGTAGAACGGGTCGGTCTCGGCATTGAGGTTGTCCTGCAGCGTCTTCACGACGTGGGCCATGGTGTCCAGGCCCACCACGTCGGCGGTGCGGAAGGTGCCCGAACTCGCGCGGCCCAGCTTCTTGCCGGTGAGGTCGTCCACCACGTCGGGCGTGAGGCCGAACTTCTCGACTTCCTTCAGCGTGGCCAGCATGCCGGCGATGCCGACGCGGTTGGCGATGAAGTTGGGCGTGTCGTGTGCGCGCACCACGCCCTTGCCCAGCGTGCTGGTGACGAAGGCTTCGAGGTCGTCGAGCACTTGCGGCTGCGTGGTGGGCGTGTTGATCAGCTCCACCAGGAACATGTAGCGCGGCGGATTGAAGAAGTGGATGCCGCAGAAGCGCGGCTTCAGCGCCTCGGGCAGCGCCTCGCTGAGCTTGGTGATCGACAGGCCCGAGGTGTTGGAGGCCAGGATCGCGTGCTTGGCGACGTGCGGCGCAATCTTCTTGTAGAGATCGAGCTTCCAGTCCATGCGCTCGGCGATGGCCTCGATGACGAGATCGCACTCGGCGAGCTTGTCGAGGTTGTCGTCGTAGTTGGCCTGCTCGATCAGCACGGCGTCGGCCACGTCGCCGAGCGGCGCGGGCTTGAGCTTCTTGAGGTTGTCGATGGCGCGCGTGACGATGCCGTTCTTGGCCGCACCTTGGGCGACAGCTCCGGTCGCGTCCTTGGCCGCCAGGTCGAACAGCACGACAGGCACGCGCACGTTGACGAGGTGGGCCGCGATCTGCGCGCCCATCACGCCGGCGCCGAGCACGGCGACCTTCTTCACTTGAAATCGGGACATGTTGATTGGTATGAGTTGTGGAAAGTCGTGCGCCGCTTACTGCACACGGTTCCAGGTTTGGGTGCGCCAGAAGGGGCCGAGGTAGCCGCGCACTTCGAGCTTCTTGCCGCCATCGACGGGCGTGAAGCTCGCGCGGTATTCCTTGCCGTTCTCGGGGTCGAGGATCTTTCCGCCTTCCCAGACGTCCTTGCCCTCGGCCTTCTTGCCGCCGCGGATGATCTCCAGGCCCGCGATGGGCTTGCCCTTGCGGTCGTCGCTGCATTCCTCGCAGACCGCGTCGGCCTTGGTGTCCTTCTTCAACGACTTCTCGATGCGGCCGTTCAGCGCGCCGTTGGTCTCGGCGATGCGGATCTCGGCCTTGACCTCGCCGGTCTTGTCGTCGACGTTGCGCCACAGGCCCACCGGCGTGATGCCCGCGCCTTGCGCCATGGCGGAGGCGGCGGTGACGGTGAACAGGACGGCTGCAAGCGTAGCTTTCATGAGCGGTTCCAGGTTGAGTGTCGGTTGAGGAAGGACTCGCGGCTTCAGGCCAGTGCCGCGTCGGTGTCCATCAGCACCTTGCTGCCGGCGCGCGCGGTGCGCATCAGCGTCGCGGTCTCGGGGAACAGCTTGGCGAAGTAGAAGCGCGCGGTCTGCAGCTTGGCGACGTAGAACGGGTCGGTGTTGCCGGCCGCGATCTCGCGCAGCGCCACCTGCGCCATGCGGGCGAACAGGTAGCCGAACACGAAGTGGCCGGCCACGCGCAGGTAGTCCACCGCGGCGGCGCCCACTTCGTCGGGGTTCTGGAAGCCCTTGAAGCCGATCTCGGTCGTGAACTTGGTGAGCTGGTCGCCCAGGCCGGCGATCGGGTTGATGAACTCGGCCATCTTCTCGTTCACGCCCTCTTCTTCCACCAGCCTGGCGACGAGCTTGCCGAACTTCTTGAGCGACGCGCCGTTGTTGCCCAGCACCTTGCGCCCCAGCAGATCCAGCGACTGGATGGTGTTGGTGCCTTCATAGATCATGTTGATGCGGTTGTCGCGCACGAACTGCTCCATGCCCCATTCCTTGATGAAGCCATGGCCGCCGAAGACCTGCATGCAGGCGTTGGTGGAGATGTGGCCGTTGTCGGTGATGAAGGCCTTGACGATGGGGGTCAGCAGCGCGACCAGCTCGCCCGAGTCCTTGCGCACCTTCTCGTCGGGGTGGTTGTGTTCCTTGTCGAGCAGCAGCGTGCAGAAGATCTGCAGCGCGCGGCCGCCTTCGGCGTACGCCTTGGCCGTGAGCAGCATCTTGCGCACGTCGGGGTGCACGATGATGGGGTCGGCTTCCTTGTCCTTGGCCTTCACGCCGGAGAGCGAGCGCATCTGGATGCGGTCCTTGGCGTAGGCCAGCGCGTTCTGGTAGGCCACTTCCGTGAGGCCCAGCGACTGGTTGCCCACGCCCAGGCGGGCGGCATTCATCATCACGAACATCGCGGCCAGGCCCTTGTTGGGCTCGCCCACCAGGGTACCGGTGGCGCCTTCGATAACGATCTGCGCGGTGGCGTTGCCGTGGATGCCCATCTTGTGCTCCAGGCCGGCGCAGAAGATCGGGTTGCGCTCGCCCAGCGAGCCGTCGGCCTTGACCTTGAACTTCGGCACCACGAACAGGCTGATGCCCTTGCTGCCCTTGGGCGCGTCGGGAAGGCGTGCCAGCACCAGGTGGATGATGTTGCTGGTCATGTCGTGCTCGCCGGCCGAGATGAAGATCTTGTTGCCGGTGATGCGATAGGTGCCGTCGGGCTGCGGCTCGGCCTTGGTGCGCAGCAGGCCCAGGTCGGTGCCGCAGTGCGGCTCGGTCAGGCACATGGTGCCGGTCCACTCGCCGCTGGTGAGCTTGGGCAGGTAGGTCTTCTTCTGCTCGTCGGTGCCGTGCGCGGCGAGCGCTTCATAGGCGCCGTGCGAGAGGCCGGGGTACATGGTCCAGGCCTGGTTGGCGCTGTTGAGCATCTCGAACAGGCACTGGTTGACCACGAAGGGCAGGCCCTGGCCGCCGAAGGCCGGGTCGCACGACAGCGCGGGCCAGCCGCCCTCGACGTACTTGGCATAGGCTTCCTTGAAGCCCTTGGGCGTCTTCACTTCATGCGTGTTCTTGTCGAGCGTGCAGCCTTCCTCGTCGCCGCTGATGTTGAGCGGGAAGGTCACCTCGGCAGCGAACTTGCCGGCCTCCTCGATCACCGCGTTGATGGTGTCGGCGTCGGTCTCGGCATGGGCCGGAAGCGCCTTGAGTTCCTCGGCGACGTTGAGCACTTCGTGCAGCACGAACTGCATGTCGCGTACGGGGGGGTTGTAGGTAGGCATCCGGAACTCTCCTGGTCGAAGCTAGATAGAAAAAGAAAAAGGGAAAACGAAAAAGGTACGAGCCGCGCGGCTTCGGTCAGCGCACGGTCTTGAGGCGGCGTGCCGCGGGGGCGGCGGCCGCTTCGGGTTTCGGCGCGTCGGGCGTGGCGGCGCGCGCGAGGATGTTGTCGAAGCCGACGTTGGCGCGGCCGATGGAGCCGGGCACCTGCAGGAAACGGGCTTCGTAGTGCAGCGCGAGGATCAGGCCATGGATCTCGAACGCCACCTGGCGCTCATCGGCGTCGGCGCGCAGGTGGCCTTCGCTCTGCGACTGCACGATGGCGCGCAGCACGGCCGCCTGCCAGATGCTGACCGACTCGACCAGCGCGTCGCGCACCGGGCCCGGGCGGTCGTCGAATTCGGAAGCGCCGCTGATGTAGATGCAGCCCGAGTCGATCTCGGTCGAGGTGCGCTTCATCCAGTTGGCGAACATGGCGCGCAGGCGCGGCAGGCCGCGCGGCGCTTTCAATGCGGGGAAGAACACTTCCTGCTCGAAGCGCGCGTGGTATTCGCGCACCACCGAGATCTGGAGCTCCTCGCGCGAGCCGAAGTGGGCGAAGACGCCCGACTTGCTCATCTTGGTGATCTCGGCCACGGCGCCGATCGACAGGCCTTCCAGGCCGATCTGCGCGGCCAGCGCCAGCGCCGCGTCGACGATGACGGCCTTGGTCTGCTGCCCCTTCTGGGCGGCGCGCGCGGGCTTGGCGGGAACGGCTGCTGCGGTCATCGTGGAATTTCCATGCAAAAACGAACGGTCGTTCTATTTTGCAGGGCTTTCCACCTGGGGCCGCGAATTGACCTTCAGTTATTGAAGGTTAATCGAGGCGGATCGGACCGCCATCGGGTCCGTCCCGCATCTCTTTTGCTTTCAGGGCCGGCTCAGAACTCCTGCGACACAGGCCGCAGCACGACCTCGTTGATGTCCACATCGGCCGGCTGCTCCACCGCGTAGACCACGGCGCGCGCCACCGAATCGGCGGGGATCTGGCTGGCTTCGTAGAACGCCTGCACGCCGGCGGCGCTCTCCGCGTCGGTGCTGCCGAACTTGAGCTCCGACTCCACCGCGCCGGGCGACACGATCGTCACGCGCACACCGCTGTTGCCCACCTCCACGCGCAGGCCCTCGGAGATGGCGCGCACCGCGTGCTTGGTCGCGCTGTAGACGGTGCCGATGGGCGTGAACACCTTCAGCCCGGCGATGGACGCGATGTTGACGATGTGCCCGCTTCCCTGCGCCTGCATGCGCGGCAGCACAGCGGCGATACCGTAGAGCACGCCCTTGATGTTGACGTCGATGGTGCGGTCCCACTCGTCGACCTTGAGCTTTTGGATGGGCGACAGCGGCATCACGCCTGCGTTGTTGACCAGCACGTCGATGCGGCCGAAGGCCTCGACGGTGGCCTGGGCGAGCTTGTCGAGGTCGGCGCGCTTCGCCACGTCGGTGGCCACGGCGATGGCTTCGCCGCCTGCTTCGCGGATCTCGGCGACGAGCTTGTCGAGCCGGTCGGTGCGGCGCGCCGCCAGCACCACCTTCGCGCCGCGCGCGGCCAGGTGGCGCGCCGTCGATTCGCCGAGCCCGCTGCTCGCGCCGGTGACGATGGCGACCTTGCCCTTGATGTTGTCTTGAATGGATGTCATGGAGAAATTCCTTTCGGGTGGATTGAACGAGGTGTTGAAGAAGTGCATGCAGTGTGGAAAATCCACGCGTTCCAGTAAATGAAACTCTGGCGACTTCAGAATTCCTCTTCCAGGAACACTCCATGTCCAATCGCCTCGAGGCGCTGCGCGTCTTCTTCACCGCCGCCGATGCCTCCAACTTCCGCGAAGCGGCCGTGCGCCTGTCGGTGTCGCCGCAGGTGGTGACGCGCGCGGTGCGCGAGCTCGAGGAGGAACTGGGCGAGCCCCTCTTCCACCGCAGCACGCGCGGCGTGCAGCTCACCGATTTCGGCCGGCAGCTTGCGCAGCGTGCGCGTGCCGCGGTGGGCGGCGTCGACGCACTGTTCCATCGCACCGACCGGCGCGCGCTGTCGCAGCACGCGGGCACGGTGCGCGTGACCGCACCCAACGTGTTCGGCCGCCGGCTGATCCCGCAGGCGCTCGCGCCGATGCTGGCTGCGCACCCCGGCCTGGTGCTCGATCTGCGGCTCTCGGAGAGCCATGCCGACGTGGTCGACGAGCAGATCGACATCGGCGTGCGCGCGGGCCCCATCCGCGATGCGCGCTTCGTCGCCCGCACCGTCGGCAGGATGCGCCTCTACGTGGTGGCGGCGCCCGCGCTGATCGAGCGCACCGGCATTCCGGAGAGCCTCGATGCGCTGCCCGGCTTTCCGCTCACCGCGCTGATGGACCGCAGCTCGGGCCGCCCCTGGTCGTGGTTCTTCAGCAAGGGGCGGCAGGTGCCGGTGGCCGCGCCGGCCTTCGTCACCGACGACGTCGATGCCGAATGCGCGGCAGTGCGCGCGGGCCTGGGCTTCGGCCAGCTCGTGGCCCCGCTGGCCGAGCCCCTGCTGCAATCGGGCGAGCTCGTGGAGGTGCTGGAGGCCGAGGCGCCGGAGCCCTGGCCGATCCACGTCTACCGCTCGCAGCGCGCACCGGTGCCGGCGCGCGTGCGGCTGGTGTACGACGAGCTGATCCGCGTGCTGCGCTGAAGCGGCAGCTGCTGCCTACTCGTACTTGCGGCCTTCGAGCATCAGCTCGGGTGTGCCGATCACTTCGTTGAGCGCGTCGAAGTCCAGCATCTGCGCCCGCCATGGCTGCGTGGTGCGGTGCCGGTGCAGGCTGGCGTAGTAGCCCTGCAGCGTGTGCACCACCGCGCGCGCCGTGCCGCCGGGGAAGATGGCGATGCGAAAGCCATGCCGCTGCAGCGCATCGGCGTCCTGGATCGGCGTCTTGCCGCCCTCGACCATGTTGGCCAGCAGCGGCACGCGATGCGCGAAGCGGCTGCAGGCGGCGTCCACCTGCTCGGGCGAGCGCAGTGCCTCGATGAACAGGGCGTCCACGCCGCATTCGAGGTATGCCTCGGCGCGGTCGAGCGCGGCCTCCAGGCCTTCGACCGCCACCGCATCGGTGCGCGCGAGGATCAGGGTATGGCTGGAGGCGCGCGCGTCCAGCGCGGCCTTGAGCTTGCCGACCATCTCGCGCTCGGGCACCACGGCCTTGCCGTCGAGGTGCCCGCAGCGCTTGGGAAAGGTCTGGTCCTCGATCTGCACCATCGCCGCGCCCGCGCGCTCGAAGCCGCGCACGGTGCGCTGCGTGTTCAGCGCGTTGCCGAAGCCGGTGTCCGCATCGACGATCACCGGCAGCGCCACCCGCTCGGTGATGCGTGCCAGCGTGTCGGCCACTTCGGTGAAGGTAGTCAGGCCGATGTCGGAGCGGCCCAGGCGGGTGTAGGCGATGGACGCGCCCGACAGGTAGAGCGTCTCGAAGCCGGCCTGCTCGGCCACCAGCGCGCTCAGCGCGTCGTACACGCCAGGGGCCAGCACGATGTCGTTGCGCGCGAGCCGGGTCTTGAAATCGTGGGTCGTCATGCGGACGCCTCCTTGTGTGCAACGAGTGCGGCGGCGGTGCGCGCCGCGATGTAGCCGCCGGCGACGGCGCTCAGCAGGCCGTTGCCGGAGAGGTAGCCCCACACCGCGTCGCCCGACACGCCGCCGGCCGCGCCGCCCGCAGCCAGCAGGTTGAGCAGCGGCGTGCCGTCCTGGCGCAGCACGCGCATGTCGGGCGCGGTGTCGAGGCCGCCCTGGGTGTGGAAGAGCGCGCCCGTCACCTTGACGGCGAAGTACGGCGCTTCGAGGCCGCGCGCGAACACGCGGCCGACGGGAGCGGCACCTGCGCGCATCCCGTCGAGCGTGGCCTGCAGAACATGGACTTCGCAGCCGATGCACTCGGCCAGCGCGGCCACCGAGTCGCAGCGGCGCAGCGCACCGGCCGCCTCGGCTTCGCAGAAATCGGGGAAGCCGCGCGCCAGTGCGAGCAGCGGCGCGTCGAACACGTTCCAGGCGATGCCGCCCGGCTGCGCGAGCACGTGCACCGCAGCTTCGGAGTAGCCCTGGGTCTCGTCGTGGAAGCGGCGGCCTTCGCAGTTGAGCTGCACGCCGCCTTCCATCATCACGGCCCACGACATCAGCGCTCCCTGGGGCGTGACCCACGAGCCGTGGCCCTGGTAGCCGCTTAGGTCGCGCAGCCGTGCGCCCAGCGCCGTTCCCCAGAGGATCGCGCTGCCGTCGTTGCCCGCGTGCCCGCCGAAGGCGGCCTCGCCCATCTCGGGCAGCAGCGCGCGAACCATCTGCGCGTTGCCGCCGAAGCCGTTGCATGCCAGCAGCAGCGCGTCGCAGCCCAGCGTTTCGCGCCGGCCGTCGGGGCGCAGGTAGTCAACGCCGACCGCCCGGTCGTGTTCATCGAGCACCAGCGTGTCGACCACCGCCTGCGTCAGCACTGGGATGCCCGCCGCCTCGACCGCAGCGAGCAGCGCCGCCATGAGCGCGGCGCCGGTCTTCTGCGGCAGCGCGTGCATGCGATGCACGCTGTGGCCGGGATAGAGAAAGCCGTCGAGCAGGATCCAGTCGAGGCTGTGGCGCGCCTGCAGCGCATCGAGCGCAGGGCCGATGGCGCCGGCGTACGCCTCGACCAGCGCAGGCGCCGCGCGGCCGTGCGCCTTGGCCTGGATGTCGGCGGCGAAGCGCCCGGCGCTGTCGTCGGCCACGCCATGTTCGCGCTGCGTGCGCGTGCCGGGAGCGGGAATGAAGCCCGACGAGAGTGCGGTCGATCCGCTCGGCAGCGCATCGCGCTCCAACACCACGCAGTCCACTCCCGCGTCGGCCAGCATCAGCGCCGCCGTGAGCCCGCAGGCCCCGCCGCCGACGATGGCGACCGGCACGTGCACGTCGGCCTGCACCTGCGCGGCACGCCGGAGCGTTCTTTCGGGACCGTTCATGCCAGCGACGCGATGAAAGGCGCGCAGTCCGTCACTTCGGCCACGTTGCGCATGTCGGCCAGCGAGGTGTTGTGGCGCTCCTCGCCGAAGGCCGCGCATCCGTCGCCGAGCACCAGGGTGCGGTAGTCGCGCATGTGCGCGTCGCGCACCGTGCTGGCTACGCCGCCGTTGGTGACGATGCCGCACACCGCCACGGTGTCGATGCCCGCGCGGCGCAGCACCCAGTCGAGCTGCGTGTTGAAGAAGGCCGAGTAGGCGACCTTGCTGACGGTGACGTCGACCAGCCCCGCCAGCGCATCGACGTTGGCCTGGCCCCAGCTGCCGGGTGCGAAGTCGCCCCTGGCCAGGTACGGACGCAGCGCCTTCAGGTGCGGCGAGATCATCGGCTCGCCCTTCGCGTCGGGCCACAGGGTGAACTGGCTCGCCACGACCAGTCCGCCGGCCGACTTCAGCGCGCGCGCGACGCCGGCCACGCGCTCCGGCAGCAGCAGCGCGGGCGGGTTGGCGTCGCCGCCGCGGGCGTAGGCACCGTTGGGGTCGAGGAAGTCGTTCTGCAGGTCGATGACGACCAGCGCCGTCTTCGACGGTTGGATCTTCGCGCCGGCGCTCATGACGGCCTCACCAGCAGGTTGCCGTACGCATCGACCTCGGCATGGAAGCCGGGCTCCAGCCACACGGTGGTGTCGGCCTGCTCGAGGATGGCCGGCCCGTCGATGCGTGCGGCCATCGGCAGTTCGAGCCGCGCGTAGCGCAGCGCGTCGTGCCACCGGCCTTGATGGAACACGCGCTGCGTGCCCAGCGGCGCGGTGCTGCCCTCGCCTTCGGGCGCCAGCACCTTCAGGTCGAACTTGGGCCGCACGCCGATGCGCGCATAGCGCAGGTTCATCACGCGGATCGCGATGCCGTCGAGCACGCGGCCGAAGGCTGCGGTGTAGGCGGCCTCGAAGGCCGAGCGGATCGACCCGGCCGTGAGCGGCGCCTGCCCCGCATCCGGCAGCACAACCGGCAGCGTGTGCGTCTGGCCGGCGTAGAGCATGTCGAGCGCGACCACCTCGCGCACCTCGTCGAAGCGCACGCCCGACGAATCGAGCCGCTGCTGGCAGCTGGCGGCCAGCTCATCGATGCGGTGCCGAAGGTCGGCCACGTCGAGATCGGCCAGCGGCTTGTTGATGGTCTGCACCGCGTCGTGGCGCATGTCGGCGATCACGCAGCCCAGCGCCGAGGTCACGCCCGGGTAGCGCGGCACGATGCCGGTGGCCACGCCCACCTCGCGCATCATCGCGCACACGTGCAGCGCGCCGCCGCCGCCGAAGGGCATGTAGGCGAAGCGGCGCGGATCGTGCCCGCGCTCGATCGACACCAGGCGGATCGCGCCGGCCATGCGCGCATTGGCCACGGTGAGGATGGCTTCGGCGGCCGCATGCACGTCGAGCCCCAGCGGACGCGCGACGTGTTCCTCGATGGCCTGGCGCGACTTCTGCGCGTCCAGCGCCGCCAGCAGGCCGCCGCCCAGCGGGCGGTCCGCCGCGATGCGCCCGAGCAGCACGTTCGCATCGGTCACCGTGGGCCGCGTGTTGCCGCGCCCGTAGCAGGCCGGCCCCGGCACGCTGCCCGCCGACTCGGGTCCGACCTGCAGCATGCCGCTCGCGTCCACCGACGCGATGGAGCCACCGCCGGCGCCGATGGTCTCGATCTGGATCATCGGCGAGCGGATCACCATGCCGAACTCGATGGCGGTCTGCGCGGCCAGCGCGGCCTCGCCGTTGGCCACCAGCGACACGTCGAAGGACGTGCCCCCCATGTCCCCGGTGATCGCGTTCGGGAAACCGGCAGCGCGCGCGATGGCTGCGCAGGCGATGACGCCGGCCGCCGGTCCCGACAGTGCGGTGCGCACCGGCAGGTCGCTCGCGGTCTGGCGCGACATCACGCCGCCGTTGCTCTGCACCACGAGCAGTTCGCCGCCGAAGCCCTGCGCGCGCAAATCGCCCTCGAGGCGGCCGAGGTAGCTGCCCACCACCGGCTGCAGCGCGGCATTGAGCGTTGCGGTCGAGCAGCGCTCGAACTCGCGGATCTCGGGCAGCACCTCGCTGGCCGAGGTGACGTGCGGGTTGGGCCACAGCTCGCGCACGGCCGCCACGGCGAGGCGCTCGTTCTCGGGGTTGGCGTAGGTGTTGATGAAGAACACGCACACGGCCTCGCAGCCGGCTTCCAGCAGCGCGCGCGCCTCGGCGCGCACCTGCTGCAGGTCGACGGGGGTGTGCAGCGTGCCGTCGGCCAGCGTGCGCTCGTCCACCTCGCGGCGCAGGTCGCGCGGCACGACGGGCAGAAAGCTGCCGCGCAGGCCCCAGGTTTGCGGGCGGTCGCGGCGGCGCATCTCGAGCACGTCGCGGAATCCCCGCGTGGTGATGATGCCGGTGCGCGCCACCTTGCGCTCCAGCAGCGCATTGGTGCCCACCGTGGTGCCGTGCACGATGGTGGCGATGGCCGCGGCCGAATCCGCCACGCGCGCGACACCGTTCATGAAGCCGCGCGCTTCCTCGCCGCGCGTGGAAGGTACCTTGACGATGCGCGCGCTGCCGTTGGCCTCGTCGAGCACGAAGAGGTCGGTGAAGGTGCCGCCGACGTCGACGCCGACGACGAGGGAATTGCCAGGAGAAGTCATTCGGATGCTTTCTTCGTCTTGTCGCTGCTCACATAGCCCATGGCCACGTCGGCCTCGCGCTGCGCGGGGGTGCGCTCGGCCGCGGGGCCCCAGCCGCCGCCGCCGGGAGTTTCGAGGCGCACGCGCTCGCCGCGCGCCAGCGCGATGCCGCGCATCTTCGACACCATGGGGGGCGTGTGCCATTGGCCGGCGTTCTCGTAGCGGAACACGTTGAGCGCGCCCGCGCCTCCGCCGGCGATGCCCTTGGGCGGCGAGGTGCCGCGCTCGCCGAAGACGAACACCTCGGCGTCCTTCTCGAGCAGCTCGATCTCGTACACGGCGCCCAGTCCGCCGCGATGCCGGCCGTCGCCGCCGGAGTCGGGGCGAAGCGACCATTCGGTGAAGCGCACCGGGTAGGCGGCCTCGAGGATCTCCAGCGGCGGGATCGTCGCGGTCGAGATGGGCGCGTTGCCGTGGGCGAGCCCGTCGCCGTCGGAATGGCCGCCGTGCCCGCCGCCGAAGAAGCTGAACATCACCCAGCGCTGGCCTTCGCGGCCCTTGTCGCTGCGGTGGCCCGCGATCGACAGCGCGTTGATGGTGCCGTAGGCCTGGGCCACGGCGCGCGTGGGGTCGGCCTGCGCGGCGGCGCTGAAGATCACGTCGATCATGCGCAGGATGGTCTCGGTGTAGCCGCCCACCGGGCGCGGGCGCTCGGCGCTGATCACCAGCCGTCCGGGAATGACGAAGTCCACCGCGTCGAGTACGCCGGCATTGGCCGGCACGTCGGGGAACAGGTGCTTCAGCGCCACGTAGCAGGCGGCCACCGCGGTGGCGCGCGAGATGTTCACCGGGCCCGCGCACTGCGCCGAGGTGCGGGAGAAGTCCAGCGTGAGCCGGTCGCCGGCCACCGTCATGTCGAGCGCGATGGTCAGCGGCTCGTTGACGATGCCGTCGTTGTCCAGCACGTCCTCGACGCTGTAGCGGCCGTCGGGCAGCGAGGCGATGTGCGAGCGCATCAGGCGCAGCGCGCGGCCGCGCAGCTCGCCCAGCGCACTCAGCACCAGCTCGTCGCCGTACTCGTCGAGCAGGCCGTCCAGGCGCTTCGCGCCCAGCTCCAGTGCCGCGAGCTGGCCATTCAGGTCGCCCCACAGGCTGTCGGGCAGGCGCGTGTTGGCCTGCAGGATGGCCAGCACGTCGGCGTCGAGCACGCCGTCGCGCACGATGCGCACCGGCGGGATCTGCACCGCCTCCTGCCAGCACTCGGTGGCCGCCGGGTTGTAGTTGCCCGGCACCGCGCCGCCCACGTCGTGCCAGTGTGCGGCGGAGGCCATGTGGCAGTAGAGCCTGCCGTTGCGGAAGAAGGGCTTCACCAGCTTGAAGTCGTTGGCGTGCGTGCCGCCGTCGTAGGCGTCGTTGCTGATCCAGATGTCGCCGTCGCACATGCCGCCGCGCGGCTCGGCCGCCTTCACCGTGGCGCGCACGGCAAAGGCCATGGCACCGACGAAGACCGGCAGGCCCGACTTGCCCTGCACCAGCGTGTCGCCGGTGGCGGCGTCGTACAGGCCGTGGCAGGCGTCGTGCGCCTCGGCAATGATGGGATTGAACGCGCTGCGGTAGAGCGTGGCGTCCATCTCGTCGGCCACCTGCTCGAGGCGGCCGCGCAGCACGGCGAGCGTGACGGGGTCGATGGTTGTGGTGGAGGAAGTGTCAGGCATCGGAAGCTTTCTTCGAGGCGGGGCGGCCAGCGCGCTGGCGCAGCTGGTTCAACAGTCCGCCGGCGCGGACCATGTCCATGAGGAATCCAGGCACCGGCTCGCAGGCCAACGGCTCGCCGTCCGGTCCGACGACCCCGGGCACCGTGGCGTCGAGCGAGACGAGGTCGCCCTCGCCCAGGGTCTCGGCCTGCGCGCAGGTCAGCAGCAGCAGGCCCACGTTGAAGGCGTTGCGGAAATACAGGCCGCTGTACGACGGCGCGATCACCGCCCTCACGCCCAGGTGGACGAGCACCGCGGCGGCCTGCTCCCGCGACGAGCCGATGCCGAAGTTGGGACCGGCCACAATCACGTCGCCGCGCTGCACGCCGGCGGCGAAATCGGGGCGCACGGCCTCGAGGCAGTGCCTGGCGATGATGTCGATGCCATGCTTCATGGCATGGCCGGGTGCGAGCAGGTCGGTGTCGATGTCGGCGCCGAGGCGCCAGACGCGGTGGGTGGCGAGCGTGACGCTCATGCGAGAACCTCCCGCGGATCGGTCACGCGGCCGCGCAGCGCCGCGGCCGCCACGGTGTAGGGCGAGCCCAGGTACACCTGCGCGGTGGGCGAGCCCATGCGGCCCTTGAAGTTGCGCGCCGTGGTCGAGATGACGGTGATGTCGTCGCCCATCGGGTCGCCGTAGCCCGAGCAGGCCCCGCACGCGGTCGGGAACAGCTCCGCGCCTGCATCCGTCAGCGCCTGCAGCACGCCCTCGGCGCGCGCCCGCTCCTGGTCCTGGATGCTCGCGGGCGCGACGATCAGCCGGATGCCCGCCGCCACCTTGTGGCCGCGCAGCACCCGTGCCGCGGCCCGCAGGTCGTCGAGCTTGGCGCCGGTGCATGCGCCGATGTAGGCCACGTCCACCGGCGTGCCGGCGTAGTGGCTCACCCCGCGCGAGTTGGCGGGGCTGTGCGGGGCGGCCACGTGCGGCTCGAGCGCGGCTGCGTCGAAGCCGTGGCGCGTGAGTTCGGCGCCCTCGTCGGTGAACCACGCCGACGCATCGGCCGGCGGCGCGCCCGCCTCTGCGAGGAAGGCGGCGGTGGTGTCGTCCGGCGCGATCAGGCCGACCTGCGCGCCGAGTTCGGCGCTCATGTTCGACAGCGTCATGCGCTCCTGCATCGACAGCGCGGCCACCGCCGGCCCGGCGAACTCCACCGCCTGGTAGCGCCCGCCGTTCATGCCGAAGCGGCCGATCATGTGCAGCATCATGTCCTTGGCGGTGACGCCGGCGGGCAGCGCCCCGTCCCACCACATCTGGATGGTCTCGGGCACGCGCAGCCAGATCTCGCCGGTGACGACCACGCCCAGCATCTCGGTGCTGCCCACGCCGAACATGTAGGCGCCGAAGGCACCGCCCGTGGGCGAGTGCGAGTCGCCGCCCACGCACAGCATGCCGGGGCGGATGTGCCCGTGCTGCGGCACCACCACGTGGCAGATGCCCTGGCTGTCGTACACGTGCGGCAGCGCCTGGTCGCGCGCCCACTCGCGCGCGATGCGCACGATGCGGCGCGAGTCGTCGTCGCGCTCGGGCACGTAGTGGTCCATCACCAGGACGATGCGCGATGGGTCCCAGATCTGCGCGCCAAGTTCCTCGAGCATGGGCTTGAGCCGGCGCGGGCCCGACGAGTCGTGGAACATGGCCAGGTCGACGCCGCAGGTCACGATCTCGCCCACGGCCACGTGCTCGCGGCCGCTGGCACGCGCGATGAGCTTCTGCGCCAGCGTCTGCGGCCGGGCTGGTACAGCCACGGGTGCGCGGTTTGCTGCGGGGGCGCTCATTCGGGCTTGGCTCCGGAGAACTTCACGACCTTGGCCCAGCGCGGGATTTCGCTCTGCACGAAGGCGGCGAACTGCTCGGGCGAGTTGCCGACGGGAATGGCGCCTTCGGTGTCCAGCCGCTTGAGCATGTCGGGCTGCTGCAGCGCATGGCGAGCCGCGTCGCTGAGCTTGCGCGCGACGTCCGCCGGCAGGCGCGCAGGGCCGAACAGGCCGAACCATGCGCTCGATTCGTAGCCCGGCAGGGCCTCGGCGATGGCAGGCACCTCGGGGAACGCGGGCAGGCGTTTGGCCGTGGTGACGCCCAGCGCCTTGAGCTTGCCGGCCTGGATGTGCGCCTTGACGTTGCCCACCGCCGCGAACATCAGCTGCACCTGGCCGGCCAGCAGGTCCTGCACCGCGGGCGCGGTTCCCTTGTACGGAATGTTCACGATGTCCACGCCCGACTGCATCTTGAAGGCCTCGCCCGCCATGTGCAGCGACGAGCCCACCGCGCCGATCGCGAAATTGAGCTGGCCCGGCCTGGCCTTGGCGAGCGCGATGAGTTCCTTCACGTCCTTCGCCGGCACCGAGGGGCTGGCCACCAGGATCGACGGCGAGGTGGCCACGCAGGTGAGCGCGGTGAAGTCCTTCACCGGGTCGAAGGGCAGCGAGGGGTACAGCGTGGCGTTGATGGCATGGCTGGTGAAGCTCATCAGCAGCGTGTTGCCGTCCGGCGCGGCCTTGGCGACCGCATCGGCGGCGATGTTGCCGCCGGCGCCGGGCTTGTTCTCGACGATCACGGTGCGGCCCAGCGCGGGGCCCATGCTGACGGCGAGCGAGCGGGCCAGCGTGTCGGTCGAGCCGCCCGCCGGCGCGCCGACCAGGATGCGCACCGGCGCATTGCCGAGCTGCGCCCGGGCGGCGGCGGCGAAGGCCAGAGCGGAAGGTGCGATGAGGAGGTCGCGGCGATGGATCATGGGGTTTCCTTGTTGTCTCGTTGTTCTTCGGCGCTTCAGAGGCCCAGGTACGCGCGCCGCAGTTCGTCGCTGTCCAGCAGCTCGTCGGGCTTGCCCGAGAAGCGCACGCTGCCGTTCTCCAGCACGTAGGCGCGGTCGGCGATCTCCAGCGACTGGCCGACGTTCTGCTCCACCAGCAGCACCGCGAGGCCGCCGTCGCGCAGCTCGCGGATCAGCGAGAACATCTCCTCCACCAGCAGCGGAGAAAGGCCGAGCGAAGGCTCGTCGAGGATCAGCAGCACCGGCTCGGCCATGAGCCCGCGCGCGATGGCCAGCATCTGCTGCTCGCCGCCGCTCATGGTGCCGGCGTGCTGCGTCATGCGCTCGCGCAGGCGCGGGAAGACGTGGAACATCTTCTCGACGTTGGCCGCGCGCCGCTCGCGGGCGCGGGTGAAGGAGCCGAGTTCGAGGTTCTCGAGCACGCTGAGGTTGGGGAATACCTTGCGGCCCTCGGGCACCTGGATGAGGCCGGCCTTCACCACGTCGCGGTAGTGCGCCCCGGTGAGGTCCCGCCCGTCGAAGCGCACGCTGCCGGCCCAGGTGGGCACGAGGCCGCAGACCATCTTGTTGAGCGTCGACTTGCCCGCACCGTTGCTGCCGAGCAGCGCGACCATCTCGCCGGCATCGACCTGCAGGTCGACGCCGCGCAGCACTTCCACGCGGCCGTAGCCGCCGCGCAGTCCCCGGATTTCGAGCAAGGGGTTCATGCGACAGCTCCCGCGGCGGCCTTGCGCAGGCGCGCCGCCGTACCGTGGCCCAGGTAGGCCTCGACGACGCGCTCGTCGGAGGTCACCTGCGCCGGGTTGCCCTCGGCGATCAGCCGGCCCTGCGCCAGCACCCACACGTGCTCGGCCAGGTTCATGACGGCCTGCATGACGTGTTCGATCATCAGCACGGTCACGCCGCTGTCGGCGATGCCGCGCACCACCGGCAACATATCGGCGATCTCCTGCGGGTTGAGGCCTGCGAGCACTTCGTCGAGCAGCAGCAGGCGGGGCCGCGTGGCAAGCGCGCGGGCGAATTCGAGCCGCTTGCGGCCGGCCACGGTGAGGTCGGAAGCCGGCTTGTCTAGCTGCGGCGCCAGGCCCACGCGCAGCGCCACGGCCTCTGCGCTGGCCAGTGCCTGGGCGCGGTTACGCACGTGCAGGTGCGCGCCCACGGCGATGTTCTCGCGCACGGTCTGCGCGGCGAAGGGCTTCACGATCTGGAAGGTGCGCGTCATGCCGAGCACCGCGTTGCGGTGCGGCTCGCGGCCGGTGATGTCCTGGCCGGCGAATCGCACGGTGCCGGCATCGGGCTTGAGGAAGCCCGACATCAGCGCGAACAGCGTCGTCTTGCCCGCGCCATTGGGGCCGATCAGCGCGGTGAGGCTGCCCTCCTTCACCGCCAGGCTCACGCCCTGCACGGCCTTCAGGCCGCCGAAGGAACGGGAGATGCCGTCGAGCTGCAGCAGGGGCTCAGTCATCGCGGCCTCCCTTCGCCTTCCACAGCTGCCGCACCGAGAGCCCTAGCCCTGCCACGCCGCGCGGCAGGAAGATCACGATGAGCACCAGCACCGTGCCGTAGATGACCATGTTGATGCCCGGCAGCTCGCCGAACAGGTTGCGCGTGAAGTCCGACAGCAGGTGCAGCACCGCCGCGCCCAGCACCGGCCCCCACAGCGTGCCCATGCCGCCCACGATGGCCGCGACCAGCGCCTCGACCGAGGTGACGGAGCCGTAGGCGATGCCCGCGTCGATGTACTGGAACACCTGCACGTAGAAGGCACCTGCCGCGCCCATGAAGGCCGCCGACAGGCCGATGGCCGCGAGCTTGACGCGGAAAGGGTTCACGCCCACGGCGCGCGCGGCATCCTCGTTGTCTCGCACGGCCTGCAGGTAGGCGCCGAAGCGGCCGTTGCGCAGCCACCAGGTCACCAGCAGCGCCACGACCACCATCGCCAGCACCACCCACAGGTAGCCCGCGCGCGATGGAAACTGCATGTTCGCCACCGACTCGCGCAGCGGCACCATGAGGCCCACGCCGCCGCCGGTGAACGACACCGAGGTCGCGAGGATGCGGAACACCTCCGCGAAGGCCAGCGTGACGAGCGCGAAGTAGGAGCCCTTCAGCCCGTAGCGGAAGGTCAGCGCACCGACGAACAGGCCCACCAGCGCGCTGCCGGCAATGGCCAGCGGCAGCGCGACCCACGCGTTGATGCCGCCCTGCAGCTGCGCGATGGCCTGGATGTAGGCGCCCGTGCCGAAGAACAGCGCATGCCCGAACGAGAACTGCCCGCCGAAGCCGCCGAGGATGTTCCAGGCCTGCGCGATGAGCGTGGCATAGAGCGCCATCATCACGAAGTTGAGCATCACGCCCGACTGCGTGAGGAACGGCACGCAGCCGATGACGACCGCGAAGAGCGCAATGCCCGCAAGTTGCCTGATGCCCGCGCTCATGCTTTCGCTCCGAACATGCCCTGCGGGCGGAACAGCACGACGCCGATGAAGATCGCGAAGATCCCGATCTGCCCCAGCGACTCGCCCAGATAAAGCCCGCCGAGCGACTCGACCACGCCGATCAGGAAGCCGCCGACGAGCGCCCCCACGAAGCTGCCCATGCCGCCCAGCACCACGATCGTGAAGGCCACCAGAACGAAGCCGCTGCCCACCTGCGGGTTGACGTAGTACGCGGGCAGCAGGAAGCAGGCCGCGGCGCCCAGGCATGCGAGGCCGATGCCGAAGCTCATCGCGTAGACGTGGTCGACGTCGATGCCCATGAGCTTGGCGCCCTCTTTCTCCTTGGCCACCGCGCGGATGGCGCGGCCCAGGTCGGTGCGGCCCATGATCCAGAACAGGATGCCCGACACCGCCAGCGCGCCGGCGAAGGCGACGAGCTTGGGCACGGCGATCATCGCGGGGCCGATGGCCACGGTGCTCAGCGAGTAGGCAGTGTCGATGCTGCGCGTGTCGGACTTGAAGAACAGCAGCGCCAGGTTCTCCATGACGATGGCGATGCCGAGCGTGGCCAGCAGGATGTTCTCGTCCTTGCCATGGCCCGCTCGGTTGATGACCACGCGCTGCAGCGCATAGCCGAGCGCGAACATGCCCGCAACGGCGATGGGCAGCGCCAGGTAGGGATCGATGCCCCAGCGCTCCTTCAGGAAGTACACCGCGTAGAGCGCCAGCATCAGGCTCGCACCGTGCGCGAAGTTGATGATGTGCAGCACGCCGTAGATCAGCGTGAGCCCGACCGCGATCAGCGCGTACACGGCGCCGGTCGTGAGGCCGTTCAGGACCGACGGGAAAAGTATGGTGATGTCTGGCATTGGCTGGCGGCGGCTGGGTCGCTTTCCTGGCTGTACGTCTTGCGTGGGCGTGCCGCTCCACCGGACTCCGGGCGTGTCCGGAATCCGTCGAAGCGCTTCATGGGTGGTGCCTCGTCTCGGCCCGGCGTCAGGCCTTCAGCGGGAAGACCGGGTCGGTCTCGCGGTAGTCGCGCGGGATGATGACCTTGATGTCGTTCTTCACCACCTGCGTCATGAGCGGCTGCGCGCCTTCGTTCTGGCCGTTGACGAACCGGGTGGGGCCGTACGGCATGATGTGGTTGGAGAAGGTGCTCTTCTCCAGCGCGTCGATGATGGCCGCGCGCTCGGCGGACTTCGCGCGCTCGATGGCATCGGCCAGCAGCCACATCGAGGTGTAGGTCATGAACACCTCGTAGCTGAAGAACTGGCCCTTGGCCTCCACGCGCTTGCGCAGCTCCTGCGAGCGCTTGTCCTTCGGGTTGAACCAGTGGTTGCAGTCGATGATGCCGTTGGCCGCTTCCGGAAATTCCTTCACGAACTTGTAGCTCGACGCCGCGCCGCCCAGCACCGAGAAGATCGCCTTGGGCACCACCTTCTGCTGCTGCATGGTGCGCACCAGCAGCGCGTACTCGTTGTAGTAGTTGGCGGGAATCACGATGTCGGGGTTGACCGACTTCATGCGCAGCACGATGTTGTTGAAGTCGCGGGTGGGGTTGGCGTGCTTCACCACCTCCTTCACCTCGAAGCCGTAGCCCGGCAGCTCGCGCGACAGCAGCTGCGCGGTGCCCGCGCCGAACAGCGACTCCTCGTGGATGATCATCACCGTCTTGGCGGGGCTGCCCGCGGCCTTGTTGAGCACCAGCAGGTTGGCCATGGCCACCTCGGTCGACTTCTTGTAGCCGGGCCCGAAGCGGAAGGTGTTCTTCAGGCCGCGCTCGACGATCTGGTCGGCCACGCCCACGTCGACCACGTGCGGCAGGTTGTACTTGGCCGCGGCCTGCGTGGTGGCCAGGCAGATGGCGGAAGCGAAGGCGCCCACGATGGCCGACACGCCGGCCTCGTTCATCTTCTCGACCTCGGCCGCGCCGGCCTGCGGCTGCGACTGCGCGTCGCCCAGCAGGGCCTCGAGCTTCGCGCCGCCGAGCGACCTGATGCCGCCCGCCGCGTTGATGTCCTCGATGGCCATGAGCGCGCCCAGGCGGCACTGCTGGCCCGAATAGGCCAGCGCGCCGGTGACCGGGTGCAGCACGCCCACCTTGACGGTCTTGGGCTGCGCGCCGGCCACGAGTGGGAAGGCGACGGCGGTGGCCAGCGCGGCCGAGCGGGACACGAAACTGCGGCGGTTCTGCATGGGGCTTTCCTTTTTCTCTTCAGTTGAACTGGGCTGACACGTCCTTGCTGACCCACACCTTCGCGTCGATGCTGCCCACGCGGGAGAGCTGCATTTCATAGGTGTAGCGGTCGGGGCGGTAGAAGCCGTGCAGCCACTGCACGGGCCGCTCGTCCTCGTCGTAGATCAGGCGGCGCACCGCGAGCAGGGCCGAGCCGACGGAGACATCGAGGTGCTGCGCGAGCACGTTGTCGGCCAGCCGGGCGGAAATGGTCTGGTGGGCGCGCCCTACCTTCACGCCCGATTCCTCCAGCAGCACCAAGATGGGCTTCTTCGACAGCTCGCGGCGGCCGAAGCGGCGCGCGATGGTGTCGGGCACATAGGTCGTGATGTGCGAGAGCGGCCCTTCCTTGGTGGAGCGCACGCGAACCGCCTTCTGCACCGCGTCGCCGAGCTGCAGCTGCAGCGCCTCGGCCACTTGCGTGGATGCCGTGATGGTGGCCACCTCGATCACCTTGACCGAGGTGTGCAGGCCCATGGTGACCAGGTTCTCGAGCAGGCCGCGCAGGTTGGCGCGCTCCATGCTTCTGTTGCCCGGGCCTTCGCCGCCGGCCGGCGGCACCGCGCGCGTGCGGCGCCCGGGATTGCGTTCGATGAGCCCTTCGGAAGCCAGTTGCTCGAGTGCGCGGCGCACGGTGACGCGCGCCACGTTGAACTGCCCCATCAGCGCCAGTTCGCCGGGAAGGCCTTCCGCAAAGCGGCCTTCGTGCAGCTGCTCACGCAGCACCAGATAGATCTGGTGGTATTTCGGCAAAGGCATCTGCGACATGCCTTTGATGTTTTTGCAGTTTCAATGTTCTGTCAATGGGACATTTAAAACCGCAAAAAAAGGCGCCAGAGGCGCCTTTCGTGAAAAGAGGCTGCGGGCCTCAGAGCTTGAAGGGAATCACTTCCTGGCGCTGGTCGCCCAGGCCCTCGATGCCCAGCGTCATCACGTCGCCCTTCTTCAGGAAGAGCGGCGGCTTCATGCCCATACCCACGCCCGGGGGCGTGCCGGTGGTGATGATGTCGCCCGGCATCAGCGTCATGAACTGGCTCACGTAGCTCACGATCTTGGCCACGGTGAAGATCATGGTCTTGGTGCTGCCGGTCTGCACGCGCTTGCCGTTCAGGTCGAGCCACATTGCCAGCTTCTGCGGGTTGGGCACGTCGTCGCGCGTCACCAGCCAGGGGCCGATGGGGCCGAAGGTGTCGCAGCCCTTGCCCTTGTCCCAGGTGCCGCCGCGCTCGATCTGGTATTCGCGTTCGCTGATGTCGTTGATGGTGCAGTAGCCGGCCACGTAGTCGAGCGCGCTCTTCTGCGGAACGTAGCGCGCGCGGGTGCCGATGACCACGCCGAGCTCGACTTCCCAGTCGGTCTTGACCGAGCCCTTGGGCAGCATCACCGGGTCGTTCGGGCCCTGGATGCAGCTGTTGGCCTTGGTGAACACCACGGGCTCCTTGGGCACCGGCAGGCCGGATTCGGCGGCGTGGTCCGCATAGTTCAGGCCGATGGCGATGAACTTGCCCACGTTCGCCACCGGGCAGCCGAAGCGCGGCTTGCCCTTGACCAGCGGCAGCTTGTCGATCTTCTGCTTGCGCAGCTTGGCGAGCGCGGCGTCGCCGAGCTGCTCTGGGCCGATGTCCTTGACGATGGCGCTCAGGTCGCGCAGCTGGCCGTTGTCATCGATGAGGCCGGGCTTTTCCTTGCCGGGGTTGCCGTAGCGGACGAGTTTCATGCTTTCCTTTCAGTGCGTTGGAATTCGGAAGTGTGTGGGATGAGAGGGCCCGCCCGGTCAGTATGTCGAGCGGCCGCCCGAGAGGTCGAACACGGCGCCGGTGGAGAAAGAGCAGTCTTCCGTGCAGAGCCAGCCGACCATCGCGGCCACCTCTTCCACCGTGCCGAAGTGGCCCATGGGGATCTTCGAGAGCATGAAGGCGATGTGCTCGGGCGTCATCTGATCGAAGATGGCCGTCTTCACCGCCGCGGGCGTTACGCAGTTCACGCGGATGCCGGTGTCGGCCAGCTCCTTGCCGAGCGACTTGGTCAGGCCGATGACGGCCGCCTTGCTCGCGCTGTAGGCACTGGCGTTGGGGTTGCCCTCCTTGCCGGCCACGGAGGCGATGTTGACGATGCGGCCGTAGCCGCCGCCTTCGCTGCTCCGCCCCTGCCTGCGCATCTGCGCGACCACCTCGCGGCAGCACAGGAACACGCCGTTGATGTTGACCTCCATCACCTCGCGCCAGGCGTCCACCGGGTAGTCCCAAAGCTTCGTGTTGGGGCCGGTGATGCCGGCGCTGTTGACCAGTGCGTCGATGCGCGGCGCATGCGCCAGCGTGGCGGCGATGGCCTGGGTGACCGAGGCGTGCTGCGACACGTCGACCTTCAGCGCGAAGGCCCTGGCGCCCAGCGATTCGGCGGCCTTCGCGGCTGCTTCCTCGTCGCGATCCCACAGCGTGACGCTGCCGCCCGAGGCGATCAGCCGCTGCGCGATGCCGAAGCCCAGCCCCGTGGCGCCGCCGGTGACGACCGCGTGGCGGCCATTGAAGTCGAGCTGGTTCAATTGGGTCGTCTCCTGGGGCCGCGTCCTCGGGTTAGGCCCGATGATGGTGCGGGCGATATGGCGTATTCTGAATTGGCCTTACCACTTGGCCAATTCAGGACAACCCTTAACCCTGTCCGCCTTTCCTTCCCCGCCTCCGCCCGACCCGTGCCGATCCAGACCCTCGAACCCCAGCGCCTGTACCGCCAGATCGCCGAACAGCTGCGCGAGCTCATCGGCAAGGGCGAATTCGCGGTGGGCGCGCGCATTCCCGCCGAGCGCGACCTGGCCCGGCAGCTGGGCGTGAGCCGGCCGTCGGTGCGCGAGGCGCTGATCGCGCTGGAGGTGGAGGGCTGGGTCGAGGTGCGCACCGGCTCGGGCGTCTACGTGCTCGACCGCTCGCAGCGCACGCCGCCGCCGGCCAACGGCGCGGCGGGCATCGAATGGGGGCCGCTGGAGATCATCCGCGCGCGCCGCATGGTGGAAGGCGAGACAGCCGCCACCGCGGCCCAGCACGGCAAGCGCAAGGACGTGGACGCCATGCGCCGCGCGATCCGCATGATGCGCGAGCTGGCCGCGGGCGGCGAGGTGCCGCACGAGGGCGACCGCGCCTTCCACCTGGCCATCGTCAACGCCTGCGACAACGTGGTTCTGACCGAGACGGTGCAGGGCTTCTGGGAGTCGCGCCACGGGGCCATCTTCGCCCGCATGATCGATTACTTCGAGACGATGGAGTCGTGGCAGGCGGCCATCGGCGAGCACGAACTGATCCTCGACGCCATCGCCGCGCGCGACCCGGCTGCCGCGCGCAGCGCCATGCACGAACACATGGACAAGTTCCACCAGCGGTTCAGCGCGAGCTGGCGCCGCACAAAGGCTTCCTGAATCCAGCCTCCTGAACACGAGAAGAACCCCACGATGACGCCCTACATCCGCCTCCACCCCGCCGACGACGTCGTCATCGCGCGCTCACAGCTGCTCGGCGGCGCCGTCGTCGAAGGCGTGGCCGTGCGCGGACTGATACCGCCGGGCCACAAGATCGCGATGCGCGACATCGCGCAGGGCGAGCCGGTGCGCCGCTACAACCAGATCATCGGCTTCGCGAGCCGCCCCATCGCCGCCGGGGAGCACGTGCACACGCAGAACCTCGACATGGGCCCCGACAAGGGAGACTTCGAACGCGACTACGCCTTCGGCGCCGACGTGAAGCCCGCGCCCGCCAAGCGCGAAGCCACCTTCATGGGCATCAAGCGCGCCGACGGCCGCGTGGCCACGCGCAACTACATCGGCGTGCTGACCAGCGTGAACTGCTCGGCCACGGCCGCGCGCGCCATTGCCGACCACTTCTCGCGCAAGACCAACCCGCAGGCGCTGGCCGCCTTCCCCAACGTGGACGGCGTGATCGCGCTCACGCACGGCACCGGCTGCGGCATGGACACTCAGGGCCTGGGCATGCAGATCCTGGAGCGCACGCTCACGGGCTATGCCACGCATGCGAACTTCGCGGGCGTGCTGGTGGTGGGCCTGGGCTGCGAGGCCAACCAGATCAACGCCTGGCTCGCGACCGGCCACCTGGCCGAGGGCGAGAACTTCCGCACCTTCAACATCCAGGACACGGGCGGCACGCGCAAGACGGTCGAGAAGGGCGTGGCGCTCATCAACGAGATGCTGCCGCGCGCCAACGCGGTGAAGCGCGAGCCCTGCAGCGCGGCGCACATCACGATCGGGCTGCAGTGCGGCGGTTCCGACGGCTACTCGGGCATCAGCGCCAACCCGGCGCTGGGCGCGGCGGTCGACCTGCTGGTGGCGCACGGCGGCACGGCCATCCTCAGCGAAACGCCCGAGGTGTACGGCGCCGAGCACCTGCTCACGCGCCGCGCGGTGAAGCGCGAAGTCGGCCAGAAGCTGGTGGACCGCATCAAGTGGTGGGAGCACTACACCGCCATCAACGAGGGCGAAATGAACAACAACCCCTCGCCGGGCAACAAGGCGGGCGGGCTCACCACCATCCTCGAGAAGTCGCTGGGCGCGGTCGCCAAGGGCGGCACCAGCAACCTCGAGGCGGTGTACGAATACGCCGAGCCCGTCACCGCGCACGGCTTCGTCTACATGGATACGCCCGGCTACGACCCGGTGAGCGCCACCGGCCAGGTGGCCGGCGGCGCCAACCTGATCTGCTTCACCACCGGGCGCGGCTCGGCCTATGGCTGCGCGCCCTCGCCTTCGCTCAAGCTCGCGACCAACTCGGCGCTTTGGCAGCGGCAGGAGGAGGACATGGACATCAACTGCGGCGAGATCGTGGACGGCACGGCGACGATCCAGGAGATGGGCCAGCGCATCTTCGAGCTGGTGCTCGCGACCGCATCGGGCGCGCAGTCGAAGAGCGAACAGCACGGCTACGGCCAGAACGAGTTCGTGCCGTGGCAGGTCGGCGCGGTGATGTGACCGACTGAACCCATCGACGACGAGGAACGGCATGGCAACTCTTCCCTTCGGCTTTCTCGAAGGCACCGGCTTCGAGCAGCTTGACCCGCGCTTCAAGGGCTGCATCCCCGGCCCCGAGCGCGTGCAGCGCTTGTGGACCGGCGCGCGCTGGTGCGAGGGCCCCGCGTGGTTCGCGGCGCACCGCACGCTGGTGTGGTCGGACATTCCGAACAACCGCATGCTGCGCTTCGACGAGTTCAACGGCACGGTGGGCACTTTCCGCGAGCCATCGGACAACACCAACGGCAACACGGTCGACCGCGAAGGTCGGCTGGTGAGCTGCGAGCACCTCACGCGGCGAGTGACGCGCACCGAGCATGACGGCACGATCACCGTGCTGGCCTCGCACTGGAACGGCAAGCGGCTCAACTCGCCCAATGACGTGGTGGTGCACTCGGACGGCGCCGTGTGGTTCACAGACCCGAGCTACGGCATCCTCTCCGACTACGAAGGCCTGAAGGCCGAGAGCGAGATCGGCGCGTGCCATGTCTACCGCATCGATCCGCAACGCGGCGAGGTCGAGCTGATGGCCGACGATTTCGTGAAGCCCAACGGACTGGCCTTCTCGCCCGACGAGTCGCTGCTGTACATCGCCGACACGGGCGCGAGCCATGCGCCCGATGGTCCGCGGCACATCCGCAGGTTCAAGGTGGGCGCCGACGGGCGCAGCCTGAGCGGCGGCGAGGTCTTCGCCGAATGCACCAGCGGCCTGTTCGACGGCTTCCGCCTCGACACCGAAGGCCGCATCTGGACCAGCGCGCTCGACGGCGTGCACGCCTATCACCCCGACGGCACGCTGCTGGGCAAGATCCTGCTGCCCGAGCGCGTGGCCAACGTCTGCTTCGGCGGTCCGAAGCGCAACCGCCTCTTCATCTGCGCGACCACGTCGCTCTATGCAATCACGCTGAACGCGAAAGGAGCCTGATCCATGTCCCATACGCTCAAGGCCGACCACCTGCAGGCCACGGTCGCCCGCATCCTCGAAGCCGCAGGCAGCTCGCCCGCCGAGGCACAGCAGGTGGCGGCCAACCTGGTGCTGGCCAACCTGAGCGGGCACGACTCGCACGGCGTGGGCATGCTGCCGCGGTACGTCGACGCGGTGGCCGAAGGCGGGCTGAAGCCGAACGCCGCGGTGCGCGTGAACCTCGACATCGGCACGCTGATGGGCCTGGACGGCCAGCACGGCTACGGCCAGATCGTCGGCGTGCAGGCGATGGAGCTGGGCATCGCGCGCGCGAAGCAGCACGGCAGCTGCATCTTCACGCTCGCGCATGCGCACCACCTGGGCCGCATCGGGCACTTCGCGGAGATGGCGACGGCGCAGGGGCTGGTGTCGATGCACTTCGTCAACGTGCTCTCGCGGCCGGTGGTCGCGCCCTGGGGCGGCGGCGACGGGCGCTTCGGCACCAATCCGTGCTGCATCGGCATTCCGCTTTCGGGCGCGGAGCCCTTCGTGCTCGACTACGCGACCAGCCGCGTGGCGCAGGGAAAGATGCGCGTGGCCCACAACAAGGGCGAGCGCGTGCCCGACGGCTATCTGATCGACGAGAACGGCGCGCCCACCAACGACCCGGGCGTGGTCGTGGTACCGCAGGGCAACGGCCTCTTCGGCGCGCTCATGACCTTCGGCGAGCACAAGGGCTATGGCATGGCGGTGGCCTGCGAGCTGCTGGGCGGCGCGCTCACCGGCGGCGGCACGTGGCATCGGCAGGCGGACACGGCACGCACGGTGCTCAACGGCATGCTCACGGTGCTGATCGACCCGGCGAAGCTGGGCACGCAGAAGTCCTTCGACGAGGAGGCCCGCGAGTTCCTCGGCTGGCTGCGGCAGAGCCCGCCCGGGCAGGGCTTCGAAGAAGTGCAGATCGCGGGCGAGCCGGAGCGCAAGGCGCGCGCGGCGCGGCGCAAGGACGGGATCTGGGTGGACGATGCGACCTGGAGCGAGATCGTCGCGGCCGGGGCGAAGGTGGGCGTGCAGGTGTCGTAGCCCCTAGCCTGCCATCCAGCCTACGGACGGGCGCTTCGCGCCTTCTGTCCGAGCACGAGCGCGATGCCGCCCAGGATCGCAACGGAAGCCACGGCCAGCCGTGGCGTGATCGCCTCCGACAGGAACAGCACGCCGCCGAACGCCGCCAACAGCGGCACCGACAGCTGCACGGTGGCCGCGCGCATCGCGGTCAGGCGGCCCAGCGCCGCGTACCAGACGGCATAGCCGAGGCCCGAAGTCAGCGCGCCGGAAATCACGGCCAGCGCGATGCCGACCGTATCCGCGCGAGCGCTGGCCGCGAACACCGCACTGAGCGCCAGGGCGAACGGCACGGCTCGCGTGAAGTTGCGCGCCGTGGCGGCCAGCGGATCGGCCACGCCACGGCCGCGCAGGGAATACACGCCCCAGGCAACGCCCGCGACGGCCATCAGCACCGCGCCCAGAAGCGGCGGCGCGGCGACGCCCGGGAAAACGAGATAAACCAGCCCGCCCGCCGCAAGCACGAAGCCGAACCAGGCAAGCGCCCCGAAGCGCTCGCCGCCGGAGCGCAGGCCCACGCTGAACATCGTCAGCTGGACCGCGCCGAACAGGATTAGCGCGCCGGTGCCCGCCGGCAGGCTGAGATAGGCGAAGGAGAAGAAGGCGACGTAGCCGAACAGCATGACGGCCGCCAGCCAGTCGACGCGGGCAGGAGAAGCCGGAGGCTGCGCCCTGAACCGCACGATGAGCCCCAGCACGAGCGCCCCGGCCACGAGCCTGACACTGCCGAAGCTCGCCGGATCGATGCCCCTGCGCTGAAGCGCGAGCCGGCACAGCAGGGAATTGGCAGCGAACGCGAGCATGGCGGCCGTGGTGAGCAGGACGGTCTGCCAGCCATGGCCGCGCGCCGCATCAGGCATGCGCGGACACCCGCGACAGGCGGGGCTCCACCGGACCGACCGTGCCATGGCTCATGCTTCCGCCCTCCGCGAAGGAAACCGCGCAAACACCGGCTTGCCGCCGGGTCCGGCGGCAAGGGCCTGTGGACGATGCTACGCCGCCGGAAGGCGCGAGGCGAGCCGGTCAGTACCCTGCGCGGGGTACCCTCAGACGATCAGCGCGATCGTCGCTTCGAGATGCTCTGAAGGCGCGCGGCGGAAGCCCGAGCGCGCGAAGCGCTGCAGCTGCCCCACCACGAAGGCGGTGAGCGCCGCTGCGCGCACCTGCGCATCGACGCTGGGCGTGGCCGAGCCGTCGGCCGCGGCGGCCCCGCGAAGCACCTGGCGCAGCGTGGATTCGATCTTGTCGAAGAACTGGTTCATGCGCTGCTGCAGGCGCTCGTTCTCGTAGACCAGCGCGTCGCCCACCATGACGCGGGTCATGCCGGGGTTGCGCTCGGCGAACTGCACGAGCAGCGTGAGGATGCGGGCGGCCTGCTGGGCGCCGGTGGCGCCCTCGCGCTCCAGGATCTGGTTGACCAGCGTGAAGACGCTCTGCTCGATGAAGTCGATCAGGCCCTCGAACATCTGGGCCTTGCTCGCGAAATGGCGATAGAGCGCGGCCTCGCTCACTTCGAGCCGCGCGGCCAGCGCGGCAGTGGTGACCCGCTCGGCACCTGGCTGCTCCAGCATGGAGGCGAGCGCCTGCAGGATCTGCACGCGCCGCTCGCCCGGCTTCGGCCGCTTGCGCGCCGGGGGAGTGGTCGTTTCCGCAGGAGTCTCTACGCCGGAAGCACTGGTCGTCTCTTCGTTCTGCATGGGAGCGCGTGCAAAGATGTAATCAATTGATTCTCGCACAGCGCAGTGAGCACGCGCCCACGCCGGGCTCAACGGGCGCGGATCATCGTCCCGTAGGCCTGGTCGGTCAGGATCTCCAGCAGCATCGCGTGCGGCACGCGGCCGTCGATGATGTGCACCGCGTTCACGCCGCTCTTGGCCGCGTCGAGCGCGCCTTCGATCTTCGGCAGCATGCCACCGGAGATGGTGCCGTCGGCGAACAGGTCGTCGATCTCGCGGGCGCTCAGGTTGGTGAGCAGCTTGCCGTCCTTGTCGAGCACGCCGGGCGTGTTGGTCAGCAGCATCAGCTTCTCGGCCTTGAGCACGGTGGCGAGCTTGCCTGCGACGACGTCGGCGTTGATGTTGTAGCTCTCGTTCTCCTCGCCGAAGCCGATGGGGCTGACCACCGGGATGAAGGCGTCGTCCTGCAGCGCCTTGACCACGCTGGGGTCGATGGAGACGATGTCGCCGACCTGGCCCACGTCGTGGTGCAGGTTGGGGTCGTTGCGGTCGGCCATCTTGAGCTTCTGCGCGCGGATCAGGCCGCCGTCGCGACCCGTGAGGCCCACGGCCTTGCCGCCGGCCTGGTTGATCAGGCCCACGATGTCCTGCTGCACCTCGCCGGCCAGCACCCATTCGACGACTTCCATGGTCTCGGCGTCGGTCACGCGCATGCCCTGGATGAAGCTGCCCTTCTTGCCCAGGCGGTTGAGCGCCGCTTCGATCTGCGGGCCGCCGCCGTGCACCACCACCGGGTTCATGCCCACCAGCTTGAGCAGCACCACGTCTTCGGCGAAGTCGGCCTGCAGCGCCGGGTCGGTCATGGCGTTGCCGCCGTACTTGATGACGATGGTCTTGCCGTGGAACTTGCGGATGTACGGCAGCGCCTGGGCCAGAATCTCGGCCTTGTCGCGCGGGGGGATGTTGAGGACGGGGTCGGTCATGGGCGGTCAGGCTCCGAAGCGGTGGACGATCAGGTGAGGCTCAAATTCTCGCGCAATCCCGGTGACAGCCGACTGACTGACTTCGCGGGAAACACCGTGGAACCGGCTTTGCCGGGCCACCGGTGTTGCCCCCTGCAAGGGGGTTGGCGCAGCGACACGAAGTGCGCGAAGCCTGGGGGGGTGCCTGTTCATGGCCGCAGCCAGCGCGGGACCTTGAAGCGCACGATCATCAGGTACGCACCCACGTAGGTCGTGACGAACAGCAGGCAGAAGAACATCAGCACGATGGTGTTGTTCCAGAACAGCACCGCCGGCACCACCGACAGGGCGGCGAACATCCACAGGTAGGGCGAGGTGCGGTTGTTGCGCGCCAGCAGCTGGCGGGCCTCGTCGTCCGCAAAGGCCACGCGCACGATGCGGCGGAAGATCAGCTGGTGGAAGTGCAGCGCGTCGGCCGTGCCGGGCGACTGCCCGCGCGCCAGCTTGCGATAGATGGAGAACAGCGTCTCCCACACCGGGTAGATCAGCAGCAGCATCGGGAACCAGGGCGACACCACGCGGTGGCGCTGCACCAGCGTCACGCAGGCCACGGCGATCACCATGCCCCAGACGTAGGCGCCGCCGTCGCCGGCGAAGATCTTGCCGCGCGGGTAGTTCCACACCAGAAAGCCGAAGGTGGCGCCGACCAGGCAGATCACCATGGCGGCCAGTTGCCGGTCGCCGACCTGCAGGGCCACGTGCGAGATCGCCAGGCAGACCAGCACCGCGACCGTGCCCGCGAGCCCGTTGTAGCCGTCGATGATGTTGAAGGCGTGCGGCAGGCCGCCGATGGCGAGGGCCGCGAAGATCACCGTGGCAAAGGGAATCATCGCCAGCCAGCCGTCGACCGTCTCGAAGCCGGTGCGCGCCACGCCCAGCCCCAGCAGCCAGCACACCAGCAGCGCCGAGCCGATGGTCAGCCCCAGCCGGTAGCGCACCTTCACGCGCTGGGTGACGTCCTCGACGATGCCGCCCAGCACCGCCGGCAGGATGCACACCAGCGTGAGCATCGAGGTCGTGACCGGCCAGGAGACGTTGAACGGGTCGGTGCCGGTGATGCCGGCGGCCAGCCAGGCCGCCCCCATGCCCAGCAGGATGCCCGCACCGCCCAGGCGCGGCACGTGGCCCTTGTGGAAGCGCTGGGGCATGTCGGCGCCGTAGAGGCGGGCATGCCGCCGCGCACGTCGCATGAACACCTGGACCGAGAAGGCGGCGACGAAGAAACTGATGACGATCAGAGCAATCATGTGTGGGGGTTGGGGAACCCTAGAATTCCCGGGCGAAATTAGACCATGCCCACGCCCCCCTCCTCCCGCCCCCCGATCACCGTTTCAATCGTGAGCCACGGCCAACTCGCGCTGGTGCTGCCGCTGCTCGAGCAGCTGGACAGGTACAGCCGCGCAGTCATCGACAAGGTTCTGCTGACATTGAACATCCCCGAGGCCGACCTGCTTGCCGGCCGCAGCTGGGGCTTCGAGGTGGAGCGGATCGAGAACGCGAGCCCCAAGGGCTTCGGCGCCAATCACAACCAGGCCTTCGAGCGCTGCGGCACCGAGTGGTTCCTGGTGCTGAACCCCGACATTCGCTTCGACGACGACGTGCTGTCGCCGCTGCTCGCGCAGGCTGCGGCGGACGCCGGCCTGCTGACGCCGCGCATCCTGGAGCCCGGCAAGACCGAGCCCGAACCGCACCGGGCACTGCTCACGCCGCTCGAGATCGTCGGAAGAAAAAAGCCCGGCTACGTGCGCCCGACGGTGCCGGCGTGGATTCCGGGCCTGTTCATGCTGTTTCGCAGCAAGGCCTACCGGCAGGTCGGCGGCTTCGACGAGAAGTTCTTCATGTACGGCGAAGACTTCGACATCTGCGCCCGCACCCGGCTGGCGGGCTGGAAGCTGCAGGTGGGTGAGAACCTCCTCGCCCGGCACGACGCGCAGCGCGAGAGCCATCGCAGCAAGAAATACCTGTACTGGCACGTGACTAGCCTGCTGAAGGTGTGGCTGTCGGCCTCGTTCTGGCGATACCTGCGGCTGCAGGGCCGATAGCCGGCCCATCAACGGAGACGGTCAGCCGCGCTCGAAAACGTCCTGAACGATAGCCTGCCTGCCTCGACCGAAGCGTTCATAGCGGCCGCGCGCGGCCTCCAGAAGGATCGGCAGCAGACGCAGCGGACGCGCCGCCGGCAATCCGGCCCTGAACCGCTGATGCGCGACCTTGGCGCGCTGCGCATCCAGGCAGCCCGGCCGCACGCGGTCGCCGAGCTGCTGCAGCCGCTGCAGCAGCGCCTCGGCCCGCCGCAGCCGCGCCACATGCTTGTCGCCCCGCTTCTCGAAGGCCTTCGCCATCTTCTCGGACAGCGTCAGCCGACGCGCGCCGATCTGGTTGTTGCCGTGCTGGCGATAGTCGATGGTCGGCTCGGGCAGCACGTCCATGCGGCCGGTGGCCGCGGCCACAGCGGCCAGCCATTCGTCGTGCACCCATTCGGGCGCGAACGGCAACGCGGACTCGAGCAAGGTTTTTCGGAACATCGTCGTCGCGCCGGTCACCAGATTGCGCCGCTGCAGCACACCGAAGGCCTCGCCGCTCGCGATGGCCTTCAGCTCGGCCGGCTGCACCTCGAGCGCATGGAAGAGCGTGGAGCCCAGCGGCTTCAGGTCGCCGTCGACCAAGCGGGCGTCGGTATGCAGCAGCAGCAGGTCGGGCCGCGCCTCGAACTGCGCCACCATGCGCGCCAGCCGCCCGGCGTGCCAGACGTCGTCCTGGTCGCACAGCGCGATGAGGTCGTGGCTGCAGGCGCGCACCGCCTGCTCGAAATTGCGGGTGACGCCCAGCGGCGGCGAATTGCTGAACACGCGCAGCGCGATGCGGTCGGCCACGCCGCACTGGGCGAGGGTGTCGCGCATGACGGCGAGGGTGTCGTCGGTGGAGCCGTCGTCGGAGACGACGATCTCCTGCGGCAGCGGCTCCTGCGCGCAGATGCTGCGCAGCTGCTCGGGAAGGTAGCGTGCGCCGTTGCGGGTGCAGAGGGCGACGGAGACTGCGAGGGGCATCGGACCTCGATCAGACCGGAGCCACGCGGGGGGGCCAGGCGTAGCTGAAGTCCTCCCGGGCCAGCATGAGGTTGGGGCTGTAGGCGGGGTCGTTCTGGATCAGGTCGCCCCAGCGCTTGTGCATGTAGGCGGACTCTTCCTGGAACTGCGCCTGCTTCTGCGGCGAGACATCCTTGGCGCGCGTCGCGGACTCGTGGTGGAACAGCTCCGCATAGGGCGTCCAGACGTTGCGCAGACCCGCTTCGCGCAGGCGCAGGCAGAAGTCGATGTCGTTGAAGGACTCCTTCAGGTGCACCTCGTCGAGCCCGCCGACCTCCAGGTAGTGGCTCTTGCGGATCACGAGGCAGGCCGCGGTGACCGCCGAGAGCGTCTGGATCAGCGCCGCGCGGCCGGCATAGCCTTCGCGGCCCATCGGCATGCGGCGATGCGAGTGGGCGGCAATGCCGCCTACGCCGAGGATCACGCCCGCGTGCTGCAGCGTCCTGTTAGGAAACCACAGCCGCGCACCCACCGCCCCGACGCCCGGCTGCAGCGCAAGACTGACCATCTCGCTGAGCCAATCAGGCGTGATGACTTCGATGTCGTTGTTGACCAGCGCCACGAGCTCGCCGTTGGCCACAGCAACGGCGCCATTGTTCAGCGCCGCGTAATTGAAGTCGCGATCGTCCCGCAGCACGCGGACCTTGGGCTTCTCGGCAGCGATGCGCTTGAACCAGGCCAGGGTGTCGGGATCATCAGAGCCGTTGTCGACAATGATGATCTCGTAGTTTGAGTAGCTGGTCTTCTCGAGGATCGACTGCACGCACTGCCGCGTGAGCTGCAGGGCGTTGCGCGTCGGGATGATCACGGAAACCAACGGTAAGACATCGGGCAAGGCGTAATGCACCCGGTAGCCGAAATCGAGGTGCTCCGCCGTGGCACGAACACCGGTGCGCTCGAAATGCTCGTTCAGCGCGCGCTCGCCTGCGAGGGCGGCATAGGGCTTGGCGTTCATCGACTTGGCCGTGCTCTCCACGTGCACGCGCCAGTGGTACAGAACGCGCGGAATGTGGCGGATCTGCCCCGGGTCGACGCGCTCCATGCACCGCAGTACGAGGTCCCAGTCCTGCGAGCCTTCCATGCCCACGCGGAAGCCGCCGACGGAGCGCATGAGCTCGGTCGAGAGCACGCCCAGGTGGCTGAACATGTTCTGCGAGCGGAAGAGATCGACGTTCCAGTCGGACTTGAAATAAGGACCGAAACGGTGGCCGCCCTCGTCGACCTTGTCTTCGTCCGAATAGATCAGCTTCACGTCGGGATGGGCCGCGATGCAATCGGCCACCCAGAAGAGCGCATGGGCCGGCAGCAGGTCGTCGTGGTCCATGAGCGCCACCCAAGGGCCGGAGACCAGTTCGAGCGCGCTGTTGGACGCGGCCGAGATGTGGCCGTTCTTCGGACGGAACACCACCTTGATGCGTGGGTCGCTCTCGCTGTACGACTTGAGGATCTCGCGCACCTCCGCCGAAGGGGATGCGTCGTCCGCGATGCAGAGCTCCCAGTTCGGATAGATCTGGCCGCGCACCGACTCGATCGCTTCGCGCAGCCAGGCCGGGTTGGGGTTGTAGGTGGGCATCACGACCGAGATCAGCGGCCGGTCGGTCATGGCGGCAACGCGCCGGGCGATCCTCTCGCGCAGTTCCGGAGTGAGGGTGTCGTAGCGCTGCACCCACTTCGTGTAGTCGTTGTAGCCACCGAATCGCCGTCCCAGTTCCCAACGGATGCCCGGCCAGCCCGACTTGTTGAACATTCGCCATGCCCGCTGCACGCGCCCCATCATTCCGGGTCCTTGCCAGAGTCCGGCCAGGCCGAGGATGAATCGATAGACAGATTTCATAGAGAGATTGGGCACCCCGCGCGGCATGCGGGCGGAGCCTTGAGGAAAAGCGGAATCAGCCGGGGCGATGCCGGAACCTGGCGTCGCGGGCCTTGCGGGAGGGGATTATCTGCGCAACCAGCTTCAACAAGGAGGGCCGAAGGCCGACGTTTCGTCCGCCCCGCCAGGTCCCCCGGAGGGCTCCCTTAAAATTGGCCGGTTAAAAAGCTAAAGGAAAACGATGAGGCTACTCTCTGTGGTGCTTTCGGGAGGCGCCGGTTCCAGGCTCTGGCCTGCTTCGCGCCAGGCCTTTCCCAAGCCGTTCATGAAGCTTGGTGATTCCACGCTGCTTCAACAGGCCGTCGAACGCGGGCAGGCCTGCGGCACCGGTGACCTGATGGTTGTGACCAACAAGGATCACCTGTTCCTGACAAAAGACGTGCTCGGGCAGATGAGCGACCCGCCATCGACGACTTTTCTCCTCGAACCCAAGGGGCGCAATACCGGCCCGGCGATTGCGCTGGCCGCACTTCAGTGTGTTCGCCAGTTCAGCGGCGACACGGTGATGCTTGTCCTGTCCGCGGACCACCTCGTCCCGGACGTGGAGGCTTTTGTCGCAAGCGCCACCGAAGCCTTCCGTTTGGCGCAGGAAGGCAACCTCGTCGTGTTCGGCGTGAGCCCCACGAGCCCCGATACCGGCTTCGGCTACATCGAAGTCGAACATGTCTCGCGCGAGAGCCAGGCGGTCAAGCGTTTCGTCGAGAAACCCGACCTCGAAACCGCGCAGAAGTACCTGGCCACGGGCCGCTACTACTGGAACAGCGGCATGTTCGCCTTCACGGCCGACACGATTGTCGCAGCACTCGAGAAACACGCCCCCGATGTCATCCGGGCGGCGCGGCATGCGCTGGAGACCTCGAAATCCGCAGGCAACTCGGTCAACTTCGATTTGCACGCGTTCGGCCTGCAGCCAGACATCAGCATCGACTACGCGGTGCTGGAACACGCTTCCAACGTGCATGTCGTCCCCGCCAAGTTCGGGTGGAGCGACGTGGGCTCCTGGCCCGCAGTCTCCAATGCGCTGACGCCGGACGCCAGCGGCAACACCCTCCCCGACGATGTCGTTGCTCTCGATACCACGGGCACGCACGTACAGGTGGAAAGCTATGGCCCGAAGGTCGTCGCCACCGTAGGGGTCCACGACCTCGTGATCGTCGACACGCCCGATGCGCTGCTGGTGCTTCACAAGGACAGCGCGCAGAAGGTGAAGAAGGTCGTCGACGTACTCAAGGCCCGCAAGCACGAGACTGTGCACCTTCCGCCGGTCGTCCATCGCCCCTGGGGAACCTATGCCTCCCTGAAGGAGGAAGAAGGCTACAAGGTCAAGCGCATCACGGTGCGGCCCGGCGAGGCGTTGTCGCTGCAGTATCACCATCAGCGCGCGGAACACTGGGTGGTGGTGCAGGGCCGTGGCATCGTGCAGATCGGAGAAACCGAGTACGAAACCCTACCCGGCCAATATCGCTACATTCCCCTGAAGGAAAAACATCGCCTGACCAACATCGGCGATGACGAACTGGTGCTCATCGAAGTCCAATGCGGCGGGTACCTGGGCGAGGACGACATCGTCCGCCTTGCAGACACCTACGGCCGTACATGAGTCAAGTCCACTCCAATCTTCATCGAAGCGCACTGTCCGACTGGTGGCAGGGCACCCGCCGCACAGACATCTGGTGGACGCTCGCCTGGTTCGACATCGTTCTGCGCTATCGCCGCTCGATGCTCGGGCCGATGTGGCTCACGCTGAGCATGGGCGTGATGATCGCTGGCATGGGGCCGCTGTACAGTTCGCTGTTCGGCAGCGAGCTTTCACGCTTCTTCCCTCACCTGGCGCTGGGCATCATCTTCTGGGCCTTCTTCTCGAGCATCGTGACGGATGCATGCAATGCCTTCGTCGGATCGTCCAACTATCTCAAGCAGGGTTACTTTCCGATCAGCCTGTTCGTCTGGCGCAGTCTGGCACGCAACCTGATCCAGTTCGCGCACCAGATCGTGCTCTACATTCCGGTAGCAATCTGGGCAGGTGTCTCGCTGTCCTGGTCCGTACTGATGGTAGTACCGGCCTTTGTCGTCCTGATCATCAACGCGCATGCCCTCGGCCTGCTGCTGGGCCTGATCTGCACGCGCTACCGCGACGTCACCCAGATCGTCACCAGCGTGATGCAAATGCTGATGTTCCTCACGCCGGTCTTCTGGCTGCCCGAGAACCTCCCCGGCCGCGCCAAGTACGTGCTGTGGAACCCCTTCGCACAGATGCTGGACCTGCTTCGCACGCCCCTGATGGGCGGCACCGCGCATATCCACAGCTGGATCGGCATCCTGTTCTGGACGGCGCTGTGCTTGATTCTTGCGGTCTTCGTGTTCTCGAAGTACCGCCGCCGCGTCGTCTACTGGCTCTGATCCATGGCATTCATCTCTCTCAAGAACGTCGCCGTCAACTTCCCCATCTACGGAGCCGGCGCGAACTCGCTCAAGAAGACACTCGCTGCCTCGGTGACCGGCGGGCGTTTCGGCAAGGAAACAGGCGTAACGGTGGTGCAGGCGCTCAGCGGCATCAACCTTGAGCTGAAGAGCGGAGACCGGCTCGGCCTCGTCGGCCACAACGGGGCGGGCAAGTCGACGCTGCTGCGCACGCTTGCCGGAGTCTACGAGCCATCTTCCGGCGAATTCGCGCGCCAGGGCACGGTGGCCAGCCTGATCGACCCTTCGCTGGGCATCGAGATGGACGCCACGGGCGTGGAGAACATCATGCTGCGCGGCCTCGTGATGGGCATGAGCAAGAAGGAAATCGACCGCCTCACGCCCGACATCTGCGAATTCAGCGGCCTGGGCGAATACGTCAACATGCCGGTTCGGACCTATTCGACCGGCATGATGATGCGTCTCGCGTTCTCGATCTCGACGAGCGTCGAGGCTGACATCCTGCTCATGGATGAATGGCTATCGGTGGGCGATGCCGAGTTCACCGAGAAAGCCGAGAAGCGGATGCGGGACGTGGTCTCGAAGTCCGGCATTCTGGTGCTCGCGTCGCACTCGCCGGAGCTCATCGCCAAGGAGTGCAACCGGGTGATCCACCTCGAGCATGGGCGGATCGTGGAGCAGTAACGAGCGCGTGTCCCGCACGCGCTTCACTCCGCCTGCGACTTCCCCCGCATTGCCTTGATCTCTTCAAGGCGATGCCTGATCTTCCTCCCAGCACTTTGCAGCGACAGATTTGTTTCGGCACTTTCCTTGGCCCGCGCGCCAAGTTCACGCGCCCAATCCTGATCGTCGTAGACGCGCCGCATGAGCTGGGCAGCATGTTCCACTGAGGGCTCGGCCCATTCCAGATCGGCGTCGTAGGGCGGAATGGCCTGCCCCAACTTCACGAGCTTGTATGAAACAGGCAGGCTATTGCTCTCATCCATGAAGTCGACGTTGCCGGAGAAGTTGGTCGCGATCACCGGCTTACCCATGAGCATCGCTTCAGCCATCGTCAACCCAAGGCCTTCGCTTCGATGGAGCGACACGTAGGCATCGCACGCGTCCATCAGCGACAGGAGGTTGTCGGGGGTATAGACCTCATTGATGAGAACGATGTTGCCGCCAACCGCAGCCTTCTTCAAAACTTCGAACTGCTCAGGGTGTCGATCGCCAAAGGACGTCTTGAGCACCAGACGCACGCCTTCGTCTTCACCAAAGGCCGATTTGAATGCACGGATCAATCCCAGCGGATTCTTTCGCTCCATCACGCTCATCATGTGGAATACGAAGAGAAAGGTATAGGGCTTCTCACTCAGGCCGAAGTGCGATTTGCCGCGTCGCGCATAAGGCGCCAGTTGCACGCCGGGGAACAGAGTACGAACCGGAACGGAGAGGCGTTCGCGCAGGCCGCGCGCGACGAACTCGGTGGCCGCCCAGACTTCATCCACCTTCTGAGCGTGCGTGACCCATGAGTCGGGAATGGAATCGAACTCCCAATACCAGTAACCGATCCGATATGGACGCGGCAACCGCTCGAAGAGATCCGCACGCTCGTAAGCCGTATCGAGCAATGGCTCGGGCTGTACGTGAACGACAGTGATGTCATGGCTTTCCAGACCATGGAAGTCGGCGTGGCAGGGATCGTCTTTCGCATCGGTCCTGATGTCGCGCAATGAAGTTGCCACCTCGTTCAAGCCCAACGCCGTCACCAGTGATTCGACAGACACCCGAAGGCCGGAGGGGTAGCAGAAATGCCCGATGACGTTGACGCCCGGCTTGGCCAGCTCCGCACCGAGGATCGATGGATCGAACTTGGCGCACCATGCGCGCAGCGCTTCGGACAACGGGCTTGCTGGCGATGCCAACCAAGCAACCAGCGCACTGGCCCGCGACGCATCGGCGAATGCATTGGGATGAGCTGTCCTCCATGACTCCGTGGCGACATAGGCGGTCCGGATCTGTGAAGCAGGCTCCTCCCACTCCGGCCAGGTCGCGGTATTCAGCCACTCTCCGGAGGCCGCATATTCAGCGGCAAACCAAGCGACAAACTTCTCGCGCCCGAATACAGTCGCCCCCCCCGGGTGCGTCTGCTGCCATGCAGGCGTGAACGCATGAGCCAGCATGAGTTCACGTCGGGGGTCTTGAGCCGCTTCAAGAAAAAGCCACCAGATTTCCTCGACGCGCAATTTGCCAGCCGCCAAGCCATAGCGCATGAACCAAGGCAATAGGTGCGGCCAACCCGCCGGAGTCAAGCCGTGCGGCACCAGCGACCGGAGCTCTTGTTGAAACAGAAAGACCTGCCTGGCACGGGACGAAGGATCGTTCTCGAGCAACTCCGTCACGCAGGAAAAAGCGTGTGGCGAAAGTGAAGCCAACGCCTTTTCGCCCTCTGGCGTCCACTGAAGCCCCTCTCTCCCCGGACCTGCGACCCTGCGAGGCAGCACTCCATGAAAGTCCGGGTGCAATCTCGCCAAGTCGATGCACCACCTGGCGGCCGACCAGACATCCTCGATTTCTGCTTGATCCTGGCGAGGCCAGGGTGACAGGAATGCCGCATCGCCGCCTGCGGCTCTGTTCAATTCGGCCAGCTTGTCCGTTCCGCTCGCATTTAACGTCTCAGTAGAACCAGCTGCGCGAGCCAAGCTATCCCGAACCAATTGCAGGCCGTGCTGTGTTTGCGCATCACGGAATGCCGCAGCCTGCGCTGCTTCCATATTTGCGCGGCGCACTCGAACTCGCTTCGGCAATAGCCAAGGCGTCATCAACCACCATAGGCCCTTGGCCAGCAATCGGACTCGAATCACCGCTCGAGTTTACTTAATGAAACGTGCTCTCTCGTCCTCGTTCTGGTCCTCACACGCGTTTGAGATACACCCATAGGGAGTCCTTCACATGCTGTAGCTCCTTTGCTGCACCAAGCCTGAAGAAGGGCCGATGCGGAAGTTAAGATTCTGTTTTCATCGGGTTAGGGACCGAAGCTGGCAAAGGATGAGCGCCAAGCCAGCCTGAGGCGTGTGCCGTACTTCTGCCTCCGCATCACGAGCGAGACTCCAGGACTGGCACAGATCGACGCGTCGATAGGGCGGAATGAACGTCGCCACTAGAATTTGTATCTTTTTTGTATCAGAACTGCCTCAAATCCTGCCTCAGGTTGGCAATATCTGCTACAGCATTACAACGACGCATCCCCCACCCAGAAGGCAACAAGACAAATGAGCGCCCTTTTTTATCGCGCCTTCGAAGACAAATACCGCGGCTCGCGCGAACTCATTCGATCCCGGCTTGAAATCTACATTCCCTTCGTTCAGCCCTTATTAGATTTGAAGACGCCCGCTTCCGCGCTGGACATCGGGTGCGGCCGGGGCGAATGGCTTGAGCTGCTTTCCAAACTTGGCCTGAAGGGGCGAGGCGTCGATCTGGACGAAGGCATGCTTGAAGCCTGCCGGGAACGAGGCCTTGATGTTGCCTGCTCGGAAGGTCTTGCGACCCTCAGGCAGACACCTTCCGACAGTCTGGTTCTCGTCTCGGCGTTCCATGTAGTCGAACACATTCGTTTCGAAGATTTGCAGGCGATCGTGGCCGAGGCCCTGCGCGTCCTCGTTCCGGGAGGCCTGCTCATTCTCGAAACGCCAAATCCCGAGAACCTGGAAGTAGGCACGTCCAGCTTTTATCTGGATCCCTCGCACGTGAAGCCGCTTCCCTCCCAGTTGTTGGCTTTCGTAGTCGAACACGCGGGATTCCAGCGGCAAAAAATCCTGCGGCTCCAGGAAGCCGCTTCCCTGCATGGCGCCGCGCCTGTATCGCTGATCTCGGTCCTCGCGGGCGTCAGTCCTGACTATGCAGTAGTGGCCCAGAAGAACGGAGAGCTCGCGGCGCTACATGCTCAAGATCAGGCATTTTCGAAAGAGTATGGGCTGTCGCTCCCCGAGCTGGCTCGGCGGCACGACCAGCATCACGCAGTCGTGCAGCAGCAACTGAGCGAAGCGGAGGCCCGGGCGGAATCCCGTGAGAGGCAGCTGCGCAAGCTGCTATCAATTGTCGAGGCGCAGGCCCGGCGAGCCAGGGCAACGGCAGCCGCATTGGAAGCCAGGATTGCAATCCTGGAGCAACAAGGTGTACAGACTGCGGACAAGCTGCAGGAACTGGACAGGCGCGGATTTGCGGTTCGCAGCGCGGGTCTGCGAGAGCGGCTTGTGGCGATCAAGGCATTCTTGCGACATCCGCGGCCAGGCCCCATCGTCAGGCGGATTTCAAAGGTTGCGAGAAAACTGGGCATTCATGCCCCGATGCGGGCTGTCTATCTACGCATGCGCAGCTTCGCGCTGGCTCGGATGCGCCCGGCCGCCGAACCTCAACCGGCGCACGTTCCAAAAGCGGCACCACCAGACCGACCTTCCGACGAGCTGTCAGATGACGCACGTTCGGTCTGGAATCAGTTAAACGTTCACGGTAAGAAAAAAAAGGGGGTCAATTGATGCGGGTGTTGCTGGATCTTCGGATTTCGAAATCTGCAGCGGACGATTCTGATGCGCAACGGGCGTTGGCGTTGACATTCTCGAAGGCGCTTGCGCAGGCACTTCATGAAAAACACGACACCCATGTACTGCTCGACGGACGGTTTTCCGAAAGCGTTGACGAAGCACGCGGCAAGCTACTCGGGATTCTTCCATCTACGTCCATTCACGTCTGGCAGTCACTGCCTATGGAAAGCTTGCAAACTGCAGCGGCCCACGAGGCATCGGAATACCTGAGTGAAGCCGTCATCGCTCGCTTGCGTCCCGATGTCGTCTATGCCTTGGCGTCAGCTACGGCGCCCCGGCGGACTACCGAACTCGCGATACCGTTCGTGACCGCCAGAGCGCTGCCGCAAGAAGCGTTGATGGCGCGCGCTCCTATCGCCTCAGCCGAACTGACAGAAGCGATCCGCCTCGCGGTCGAGGACATCGAGAAGGCGGCTTCCGACGCCATATCGCTGCCGATACCGTCCGGACAGCGACCCAGGCTTGCCTATGTCTCTCCACTGCCTCCTCAACGCAGCGGCATCGCCGACTACAGCGCAGAACTGCTGCCCGAACTCGCGAAGCACTATGACCTGGAACTCATCGTCGATACGCGGAGACTGAAGTCGCCAGAGCTGTCACAGGCCTTTCCAGTCCGCGACGGCGCGTACCTGGTCGCCCATGCCCACAGCTATGACCGCGTGCTCTATCACATCGGAAACTCCGAGTTCCATGAGTACATGTTCGAGCTGCTGGAGATGGTGCCGGGCACCGTGGTCCTGCATGACTTCTTCCTCGGCGATGCACAGTGGCACCTCGAATTTCTCTGCGGCAGATACCGGGGCCTTGAGCGCGCACTCTACGACTCGCACGGCTACAAGGCGCTGGCCGATCGCAGCCGGATCGGGGATGTTTCCACGGTGGTTTCGCAGTATCCGTGCAGTTTCGAGGTCATCCGGCAAGCCCAAGGCATCATCTTTCACTCCAACTACTCCCTGGGGTTGATGAAGCATTGGTATGGAGCCGCATCCGCTCCGCAGACCACGCTGATCCCTCTGCTGCGCCGACCTGCCGAAAGCCATGATCCCGCATCGCGCGAAGAAGATCGTCTCGCACTGGGCTTGACGGAAGACGACTTTCTGGTCTGTGCATTCGGGCTGCTGGGTATCACGAAGCTGAACGACCGCCTTTTGCGAGCATGGAAGAACTCGCCGCTCGGAACCGATCCCCGCTGCCGGCTGGTCTTTGTCGGAGACAACGGCCATGATGCCTATGGGGATGCCATCCGGTCAGCGATCAGCGAGCTTCCTTTGCCCAACGTGCATATCACCGGCTGGGCAGACGAGGCGACGTTTCGCCGCTATCTGCGAGCAACGGACGTCGCGGTGCAACTGCGCGGCAGGTCACGAGGCGAAACGTCCGCCGCCGTCCTCGACACAATGAATCACGGTGTCGCAACGATTGCGAATGCACATGGAGCGATGGCCTGGCTTCCCAAGGACAGTCTCTGCATGCTCGAGGACGAGTTCACGGACGTCCAATTGACCGAAGCATTGCAGCACCTCTGGCAAGACGTCGAAGGCCGCCGGGCCCTGGGCGCAAGGGCCCGGCAGTACATCAACGAGCATCACTCGCCGCAGCGCTGTGGCCAGCAGTACGTCGAAGCCATCGAACAATTTGCACGCAGTCACAGCCACGGGCGCGACGCCTTGATCGCCAGGCTGGCAAAGATCGCGCCGGGATTGAATGCCGAAGAGAAGAATGCGGTTGCATCGGCGGTTGCGACCAACTTCCCTTCCCCGAGACCGGCAAAGCAGCTGCTTCTCGATGTGTCGTCCATGGTCTACCAGGATCTTCATACTGGTATCCAGCGAGTCGTGAAGTCGCTGCTTCGCGAACTGATCGAGTCGCCGCCCGAAGGCTTTCGTATAGAGCCCGTATATGGGGACGCCCAACGGCTGGGCTATCGATACGCGCGGCGCTACACCCTGAGGTTCCTTGGCTGCCCCGAAGACACGCTGGAAGACACGCCAATCAGCTTCGGCGAAGGAGATCATTTCATCGGGCTGGACCTGATGCACGATCCCGTCTACTTCCAGGCACCGTATTTCCGCCAGATGCGCAACGCCGGAGTGCGCGTCCAGTTCGTCGTCTACGACCTTCTGCCTGTCCTGATGAAGCATCGCTTCCCGGAAGGGAGCGCGGCCCTGCACGCACGCTGGCTTCGCACGATTGCCGAATTCGACGGCGCGCTTTGCATCTCGCAGGCCGTCGCCAACGAACTGAAGGAATGGGTTGCAGACAACGCGCCTCATCGCTCGAACGAATTGCAGGTGCGGTCCTTTCCGCTCGGCGCAGACCTCAGCACCGTCGCCTCGAAAGGCCTGCCGCCGAGTGCCGGCCCGGCGATGCGCTCGATCGCAGCACGAACAAGTTTCCTGATGGTCGGCACCGTCGAGCCTCGCAAGGGTCACTCGGTTGCACTGGATGCATTCGAAACCCTCTGGGCGGAAGGCTTCAACGTCAATCTGGTCATCGTCGGCAAGCAAGGCTGGATGGTTGAAGAACTGGCGGAGCGGTTGCGCAAGCATCCCGAGCAGGGAGAACGACTGATATGGGTGGAGAAAGCGAGCGATGAATACCTCGAACTGGTCTATTCGGCCTCCTCCTGCCTGATCACCGCCTCGGAAGGCGAGGGCTTCGGCCTGCCCTTGATCGAAGGCGCGCAGCGCGGGTTGCCTCTGATCGCCCGAGATCTGCCGGTCTTTCGCGAGGTCTGTGGCGACTGCGCTCTCTATTTCTCTGGCGACGCACATGCACTGTCCGACGCGGTGCGCCAGTGGCTGGTCCGGGCACAGGAGGGAACGCAGATCCGTTCGGAGGACCTGCACTACCTCAACTGGCGGCAGAGCGCCCAACGCTTCATCGAAGCAGCCTTCTGGGAGTCACCCCCCGCCGGCTGAAGCCGCTGCCACGGGACTGCCCTCAGCGGCTCGCGGCACAATACCCACCCACACCAAGTCACAAGTTAAGTTTATCGGGAAGGATATTTATGAAGAAACGCGCTATCGTCACCGGCATCACCGGCCAGGACGGCGCCTATTTGGCTGAGCTGCTCCTGAGCAAAGGGTACGTTGTCTATGGGACGTACCGCCGAACCAGTTCCGTCAATTTCTGGCGCATCGAGGAACTCGGAATCCAAAAGAACCCCGATCTGCATCTGGTCGAGTACGACCTGACCGACCTCGGCAGTTCCCTCACGCTCGTTCGCGATGCAGAGCCGGACGAAATCTACAACCTGGCGGCCCAGAGCTTTGTGGGCGTGAGCTTCAACCAGCCCGCGGCAACTGCGCAGATCACCGGCATCGGCGCACTGCACCTTCTGGAAGCCATCCGGCTCGTCAACCCGAAGATCCGTTTCTACCAAGCCTCGACTTCCGAAATGTTCGGCAAAGTCCAGGCGATCCCCCAAATCGAGGACACGCCGTTCTATCCACGCAGCCCCTATGGTGTGGCAAAGCTCTACGCGCACTGGATGACGGTGAACTACCGCGAAAGCTACGGCATCTTCGGCAGCAGCGGCATCCTCTTCAACCATGAGAGCCCGCTGCGAGGCCGCGAATTCGTCACTCGCAAAATCACCGATTCGGTGGCAAAGATCAAGCTCGGCCAGCTCGATGTCCTGGAATTGGGCAATCTCGACGCAAAGCGGGACTGGGGCTTTGCCAAGGAGTATGTCGAAGGGATGTGGCGGATGCTGCAAGCCGACGAGCCGGACACTTTCGTTCTGGCGACCAACCGCACCGAGACTGTGCGCGATTTCGTGCGGATGGCCTTCAAGGGCGCAGGCATCGAGGTCGACTTCACGGGCTCGGCCGAGAATGAGCTCGCGGTGGACACCGCGACCGGCAAGACCGTGATGCGGATCAACCCGAAGTTCTATCGTCCGGCCGAAGTGGAACTGCTCATCGGCAATCCCGCGCGCGCCAAGGCCAAGCTGGGCTGGGAACCGCACACCACGCTGGAGCAGCTGTGCCAAATGATGGTCGAGGCTGATCTGCGGCGAAATACTCAAGGCTTCTCGTTTTGAAGATCCTGTTGACGGGTGCGGACGGCTTTACCGGCCGCCCTTTTGCCAAGCAGGCCACTGCAGCAGGCCATGTGGTCGTCGCCTCGCGCGCCGATCTGACCGACGAAGCCGCCGTGCTCGATGAAGTCATGACCGTCGAGCCCGAGGCTGTGGTTCATCTCGCAGCAATAAGCTTTGTCGGCCATGCGGACGAACTGGCGTTCTACTCCGTGAACGTGCTCGGGACGACCAACCTGCTCGACGCACTGGTACAGCTACCGCGCCCGCCACGGCGCGTGCTGCTGGCGAGCAGTGCGAACATTTATGGGAATAGCGACCAGTCTCCCTTGCAGGAAACTCAGCCGCCCGCGCCGGTCAACCACTATGCGATGAGCAAGCTGGCCATGGAGCACATGGCACGCACGTACATCGGTCGACTGAACCTGATCATCACGCGCCCGTTCAACTACACGGGCCCGGGCCAGGATCCCAATTTCGTGATCCCGAAGCTCGCCAAGCACTTTGCCGCGCGAGCACCGTCTGTGTCACTCGGCAATCTCGATGTCGAGCGGGAATTCAACGATATCCGGCTGGTGTGCGCAGCCTACCTGCTGCTGCTTGCGCACGGGGAACCCGGCGAGGCGTACAACGTGTGCACCGGTCGGCCCTACACACTGCGCCACGTCATCGAGACGTTCGAGCAGCTGACTGGGCACCGGATGAAAGTCGAGGTGGATCCGCGCTTTGTCCGCCCTAACGAGGTCCACCGCCTGTGCGGCGACCCCGGCAAGCTCAATCGCGTCGCATCGGCTAACGGCATACCGCTGGAGGCCCCGTCCCTGCAGGAAACCCTGCAAAGCATGCTCGCCACGTCCGAAGTACAGCGATGAGCTGTTTATGGGCAGCGACGGCCAGCCAATTCAGCGGCTGGTTGTCGCGGCGCTCACGGGCGTGACCTCGAACCAGTCGAGCCGCCCCGCCAGACCGAAGTACTTGTCATCGGTTTCGGTCACGAAGCCGATGCGATTCGTGCCACTAATCAGTGCACCAGAGGGGACAGCCGCTTCGAATCGGGCTGGGGATACCCATCGCATCGCTACCGCCTTGCCATTGATTCGCAGGCTCATGCGCTCACGCACGGCATCGCTGGCAAATTGATCGAACACTCCCTGAACACGATAGCCGCCCGCCAAAGGCGCCAATTCGAAGAGCACGTCCGCCGTCGAGTTCATCATCCATGCGGCCGCGTACTGTTCCAGGCCGTTTGGAACCGTCCACTCCGCTTCACGCCAGCCTGAGCCGCGCGTGGGCAGGTCGAGATTCCACCAGTCGCCGAAACTCCAGCGATAGCTGGCTCCAACAGCTTCATCTCGAAACATCGGAGCGAACCTATCTGAAGAACGCGCCGACAGCACCCCCCGATAGCGGCGGGCAACAACATCATCGCCCGTTTGCAGCTCCTTCTTGCGCTCAGACTGCTCCTGCGTCGAAGCAACGGCCACGCCGTCTTCCCGAACGGAGACGACCACGGTGTCGTTCTTTGAAAAATGCCTGGGTGCTTCTACTGTCGAAGGCGGACTTCCGGGCCCACTCACGGAAGGCGCGTACTCGAAAGTCCACCCGGCATCATTCCTTATGCAACGCCCCTTGCGCCCGAATTGATCGGCTCGCTCCCATTCCATGCTCGGGGATCGGCAGACCTCGACTTTTCCCAGTGACCGGCCATACAGATAGTTGAGCGCATTTCGCACCATGTCGCCATTCACGAAAAACCACGAATGACCAATCTGGCTGCTTCCGTCGAGAACCAACACGGACTTGCCTGCCGGCACATCGGCGGCTTCGACGATGTCTCGCAACACGGCACGCTGTCGCTGCATCAACTCGGTGTAGTGATGAAACTGGAAAAGCTGGGCACCGAAGCCAAGCACGAGCAGCAGACACACCGTGGCAACAGCTGGAATGCGTGCCCAATGCCACACCAGCATGAGCAGTCCTGTCCAGGCCATCGCCGCACCGGGAGTGGCCCACAGAAAAGTCCGCTGGCTCACGATGATGTGATACGGCGAAGTGAGAAAGGGCGCATAGCCTGCAAGCAGCAGCACGAGACCAGCCAGCCCCAGCCGCAAAGGCACCCGCCAGGATGAGAAATCATCGTCTCCCATCACCGAACTTCTGCCCCGCCCCATGGCAACGGCAACAAGTGCAACGGCAGCAATCGCGGCAGCAGCACATCCCAGGTACAGATAACTCGTGTACTCAGTGGCAACCATGTGCCACGCATCGACCCACCCCCCCACGAGAGCGCGCAGGCCGCCGATCGTGAACAGCTTCGGCAGCGCCGCGATCGCAGTGGCCAACGGCCCCTTGCCTCCTCCGGTCACCTGGGCCTGATAGCTGGCAACCTTGTGCGAGGCCCAGGCAGCATATGCCAGATACAGGCAGACGCTGGCGATCCAGATCGCAGCCAGTCCCAGTTCCCGCCTGCGAAGGTGCAGAAGCCTGCTCAATCCGTAACGCGCGAACGGCACGGCCAAGGGCAATGCAATCAACACCAGTCCGGCCTCATAGATGCCGAGGCTCACAAGATAGAGGAACGCCGCGGCAAAGGCTGCGACGACGGCGCGGAACAAGCCACGCGTCTCGAAGGCGACCACAAGCAAAGCGCTCCCTGTAAGCACCAGCGCGATCGCGATGTTGATGTGAATGCTGCGCAGCGACATCTGCATCGTGTCGGCGGGATACAGGATCAGCAAAGCCGCAGCCACGACACCCCAGCCGCGTGAACCTGTGGCTCGGCTTACCAGGTAGCTCATTGGACCGCCTTTTGCCAGAAGCGATGCGATCGTCAACCAATGCCAGACATCGAACGAGTCACGGTCGGCAAGATAGGAGAGCGCAAAGCTCAGTGGCATGAGCGGCCGGATGGCGTGCGCAGGCAGTGGGCCATCGAGATGCACCATGAGAAACGGGCCATGTTCCGTGAACAGGCCGAGCAGATCCCACTCTTCAACCAGCCCTCCCATGGAGAACCCAAAGGGAAGCCAAAGCGCAAGCACAATGGCAAGCGACGGCAGCAGCAAGACGCATGCGCGATTGAAGAACGAATACCTGTTTTTCTCTACCATCATCCGGTCGGATCTTTGCTCTCTTTAGCTTCGGGGCAACCCTCAACGGCCAGTTGCTCGCGAATGCGATTCGGCGAAAACGTAATACTTGCTCAACAGGTAGAAGAGCCCGGTGTAGACCGCTCCTGCCACCAGTTGCGCCCACCCCTTGTGCATGCCCACATGGTCGATCAAAAGCATCAGTGCTCCAATGTTGGCCAGATAGGCCACCATGAAGATCGACAGGAAACGGACGATCTCCCGCTTCTTGCCCGCAACGCTGCGGAACGTGAACGTCCTATTGAGGGTATAGGAAACCACCAGGCCGCAGGCATAGCCAACGACGTTGCTGGCTACCGGGCTTAAGCCTGCCAGATACATGCAGGCGAAGATCACGGCGTACCCGACCGCGGTGTTCAGCACACCGACGGCCGCGAATCGAAGGAGTTGCTTCACTCCCAGGTGCGCCAGGGCGCCTTGCCACTGTGCCAGAGCGCTTCGAGTTCGCGCTTGTCGCGCAGCGTATCGCAAGGTTGCCAGAATCCGTGATGCTGGAAACCGGCCAGTTCACCATCGCGAGCGATGTTCATGAGCGGAGCACGCTCCCACGAAGTGGTGTCGTCGGCGACGTAATCAATGGCCTTGGGTTCCAAGACGAAGAAGCCGCCATTGATCCAGCCGATTTCATCGCTGGGCTTTTCCTCGAAGCTCGACACCTTTTGATTGGCGTCGATGTTCAGGACACCAAAGCGCCCGGGAGGTTGCACCGCCAGCACCGTCGCGAGCTTGCCATGGCGTTTGTGGAACTCGACCTCTGCGCCGATGTCCACATCGGAGAGTCCGTCGCCATAAGTCAGGCAGAAGGTCTCGTTGTCGAGGTACTTCGCAACCCGCTTGAGGCGACCGCCGGTCATCGTTTCCGCACCGGTATCGACGAGCGTGATGCGCCAGTCTTCGGCCTGGCTGTTGAGGATCTGGTGATCGCCGTTGCGCAGGTCGATGCTCATGTCCGACATGTGCCGGTAGTAGTTGAAGAAGAACTCCTTGATCACATAGCCTTTGTAGCCAAGGCACACCACGAAATCCTTGATGCCATGGTGCGCGTAGATCTTCATGATGTGCCACAGCAGCGGCCGCCCGCCGATTTCGACCATCGGCTTCGGCTTGGTGTCGGATTCTTCTGCAATGCGAGTGCCGAGACCGCCCGCGAGGATGACTGCTTTCATATGGGTATCTGTTCCTAAAGCTTGAGATCGTTGGGTTGCATGTTAAGGCTGCGCTCGACGATGGCGATCGGGTCCGCGCGGAGGATGCGATATATCCGCAGGATGTACTCGCCGATGATCCCGAGCAGGAACGCGTTGAGGCCGATGCCAAAGAGGACCAGCAACTGGATGCTGACGAATCCGCGGGGAAGGTCTGGTTGCAGCAACCTCAGGGCAATGTAATACACAGATGCCGCAAGGCATCCAAGAAGGATGACGACGCCCAGGAAGGACGCCATCCGAAGCGGCACCGTCGAATGATTGAAGACGGCCGTCAACCCCAGGCGCATCAAGCGCATGACGTTGAACTTGCTCTCACCGACAGTCCGTGCATCGCGATCGTACGCAATACCGGTCTGGTTGAAGCCCATGCCGGCGATCATCCCGCGAAGGTAGGGATTGCTGGTGCGCGATTTAGCTATGGCCTCGATCACAGCGCGATCGACTAGGCGGAAGTCCCCTGCATCGCGAGGAATTGGATGCTCGCTGACCCTGTCGATGACCCAGTAGCCGCATTTGCGGATCAGGTTCATCAGCATGCCCTCGCGCCGCTTGCGCCGGATGCCATAGATCACGTGGAACCCCTGCTGCCAGAGTGCGAAGAACTCCTCCAGCATCTCAGGGGGATCCTGCAGGTCGGCGTCGATCTGCATGACAGCATCGCCACGCGCGTGCAGGTAGTTGGCGAGGATCGAACTCTGGAATCCGAAATTGCGCGAAAACCTCAATGCCCGTACGCGACTGTCCTTTTCAGCCAGTTTCGCAAGCATTGGCCAAGTGTCGTCTTCCGAGTGGTTGTCGGTGAAGACGAACTCGAGGTCGCATCGGTCGGCCATGCGCTCCCCGAGAGCGACCAATCGGGCGTACAAAGCCTCGAGATTGCCCGCCTCGTTGAGCACCGGAATGGCAATGGACACGAGAGGTCTCGTTGCGGACAAATGATTACCTCCGTTCATGCTTGCTTCTTCTGCAATTCTGATAGTTGGGCCTGAACATAGGCTGCCACGCCCTGCAATGCCGGCCGGAAATCGACCTGTCCGAGCAATCGCGGCCTCGGCAGGATCGTGGCGTAGTTGTCATCGGGTGGCTCGGGGCGTGCTCCGATGCGCAACAGATCCAGCCGGCCCACGGCATCGAATACATGAGTGGCCAGTTCCGCCAGCGTAACCGGCGCGCCATGGCTCAAGGGCACCACGCCCGTCACACCCGCATCGAGCAAGGCATTCAAGGCAGCCGCCTCGTCTTCGACATGATGGTACTCGCGCAATTGCCGGCCCGGCGACATCTCGAACGGGCGATCGTGACGCAATGCATCAAAGAGTTGCCCCAGAAACATGAATGGTGCAGGCGCCCCGCCGCCATAGAGCGTATGGATTTGCAGATGCAGCACGTCGTCACCGGCTGTCGCGCGTTCTTGCGCAAACAATCCCAGTTCTGCCTTGCTTGCGATGTACGGGTTCGGATGCCGAGTCAATCGCTCCATCACGGTGCCGCATGTCACGACACGCATGCCCGCCCTGCATGCGCCCTCGATGATCCGCTTGGGCAGATCGACGTTGACCTGGCGATGCTCGGTTGCGGACAGCGCCGGATCCAGCAGTCCCGCGGAGACCAGCACCACCGACTTCGACGGAGCCGCACTGAAGAACCGCTCCACCAGATCGGCGGCCCCAGGCCGCCACCAGCCTTCATAGACAGTGCGATCCAGCAACGTGGACTCACCATACGGGCGGGACGCGCAGACCGCCTGACCCAGGCGTCCTCGCCCACCGACGAGATACATCATTCGCGAATATCCCCGCGCCAGGCATCGATCTGAGCAAGAGTGATGTCTTTCGCGGCGTGCGGTGCTTCGTAGTACTTGCGGTACCAGGCGGCCGTCTCCCGCGCCACGCGATGCGTGTCCCATGCCGGCACCCAGCCAAGGAGATTGTGGGCAAGCGAACTGTCGAGCGCCAACGCACCGGCTTCGGGAAGCGGGTTGTCCATGAATTCGAGCGGCGGACGCTGCCACTCATCGCTCATCAATTCCAGCACTTCGCGTACCGAATACTGCTTCGGATCGTGCGGCCCGAGGTTCCAGGCCCGCGCGGCGTCCTGTGGATTCGGGCCGATCAGCTTGGACATCAACAGCAGATAGCCATGGACAAGCGCCAGTACGTGCTGCCATGGCCTCGTGGCCTGCGGGTAGCGCAGCGTGAGCGGCGTCGCGTTCACGACGCTGCGAACGAAATCGGGAATGAGCCGATCCTCGGACCAGTCGCCACCGCCGACTATGTTGCCGCCACGCGCCGTGGCGATCGCAGGCCCCTTGCCCTCGGCGAAGGGGTAGGACGCGGCATAGCTCTGGATCACCATCTCGGCAGAAGCCTTCGAAGCGCTGTAGGGATCCTTGCCTCCCAGCGGGTCGTTCTCCCGATAGGGCCACGGCCACTCGTTGTTGCGATAGACCTTGTCCGTGGTCACGCAGACCACGCCACGCACACCGCCCGTGACACGGGCCGCTTCAAGCACATGCGCTGTGCCCTGAGCGTTGACCAGGAACGTCCTCAGTGGCTCGCGATACGAACGACGCACCAGCGGTTGCGCGGCGAGGTGAAGGACCAACTCGGGTTTGAAAGCCTGCATCGCGGCGAGGAGCCGCTCGTAGTCGACGATGTCGCCCAGCGTACCCGGCACATCTTTCTCAAGCCCGGCTGCGGCAAACAGCGAGGGCGTTGTCTCCGGCGGCAGCGAATAACCTTCGACGATAGCCCCGATCGACTGCAGCCACAGGCAGGCCCATCCACCCGTGAAACCGGTGTGGCCCGTCACAAAAACCCGGCGGCCACGTAAATTTTTCTCAAATTCCGCCATATCAGTCATCTTTGTTCATTCCCCATCAACAAGCTCATTCAATCAGCACGCAAAGCGCGGCAAGGACATCAGTTCTCGAAAAGCTCCGCCTGGTCTATCGATTGCCCCGCCAGATCCTTCGCGGAGAGGATCGGTGCAATCCCGATGTCGGGCCACCGGATACCTATGGTCTTGTCGTCCCAGCGGATGGCCCGTTCGTGCGCTGGCGCGTAGTAGTCAGTGGTCTTGTAAAGGAAATCCGCTGATTCGCTAAGTACCAGGAAACCGTGCGCAAAACCTTCGGGCACCCACAATTGCTTGTGGTTGTCTTCCGTGAGCTCGACGCCCACCCACTGGCCGAAAGTCGATGAGGAGCGGCGAGTGTCCACGGCCACATCGAACACGGCGCCACGCGCTACGCGCACCAGCTTGCCCTGAGTCTGCGCCAGCTGATAGTGCAATCCGCGCAAGACACCCTTGGCTGAACGCGAATGATTGTCCTGGACGAACTCGACATGCCGGCCCACAGCCTCGTCGAAGGCCTTGCCGTTGAAACTCTCGTAGAAGAAACCTCGTGCATCGCCGAAAACCTTCGGCTCGATAACCAGCACATCGGGAATCGCGGTCGGTGTCGCCTTCACGAACGAACCTCCTCACCGAGTAGATGCTTCAGGTACTTGCCGTACCCACTCTTGGCCAGCGGCGCCGCAAGCCTCTCGAGCTGCTCGCCCGTGATGAACCCATTGCGCCACGCAATCTCTTCCGGACACGCAATCTTCAACCCCTGCCGATGCTCCAGCGTAGCAATGAACTGCCCCGCTTCCAGCAAGCTGTCGTGCGTCCCGGTATCGAGCCAGGCATAGCCGCGCTGCATGATCTGCACATTGAGCTGATCGCGGTCCAGGTACGCCTGATTGACGGCGGTGATCTCAAGCTCGCCGCGCGCGCTCGGCTTCACCGCCTTGGCAATATCCACCACCTGGTTGTCATAGAAGTAGAGGCCGGTCACCGCATAGCTGCTCTTGGGCTTCAGCGGCTTCTCCTCGATGCTGCTCGCCTTGCCATTGCCGTCGAACGCAACGACGCCGTAGCGCTCCGGATCCTGGACGTGATAGGCGAACACGGTGGCACCCGAAGTCTTCGCATCCGCATCGGCCAGCAGGTGCACGAAGTCGTGCCCGTAATAGATGTTGTCGCCCAGCACCAGCGCGCTCGGCGAATTGCCGACGAACTTGTCGCCGATGATGAAGGCTTGCGCGAGCCCGTCCGGGCTCGGCTGCACCGCGTACTGCAGATTGATGCCCCACTGGCTGCCGTCCCCCAGCAGCTGCTGGAAGCGCGGCGTGTCCTGCGGGGTACTGATGATCAGGATGTCGCGCATGCCACCCAGCATGAGCGTGCTGAGCGGGTAGTAGATCATCGGCTTGTCATACACCGGCAGCAGCTGTTTGCTGATCGCCAGGGTCGCGGGATGCAGGCGCGTGCCCGAACCGCCGGCCAGGATGATGCCCTTGCGTTGCGTCGTCTTGGTCATGCTTTCTCTTCTCGTGGGATTCAAAGGATTTCGCGCAGCATGCGCGCGACGCCTTCCTGCCAAGGCGGCAGGCGCAGTCCAAACGCGGTCTGCAGCTTGCTGGTGTCGAGGCGCGAGTTGTGCGGGCGCTTCGCGGGCGTCGGGAACGCGCTGGTCGGCACGGCCTCGACGGCGCCGGGCCCGGCCTTGAGTTCGACGCCGGCCTGCTGCGCCATTTCGAGCACGAAGCGCGCGTAGCCGTACCACGTCGTCTCGCCACCGGCGATCGCGTGATAGAGGCCGACCTTGGAGGGATCCTGCAGCGTCGCGCGGATGGCGTGCGCCGTCACGTCGGCCAGCAGCTCCGCGCCGGTGGGGGCACCGAACTGGTCGTCGATGACGGTCAGCTTGTCGCGCTCCCTGGCCAGCCGCAGCATGGTCTTGGCGAAGTTGCCTCCGCGCGCGGCGTACACCCAGCTGGTGCGGAAGATCAGGTGCCTGGCGCAGTGCCGGGCCACCAGTTGCTCGCCTTCGAGCTTGGTGCTGCCGTAGACGCTGAGCGGGCCGGTCGCGTCGTCTTCCTTCCACGGCGTGGTGCCGCTGCCGTCGAAGACGTAGTCGGTCGAGTAATGCACCATCAGCGCGCCGATCTTCTGGGCCGCTTCGGCCACGACGCCGGGCGACGTGGCGTTGAGCTTGCGCGCGAACTCGGGTTCGCTCTCGGCCTTGTCGACGGCGGTGTGCGCCGCTGCATTGACGATCACGTCGGGGCGCACCTTGAGCACCGTGTCGGCGAGCTCTTCGGGCCGGCTGAAGTCCGCGTGGAAATCGGTGCTGTCGAAATCGAGCGCGACCAGTTCACCCAGCGGCGCCAGGCTGCGCTGCAGTTCCCAGCCGACCTGTCCGCCCTTGCCCAGCAGCAGCAGCTTCATGCCGCAGCCTTCGCGTCGTACTGCTTCTCGACCCACTCGCGGTACGCGCCGCTTTGCACGTTGCGCACCCACTCGCTGTTCGCGAGGTACCACTCGACGGTCTTGCGGATGCCGGTGTCGAAGGTTTCGGCGGGCTTCCAGCCGAGTTCGCGCTCGAGCTTGCGCGCGTCGATGGCATAGCGGCGGTCGTGGCCGGGACGGTCGGTGACGTAGGTGATCTGTTCCTTGTACGGCTTGCCGTCGGCGCGGGGGCGCAGCTCATCGAGCAGGGCGCACACGGTGTTGACGATCTCGATGTTGGGCTTCTCGTTCCAGCCGCCCACGTTGTAGGTCTCGCCGAGCTTGCCGGCTTCGAGCACACGGCGGATGGCGCTGCAGTGGTCCTTCACGTAGAGCCAGTCGCGCACCTGCATGCCGTCGCCGTACACGGGCAGGCTCTTGCCGGCCAGAGCGTTGACGATCATCAGGGGGATCAGCTTCTCGGGGAAGTGGAAGGGGCCGTAGTTGTTCGAGCAGTTGGTGGTCAGCACCGGCAGGCCGTAGGTGTGGTGCCAGGCGCGCACGAGGTGGTCGCTGGCGGCCTTGCTGGCCGAATACGGGCTGTTGGGCTCGTACTTGTTCTCTTCGGTGAAGGCCGGGTCGGTCTTGGAGAGCGAACCGTAGACCTCGTCGGTCGACACGTGCAGGAAGCGGAAGGCCGACTTCTGGTCGGCCGGCAGCGCGCTCCAGAAGCCGCGCACCGATTCGAGCAGCCGGAAGGTGCCGAGCACGTTGGTCTGCACGAAGTCTTCGGGGCCGTGGATCGAGCGGTCCACATGCGACTCGGCGGCGAAGTTCACCACGGCGCGGGGCTTGTGCTCGGCGAGCAGGCGGTCGATCAGGGCGCTGTCGCCGATGTCGCCCTGCACGAAGATGTGCTTCGGGTTGCCCTTGAGCGACGCGAGGGTCTCGAGGTTGCCGGCGTAGGTCAGCTTGTCGAGATTGACGACGGGCTCGTCGCTGTTCGCGATCCAGTCGAGTACGAAATTGGCGCCAATGAAGCCAGCGCCGCCGGTAACCAGGATCATGAAGTCCCCTGCAGTTATGTGGAACGATCGCCCTGCGGCAAATCAACAGGTGATTATCCCATTGGCCCAAGGGAGAGAATCCAGAGGTTGGCGCCCGTGCAGGCTCCGCCTACAATCGCCCCACTGCAGGAGAGCGGGCCACCCCGGTGGCCCTACCGAAGGCGCAAACTCCCATAAACGCTCAGGTCGGCCTCGCAAGGGCCTGTACTGCACCAACTGAAACGCCGTCTGGAGAGCCGCCACGCCATGTGGCGCACCGAAGGAGCAAACCCTCTGCGGGCGCAGCGGGTGAATCTCTCAGGTACCGAGGACAGGGGGAGCGGCAACTTGGACTGCGGTCGTCCGGTTGCTTTTGCTATTCATTCGATAGCAATCAATGCCCGCCGTTCAAGCGCTGCAACCTCAAAGGTACCTGAAATGCGCGTGATCGTTCTCGGCGCCGGCCTGCTCGGCGTGACCTCGGCTTACTACCTCCAGCAACTCGGCCACGAAGTGACCGTGATCGACCGGCAGGCCACCCCGGCCGCCGAAACCAGCTTCGCCAACGGCGGGCAGATCTCCGTCAGCCATGCCGAACCCTGGGCCAACCCCAGCGCGCCGCTGAAGGTGCTGCAATGGCTGGGCAAGGAAGACGCCCCGCTGCTCTTCCGCATGCGAGCCGACATGCGCCAGTGGCTCTGGGGCCTGCAGTTCCTGCGCGAATGCACGCCGGCGCGCACTCGCCACAACATCGAACAGATCGTTCGTCTGGGCACATACAGCCGCTCGATGTTGCAACAGTTGCGCCGCGACACCGGTCTCAGCTACGACCAGCGCACCCAGGGCATCCTCCACTTCTACACGACGCAGAAGGAGTTCGACGGCGCCCTCGAGCCCGCCGAGCAGATGCGCGCCCTGGGCTGCGAGCGCCAGGTCATCTCGGCCGACGAGGCCGTGAAGATCGAGCCCGCCCTCGCCCACATCCGCCCGAAGCTGGCCGGCGCCACCTATACGGCCGAGGACGAGTCCGGCGACGCTAACCGCTTCGCCCGCGAACTCGTCGGGCTGGCCGCCGCCGCGGGCGTGAAGTTCCTGATGAGCCACACCGTCACCGCGCTGCGCGAAGCCGGCGGCAGCATCGACCACGTCGAGGCCACCGACAGCGAAGGCCGCTTCCAGCGCATCCGCGGCGACGCCTTCGTGCTGGCGATGGGTTCGCTGAGCCCGCTGTACGCAGCGCCGCTGGGCATCCGGCTGCCGATCTACCCTGCGAAGGGCTACTCGGTGACGCTGCCCGTCAAGGACGCCTCGAAGGCGCACCAAGTCTCGCTGACCGACGATGAATTCAAGCTCGTCTTCTCGCGCTACACCTCGGCTTCGGGCGACCGCCTGCGCATCGCCGGCACGGCCGAGCTCAATGGCTACGACCGCGACCTGAACCGCGTGCGCTGCGAAGCCATCGTGCGCCGCGTCGAGGAGCTCTTCCCTGGCGCCGGCGACACCACCCAGGCCCAGTTCTGGACCGGCCTGCGCCCGGCCACGCCGAGCAACGTGCCGCTGATCGGCAAGACAAAGCTGCCGAACCTGTTCCTCAACACCGGCCACGGCACCCTGGGCTGGACGCACGCCTGCGGTTCGGGCAAGTCGATCGCGCGGATCGTGAGCGGGCTGGAGCCGGAGGTCGATTTCGCGTTCACGGGGATGCCGGCGCCCAAGCCGCGCGTTCCGCAGCCCGCGCTGGGCTGACGAGCCGGCAATTCCTGGATCACGCCTTGAACGTGATCCAGGGCCGGAGCCGCACCGCGCAATGGATCAGCCCGGCGCGCTCCTGCGCGTCGATCACCTCGCCGATGGGCTTGTAGGCCTGCGGCGCCTCCTCGATCCGGCGCTCCTCGCGCAAGGTCACGCATTGCCAGCTGGCCTGGTGGTCGGCGGGCGCGGGCCGCATCGCGCGCACCTGCTGCCGGCGCATCCGCCGGCCGGCGCCATGGCTGCATGACCAGAGCCAGTCTTCATGTCCGAGTCCGGAGGCCAGATACGAGTAGTCGCCCATCGAGCCGGGGATCAGCGCCAGGTCGCCCGCATTCGCCGGCGTCGCTCCCTTGCGGTGGATGTTCATACCGTGTTCCCGCAGCACGACGTTGTGCGGCACGTCCACCACGAGCCTGGACGACGTCGCGCCGAGCAACTCTGCAAAGTCCTTGCGCACCAACTCGGCCAGCACGACCCGGTTCGCCCATGCATAGCGCGCCGCAACTCCCATGGCCTCCAGATATTCGTCGGCCAGAGGGCCCGCCAGGCCATACAGGCCGCTTTTCGGATGACGCAGCCCCTTGGGCCATTCGTCGCGGGCGCGGTCCATCCAGCGGCCGCCCACATGGAACCCGATGTCGCGCGAGCCGCTGTGGATCATCACGACCACGTCCCCTGACTTCAGGCCGGCGCGATAGGCCTCATGGCGGTCCATCACATGGTCCACCACCTGCAGCTCCACGAAATGGTTGCCGCTTCCCGGCGTGCCCAGGCAGGGGTCGCGGAACACCTCGTGGCGGACGCCGGTGTAGGCCTCTGGAGCATGCCGCGCGCTGCCGCCGAATGTCGCCAGGCCGATGCAGGCGTCGAGCTCGGCCTGCAACCGGTCGCGGTCGCAGTAAGACCACAGCCCGCCGTTGCGCACCGCCTCAAGGAAGGCCGACGGGCCCACGTCGAACAGCGCCTTGAACGCCGTCGTGTGCACCGGCACGTCGCGGCCGTTGTCGAGCAGGCTGCGCGTGAGCCGCTCCACCAGCCTCGTCTTGTGCGGAGCCACCTGGTCGAGCGTGAGCCCGGTGGTCAGCAGCCGCATGCCGCAGTTGATGTCGGTGCCCACCGCCGCGGGAATGACGAAGTCGGGATCGGTCGCGACGACGCTGCCGACGGGCGCGACGGAGCCCGGGTGGAAGTCGGGCGTCGCGCAGGCCTTGCACACGCCCTTCTCGCCGTCGGGCGAGCGCACGCTGGCGAATGCCAGCAACTGGTTCACCGCCTTCTCTTCCAGAGGAAGGCTGGGCGGCAGGAGCACCGTGGCCTGCGAGGCCTCGTGGTGCAGGTGGTAGATGCCGTCGCGGTAGTCGACGGCGATGCCGGCGCGCGAGAAGGCACGCTGGAGTCTCGAGAAACGAAGGTCGCTCATGGCTGCTGTTCCATTGCGGAAACCGTGTCGGCTTCCTGCCTCGTCGCACTTTGCGTGGAGAGGCGAAAGAGATCACCCGCGCTCGCTGACGATGCGCGGTTGGCTCTTTCTTGCAGCAGCAGAGATTCAAGAAAGCGGGCGGATTCTAGTGACGCATGCTTTCACCGGAAACCCGCCCGTCGCTTTTTTACGTCAGCCCCGAGTCAATCCGGCGCCGTGAAAACCGTCAACACCCCGGTATACCCATACAGATGGTGCCGCGCGATCTCGCCCGCGGCGAAGAAACCCACCAGCGGCACATCGCCCAGCGCGTGGCGCACGATCTGCAGTTCCGCCCCCGGCGCGCCGAAGTGCGGGCCGCCGCGGCCGGAGCAGCTCACGTACACGGCCCCCGCGATGCGTCGTGCCGGATGCGGCGCGGCTTCGGCCTCGCCTGCCGCCACGGCGCGGGCTGTAGCCAGCGTCTGCTCTTCAGGCTCCAGTTCCTCGCGGATCTCGGCGCAGATGCGCATCAGGTCGGCGCGCGCGGCCTGGGCGTTTCGGCGGCAGAAGGTCAGGCGCATGCCTGCCTCGGCAGTGTCGGCGATGGCGATGCCGCGCCGCGTGGGGTCGAGCCCGATGATGTGGCGCACGAGCACGTCGGCGCCCAGGTCGCCGGTGCGGCGGATGCCATCGCTGCCGGCTTCGGCCAGGCCGACGAGGGTGTTGCGCACCGCGTCGATGGCCTCCTGCGGGCGTTCGAGCGACACCTGCAGGTCGGTCAGCAGCACGTCGAGGGCGGGTTCGCCGTCGAGCTTGAGCAGCAGGTTGCCGTCGGCCTCGGTAATCTCGCGTTCGCGCACCGCGCCCGAGCGCAGCGGCTGGCAGCCCTGGGTGACGCGCGACACCAGCCGCACGCCCTCGCCGAAGACCACACCCGAAAGCCCGCCCGAGAACACGCCGCCCGCCGCGCCGTGCCCGCGGATGTTGCCGTTCCCGCCGACGGCGAACTGCAGCGCGCCGCCGCGTCCCGACGAGAGTCCGCCGAACAGGTAGCCCGTGTCGGTGCGCCCGGCCATCTCGCCGATCAGCTCGGCGAGGTCGGGCGTGGCGGGGTCGGCGTGCACCAGCGCCGTGTGCGCCTCGAAGCCGCTCATTTCCGAATTACCCAGCGGCGCGACGCCGGAGAACACACGGTACTGGTCGCTCGGCAGCGCGCAGAGCATGAGCGTCATGCCGGGTTCGTCGAAATACTCGGCGTTGTTGGCCGACACGCCGATGCCGACGGTGCCCGACCAGTCGGTCACCTCGGGCAGTTCGGCGCTCAGGTGGTCGAGGATGTCCTGCGCGTCGTTCGCGTAGTGGTCGGTGATGTAGAGCAGCCCCAGCGTGGGCGCGGAGGCGTAGTCGGGCAGCGCCATCTGCGCCCGCAGCTGGGCGAGCACGAGGCCCGCCGCCATTCGCCATTGCGGATGGGTGGCATGGCCGGAGGGAAACAACTTCATGATGCGTGCCAACCCGTTCTTCAGGAAATGGATGTGTGTATGACGTCAGCGTCGCGCGGAGGTTCGCTTGCGCGCGGCGGTCGACGCCTTCTTCTTCGCGGCCGGCGCCGCAGCTTTCTTCGCGGCAGGGGCGGGCTTGCGGGCCGCCGCCGGCTTGCTGCCGATGACCGAGCCGACCGCGTCGGCCAGCGGCTGGGCCATGGCCGGCACCTTCAGCTGGGCCGCGTCCTGCAGCGCCGTGCTCGCGATCTGTTGGAACTGTTCGGTGAGCGAGCCCCACCACTGCATCGGATCGACCACGCCCGCGCCATCGGTCGACCCGGCTTTAGCCTTGGCCGCGGCCGGCTTGCGGCGCGGCTTGCTGGGCGCCGGCGCTTCTTCTTCAGGGGCCTCGTCCTCTTCCTCGATCTCCTCGAGCTCGGGTTCGGGCTCCGGGGCTGCCGCCGCCGCGGGTGCCGGCGCGGGGGCCATCGCGGCTGCCTGCCTGGTGAATGCACTGGCGATGTCTTCCATGCGCACGTTCATGCCGCGCAGCGTCGACAGCGTCATCTTCTGCACTTCCAGTGCCTGGATGGTGGCCTTGAGCGCATGTCCGTTCTGCTCGAGCCAGTACTGCACGGTCTTGAGTTCCTGGATGCGCTTGTCGACCTCCTCCACGCTCAGCGTGGGCGCCACCCAGCTCGCGATGCCCGGGATCGAACCGCTCCCCGACGCCGCGCCGCCGGCGAGGTTCTTCAGGAAGTCGAATCCGGGAACGAACTGGCTGAAGTCGAAGGGCTTGCTGGCGGTGCTCATGCGGGAGGTCTCCTGGGTGCTGGGTATGGGTTTTCTTGTGCTGCCAGCTTACTCCAAGCCTCCGGGCTTTTCGCGCCCTTTCGGGTCCGTCAGACTTCGCTTCGCACCTTGCTGAACACCTTCCAGAAAGCCGCGTCCTGCGAGGTCGCGAAGTTGATCCGCATCATGGTGCTCGGCGGCCGGCGGGCATGGAAGAGCGACCCGGGCGCCAGCAGGTAGCCCTGGTCGAGCATGCGCTGCGTGAGCGCGTCGGTGTCCACGCCCGTGTCGACCCAGCCGAAGAGCCCCGCCGGCTCCGAGGCGAAGGTGCAGCCGTGCGCCATGGCCAGCTTCACCGCCCGCCCCCGCGCCCCGTCGAGCCGGATGCGCACGCGCTCGGAATGCCGGCGCAGCTGCCCCTGGTCGATGCACCACGACAAGGCCCGCTCGAACAGCGTGGGCGAGGTCAGCGTGGCCAGCAGCTTGGTCTCGAGCAGCCGCTCCTTCAGGTCGGGCGGCGCGGCCAGGAAGCCGATGCGCCAGTTGGGCGCCAGGATCTTCGCGAAGCCGCTGACGTAGATGGTGCGCTGCAGTCCGTCGAGCGCGCTCAGCCGCGTGGCGTGCTCGGGCGCGAGGTGGCTGTAGGTGTCGTCCTCGACGATGTGGAAGTCGTATTCGTTGGCCAGCTTGAGCACGCGGTGCGCGCTGCCCGGCGTGAGGCTGTAGCCCGTGGGGTTGTGCAGCACGCTCACGCTGACGAAGAGCTTGGGGCTGTGCAGCTTGCAATATTGCGCCATCACTTCCAGGTCGGGCCCGTCGGCGCGGCGCGGCACCGGCAGGATGCGCATGCCCAGCGCCTCCAGCCGTGCGAACTCCAGCGCCCAGCCCGGCTCCTCGACCATCACCGGATCACCCGCCCGCAGCAGCGTGCGGCTCACGATGTCCAGCGCGTGCGTGGCGCCGACGGTGGTCACGATCTGGTCGGGCGAGGCCGGCACGTTGATGCCCACCAGCTTCTGCGAGAGGCTGCGCCGCAGGCTCATGTCGCCGGCCGGCTCGCCGTACTGCAGAGAGAGCTCCTGCAGCGCGGCTGTATTGGTCATGCGCCGCACGGCCGTGGGCATGAAGGTCGACGCCATCCAGTCGGGCGGGAACACGCCCATGCCCGGCTGCGGCTTGTCGCTCGGGCGATGGAACATGCTGCGGATCAGCGAGCTGGCGTCGGCCGGCACGCGCGAGGCCATCATCTGCACCGCGATCGCGGCGGGCACGCCCATCGCGCCGTTGGCGTCGCCGCCGTTCGCCGAGCGGGCGTCCTGCGCCGGGGCGGAGTCGCGAACGTAGAAGCCGCGCTGCCGCCGGGCCTCGACCAGCCCCTGCGCCAGCAGCTGGTCGTAGGCCGCAACCACGGTGTACGGGCTCACGCCCTGCTGCCGCGCGCATTCGCGCACCGAGGGCAGGCGCGCGCCCGGCGGCAGCAGCCGGGTACGGATGCGCTCGGCCAAGCGGTCGGCGAGCTGCCCCGTCAGCGACTGTGTGGAGGTGCGTGTGAGCATTCGTCGTCCGGGCTGTGCCGGTTTCCCTGGCTTCTGTGTCGAAGGGGTGACCAATACAGATTGCCTGATTGTTCGATCATCTGTACTGGAACTGTAATGGTCGCAAGTTTAGAGTGTGTGTCATGAACTGGCAAGAATTCACCGCGCTGCTGGTGCTGGCCACGGCGATGAGCTTCTCGCCCGGCCCCAACACCACGCTTTCCACCGCCCTGGCGGCCAACGGCGGCCTGCCGCGCGCCATGCGCTTCGTGGTCGCGGTGCCGGTGGGCTGGACGCTGTTGCTGGCGCTGTGCGCCGCGGGCATCGGCGCGCTGGTGGTGGCGGTGCCTTCGCTGCGGCTGGCCATCAAGGCGCTGGGCATCGGCTATTTGCTGTGGCTCGCGTACAAGCTCAGCGGGAGCGCCACGCTCGGCAGGGCCGACGGCAAGAGCCTGTCGGTTGGCTTTGGCCAGGGCGTGATGCTGCAGTTCGTGAACATCAAGGCCTGGCTGCTGGCGCTCACGCTGGTGGCCGGCTGGATCGCCGGGCAGCCCGACGCGCTGCACCGCTTCGCGATCGTGGCGCCGGTGATGCTGGCCTATGCCTTCGTCAGCAACTTCGCCTATGCGCTGGTCGGCGCCATGCTGCGCGACTGGCTGGCCAAGGGCTCGCGGCTGCTGTGGTTCAACCGCGCAATGGGGCTCGTGCTGGTGCTCACCGCCTGGTGGATGGCAGGCGTATGAGGAGCATCAAGGACGAAACTCTCGGCATGTGGCTGGGCGTGGTGGGTGTGGCGATGTTCGCCATCACGCTGCCGATGACGCGCCTGGCCACCGGCTCGCAGGACGCGCCGCAGCTGTCGCCGTGGTTCGTCACCCTCGGGCGCGCCGCGCTGGCGGGCGTGCTGTCGGCCGTCTTCCTGCTGGTCACGCGCTCGCCGCGTCCGGCGCCGCACCAGTGGAAGCCGCTGGGCGTGGCAGTGCTGGGCAACGCTATCGGGTTCCCGCTGCTGCTGGCCTACGCGCTGCGCGTGGTCACGGCCAGCCATGCGGCGGTGGTGACCGCACTGCTGCCGCTGGTCACGGCTGCCGTCGCGGCCTGGGTGCTGCACCAGCGCGCGCGGCTGGGCTTCTGGCTCTGCGCCGTCGCGGGCAGCCTGCTGGTGGTGGTGTTCTCGGTGCTGCGCGCGAGCCAGGGCGGACACAGCTTCGGCTTCGAATGGGCCGACCTGCTGCTGGTGGGCGCGGTCATCGCCGCCTCCCTGGGCTACATCTACGGCGCGCAGGTCACGCCATCGCTGGGTGCCGAGCGCGTGATCTGCTGGGTGTGCGTGATGGCGCTGCCCGTCACGCTGCCGGCCACGCTCGCGCTGTGGCCCACGCAGCCGATCGCCACCACCTCCTGGCTGGGCTTCGTCTACGTCGGCATGTTCTCGATGTGGATCGGCTTCTTCGCCTGGTACCGCGGCCTGGCCTTGGGCGGCGCGCTGCGCGTGAGCCAGACGCAGCTGCTGCAGCCCTTCCTGTCGATCCTGGCCTCGATTCCGATCCTGGGCGAGCCGCTGGACGTGGTCACGCTGGCCTTCGCGGTCGCCGTGGTGGCGACGGTGGTCATCGGCAAGCGCCTGTCGCAGCCGCCGGCCGCTTCGGCCGCAGCCTCGCTGCCCGCCGGCGCAGTCCGCACGGGAAGGAGCCGCTGATGTTCAGCCACGTCACCGTCGGCTGCACCGACCTGCCGCGCGCCGCCGCGTTCTACGACGCGCTGCTCGCCCCGCTCGGGCTCGAGCGCCGTCCGGTCACGCCCGACGGCGGCCCCGCTGCGGCCTGCTGGATCGTGCCCGGGCAGGCGCTGCCGCGCTTCTACGCGTACATCCCGCTGGATGGTGAACCCGCCAGCGTCGGCAACGGCAGCATGGTCGCGTTCCGCGCGGCCTCGGCCGACGCCGTGAATGCCGCCCACGAGGCGGCCCTGCGCCACGGCGGCCGCGACGAAGGCCCGCCCGGCCCACGCCCACTCTATGGCCATGGCTATTACGGCGCCTACCTGCGCGACCCCGACGGCAACAAAATCCATGTCGCATACCGTGGCGACATCGCGGCGGACTGAATCCCGCCTTCGCCGTTACCCTCATTCATCCGAATCCCACCTCACGCCTGAAAGAAGAAAGCCATGAACTGGAAACTCGCCGCCCGCGCCGCCAAGATGAATCCCTCGGTGCTGCGTGAAATCCTCAAGGTCACCGAGCGCCCCGGCATCATCAGCCTGGCCGGCGGCCTGCCCTCGCCCAAGACCTTCCCGATCCAGGCTTTCGCCGACGCCTGCGCCGAGGTGCTGCACAACGACGGCCAGGCCGCGCTGCAGTACGCGGCCAGCGAAGGCTACGCGCCGCTGCGCCAGGCGGTGGCCGACATGCTGCCGTGGGACGTCGATGCCTCGCAGGTGCTCATCACCACCGGCTCGCAGCAAGGCCTCGACCTGGTGGCCAAGGTGCTGATCGATCCGGGCAACAAGGTGCTGGTGGAGACGCCCACCTACCTCGGCGCGCTGCAGGCTTTCGGCCCGATGGAGCCGCACCCGGTGGGCGTGGCCAGCGACGACGAGGGCGTGCTCGTCGACGACCTCGTGGCCAAGGCGAAGGACGCGCGCTTCATCTACCTGCTGCCCAACTTCCAGAACCCCACCGGCCGCACCATGACGGAAGAGCGCCGCGCCGCCGTCTCGGCCGCCGCTGCCACCGCCGGCCTGCCCATCGTGGAAGACAACCCCTACGGCGAACTCTGGTTCGACGAAGCCCCTCCGCTGCCGCTGGCCGCGCGCAACCCCGAGGGCGTGATCTACCTGGGCTCGTTCTCGAAGGTGCTGGCCCCCGGCCTGCGCCTGGGCTTCCTGGTGGCGCCCAAGTCCATCTACCCGAAGCTGCTGCAGGCCAAGCAGGCCGTCGACCTGCACACGCCGATCTTCACGCAGCGCATGGTCTCGGCGGTGATGAAGGACGGGTTCCTCGACCGCCATGTGCCCACCATCCGCGCCCTCTACAAGCGCCAGCGCGACGCAATGATGGCCGCCCTCAAGCGCGAGATGGCCGGCCTGGACGTGAAGTTCAACGCGCCCAAGGGCGGCATGTTCCTGTGGGCGCGCCTGCCCGAGGGCGTGGACACCGTGAAGCTGCTGCCCAAGGCGGTGGAGCGCAACGTGGCCTTCGTGCCGGGCGCGCCCTTCTACGCCGGCGAAGGCGATCCGCGCACGCTGCGCCTGTCGTTCGTGACGGCCAGCGTCGACGAGATCGACACCGCCATCGCCGCGCTCGCGCAGACCCTGCGCGAAGAGCTGGTGCTGCTCGGCGACAAGACGCCGGCCGTGGCGCAGGCCTGAAACCACAACCCAGGAGCCATACGTGATCGGCCTCGCGACGCTCTCGCTCTTCCTGCTCGCGGTACTGGCGCTGTTCCTGTCGCCGGGCCCGAACATGGCTTTCGTGCTCTCGCACGGCGTGGCCCATGGTCCGCGCGGCGGGTTCGCGGCGGCCCTCGGCATCTCGGCGGCCGACCTCGTGCATACGCTGTTCGCCGCCACCGGCGTCACCGCGCTGGTGGCAGCGTGGCCGCCATCGTTCGACGTGCTGCGCTACGCGGGCGCGCTGTACCTGGTGTGGCTCGCGGTGCAGGCGCTGCGAGGCGGCGGCGGCCTTCGCACGGGCGCTCAGGCGCAGCCCGCCGGCTTCGGCCGCATCGTGCGCATGGCGCTGCTGAACAACCTCGTCAATCCGAAGGCGCTGCTGTTCTTCATGGTGTTCCTGCCGCAGTTCGTCGACCCGGCGCGCGGCAGCGTGACGCTGCAGCTGGTGCAGCTCGGCGTGGTGCTGTCGATGGCGGCGCTGGCCTTCAACACGCTGCTGGGCGCGTGCAGCGGCCAGATCGGACGCTGGCTGCACAAGCGCCCCGGCGCGGCGCGCATCCAGAGCGGCCTGCTCGCAGCCGTGATGCTCGGGCTGGCCGTGCGGCTGCTGTTCCTCGACCGTCCCTCGCCGCGCTGAAGCAAGCAGGGTCGGCAAAAGAACCGACAACGGAAGAAAGAAAGAAAAAGACATGCTCAACATCTGGGGCCGCATCAGCTCGATCAACGTCCGCAAGGTGGTGTGGTGCGCGCAGGAGCTCGGGCTCGATTTCCAGCGCACCGAGGCCGGCGGCAAGTTCGGCGTGGTGCAGACGCCCGAATACCTCGCGCTCAATCCGAACGCGATGGTGCCCACCATCGACGACGGCGAGGGTGCCGAGCGCGTGACGCTGTGGGAGTCGAACGTGATCGTGCGCTACCTCTGCGCGAAGCATTCGCACGGCAACCTGTACCCGGCGGAGCTGCCCGCTCGCTTCGACGCCGAGCGCTGGATGGACTGGCAGCAGACCACGCTCAACCGCGCGAGCCGCGACGCCTTCGTCCAGTGGGTGCGCACGCCGCCTTCGGAGCGCCAGCCCGCGCTCATCGAGGCATCGGTGCGCGACAGCGAAGCACTGTTTGCAATGCTCGACGCGCACCTCGCGCGCCAGCCCTACATGGCCGGCGAGCGCTTCACCATGGCCGACATCCCCATCGGCTGCGAAGCGCACCGCTGGTTCGGCCTGCCCGGCGCCGAATACCGCCGGCCGAGCTGGCCGAACGTGGAGCGCTGGTACTCGGAATTGCTCTCCCGCCCGGGCACGCGCGGCGTGCTCGACTTATCCCTCGAATGAACCCGATGAAATCCCGCCCCTTCAAGCAAGTCGACGTCTTCACCGCCACCGCCTACTACGGCAACCCGCTCGCGGTGGTGATCGACGGCCAGGACCTCGACGACGCCGCGATGCAGCGCTTCGCGCAGTGGACCAACCTGTCGGAAACGACCTTCCTGCTGCCGCCGACCGACCCGGCCGCCGACTACCGCGTGCGCATCTTCACGCCCGGCGGCGAGCTGCCCTTCGCGGGGCACCCGACCATCGGCAGCTGCCACGCGTGGCTGGAGGCCGGCGGCAAGCCCAAGGCAGCGGGCATGGTGGTGCAGCAGTGCGGCGCGGGCCTGGTGCCGCTGCGCCGCGACGGCAGCCGCCTGGCCTTCGCCGCGCCGCCGCTCAAGCGCAGCGCGCCCAGCCCGGCCCTGCTGGCCAAGGTGGCAGGCGCGCTGGGCCTGAAGGCGCAGCAGGTGATTGCAGCGCAGGTGCTCGACAACGGCCCTGTCTGGTTCGGCCTGCTCGTGAACGACGCCGACGCTGTGCTGGCGCTGCAGCCCGACCACCGCGCGCTGAAGGAGCTGGGTGTGAAGGCCGGCGTGGCGGGCGTGCCGGCGGCGCACGACACCTCGCTGCTCATCGGCCGCTCCAACCGCGAGGCGCGCGCCTTCGGCAACCGGCCCGCGGTGCCGAACGAGGACGGCACCCGCATCGACCTGGAAGTGCGCGCCTTCGCCGAGCCCATCGGCGTGCAGGAAGACCCGGTCACCGGCAGCCTCAACGCGAGCCTGGCCGAATGGCTGATCGCCGACGGCCACATGCCCGAGCGCTACCTCGCGGCGCAGGGCCAGTGCCTGGGCCGCGCGGGCCGCGTCTACATCGAGCGCGACGCTGAAGGAAAGATCTGGGTCGGCGGCGATGCCGTGACCTGCGTGGACGGAAGCGTCACGCTCTGACCCCCTGGAGGAAGGCATCGCACCATGCACGCGCAGTTGGACCATCTCGTGATTGCCGCTGCCTCGCTCGCGCAGGGCGTGTCGTGGTGCGAGAAGACGCTCGGCGTCACCCCGGCGCCGGGCGGCTCGCATCCGCTGATGGGCACGCACAACCGACTGCTGAACATCTCGGGCGATGCCTTTCCCGCCGCGTACGCGGAGATCATCGCGATCGAGCCAGGCAAGGAGCCCTCGCGCCCCAAGACTCGACGCTGGTTCGACCTGGACGACGCGGTACTGCAGGCCGACCTCGCGCGGCAGGGCCCGAGGCTGATCCATTTCGTCGCCCGCGTGCCCGACGCGCATGCGGCGATCCGCGCGCTCGCTCGCGAGGAGCACTCGCACATCGACCGCGGCCGGCTGCTCGAAGCCTCGCGCGACACGCCGGCCGGCCGGCTCGAATGGCAGATCACCGTGCGCGACGACGGCCAGCGGCTCTTCTACGGCACGCTGCCCACGCTGATCCAGTGGGGCGCGGTGCATCCCACCGATTCCATGCCCGCGTCGGGCCTCGTGCTGCGCTCGCTGCGCGCCGTGCACCCGCGTGCGCCGGCGCTGTCGGCAGCGCTGTCGGCCATCGGCATGACGGGCCTGGAGATCGAGGCGGGCCCGCCCAACCTGATTGCCGTGCTCGACACGCCGCGCGGCAGCGTCACCCTCGAATCACAAGGACTCTGACATGCTGAGCTTCGCCGAGATCGCCCTCTTCGCATTCGCCTCGCTGCTGCTGGCGCTCACGCCGGGGCCGAACATGATCTATTGCGTCTCGCGCACGCTGGTGCAGGGCCGGCGCGCGGGTCTCATCTCGCTGGGCGGCGTGCTGCTGGCCTTCCTGGTGCACCTGTTCGCGGCGGCGCTCGGGCTCACCGCGCTGCTGCTGGCGGTGCCGCTCGCGTTCGACGCCATCCGCATCGCGGGCGCGGCCTACCTGCTGTGGCTCGCATGGCAGGCGGTGAAGCCCGGCGGCAGCGCGCCTTTCGAGGCCCGCGCGCTGCCGGCCGATCCGCCGGGCAAGCTGTTCCGCATGGGCTTTCTCACGAACCTGCTGAACCCGAAGGTGGCGATGTTCTATCTCTCGTTCTTTCCGCAGTTCATCCACCCCGAGCGCGGCTCGGTGCTGCTGCAGAGCATGCAGCTGGGCATCGCGCAGATGACGGCCAGCGCGCTGGTCAACACGGTGATGATCGTCGGCGCCGCGGGCATCACGGCCGTGCTGTCGCAAAGCGCCGGCTGGTTGCGCGCGCAGCGCTACGTGATGGGCAGCGTGCTCGCCGCCCTGGCCGTGCGCGTGGCGCTGACCGAACGCAAGTAGGCAAGGCGCCTGGAGATCCGATGAGATTCACCCGCGAAGAGATCGAAGCGGCGCAGCGCACCGTGCGCGCGGCCATGCCGCCCACGCCGCAGTACGCCTGGCCACTGCTTTCGCAGCGCCTGGGCGCCACCGTGTGGGCCAAGCACGAGAACCACACGCCGGCCGGCGCCTTCAAGATCCGCGGCGGCCTGACCTACTTCGAGACGCTGGCGCGCGAACAGCCGGCGGTGCGCCACGCCATCAGCGCCACGCGTGGCAACCACGGCCAGTCGGTCGGCTTCGCTGCGCGGCGCCACGGGCTGGGCGCGACCATCGTGGTGCCGCACGGCAACTCGACCGAGAAGAACGCCGCGATGCGCGCGCTCGGCGTCACGCTGATCGAGCACGGCGACGACTTCCAGGCCGCCTCCGAGCACGCGGCCGCATTGGCAGAGCGCGACGGCCTGCACCGCGTGCCCTCGTTCCATCGCGAGCTGGTGCGCGGCGTCTCGACGGCGTATGTCGAATTCTTCGAGGCACTCTCGGCCGCGCCGCCCGACGTGCTGTTCGTGCCCATCGGCCTGGGCTCGGGCTTTGCCGCGGCGGCAGCGGCGCGCGCGTACTGCGGCGTGTCGACGAAGCTCATCGGCGTGGTGTCGGCGCACGCCACCGCCTATCGCGATTCCTTCCGCGCGGGCAAGCCGGTCGAGTCGCCCGTCACCACGCGACTGGCCGACGGCATGGCCTGCCGAGTGCCAGTGCCCGAATCGGTGGAAGTGATATTGCGCGAGGCCGACGACGTGGTCACGGTCACCGACGACGAGGTCGCGCAGTCCATGCGCATCCTGTTCAGCGACACGCACAACGTGGCCGAGGGCGCCGGCGCAGCCGCACTGGCCGCCGCGCTTCAGCAGCAGGAGCGCTGGCGCGGCAGGACGGTGGGCGTGTGCGTGAGCGGCGGCAATGTCGACTCCGACATGTTCGCCGGGGTGCTCGGGCGCACCGCCTGAGCGGCACTCAGGGAAGAGGCCCGGTGTTGGCCGTGTCCAGCGGCAGCCGCGACACCTCTTCCAGCAGCAGCGCGAGCTGCCGCGCCGCGGCATCGATCACCGCCTGGCCGTGCTGCGCCGTGGCGGCGGCAGCGTTGCCCGCGGCGCCGTGGGGGTTGTAGTCCTCGATGGCCCAGCCGAGCTTGGCGCTCTTGCCGTTGCCCAGGATCGCGTAGTCGGCCGCGCGCTGGCGCGAGGTGGAATCGAAATCGCGCGCCTCGCCCATGCGAACCAGCTGCGGCGCCAGCGCCAGCATCATCGACGTCTCGATCTCGCCCGCGTGCACGCCGAAGCGGTGTTCCTGCGCGCTGAACTGCGCGCCCGCGTCGCCCAGCGGCAGGTTGAACCAGCTCACGCTGTAGACGATGAGACCGTGCTCGGCGCGCAGCTCGCGCGCCACGATGTCCATCGCGCCCACGTGGCCGCCGTGCGCATTGAAGAGCACCAGCTTCTTCACCCCCGCGCGCGCCACGCCCGCGCCGATTTCCTTCCACATGCGGATCAGCGTCTCGGCCGACAGCGTGAGCGTGCCCGCAAAGCGCGCGTGCTCGGGGCTCAGGCCGATCTGCTGGGTCGGCAGGAACAGCACCGGCAGCGCGGCCGGCAGCAGTGGCAGCGAGGCGGCGACGATGCCGTCGGCCAGCACGGTATCGACGCCCAGCGGCAGGTGGGGGCCGTGCTGCTCGGTCGCGCCCAGCGGCAGCACCGCGACGGTGGCCGCCGCGTCGAGCGACGCGAAGTCGCGCGTGGTGAGTTGCGACCAGAAGCGGGGCAGCAACGAGGGCGAGGAAGAAGACGAAGGCGAGGGGGCCTGGGGAGCGTTCATCACGCGATCTTAGGCCGGGGCCGGGTCGAGCGGACGCGGGGTTCCTGGGCGTCTGTCCGACAAAAGCGATCAGCGCAGGCGTCCAAAACGCGAATCTGTTCACACATACAACCGAATCCTCAGTCTTTTGTTTGCCCTTGTTAACAACGATGTCTAAAGTGATTCAAGTCTTGAGAGTTTGAGTTCCGAGGTCGCCGTCCTGTCACGCGGCACCCCCGGTTCTTGCGGCGGCGTCATGGGTCGCCCGGGACCGTTTTTCGGATTTCCAAGGGAGCACGGTGTTCATCCAGAAGAAAAAAACTGGAGGCACGGTCATGGCTGCGCGCAAACCTGCGCTCGCCTGGCTGTTGCCTCTTCGCCTGATAGCGCGGAACGCGCAAAGAATTCCCCTTCTGCCACTGCCTTTGCCACTGCCTTTGCCGCTGGCATGCACGCTGGCCTTCGGTGCGCCGGCGGCGCTCGCGCAGCCGGCGCCGACCGCCCCGGCTGCGCAAGTCGGGCAGGGCACGGCATCGTCCTATGACGCGAGCCGGCACGACGCGCTGGTCGTCGCGCGCCGCGAAGGCCGCATCGGCGCGGCCGAGGCGCTGGGCCAGCTGCAGGCATGGCTCGCACTGCCGCTCGGCGACGACGCGCGCCGCCGCGTGGCCTCCGATGCGGTCGCGATCGCCTCGGCCGATGGCCGCTACGCCGAAGCAGTGGCGCTGGGCCGCCAGGCCACGCCGTCGAAGCTGGCCGACCACGCTCTGGCCCCGCTCGCGCTGGCGGCACGGCGAGTCCACGACTCCGGCCTGCAGGGCGAGGTCGTCGGCGTGTGGCGCGCCCGGCGGCCCGACGCGCGCGAGCCGCGCGTCCACGAAGCCTGGTGGCGCATCGAGAGCGGCGACATCGCCGGCGCGAAGGCGCTGTACCGCGCGCTGTCGCAGCCCGCACCCACGCACGTCGACGACCGCGTCGCGCTGCTGGAACTGCGCGGCGCCATCGCGCGCGCCGACAACGACCTGCTGCAGGCGCTCGGCGCCTACACCGAGGCCGGCGCGCTGCGGCCCGGGCGCCTCGACCTCCGGCGCGAGGCCGACTTCCTGCTCGCGGCCAGCGGCGCCGCATCCAGCGCCTTCGAGAACGCGGAGGCGGCCGAGCGGGCCACGCCGGGCAGCTTCTCGCCGCTGGCGCTTTCCACCCTGCAGCAGGAAGCGCTCGCGCAGCGGCTGCGCTGGGCGATCCGCGCGCGCGACCAGCGCCTGGGCGCAGAGCGGGTGACCGCGCTCGACCGGGTGCTGGCCGACCAGCAGGCCGCGCTGGCCCGGGTCGACGCGGTAGCCCCGAAGGCCGAGCCCGGCGACGCCGATGCATGGCGCACGGTGCGGGTGCGGCTGCAGTCCGACCGCCTGCTGGCGCTGGTCGAGCGCGGCCGGCCGGCCGATGCCATCGCGCTCTACGAGGCCCTGCACGCAGCGGGCGCGGAGATCCCCTCCTACGGCCTGCAGGCAGCGGCCCGCGCGTTCGCGCAGGAGCGTCGCTCCATCGACGCCGTCCCGCTCTACGAGGCCGCCATGGCCAAGGCGGGCGCCGACCTGCCGGTGCCCGACGAGGTTCACTACGGGCTGGTCTACGCCTACCTGGACGTGGGCCGCTTCGCCGACGCCGAGGCATTGCTGGCCCGGCTGGAGGCCGCCACGCCCGCACAGCTGCACCTCGCGCCCGAGGCCGGACGGCCGAACGGCGACTACTCCGAGGTCAGCGGCCTGCGCGGCCTGGTCCAGCTCTATTCCGACCGACCGGCACTCGCGCAGCACAGCTTCTCGGCGCTGACGCGGGAGGCGCCGCTCAACGCCGGCTACGCGCACGGCGCGGCCCTCACCGAGCGGCTGCGCGAGCACCCCGAGGCGGCGGTGGCGCGCTACGAGGCGCTGGCGGCCGATTCGCCCTACGACACCGGCGCGCGCATCGGCCACGTCGAAGCACTGCTCGACGCGGACGAGTTCGCCGAGGCTCGCCGGCGCGCCGAATCGCTCGCGGCCGACCTGCCCGAGTCGGTGCAGGTGCGCGAGATGGAGCGCAAGCGCCGCGCCCTCGTCGGCCCGAGGCTCGACGTGGATGCCGAGGCGTCCTCGGGCGGCGCGGCCATCGCCAACCGCGAATGGCGCATCGACAGCCGGCTCAGCTCCGGCCTCAACGACGACCGCTGGCGCGTGTTCTACGAGCAGACGCTGGGACGCGGCAGCACCGACATCGGCAACGCGAACTGGGCGCGCGGCGGCCTCGGCCTGGGCTGGCAGCAGGGGCGCTGGCTGGCAGAGGGCATCGTTCAGCACGCGAACGCGGGCCGCTACCGCAACAGCGTGGCCGGCCGGCTCGACTACCGCGCGGGCGACGCGTGGCGGCTGTCGGCCACCTACGACGGCGACAGCCGCGAGCTGCCCTGGAAGGCGCGCGTGGCCGGCATCGGCGCGCACGAGCTCGGCGCGAGCGTGGGCTACGTGGTCGACGAGTCGCGCCTCTTCGAGCTGAAGTGGCAGCAGCTCGATTTCAGCGACGGCAACCGGCGCGACGGCCTCGAGGCCAGCTGGCGCGAGCGCTGGATCAGCACGCCGGCCTTCCAGCTCGAGACCAGCCTCGGCGCCGGCGCGAGCCGCGGCCGCGCGGTCGATGCGCCCTACTTCAACCCGTCGAGCGACTCCAGCGTGCAGCTCGGCGTGCGCGCGCAGTGGCTCAACTGGAAGCGCGACGACCGGCAGTTCTTCCAGGCCATCGAGCTCGCTGGCGGCAGCTACCGGCAGGCCGGCTTCGGCAGCGGCCCGATGTGGAGCCTGCGCTACGAGCACCGCTGGAACCTCGGGCCGCGGCTCACGCTGCGCTACGGCGCATTCGTCTCCGGCCATCCCTACGACGGCGTGCGCGAACGACAGCGCGGCGTCTTCCTGAACCTCTCCACACCCCTGCAGTGATGCGAACGACGAAGAAGAACACCCCCCTCGCCTTGCTGCGCGCGGCGCTGCCGTGGCTGATGCTGCTGGCCCTCTCGCTGCCGGTGCTCGCGCAGCCGCTGCCGCCCGCCGACCCCGACGACGGCGTGAGCTTTCGCGTGATCTCCTTTCACGACATCCGCGCCAAGGTGCGCGAGAGCTTCGAGGCCTCGCCCGACGAGACCGCCATGGACGAACACACCTTCGCCGGCGTGCTCGCCTGGCTGCAGTACAACGGCTACCACCCGGTGAGCCTGCAGCAGGTCGTCGATGCGCGCTCGGGCGGCAAGCCGCTGCCGCCCAAGCCCGTGCTGCTGACCTTCGACGACGGCTACCGCAGCGCCTACACCAAGGTGTTTCCGCTGCTCAGGCGCTACAACTACCCGGCGGTGATGGCGCTGGTGACCAGCTGGCTCGAAGTGCCCGAAGGCCGGCAGGTGCACTGGGGCGACAAGCCCGCGCCGCGCGAGAACTTCCTGTTGTGGAGCGAGGTGGCCGAGATGGCGCGATCGGGCCTCGTCGAATTCGCGAGCCACAGCGACGCGATGCACACCGGCACCGTCGCGAACCCGCAGGGCAACATGCTGCCGGCCGCGGCCACGCACCGCTACGACCCGCAGACCGGCCGTTACGAGGACGACGAGGCCTACGTGCGGCGCGTCGAGGCCGACCTGCGCCGCAGCCGCGAGCTCATCGAGAAGCGCACGGGCGCCAAGGTGCGCTCGATGGTGTGGCCCTACGGCGCCTACAACACCGCCGCGCTCGAGGCGTCGAAGCGCGCCGGCATGCCCATCACCTTCACGCTCGACGACGGCCCCAACTCGGCTGCCGTGCCGCTCTCGCGCATCCGACGCGCGCTGGCGGCCTACGACAACGAGGCGCCCTCGTTCGACCGGATGCTGCGCAGCCCCGTGGGCGGCGAAGAGCGACCGGTCAACCGCGTGATGCACGTGGACCTCGACTACGTGTACGACCCCGACCCGGCCCAGCAGGAGCGCAACCTCTCGAAGCTGATCGACCGCGTGGCCGCCGTGCGCCCGCGCGCGGTGTTCCTGCAGGCCTACGCCGACCCCGACGGCGACGGCGTGGCCGACGCGCTGTACTTCCCGAACCGCCACCTGCCGATGCGCGCCGACCTGTTCGCCCGCGCGGCCTGGCAGCTGCGCAGCCGCGCCGGCGTGAAGGTCTACGCCTGGATGCCGGTGACGGCTTTCAAACTGCCGGCGTCGAACCCGCTCGCCACCCACACCGTGACGGCGCAGGACGGCGCGACACACGCCGACCGCTACCACCGGCTCACGCCCTTCGACCCCGCGGTGCGAGCGCTGGTCGGCGACATCTACGAGGACCTGGGCCGCCACGCCTTCTTCGAAGGCCTGCTGTTCCACGACGACGCGATGCTCTCCGACGACGAGGACGCGAGCCCCGCCGCGCTGGCCACATATGCGAGATGGGGCCTGCCAGCCGACATGGCCGCGATCCGCGCGAACCCGGACTTGATGGCGCGCTGGACCACGGCCAAGACGCGCCATCTGATCGAGTTCACCCAGGAGCTCGCCGCGCGCACCGGCGCCTGGCGGCCCATGCTGGAGACCGCGCGCAACCTCTACGCCCGGCCGGTGCTCGAGCCCCAGGCAGAGCAGTGGTTCGCGCAGAACTACGAGGCCTCGCTCGCGGCCTACGACTACGTCGCGCTCATGGCCATGCCGCGCATGGAGCGCGAAACCGACGCCGACGGCTGGCTCGCGCGACTGGCCAGGCGCGCCGCCGACACGCCGCGCGGCCTCGACGGCACGGTGTTCGAGCTGCAGGCGCGCGACTGGCGCACCGGCAAGCCCGTGCCCGATGCCGAACTCGCGCGCCAGTGGACGCTGCTGCAGCGCGCCGGCGTGCGCCACCTGGGCTACTACCCCGACGACTTCCTCGACGACCAGCCGGGGCTGGACACCGTGCGCCGCGCGATCTCGGTGCGCACCCTGCTGCCGCGCGCCCTGGGCCCGGCAGCGGCCGCGCAGGTGCCCGCGCAAACCGCGCCGAAGGAGCGTCCGCAATGAGCACGACCACCCAGTTCCTTGCGCAGACGCTGCCCTCGCTGCTGTTCGGCTTCGTCTTCTACTACCCGTTCTTCATGGCCTACGTGTGGATGGCGGGCGGCCTCTCGCATGCGATGGTGTTCGAGCGCAAGCGCGACGTGGACGTCAATCCGCTCGACCTGCTGCCCTCGCGCCCGCTGGTCACGGTGGTGGTGCCCTGCTTCAACGAGGCGCCGCACCTGCGCGAAGTGATCGAGCAGCTGATGCGCACGCGCTACCCCTACTGCGAGGTCATCGCGGTGAACGACGGCAGCACAGACGGCACCGGCGAGCTGCTCGACGAGATGACCAAGGAATACGGCCGCCTGCGCGTGATCCACAACGCGAGCAACCAGGGCAAGGCCGTGGGCCTGAACACCGCCTGCCAGCTCGCGCGCGGCGAGTACATCCTGGGCATCGACGGCGACGCGCTGATCGACGAGGACGCCATCGCATGGATGCTGCTGCCGATGCTGGCTTCGGAGCGCATCGGCGCGGTCACCGGCAACCCGCGCATCCGCACGCGCACCACGCTGCTGGGGCGCATGCAGGTGGGCGAGTTCTCCTCGATCATCGGCCTCATCAAGCGCTCGCAGCAGCTGGCGGGCACGCTCTTCACCGTGTCGGGCGTGATCGCCATGTTCCGCCGCCGCGCGGTGATCGACGTGGGCTTCTGGAGCCCCGACGTGCTCACCGAGGACATCGACATGAGCTGGAAGCTGCAGATCGCCGGCTGGCAGCTGCGCTTCGAGCCGCGCGCGCTGTGCTGGATATTGATGCCCGAGACCTTGCGCGGTCTCTGGAAGCAGCGCCTGCGCTGGGCCGTCGGCGGCATCCAGACCATGCTGCGCTGCACCTCGCACATCCTGCGGCCACGACACTGGCGCATGTGGCCCGTGTACTTCGAGTACATGACGAGCATCTTCTGGGCCTACGCCATGGCCCTGGTGCTGATCATCAGCCTGGTGCGGCCCTTCCTGCCGCACGACTCGTCCTGGCACTCGGCGCTGCTGCCGCACTGGCAGGGCACGCTGCTGGCGATGACCTGCATCCTGCAGATGCTGCTGAGCCTGTGGATCGACCGCCGCTACGACCGCGACCTGATGCGCTACTTCGGCGGGACGATCTGGTATCCGATCGCCTTCTGGACCATCACGATGGCCACCACCGTCATCGCCGTTCCCAAAGCCCTGATACGCCGCCGGGGCAAACGCGCGGTGTGGACCAGCCCCGACCGAGGAGTCTCCGATGTCCCATGAATCCGTCTTCCCCTCCAGCCATCTGCCCGACGCGCACGACGACGCCGCGCCGCCGAGCCGCCGCCGCTCCTGGGGGCAGCCGCCGGTGGACGAGCCGATCATCGACGCCGCGCGCATTCCGCTGCGCGCCTTCGGCAGCGGCCGCTCGCCGCAGCGCGCGCTGGCCATGTACCTGTGGCTGCGCCTGCTGCGCCCCGCCGTCACCATCGCGATCTGGTTCTGGGCGGTCTGGTACGCGTGGCCCTACGTGCTGGGCGCGCGCTCGCAGCCCGAGGTGCTGCACCTGCTGAGCCTCTACGGCCTGGTGATCTGCGCGATCCTGCTGTCGATGCTGGTCATAGCGCCCTGGCGCCGCCGCCAGCACCGCCGCGAAGCGCCGCCCGAGAAGGAGAAGTCGTCGCTGTCCGCGCTGGCCACCTACATCGAGGTGCCGCCCGCGCGACTGTCGACCTGGCAGCGCACGCGCCAGCTGCTGGTGCACCACGACAACAACGGCCACCTGCGCGACGCCATCGACACCACGCCGGCCGCCCTCGAACCCGAGCCACATTCGACGAAGATGAAGCGCTGAGGGCCCGCGGCCCATCCGTCCGGGCGCGTGCAGGGGTTTCGCGGTGGTGATTGAATCGCCGCACCCATCCAGCAACCTCCCACCAAGGACCCGATTCATGGACCTCCAGCTCCAGGACCAGCACGTACTCGTCACCGGCGGCAGCAAGGGCATCGGCCTCGCCTGCGCCCTCGGCTTCCTGCGCGAAGGCGCGCGCGTGAGCCTCGTCTCGCGCGACCTCGCCAACCTGGAGCAGGGCCGCAGGACCCTGCTCGAATCCTTCCCGCAGGCCGAAGGCCGCGTCTCCATCCACGCCGCCGACCTCAAGGACCCCGCCAGCGCCGTCGCCGCCCTCGACGCCGCCGAAAAGGCATTCGGCCCCGTCGACGTCCTCGTCAACTCCGCCGGCGCCGCCCGCCGCACCCCGCCCGACGACCTCACCGCCGCGTCGTGGCACGACGCCATGGACGCCAAGTACTTCACCTACATCCACATGATCGACCCGGTCGTCAAGCGCATGGGCCAGCGCGGACGCGGCGCCATCGTCAACGTCATCGGCCAGGGCGGCAAAGTCGCCAGCCCCGTCCACATGGCCGGCGGCGCCGCCAACGCCGCCCTCATGCTCGTCAGCGCCGGCATGGCCGCCGCCTACGCCGCCAAGGGCGTGCGCGTGAACGCCGTGAACCCCGGCCTCACCCTCACCGAGCGCCTGCAGGAAGGCATGAAGGCCGACGCGAAGCTGCAAGGCATCGGCACCGACGAAGCACTGGAGCGCGCCAAGGCCAGACTGCCGCTGGGCCGCATCGCGACGCCGGAGGAAGTGGCGAACACCGTGCTGTTCCTGGCGTCGCCGAAGGCGAGCTATGTGACCGGTGCGATCGTGGCGATGGATGGTGCGGTCACGCCGATGATCTGAGAGAACAAGAGAGCACGGCGGCATCGAACGCCGCTGCCCTCACCCCAACCCTCTCCCGCAAGCGGGAGAGGAAAAAAATAAGGCCGAGCGAAGCGAAGGCCCGAGCGGTGTCCCCTCCCCTCTGGCTGCGCCGAGGAGCGCAGCGTTTCGCGGATCAGGGCTCGCCCTTGTTTGAGCGAAGCGAGTTTGGGCGAGACCCCGCGAAACGCGAGCACCGCAGGTTGCCCGCAGCGAAGCGGAGGGACGCAGACAGTGGGGTCGCCTTTCTTTTGCCTACGTTTCTTTGGCGAAGCAAAGAAAAGTAGGTCGGCCGCCGGGCCGAGACCCGGCCCCGGGAAACCTCAAGACAAAGCCAACAACGACTCGAACTTCAAACCAAGAAAGTCCACAAACGCCCGAACCCGAGCCGGCACAAACCGCCCACTAGGCAGCAAGGCATGCAACGGATAAGGCTCAGTCTCCCAATCACCCAGCAACCGCACGAGCCGCCCTTCGCGAATGTCATCCCGCACATCAAGCGCAGACTTCAGCGAGATGCCATAACCGCTCACAGTCCACTCCCGCGCCAGCGAAGCATCGTCCACGCTGCGATTCCCATTCACCCGCACCTCCGTCCACTGCCCGTTCTGCCCAAACCGCCACACCCGATGCCGCCGCCCCGACCGATTGAAGATCAGGCAGTTGTGATGCACCAGGTCCTGCGGCACCCGAGGCGCCGGATGCCGCCGCAGGTAGTCGGGTGAGGCGGTGAGCAGCGGATTGGTGAGCGCGAACGGCCGCGCCACAAGACGCGAATCCGCCAGCGCGCCATACCGCAGCGCCACATCGACCTCGTCGCGCATCACGTCCAGCGGCCGGTCCCCCACCGAGAGCGACAGCTGCACCCCAGGGTGCAAAGCAAGGAACTCGTCAAACCACGGCAGCAGCGTGCTGCGCGTCAAGTCCGAAGGCGAAGCCACACGCAAAGTGCCGACCAGCTCCCCGCGATCGGCCGTGACCAGCGACTCCCCCTCGTCCAGCAACTCGAAGGCCCGCACCGCGTAGTCGAGCAGCGTCTGCCCCTGCGGCGTGAGCCGCATCGCCCGCGTCGATCGCTCGAACAGCCGCGCCCCGAGCTGCGCCTCCAGCCGCTTGAGCGTGGCGCTCGCGGCCGCCGGCGTGATGCCCAGCGCATGCGCCGCAGCCGTGAGCGTGCCGGCGCGCGCCGTGTGCACCAGCACCTGCAGGTCGGAGATATTTTCAATCTTCATTTGAAACTGTTGCTGATTTTGGCCTACTTATCAAATTGCCCTTGCGATCCTACAGTTCAGATTTCGTCATTGAAAGGTCCTCCCATGAAAGCCATCGGCTACTACCAGTCCCTTCCCATCGACAACCCCGAGTCGCTGCAGGACATCGAGCTGCCCGCCCCCGTGCCCGGCGCGCGCGACCTGCTGGTGCGCGTGAAGGCGGTGTCGGTCAATCCCGTGGACACCAAGGTCCGCAAGAACGCCGCTCCCGAGGCCGGCCAGGCCAAGGTGCTGGGCTGGGACGCGGTGGGCACGGTCGAGGCCGTCGGCGCCGGGGTGAAGAACTTCAAGATCGGCGACCGCGTGTACTACTCGGGCTCGATCATCCGCCCCGGCACCAACGCCGAGCTGCACGCGGTGGACGAGCGCATCGCGGCCCTCGCGCCCAGCAGCCTCGACGACGCGCAGGCCGCAGCGCTGCCGCTGACCACCATCACCGCCTACGAGCTGCTGTTCGACCGCCTGCGCGTGCCCAAGGGCGGCGGCGAAGGCCAGACGCTGCTGGTCACGGGCGGCGCGGGCGGCGTGGGCTCCATCCTCATCCAGCTCGCGCGCCAGCTGACGAAGCTGCGCATCGTCGCCACCGCCTCGCGCGCCGAGACGCGCGCCTGGTGCCTGGAGCTGGGCGCGCACGCGGTGATCGACCACTCGAAGCCGCTGGCCGCCGAGCTGAAGGCCGCGGGCATCGGCGAGGTCGACATGGTCGCCAGCCTCACGCAGACCGACCAGCACTACGCGCAGATCATCGAAAGCCTCAAGCCCCAGGGCCAGCTCGCGGTGATCGACGACATGAAGGTGCTCGACGCGATGCCGCTGAAGACCAAGTGCATCTCGCTGCACTGGGAAATGATGTTCGCGCGCTCGCGCTTCGAAACGCCCGACATCGCCGAGCAGGGCGCGCTGCTGGCCGAGGTGGCTGCGCTGGTGGACACGGGCCGCATCCGCACCACGGCCAACGCGAGCTTCGGCACCATCAACGCCGCGAACCTGCGCAAGGCTCACGCGCTCATCGAGAGCGGCAAGGCGCAGGGCAAGGTGGTGCTGGCCGGGTTCTGAGGAGCCGGCAGAATCGGCCGCATGACCGACCACGCCGCCGACCACCCTGCCGTCATCGAAGTCGAAACCCAACGCCTGCTGATGCGCCAATGGCGCGAGAGCGATCTCGCGCCCTTCTTCGAGCTCGCGGGCGACCCGCAGGTGATGGAGTTCCTGCTGCCGCTGCCCACGCGCGCCGACAGCGACGCGGCGGTGGCGCGCACGCGCTCGCGCATCGCCGAGAACGGCTGGGGCTTCTGGGCGGTGGAGCACAAGGACACGGGCGAATTCATGGGCTTCACCGGGCTCAACTCGCCGATCGCCGAGCTGCCCTTCTCGCCCTGCGTGGAGATCGGCTGGCGCTTCGCGCGCAGGTGGTGGGGCCATGGCTTCGCCAGCGAGGCGGCGCGCGCCGCGCTGCAGGTGGGCTTCGAGCAGCTCGGGCTGCAGGAGATCGTCGCCTTCACCGCATGGAACAACACCCGCTCCGCCGCGGTGATGCAGCGCATCGGCATGAAGGAGGACGTGGACGGCGCCTTCGACCACCCGCTGGTGCCCGAGGGACACGCGCTGCGGCGGCACCGGCTCTACCGCATCGCCCGGCCGCAGCGCTGACCGAGGAAGCAAAGGAAGAAGGCTACTTCGCCTTCGACACCCGCCACACCGCGTTGCCGACATCGTCCGCCACGATCAGCGCGCCGCCCTTGTCGAGCGCCACGCCCACCGGGCGGCCATGGGCCTTCTCGTCGGCGCTGAGGAAGCCGGTCAGCACGTCGATGGGCGGCCCGCTGGGCTTGCCGCCAATGAAGGGCACGAACACCACCTTGTAGCCCGACTTGGGCTTGCGGTTCCACGAGCCGTGCTCGCCGATGAAGACGCCGCTGGCGAACTGATCGGGCATGCCGCCGGGGCGCGAGAAGGCCAGGCCGAGCGGCGCGACGTGCGAGCCCAGCGCGTAGTCGGGCGCGATGGCCTTGGCGACCATCTCCGGGTTCTGCGGCTGCACGCGCGCATCGACCACGCCGCCGTAGTAGCTCCAGGGCCAGCCGTAGAAGGCGCCGTCCTTCACCGAGGTGAGGTAGTCGGGCACGAGGTCGCTGCCGATCTCGTCGCGCTCGTTCACCACGGTCCACAGCACCTTGGTGTCGGGCTCCCAGCCCATGCCGTTGGGGTTGCGCAGGCCGCTGGCGAACAGGCGCTTCTCGCCGCTCCTGGTGTCGACCTCCCAGATGGCGGCGCGGCCCGCCTCTGCCGGCAGGCCGTTCTCGCCGATGTTGCTGTTGGAACCGACCGTCACGTAGAGCTTGCTGCCGTCGGCGTTGGCGATGACGTTCTTGGTCCAGTGGTGGTTGATGCCTGCGGGCAGCTGCGTCACCAGCGTGGGGCTGGCGGCGATGGAGGTCTGGCCCTCGGTGTAGGGCACCTTCACCAGCGCGTCGGCGTTGGCGATAAAGAGCTCGTTGCCGACCAGCGCCATGCCGTAGGGCGAGCGCAGGTTGCTCATGAACACCTGCCTGACCTCGGCCAAGCCGTCGCCGTCGGCGTCGCGCAGCAGGGTGATGCGGTTGGCGCTGGGCACGCCCGCGCCCGCGCGGCCCATGACCTTGCCCATGACCCAGTTGCGGATCTTGGCGATGGGGCCGCTGCCGCCGTCGTTGCTGTCGGCGGGCTTGGGCGGCTTGTTGCTCTCGGCCACGAGGATGTCGCCGTTGGGCAGCGTGTAGACCCAGCGCGGGTGGTCGAGGCCGCGCGCCAGCGCCGTCACCTTCAGGCCCTCGGCCGGAACGGGCGCGGCGGTGTCGGTCCAGCCGACGGCCGGGGCGACGTTGACGGTGGGAATCAGCGTCTTGTTGGGCTCGGCCAACTGGGGGCGGGGGCCGGTGGTGAGTTCTGGGGCGAGCTTGGCGGCCTCGCCGCAGCCGGCGGCGAGCAGCACGGCGGCCAGGGCCGCGGCGGCGGTGCGCGGCCATGAAGACGCGAGGCGGGTGGGTGCTTGCTGCGGTCGATTCATGCGTGATCCTTCGCGCGGCGGCGTGCCGCATGCGGCGCATCATCCCAAGGCGGGCGGGCCCGGGAGTGTCGGCCGTGGGCGCTTTCTGGCGTGGGCGCACCTCATTCGCGCATCGCCGCTACCATCGCCGGATGACCGACGACCTGTTCCGCGCCGACGCCTACCTGCGCAGTTGCGACGCCCGCATCGTGCGAATCGACGACGCCGGCATCGTGCTGGACCGCACGGTGTTCTATCCGCTGGGCGGCGGGCAGGCCGGAGACAGCGGCGTGCTGGCCCTGGCCGGCGGGCGCGAGATCGTCATCGCCGACACCCGCAAGGCCAAGGACGCCGAGGGCCAGCCGACCGACGAATTCGTCCACGTGCCGGCCCCCGGGCAGGACGAGCCGCTGGCCGCGCTGAAGCCCGGCGACGCTGTCACCGCCCGCATCGACTGGGAGCGCCGCCACCGGCTGATGCGCTTCCATACCGCCACCCACCTGCTTTGCCACCTTGTGCCGGTCCCGGTGAACGGCTGCTCCATCACCCCCGAGTACGCGCGGCTCGACTTCCACATGACCGACCCGCTGGACAAGGATTCGCTGACCGCCGGCCTGGCCCGGCTGGTCGAGGCGGCCCACCCGCTGACGGTGGGCGCCATCACCGACGAGGAGCTCGACGCCAACCCGGCACTGGTCAAGAGCATGAGCGTGCAGCCGCCGCGCGGCACGGGCACGGTGCGCACCATCCGCATCGGCGGGGCGGGCGAAGGCCAGGCGGCGATCGACTTCCAGCCCTGCGGCGGCACGCATGTTGCAAACACCGCCGAGATCGGGGCGGTGGTGGTCACCAAGATAGAGAAGAAGAGCGCCAGCAGCCGCCGCGTGGTGCTGGGCTGGGGCCCGCAAACCGCCACGGCGGCCTGAACGAAGCTCCGGAACTTCGCCCCCACCGATTGCTCCGACTGACGGCATGATCTTCCCGCGCATCCAATTCGCTACGCTTCTGATAGCAACGGCCGCAGCCAGCATGCCGGCTATGGCGCAATCGACATCCGAGCTGGCGTCCAAGCCGGGCGCCGTGGTCACCACCCCCCATGTGCGCGCCGAACTCATCGCACACGCCCCGGACGGCGTGACGCCCGGCGCCCCAGTGTGGGTCGGCCTGCAGATCGCGCACCAGCCCGAGTGGCACACCTACTGGAAGAACGCCGGCGATTCCGGCCTGCCCACCGAGATGACGTGGACGCTGCCGGCGGGCGTCTCGACCGGCGAGATCGCATGGCCGGCGCCGAAGAAGATCCCGGTCGGCAGCCTCGCCAACTACGGCTACGAGAACACCGTGCTGCTGCCGGTGCCGCTGGAGGTGTCCACGCTCTACAAGCCGCCGGTGGCGCTGGGCGGCACGCCGGCGATGGACATCCAGCTCAAGGCTTCCTGGCTGGTCTGCCGCAAGGAATGCATTCCCGAGGAAGGCACCTTCACGCTGGCCCTGCCGCTGCAGGGCTCGACCGCGCTGCACAAGGCCGAGTTCGATACCGCCCTCGCCGCCCGCCCGCAGCCGCTGTCCAAACCGGGCACCGTCGAGGTCGACGGCCACAGCCTGAAGGTGAAGCTCGAAGGCCTGCCCGCCGCCGCGCAGGGCAAGACGCTGGAGTTCTTCCCCGAGACCCCCGAGGTGATCCGCACCGCGGCCGTCTCCGGCAAGGACTGGACCCAATCCTGGCAGGGCGACACCTGGACCGCCACCGTGCCGCTGGCCGACCAGCGCAGCGCCAGCCCCACCGTCATGCCGGTGGTGGTAACGCTGCCCGAGGCCGACCGGCAGGCCGGCCAGCCGGCGGCATGGCGCGCCGAGGCGCCTGTCTCGGGCGCCTGGCCCACGGCCGCCGCGCCGCGCGCCGCGGAGGTGCCTCCGGCGCTGCAGGCCGCGCTCGCGGCCAACGCCGCGAATGCCGGTGCGGCAAAGGCCGCCGAGTTGCCCGCCCCGTCTTCCACCACCTTCCTGGCCGCGCTGCTGGGCGCCCTGCTCGGCGGCCTGCTGCTGAACCTGATGCCCTGCGTGTTCCCGATCCTCGCGATCAAGGTGCTGGGCTTCGCGCGGCAGGCGGGCAACGCCAGCGCGCACCGCAAGGCGGGGCTGGCCTACACGGGCGGCGTGATGCTGTCCTTCCTCGCGCTGGGCGGCGGCATGCTGGCGCTGCGCGCAGCGGGCGCCGGGCTGGGCTGGGGCTTCCAGCTGCAGTCGCCGGGCGTGGTGGCGGCGCTGGCGGCGCTGTTCACGCTGATCGGGCTGAACCTCGCGGGCGTGTTCGAGTTCGGCCGCGCCGCGCCTTCGTCGGTCTGCAGCGCGCAGGCCAGGCACCCGCTGGCCAACGACTTCCTTTCGGGCGTGCTCGCCGTGGTCATCGCATCGCCGTGCTCCGCGCCGTTCATGGGCGCCTCGCTGGGCTTCGCCATCGGCCTGCCGGCCGCGCAGGCGCTGCTGCTGTTCGTGGCGCTGGGCTTCGGGCTGGCGCTGCCGTATCTCGTGGCCGGCTTCGTGCCCGCGGTGGCCTACCTGCTGCCCAAGCCCGGCCCGTGGATGGGCACGCTGCGCCGCCTGCTGGCCTTTCCGATGTTCGCCACCGTGGCGTGGCTGGTGTGGGTGCTGGGCCAGCAAAGCGGCATCGACGGCGCCGGCACGCTGCTGGCGCTGCTGGTGTGCCTGGCCGCCATCGTCTGGGCGCTCACGCTGCGCGGGCGCGCCCGGGTCGTGATCGCGGGCGTGCTGATCGCCTTCACCGCCGTGCTCACCGCCGCCATCGGCCGCAACGTGCTGCAGGTGGTGGAGCCGGCCAAGCTGGCATCGGCCGGCACGAAGGACGGGACCGGCCAGCGCTGGCAGCCCTGGTCCGCCGAGCGCGTGGCGCAGTTGTCCGACGCGGGCCGGCCGGTGTTCATCGACTTCACCGCCGCGTGGTGCGTGACCTGCCAGTACAACAAGAAGAGCACCCTGTCCGACGATCAGGTGCTGGCCGACTTCGACGCCAAGAAGGTCGCCATGCTGCGCGCCGACTGGACCCGCCGCGACCCGGCCATCACCGCCGCGCTCACCGCGCTGGGCCGCAGCGGCGTGCCGGTGTACGTGCTGCAGGCGCCGGGCAAGCCGCCGGTCGTGCTGACGGAGATACTGGGCAAGGACGAAGTCCGCGCCGCGATCGCCGCCCTTTGACGCCGCGCTTTGACCACCGGCGTGACATGGGTTGTCACATGCACTTGAAGAAACCGTTCTAAGCTGCAGTTGTTGTTTGGAATTTTGTTTTGGAGTTCAAGCTGGCCATGTCTCTCTCGCCAACCGTCGACTCGCGTTCCTTCCGTGCCGCGCGCAATGCCCGCGCCGCCCTGAGCCGGGCCTCCCGCCGTGCCGTCGTCGCCGCGGCCGTGGCGCTCGGCGCCACCTTCTTGATGGGCAACAACGCCGCCGCGGCGCCCACCGTGGGCCAGCAGGCGCCTGATTTCGTCGCGGTGGACACCACCGGCGCCAAGCACAAGCTGTCCGACTTCGCGGGCAAGTTCGTGGTGCTCGAATGGACCAACCCCGGCTGCCCCTTCGTGCGCAAGCACTACGGCAGCGGCAACATGCCCGCCACCCAGAAGGCCGCCACGGAAAAGGGCGTGGTGTGGCTGGCCATCAATTCCACCGAGCGCGCCGCCACCGACTACCTCAAGCCCGAGGCGCTCGACGCCTGGATGAAGTCGCAGAAAGCCGCGCCCACCGCCGTGCTGATGGACGAGGACGGCGTCATCGGCCAGGTCTACGGCGCGCGCACCACGCCGCACATCTTCATCATCGACCCCAAGGGCACGCTGGTGTACGCGGGCGGCATCGACAGCATCGCCTCGGCGCGGGTGGACGACATCAAGACCGCGACCAACTACGTCAACCAGGCATTGGGCGAAGCCTTCGGCGGCAAGCCGATCTCGGCGGCCGCGACGCGGCCCTACGGCTGCTCGATCAAGTACAAGGCCTGAGCGCCTGCCCGCCCGCCGACTGCGGCGGCGAGTGACAGCTACCTGACCGCCGCAGTCAGGTTGCGGTCGGGGAGCCGGTACTACCCTTGGGCGAGCACATCGCCAGTACTGCCCAAGGGGACAACAAGATGAATCCTGCGCCCAGCGCCGCGCAAACGGGCACCGCTGCCCACGCCTCCACCGCTTCCTCCTCCAAGTTCGCCACCGTCCTGCGCGTGACCGGCGGCAACTTCATGGAGATGTTCGACTTCTTCCTGTTCGGCTTCTACGCTACGCAGATCTCGAAGGCCTTCTTCCCGTCGGGCAACGAGTACGCCTCGCTGATGCTGACCTTCATGACCTTCGGCGCCGGCTTCCTGATGCGGCCGCTGGGCGCGATCTTCCTGGGCGCGTACGTCGACCGCGTCGGCCGCCGCCAGGGCCTGATCGTCACGCTCGCGCTGATGGCGCTCGGCACGCTGCTGATCGCCTGTGTGCCGGCCTACGCGACCATCGGCATCGCGGCTCCGGTGCTGGTGCTGATCGGGCGGCTGCTGCAGGGCTTCTCGGCCGGCGTGGAGCTCGGCGGCGTGTCGGTGTACCTGTCGGAGATGGCGACGCCGGGCCGCAAGGGCTTCTACGTGAGCTGGCAGTCGGCCAGCCAGCAGGTGGCCATCGTCGTGGCCGCGGCCATCGGCTACTGGCTCAACGTGACCTTCACGCCGCAGGAGATCGGCGACTTCTACTGGCGCATTCCCTTCTTCGTGGGCTGCCTGATCGTGCCGGTGCTCTTCATCATCCGCCGCTCGCTGCAGGAGACCGAGGAGTTCATGGCGCGCAAGCACCGTCCCGACGCGCGCGAGATCTTCCGCTCGATGGTCGCCAACTGGGGCCTGGTCATCGCCGGGATGATGCTGGTGTCGATGACCACCGTGTCGTTCTACCTGATCACCGTCTACACGCCCACCTTCGGCAAGGCCGTGCTGCACCTGAGCACCACCGACGCGCTGATCGTCACGCTGTGCGTGGCCATCTCCAACTTCATCTGGCTGCCGATCATGGGCGCGCTGTCCGACCGCGTGGGCCGCAAGCCGCTGCTGGTCGTGTTCACGGTGCTGACCATCCTCACCGCCTACCCTGCCCTCAAGTGGCTGGTCGGCGAGCCCAGCTTCGCGCGCATGCTCGCGGTCGAGCTGTGGCTGTCGTTCCTGTACGCCAGCTACAACGGCGCGATGGTGGTCGCGCTCACCGAGGTGATGCCTGTGAGCGTGCGCACCGCCGGCTTCTCGCTGGCCTACAGCCTGGCCACCGCGCTCTTCGGCGGCTTCACGCCGGCCATCGCCACGGGGCTGATCGAGATGACCGGCGACAAGGGCGCGCCGGGCCTGTGGATGACGGCCGCCGCCGTGTGCGGGCTGATCGCGACGCTGGTGCTGTACCGGCGCAACGTGAACCCGGCCGACGCGCGGCGCGTGCCGGTGGTCTGACCGGCGGCTACCAGCTGCCGGAGGCCCCGCCTCCGCTGCTGGAGCCGCCACCGCCGGACGAAGAGCTGCCCGACGAACTGCTGCTGCTGCTCGAAGAACTGCTCGACGAGCCGCTGCTCCAGCCGCTGTCCGAGCTGTCGCCGTCCCCCGAACCCGAGCCGAAGCTCGGGAAGACGAACATGAACAGCAGCGCGAGAACGCTCGCAACGGCAACCGGGATCCACGTCTCGTCGAAGAACGGTCCGGGCTCGCTGATCACCACCGCCGCGACGACCACGCCCAGCACGACGATCCAGCGGACCGCGAACCCGAGCACGCTGCCGTCCCGCCAGGTGTTGCGGATGCCGAAGACGATGACCGTGACCAGCAGGCCCGCGCCGCCGATGGCCAGCGCCCACAGAAAGCCCGGCCAGAACGCATCGGCGCCGACGATGAAGGCGATGCAGACCAGCGCGGCAATCACCGCGGCGATGCCGCCGAGCACGTAAGCCACTTCCTTCACGCGCCCGCACAGGTAGCCGAGGCCATAGAGGAAGAGCGCGGGAATGGCGAGGACCCACGCCATGAAGGGATTCAGCAGCATGGCCGCCCCGCCCAGCGGACCCGCGCCGACAAGGCCGAGCACGAGCCGCCAGTCGCGCGGCTTGCGGGGCGCTTCGGGTTCGATCTCCTGCAGCGCCTCGGCCCAGGGCTCGGGGCGATGCAGGCGCCGCCCTCGCTTGCCCGAACGCTTGCCGCGCGAAGCGGGTCGCGAGGCGCGGCGGCGCGCGGCGACGAGCGGCCCCGCGCCAAGCCCATGCCACGCACCCACGCCGATGCTCCACAGCATGACGCCCAGGAAGGCCTTCCCCTCCGGCGTGAGGCCTCCGCCGGATGAGGTCGGCTCGCGCACGGCCTCTTCATCCACCGGCATCGGCGCGGACGCTGTGTCCGATGCGAGCGTGTCGGGCCAGGGCTGCGCCGTCGCCGGCGCACCGATCAGCTGCGAGAGCGCCCGCACCGCGGCCTGCACGCCGCCCGCGTAGTCGCCGTTGCGAAAGCGCGGCACCATCTCCCGGTCGATGATCGCGGCGGCCTGGATGTCGGTGATCGTGCCTTCGAGCCCCTTGCCAACCTCGATGCGCATCCTGCGGTCCTTCAGCGCGACGAGCACCAGCACGCCGTCGTCCTCGTCCTTGCGGCCCAGCTTCCAGGTCGCGAACACGCGCGTGGCGAATTGTTCGATCGTCTCCCGGCCGGTCGTCGGCACGATCAGCACCGCGAGCTGCGCCTGCGTGCTGCTCTCGAGCTCCGAAATCTCCTGGCGCAGCGCGGCAGTCTCGCTCGCGTCCAGCGTGTTCGTGAGGTCGACCACGCGCGTCTTCATCGGCGGCACGGGCACCAGGGTCGTCTTCGTCTGCGCGAACGCCGGGCATGAGCCCAGCGCGATGCACAGCAAGATCAGGACGGAGAAGAGCCACGCCCAGGCCCCCGATTGCCTCCTGCCGGCGTTCGACGCGACGGAAGCGGATTCTGTAGAAAGCATGAGGCAGGATAGCGCCTGCCCCACCCCCTCCTTGCCGCCCCCGCTCGGCTTCAGCCCGACTTCAGCCCGACCGTGCGGCCGCCATCGTCTTCGGCTCCAGGAAGGCTTCCATGCCGAAGAGCCCGAACTCCCTGCCGATGCCCGACTGCTTCACGCCGCCGAAAGGCGCGCTCAGCTCGGGCGTGACGCGGTTGACCAGCACCGTGCCGGCGCGCAGCCGAGAAGCCACATCCAGCGCGCGCTGCGGCTGCGAGGAGAAGACGTAGGCCTGCAGCCCGTACGGCGAGTCGTTCGCGATCTCCACCGCTTCGTCATCGCCGTCGTAGCCGATCACCGAGAGCACCGGCCCGAAGATCTCCTCGCGCGCGATGTCCATGTCGTTGCGCACGCCCGCGAACACGGTGGGGCGCACGAACCAGCCCTTGTCGAAACCATCCGGCCGGCCCTCGCCGCCGGCCACGAGCGTCGCGCCCTGCTCGAGCCCGCGGCGGATGTAGCGCTGCACGCGCTCGAACTGCGCCTTGCTCGCCAGCGGCCCGACCGCGGTGGCGGGGTCGCGCGGATCGCCCACGCGCATGGCCGCTGCCGCCGCGCGCAGGATCTCGATGGCCTGCGCCATCTGCGCGTTCGGAATCAGCAGCCGCGTGCCCGCCACGCAGGCCTGGCCGTTGTTCATGAAGGCCGCGCCCAGCGCCATGGGCAGCGCCGCCGGCAGGTCTGCATCGTCCAGCACCACGGTGGCCGACTTGCCCGAGAGCGCGAGACTCACGCGCTTGAGCGTGTCCAGGCCCGCGCGCGCGATGAGCTTGCCGGTGGCCGTCGAGCCGGTGAACGAGATCTTGGCGATCGCCGGATGGGTGGCGATCTCGTCGCCCACGTCGCCGCCGCGTCCGAGCAGCACGTTGACCGCGCCCGCGGGCAGCCCGGCTTCGTGCAGCGCCTCGGTCACGACCCGCGCCTGCAGCGGGCTGAACTCGCTGGGCTTGATCACCGATGCGCAGCCCGCGGCGACGGCCGAGGCCAGCTTGCTGCAGATGCTCCCTGCGGTGCTGTTCCATGGCGCGATGAGTCCGGCCACGCCGACCGGCTCCATGCGCACGACCGCGTCACCCATGCGGCGCTCGAACTCGTAGCCTTCCAGCATCCGCGCCGTGTCGGCGAAGCATTGCGATGCGTAGTTGCTGACCCAGCGCGAGCGCGCCAGCGGACCGCCGTATTCCTCGATGGTGGCTTCGCAGATCTGCTCGGTACGCGCCAGCACGGCGGCTTCGAGGCGCCTGAGCATGGCTATGCGCCGCGCCTTGCTGCTGCCGGCCATTGCCGGCTGCGCCCGGCCCGCGGCTTCGATCGCCCGCTTCGCGTCGTCGCGGTTCGCCAGCGTCACGGTGCCGATCGGCTGCCCGGTGGCCGGGTTGACGATCTCCAGCCGCTCGCCGCCCTGCACGGGCACGAAGGCGCCGTCGATGTAGGCCTGGTGGATGTTCCACATGTTCGTCGTTCCTGCGCTCAGGGCTTGTCGACTCAGCCGCGCGCGACGTCGATCACCGCCTTCGCGAAGGCCTCGGGCGCTTCCTGCGGCAGGTTGTGGCCGATGCCGCCGCTGACCAGCCGGTGTTCGTAGCGTCCCGAGAACTTCTTCGCGTAGGCGCTGGGCTCCGGGTGCGGCGCGCCGTTGGCGTCGCCTTCGAGCGTGATGGTGGGCACGCCGATCACGGGCGCCTTGGCGAGCCGCTCCTCCAGGGCCTGGTACTTCGCCTCGCCCTCGGCCAGGCCGAGGCGCCAGCGGTAGTTGTGGACCGTGATGGCCACGTGGTCGGGGTTGTCGAGCGCCACGGCGCTGCGATCGAAGGTGGCCGCGTCGAAGTTCCACTTGGGCGACGCGGTCTGCCAGATCAGCCTGGCGAAGTCGTGGCGGTTCTTCTCGTAGCCGGCGCGGCCGCGCTCGGTCGCGAAGTAATACTGGTACCACCACTGCAGCTCGGCCTGCGGCGGCAGCGGCACCTTGCCGGCCTCCTGGCTGCCGATGAGGTAGCCGCTCACCGACACCAGCGCCTTCACGCGCTGCGGCCACAGCGCGGCCATGATGCAGGCGGTGCGCGCGCCCCAGTCGCAGCCGGCGACGGTGGCGACCTGGATCTTGAGCGCGTCCATCAGCGCGATGATGTCCACGGCGACCACCGACTGCTGCCCGTTGCGCGGCGTGTCCGCCGACAGGAAGCGCGTGGTGCCGTAGCCGCGCAGGTACGGCACGATGACGCGAAAGCCGGCCGCCGCGAGCGCCGGCGCCACGTCGACGAACATGTGGATGTCATAGGGCCAGCCGTGCAGCAGGATCACCGGCGCGCCGTCGGCCGGGCCCGCTTCGTAGTAGCCGATGTTGAGCGTGCCGGCATCGATGCTCTTGAGCGGCTCGAGGCGCCGGGGCGCCCCGGCGGCCTGGGCGAAAGCCGGCGTGAGCGCCGCCAGCTGGGCGGCTGCGGCGCCGAGGGCCGCGGCGGCGAGGAAGGATCTGCGGGGCAGTTGGAGCGACGATGTCATGGGGCTTTCCTGGATGGCTGGAGGTTGTGGTGGAAGGTCGATGGATCCGACTTTCGCGCCTCGAACCGCCGTTCGCCCGGTCCTGCGTATCGCTCTGTATCCACCCCCCGTTTTTTCAACAAAACTTTTCGATGCCCGCCCCATGCATGCCCCGGCCCAGGAACTTTCGGGTGCTGCCGGCGCTTCGACTCACACCAGCCGCAGCCCTCCGTCGCACTCGATGACGGTGCCCGTGGTGTAGCCGTTCTCGATCAGGAACTGGATCGCATGCGCCACGTCCTGCGGACGGCCCACGCGGCCGACGGGCAGCGTCTCGACCTGCTGGCGGAACAGGTCGTCCTTCATCGCGGCGGGCACGCGGTTCCACCAGGGCGTGTCGACCAGGCCGGGCGACACCGCGTTCACGCGGCTCGGCTTCAGCTCGCGCGCCAGGCTGCCCACCATCGCCTCGATCGCGCCGTTGATGGCCGCGAGCCCCGCCGTGCCGGGCAGCGAGTTGCGCGCGGAAATCGCCGTCACGAAGGTCAGGCTGCCGCCCTTGCGCAGCACGCGGGCGCCGGACTGCGCGGCCTCGAGCTGCGGCCAGAACTTGGCCTCGAAGCCGCGGCGCAGCGACTGCAGGTCGAGCTGCGCGAACTCGCCCGCGCCCTCGCCGCCGCTGAGCGTCAGCACCAGGTGGTCGACGGGCCCGACCCTGTCGAAGAAGGCATCGAGCGCGCCGCGGTCGCAGGCGTCGAAGGCCGCGCCGCTCACGTTCGCGCCCAGGCCACCAATCGCCTCCTGCAGCTTGCCGTTGTCGCGCCCCGTGGCGATCACGCGCGCGCCGGTCGCCGCCATGCGCCGCACGGTCTCGAGCCCCACGCCCGACGAGCCGCCGACCACCACCACCGTCTGTTGCTGTTGTTCCTTCTGGGTCATGCCGATTCCTTTGAATGCTGGAAGAGGCCTCAGGTTAGGGAGCACGGCACTATCATTCAAATCGTTTGAAACCATGGAATACATCAACGAAAGTGATTTCAGGCGGCTCGACTTGAACCTGCTGCTGGTGTTCCACGCGCTGCTGCACGAACGCAGCGTCACGCGCGCGGCGCAGCGCCTGTTCATCGGCCAGCCTGCATTGAGCGGCGCCCTCAAGCGCCTGCGCGCCGCGCTGGGCGACGAGCTGTTCGTGCGCACCTCGCACGGCATGACGCCGACGCCGCGTGCGCTGGAGCTTGCGCGCGTCATCGAGCCGCTGCTGCTGTCGCTGCAGCAGGCACTGCATGCGCGGCCAGCGTTCGACCCGGCGAAGGCCGAGCGCGTGTTCCGCATCGGCCTGAGCGACGCGCTCGAAGTGGCGCTGATGCCGCGGCTGATGCAGCGGCTTTCCGAAGAGGCGCCCGGCGTGCGGCTGATCGCGCGCGAGGCCGACCGCACGAATGCGCCCGCCATGCTCGACGCGGCCGAGATCGAGCTGGCGGCAGGCGTCTTCATCGACCGCGCCTCGTGGCACCGGCAGCGCGCGCTGTTCGGCTGGAACTTCGTCTGTGTCTACAACCCGGCGCTGGTGAAGCTGCGCGGCACGAAGATCACGCTCGCCGAGTACCTGCGCCACCCGCACCTGCTGACCTCGTTCAGCGCCGACCTCAGCGGGCTCGTCGACGAACTGCTGCGCGAGAAGGGGCACGCGCGCCAGGTCGTCTTCTCCAGCCGCAACTTCGCGACCAGCCCCTTCATCGTGCGGCAGATGCCCGCGATCACCACGGTGCCCACCTTCGCCGCCGCCACCTGGCGGGACGCGCTGGGGCTGGCGGTGAGCCCCTTGCCTTTCGAGACGCCGGCCTACGAGGTGTCGCTGCTGTGGACGGCCGCGCAAGATGCCGACCCGGCCCTGCAGTGGCTCATCGGCCTCGTGGCGGACGCGTTCGGCGGCAAGCCGGTTGCCTGAGCGGGCCGGGACACACCCCTGCGACAATCGGGAAATGCCTTTCGCCCCATTGCAAAACGACACTTTCCTGCGGGCCTGCTGGCGCCAGGCCACCGACCACACGCCCGTCTGGCTGATGCGCCAGGCCGGCCGCTACCTGCCGGAATACGTGGCCACCCGCGCTAAGGCGGGCAGCTTCATGGGGCTGGCCACCAACACCGGCTACGCCACCGAGGTCACGCTGCAGCCGCTGGAGCGCTATCCGCTGGACGCGGCCATCCTGTTCTCCGACATCCTCACCGTGCCCGACGCCATGGGCCTGGGCCTGTCCTTCGAGGCCGGCGAAGGCCCGCGCTTCGCGCGCCCGCTGCGCGACGAGGCGGCGGTGGCCGCGCTCGAAGTGCCCGACATGGAAAAGCTGCGCTACGTGTTCGACGCCGTGGCCTCGATCCGCAAGGCGCTGAATGGCCGCGTGCCGCTGATCGGCTTCTCGGGCAGCCCGTGGACGCTGGCCTGCTACATGGTGGAAGGCGCCGGCTCCAGCGACTACCGCCTGGTGAAGAGCATGCTCTACGGCCGCCCCGACCTGATGCACCGCGTGCTGGCCGTGAACGCCGATTCGGTGGCCGCGTATCTCAACGCCCAGATCGACGCCGGCGCGCAGGCCGTGATGATTTTCGACAGTTGGGGCGGCGTGCTGGCCGACGGCGCGTTCCAGGAATTCAGCCTCGCCTACACCGCCCGCGTGCTGGCCGGCCTGAAGCGCAACGGCGCCGACGGCCAGCCGGTGCCGCGCATCGTGTTCACCAAGGGCGGCGGCCTGTGGCTGGAAGCCATGCGCGAACTCGACTGCCAGGTACTTGGCGTGGACTGGACCGTGAACCTGGCCGCCGCGCGCCGCCAGATTGCCGAAGGCACGGACGGCAAGGCCAAGGCGCTGCAGGGCAACATCGACCCCAACGTGCTGTTCGCGCCGCCCGAGCGGATCGAGGCCGAGGTGGCCAAGGTGCTCGACACCTTCGGCAAGCCCCACACCGACCGCGCCACCCAGGGCCCGACGCACATCTTCAACCTGGGCCACGGCATCAGCCAGTTCACGCCGCCGGAGCACGTGGCGGCGCTGGTGGCGGCGGTGCACGCCAGGTCGCGCGCGATGCGCGGCTGATACACCTGTTATCAGCAAGAACGGGTTCGCGCGGCCGCGGTGCGCCCCCGGGAGTCGGTACGCCGCCGTTTGTCAAGCGCAAAAACGGCATATGGTTCCCACTTATGCACAAAACGCGTGCTGCACTGCGCAAGATTCCGAAGGGAGCCGCTTTCTTTGCTCCCAAAGAGATAGCAACGCTAAGTTGTTGATTTATATAGGATTTGAACTTTGCTTTTTTTCCGGGCAATCCAGCCAGAGCCTTGATTTTCAAGGCTTGGCGGCGAGTCCAGCATGCTTGTCAACAAAGTTATCCACAGGAACTCTGGATGGCCTCCAAAGCGCTGAAAAATCAACGACTTAAGCGCTCTTGCTCCAAGTCTCATTAACAAATCGCTCCAAGAAGGACCCGCCATCTCCTCCGCCCGCCTCCCCCTCGACGAGGCCTCCGATCCGACGGACGGCGCCCCCGCGGCGCTGCCCTGGCGGCTCGACATCGCCGTGCAGACGCCCGCGCACGCCGCGCTCGGCGACCTGCTGAGCTACGCCGGCGCCGAGCCCCTGCCGCCCGGCACGCTGGTGCGGGTGCCGCTGGGCAAGCGCGAGGTGCTGGGTGTGGTCTGGAACGAGCCGGTCTCGCTGGAAGGCGCCGAGCCCGACATGGCGCTCAAGCCGGTGGGCGCGGCGCTCGATGCGCTCACGCCGCTGGGCGAGGGCTGGCGCGACCTCGTGGCCTTTGCCGCGCGCTACTACCAGCGCTCGATCGGCGAGATCGCGCTGGCCGCGCTGCCGCCGCAGTTGCGCGACCTGTCGACGGCGCAGCTCGCGCGCCGGCTCAAGCGCAAGAGCGCGGCCGGGCCGGTGGCGCAGACGCCCGAGTCGTCGAACCCGGTGGCGCTGAGCGCGGAGCAGGCGGCCGTGCTGGCGCGCATCGAGGAAGCAACAGGCACCTTCCTGCTCGCCGGCAGCACCGGCAGCGGCAAGACCGAGGTCTACCTGCGCTGCGTGGCCGACCTGCTGGCACGCGAGCCCGAGGCGCAGGCGCTGGTGATGGTGCCCGAGATCAACCTTACGCCGCAGCTCGAAGCCCGCTTCAAGGCGCGCTTCGGCGACGAGGCGGTGGTCTCGCTGCACAGCGGCATGACCAACCCGCAGCGCCTGGCGAGCTGGCTGGCGGCGCACAGCGGCACGGCGCGCATCGTGCTGGGCACGCGCATGGCGGTGTTCGCGTCGATCCCGGCGCTCAGGCTCATCGTGGTCGACGAGGAGCACGACCCCAGCTACAAGCAGCAGGAAGGCGCGCGCTACTCTGCGCGCGACCTCGCCGTGTGGCGTGGCCAGCGCGAGAAGGCCAAGGTGATCCTGGGCTCGGCCACGCCCTCGCTGGAGAGCTGGCACCAGAGCCGCCCCGCCGAAGGCGAAGACCCGGGCGGGCGCTACGTGCGGCTGGCCATGCCCTCGCGCATCGGCGCGGGCGAACTGCCGGCCGTGCGGCTGGTCGACATGAACCTGCAGCCGCCGAAGACGGTGATCTCGGGCGCGCTGCTCGACGCCATCGGCCGGCGCATCGCGCGCGGCGAGCAGAGCATGATCTTCCTCAACCGGCGCGGCTATGCGCCGGTGCTGGCCTGCGGCGACTGCGGCTGGAAGAGCGAATGCCCGCACTGCAGCGCGTATCGCGTGTTCCACAAGATCGACCGCACGCTGCGCTGCCACCACTGCGGCTTCACCGAGCGCGTGCCGCGTGCCTGCCCGGCCTGCGGCAACCCCGACATCGCACCGGTCGGCCGCGGCACCGAGCGGCTCGAGGAGCACCTGGCGGAGCTGTTCTCGTCGGTGAAGCGGCCCGATGGCGGCGCAATCCGCATCGCGCGCATCGACGCCGACAGCACCAAGAAGCAGGGCGCACTCGAGTCGCAGCTCGCGGCCGTGCATGCGGGCGAGGTCGACGTGCTGGTGGGCACGCAGATGATCGCCAAGGGCCACGACTTCCGCCGCATCACGCTGGTGGCGGCGGTGAACCCCGACGGCGCGCTGTTCTCCAGCGACTTCCGCGCGCCGGAGCGGCTCTTCAGCCTGCTGATGCAGTCGGCCGGCCGCGCGGGCCGCGACGCCGCCTACCTCGCCGCGCAAGGTGCGAAGGCCGAGATGTGGGTGCAGACGCACCATGCGCAGCACCCGCTCTTCATGGCGCTGCGCAAGCACGACTACGTCGCCTTCGCGCAGCAGCAGCTCGACGAGCGCCGCGCCGCAGCCATGCCGCCCTTCGCGTTCCAGGCGCTGCTGAGGGCCGACGCGCGCGAGCAGTCGGTGGCGCAGGGTTTTTTGAACACGGCTGCCGACCAGGCGGAGTCGCTGCCCGGCGCCGACATCGTCACGCGCTATCCGGCGGTGCCGCTGGCGATCCAGCGCGTGGCGAACGTGGAGCGTGCGCAGATGCTGATCGAGAGCCCCTCGCGCGCCGCGCTGCAGAAGCTGCTTGCGGCATGGCAGCCGCTGCTGCACGAACTGCGGCGTGCACCGGAAGGCAAGGGCGTGATCCGCTGGCTGGTCGACGTCGACCCGCACAGCATCTGAGGCCGGGGCCGCCCGCGGGCCAGAGACCGCGGTTTCAGTGGTAGCCGGTGGGCTCCTTGCCCATGTCGACGTAGCGAAGTTCGTTGTGCCGGCGTCGCGCGACGCTCACGGGCCATGCGAACACCACGAGGCTCAGCGCAGCGAGCGCGATCGCCGTGGCGGTGCCGAACCTGCCGGCATGCCAGAACCAGCCGACGGCCGAGAGCCAGGCCAGCCACAGAAGGATGCGAACCAGAATTGCCATTGCGCGCCCCATTCACATCTTGACTTGGAAGCACTGTAGCAGCGCATCTGCAAACCCAAGCATTCATCTGAAGTAGTAGCGGATAGCTATGTCTTACGACATGCCCCGGACTACCGCAAATTTGTGAAAAAAGAGTTGACGGCGCACCCCGGCGCTGCTCAAGCTGTAAAGACGCGAACCCGCCGCGGATCGCGCACTCCAAACTGCCTCGCTCACCGCTTGCAAAGGTAGGTCGCCGTGAAACCGCCGTCTCGCTCTGGTTGGTCCCTCTCGCTGGCATCGTGCCTGGCCGCCCTTTCCCTTTCCTTCGCCATGCCGTCGGCCTCGACCGCCGCGGAGCTGGAGGTGCAGGGCGGCCGTCTCGTGGTCTCGGGCATGCTCGACGGGACCATGGTCAAGGAGTTCACCGAGCAGCTCGGCAGCGGAACGATCCACACCGTGGTCTTCGAGGACTCGTTCGGCGGCACCGCCGAAGCGGCCGGCGCCTTCGCCGACGCCATCCGCGCGAGCGGCGTGCAGACCGAGGTGCGAGGCCAGTGCATGGCGGCCTGCGCCTACGCCTTCCTGGCCGGCAAGACTCATCGCTTCGGCTATGGCCTGCAGGTCAACGGCATCCTGCTGCCGGTGGCGCAGCGCCCCTCGGCCGCCGAGCTGGCGGTGCGCTGGCGCGGCGACGACGCCCACAAGACGCTGGCCGAGTTCACGCCCACCTCGGCCAAGCCGGTGGAAGCCAGCGTTCCGCCCGCCAAGGACAGCTCCCGCGACAACTGGCAGCCCGACCACGGCGTGCTCTTCACCGCGAGCCCCACGCTCTTCGGCCGCGTCTACAACACCTACTACTGCGACGGCACGCAGGGCCGCGACTTCTCGAAGTGCGAGCGCCTCGCCGATGCCGACCCGTACAAGCTCGGGGTGCTGACTCCCTAGTTCCTCAGCGCGCTCACCGCGAGCGGAAAGCTCAGGAAGGCGATCACCGTCGTCCACAGGATGATGCGGGCGATGCGGCCGTTGTCCGCGCCGAAGCGCTCGGCCAGCATCGACACGTTGCTCGCGCTCGGCAGCGCCGCGACCAGCACGATCGTCACCAGCGCCGCATGCGACAGCGGCAGCCCCAGCGCGATGGCGCCGAGCCCCAGGCCCCACACCAGCAGCGGGTGCGCGAGCAGCTTCACCGCCACCACCGGCAGCACGTCGCTCCACGGCGCCTTGGCCGCCGGCATGTGCCCGGTCGCGCCCATAGCCTCGGCCACCGCCGCACTGGCGTCGTGCTCGCGCGCCAGCAGCGCCGAGCGGGCCAGCACCGCTCCGATGGTGAAGAGCGCCACCGGCGAGGCGGCGTCGGCCAGCATGGCCACCGTGCGCTCGACGGGCCCCGGCAGCGCCCAGTGCGCCGCCGACAGCAGCACGCCCAGCAGGATCGACCACGGCATCGGGTTGACCACGATGCCGCGCAGCGCCTTGCGCGCCGCCAGCATGGCGCCGTGCCGCCCCGCTCCGCCGGCCCCGTCGAGCCGCGACAGTGCGATGCACAGCGACGAGGTGACGACGAGGTCGAACGCGATCGTGATGATGATCGGCCCCGCCGCCTGCGCGCCGAGAATGGCCACCAGCAGCGGCACGCCCATGAAGCCGGTGTTCGGAAACGCCGCCACCAGCGCGCCGAAGGCCGCGTCGTTCCAGCCGATGCGCGCGTTGCGCGTGAGCGCCACCACGCCCGCCACCACCGCCAGCGCGCAGATGCCCCAAACCAGTGCGACGCTGCCGTCCAGCAGCTGCCCGATGGGCGTGCCCGCGCCGAAGCGCAGCAGCATGCACGGCAGCGCGAAGTACAGGACAAAGGTGTTGAGACCGGGAATGGCGTCCAGCGGCAGGATGCGGGCCCGGGCCGCGCCGTAGCCGGCCGCGATCAGCGCGAAGAAAGGGAAAGTAACAAGGAATACAGGCAGCACCGCTCCATTGTCGTTGCCTACTGCCGGTGGGCCGGATCGGCGTCGGCGGCCTACAACCCCGGGAAGGCCGGCCCCGTATCATTGCCCGCTTTTGCGCCTGCCGCGCCCCGCGGCGTTTTTGGCTCTTCCGGTTCCTTCGGTTCTCTTTTTCTCCCATGTCCCACGGTCTCAATCCCGCCCAGCTCGAAGCGGTCAACTACATGAGCGGTCCCTGCCTGGTGCTCGCCGGCGCGGGCTCGGGCAAGACGCGCGTGATCACGCACAAGATCGGCCGGCTGATCCAGTCGGGCATCGAGCCGCAGCGCATCGCGGCCATCACCTTCACCAACAAGGCCGCCGCCGAGATGCGCGAGCGTGCGAAAGACCTCATCGGCAAGGACGCGCGCAAGGTGGTGGTGTGCACCTTCCACGCGCTGGGCGTGCGCATGATGCGCGAGGACGGCGCCGTGCTCGGCCTGAAAAAGGCGTTCAGCATCCTCGACGCCGACGACGTGACCAAGATCCTGAAGGACGCCGGCGGCACCACCGACGCAGCCACCGCCCGCATCTGGCAGTGGACCATCAGCAAGTGGAAGAACATGGGCCTGAACGCCGCGCAGGCCGAAGCCCAGGCCGCCGACGACAACGAGCGCATCACCGCGAAGATCATGGCCCGCTACGAAGAGCGGCTGCTGGCCTACCAGAGCGTGGACTTCGACGACCTGATCGGCATGCCGCTGAAGCTGCTGTACGAATTCCCGGAAGTGCGCGCCAAGTGGCAGGCCATGATGGGCCACATCCTGGTGGACGAATACCAGGACACCAACGCCACGCAGTACGACGTGCTCAAGGCCCTGGCCGGCGAGCGCGGCCGCTTCACCGCCGTGGGCGACGACGACCAGTCCATCTACGGCTGGCGCGGCGCCACGCTGGACAACCTGCGCAAGCTGCCGGTCGACTACCCCACGCTCAAGGTCATCAAGCTGGAGCAGAACTACCGCTCCACCAGCGCCATCCTGCGCGCGGCCAACAACGTGATCGGCCCCAACCCCAAGCTCTTTCCGAAGACGCTCTTCTCCGAGCTCGGCGAGGGCGAGCCGGTGCGCATCGTCGATGCCGACAGCGAGGTGCACGAGGCCGAGCGCGCGGTGGCGCGCATCATCAGCATCCGTGCGGGCGAGGCCATCACGCAGGGCAAGCAGTACAAGGAGTACCGCGACTTCGCCATCCTCTACCGCGCCAACCACCAGGCGCGGGTGTTCGAGCAGGCGCTGCGCAAGGCGCAGATCCCGTACAAGGTCTCGGGCGGCCAGAGCTTCTTCGACCGCGCCGAAATCAAGGACCTGTGCGGCTGGTTCCGCCTGTGGGTCAACAACGACGACGACCCTGCGTTCCTGCGCGCCATCACCACGCCCAAGCGCGGCATCGGCCACACCACGCTCGCGAGCCTGGGCAGCTTCGCGAGCCAGTACAAGCTGAGCCTATTCGAAGCGCTCTTCAGCCCCTCGCTGCCCAGCGTGATGCCCAAGCGCACGCTCGAGGGCATCCACGAGTTCGGCCGCTACATCAACGACCTCGAATACCGCGCGCGCCGCACCATGGGCGCGGAAGACTCGCGCACCTTCATGCTCGACTGGCTCAAGGAGATCGACTACGAGAAGCACCTGTACGACGGCGAGGACAGCGAGGCCGCCGCGGCCTCGCGCTGGACCAACGTGCTGGAGTTCGTCGACTGGATGTCGCAGCGCGCCGGCGGCACGCTCGACGACACCTCGGGCGCCGACAGCGGCGGCATCGAGAGCGAGCGCAAGAGCCTGCTCGAGGTGGCGCAGACCATCTCGCTGCTGTCCACCATCAGCGAGCGCGAGCAGGACCAGGACGTGGTCACGCTCTCCACGCTGCACGCCTCCAAGGGCCTCGAGTGGCCGCACGTCATGCTCATCGGCGTGAGCGAGGGCCTGCTGCCCTTCAAGCTCGACGACGACAACGGCCGCCAGCAGCAGGTCAGCGAAGACACCCTGCAGCGCCTGCAGGAAGAGCGCCGCCTGATGTACGTGGGCATCACCCGCGCGCAGCGCAGCCTGGCCGTGAGCTGGACCAAGAAGCGCAAGCAGGGCCGCGAGATGGTGCCCTGCGTGCCCAGCCGCTTCATCGCGGAGATGGGCCTGGACAAGGCCACCACCAGGGAAGACCCGCGCGAAAAGCTCAAGGCGCTGCGCGCCGAGTTCGCGCGCAAGGCGCAGGACAGCGCCGCAAAGGCCGCCGCCGCGGCCTCGGCACCGTGAAGATGATGACGACGAAGACGATGAAGAAGAAGACCACCGCGACCGCTGCGCTGCTCGCCGGCGCCCTTGTCCTTCTCTCTGGCTGCGCCTCGATGAGCGGCAGCAGCCCCGACTGCCCCGCCGACGCGCGCGACCTGCCGCTGGAATCGCTCTACGGCAACTGGGAGGCGCGCTTCGACAACCTGCCCGCCGTGGCCGCCGTGCAGCTCGGCAAGCACCCCGACTACGACGGCGTGCGCGGCACCATCACGCGCAACGGCGCCAACCCGGCGAAGGCCACGGTCGCGCAGCTCGCGGGCGACGTGGACGACGAAGGCGCGCTCTCCATCGACGAGTCGCAGGACGGCCGCGCCATCAGCGGCGTGTGGTCGGGCAAGCTGCAGGCCGGCTCGTGCGGGCGCGAATTCAGAGGCACCTGGCGCAATGCCGCCGACGAGAGCACGCACCCGTTCGTGCTCAGCAAGACGGCGCCACCGGCGTCACAGGAAGGAAAGAAGCAATGACGAAGACGACCACCATCTCGCCGCGATCTCGCTTCAGGTTCAACACGCTCGCGGCCGTGGCCGCATGCCTCGGCGGTGCGGCGGGCATGGCCCACGCGCAGGCCGTGGACAAGCCCGCGAGCCCGCTGGCCGATTCGCAGCTCACCTGGCAGCAGTGCACCGCGCTGGGCGCCAACAACGAAGCACGCCTGGCCTGCTTCGACCGCTGGGCGCAGCAGCAGACGCTGCCCGCGGCGGCCGTGCCCGCCGCGCCGCCGGTGCTCGCGAGCACGCAGCCGCCGGTGGACGGCACGGTGCCCGCCACGCGCGTGGTCTCGGTGGCCACCACCGAGGGCTGCCGCGACCGCCAGTACTCGGCGCTCTCGCGCTTCTGGGAGCTGGAGAACGCCACCGACTGCGGCACCTTCGGTTTCCGCGGCTACCGCCCGCTCAACGTGTCGGTCTCGGCCGCCACCAAGAAGCCGGAGACGCCCACCTCGCCCTCGGCCGACCACACCGCCGACCCGGTGGCCTACCAGGCCAACGAGATGCGCATCGGCCTGTCGGTGCGCACCAAGCTCGCGCAGGGCATGCTCACGCAGAACGATCCGGTCAAGAAGGACTCGCTGTGGTTCGCCTACAGCCAGCAGTCGACCTGGCAGCTGTTCAACGGCTCCATATCGCGCCCCTTCCGCACCACCGACCACGAACCCGAGCTGATGTACGTCTACCCGGCCGACTTCAAGCTGCCGGGCGGCTGGCGCTGGCGCTATGCGGGCGTGGGCATCGTGCACCAGTCGAATGGCCAGAGCCTGCCGCTGTCGCGCAGCTGGAACCGCGTGTACCTGATGGGCGGCGCCGAACTCGACGACCGCTTCACCATCACCGGCCGCATCTGGAAGCGCATCTCCGAAAGCGCCGCGAAGGACGACAACCCCGACATCGCCGACTACATCGGCCGCGCCGAGCTCACCGGCCGCTGGAACCTCAACCGAGACAACCAGCTCGCCGTGACCGTGCGCAACAACCTGCGCGACAGCGGCCGCGGCTCGATCCGCCTCGAGTGGCTCAAGGCCATCGGCGACCCGACCAAGAGCAACCTGCGCTTCCACACGCAGCTGTTCTCGGGTTACGGCGACACGCTGGTGGACTACAACCGCAAGCGCACCGTGCTGAGCATCGGCCTGAGCCTGGTGGATTTCTAGGCTCACCCCCAGGCTGCGCGCACTTCGTGTCGCGCACGCCTTCCCCCTACCGGGGGCAACACCCGCGGCCCGGCAGCGCCGGTTCCGCGGTGTTCCACCGGAAGAACTCAAGGAAAAATCGCCGTATGAATCACGACCTCTCTCCCGTCGACGACACGCAGCGCGAGATCATCGCGGCGCTGCATGTCGCGCCCGTCTTCGATGCCGCCCGCGAGCTGGAGCGGCGCGTCGACTTTCTCGCGGACTACCTGAAGCGGACCGGCCTGAAGACGCTGGTGCTGGGCATCAGCGGCGGCGTCGATTCGCTGACCGCCGGCTGCCTCGCGCAGCGCGCGGTCGAGAAGCTGCGCGCCACGGGCTACGACGCGAGCTTCATCGCGATGCGCCTGCCCTACGGCGTGCAGAAGGACGAGGCCGAGGCGCAGGCCTCGCTGGCGGTGATGAAGCCCGACCGCACCATCACGGTCGACATCCGCCCCGCGGCCGACGCCATGCTCGCGGCGCTGAAGGCCGGCGACCTGACGTTCCGCGACGCCGCGCATGAAGACTTCGTGCTGGGCAACATCAAGGCGCGCCAGCGCATGATCGCGCAGTTCGCGGTGGCCGGCGCGCACGACGGCATCGTCATCGGCACCGACCATGCGGCCGAGGCACTGATGGGCTTCTTCACCAAGTTCGGCGATGGCGCGGCCGACATCACGCCGCTCACCGGCCTCAACAAGCGCCGCGTGCGCGCGGTGGCGCAGCTGCTGGGCGCGCCCGACGCGCTGGTCCACAAGGTGCCCACCGCCGACCTCGAATCGCTGGTGCCCGGCAAGCCCGACGAAGACGCCTTCGGCGTCACCTACGAGCAGATCGACGACTTCCTCGAAGGCAAGCCGGTGTCGGCCGAGGCGCGGCGGATCATTCTTTCCACGCACCGCAAGAGCGCGCACAAGCGCGCGCTGCCCGTCGAGCCGTTCTGAGCGGGGCCCGTGCCGCCGTACGTGCCTAAGAGCGGGACGTCCTTCCGGCGTCAGGCCGACATCTCCGCCGCATAAGGCGCCGGAATACTGGCCTCGTAGCCGTTGCCGCGCACGACCGCATCGTAGCTACAGACGGTCTGATCCTGGGGGTCGTGCAGGGTCCAGCGCACCTGCGTGCCGTCGGGCGCCTCGTTCGCGACGTGCATCGAAGGCACGCCGATGTTGGCGCCCACGTGGGCATAGCGCGCGTCCACCGTCATCGGCACGTGGGGCGAAAAGGGCTCGCTGCCCGGCAGGTCACACCACTCGTGGTTCATCAGCAGGCTGGGTCTCGGCCACCACGAGGGCAGGTTGGCGGGGATACCACCACCATGTCGCCTCGAGCATCGCGGCCTATGGGTTCTTGATGGCTGAACTCTTGGTGGTCGACAAGTCTGTCGGCAAAAAAACTTCATCGAATGCCAAGTGCCTGGATTACATCCCCCGCGGCAGTCCTGCGCGCACATCGCCACGTGGCGATGTCGATCACGACACTCAGCCCCGACTGAGCTACCGGCTGCTCGCTCGTCTCGAGCAGTCCCTGCTGCTCAAAGGCAGGCGCAAAGCTACTTTTTTTGACACAGTAAGAATAGGCAGTACGGCCCCACGAACCCTGACTGTCGCTCGGCTCATCGAGCGCCTATGGCGAAAAATTCAAGAAGCGGTGGACCAGACAGCTTCCCCACGGTTGCCCCTTAGGAAGAGCTCCACCTTGACAGCGCAAGCTGGGCCACGTTTTAGGGCTAGCAACGGCGATCCAGCGATGATCTACAGTCCGCTCTCGATCACAGCGGTCGTCCATTGCCGGCATGTCGCTGGCAGCTATCAATCTTCAGGGTTCATAGCAACTGGATTTTTAACTTCCGGGTAGAAGTCGTCGGACTGCAGGCGCGTGTCAGGCTCCAGTATCGAGGTCGCCCAGCCCGTGGGCATCCGAGTATCCCTCCGGATCATCTACCCAGCGCTGCAGCGCGGCACGTGGCCAACCGCAGGCGCGTCCACCCAAGTGCATAGGAGCTGGAAACTTGCCCTCAGCAATCCTGCGATATAGGGTCGCGCGGCTCAGTGCGGTGATGCGTATCACATCGTGCATGCGAAAGAACTCGGGCCCTTCCACGCTCGAAAGGTCAACACGGCGGTGACTGGAATGGGGTCCAAAATGCATGACATCTCCTTGAAACTGGTTTGAGCCTTCGAGCAGCGACCTGAGTACCGACGGCGAATCTCTGACTTGAAGAATCCGGACAGCGGCAGCACCGGCACCGAAACCAGCAGCAAACCATCCAGACTTGATCAGCATTGCGACCGTATCGAGCGCCTCCTTAGACTCGTCTCCAGCGTGGATGGACGTTGAGCATGCGACGACTCACGACTTCCGACAACTAACAACTTTCACAGTAGACAACCCCTACCTTTCGGCATCACTGCCCACACTCTCAGACGACGACTTCGCACCAGGGCTGCAGCCGAGTGCGAGACTCGCGTTATTGCGCCTCCGCTCGCACTCATAAGTGCGCTGCGTGACTCCCACCGGAAACAGACGCGGACCGCGCCTGGAACAGGAACCGCTTTTGCCCAGCGACTATCTAGAACGCCAACCACATGAGAGTGCGACGGTGCTCAAAAGTCCATCCAATCCACCCTCGATGCGTGGCATATGGCGCATAGATGGCCGATGGGAATTCCCGCTCACACGGCAAGGCCGCCGCCATCGCCGCGTCTTCCTGTTCAGCACGCAGGATGGGGTTCGTGCTTCGCTCGGGATCGCCAGACAATGACGGGATGAGGTTGCAACCGAGAAGCTGCAAACGCCGCGTCACGTGCAAGCAGTCAGATTGCAGCCGGGCTCACCGATTGGCATCGCCGACTTGGCCTGTGCCCAGCAGACGCGGCACCGTCGGCCCGTCATGTGGCGAAGTCAGACAGGCATCGATGGTCGAAACATGAGCAGTCGTACAACTTCGGGCGACATGGCGCGCGGGCATCACGTTTCGTCATTGCGGCCTGCGAGAAGCAATTCGAGCAAATGAAGCGGCGCTTGCTGTCGCGGGCGGCGTGACCCACACGCCAGCCGCCAAGGGCGCCCTCAGCGAAATCGGTGGCACTCGCCAACGCGCGGAACCATTTCCCGACGTCAAGCTTCGTCGGCCGCTGCATAAGTTCCTGGCTTACCGAGCCGGTGCTCCAGGTGACTTGGCATCAGTACGCTCCTGCGCTCGATTTCGCTCCGCATCCTTCCAGCGCTCCGCCATGCGCTGCTCGTCGGTCTGCACGGCAGGCATGCGCCCAACGAAACGCTCCACGCGCTCGGCCAATTCGGCCTGCCCCTGCCTTCTCAGCGTATCGGCGGTCGATTGCCAGTCCGCCGCCACCTCCTGCCACGTGCGCTGCATCTCGTCTCTGCCTGCATCCAGGGTGTCTCGCCTTGTCTGTAGGGCCCGCAGCACGGCCCCGAGCTTGGCTCGCATGAAACTCGAAGTCTTCGGCGGCTGCCGACCCGCCCGCTCGTCCGGCGGCAGTTGCCCGAATGCCCGAAGCGCGCGCAGCCGGTGATGGATGGCGTCCTTCAGCGGCTTGCGGATCTGACCGCGCACCTGCCGCGGCGTCGCGTTGGCCGCCACGCCCTGCTCCCGCATCAGTGCGGCGAACTGCTCGCGCCATTGGCGCAGTGTTTCCTTGCGGATGTAGAGACGCTTGCCGGGCTCGAACTCGTGCTCGCACTTGACCACGAGGTGCACATGCGGGTGTGGCTGGTCGGTGTGCAGCACCATGGCGTAGCGGTACTGCAACGCGAAGTTCTCCCGCGCAAACACGCGTGCCGCCGCCAGCACCTTTTCCGGCGGGGTACCCGGCGGCATTGACAGCACGATGTTGTGGGCGAGCTTCGCGCGGATGTCCTTCTGGCCTGGGACCGGCTTGGGCCTGTACTGGCTGCTGCACAGGTCCAGCTGCCAGTCGGTGACGATCTCCCTGGGTGCCCCGCGGCCCTGCATGGCAGGTCCCTCATCGGTCTCGAGGGGCACCTTGCCGTGCCGGCTGATGTAGCGCAGGTGCGCCTCGACACCACCGGTGTCGCGCCCGCCGCCGGAGACTTTCACCAACACCTCGGGCGTGCGTCCCACCGTGCGCTGGATCTGCGCGATCTCGCCGGAACCGAAGCGCAGGGAGCCACCGGGTCCGCGCCGACCATAGCTCACGATGTCCAGCGTCATGTCGCGTGCGCCATCGGCACATTGGCGACCACCGCGTGTGAGCCGCAGCGTCTGTCTAGGCATGGTCCACCTCGCGGCTGCAGGTCTCCCAGCTGATCAGGTTGCGCTGCACGACGGCGGCCGTAGCCTGGCGCGCCTGCTCGATCTCCCTTCGTGCAAGCGCAAGTGCATCGATGATCTCGCAGGCCTGCGGCTGTGTGACGGTGTTCGGCAAACCGAACATCCGGAACTGCCGTCCGAGCCCGGCCAGTTGCGCGCAGGTCGCCTTGATCTGGGTGAGTTCGTTCGGCGGAAGCATCACGGGTCCATGCACATGGTTGTGGATCAGCATGGCCAAGTAGCTGCCCGGCTTCATGCCCCGCAACCCGGCCCGTTCAGCAATCAGGGCACGATCGCCCGCGCGAAGCCGCATCGTGATGCGATCCTCGGAGAGACGGCCGATGTCCGAAGCGCGCGGGGTATGCGTGGAGGACGACACCGTGGTCGAGGGCGCATTGGTGCGCAGAACTTCGTCGACGAGCTTGGCAAGCAGGCCGGCCTCCGTCAGTTGATGACGTGCCGCGAGCGCAGCAAACCGTGTCCGGGTTTCGGCCGACACCCGGGTTCCGATCACGCTCGATCGAGAGGTCTTGGTCATCGCGACGCCATCGCTGTTAACAATGTCTGACGGCAGTCTATCCTGCCCTCACAGCCGCACAAGGACTCTGCCCTCAAAACTCCCCGCTTCTTGCCACCATCTCGTTTAAGCTGCCGGCATACATCATCCATCCTGCTCACGCAGAGTGCCCTGCACGACTGTCTGATAGATGTCTCGCCCTTTCATTGAACAAGAGGGCTCCGCACTTGATAGCCGGCCGGAGCTCCCTCGACATTCGGCATGCCGAACGCCGAACCCGGGAGAAACAAAAGAAATTGGTATGAGCGAATGCCAAAGCGATGAGTCGGGCCGGCATCGACCTCACTCAGCAAGCCTGACAGTTCGCCGCGAGTAACCTAGTCGCGCAGTGTAAAAACTACCGAGAGGTAGGAGACCGGTCCCGAGTGGATGGTCTCAATGCCGTGCAGCGCACTCGCCTCAAACAGCAGTGAGTCTCCCGCTCTCACCTCAACCATCTTGCTGCCATAGCGGTAGCTGACCTCGCCGGACAGGAAGTACAGGAACTTCAGACCCGGGTGCTGGAAAGTCATATACGGATCGGCGCGCGGCAGCAGCGTTACCAGGTAGGGTTCGACAAACAAGTTGCCCGACAATAGGTGGCCCAGCAGCTCGTAGTGATAGCCGGCCACGGCCCCAATGCGGTCGACTACAAGCCCCTGCCCTGCCCGCACGTGGCAGAAGTCCGTGCGCCGCGCCTGATCGCAGAAGAAGCGCGAGACCGGCACGTGCAACCCCTGCGCGAGCCGCTCCAGCGTCTCGACTGAGGGCGACACCAGACCTCGCTCGATGCGCGAAAGCATCGACGCCGAGATCTCGGACGCCAGCGCCAGTTGGCCCGCAGACCGCCCCGCTGCAACGCGCAGCGCTCGCACCTGCGCGCCGATCCGGGCGGCGGACAAGCTCCGCACCACAGGCTCAGACTGCCGAGGTCGTGCGCGCGTCACTGAGAACGGCAACCGTAGGCGGTATGCCGTTGGCAGAGGCGAAGCGGCCTGTCGACGCGTCATTTGGATCTCATAGCAAAAGAGTCGTGAGAAAGGCCAAAGCGGCATTTTTCCCCGACGTCCATGATACCCCAGAAAAGGTCGAAATGGCCTTTTTTAGTCTGTCTCTGAGCATCAAGTGGTGCCTCCGTCCATTCATCATCGCCGATACGAAGTGCTAAGAAAGCACCTGCGTTACCTCCGGCGCGCTGCCGGTTTGACGCAAGCAGAACTGGGAGTACGGCTCAAAGTGGACCAGTCCCATGTATCCAAAGTCGAGCGAGGCGAACGGTATATGGACGTGCTGTTTTATTTGGACTGGTGTCGCGCTTGCAAACAACATCCGGAAGCCGCGATCGCGGTCCTGGTCAAGGCTGGAGCCTAGGGCTACGCTCATTCCGTCGATTTTGGACGCTCGTGTTTCGCAAAGCGAGATCTGCGGCGAGCGGATTTCATCGGTTTTCCTTTTGATTCGACGGGCCTGTGGCCCCTTTTGCCCTGTACGGGTGCATCTTCGCTAGCAGCAGCTCCCGGGTCATGTAGTGACCAGAGAGAGCGCCGTAAGCGCGTAGCGTTCTTGTGCAGCCCACGGTAACGCACCTTACTGAAGACGCACAGCCGCTAGACGATGGCAAACATGTGCTCACGCGTGCACGCACCTTCGACTTCTCCCGGTTGCGACGCCGATGCAGCTCTTCGGCCCTCAACCGTTTTACGCACACACTGGTTCGTGCAGTCCTTCGCCGCAGGCGCCTCCTCGGCGATCACTTCCTGCTGCCCTGCATGGGCACAGTCTCCGTACACGTTCAGCTTGTCCGCGTGCAGCCGTTCGGGCGGGGGTATTTATCATGCACGTTCGCAGACGTGACCATCGGACTGTGCGCCAGCCCCGTGTGTCCGTCCACGCCAAGGTGCAGTTTCATTTCGAAGAACCAGTTCTTCTTGTCCTTGGCCGTCCGGTACGTTTCCGGGTCGCGCTTCTTGTCTTTGTTCTTCGTCGAACTGGGCACGCTAATGGTCGTGGCGCCCACGATCGTGCCCGCCCCCACCTTCATTCCATGGCCCGGCAGCATTTCGCGACCTTGGCGAACAGCGCTTGCCTCAGATCGTTCGTCTACAGCAGGCGACGGCACTTCAACAACAGCGTGGCATCGGGCCTCCACTCGCGATCCAGGTCGATCCCCATGAAGCCGCGCAGACTGGCGCTGTCGTACAGCGCTTCCTCGCACGCCTCGTCGGCCAAGTTGAATCTGTGCTGCGCGAACAGCATGCGAAGCATCCGCTGAAGCCTCGCTGGTGGGGCGGGCACCTTGGCAATACGGCTCCAGGCCACGGCACGATCTTGTCACCGTCTTGGAACATGTAGCCCCTGGGCGGGCGGCGCAACTGCTCGAAGCCTTTGACGCCATGGCAAGAGTCTGTTGCTTCATGCCTCCATGAACGCATCCGCCGGTCTCGCGGCAGACTTCTTTCAGCGTAGCCGTAGGTCTGTCACCCCCCATGACAGCCCGCAAATCCATGGACAGCGACCGGCTATCGAATAGTGGGATTGAGGCACGCTTCTCGCTGCTCCGTTGCGCGATAATCTGACTTAGGTCGGACGGAATGCACCATTTGAACTTTCGCACCGCACGACCTTAAATGGTCTGGTGTACCCGAAGGTGTGCCCAGAGAACAGGAGCAGTGAGCGAAAGCAAGTGCTGGCGAGGGTTGCGCAGAATTATTCGATTCCGCCCCAGCCACCACTTCCAAGCCCCTGATTCTTGATCGAATCAGGGGCTTTTCAGTTTTCAGGCCTCTCGACGACCGCGCGGATTTGTGTCCGATGCCGGCGTGGCAGTACTCGACAGCGGCGTCGTTCCTCGTCCGGCCAATCTCCGCTTCCCCCAACTAGTTAGCCGGCTTCGTCCCCGCCTTGCCGGTATATGGATTCACGTTGCCCCTGGTAGACCAGTTGTCCGTCTTCGTGCCGTTCGGGTTGGTCGCGTGGCTCGGCGCTACATGGGTTCCGTTGCCCCTGGTGTAGCCGCTGATCGAATGGCTGCCGCCCGAGCCCGAGCTGTGGCTGGCCGAGTGCGATCCATGGCTTCCGGAACCGTGGCCGTGACCACCACCGCCTCTGGCGAACGCAGGCATGCAAACGGCCAGGGCGGTGGCCAGAACAATGATCGATTTCATCGTTGCTTCTCCACTTGTCAGTGGCAGTGATAGCCGCCGGTCTTGTGGTCGCGATGGCAGCCGTTCTTGTCCGTTCCGCCCGAGTGTGCGAACGCACCCAGGCTCAGGCACAAGGCGGCCATCAGCACTGCGATCTTCTTCATGTTGTCTCCTCGCTCGCTTGAATGAAGTCGCAGTGTGCGCCTGTGCTCGATCTGTCAACCGAGGGTTTGCGAGCGATCTCCCATGTTCGTGGGAGCCCGGGAACCGAATGGCGCACCGGCCCTCAGGCCGCGCAACTCTCGCGCAGCATGCCGATGGTGCCTTCCGCTGCCTCGATGCGCCGGTTCAGTTCCTCATTGACAAGCCGGACCAGCGCGCCGAGTTCGGAGCGTGTCGGATAGACCTCTTCGCAGTCGCTCACATGCCGGGCGACGATGAGCTTCTCGAGGCACGCGTACGCGCAGTGCACGTCGCGAATGCTCGCGATGTCATCGGCGGCTTGCAGTGCGAGCGATTCGGGGTCGTGTTGAAGAGGGCGCGAGGGCGCGCGAGCGGATTTGGCCATGAACGATCTCCAGGAGCTTGCTTCCAAGAGCTTCTTCGAGCTGCTAAACCCGATCACGCCGTCTCGCGGCGCGACGGGCGCAAGTATAGACATCGGCCCCTCGCCACCACGCGTGACATTTGGGAACGTTCTTCACCGTAGCGATGTGCGCCGTGCCGTGAGCCCGGGCGTTGGTGGTGCATCAGAGGCTTTTTTCGTCCTCAGGAGTGAAAGAAATGACTTTTCCCCGATCCATGTTCAAGCTGGCTGCCGCGGGTCTCGTTGCCGCCGGTGCCTTGTTCGCCGCCGCATCCGCCAATGCCGGAACAAGCTGGTCCATCGGCGTCAACGTGCCGGGCGTGGTCGTGAGCGAGCCCGCGCCGGTCTACTACGAACCGGCTCCCGTCTATTCGCGGCCGGCTCCGACCTACTACCAGCCTGCCCCGGTCTATTCGACGCCGGCACCCGTCTACTACGAACCGAGCTGGGAGGAGCGCCGTGCCCAGCGCTGGGAAGAACGCCGTGCGGAGCGCCGCGAATGGCGCCGCCATCAATGGGAGCGCGAGCAGTACCGCCGCTACTACGAAGGTCGCGACTGAGCGACCCGGGCAGGGGGCAACGTCGTTCGGCGCGACTGCGCCGAGGCGTTGCCTGACCGTGCCGATGATCCCTGCGCCATACAGCGACAGCGCAATCTCTTTCCGGGCACGCTGCTCGCCCGGCGAAGCGGCCCGCCGATACACATTCGGCGGCGCATCCTTCCTTCATGACTCCCGATCGCTCTCCGATGCTCGCGGCACCGCGTCGATCGGCGACTGACCGCTGCTGAATTCCCACGGTCGTCGTGACCGTTCGCGGCTATATCGTTACCGCGTGTTGACCGCGAAGCCCCTTGCGTGGTCGTCGGCGTCGCGCGTCGAAGAACGACATCCCTTGCACTCCAGAAATTCCGAGCCCGCTGCTTCCCTGACAACCGGGGGCCACGCGATGCTTCGGCATGCCTGCGCGCTTGCGGGCTGTCAATCCCTCGCGCCTCGGAGCCGGTGTAGGACTCCATCCCGCTTCGCGCTCCCGAATTAGATGTGAAGTTTGCACATCTTGTTGCTCACCGAAGCAGAAAGGACTCAGCTTCGGGCGTACCTTTATTGCATCGCAGCATGAAAAACAGAGCGCGCTGCAATCCGTGGACCGGTGGAGGACTGGGATCGGGTCTCTTTCTTTCAACACCAGGCGGCGCGTCGCATCGGCGTGCCATCGACGTTTTCAAGGGGTGGTGGCTATGCGAGTGTCCAGACCGATTTCATCTTCGTCCGATGCGGCTCTCTGCGTCCGGGCCCTGGGCGGCCGACGCAGCCGGCAGCGGGGCGCCTTCGTTCCGAAGCTGGCGGGCTATGCGCTGCTGGCGTTCGTGCTGTGGCTCATGATTTCGACCCTGGTCGCGCCGCTGCTGTCGGCCCAGGCGACGCGGGCGGTGCTGCAGGCGCCGGTGGGGCTCGTCACCTCGCCGATCAGCGGCGTGGTCACGCAGATGGCGGTGCACTCGCGCGACGCGGTGGTGCCGGGCTCGCTGGTGGCGACGGTGCGCAACCCGACGGTGAGCCAGGAGATCCTCACCACGCTGACGACGCAGCGCCTGGCGTTGCAGAGCCAGCTGTCGCAGCTGGGCAACCAGTTCAAGGCCGACAGCCAGGAGATGAGGGCCGTGGGCCAGCAGGCGCAGGTGCATCGGCAAGCCTCGCTCGCGCAGACCTGGGACTCGTGGGAAATCGCCCAGCGCCAGCGCGACGTTGCGCACAGCGTGGTGGCCGAGCAGGAGAACAAGGTTCGCACCAGCGAGGCGCTGCTGAAGGAAGGCGCCATCAGCGAGCAGGTGATGAACGCGGCCGAGGCCCAGCTGAGCACCGCCCGCGCCAACGCGGCGGTGGCCGAGCAGGCCTTCGCCGGACAGGCGCAGACCGTGGCGAGCGCGGGGCAGGGCGCCTTCGTGGGCACTGGCGGCAGCAACCTGTTCCAGACGCTCACGAGCCGGCGCGAAGCGCTTCGCAACAGCATCGACCGGGCCCGGCAGGACGGCACGGCCATCGTGCAGCAGCTCAAGCAGATCTCGCAGCTCGAGGAAGACGAGCGCCACCGCGTCGAGAAGCTCGCCGCCTACCAGGTCACGGCAACGCAGCCGGGGCTGGTGCACACGGTGCTGATGCCCGAGGGCGCGTATGTCACCGCGGGCGCTTCGCTCGTGCGCGTCACCGATTGCAGCCGGCTCGGCGTCGTCGCGGTGTTTCCCGCGCGGCTGGCCAAGCGCCTGAGCATCGGCTCGGTGCTCGACGTGAAGATCGGCGAGAACACGGCCGCGATGCCCGCGCGCGTCGAACAGCTGCTGCCCGTGGCCTCCGACGCGCTGCAGAGCACGTACAGCGTGCCCTTCCCCTATGCCGAGCAGGGCTCCATCTACGCCGTGGCGCGCATCGAGGACGGCCAGTCCCAGCAGTCCGCGGCCCGCCAGCAGAGCATCTGCGTGCCGGGCAAGGTGGTCTCGGCCAGCCTCAGGACCTGAGCGCGGGCTCTTCGCGCGCCTCCAGGCTCCACATCCTCCGGAGAGAACGCCATGTCGATCTCCTCTTTCTTCCGTGTGCGGGTGTGGTGCGCCGCCTCGGCGGCGCTGGCCTGTGCCGCGGCCGCGGCTGCGGCGCCCCAGGCGGGCGCCACGCAGCAGGCGCTCGCGCGCGAAAGCTGCGAGGGGTTGCGCCGCGCGGTCGTGCACGACCAGGCGGGCGCCGCTTCCGGGCCGCTGTTCCTTGCGAGCTACAGGCCGGCCGAGGGCGCGCGCGGCGAGCCGCCGTTCGAGCCCGCGCTCGCGGGTGCCGCCTTCACCTACGACAACGCATTGGCCGGCATCGCGCTGCTGGCCTGCGGCGACCGCGCCGCCGCAAGGCGCATCGGCGATGCGGTGGTGCGCGCCGTTGCGCACGACCAGAGCTTTTCCGACGGGCGCGTGCGCAACGCCTACCGCGCCGGTCCGGTGACCGAGGAAAAGCCCGCGCTGCCCGGCCGCTGGGACGCGCAGCGCAAGCAGTGGATCGCCGACGCCTACCAGGTCAGCACCGCCACCGGCAACGTGGCCTGGGCGGCGCTGCTCATGCTGAACCTGTTCCAGGCCGAGCCCTCATCGGGCTCGGCCCCGGCCTATCTGGAGACCGCGCGCAAGCTGCTGGCCTGGACCGAGCAGAACACGCGCGCCAGGAACGGGCAGGACGGCTACAACGGCGGGCGCTACGGCTGGGACAACGCGCAGCGCGCCCAGACCTGGAAATCCACCGAGCACAACATCGACATCGCCGTGGCCGCCGCATGGGCCGCGCGCGCCAGCGGCCAGCGCGACGCGCCGGAGCATCGGCAGGCGCGCACCGCGCTCGATTTCGTGGGCCGCATGTGGAGCCCCCAGGAGCAGCGCTTCCACATCGGCACCAAGGAGGACGGCGCGACCCTCTCCACCGAAGGCTCCGGCCTGGATGCGCAACTCTGGCCGCTGCTGGCCGCGCCCGAGGGCTCGTGCGCCTGGAGCAAGGGGCTCGACTGGGTGGAGAAGCACCATCGCTTCGAAGCCGGCTACGGCTTCTCGCGCAACCCCGACGGCATCTGGACCGAAGGCAGTGCGCAGGCCGCCGCCACGCTGGTGGCGCGCAAAGGCTCGGCGCCCGAGGCCCTGTGGCAGCTGCTCGCATCGCAGCGCGCCGGCAACGGCCTGTACTACGCGACGCCGGCCTCCCGCATTTCCACCGGCCTGGCCATCGGCCCCGACTCGGCCGGCGCCGACTTCTATTACTACCACTGGCCGCACCTCGGCGCCACGGCCTGGATCGCCCTGGCCGCCACCGGTTTCAACCCCTTCACCGGCAAGACTGCCGCATCGGAAGCCACCCCATCATGTCCAGCCTGATCGCCACACCGGAATTCCAGCTCAACGCCCTGATCGGGGCAATCGCGCTGCTCCTGATGAGCCGGGCCAGCGTCGATCGCATCTCGCATCGCATGCTGTTCGGCGCGCTGACCGCGCTGCTCCTGCTTCGCTACGCGGTCTGGCGCGTGGTCGCCACCATGCCGCCATCGGACCTCGGCTTCGGGACGCTGTTCGCCTGGGTGTTCCTGTGCTTCGAGCTGGCGGCCATCGTCTACACGCTGATGTCCATCCAGATGCTGGTGAGGCGCCGCGACAACCGCGGGCAGGCCGACCGCGGAGAAGCCGCGCTGCGCGCCCGTGGCGGGCAGGTGCCGGCGGTGGACGTGTTCATCTGCACATACAACGAAGAGCTGGCGGTGCTGGAGAAGACCATCATCGCCGCCCAGGCCATCGACTATCCGCGGCTGAATGTCTGGGTGCTCGACGACACCCGGCGCGACTGGCTGCGCGACTACTGCGAACGCAGGGGCGTGCACTACGCGCGGCGGCCCGACAACAGCCACGCCAAGGCCGGCAACCTCAACAACGGGCTGCGCCTGTCCGCGGACGCGACCAACGCGCCCTTCATCCTGGTGCTCGACGCGGACTTCGCGCCGCAGCGCGAGATCGTCTACCGCATGCTCGGGCTGTTCGAGGACCGCCGCGTCGGACTGGTGCAGACGCCGCAGTTCTATTACAACGCCGACCCCATCCAGCACAACCTGCGCGCAACCGACAGCTGGGTCGACGAGCAGCGCGTGTTCTTCGACGTGCTGCAGCCGGCGAAGGACGCGGCCGACTCGGCCTTCTGCGTGGGCACCTCGTTCATCGTGCGGCGCGACCTGATCACCGCCGCGGGCGGCTTCCCGGTGGGCAGCGTGTGCGAGGACATCCACACCACCTATCTGCTGCTGCGGCGCGGCCACGTCACGCGCTGGCTGGGCGAGCGGCTGTCGAACGGGCTGTCGGCCGAGAGCATCATCGACTACATCAACCAGCGCAGCCGCTGGTGCCTGGGCACGGTGCAGCTCGCGCTGCTTCCCGACGGCCCGCTGCGCGGCGCGGGCTACAGCCTTTCGGCGCGGCTGCACTTCGTGCACGGGCTGCTGCACTGGCTGGGCAAGCCCTTCATGGCGCTGATCATGCTGGCGCCGGTGCTGTACTGGTATGCCGGCGTCTCGGCCTTCCATGCGACGCCGCAGGCCTTTGCCGCCTACGGCCTGCCGCCGCTCATGATGTTCTGGGCCTACAGCTACTGGATCAGCCAGCGCCGCTGCCTGCCCGTGTTCAGCGAGGTGAGCCAGCTGGTGGCCGCGATGGCCGTCACCGGCACGCTGCTCAACGCGATGCTGCGGCCCTTCGGCCATCCGTTCAAGGTGACGGCGAAGGGGCTCGACCGCTCCAGGACCGTCGTGCACTGGAAGCTGGTCGCCGTCTTCGGCGGCCTGTTCGTGGCACTGCAGGGCGGCGCCGCCTCGGCCGTGCTGGAAGGAGCGGCGCTGACGCCCGGCGACGAACTCAACCTCGTGTGGACCGGCATCGCGCTGGTGCTGTGCCTGGGGGCGCTCATGGCCTGCGTCGACCTGCCCAGGCCGCAGCAGGAAGAGCGCTTTCCGTGGCGCGCCCGCGCACGGGTGCGCACCGCCGCTGGAGAGGGCGAATCGCGCTTCGTCAACATCGCGGCCGACGGTGCGCTGCTCGAAGGCGGCTCCCTGTTCAAGCGCCTGCGCGTCGGCCAGCCGCTGGAGGTGTACGTCGACCCGGTGGGCTGGCTCCCGGCCCTTCTCGCAGGCCGCAGTTCGGCCGGTGCCGACCTGCGGTTCGCCGGCACGGAGGCGCAGCGCGAGCACCTGGTGAGGCATGTGTTCAACGTGGTGCCGAGCCATGTCGCCGTCCAGGTACGGCCCTGGCGGGCCGCCTCGGCCCTGTTCGCGAGCGCGGGCTTCCGCTCGCCCGGCGCCGGCTTCGTGCGCCTGAGCCTGCGCCTGATATTGCTGGTGCTGGCGCTGTGCGTCCTGCTGGTGGTGAGCGGATGCAATCTCACGCCGCCGATGAAGCAGCCCGACCTGTCCGTGCCCTCGCAATGGCCGGCCGGCGCGGCGCGGCCGTCCGCGGAGCCGGTGGACTGGCGCGGCTTCGTGCAGGACGACGAACTGCGCGGCCTGATCGCCACCGCGCTGTCGCGCAACCGCGACTTGCGCGTCTACGCGGCGAAGGCGCGCGAGGCGCGGGCCGTGTATGCCGCGGGGCGTGCATCGCTGTTCCCGCCGCTGGGGCTGTCGGCCCATGCCCAGCGCGCGCAGACCACGCCGCAGGGCTCGCTGAGCCCGGTCGGCAACCTGCCGTCGGACGGCAGCGTTTCCAACAGCTTCGACATCCAGGCCGGCGTGACGTCGTACGAGCTCGACTTCTTCGGCCGCCAGCAGAGCAGCGCGCAGCAGGGCGGCTCGCTGGCCGAAGCCGGCGACCGCGACTACGCGGCAGCGCGCATGAACCTGGTGGGCGAGGTGGCGAACGCCTATCTCACGCTGCGCGCCGACCGCGCATTGCTGAGCCTGGCCGATTCCAACGCGGCCGGGCTGACCGCCAATGCCGACATGATCGGCCGCGCCAAGGCGGTCGGCGGCGCGGCGCAGCTGGACGTGTACCGCGCGCAGTCGCTGCTGCAGAACGCCCGCGTGCGACAGGAGGAATACCGCATGCGCGTCGCGCAGGATCTGCAGGGGCTGAACGTGCTGGTGGGCGAGGCCGTGCCGCCGGACACGGGCGCCGCACGGCCCTGGCCGCAGCGCTCCACCGCGCAGGTCGCGCCGGGCATGCCGTCGAGCCTGCTGCAGCGCCGGCCCGACCTGCTGGCGGCTTACGCGCGCGTCGAGGCCGCCAACTCGGGCGTGGGCGCGGCCAAGGCGGCCATGCTGCCGACCATCTCGCTGACCGCGCTCACCGGCGGCGTGAGCAGGGAACTGTCGACGCTGCTCAGCGGTGGCAACGCCAGCTGGGCCGGCGTGCTGGGCGTGTCGCTGCCGCTGTTCGACTGGGGCCGCAGGTCCGCCAACGTCACGGCCAGCGAAGAGCGGCTGGCCGCGGCAATGGCTTCCTACGAATCCGCGGCGCAGGTGGCTTTTCGCGAAACCGCCAACGCGCTGATCGCCGACGACCATCTGGCGCCGCAGCTCGAGGCGCAGCAGGCGCGCGTGCAGGCGCTGGAGAAGGTGGCCGGCATTTCGCGCACGCGCTTTCGCAGCGGCCTGGAAGACTACTTCTCCAGCCAGGACGCGCAGCGCGAACTCTATGCCGAACAGCAGCAGCTGATCGAGCTCCAGCTCAAGGCCGCCGTGAACATGGTCAACCTGTACAAGGCGATCGGCGGCGGGTGGGGCGCTGCGTAGCTGCGTAGGGCGTAGGGCGGGCCCGCTTCTTCGCCGCTACTTCTTCATCGCCTTGACTTCGGCCTTGCCCTTCTCCTCGTCGGCCTTGGCCTGCTTCACGCAGGCGGACTTGGCGTCGCCCTTCTGGTCGTCGCACTTTTCCTTGGCGATGCTGTAGGCCGCTTCCACCTTGGCTTCGGCCACCTTGCGGGCGTTGCTGTCGCTGGGCATCAGCTTCTGGTCGAGCTGGGCCTTGGCGATCTTTTCCTTGCCCTTGGCTTCCTCGACGCAGACATCCTTGGCGTTGTCCTTCAGGGCGTCGCATGCGGCGCGGTCGGCCTTGTAGTCGGCCGCGATCTTGTCGCGGCCCGCCTTCAGTTCGGCAACGGCCGGATCGACGGTTGCCGCCGGCGGCGTGTTCATCTGGGCGTGGGCCGAAAGCACGCCGAGGCAGGACGCGACGGCGCAGGACCATATGAGCTTGTTCATGGTCATCTCCTTGGGGGCACCGGCGTTGGTTGCACACAGGGATGAGGATGTCCGGCGCCTGAATCCCAGGCTAGGAACCATGGCGGGTGCGTCGATAGGACGCTGTGCGAAGCGACCGTAAGCGCATGCCGACGCGCGCCGGCGGTGCGACCAGGCGCCTCAGTCGAGCACCAGCTGCGTCTGCGTGACCACCGCGCACAGCTTGCCGTCGGCATTGGTCACCGAGGTCTGCCACACCTGCGTCGTGCGCCCGCGATGCAGCGCCACGCTGGTGCCGGTGACCGTGGTGCCGACGCGCGCGCCCGCGATGAACTTGGTGCTCGAGTCGGTCGTCGTCGTGCGCTTGCCCTCGGGCAGGTTGACGATGGTGCCGACAGCGCCGAGCGTGTCGGCGAATGCCATGTAGGCGCCGCCGTGGAGGATGCCGCCGGCGGTGCACAGGTCGGGCCGCACCTCCATCTGCGCGACCACGCGCTCGGGCTCGAGCTGGGTGAGCCGCACGCCCATGAGGCCGGGGAAGATCGTGTCCAGCAGTTTCTGCATCGTGGCGATGTCGGGCATCGATGTCTCCTTGTTTCCAGTTGGATCGAAAGCTCAGCCGGCCGCCGTTGCGCGCCGCAGCGCCGCGCGGGCCAGCAGGCGCGTGGAGTCGAGCGTGGGGAGCGCCGAGTTGCCGTCGTTCAGCACCAGCGGCAGCTCGGTGCAGCCCAGCACCACGGCATCGCAGCCGCGCGACTTCAGGCCGTCGATCATGCGTTGCAGCACCGCGGTCGACTCTGGCCTGATCACGCCGCGCACCAGCTCGTCCATGATGATGCGGCCCATCGTGGCGCGCTCCCCGGCCTCGGGGCGCACGGCTTCCAGGCCGGCGGCCGAGAGTGCCCGCGGATAGACCTCGCTGTTCACCAGCCAGTGCGTGCCCAGCACGCCCACGCTGCGAAAGCCGCGCGACGTCGCTTCGGCCGCGGCCACCTCGGCGATGTGCAGCCACGGCAGCGGCGACTGCGGCAGCACGATGTGCATCGCCTGGTGGATCGTGTTGTCGGGGCAGATCAGGAAGTCTGCGCCGGCCGCGGCGAGCTTGCGTGCCGACGACAGCATCAGCTGCCCGACGCCGTCGATGTCGCCGCGATCGAGGCAGTCCACGTACGCGGCGAGCGAATGCGTGTGCATCGAGACCTCGGGGTGTGCATGCGCGTGGCCCATGTAGCTGGCGCCTTCGACGCACAGCGTGCGATAGCAGAGCGCAGCGCCTTCGGCCGAGCAGCCGACGATGCCGATGTGAAGTGGCATGAAGCGAATCTCCGTCGTCAAGGAAAAGCAGCGGAAGATGTTCTCACGACCTCCGCGATACCGCCACGCCCGCATGGCGGTCGAGCCGCAGCGTCATCAGCGTCGCAACGGCCATCAGCAGGCCGACCACGTACCAGGCATGCCTGAAGTCGGCGAGCTCCACGGCCGGCGCGCCGCGCAGCGCCTGCGACGCGCCGAGCACCATCGCCCCCAGCGCCACGCCGAGCGCGAGCGACACCTGCTGCAGCATCGTGCCGAGCGTGCTGGCGCCGGCGCGTGTCTCGTCGGGCACGTCTGCGAAGGCGAGCGTGTTGATGGCGGTGAAGTTCATCGAACGCGCCATGCCCGCCACGAACAGCAGCACGCACATCCACGGCAGTGGGTCGCCGGGCGACAGCAGCCCGCAGCCGAAGAGCGTGGCGGCGCAGATCGCGCCGTTCACCGTCAGCACGCGGCGAAAGCCGAAGCGCCGCAGCACCGCCGTGGTGGCGCTCTTCATGACGAGGTTGCCGGCCATGTACACCAGCAGCATCGAGCCCGCATGGAAGGCGCTCATGCCGAAGCCGATCTGGAACATCAGCGGCAGCAGGAAGGGCGAGGCGTTGATGGCGACCCGCGAGACGAAGCCGGCGGTCGCTGTGGCCAGCGCATAGGTCGGCACCGCGAGCGCGCGCAGGTCGAGCAGTGGCGCCGCCACGCGCCGCGCGTGCCACACCGCGGCGAGCGCTGTCACCACGCCGGCGGCCAACAGGCCGAGCGTGACGGCCGAGCCCGGCTGCGGCCCGCCCAGCCGCGTGAGGCCTTCGACCAGCGCGGCCAGCGCGATGGCTGTGAGCACGAAGCCTGTGGCGTCGAAGCGCACCGGCGCGGCGTCGGCCCGGCGCGGAAAGAGCCGCATCACCAGCCACAGGCCCACCAGGCCCAGCGGCACGTTCAGCAAAAAGATCCAGCGCCACGACGCATGCGTGGCGATCAGCCCGCCCAGCGGCGGCCCGATCACCGGCGCGATGAGACCCGGCCAGGTGATGGTGCCGATGGCCTCGATCAGCCGGTGCTTCGGCGTCTCGCGCAGCACCACCAGCCGGCCCACCGGCGACATGAAGGCGGCGGCCGCGCCCTGCAGCACGCGCGCCGCGACGAAGAACTCGAAAGTCGGCGCAAGCCCGCAGGCCAGCGAGGCGAGGGTGAAGGTGCCGACCGCCAGCGCGAACACCCGTCGCGCGCCGAAGCGCCCCGCGCACCAGCCCGCCGCAGGCACCAGCGCCGCCATCGCGATCAGGTAGACCGTGACGCCCAGGCTCGCATCGAGCGCCCCGATGCCGAAGCCGGCGCCGATGGCCGGCAGCGCCGTGACGATGACGGTGGCGTCCAGCGTCTCCATGAAGAAGGCGGCGGCCACGGTGAGGGCGATGCGCTTCGAAGCGCCTTCCGTGGCCGTCTCCGGCCGGGCGTTGTCGTTCATGCGCCGAGTCTGACACCGCCGGGTGCCTAGGGTTTACCCGGTGCCGACGATCCGGAAGCTCGGACGGGGCCGGTCGGCGGCATCCGGATCGTCGGCGGAGCGCCTCGCGCCCCGCGGAGAAAAGCCCCGTGAAATCAAGGACTTAGGGCGCCCGCCGGCCCTTGCCGGCCGTGGCATGTCGATTGCTGAACCACCGGCCGGCCGTGCGCCCCCGATGCGGGGCCCGGTCACGAACCTGGAGACAAACCAATGAGCACCCCCATGGAACACCAGACCGCCCCCAAGCCCTTCTACAAATCCCTGTACTTCCAGGTCATCACGGCCATCGTGCTCGGGGTGCTCCTGGGGCATTTCTATCCCGACACCGGCGCTTCCATGAAGCCGCTGGGCGACGGCTTCATCAAGCTGATCAAGATGATCATCGCGCCGATCATCTTCTGCACGGTGGTGGTCGGCATCGCCGGCATGGAAGACATGAAGAAGGTCGGCAAGACCGGCGGCATGGCGCTGCTGTACTTCGAGATCGTCAGCAGCATCGCGCTGATCGTGGGCCTTGTGCTCGTGAACGTGCTCAAGCCCGGCGCGGGCATGAACATCGACGTGACCCAGCTCGACACCAAGAGCATCGCGGCCTACACCGGCCCGGGCAAGATGCAGAGCACTACCGACTTCCTGCTCAACATCATTCCGAGCACGGTGGTCGACGCCTTCGCCAAGGGCGAGATCCTGCAGGTGCTGCTGATCGCGGTGATGTTCGGCTTCGCGCTGCACCGCTTCGGCGGCCGCGGCACGCTGGTGTTCGACGTGATCGAGAAGGGCTCGCACGTGCTCTTCGTGATCGTCGGCTACATCATGAAGGTCGCGCCCATCGGCGCCTTCGGCGCAATGGCGTTCACCATCGGCAAGTACGGCGTGAGCTCGCTGCTGCAGCTGGGCCAGCTGATGGCCACCTTCTACGCCACCTGCCTGCTGTTCATCTTCGTGGTGCTGGGGCTCATCGCGAAGTTCCATGGGTTCAGCATCTGGAAGTTCATCAAGTACATCAAGGAAGAACTGCTGATCGTGCTGGGCACCTCGTCGAGCGAGTCGGTGCTGCCGCGCATGATGGCCAAGATGGAGAACCTGGGCGCGAAGAAGTCGGTGGTCGGCCTCGTGATTCCGACCGGCTACTCGTTCAACCTCGACGGCACCTCCATCTACCTGACGATGGCGGCCGTGTTCATCGCGCAGGCCACCAACACCGACATGACGCTGACGCAGCAGCTCACGCTGCTGGCGGTGCTGCTGCTCACCTCCAAGGGCGCGGCGGGCGTCACCGGCAGCGGCTTCATCGTGCTGGCGGCGACGTTGTCGGCGGTGGGACACGTGCCGGTGGCGGGGCTGGCGCTGATCCTGGGCATCGATCGCTTCATGTCGGAAGCCCGCGCGCTCACCAACCTGATCGGCAACGGCGTTGCCACGCTGGTGGTTGCCAAGTGGACCGGCGACCTCGACACCGTGCGCATGAACCAGCACCTGAACCAGGAAAGCACGGCCGAGGCCGACGAGCCCGAGCGCGTGCTCGACGCCACCGAGGCGCACATGCCTGCCAGCGGCGCGCGCCAGGCTTCCTGATCTTTTTTTCCGCTCCCTCCGGCCCCGCCCAGGGGCCATCGGGCTGCCACTAATGCGGGCGGCCCAGCCTTGTGCAATAACGGGCCCATGAATCCAAGGGAGCCGGCCCGGCGTCTAGAACCACATTCCGACCAGGCGACAAGAGGGTGGCGCGGCCTGCCCCGCTGGGGCGGCGCGCTGGCCCTGGTGGCCGTGGCCGCCTTCGCGGGCTACCAGGTCGCGATGCAGACCGGCCTGGCCCGGCTGCGCGAAGCGGCCGACCACCGCCTCGACATGCTCGCCACCGGCCTCGACGCCGACCTGGCCCGCTTCGACTACCTGCCCGCGCTGCTGGAGATGGCGCCCCTGGTGCCGGCGCTGCTCGGCACGCCCGCGGACACGCGGCTGCGCGATTCGGTCAACCGCTACCTCGACGGCGTCAATGCCGCGGCCGGGGCGGAGATGCTCTACGTGCTCGACGCCTCCGGCACCTCGCTGGCGGCCTCCGACTGGGACAAGCCCGGCACCACCGTGGGCCAGGACCTGTCGTTCCGGCCCTACGTGATCGACGCGCTGGGGCAGGGCAGGGGCCGCTTCTACGGCGTGGGCATCACCAGCAAGAAGCCGGGCTATTACCTTTCCTATGCGCTGCGGCGCGGGCAGGCCTCGCGCGGCGTGGTGGCCGTGAAGATCAATCTCGAAGAGGCCGAGCGCACCTGGCGCAAGCTGCCGGGCGACGTGGCGCTGATCGATCAGCGCGGCGTGGTCATCCTTTCCACGCGCGAGGACATCAAGTTCCGGCCGCTGCTGCCGCTCGACGCCCTGCAGCGCGCCGAGGTGCTGCGCTCGCGACCCTACGGCGAGGCCGCGCTGCAGCCGCTGCAATGGACCCAGAAGGAGGCGCTCGACCGCGACGTGCAGGTGATCTCGCTCGACGGCGTCGACCAGCTCGCCTCCGCCCGCACCCTGCGCGGCGCGCCGTGGCAGCTGGTGGTGCTGGACAACCTCGCGCCGCTGCGCCTGGCCGCGCGCAACGCGGCCATCACCGCCGGGCTCGCGATGACGGTGCTGCTGCTGGTGGCCGTGGCGCTGTGGCAGCGCCGCCGCGCGGTGCGCCAGAAGCTGGCCAATCAGGCCGCGCTGCAGGCGGCGCACGACACGCTCGAATCGACCGTGGCCGCGCGCACCGCGCAGCTTCGCGCGGCGCAGGGCGAGCTGGTGCATGCCGGCAAGATGGCTGCGCTCGGGCAGATGTCGGCCGGCGTCGTGCACGAACTCAACCAGCCGCTCACGGCCATGCGCACGCTCTCGGAAAGCGCGGCCATCCTGCTCGACAAGAACCGCCTCGACGACGTGCGCGGCAACCTCGAGCGCATCCGCGGCATGGTCGACCGGCTCGCGCGCCTGACCTCGCAGCTGCGCACCTTCGCCTACAAGAGCGAGCTTCCGCTGGCGCCGGTGCTGCTGTCGCACGCGATCGCCGACGCGCAGGTGATCGTGGCCGAGGCTTCGCGCAAGCAGCGCGTCACCATCGAGGTCGACGTGCAGCCCGCCGCGCTGAGCGTGATGGCGGAAGAAGCCGCGCTCGGCAGCGTGCTCGCCAACCTGATGCGCAACGCCATCGACGCCATGCAGGACGCGCCGGTGCGCAAGCTGCGCCTTCAGGCGCGGCCGAAGGAGGGCCGGGTGCTGCTGTCGGTGACCGACACCGGCCCGGGCATCCGCCCCGACATCCTGCAGCGCCTGTTCGAACCCTTCGTCACCGGCAAGGCCGCCGGCTCGGGCCTGGGACTGGGTCTCGTCATCTCGGCACAATTGGTGCGGTCCATGGACGGCACGCTGCGCGCGGCCAACCTGGACGGCGGCGGGGCCTGCTTCGTCATCGACCTGCCGGCGGCCATCGCCGTGATGCACGACAGCAGCAGCCATCCGCCGGTTTCCGACGCCCTTTCCATTGCACAACAGGAGTGATCCCCAAGTGAGCGAAGCCCCTGCCGTCCGGGTGATGCTGATCGAGGACGACGAAGACGTCCGCGTCAGTACCACCCAGGTGCTGACCCTGGCCGGTTTCGAAGTCGAGTCCTTTCCCAGCGCCGAGCGCGCGCGCCCGCACATCACGTTCGGCGTGCCCGCCGTCGTCATCAGCGACGTGCGCCTCCCGGGCCTGAGCGGCACCGAGTGGCTGCCCGAGCTGCGCGGCGTCGACCCCGAGCTGCCGGTGATCCTGGTCACCGGCCACGGCCACATCGCGATGGCGGTGCAGGCCATGCGCGAGGGAGCCTACGACTTCATCGAGAAGCCCTTCAGCTCCGAGCGGCTGGTGGCCATCGTGCGCCATGCCATCGAGCGGCGGCAGCTCAGCCTGCAGGTGCGCGCTTTGCGCGACGCGCTGGAGAACTGGCAGGGCATCCAGTCGGTGCTGATCGGCCGATCAGCGCAGATGCAGCAGGTGCGCCAGACCGTGAAGACGCTGGCCGAGACCTCCGCCGACGTGCTGGTGTACGGCGAGACCGGGACCGGCAAGGAGCTCGTCGCGCGCTGCCTGCACGACCACAGCGCGCGACGGCGCCAGCATTTCGTGCCGCTCAATTGCGGCGGCCTGCCCGAGTCGCTGGCCGAGAGCGAGCTCTTCGGCCACGAGGCCGGCGCCTTCACCGGCGCGAGCCGCATGCGCGTGGGCAAGTTCGAATACGCCAGCGGCGGCACGCTCTTCCTCGACGAGATCGAGAGCATGCCGATGGCGGTGCAGATCAAGCTGCTGCGCGCGCTGCAGGAGCGCAGCATCGAGCGCATCGGCTCCAACAAGACCATTCCCTTCGACTGCCGCGTGGTGGCCGCGAGCAAAGACGACCTCAAGGCCATGAGCGACCAGCAGAAGTTCAGGGCCGACCTGTACTACCGCCTGGGCGTGGCCTTCATCGAGCTGCCGCCCCTGCGCGAGCGCCGCGAGGACATCCCGCTGCTCTTCGAGCACTTCACGCTGCAGGCCGCGACCCGCTACGACCGCCCCGCGCCGCTCTTGAGCAACGCGCAGCTCGCCGACCTCATGGCCTACGCGTGGCCCGGCAACGTGCGTGAGTTGCGCAACGTGGCCGACCGCTTCGTGCTGGGCCTGCTCGGCGAGCGCCTCACGCAGACGTACGGCGGCGCCGGTGGTGGCGCGCAGGGCGTGCCCGCGTTGCCGCGCGGGCTGCCGCAGCAGGTGGAGTCGTTCGAACGCGCGGTGATCGTCGAGGAACTGCGGCGCCAGCGCGGCGACCAGCCGGCCACCGCCGCCGCGCTCGGCATCGCGCGCCAGACGCTGCACGACAAGGTGCGCAAGCTGGGCCTGACGGTGGACGAGTTCAAGTAGAAGGCAGGAGGTGGGAGGCAGGAGGTGTAGCCGCCCGCTGCGTCAGCATCGCTTTCGAATCAAACCTCGAGCTGAGCAGTTCGGTGGAAAGAGCCAGCCTCCTCCACGCCCATCTCGCTCGTCCTTACCGTCGCAAACTCCGTGCAAACAGGCACCGCCAACCCCGTGTCCGCAGCCAGATCATCAAGCAGATCCGCCCACAATTGAATCATTTGGCGCCGTTGATTCAGAAAAGTGGCGCGGTCATAGGCGCTTCCCAACTCCTCATCGGAGCCGTGCGCCAAATGCCGCTCGATTACCTCACGATCCCACCCCAACAGTTCGCGGATCAGCGTCCGGGCCGTGGCGCGAAACCCGTGGCCCGTGATCTGCTCTTTCGTGTCATAGCCCAACGTACGCAGCGCACTGTTGATGGTGTTGTCGCTCATGTACCGCGTCTTCTCGGAACGCTTCGACATGCTGCGGAAGATCGGCCCGCTAGGACCGGTCAGCGGATGGATATCGCGCAGAATGTCGACCGCCTGTGTCGGCAGCGGCACGAGGTGTGCCGGCGTGCGTACGTCTCGCTTCTTCCACTCCCTCAACTTCATCTTCTCGGGTGGGCAACGCCACAGCGCCTGATTGAGATCTACATCTTCCCAATGCGCCAGGCGCAGCTGACCAGGCCGCTGGAACAACAAGGGCGATAGCTGCAAGGCCGCACGCGTGATGACATTGCCGTTGTACGCACGCATGTCACGAAGCAACTGGCCGAGCTTCTGCGGATCCGTGATGGCCGCATAGTGTCGAGTGCGAGGTGGCGGCAGGCCGCCCGTGCGACCGTTCACGAAGTTCCGAGCCGGATCTAGCGCGCCCACGTCGACAGCGTACTGGAACACATGCTGCACCGCTTCGCGCACTCGCTGCGCCGTCTCCAGATTGCCGCGCTCCTTGATGCGGTGCAGACATCGGACCACCTCGGTCGGCAAGATGGCCTCGATGGCGAGCGCACCGATCCAGGGAAAAACGTGCAGTTCTAGGTGGCGCATAACTTTTCCGGCATAGCCGGCCGACCATTCGCGGTCCTTCCACGCCTGCACATGCCAAGCCCGGGCGGTCAGTTCGAAGGTATTGAGGCGTGCGACACGAGCACGCTCGACCTCTACGCGCCGGGCCTCCCGGGGATCGACACCATCGGCGCGCTTCTCGGCTTCGAGGCGCGCTTTCCGGCGCGCCGTCGCGAGTGTCACCGCCGGGTAGTGACCGATACTGAGCTTGGCTTCTTTGCCGTGCCGTTTGTAACGATAGACCCACACTTTGCCGGTCGGTCGCACGCGAAGGTAAAGGCCCTCGCCGTCCGCCAGCAAATATTCCCTGTCACGCGGCGCTGCCGCCCTGATCTGAAGTTCGTTGAGTTGCCCCATGGTGTACCCAAAATCAACTGCGGTTGAAAAGCAGTCTGGGGTACACCGTGGGGTACACGCAAGAACGGGACTATGTGAGATCTGGTGATGCCGCCTGAGCCGCCTTTTCAGGCTAAGTCCTTGATATACAAGGACTTTTAAGCTGTCTTGGGTTCTACCGAGAAAGAAAGATGGTGGCCTGGGGCGGAATCGAACCACCGACACGCGGATTTTCAATCCGCTGCTCTACCAACTGAGCTACCGGGCCGTTGCTGTGTGCAGCCTCAAATTATACAGCGCTTCTACGCCCTCTGGAAAGGTCGACGCCAAGTTGTTTGAGTTTTCTGTAGAGATGGGTGCGCTCGAGGCCGGTTTTCTCGGCGACGCGGGTCATTGAGCCGTTCTCCATCGCAAGGTGGAACTCGAAGTACGCCTTCTCGAAACCGTCGCGCGCGTCGCGCAGCGGGCGGTCGAGGTCGAAGCTCTGGGTCGATTGCGGGCCGGCATCGGCCACGGGCACGGCGGCCAGCGACGCCATCAGCAGGCTGTCGCCCGTCGTTGTGATGGCGGCCGACTGGCTGCCGGTGACCGGCGTGGGCACCACGCCCGCTGCGGCACGGCGCGCGCTCTCGCGGGCCAGGCCCTGCTCCACCGCCTTGAGCAGCTTCTGCATGGTGATGGGCTTTTCGAGGAAGGCGAACGCGCCGATGCGCGTGGCGTCGACCGCGGTGTCGATGGTGGCGTGGCCGCTCATCATGATGACGGGCATGCTCAGGAGGCCCGAGGTGGACCATTCCTTGAGCAGCGTGACGCCGTCGGTGTCGGGCATCCAGATGTCGAGCAGCACGAGATCGGGCCGTGCGCGCTGGCGTGCAGCGCGAGCTTCGGCGGCGTTTTCCGCGAGCTCCACGTTGTGGCCTTCGTCATTGAGAATTTCGAAGAGCAGGTCCCGGATGCCCAGCTCGTCATCGACCACGAGAATGTTTGCCATGAGTGATGCTTGTTGTGTGCGCTGGTGTCTGCAATGTTTGTCGAGTCGCTGGCCGATCCATCGCCTGTGCGACGGACATTCGTTCGTTCGTGCGACTCAGGCGGCGGAAGACTTCGACGAATCTTCGGTGTGAGCGACCGCTGCCTGCGGCTCGCCTGCCAGCGCGAATGATAGCGAGACTTGTGCCCCCGCTACAGCCCCATCGACGACGCGGTTGGAAAGCTCGATGCGCGCGCCGTGCTCGTCGGCGATCTTCTTGACGACCGCCAGGCCCAAACCGGTACCTTTTGTTTTCGTGGTGACGTAGGGCTCGAATGCGCGCTTGAGGATGTTCTCGGCGAAGCCCGGTCCGCTGTCCTGCACGGTCAGGCGCACGCGCTGGCCGGAGTCGCCGAGCCGCGTGCGGATGATGACCTCGCCGACCTTGCCTGTGCCGCTGGCGGCGGCCTCTGCCGCGTCCTGCGCGTTTTGCAACAGGTTGTGTATGACCTGCCGGATCTGCTGCGCATCGCCCCGGACGGGCGGGCAGCGCTCGTCGAGCTCGGAGCGCAGCGTGATCGGCAGGTTCTCCGCGCTGTAGAGCTGGAGCACGTCGGTCAGAAGGGCGTTCAGGTCCACCGGCTTCAGGTCGGCCGCGGGCAGGCGCGCGTAGTCGCGGAATTCGTTCACCAGCCGCTTCATCGCATCGACCTGGTCGACGATGGTCTTCACCGACTTCACGAGCACGGCCTGCTCCGGCGGCTGCACCTTGCCGGAGAGCTTCATCTCGAGCCGCTCGGCCGAGAGCTGGATCGGCGTGAGCGGATTCTTGATCTCGTGCGCGAGCCGTCGCGCCACTTCGCCCCAGGCCTGCGCGCGCTGGGCCGAGACGATCTCGGAGATATCGTCGAACACCAGCAGCCGGGCGGCGCCGGGCAGCTCGGCGCCGCGCGCGACGATGTTGATGGCGCCGTCCTGCTGCGGCAGGTCGGCGCCGGAGGCATGCAGCTCGAAGGCGTGCTGCCAGTGGTCGAGGCCGTGCTGCATGCGCTCGACGAGGAAGTCTTCGAACTGCTGCTGCACCTTGGCACCGAACTCGGCCAGCCCGGGCACCTCGATGAGCGGCCGGCCTTCGTAGGCCGCAAGCGGCGCGCGCAGCACGCGGGTCGCGCCCGGGTTTGTGGACAGCACCGTGCCCTTGGCATCGAGCACGATCACGCCCGAGGTCAGGTTGTCGAGGATGGTCTGCAGGTTGGCGCGCGCCGCATCGAGCTGGCCCATGGTCTTCTCGACCGCGCCGCGCGCATCGGCCAGCTGTTGTGTCATGACGGCGAAGGAGCGCGTAAGGCCGCCCAGCTCGTCCTTGCCCTGCAGCACGGCGGTGGGCCGCAGGTCGCCGGCCGCCACCTGCCGCACGCCGTCGGCCAGCACGAGCAGCGGCCGCGCGAGCTGGTTGCCGAAGAGCACCGCCAGCAGCACCGCGCCGAACACGGCGAGGAACAGGCTCAGCGTGAGCGTGCCGATGTACATGCGGCGCAGCCCCTCGCGCGCGATCGCGCGCTCCTGGTATTCGCGGTTGGCCTCCTGCACCGCCAGCGCGTTGGCGACCACCGCGGGCGGCAGCGGCCGCGTGACCTGCAGATAACGCGGCGCGGTATCGAAGTCGAAGCCCGGCCTTTGCACCATGGCGAGCGCGCGCACGCTGGCGGCCGGCGGCGTGGCGCCCGCCGCGGTGGTTTCGTCCAGCCCCTCGACGTGCGCGACGGCGCGCTCGGGTCGCACCTGGCGGAACTGCTGCGACGTCGGGCGCTCGGGGTTGAGCTGGAAGCGCGAGGTTCCGGCGCTGGCCACCAGCTGGCCGCTGCCGGTCCAGAGAATGACGTCGCTGGCTTCGAGCTGGTCGCGGATGCGCTCGAGCGCCAGGCCCGCGCTGGCGTCGGGCACCTGCGCCAGTTGCGCGCTGGCGCTGCGCGTCTTCACGGCGAGGTCGTCGGACAGCGAATCGAGCGTGGCCCGCCCGAGGTTCAGGCCGGCGTCGAGCGCGCCTTCCACCTTGACGTCGAACCAGCTCTCGATGGAGCGTGCGACGAACTGGTACGACACCACGTAGACCAGCGCCCCCGGCACCACCCCCACCAACGCGAAGATGGCCGCGAGCTTGATGAGCAGCCGGCTGCCGAACTTGCCCTGCCGCAGTCGCCGCAGCAGGCGGAAGGCCACCCAGCCGATCACCAGCACCAGCAGCACTGCCACCACGACGTTGATGCCGAACAGGCGTACGTAGTAGCGCTCGTACAGCGCGCGGTTGTTGGTGGCCTGCGCCAGCAGGAACATCAGCACCAGGCCGATGGCCGTGACCAGCGCGGCGCCGACGCCGATGGCCCAGCGCCGGGCCCGCGCGCGGCTCGCGGCCTGCGAGGCCGGCGTGCCGCTGCGCGCCGCAGTGCTCACTTCTGCTTCTCCACCGTGAGCCGCGCGGTGCGCTCGACGGCGATGTTCCAGTCGGCCTGGCCGACCACGCCGATCTGGAAGGGGCGCGGCAGCTGCGAGGTGTCGAGCCTGAACCGGAAGGTGACCTGGTGCTGCGGGTCGTCGCCGATCTCGGCCACGTCGCCCATGTGCAGGCGGCCGACGCGCTTGATGGCGTCGAGCGCGTCGCCGAGGGTGTCGAAGTTCTGGTTCAGCGAGATGCCCAAGCCGGCCGCACCGGTCATCGGCGCCGCCGACACGTTGAGCCGCCAGCGCCGCGTGAGTGGCTGGTAGGCCAGCCGCATGTGGCGCGTGACCTGCGCGACCTTGCGGTCGGTCCAGTACCAGCGCTCCTGGAAGAGCTCGGCCTCGGCCACGAAATAGATGGCGATGCCCTTGTCGAGCACCTCCTCGACCAGCGAAGGCAACTCGAACTGCACCGCGGCGCTGAAGTAGATGCCGTCGTCGGACTGCTCCAGGCGCATCTGCGTGATCGACGCCCCGTTGCGGCCCTGCGCGGCCGCCGGAGCCGGCAGGAAGGCCATCCACATCGCCCAGATCCAGAGCAGGACGGGCAGCGACAGGAGCAGCCCGCGCCGTCGCTCAACGCGGACGCTTTTCAAGCAGGGCGTAGAAGAAGCCGTCGTGGTCACCAAAGGCATTGTCCGGGACGCCGCGGGCATTCGATCCGCTTTGGGGCAGCAAATGGCCCGGCGACGGCAGCAATCGTGCGTTGGTGTTGTGTACAAGAAACGCATCAATTTGTTGCGAACCCTCTTCGCGGAACACGGAGCAAGTGCAGTAAAGAAGCCGTCCGCCGGGCCGCACGAGCGGCCACAGGGCCGCCAGGAGCGCGGCCTGCTGGGCGGCGAGCTGGGCGGTGTCGCTTTCGCGGCGCAGCCAGCGCACGTCGGGATGGCGCCGCACGATGCCTGAGGCGGTGCACGGCGCGTCGAGCAGGATGGCGTCGAAGGGCGTGCCGTCCCACCACCGGGCCGGCTGGGCCGCATCGGCGACGAGCACCTTGGCCTGGAGCCCGAGGCGGGCCAGGGTTTCGTCGATGCGGCGGCTGCGCGCGGCATCGACTTCCAGCGCGGTGACGTCGATGGCGCCGGGGCCCGCCATTTCGAGCAGGTGGGCGGTCTTGCCGCCGGGGGCGGCGCAGGCATCGAGCACGCGCAGCGGCGTGGCCGTCTCGCCGGACTTCGCCGTTGGCAGCAGGCCTTCGAGCAGCAGTGGCGCGGCCATCTGCGCGGCGGCGTCCTGCACCGAACAGGCGCCATCGGCAAACCCGGGCAGCTGCTGCACGGGGCGGGCACGCGCCAACTGCAGGCCGCTGGGCCCCACGCGCGTAGCGCCAAGGCCGACGGCCTCCAGCTCGGCGAGATAGGAGGCGGCCGTCGTCTTCAGCGCATTGACCCGCAGCGTCATCGGCGCCTGCGCGTTGTCGGCGGCCAGCACGCGCTGCCACTCGCGCGGATGGTCGCGCTTCAGGCGCTCGATCCACCAGCGCGGATGGTTCCATTGCGCGACGGGTTCGGTGTCGGTGGCGGCCACGAGCTCGTCGCGCTCCCGCAGGAAGCGCCGCAGGCAGGCGTTGATGAAACTGGCCTGGGCCCGCGTGGCCGGGTTGCGCTTGGCGGCCTCGACGGCCTGGTCGACCAGCGTGAAAGGCTCGTAGGGTGCGTGCGTGGCGTCCCAGGCAAGCGCCAGCGCGGTGCACAGCAGTGCATCGGGCAGGGGCGGCGGCGTGCGCTTGGCCAGGTGCCGGCGCAGAGCTTCGGCGCGGCCGAGCCAGCGAAGCACCTGGAAGCCGAGCGCCTGCACGCCGGGCCGCAGCGCGGGCTCGACGGCTTCGAAGGCCACCGAACCCGAGGTGCCGGCCCGGATCGACGCCAGCGCCGCCGCAGTCAACTGCAGCTGGCGCCAGAGCGGAGGTTGTTGCAGCGGCGGCGCGTTGCCGTGGCCGCTGCGGGAAGGATCGGAAGGTAGTTCTGACAAGTTGGGGGCGATGGTAACGGGCCGGCCAAAAGCCGGACTTCACGCATGGAAAGAAGAAGAAACGGAGAGAAACGCAGGTCGAAGCGCGCCGCAGGCTCTCTTCAGAGCAGTGGCGCGGCCGGACGCAGACGCACGGCCCATGCCACCAGCACCGCCGGAAACTGCGCGATCGCCGCGTTGTACTGCGCGACCGCCTGGTTGAACTGGCTGCGCGCGATCTCGGCCGCCGCGGAGGGCTCCGGCCAGCCGATCGGCTCGGGGGCGCCAGTCACAGAAAACGCGGCTGTCGTGGCGCCGGGCTGCAGCGGCACGGGCCGCGACAGCGTGCCGTCGGCATCGAACACCGTCACCTGGTCGGGATGCTGGCGCTGCCAGGCGCCGATCCAGACCTGCAGCGCGGTGGCCAGCGCGGCCATGCCGCCGACGTCGAGCGGACGCAGCCGGGTCGCTCCCAGCAGGGTGGCGAGCTGCGCGGTTGCCGCCTGCAGCGGCGCGACCGACGACAGCAGCTCGCCCGTGGGCGCGGCCTCGGGCTGCGGCCCCGCCGCGATGCTGGCCTGCACGAAATCCAGCTGCTTGCCCAGCGCCGCATCGAGCTGGCCGTAAGCCTGCAGCACGGCCGCGCGCAGGCGCACCAGCCGGTTGTAGGCACCGACAAACCAGAACAGCAGGATCGCGATCACGATCCAGCCGGCCATCGATTCGGGCAACAGACTCATCGACGACTACACCTCATGGGAACACAAAGAAAAACGCCCCCCAACCGGGGGCGGTCGGGGGGCGTGATGTACCGGTCATGGCCGGTGATGCTAACCAGTTATTCGGTCGCAGCGCCTTCGCTGGCTTCCGTCGTGCTGGCAGCCGCCTCGGCTTCGCCGGAACCTGCCAGCTCGGCAGCTTCCGATTCGGCGATGGCGCGGCGCTCGGCCTCGTCCATGGCGTCCTTGACCTTGCGTGCCTGGTGGTACGCCATGCCGGTGCCCGCGGGGATCAGGCGGCCGACGATGACGTTTTCCTTCAGGCCGCGCAGTTCGTCGCGCTTGCCCATGATCGCGGCTTCGGTCAGCACGCGCGTCGTTTCCTGGAACGAAGCGGCCGAGATGAACGAGTCCGTCGACAGCGATGCCTTCGTGATACCCAGCAGCAGGTTGGTGAACGTCGCGGGGATCTTGCCTTCGGCGCGCAGGGCGTCGTTGGTGTTGAGCATTTCGCTGCGTTCGACCTGTTCGCCGGAGATGTAGCTCGTGTCGCCGGCGTTGTCGACCACGACGCGGCGCAGCATCTGGCGAACGATCACCTCGATGTGCTTGTCGTTGATCTTCACGCCCTGCAGGCGGTACACGTCCTGCACTTCGTCCACGATGTAGCGTGCCAGTTCTTCCGAACCCAGCAGGCGCAGGATGTCCTGCGGGTCCGCCGGGCCGTCGACCACGGATTCGCCCTTGTTCACCACCTGGCCTTCGTGCACCAGGATGTTCTTTTCCTTCGGCACGAGGTCTTCCCAGACCGTGCCTTCCGGATCGGTGATCTGCAGGCGGATCTTGCCCTTCGTTTCCTTGCCGAACGACACGGTACCGGTCATTTCGGCCAGCATGCCCTTGTCCTTCGGCGAACGGGCTTCGAACAGCTCGGCAACGCGCGGCAGACCGCCGGTGATGTCGCGGGTCTTCTGGCCTTCGACCGGAATGCGCGCCAGCACTTCGCCGGGGCCCACGTCCTGGCCGTCACGCACCTGCACCAGCGCGCCGATCGGGAAGCCGATCGTCACCGAGTGGTCGGTGCCCGGGATCTTCACTTCGGCGCCGGAGGCGTCGATGAGCTTCACCTGCGGGCGAACGACCTTGGCGGCGCCGCGGCGCTTCGGGTCGATCACGACCAGGGTCGACAGACCGGTCACTTCGTCCACCTGCTTGGCGACCGTGAGGCCTTCCTCGACGTTCTCGAACTGCGTCTTGCCGGCGAATTCCGTGATGATCGGACGGGTCAGCGGGTCCCAGTTGGCCAGAACGTGGCCAGCCTTGATCTGCTGGTCGGCCTTGACCGTCAGGGTCGCGCCGTACGGCACCTTGTGGCGCTCGCGCTCGCGGCCGTGCTCGTCATGAATGACGATTTCGCCCGAGCGCGAAATCACGACCAGCTCGCCCTTGCTGTTGGTCACGTAGCGCATCGTGGCGTTGAAGCCGATCGAGCCGTTCGACTTGGCTTCCACGCTCGAGGCAATGGCAGCGCGCGAAGCGGCACCACCGATGTGGAAGGTACGCATCGTCAGCTGCGTGCCGGGTTCGCCGATGGACTGGGCGGCGATCACACCGACGGCTTCGCCGATGTTGATCAGGCCGCCGCGGCCCAGGTCGCGGCCGTAGCAGGTCGCGCAGATGCCGAAGCGGGTTTCGCAGGTCAGCGCGGTACGCACCTTGACCTCGTCGACGCCTTGCGCCTCGAGAGCCTCGATGGTGTCCTCGTCGAACATCTCGCCGGCCTTCAGCAGCACCGAGCGGTTTTCCGGGTGCAGCACGTCGTCGGCTGCGGTGCGGCCGAGGATACGGTCGCGCAGCGATTCGATCACTTCACCGCCTTCGACGATGGCGCGCATCAGGTAGCCGCCGTGCGTGCCGCAGTCCTGCTCGGTCACGACCAGGTCTTGCGTCACGTCGACCAGACGGCGGGTCAGGTAGCCCGAGTTCGCCGTCTTCAGCGCCGTGTCGGCCAGACCCTTACGGGCACCGTGGGTGGAGATGAAGTACTCCAGCACGTTCAGGCCTTCGCGGAAGTTCGCGGTAATGGGCGTCTCGATGATCGAGCCGTCAGGCTTGGCCATCAGGCCGCGCATGCCGGCCACCTGGCGAATCTGGGCCGCGGAACCGCGGGCGCCCGAGTCGGCCATCATGTAGATCGAGTTGAAGGACTCCTGCTCGACTTCCTTGCCGTTGCGGTCGATGACCTTCTGCTTCGACAGCTTGGCCATCATGACCTTCGACACTTCGTCGCCGGCCTTGCCCCAGATGTCCACCACCTTGTTGTAGCGCTCGCCGGAGGTCACGAGACCCGAGACGTACTGCTGCTCGATCTCCTTCACTTCCTTGGCGGAGCGCTCGATGATGCCGTGCTTTTCAGCGGGCACCAGCATGTCGTCGATGGCGATCGAGATACCGGCCTTGGTTGCCAGGCGGAAGCCGTTCTGCAGCAGCTTGTCGGCGAAGACCACGGTCTCCTTCAGGCCGCACTTGCGGAACGAGACGTTGATGAGCTTGGAGATTTCCTTCTTCTTCAGCGCCTTGTTGATGTTCGAGAACGGCAGGCCCTTCGGCAGGATCTCGGACAGCAGCGCGCGGCCCACGGTGGTGTCCACGAGCGAGGTCGACGGCGTGAATTCGCCGGTTTCCTTGTTCTTGGTGTACTCCGTGATGCGCACTGCCACCTTGGCGGTGAGCTCGACTTCGTTGGCGTCGAGCGCGCGCTGCACTTCACCGATGTCGGAGAAGATCAGGCCCTCGCCCTTGCCGTTGATGCGGTCGCGGGTCGTGTAGTACAGACCCAGCACCACGTCCTGCGAAGGAACGATCGACGGTTCGCCCGAAGCCGGGAACAGCACGTTGTTGGAGGCCAGCATCAGCGTGCGGGCTTCCATCTGCGCTTCCACCGACAGCGGCACGTGAACGGCCATCTGGTCGCCGTCGAAGTCGGCGTTGAAAGCCGCGCAAACCAGCGGGTGCAGCTGGATCGCCTTGCCTTCGATCAGGATCGGCTCGAAGGCCTGGATGCCCAGACGGTGCAGCGTAGGAGCGCGGTTCAGCATGACCGGGTGCTCTTTGATGACCTCTTCCAGGATGTCCCAGACCACCGGCGTGCCCGATTCGACTTCCTTCTTGGCAGCCTTGATCGTCGTCGCGATGCCCATGGCTTCGAGGCGCGAGAAGATGAAGGGCTTGAACAGCTCGAGTGCCATCAGCTTCGGCAGGCCGCACTGGTGCAGCTTGAGCGTCGGGCCCACCACGATGACCGAACGGCCCGAGTAGTCGACGCGCTTGCCCAGCAGATTCTGGCGGAAGCGGCCGCTCTTGCCCTTGATCATGTCGGCCAGCGACTTCAGCGCGCGCTTGTTGGCGCCCGTCATGGCCTTGCCACGGCGGCCGTTGTCCAGCAGCGAGTCGACAGCCTCTTGCAGCATCCGCTTCTCGTTGCGCGCGATGATTTCCGGAGCCTTCAGCTCCAGCAGGCGGCGCAGGCGCGAGTTACGGTTGATGACGCGGCGATACAGGTCGTTCAGGTCGGAGGTCGCGAAGCGGCCGCCGTCCAGCGGCACCAACGGACGCAGGTCCGGCGGCAGCACGGGCAGCACGTCGAGCACCATCCACTCGGGCTTGATGCCCGACTTGCGGAAGGCTTCCAGAACCTTCAGGCGCTTGGAGTTCTTCTTGACCTTGACTTCGGAGCCGGTCAGGTCGCCGCGCAGGCGTTCGATTTCGCTGTCGAGCTCGATGCCTTCCAGCAGGTCCTTGATGCCTTCGGCGCCCATCTTGGCGACGAACTCGTCACCGTATTCCTTGCGCTTCGCGTCGTAGTCGTCCTCGGACATGATGCCGAACTTCTTCAGCGGGGTCATGCCGGGGTCGGTGATCACGTAGGCTTCGAAGTACAGCACGCGCTCGATGTCGCGCAGCGTCATGTCGAGCACGAGGCCCAGGCGCGACGGCAGCGACTTCAGGAACCAGATGTGGGCGCAGGGCGCGGCCAGGTCGATGTGACCCATGCGCTCGCGACGCACCTTGGTCTGCGTGACTTCGACGCCGCACTTCTCGCAGATCACGCCGCGGTGCTTCAGGCGCTTGTACTTGCCGCACAGGCACTCGTAGTCCTTGATGGGGCCGAAGATCTTCGCGCAGAAGAGGCCGTCGCGCTCGGGCTTGAACGTGCGGTAGTTGATCGTCTCGGGCTTCTTCACCTCGCCGAAGGACCACGAACGGATCTTCTCGGGCGAAGCCATGCCGATCTTGATGGCATCGAAATGCTCATCAGGGGTGAATTGCTTGAACAGGTCGAGTAGCGATTTCATAAGACTCTTTCCCTTTTCAAATTAGGAACGCTCGAGCTCGATGTCGAGACCCAGCGAACGGATTTCCTTGACCAGCACGTTGAACGATTCCGGCATGCCGGCTTCGATCGAGTGCTCGCCCTTGACGATGCTCTCGTACACCTTGGTACGGCCTTGCACGTCGTCGGACTTCACGGTCAGCATTTCCTGCAGGACGTAGGAAGCGCCGTAGGCTTCGAGCGCCCACACTTCCATTTCCCCGAAACGCTGGCCGCCGAACTGCGCCTTGCCGCCCAGGGGCTGCTGCGTGACCAGCGAGTACGGGCCGGTCGAGCGGGCGTGCATCTTGTCGTCCACCAGGTGATGCAGCTTCAGGAAGTGCATGTAGCCGACGGTGACGGGACGCTCGAACTGGTCGCCGGTGCGGCCGTCGAACAGGTAGGCCTGCGTGCGGCTCTCGGTCAGGCCCTTGGCCTTGGCGATGTCGTCCGGATATGCAAGCTTCAGCATGCCGCGGATTTCCTCTTCCGAGGCACCGTCGAACACCGGCGTCGCGAAGGTCGCGCCGTTCTGCAGGTTGCCGGCCATCTCGAGCAGCTCGGTGTCGCTCAGCGAGGCGATGTCTTCCTTGCGGCCCGAGCCGTTGTACAGCTGCTCCATGAACTTGCGCAGCTCGGCCACCTTGGCCTCCTGCTGCAGCAGGTCGCCGATGCGCTGGCCCACGCCCTTGCCGGCCCAGCCCAGGTGCACTTCGAGAACCTGGCCCACGTTCATCCGCGAGGGCACGCCCAGCGGGTTCAGGCAGATGTCGCACGGCGTGCCGTCGGCCATGTGGGGCATGTCCTCGACCGGAACGATCTTCGACACCACACCCTTGTTGCCGTGGCGGCCGGCCATCTTGTCGCCGGGCTGCAGGCGGCGCTTGACGGCCAGGTAGACCTTGACCATCTTGAGCACGCCAGCGGGCAGCTCGTCGCCCTGCGTGAGCTTCTTGCGCTTTTCTTCGAACGCGAGGTCGAAGCTGTGGCGCGTCTGCTCCAGCGAGTTCTTGATCGACTCGAGCTGCGTCGCCACTTCGTCTTCCGCCGGGCGGATGTCGAACCAGTGGAACTTCTCGACCGACGACAGGTAGGCCTTGTCGAGCTTGGTGCCCTTGGCCAGCTTGTTCGGACCGCCGTTGGCGACCTTGCCGGTCAGCAGCTTCTCGATACGGTCGAACGCGTCGGCTTCGACGATGCGAAGCTGGTCGTTCAGGTCGAGGCGGAAGCGCTTCAGTTCGTCGTCGATGATCTGCTGGGCGCGCTTGTCGCGCTGGATGCCTTCGCGGGTGAACACCTGCACGTCGATCACGGTGCCTTGCGAGCCCTGGTCCACGCGCAGCGAGGTGTCCTTCACGTCGGAAGCCTTCTCGCCGAAGATGGCGCGAAGCAGCTTCTCTTCAGGCGTCAGCGTGGTCTCGCCCTTCGGCGTGACCTTGCCCACCAGCGTGTCGCCCGGCTGCACTTCGGCGCCGACATAGATGATGCCGGACTCGTCGAGGCGGTTGAGCTGCTGCTCGGCCAGGTTCGGGATGTCGCGCGTGATTTCTTCGGCACCCAGCTTCGTGTCGCGGGCCATCACCACCAGTTCCTCGATGTGGATCGAGGTGTAGCGGTCTTCGGCGACGACGCGTTCCGAGATCAGGATCGAGTCTTCGAAGTTGTAGCCGTTCCAGGGCATGAACGCGATCAGCATGTTCTGGCCGAGAGCCAGTTCGCCGAGGTCGGTCGATGCGCCGTCGGCCACCACGTCGCCCTTGGCGATCTTGTCGCCGCGCTTGACGATGGGGCGCTGGTGGATGTTGGTGTTCTGGTTCGAACGCTGATACTTGATCAGGTTGTAGATGTCCACACCGACTTCACCGGCAGCCGCTTCGGCGTCGTTCACGCGCACCACGACACGGGTCGCATCGACGTAGTCGACGATACCGCCGCGGGTGGCCGTGACCACGGTGCCCGAGTCGACCGCGGAAACGCGCTCGATACCGGTACCGACCATCGGCTTCTCGGGACGCAGCACGGGCACGGCCTGACGCTGCATGTTGGCGCCCATCAGCGCGCGGTTCGCGTCGTCGTGCTCCAGGAACGGCACGAGCGATGCGGCCACCGACACGATCTGCGCGGGCGACACGTCCATGTACTGGATGCGCTCGGCACCGACCAGGATCGATTCGCCGGCTTCACGCGCGGAGACCAGGTCGCCGGTCAGGACGCCGTCCTTGTCCAGGGCCGCGTTGGCCTGGGCGATGACGTACTTGCCTTCCTCGATGGCCGACAGGTAGTCGATCTCGTTGGTGACCTTGCTGTCCACCACGCGACGATACGGCGTCTCGATGAAGCCGTATTCGTTCAGGCGGGCATACAGGGCCAGCGAGTTGATCAGGCCGATGTTCGGGCCTTCAGGCGTTTCGATCGGGCACACGCGGCCGTAGTGGGTCACGTGCACGTCGCGCACTTCGAAGCCTGCACGTTCGCGCGTCAGACCGCCCGGGCCAAGGGCCGACACGCGGCGCTTGTGGGTGATTTCGGACAGCGGGTTCGTCTGGTCCATGAACTGCGACAGCTGCGAGGCGCCGAAGAATTCCTTCAGCGCTGCCGAGATCGGCTTGCTGTTGATCAGGTCGTGCGGCATCAGCGGCTCTTGCTCCGCCTGGCCCAGACGTTCCTTCACGGCCTTCTCGATACGTGCCAGGCCGGTGCGGTACTGGTTCTCGGCCAGTTCGCCGACGCAGCGCACGCGGCGGTTGCCCAGGTGGTCGATGTCGTCGACTTCGCCGTTGCCGTTGCGCAGGTCCACGAGGATCTTGACCACGGCCAGGATGTCCTCGTTGGTCAGCACCATCGGGCCGGTCGACTCGTCGCGGCCGACCTTGGCGTTGAACTTCATGCGGCCGACGCGCGACAGGTCGTACGTGTCCGGGTTGTAGAACAGGCGCTGGAACAGGGCCTGCACCGCGTCTTCCGTCGGCGGCTCGCCGGGGCGCATCATGCGGTAGATGGCCACGCGGGCGGCGAATTCGTCCACCGTTTCGTCGATGCGCAGGGTCTGCGAGATGTAAGCGCCCTGGTCGAGTTCGTTCGTGTAGATGACCTGCACGTCCTGCACGCCTGCCGTGCGCAGCTTCTTCAGCAGCGCTTCGGTCAGCTCGTCGTTGGCCTTGGCCAGGATCTCGCCGGAGTCGGCGTCGACGATGTTGCGGGCGATCACGCGGCCGATCAGGAAGTCTTCCGGCACGCTGATGTGCGTGGTGCCGCTCTGCTCGAGCTCGCGCGTGTGGCGCGCGGTGACGCGCTTGTCCTTGGCGACCACGACCTTGCCCGACTTGTCGGTGATGTCGAAGCGCGCGACTTCGCCGCGCAGGCGCTCGGGAACGAATTCCATCTGCGCGCCGCTGTCCATCAGGCGGAAGTTGTCGTTCACGAAGAAGTTCGCGAGGATCGATTCCGGGTTCAGGCCGATGGCCTTCAGCAGGATCGTGACCGGCATCTTGCGGCGACGGTCCACGCGGAAGTACAGCATGTCCTTCGGGTCGAACTCGAAGTCCAGCCACGAGCCGCGGTAGGGAATCACGCGAGCGGAGAACAGCAGCTTGCCCGAGCTGTGCGTCTTGCCCTTGTCGTGCTCGAAGAACACGCCCGGCGAGCGGTGCAGCTGCGACACGATCACGCGTTCGGTGCCGTTGATGATGAACGAACCCTTGTCCGTCATGAGCGGCACTTCGCCCATGTAGACCTCTTGTTCCTTCACTTCCTTGACCACCTTCGACTGCGAGGTCGACGACTCGCGGTCATAGATGATGAGCTGCACCTTGGCGCGCACGGCCGACGCGAAGGTCAGGCCGCGGGTCTGGCATTCGCGCACGTCGAACGCCGGCTTCGCCAGGTTGTACTCGAGGAACTTCATCTCGACGAAACCGTTGTGCGAGACGATCGGGAAGGCAGCGTCGAACGCAGCCTGCAGGCCTTCGACGGTACGTTGTTTCGGGGGAACGCCGGCTTGCAGGAACGCGGTGTACGCGTCTTTCTGCATCTGCAGCAGGTAGGGGATTTCGACGACGCTGTCGCGATTGCCGAAACTTTTTCGGATGCGCTTGCGTTCGGTGTAACTGTACGCGGACGATTGGGCCATGAGAGCTCCGGTGCTTGAGATCTTCAGCGACTTGTCAGCAGTGCCGGGGCACCACTGCTTGGCGGCTGGCCACTACCAGCCGTTGGCGGACAGCGATGCGTTGCACATCGCCCGAACCAAGGGGTCTTCTGCAGTCGGGGTCAGAAGACACTCAAAAACCCGGCTCGCCTGGGCTTTTGAGTGCGCTCTGAAAGCGGCAAAGGCTGGAGGGCCTTTTCAGGCACCTCCAGCCCTCCAGGGGGTCTGAATTACTTCAGTTCCACCTTGGCGCCGGCGTCTTCCAGCTTCTTCTTGGCGGCTTCAGCGTCAGCCTTCGACAGGCCTTCCTTGACAGCCTTGGGAGCGGCTTCCACCAGGTCCTTGGCTTCCTTGAGGCCCAGGCCGGTGATTTCGCGCACTGCCTTGATCGCCGAAACCTTGTTCGCGCCGGCATCGACCAGCACGACGTTGAATTCGGTCTTCTCTTCGACTGCAGCAGCAGCAGCACCGCCACCACCAGCGGCCGGAGCGGCCATTGCAGCGGCGCTCACGCCGAACTTCTCTTCGATGGCCTTGACCAGGTCGTTGAGTTCCAGGACCGTCATGCTGTCGAGCGCGGTCAGAAATGCGTCTTTATCGAATGCCATTTTTGTTTCCTAACAATTGGGTTGAATGTTTCAAACGCAAGCAGCTCAAGCTGCCTGTGCTTCTGCCGGTGCCTCGGCGGGTGCAGCTTCGCCACCACCACGCTTCTCGGCCAGCGCCGCGAGCACGCGGGCGGTACGAGAGATCGGGGATTGCATCAAGCCCAGCAGTTGCGCCAGCAGCACTTCCTTCGAAGGGATGTTGGCCAGTTGCTTCACGCCGTCGACGTCCAGGGCCTTGCCACCGAAGGCGCCGCCGCGAATGACCAGCTTGTCGTTGGTCTTCGCGAAATCGGCCACCACCTTGGCGGCGGCCACAGCGTCTTCGGAGAAGCCGTAGATCAGCGGACCGGTCATCTGGTCGCCGACGACCTCGAACGCGCTACCGGCGACAGCACGGCGTGCCAGGGTGTTCTTCAGAACACTCAGGGTCACACCCTTGCTGCGCGCTTCGTTGCGCAGTTTGGTCATATCGGCCACCGTGATGCCACGGTATTCCGCCATCACGAGCGTTTGAGCTTTTGCGGCGAGGCTGGTCACATCACTGATGACCGCTTCTTTCTCACTGCGATTCAGACTCAAGGTCTACTCCTTTTAATGCGATCTTCGGCCGGAGCCTGGGATCGCGCTTCATGCAGCGACCAACTGTCAGGAACAAAAAACGAATTCCTCGATTCCTTGCAGCGGGATCGCCATCTGCGCTGGATACCGGACGGGGAGGTCCGGCGTTTAAGTGCAGCACCCTGCACACCAGCGGTCTTGGATGGCCCGCGGCAACCGAAGCCGCCGCGACCCACCACATCCGCCCCACCCTTGCGAGGTGGAGCAAATCTCTTTAGCTCGCCGAGATGGTTTGCGTGTCCACGCGGACACCCAGACCCATGGTCGACGAAACAGCCACCTTGCGCAGGTACACGCCCTTGCTGGTCGCGGGCTTGGCCTTGACCAGAGCGTCGATCAGCGCGGCGAGGTTGCCCTGCAGCTTGTCGTTGTCGAACGAGCGACGGCCGATCGTGCCGTGCACGATGCCGGCCTTGTCGACGCGGAACTGAACCTGGCCAGCCTTGGCGTTCTTCACCGCCGTGGCGACGTCCGGGGTCACGGTGCCAACCTTGGGGTTGGGCATCAGGCCGCGCGGGCCGAGGATCTGACCGAGCGTACCGACGACGCGCATGGCGTCAGGGGCAGCGATCACGACGTCGAAGGGCATGTCGCCAGCCTTGACCATGGCAGCCAGGTCGTCCATGCCGACGATGTCGGCGCCGGCGGCCTTGGCTTCCTCAGCCTTGGCGCCCTGGGCGAACACGGCCACGCGCTTGGTCTTGCCGGTGCCGTTGGGCAGCACGACGGCGCCACGCACGACCTGGTCCGACTTCTTCGCATCGATGCCGAGTTGGACAGCCACGTCGATCGATTCGTCGAACTTGGCGGTTGCAGCTTCCTTGACGATGTTGATCGCGTCAACCAGCGGGTACAGCTTGGTGCTGTCGACCTTGCCTTCGAGCGACTTCTGCTTCTTGGTGATCTTGGACATTTACACGCCCTCCACATTCACGCCCATCGAGCGGGCCGTACCGGCGATGGTGCGAACCGCGGCGTCCATGTCGGCAGCGGTCAGGTCCTTCATCTTGGTCTTTGCGATCTCTTCGAGCTGGGCGCGCGTGATCTTGCCGACCTTGTCGGTGTGCGGACGTGCGGAACCCTTTTCGAGCTTGATCGCCTTCTTGATCAGCACGCCGGCCGGCGGCGACTTGATGATGAAGGTGAAGCTCTTGTCGGCGAACGCGGTGATGACCACCGGCAGCGCCAGACCCGGCTCGTAGCTCTGCGTCTGCGCGTTGAACGCCTTGCAGAATTCCATGATGTTCAGACCACGCTGACCGAGTGCGGGACCGATCGGCGGGGACGGGTTGGCCTTACCAGCTGGCACTTGCAGCTTGATGAAGCCGACGATTTTCTTCGCCATGCTTTTTGCTCCTTGCGGGTGATATCGCCTTGGCTTGCGGCCGAGGCTCCCCGGGGTTAAACGACTCTTCGATCAAGGCCGCGCGCCGAGTCGGACAACGCGCAGCCGGGAATGGCTCGGACCTCGCGGTCCGGGGCTCAGGTCTTCTCGACCTGGCTGAATTCGAGCTCCACAGGCGTCGCGCGGCCGAAGATCATGACCGACACGCTGACCTTGCTCTTTTCGTAGTTGACTTCCTCGACGGTGCCGTTGAAGTCGGTGAACGGGCCTTCCTTGACGCGCACAAATTCACCCACGGTGAATTCGACCTTGTGGCGCGGCTTCTCGGTGCCCTGCTGCATCTGGCTGACGATGTCCTCGACCTCTTTCTGCGAGATCGGGGCCGGACGGTTCTTAGCGCCGCCCACGAAGCCCGTCACCTTGTTGGTGTGCTTCACCAGGTGCCAGCTCTCGTCGTCCATGATCATTTCGACCAGCACGTAGCCCGGGAAGAAACGACGCTCGGTAGTGCGCTTCTGACCGTTCTTGATCTCGACCACTTCTTCGGTCGGAACCAGGATCCGGCCGAACTTGTCCTGCATGCCGGCGCGATTGATGCGCTCGGTGATGTTGCGCTCGACGGCCTTTTCCATGCCCGAATAGGCATGCACCACGTACCAACGCAGATCGGGGTTGGCGGCAGGAGCCAGCACGGAAGTGCTTTCTTCCTCTGGCGTGCCCGGCGTGGTTTCAACTGCGTTCACTGGATCAGCGCTCATTTATTTTCTCCAGCCCAGAATGAGGTCGAAAAACACCCATTCGAGCGTCTTGTCGGTGAGCCAGAGGAAGACGGACATGATCGCCACGAAGGCGAACACATAAGCCGTCATCTGCATCGCTTCCTTGCGGGTCGGCCAGACGACCTTCCTGACCTCGCGCCACGAATCGCGACCGAACGCCCACAGCTGGCGGCCATTCTCCGAACTGCCGAAGGCAGCCACCGCCGCGGCCAGGCCGACCAGCAGCGCAGCCCATTGCACCAGCGAGCCCTGGCGCGCCAGCAGATAGAACGCCACGATGGCGCCCACCGCCAACACCACCGCCGCGGCCAGTTTGGCCTTGTCGGCGCCGGTGCTCACGGTTTCGATTTGAGAAGTGGCCATGTTCGGCTGATTTCCTGTGACCCGAAGGCCTTCAATTCAATGCGTCTCTTGAGACGCCGAAGCCCGTCGGGACGCGACGGGCTTTTCGGAGTGCCACCTAAGTGGCAGGGGCAGTAGGAATCGAACCTACAACCTTCGGTTTTGGAGACCGACGCTCTGCCAATTGAGCTATACCCCTCCGGTACTCTTCGCGCTCGCCTTACAGGTCGAGGATCTTCGCCACGACGCCCGAACCCACGGTGCGGCCGCCTTCGCGGATGGCGAAGCGCAGACCTTCTTCCATGGCGATCGGAGCGATCAGCTTCACGGTGATGCTGACGTTGTCGCCGGGCATGACCATTTCCTTGTCCTTGGGCAGCTCGATCGC
>NZ_JABMJG010000009.1 GCF_013376045.1 Variovorax sp. SG517 | reverse complement strand
TCTTGCACTACCGCCAGCTTGAACTTCTCGTCGTACTTCGCCATGAAAAACACCCCAAGGATTGGATCGGTGTCCAACTTTTGGGGTGCAGTTCACCTGCGGCGGCTTTCTTGATGGATCGGCGAGCCTGAAGCGGATCAGCCGTTCTTGGTAGGCAACTCCGGCACCGTGGGCGGATCGCGCTCGAGCGAGGCGACGTCGGTTTCGGGATCTCCGGGAGCCAGCCCGTCGCTGCTCGGATTGAGCTTGCGGTTTGCCTTCTCGCGAAGCTTGTCTTCCTTCTTCTTCTTCTTGGCCAGCTCTTTCTGTCGCTTTTCGTAGCCGTAATTGGGTGTTGCCACTGCTTCTCCTTGAGGCAAGGCAGTCGGGCTGACTGCCGTGGCCTACTGTAAGCGATAACGCCGCAGTCTCGAGGAGGTACCCCATGACACGCCCAAGGCGACCGGATGCGATTTCTTACATCCGTGCCAGGGCCTGCTGGAGGTCGGCGCGCAGGTCTTCCACGTCTTCGAGGCCGATGGAAAAACGCACGAGCGTGCCCTTGTAGGGCCAGCGCGCCACGCTGGCGTCGCGCATCAGGCCGATGTCGTAGGGCACGACGAGGCTGATCGGCCCGCCCCACGAATAGCCGAGGCGGAACAGCTTCAGGCTGTCGCAGAAGCGGTCGACCTGGTCGGTGCTGTAGCGCTCGTCGAACACCACCGAGAACAGTCCGGCGGCCAGGTTGGTTTCGCCGCAGAGGTCGCGCCAGTGGACATGGCCCGGCGAATCCTCGAGCGCGGGATGCAGAACTTGCGCGATCTCCTCGCAGCCGTTGAGCCAGCCGGCCAGTTCGCGCGCCGCGCGGTCGTGCGCGGCGTAGCGCAGTGCGATGCTGGGCAGCGAACGCAGCAGCGTTTCGACGTCGCCCACGCCGATGCCGAAACCCATGCGCATGTGGGTGAGCTTCAGCGCGCGGTGCAGGCGCTCGTCTCGCGTGGTCACGCTGCCCATGAGCACGTCGCCGCCGCCGCTGGGGTACTTGGTGAGCGCGTGCACGGAGATGTCGACGCCCTGCCCGCTGCCGTTGAAATCGAAGGGAGCGAAGGCGAGGCCCGCGCCCCAGGTGTTGTCGAGCGCGGTCATCACGCCACGCGCGCGGCAGATGTTCACCAGGGCCGGAAGGTCGGGGAACTCCATGGTCACCGAGCCGGCTGCCTCCACCCACACCAGGCGCGTGCGATCCGACAGCTTGGCCGCGAGGTCGGCCGGGTTCATCGCGTCGTACAGCCGATGGGTGATGCCGAAATTCGCCAGCTCGCCGGTGGCCAGCGCCTTGTTCGGGCCGTAGGCGTTGTCGGGGATCAGCACCTCGTCGCCGGCCTTCAGGAAGGCGAACGACACCAGCGAAATGGCCGCGAGCCCGCTTGGCACGAGCAGGCATTCGGTGCCGCCTTCGAGCGTGGCCAGGCGCTCCTCCAGCGTGAAGGTGGTGGGCGTTCCGTGCAGGCCGTAGGTGTAGCCGGCCTTTGTGCGCCAGTCGCGCGCGCGCATGGCGGCCACGTCGGCGAAGAACACGGTCGACGCCTTGAACACGCCGGGTTGCGGCGCGGAGAAGGTTGCGGGCGGGACGTAGGGGTGGTGGATCAGGTTCGTGGAAGGCTTGCTCATGGGTGCATGCTAGCGCGACCCGCATACGGGGCCTTGCACGGAGCTTCCGTCGCACAATGCGCGGACCGGCCCTCCCCTTCATCCCGTTTCATGGAAGAAGCCCGAGACAGTGCAGCTGACGCGCCTTGCCCCTCCCCACTTGCGGCCCTTCGTGCGGCTGATGTGGGCCTCGTCGCCCGACGGCACGCCCGACGAGCGACCGGGCGCGCGCGAGCATGTGCTGCCCACCGGGGGCATGCACCTGGTCTTCAGGCTTTCGGGGCCGTCGTTGCGCCTCTTCCGCGATGACTCCGACGCACAGGGATTCACGGTGGGCTACGCGATGGTGGGCGGAACCCGCTCGGCCTTCTTCGTGCGCGACGTGTCGGTGACGACGCGCTCGGTCGGCATCATGCTGCAGCCGGGGGCGGCCCGGGCCCTGCTCGGCGCTCCCGAGGATGCTCTGGCCGAGCGGCATACCCCGCTAGAAGCGCTCTGGGGCGCGGACGCGAACTTCGCGCTCGAACAGCTGCACGGCACCGATTCACTGCAACGGCAGCTTGCCATCGTCGTTGCGCTGCTCGAAACGCGCCTTGCCTCGTCTGCGATGCATGGCCTGCATCCCGCGGTGGCACAGGCGTTGGCCCGCATGTCCGGCGCGAGCGCCAACAACGACGACGGGCAGGCCGGCGCCATCGGCCAGCTCGTGAAGCAAAGCGGCTACAGCCACCGGCGCTTCATCGCGCTGTTTCGCGGCATGACCGGGCTGGCGCCCAAGCAGTACGCTCGCATGCTGCGCTTCGATCGCGTGCTGGGGCAGTTCGTGATGGATCCAGGCCGGCCCTGGGTCGATCTGGCGCTGGAGGCAGGCTACAGCGACCAGGCCCACTTCAATCGCGAATTCCTCGCGATCGCGGGCATGTCGCCCCAGGCCTACCGGCGAGCGGCGCCCGACTCGTCACGGCACGTGCGGGTCTGAGCGCCCCCGCACGCCGGCAAGGTCAAATTCGTTCAAGACCCGAGGCGCCCCGAGTTCCAGAATCGCGCCCATCTCAACCCGAAGGGATAACAAGCCATGGCCATCCACGAACTGTTTCCGTACCTCTGCGTCCACGACGCCAAGGCAGCCATCGAGTTCTACTGCAAGGTCTTCGAGGTGAAGGAGATCTTCCGCCTGACCGAGCCGAGCGGGCGCATCGGCCACGCGGAACTGGACTTCCACAACGGCGCGATCCTGATGATCTCGGAGGAATTCGCCGAATTCGGCATCCTCAGCGCGAAGACGCTGGGCAATACCTCGGTCACGCTGCACCTGCATGTGGACGATGCCGACGCGGTGGTGGCGCGCGCGGTCGCCGCGGGCGCCACGCTGGACATGGCGCCGCAGGACCAGTTCTATGGGGAACGCTCCGGCGTCTTCCATGACCCGTTCGGCCATCGCTGGAACGTGGGGCACAGCATCGAGAAGCTGACGCCGCAGGAAATGCAGCGGCGTTACACCGCCATGTTCACCGACGCCGGGTGACTAGGCGCCGGCCTTGCCGGATCAGACCGACCACTTCTCGATCAGCTTCTCGGCGCCGAGCGAGTCGTAGCCCTCGAAGGGCTGATGGATCCAGGGGTTGGTGGCGAGGTACTCGACCGAGTAGTCTGGCGTGAAGGTCGACAGCGCCTTAGTCCAGATCACGGCGCTGCGCAGCTCGGTGATCGGCTTGTAGTTGTTGCGCAGCATGTCCATCACCGCGTGCAGCGTGTGGCCGGAGTCGGCCAGGTCGTCCACCAGCAGCACCTTGCCCGCGATCTCGCCCTTGGGCGTGGTGATGTAGCGGGCGATGTCGAGGTGGCCCTGCACCGTGCCTGCATCGGCGCGGTACGAGCTGGTCGACATGATCGCCAGCGGCTTGTCGAAGATGCGCGAGAGCACGTCGCCGGGGCGCATGCCGCCGCGCGCCAGGCACAGGATGGTGTCGAACTGCCAGCCCGACTGGTGCACCTTGATCGCGAGCTTCTCGATCAGGTTGTGGTACTCGTCGTAGCTGACGTAGAGATGCTTGCCGTCTTCAGTCAACATAGCGTGGGTCTTCCTTCAATGTCTCTTCTTTGGGAACACCGCGGAACCGGCTTTGCCGGGCCGCTGGTGTTGCCCCCTGCAAGGGGGTTGGCGGCCACACGAAGTGGGCAAGCCTCGGAGGTTGGCCTGATCAGTCGGCCAGGTAGGGGTGGCGCATCATGATCGTGTGGTCGCGGTCGGGGCTGGTCGAGACCATGTGGATCGGCACGCCCGTGACCTGCTCGATGCGTTGCAGATAGAGGCGCGCATTGATCGGCAGCTTGTCGTACTGCGTGACGCCCACGGTGCTTTCGCTCCAGCCTTCCAGCGTTTCGTAGATCGGCGTGCAGCGCTCGATCTCGTCCGCGCCCATGGGCAGGATGTCGGTGGTTTCGCCATCGAGTTCGTAGCCGGTGCACAGCTCCAGCTTCTCCAGGCCGTCCAGCACGTCGAGCTTGGTGATGCACAGGCCCGACAGGCCGTTGACCTGCGCCGAGCGCTTGAGCAGCGCGGCGTCGAACCAGCCGCAACGGCGGCTGCGGCCGGTGGTCACGCCCTTTTCGGCGCCCACGGTGCTCATGTGGTAGCCGGGGGTGCCGGGCGTGGCCCAGTCGAGCTCGGTGGGGAACGGACCGCCGCCCACGCGGGTGCAGTAGGCCTTGGTGATGCCCAGGATGTAGTGCAGCATGCCCGGGCCCACGCCCGAACCTGCGGCGGCGTTGCCGGCCACGCAGTTGCTGGAGGTGACGTACGGGTAGGTGCCGTGGTCGACGTCCAGCAGCGTGCCCTGCGCGCCTTCGAACAGCAGGTTGGCGCCGTCGCGGTTGGCGTCGTTCAGTTCGCGCGAGACGTCGGCCATCATGGGCTTGAGCAGCTCGGCGTGCTTCATCGCCTCGTCGAAGACCTGGTCGAAGTCGATGGCGGGCGCGCCCAGCACCTGCGTCAGCACGTGGTTGTGCAGTTCGAGCAGCACGCGCAGCTTGGCAGCGAAGCGCTCGGGGTGCTTCAGGTCCTGCACGCGCAGCGCGCGGCGGGCGATCTTGTCTTCATAGGCCGGGCCGATGCCGCGGCCGGTGGTGCCGATCTTCTCGATGCCGCCCTTTTCGCGGTAGGCCTCGCGCGCGATGTCCAGCGCGGCGTGGAACGGCAGGATCAGCGGGCAGGCCTCGCTGATGCGCAGGCGCGAACGCACCTCGACGCCGGCCTTCTCCAGCCCTTCGATCTCCTCGAACAGCTTGGCAGCCGACAGCACCACGCCGTTGCCGATGTAGCACTTGACGCCGGGGCGCATGATGCCGCTCGGGATCAGGTGCAACGCGGTCTTCACCCCGTTGATGACCAGCGTGTGGCCCGCGTTGTGGCCGCCCTGGAAACGGACCACGCCCTGGGCGCTCTCCGTCAGCCAGTCGACCAGCTTGCCCTTGCCCTCGTCGCCCCACTGGGTGCCGACGACGACCACGTTTCTTCCGGTGGTTACGCTCATGCTCGTTCCATTACTTCAAAAAATCAGATCGCACGGACACTCCACTGGCCGGCCTGCTCGACGAGCTCGCGGTCGCAGTGGAATTCATCGATTTCGCTGCCATGGCCCGGCAGCACGCAGACTACCGTTTCGCCGGCCTTGCGCAATTGGGCAATGGCCTGACGCAGGCCGGCCGCATCGCTCCAGGGCGCGCGGATGGCGGCGCGCAGCGGACGGGCCGGCAGCACGCCGACCAGCTCGCGCACGTCGAGGCTGAAGCCGACGGCCGGGCGGTTGCGGCCGAACACGGCCCCCACCTCGTCGTAGCGGCCGCCCCGCACCAGCGAATCGGCCGCGCCGGGCACGTAGATGCCGAAGCGCATGCCGCTGTAGTACGCATAGCCGCGCAGGTCGGCCAGGTCGAAGCTGATCTGGCGCCCGGCCACGCCCTGCAGGCCCGCGGCGAGCAGCTTCAGGTCAGCCAGCGCCGCGCCGACTGCCGGCGTGCCCTTCAGGGCCTCGGCGGCCTCGTCGAGCACCGACACGTCGCCGTACAGCTGGATCAGCGCGCGCAGGCCGTCGCGCGAAGCGGCGGGAAAGTCTTTGGTGAGCGATTCGAGCTCGCTCGCGTCCTTGGCGGCCAGCGCCGCGTGCACCCGCGCCAGCGTGGCGCCGTCGACCGGCACGCCGGCGAACAGCGCACGCACGATGCGGGCATCGGCCAGGTCGACGATCACGCCCTCGCGCAGGCCGGCGGCATCGAGGCAGTCGAGTGCCAGCAGCAGGGTTTCGGTGTCGGCCTCGAGGCCGGCGTGGCCGTAGATCTCGGCGCCGAACTGCAGGGGCTCGCGGGTGGCGTGCGGTCGGTCGGGCCGGGTGTGGAGCACCGGGCCGCAGTAACACAGGCGGGCCACGCCGTCGCGGTTCAGCAGGTGGGCATCGATGCGCGCCACCTGGGGGGTGGTGTCGGCGCGAAGGCCCATGCTGCGGCCGGAAAGCTGGTCGACGAGCTTGAAGGTCTGGAGATCGAGCGCCTCGCCGGTACCGGAGAGCAGCGACTCGAGATGCTCGAGCAGCGGCGGCATCACCAGCTCGTAGCCGTAGCCACGGGCGGTATCGAGCAGCTGGCGTCGAAGTTCTTCGATGTGGCGCGCCTCGGAGGGCAGCACATCGGCAATGTGATCCGGGAGGACCCAGGCGGACATGGGGATCGGGAGCCGTGGTTAAAACGGGATTCTACCGGCTACGGACGCCGGGTCCCGCGCGGGCATCGATCGACGGGGCTGCCTAGCCCAGTATCCAGAGCAGGACCAGACCGATCAGGATGCTGCAGAGCCCGAAGAAGCGCAGCTGGCCGTCGCGCAGCTGCATCAGCTGCCCGAAGCCGCGCCGCCACCCTCCCGGCGACACGAAAGGCAGGATGCCTTCGATCACCAGGACGAGCGCGAGCGCGCTCCAGAAAGTGTCGGCGCTCACGGCTCCTGAGGACGGCTGCGGCCGAAGGTAATCAACGGCGAGGTGCGCTGGTGGCCGAGCCCGAGCCATGCATGGCCCGGAAGAAGTCCGACGACGGGTCGAGCACCATCACGTCGCTCTTCTTGTTGAAGCTCTGCTTGTAGGCCTCGAGGCTGCGATAGAACTGCGCGAACTGCGGGTCGCGGCCGAAGGCCTCGCTGTAGGCGGCTGCGGCCTGGGCATCGCCCTCGCCCTTGATCTTCTGGGCATCGCGGTAGGCGTTCGCCACGATCACCTCGCGCTGGCGGTCGGCGTCAGCGCGGATCTTCTCGCCCTCGGCCGTACCAGTGGAACGCAGCTCGTTGGCCACGCGCTTGCGCTCGGCCTCCATGCGGCGGTAGACCGATTCGGTGATGGCTTCCACGTAGTCGACGCGGGTGATGCGCACGTCGACCACGTCCACGCCCCAGGGCTTGGCGCCCTTCACCACCGAGAGCACCTCGCGCTGCACGTCGGCCATCAGGGCTTCGCGGCGCACAGAGATCAGGTCGCGCACCGTGCGCTTGTTGATGTTTTCCTGGAACGCGTTGCGAACCACGCGGTTGAGCTGCATCGCGCCGGCGTTCTCGTCGAGGCCGACGTTGCGGATGTAGGCCTGCGGGTCGCTGATGCGCCAGCGCACGTACCAGTCGATCACCACGCGCTGCTTCTCTGCCGTGAGCATCGGCTCGGTGTCCACGCTGGAGAGCGTCAGCAGGCGCTTGTCGATGTACGACACGTTCTGGAACGGCGGCGGCAACTTGAAGTTGAGGCCGGGCTCGGTGATGACCTGCTTGATCTGGCCGAGTGCGTACACCACGCCGAACTGGCGTTGGTCGACCACGAAGAGGGTCGAGCTTGCCAGCACGAGCAGCACGAGGATCGAGGTGGCGATGAATCCGATTCTGTTCATGTTCTTGCGGGCCTTTCTCAACGCACGTCGCGGTCACGCGAGCGGCCATCGCGGCCGCGCACGTCGGTCGTGGCGGGGGCCACCGGGATCACCGAGGACTGCGCCGGCGCGGTGCCGGCGACACTGGGGCTGGCCGCATCGACCGGCGTGGCGGCATTGCCGCTGCCGCTGAGCTGCATGAGCTTGTCGAGCGGCAGGTACAGCAGGTTCGAACCCTGCTTGCTGTCGACCAGCACCTTCGTCGTGCTGGCGTAGATTTGCTGCATGGCGTCGGTGTACATGCGGTCGCGCGTCACCTGCGGGGCCTTCTGGTATTCGGACAGCACCGCGCTGAAGCGGCCTGCATCACCCTGTGCCTGCGCCACGATCCGCGCCTTGTAGGCCTCGGATTCTTCCTTCAGCCGCGAGGCCGTACCGGTGGCCAGGGGCACCACGTTGTTGGCGTAGGCCTGCGCATCGTTCTTGGTGCGCTCGCGTTCCTGGCCGGCCTTGAGCACGTCGTCGAAGGCGGCCTGCACCTGCTCGGGCGGACGCACGCCGCCCTGCTGCAGGTTGATGCCGACGACTTCGACGCCGATCTTGTAGCGGTCGAGGATGGTCTGCATCAGCGCACGAACGCGCGGGGCGATCTGGTCGCGTTCCTCGGCGAGCGCCGCGTCCATCTTCATCTTGCCGACCACCTCGCGCACGGAGGTCTCGGCCACCTGCACGACGGTGTCGGCAGGCGACTTGCTCTCGTAGAGCCAGGCGCGCGGGTCGCTCAGGCGGTACTGCACGGCGAACTTGATCTCGACTATGTTCTCGTCTTCCGTCAGCATGGCCGACTCGCGCAGGCCGGTGGAACGCACGATGGCGTCGCGGCCCACGTCGGCGGAACGGATCTGCGTGGTCACCACGACTTCGTGGCGCTGGATGGGGTACGGCAGGCGCCAGTTGAAGCCCGCGCCCACGGTGCTCTTGTACTTGCCGAACTGGGTGATGACGGCCTGCTGGCCTTCGTTCACGATGAAGAAGCCGGTGCCAAGCCAGATCAGCACGGCCACCGCGACCACCAGGCCGATGCCGAAGCCCGCGTTCTTCATGTCGGGTTTGTAGCCGTTGCCGCCACCGCCGCCATTGGGGCGATTGCCGCCGCCCTTGCCGCCGAAGAAGCCGCCGAGCTTGCGATTGAGGTCGCGCCAGAGCTCGTCGAGGTCGGGAGGGCCTTGGTTGGGGCCCTGTCCGCGGGGACGGTTGTCGTTGTTGTTGTTGCCCGAGGGCGGAGGCGTGGGAGCGCCGGGGGGATTGGCATCGGGGGGCCGGTTGCCGGCCGGGCGGTCGCCATTGGAGGACGGCTCGTCGCCACGCCCCCATCGGCCGTCGTTCAGGTTGAACATGCCCAGAAACCCTCTCCGCGCTGGCTTTGAATTCATTCGCTTCGTTCTCTTGTCAGTGGCGGGATTGTGCCCAATCCATCGGTTGCATCGTGCAATTCAGCGTCTGCCGCAGGGGTCATCGTATCGGGTGCGGAGCCCGACTGCCGGGCGAGCTCGGCGCGCAGCAGCGGCACGCCCTCGCCTGTCCTGGCGCTGAGGAAGATGCGGGGGACCTGAACGCCGTCGATTTCCATCTCGTCCTGCAGATGCAGCGGATGCTGCGCGCTTTCAAGGGCATCGAGCTTGTTGAAGACCAGAAGCTGCGGCACGGTGTCCGCGCCGATCTCGCGCAGCACCGTCTGCACCTCGGCCATCTGCTCCGGGTAGTGCGGATTGGAAGCGTCCACGACGTGCAGCAGCAGGTCGGCATCGACCGCCTCCTGCAGCGTGGCCTTGAAGGCATCGACCAGCCCGTGCGGCAGGTCGCGGATGAAGCCCACGGTGTCGGAGATCGACACCTGCCTGCGTGCATCGCCCAGGTAGAGATGGCGCGTGGTGGTGTCGAGCGTGGCGAACAGCTGGTCGGCCGCGTAGGCGCGCGCCTTGACCAGCGAATTGAAAAGCGACGACTTGCCCGCGTTGGTGTAGCCCACGAGCGAGATGTTGAAGGTGTCGCGGCGCTCGCGCTGGCGGCGCTGCGTGCCGCGCTGCTTCTGCACCTTGGCGAGGCGCTCGCGCGTGCGCTTGATCGACTCGCCGATCATGCGGCGGTCGAGTTCGATCTGCTTCTCGCCCGGGCCGCCGCGCACGCCCGCACCGCCGGTCTGACGCTCGAGGTGCGACCAGCGGCGCACCAGCCGCGTGCTGAGGTACTGCAGTCGAGCCAGCTCGACCTGCAACTTGCCTTCATGCGAGCGGGCGCGCTGGGCGAAGATCTCGAGAATGAGGAAGGTCCGGTCGTAGACCGCGACGTCGAGCTGGCGCTCGAGGTTGCGCTGCTGCGCGGGGCTCAGGGCCTGGTCGAAGATGACCTCGCTCGCCCTGTACAGAGCGGCCAGTTCCTTGATTTCTTCGGCCTTGCCGCTGCCAACGAACAATGCCGCGTCGGGCGCCTTGCGCTTGCACGCGAGACGGGCGACGGGGGTGAGGCCTGCGGTCTGCGCGAGCAGGCCGAGTTCCTCGAGTTCGCTGTCGAAATGGGGCAGCCCGAAATCGACGCCGACGAGAACGGCGGCGCCTTCCTGGCGGGGAATCAGTTCAGACAAGCGGGATCGGGAATTGGGAAAAAGCGCGGCAGCGGAGGCTGCCGCGCTCCGCGCGATCAGGCTGCGGCGTCGTCGCTCTCGTTGGCCGAGAAGTTGACGGCACGACCTGGCACGATGGTGGAAATGGCGTGCTTGTAGACCATCTGCGTCACCGTATTGCGAAGCAACACGACGTACTGGTCAAAAGACTCGATCTGGCCTTGCAGCTTGATACCGTTCACCAGGTAGATGGAGACCGGCACATGCTCGCGACGCAAGGTGTTCAGAAAGGGGTCTTGTAGGAGTTGCCCTTTATTGCTCACGATATTCTCCGTGTTCAAGAGTAGTTGTTGGAGGAGAAGACCTTAACACAGGGTTTCCGCGCCGCAGCATTCGGGGCTAAAAGCCTTTGAAAAATAACGTCTCTCAAAAGCCGGAACTTCAACCCCGGTGGGAACTCATCGGCGGCCATCCGCCGACAAACTCTGTCAGTCGTCCTTGTCGACGAAGGGATTGTGGGAGCTCTTGAACTCGATGCGCAAGGGGGTACCCACAAGGTCGAATTCCTTGCGGAAGCGCCCTTCGAGAAAGCGCTTGTAAGCATCGGTCACATGTTCGAGCGAGTTCCCGTGGATCACGATGACCGGCGGATTCATGCCCCCCTGGTGCGCATAACGCAGCTTGGGACGGAACATGCCGCCGCGCTTGGGCGCCTGGAATTGCACCGCCTCCAGCAACAATCGCGTCAACACCGGCGTCGACATCTTGCGCGTGGCCGACTTGTGGGCCTGCGCAATCGCCTGCCACACCGGGCCCAGGCCCTGGCGCTTGATGGCGGAGATGAAATGCAGCGCCGCGAACTTGAGGAACGGCAGCCGGGTCTCGATCTGCCGCTGGATCTGCTCGCGCTGGTAGCTGTCGACCGCGTCCCACTTGTTGATGGCGATCACCACCGCGCGGCCGCTTTCGAGGATGTAGCCCGCGATGTGCGCGTCCTGGTCGGTCACGCCCTGCGTGGCATCGAGCAGCAGCAGCACGACGTTGGCCGACTCGATGGCCTGCAGCGTCTTGACCACCGAGAACTTCTCGATCGCCTCGAACACCCTGCCCTTGCGGCGCAGGCCGGCAGTGTCGATCAGTTCGAAGCGCTGGCCGTTGCGCTCGAAGGGCACGGAGATCGCATCGCGCGTCGTTCCCGGCATGTCGAAGGCGACCAGCCGTTCCTCGCCCAGCCAGGTGTTGATCAGCGTCGACTTGCCCACGTTGGGCCGGCCGGCCACGGCCAGCTTGATCGGCTTGTTGACCTCGTCTTCTTCCTCTTCGTCGTCCGGGTCGGGCAGGTTTAATGGCGCAAGCGCCAGCTCGACCAGACCGCGGATGCCCTGCCCGTGCGCAGCGGATACCCCGTGCACCTCGCCCAGCCCCAGCTCGTAGAAGTCGACCAGCTTGGTGCCGTCGTGCATGCCTTCGGCCTTGTTGGCCACCAGCACGCAGGGCTTGCCGATGCGGCGCAGTTCGTTGGCGATGTCGTGGTCCTGCGCCGAGAGCCCCTCGCGCGCGTCGACCACGAAGATCACGACGTCGGCCTCGGCCACGGCCTGCCGCGTCTGCTTGGCCATCTCCTTGTAGATGCCGCTGCCAGCGTCGGGCTCGAAGCCGCCGGTGTCGATGACGATGAACTCGCGCTTGCCCAGATGGCCGTTGCCGTAGTGGCGGTCGCGCGTGAGTCCGGCAAAGTCGGCGACGATGGCGTCGCGCGTCTGCGTCAGCCTGTTGAAGAGGGTCGACTTGCCGACATTCGGCCGCCCGACCAGGGCCACGACCGGCTTCATGGCCGGCCTTTCGAGGGCGCGGTTTTCATGGTCGGGCCTTGGAAAGAAAGAAAAGAAGAAAAAAGGAGCGCGTTATTCGGGGCGATAGCCAAACACGCCACCCTTGGCGGTCACCACGACCACCGTGTTGCCGGCCAGCACCGGCGCAACGGTGATGGCCGAGCCATCGGGCGTGATGCGGTTGAGCAGTGCGCCGTCTTCACGCGACACGAAATGCAGCGTGCCGGTGTTCTCGCCGATGATGAGCGAGCGTCCCACGGCCAGCGGCGAGGTCAGCACGCGGTTCTTCAGGCGGGACATCTGCCAGGCGCGCTCGCCGTCGGCACGGCGCCAGGCTACGACGCTGCCGTCGGACTCGGTGCCATAGATGAAGCTCTCGTTGCCGCTGACGCCATCCGCGCCGGAAGCGGGCTTGCTCCAGACCAGCGAACCGCGCAGGGTGTCGACGCAGCCGACGCTGGCGTAGTAGGCACGCGCGCAGACCGTGTCGCCGTAGCGGCTCACGCTGCCGGTCAGGTCGACCAGGCGCTCGACATCGTTGGTGCCGCGCGGCGCGGCGATGGGAGCTTCCCAGCGCGAAGTACCGTTGGCGGGGTTGATGCCCGCCAGCCGGCCGCCGATGCCGGCCACCAGCGTGTCGCCCACGGCCAGGAGCACGCCCGACTTGCGCAGCACGAGGTTTTCGCCGGCGCGCTGCTGGATCCAGAGGCGGCGGCCGCTCTGGCCGTCCCAGGCGCTGATGCTGCGGTCGGCCGTCTGCACGAACACGCGGCGGCCCGCCACCAGCGGTGCGGTGAAGGCCTGTGCCGACAGCCTCTGCTTCCAGAGGACCTTGCCGTTCTCGAGGGCGACCAGTTCGTTCGCGGTGGTGACGACCGCGGCCACCTGGCCGTCGCTGCCGACACCGGCCGCCAGGGGCGCGCCGGCGCTGCCGCGCCAGATTTCACGACCCGCGCGCGCATCGATGGCGACCACCGTGCCGTCGCTGCCGGCCACGGTGATCGTGTCGCCGCTGATGTCGGTGGTCAGCGGGAACTGCACTTCGGGGATGCGCACCGTCCATGCCTGGCGCACGCCAACCAGGGCCGGATTGGCGGGGAGCTCCTCCGGCTTCGGCTTCGAGGAGCCCGAGCAGGCGGCGAGAAACGCTACCAAAACGAGAGCTGATCCCGCACGCAGGGCGGTCGATTCAGGCATGAAACGCTTGAAATTCATGATGCGGTCAGGGAGTTTTGGGTGCTGCGGGAGTGACGGTGACGACGGGCGCAAGGCTCTTGGGATCGACGCCGACCGCGTTGAGCTTGATCTCGATCAGGCGGCGGTAGTCCGAGGTCGGACCGAGGCCGGTCCAGGCCTTGCGGTACTCGGCCTGCGCCTCGGTGCGCTTGCCCTGGGCCAGGTAGATGTCACCCTTGCGGTCGGCCACCAGCGGTTCGAATTCCTTGGGAACGCTGCCGTCGAGCTGCTTCAGGGCATCGTCGTAGGACTTGCCATCGAGCAGCTCGCCCGCCAGACGCAGCCTCGCGACAGCCTTGTAGCCGGGATCGATCGCGTTCTGCTCGACCCATTCGAGTTCGGTGCGCGAACCCGCGGCATTGCCCTTCTCGTACAGCGTCTTGGCGACCAGCAGGCCGGCCTGCTGTGCGTAGGTGGTGCCAGCGAAGCGCTTCTTCATGTCGTCGAGCACGAGCGCGATGCGCGCCGGGTCGCCAGCCTGCACCGTCTTCTCGATTTCGTCGTAGAGCGACGAGGCCTGCGCCGCCTTGTTGCGGCCATACCATTGCCAGCCGTTCCAGGCCACGAAGGCGCCGGCGACGAGCAGCACGATCGAAGTGATCAGGGTGCCGTAGGTATTCCAGAAATGCTTGAGCTGGTCGAGCTGTTCCTGTTCTTCGAGGTCGAGATGGGTTGCCATGCGTGTCAGGTATTGGGAGCCGGCGATTGTAGGGTGGCGGCCCAGGTGGCCACTTCGGCAAGAGACCGGGCGGTCTGCGCGCCGCTTCCGTCGCGCAGCGCCTTGAGAGTCACCTCGCCGCGCGCGAGTTCATCGGCGCCGAAGATCAGGGCGTAGGTGGCGCCGCTGTTGTCGGCTCTCTTGAACTGCGACTTGAAGCTGCCGAGGCCGTCGACCGTAGCGGCGTGCATCTGCACGCGCACGCCGGCATCGCGCAGCTGCTGCAGCGTGCGCAGCACCACCGGCATGGCGGCGGCATCGGGCACGACGGCATAGACGTCCGGGGCCGGCTGCGGGATGTCGGTGCCCTGCTCTTTCATCAGGTCCAGTACGCGCTCCACGCCCATCGCCCAGCCCACGGCCGGGGCGGGCTTGCCGCCGATCTGTGCGATCAGGTCGTCGTAGCGGCCGCCCGCGCAAACCGTGCCCTGCGAGCCGAGCCGGTCAGTAACGAACTCGAAGACCGTGAGGTTGTAGTAGTCCAGCCCGCGCACGAGACGCGGATTGATGGTGAATGCGATGTCATTGGCCTTGAGGATGGCCTGCAGCCCCTCGAAGTGAGCGAGCGACTCCGCGCCGAGGAAGTCGATCAGCTTGGGGGCCGACTCGACCACTTCCTTCATCGCCGGGTTCTTGGTGTCGAGGATGCGCAGCGGATTGCTGTGCAGGCGGCGCTTGCCGTCCTCGTCGAGCTTGTCGGCATGCTTCTCGAAGTGGGCGATGAGCTGGGCGCGATGCTGAGCGCGCTCGGCCGGCTGGCCCAGGCTGTTGAGTTCCAGACGCACGTCCGTCAGGCCGATGGTCTTCCAGAGCGCGCTGGCCAGCAGGATCAGCTCGGCGTCGACGTCGGGGCCGGCAAAGCCCAGCGCCTCGGCGCCGATCTGGTGGAACTGCCGGAAGCGCCCGCGCTGCGGCTTCTCGCGGCGGAACATCGGACCCGTGTACCAGAGGCGCTTGCCGCCGTCGTAGAGCATGTTGTGCTCGATCACGGCACGCACGAGGCCGGCCGTGTTCTCCGGGCGCAGGGTGAGGTGGTCGTTGTCGCCGTACTTGTCGGAGCGGTCCTGGAAGGAGTACATCTCCTTCTCAACGATGTCGGTCACTTCGCCGATGCCGCGCACGAACAGCGCCGTGTGCTCCAGGATCGGGGTGCGGACGTTGCGATACGCATAGCGCCCCATCAGGTCGCGCACGGTGGCTTCGAGCCACTCCCAGCGCGCCGATTCGGGCGGCAATATGTCGTTCATGCCTTTGACGGCATTCAATTTTTCAGCCATGAGTCTGCGGAGATGTCAGGCCGCGACAGCGTGGTGTTCGCCGCCGAAGCGCTTTTCAATGTAGTTTTCGACGAGCTGGTGGAACTCGTTGGCGATATTGTCGCCGCGCAGCGTGAGGGCCTTTTCGCCGTCGATGAAGACGGGCGCCGCGGGCGCCTCGCCGGTGCCGGGCAGGCTGATGCCGATGTCGGCATGCTTGCTCTCGCCGGGGCCGTTGACGATGCAGCCCATGACGGCCACCTTCAGCGTCTCCACGCCCGGATATTTCTTGCGCCAGACCGGCATCTGCATGCGCAGGTAGTCGTCGATCTGCTTGGCCAGCTCCTGGAAGGTGGTGCTGGTGGTTCGGCCACAGCCCGGGCACGCCGTGACGCTCGGCACGAACACGCGCAGGCCCAGCGCCTGCAGGATCTCGGAGGCGATCACCACCTCCTGCGTGCGCGACTCGCCCGGCTGCGGCGTGAGCGACACGCGGATCGTGTCGCCGATACCCTCCTGCAGCAGGATCGACAGCGCCGCGGCCGACGCCACGGTGCCCTTGGTGCCCATGCCGGCCTCGGTGAGGCCCAGGTGCAGCGGATAGTCGCAGCGACGGGCCAGCTCGCGGTAGACCGAGATCAGGTCCTGCACTCCGCTCACCTTGCACGACAGGATGATCTGGTTGCCGGCCATGCCCATCGACTCGGCCAGCTTCGCGGACTCGATGGCCGAGGTGATGAGCGCCTCGTACATCACCTGCTTGGCGTCCCAGGGCTCGGCGCGCTGGCTGTTGGTGTCCATCAGGCTGGCGAGCAGTTCCTGGTCGAGGCTGCCCCAGTTGACGCCGATGCGCACGGGCTTGTTCCAGCGCATCGCGGCGTCGATCATCTGGCCGAACTGCCGGTCTCGCTTGTCGCCCTTGCCCACGTTGCCGGGGTTGATGCGGTACTTGCTCAGCGCCTCGGCGCAGGCCGGATAGTCGGTCAGCAGGCGGTGGCCGTTGTAGTGGAAGTCGCCCACCAGCGGCACGTCGACGCCCATGCGGTCGAGCTGCTCGCGGATGTAGGGCACCTGCGCGGCAGCCTCGGGCGTGTTGACCGTGATGCGGACCATCTCGGAGCCGGCCTGGGCCAGTTCCTTCACCTGGATCGCGGTGCCGATGGCATCGACGGTGTCGGTGTTGGTCATGGACTGCACGCGCACCGGGGCGTCGCCGCCCACAGTGACCACGCGCGGGCCCCAGACCACGCTGGCCTGGCGCGAACGGCGAGCCTTGGGAGCGGCGGCCTCGATCGGAGCGGGAGTGCAGTTGCCGGAAGTCACGACTTCACCTCGAAACGCGCCACGCCACCGCCCTTGGTGAAGGGCTTCAGGTCGAAGGGCTGGCCACGCACCTGCACGTCGACGCTCGAAGCGCGGCCGACCACAACGGACAGCGGCAGCGTGCCGGACAGGCCCACGGTTTCGCCGGCCTGCAGGCTGCGGCGCAGCAGTTGCTTGCCGCCGGCTTCGGTCACGGTGACCCAGCATTCCTCGCGAGCCACGAGGACCAGTTGCTGGCTGCTCGAGGCTGCTGCCACGGCCGTGGCAGCGGGCGCCGCAGCAGCAGGCGCGGCGGCAGTAGCGGCGGGCGCACCGGGAGCGGGAGCTGCCGACGGAGTCTCGCCGGCAACCGGGCCGGTCGGGGCGACAGCCTGCGTGGGCACGGTTTCGGCCACGGAACCACCGGCCGAGGCCAGGCCGTTGCCAGACGTCGATTCCGTGCCGGCATCGCCGCGCGCGGTCAGGCGTGACACGGAAGCGCTGAGCTGGTCGAACACCGACTGCGGCAGCCAGAACAGCGCACCCGCGCCGATCAGCAGCAGCAGCACGACGATCAATAGTGGCCGCGAGGGCAAACCGCTGGAGCGGCCATTGCCATTCCAGCGCGGCGTACCCGAGCTGATGTTCGTGCGCAGGGTGCGATCGGTTTCGGCCAGCGACACCTTCTGGGTGCTCGGCAGCTTCGCGAGCACAGGGGCCGGGTCGATGCGCAGCGCGCGGCAGACGCTGCTGGCCAGCGCACGGGCGAAGACCGGGTCGGGCAGCGAACCGATGTCGTCCGCCTCCAGCGCCATGAGCTTCTGCGGCGGCACCTTCAGCGCGGCGGCCACCATCTCGATGTGCAGGCCATGGGCCTCGCGCGCCTCGCGCAGCAGATCGCCGGCAGTCTTGTTCGCGATATCGCCAGCTTCCAGCGGCAATGATGCGGAAGTGCCGAACTCCGAAACCCGATCAGTCATTGAAATTCCCGCGCTCGTACGCTGTTGCCTCCCGCGACTGGGGGAAGCGTCGTTGCAGTTGGCCTCCCAACTGCGCGACTGCCTCGCGGTTGTTCAGCTTACGTTCGATCTTGATGCCGAGCCAGAGCGTCTCGGCGCTGGCCGCGGCGCTGTTGTTGACGCGGCGGATGTAGAACTGCGCGCGCGACCATTCCTCGCGCTGCGCCAGCACGGAGGCCAGGTTGAAAGCGACCACCGGGTTGCCGGCGTCGATCTCGTAGGCCTGCATGAGGGTGCGCTCCGCCTTGTCGCGCTGGCCGGCCTTGAGCTCGCACACGCCCTGCGTCATGAGCGTCTTGGCGCGGTCGTTGTAGCTGGGAACGGCCAGGGCCTCGTTGAACTGGGCGGCCGCATCGCCAAAGCGGTTCTGCTGGCACAGCAGCCAGCCGTAGTTGTGGCGCGCGTTCGGGTCGCGCGGATTGATGGCGATGGCGCGGCGGAAGCTGTCCTCGGCCAGGCCGGCGTCGTCGAGCCGCATGTAGACCAGGCCGCGCAGGTTGTAGGCGTCGGCGTTGTTGGGGTCTGCGGCCAGCGCCTGCTTGATCTCGTCGAGCGCGACGGTGGTCTGGCCGTGCTCGAAGTAGCCGGCGGCCAGTTCCATGCGCAGGCGCGCGCGGCGCTGGCGGCTGGACTCGTCGGACTCGGTGACGATCTCGGTGGCCTTGGACGAGTTGCTGCTGTCGGCCAGGCTGGTGGTGGTGGTGCGCGTGTTCACGCAGCCTCCGAGCAGCAACGACATGGCGACGCCCGCGAAACCCACAGTCAGCATCCGCTGCACGTTCGCGGTCGTCATCGAAAAGGCCATGCTCATCGGTTCAATGCTCCTGGGGGACGGTCTTTCGGACCGGATGCAAAACAACGGGGCGCTCCTGCGCCGCGCGGCGCTGCGCCATGCGCTCGGCCGCGCGGGTGCGGTCCTTGACGTCGCCGGCGAGCTGGCCGCAGGCGGCATCGATGTCGTCACCGCGCGTCTTGCGCACGGTGGTCACGAGCCCTGCCTCGCTGAGCGTCCTGGCGAACGCCAGCACGCGCGGCTGGGGCGAGCGCAGCAGGCCCGAGGCGGGGAAAGGGTTGAACGGGATCAGGTTGAACTTGCACGAGATGCCGTGCTTGCGGACCAGCTCGATGAGCTGCCGCGCATGCTCGGGCTGGTCGTTCACGCCGTCGAGCATGCAGTACTCGAAGGTGATGAAGTCGCGCGGCGCATGCGCTAGGTAGCGCTTGCAGGACTCGATGAGTTCGTCGATCGGGTACTTGCGATTCAGCGGCACGAGGTCGTCGCGCAGCGGATCATTGGGCGCGTGCAGCGAAACGGCGAGTGCCACGGCGCAATCGGCACCCAGGCGGTCGATCATCGGCACCACGCCGGAGGTCGACACCGTCACGCGACGGCGCGACAGCCCGTAGGCGTTGTCGTCGAGCATGGTGCGCAGCGCGGGAACGAGCGCCGAGTAGTTCTGCAGCGGCTCGCCCATACCCATCATCACCACGTTGGAGATGACGCGTTCGTCGCGCTTGAGGTGCTTGCGCAGGAAATGCTCGGCAAACCAGAGCTGGGCGACGATCTCGCCCGTGCCCAGGTTGCGGCTGAAGCCCTGATGCCCCGTGGAGCAGAAGCGGCAACCGACCGCACAGCCGGCCTGGGACGACACGCAAAGGGTGCCGCGGTCGTCCTCGGGAATGAATACGGCTTCGACGGCATTGCCGTCACCGACATCGAACAGCCACTTGATCGTGCCGTCCTTGGATTCGTGCTGCGTGATGACCGGCAGGGCCTCCACGCGAGCGGTGGTCGCGAGTTTCTCGCGCAGCGACTTCGCCAGATCGGTCATCTGGGTGAAGTCGCTGGCGCCACGCTGGTGGATCCAGCGGAACAGCTGCGTGGCGCGGAATTTCTTCTCGCCGAGTTTTTCGCAGAACGCAGCCAATCCCTCGAGATCGAAATCGAGCAGGTTGGCCGTGGTCATGGAATCGGGCGAGAAGCGGCTTCAGCGTGCGTAGACGTTGAGGCCGGCGAAGAAGAAGGCGACTTCGTTCGCTGCGGTTTCGGGAGCGTCCGAACCGTGAACGGCGTTGGCGTCGATGCTGTCGGCGAAGTCGGCGCGGATGGTGCCGGCGGCTGCCTTCTTGGGGTCCGTGGCGCCCATCAGGTCACGGTTCTTGGCGATGGCGTTCTCGCCTTCGAGCACTTGCACGAACACGGGGCCCGAGATCATGAACTCGACGAGGTCCTTGAAGAAGGGACGCTCCTTGTGCACGGCGTAGAACTGTTCGGCTTCGTTGCGCGACAGGTGCACCAGCTTGGCGGCGACGATCTTGAGGCCGGCAGCCTCGAAACGGGAAACGATCTTGCCGATGACGTTCTTGGCAACTGCGTCGGGCTTGATGATGGAAAGGGTACGTTCGATAGCCATTGAAATGCTTCCTGGAGCTTTGATTTTGAAGTGTTTTGTCACAACTGCAACGAATTTGTTTCGTCACGCATCGACAAAGCCTCTGATTTTAACCGGCGCGGCCTTGCGGATCGGTGAAAACCCCGCGAAAGGCCGCGCTGCGACGGCAGACTTTCAGCGCCCCCGGCGACGTCCGCCGCCCTGACCGCCAAAGCCCCCACCACCGCCTCCGCCGCCACCGCGGCGCTGACCTCCTCCGCGCTGCTCCTTGCGCTGGCGCGAGAAGCTGTCGGCACCGATGTAGCCCAGCGAGGTCTTCATCGGATCGGGCTGGTTGTTGGCGCCGCCCTGCTGGCGATCTCCACCCTGGCGATTGCCGTTTCCGCGGCGTCCCTGCCCCTGCTGCGGCTGGCCACCGTTGCCACCGCCGCGATTGGAGCGCCCTCCCCGATCGCCGCGCGGCGGACGTCCGTCGCCCAGCGGATTCGGGATCGGCGCCTCGCGGCCGCCGTCGTCACGCCCCTCGCGCATGTCGCGCGGCGGCTGGCCGCCACCGCCATTGCGATTGCCACGCCGCTTCTTGTTGCGGCCGCCGCGGCCATTGCCGCCACCCTCCTGCCCCGGGCCGCGCTGCTGCTGGCCCGGTCGGGCAACCGCACCGCCCGAAGCCTGGAACAGCGCCCGGATATCGCGGTCGTCGAGTTCCATCCATGCGCCGCGCTTCAAGCCGCGTGGCAGCACCATGGCGCCGTAGCGGATGCGGATCAGCCGGCTGACCGCGTGGCCCACCGACTCGAACAGGCGCCGCACCTCGCGGTTGCGCCCTTCGGAGATGGTCACGCGATACCAGCAGTTGGAGCCTTCGCCGCCCCCGTCTTCGATGGCACCGAACTGCGCCATGCCGTCATCGAGGCGCACGCCGTCGAGCAGCTTCTGCTTCTCTTCGGCGGTAAGCGCGCCCAGCACGCGCACTGCGTACTCGCGCTCCAGGCCGAAGCGCGGGTGCATGAGCTGGTTGGCCAGATCGCCGGAGCTGCTGAACAGCAGCAGGCCTTCGGTGTTCAGGTCGAGACGGCCCACCGACTGCCACTTGCCCTGCTGCAGGCGCGGCAGCTTGCGGAACACGGTCGGTCGGTTCTGCGGATCGTCGTGCGTGACCACCTCGCCCACGGGCTTGTGGTACGCGATCACGCGCGGCGGCGGAGGCGCGATGCGATAGCGGATCGGCTTGCCGTTGATCTTGACCTGGTCGCCGTACTGGATGCGCTGGCCGATGTGGGCCGGCTCGTTGTTGACGGAAATGCGGCCCTGGAGAATCAATTGCTCCATCTCGAGCCGCGATCCCAGACCGGCCTGCGCCAGCACCTTGTGCAGCTTGGGCGAATCAGCCTCCGGCAGAAGCACGCGCTTGAGCGGCGGGACTTCGGGGCTTTCCTCGTCCGCATCGAACTGGCCGGAAATGACGTCCGCGAAGCGGATCGGCTCGGGCGGCGGCGCATTGCGCTGCTCGCGCTCGGCGGCGCGGCGGGCGCGGTCGAGGTCGTCTTCTTCCTCGTCGGGCTCTTCTTCGTCGTCGCTGTCTTCGATGCGCTCCGCCTGCACGGGCCGGGGTGCCTCGACGGCGGCCTGGGCGGGCGCCAGATCCCGAGGGACCTCCGCTGCAACGACGGGCGCCTCCTCCTCGGCCACAGCCGCAACGGCCTGCGGCTCGATCGCTTCCGGAGCCGCCTCCGCAACCGGCGCGGACACCGCCTCGCCTTCGACGACGGCCGGCTCGACCACCTTCTTCTTGCGGGGCGCGCGCGGCTTCTTGGGTGCCGGCGCCTCGGGCTCCTGTGGCGCTACCGTTTCAATAGCATCAACCGCAGCCTTCCTGGCCGTGGTTGCCCTTTTCTTCTTCTTGACTTCGGGCTCGACCGGCAGCATCGCTGCGTCTTCGGTGTCGGTTGTGCTCATGAGGTTTTTCCGGGAGAGGGAGCGTCGGGATCGGCCTCGTCTTCGGACGGGGCATCGGATTCCGACGCGGGTTCTTGTTCTGGCTCGACGGGGGTGGCCTCGGCGCCTGCCTCGTTCTCGATGACCTGCGCCTGGGCGGCCTCGATCGCTTCCACCGATTCAGCCGGCTCGGCGATCTCTGGCGCAACATCGGGCGCGATATCGACGATTTCGGGTTCCTGCGCCGAGACCTGCGCTTCAGGTGCCGCGGCAGCTTCCGCCTCGGCGCCCTCGCCTTGCTGCCCAGCAGCAATCTCGGCATCCAGCCCTGGCGCATCGCCGGCCGAAGAAAGCACCAGCTCCGCCATTCCGGATGCGTCGGCATCGCCTTCGGCGAGCGCCTCGGTCTCCGGAGCAACGTCGATCGGCAGCCCCTGCTGCTCGCCCGATGCCTGCTCGAGCGCGTCAACGAGCGCAGCCTGCTGGGCTGGCGTCTCGATCAGCGGCAGCTGGTCCAGCGAAGCCAGGCCCAGGTCGTCGAGGAACTGGCGCGTGGTGGCATAGAGCGCCGGGCGGCCGACGGTCTCGCGGTGGCCGATGACCTCGACCCAGCCGCGGTCTTCCAGCTGCTTGAGGATCAGCGAGTTGATCGTCACGCCGCGGATGTCTTCCATGTCGCCGCGCGTGGCGGGCTGGCGGTAGGCAATGATGGCCAGCGTCTCGAGCGCGGCGCGCGTGTAGCGCGGCGGCTTTTCGGGGTGCAGGCGATCGAGGTGGTCGCGCATTTCCGGCCGGCTCTGGAAGCGCCAGCCGCTGCCGACGCTCACCAGCTCCAGGCCACGTTGCGCCCAGTCTTCCTGCAGTTCGAGCAGCAGCGCCTTGATGGTGTCCGCACCCAGTTCGTCGTCGAACAGCACGCGCATATCGCGCACCGGCAACGGCTGGCTCGAACAGATCAAGGCGGTTTCGAGAATGCGCTTGGCATCCGCCGTATTCATGGTTCGCGTTATCCGGGAAAAGGCGCCTGGGGGCGCTTGTTCAGATGGATGGAAGGAGTAGGCGCTGCAGGCACGCGGCAAATGCAACGCAAGGCCGGTCTCGGGCGACCGGCGCGGCCCTCGGGCCGTCAGGCGCGATTGTAATCCAGCCCCCAGGCTTGCAAAGCCTGGACGAGGTCGGCCGGCAACGCAGAGTGGAACTCCAGCGACGCTTGCGTGACGGGATGCACGAAGGCCAGCCTGAATGCATGCAGGGCCTGCCGCGAGAGCCCAGCAGCCGGCGCGCCGCCGTACAGCGCATCGCCCACCAATGGGTGGCCGATCGACGCCATGTGCACGCGGATCTGGTGGGTGCGCCCGGTTTCGAGCGTGCAGCGCACGGCGCAGCCCTCGGCGTTGCTGTCGAGCCGCTCGATCAGCGTGCGCGCCGTCTTGCCGGCATTCCTCTCGAGATCGACCACGGCCATGCGCAGCCGGTTGCGCGGGTCGCGGCCGATGGCGGCATCGACATGGCGCGCGGCAGCGCCCTCCCACGGCCGGTGGCCGATGGCGAGGTATTGCCGCTTGACCTCGCGCGCGGCGATCAGCGCCACCATCGCGTCCATGGCCGCGCGCGTGCGGGCCACCACCATCAATCCGCTGGTGTCGCGGTCGAGCCGGTGCACGATGCCGGCGCGCGGCAGCAGCACGGCCTTCGGATCGAGCGCCAGCAGGCCGTTCAGCAGCGTGCCGCTCCAGTGCCCCGGCGCCGGGTGCACCACGAGGCCGGCCGGCTTGTCGACGATGCGCAGGTGCTCGTCCTCGTACACGGTGGCGATGTCCATCGCCTCGGGCCGGAAAGCCTGGCTCTGGGGCGTGGGGCGCAGTTCGATGTGGCCGGCCTGCCCCGCTTTCACAGGGGCCGAAGCCTTGGTGAGCGTGCGCCCCTGAAGCTCGACCGCGCCGGCCTCGATCAGCTGCTGCAGGTAGCTCCGGGAAAACTCGGGGACCAGCGCTGCAAGCGCGCGATCGAGCCGCTGGCCATGGTGGGCCGCGTCGACGACGAAGGGCCGCCGCTCGCTGGGTTCGATGGGATCGGCGCCCTCTTCGTGCTCGGCCACCTCCATGCTCTCGGGGATATTGCCCAAAGGGTCGGTCGATATAATTGAGGGCAACTGTTTCACGAAAGCCGTATGTGATGTTTCGCGCCAAATTATCGGTCCCCGCCTGGATCGCGCTCAGCGCGGCGGCTCTGCTGGCAGGTTGCTCGTCGACTCCCAGCGCCGACAAGACCGCAACCTGGAGCCCCAACCGCATCTATTCGGAAGCCAAGGACGAGGCCGGCTCCGGCGCGTACGACAAGGCCATTCCGCTCTACGAGAAGCTCGAAGGCCGCGCCGCCGGCACGCCGCTGGCACAGCAGGCGCAGCTGGAAAAGGCCTACGCCCAGCACAAGTCCGGCGAAAAGGCTGCAGCCATCGCCACCATCGACCGCTTCATGAAGCTGCATCCGGCGAGCCCGGCCCTCGATTACGCGCTCTACCTGCGGGGCGTGATCAACTTCAACGACGACCTCGGCATGTTCGCGTTCATGACGCGCCAGGACCTGTCGGAGCGCGACCAGAAGGCGGCCAAGGAATCGTTCGAGTCGTTCAAGGACCTCGTCACGCGCTTCCCCGATTCGCGCTACGCCCCCGACGCGCGCCAGCGCATGAACTACATCGTGAACTCGCTCGCGCAGTATGAGGTTCACGTGGCCCGCTACTACTACTCGCGCGGCGCCTACCTGGCGGCCATCAACCGGGCCCAGGTCGCGCTTGCCGACTACCGCGAAGTGCCGGCGCTCGAGGAAGCCCTGTACATCATGGTCAAGTCGTACGACGCGCTCGGCATGAAGGACCTGCGCGACGACGCTCAGCGCGTGCTGACCACCAACTACCCGCAGAGCACCTACCTCGCGAACGGCTTCAAGGGCAAGGACGACCCTTGGTGGAAGCTCTGGTAAGAGCAACCCCGGCGGAACGGCAATTGCTCCGCCGGCCCCTACCGGGAGCCAGGCAGCCGGCTAGCTCCTGAGCGCGTCCAGCGCCGCGTCGAAATCCGATTCGCTCTCCAGCCGCCGCATCGGCGGCAGGGCCGCCAGCAGCCGGCGGCCGTAGCCCATGGCCACCAGCCGCGTATCGCAGATCGCCAGCACGCCGCTGTCGGTCTCCCGGCGAATCAACCGGCCCGCCCCCTGCTTGAGCGCCACCGCCGCTTCCGGCAGCGAATAGTCGGCGAATGAACTCCGGCCCTGCGACTCCAGGCGCTGCGAGCGCGCCTCCACCAGTGGATCGTTGGGCGGCGGAAACGGCAGCTTGTCGATCACCACCAGCTGCAGCACATCGCCCGGTGCGTCGAAGCCTTCCCAGAACGAGGCCGACGCCACGAGCACGCAGCCGGCCCTGCCGGCGCTCGCGCCTTCGCGGAATCGATCCATCAACACGCGCTTGGGCAGTTCGCCCTGCACGAGCACCTCGGGCCGCAACTGCGTGTCGAGCAGCTCGAACTGCTGCCTCATCTCGTCGCCGATGGTCCGCAGCGCGCGCAGCGTGGTCGTCAGCACGAGCGTACGGCCGCCGAGCTCGGCCGCGCCGCGTGCCGCCAGCTGCGCGACGCGCTGGCTGTGCGACGGATCGTTGGGCTTGGGAAACGCGCGCGGCACGTAGAGTGCGGCCTGCGAGGCGTAGTCGAACGGGCTCTGCACCCGCAGCACCTCGGCATCCTGCAGGCCGCAGGGTTCGGTGAACCAGCGCAGCGTGGGTTCGTCACCCAGCGTGGCGGAGGTGAAGACCCAGGCGCGGCCGCTGTCCAGGCGCTCGACGCTCTCGCGCACGGAGGAGCGCTCCCCATAGGCATCCAGCTCCTCGTCTTCGGCATCGGCCGCTTCCGCGTCGTCGGCTTCGTCGGCGATCTTGAGCACCCGCTTGCGCATCGCGTCGGCGATGTCCAGGGGCGACTCAATGAGCCGCAATTGCGTTCCCACGTCCACCCAGCGCACGGAGTCGACCTCGCACGGCAAGGCGAAGCGCGCAGTGCGCCTGGCGAGCTGGCGTGCGCGCTCGTGCAGCCGCACGAAGTCGGGCGATATCTCGCTGACGGTGGCGAGCCCTTCCGCGGCCATCTCGAAGGCCTGCAGCAGGTCGTCCAGCGCGCGCTGCCACGCGGTGGGGTCGATACCCTCGGGCGCCGCGCCCAGCCAGCGCAGCTTGGCGCCCGGCCACTGCTTGCCGACCACCAGCCGCAGCTCGCGCGCGGCACGCTCGGCCGCGGAAACCAGCTGCTGCCAGTCGACGAGGCCACGCGCGTGCTGCAAACCCGCGGCCAGCATGTCCCGCGCGAAATCGAGCGCCTGCCCGCTGCCGAGTTGCGCCCCCAGGAATTGCACGCCGGTTTCGTTGAGCTGATGGGCCTCGTCGAACACCACCACGCTCACCGTCGGCAGCAGCTCCGCCATGCCGGTCTCGCGCACCGCGAGATCGGCGAAGAAAAGATGGTGGTTGATGACGACGATGTCCGCCGCCAGCGCCTCGCGCCGCGCCAGGTTGACGTGGCAGGGTTTGAACTGCGGGCATTGGGCGCCCAGGCAGTTCTCGCGCGTGGAAGTGATCAGCGGGATCAGCGGCGAGCGCTCGTCGAGCCCCGGCAGCTCGGCCAGGTCGCCCGTGCGCGTGGCCTTCGACCACTGCTCGATCTTGGCGAGCGTGCGCAGGCTGCCGCGCTCCGGCAAGGAGGCGTCGTGGCGCGCCATGTCGAGCCGGTGCAGGCAGAGATAGCTCGCACGTCCCTTGAGCAGCGCGGTGCGCACGGGCAGGCCGAACGCCTCCACGAGGCGCGGCAGGTCGCGGCCGAACAGCTGGTCCTGCAGCGTCTTGGTGGCCGTCGACAGCAGCACGCGCTCGCCGCTGAGCAGCGCCGGCACCAGATACGAGAAGGTCTTGCCCACGCCCGTGCCCGCCTCGACCACCAGCACCCCGCCCTGGTCGATGGTGCGGGCCACGGCCAGAGCCATTTCGGTCTGGCCGGTGCGTTCGCGGAACTGGTCCGCGGCGCGCGACAGTGCGCCGTCCTGCGCGAAGGCGTCGCGCACCTTGTCTTCGAGCGCCCCCGTCACGCCGGCTCTTTCGGATCGAGAATGTTCTCGAGGCGGGCGATCTGGTCGCGCAGCGCGAGACGGCGTTTTTTGAGGCGGCGCAGCAGGAGTTCGTCCTGGGGCGAACCTTCGGCCAGCCGGTCGATGGTGGCGTCGAGATCGGCATGCTCGATGCGCAGTTCGATCAGCTGGCGGGAAAGCGAGTGAAGATTGGAGTCCAACGGTGGGGGCGCGCGCGTGATTTCAGGGCGCATGTTTACATTCGATAATACGTCCTGGAACAAATCTCCGAGAAGACAGGAACAGGCGCTTCAGGCGCATATTGCCTCATGACCCAAGGCTTTCGACTCGCTGCGGCCACCGGCCTCCACAAGGGGGACCGCCCGTACCAGCAGGACCAGGTTCTGCTGATGAGCCATCCCCGCGTGCCCGGCTGCGTGCTGGGCGTCGTGGCCGACGGCATGGGCGGGCGCAGCGGCGGGCGCAAGGCCTCCGACCAGGTGCTCATGACGGCCCGCCAGCTCTTCAGCCGCTACCAGCCCGCCAAGGACGACCCCGAAGCCCTGCTGAAGCAGATCCTCGAAGACTCGCACACGGTCATCAAGCTCACCGCCGTCTCCAGCGAACAGGAGCCGCACAGCACGATCGCGGCCTTCCTGATGAATCCCAAGGGCGACTGCGCCTGGATCCATGCCGGCGACTCGCGCATCTATCACTTCCACGATGGGGAACTCGTCAAGCGCACGCGCGATCACTCCTACGTGCAGGTGCTGATCGACCGCGGCCAGATCACCGAGGCCGAAGCCAACGTTCATCCGCAGGGCAACATCCTGCTCGGCTGCCTGGGCATGACGACCACGCCGCCGCCCATCGACCCCTACTACATCCCCAAGCTGGCACACGGCGACCTGCTGATGGCCTGCAGCGATGGGCTCTGGCACTACTTCAGCCCTGAAGAGCTGGCGAGCGTGCTGTATGCGCAACCGCCGCGCGATGCAGTGGAGATCCTGGTGGGTGAAGCGCGCCGCCGGGCACGGGGCACCGGCGACAACATCTCGATCGCCGTGCTGAAGCTCGATCCGCTGCCGGCGGCACCCGGCTGAGCCAAGGCGCACAGGCTCAGGGCTTTGCGGGCTCGGCCGGCGGCGGTGGCAGCGGGGCCCCGCGCGGCTTGTCGCGGTTGGCGTTCTGCCGCTCCCGGGCGGCACGGTGTTCGGCCGCGCGCTTCTGCTTTTCCTCGAAACGCTTGACCGCCTCGGGCGCTTCCGCCCTGCGCTGCGCGGCCTTGGCCTGCTCGTCGGCATGCGCCTGCTGCTTGGACTGGAACTGGCGCTCGCGTTCGGCGGCCTCGGCCGCCGTGGCGGCGCGGCTGGCGGCGTGGTCGGCTGCGCGCTGCTCACGGTCCTTCTGGTTCTGGATCGACTGCTGCTGCTTCTCGGGCGTGTCCGCCTGGCGCTGCGTGCCCGCCTTCTGGTCGAGCTTCTGCAGTTCGGCCGCACCGCTGCGCTGGCGCTGGATGTCGTTGATGGCGGTTTCCTGCCGCTTGATGTTCTCGGTGTCCTTGCGATGCCGGCCACGGCTTTCGCGCAGGCAGTCTTCCACCGCGAACTTCTTGTAGCAGGCTGCCCGCTCCTCGACGTAGCGCTTCTCGATGACTTCCCGCTCGGAGGAAAGCCGGCGCTTCTCGGCCTCGAGATCGGCGTTGCCCGCGGCGGCATTGGACTGCGCCCACAGCGGCAGGCTGGCCAACGCCATGAGCAGGGCAAGAGCGGTTTTCTTCATGTGAGTCGGGTGTCGACGATGCGGCGTTCCAGGGAAAGGAACTCGCTCGATTGCATTTCGGTGAGCCGTGAGACCGTGCGCGGGAACTCGTGCGACAGCGGTCCTTCGGTGTACAACGCCTCGGGCGGAACCTCAGCCGACATGATGAGCTTGCATCGCCGGTCGTACAAGACGTCGACCAGCCACGTGAAACGGCGTGCTTCGGAGGCCATGCGCACCGGCATGTGCGGCACGTCGGACAGCAGCACGGTGTGGAACTGGCTCGCGATCTCGAGATAGTCGTTCTGCGAGCGCGGACCGCCGCACAGCGTCTTGAAGTCGAACCAGACCACGCCGCCGGCCTTGCGCAGCGCGCGGATCTCGCGCTGCTCGATGTGCAGGATCGGGTTTTCGTCGGCCGTCTCGGCCAGCTTGTCGAAAGCCTTGCGCATTTCCTTCTCGGCCGCCGCATCGTTGGGCGTGAGGTACATGCGCAGTTGCTCCAGCGTACGGCGCCGGTAGTCGGTGCCGTTGTCCACGCTCAGCACCTCGAGCTTCTCGTTCAGCAGCTCGATGGCGGGCAGGATGCGGTCGCGATGAAGCCCGCCCGGATACAGGTCGTCGGGCTTGAAGTTCGATGTGGTCACGAAGCCCACGCCGTTGTCGAAGAGCGACACCAGCAGCCGATGAAGAATCATCGCGTCGGTGATGTCGGCCACGTGGAACTCGTCGAAGCAGATGAGCTTGTAGCGCTTGGAAATTCGCAGTCCAAGCTCGTCGAGCGGATTGACCGTGCCCTGCAGCTCGCGCAGCTCGCGGTGCACCTCGCGCATGAACTCGTGGAAGTGCAGGCGCGTCTTGCGCCGCAGCGGCACGGCGTTGAAGAACAGGTCCATCAGGAAGCTCTTGCCCCGCCCGACGCCGCCATACATGTAGACGCCGCGCGGGAGCTCCGGCCTGTTGATGAACTTCTTCAGCGCGTTCGAGCGCTGGGCCTTGTACTCGGCCCATTCGGTGGCGCAGCGATCCAGCGCCTCCACGGCGCGCAGTTGCGCGGGATCGCTCTTGAACCCGCGCGCAGCGAGTTCCGCCTCGTAGGCCTGTTTGACGCTGGTCAAAAGATCGGCGAGATCAGAAGTTCAGCGTGCGCTTGTCCACGGCGAGTGCCGCTTCCTTCGTGGCTTCCGACAGCGACGGGTGCGCGTGGCAGATGCGCGCAATGTCCTCGGCGCTGGCCTTGAACTCCATCGCCACCACGGCTTCGGAGATCAGCTCGCTGGCCTGCGGGCCCACGATGTGCACGCCCAGGATCTCGTCGGTCGCGGCGTCGGCCAGGAACTTGACCATGCCGGTCGTGTCGCCCAGCGCACGTGCGCGGCCGTTCGCGAGGAACGGGAAGGTGCCGGCCTTGTAGGCGCGGCCCGAGGCCTTGAGCTGCTGCTCGGTCTGGCCGACCCACGCGATCTCGGGGCTGGTGTAGATCACCCACGGCACGGTGTTGAAGTTGACATGACCGTGCTGGCCAGCGATGCGCTCGGCCACGGCAACGCCCTCTTCCTCGGCCTTGTGCGCCAGCATCGGGCCACGCACGACGTCGCCGATGGCCCACACGTTGGGCAGGCTGGTCTTGCACTCGTCGTCCACGGCGATGGCGCCGCGCTCGTCGAGCTTCAGGCCCACGGCTTCGGCGTTCAGGCCGATGGTGTTGGGCACGCGGCCGATCGACACGATCAGCTTGTCGACTTCCAGCGTCTGGGCTTCGCCCTTGGCATCGGTCCAGGCAACGCTCACACCCTTCTTCGACGACTTGATCTCGCCGACCTTCACGCCGAGCTCGATCTTGAGCTTCTGCTTGTCGAAGGCCTTCTTGGCTTCCTTGGCGATCTGCTCGTCCACCGCGCCGAGGAAGGTCGGCAGTGCTTCGAGCACCGTGACTTCCGCGCCGAGGCGACGCCACACCGAGCCCATTTCCAGGCCGATGACGCCCGAGCCGATCAGGCCCAGCTTCTTCGGCACCGCGCCGATGCGCAGCGCGCCGTCGTTGGAGAGGATGTTTTCCTCGTCGAACGGCGTGCCCGGCAGCGCGCGGGCGTTGGAGCCCGTGGCCACGATGATGTGCTTGCCGACGATCGACTCTTCGGCGGCGCCAGCCACCTTGATCTCGTAGCCGCCTGCGTCCGCCTTCACGAACGAGCCGCGGCCGTGGAAGAAGGCGATCTTGTTCTTCTTGAACAGGTACAGGATGCCGTCGTTGTTCTGCTTCACGACCTGGTCCTTGCGGGCCAGCATCTTGTCGATGTCGAGGCCCAGGCCTTCGACCTTGATGCCGTGGTCGGCGAAGTGGTGGCCGGCCTGCTCGAAGTGCTCCGACGACTGCAGCAGCGCCTTGGAGGGAATGCAGCCGACGTTGGTGCAGGTGCCTCCCGGTGCGGGGCCGCCCTTGCCGTTCTTCCATTCGTCGATGCAGGCCACGTTGAAGCCGAGCTGTGCGGCGCGGATGGCAGCGATGTAGCCGCCAGGGCCGCCGCCGATGACGATCACGTCAAATTGTTTGGACATAGGTTCTTTCGTAATTCGGTGTACCGCCTTCCGCCAGGGCCGCGCGAAGCGCAGGCCATCTCGGAGGCACCCGCGGAACCGGCTTTGCCGGGCCGCCGGGTGCGCCCCCTAGAGGGGGGAGGCGGCTACACGAAGTGAGCAAGCAACGGGGGTGGATCAGATATCAAACAGCAGGCGCGACGGATCTTCCAGCGCTTCCTTCATGGCGACCAGGCCCAGCACGGCTTCGCGGCCGTCGATGATGCGGTGGTCGTAGCTCATCGCCAGGTAGTTCATCGGGCGAATCACGATCTGGCCGTTCTCGACCACGGCGCGGTCCTTCGTGGCGTGCACGCCGAGGATGGCCGACTGGGGCGGGTTGATGATCGGCGTCGAGAGCATCGAGCCGAAGGTGCCGCCGTTGGAGATGGAGAAGGTACCGCCGGTCATCTCTTCGATGCCGAGCTTGCCTTCCTGGGCCTTCTTGCCGTATTCGGCGATCTTCTTCTCGATGTCGGCGAAGCTCATCTGGTCGGCATTGCGCAGGATCGGCACCACCAGGCCGCGCGGCGAACCGACGGCGATGCCGATGTCGAAGTAGCCGTGGTACAGGATGTCGTTGCCGTCCACCGAGGCGTTGAGCACAGGGTACTTCTTGAGAGCGTGCACTGCAGCCTTCACGAAGAAGGACATGAAGCCGAGCTTCACGCCGTGTTCCTTGGTGAAGTTGTCCTGGAAGCGCTTGCGCAGTTCCATGACGGGCGCCATGTTGACTTCGTTGAAGGTGGTCAGGATGGCGTTGGTCGACTGCGACTGCAACAGGCGCTCGGCGATGCGGGCGCGCAGGCGGCTCATCGGCACGCGCTGCTCGGGGCGCTCGCCCAGGTCGGGCGCGCTGGCCGGAGCGGCGACCTGCGGCAGCGCGGGCTTGGCTGCCGGCACGGCGATGGTGGCGGCGGGTGCGGGCTTGGCGCCCGAGGCAACGGCTGCGAGCACGTCACCCTTGGTGACGCGGCCGTCCTTGCCCGAGCCGGCGACGTCGCCGGTCTTCAGGTTGTTGTCGGCCAGCAGCTTGGCGGCGGCGGGCATGGCCACGTCGGCCTTCGAGCCGCCGGTGGCTGCGGCTGCAGCTGCCGGAGCGGCTGCGGGCGCCGGGGCTGCTGCGGCAGCGGGTGCTGCAGCGGGAGCGGCGGCGCCGGCCTTGCCTTCGGTGTCGATCTTGGCGATCAGCTGGTCGGCGACCACGGTGGCGCCGTCGGGCTGGACGATTTCGGCCAGCACGCCGGCCGAGGGAGCGGGCACTTCGAGCACGACCTTGTCGGTCTCGATCTCGATCAGGATTTCATCGACGGCGACGGCTTCGCCGGCCTTCTTCTTCCAGGTGAGCATGGTGGCTTCGGCCACGGATTCGGAAAGCTGGGGGACTTTGACTTCAACGATAGACATTTGGAGTGGGCTCCGATTTGTTCTTCAGGGTGTTCGTGTGAAAGAGGACAGGTTTACTTGGTCAGCACGAAGCCCTTGAGCTTGCCGAATGCGCCATCGACGAGCGCCTTCTGCTGTTCCTGGTGCAGGTGCGAGTAGCCCACCGCCGGCGATGCCGAGGCGGCACGGCCGGAGTAGCCGAGCTTCTGGCCTTCCTGCATGTTTTCGTGGATGTAGTGCTGCACGAAGAACCAGGCGCCCTGGTTCTGCGGCTCGTCCTGGCACCAGACCACGTCTACGAGATTCGGGTACTTCTTGATCTCGGCGGCGAATGCCTTGTGCGGGAACGGATAGAGCTGCTCGACGCGGATGATCGCCACGTCGTCGGCTTCCTTCTCCTCGCGCTTCTTGGCCAGGTCGTAGTAGACCTTGCCCGAGCAGGCGATCAGGCGCTTGACCTTCTCGGCCTTCAGGTCGCGACTGTCGGGGATCACGGTCTGGAAACCGCCCTTGACGAACTCGGACAGCGGCGAGGTCGCGTCCTTGTTACGCAGCAGCGACTTCGGCGTCATGATGATCAGCGGCTTGCGCAGGTTGCGCACCATCTGGCGGCGCAGCACGTGGAAGATCTGGCTGGCCGTGGTGGGCTGCACGATCTGCATGTTGGCGTCGGCGGCCAGTTGCATGAAGCGCTCCAGGCGGGCCGAGCTGTGCTCGGGGCCCTGGCCTTCGTAGCCGTGCGGCAGCATCATGGTGATGCCGTTGACACGGCCCCACTTCACTTCGCCCGAGGCGATGAACTGGTCGATCACCACTTGCGCGCCGTTGACGAAGTCGCCGAACTGCGCTTCCCAGATCACCAGGGTGTTCGGGTCGTTCGAGGCGTAGCCGTATTCGAAGGCCAGCACCGCTTCTTCCGAGAGGATGGAGTCGATGACGACGAACGGAGCCTGGTTGTCGGCCACGTTCTGCAGCGGCACGTAGGTGCCTTCGTCGAACTTCTCGCGGTTCTGGTCGTGCAGCACCGCGTGGCGGTGCGTGAAGGTGCCGCGGCCGGAGTCTTCACCCGACAGGCGCACCGGGTAGCCGCTGGCCACCAGGGAGGCGAAGGCCATGTGCTCGCCCATGCCCCAGTCGACGTTCACGTCGCCGCGGCCCATGGCAGCGCGGTCGTCCAGCACCTTCTTCACCAGCGGGTGCACGGTGAAGCCTTGCGGCACGGTGGTGATCTTCTCGGCCAGGCGCTTCCACTCGGTGGTGGGGATGGCGGTGTCGCCGGCGTCGGTCCACTTCTTGTTGAGGAAGGGGCTCCAGTCGACCGCGTACTTGCTCTTGAAGTTGGTCAGCACCGGGTCGATGGTGTGCTTGCCCGCGTCCATGGCGGCGCGGTATGCCTTGACCATGTCGTCGCCGAGCGTGTCGCCCATGCCCTGCGCGGCCAGCTTGTCGGCGTACAGGCGGCGGGTGCCGGGGTGCTGGGCAATCTTCTTGTACATCAGCGGCTGGGTGAGCGAGGGGGTGTCCTGCTCGTTGTGGCCCAGCTTGCGGTAGCAGACGATGTCGATGACCACGTCCTTGTTGAATTCCTGGCGGAACTCCAGCGCGAGTTGCATGCACAGCACCACGGCTTCCGGATCGTCGCCGTTCACGTGCAGCACCGGCGCGTCGATCATCTTGACGATGTCCGTGCAGTACAGCGTCGAGCGGCTGTCGCGCGGGTCGCTGGTGGTGAAGCCGATCTGGTTGTTGATGACGATGTGGACCGTGCCGCCGGTGTAGTAGCCGCGGGTCTCTGCCAGCGCCAGCGTTTCCATGACCACGCCCTGGCCGGCGAAGGCGGCGTCGCCGTGCACGAGCACCGGCAGCACCGAGTCGCCTTCCTTGTCGCCGCGGCGGTCCATGCGCGCACGCACCGAGCCTTCGACGACCGGATTGACGATTTCGAGGTGGGAGGGGTTGAACGCCAGCGACAGGTGCACCGGGCCGCCAGGGGTGCTGACGTCGGAGCTGAAGCCCTGGTGGTACTTCACGTCGCCGCTGGGCAGCTCTTCGGGGGCGGTGTGGTCGAATTCGGCGAACAGGTCGGCGGGCATCTTGCCCAGCGAGTTCACCAGCACGTTCAGGCGGCCGCGGTGGGCCATGCCGATCACGATTTCCTGCACGCCCTTCTCGCCGGCGCGGTTGATGAGCTCGTCCATCGCGACGATGAAGCTCTCGCCGCCTTCGAGCGAGAAGCGCTTCTGGCCGACGTACTTGGTGTGGAGGAAGCGTTCCAGGCCTTCGGCCGCGGTCAGGCGGTCGAGAACGCGCTTCTTCTGCTCGGCATTGAGCTTGGGATTGGTGCGGGCGCTCTCGAGCTTCTGCTGCCACCAGCGCTTGTGGTTCTGGTCGGTGGTGTACATGTACTCGGCGCCGATGGTGCCGCAGTACGTTTCGCGCAGCGCGTTCAGCAGGTCGCGCAAGGACATGGTGTCCTTGCCGAAGAACGTGTTGCTGGTGTTGAACACCGTCTCGAGGTCGGCATCGGCGAAGCCGTAGAACGAGGGCTCGAGTTCAGGAATGGAGGGGCGCTCGGTGCGCTTGAGCGGATCGAGGTCGGCCCAGCGGGCGCCGACGTTGCGATAGGCGGCGATCAGCTGCTGGACGGCCGTGCGCTTGCGGCCGAGTTCGGAGTCGGCGCCGCTGGCCTGCACGACCTTGGTCGTGCCCTGCTTCGCCAGTTCGGCAAAAGCGTTGATGACCGGCTGGTGGGGGACGTCGCGGGTGTTCGAGCCGTCGGCGGCCGGCACGTTCTGCAGCGCGTCGAAGTACGAGCGCCAGTTGTCGGGAACGCTGCCGGGGTTGGAGAGGTAGTTCTCGTACATCTCCTCGACATAGGGGGCGTTGCCGCCGAAGAGGTACGTGTTGCCTTGATAGGCGGTGTACGCCGAGGGCGTAGAGGAATCGCTCATGATCCGCTGACCTTCGCTTCCCTGAGGGAAGCACTAGCTGGTTTAAGAAACCTTCCGCGACACGGCTGAACCGATTGGCGGATGCGACTGTGGCTGGGGAAGGGCCTGAGTACCTTGGCATTGTGCCACGTCAACCATATGACGGTCCAACCCGGCTTCGCAAGCCCTCCTGTTGCTCATTCCCCGCTCATTCGGGCGAAGAGAGTAACTGTTTGATCTGCTGCAGGGTGGCGGGGTCGTCGATGGTGGTCAGGTCGCCCGGGTCGCGCTGCTCGCAGACGGCCTGGATGGCCCGGCGCAGCAGCTTGCCGCTGCGGGTCTTCGGCAGGCCGGAGACGAAGCGCACCCGGGCCGGCCGGGCCAGCGCGCCGAGCTGGTCGGCCACCAGCTTCATGATCTCGCCTTCGAGCTTGAGCGCCGCATCGGCGTCGGTCACGGCCTTGCCGTCCTTGGGCACCACGAAGGCCATCGCCACCTGCCCCTTCAGCGCATCGGCCACGCCGACCACCGCCACCTCGGCCACGTTGGAATGGCCCGAGATGCTCTCCTCGATCTCGCGCGTACCCAGGCGGTGGCCCGCGACGTTGATCACGTCGTCGGTGCGCCCGAGGATGTAGAAATAGCCGTCCTCGTCGCGAATGCCCCAGTCGAAGGTCGAATAGACCATCTTGCCCGGCACGCTCTTCCAGTAGGTGTTGACGAAGCGCGCGTCGTCCTTCCACACGGTCTGCATGAAGCCAGGCGGCGTCGGCCCCTCGACCACGACCACGCCCTTCTCGTTCGCGCCGGTCAGTTCCTCGCCGGTGGACTCGTGCAGTATCTTGATGCGGTAGCCGTACATCGGCACGCCCGGGCTGCCGAACTTGCTGGGCTTGGGCTCGACGCCGTTGGCGATGGTGATCATCGGCCAGCCCGATTCGGTCTGCCAGTAGTTGTCGATGATCGGCACGCCCAGGCCCTCGCTGATCCAGCGCGCGGTCGGTTCGTCCAGCGGCTCGCCGGCCAGGAACAGCGCGCGCAGGGTCGAGAGGTCGTATTTCTTCAGCAGCGCCGGGTCCTGCTTCTTGAGCACGCGCACCGCGGTGGGCGCGCTGAACATCACCGTCACCTTGTATTTCTCGACGAGGCGCCACCAGATGCCGCCGTCGGGTTGCCGGTCGATGCCCTGCGTGGGCAGGCCCTCGTACATGATCGTCGCCATGCCTGCGATCAGCGGGCCGTAGACGATGTAGCTGTGGCCCACCACCCAGCCGATGTCGCTGGTGGAGAAGTAGGTTTCGCCGGGCCGGCCGTCGAAGATGTGCTTCATGCTCGCGGCGAGCGCCACCGCGTAGCCGCCCACGTCGCGCTGCACGCCCTTGGGCTTGCCGGTGGTGCCGCTCGTGTAGATGGTGTAGCTGATGTCGGTGGACGCCAGCCAGGCGCAGGGCACCTTGGCGTCGAGGTGCTTGCGGCGCAGTTCGGCGGCCAGATGATCGCGCCCGGCAGTCAGCTCCATCGGCGCGAGGCCGCGGTCGGTCAGCAGCACGGCCGAAGGCTTGTGCTTCGACAGCCGGATCGCCTCGTCGAGCAGCGGCTTGTACGCGATGACCTTGCTGCCGCGCGAGCCCGCGTCGGCGCTCACGATCACCTTGGGCTCGGCGTCCTCGATGCGCGTGGCGAGCGAGCCGCTGGCGAAGCCGCCGAACACCACGCAGTGAATGGCGCCGATGCGCGCGCAGGCCAGCATCGCGAAGGCGGCCTCCGGGATCATCGGCATGTAGATGAGCACGCGGTCGCCCTTGCCCACTCCCAGTTCGAGGAGGCTGGCGGCGGTGCGCTGCACCTCGGCGTGCAGTTCGGCGAAGCTGTAGCTCTTCTCCACACCCGTTTCGGTGGAAACGAAGATCAGCGCCGGCTGGTCTCCCCGCTGCGCCAGGTGGCGGTCGACGGCGTTGTGGCAGAGGTTGGTGGTGCCGCCCACGAACCAGCGCGCGAAAGGCGGCTGGCTGGCGTCGAGTATCTGTTGCGCGGGCGTCTGCCAGTCGATCAGCTTCGCCTGCTCGGCCCAGAAGGCCTCGGGCGCGTCCACGGATTGGCGATGGAACTCTTCATAGCGGCTCATCTCGGTTTGTCTCCTGTTATTCGTTCCGTTCTGGCCGGCGCCAAAACTGAATTCATAATTATGGAGACCGATCTTGCAGCAAGCTGACAGCCGGAGCAATCCGGCTTTACTCCGCCGCCCGGCTCAGCGGACGAGCGAGAGCACTTCAGGAAACGCGGGATGCTCCGCCGTGCGCAGCCATTCGAAGCCGACCATCTCCGTCGTCACCAGCTCGGCGCCCGCGCCGGCCAGGCGGTCGAAGGCGGCATCGCGGTTGCGCTCGGTGCGCGAGCTGCAGGCGTCGGTCACGACCCAGACCTCGAACTCGTCTTCCAGCAGGTCGAGCGCCGTCTGCAGCAGGCAGACATGGGCTTCGCAACCGGCAATGACGATGCTGTTGCGCTCCTCGGCGGCCTGCTGCGGCTTCTGCAGGTGCTTGGGCAGGCTGCGCGCATTGCCCTGCGGCGCCTTGGCCGGCACGCGCAGCCATTCGCCCAGGCCCTCTTCCACGCCGCTGAAGTGCATCTTCGACAGGGTGCGCTGGAAATGCGCGCGGATGTCGGGCAGGTTCTGGCCAAGCTTGGAGGGGTTGTGCTCGGTGCCGAACACCGGCACCTGGAACAGCTTGGCCATCTTGCCGAGCCGCACGGCGTTCTGCGCGACCGCTTCTCCCTCGAAGATCGCCGGCATCAGGCGCTCCTGGTAGTCGACCAGGACGAGTTGGGATTGCGAGGCATCGAGCAGCATGAAAAGGTTCTTTCTCTCAGGAATCTGTTGAATCGGGCTGAACCGTACCACCGAAAAGACCCGGCTGACGCGAGCCGCCGGCAACGCGCTGCACGAGCTGGGCCACGTAGGCCTTGAACAGCGCGTCGGCCGACTGCCTGAACATGCGGATGCGCCCCGTGTGCTGCATCAGCAGCAGGCCGACGCCGTGCGCGAAGAGCGCCGTGTTCTCGCGCAGGGCGGTGTCCGCGTCGAGCCCCAGTTCCTGCAGCGCCTCTTCGCAGGGTCGCAGGGCCTGGTAGAGATGGTCGTTCAGCTCGTGGTCGAGTTCGCTGGTCAGGCCGCGCGGGCGCATGCCCTGCACAAGATAGAAGCCCAGGTCCAGGTCGCGCGGGTTCGCCGCGTAGAAGTCGAACCACGCCTGGGCTCTCGCCGCGAGCGCCTGGCCGGGGCCGTCCTGCGACACCGGGGCGTCGGCTACGGCGGTTTGCAGCCGCTGGATCGACTCGTCGAGCAAGGCCGCGTAGATCGCCTCCTTGCTCTCGAAGTACGAATAGATGGCACCCGGCGTGTAGCCGGCCCTCCTGGCGATTTCGCGCACGCTCGCGCCCTCGATGCCGGCTTCCAGAAAGACCGCACGGGCGGCATCGAGCACGAGCATACGGCGGGCATCGCTGAGCGCCTGGCGGCGTTGGATCTTGGCTTCCATTGGCCGAAATATAGCCTTCGATTGATCGAGCATCCGATTTTCTGACCGTTGATCGAAAAATTGAACAGTGTTTAAATCACGGCAAACAGCCAGGAGACAGACACGATGAACGCCCCGCTTTCCAGCGCCTCCCTCATGTCCGGCGCCGACTACCGCGAATCGCTGCGCCGCTACAAGCCCACGGTTTTCGTCGACGGCCGACGCGTCGACAGCGTGGCCGACGAAGCGGCCTTCCAGCCCGGCATCAATGCCATCGCCCTCACCTACGACTACGCCCTGAAGAAGGAATACGAGCCGCTGATGACTGCGGTTCAGCACACCAGCGGCAAGCGGGTCAACCGCCTCTCACACATCAACACGAGCGCCGGCGACCTGCTCAACAAGCTCGAGGCCGTGCGCCTGGTCTGCCAGGAAACGGGCTGCGCCCAGCGCTACCTGACGCACGACGCGCTCAACGCCATCGCCCAGGTGTCGGCCCGCATCGACGACGCCCGCGGCAGCACCGAACACACGACCCGCTTCCACGAATACCTGCACCGCGTGCAGGACCAGGAACTGACGCTCGGCGTCGCCATGACAGACGCCAAGGGCGACCGCAGCCGCCGCCCGCACGAGCAGGCCAACGCCGACAGCTACCTGCACGTGGTCGAGCGCAACGCGCGCGGCATCGTCATCTCGGGCACCAAGGCGATCGTGACCGGCGCGCCCTACGTGCACGAGCTGCTCGTCATGCCCTGCCGCAACATGGGAAAAGAAGACGCCGACTTCGCGGTCTGCTGCGCCGTGCCGCTCGATGCGCCCGGCCTCACCATCGTCGCGCGGCCGGCGGGCCGGCCCGGCGAGAAGCTTGAGCATGGCGAGGCCCTCTTCAGCCGCAAGTACGGGCAGAGCACCGGCGTGTGCATGTTCGACAAGGTCTTCGTGCCCTGGGAACGCGTGTTCTATGCTGGCGAGTGGGAGCACTCCGGCCACCTGACCTACAGCTACGCCACGCACCACCGCCACAGCTGCATCGGCGCGCGCGCCGGCTTCGGCGACCTGCTGATCGGCGCGGGCGCGCTGATGTGCGAGGCCAACGGCTTCGACCCGGGCAAGGAAAGCCACCTGCGCGAGCAGATGGTCGAGCTCATCACCATCACCGAGAGCTTCTTCGCCTGCGGCGTGGCGGCCAGCGTCTACGGCAAGGCCGACGAGCACTGCGAGGTGTTCATGCCCGATCCGGTGTTCAGCAACATCGGCAAGCTGCTGCTGGCCACGAAGATCTACGACATGCACCGCATCGCGCACTACGTGAGCGGCGGCCTGATCGTCACCCTGCCCGGCCCCGACGAAGACCACAACCCGGAGACCGCAGCCCGCCTGTCCGACGTGCTGCGTGCCAACCCGGCCATTCCCTACGAGCAGCGCATCGAGACGGCCCGCTTCATCGAGGACCTGACCGCCGGCTACCAGGGCGGCTGGTACAGCGTGATCAGCCTGCACGGCGGCGGCTCGCCCGCGGCGATGAAGCAGGAGATCTGGCGTAACTATCCCGTGGGCTCCAAGGTCGAGCTGGTCGAACGCATCCTCGAACGCGGCATCGCGGCCGACGGCTCGCCGGCTGCCACGCCTCACGATCCGGCGCGCGCCATCACCCGCAACCGCCAGCCGGGCAGGTGCTGCGACACGGGATGCACCACGCCGGGCCAGCCGGTGATGGTCGACCTGCCGGCCTCGCGGCGCGCCTAGACTCCGGCGGATGAAGTTCTTCTCGAAACGGTTGGGCCTCGCGGCGGCGGGGCTGGGCGTCGCGCTGCTCGTCATGGCCTGCGGCGGCGTGCGCAAGGCCACGGTGCCGATGGCGACCTCCCTCGAGAAAAGCAGCTGCCCGCGCGACAACATCGACACGCTGCTGGTGATGCTGCCTGGCGCGTATTCGGCGCCCGACGAATTCGAGCGCGAAGGCTTCGTTCGCGCAGTCCGCGAGAACCGCATCGCGGCCGACGTGATGCTGGTCGACTCCCACCTCGGCTACTTCAACGACAAGACCATCCTCGATCGCCTGAGCGCCGACGTGATGGTGCCGGCACGCGGCCAGGGCTACCGCCAGATCTGGTTCGTGGGCATCTCGCTCGGTGGCTTCGGCGGAATGCTCTACGCGCAGACGCATCCTGGCGACCTCGCAGGCTTGGTGACGATCGCGCCCTATCTGGGCGAACGCACGCTCTCCACTGACATCGCCAATGCCGGCGGCCTTGCCAAGTGGAAGGGGCCGCTGGTCGATCCAGCCGCTGCACCTCCACGAACGCCGGACGAGACCCAGCTCTGGCAATGGCTGCGCGGCTACGCCGGCTTCACGAACACCGCGGGTGCCCGGCCCCCGCTCTATCTGGGTTACGGACTGGACGACCGCTTCGCATTCAGCCACCGCCTGCTGGCCGGCGTGCTGCCGCCCGAGCGTGTCTTCACGACCGAAGGCGGCCACGACTGGCCCGAATGGAACCGGCTCTGGCGCCGGATGCTTCCGACCCTGCCGCTGCCGGGCTGCCCCGGCTGAACATCTATCGAGCTGAAGCCGGCTCAGTTCGGCCGCAGGCGCAGCAGTTTGCCGTCGGCTTCGTCGGTCAGCACGTAGAGCAAGCCGTCCGGGCCCTGCTTCACGTCGCGGATGCGCGCGCGCCCCTCGGCCAGCAGCTTGTGTTCGGCGACCACCTTGCCGGCCTTCAGCTCGATGCGATCGAGGTAGCCGAACTTAAGCGAACCGACGAAGAGGTTGCCCTTCCAGGCGGCGCCATAGCGATCGCTGGTCAGGAACGCCATGCCGGACGGCGCTATCGACGGCACCCAGTAGTGCAGCGGCTGCTCCATACCTTCCTTGGCCGTGATGCCGTCGCCGATCTTGCCGCCGCCGTAGTTCTCGCCGTAGGTGATCACCGGCCAGCCGTAGTTGCGGCCGGCCTGCGGAATGTTGATTTCGTCGCCGCCTTGCGGGCCGTGCTCGGTCATCCAGAGACGGCCGTCGGGCGCGAGCGTGGCGCCCTGCCCATTGCGGTGTCCGTAGCTCCATATCTCGGGGAGCGCGCCCGCTTTGCCGACGAAGGGGTTGGCCTTGGGCACCGAGCCGTCCTTGCCGATGCGCACGATCTTGCCGAGATGGTTGTCGAGCTTCTGCGCGTCTTCCTTGCGGCTGAAGCGGTCGCCGAGCGTGAGAAAGAGCGTGCCGTCGCGCGCCTCGACGATGCGGCAGCCGAAGTGGGCGCGGCTCGCCACCTTGGGCTGCTGGCTGAAGATGATCTTCAGCTCCTCGAGCTTCGTGCCGTCGGTCGACAGATTGGCGCGGGCCAGCGCGGTGCTGTTGGCCGAGCCGCCGGCGTCGGGCTCGGAGAAGCAGAAATACAGCGTGCGGTTCTTTTCGAAGCCGGAGTCGGCGAGCACGTCGAGCAGGCCGCCCTGCCCGCCCGCCGCAATGGGAGGCAGGCCTGCGATGGGAGCGCCGATCCTTCCGTCGGCACCAATCAGCCGCATGCGGCCGGGCCGCTCCGTCACCACGAAACGGCCGCCCGGAAGGAAGGCAACACCCCACGGGTTCTCGAGCCCCGTCGCCACGGTTTCAGACCGAGTCTGCGCGGCGGTGAGGCCGCAGAACCCGATTACCGTGACAAATGTCCAGCATCGAAGTGATGTCCAAAGAGGCAAGCGCGGCAAGTTCATGGCTTTTCCGTGAAGTTGGGGCGATCTTGGCGAGAAATAGCGACCGAATCCAGCATGAGCATCGATCCACCCGAGGTCTGAAGGCCTTTCGGCCGTCAACCGTTTATGGACCATAAACGTTCGCCGTTACATTTTTTCTTTGGCCGGATCGAAATTTTTCATGTAAATCAATGACTTACAGAGGGATCCGCTAATTCTGTTTAAATTGACATAACCGCGCGTCATCAATATCCTACGCGCCATGCGTTTTTTCGTCCTACCCGCATCCCTCCTCTTTGCCGTTGCAGTCCATGCAGCCCCCCAACAGGAAAAAACCGATGACGAGCTGGCACGAATGCTTGCCGACAAAGGCCTGATCGGGCAACTCAAGCAGGTTCGCCAAACCGTCACCGAACGCACTTCCGACCTGGTCGTCACCGCCATCGGATTCCTCGGCGTTCCCTACCGCCGCGGCGGCAACACCGCCGAATCCGGTTTCGACTGCAGCGGCTTCGTCCGCGCCATGTACAACCAGACGGTCGGCCACATGCTCCCCCGCCGCGCCGAAGAGCAGGCCGCCGCCACCGAGAAGATCGACCGCGACCAGCTCAAGCCCGGCGACCTCGTGTTCTTCAACACCATGCGCCGCGCCTTCAGCCATGTCGGCATCTATGTCGGCGAAGGCAAGTTCATCCACTCTCCCCGCTCCGGCGCGCAAGTCCGCGTGGAAGACATGAACGGCAGCTACTGGCAGCGCCGCTTCGACGGTGCCCGTCGCGTGGTCGGCGGTCAGGCGGACGAAGTGAAGGCCGCAGCGGTCGCGAATACCGGCAACTGAGCCCCCTTCCCGTCAAGGACGAAAAGAATCCCGCCTCGGCGGGATTTTTTATGGGCGCCCGACAGGCAGGCGCCCTTCGGCTCTTCTTCAGCCCTTCTTCTGCGGCGGCAGGTCCGTGCAGGTGCCGTGCGCCACTTCCGCCGCCATGCCGATGCTTTCGCCCAGCGTCGGGTGCGGGTGAATGGTCTTGCCGATGTCGATCTCGTCGGCGCCCATCTCGATGGCCAGCGCGATCTCGCCCAGCATGTCGCCGGCATGCGTGCCGACGATGCCGCCGCCCAGGATGCGATGCGTCTCGGCGTCGAACAGCAGCTTGGTGAAGCCCTCGTCGCGGCCGTTGGCAATCGCCCGGCCCGAGGCCGTCCAAGGGAAGTGCCCCTTCTTGACCTTGATGCCTTCGGCCTTCGCCTGGTCTTCCGTCAGGCCGACCCACGCCACTTCGGGGTCGGTGTAGGCCACGCTCGGGATCACGCGGGCGTTGAAGGCCGCGCTCGACAGCTCCTTGTCGCCCTTCAGCTCGCCGGCGATGACTTCTGCCGCCACGTGCGCCTCGTGCACCGCCTTGTGCGCCAGCATGGGCTGACCCACGATGTCGCCGATGGCGAAGATGTGCGGCACGTTGGTGCGCATCTGGATGTCGACCGGAATGAAGCCGCGGTCGCTCACCGTGACGCCGGCCTTCTCGGCGCTGATCTTCTTGCCGTTGGGGCTGCGGCCCACGGCCTGCAGCACCAGGTCGTACACCTGCGGCTCCTTCGGCGCGTTCTCGCCCTCGAAAGTGACCTTGATGCCTTCCTTCGTGGCCTCGGCACCGACCGTCTTGGTCTTGAGCATGATGTTGTCGAAGCGCGGCGCGTTCATCTTCTGCCAGACCTTCACCAGGTCGCGGTCCGCGCCCTGCATCAGGCCGTCCAGCATCTCGACCACGTCCAGGCGCGCACCCAGCGTGGAATACACCGTGCCCATTTCGAGGCCGATGATGCCGCCGCCCAGGATCAGCATGCGCTTGGGATCGGTGCCCATCTCCAGCGCGCCGGTCGAGTCGACCACGCGCGGGTCCTTCGGCATGAAGGGCAGGCTCACGGCCTGCGAACCGGCCGCGATGATCGCGCTGCGGAACTTGACGGTCTGCTTGCTGCCGGTGGTGTCCCAGCTGGTGCCGGAGGTTTCCTCGACCTCGATGTGGTACGGGTCGATGAAGTTGCCGACGCCGCGCAGCACCGCCACCTTGCGCATCTTTGCCATGGCCGTGAGGCCGCCGGTGAGCTTGCCCACCACCTTGTTCTTGTGGCCGAGCAGCTTGGCGCGGTCGACCGTCGGGGCGGCAAAGCTCACGCCGAGGTCGGCGAAGTGCTTGACCTCGTCCATGACCGAAGCCACGTGCAGCAGCGCCTTCGAGGGGATGCAGCCGACGTTCAGGCACACGCCGCCGAGGGTGGCGTAGCGCTCGATCAGCACGACCTTCAGGCCCAGGTCGGCGGCGCGGAAGGCGGCCGAGTAGCCGCCGGGGCCGGCGCCGAGCACGATCACGTCGCACTCGACGTCGACCTTGCCGCCGTAGCTGGACACGGCCACGGCCGCAGCAGCGGGGGCTGGCGCGGGCGCGGGAGCAGCAGCCTTCGCGGGGGCGGCGGCCGGGGCAGGCGCTGCCGCTGCGGGCGCTGGTGCCGCGGCACCGTCGACTTCCAGCGTCAGCACCACCGAGCCTTCGCTGACCTTGTCGCCCACCTTCACGGCCAGCGCCTTCACCACGCCGGCGGCGGACGACGGGATCTCCATCGAGGCCTTGTCCGATTCGACCGTGATCAGCGACTGCTCGGCCTTGACCGTGTCTCCGACGTTGACCAGCACCTCGATGACCGCGACTTCGTCGAAGTCGCCGATGTCGGGCACCTTGATTTGTTGTTCGCTCATTTGGACACTTTCAGTTTGAGTGTGAGAACGTCGACCGGTGGGGCCGAATTGCGATCGAATTCGCAGGCGGCGGCGATGCCCGCCTCCGCCACGTCGCGCGACGTGCGCGACTTGATGTCATAGGCCGCGTGCATGGCGCCGAGGGCAAAGCTGCGTCCCGAGCCGATGGCCCAGAACTCCTTGAACTCGAACACCTCGCGGTAGCTGTAGATGCCGTAGATGCCGCTCTGGTTGGCCATCAGCATCGTGAACTGGCTCGACTCGTAGGGCTCGTGCTCGTCTTCCTTGGTCTGCATGAAGAACGAGTCCTTCAGCACCGGATGCAGCATCGTGAAGGTGCGGAAGATCTCGTGCTTGCTGCCGAACAGCAGCTGCTCGCGCGGCTGCGCGGCCAGCGCGTGCTGCAGCACCAGGAAGTGCGCGGCGGCGCCGGCCAGGGCGAACAGGCTCTGCCCCGCCGCGTCCTCGACGGTGAAGATCTTCTGGTTCGTCTCGGCGCGGTGCGAAAGCCGCGTGTCGCCGAAGGTCACCAGAGAATCCGCTGCCATCGTGACCTGGCCGCCCTTGCGGACGGCCACTACCGTGGTCATAGCAGGATGCGGCGATAGTCCGCGAGCACCTGGCCCAGGTAGGCGTTGAAACGCGCAGCCAGGGCGCCGTCGATCACGCGGTGGTCGTACGACAGCGACAGCGGCAGCGTGAGGCGCGGCACGAACTGCTTGCCGTCCCACACCGGCTTCATCTGGCCCTTGGAGAGGCCGAGGATGGCCACTTCGGGCGCGTTGATGATCGGCGTGAAGTGCGTGCCGCCGATGCCGCCGAGCGAGCTGATCGAGAAGCAGCCGCCCTGCATGTCGGCCGAGCCGAGCTTGCCGTCGCGCGCCTTCTTGGCGAGCTCGCCCATCTCGGCGCTGATCTGCAGGATGCCCTTCTTGTCGGCGTCCTTCAGCACCGGCACCACGAGGCCGTTGGGCGTGTCCGCCGCGAAACCGATGTTGTAGTACTGCTTGTAGACGAGCTGGTCGCCGTCCAGGCTGGTGTTGAACTCGGGGAATTTCTTCAGCGCCGCGACCACCGCCTTGATGACGAAAGCCAGCATCGTCACCTTGACGCCCGACTTCTCGTTCTCCTTGTTGGTGGAGACGCGGAAGGCCTCGAGCTCGGTGATGTCGGCTTCGTCGTTGTTGGTGACGTGCGGGATCATCACCCAGTTGCGGTGCAGGTTCGCGCCGCTGAGCTTCTTGATGCGCGACAGGTCCTTGCGCTCGACCGTGCCGAACTTGGTGAAGTCGACCTTGGGCCAGGGAATGAGGCCCAGCGCCGCGCCGTCGGCACCGCCGCCACCGGCCGGCGCCTTGGCCGCCGAGGCCTTGGTGCTGGCCTGGCCGCTCATCACGGCCTTGGTGAAGTTCTGGATGTCTTCCTGCGTGATGCGGCCCTTGGGACCGGAGCCCTTGACCTCTTCGAGCGGCACGCCAAGCTCGCGGGCGAACTTGCGCACCGAGGGCGAGGCGTGCGGCAGGCTGCCGCTGGGGGCGACCGTCGGGTTGTGGGCCGGTGCCTCCGCCGCAGGTGCGGGTGCAGATGCGGCCGGGGCAGGAGCGCTGGCCGTGGCGGTCGCCGGAGCAGCGGCGGCTGCAGCCGGCGCCGGTGCCGGGGCAGCGGAACCGGCTGCGCCCTCGAGCACGGCGATCAGGTCACCGATGTTGACCGTGTCGCCCACCTTGACCTTCAGCTCCTTGAGCACGCCGGCGGCCGACGACGGAATCTCCATCGAGGCCTTGTCCGATTCGACCGTGATCAGCGACTGCTCGGCCTTGATCGCGTCGCCCGGCTTCACCAGCACTTCGATAACTGCGACGTCCTTGAAGTCGCCGATGTCGGGCACCTTGACCTCGACCGGGCCCGAAGCCGCCGGCGCGGCTGCGGGGGCCGGTGCGGGCGCCGCCGCGGCCGGCGCAGGCGCGGCGGCAGCGGGAGCCGCGGCAGGCGCAGGGGCCGGAGCCGCTGCAGCACCCACTCCCTCGGCCTCGAGCACGAGGACCACCGAGCCCTCCTTCACCTTGCTGCCGACCTCGACCTTCAGTTCCTTGACCACACCGGCGGTCGACGACGGGATTTCCATCGACGCCTTGTCCGATTCGACCGTGATGAGCGACTGCTCGGCCTTCACCGTGTCGCCCACCTTCACGAGCACCTCGATCACCGCGACTTCATCGAAATCGCCGATGTCCGGCACCTTCACTTCCACTGCTGCCATATCGTTGTCTCCCGCCGTCAGGCGCCGTTCGTTCGTTGATTGGTTGTTGATTGGGGATCAGGCGTAGAGCGGGTTGACCTTGTCGACATTGATGCCGTACTTCTTGATCGCTTCCACCACCTTGGCCACCGGCACGGTGCCATCTTCGCTCAGCGCCTTGAGCGCAGCCACCACGATGTAGTGGCGGTTGACCTCGAAGTGCTCGCGCAGCTTGTTGCGGAAGTCGCTGCGGCCGAAGCCGTCGGTGCCCAGCACCTTGTAGTTGCGGCCCTTCGGGATGAAGGGGCGGATCTGCTCGGCGTAGGCCTTCATGTAGTCGGTCGATGCGACGACCGGGCCGGTCGTGGCGCCGAGCTGCTCGGCCACGAAGGGCACGCGCGGGGTCTGGTCGGGGTGCAGCAGGTTCCAGCGGTCGGCGTCCTGGCCGTCGCGGGTGAGCTCGTTGAAGCTCGGGCAGCTCCACACGGAAGCCGACACGCCCCAGTCCTTCTCGAGCAGTTCCTGCGCGGCAAAGCTTTCGCGCAGGATGGTGCCGCTGCCCAGCAGTTGCACCGTGGGTGCCTTGGCCTTGAGCGCGGGGCCCTGCTTCGACAGGTACATGCCCTTGATGATCTGCTCTTCGGTGCCGGGCTGGAGGCCGGGCATCGCGTAGTTCTCGTTGAGCAGCGTCAGGTAGTAGTAGACGTTGTCCTGCTTCTCGACCATACGCTTGAGGCCATGGTGCAGGATCACGCCGACTTCATGCGCGAAGGTCGGGTCGTAGCTCACGCAGTTGGGGATGGTGTTGGCCAGGATGTGGCTGTGGCCGTCTTCGTGCTGAAGGCCTTCGCCGTTCAGCGTGGTGCGCCCCGAGGTGCCGCCCAGCAGGAAGCCGCGCGCCTGCATGTCGCCGGCAGCCCAGGCCAGGTCGCCGATGCGCTGGAAGCCGAACATCGAGTAGTACACGTAGAACGGCACCATGATGCGGTTGTTGGTGCTGTACGAGGTGGCGGCAGCGATCCAGCTGGACATGCCGCCGGCTTCGTTGATGCCTTCCTGCAGGATCTGGCCGGCCTTGTCTTCCTTGTAGTACATGACCTGGTCCTTGTCGACCGGGGTGTACTGCTGACCGTGCGGGTTGTAGATGCCGACCTGGCGGAACAGGCCTTCCATGCCGAAGGTGCGGGCCTCGTCGACCAGGATGGGCACCACGCGCGGGCCGAGCGCCTTGTCGCGCAGCAGCTGCGTGAGGAAGCGCACGTAGGCCTGCGTGGTCGAGATCTCGCGGCCTTCGGCCGTGGGCTCGAGCACCGCCTTGAAGGTGTCCAGCGCGGGCACGGTGAAGCTCTCGTCGCTCTTCACGCGGCGGTGCGGCAGGTAGCCGCCCAGCGCCTTGCGGCGCTCGTGCAGGTAGCGCATTTCCGGCGTGTCGTCGGCTGGCTTGTAGAACGGCAGCTCGGCGATCTGGCTGTCGGGAATCGGGATGTTGAAGCGGTCGCGGAAGGCCTTGATGTCCTCGTCGCCGAGCTTCTTGGTCTGGTGGACCGTGTTCTTGCCTTCGCCGATCTTGCCCATGCCGAAGCCCTTGACGGTCTTCACGAGCAGCACGGTGGGCTGGCCCTGGTGGTTCTGGGCGGCGTGGAAGGCTGCGTACACCTTCTGCGAGTCGTGGCCGCCGCGCTGGAGGTTCCAGATCTCGTCGTCGGTCATGTGCTCGACCATCTTCAGCGTGCGCGGATCGCGGCCGAAGAAGTTCTTGCGGACGTAGGCGCCGTCGTTGGCCTTGAACGACTGGTAGTCGCCGTCGTTGCACTCCATCATGATCTTGCGCAGCGCGCCGTCATGGTCCTTCTCGAGCAGGGCGTCCCAGCCCTTGCCCCAGACCAGCTTGACGACGTTCCAGTTGGCGCCGCGGAACTCGCCTTCGAGCTCCTGAATGATCTTGCCGTTGCCGCGCACCGGGCCGTCCAGGCGCTGCAGGTTGCAGTTGATGACGAAGATCAGGTTGTCGAGGTTCTCGCGAGCGGCCAGGCCGATGGCGCCCAGCGATTCGACCTCGTCCATTTCGCCGTCGCCGCAGAAGACCCAGACCTTGCGGTTCTCGGTGTTGGCGATGCCGCGTGCGTGCAGGTACTTGAGGAAGCGGGCCTGGTAGATCGCCATCAGCGGGCCCAGGCCCATCGACACGGTCGGGAACTGCCAGAACTCGGGCATCAGCTTCGGGTGCGGGTAGCTGGAGAGGCCCTTGCCGTCGACTTCCTGGCGGAAGTTGAGCAACTGTTCTTCGGAGAGGCGGCCTTCGAGGTAGGCGCGGGCGTAGATGCCGGGAGAGACGTGGCCCTGGATGTAGAGCAGGTCGCCGCCGTGGTTCTCGCTCTCGGCATGCCAGAAGTGGTTGAAGCCGGCGCCGAACATGCTGGCCAGCGAGGCGAAGGAGCCGATGTGGCCGCCGAGGTCGCCGCCTTCGGCCGGATGGTGGCGGTTGGCCTTGACCACCATCGCCATCGCGTTCCAGCGCATGTAGGCGCGCAGGCGCTGTTCGATCTCGAGGTTGCCGGGGCTGCGGGCTTCCTGCGAGGGTTCGATGGTGTTGACGTAGCCGGTGTTGGCCGAGAACGGCATGTCGACCGTGTTCTGGCGGGCATGTTCGAGCAGTTGCTCGAGGAGGAAGTGAGCCCGCTCAGGCCCCTCGCTCTGGATGACGGAAGACAGAGCATCCATCCATTCACGTGTCTCCTGGGCGTCCGCGTCGTTAGCGGCCGAGCCGAACAGGTTCTCGGGGTTTGCCGACATGCTTATGTCTCCTTTTAGGGCTGTGGCTGTAATTTAAGTGCGCTGTGCAGCGAACGCGGCGGAGTTTCGCATAGAAACATCGCAATTTCAAATAGTGCTTATTGATTTTTCAATGTGAAATTCAAAAGAAATCAGGGCAGGAACGGATGTCCGCACGGGACATGGCAAGCCGAGAGGGCAAGCCTAGAATCCGCCCCATGCCTCTCTCCTCCCCGCTGGCGGTTGCCCGCAGTGCCGTGAACGCCTCGCCGCTGTCCTGGTGGCGCAGGTGGTGGCGACGCCAGACTCCGGTGCTGCAGGACGCGGTCGCCATGCTCGCGCCGATGGCGGCCGTGCTGCTGTTCCTCGCCGCCATCGTTTCCGCCTTCTGGTACCTGCGCACCGAGGAGGTCGAGCGCGAGCAGGAGTCGGTGCGCCGCGACGTCGAATACGCACAGCAGCGCATGCGCCTGCGGCTGCTCGAGCGGCAGGAGCAGTTGATGCGCATCGCGCGCGACGCTTCCAACCGCGAGATCGACCCCGTCGAGTTCACCAGCCGCGCCGAATCGCTGGTGAGCCAGTTTCCCGAGCTGCAGACCATCACCTGGATCGATGACCGCCGCCGCTTCAAGGCCGGCTATGCGGCACCCAGCGTGCATCCGGCGCAGCAGCACCTGATCGGCGACGTGCTGCGTCCCGGCGACATCGAGAGCAACTACGCACTGGCGCGCGAACTGCGCCAGCCGGTCTTCTCGCAGCCCGTGGCAGGCGGCGACCCGCCCTCGATGCTGCAGCTGCACATTCCCCTTTTCGACCAGGGCCTGTTCGCGGGCGTCGTACTGGGCGAGTTTTCCATCGACGGGCTGCTGCGCTACGGCATGCCCTCCGAGGTGCAGGCGCGCTACGCGGTGTCGCTGCTCGACGCCAAGGGCCATGTGATCGCCGGCAACACCACGAACCTGAAGGAAAGCGGCACGCGCCTGCTGCCCTGGTCCGAGCGCACCAACGAATATGAAGTGCCGGTGTCGCCCGTCGGCAATGCGCTGGTGCTGCGGGCGCAGGCCTATCGCACCTCGCAGGGCGTGGTCGGCAACGGGCTCTTCTGGCTGGTCTGCGCGTTGAGCGTGCTCACGAGCTGGATGCTGATCGGCACCTGGCGCCACACGCGCCGGCGGCTGCAGGCGCAGCAGCGGCTGGTGGCCGAGACCAACTTCCGCCGGGCGATGGAGAACTCCATGCTCACCGGCATGCGCGTGCTCGACCTGCAGGGCCGCATCACCTACGTCAATGCCGCCTTCTGCGCGATGACCGGCTGGAGCGAGGAAGAGCTGGTCGGCCAGTCGCCGCCCTTCCCCTACTGGCTCGAATCCGATCGCGAGGTGATGAACGAGCGGCTCGAAGAGGAACTGCACGGCCGCGCCCTGCCCGGCGGCTTCCAGGTGCGGGTGAAGCGCAAGAACGGCAGCGTGTTCAACGCCCGCCTCTATGTGTCGCCGCTGATCGACGCACGCGGCCACCAGACCGGCTGGATGACGTCGATGACCGACATCACCGAGCCCACGCGCATCCGCGAGCAGCTCTCGGCCTCCTACGAGCGCTTCACCACGGTGCTGGAAGCGCTGGACGCCGCCGTGTCGGTGGCCCCCATCGGCAGCGAGGAGCTGCTGTTCGCCAACAAGCTGTACCGCCTCTGGTTCGGCTCCGACACCGTGGGCCACCTGGGCATGGTCGCGCAGGCGGGCGTGCCGGCGTCGAATGCGCACGACGAAGGCCTGGACGACGTGGACCCGTACGCCGGCTTGCCGATCGACACCCTCACCGCCGCACAGACCGCCAACAACGAGATCTTCGTGCCCCACCTGGGCAAGTGGCTCGAAGTGCGCTCGCGCTACCTGACCTGGGTGGACGGCCGGCTCGCGCAACTCGTGATCGCCACCGACATCACGCCGCGCCGCGACGCCGAGGAACAGGCCGCCGCGCAGGCCGACAAGGCCCAGGCCGCCAGCCGCCTCATCACCATGGGCGAGATGGCCTCCAGCGTGGCGCACGAACTCAACCAGCCTCTGACCGCCATCACCAACTACTGCAACGGCATGATGTCGCGCATCAAGGGCCAGTCGATCGACAACGAGGCCCTTCTGGCCGCGCTCGAGAAGACGTCGAAGCAGGCCCAGCGCGCGGGCCAGATCATCCAGCGCATCCGCTCCTTCGTGAAGCGCAGCGAGCCCAACCGCACGCCAGCCGACGTGGCCACCATGGTGAGCGAGGCGGTCGAGCTCGCCGGCATCGAGCTGCGCCGGCGCAACGTGCGCCTGAACCACTACGTGGCGGCCCGGCTGCCCGTGGTGCGCGTCGACCCCATCCTCATCGAGCAGGTGATGGTCAACCTGCTGAAGAACGCGGCCGAGGCCATCGACCTCGCCGACCGCCCGCTGGCGCGCCGCAGCGTGGAACTGCGCGTGCTGCCCAAGGTGATCGAGGGCCACAACGCCATCGAGTTCTCGGTGCAGGACACCGGCAAGGGCCTGGCGCCCGAGGTGATGGACCGGCTCTACGAGGCCTTCTTCTCCACCAAGCCCGAAGGCATGGGCATTGGGCTCAACTTGTGCCGCACCATCGTCGAGTCGCACCGCGGCCGGATGCAGGCGGAGAACATCTACAATGGCCCGGATGTGATCGGATGCCGTTTTTCCTTCTGGATTCCGGTGTTGGACGCTATCAGTTCCGTAGCTAGCGACGAGGCAAAGGTACCTGCATGAGTTTGATTCCGAAGAAGGGCACGGTCTATGTCGTCGACGACGACGAAGCCGTACGCGATTCGCTGCAATGGCTGCTCGAAGGCAAGGACTACAGAGTCCGCTGCTTCGATTCCGCCGAATCCTTTCTCTCCCGATACGACCCGCGTGAAGTCGCCTGCTTGATAGTCGACATCCGCATGGCGGGCATGACCGGCCTTGAACTACAGGACCGGCTGATCGAACGGCGCTCCCCGCTGCCCATCGTGGTCATCACCGGCCACGGCGACGTGCCGATGGCGGTCGACAGCATGAAGAAGGGTGCGATGGACTTCATCCAGAAGCCCTTCAACGACGAGGAGCTCGTCACGCTGGTCGAGCGCATGCTCGAACACGCTCGCGGCGCCTTCACGCAGCACCAGCAGTCGGCCAGCCGCGACGCGCTGCTGTCCAAGCTCACCGGCCGCGAGGCACAGGTGCTCGAGCGCATCGTCGCCGGCCGCCTGAACAAGCAGATCGCCGACGACCTGGGCATCAGCATCAAGACGGTCGAGGCGCACCGTGCCAACATCATGGAAAAGCTCAACGCCAACACCGTGGCCGATCTGCTCAAGATCGCGCTGGGGCAGGCGGCGCCAGCCGCCAAGGCCTAGAAACAGCTATCCGCCCGATAGCGACACATGACCCCCACGCCTGCGAAAGCGGGCGTTTTTACTTGGAAAATCGAAACCGATGACCGCCCAACTGATCGACGGCAACGCACTCGCCAAAACCATCCGCGCCGAAGTTGCCGGCCGCACCGCGGCGCTCAAGGCGCGCGGCGTGAACCCGGCCCTTTCCATCATCCTCGTGGGCGAAGACCCGGCCAGCCAGGTCTACACGAAGCACAAGGTCAACGACAGCGCGCAGACCGGCCTCGACGCCACGCTCGAGACCTACCCCGCCGACATGAGCGAGGCCGACCTGCTGGCCCGCATCCGCACGCTCAACGACGACCCGAAGGTGCACGGCATCCTGGTGCAGTTGCCGCTGCCCAAGCACATGGACAGCCAGAAGGTCATCGAGACGATTTCTCCGGCCAAGGACGTCGACGGCTTCCACGTTGCCAGCGCCGGCGCGCTGATGACCGGCGCCCCCGGCTTCTGGCCCTGCACGCCGCACGGCTGCATGAAGATGCTCGAATCGATCGGCTACGACCTGCGCGGCAAGCATGCCGTGGTCATTGGCCGCAGCAACATCGTCGGCAAGCCGATGGCCATGATGCTGCTCGCCAAGAGCGCCACCGTGACCATCTGCCACAGCGCCACCAAGGACCTGGGCGCCATCACGCGCCAGGCCGACGTGATCGTCGCCGCTGTGGGCAAGCTCGATCTGCTGACCGCCGACATGGTCAAGCCCGGCGCGGTCGTCATCGACGTGGGCATGAACCGCCGGCCCGACGGCAAGCTCGCCGGCGACGTCGACTTCGACGGCGTGAAGGAAGTGGCCGGCTGGATCACGCCCGTGCCCGGCGGCGTGGGCCCCATGACGCGCGCGATGCTGCTGGTCAACACCCTTGAAGCAGCCGAGCGCGCCGCAAGATAAGAACCACCCCGTTGCTTGCTCACTTCGTGTAGCCGCCTCCCCCTCGAGGGGCGCCACCGGCGGCCCGGCAGAGTCGGTTCCGCGGTGGCTCCCGAATGGGTCCGTCAGTTCGAACAGGATTTCTCACATGACCAACCCGCTTCTCGATTTCACCGATCTCCCGCTGTTCGACAAGATCAAGCCGGAACACGTATCGCCCGCTGTCGATGCGTTGCTGGCCGATGCCGAGTCCGCGCTGCAGACCGTGACCGCGCCCGACTTTCCCGCTGACTGGAACGCGATCTCCAAGGTGCTGGACGTGGCTTCCGAACGCTTCAGCCGCGCCTGGGGCGCCGTCGGCCATCTCAATGCCGTGGCCGACACGCCCGAGCTGCGCGCCGCCTACAACGAGGCCATGCCGCGCGTCACCGCCTTCTGGACCCGCCTGGGCTCCGACGAGCGGCTGTATGCAAAGTACAAGGCCATCGACGTCAAGACACTCAATGCCGAGCAGCGCCAGGCCCACAGCAACGCGGTGCGCAACTTCGTGCTGGGCGGCGCCGAGCTGCAGGGCGAGGCCAAGAAGCGCTTCGCCGACATCCAGGAGCGCCTGGCCGAACTGAGCCAGAAGTTCAGCGAGAACGCGCTCGATGCCACCGATGCCTTCGCCTACTACGCCACGCTCGGCGAGCTCGAAGGCGTGCCCGAGGACGTGGTGAGCGCCGCGCGCGCGGCCGCCGAGGCCGACGGCAAGGAAGGCTACAAGCTCACGCTGAAGATGCCCTGCTACCTGCCGGTGATGCAGTTCGCAAGGAGCAGCGCGCTGCGCGAGAAGCTCTACCGCGCCTACGTCACGCGGGCCAGCGAGTTCGGCGACGCGGCCTTCGACAACACCGCGCTCATCACCGAGATCCTCGCGCTGCGCGAGGAAGAGGCCAAGCTGCTGGGCTACAGGAACTACGGCGAGCTGTCGGTGGTTCCGAAGATGGCCGAGTCGCCCGAGCAGGTGGTGAAGTTCCTGCGCGACCTCGCGGCCAAGGCCAAGCCGTATGGCGAACGCGACCTGGCCGACCTGCGCGTCTTCGCAGCCCAGCAACTGAACATCGCCGACCCGCAGCCCTGGGACTGGAGCTACATCGGCGAGAAGCTCAAGGAAGCACGCTATGCCTTCAGCGAGCAGGAGGTGAAGCAGTACTTCCCGGCACCGAAGGTCATGGCCGGCCTGTTCAAGATCGTCGAGACGCTCTTCGAGGTGTCGATCCGCCGCGACTCGGCGCCGACCTGGCATCCGAGCGTGGAGTTCTATCGCATCGAACGCGCCGGGCAGAAGGTCGGCCAGTTCTATCTCGACCCGTCGGCCCGTGCCGCCAAGCGCGGTGGCGCGTGGATGGACGACGTGCGCGCCCGCTGGCTGCGCCCCGACACGGGCGTGCTGCAGACGCCCGTCGCGCAGCTGGTTTGCAACTTCGCCAGCGGTGTCGACGGCAAGCCGCCGCTGCTCACGCACGACGACGTGACCACCCTCTTCCACGAGTTCGGCCACGGCCTGCACCACATGCTCACGCAGGTGAACGAGCGCGACGTCTCGGGCATCAGCGGCGTCGAGTGGGATGCGGTCGAGTTGCCGAGCCAGTTCATGGAGAACTTCTGCTGGGAGTGGGACGTGCTCAAGCACATGACGGCCCACGTCGACACCGGCGAGCCGCTGCCGCGCGCCCTCTTCGACAAGATGACGGCGGCCAAGAACTTCCAGAGCGGCCTGCAGACGCTGCGCCAGATCGAGTTCTCGCTGTTCGACATGCTGCTGCACACCGAGTACCACGCCGCCACCGCCAAGCCCGGCGACGTGATGGCGCTGCTGGGCAAGGTGCGCGCCGAAGTCGCGGTGATGCCCTCGCCGCCTTTCAGCCGCACGCCGAATACTTTCAGCCACATCTTCTCGGGCGGCTACGCTGCCGGCTACTACAGCTACAAGTGGGCCGAGGTGCTGAGCGCCGACGCCTACGCCGCCTTCGAGGAAACCGTGGGCGCCGACGGCGAGCCGAACATCGAGACCGGCCGCAAGTACCGCCAGGCCATCCTTGAAGCCGGCGGCAGCCGCAGCGCCATGGATTCGTTCAAGGCCTTCCGCGGCCGCGAGCCCCAGCTTGATGCGCTGCTGCGACATCAGGGCATGGCCGAGCCCCAGCCGGCTTGATGCATCGCTGAAGCTTGCGATACTCGGGCGATGCATACGATTTACAAAATCTCACCATTGCATCGCCTGACCGGCCTTGCCCTTGTGCTCGTCGCCGCGGGCGCCGTGGCACAACCCGTCTACCGCCAGGTGGACAAGAACGGCAAGGTCACTTTCTCCGACCGCGCCCCGAGCGCGAGCACCGAGCCGGCGCCGGCTGCCGGCCAGCCCGGCTCCGCCCCCTCCTCCACGGCCAACACCTCCGGCCTGCCGTACGAACTGCGCCAGGTGGCGCAGCGCTATCCCGTCACGCTCTACAGCGGAGACGAGTGCGGCCCCTGTGGCGCGGCACGCACGCTGCTCATCACGCGCGGCATTCCGTTCGAGGAACGCACCGTCAAGAGCAACGCGGACATCGAGGCCCTGCAGCGCCTGAGCAACCAGAACGCGTTGCCGCTGCTGACCATCGGCTCGCAACAGCTCAAGGGCTTCTCGGACGTGGAATGGTCGCAGTACCTCGACGCGGCCGGCTATCCCAAGAGCAACAGCCTGCCCGCGGGCTATCGCAACGGCCCGGTCCGGCCGCTGGTAGCGCAGACGGCTCCCGCGCCTCGTGCCGCCGCAACCCCCGCGCCGGCCGCGCAGCCCGCGCCGCCGCCGCCGGCCTCGAGCGAACCGACGCCGAGCAATCCGGCCGGCATCAAGTTCTGAGCTTGCGTTCGGCTGCGACTCAGACGCCGAACTCCATCGTCTTCACGCCGGCCGCGGTGCCCAGCAGGCACACGTCGGCCTTCTGGTGCGCGAAGACGCCCACCGTCACCACGCCCGGCCATTGGCTCACCGTCGATTCGAACGCCAGCGGATCGGTGATGCGCAGCCCCGTCACGTCGACGATGTGCTGGCCGTTGTCGGTGACCAGCGGCAGGCCTTCCTTCTCGCGCACCTGGGCGATGCCGCCCATGGCGGCGAACTGGCGCATCACGCGCTGCGCGGCCATCGGGATCACCTCCACCGGCAGCGGAAACGCGCCCAGCACCTCCACCAGCTTGGACTCGTCGGCGATGCAGACGAACTTGCGCGACTGCGCCGCGACGATCTTCTCGCGCGTGAGCGCTGCGCCGCCGCCCTTGACCATGAAGCCGCGGTGATCGATCTCGTCGGCGCCGTCGATGTAGACCGACAGTTCCTCCACCTCGTTGCTGTCGAACACCGGGATGCCGAGGGCCCGCAGGCGTTCGGTAGAAGCGACCGAGCTGGAGACCGCGCCCTTGATCTCGTCCTTGATCGTGGCCAGCGCATCGATGAACTTGTTCACCGTCGAGCCGGTGCCCACGCCCACGATTTCGCCCCTGGCGACATAGGCCAGCGCGGCGCGGCCGACCTGGGCCTTGAGTTCGTCCTGGGAAAGCGGTTGGGAGGAAGTTGGGGAGGCGGGTGCGGTCATCACGGACAATCCTTGGCTCATTGAAGCCCCGAATTATCCGATGCCCCTGCTGATGCCCTCCTCGCTCTACGGCCTGGCCCGCCCCTTCCTGTTCGGTTTCGACCCCGAACATGCCCATGAAATCACGCTGGACGGGCTGGCGCGCACCCAGAACACCCCGCTGGCCTGCGCCTACTCGGCACCACGCGTCGACGACCCGGTCCAGCTCGCCGGCCTGAGCTTTCCGAACCGCGTGGGCCTGGCGGCCGGCCTGGACAAGAACGCCCGCTGCATCGACGCCTTCGCCGCCATGGGATTCGGCTTCGTCGAGGTCGGCACGGTCACGCCGAAGGCGCAGCCGGGCAACCCAAAGCCGCGCATGTTCCGCCTGCCGCAGCGCGAGGCGCTGATCAACCGGCTCGGTTTCAACAACGAGGGGCTGGATGCCTTCCTGGCCAACGTGCAGAAAGCACGCTTCCGCAAGAGCGGCGGCCGGGGTGCGAAATCGCCGATGCTGCTGGGCCTGAACATCGGCAAGAACGCCGCCACGCCCATCGAGCGCGCGGTCGACGACTACCTGGCCTGCCTCGACGGCGTGTACCCGCACGCCGATTACGTGACGATCAACATCTCCAGCCCGAACACCGCCAACCTGCGCTCGTTGCAGAGCGACGAGGCGCTCGATGCACTGCTCGGTGCCGTGGCCGAGCGGCGCGAGGCGCTGGCGGCGCGCCACGAGAAGCGCTCGCCGCTGTTCGTGAAGATCGCGCCGGACCTGGACGAAGCGCAGGTCGCGGTCATCGCCGCCACGCTCAAGCGCCACGGCATGGATGGCGTGATCGCCACCAACACCACGCTCGCGCGCGACGCGGTCAAGGGCCTGCCGCATGCGGAGGAAGCGGGTGGATTGTCTGGAGCGCCAGTGCGCGAGGCGAGCAACCGCGTGATCGCCCAACTGCGCGCGGCACTGGGCACGGGCTTTCCGATCATCGGGGTCGGCGGCATTCTGAGCGGCGCCGATGCCAAGGCGAAGATCGCCGCGGGTGCGGACGTCGTGCAGATCTACACCGGACTGATCTATCGCGGCCCGGCGCTGGTCCGCGAAGCGGCCCAGGCGCTGCTGCGCGATCGCGGCAACAAGGCCTGAGCGCCTTCTTTTTCTCTTCTTCTCTCAGCGCATGCGCCAGAGCACTGGCGCAATGACCGCGGCCCAGCGCAGCAGCCGCTTCGGCCGGATCACGACCACGGCGGCAGCCGCGACGACGCCGGTTGCCACGGGATGCGCACGCGCGATGCGCAGTGCGGCAGCCGCGGCCGACTCGTTGGGCGGAGGCACATCGTCACTGGCGGGCCGGGTCTCGCGCCCGCCCTGCATCGTCGCGATGCGCAGGCGCTGAAGCTCCATGCGCGCCAGCAGCTCTTCGCGAGTGACTGGCCTGCGGACCCGGCGCGGTGCCTCTTCCTCATCGTCCGCCGGATCCTTGCCCAGTCCGAAGCGCTCCTGGGCCCAGGCCCAGTCGCGCTCGAATTCCTGGCGAGCAGGCAGGAAGCCGTTGGATGCATTGCGCAGCGTCAGAAGCAGCCCGATGGCGGCGGCCAGCCAGAGCGCGATCCAGACACCCGCCACCGACCACGCGGCCGTGATGCGGTACGGCGTGTCCCAGTAGTTCACCACCACCGCCACCGACAGCAGGGCCACGGTGACCGTGGTCAGTCCCAGCACCGCCAGTGCGAGGAGAAGCATCAGCTTGAGGCGCTGCTTCTCGTCCTCCCAGGCCATGCGCAGCAGTTGCACCCGGTCTTCGACGGCCAGCGCGCCTTCTGCCGCGGCAATGCGCAGCCGGCGGATCCGGGCATTCAATCCGAACAGGGACGACAGCCTCATGCGCTGCCTCCCCTCATGTCCGGGCTGACGTCAATGCTGCTGCGATGCGTGTTCAGGTCAGCGGCGGCCAAGCAGCAAGCCCACCAGCACGCCGACGGCCAGTGCGGCACCGGCGATCTGCCATGGTTCGTCGTGGGCGTAGGCGTTGGCGGAGGTTGCCGCCTCGCGGGCCTTCTTGGCCGCGAGCTTGCTCTTCTCGGCCGCGAGTTCGCGCGCGATGGCCAGCTTGGTGTCGATGCGCTGGCGCAGCGCCTTGATGTGGGGAACCGAATCCAGGTCCTTGCTCGCCAGCACGCCGCGCACGTCGCTCGCGATGTCTTCGGCCGCTGCTTCAAGATTTTGGGATGCACTCATTGGAAACTTTCCTCCGTGATGACACCGGCACCGCGCCGGCGGCTTCGCGCCGCAAATGGCGTCCTGTCATGTTACAGGCACAAAAGACCCTCGGGCGCGACAGATGTGCAGCTTTTGGCACGCAATACGCTCCATCGCCCGCATGGGGCTCATCGGCTGTCGGCCAGCAGGGCTGCCACGTGGCGCCCGATGGCCAGGCTGCTCGTGAGCCCTGGCGACTCGATGCCGAAGAGATTGACCAGCCCCGGCACGCCGTGCGACGCGGGGCCGTCGATCATGAAGTCGGCCGCGGGCTCGCCGGGGCCGGATATCTTGGGCCGCATGCCCGCATAGCCCGGAATGAGCGCGCCGTCGGGCAGCGCGGGCCAGTACTTGCGTACCTCGGCATAGAAGCTGTCGCCGCGAGCGGGGTCGACCACGAGGTCGTCGGGCGAGGACACCCACTGCACATCGGGCCCGAACTTGGCCTGCCCGCCAAGGTCGATCGTGAGATGTACGCCCAGCCCGCCCGGCTCCGGTACGGGATAGACGAGGCGCCCGAACGGTGCGCGCCCCGACAGGGTGAAGTAGTTTCCCTTGGCGAAGTATTCCTTCGGTACCGCGGCAGGCGGCAGCCCCTCGAAACGCCGGGCCAGCGCGGGAGCGCCAAGACCGGCTGCGTTGACCACGCTGCGGCAACGCAACGCCGTGCCGTCTTCAGCCAACAGCACGATGGCGCCACCATCGCACTCGGCACGCAATACGGGCGATTTCAGCGCCAGCATGCCGCCAGCGTTCTCGAGGTCGCCGAGCAGGCTCAGCATGAGCGCGTGGCTGTCGACGATGCCGGTGCTCGGCGAATGCAGTGCCGCCACGCAATGCAGTTGTGGCTCCATCCCGATGGCCTGCTGCGCGGTGATGAGCGTCAGGTCGTCGACACCGTTCGCGGCAGCCTTCGCCCGGATGACCTCGAGCTGCCCCGCCTGCTCGGGCGATGTCGCCACGATGAGCTTGCCGCAGCGCCGGTGCGGCACGCCCCGCTCGACCGCATAGGCATACAGCAGTTCCTTGCCTTCGACACAGAGCCTGGCCTTGAGCGAACCCTGCGGATAGTAGATGCCGGCATGAATGACTTCGCTGTTGCGCGAACTCGTTCCCGTGCCGATGCCGCCTTCGGATTCGAGCACCAGCACCTCCCGGCCAGCGAGCGCCAAGGCGCGCGCCACTGCCAGCCCCACCACACCACCGCCGATGACGGCGCAATCGATTTCATCCATCGCGCGAGCTTAGCGCGGCTCGCGTACGGGTCGTGGATTTCGCCCCGCGCCGCACCCCGTCACTGCACGGACGGCGGCGGCTCGGGATCGGTGGGTTCGTCTGGCGAGGTCTCGGCCCCTTCGTCGGGCTCGACAGGAAGGTCCGGTGCAACGGGCGGGGGAACATCGGGATGAGTGGCCATGGCTGCGCTCCTTTCCCTCTGGTTCTAGATCACCGCTACGGGAAAGTCGACAGCGCACGGCTGCACCTGCCGTCGGTGCGTGCCGACACTGTGGGCTTGCCCAGGCGGTGCGGACGCGCCGCGCACTGCTTATTTGCCGCGATGCAAGCCGAAGCTCCGACGTTCGGCACGACGAAGTAAACGACAAAGACAATCCCGGCGCAGAAAACAAAAAAGCGACCTGGAAATCCAGGTCGCTTTTTGATTTGGTGGGCGGTGGAGGCTTCGAACCTCCGACCCCAGCAGTGTGAATGCTGTGCTCTACCCCTGAGCTAACCGCCCAAAGCAGCGCATTCGATTGCGTTGCTTTGAATTGTGTATCGCGTTCAGCGAAGACTTAGATTATGCCACAGCTTTTTCGTCATTCTGGCGAAACAGTGTGCGGCCACCAGAAGATTTGTCGAGCTGGGCCAACACGGCTTCGTGCGCGGTCAGCTCGTGCTCGGCCGCCATGATGACCGGCAATTCGAACTGGCTCAGGTCGACGGCCACCACGGCAGTACCCTGCACAGGCTCGGCAGCAGCCACGTCGATGAGCAGCGCGTCCTGCCCGCGCGTGAGGTTGATGTAGACGTCGGCCAGCAGCTGGGCGTCGAGCTTGGCGCCGTGGAAGGTGCGGTTGGAACGATCGACACCGAAGCGGTCGCACAGCGCGTCGAGCGAATTGCGCTTGCCCGGGTACACCTGCTTGGCCATCGCCAGCGTGTCGGTCACTTCGCTGACGAAGGTGCGCAGCGGCGGCAGGCCCGCGCGCTCGAATTCCTTGTTGAGGAAGCCGACGTCGAAGGCCGCGTTGTGAATGATCAGCTCGGCGTCGCGCAGGTATTCGACGATGTCGTTGGCGAGTGTGGCGAACTTGGGCTTGTCGCGCAGGAAGTCAGTCGTCAGGCCGTGGACCTTGAGCGCGTCCTCATGGCTCTCGCGCTCGGGGTTGAAGTAGATGTGCAGGTCGTTGCCGGTGAGCTTGCGGTTGAACAGCTCCACGCAGCCGAGCTCGATGATGCGGTCGCCGTTCTCGGCCGAGAGACCGGTGGTTTCGGTGTCGAGGACGATCTGGCGGGTCATTGGAGTACCTCCGTGCTTCGCACTGCGGTGCGAGCTTGCTTGGGGCGGCCCGGCGCGGCGCTCATGCACTCCTTGCTCATCAGTGGTTTTCCTTGGCGTGGTTGATCGTGTACTTGGGGATCTCGATCGTCACATTCTCCTGCGCCAGGATCGCCTGGCAACTCAGGCGCGACTGCGGCTCCAGTCCCCAGGCGCGGTCGAGCAGGTCTTCCTCGCCCTCTTCCGCCTCGTTCAGCGAGTTGAAGCCCTCGCGCACGATCACGTGGCAGGTGGTGCAGGCGCAGCTCATCTCGCAGGCGTGCTCGATGTCGATGTGGTTGTCGAGCAGCGCCTCGCAGATCGAGGTGCCGGCGGGCGCGGTGATTTCTGCACCTTCGGGGCAGTACTCGGGATGCGGGTAGATCTTGATCGTGGGCATGTCGTTGTTCTAGAGGGATTCGACCTTGCGCCCGGCAAGCGCGCGCGCGATGCCCGCGTTCATGCGCTGTGCGGCGAAGGCTTCGGTGTCGTCGGCAAGCTTCTTGGTGGCGGCCTCGATGGCTGCCGCATCAGTGCTGCCCTTGACCGCTTCGCGCAGCCGGGCCATCGATGCGTCGATGGCCGCGCGCTCTTCGTCGCTCAGCAGGTCGCCGTCGGCATCGAGCGCGCTCTGTGTGGCCAGCAGCATGCGGTCGGCATCGACGCGCGCCTCGACCAGCGCGCGGGCCTGCATGTCCTGCTGCGCGGTGGAGAAGCTCTCCTGCAGCATGGTCGCGATCTGGTCGTCCGACAGGCCGTACGAGGGCTTGACCGCCACGCTGGCCTCGACGCCGCTGGCCTGCTCCTTCGCGCTCACGCTCAGCAGGCCGTCGGCGTCGACCGTGAAGGTCACGCGGATACGCGCCGCGCCGGCCGCCATCGGCGGAATGCCGCGCAGCGTGAAGCGCGCGAGGCTGCGGCAGTCGGACACGAGGTCGCGCTCGCCCTGCACCACATGCAGCGCCAGCGCGGTCTGGCCGTCCTGGTAGGTGGTGAAGTCCTGCGCCATCGCAGTCGGAATGGTCTGGTTGCGTGGCACGATGCGCTCGACGAGGCCGCCCATGGTCTCGATGCCGAGCGACAGCGGGATCACATCGAGCAACAGCAGTTCGCCCGCGCCGTTGTTGCCGGCAAGCTGGTTGGCCTGGATGGCGGCGCCCAGCGCGACGACTTCATCAGGGTTCAGATTGACCAGCGGCTCGCGGCCGAAGAAATCGGCGACCGAGCGGCGGACCTGCGGCATGCGGGTGGAGCCACCCACGAGCACGATGCCCTTCAGCTCTTCCGCCTTGAGCTTCGCATCGCGCAGCGCCTTGCGCACGGCGGCGATGGTGCGGTCGGTGAGCGGCTGGGTGGCGGCGTAGAACTGCTCGCGCGTGACGTCGAACGAAATCGTCTTGCCTGCGACCTCGGCCTTGAACACGACCGTTTCCGAATCGGTCAGGGCCTCTTTCACGGCACGGGCGGCCACGAGCAGCGCAGCCTTGTCGGCATCGCTGCCGGCTTGCAAGCCGGTCTGCGCGAGCACGAAATCTGCCAGCGCATGGTCGTAGTCGTCGCCGCCGAGGGCCGAGTCGCCGCCGGTGGCGATCACCTCGAACACGCCCTGCGTGAGACGCAGGATCGAGATGTCGAAGGTGCCGCCGCCAAGGTCGTAGACCGCGTAGACGCCCTCGCTCGCGTTGTCCAGGCCGTAGGCGATGGCAGCGGCCGTCGGCTCACTGATCAACCGCAGCACGTTGAGGCCGGCGAGCTGCGCGGCGTCCTTGGTCGCCTGGCGCTGGCCTTCGTCGAAGTACGCGGGCACGGTGATGACGGCGCCGTAGAGCTCGTCGTCGAAGGTGTCTTCCGCACGGAAGCGCAGCGTGGCGAGAATCTCGGCGCTGATCTCGACCGGCGACTTCTCACCCGCCAGCGTCTGCACCTTGACCATACCGCCGTCGCCGCTGCCGATGCGGTACGACATCGACTCGCGGTTCGCGATGTCAGCCAGGCCGCGGCCCATCAGGCGCTTTACCGAGGTGATGGTGTTGGCCGGGTCCTGCGCACGCGCAGCCAGCGCGTCGTACCCGATCTGGCGGCGGTCGCCTTCGAGGTAGCGCACGGCCGAAGGCAGCAGCAGGCGGCCCTTTTCGTCGGGCAGGCATTCGGCCACGCCGTTGCGTACCGAGGCGACCAGCGAGTGCGTGGTGCCGAGGTCGATGCCCACGGCGATGCGGCGCTGATGCGGGTCGGGCGCCTGGCCGGGTTCTGAAATCTGGAGAAGAGCCATGCTTCTATTGTCCCAACTGATCGAACCTGGCTTCGACGTCCTGTGCGAAGCGCTCAATGAACATGAGGGCTCTCACCTGCTTGGCTGCGGCGGGGTAGTCGCCCTTCTCGTCGATCAGCCAGTCGAGCGACGACAGCGCGCGCGTGCGGCCGGCCTCGACCTCCGCGTGGAGCTTTTCGAGCGAAGCGATGTCCGTCACCTCGTCGAGCGACTCGCGCCATTCCATCTGCTGCATCAGGAAATCGGGGGGCATCGCGGTGTTGTTCTCGGCTTCCAGCGGCGCGCCGTTCAGCTCGCAGATGTAGCTGGCGCGGCGAATCGGGTCCTTCAGCCGCTGGTAGGCCTCGTTGATGCGCACCGACCACTGCATGGCCACGCGCTGCGCCGCGGCGCCCTGCGCGGCAAAGCGGTCCGGGTGGGCCTCTCGCTGCAGTTCCTTCCAGCGCGCGTCAAGCACGGCGCGGTCCTGCGCGAAGGTCGCGGGGACGGCGAACAGTTGAAAGTCGGTATCGTTCAGGTTCATGGCAAGAAAAAACCGCCAGCACATGACATGTTGGCGGCTGTGGTCGCAGTCAGCGACGGCGCATCAGTTCAGATGCGGAAGCTTTCCCCGCAACCGCAGCGGTCGCGCTCGTTCGGGTTGTTGAACTTGAAGCCCTCGTTCAGGCCCTCGCGCACGAAGTCGAGCTGCGTGCCGTCGATGTAGGCAAGGCTCTTCGGATCGACCAGCACCTTCACGCCGTGGTCTTCGAAGACCACGTCCTCGGGCGTCAGTTCGTCCACGTATTCGAGCTTGTAGGCCAGGCCCGAGCAACCCGTGGTCTTCACGCCCAGCCGCACGCCCACCCCCTTGCCCCTCTTGCCGAGGTAGCGGGTGACATGTCGGGCAGCGGCTTCGGTCAGCGTGACGGCCATGTCAGTGGACGGCTTCGGCAGCGGCACCGGTTTCGGTCTTGACGCCGTGCTTGGCCTTGTAGTCGTTCACTGCTGCCTTGATGGCGTCTTCGGCCAGGATGGAGCAGTGGATCTTCACCGGCGGCAGCGCCAGTTCTTCGGCGATCTGTGCGTTCTTGAGCGCGGCCGCTTCGTCGAGCGTCTTGCCCTTGACCCATTCGGTCACGAGCGACGACGAGGCGATGGCCGAGCCGCACCCGTAGGTCTTGAAGCGCGCGTCTTCGATCACGCCGGTTTCGGGGTTGACCTTGATCTGCAGCTTCATCACGTCGCCGCAGGCCGGTGCGCCGACCATGCCGGTGCCGACGGAGTCGTCGCCCTTTTCGAAGGAGCCGACGTTGCGCGGGTTTTCGTAGTGGTCGATGACCTTGGAAGAATATGCCATGGTGTACCTCTCAAACTTTGTTCAATCGTGGTGCCTGGTGCGGGCCTGAGCTGTCGCTCGTCGCGTCAGTGGGCCGACCACTGGATCGTGCTGATGTCGACGCCGTCCTGGAACATCTCCCACAGGGGGCTCAGCTCGCGCAGCTTGGCAACGTTGTGCTTGATGGTCGAAATGGCGTAGTCGATTTCTTCTTCGGTCGTGAAGCGGCCGATGGTCATGCGCAGGCTGCTGTGGGCCAGCTCGTCGCTGCGGCCCAGGGCGCGCAGCACATAGCTGGGCTCCAGGCTGGCCGAGGTGCAGGCCGAACCCGACGACACCGCCAGGCCCTTGATGCCCATGATCAGCGACTCGCCCTCGACGTAGTTGAAGCTCATGTTCAGGTTGTGCGGCACGCGGTGCTCGAGGTCGCCGTTGATGAACACCTGCTCGATGTCCTTCAGGCCGTCGAGCAGGCGCTTCTGCAGGCGGCGCGCGTGTTCGATGTCCTTGTGCATCTCCAGCTTGGCGATGCGGTAGGCCTCGCCCATGCCGACGATCTGGTGCGTAGGCAGCGTGCCCGAGCGCATGCCGCGCTCATGGCCGCCGCCGTGCATCTGCGCCTCCAGGCGCACGCGCGGCTTGCGTCGCACGAACAGCGCGCCGATGCCCTTGGGGCCGTAGGTCTTGTGCGAAGCCAGGCTCATCAGGTCGATGGGCAGCTTCGTGACGTCGATGTCGATCTTGCCGGTGGCCTGGGCAGCGTCGACGTGGAAGACGATGCCCTTCTCGCGGCAGATGTTGCCGATGGAGACCACGTCCTGGATCACGCCGATTTCGTTGTTCACGAAGAGCACGCTGACCAGGATGGTGTCGGGGCGGATCGCCGCCTTGAGCTTCTCCAGGCTGACGAGGCCGTTTTCCTCGACGTCGAGGTAGGTGACCTCGAAGCCCTGGCGCTCCAGTTCGCGCATGGTGTCGAGCACGGCCTTGTGCTCGGTCTTCAGGGTGATGAGGTGCTTGCCCTTGCCCTTGTAGAAATTGGCCGCGCCCTTGAGGGCGAGGTTGATCGACTCCGTGGCGCCCGAGGTCCAGACGATCTCGCGCGGGTCGGCGTTGATCAGTTCCGCCACCTGGCCACGCGCCTTCTCGACCGCCTCTTCAGCCTCCCAGCCCCATGCGTGGCTGCGCGACGCCGGGTTGCCGAAATGTTCGCGCAACCAGGGAATCATGGCGTCGACCACGCGCGGGTCGACCGGCGTCGTTGCGCCGTAATCGAGATAGATCGGGAAATGAGGAGTTACGTCCATGGCTGGCTCGTGCTGGCGTGGGGGTTGTTCTTTGATCTGGGCTGCTCAGGCTGGCGCCCGAAGGCGCCGCCGGAACTCTGACTCAGCGCTTTCAGGACTTCGCGAATGCGTTCCCGAGCGCGAACACCGAATTCGGCGCGTTCACGCGAATCGGCTTGACCACCGGCTGCGCGGAGATGGCGCGCTTGACGACCGGCTTGTTCTCGATCTGCACGCCCTTGGCGATCTGGTCGTCGACCAGCTTCTGCAGCGTGACGGAGTCGAGGAACTCGACCATGCGCTGGTTCAGCGAGGCCCAGAGCTCGTGGGTCATGCAGCGGCCGGCTTCGCCGAGGCAGTTTTCCTTGCCGCCGCACTGGGTGGCGTCGATGGGTTCATCGACGGAAACGATGATGTCGGCCACGGTGATGTCCGCGGCCTTGCGGCCGAGGCTGTAGCCGCCGCCGGGGCCACGGGTCGACTCGACCAGCTCGTGACGGCGCAGCTTGCCGAACAGCTGTTCGAGATACGACAGCGAGATCTGCTGCCGCTGGCTGATCGCGGCCAGCGTGACCGGACCGGTGTTCTGACGCAACGCCAGATCGATCATTGCTGTGACCGCAAAACGGCCTTTGGTAGTGAGACGCATCGCAAGCTCCTTCAAGTGCTTACCGTTGAAACGACACCGTGGTCCAGGACCGCGGTGACTTCGTCTCCGCCCTGCCCGACCCCTGACGCTGGTGAACCAGCCGGTAGGAGTCGGTCCTTCATCGCGAAGTTCTTCTCTTTGTTGTTGAGTATTTCGCTCAAGTATAACAGAAGCCCCCGAGGCCTGCTCGGGTAAACCCCAGCGCGGGTTTCGCAGGGAGATGCGAACGTCCGGCTTACTGCGCCAGACCGGCGATGTTGTCGCCGCCGGACGCTCCGAAAGCCTGCTCCCGCAGCAGCGCCAGCTGGTCGCGGACGCGGGCCGCCTTCTCGAATTCGAGGTTGCGGGCGTGCTCCAGCATCTGCTTTTCGAGCCGCTTGATTTCCCGGGCGATGTCCTTCTCGCTCATGTCCTCGACCTTGGCGCGCTCCAGGTCGAGCTTGGCCGCTTCCTTGCCGCTCTTTTCGCTGTAGACGCCGTCGATCAGGTCGCGCACCTGCTTGACGATGCTGCGCGGCGTGATGCCGTTGGCCTCGTTGTAGGCGATCTGCCGGGCGCGGCGGCGCTCGGTCTCGCCGATGGCCTTCTTCATCGAATCGGTCATCCTGTCGGCGTACAGGATCGCCTTGCCGTTCAGGTTCCGCGCGGCGCGGCCGATGGTCTGGATCAGCGAGCGCTCCGCGCGCAGGAAGCCTTCCTTGTCGGCGTCGAGGATCGCCACCAGCGAGACCTCCGGAATGTCCAGCCCCTCGCGCAGCAGGTTGATGCCCACCAGCACGTCGAAGGTGCCCAGGCGCAGGTCGCGCAGGATCTCCACCCGCTCCACCGTGTCGACGTCGCTGTGCAGGTAGCGCACCTTTACGCCGTTGTCGCCCAGGTAGTCGGTCAGCTGCTCGGCCATGCGCTTGGTCAGCGTGGTGATCAGCACGCGCTCGTTCTTCTCGACGCGCGTGCGGATCTCGCCCAGCACGTCGTCGACCTGGTGCGTGGCGGGGCGCACCTCGACCTCGGGGTCGATCAAGCCGGTGGGCCGCACCAGCTGTTCGACCACATTGCCGGCATGGTCCTTCTCGTACTGCGCCGGCGTGGCCGACACGAAGATGCACTGCCGCACCCGGGCCTCAAACTCCTCCAGCTTGAGCGGGCGGTTGTCCAGCGCACTCGGCAGGCGAAAGCCGTACTCGACCAGCGTGACCTTGCGCGCCCGGTCTCCGTTGTACATGCCGCCGAGCTGGCCGACCATCTGGTGGCTCTCGTCGAGGAACATCAGCGCGTCCTTCGGCATGTAGTCGGTCAGCGTGGGCGGCGGGTCGCCAGGGGCGGCGCCCGAAAGGTGGCGCGTGTAGTTCTCGATGCCCTTGCAGTGGCCGATTTCCGACAGCATTTCGAGGTCGAAGCGCGTGCGCTGCTCCAGCCGCTGCGCCTCGACCAGCTTGCCGGCGCCGACCAGCTCCTTGAGCCGATCGGCCAGCTCGATCTTGATGGTTTCCACCGCCGCAAGCACCTTGTCGCGCGGCGTCACGTAGTGGCTCGACGGATACACCGTGAAGCGCGGCACCTTCTGCCGGATGCGCCCGGTCAGCGGGTCGAAAAGCTGCAGCGACTCGATCTCGTCGTCGAACAGCTCGAAGCGGACTGCCAGTTCGCTGTGCTCGGCCGGGAACACGTCGATGGTGTCGCCGCGCACCCGGAACGTGCCGCGCGCAAAGTCCTGCTCGTTGCGCGTGTATTGCATGCGGATCAGCTGGGAGATCAGGTCGCGCTGGCCGACCTTGTCGCCGACGCGGGCAATCAGCCGCATCTCCATGTAGTCCTCGGGCGTGCCGATGCCGTAGATCGCACTCACCGTGGCCACGATGACCGTGTCGCGCCGCTCCAGCACGCTCTTGGTGGCCGACAGGCGCATCTGCTCGATGTGCTCGTTGATCGACGAGTCCTTCTCGATGAACAGGTCGCGCTGGGGCACGTAGGCCTCGGGCTGGTAGTAGTCGTAGTAGCTGACGAAGTACTCGACGGCGTTCTTGGGGAAGAACTCGCGGAATTCGCTGTAGAGCTGCGCTGCCAGCGTCTTGTTGGGCGCGAACACGATGGCCGGGCGGCCCAGGCGGGCGATCACGTTGGCCATGGTGAAGGTCTTGCCGGAGCCGGTGACGCCCAGCAAGGTCTGGAATGACTCGCCGTCCTTCACGCCCTCGACCAGCCCCTCGATCGCCGCAGGCTGGTCGCCGGCCGGCGGATAGGGCTGGTAGAGCTCGAAGGGCGAGCCGGGAAATTTGACGAATTCGCCCTGCTTCGCCGGCCCGATCGGGTCGAGTTTCTTCAGGTCTGCTATGGCTTCGTTGTTCTCTGGCATGGCTGTTCCCGACAGGTGGCGCTCGCGCCGGTAAAATTCAAGGCAACCGGAAAGCATAAAGCCACATCCGGTTGCAGCGCAGCTTTCATCCCAAAGGACCTTTCCATGTCTATGTTCACCGCGGTCGAAATGGCACCGCGCGACCCGATCCTCGGCCTCAACGAACAATTCGCAGCCGACACCAACCCCAACAAGGTCAATCTCGGCGTCGGCGTCTATTACGACGACAACGGCAAGCTGCCCCTGCTGCAGTGCGTGCAGGCGGCCGAGCAGAACATGATGAAAGCGCCCACCGCGCGCGGCTATCTGCCCATCGACGGCATCGCCGCCTACGACAACGCCGTCAAGGCGCTGGTCTTCGGTGCCGACAGCGAACCCGTCACCTCCGGCCGCGTCGCCACCATCCAGGCCATCGGCGGCACGGGCGGCCTGAAGGTCGGCGCCGACTTCCTGAAGAAGCTCAACCCCAACGCCAAGGTGCTGATCAGCGACCCGAGCTGGGAAAACCATCGCGCCCTCTTCACCAACGCCGGCTTCGAAGTCGAGAGCTACCCCTACTACGACGCAGCCAAGCGCGGCGTCAACTTCGACGGCATGCTGGCCGCGCTCAACGCAGCCCCCGCCGGCACCATCGTCGTGCTGCACGCCTGCTGCCACAACCCGACCGGCTACGACATCACCGCGGCCCAGTGGGACCAGGTCGTCGCCGCCGTCAAGGCCAAGGGCCTGGTGCCCTTCCTCGACATGGCCTACCAGGGCTTCGGCTACGGCCTGAAGGAAGACGGCGCCGCCGTCGCCAAGTTCGTCGAAGCCGGCCTGACCTTCTTCGTCTCGACCTCGTTCTCCAAGAGCTTCAGCCTGTACGGCGAACGCGTCGGTGCCCTGTCGGTGCTGTGCGAGAACAAGGAAGAAGCCGGCCGCGTGCTGTCGCAGCTCAAGATCGCCATCCGCACCAACTACAGCAACCCGCCCACGCACGGCGGCGCAGTGGTGGCAGCGGTGCTCGGCAACCCCGAGCTGCGCGCCCTGTGGGAAAAGGAACTGGGCGAGATGCGCGTGCGCATCAAGGCCATGCGCCAGGCGCTGGTCGACGGCCTGAAGGCCGCCGGCGTGAAGGAAGACATGAGCTTCATTACCACCCAGATCGGCATGTTCAGCTACTCGGGCCTCACCAAGGACCAGATGGTCCGCCTGCGCAACGAGTTCGGCGTGTACGGCACCGACACCGGCCGCATGTGCGTGGCCGCGCTCAACAGCAAGAACATCGGGCACGTCTGCGCCTCGATCGCCAAAGTCATCTAGGTGACAGCAAGGTGTGAGGGAATCCGCCCAGGCGACGATTCCTTCACACTTCTTCGCAGAAGGGCTCTGGCAACGGCTCGATGTAGGGGTTAGTGCCTCCTGCAACGCCGCGGATGCACTGATATATTGCACCGCAACATTCCACTCCAACTCCAGCGATGCTCTATCAACTCTACGAAGCCCAGCGTTCCTTGATGGAGCCGTTCTCGGACTTCGCCCAGGCGGCCTCCAAGCTCTACAGCCCCGGCGCCGTATGGGGCCAGCTGCCGATGGCCCAGCGCATGGCCGCGAGCTACGACCTGCTCTACCGCCTCGGCAAGGACTACGAGAAGCCCGAGTTCAACATCAAGTCCGTCAAGGTCGAGGGCAAGGAAGTCGTGATCCAGGAGGCCGTCGAGCTCGACAAGCCCTTCTGCGAGCTGCGCCGCTTCAAGCGCTTCACCGACGAGCCGCACATCCTCAAGACGCTCAAGAGCCAGCCCGTGGTGCTGGTCGTGGCGCCGCTGTCGGGCCACTACGCCACGCTGCTGCGCGATACCGTGCGCACCATGCTGCAGGACCACAAGGTCTACATCACCGACTGGAAGAACGCGCGCCTGGTGCCGTTGTCGGAAGGCGAGTTCCACCTGGACGACTACATCAACTACGTGCAGGAGTTCATCCGCCGCCTGCAGGCCGAATACGGCAACTGCCACGTGGTGAGCGTGTGCCAGCCGACGGTGCCCGTGCTCGCGGCCGTGTCGCTCATGGCCAGCCGCGGCGAGCCGCTGCCGCTCACCATGACCATGATGGGCGGCCCCATCGACGCTCGCAAGTCGCCCACCGCGGTGAACAACCTCGCGATGAACAAGAGCTTCGAGTGGTTCGAGAACAACGTGATCTACCGCGTGCCGCAGGGCTTCCCAGGTGAAGGCCGCCGCGTGTACCCCGGCTTCCTGCAGCACACCGGCTTCGTGGCGATGAACCCCGACCGCCACGCGAGCAGCCACTACGACTACTTCAAGGACCTGATCAAGGGCGACGACGCCAGCGCCGAGGCCCATCGCAAGTTCTACGACGAGTACAACGCCGTGCTCGACATGGACGCCGATTACTACCTCGAGACCATCCGCACCGTCTTCCAGGAGTTCGATCTCGTCAACGGCACCTGGGACGTGAAGAACCCAAAGGGCCAGGTGGAGCGCGTGCGTCCGCAGGACATCCACAGCACCGCCCTGCTCACCGTCGAGGGCGAGCTCGACGACATCTCCGGCTCTGGCCAGACCGAGGCGGCGCACAGCCTGTGCACCGGCATCGCCGACGACAAGCGCGAGCACTACGAGGTCAAGGGTGCCGGCCACTACGGCATCTTCAGCGGCCGCCGCTGGCGCGAACTGGTCTATCCGAAGATGAAGAAGTTCATCGAGGCCAACGACCAGCCGCAAAGCCGCGCCGGCAACCGTGGCGGCCTCGGCGCCGAAGACACCGTCAGGCCCGGGCGCAAGATCCCCGCTTCCGTGGCCGCCAAGAAGGCGCCCGCGAAGAAGACCGCGACCGTGGCGGCGAAGAAGCGCGCCGCCCGCTGAAGCGGCTGCGCATCGACAACGCGAAGTGAACGGACTGGCCGCACGCATCAACGACGCACTGCCTCAGACGCAGTGCACACGGTGCGGCTACCCGGATTGCGCAGGCTACGCGCAGGCCATTGCCGACGGCGAGGCCGGCATCAACCAGTGCCCGCCCGGCGGCGCCGAAGGCATTGAGCGGCTCTCCCGCATCACCGGCCGCCCCGCCCTGCCCCTCGATCCCCAGTTCGGCGCCGAAGGCCCGCGCGCCATGGCAGTGATCGACGAGGCCTGGTGCATCGGCTGCACGCTGTGCCTCGATGCCTGCCCCACCGATGCCATCGTCGGCATCAACAAGCGCATGCACACCGTGATCGAAGCCCATTGCACGGGCTGCGAGCTGTGCATTCCGGTCTGCCCGGTGGACTGCATCTCGCTCGAGGTCGAGACGCCGGGCCTCAGCGGCTGGCAGGCCTGGTCGGCCGAGCAGGCCAACAGCGCGCGCGCCCGCTACGAGGTGCACGGCAAACACCGCAACACCGACGCCCGGCTGGCAGAAGCCGCCGACGCACCCGAAGCCCCGCAAGACGCCGACGCGCGCAAGCGCTCCATCGTCGAGGCGGCACTGGCGCGTGCCCGCGCCGCCTCGCAACAGAAACGCCCTCCGGCGGCCAAGCCATGACGCTCGACACCCTGCTGATCTACGTCGTCGCCTCGCTCGCGCTGGCCCTGATTCCCGGGCCGACGATGCTGCTGGCGCTGTCCAACGGCATCGAAGGCGGCATGCGCCGCGCGAGCTGGGGCATTGCCGGGGCGTCGCTCGGCAGCATCACGCTGATCGCCGTCGTCGCGCTCGGGCTGGGTTCGCTGCTGGCGGCTTCGGAATGGCTCTTCAACGCGATCCGCGTGGCGGGCGTTGTCTACCTCGTGTGGCTGGGCATCAAGCTGTGGCGCAGCGAGGCGACCGACCTGCGCACCGCGCTGGCCAGGGCGCCGCTCGAAACGCGGCCGCACGGGCGCATCGCACTCGTGCGCAGCCTGGCGGTGGCGCTGTCGAACCCGAAGACGGTGCTGTTCTTCGCGGCCTTCCTGCCGCAGTTCGTCGACATCACGAAGCCGCAGGGCCCGCAGTACCTGCTGCTGGGCGCGGTGTTCGTCGCGCTCGACACCTGCGTGATGCTGGCCTACGCAGGCGCCGGCACGCAGGCCGTGCGGTTTCTCTCGCAGCGCGGCATCAGGATGATGAACCGCGGCTGCGCGGCCGGCATGTGGCTGCTCGCCGCTACCCTGGCCGTGTGGCGCCGTCCCGGCGCTTGAAGAGCATCAGCAGCACGCCCGCTAGCACCACAACCACGGCGTACCACTCGAAGCGCGTGACGGCTTCGTTGGCAATCCACACGCCCAGCAGCATCGCGATCACCGGGTTGACGAAGGTGTAGCTCGCGGCCAGCGCGGCCGGCGCCCTGGCCAGCAGCACCATGTAGGCGTTGAAGGCGATCAGCGAACCGAACACCACCAGATAGGCCCACGCGGCGAGCGCCATGGGCTGCGGCGGCCAGCTCATGGTCTCGCCCGAGACGGCGGCCATCCCCATCAGCACCACGCCGCCGCAGAGCATTTCGCTCGCGAAGCCCATCGCGCCGGGCGCCAGCGGCAGGCTGCGCTGGCTCAGCACGCTGCCCAGCGACCAGCAGGCTGTGGCGATGCAGATCGCCACCAGCCCCTCGGGCGACGAACGAAAGCCGCTGCCCTGCGTGAGCATCAGCACGCCGACAAGGCCGAGCGCAATGCCCGCCGCTTCCAGCTTCGACGGCTTAACACCCCAGATCAGGTTGAGCAGCGCGATCAGCAGCGGAATCACCGCGATGAACGCCACCACCAGCCCCGAGCCGATCGACACCTCGGCGTACGCCGTGCCGCCCATGCCGCCGCCCAGCATCAGCGCGCCGACAATCAGCGCGTTGCGCCACTGCGCGAGCGACGGCCACGGCGCGCCGCGCCAGCGCATCCAGGCCGCGAGCAGCACGCCCGCGAACAGGAAGCGCGAGCCCATCTGAAGGAAGGGCGGGAAGCTGATCAGCGCGTACTTGATGGCGAGGTAGGTGGAGCCCCACACCACCCATGTGGCGGCAAGGCAGAGCCACAGCAGTGGCGGCAGCCCGGGGCGCGTGGTGCCGGGTGCGGCCTGGGCGGGAGAAGCGAGAGTCGGCATGCGAGGGTGTCTCTTGTTGGTATCGAGGTGCCGGTCATGGTATGAAAGCCATCCTTCCGCAGCCATGCAGTTTTCATGGTTCTGCCCCTGCTTCACCGTCGATTTGAAGGACTTGCATGGACTTTGCCTTGAACCCCGCCCTGGACGCCCACGACACCCGCATCCTCGCCGAACTGCAGGCCGATGCGCGCCTCACCATGGCCGAACTGGGCCGCCGCGTGCACCTGAGCCAGCCGGCCGTGACCGAGCGCGTGAAGAAGCTGGAGGCGGCCGGCGTCATCAGCGGCTACCGCGCCACCGTCAACCTCGGCAAGCTGGGCTATGGCATCCGCGCCGTCATCCGCGTCGGCCGCGCCGACTACGACCTCGTCGTGAAGCTGGTGCAGGAGACGCCCGAATGCGTCAATGCCTACAACGTGACCGGCGAGGACAGCTGGATCCTCGAGATCGCGGTGATCGACGTGAGCCACCTCGACGCGGTGGTCACCAAGTTCTGCATCCTCACCGAAACGGCGACCTCGATCATCCTGAACCCCGCGCGCGAGCACCAGCCGATGCTGCCGCCCCGCAGTTCGGACGTGAAGCCGCCGATCCGGAAGGTGCTCAACGCGTAGCGGCCAACGCGCCGAAGGCCGCCACCACCTCGGGCGGCGCCTGCACCATCTCGATCAGCACGCCCTCGCCCGCGATCGGGAATTCGTCGTTCGCCTTCGGGTGCAGGAAGCAGATGTCGAAGCCGGCCGCACCCTTGCGGATGCCGCCCGGCGCGAAGCGCACGCCCTGCGCGGTGAGCCATTCGACGGCCTTGGGCAGGTCGTCGATCCACAGGCCGACGTGGTTCAGCGGCGTGGTGTGAACAGCGGGCTTCTTCTCGGGGTCGAGCGGCTGCATCAGGTCGACCTCGACCTTGAACGGCCCCGCGCCCATCGCGCAGATGTCCTCGTCGACGTTCTCGCGCTCGCTCTTGAAGGTGCCCGTGACCTCGAGCCCCAGCATGTCGACCCACAGCTTCTGCAGCCGCAGCTTGTCGGGCCCGCCGATGGCGATCTGCTGGATGCCCAGCACCTTGAAGGGACGCTCGGTGACGGCAGTCATGCGGCGCACCCTTCCGCCTGCTCCTGCACCTGGCGCGAATTCAGGCCGAGCTTGCGCAGCAGCACCGTGTCAGCCTCGACGTCGGGGTTGCCGGTGACGAGCAGCTTGTCGCCGTAGAAGATCGAGTTCGCGCCCGCCATGAAGCACAGCGCCTGCACCGCGTCGCCCATCTGCTGGCGGCCGGCCGACAGCCGCACGCGCGCGGTCGGCATCGTGATGCGCGCGACGGCGATCAGGCGCACGAAGTCGAACGGGTCGACCGGCTCCGAGTCGGCCAGCGGCGTGCCGGGCACGCGCACCAGGCTGTTGATGGGCACCGATTCCGGGTACGGATTCAGGTTGGCCAGCTGCGCGATCAGCCCCGCCCGGTGCACCGGCTGCTCGCCCATGCCGACGATGCCGCCGCAGCACACGCTGATGCCGGCGCTGCGCACGTTGGCCAGGGTGTCGAGCCGGTCCTGGTAGGTGCGGGTGTCGACCACGTCGGTGTAGTACTCGGGCGCGGTGTCGAGGTTGTGGTTGTAGTAGTCCAGGCCGGCGGCCTTGAGCTGGTGCGCGTGGTGCGGCTCCAGCATGCCAAGCGTGGCGCAGGTCTGCATGCCCAGGCCCTTCACGGCCTCGACAAGTACTGCCACCTTCTCGACGTCGCGGTCCTTCGGCGCGCGCCATGCGGCGCCCATGCAGAAGCGCGTGGCGCCGGCGTCCTTGGCGGCCTGCGCGGCGCGGACCACCTCTTCCACCTCCATGAGCTTCTGCGCCTTCACGCCGGTGTCGAACTCGGCCGACTGCGGGCAGTAGCCGCAGTTCTCGGGGCAGCCGCCGGTCTTCACCGACAGCAGAGTCGCCAGCTCGATGTCGCCTTCGGGGAAATGCTGGCGGTGCACGGTCTGCGCCTCGAACAGCAGGTCCATCAGCGGCTTGTCGAGCAGCGCCTGGATCGCCTCGACGGACCACGGGCCCTGCGGCGTCGCGACCTTGGCGGGGCGGTGCAGCGTGATCGCTTGTTGAAAGTCGTTGGCACCCATCAGTTGAACTCCAGAATGATCTGATCGACGGCGAGCGATTCGCCCTTGTTCGCCGAAATCTTGCCCACCACGCCATCCTGCGCGGCGAACAGCACGTTTTCCATCTTCATGGCCTCGATCACGGCCAGCTTCTCGCCGGCGCGCACCTGCTGCCCGGGCTGCACCGCCACCTCCACCAGCAAGCCCGGCATCGGCGACATCAGGAACTTGCTGAGGTCCGGCGGCGCCTTGTAGGGCATGAGCTCGAGCAGGCGCGCGCCCAGCGGCGACAGCACCATCGCCTCGATCTGCGTGCCGTCGTGCGACACGCGCAGCGCCAGCGGGCTCTTGCCTGCGCCGCGCTCCACCTGCGCGGTGAAGGGCCTGTCGTTGACGATGCCTTGCACGCGGATGGCGCCCAGCGCGAGGCTGCTGTCGATCTTGTAGGTCTTGCCGTTCACGGTCACCGAACTCGCGCCGGTCTTGCCGTGGAAGTCGGTCACCGAGACCGGGTGGTGCACGTGCTTGCCCTCGTGCCCCAGCTCGACCACCACAAACTGCTCGCCCACCTTCACGCCGTGCCCTTCGAGCTGCCCGCTGATGCCCGAAGCCCGCGCGCGGTAGCGGCGATGCACGTAGGCCGCCAGCGCGACCAGGAACGAGGGGTCGGCGTGCGGCACGTCCTCGGCGTGGAAGCCCTTGCCGTAGTGCTCGGCGATGAAGCCGGTGTTGAAGTCGCCCGCCACGAACTTCGGATGCGCCAGCAGCGCCGCCTGGAACGGGATGTTGCTGCTGATGCCGCGGATCACGAAGCCGTTGAGCGCCTCGCGCATGCGGGCAATGGCGTGCTGGCGGTCCTTTCCGTGCACGATGAGCTTGGCGATCATCGAGTCGTAGTACATCGGGATCTCGCCGCCCTCGTACACGCCCGTGTCCACGCGCACGCCGTTCAGGTGCTGCGTGTCGCTCGCGAACATGGTCTCGCCCGGCGGCTGGAACTTCACCAGCCTGCCGGTGGAAGGCAGGAAGTTGCGGAACGGGTCTTCGGCGTTGATGCGGCACTCGATGGCCCAGCCGTCGCGCTTCACCTGCTCCTGCGTGAGCGGCAGCTTCTCGCCGGCCGCGACGCGGATCATCAGCTCCACCAGGTCGAGGCCGGTGATGCACTCCGTGACCGGGTGCTCCACCTGCAGGCGCGTGTTCATCTCGAGGAAGTAGAAGCTCTGGTCCTTGCCGACCACGAACTCCACCGTGCCCGCGCTCTGGTACTTCACCGCCTTGGCCAGCGCCACGGCCTGCTCGCCCATCGCCTTGCGCGTGGCGTCGGAGATGAAGGGCGACGGCGCCTCCTCGATCACCTTCTGGTGGCGGCGCTGGATGGAGCATTCGCGCTCGTTCAGGTAGATGACGTTGCCGTGCGAGTCGCCCAGCACCTGGATCTCGATGTGGCGCGGCTCCTCGACGAACTTCTCGATGAACACGCGGTCGTCGCCGAAGCTGTTGCGCGCCTCGTTGCGGCAGGAGGTGAAGCCCTCGAAGGCCTCCTTGTCGTTGAAGGCCACGCGCAGGCCCTTGCCGCCGCCGCCGGCGGAGGCCTTGATCATCACCGGGTAGCCGATGTCCTTCGCAATCTCGACGGCGCGCTCCGCCGTTTCGATGGCGTCGTTCCAGCCCGGAATGGTGTTGACCTGGGCCTCGTTGGCGAGCTTCTTCGAGGCGATCTTGTCGCCCATGGCCGCGATCGAGTAGTGCTTGGGCCCGATGAAGGCAATGCCCTCTTCCTCGACCTGCCGCGCGAAGGCTTCGTTCTCCGACAGGAAGCCGTAGCCCGGGTGCACGGCCTCGGCGCCGGTCTTCTTGCAGGCCGCGATGATGCGATCGGCCTGCAGGTAGCTTTCGCGGCTCGGCGCGGCGCCGATGTGCACGGCCTCGTCGGCCAGCTCGACGTGGCGGGCCTCCTTGTCGGCGTCGGAGTAGACGGCGACCGTGAGGATGCCCATCTTCTTCGCCGTCTGAATCACGCGGCAGGCGATTTCGCCGCGGTTCGCAATCAGGATCTTCTTGAACATGTTCTTCTTCTCCGTACCGCTCACAGTGGAATATTTCCGTGCTTGCGCCACGGGTTCTCGAGCTTCTTCTCGCGCAGCATCACCAGCGAGCGGCAGATGCGCTTGCGGGTCTCGTGCGGGAGGATCACGTCGTCGATGTAGCCGCGCGCGCCCGCCACGTAGGGGTTCGCGAAGCGGGCCTTGTACTCGGCCTCGCGGGCGGCGAGCTTCTCAGGGTCGTTCTTGTCCTCGCGGAAGATGATCTCCACCGCGCCCTTGGCGCCCATCACCGCGATCTCGGCGCGCGGCCAGGCGAGGTTGACGTCGCCGCGCAGGTGCTTGGAGGCCATCACGTCGTACGCGCCGCCGTAGGCCTTGCGCGTGATGACGGTGATCTTCGGCACCGTGCACTCGGCGTACGCGTAGAGCAGCTTCGCGCCGTGCTTGATGATGCCGCCGTACTCCTGGCCCGTGCCGGGCATGAAGCCGGGCACGTCGACGAAGGTGACGACCGGGATGTTGAATGCATCGCAGAAGCGCACGAAGCGCGCGGCCTTGATGCTGCTCTTGATGTCGAGGCAGCCCGCCAGCACCAGCGGCTGGTTGGCGACGATGCCGATGGTCTGGCCTTCCATGCGTGCGAAGCCGATCACGATGTTCTTCGCGTAGTCGGGCTGCAGCTCGAAGAAGTCGCCGTCGTCCACCACTTTCAGGATGAGTTCCTTGATGTCGTAGGGCTTGTTCGGGTTGTCGGGCACCAGCGTGTCGAGCGAGTAGTCGAGCCGGTCGGCCGGGTCGCCCAGGCCGTTGTTGCCCAGGCGCACCGGCGGCTTCTCGCGGTTGTTCAGCGGCAGGTAGTTGTAGAGGCGGCGCAGCATCATCAGCGCCTCCACGTCGTTCTCGAAGGCCATGTCGGCCACGCCGCTGCGCGTGGTGTGCGTGATGGCGCCGCCGAGCTCCTCCGCGGTCACGCTCTCGTGCGTGACGGTCTTCACCACCTCGGGGCCGGTGACGAACATGTAGCTCGAATCCTTCACCATGAAGATGAAGTCGGTCATGGCGGGCGAGTACACGGCGCCGCCGGCGCAGGGGCCCATGATCATGCTGATCTGCGGCACCACGCCCGAGGCCATCACGTTGCGCTGGAACACGTCGGCATAGCCGCCGAGCGAGGCCACGCCTTCCTGGATGCGCGCGCCGCCCGAGTCGTTCAGGCCGATGACCGGTGCGCCGACCTTCATCGCCTGGTCCATCACCTTGCAGATCTTCTCGGCATGCGCTTCGCTGAGCGCGCCGCCGAAGACGGTGAAGTCCTGGCTGAACACGAAAACCAGGCGGCCGTTGATCATGCCGTAGCCGGTGACCACGCCGTCGCCGGGCACCTTCTGCTCGGCCATGCCGAAGTCGACCGAGCGGTGCTCGACGAACATGTCCCACTCTTCGAAGGTGTTGTCGTCGAGCAGCAGCTCGATGCGCTCGCGCGCCGTGAGCTTGCCCTTGGCGTGCTGCGCGTCGATGCGCTTCTGCCCGCCGCCGAGACGCGCCTGGGCGCGGCGCTTTTCGAGTTGTTCGATCAGTTCTTGCATGAGAAAAGCCTCTTTGAAAAATCAGCAGTCGTAGGTTTCGCTGTACTGGAACGACGCGCCTGGCATGGTGGCCAGGATGTCCATGAATTGCGCGATGGCACCGCAGCGTTCGCGCGGGCAGTAGGACTGCGCGTTGGAGAGCGGTCCGAACGACAGGTCGGTGAAGCCGCCGCCTTTAGCCGGCAGCACCTGCACCCATTGCGCCCGGAGTGTTTCGCCGTGGCGGCAATACACGGTGTTGTGGATGTCCGATACGCCCCAGGCATCGCCGGAGGCCGCGGACCACAGCACCAGTTGGTGGTTGGCCGCGCCATTGCCCTTCAGCAGCGCGAAGTCGGGCACGGTGAAGTGCAGCGACGGCCTGCGCAGCACGCGCTGTGCCGTGATCAGCGCGCGGATGTCCCCTGGGCTGCCGCGGTGCAGCGCCTGTTCGTGCGCAGGGCCGGCCTGCAGCCTCGCCACCGTGTGGGCCTGGCGCAGCATGGCGTCGAGCGTCACTTGTTCCTGCTGCCACGCATCGACCCACGGCGTGGCCGCGGCGATCTCGTCGTCCCAATCCAGGCACAGGATGCCGCTGGTCTTCCCCTCGGCTTCGTCGTTGCGTGGCGCGCCGTACCAGGAGACGCTCACGTTCACACCGCCCACGCGCCACCCGGCGTTCACGACGACATTCCAGGCGTTCTCTTCCTTGAAGCGCGCCGGTTGCATTTCGCCGTAATCGGGCATGCTGAGTTGCGCGACCAGTTGCGCATGCGCTCGCAGCACGAAGTCGACGTGCGACTCGCTCTCGGGCAAGTCGAGCCGGTGCCACACCTGCATCACCGGACGTCCCGGGTACGGCGCCATGAGTTGCATGCGGCTGCTGCGCAACCCCAGCACATCCACACCCGGCACGCGCCAGGCGCCCAAGCCAAGTTCCGCATCCGCAGATCGCAGACCCAGCGCCTCCAATTGCTCGAAGGTCGTGCCCCAGGCGAAGGTGCCCGCCGCGGTGTCGAAGCCGCGCGCGATGCTGTCGGCGTTCAGCCAGTCCATGCGGTTTCGTCGCCTGCGTAAAGGCCGAGCAAACGGCGTGCCGCGGTGGACGGCGCCAGCTCAAGCGCGCCAACCTGGCCCAGCAGCGCCGGCAGCTCTTCCTTCACGCGCGGGTGGTGGCGGAAGGCATGGCGCAGCCCCGCTTCGATGCGGTCCCACATCCATGACTTGGCCTGCAGTTGGCGGCGTGCCATGAGCCGGCCGTTGGCGCCCTGCAGCATGCGAAAGCGCTCGACCTGCGTCCAGAACGCCTCGACGCCCTGCCCCAGCAACGCGCTCAACTGGATGGCTTGCGGGTGCCAGAAGGTCTCGTCGTGATGGGCATGATTTGGATGGCCATGCTGGCCGAAGAGCCGCAGCGCCGAGGTAATCTGCGCCTGCGCGCGGGTGGCGGCGTCCTTGTCGATGTCGGCCTTGTTAATGACGACGAGGTCGGCCAGCTCCATCACGCCCTTCTTGATGGCCTGCAGGTCGTCGCCTGCGTTGGGCAGCTGCATGAGCACGAACATGTCGGTCATGCCGGCCACCGCGGTTTCGCTCTGGCCCACGCCGACGGTCTCGACGATCACGATGTCGTAGCCAGCGGCTTCGCACACCAGCATCGCCTCGCGCGTCTTCTCCGCCACGCCGCCGAGCGTGCCGCTCGACGGGCTGGGCCGGATGTAGGCGCGCTCGTGCACCGAGAGGCGCTCCATGCGCGTCTTGTCGCCGAGGATCGAGCCGCCCGAGACAGTGGACGACGGGTCGATGGTGAGCACCGCCACGCGATGCCCCTTGCCGATCAGCAGCAGGCCCAGCGTCTCGATGAAGGTCGACTTGCCGACGCCCGGCACGCCCGAGATGCCAAGTCGGAAGGAATTGCCCGTGCGCGGCAGCAGCGCCGTGAGCAGCTCGTCGGCCTGCGCGCGGTGGTCGTCGCGCGTCGATTCGAGCAGCGTGATCGCCTTGGCGATGGCGCGCCGCTGCGGCATGCCTTCGGTGCCGGCGATCGCGTTCTCCAGGACCTTTGCCTTGTCGCTCAGCACGCAGCCTCCGACGCCACGCGCCAGCGGTAATGCAGGTCGACGCCCTCGCCGCCCTCGAGCACGAAGCCGTGGCGCAGGTAGAAGCGGTTGGCGTCGCTCTTGACGAGCGCGGTGAGCTTGATGTCCAGCCGCTGCTCGCGCGCCTGCGACTTGGCCCATTCGAGCACCCATTCGCCGATGCCCAGGCCCTGGAAGCCGGTGCGCAGGTAGAGATGATCGAGGCGCAGCGCATCGCTGTCCTCGGGCTTGAGCGTGACGAAGCCGATGCGCTGGTCGCCGTCGAGCACGATGTGGTGCATGTACGGCACCACGAAGCCCGCGCTCAGGCGTTCGCGCGAACGCGCCACGTCGAAGCGGCCGACGCGCTCCAGGCTCGGGCGCATCGCGTCGATGCGCAGGGCCAGCATGGCCTCGAAATCGCTGGAATCCACCGGCTGCAGCGACAGCCGCGACAAGAGATCGCTCACGACGGCGCGCCTCAGGCAGTGACCGCCGCGCGAATCTGCTCCAGCACGTCCTTGGCGCTGGCGGGAATGGGTGTGCCCGGTCCGTAGATGCCCTTGACGCCGGCGTCGTAGAGGAACTCGTAGTCCTGCCGCGGAATGACGCCGCCGACGAACACGATGATGTCGTCCGCGCCCTGCTTGCGCAGCTCGTCGATGATGGCCGGCACAAGGGTCTTGTGGCCGGCCGCGAGGGTGCTGACGCCGACGGCGTGCACGTCGTTCTCGATGGCCTGGCGCGCGCATTCCTCGGGCGTCTGGAAGAGCGGGCCCATGTCCACGTCGAAGCCCAGGTCGGCGAAGGCCGTGGCGACGACCTTGGCGCCGCGGTCATGGCCGTCCTGGCCGAGCTTGGAGATCATCACGCGCGGGCGGCGGCCCTGCTCTTCGGCGAAGGCGTTGATCTCGGTCTTGAGCGTTTCCCAGCCCTCGGCGGAGTCATAGGCGGCGGCGTACACGCCGGTCACCTTCTGCGTGTCGGCGCGGTGGCGGCCGAACGATTTTTCGAGCGCATCGGAGATCTCGCCCACCGTGGCGCGCAGGCGCACCGCATCGATGCTCAGGGCCAACAGGTTGCCGGTGTTGTTCTCGGCGGCCTCGGTGAGCGCGTCGAGCGCAGCCTGCACCTTGGCGCCATCGCGCGAGGCACGGATCTTCTGCAGGCGCGCGACCTGCTGCTCGCGCACCTTCACGTTGTCGATCGAGAGGCTGTCGATCGCGTCTTCGCTCTTCAGCTTGTACTTGTTGACGCCGACGATCACGTCCTTGCCGGAGTCGATGCGCGCCTGCTTCTCGGCGGCGGCGGCCTCGATCTTGAGCTTGGCCCAGCCGCTGTCGACCGCCTTGGTCATGCCGCCCATCGCCTCGACCTCCTCGATGATGGCCCAGGCCGCGTCGGCCATGTCCTGCGTGAGCTTCTCCATCATGTAGCTGCCGGCCCAGGGGTCGATCACGTTGGTGATGTGGGTCTCTTCCTGGATGATGAGCTGCGTGTTGCGCGCGATGCGCGCGCTGAACTCGGTGGGCAGCGCGATGGCCTCGTCGAGCGCGTTGGTGTGCAGGCTCTGCGTGCCGCCGAACACCGCTGCCATCGCCTCGATGGTGGTGCGCACCACGTTGTTGTACGGGTCCTGCTCGGTGAGGCTCCAGCCGGAGGTCTGGCAGTGGGTGCGCAGCATCAGGCTCTTGGGGTTCTTCGGCTCGAACTCCTTCATGATGCGGCACCACAGCAGGCGCGCGGCGCGCATCTTGGCGACTTCGAGATAGAAGTTCATGCCGATGGCCCAGAAGAAGCTCAGGCGGCCGGCGAAGCCGTCCACATCGAGGCCCTTGGCCAGCGCGGTCTTCACGTATTCCTTGCCGTCGGCCAGCGTGAAGGCGAGCTCGAGCGCCTGGTTGGCGCCGGCTTCCTGCATGTGATAACCGCTGATCGAGATCGAGTTGAACTTGGGCATCTTCTGCGCCGTGTACTCGATGATGTCGCCGATGATCCGCATGCTCGGTGCGGGCGGGAAGATGTAGGTGTTGCGGACCATGAACTCCTTGAGGATGTCGTTCTGGATGGTTCCACTGAGCTGGTCCTGCGCCACGCCCTGCTCTTCCGCCGCGACCACGTAGCCCGCGAGCACCGGCAGCACGGCGCCGTTCATCGTCATGGACACGCTCACCTTGTCGAGCGGGATCTGGTCGAACAGGATCTTCATGTCCTCGACCGAGTCGATCGCCACGCCGGCCTTGCCGACGTCTCCGGTCACGCGCGGGTGGTCGCTGTCGTAGCCGCGGTGGGTGGCCAGGTCGAAGGCCACGCTCACGCCCTGCCCGCCGGCGGCCAGCGCCTTGCGGTAGAAGGCGTTCGATTCCTCTGCGGTGGAGAAGCCGGCGTATTGGCGGATGGTCCAGGGGCGCACCGCGTACATGGTGGCCTGCGGGCCGCGCAGGTAGGGCTCGAAGCCCGGCAGCGTGTCGGTGTACTTGAGGCCCTGCAGGTCGGCGGCGGTGTACAGCGGCTTCACCGTGATGCCGTCGGGCGTGATCCAGTTCAGCGCGCTCACGTCGCCGCCGGGTGCGGACTTGGCTGCGGCCTTGGCCCAGGCTTCGAGATCGGCTTGCTTGAAAGAGGGTTCGGGTTTGCTGCTCATGAAGGGGCCGTTCGCAGTGTCTTGCTTGCAGGGTATTCGCAAATTCGCCTGCAGGGATCTGCAAGCCGGCCGCGAGTCTAACCGATCCATAATTATTAATTCAAACACCGTTTTTGAAGTACAGTCCGGCCCATGTCCGCCGTCACCCTCACCCCCCGCGCCCTCTACGAAGAGGTCGCCGAACTGCTGCGCCAGCGGATCTTTCGCCGCGAGCTGGAGCCCGGCAGCTGGATCGACGAACTCAAGCTGGCCGAGGAATACGGCATCAGCCGCACCCCCCTGCGCGAGGCGCTGAAGGTGCTGGCCGCGGAAGGCCTGGTGACGATGAAGGTGCGCCGCGGCGCCTACGTGACCGAGGTGTCGGAGCAGGATTTGGCCGACGTCTACCACCTGCTCTCTCTGCTGGAGAGCGACGCCGCCGGCGTGGTGGCCGAGCGCGCCACCGACGCCCAGCGCGCCGAGCTGAAGGCGCTGCATGCCGAACTTGAGGCCGCAGCCTCGCCGGAGGACCGGGAACATTTCTTCGCCGTGAACGAGCGCTTCCACATGCGCCTGCTGGCCATCGCCAACAACAAGTGGCGCGACCAGATGGTGGCCGACCTGCGCAAGGTGATGAAGCTCAACCGGCACAACTCGCTGCTCAAGGCGGGCCGCATCGGCGAATCGCTGGCCGAGCACCGCTCGGTGATGGCAGCCATCGAGGCGCGCGACGCGGAAGCCGCCATGGCCCGGATGCGCGAGCACTTCCAGAACGGGCTGGAAGCCGCGAACTGAGACCGCCCCCAGGCTTCGCGCACTTCGTGTCGCTTCGCCAACCCCCTCGCGGGGGCGATACCTGCGGCCCGGCAAAGCCGGTTCCGCGGTATCCCGCGAATCCTCGGGTCGCTTCGCATCCCCGGGAAGGAAATCAGTCCAGGCGGAGGGTGCCGGTTTCGTTGGCCAGGCGCTGGGCGGTTTCGAGGAGCAGCGGAGCTATGCGCCCCACCATGGCTTCCTTGGGCAGCAGGTAGGCGGGGCCGCCGCAGCTCACCGAATAGCGCTCGCCGCGCGGGCCTTCCAGGGCGAAGCCGATGGCGTGGATGTGCGGGTTCCATTCGCCGAAGGAGCCGCAGTAGCCCAGCGCGTCGTACTCGTCCAGGCTCGAGATCAGGCCCGGCTCGATGGCGCCCCAGCTTTCTCCGCTCTCGGCCCGGATCTGCGCCAGCAGTTCGGACTGCTCCACCTCGGGCAGCGCCGCGAGGTAGGCACGCCCTGCGGCCGAGGTGGCGATGGTCATGCGCGTGCCCACCTCGATGCGCGAGCTGATGACCACCGAGCGGGGCCGCAGCGAATCGATGACGAGCATGTCGAGTTCGTCGCGCACGCCCAGGTGCACGCTCACGCCAGCCGCCTCGGACAGCGCCGCCAGGTGCGGCCGCGCCACGGTCCGAAGGTCGAAATGGCGCAGGTAGCGGCTGCTCATGTCCAGCAGCGCCGGACCGAGGCTGAAGCGCTCGCTGTCCTGGGACTGTCGTAAATACCCCGCACTCACCAGCGTGGCGGTGAGCCTCGATACCGTGGCCTTGGGGATGCCGGTGGTGTCTGCCAGTTCGCGATTGCCTATGGGAGCCGATGCCATTCCGATGACTCTGAGGAGGGCGAGCCCTCTGGCGAGTGCACTTACTTCTTCTTTGCCGCCAATCGCGTCACTCATGTATCCAAACCTTTTTATGTCCCTGATGCTCCTCATTCTTCAGCAAAAAACGGTTGACGCGCCACTAATCGTGAAGTAGCAATTTCGGAACAGTGTTTCAGGCGAGCGCCGACGGAGCCGCGCCCGGTCGGCGTCGGCCCGTGAAAAAGCAGGAAGTCGCGCGAAAAGAGGAAAAAGGTTCAGGCAGCCTGGACGGCTGGCTCGCGAGCCAGCGCCATGACTTCGTGCGCCGGCAGGGTCTTGAGCCGGTGGTCGCTCCAGACCTGCCGCCAGCGGCGCGCTCCCGGCAGGCCGTTGCGCAGGCCCAGCATGTGGCGCGCGATCGGCCACCAGTGCGTGCCGTGCTCGGCCGCCTCGCGAGCCATGTAGTCGCACATGAGCGACTCGACCTCTTCGCGCGTCAGCGTCTGCTCGCCAGCGCCGAAGAACTCGGCGTCCCATTCGGCGAGCCACCAGGGGTTGTGGTACGCCTCGCGCCCCACCATCACGCCGTCGAGCAGCCGCAGATGCTCGTGCACCTGCGCGTTGACGGTGATGCCGCCGTTGATGGCGATGTGCAGGTCGGGAAACTCGTGCTTCAGCCGGTGCACGAGTTCATAGCGCAGCGGCGGGATCTCGCGGTTCTGCTTCGGGCTCAGGCCCTGCAGCCAGGCGTTGCGCGCATGCACGATGAAAGTGTTGCAGCCGGCCTCGCTCACCTTGCCGACGAAGTCGCGCACGAACTCGTAGCTCTCGATCTTGTCGATGCCGATGCGGTGCTTGACCGTCACCGGGATGCCGACCACGTCGACCATCGCCTTCACGCAATCGGCCACCAGCTGCGGCTCGTTCATGAGGCAGGCGCCGAAGGCACCGCGCTGCACCCGCTCGCTGGGGCAGCCGCAGTTCAGGTTGATCTCGTCGTAGCCCCATTCCTCGCCGAGCTTCGCGCAATGCGCCAGGTCGGCCGGCTCGCTGCCGCCGAGTTGCAGCGCGACAGGGTGCTCCTCGGCGTTGAAGCGCAGGTGGCGCGGCACGTCGCCATGCATCAGCGCGCCGGTCGTGACCATCTCGGTATAGAGCAGCGCACGACGCGACAGCAGGCGATGAAAGTACCGACAAAACCTGTCAGTCCAGTCCATCATGGGTGCAACGGAGACGACCTTCTCTTCCAAAACGCGGGATTCCTGTGGCTGTGATCGCCAGCCCCGACGCCGGGCCGGCAAGCCCGCTAGTTTCTCACGCGGCCCTTTCCATGCGCTCCCGGCCGGCCATGTAGTTGCCCGGCGTCACGCCGAAGCAGCGGCGGAACCAGCGCGAGAAGTGCGCCTGGTCGACGAAACCGCACTGCGCCGCCACCTCCGCCGCCGCGTGGCCGTCGCGCAGCAGCGCCTTGGCCCGCCCGATGCGCGCGAGCCGCGCATAGTGGGCCGGCGTCATGCCCACGGCCACGCGGAAAAGGCGATGGAAGTGCTCCCGCGACACCCCCAGCCGCCGCGCCAGCCCGGCCGGATCGATCTGGCAGGCATCCTCCGTCGCCAGCGCCTCGCAGACAGCCTCCACGCGCGCGTCGCCCATGTGGCGCTCGACCGGCACGAGTTCGCCATCGGCCTGCGCGCGAAGAATCTCTTCCAGCAAGCGGCCGACCTGCGCGCCGTCTTCCGCCTGCGCGGCGGATGCCAGCGCCTCGGCCATGTCCGCGTCGCGCCACACGCCCTGCCCCAGCGTGCCTCGCAGGCCGGGCGGCCACCCCAGGCGCCCGCTCGCCCAGGCGTGCGGCACGTAGAGCATCACCATCCGAAAGCCCTGCGCGCTGACGCCGGCCGTATGCAGCATGAAGGGCGCCATCAGCACGATGTCGCCGGCCTGCGCCACCTGCCGCTCTCCGGCGCAGGTGAACTCGCAGCGGCCTTCCAGGATAGCGCCCACGCTCCACTCCGCGTGCCAGTGCAGCTCGAAGCGTGCCTTGGGATCGGCTGCGAACATGGCCTCGATCTGCGTGCCGCCTTCCATCGGCAGGCCGATCACGTGCGAGGCGGGTGGGCTTGCGGGCAGGTTGCGGCTCATCCCGCAAAGGGTAGCGCGGCCGGCGGCGTCACGCCGCGATGGCACCGCGCACGGTGAGGCCCATCCAGCCGGCGCTCGCGCCCGTGGCCTCCACCGGGCCGAGCGATGCCAGTTCCTCGACCGGATGCTCGTGGAATTTCAATGTCGCGCTGCCAGCGGTCCAGCCCGGCTCGACGCGGTCGATGATGTCGGCGCGCAAGTAGCGCGGCCGCGCCGCGATGCCCGGCTGCGTCAGGTCGGGCCAGCCGATGGCGCCCACGGTCGGCGCGGAAAGAAAACCCAGCCGCCCCGCCTTCTCGCCCGACAGCGTGACCGAGGCATCCACCAGGCGCCGCTCCTTCACGCTGAGGCTTGCGCCGAGACGGCTTCCCGCGGCAAGCGGCGCCGCCGCCGGATGGATCAGCGGCATGCTGCGCGTGAGCCAGGTCTGCCCGATCTTCTTGGGCCAGCCCTGCAGCCAGCCGCGCAGCAGCGAGATGTCCTGGTCGACGTAGATCAGCGGGCAATGGAAGAAGCGCGCATCGCCTGCACCGTCCTTCGGCGCGAACTCGAGCACCACGATGGTCTCGCGGTACTGCGCATACACCGGGTCTAGCAGCTCGCGACCGTCGTCGCCGCAGTACTGCCAGTCCGCGAAATGGACGCAGCCCTTGCCGGTGGCCGTTCCCAGTTCGGCCGGCACCAGCGCGGCGCCGCACGCGGCATCGAAGTCGAAGGCGATGTTGACGAGCCAGCCCGCGTAGTGCCAGGGCGGAGCCTGCACCAGCGCGCTGCGGCCGGAGGATGTGAAAGGAGGCGTAAAAGATTGCGGCATGACGATGCGCTGCGGGCGAGGCCGTTGTTGAAGACCGCCGCACGATATGGCCGTGCGCGCCACCACGTCTTGTACGCCAGTGATCCCGATCCCTCGTCCCGCAGCACTTTCCGTTCCTTCCCTTTCTTTTTCTTCTCCCGCGCAGGGTTCTACGGCAGATGAAGGCGTTGTCCGACTCGACACGCCGCGCCGGCAGGGACAATGCCCCGGTCGGCCCGAGACAAGCCGGCAAGAGAGCAAAGACAGAACAGAACGAGAAGCACCGACTGCGAACAATGACCCGTATCTACCTGATAGAAGACAACCCCCTGATCGCCACCACATTGACCGACGGCCTGCAGGAATTCGCCGACTGCGACGTGATCGGCACCGCCGCCACCTCGGGCAGCGCCATCGACTGGCTCAGGCAGAACCCGCAGGAATGGGACGCGGCGGTCATCGACATCTTCCTGGCCGAGGGCAACGGTCTCACCGTGGCGCAATACCTGCAGGAACACAAGTCGCCCGCACAACGCACCGTGGTGCTGATGAACCACGCGACTTCCGAAGTGCGCGAGGGTGCGCTCTCGGCGGGCGTGGATGCGGTGTTCGACAAGTCGCTGGAGCTCGAGGCCTTCTACGACTTCTGCAAGAAGCTGAACATCTCGCCGCGGCGCTGAGCACCGCAGCCCCGGCCAGTCAATCCCCCAACACGCCCGTCACACGCTGTTCGACCAGGTCGCTGGCACGGCTCAGATGCTGGCGCATGTGCTCGGCGGCGGTTTCGAGATCGCCGAGTTCAACCGCATCGAGGATCGCGAGGTGCTCATGGCAGGACTTGTGCAGGAGGTCGATGTTCACCAGCGGGTAGTCCGAGAGGTCGGACATGCGCCGCAGCCGGTTCTGCTGCTGCACCGCATCGAGAAAGAAGCGGTTGCCCGAAGCGCTGGCCAGCAGTTCGTGGAACTGCGCGTTGGCCTCGAAGAAATCCATCCATGAATAACGCGACGCCTGCGCGAGCAGCCCCTGCTGGCGCTCGCGGCAGGCGCGCAGCCGCTGCAGGTCAACCCGGAAGCCCGGCTCGCGCAGCCCGGCGCATTCGACGGTCAGGCGAAACCGGTAGCTCTCGCGCTCGCTCTCGACCGAATCCAGCGTCTCGGTGAATTCCCAGCGCTGGTAGTGGCGACCGCGCAGCACGCCGTCTTGTAGCAGCGTGGTGAGCACGGTGCGCAACAGCGGCCGGGGCACGGCATAGGCCTGCGCCAGTTCCAGTTCGTTGACTCGCGTGGGCAGCTTGCCGGAGAGACGGTCGCGCAGCAGGCGGTAATAGAGTGTCTTTTCCTCGTCCTCGGGCATCTCGCGCCGGGCCCGCGCCAATGCGTTGCGATCGGCGAGCAGGGTGTAGCCGCGGTTCGGCGTGTGCGCCAGCAGCGCCCGTTCATGCAGGAAGCGCAGCGCCGCGCGCACCGGGGTGCGGGAGATGCCCAGCCGGCCGGCGAGTTCGGATTCGGTGAGGTGATGCCCGCTCTCGTAGCCGCCGGCCAGCGCCTGGTCGAGCACATAGCGGCTCACGCGCTGGACGAGCGGAGCGGCGGTCGTGGGCGATGCGGTGGGTCGGTCGTCCGTCTGGGATGCCATCCAGGGTCTCCGGAATCGCGGGGTGGAAATTCAGGCGCCGATCATCGCCCGGCTTTTGTATTTTTGCCCTGAAAAAACCATGTATATCCCGCGCCAAAAATACAATTCGAGTTTCAAGATCGGCCCCACGACGACCCAGGAGCCGGGTCGCTTTCCCAACGGAGAACTATCTCGTGGCCCTTGCCGACACCCTCGCCTCCCCCGCGTCGCTCGACGCGTTCTGGATGCCCTTCACCCCCAACCGCAAGTTCAAGCAATCGCCGCGCCTCATCGTCGGCGGCGAAGGCCTTCATTACGACCTGGCCGACGGCCGCCGCGTGCTCGACGCGATCGCGGGCCTGTGGTGCGTGAACGCCGGGCACCGCCACCCGCGCATCAGCGCCGCGATGAAGGCGCAGATCGACGTGCTCGACTACGCCTCGAACTTCCAGATCGGCCACCCGGGCGCCTTCGTGCTCGCGCAGCGCCTGGCCGAGATGGCGCCGGCCGGCATGAACCACGTGTTCTTCACCAACTCGGGCTCCGAGTCGGTCGACACGGCGCTGAAGATCGCGCTGGCCTACCACCGCGCGAGGGGCGACGCGGGCCGCTACCGGCTTATCGGCCGCGAGCGCGCCTATCACGGCGTGGGCTTCGGCGGCATCTCGGTGGGCGGCATCGGCCGCCAGCGCAGCACCTTCGGGCCGCTGCTCAACGGCGTGGACCACCTGCCGCACACGCTCGACCTGGCGCGCAACGCCTTCTCGCGCGGCGAGCCGGCGCACGGCATCGAGAAGGCCGACGCGCTGGAGGCCCTGATCGCGCTGCATGACGCATCGACCGTCGCGGCCGTGATCGTCGAGCCGGTGGCCGGCTCCACCGGCGTGCTGCCGCCGCCGCGCGGCTACCTCAAGCGCCTGCGCGAGATCTGCGACAAGCACGGCATCCTGCTGATCTTCGACGAGGTCATCACCGGCTTCGGCCGCCTGGGCACCAACTTCGCGGCCGATCTGTTCGGCGTGACGCCCGACCTCATCACCACCGCCAAGGGCCTGACCAACGGCGCGGTGCCCATGGGCGCGGTACTGCTGCGCGACGAAGTGCACGACGCCTTCATGCAAGGCAGCGTGAGCGGCATCGAGCTTTCGCACGGCTACACCTACTCGGGCCATCCGCTGGCCTGCGCCGCGGCGATGGCCACGCTCGACGCCTACACGCAGGACGGCCTGATCGCACAGGCGGCGGCCACCGCGCCCTACTTCGAGGAATGCCTGCACGCCCTGCGCGGTCTGCCGGGCGTGATCGACGTGCGCAACGTCGGCCTGCTGGCCGGCATCGAACTGCAGCCCTGGGTCGAGGGCGCGGGCACCCACGCGCAGGCGGTGGCCCAGCATTGCGTGGATCAGGGCGGCGTGCTGGTGCGCTCGGTGGGCGACACCATCGCGCTGTCGCCGCCCTTCACGCTGGAGCGCCGGCACGTCGACCAGATCGTCGACAGCCTGCGCGCCGCCATCGCGCAAACCGCCCGTCCCACCGACGCCGCAGCCTGAACACACACGAAAGCACCAGATGGACATCGAATCGTTTCCCCTCTACGACATCGAAGGCGACGCCCGCCAGTGCGGCCAGCAGTACGGCCGCGCCGCCGGCGACCGCATCGACCTGAGCCTGCGCACCTACCGCGCAGCCTTCGAGCGCGTGGGCCTGAGCTGGGACCGCACCCGCGCGCTCGCACGCCGCTTCATGCCGGTGATCGAGGCCTTCGACGCCGGCATGCTGCGCGAGATCGAGGGCGTTGCCGAAGGTGCCGGCGTGCCGCCGGAAGACATAGTGGCGCTGAACGCGCGCAGCGAGATGCTCTACGCCTTCCAGCAGCTCGAAGCCACCGAGCCGCCCGACGGCTGCACCGGCGTGGTGGTGATGCCTTCGGCCTCGCGCGAGGGCCGGCTCATCCATGCGCAGAACTGGGACTGGCGCGTGGAGAGCCTGGAGCTGGGCATCGTGCTGCGCATCCAGCCCGCCAAGGGCCCGTCGATGCTGACCTTCGCCGAGGCGGGCACGCTGGCGCGCGCCGGCCTCAACAGCGCGGGCATCGCCGTCACCGGCAACTTCATCAAGGCCGACAGCGACGGCAGGCAGCAGGGCGTGCCGCTGGCGCTGATCCGCCGCGGCATCCTGCAGTCGGAGCTGTACGCCAACGCGCTTGGCGTGGTGTGCCGCACTGCGCGCTCCATCTCCAACAACATGATCGTCACGCACGCCGAGGGCGAGGCCGTGAGCCTGGAGACCTGCCCCGAGCAGGTGTTCTGGCAGCAGCCCGAGGGCGGCATCCTGGTGCATGCCAACCACTTCAAGACGCCGGCCGCGCTCGCGCGCGTGGTGGACCGCAGCCTGGAGACCACGCCCGACTCGCTCTACCGCGACCGCCGCGTGACCGAGGCGCTGCACAACCGGCGCGCGGCAGGCCTTCTTGGCGAACAGGACGTGCTCGACGCGCTGCAGGACCGCTTCGGCGCGCCGCGCGCCGTATGCCGCAGCCCGAGTGCGGGGCCTGGCGGCGCCTCGTCGGCCACGGTGGCGACGATCGTCATGGACCCGGCGGCACGGAAGATGCGCATCGCCCCGGCGCCCTTCAGGGCCCATCGCTTCACCGAATATTCGCTCTGAACCCGAACGCCAGAACGTCCTAACGCCGCCGAGACCGCCCACGCCAGGAGTGTTGCCATGAAGAAAGTCCCCGTTCCTCCGTCCCGCCCACCCTCCGCATCGACAGCATCGCCAGCCTCGCTGGTCGCCGCCCTGGCGCTCGGCCTGGCAGCCGCTGTGCCCGCGCTCGCCCAGCCGGTGGTGGGCGCGGGCCAGACGCTGCGCATCCAGATCAATTCCGACATCCGCAGCACCGACCCCGGCGGCAACCGCGACGACAACACCGACAACGTGCTGCTCCACGTGGCAGAGGGGCTGGTCGCGCTGCGCGAGGACACCTCGGTGGGCCCGATGCTGGCGAGCAAGGTCGACACCTCGGCCGACGGCCTGACCTACACCTTCACGCTGCGCGAGGGCGTGAAGTTCCAGAACGGCGCCACGCTCACGGCCGACGACGTGGTCTGGAACTGGCAGCGCTATCTCAAGCCCGCCGGCGGCTGGCGCTGCCTGCCCGAGTTCGACGGCAAGGGCATGACCAAGGTGCTCTCGGTGGAGGCGCCCAACCCGAAGACGGTGGTGTTCAAGCTGGAGCGCGCGAGCGCGCTCTTCCTCACCATGATGGCCCGGCCCGACTGCGGCGGCGCCGCCATCCTGCACCGCAGCTCGGTCGGTCCCGACGGCCAGTGGAAGGAGCCCGTGGGCACGGGCCCCTACAAGCTCAAGGAGTGGAAGCGCGGCCAGTACGTGGAGCTCACGCGCTTCGACGGCTACACCTCGCGCGCCGAGCCGCGCGACGGACTGGCCGGCGGCAAGAAGGCCGAGATCGAGACCCTGCGCTTCGTCGTCATTCCCGATTCCGCCGCAGCCAAGGCCGCGCTCTACAGCGGCGGCATCGACGCATTCGTCAACCCCAGTCCGGCCGACGTGGTCGAGATGCGCAAGCGCTCCGACGTGCTGGTCGACACCACGCCGGTGATGTCGATGGTCGCGCTGCTGCTGCAGACCAGCGACCCGGTGCTCAAGGACGTGCGCATCCGCCGCGCGCTGGCGCTGTCGCTTGACACGCCCGAGATCGCACGTTCCGTCACCGAGGGCCTCTCGCCGGTCAACAACTCGGTGGTGCCTTCTTCCAGCCCCTACTACGACGCGGTGCAGGCCGGCGGCTTCAAGCGCGACATCGCCGCCGCGAAGAAGCTGCTGGCCGAGGCCGGCTACCGCAACCAGCCGATCCGCATGATCGCCAACAAGCGCTACGAGGCCCTGTACTCGGCCGCGGTGCTGGTGCAGGCCATGGCCTCCGAGGCGGGCATCAACATCGAGCTGGAGGTGCTCGACTGGGCCACGCAGCTCGACCGCTACACCAAGGGCCAGTACCAGAGCATGGCCTTCATCTACTCGGCGCGCATCGATCCCTCGCTCAATTTCGAGATGGTGTCGGGCGACAAGGCCGCGCAGCCGCGCAAGGTCTGGGACAGCGCCTACGCCCAGCCGCGGCTGGCCGAGTCGATGGTCACGCGCGACAAGGCGCGCCGCCAGGTGCTGTTCGACGAGATGCACAGGCAGATGCTGCAGGACGTGCCGATGATCGTGCTCTTCAACGCCAGCGACGCCACCGCCATGCGCAAGAACGTGCTCGGCTTCAAGGGCTGGGCGCCGGCCAAGCCGAGGTTCTGGAACGTGCGGCTGGCCGCCGCCGGCTGAACGGAGCCGCGCGAGCAATGCCCGCCTATCTCCTGCGCCGGATCGCGATGACGATCCCGACCCTGCTGCTGGTTTCCATCGCGGTGTTCACCCTGATGCGGCTGATTCCGGGCGACCCGGTGCTGCTCATGCTGGGCGAAGGCGCCGACCCCGCGCAGCTGGCGCTCATGCGCCACCAGATGGGGCTGGACCAGCCCCTGCCCGTGCAGTACCTCGTGTGGCTGAAGCACGCGCTGTCCGGCGACCTGGGCGTATCGACCACCAACGGCCTGCCGGTGCTGCCGCTGATCTGGGAGCGCTTCCAGGTCAGCGCGGTCATCGTGCTCGTCGCGGTGGCGCTGGCCTCGCTGATCGCCGTGCCCGCCGGCCTCGTCGCCGCCTGGCGCAAGGACAAGCCCACCGACCTCGCCATCATCGGCGCCGCGACGCTGATGCTCTCGGTGCCGAGCTTCTGGCTGGGCCTGCTGCTGCTGATGTTCTTCGGCCAGTACCTGGGCTGGCTGCCGGTGGTGGGCTACGTGCCGATGTCGGAGAACTTCTCGCAGGGCGTGCTCTACGTGATTCTTCCGATCGTGACGCTGCTGCTGGTGGAGACCGGCGTGCTCACGCGCATGTCGCGCGCCAGCACGATCGAGATCCTGCGGCTCGAATACGTGACGCATGCGCGCGCCAAGGGCGTGCCCGAATCGCAGGTGTTGCGCCGCCACGTGCTGCCCAACGCCTTCAACCCGACGCTCACCATGATCGGGCTGATCCTCGGGCACCTGCTCAGCGGCATCGCGGTTCTGGAGACGGTGTTCACCCTGCCCGGCCTGGGGCGGCTGATGATCGACTCGATCTTCGCGCGCGACTACCCGGTGCTGCAGGGCTGCATGCTGTTCACCGCCTGCATCTACGTCGTGATCAACCTGATCGTCGACATGTGCTACCCCCTCTTCGATCCGCGGGTGACTGTGCAGTGAAGACGAAGTTCAAGACCCATACCCTCATCGGCGGCGCGCTGGTCGCGGTGCTGCTGGCCGTTGCCGTGGCCGCCGCGCTGTGGACGCCCTACAACCCGCTGGGCATCGACCTGCGCTCCAAGCTGCAGCCACCTTCGATGGCGCACTGGCTGGGCACCGACGAGTTCGGCCGCGACGTGGCCAGCCGCGCGATGCAGGGCGCCGCCACCAGCTGCCTGGTGGCGCTGCTCACGGTGACGCTGGCCACCGCGATGGGACTGGTGATCGGCGTGGTCGCGGGCTTCGTGCGCGGCTGGACCGACCGCGTGCTGATGGCTTTCAACGACACGCTGCTGGCTTTTCCGGGGCTGCTGCTGGCGCTGGGCGTGATGGTGATCGTCGGCGCCAACAAGTGGGGCATCGTGCTGGCGCTGAGCATGGCCTATGCGCCTTCGGTGGTGCGCGTGGTGCGCGGCACGGTGCTGTCGCTGCGCGAGCGAGAGTACGTGGAGGCCTCGCGCATGATCGGCAACGGCGAGCTCTACACCATGTGGCGCCACGTGCTGCCCAACTGCATGGCGCCGGTGGCGGTGCTGGCCACCAGCATGTTCGGCTGGGTGCTGCTGTCGGAGAGCGCACTGAGCTTCCTCGGCCTGGGCGTGCCGCCGCCCGCGCCCACCTGGGGCAACATGCTCGCGAGCGCGCGGCCGTACATGGCCTCGGCCGTATGGCTGTGCGTGGTGCCGGGGCTGTGCATCGCGCTCACGCTGCTGGGCATCAACCTGCTGGGCGAATCGCTGCGCGATCGGCTCGATCCGCGGACGGAGAAGGCATGAACACCGCATCGAACCCCACCGTGCTGTCGGTGGAGCACCTGAAGATCGAACTGCGCAACGGCGCCCAGCCGCTGGTGCACGACCTGTCGTTCGAGGTGAAGGCGGGCGAGTTCCTCGCGGTGGTGGGCGAATCGGGTAGCGGCAAGACGATGGCCGCGCGTGCCATCCTGCAGCTGCTGCCGCCGGGCATCTCGCAGACGGGCGGGCGCATCGTGTTCGACGGCGAAGACCTGAGCACGCGCGACGCGAAGGCCATGCGCCCCATCCGCGGGCCGGGCATCGGCATGGTGTTCCAGGAGCCGATGGTCTCGCTCAACCCAGTGCACCGCATCGGCGAGCAGATGGCCGAAGGACTGCGCATGCACACGCAGCTGCCGGCCGCGGAGATCCGCGCGCGCATCGTCGACATGCTGCGCCGCGTGCAGATCGCCGACCCGGAGCGCTGCATGCACGCCTACCCGCACGAGTTCTCCGGCGGCATGCGCCAGCGCATCATGCTGGCCAGCGTGATGCTGCTGAAGCCGCGCCTGCTGATCGCCGACGAGCCGACCACCGCGCTGGACACGCTGAGCCAGCGCGAGGTGCTCGACCTGATGGTGGGCCTGGCGCGCGACAACGGCACTGCGGTGCTGCTCATCACTCACAACCTCGGCCTCGTGGGGCGCTATGCGCAGCGCGCGATCGTGCTGGAGAAGGGCCGGCTGGTCGAGACCGGCGAGGTGCCCGGCATCCTGCTGTCGCCGAAGCAGCCCTACACCCGCAAGCTGGTCGACGCGCTGCCGAGGCGCCAGGCGGCCAAGCCGGCGCCGGCGGAAACGCAACAGCCGCTGGTGCAGGTGCGCGGCCTGTGCGTGAGCTACGCGGGCGCGCGCGCCGGTTTCTTCAAGCGCCACGCACCCGTTCGCGTGATCGACTCGCTCGACCTCGACATCCACCCGGGCGAGATGGTCGCGCTGGTGGGCGGCAGCGGCTCGGGCAAGACCACGCTGGGCCGCGCCATCCTGCGGCTCGCGCCTTCGCAGGCGGGGCAGATCCTGTTCCGCGGTGAGGACATCCGCAGCGCCAGCCGCGCGGCGCTGCACCGCTTCAGGCTGGCCTGCCAGCTCGTGTTCCAGGATCCGTTCTCCTCGCTCGATCCGCGCATGCGCGTGCATGACATCGTGGCCGAGCCGCTGCGCCACCTGCCCGAACTCGACGCGGCGGCGCGCACGCGGCGCATGAACGAAACGCTGGACGAGGTCGGCCTGGACGGACTCGGCGCGCGCTACCCGCACGAGCTCTCGGGCGGCCAGCGTCAGCGCGTGGCGATCGCCCGCGCGCTGGTGCGGCGCCCCGCCTTCGTGGTGGCCGACGAGCCGGTGTCGGCGCTCGACATGACGATCCAGGCGCAGGTGCTCAAGCTGTTTCAGAGCCTGCAGAAGCACCACGGCTTCGCATGCCTGTTCATCAGCCACGACCTCGCGGCGGTGGAGCAGATCGCCGACCGCGTGATCGTGATGGAGCGCGGTCGCATCGTCGAGCAAGGCGCGCGCGACGCGGTGTTCGACGATCCGCGCCATGCCTACACGCAGGCGCTGCTCGCGGCCACGCCACGGCCCCTGATGACGATCGACGCGGCGCTGGCGGTACCCCAGGCGGAACGGGCCGTCGCGTGAACGCGAACGGCACGACGGCACAATGGGCCGCGTGCCGCGCATCCGACATCGCCTTCCCACCGCCCTCCTCGCACTGACGCTCGCTTGCGCCGCGCCCATGGCGCAAGCGGTGGAACCGGTGCTGCTCGTCACTTCGCCCGCCGCGCTGCAGGCGGCAGAGAAATCCGGCGCCGGCTTCGCGCGCTGGATGAACGGCGAATCGGCGCCGTCCGCCGATGGCGTCACCACCAACGATGCGCTGATGCGCACCCCTGCGTGGCGCTCGATTACCGAGCCGCTGGGCGCGAGCCTCGCCGGCATCCAGCGGCGCGACAAGCAGGCGGGCGTGGGTATCTCGCGCTATCCGCATCGGCTGTTCGATGCACGCTGGCTCGCGAGCCCCGACGCCTTCTTCGAGCTTGTCGGCGTCGCCAACCGCATGGACCGGCGGCCCTTCCAGAACGGCGCCTGCGGCGAGACGCGGCTGGTGTACCGGCTGGCCTACCGCACGGCCGCGATGCAGTCGCGCCTGCCGATGACGGTCAACGTCGAACTGCGCGGCGATGCGCCCGATGCCGACGGCAGTTGCGCTACGGCCGCGAAGCGCTGGCAGCCGCCGCAGGCCGCGATGGGCGACGAGGCACTGGGCCGCTGGCTCACTTCGGCCGACGGTCCGCTGGCGTCGAAGCGGCTGGCGCACGCGCGCATCGCGCAGGTCACGACCAACCTGCAGAGCGTGCGCTGGCCCTCGGCGGTGCGGCCTGACCTGGGCGGCCATGCCGAATACATGCTGCGCGCCTTCCGCTGGAACGCGGGCGCCAGGCGCTTCGATGTCGCGCCGCTGGAGAACACGCCCGATGTCGCGAAGCTCAAGGCCAGCGCCCCGCTGCGCAAGGAACTGCAGCTATGGCTGCATCAGCCCGCCAACCTGCGCGCGCTGGACGAGGCCACGCTGCAGATTCCCGACAGGTTCCTCGCGACCGAGGCCATCTCGGTCGCGCCGCGCGGGCTGGAGCGCCTTGCGAACCGGCCCTTCGAGCAGATCTACCCGGCCGGCGAATGGAAGGCCGTGCCCGGCAGCCGCACGCTGCAGTCGCCGCAGGCGGTGCTGCGCCGCCTCGACGACCTGAGCTGCATGGGCTGCCACCAGAGCCGCGCGGTGGCGGGCTTCCACCTGCTCGGCGTCGACCGTCGCGGCGCCTCGCGGACCTTCACCACCGGCAACGCGCTCGCGGTGCCGCACTCGCCGCACGTGCAGGACGAACTGGCGCGTCGCGAAGGCTATGTGCGGGCCGCGCTCTCCACGCCGCGGCCCGATCCGTTCCGCCCCTTGGCCGAGCCGATGGAAACGGATGGCCCGGCCGAACGCGCGACGGTCGGCGCACGCTGCGAGCCCACGCGCATCACGCAATCGGCCAACGCATGGCTCGACCGCGCCGAGAAGCTGCCGCGAATCTCCTGCGAAGGCCCGGCATCGGTCTGCGAGAAGACCTCGGTCGGCTTTCCGGGCGGCATGTGCTCCGGCCCCTGCGACCCCAAGGACCCGAACGGCTCCTGCGGCGGCATCGCGATCCTCAGCGACTTCAACAGCTGCCTGGCCGCGAAGAAGCCCTTCGGCGAATGCCTGGCGAAGCACACGCGCCCCGGCAACCTGCGCACTTGCTCGGCGCAGCAGGCCTGCCGCGACGACTACATCTGCGCGCAGGCCGAGGGCCGGCCCGAGGGGCAAGGCGCCTGCATACCGCCTTACTTCCTGTTCCAGATGCGGGTGGACGGGCACTCCTGAGAGTGCCCGCGCCAAGAGCGCTCACTCGTTCATCGTCGGCCGCATCAGCCAGGCCGAGACCGCCGCCACCACACCGAGCACGGCCACGTAGACGCCCACCGGCACGATGCTCGAATACCTGGCGATCAGCGTGGCAGCGATGATCGGCGCCAGCCCGCCTCCGATGGCAGCGGCGAACTGGATGCCGATGGAAATGCCCGAGTAGCGCAACTCCGCCGGAAACTGCGCCGCGTAGAGATTGGACTGCGGTGCGAACATCAACGGGTAGTTGAGCGACAGCGCCAGCGCCATCGCCACCGTGTAGGCCGTGAGCGATCCGCTGCCGATGGCCTGGAAGAGCGGCACCGCCATCAGCGCCAACAGGAGGCCGCCGAACACGTACAGGCGCCGTGCGCCCACCTTGTCGGCAAGCCAGCCGGCCGCCGGAATGGTGAAGACCATCGCCGCAGAGCCCGCGATGAGCGCATGCAGCGCGTCGGAGCGCGAGAAGCCGAGGCGGCTGGTGGCGTACGAGATCGAGAACACCAGCACCGTGTAGATCAGCGTCACCTCGGCCAGCTTGCCGCCGATGGTCAGCAGCAGCGGCTTCATGTGCGCGGACACGACCTCGCGCGCCGGCAGCACCGCCGTCTTGCGATGGACCTTGACCTGCATGAACTCCGGCGACTCGTCTACCTTCATGCGGATGAACACACCCAGCACGATCAGCACCGCGCTCGCGAGGAAGGGCAGCCGCCAGCCCCAACTCAGGAAGCTGGACTCGGGCAATTGCGTGACCAGTGCGAAGGCGCCGGACGACAGCAGCACGCCGATCGGCGCGCCCATCTGCGGCATGCTGCCGACCAGCGAGCGCCATCGGGGCGGAGCGTGCTCCACCGCCATCAGCATCGCGCCGCCGAGTTCGCCGCCGAACGACAGGCCCTGCCCGATGCGAAGCAGCACCAGCAGCACCGCGGCCCAAAGACCGATGGACTCGTAGGTCGGCAGCAGGCCGATCAGCACCGTGCAGATGCCCATCAGCAGCAGGCTCAGCGTGAGCATCGACTTGCGGCCCAGCCTGTCTCCGTAGTGCCCAAAAATGATGCCGCCCAGCGGCCGAGCGAGCATGCCGCTCGCGAAGGTGCCGAAGGCCGCGAGCGTGCCGACGGTGGCGTCGAAGTTGGGGAAGAAGAGCTTGTTGAACACCAGCGCCGCGGCGGTGCCATAGGCCAGGAAGTCGAAAGCCTCGATGGCCGTGCCGACCATGGTGGCGGTGCCGATCTTCCACACGCTCTGGTGCTTCCTGCCGGCGGCGCCTTGCAAGGGAGGTGCGATGCTGTTCATGGCCGCTCCCCGGTGATCTGCCGCGCGAACATCGCGAAGCTGGCGTTGACGATGCTCCGCTGCAGCAGGAAGTCGTGCGACTCCTTCGCCAGTACCGGGTCCACCGGCTTGAGCCGGCCATAGGCCGACTGCGCGATCAGCTGGTTGCGCGCGGCGCGCTCGATGAGCACCGACATGTAGAGCGATTCCTCGATGCTCGCCGTGGCAGCCAGGAAGCCGTGGTTGGCGAGCAGCACGCAGCGCTTGGTGCCGAGCGCGGCCGAGATGATCTCGCCCTCGACGTCCGCGATCGGCAAGCCGGGCCACTCGGCCAGGAAGGCGCAGTCGTCGAAGAACGGGGTGGCGTCCATGTGGGCGATCTGCAGCGGCTCGCCGGTCATCGACAGTGCCGACACGTACGGCGGATGCGTGTGGATCACGCAGTTCACGTCCGGCCTGCGCTTGTAGACCCAAAGGTGGAAACGCACCGCCGGGTTGGGCACGCCGCGGCCTTCGAGCACGCGCAGCGAATCGTCGATGCGCATGACCGACTCAGCACGGATCTCGCCGAAGGCATGCGCCAGCGGCGTGGTCAGGAAGGTGCCGTCCGGCTGCCGCACGGTGACCTGTCCGGCCAGAGTTTCGGAATGGCCCTCCCTGGCGAGGATGCGGCAGCTCAGCGCGAGCTTCTCGGCCTCGCTCCAGTCGCCGTAGCTGAGGCCGTCGAGGGACGGTGCGGGGGTGTCGTGTCTTGCTGGGCTGGGATCGCTCACGCTGTGGCTCCTGTGCGTTCGTAGGGGTGCTGTCAATGTAAGAAGCAGCCCGCCGTTCGCTCTTGCGCCTGGGTGCACGCGCATTGATCCAGTGCGCCAACTAGTGGAAAGTCTTAGCCCCCGCGCAACGGATCGCTGCCTAGACTGCTGCTGCCGCCGCCCCCGCCTGGCACGAAGCATGCGGACCGTCGGCAGGAGCCCCACCCATGCACCACGACACGACAGCAGCCTCCGACCTGAGCTTCGCGCCCCGTTTCCGGCCGTTCTATCCGGGCGACGTGCAGGGCTACTCGAACGCGCTCGATTCGCTGGTCTATCCCGGCCAGCTCAGCGTGCGGGACAGCAATCCGCGCATGAGCCTCGAAGCCTGCCGCCTGGTGGGCGGGGGCCTGGCGATCAGCTTCTCGTCGACGCCGCTGGCGGTGCGCCACGACACCGCCCTGCCGTGTGCCGCAGGCGCTGGCGACGTGCTCGCGATGATCGCCGTCGAAGGCGAAGGCGCCATCGAGCAAGGCGGACGCCGCATGCCGTTTCGCAAGGGCGACATCACGTTCAGGACCACGCGGCTTCCATCCGCCTGTACGCTGACCGCGCCCGGCAAGCTGGTGGTGCTGCGGGTGCCGTCCGAGCGCTTCTTCGGCATCTACGCCGACCTGCACGAGCGCTTCGTGCCATCGATCGCTCAGGCGGATTCGCGGCTGGCAGAAGCCGCGCGCTCGCACATGGGGCATGTGTTCCCGGGAGCGGCGCACGTTGCGCCGGCGCTCGCCTATTTTTCCGAGCAGTCCTTCGTCGCACTGCTGGCCGCGGCCTATTGCGAGTCGCTGGACGAGTCGGCCGACCAGGACACGGCCGACGGCAAACGCCGCGAGCGCGACCGCTGGCAGCGGCTGGTGGCTTTCATCGAGGCGCATCTGGGCGACCCGGAACTGTCGGTCGACGCGGTCTCGCGGGAGCTCGGCATCTCGCGGCGGCTTACGCATCGGCTCTTCGAGACGCATCGCACGCAGTACGGCGCGTACCTGCGGATGCGCCGGCTTGAGCGCGCGAAGGACGAACTGCAGAACCGGCGGCTCGATCATCTGAGCGTGGCCCAGATCGCCTATCGCAACGGCTTCGGCGACGCGAGCCACTTCAGCCGCTGCTTCAGGGACCGGTTCGGCGTGCCTCCGGGGGGCTTTCGCAGGTCGCCGGACTGAGGGATCAAGTCCTTCTCGGAGACCAACTTCGATGAGGACCCGAAGAAGTTCGACGCGCCCACGCTCGTCGTGCAAGACCAAGCTGGTGAAGAACACACTGGCGACGAGGGGGCTCGCAGCGGGCCCATCGTCTTTTGCCGGCCTGCAGGAGCCCGTCTTCCGGTGACCTCTTAGTATTCGGGGCAAACAACACCAAGACAGAGGCCCGATGGACGTCTTCGAGAACGTACTCGTCATGCTGATCGCCGCCTGCCTGCTGCTGCAGCTGTCGCGGCGTCTCGCGCTGCCCTACCCCTCGATGCTGGCGCTGGCCGGCGTTTGCCTGGGCGCGATGCCCTGGGTGCCGCACGTGAGCCTCGACCCGCACCTGGCGCTCGCGCTTTTCATCGCGCCTGCACTGCTCGACTCGGCCTTCGACACCTCGCCGCGCGAACTGCGGCGCAACTGGATGTCGCTGGTCTCGCTGGTGCTGGTGGCGGTGCTGCTGACCACGGCCGTGGTGGCGTGGGCCGGCTGGGCTTTCGCGGGGCTGCCGCTGGCCGCGGCGATCACGCTCGGCGCCATCGTCGCGCCGCCCGACGCGGTGGCCGCGGCGGCGGTGATGCAGCAGTTCCGCATTCCTCGGCGCACGCTGTCGATCATCAACGGCGAGAGCCTGCTCAACGACGCCGTGGCGCTGCTGGTGTTCGGCGTGGCGGTGTCGGCGGCGGGGGCCGCGCACGTGCCGATGACGAGCTCGCTGCCGATGCTGCTGGTGGCGGTGCCGGGCGGTGCGCTGGTGGGCTTCGCCTTCGCCAAGCTCAATCTGCATTTCGGCGCACCGCTCTTCGCGGGCACGCGCTCGGCCATCATCTTCCAGTTCGTGATGACTTTCGGCGCCTGGATCGTGGCCGAGCGGCTGCACCTGTCGCCCATCATCTCGGTGGTGGCCTTCGGCATGACGCTGGGCCAGTACGCACCGAGGCGCCATGCGCCGCGCGACCGCGTGCACTCCTATGCGGTGTGGGGCGCGGTGGTGTTCACGCTCAACGTGCTGGCCTTCTTCCTCATGGGGCTGCAGGCGCGCGGCATCCTCACGCGGCTGTCGGGGCCGCAGCTGACGCATGCGCTGGAGTTCGCCGCCCTCGTGCTGGCGCTGGTCATCGGGGTGCGGGTAGCGTGGTTGCTGATCTACGGCGCCGCGATGCGCAAGTACAAGCTGCGCCTGATCGTGCAGGGGCGCAAGGTGCCGCTGCCCTCCAGGCGCATCAACCTGCTGGTCGGCTGGTCGAGCATGCGCGGGCTGGTGACGCTGGCCACCGCCTTCGCGCTGCCGGCGGAGTTTCCGGGGCGCGATCTCATCGTGCTGAGCGCGTTCGCGGTGGTGCTTGGCACGCTGGTGATCCAGGGCTTCACCATCGGACCGCTGATCAGGGTGCTGAAGATCGAGCCCGACGATTCGCAGGACAGGGAGATCTCGCTCGCCCGCACCGCGATGATGGATGCGGCGCTCACGGCCATCGAAGCCGAGGACGGACGCGAGGCCGATGCCGTGCGCGACGAATACCGCGCCGCGCGCGCCCTGGCGCAGGACGAGCGCCATCCGCAGGCCAAGACCGCGCACGACCAGCTGCGCGCCGTGGCCATTCGCGCGCAGCGGCAGGCGCTCGACTCGCTGCGCCAGACGGGCGAGATCGAGGACGACACCTATCACCAGCTGGAGGAAGAGATGGACTGGGCCGAGCTCAACGCCATTCCGGCGAACGACGTGCGGCTGCAGAGCGTCTGAGGCCCGGCTTCCTCTTCTCTGCCTTCAACCCTCCTCGTACCACCGGTCCTTCGCCAGCATCACCCGGTGGTGGCCGTGGCCCGAGGGCATCATCGGAAAGCAGTTCTCCTGCGCCTCGACCTGCACGTCGAGGAAGAACGGCCCCTCGCTCGCGAGGCACTCGGCCAGCGCGTCCTCGAGGTCCGCCGGGTCGCAGACCCGTCGCGCGCCCCAGCCGAAGGCCTTGGCGAGCGCCACGAAGTCGGGCAGCGCCTCGTTCCAGCTGTGGCTCAGGCGGTTGCCGTGGTTCAGCTCCTGCCACTGGCGCACCATGCCCATGTAGCCGTTGTTGCTCAGCACCAGCTTCACCGGCACGCGGTGCTGCACGGCAGTGGAGAGCTCCTGGATGTTCATCAGCACCGAGGCATCGCCGCTCACGCACACCGTGAGCGCGCCGGGGTGGCCGATCTGCGCGCCGATGGCGGCGGGCAGCCCGTAGCCCATGGTGCCGGCGCCGCCGGAGGTGAGCCAGCGGCGCGGGCTGTCGAAGCGCAGGTACTGCGCGGCCCACATCTGGTGCTGGCCCACGTCGGTCGACACGATGGCGTCGCGCCCGGCAATGGCGCGCTGCAAAGAAGACATCAGCTGCTGCGGCAGGATCGACCCGGCCTTGGGCTCGAAGGCCAGGCAGTCGACGGCGCGCCAGCGCTCGATGCGCTCCCACCACGGCGCAAGGCGCTCGGGCGCGAAGCCCTCGGCGGGCAGCAGCGCGAGCAGGCTCTCGAGGATCGCGGCGCAGTCGCCCACCATCGGCACGTCCACGCGCACCACCTTGTTGATGCTGCCGGGGTCGATGTCGATGTGGATCTTGCGGGCGTGCGGGCAGAACTCGTCGAGCTTGCCGGTCACGCGGTCGTCGAAGCGCGCGCCGATGCAGACGACCAGGTCGGCCTCATGCATCGCAAGGTTGGCCTCCAGCGTGCCGTGCATGCCCAGCATGCCGATGAACTTCGGGTCCGATGCCGCAAAGGCGCCCAGCCCCATCAGCGTGAGCGTGCACGGCGCATGCATCAGGTTGACCAGCTTCGTGAAGGCCTCGCAGGCGGCCGGCCCCGAGTTGACCAGCCCGCCGCCGCCGTAGATGACGGGCCGGCGCGCGGTGGAAAGCAGATCCGCGGCGCGCTGCACCATGGCCTTGGGCGGCAGCGCGGTGCGGCTGGTGCGCAGGGGGCGCAGCGGCGCGGACTCTGGGGCGCGGCCCAGGCGCTGCAGCTGGATGTCCTTCGGCACGTCGAGCAGCACCGGGCCGGGTCGGCCGGTCGATGCGATCTCCAGCGCGCGGCGCACCAGCGCGGGCACGTCGTCGGCGGCGCGGACCTGGCGGTTCCACTTCGTCACCGGGCGCGACATGCCCAGCGCGTCGCTTTCCTGGAACGCCTGCGTACCGATGACGGCGGTGGCGACCTGCCCGCTGATGCACAGCACCGGCACCGAATCGCTCATCGCGTCCAACAGCCCGGTGATGGTGTTGCCCACGCCCGGCCCCGAGGTGACCAGCACCACGCCCACGCGGCCGGTGCTGCGCGCATAGCCCTCGGCCGCGTGCACGGCCGCCTGCTCGTGGCGCACCAGCACGTGGCGCAGCCGGGGTTCGCCGTGCAGCGCGTCGTACAGCGGCAGCGCCGCCCCGCCGGGGTAGCCGAAGATGGTGTCCACGCCGCACTCGACCAGGGTGTCGAGCAGGGCCTCGGCGCCGTTGCGGATGCGAACCGGCTTGGTATCGGGGTGGAGGGACGGGGAGGACGTGGGGGGTAGGTCGAGCAGTCGCATGCCGTCAATTCTTCCGTTTCGGGCGCAGAATATGCATCTTTCTTTTGGCTCTTTAAGCTCGATTCATGAAAACCAATCGGCAAACACCCGGCGACAGCGAAGGATCTTTCGACAAGACCGACCTGGCGATTCTGCGGGTGCTCCTGCTCGACTCGCGCAAGACGCTGCAGGAGATCGGCAACGAGGTCGGCCTTTCGCCCACCAGCTGCTGGACGCGCATCAAGAAACTGGAGGCCACCGGGGTCATCAAGCGCTATACGGTAGACGTCGACCCGGCCAAGCTCGGCTACCACGACTCGGTGATCGTGCAGGTCACTCTGGAGAGCCACACCGACGAGACGCTCTACGACTTCGGCCGCACGCTCGCCACCATCCCGGAAATCCAGGAGGCCTATCTGGTCTCGGGCGACTACGACTACTACATCCGCATTGCCGTGCGCGACACGCGCGACTACGAGCGGCTGCTGCGCGAGAAGCTCTACAAGATCCCGGGCATCCGCCACAGCAAGTCGCATTTCGTGCTGCGGGTGCTGAAGGAAGCGAGCGTGCCCGTCATCTGAGGCACGCCGCCGTGGCCGGGCTCAGAGGCGGATCAGCTCCACCCGGCGGTTCTTCGCCCGCCCCGCCTCGCTGTCGTTCGGCGCCACGGGCTCGGAGGCGCCCGCGCCGCGGGTCGTGAAGCGCCGCGGGTCCACGCCCGCCTTCACCAGCACCGAGATCACCGCCAGCGCGCGGCGCTTCGAAAGATCGTCGTTGTGCTTCGCCTCGCCCTGCGCATCGGTGTGGCCCACCACCGACAGCTTCAGGGGCGGGTTGTTGCGCATCAGCTTGGTCATCTCGTCGAGCGTGGGCTGCGACTCGGGGCGGATCACGTCCTTGTCGAGGTCGAACAGGATGCCGTAGAGATTGACGCGCCCCGTCTCCGCCAGGCTCTTCTGCATGGCCGTGGCGTCGAGGAACACGATCTTGTTCTCCTCCATCGCCTTGCTCTCCACCACCCGCACGAAGGCGTGGTTGCCGACCTCGGCGTTGTGCTCGGCCAGGGCGATGCTGGCGTAGACGGTGCCGCCCGGCCCAGTCTTCCTGGCAAGCAGGTAGCGTCCGCTCACGGCGAAATAGTTGCGCGCGTAGTCGCCCCGGCTGCCCAGGCGCGGCCACTCGGGGGCGTCGAAGGCCAGCGCGAAGTCGTAGGGCGTGGTGGTATCCACGCTGCCGTCGCGCGGCTTGTAGCACGAGCCATTGGCGGTGCCGCAGCTGAACAGCACCTCGAAACCCTTGGCCTTCAGGCTGGACTCGTAGTTGCGCTGCACCTCCAGCAGCGAGCGCTCCTTGGGCAGCCTGTATAGATAGAGCGTGACCTTGCCCTCGACCTTGAGCAGGTCGGGCTTGCCGCCACCCCAGTTCTGAAACGGCTCCTTGATCAGGCCCACTTCGTCGTAGGCGGCCGCCTTGTAGCCGTCGAGCACCGAGCCCTCGTAGCGCCCGACCAGCGGGTTGTCCTTGGCCGGCTCTGCGGCGAAGGAGCCGGCAGCCGTCGAGAGCAGCGCGCCTGCCACCAGGCGGGCAACGAGAACCATGAAGGCGGACTGTTTCATCGGCGGGCCTGGAAGAGGAATGGAAGCGGGAGCGGAATGCGGCGTCCTTTCCATGCTAGGGAACGCCGCCGCCGCTGTGCATTCGACGGACGGCCTATGCCGCCGCCCCGCCGGGTCGTCGGCGTGTTAACGGTCGTAATCGCAGGCGTATTCGAGGGGGAACATAATCGCGCCCGTCTCGCGAGGGCGGGATCCGGGCTCCACGGCACGGAGCCGTAACGCAGCGGCTTCAGGCCGGTGCAAACCACAAAGAAGCGACTTCCAAGGCAAAGCGATCTATGAGGCTGGGCAGCAAGAGCTGTTGGCGAATCGGCAGGTGGATCGCAAAGCTTTTGCTGGCCGCCGTGCCGGTGCTCCTGTCTTGCGCGCACGCCGCCGAGCCGGCGACGGCGCAGTCGCCGCAGAGCGGCGAGGCCGTCCACATCACGCGGGTCGAGCTGCTTTCCGTGCCGGGCAACGGCTATACCGCTCCTCCGCGCGACGTGCAGGAGGCGGCACTGCCTCCCAAAGGCTGGAGAAACGTCAACCTCCCGCACACGGTCGGACGCGAGCTGGTGCCCGACGAAGGCAGCGGCACACGCACCGTCACCGACTGGTACCGCATCGACCTTTCCGGCAGGGCTTCCGTGCGCGAGCCCCAGTTGCTCTATCTCCCGCGCTGGAAGACGCTGGGCCACATCGCGGTGTACGGCGACGGCGCCCTGCTCTACCAGTCGCACGGCAGCCCGATCCACAACGGCTACAACCATCCGCTGCTGCTGCCGCTGAACCCGACGGCCGGCGCGCCGCCGCCGAAGACCGTGCTGATCCGCGTCGACCGCCTGCGCAACAGCGGCAGCGGCTTTTCCACCGTCTGGGTCGGCAGCGAGGCCTCGCTGAGCTGGCGCTACCAGATCCGCCAGCTGCTGCAGGTGCAGCTGCCCTTCATGGGCAGCGCCGCCTTCCTGGCGGTCGGCGCATTCGCCTTCGCGGTGTGGCTGGGCAGGCGGCGCGAACTGCTCTACCTGCTGTTCTTCGCCATCTCGGCGATGGCTTTCCTGCGCACGCTGCACTACTACGCGGGCGGCAGCTTCATCCCGATCTCGGACGACTGGTTCGAGTGGATGACCGTCTCCAGCCTGCTCTGGCTGATCATCCTCATCCACCTGTTCCTGCAGCGCCTGCACCAGCAGCCCTCGGTCTGGCTGACGCGCATCTCGATCGGACTGGTGCTGGCCTGCAACATCACGACGCTGCCGCAGCTGTCGACGAAGATCGTCAACCTCTACCTGTTCACGCCGCTGCTCAACCTGGCGGTACTGCCCATGGCGGTGCTGATCTTCACGGTGAACCTGCGCAAGTCGCTGCGCAACCAGCAGAGCGAAGGACGGCTGGTGGCGGGCTGGACGGTGTTCGCGCTCGCGCTCACCTCCTGCGACGGACTGCTGCAGAACAACCTCGTGAGCCCGGAGAGCGTCTACATGTCGCCCTACGCCATCATCAGCCTGTTCTTCGTGTTCTCGTACATCATGTTCCAGCGCTACACCGACGCCTTCGCCGAGGTGGGCCGGCTGAACAGGGGCCTGGCCCAGCGACTGCAGGCGCGCGAGGCGGAACTGGAGCAGAGCTACCAGCGGCTGCGCGTGAGCGAGAACCAGCACATGCTCAGCGCCGAGCGCCGCCGCCTCATGCAGGACATGCACGACGGGCTGGGCTCGTCCCTCATCAGCGCGATCCGCTCGGTGGAACGGGGCGCCATGACCGAGGCCGAGATCTCCCGCGTGCTCAAGGGCTGCATGGAAGACCTGCGGCTGGTGATCGATTCCATGGAAAGCGTCGACGCCGACCTGCTCCTGCTGCTGGCGACCATGCGCTTTCGCCTCGCGCCGCGCATCGAGAGCGCCGGCATCACCCTGCAATGGGAGGTGCAGCCCGTGCCCAGCCTGCCCTGGCTCGACCCGGACGGCGCGCTGCACATCCTGCGCATCGTGCAGGAGTGCGTCGCCAACGTGCTGCGCCACACGCGGGCCACCACCATCTGCGTGAGCACCGCCACGGCGAACGACGGCGTGTGCGTGATGGTCGAGGACAACGGCGGCGGCTTCGACGTGGAACAAGCCATGCGGCGCGGCGGCCGCGGGCTGCGCAACCAGCAGCGGCGCGCGCAGGAGATCGGCGGCACCGTGAGCTGGGAAGCCGGCGCCGCCGGCACGCGCTTCGTGCTCTGGCTTCCGCTGGAACGGCCGGCCGGGGTCGGCAAGGTCCTGAGCGCGGCCTGAACGCAGTGCAGGCTCAAAGGCTCAAGCCTCAGAGGCTGGCCGCGATCTGCTCGCGCAGCCACTTGTGGGCCGGATCGCGATGCCGGCGTTCGTGCCAGAGCATCGCCATCTCGTAGCCCGGCACTTCCAGCGGCGCCTCCACCACGCTCAGCCCGGGCGCGTTGCGTGCCAGCCGCTCGGGCAGCATCGCGACCATGTCGGTGCCCGCCACCGCCGACATCATGAAAAGGAAGTGCGGCACCGACAGCACCACCTTGCGCGCCAACCCCTGCTGCGCCAGTACCTCGTCGGTGGGCCCCGCGAAGCCGCCGCCGGCCGGAGACACCACCACATGCTCCAGCGCGCAGAACTGCGCGAGCGTGGGCCGGCGCTTCAGGCGCGGATGGCCCGCACGGCCGACGAGCACATAGCGCTCATTGAACAGCACCCGCGCATGCAGTCCCGGCGGTGCGCCCACGCTGGTGTGGAAGAACAGGTCGATCTCGCCGCTTTCTAGCTGCCGCGCCATGCGCGAAGGCACGGCCTCCACCACCGCCAGCCGCGTGTTCGGCGCGGCCGCACGCAGCCCGGCCAGCGCCGGCAGCAGGATGGCCGACTCGGCGTAGTCGGCCGCGGCAACGCGCCATGTGGTGCCGGCCTCGGCCGGCTCGAAGGGCCGAGTCGGAGCGACCGCGCGGCCCAGCGCTTCGAGCGCCTCGTGCAGCGGCTCGCGCAGCTCGTCGGCCCGCGCGGTGGGCCGCATGCCGCGCTGCGCGGGCAGCAGCAGCGGATCGCCGAAGACCTCCCGCAGCTTGGCCAGTTGCACGCTCACCGAGGGCTGCGACAGGTTCAGCCGCTCGGCGGCTCGCGTGACGTTGCGCTCGGCCAGCAGGGTGTCGAGCGTGACCAGCAGGTTCAGGTCGAGGCGGCTGAAATTGTTCATGTCAATTCCTGGAATTCAGACTATTCATTTCCAATATATCGCCAGGCGACCTAACCTGAAGGCATCCCCACTCGAACCCTCAGGAAATCATGAACGTCCTACTGGTCCTTGCCCATCCCGAACCCGCCTCGCTCAACGGCTCGCTGCACCGCTTCATGCTCGATCGCCTCACGGCCAACGGCCACAGCGTGCGCGTGTCCGACCTCTACGCCATGCGCTGGAAGCCCGCGCTCGATGCCGACGACTTCCCGGCGCGCGACACCGCCGCGCGTTTCGACCCGGTCCTGGATTCCCAACAGGCCTTCGAGGCCGGCACGCAGACAGCCGACATCGCCGCCGAGCAGGAGAAGCTGCTCTGGGCCGACGCGGTGATCCTTCAGTTCCCGCTCTGGTGGTACTCGATGCCCGCCATCCTCAAGGGCTGGATCGAGCGCATCTACGCTCATGGCTTCGCCTACGGCGTGGGCGAGCATTCAGACCGGCACTGGGGCGACCGCTTCGGCGAAGGCGTCATGGCGGGCAAGCGCGCCATGCTGATGGTGACGGCCGGCGGCTGGGCCTCGCACTACGCGCCGCGCGGTGTCAACGGGCCGATGGAAGACCTGCTCTTCCCGATCCACCACGGCATCCTCTACTACCCCGGCTTCGACGTGCTGCCGCCCTACGCCGTGTATCGCACAAACAAGATCGACGAGGCCGCCTACGCGCGCATCACGCAGGAGCTGGGCGAGCGGCTCGACACGCTCTTCAGCGCCGAGCCGATTCCCTTCCGCCGCCAGAACGGGGGCGACTACGAGATTCCCGCACTCACCCTGCGCGAGCACATCGCGCCGGGCAGGACGGGTTTCGCGGCGCACGCCGCGGGCTGAGCAGGCTCAGGGCAGCACCGGGTTCGCCACTGCGTTCGCGATGGCCGCGTCGGCATCCACGCGCAGCATGAAGCGCTTCGCCACCAGGTCGTTGGCGGCAGCTGTCACCGCCGCCATGTAGCCGGCCTGGTCGGTGTAGCGCTCCTGCAGCGAGGGGCGCGGATCGGCGCCGCGCAGCGCTGCCGTCTTCGCGAACGGGAAGTACGAGCCGAAGAGGCCCGCCTGGTCGATGCGGCCCGGCACGCTCGTGTAGTTCCAGCCGGTGTTGGTGCCCAGCGGCACGGCCACATCGAGGCTGCGGATGCCGGCGACGTCGTTGCCGTCGGCGTCCACCTGCGGCACCAGGATCGCGTAGTCGCGGCCCAGATAGGCCGGCGGCACCTGCGTGGCGATGCCGCTCTCGTCCTGCGGACGGTAGTTCGGGCCCCAGTCGAGCAGCGAGTAGTTGTTGACCAGGCCCGTGTAGCTCACGCCAGGAATGGACGGGAACTTGACCTGCTGCGGCCGCACCAGCGTGGCGTCGGCGATCTTCGGCACCTGGCTGTCGGGCGGCGTCGTGCCCTTGACGACCCAGTCCTCCAGGTTCTGGTACAGCGCTCGCACCACCGGGATCACGCCGGCATTGCCGTTGGTCGCGTAGAGCGCGCCGGCGCTCGAGCCCGGCAGCGACGCGAGGCCCAGCAGATGGTGCGTGCTCGCGTAGTAGTAGACGCGGGCGTTGGCGGGCTGCACGAGGTCGGTCGTGCCCCAGGCGTCGGTCAGCAGCGGCGAGCCCTGCAGCACGTAGAACTCGGTGCCGCTGAAGCCGATGAAGAGCTTGGGGCAGGTGCCGCTGGCCTCGCAGCGCGACAGGATGCCGCCGCGGCGCTGCGCCACGTCGTCCACGTAGTCCTTCGAGAGCCCGCGCGTGCCCGCCTGTCCGAAGGCCGTGTGGTCGGCGCGCACGCCACCGCCGCCGCCGGGAATGGCGAAGCGCATGTTGATGTTGGTCTGCCGCGCCGCGATCTGCGCGAACACGCCGTCGAACACCTTCTGACCTGCGCGGTCCTCATTGAAGCCGAGGTGCACGAAGGTCTTCATGAAGTTGCCGCACTGCGAGACGCCCGAGGCGATCGTGTTCCTGATCGCGGCCGCCACCGGGTTGGCCGTGCCGGCCGAGTCGCTGGCATCGCGATGGAAGAAGGTGATCATGTCGCGCAGCGCCGCGAGGCCCAGGCCCATGACCTTCGGGTCCTTCGCGACGTAGACCAGCTCGTACAGATAGGCCGGATCCCACTTGTCCTTCAGGCACACGCTCGTCTCATCGGGCGTGCCGGGGAACGGCGTGGCGGCGCTGCACTTCGCGAACTTCCAGTCGCTCGCGGGAATGAGCTGGCGCGCGTCGCCCTCGTTGATGCGGCGCGTGAGCACGTAGCCGGGCTTCGTGTTATCGAGGCTGGCGGTGGCGTAGGCCTGCATCGCGGCGTTGAACGGACCGCCGGGCAAGGGCAGCGAATCGTTGGTGGCGGCGGTGGGCAGCAGCTCGGCGCGGTAGGTGCCGGTGATGCTGCTGCCGTCGGCGTTCTTCGCGACCGGCACCTTCAGCGTGAGCTTGCCTGCCGCGGCGGGCACGTCGCCCTGCCACGCGGCCGTGAGGAACACGTAGCCGCGCGAGGCGAAGTACGGATCGAGGTTCACGATGTTGCCGCGGTTCGGCGCGTCATAGCGCAGCACGCCGCTGGCCTTGCTCATGTCCTTGGGCTTGAAGAGCACGAAGTCGGAGGTGTATTCGACCTTGCCGTTGGCATTGAGCGGCGCGAGCTGCAGGTCCTGGATGATCGCGTTGCGCGCGTCCTTCGGGTCGACCTCGCCGGTGAATGTGCCGGTGATCTTCTCGTAGGCGCCGACGCTGCCGAAAGTGCCGGCCACGTCTTCCGTGGCGGTGATCGCGAGCTTGTACTTCGGGGCGGCGGCCGCGGCAGGCGGAGGCGTCGACGGGGTTCCGGTGGAAGGCGGCGGCAGTATCAGCCCGCCCCCTCCTCCGCCGCCGCTTCCGCCGCAGGCGCTCAGAAGAAAAAGGGCGGCCGAAGCCACCGTGGCAGCCCTGAGGCTCCAGCGTTTCATGGTTTGTCTCCTTCGTTGTGTGTCTTTGTCTGCGTGCGGCGCCGATCCCCGCTACGGCGTGCGGGCCGTCAGATCACTCGGCCTCGATGCCGGCCGCCTTCACGATGCGGCCCCATTTCTGCGACTCGCCGGCCTGGAACTTCGCCAGTTCCTCGGGCGAGCTCGTGAACACCTCGGTGCCGGTCGGCTCGTAGAAGGCGGTCTTCGCTGCCTCGCTCTTCGCGGCCTTCACCAGCAGCTCGTTGAGCCGCTTGACCACGGCCGGCGGCGTCTTGGCAGGCGCGTAGGCCGCGAACCAATAGCCCATCTCGTAGCCCTTCACGCCGGCTTCGGCGATGGTGGGCACGTCGGGCGCGAGCGCCGATCGCGTGGAGCTGGAAAAGCCCAGCGCGCGCAGCTTGCCGGCCTTGACCTGCGGCAGGCCGGTGGCGGTGTCGGTGATCATCATGTTGATCTGCCCGCCCAGCAGGTCGGTCACGGCGAGCGTGTTGCTCTTGTAGGGCACGTGCAGCAGCTTGATGTCGGCCATCTGCTGCAGCAGCTCGCCCGCCATGCGGCTCGACGAACTGCCGCTGCCGAAGCTGTACTTGCCCGGCTCCTTCTTCGCCAGCGCAATGAACTCGGCCACGCTCTTCGCGGGGAAAGTTGGGTTCACCACCATGATCTGCCCGCCCTTGCCGAGTGCTGCGACGGGCGAGAAGTCCTTCACCGGGTCGTAGGGCAGCTTCTTGAACAGATGCTCGTTGGCCGCGTGCGTGGTGTTGGTGGTGATGAGCACCGTGTAGCCGTCGGGCGGCGCCTTGGCCACATTCTGCGAGGCGATGAAGCCGCTGGCGCCCGCCTTGTTGTCGATGACCACGGCCTGTTTGGTCTCGGCGGTGATCTGGGTGCCGAGCGCACGCGCGATCTGGTCGGTGGCCGTGCCGGCCGCGAAGGGCACGACGAAGGTGATCGGCTTCTCGGGAAAGGCCTGCGCCTGCGCCAGCAGCGGCACCACGGCCAGCGCGGCGGTCAGCACGGTGAGGGGGAATCGTTTCATTGTCTTGTCTCCGTATGGAATGGCTTGGTAAGGAAAAAAGGGTTGCGGCTACGGCCCGGCCAGCAGCGGCACCAGCTCGCGCGGCACGCGCACCGGCATGTCGAGCAGCAGGAAGGAAAGCGCCTTGCCGTGCGCGTCGAGGTTCAGCGCGTCGTTGACGCCGCCGTCGAGAACCGCATCGAGCACGAAGTTCATCGCGTGCAGCTTCGGCAGCAGGAAGCGCTGCACCTGAGAGGGCGAGCGGTGATGGAACTGCGCCGCCACGCGCTCGGGCGCGATCTGTTCCACCAGCACGGGATAGAGCTGCGCATGCCAGGCGATGACGCTGATGTTGGAGCGGTCGCCCTTATCGCCGGTGCGGCCGTGGGCGGCGCGGTACAGGGGCACTTCGACGGTGTCTGCCAGGCCGTTCATGCCAGTTCCTCCTGCGGGATCAATTCGAAGCGCACCGGTATCGCCTCGCGCGGCAGCAGGCACGACAGCGTGTTGAGCCTGGGCGTGAGCGCGGTGCGCACGCCGCCGCCGCCGGCCGGGCCGCAGGTGTAGAGCGCCATCACTTCGCGCGACAGCCGCTCGGCCTGCGCGCGTTCCGTGTGCGAGGCGGCGACACGCAGCCGCACGTCGCGCAGGCCGGCATCGGGCGTGTCCGCCAGCGCACGGCCGGCGTCGTCGCCGAAGATGCTCAGCGCGCCGATCAGGTCCACGCGCAGCGAGAGGCCGTCGAGGCGCTTCCTGAGCACCTCCGCCGCGAGCCTCGCCCGCGCCTCGGCGCGCGGGCCGGCATAGGAGATCTCGCCCTCGGCCAGCCAGCCGCCTTCATGGCACACGTTGACCTTGTAGCGATCCGGCCGCGCATGGCCGCGCACGCCGGAAAGCGCCACGCGGTCGGCAGCGTCAAGTGCCTGCACCTCGGCTTCGGAGATGTCGGCGACCACGTCGGGCGTCAGGTAGGCGGCCGGATCGTGCACCTCGTAGAGCAGCTGTTCCTTCACCGTCGCCTCGCTCACGAGGCCGCCGGTGCCGTCGGCCTTGCCGATGGTGCAGCGGCCTTCGGCGTCGATCTCGGCGATGGGAAAACCGACGGACTCCAGTCCGGGCACGTCCTTGTAGCCCGGGTCGGCGAAATAGCCGCCGCACACCTGCGCGCCGCATTCGAGCAAGTGGCCCGCCATGGTCGCGCGGCCCAGCCGGTCCCAGTCGTCGGCGCGCCAGCCGAAGTGCGACATGGCCGGGCCCACCGTGAGCGACGGGTCGGCCACCCGGCCGCACACCACGATCTGCGCGCCCGCATCGAGCGCCGCCGCGATGGGCTCGGCGCCGATGTAGGCATTGGCGCTCACCACGCGCAGGCCTTCCATCTGCGCGCCCAGTGCTTCCTGGAGCATCGCGCGGTGCTCGGGCCCCGACAGGTCGTCGCCCTCCACCACCGCGATGCGCGGCGCGCTCGCGCCCAGTTCGCGCGCCATGCGTGCGATGTGCCGGGCGGCGGCGCGCGGATTCGCTGCGCCGAAGTTGCTGACGATGCGGATGCCGTGTGCCAGGCAGCGCGCGAGCACGGGCCTCAGCATGGGGTCGAGCAGCGGCTCGTAGCCGGCCTCGGGGTTGTCGCGGCGGCGCAGTTGCGCCAGCGCGAGCGTGCGCTCGGCCAGCGTCTCGAAGATCAGGAAGGCGCGCTGCCCGGCGGGGCCGCTGGCAAGGCGCGCGATCAGCGTGTCGACCACCGGCCCCGCGGCGTCGGTGCGATCGCCCGAGAAGCCGGCGGCGCAACCGATCAACAGCGTGGGCGGAACATTCGGATTCATCGGCGTGCACTGTAGGCAGCACGGGGTCATCCGTAAAATCGAAAATCCGGATCGATTGATCCGCTTTTCAAATAACAAGAGAGACAAGAAGATGAGAAAGACGCCCGACCTCTCCACGCGCCAGCTGCGCGCCTTTCTCGCGCTGGCCGAGCACCGCAACTTCACGCGCGCGGCGCAGGGCAGCCATCTCTCGCAGCCCGCCTTCAGCGCGCTGATCCGCACGCTGGAAGACGCCGTCGGCACCCGCCTCTTTGACCGCGACACGCGCAGCGTGCAGCTCACGCCCGAGGGCAGGCTGTTCGAGAGTTCGGCGCGCCGGCTGCTCGACGACATGGGCAGCGCCATGGACGACCTTGCCGATCACGTGGAGCGCCGCAAGGGCCGTGTGCGTGTGGCCGCCCTGCCCTCGCTCGCGGCCGGCTGGCTGCCTTCGGTGTTCGCCGAGTTCATGCAGGCGTGGCCGGGCATCCGCATCGACCTGGACGATGCGCTGTCGGACGCCTGCATCGCGCTCGTGCGCAACGGCCAGGCCGACTTCGCGCTCGCGGCATCGGGCGCGGGCGGCACTGCAGACGGCGACCTGCGCGCGCGCAAGCTCTGCACCGACCGCTTCCATCTCGTGTGCCGCGCCGACCATCCGCTCGCGAGCGAGCCGCGCCTGACGGTGAAGAAGATCGCGCCCTACCCGTTCATTCAGATGGCACGCAACAGCAGCGTGCGGCAGGCACTCGACGCTGCCCTGCATCCGCAGCGGCTGAACTCGGTGTTCGAGGTGGAGCACCTGGCCACGGTGATGGGGCTGGTAGAAGCCGGCCTGGGCATTAGCGTGGTGCCCGCGCTCACGCTGTTCCACTTTCAGCGCGAAACACTGGTAACGCGCCCGCTGCCCTTGCCCTCGCTCACGCGCACGCTCTACGTGGTGCAGCGGCGCGAAGGCAGCCTGTCGGTGGCGGCGCAGACGCTGCACGACCTCATCGTCGAGCGGCTCGGGGCGCTGCGACTGGACTGAGGGCCGGCCCACCGCCCCGACCCGCCATCCGCTCGCGCCGTGCCCTTCGGGCTTGCCGCCGGATGCCGGCAACAGCTCAGGCCGCTTCGGTGCCCGCCTTGCCCGTCGCCGCCACGGCTCCCACTGCCGCTTCCACCACCGACTCCACCGCCGCCTCTGCCTGCGCTTCCATCGCGGCACGCGCGGTCGGGTTCGGCGTGGGCTCGCCGATCTTGCGCATCGTGTTGCGGTCGGTATGGCTGAAGGGCTCGGGCTTTCCGAGCACTTCGAGCACCGTCTCGAGCTCGTACGACCAACTGCCGTCGTCGTGCACCGTCACCTCGATGCTGTAGCGCAGCGTCTTGAATGCATGCTCCAGGAACGGGTTGGCCACGATGCCGTTGGTTTCGCCGCCGCGCACGGCCTCGAGCCTGAAGCTGCGGTCGTCGGCCTTCGCGCGGCCGGTGGCCATGGCGGTAAGGCCGCGCGGAATGGTGAGCGTCTGGATCAACGCGCCGGTGGAGGGCTCCCAGAGCCAGTAGCCGACCTGGTCATGGAAGGTCTCCACGTCGTCGGGCTTGACGATGCGCAAGTGGTAGCGCAGGCCGTAGAAGATCTGCGGGCCGTTGGTCTGCGCATCGATGGGCTGGAACTCCGCGTGCTCGATGTAGGCTTCGGCCTCGGGGCCGTCCTCCTTCGGGCTCACGTCGTGGCCGGCCGAGCCGGTCCAGATGCCGGCCAGCGCGGTGAGCGGCCCCAGGTTGGCGAGCGTGTTCGGATCGGGTTCCGGCTCTGTGTAGATGTCGCGCGGGAATTGCGTCGCGGGTTGCTGCTGTTCCATGTTCTTCTCTCCTCGATGGGGCTTGCTGTATGGGGCAGGAGTGTCGCTCATCAACCTTCTGCTTCCCTGACTCGCCTGCCGCTCACTGGTCGAGCCGGATGCCGACCTTCGCGATGATCGCGCCCCACTTGCGCCCTTCGGCGTCGATGAAGGCCCTGAACTCCTCGGGCGAACCGCCGCCCGCCACCAGACCCTGGTTGGCAAGCAATTCGCGCACCACCGGCTCCTGCAGCACGGCGTTGACGTCGGCGTTGATGCGCTGCACCACTTCGGGCGGCGTGCCGGCGGCGGTGAAGAAGCCGTTCCAGGCCAGCGACTCGAATCCGGGATAGCCCGCCTCGGCCACGGTCGGCAGTTCCTTCATGAGCTCGGAGCGCTTCGCGCTGGTGACGGCGATGAGCTTCACCCGCTGCCCCTGGATCAGCGGCAGCAGCGCGGGCGCCACGGCGAACAGCGCCTGCGTATCGCCCGCCGCGAGCGAGAGCCCGGCGGGCGGCGAGCCCGAATACGGCACGTGCACCGCCTCGATGTGCGCCACGCTGCGGAACAGTTCCATCGTGAGATGCGACGAACTGCCCGCGCCCACCGACGCATAGCTGAACCTGTTGCCCCGCTTCTTCGCCCATTCGACGAACTCGGGCAGCGTGTTCGCCGGGTTGTCGGCCCGCACCGCAAGCACGTTGGGCTGCGAGGTGGTGAGCACCACCGGCACCAGGTCGCGCGAAGGCTCGTAGGGCATGCGTGCATACATGTAGGGTCCGAACGCGATCGGGCCGTTGAAGCCTATGCCCAGCGTGTAGCCGTCATGCGGCGCCTTGGCGACCGCGTCCATGCCGATCAGGCCGCCGGCGCCGGCCTTGGTCTCGATCACCACGGGCTGCTTCCATATCACGCGCAGGCGGTCCGCGAGCGTGCGGGCGATCAGGTCGAGCGAGCTGCCGGCCGGCGCGGGCACGATCACGCGCACCGGCTTCGATGGCCACGCCTGTTGCTGCTGCTGCTGTGCCCATGCGCCTGCGGCGAGCAGGCCGGCTGCAAGGAAGACTGCAAGGGTCGCCAGCGGGTTCTTCATCTTCACTTTCTGGCCTCCTCTCGCGCCGCATCGATCTGCGCATGATTGGCCTCGGCCCATCGGTCGACCGCGATCAGCGTCCTGCTCAGCGACAGGCCCAGGGGGCTGAGCCTGTACTCGACGTGCGGCGGCACGGTCTGGTGGTCTTCGCGCAGCACGAGCCCGTTGAGCTCCAGGTCGCGCAGAGTCTGCGTGAGCATCTTCTGCGAAATGCCGCCCACCTTGCGCAGCAGCTCGTTGTTGCGCTGCGGCTTGCCGCGCAACAGCGGAATGAGCAGCAGTGCCCACTTGTTGGCGATGAGCTCCAGCACGCGGCGCGAGGGGCAGTCGGCGCTCCACACGTCGGCGGGGGCTGCTTCGGCCTCTGCCACATCCGAGGTCTTCTTCGACGGCGTCTTTGAATTTCCCATGGTTACCAGAAGGTGCGTACTTGTCGGTTGGTGCCTGGGCCGGAATTATCGGGTTCCTCTTTTCCGCAACGAACGACAACGAAGGAGTTTTTTCATGGGTTGGATATTTCTGCTGTCCGCCGGGCTGGTCGAGATCGCGATGGCCGCCGCGCTCAAGCAATCGGAGGACTGGTCGCGGCTCGTTCCGTCGGTGGTGGGCGTGCTGACCGCGCTGCTCAGCATCTACCTGCTGGCGCGGGCGCTGCGCTACCTGCCGCTGGGGCCTGCCTACGCGATCTGGACCGGCATCGGCTCGGTGGGCGTGGTGCTGATGGGCGTGCTGTTCTTCGGCGAATCGCTCTCGGCTGCACGGCTGGCATGCATCGCCATGGTGATCGGTGGCACCGTGGGCCTGCGCCTCGTCAACGGCTGATGCGCAAAGGAAACAGAATCGTGACCACACGCATCCTGCACATCGAGGCATCGCCTTCGGGCGAACGTTCGCGCTCTACGGATACGGCGCGTTACTTCCTTCAGCAACACCGTGCACACCACCCGGAGGCCTGCCCGCCTTCGACGCCACGATGATCGAGGCCAAGTTCGCGGTGCTGCGAGCCACCAACGCCACCGAGGAACAGAAGCGCCGCTGGCAGGGCGCCGTGCGACTCTCGCGCGCCTTCAATGCTGCCGACAAATACGTCTTCAGCCTGCCGATGTGGAACTTCGGCATTCCTTACATACTGAAGCACTACATCGATATCGTTACCTTGCCGGGCGAAAACTGGCTCTGGACGCCGGGGGAAGGCTATAGCGGCCTGCTGCAGGGCAAGCGCGCCGCGCTCATTTATTCGAGTGCCGGCGACTATCCGGTGGGGCTGCCGTCGCACGATAAGGATTTCCAGAAACCGTATATGCGCACCTGGCTAGGTTTCCTCGGAATCGATGACCTTGTCGAGATAACGGCGGCGCCAACGCTCGCATCACCCGAGGCCGTGGCAGCCGCCCTCGCAAGGGCACGAAATGAAGCCGAAAGGCTTGCAGAGGGCTTCTGATGGGCTCCGTGCCTTTAACCACGTTGCGAATGGGCTGATTTTCGGGGGACTTCAAATCGACACGCGGTAGGGGCAATATCCGCATCCCCCGATTCCTGTGTCACCCGATCCGACCTGAGGACTAAGGAGCTTTCCATGTTCGCTACAGCAGAGCGCACCATCAAGACCCCCGGCCCGGAACACCCGATCACCATCACACCCAACCCGCTGCGCGTGGTGGTGTCGGTCGACGGTTGCGTCATTGCCGATACCCGTGAGGCCCTGACGGTACGCGAAGCACACTTCGGCACCGTGCACTACTTTCCTCGCAAGGACGTGAAGATGTCGCTGCTGGAACGCACCGCGCACGCGACCTACTGCCCATACAAGGGCGAGTGCAACTACTACAGCATCCCGGCCGGCGGCGAACGCTCGGTGAATGCCGTATGGACCTACGAGTCGCCGTACGACCCGGTCTCGCAGCTCAAGGACTACGTGGCCTTCTATCCCGATCGCGTGGGTCCGATCGAAGAGCGCGTCTACTGAGCACTTCGACACGCGCCTCATACATCGACGCAATCAACGTACAAAAGCAAAAAGCCGGTCCCCGCTTACACGGGGACCGGCTTTTTGCTTTTGCTTTCGCGCTATTTCACCAGCGTGGCACCACGCACCCGGCGATCACAGCGGCAGCGAGTCGCCGCGTGCGGCGGCACGGGCAGCTGCGCGCACCGTGGAGCGATCCAGGCCGCTGGCGAGAACCGGTGCAACGCGCGAGGTCACGCCTTCGGCATACGGGTTCTCGCTGTGGGCAGCGGCCACGGCTTCGGCGCGAACGGCGGCGCGGCTGGTGGTGGAAACGATCAGTTGCACGGGACCTTGGTTGGCGCCGTCAGCGTACGGGTTGCCGCTGCGGGCGGCGACCACGGCCTGGCTGGCAACGTCGGCACGGCTCGCGGCCGAGCTGAGCTGATGCACGCCGTCATAGCTTTCGGCATGGGCGGCACCGGCAGCAGCCAGCAGGGCGATGGAGATGGCGGAGAGGAGCTTGGAGGCGGTCATTTGGATTTCCTTCAGTTCAGTTCTTTGCATACGGGATGTTTTCGAACCGGTCTTGGGTGGGGCACCGTCCCTTTCGGGGGCGGCCACCTCGCTCGGGGCCTGTTCATCCAGACTGGCTTGCTTGTTGTCGGCGGCTGGTCTGCGGGATGAATTGTGAGCCGCCGGATAGGTAAAAACCCGCAGCAAAAAGAACCGCGGCGTTCATGCGATGGAAACAATCGCAGCGCCTCGGCGGGTGTGCCCCTCAGCCCCAGGTCAGGGGATCCAGGCGCAGGTAAAAGTCGAGCCGCCCGTCATCGGGCTCGCCGATCTCCAGGGTGTCGAACAGGCCTTGGCGAGCGGCAAATTCGTCGTGCGGACCGCGCCAGCTGTCGCGCGCATTGGCAAGAAAGAGCGAAAGATCGACGTAGCGGTCGGCCGTTCCGAGGCGGCCGAGGTCGATCAGCCCGGTGCAGCGCAGCGTTTGCGGATCGATCATGAAGTTGGGCATGCATGCGTCGCCGTGGCACACGACGCGGTCTCGCGCCTCTTGCGCCAGGCGTTGAATCAACTGCACCCGCAATGCGTCGAGGAGCAGTGGCGGCGGAACGTCCTGCTGTTCCGGGTCCAGGAATTCCTTGTTGACCGCATTGCGCGCTACCACGTCGCAGGCACGCTCGAACATCGTGGAAAGAGCGCGCGCGAAGGGGCAATCCGCTGCGGGAATCTCGTGCAGCAGCCTCAGCCGCTGCACCATCGAAGGCCACGCCTGCAGCAGTTTCTCGGCGGGCAGTTCGCTGGCGGGCACCCCGGGAACAACGCTCGTCACCAGGCATGCCCCTTCCTGCGATGCACACCAGTCGAGCACCTTCGCGGACCCCAGCTCGAAAGGCGCGAGCCATTCGGTGCGAAGCCGCTCGCCGGCCAGCGACTCCACGCCGCCGGCGCTTCCAGGGGACACCTTGGCGAAGGCCGCGCCGTCGCTGCGGCGATAGACGCTGTCTCCAGACTCGCCGAGATTCACGGGAAGCCATTCGATGCCGGCTGGCAGGGCAGGAAGAAGGCGCCGGGGTTCCGGGAGGCCTGGGGTCGAGGGATGCATGCGATTGGGCACTGGTTGTTGCGTTGCTCGAGTGAATTTATCCAATCCCTCCCGCCACGCGCCCAATGCCCCCATCTATCGACCAGCCTGCGCCACGTTCACCACGCCCTTCATGCCCGCGTCGTAGTGCCCGGGCTGCAGGCAACCGAAATCGACCTTGCCGGCCTTCGTGAACTGCCAGACGACTTCGCCCGTCTTGCCCTGCGCCAGCGTCACCATGTTCGGTTCGGCATGCTCCATCTCGGGGTTCTTCATCATCGCGGCATAGTGCGACTTCAGTTCCTGCGCCGTGCCCAGCACCAGTTCATGCTTCAGCTTGCCCGAGTTCCTGACCACGAAGCGCACGGTCTCGCCCTGCTTGACGCTGATGTCGGCCGGCGTGAAGCGCATGCCGTCCGTCATGTCGACCTCGACCGTGCGGGTTGCCTTGGCGGCCACGCCGGGCTTGCCGATCGCGTCGTCGTGCGTACCCGAGGCCGATGCGCCGGTGGCAAGCACGGCGAGCAGCGCTGCGCAGGCGGAGGTGGCGAGGAATGCGTGTTTCATGAGGCGATGCTCCTTGAGGTGAAGAGGTGAATGAAGAGGCGAATGAAGACGAGAATTCTGGAAAGCCCACCCGGCCATCGCCTTTCACGCCGATTACAAGGGCGTAATCCGCAGGCACGCCCGCAAGATGGCGCCCGCCGCTTCGGCCCTTGCCTGGAGCGGCCCGAGGTCGTGATGAAGGCAAGCGAAACTATCGAGGCCCGCCGTGGTCCCAGCCTGCAAAAGGAACCCATCGACACCATGCGCACATTCGCCGCAAGCGCCCTCTTCTGTCTTGTCGTCCTCATGCCCGCCGGCAGCGCATCGGCCCAGTCGCTGAGCTGCGGCGGCACGCTCTCCGGCGTGGGCGACTCCAAGTTCTCGGTGGTGCAGAAATGCGGCGAGCCGATGTCCAAGGAATTCGTCTGCGTGCCCCGCCCGCAGGTGGCATGGGTGCTTTCGCCCTACCCCGGCGGCCCGGCGCAGCAGGTGGTGACGCAGGCTTGCGTGCCGATGGAAGACTGGGTGTACCACCGGGGCCAGGGCAACTTCCTGGGCATCGTGAGGTTCTACAACGGCGCCGTCGAATCGGTGCGCGACGGCGAACGGATGCGATAGCAGCCGATGAACATCCGTATCCGAAACGAAGTGCCTGCGGACGCACCGGCCATCGAGGCGTTGACGGCAGCCGCATTTCTCGCAGCAGAGTATTCGAGCCATACCGAGCAGTTCATCGTCAATGCATTGCGGCGCGCCGGCCAGCTCTCGGTCTCGCTGGTTGCGGAAGATGACGGACAGACGATCGTCGGGCACGTCACCATCTCGCCGGTGCGCATCTCCGATGGCTCGCCCGGCTGGTACGGGCTCGGTCCGGTGTCGGTCGGACCCGGGCAGCAGGCGCTGGGCATCGGCACGCGGCTCGTGAACGAAGCGCTGGCCGCGTTGCGCGGCATGGGTGCATCCGGTTGCGTGGTGCTCGGCGAGCCGGCCTATTACGGCCGCTTCGGATTCGCGGCCACGCCTGCCCTGGTCTATCCCGGCGTGCCGCCACAGTATTTCCAGGCGCTGCCGATGGCAGGAGCGATGCCGAGCGGCACCGTCGCGTATCACGCGGCCTTCGAAGCGACGGCCTGAATGCGCCGAAGGCTCAGGGCGGCGGCAACAGCGGGCTGCAGTTCTCCTCGGCAACGAACAGCACCGCCAGCCTGGCCGGCTTGACCGGATCGGGGTCCTCCGCGAACAGGTGCGGCGTACCCGGCGGCCGAAGCGAGTGCGGTTCAGGCGGCTTCGTCGTCGAGCGCCGCGCTGCGGTCCTTGATGCGCGTGACCTGCGACAGCACCGCGTCCTCTGGCGTCATGTCCGGCCGCTGGCCCTTGTAGACCGGCTGCTCGAACTTGCCGCCCGCATAGCGGTAGAGATAGCGCACCTCCACCAGCGCGCCCACCGCGGGCAGCGCCTCGTTGGGCGGCACGGTCACGTTGCCCAGGTCGATCATGGCGCCCGCGTCGTCGCGCAGTCCCACGGCCACCGAGCGCTGCGCGTTGACGCGGATCACTTCGCAGGTCGCACTCTGGTTGAACTTGAACTTCAGGCTGCTCGTGCTGCGGCCCGCTGCGAAAGGCGCGTCGAGTGCCTTGAGCACGTAGCCCTCGCCATGCGCGGCCAGCAGCTGCGCAGCGCGGCGGCGCTTGCCTTCGGCGGTGAGTTCGAGTTCGAGCAGCGCGATCCACGGCATGGCCGAGGCCACCGTGCGCAGATGGCCGAAGCGCTCGATGAACGGCGCGCCGCGCAGGTCGCGGCCATGGAGTTCCAGCAGGTCGAAGGCCATGAAGGCATCGCCCACGTGCTCGCCGGCGATCACGGTGCGCCCTGCGGCAGTTGCCGTGCCGACCCAGGCCTGCGGAATGTCCACGAAGAGTCCGCGCCGGTTGGTGCCGCGCACGGCCTCGCCCTCGATCAGCAGGATGCGGTTCTCGCCGTCCGCCTTTTCCTGAAGGCCCCAGCCCGGATCGTCGAAGTAGCGCTCGGCCTGTTCCTCGAGGATCAGCGTCGGCAGCTGCGGCAGTTCGCCGCTCACCCGGCCGGCGAGGTCGGTCGAGGTGTAGAGCGCGCCGGACTGGTCGGGCGTGTAGCCCTTCGAGGTTTTTTCCTTGACGACCTTGTCGTAGATCTTCAGCGCGGCCTCGTAGGCGACGGGGCTGCTGGTCTTGGTGCCGGTGGAAAGCGTGCCGCCGCGCCGGCCGTTGCCGTAGTCGACAACCCAGCCGCCGTCCTTCTGGCGCAGGTGCACCTGGTAGACCTTGTCCGAGCCCTGGCCCGTGAAGTAGAGAAAGCTCGAGCGCTCAGCCTGTTCCATGTTCGACACCTGAAGACCCCCCATGCGATTGCCGGAGCGCGCATGCTACACAGGCCGCGCCGGCGCCAACGCCCGCTAAGATGCGCGGCGACACAAGAAAGCAGCACAAGCATCGACCGAAGGCAGGGGAGGCCTCCGCGTGAAGCGCATTCGCTCAGAAAAATTCATCCGCACGAAGCCCGGCGTGGCAGGCGCCGCCGGCTTCAGCACCGTGGAACTGTTCGCCCTGCCGGAAGCTCCCGGCCACGTGGTGCATGTGAGCACCAGCCGCGACGGGCTGCAGTGGAAGGAGACGGTCCATACCCCGTCGCCGCTGCCGCTGGAAGCCGCCACCGCCGTCTTCGAGCGCGCCGTGGCGGCGCAGATCGCGCAGGGCTATGTGCCCGAGGGCTCCGCCGTCGTTCCTGCCGCAGCCCCCGTGGCCGCTGCCCTCTCCCATCCCGGCGACGCCGTCCTGCTCGCCAGCATCCGCCCCGACGCGTGGAGGCTGCTGCCCCCCGTGCGCCGCAGCCGCGTGGTGTGGCGCATCGGCGAACGCCGGCTGGCGGCGGCGGTGCCGCAGCTCGTCGACCTCATCGAGACCGGCGAGCCAATGCTCGACTATTGCATCGCATGGGCCATCGGCCGCTGCGGTGACGGCGGCGCCTTCGAGGCGATGCGCGAACTCTCCCGGCGTGGCCGCACGCCCGTGGTCACCCGGGCGGCGCGTTGGGCCGCGCTCGCGCTCTGGCCCGCCGAGCAGCGCGCGGCCGAAGCGGCGCGCATCGTCGACGACTGGCCCGCTGCACTGCGCCGCGCCTGGACAGCCATGGGCGAAGCCCCTGCAGGGCAAGCCATGCCGATGCTGCGGCAGCACCTGGCCGACCCCGCGCTCTGGAACGGAATGAAGTACGCGGCCTGGGTCGAGCAGCTGTTCGACCTCTCGCTGCTCGAAGGCCCCGCGGGCGAGGGGCTCGCGCATGCCGCGCTGCTCGAGATCGCGCCGACGCTGCAGCTCGCGGCCGGCAGCTTCCGCGCATGGCGCCGGCTCTACAAGGGCGCGGAGTTCTCGGGCGACTACGCCCTGCTTGGCGTGCTGCACCAGCGCCTGGAAACGCAGCGCGCGGCCTTCCGCACCGGCGGGCGCTGGGCGCAGGTCGACGGCCGCTACGTGGACATCGCCAAGGAAATCGTGCGGCCCGACAGCCGCCTCGCCTACAGCCAGCGCACGCGCGACTACCTGCGCCGCCGCACGTGGCGCAACCTGCGCCGGCTGGCGCTGGCCGGCACGGCCGACGAGCCCGACTGGCTGCGGCTCGCCATGGGCGTGCTGCTCGCGGCCGACGACAGCGAGGCGGGTACCGCCGGCCAGCAGCGCGAATCGCGCTGGACGCCCGAACCCCGCAGCTGGCACACCGGCCCCTACAGCCGCTGGCTGGTGCTGATGCAGCTGCTGCATCGCCACGACCCCGAATGGGAAGCCCAGCGCGGCGGCCTGCAGTGGCGCCGCAGCACGCCGCTGCCCACGCAGCGCCTGAACCGCACCGAAGCCTGGCCCGAACGCTGGGACCGCCATCCGCAGGCGCTGCTGCAGCTGATGCAGCAGAGCCGGTGCGCGGCGGTGCACGCCTTCGCCGCGCGCGCGCTGCAGGACAACAAGCCCTTCTGCGATGCCCTCGAGCCGCCCGCCGTGTGGCGCCTGCTGGCCAGTACCTGGGAGGACACTGCGCGCTTCGCGCTCGCCATCGCGCGCCAGCGCATCACGGCCGGCGAGCCCGCCCTGCCCTGGCTGCCCGCGATGCTGGGCTCGCCGCTGGCCGAGGCGCGCACGCTCGCGCTCGAATACATCGGGCAGGATCCGGGCCTCTACAGCCAGCAGGTCGACCTGCTGCTGATGCTGCTGACATCGGCCGATGCCGAAGTGCGCCGCGCCTCGCGCCTGCTGCTGCAGGCCGCCGCGCCGAATCTTTCGACGCTCGACGCGCTGGCCACCGAACTGCTCGCATGGCTGTCGGCCTGCGACGCCGCGCAGCCGGCGCTCGACGCCATCTGCGAGAACGTGCAATGGGCGCTGCAGGGCCTGCTGCGCACGGCTGCCGCGAAGGCGCCGCTGAACAGGCTGCTCGCGCTCTTCGATCACGCGAGCCCGGACGTGGTGCGCACCGCCGCCGAGTGGCTGCTGCTGCATCCGGCCTCCGTCCAGGGCCTGCCGGTGAGCGTGCTCACCCGCCTGCTGCAGTCCGACGACGAGCGCCTGCGCGGCGCCGGCGTGCGGCTCTTCACCTCCCTGCCGGATGCCACGCTGGTCAACCAGCCCGAGCTGTTCGCGGCCTTCTGCAGCAGCCCGATGCCGGCCGTACGCGCCGCCGTCGCGCCGCGCCTGGCGCAGCTGCTTCCCGCCCACCCCGAATTCGCCGCCGCGCTGATGCCGCTGCTGCGCGACGAGCTGTTCCGCGCCGAAGCGGCCGAAGGCGTGTTCGATTCGCTGCTGCAATGGCTGTGCGGCCCGCTGGCCGAGCACACGCGCCGCGGCGAGCCCGCCGTCACGCTGCGACTGCTCGAAGCGCGCAGCAAGGGTGCGCAGCGCCTCGGCGCGTGGCTGCTGCCGCAGCAGGATGCGCAGGGCTTCGACGTGCTGCAGACAGCCAGCCTCGGCCTCGTCGACACCGCCGCCGCGCGCCGCTGGGCCATGGACCAGCTGGCCTCGAACCCCGAACGCACGCTCTCGAACCTCGGCGATGCGCTGCGCATCTTCGACAGCCGCTGGGACGACGCGCGCGACTGGGCCCGCCAGTGGTTCGGCTCGCAAAGCGGCGCAAGCCAGTGGACGCCCGCGCTGCTGGTTCGCCTGTGCGACCACAAGGACGCGGGCGCGCAGCGGCTGGGCCGCGAGCTGCTCACCACGCATTTCGACGTGACCGACGTCACCACCTACATGCTGCAGCTCAGCCAGCACCCGTCGGCGGGCATGCAGCTGTTCGTCACCAACTGGCTGGCATCGGCCGCGAGCCGCAACGCCGACGTGCTGGCACGGCTGGAGCCCTACTTCCTGAGCGTGCTTTCGCAGGCCAACCGGGGGCGGCTGGCCAAGGCGCGCGTCATGGAATTCCTGGCTGCGCAGGCCGCGCATTCGGAAGACATCGCGCGCATCGTTGCGCGCGTCTTCGCGCGGCAGGCCGTCACCGGCGCGATCACGGAGCGCGCGCAATACGTGGCGGGGCTGCGCAGCATCCAGGAAGCCTTTCCCCAGTTGGACAACCCGTTGCAGACCGCGCCGGTGCGCAGCATCGCGCCGCGACGTTCGCCGCCGCCCTCTTCCTCCGCCCTGACCGGAGGGCCCGCAGCATGAGATTCCAGTACCGCTACTTCGGCCACTCCGGCGCGCAGCACACCGCCAACAGCACCGCGCTGCAATTCGCGCCCGACACGCTGCGCACGCCGGTGCACTTCGTCGCCGACATCAACCGCCACCTGCCGTTCCGCGAAGGCATGTCCGCGCTGCACGACGTAGTGGTGGGCGACCTGCGCTTCAAGCCGCGCGACAAGAGCGCGTACCTCGAATGGCTGGCCGGACAGGAAAGCGAGCTGCTCGCCCAGTTCATGGCGCGCAGCGACGAGCTGAAGGCGCAGATGGAGCCGATCAGCAGGGAGCTGGCCGAGCTGCGCAAGAGCAAGCGCGCGGTGATGCAGCCCTTCATGAGCGCGCAGCAGCGCTACTTCGACCACATCTACAAGGTCAACCGCGAGGCGTGGTTCGTGCTCGACCCGGTGATCACGGTGCACCCCGACCGCGTGTTCTTCGAATGCTTCAGCCAGGACGAGTCGAGCTACGGCATGTTCTCGTGCAGCCACGACATCTTCGACCGGGTGAGCGACCACGCCTTCGGCACCACCAACGTCGATTACTCCGAATCGCTGTACGACGAGTTCCAGAAGATCCGCGACTACAAGACGACGCGGCTGGCCATCGACCCGGGCGGCTTCCAGGTTCAGAGCGACAACGATCCGGCCTTCCACGAGCCGAAGATCGACGTGCCCGACAGCTGGGTTCGCGGCTTCCTGCAGGTCAGCAGCGCGATGCTGCTGCCTGCGCACCGGCTGCAGCTGCACCCGATGGACATCCACAACATCTGCCTGGTGCTGCGCCGACGCAAGGAGCGTGTGGGCCCGCGTTCGCTGCGCTTCGTGCTGCGGCCGGGACAGCCGGTGCGCATCGTGTTCGAGCCCTGGGGCCACGAGCTGGTGTGCCCGCGCTCCACGCACAGCGCCACCTCCGACATCGACATCCGCGTGTGGGGCCGGCGCCGATTGCTGCAGCTCGAACGGCTGGTGCCGGTGGCACAGGGCTTCACCGTGCACCTGCTGGGCACCGGCATGCCCAGCTTCTGGGTCGCGCAGATGCCCGACATGGAATTCACGCTCGGCCTCTCGGGCTGGACCGCCAACGACTGGTCGCGCAACGGCCACTTCGAGCTGCTGCAGCCGCGCCAGACGGTCGACCAGGACAGCCTGCTGCGCGTGTTCGCCGCGCTGGGCGAACGCTGGCGCGCCACCACCGACGAGCTTGCCGCGGCAACCGGCCTTTCGACGCTCACGGTCGACGCCGCGCTCGGCGGCTACGTGCAGGCCGGCCGCGTGGTGTACGACATCGCGCACGGCGTGTGGCGGCTGCGCGAGCTCAGCCGCGAACCGCTGCCCATGGACAAGCTGCGCTACGCCAGCCCCGAGGAAGAAGCCGCAGCCGAGCTGGTGCGCGCGCGTCGCATCGCCGGCGTGAAGACGCAGGCGCGCGCCGATGGAGGCGTCTCGATCAGCGGGAAGTGCAAGGGCTCGGCCGGCCAGCGCGAGTACTTCACGAGCCTTCAGCTCGATGCCGACCAGCGCGTGGCCTCGGGCGAGTGCCAGTGCAGCCACTTCGTGCGCCATCGCATGACCAGGGGGCCGTGCGAGCACATGCTTGCGCTGCGCCTCTCGGCCGCGCCGTCCATTGCGGCGAACACCACGACAACAACAACGACAGACCAGGAAAGGACCACCGCCCACATCGGCTGATACACTGCTTTTTGCGAACGGAGCGGGAAGGCTCTTGCAATCCGGTCGGCGTATCGCCGCCCTCGCACACAGCACTTCCCAAGCGTCACTGGACGTCTCTTCACTGTGCCGTATGGCCATGGTGACGCGACAACAGTGCGGCTTCCTCGAAGCTCATCGGCGTCACCATGGCCATACGGCGTCGAGTGGAGCCCTCCAGTCCCGAGGCTCTTCGACGAGATTCCCGCTTCGTTCGCAATCTTTCCCTTCTCCAAGCAGTGCATCGGCCGGTGGCGCAGCGCCATGACCATGCAGTCTCCCGCCGCTTCTTCATCTTCCGTTCCCGACTCCGCGCTCACCCGCGAGCAGCTGTACGAGCGCATCCGCAAGAGTTCCAAGCAGGAAGTCGTCCTCGAGGAAATGCAGCGCCTGGGCTTCTGGCCGCACGACGTGGCACAGCCAACGGTCGAGGAGCAGCTGATCCGCCGCGAGGGCGAGTTGCAGACCGCGCTCTCGAAGCTCGGCACCGAACTGCGCGGCATCGAGGACCGCGACCGGGCCCTGAAGATGATGCGCAAGGAGCGCATGGCCCGAGCCCGCGAGCGCCGCGAGGAAACCCGCCAGCGCCTCGCTCAGGGCCGCCATGCGCGCGCCGTGGCATGGCACGAGCGGCGCAAGCGCGAGTTGCTGTATGTGGGCGACGGCGTCTCGGGCGGCCTCAACGACGGGCACAGCGACAGCCAGGCGCTGGCCCGCAACACCCTGCCCGCGCTGGACCATGCGGGCGACCTGGCGCAAGCCATGGGCGTCGGCCTGGGCGAGCTGCGCTTCCTGGCATGGCACCGCGAGGTGTCGAGCGTGAGCCACTACCAGCGCTTCACCATGCCCAAGAAGAGCGGCGGCGAGCGGCACATCTCCGCGCCCATGCCGCGGCTGAAGCGCGCGCAGTACTGGGTGCTCGACAACATCCTCGCGAAGATGCCGGTGCACGAGGCCGCGCACGGCTTCATGCCGGGCCGCTCGATCATCACCAATGCCGCGCCGCACGTGGGCCGCGATGTGGTCGTCAACCTCGACCTGAAGGACTTCTTTCCCTCCATCGGCATGCGCCGCGTGCGCGGCGTGTTCCGCCAGCTCGGCTATTCGTCGCAGGTGGCGAGCCTGCTGGCGCTGGTGTGCACCGAGGCGCCGACCGACGAAGTGCAGCTCGACGGCAACCGCTATTTCGTCGCGCGCGGCGACCGCGTGCTGCCTCAGGGTGCGCCCACCAGCCCGATGATCACCAACCTGCTGTGCCGCAGGCTCGATGCGCGGCTGGCCGCAAGCGCGGCGAAGCTGGGCTTTCGCTACACGCGCTACGCGGACGACCTGACGTTCTCCGCCGGCCCCGAGCACAGCCGCGACACGGCCAAGCTGCTGTGGCGCGTGAAGCAGATCGTGGCGAGCGAGGGCCTCACGCTGCACCCCGACAAACAGCAGGTGATGCGCAGGCACCGCCAGCAGCATGTGACGGGCATCGTCGTCAACGACAAGCTCTCGGTCGACCGCGACACGCTGCGGCGCTTCCGCGCGGTGCTGCACCAGGCGGAGCGCCACGGCCCGCAGGGGCTGCAATGGAACGGCAACAGCGACGTGATCGGCGCGCTGCGCGGCTATGCGAACTTCATCGCGATGACCGATGCGGCGCGCGCCGAGCCGTATCTGCAGCGGGTGCGCGCGCTGGCGGCGAAGCATGAAGGCGGCTCGGCACCGAAGACGCAGGCATCGCAGCGCAAGCTCGGCGCAGGCGCGTTCCGCAAGCTGTCCGCCGAGGGCAAGGCGCCCTGGCCGGCGTGGTGGCAGCCAGCTGAAGCAGCCGCACCGGTATTGGAGAAAACCGCCGAGCAGATCGCCGAAGAGAAGAAGGCTCAGCGCGAAGAGGCACGCCCGCAAGCGGCCACGGCCAGCCGGGCACCGGCGCCCGCACCCGCCGCGGCGCAGGCCGCGACAGGCCAGGCAGCCGCCCCGGCTGCGAAGCAGGCACCGGGCGCCCTCTCCCAGATCGGCTGGGTCGCCAGCATGATGCTGCAGGCCCTCTACGTCGTCAGCGTCTTCCTCTCGGGAACCAGCCCGCTGATCTGGCTGATGACGGGCGGCGTCGTCATCGGCAACTTCGTGCAGCGCAAGTCGGGCTGGCTGCGCTTCATCGTGGCCATCTTCATATCGTCGGCGCTGGCGTCCCTGGTCCACAGCATGAAGAACTGAGGACGGCATGTTCAGGGCCGACGCACCGATCGGGCGTGTCGGCTCTCGTGTGCCGCCCGCACCACGCGGCACCACGCAGCACTTCACAGCAGGCGACCAGCCCGCTACAGTGGCCGCTTCGACAACCACCTGCGAAAAGGAGGCACGAGATGGAAGACGCCGTAATTCACGCCCCCACCATCGTGCGGTTTGTCGTGCCCCCCACCCGCTGATCGATTGCTGACGCGCCTCCCGCGCAGCACGTGCCCCTGACGGGCACGGCCAGTCCGGCACCCGCGGCCTTTTCGCCGCCGCGACAAACCGCCCCGATTCAAACGCCGCCGCCAGCACGCATGTGCCGTCGGCGCCCCGTTCCCTTTCGAATCAAGGCACACCATGTCCGAAGCCAACGCCGCGCATTCGCGGCCCGTTGCAACCACTGTATTTTTCGATCCCCAGCGCGCCTCCGAGGCTGAGTGGCGTGATGCCCTCGCCTACTGGCGCCAGCGCAGCGCCGAGGACTTTCCCGACGAACCCTCGACGAGCGACGCCGAGACCCGGCACGGTGTGCTGCAGAACGCGCCGCTGTACGTCGTCCACCGGGTGCTCGCGCTCGGCGAGCACGGCAAGCCCGTCGGCAGCCTCAACATGGGCATCCGCCGAGCGGGAACGCCCGACTACGAATCCTTCGCGCCCTTCGTCGATGCCTGGGGCGGCGTGCTGCGCTCGCATCAGCGCCGCGGCGTGGCCAGCACGCTGCTTGGCGCGCTGCTCGCGCTCATGGAAGCACAGGGCAAGACCACCGCGACGGTCAAGGCGCACCTGCCCGAGGGCCACGCCTTCCTGCGCGCCATCGGAGCGCAGGAAAAGCACCGCAGCGTCGAGAACCGCGCAACCTTCGCCGGCCTCGACTGGCAGGCTCTCTCCCGGTGGGAAGCCGAGGGCTTCGCGCCCGCCCACGGTCTGCGCGCCGAGATCCATGCCGGGCGCGTGCCCGTCGAGCGGCTCGCGACACTGCTGCCCGCGCTGTCGACGTTGCTGAACGATGCACCCACCAGCGCGTTGGAGCGAGCGCCCATGCGCTATGAAATGGCGGAATACGTCGCGTGGTACGCCGAGATCGACCGCCGCGGCGGCGAACACTACCTCGTGCTGCTGCTCGACGGCGACGAGGTCGTCGCGGTGTGCGACGCCAGCTGGAACCAGCTGTTCCCCGATCGCATGTTCCAGCGGCTCACGGCCGTGGCCCGCCACTGGCGCGGCAGGGGCCTGGCCAAGGGCGTCAAGGCCGCGATGCTGCGGCTGGTGCACTCGCGCCACCCGGAGCTGGCGCTGATCTCCACCAGCAACGCGGAGGTCAACGCGCCGATGCTCGCCATCAACCGCCAGCTGGGCTTTGCCGTGCACCGGCAGGAGAGCATCTACCAGTTCGGCACGAACAGCCTGCGGGCCTACCTCGCTATCCGTCCCATGATCTCCCGGGAGGCCCGCGCATGAAGGCACCGCAAAGACTGCAGGCCCTGATCGACGAAGGCCTCATCGACACCGTGGTGCGCCAGCTCATGAGCGGCAAGGAAGCCATGGTCTACGTCGTGCGCTGCGGCGACGAGACGCGCTGCGCCAAGGTCTACAAGGAGGCCGACAAGCGCAGCTTCCGGCAGGCCGTGGACTACACCGAGAACCGGCGCGTCAAGAACAGCCGCGAGGCGCGCGCCATGGCCAAGGGCACGCGCTTCGGTCGCAAGGTGACCGAGGCCATCTGGCAGAGCGCCGAGGTCGATGCGCTCTACCGGCTTGCCGCCGCCGGCGTGCGCGTGCCCACGCCGCACAACTTCCTGGAGGGCGTGCTGCTGATGGACCTGGTGACCGACGCGAACGGCGACGCCGCACCCCGCCTGAACGACGTGATGTTCTCGCCCGCGGACGCCATGCGCCACCACGCCAGCCTGCTGCGCGAGGTGATGCGCATGCTGTGCGCGGGCATCGTGCACGGCGACCTCTCGGAGTTCAACGTGCTGCTGGCCGAGGACGGTCCGGTCGTCATCGACCTGCCGCAGGCGGTCGATGCCGCGGGCAACAACCACGCCCGGCGCATGCTGCTGCGCGACGTCGAGAACCTGCGCAATTTCTTCGGCCAGTTCGCGCCCGTGCTGCTGGACACGCGCTACGGCGAGGAGATCTGGCACCTCTACGAGCGCGGCCAACTGCGCCCCGAGACCGAACTCACCGGCAGCTTCGTTCAGGAGACCGGCCCGGTCGACCTGCGCCACGTGATGCGCGAGGTGGACGACGCGCGCGAGGAAGAAGCCGCGCGGCGGCTGCGCCTGCGCACGCCGCGACAATAGGCGGGCCAACGCCTGCCCGCCACCTGCCAGATCGATGACCTCCTCCGCCCTGCCGAACCCCGCCCCGCGCCAGCTTCTGTCTTCCACCGTCCGCCGGGTCGCCGAGGCCGCGGCCTTCGTCGCGCTGGGCTTCGGCCCGGCCGCGCATGCCGCCGGCACGGCCATCCGGCTGGAGGACGACCGTGGCACCTCGGTCGAGCTGCAGGCCCCGGCCAAGCGCATCGTGTCGCTGATGCCCTCGCTGACCGAGACCGTGTGCGCGCTCGACGCCTGCGACCGGCTGGTGGGCATCGACCGCCACGCCAACTGGCCGGCGTCGGTGAAGGGGCTGCCGCAGGTGGGCGGCATCGACGACGCGAACGTCGAGCGCATCGTCGCGCTCAAGCCCGACCTGGTGCTGCTGCGCCCTCGCAGCCGCGCCGCCGAGCCGCTGGAGCGCCTGGGCCTGAAGGTGCTGGCGCTCGACGCCAAGACCCACGCCGACATGCGCCGCGTGATGGAAACCGTGGCCCGAGCCACCGGCCGCCCCGGTGCGGGCGAGGCCTACTGGCGCAAGCTCGACGCCGGGCTGGACGCAGCCCGCGCCCGCGTGCCGGCCGGCTGGAAGGGCCGGCGCGTGTATTTCGAGGTGCATGGCGGCATGGCCGCGGCCAGCGAGAGCTCCTTCATCGGCGAGACGCTGGCCCGCCTCGGGCTCGGCAATGCGGTGCCCGGCACGCTCGGCCCCTTCCCCAAGATGAGCCCCGAATTCGTGGTGCGCGCCAACCCCGACGTGCTGATGGTGTCGGCCCTCGGCGAGATCTCCGCCATGGCCGCACGGCCCGGCTGGTCTGCCATGTCGGCCATCCAGCGCGGGCGGGTGTGCAGCTTTGCCTCCGCGCGCTTCGACCTGATGATGCGGCCCGGTCCCCGGCTCGACGAGGCTGCCGATGCGATCGTGGGTTGCCTGAACTCCCTGGGCGACCCGAAGCCCTGAACGACCCGATGACGCAGCACCTGTCATCCGCCGGATCGAAATGCCGTTGACACTCCAGCAAGAAACCACGAGGAGCCATTCGCCCGACGGGCTCCCCTCCCCCCCATGAAGCACCACAAGCGAACCTCGTCCACCCCCTTCGTGCGCGTAGGCCCCAGCGGCGTGCACGGCCTCGGCGCCTTCGCCACGCGCGACCTGCCGGCCGAAGCCTTTCTCGGCCTCTACGAAGGCCGCCGCTACACCAAGGCCGAGATCGCCACCAAGGTCTGGGACGACCAGCTCACCTACCTGTTCACGCTGTCGAACAACGAGACCATCGACGGCGCCAAGGGCGGCAACGCCACCCGCCACCTCAACCATTCGTGCGAGCCGAACTGCGAGGCGGTGGAGGAATACGACGAGGGCGGCGAACTGGTGCTCAAGTTCCAGACGCTTGTGGCGGTGGACGCGGGCGACGAGCTTTTCATCGACTACTCGCTCACAGCGGACGACGGCTCACCGCCGTCGAAGTACCCCTGCCACTGCGGCTCGCCGAACTGCAGGGGAACGATGCTGGCGCCGCCCGAGACGGAAAACGAAACCGCGGCCGTACAGGCCGTGCAGGCCGTGCAGGACGCCCCGGCCGCTCCTTGATTCAGGCCATCCCGCCCGCGGCGAGGTAGCGCGCATCCCATTGCGCGGCCAGCCGCCTCGCGCGATGCAGCGGCAACCGCGCCGCCTCGAAGTCGATCACGCATGCCACGTCGGCGGCCTCCGGCCGCGTCGGGCTCTCGCTGCTGCGTCCGTCCGTCAGTAGCCACAGCCAGCGCTGCCGCGTCTCGCTCTTCGCCAGCAACTGGTCGGCGCGCCGCACGCCCAGCGCGAGCGGCGTGCCGCCGCCGGCAGCGATGGGCGCGACCCAGTCGTCGTTCCACGCACTGGCGCGGCGCGGCGGCAGGCGCAGCTCCACCGTGTCGCCGGCAAAGCACAGCAGCGCGACATGGTCGCGGCGCTGGTAAGCCTCCTGCATCAGCGCGAGCAGCAGGCCCTTGGCGCGCGCGAGGCCGCCGTCGTCGCGCATGGAGGCCGAGCAATCGAGCAGGAAGCAGTGCAGCGCGCCGCTGCGCGCCTCCCGCGGACGATGGCGCAGGTGTTCGGCACGGAGCCGGCCGGCGCCGCGCGCCGCGAAGGTGCGCGGCCAATCGAAGGCAGCGCCGTGCGTGGCTGTGGCGTGCCATGCGTCCCTGTGCGAACCCTGCCTCCGGTCACCCTGGCGCGAGCCAGCGGGCGTGGCGTCCCGGAGGCTCAGGCTTTTTTTGAGGCGACCGCCTGCGCGGGGGCGATCAGCGGGCGCAGCGGCTTCACGCGCTCGATGCCGACGGGCTCGGGAGGCATGGCGCCCCAGTCCTCTCCACCCACATCTCCCGTGCCGCCCAAGTCGTTCGCGCTGTTCGTGCCGTCCTGCCCATTGACGGTCGCGGCGGGCCTTGCAGCGCCGGATGCCGGAGCCGGCGCTGCAGCCTCGGCCCCGGGCTTGCGACGATGCAGCAGCACCGCTTCGGCCACGCGCCGCACGTGGTCGGCCGTGATCCCGTCAGCACCTTCCCAGGCCGCGAGCGCCCGGGCCGAGCGCAGCATCACGAGATCGGCGCGCAGCCCGTCGACGCCGGCGGCAATGCACAGCGCGCCTACGGCCTCGTGCACCGCATCGCCATAAGGCAGCGCCGACGCATCGGCCACGAGCGTCCGCGCGCGCGCCAGCGAGGCAGCCAGCGCCGCCTCTTCCTGCGCATGCTTCGCGCGAAAGCCCTGCGGATCGGCATCGAAGGCCAGCCGGGCGCGAACGATGGCCTGCCGCTCGGCCGGCTCGTCGATGTTGCGCAACTGCACGCACAGGCCGAAGCGGTCGAGCAACTGCGGGCGCAGCGTGCCCTCCTCCGGGTTCATCGTGCCCACGAGCACGAAACGCGCGGCATGCCGGTGCGAGATGCCGTCGCGCTCCACCACGTTGACGCCGCTGGCGGCAGCGTCGAGCAGCGAATCGATCAGCGCGTCGGGCAGCAGGTTGATTTCGTCCACGTACAGCACGCCGCCATGCGCGCGCGCCAGCAGGCCGGGCGCGAAGGCGAGCTCATGGCCCGCCAGGGCTTTCGCGAGGTCCAGCGTGCCGACCAGGCTTTCGAGGCTCGCGCCCAGCGGCAGCGTGACGAAGGGCGCGCCGGGCAGCAGCTCGGCGAGCGCGCGCGCCGCGGTGGTCTTGGCCGTGCCGCGCGGTCCTTCGATGAGCACGCCGCCCAGGCCCGGGTCGACGGCGGCCAGCAACAGGGCCTGGCGCAGATGCGGCTGGCCCGCTATCGCGGCAAAGGGAAAGGGCACCGGCATCGGGGCGGCTGTGGTCATCGGGGGATTCCTTCCATCCGCTGCTCGTGGTCGAGCAGCAGGTTCTCCAGCTGGGCGCGGTAGTCGCCGGGCGACTGCCAAAGGCCGCGCTGCATGGCTTCGAGCAGGCGGTTGAGCATGTCGGTCAGCGCGCGCGGGTTGTGTTCGTTCACGAAATCGCGGGTGGCTTCGTCGAGCACGTAGGCGTCGGCCAGCATCGCGTACTGGTGGTCGCCGACCACGCGCGCGGTAGCGTCGAAGCCGAACAGGTAGTCGACCGTGGCAGCCATCTCGAAGGCGCCCTTGTAGCCGTGGCGCTTCACGCCGGCTATCCACTTCGGGTTCACCACGCGCGAGCGCACGACGCGGCCGATCTCTTCCTTCAGCGTGCGCACGCGCGGCGCCTGCGGGTTGCCGTGGTCGCCGTGGTACATGGCGGGCTGGCGGCCGCTCAGGTGGCGCACCGCGGCGGCCATGCCGCCCTGGAACTGGTAGTAGTCGTTGGAGTCGAGCAGGTCGTGCTCGCGGCTGTCCTGGTTCTGCATGACGACGGTCATCGCGCGCAGCCGGCGCTTCAGCGCGTCGGCCGCCGGCACGCCGTCACTGCCCTGGCCGTAGGCATGGGCGCTGCCGCCGACGTAGGCCTTCGACAGGTCGTCGTCGCTTTGCCAGTCGCCGCGGTCGAAGAGCGGCTGCAGGCCGCTGCCGTAGCTGCCGGGCGCCGAGCCGAACACGCGCCAGCCGGCCTGCGTGCGGGCAAGCTCAGGCGCCATGCCCCGGGCCTGCAGCGCGGCGGTCTCGCGAAGGATGCGCGCGCGGATCGGGTTGCGTTCCTCGTCCTCGTCTTCCTGTGCCGCCACGGCCTGCACTGCCGCGTCGAACATCTGAACGGCATTCGGGAAGGCGTCGCGGAAGAAGCCCGAGATGCGCAGCGTGACGTCGATGCGCGGACGCCCGAGCCCGACCGTGGGCAGCACCTCGAAATCGACCACCCGCTGGCTGCCCGGCGCCCACTTCGGCCGCACGCCGATCAGCGCGAAGGCCTGCGCCAGGTCGTCGCCGCCGGTGCGCATGGTCGCCGTGCCCCAGACCGACAGGCCTAGCGCCGCCGGATAGTCGCCGTGCTCCTGCATGTGCCGTTCGACCAGCTGCGCTGCCGACTTGAGGCCGAGCATCCAGGCCGTGGGCGTGGGAATGGCGCGGGTGTCGACGGCGTAGAAGTTGCGGCCCGTCGGCAGCACGTCGGGCCGGCCGCGCGAGGGAGAGCCGCTCGGGCCCGGCGGCACGAAGCGGCCCTGCAGGGCGCGTGACAGCTGACGCAGCTCCTGCGTGCCGCAGGCGTCGAGCGCGGGTGCGAGGCTGCTGTCGATTCGGCTCATCACGGCGGCGGTGCGCGGCAGCTCGGGAGGACACGCGCCCTCTTCCATCAGCCGCTGCGCGAGCAGTTCCAGCCGCTCGCGCGTGTCGCCCTGGTGGCGCCATGCCTCCGTACTCACCGACTGCAGCAGCTCGGGGCGCGCGCCCTGCCATGGCTTGGCCGCGTCGATGTCGAGCGGATCGAAGGCGTCGTCGGGCAGCAGGTCTTGCGAGAGCGCGCCGAGCAAACCGGCGTTCGCACCCGCGCCATCGGCAGCGGGATAGCGCGCCAGCGCCAGCAGCGTGTCGCGCCGCAGCCGTCCGTTCGGGGAGGCGCCGAAGACGTGCAGCCCGTCGCGTATCTGCGTTTCCTTCAGCTCGCAGAGGTAGGCGTCGACGCGCGCGAGCACGGCGTCGTCTTCCTCCTGCGCGCCGGGCAAGCCCAGCTCCTCGATCAGGTGCTGCGCACGCACCGCGGCGAGGATCTGCGCGCGCAGCACCTTCGCGCGGCGCGCGTCGACCAGCAGCGCGTCGTAGTACTCGTCGACCTGCCGCTCCAGGTCCTGCATCGGGCCGTGGTTCTCCGCCCGCGTGAGCGACGGCATGAGGTGGTCGACGATGACCGCCTGCGTGCGCCGCTTGGCCTGCGCGCCCTCGCCCGGATCGTTGACGATGAACGGATACACGTTGGGCAGCGGCCCGAGGATCGCGTCGGGCCAGCAGGCCTGCGACAGCGCGATGCTCTTGCCGGGCAGCCATTCGAGGTTGCCGTGCTTGCCCACGTGCACCACCGCGTCGATGGCGAAGGCCTCGCGCAGCCAGAAGTAGAAGGCCAAGTAGCTGTGCGGCGGCACCAGCTCGGCGTCGTGGTAGCTCGCGTAGTCGGCGGCGCCCAGGCTGCCGAGCGCGCGCGCGGGCTGGATGCCGACGAACACGCGGCCCAGCCGCAGGCCGGCGATCATGAAGCGGCCGTTGCGCAGCATCGGGTCTTGCTCGGGCGCACCCCAGCGTTCGTCGATGGCTGCGGCCATGCCATCGGGCAGGCGTGACAGGCATGCCCGGTAGTCGGCCAGTGCGAAGCTCTGCCAGGCGGGCCGCGAAGCCCACTGCGACGGGTCGTTGGCGATGCCTTCCTGCAGCTTGCGCATCAGCGCATCGCCGTCGACGGGCATCGCATCGGGATCGCCGAGCGCATAGCCCTCGGCCGTCATCGCGTGCAGGATCGCCATCACCGAGGCCGGCGTGTCCAGCCCCACGCCGCTGCCGATGCGGCCTTCGCTGCCCGGGTAGTTGGCGAGGATCAGCGCGACGCGCTTCTCTTCTGCGCGCAGGCTGCGCAGCTTGCACCAGCGCCGCGCCAGCTCTGCCACGAAGGCGATGCGGTCGGGCTCGGGCTGGTAGTTCACCACCTCGGTCTGCGTGAGCTCGCAGCGGTGCGACAGGCCCTTGAAGCTCACGGCGCGCGTGACGATGCGGCCGTCCATCTCGGGTAGCGCGATCTGCATCGCGATGTCGCGCGGGCGCAGGCCCTGGCTGTCGGCCAGCCAGTCTTCCCGGTTGCCGCCGCTCACGATCACCTGCAGCACGGGGGCGTCGCCGGCCAGCTCGACCTCGTCGCTCTGTCCGCCCTGCCCCAGCGCCGCGAATGCGGTCGTGTTGAGCACGAGCTGCACATCGTGCTCTGCGCACAGCGCGCGCAGTGTGGAAAGGCACAGCGGATCCTTCAGCGAATCGAGCGCGACGGGCAGCGGGTTCAGTCCCTGCGCAGTCAAGGCCGCGGCGAGCGCATCGAAGGCCGCCGTGTTGCCCGACAGCAGGTGCGAGCGATAGAACACCAGCGCCACCACCGGCGCGCCCGCGTGCCAGCCGGCGCGCAGGTCGTCGATGCCGGCCACGGTATGCGAAGCGCCCACGCCGCCCGGCACGTGCAGCGCCACCTGCGGCAGGCTGCGCGGCGGCAGCGGCGCTTCGCCGTGGCCCAGGCCGTGAAAGGCCACGGCGCGCAGGAACTGCATCGCATTGCCTGCCCCGCCGCTGCGCATGTACTGCCAGAGCCGGCGGCTCACCGCGCGCGACAGCGTGCCGCGCGCGAGCAGGTCTTCGTCTTCCTGCAGGTCGCCGGAGAACATGGCGAGTTGCTGGCCCTTGCGCCTGGCCAGCTTCTCGAGCTGCTGCAGCCCGTAGGCCCAGGCCGATTCGGCGCCCAGGTGGTCGACCACCACCACGCGCGCATGCTGCAGCACCTCGTCGACGTAGAGGTCGAGCGAGGCCGGCTGGCGCAGGTACATGAGGTTGGCCAGCCGCAGCGACGGATAGCCGGGGTCGGTGGCCGCCAGCGCGGTGCGCGCGGCGGCGAGCAGCGCGAGCGTCGTGTCGGCCGAGCTGAGCACCACGATGTCGCCCGGCGTCTGGTCGAGGCGCGTGACGACGCTGTCGTCCTCGACGAAGCGTCCGGGCTGGGTGCTCAGCAGGTGCATGCGCTCGGGGCGTCAGGCGGTGGCGACCGCGCTCGCCTCTTCGAGCGCCTTGCGCAGCGCGCCTTCGTCCAGGTCTTCGCCGATGAACACCAGCCGCGTGCGCTGCGCCTCGCCGTCGCGCCAGCGGCGGTCGAAGTGATGGTCGAAGCGGCGGCCCACGCCTTGCACCAGCAGGCGCATCGGCTTGCCCGGCACGGCGACGAAGCCCTTCACGCGGTAGATGGTGTGCTGCTCGACCAGCTTGCCGAGCGCGGCCAGCAGGCTGTCGCGCTCGACGGGCGGCAACTCGATCACGAGCGAATCGAACTCGTCGTGGTCGTGGTCTTCCTCGTGGTCGTGGTGGCTCTCGCGCAGGTGGATGGTGTCCTCGGCCGCGCGGCCCTGGCCCAGCAGCAGCGCGAGCGGCAGCCGGCCTTCGCTGGCGGCGACGATCTTCACCTCGGGCGGCAGTTCCTCGCGCACCAGCGCCTCGACCTTGGCGCGCGCCGCGTCGTCCATCAGGTCGGTCTTGTTGAGAACCACGAGGTCGGCGGCCGAGAGCTGGTCTTCGAACAGCTCGTGCAGCGGCGATTCGTGGTCGAGGTTGGGATCGGCGCGGCGGGCTTCATCGACCGCCTGCGGGTTCTCGGCGAATTGGCCCGAGGCGGCGGCGGGACCGTCGACCACCGTCACCACCGAATCGACGGTGAAGATGTTGGCGATGTCCGGCCACTGGAAGGCCTGCACCAGCGGCTTGGGCAGCGCGAGGCCGGAGGTTTCGATGAGCACCGCGTCGAGCTCGCCGCGGCGTTCGGCCAGTTGCAGCATCACCGGCAGGAACTCCTCCTGCACCGTGCAGCAGACGCAGCCGTTGGCCAGTTCGTAGAGCGCGCCTTCACGCTCGTTGCCTTCGTCGTCGCAGCCGATGCCGCAGCCGCGCAGGATCTCGCCGTCGATGCCCAGCTCGCCGAACTCGTTGACGATCACCGCGATGCGGCGGCCTTCGGCGTTGCCGAGGATGTGGCGCAGCAGCGTGGTCTTGCCGCTGCCGAGGAAGCCCGTGACGATGGTGACGGGGATCTTGGCGTTGCTTGGGGTCATGGGGTGGATTCTTTCAGGCGCTCGCGAGCGGGGCGCACCAGCAAGGCGAAAGTGGCGCCGGATGATTCCGGCGCCACCGATGGAAACGGACAGCCTCCCCGAGGCCTGCCCCGGGGAAGCGACGAGAGGAAGAGGTCAGACGCCGCCGTACAGGCGGCGCTCGACGAAGACGGAACCCTGCAGCCGGCGCCATGCCTTGGCGGCAGCCAGCACGCCCAGGTCGACCAGAGGCTCGACCAGCACCACCGTCATGTAGGCGGCGCCGAAGCTGGCGATCTGGCTCATGTTCTCGATGCCGGTGCCGCGTCCGTACAGCGCCCAGAAGCCGACCCACACCACGATGCCGCCCTGGTAGGCCACCGAGAGCTTGAAAGCCTCGCGGTAGCCGATGTCCACATAGGCCAGCTTCTCGGGAATGATGCGGCGCGCCAGCGCGGAGGTCGCGAACAGCGGCACCAGCAGCGTGGTGACGTTCATGCCGTACTGCGGAATGTCCTGCGGCTCGAAGAACAGCCCCTGAATCAGCAGGCCGCCCGCCAGGCCAATGGCCGCGGGCGCGAGACCGAACACCAGCAGCAGCGTGGTGCCCAGGATCAGGTGCACCTCCGACACGCCCACCGGGTGATGCGGAAACACCTCGAAGAAGCAGAACACCAGCGCCATGGCAATGGCGGAGCGCAGCACCAGTGCGGCAGGCCCGTCCTTCATGAGCGTCTGGAACGCGACCTTGCCGGTGTAGGCAAGCGCGGCGGCTGCCGTCGCGTAGCTGAGGAATATCTTGGATCCGTCGACTAGACCTGGTTCGATGTGCATCGAGCACCTCCTGAAATGCACCGCGGTGCGAAAGTTGATTGTTGGTGGATGGGCAGGCTGGCGCAAGCCCCGTTCATGAACGCCGCAGCGCCTGCCGCGCGCCCGGCATGGCCGCCGGCTTCGGTTTTCGCCGCAGCCGTCGCCAGCCGATCACGACGCCGCTGGCCGAAGCCACCGCGCCGACGAGGGAAAGCAGCCACATCACGAGATCCCAGGCCGGCCGGTATTGGATGAGCCAGGGAAAGTCGAGGCTGTGCGCCGCATTGAAGAGCCAGCGGCGCAGGCGCGAGCTGGCGTCGCTGCTGCCGGCCACCTGGCCGCTGGATGGGTCGATGTAGATCCAGCTGCGCACCGGGTCGTCGAACTGCAGGCGCCAGACGGGCACGATGCGCTCGCGGTGATGGCCGTACCAGTGGAAGTCCTCGCGGGTCTGGAGCACGGCCTCGGTGATGTTCGAGCCGGGGCGCAGGCGGGCGGCGGCGCGCAGGATGTCGTCCTTCGCGATGGTGGCCGGCGCGCCGGTGGCGGCATCGACCACCCGCACGCGGGCCTTGGCATCGCGCAGCTGCAGCAGCGGCCTGCCGTCGAACCACAGCAGCACGGCCTCGCGGGGTGCGTCGGCGCCGTCGTCCGCCGGCAACGACGCGGGCGGCCACGGGAACGGCGACGTACCGGCTCCCGTGTAGTTCGCCATCGCCGCGGCATCGCCGGCTCCGCGCTGGAACCAGCCGTTGGGGTTCATCGACAGCCAGCCGCTGACGATCCAGGTCAGCACGAAGAAGCCGCCGACCAGCCCCGCGATGTGATGCCAGGCCATCCAGCCGCTGTAGGGCGTGACCGCCCCGCTGCGGAAACGTCGCCGCAGGCGCACGCGAAGGATGCCGATGACGATGCCCGTCACGGCCGAGACGATGCAGGCGGCCGACAGCCACACCACCACGTCGTGCCACAGCGGCGGATCGGCGCGCAGCGGCGTGAAGTAAATCCAGTGCGGCACCGAGCCCAGCCAGTTCCAGAAGCGCTCGTGTCGCGTGGTGTCGCGCACCACTTCGCCATTGACCTGCGACACGTAGAGCTCGGTGCCCGGTGCGTCGCCGACCTCGATGCGGTGCAGCGGTCGCAGCGGGTTCAGGCCCTGCGGCACGGTCCACTGGTCGCGCTCCAGCGTCTCGGCCCAGCGGGCGCCGGCATGGCCGGAGAAGTCGCGCGCGATCGACTCGGCCTGCACGGCATCGACCGGGCCGGGCATGCGGCCGTCGCGTGCCGACACCGTATGCCGGCCGCCACGCGCGTCAACGATGCGCCAGACGGGGCCGGCGCCGGTTCCGCCCTGCGTCTCCAGCACCATGCGCCGCGGCGGCTGGGCGCGCACATCCTTGGGCAGCGCTTCGAGCGCAGCCGCTGGAGACACCGTCGCCTGCCGGAAGCGCAGCGGCGAGAGCCCCGCAAGGCGCTCCTCGTCCGTGAGGTTCGGATATCCCACGTACATCATCACCACGCCCGAGAGGAACCACATGACGAACAGCAGGCAGCCGCCGATGCCCAGCCACCGGTGCGTCCAGTAGAGCCAGTGCCGGATGCGCGGCCAAGCGCGGCGCCATGCGGAGGTCATGCGTTCTTCGTCCTGCCCGTCGTTCAGAAGCTGACCAGCGCCGACAGCTCGAAGGAGCGCGGACGCCCCAGCAGCCACTGGTTGCCGCCGTTCGAGAACGACACCGGATAGCGTCGGTCGGCCAGGTTGTAGGCACGCAGCGCGAGCTTGAGCGACGGATTCGCCTGCCAGCTCACGCCCGCATCGGCGACCGTGTAGGAGCCGATCTTTCGCGAGTTGGCCGAATCGACCTGGCGCGAGCCCACGTAGCGCAGGCCGACGTCGGCCTCCCACTGCGGCAGGAAGCGCCAGGTGAGCCAGAGGTTGGCGGCCTCCTCCGGCACGCCGGTGGGCGTGTTGCCGGCGCGAGAGACCAGCCTGCCGCCGACCACTTCGTTGAAGTCGTCGTAGCGCGCACGCAGCTTGGCGACGTTGGCCTCGAGCCGCAGCGTGGAGCTCAGCGCCAGGTCGAGCGTGGCCTCGATGCCTTCGGAAGACTGCTTGCCGACCTGCTGGGTGACGGTCGGATCGATGGCGTCGCGCGACAGCAGCTTGTTCTTGTCGATGCGGTAGGCGGCGACGGTCCAGGCGCCGCGGTTGTCCGCGAGCTGGCGCTTGTAGCCGACCTCGACCTGCCGGCCGGTGCTGAGGTCGAAGGCCGCCTGCGACGCGGAGGTGGTCACCAGCGAGCCCAGCGGATCGGCCGCGCGCGCCACTTGCGCGTAGAACGACTGCGAGGCGTCGGGTGCGTAGACCACACCGAGGCGGCCGGTGGCGTACTCGAAGGTCTTGCCGAAGCTGTTGGCGGCGTTCTGCAGGTCGGTGCGCGCGACCTTCGCGTGGTCCCAGCGCAGGCTGCCCACCACCGACCACCGCTCGTTGAAGGCCAGCTTGTCCTCGGCAAAGAAGGCGTAGGTGCTGGTCTTCGTCTTGTAGCGCGGCGTGTAGGCCACGGGCGACGCGTAGTAACCGGGGCTGAAGACGAAGGGATCGACCACCGATCGGCCACCGTAGGGAGAGTCGTTGGTGTGCGTGAAGTCGATGCGGTTCACGTCGAAGCCCACCAGCACCTGGTTGGCCAGGCCGAACATCCCGTGCCTGAAGGTGGCGTCGGTGCGGTTGCCGATCTGCTCCTGGTCGTGGCCGATCTCCAGGTAGTCGCCGCGCGTCACGCGGCGGGTGGCGGGGCTGTAGGTGTAGGTCTCGCTGTTGCGCCAGTGGCGCTTGCTCTCCAGCCGGTAGAGCTGGTTGCGCACGGTGACGGCGTCGCTGGGCGTCCACTGGGCGTCGAGGCGGGTCCACTTGTCGCGGTACTTGATCTCGGCATCGTCCACGTTGTAGTTCTGTCGCAGCGTCTGGCTGCTCAGGCGGCCGTCGATCAGCGGCACGCCGTAGTAGCGCTGCGGCGACTGGCGGCCCTCGTCGTGCGAGAGCGTGAACTGCAGCTGCGGTGACACGTCGAGCCGCACGGCCGCGCTCACGGCCAGGCTCTCGGCCTCGCCGCGCTGCATGAAGCCGTCTGTGTTGCGCTGGCTGATGTCGAATCGGTACGAAAGCCGGTCGTTGATCGCCCCGCCGCTGCCGAAGGCCACCTGCCGCGTGGCGTCGGAGCCGAGCGTGAGCAGCGCTTCATTGCGGATCGGCCCGCGCGTGGGCTTCTTCGGCACCACGTTGATCGCGCCGCCGATGGCGCCCTCGCCGTACATCACGGAGGCCGCGCCGCGCAGCACCTCGATGCGGTCGGCCGACCAGGTGTCGAAGGGAAAGGTGACGGTGCCGGCGCCCGCGTAGAGGCGCGTGCCGTCGAAGAGCTGCATCACCGAGCCGTGGCCGAGGAAGCCGCGCGCCACCAGCGCGGTGCCGCCGTTGCCCGGACCGGGCGAGCCGGTGATGCCGGTGGCGCGGGTGACGGCGTCGACCACCGAGACGTCGCCGCGCGCGCGGATGGTGTCGCCCGACAGCACCTCGACGCTGGCCGGCGTCTCGAGCGGCGTGAGGCCCAGGCGGCTGCCGGTCTGCGTGGGTTCGTCGATGGCCAATGGCGTGTGCCGTTCGGCATCGACCTGGATCGGCTTGAGGGTCTGGCCGTCGGGCGTTTGCGCGAAGGCCGCCGCACAGGGCCCCAGGGCCAGCCCCCAACCCAGCGAAAGACTGGAAAGCCCCGAAAACCGCGCCCAGCGCCGCGGCCGTTGCGACGCCCTCCTGCGATCGCGTCCTGGCGGCGATGCATGACCCATGAAGTTTCTCCTCCGGCCTGCGTCCCCGCAGGCTCCTGACCGATGAAGGACGCGGCGGGGGGTAGAGGCGAAGGGACTGCGGCGGCTCGCGGGCGAGTGAAGCGGCAGGCCCGGACACGCACTCCCGCAGCGTCCGAAGGCGGTTGCGAAGGCCGGTATCCGGGCTTGCGGAGTGCCGCGGCATGCTTTGGATGCACGCCGCGGCGGAAATCCTCGCCTTCCCACGCCAAAGCGCAGTGGCTGCCCGTGCCGATCGATGAGGCACGAGCCCGAGGGTTCCAGATCCGCTGACCGTTGCGGGGGCAGCGCAGGAATTGGCGCGTCCATCGCTCTCGGGAGAGAACGACGGCGCAGCTCACCTGCTTCCCGTTTAACCCCGTCGCCAAGGATGAGATGGCGTGCGGGGCACCTTCGAACCGTGTTGTCCGGTGCGGCGGGTAACTAATGAAAACTGCCGCATCGGAACGGCGGGATTATAGGTAGCGCCCCTCCGGGCCCCTCCAGGCCCCGCTGGCGGCCTCAGGGGCCGCCGGGCCCGAACAGCCGCCGCATCATGGCCACTCCCGCCACAAGCGCATTGGAGTAGGTGGCGTACGGCTCGTGGGCCGCCTCCAGCGGCACGTAGACGTGGGAGGTTTCGCCGGGCGCGCCGGGCGAGTCGTCCACGGCTTCCATCAGCACCCAGTAGAACTCGCCCGCCTCCAGTTCGTGGACGGTGAGCGCGATGTTTCTCGAGGGGGGCATGGTGCGAGGATGAATGTGCTGCCTGATTACTGGATGAACAGGGAACGCACGGGTGCGGTTGACAGAGCTTTCGGGGTTCTCCTACAGAGCATGCCCCGGCTGCGACCTAATGTTGTATTCACAGGGATCTCCGAGTTTTCGAAGAAGAACCGACCAAGAACAGGAGGCAGCAATGAAGCACTTCACTCTTGAACCCGGCATGCGATCGAGCATCGGCGGCGCCTTCTACCCGACCGGCTACTCGATGGTGATGTTCCCCAGCGCGCAAGACGCGGACCGCATCGGCCACCGCCTGATCGAAAAAGGCGTGAGCGGCGACGAGGTCTACCTGCTTCCCGCCGAGACGGTGCTCGCGGAGATCGCGCCGACGGTGAGTTCGGCCGACAGCCCCCTTCCCTCCGCCGGCACCGACGCGGCGACGGTGCGTGCCTACGCCAAGCTGGCGCAGGAGGGCCATACCGGCCTGCTCGTCAGGACCAAGGACGGCGCGGCGGCCGAGCGGCTGATGGAACTGGTGCGCACCGTGCCCTACTCCATCGCCCAGCGCTACCGCACGCTGGTGATCGAAGATCTCTGAGCCGACGGCGGCGCCCGCCAAGCGTCAGGCCGGCACCGCCATCGATACAGCCCGCTGCACCACGTCGCGGGCCATGGCCTGAGCCAGTTCGTGCTCGCCGAGGAAAACGGTGGCTGATGTTTCCTGCGTGAGCAACCGCGCTTCCTGCTCGTTGTGGCTGCGGATCACGGTCTGGATGGCGGGGTTGAGCGTGCGCGCGGTTTCCATCATCTGGCGCACGTTCATGGTGTCCGGCGTTGCAACCACCAGCACGCGTGCACGCGCGATGTGGGCCTGGATCAGCACCGCCGGGTCGGCTGCATCGCCCCACACCGCCGGCGTGCCTGCCTCGCGCAGCTTCTCGACCAGCTCGCGGTTCTGCTCCGCCACCACGTAGGGAATGTCGTTGGCGTCGAGTTCGGCCGCGATGCGGCGCCCGACCCGGCCGTAGCCCACCAGCACCACCTGCCGCGAGAGGTACTTGGCCTCGGTGGTCATGGGCAGCTCGGCCAACGGGTCCTCGCGCATCTCCAGGCCGCGCGCGAAGGAGGAATGCGCATGCAGCCATTTCTGCATCGGCGCGATCAGGCTGAACCACAGCGGATTGGTGGCGATGGAAATCAGCGCCCCGGCCAGCACCAGGCTCTGCCCTTCCACCGGCAGCAGGCCCAGCGACACGCCCAGCCCGGCCAGGATGAAGGAGAACTCGCCGATCTGCGCCAGGCTCGCGCTCACCGTGAGCGCCGTGCCCAGCGGATAGCGGAACACCAGCACCAGCGCGCAGGCCGCGAGCGACTTGCCCAGCACGATCACCAGCACCACCGCCAGCACCTGCAGTGGCCGCTCGATCAGCACCGATGGGTCGAACAGCATGCCGACCGACACGAAGAACAGCACCGCGAAGGCGTCGCGCAGCGGCAGCGACTCCTGCGCGGCCCGGTGGGCGAACTGCGACTCGCGCATCACCATCCCGGCGAAGAAGGCGCCCAGCGCGAAGGAAACGCCGAAGAGCGCCGCCGACGCGTAGGCGATGCTCACGGCCGCCGCCACCACGCACAGCGTGAACAACTCGCGCGAGCCGGTGCGCGTGACCTGCCAGAGGATCCACGGGAACACGCGGCGCCCCACCACCAGCATCAGCGCGACGAAGCCGCCCACCTGCAGCAGCGTGAGGCCCAGCGTCTGCCACAGCGGGTCGGCATTGCCAGCTGCGCCTGCCCCGCCCTGCACGCCGAGCGTGCCCGCCAGCGGCGGCAGCAGCACGAGCACCAGCACCATCGCCAGGTCTTCCACCACCAGCCAGCCGACGGCGATGCGCCCGGTGAACGAATCGAGGATGCCCAGGCTTTCCAGCGCGCGCAGCAGCACGACCGTGCTCGCCACCGACAGCGCCAGCCCGAACACCAGCGCAGCGCCGGGGCTCCAGCCCCACCACAGGGCCAGGCCGCCGCCCAGCAGCGTGGCCACCGCAATCTGCGCGAGCGCGCCCGGCAGCGCGATCTTGCGCACCGCCAGCAGGTCGTCGAGGGAGAAATGAAGGCCCACGCCGAACATCAGCAGCATCACGCCGATTTCCGCGAGCTGGGCCGCGATGCCCGCGTCGGCCACGAAACCCGGCGTGAAGGGCCCGATGATCACGCCCGCCAGCAGGTAGCCGACCAGCGCCGGCAATCGCAGCCTGGCCGCAAGAAAGCCGAGCATGAGCGCCAGCCCCAGGCCGGCGGCGATCGTGTTGATGAGGGAGACGCTGTGGGGCATCGCTGCATTTTGCAGGAACGATGCCCGGCCTTTTGGTTCGTCAGGCCATCCGCGGACGGCAGCTCAGCCGGCCATCTTGCTGGTGCGGGCGGCGTCGAGCGCCTCGGGCTCCTGCGCCTCCACCCAGCTCTCGTTGTTGAGCCCGGCCTGCAGCCGGGCCTCGTCGAGCTCGTTGGTCCACTTGGCGACCACGATGGTGGCGACGCCGTTGCCGATCAGGTTGGTCAGCGCGCGGGCTTCCGACATGAAGCGGTCGATGCCCAGGATCAGCGCAAGGCCAGCCACCGGCACGTGCCCCACCGCCGACAGCGTGGCCGCCAGCACGATGAAGCCGCTGCCCGTGACGCCTGCCGCGCCCTTGGAGGTGAGCAGCAGCACCGCCAGCAGCGTGATCTCCTGCGTGAGCGTCATTGGCGTGCTGGTCGCCTGCGCGATGAACACGGCCGCCATCGTCAGGTAGATGGAAGTGCCGTCGAGGTTGAACGAATAGCCGGTGGGGATGACAAGGCCCACGCAGGTCTTGTTCGCGCCCAGGTTCTCCATCTTCTCCATCATGCGCGGGAGCACCGATTCGCTGGACGAAGTGCCCAGCACGATCAGCAGCTCTTCCTTGATGTACTTGATGAACTTCCAGATGCTGAAGCCGTGGAAGCGGGCAATGAGCCCCAGCACCACGAAGATGAACAGCAGGCAGGTCAGGTAGAAGGTGCCCATCAGCTTGCCCAGCGAGAACAGGCTGCCCAGCCCGTACTTGCCGATGGTGAAGGCCATGGCACCGAAAGCGCCGATGGGCGCCAGCTTCATGATGTAGTTGACGATGCCGAAGAGCACGTGCGAGCCCTTCTCGATCACGTCGAACACCAGCGTGCCGCGGCCGCCGAAGCGGTGCAGCGCGAAGCCGAACATCACGGCGATCAGCAGCACCTGCAGGATCTCGCCCTTGGCGAAGGCATCCACGATGGTGTTCGGGATGATGTTCATGATGAAGTCGACCGTGCCGGTCATCTTGCCCGGGCCGGTATAGGCCGCGATGCTCTTGGTGTCGAGCGTGGCCGGATCGACGTTCATGCCGGCGCCTGGCTTGAGCACGTTCACCAGCACCAGCCCCACGACGAGCGCGATGGTGCTCACGACCTCGAAGTACAGCAGCGCCAGGCCGCCCGTCTTGCCGACCTTCTTCATGTCTTCCATGCCGGCGATGCCCACCACCACCGTGCAGAAGATGATCGGCGCGATGATCATCTTGATCAGCTTGATGAAGCCGTCGCCCAGCGGCTTCATCGCCTCGCCGGCCGCCGGATAGAAGTGGCCGAGCAGCACGCCGATGACCACGGCGGTGATCACCTGCACGTAGAGCGAGCGGTACAGCGGGAGCTTTCTGGCGGGTGTGCTTGTTGTGCTTTCCATGTTTGCCTCCGGAGGGTTGAAGACTGTAGGACGCGCATTCGCGGTTTTCTATCCGTGGAACCCGCATCGGTGAAATGAAAAGACCCGCCGAAGCGGGTCTTGTCGATCAGGTGTAAGTCAGCATGCTTAATGCATGTGCAGGCCGCCGTTGACGGAGAAGTCAGCCCCCGTGCTGTAGCCGCCTTCATCGGTGGCCAGCCACGAGATGATGGAGGCGATTTCGCTGGGCTCGCCCAGGCGCTTGACCGGGATGGTGGCCACGATCTTGTCGAGCACTTCCTGGCGGATGGCCTTGACCATGTCGGTGCCGATGTAGCCCGGGCTCACGGTGTTGACCGTCACGCCCTTGTTGGCCAGCTCCTGCGCCAGCGCCATGGTGAAGCCGTGCATGCCGGCCTTGGCCGCCGAGTAGTTGGTCTGGCCCGCCTGGCCCTTGGCGCCGTTGACCGAGCTGATGTTGATGATGCGGCCCCAGCCCTTTTCCACCATGTCGCCCACCACCTGCTTGGTGACGTTGAACATGCTGTTGAGGTTGGTCTCGATGACCGCGCTCCAGTCCTCGGGCGTCATCTTGAGGAACATGCGGTCCCGTGTGATGCCGGCGTTGTTGACCAGCACGTCGATGGGGCCGTGCGCGGCCTTGGCGGCGGAGAAGGCTTCGACGGTGGATTGCCAGTCGCCCACATTGCCGACCGACGCGTGGAACTCGAAGCCTGCGGCTTTCTGTTCGGCCAGCCATTTGGCGTAGTCGCGCGTGGGGCCGCAACCTGCGACCACGGTGAACCCGTCCTTGTAGAGACGCTGGCAGATGGCTGTTCCGATGCCACCCATGCCCCCGGTGACATATGCAACTTTCTTGCTCATGAGATTTCCTTTGTGTAATGGCAAAAGCCTGAACGGCCGCCTTCACTCTAGCGAGTTTCAAGCCACGGGCCCTCTGAGGAAAACACTGAGCCAAGCTTGCAACCAGCTGTCACGAAGATTTGCGTCAGGCGGCCTTCGTGCTCACCCTCTATCCTCTCATCCGTGCGTGTCCGCACAGGCAAAAAACCCAAGGAGTTCCAAAGTATGAATTTCGGGATCATCGTCTTCCCCGACGTCGAGGAACTCGACTTCGTCGGCCCCTGGGAGATGCTCACCATGTGGAGCAAGCTGGCCGGCGGTCCCGAGCACTGCCTGATCGTGGCGGAGAAGCGCGAGCCGGTGGCCTGCGCCAAGGGCCTGTCGATCAACCCCCACGTCTCCTTCGCCGACTGCCCGCAGCTCGACTGCCTGCTCGTGCCCGGCGGCATGGGCACGCGCCGCGAGGTCGACAACGTCGTCATGACCCGCTTCCTCGCCGACCAGGCGCCCGGATGCACCACGCTGATGTCGGTATGCACCGGCGCCTTCGTGCTGCACGCGGCCGGCCTGCTGTCGGGCAAGACCGCCACCACCCACTGGGGATCGCTCGACCGCCTGCGCGCGCTGGGCGACGTGAAGGTGGTGGAGCAGCGCTTCGTGCAGGACGGCAACGTCTGGACCTCCGCCGGGGTATCGGCCGGTACCGACCTGATGCTGGCCTACATCGCCCACACCGCGGGCGAGGAAGCCGCCGCCAAGGTACAGCTGCAGTCCGAGTACTACCCCGCGGACACCATCTACGGCAGCACCGCGAGCCACGAGCGCGCGCCGGCCTACGTGAAGCGGCCCGGTCCGCGCTTCCAGGCCCGATGAGCGCGCCCGCCCTCCCCGAGCCGCTGCCGGTGCTCGCGGAACGTGTCGGCGAAGCGCTGCGCGCACGCGGCCAGACCGTGGCGGTGGTCGAGTCCTCGGCGGGCGGGTTGGTGTCGGCCGCCCTGCTCGCCATCGCGGGCGCCTCGGCCTATTTCAAGGGCGGCGCGGTCGTCTATTCGAGGCGCGCCGGCCGGGCATTGCTGAACCTGACCGCCGAAGACATGACCGGCCTGCGCGGCGAGACCGAACCGTACGCCCTGCTCGTCGCCGGCCGGGTGCGCGACACCCACCACGCGACCTGGGGCATCGCCGAAAGCGGCGCGGCCGGGCCTTCGCCCAGCCCGTACGGCGACGTGCCCGGGCGCGTATGCCTGGCGCTCGTCGGCCCCGTCACCGTGAGCCGCACCGTCGAGACCGGCAATGCCGACCGGCCCGCGAACATGGACCTGTTCGCGCGCCACCTGCTCGCCCTGTTCGACGAGACGCTGCGCGCACAGCCCGTCGACTGAGAAGCTCAGTCCGCCTGCACGCCAGCAGCGCGGATCACCTTGCCCCACTTGCCGACCTCCGCCGCAAGGTGCGTGCGCAGGCTCTCGGGCGTCTGCTTGTCCACCGGCACGATCTCCGAGCTGAGCTCGGCCAGGCGGCTCTTCACCATGTCGTCCTGCAGCCCCGCGCGCAGGGCAGCGTTGAGCTTCTCGATCACCGCGGGCGGCGTGCCCTTGGGCGCATAGATGCCGTGCCACACCCGCACGTCGAAGCCCTTGAGGCCTTGCTCGTCCAGCGTCGGGATGTTCGGCAGGCTCGACAGCCGCTGCGGCGTGGTCACGCCGAACACCTTCACCCGGTTGCCGTCCTTGATGACCGGCGCGGTCTGCGTGGTCTGGTCGCACAGCAGGTCGACCTGCCCGCCCATCAGGTCGTTGAGCGCCGGCCCCGCACCCTTGTAGGGCACGGTCGTCAGCTGCACTCCGATCTGGTTCATGAACAGCAGCCCGCACAGCTGCGACACCGCCCCCACGCCCGCATTGGCCAGCGTCACTTTGTCCTTGTTGGCCTTCACGTAGGCCAGCAGCTCCTGGTAGTTGCTGGCGGGAAAGTCCTTGCGCGAGAGCAGCGTCATCGGCACGTCCAGCACCTGGCCGACGTACTCGAAGTCCTTCACCGGGTCGTAGTTGAGCTTCTTGTAGAGCGCCGGCGCGGTGGCCATGCCCATGTGGTGGATCAGGATGGTGTAGCCATTGGGCGCCGCCTTGGCCACCCGCGCGGGGGCGATGGTGCCGCCCGCGCCCACGGTGTTCTCCACGATCACCGGCTGGCCCAGCGACTTGCCCATGGGAATGGCCAGCATACGCGCCACCACGTCGGTCGGGCCGCCGGCCGAGTACGGCACGACCATCGTCACCGGCTTGTCGGGCCATGCGGCCTGCGCCGATGCCGGCGCCTGCAAGGCGAGCAGGCAGGCGCCCGCCGAGGCGGCGATCAGGGTCTTGAGTTTCCAGGTCTTCTTCGTTGCTTTCACTTTCTTGTCTCCTTTGGTTGTTCTCTGGTCCGGTCGTCAGGTGTGTTCGAGTGCGAGCAGGCGCTTGGCCAGCCGCACCACCGGCGCATCGACCATGCGCCCGTCGAGGCTCACGACGCCGCCGCCGGCCGCTTGGATGGCCTCGACCACGCGGCGAGCCCACGCCAGCTCCTGCGCCGTGGGGCCGAGCCCCGCATGCACAGGCGCGACCTGGTCGGGGTGGATGCACAGCTTGGCGCCGAAGCCGCCGCGCCGGGCGCGCGCGGTGTCGGCCGCCAGCCGGGCGGCGTCTCGCCAGTCGGGCGTAACCCCGTCGATGGGCGCGGCAAGGCCGGCGCGGCGCGATGCCAGCAGCAGTGCGAGGCGCACCGGCACCAGCTCGACCTCGTCGGCATCGCAGGCCAGGCCCAGGTCGGCCTGGAAATCGAGGTTGCCGAAGGCCAGGCGCAGGACCTGCGGGCTGGTGGCGAGCTCGTCGACGGCGGTGAGGCCGGCGGCCGATTCGATCAGCGGCACCAGTACGGCCGAGGGGCCTGCCGCGGTGGCCAGCCGGGAGAGATCGGCCGCGCGTTCCGCCTTCGGCAGCACGATGCCGGCGATCAGGCCCTGCGCAGCGAGCGCTCCGACCTGCGCGCAATCGTCGTCATGCCACGGCGTGCCGGCCGCGTTGATGCGCACCAGCAGCCGTCGCCGGTCTTCGGCGGGCAGCGCGGCGAACGAAGCTGCCAGTTGCTCGCGCGCCTGCACCTTGCGCTCGGGCGCGACGGCGTCTTCCAAATCGACGATCACGCCGCCCGCCCCCGTGGCCAGCGCACGCGCATGACGCTCCGGCCGGTCGGCAGGCACGAAGAGAAAGGCGCGCGCCAGCGAAAGCGGCGGCGCGCTCACACCGCCCCCGCTTCGCGCAGCGCCGCGATGTCGGCCTCGCTACGTCCGAGGCTGCGCAGGATCGCGTCGGTGTGCTCGCCGACGGCCGGGATCGGGTCCATGCGGTAGTCGAAGGCGCTCTGGCGACCCGCCGGCAGCAACGCCGGGATGTCGCCCGCGGGCGAGCCGACCTGCCGCCAGCGCTCGCGCGCCTGCAGTTGCGGATGAGCCCAGAGGCCCGCCATGTCGTTCATGCGGGCGTTGGCGATCTGCGCGGTGTCGAGCCGCTCCAACACCTGGGTCGTGCTCAGCGCGCCGAAGGTCTCCACGATGATCGAGCGCAGCGCCTCGCGGTTCTCGTTGCGGCGCGCGTTGCTGTCGAAGCGCGGGTCGGCGGCCAGCCCCGCCTGCAGCAGCACCTTCTCGCAGAAGGTGCGCCATTCGCGCTCGTTCTGAAGGCCCAGCATCACGGTGCCGCCGTCGCCCGCGGGGAACGGGCCGTAGGGGTAGATGGTCGCGTGCGAGGCGGCGCTGCGCGGCGGCGGCGAAGCGCCGTCGTAGGCGTAGTACATCGGGTAGCCCATCCACTCGGCCAGCGCCTCGAGCATCGACACGTCGATGTGCGAACCCTTGCCGGTCTTGCCGCGCTGGAGCAGCGCCGCGAGGATGCCGGTGTACGCATACATGCCAGCGGCGATGTCGGCGATGGAGTTGCCCGACTTGCAGGGCTCCTCGGGCGTGCCCGTCACCGAGAGAAAGCCCGCCTCGCTCTGGATCAGCAGGTCGTAGGCCTTCTTGTCGCGGTACGGGCCGTCCTCGCCGTAGCCCGAGATGTCGCAGACGATGAGCCTCGGGTGCTTTTCCTGCAGCGTCTGCGCGCCCAGCCCCATGCGCGCGGCGGCGCCAGGTGCGAGGTTCTGCACCAGCACGTCAGCGTCGGCCAGCAGCTCCTGCAGCACCGCCAGCGCGGCGGGCTGCTTGAGGTCGAGCGTGAGGCTCTCCTTCGAGCGGTTCACCCACACGAAGTGCGAGGCCTCGCCGCTCACGCGGGCGTCGTAGGCGCGCGCGAAATCGCCCGCGCCGGGGCGCTCCACCTTGATGACGCGCGCGCCGAGGTCGGCGAGCTGGCGCGTGCAGAACGGCGCGGCGATGGCGTGCTCGAGCGAGATGACGGTGATGCCGTCCAGGGGTCTTGTCATTTGTCTTTTCTCTCCGGATCAGGCGAGCATGGCTGTCGCCTGCATCGTGAGCCAGCCGTCGGCGTCCTCGCCCCACAAATCGAACGTCTTTCCGTCGGCGCCCGGCTTGCCATGTACGCGGAACGGCGCGATATCGAAGGTCGGCCGCACCGCGCGGAACTCGAAGCGTACGAGCTGCGCGCCCGGCACGTTGCGGCGCAGCAGATCGACCAGCAGCGTCGCGATCAGCGGCCCGTGCACGATCAGGCCCGGATAGCCCTCGACCTGCGTGACGTACCGGCGGTCGTAGTGGATGCGGTGGCCGTTGAAGGTGAGCGCGGAGTAGCGGAAGAGCAGCACGTCGTCGGGCACGATGTCGCGGCTGAAGGCGGCGTCCTTCGGGGCGGGCGTGGGCGGCGGGCCGGCCTCGCCAGGCTGCGCTGCGGCGCGGTAGACGATGTCGTGCTCCTCGGTGAGCGCGAGGCCGCGTTCGTTGCGTACCTCGTGGCGCACCAGCACGAACACGAGTTCGCCGGTACGGCCCGCCTTGTGCGTGACCGAGACGATGCGCGAGGTGCGCTCCGCCCTGTCGCCCACCTGCAGCGGATTGCCCGGCTCCCACGCGAGCCGCCCGCCCGCCCACATGCGGCGCGGCAGCGGCACGGGCGGCAGGAAGCCGCCGCGCCTGGCATGGCCGTCCTCGCCGATCTCCGACTGGCGGTGGTGCGGCAGGAAATAGAGCCAGTGCCACAGCTCGGGCAGGCGCGTGCCGGCTGCCGGCAACGGATCGTCGCGGTCGAGCGTGGCGGAGAGAGCGCGCACGGGCGCGGCGGTGATGTCGTCGGCCAGCGTCTCGCTGCGGCCCTGCCAGGCCTGCAGCCTGGCCAGCGCTTCGCTGTCGATCGCGGGAGATGAAGTCTGTGTGTTGTCGCTCATGGGTTTCTTCGTCGTTCAGTCGACCGCGGCGCCGGAGGCCTTGACGATCCGCGCCCACTTGGCGAGGTCGTCGTGCAGCAGCGCGGAGAACTGTTCGGGGGTGGTCGGCGCTGCGATCTCCACGCCCTGCTGGTCGAGCTTGTCGCGCAGGTCCTTCGAGGCCAGCGCCTTGCGCGTGGCGTCCTGCAGCGTGGCGAGCACATCGGGCGGCACGCCGGCAGGGGCGAACAGGCCGATCCACAGCGTGCCGTTGTAGCCGGGCACGGCCTCGGCGATGGCGGGCACGTCGGGCAGCACGGGCGAGCGCTTCTCGCCGCTGACGGCCAGCGCGCGCAGCTTGCCGGCCTTGATGTGCGGCAGCGCCGAAGGCAGGCTCGCGAACACGATGGGCAGCTGCCCGCCCAGCACGTCGTTGAGAGCCGGCGCCACACCCTTGTACGGCACGTGCTGCATCGAGATGCCGGCCATGCTGTTGAGCATTTCGCCGAGCAGGTGGTTGAGCGTGCCGTTGCCGGCCGAGGCGTACTGGTAGTTCGCGCCCTTCGCCCGTGCGAGCTTCAGGAACTCGGCGAGGTTCTTCGCCGGGAACGACGGATTGACCAGCAGCACGTTGGGCACCGCGCCGATGAGGCCCACGGGTTTGAAGTCGCGCTCGGGATCGAAGCCCGGGTTCTTGTAGAGCGCCGGGTTGATCGCCTGGCTGCTGCTGATGGTCATGAGCAGCGTGTAGCCGTCCTTCGGGCCCTTGGCCACGAGTTGCGTGCCGATGTTGCCGCCCGCGCCGGGGCGGTTGTCGACCACCACGCTGGCGTTGTTCATCATCTCGCCGAGCTTCTGGCCGACGAGGCGGCCGACGATGTCGTTGGTGCCGCCGGCCGCCTGGGGCACGACGAGCGTGATAGGGCGGGAGGGATAGGTTTGCGCGAGCGCGGAGCCCGCCGCAAGCGCGAGCGGGGCTGCCAGCGACAGCAGCGCCCATGCGCGGAATTTGGTGTGTCTTGTCTCCATGGCCCGCATGGTCGGCCGCCCCACCCTCGCGCGCAATCTGCGATTTCGGAACCCAGCCTTCTGCAATGCCGAAGGCTCGCGCCATGCCGGCCCCTACCATCGCGGCATGCTCTTCGACCTCACCGACCTGCGCCTCTTCGTCGCCACGGCCGAACTCGGCAACCTCACACGGGCCGCCGAGCGCCAGCACATGTCGCTCGCCGCCGCCAGCGCGCGCATCAAGGCCCTCGAAACCCAGGCCGGGCTGCAGCTGCTGCAGCGCGAGGCTCGCGGCGTACGGCTGCTGCCGCCGGGCGAAGCCTTCCTGCACCACGCGCGCCTTGTGCTGCACCAGACGGAGCAGCTGCGAGCCGACCTGCTCGAATACGGCGGCGGCCTGCGCGGCCACCTGCGCGTGTTCGCCAACACCACGGCGGTGACCGACTTCCTGCCCGAGATCCTGCCGGGCTTCCTGGCGCGCAACCCGCGCATCAACGTCGACCTTCAGGAAAAACCGAATGCTCAGATCCCGCGCGGCGTGCTCGACGGCCGCGCCGACATCGGCATCGTCGCCGGCCGGGTCGACACGCTGGGGCTGGAGGCCATCCACTTCAGCACCGACCGGCTGGTGCTCGCCACCTCGCGCAAGCACCGCTTCGCCAAGCGCAAGAAGATTTCCTTCGCCGAGACGCTCGACGAAGACGCCATCGGCATGCAGCAAGGCAGCACGCTGCAGACCTTTCTTTCGCAGATCACCGACAACCTGGGCAAGCGGCAGAAGCTGCGCATCCAGCTCGGCAGCTTCGACGCCATGTGCCGGATGATCGGCAACGGGGTGGGCATCGGCGTGGTGCCCGAGTCGGCTGCCCGGCGCAACCAGGAAAGCATGCAGCTCGCGCTGATCGACCTCGACGACGCCTGGTGCGTGCGGGAGCGCTACCTGCTCGTGCGCGACCGCGCGGCGCTGCCGATCTACGCGCAGGCGCTGGTCGACACGCTATGCCGGCACTACGCCGAGCAGCAGGCTCCCACGTAAAGCTGAGGCGGGCACCGCAAAAACAGCAACTTGCGCGCGATTGCTGAACAACTCGCTCCCGTCCCCATTTTCTGTGGGCAACTTTGGGGGTAACTCATGAGGAGCCTTGTAAAACGAATGCAAGTTATTGTTTTATAAGGGTATTCCTTAGTTTGCTCAAATTTTGGGCGGTGAACAACCTTGGCCGCCAAAACCGCCCCGCCGGGCCTTGGAACAGCCTTTCGATTGAATTTTTCACGGATTCCCGTGAACGGAAAACACCGTCAGGTCAGTCACTTGCGACGGGAATGTGGAAAAGCCGGCTTCTTCCCCATTTTCAGTGCACAACTTTGGGGATAACTCATGAGGAGCGTTGTAAAAGCAATGTAAGTCGTTGTTTTATAAAGGGAATAGTTAAACTGCCCAAATTTTGGGCGGTGAACAAGCTGCTCTGTGCGCGCTCGCCGCAGGGCGTGCGCGATCAATAAGGCGGCGCCTTGCGCGCCCTCTGCGCACGCGCCGCCTCGGTCCACCAGGCCAGGTCGTCGGCAAAGCGGCCGAAGGCGCGCTGCAGCGACTCGCCCGCCGGGCCCGTTGGCTCGCCGGCCGCATCTAGCGTCTGCGAGATCGGCCCGACGGCCAGCGTGCTCGACACCACGACCATGCCCATCTCCGACAGGATCGAATGCCACACCGTGCCCGAGCGCACGCCCGAGAAGCGCCCCGCCGAGTAGCTCGCGATGGCCGCGGGGCGCCAGAACCACTCTTCCAGGAAGTGGTCGGTGAGGTTCTTCAGGCCCGGCTGCGGGCCCCAGTTGTATTCGCCGGTGACGAAGACGAAGGCATCGGCCGAGCGGATCTTCTCTGCCAGCGCCTCCATCGCGGCGGGAGCGCTGCCCTTGGGGTACTCCTTGTACATGCGGTCGAGCATGGGCAGGTCGACCTGCTTCGCGTCGATCAACTCCGCGTCGTCGCCGCGCTCGCGCAGGCCGGCGACGATGAAGTCGGCCAGGCGCACGCCCATGCGGTCGGAGCGGTAGGAGCCGTAGAAGACCAGGATCTTGTCGCTCATCGTCGTTGCTCCGGCTGTGTGGGTGGCGGGGTGCTGCGCCTCGCTCAGGTCGGCGCCTGCAGCTTGTCCTGGGTGCGCGTGTCGAAGTCGGCCGCGTCGTGGCGCTCGTGCAGCTGGCTTGTCGGCTGGCCCCAGGTGCGGTTGACCATGCGGCCGCGCTGCACGGCCGGGCGCTGGGCGATCTCGTCGGTCCAGCGCAGCACGTTCTTGTATTCGCCCACCTGCAGGAACTCACCCGCCTCGTAGAGCTGCCCCTTGGCCAGCGTGCCGTACCAGGGCCAGACGGCCATGTCGGCGATGGTGTATTCGTCGCCCGCGAGGTAGCGGCTTTCGGCCAGGCGGCGGTCGAGCACGTCGAGCTGGCGCTTGGTTTCCATCGCGAAGCGGTCGATGGCGTATTCGATCTTCGTGGGTGCGTAGGCATAGAAATGGCCGAAACCGCCGCCCAGGTACGGCGCGCTGCCCATCTGCCAGAACAGCCACGACAGGCACTCGGCCCGTGCCGCCCGCTCGGTCGGCAGGAAGGCATTGCCGAACTTCTCGGCCAGGTATTGCAGGATCGAGCCCGACTCGAACACGCGGATCGGCTTGTCGCCGCTGCGGTCCATCAGCGCGGGAATCTTCGAATTCGGGTTCACCGCCACGAAGCCGCTGCCGAACTGGTCGCCGTCGTTGATGCGGATCAGCCAGGCGTCGTACTCGGCGCCCGCGTGGCCCAGTGCCAGCAGTTCCTCGAGCATCACCGTCACTTTCACGCCGTTGGGCGTGGCGAGCGAATAGAGTTGCAGCGGATGCTTTCCGACCGGCAGTTCCTTCTCGTGCGTAGCACCCGAGATCGGGCGGTTGATGTTCGCGAAGCGGCCGCCGCTCTCCTTGTTCCATGACCAGACGGTGGGCGGCGTGTAGGCTGTCGTGCCATTCATGCGATGAGTTCCTGGAGTTGAACCGACGATGATCATTCTCTACGACTGCGCCACCGCCCCCAGCCCGCGGCGCGCGCGCATCCTGCTTGCCGAGAAGGGCATTTCGCACGAGACCGTGCAGGTCGACCTAGTCCGTGGTGAGCAGATGGGCGAGGCCTACCGCGCGATCAATCCGCAGTGCACCGTGCCTGCCTTGCGCACCGACGAGGAAGACGGCCTGCTGCTAACCGACAACGCCGCCATCGCGGCCTGGGCGGAGGCGCGCTATCCGCAGCCGCCGCTGATGGGCGTCACGCCGCGCGAAAAAGCCGAGATCGCCAGCTGGAACTGGCGCATCGAATTCGAAGGATTGCTCGCCATCGCCGAGACGCTGCGCAACAGTTCGCCGGCGATGGCCGACCGCGCGCTGCCCGGCCCGGTCAACTACGCGCAGATTCCCGAGCTCGCCCAGCGCGGGCTCGCACGGATCCAGCATTTCTTCGACACGCTGAACGAGCGTCTGGCCGGCCGCGACTTCATCGCCACCGACCGCTTCAGCATTGCCGACATCACCGCCGTGGTGGCGGTGGATTTCGCCCGCGTGGTGCGGGTCAAGCCCGGGGAGCAGCACCCCGAGCTGCTGCGCTGGCGCGCGGCGATGGCGCAGCGGCCGTCGATGGCGATGGCACGCTGAGCCGGCGACAACGGCGCACCGGACGCCGTCATCGGAGCGAAGGAACGCCGCTCAGCGTTCGATGGTGAGCGCCACGCCCATGCCCCCGCCGATGCACAGCGAGGCAATGCCCTTCTTGGCGTTCTGGCGCTGCATCTCATGCAGCAGCGTCACCAGAATGCGGCAGCCCGATGCGCCGATGGGGTGGCCGATGGCGATGGCGCCGCCGTTGACGTTCACCTTGTTGATGTCCCAGCCCATTTCCTTGTTCACCGCACAGGCCTGCGCGGCGAAGGCTTCGTTGATCTCGAGCAGGTCGAGGTCGGCGGCCTTCCAGCCGGCACGCTGCAGCGCCTTGGTCGATGCGGGCACGGGGCCCATGCCCATGATGGCGGGGTCGAGGCCTGCGGTGGCGTAGCTGGCGATGCGGCCCAGCGGCTTCAGGCCCAGGGCTGCGGCCTTCTTGGCGGTCATGACCATCACGGCGGCGGCGCCGTCGTTCAGGCCCGAGGCATTGCCCGCGGTCACGCCGCCGGCCTTGTCGAAGGCGGGGCGCAGGCCGGCCAGGCCTTCGGCGCTGGTCTTGCGGTTGATGAACTCGTCGGTGTTGAAGACGACCGGGTCGCCCTTCTTCTGCGGAATGCTCACGCCGACGATCTCGTCCTTGAACTTGCCGGCGTCCTGCGCGGCGGCCGCCTTGGTCTGGCTGCCCAGCGCCAGTTCGTCCTGCGCGGAACGGTCGATGCCGTACTTCTTGGCGACGTTCTCGGCGGTGATGCCCATGTGGTACTGGTTGTAGACGTCCCACAGGCCGTCGACGATCATGGTGTCGACCATCTTCCAGTCGCCCATGCGCTGGCCGTTGCGCGAGTTGGGCAGCACGTGCGGCGCGGCGCTCATGTTCTCCTGGCCGCCGGCAATGACGATCTCGCTGTCGCCAGTGGCCACGGCCTGGGCCGCCAGCATCACGGCCTTCAGGCCCGAGCCGCACACGGCGTTGATGGTCAGCGCCGGGGTTTCCTTGGCGCCGCCGCTCTTCAGCCATGCCTGGCGCGCGGGATTCTGGCCCGCGCCGGCCGCCAGCACCTGGCCCATGATGGCCTCGCCGACCTGCTCTGCCGTGAGGTTGGCGCGCGCAATCACTTCCTTGATCACGATCGCACCCAGCTCCGTGGCCGGAATGCCGGCGAGCGAGCCGCCGAACTTGCCGACTGCCGTGCGGGCTGCCGAAACGATGACGATGTCTTCCATGAGGTTCTCCGTTGAAGTGATTTGAAACTCTGCTGCTACGGTCTTGCCGCCGTGCCGTACTCCGCCAAGCTTATGCCTTTGCCTTGACGTAGCGCCCCGGTGCCGGCTCGATGGCCTTGTAGGCCCTGCCGTTGCCGTACGCCTTGGGAGCGGGGATCTGCTTGCCCGCGTGCCCCTTGAGCCATTGTGCCCAGTCGGTCCACCAGCTGCCCGGGTGTTCCTGCGCGCCGGCCAGCCATTCGGTCTGGGTCTTGGGAAACTTGCCGTCCTCGCGGATCCAGTGGCTGCGCTTCTTCTTGGCGGGCGGGTTGATCACGCCGGCGATGTGGCCCGACGCTCCCATCACGAAGCGCTTCTTGCCAGGCAGCAGCTGCGTGGAGGCGTAGGCGCCGCCGATGGGCACGATGTGGTCCTCGCGCGAGCCGTAGATGTAGGCCGGGATGTCGATGCGCCCGAGGTCGATCTTCTCGCCGCACACGGTGAGCGCATTCGGCTTGGCCAGCTTGTTCTCGTGGTACGTGTTGCGCAGGTACCAGGCGTAGAACGGGCCCGGCAGGTTGGTGGCGTCGCTGTTCCAGTACAGCAGGTCGAAGGGCGGCGGGGTCTCGCCCTTGAGGTAATTGCCGACCACGTAGTTCCACACCAGGTCGTTGGGCCGCAGGAAGCTGAAGGTCGAGGCCAAGTCGCCGCCGGGCAGCAGGCCGCCCTTGCCCAACTGCATCTCGCGGTACTGCACCATCTGCTCGTCCACGAAGATGTCGAGGATGCCGGTGTCGCTGAAGTCGAGAAAAGTGGTCAGCAGCGTGACCGAGGCAGCCGGCTTCTCGCCGCGCGCCGCGAGTACGGCCAGCGCGGTGCTCAGGATGGTGCCGCCCACGCAGAAGCCCAGCGTGTTGATCTGCTTGCTTCCGCTGATCTCCTGCACCGTGTGGATCGCCTTGATGGCGGCGTTCTCGATGTAGTCGTCCCAGGTGGCCTTGCCCATCGACTCGTCGGGGTTGCGCCAGCTCACCACGAACACGCGGTGGCCCTGCTCGTTCGCATAGCGGATCAGCGAGTTCTCGGGCTGCAGGTCGAGGATGTAGAACTTGTTGATGCAGGGAGGCACCAGCAGGAAGGGCCGCTCGTACACCTTGGGCGTGAGCGGCTTGTATTCGAGCAGCTGGAAGAACTCGTTCTCGAACACCACGGCGCCCTCGGTGGTGGCCACGTTGCGTCCCACTTCGAAGGCGCTCTCGTCGGTCATGCTGAGGTGTCCCTGCTTCACGTCGTGCAGCAGGTTCTGGATGCCCTTGGCGATGCTCTCGCCCTGCGTGTCGATGGCCTTCTTCTGCGCCTCCGCATTGAAGGCCAGCGAATTGCTGGGCGCCGAGGCGGCCATCCATTGCTCGACGGCGAAGCGCAGGCGCGCCTTGGTTTTTTCGTCGGCCTCGATGGCCTCGGCCATGCTCAGCATGGTGCGGCCGTTGAGCAGGTACACGGCCGCGGAGAAGGCCGACAGGGGATTGTGGCCCCAGGCGTCTCCAGCGAAGCGCTTGTCGCCCTCGGGCTTGGCGTCGAAGCCTTGTCGCCAGAGCTCGGTGGCCTCGGCGAGGTATTGCTGCTGGATGGACTGGAGTTTTTCGGGATCGATGGAGAAACGGGGCAGCTCGGGCATCTTCATGCCCTGCGGCAGCTCCCATAGGGGCGTGCCGCCGACGTTGAAGGCCGAAGCCCCTTGCGCGGCGGACTGCTGGAACGACTCCAGCGCCTTGCTCCACCCTTCCGAAAGTGCCTGCTGGAAGGGCGCGAACGCATCGGCCCCCGCTGCTTGTTGCTTCATCATGTCTCCTGGTCCTCGCCTGAAACGGTACGGATGGCTTGCGTGTTTTGAGTATGCTGCATTCAAAGGGCGCTCACAACGCTACCCCCACCACTTACCAGCTGAAACTTTCCGTGTTTGTCCATCTGATCGTCATCGGTTGGTTGTATGTCGCCTTGATGATGGCCGTGGCCGAGGCCACCAACACCACCGGCACCGTGCTGGGCGCCATCTTCACATTTCTTTTGTACGGTTTGGCGCCGGTCGCACTGGTGGTTTACCTGATGGGCACTCCCGCGCGGCGGCGCGCCATCAGGCAGCGTGAACTCGAGGCGCAGGAAGCCGCGCGGCGAGCAGCCGCCGAAGAAGCACGGCAGCCGACCGGAACGACGGGGTCAGACCTTCCAGACCAGGGCGGCGAAGCGCCCGCTGATGCCGTCGCGCCGGTGAGAAAAGAACCGTGACGGGTTGCCGACGGTGCACCACGGGTCGCTGCCGTCGTTGCCATGGATCGACTCCACGCCCGCCGCGCGCAGCCGCTGGCGTGCCAGCCCGGGCAGGTCGGCGAGCCATTTGCCGGGAGCAGGCGCGGGCCGGAAGCAGGATGCCGCCTCGGGCGCATGCGCCTCGAAGGCAGCCTTGACCTCCGACCCCACCTCGAAAGCCTTCGGACCGATGCACGGCCCCAGCCAGGCGATGACTCCTGAAGCGCGATCGAACGACCTCGCCGTCTGCTCCAGCACACCGCCGGCCAGCCCGCGCCAACCCGCATGCGCCGCCGCCACGCGATGCCCGGCTTCGTCGGTGAAGAGCACCGGCAGGCAATCGGCCACCATGATCGTGCAGGCCACGCCTGCCGTGGTCGCGGTACAGCCGTCCGCAGCCGTGCCGTCGTTCACGGCGCTAGAGGCGGCATCGAGCTCGACCACGCCCGTGCCGTGCACCTGCTGCAGAAAGACCGGACGAGCCCCGATGGCAGCGCGCAAACGGTTGCGGTTCTCCGCCACGTGCGTGGGCTCGTCGCCCACGTGGTCGCCGAGGTTCAGGCTCTCGTAGCGCCCTTGCGAGACGCCGCCCTCGCGCGTGGTGCACACGGCCCGCACGTTCGGCGGCGCAGGCCACTCGGGCACGAGCCAGCTTGCATCCATCGGCTTCAGGCTTCCGCGTCGGGGGCCCGCGAGGGCTGCGCGCGCTGGAAGGCCTCGTGCTCCATGCAGGCGTCGAAGGCAGCCATGGTGCGCGGCAGGCCGCTGAAGTCGCAGTCGAAGCGGCGGCCGTTGAAGATCTGCGGCACCAGGCAGCAGTCGGCCAGCGTCGGCGTGTCGCCCCAGCAGTAGGTGCCGGCGGGGTATTGCGCGAGCTGGCGCTCGAAGGCCATCAGACCGTCGCGCACCCAGTGGCGGTACCAGGCGTTCTTGGCTTCCTCGTCGAGCTTCAGGTCCTTCACGAGGTACTTGAGCACGCGCAGGTTGTTCAGCGGATGGATCTCGCAGGCAATCGACTGCGCCAGCGCGCGCACGTGGGCGCGGGCCACCGGGTCGCGCGGCAGCAGCGCGGGCTCGGGATGCGTTTCGTCGAGGTACTCGATGATGGCCATGGACTGCGAGAAGCGCTCGCCGCCGTCTTCGAGCAGCGGCACCAGCCTGTCGGCGGAGATGGCGGCGTAGGGGCCGGTGCGGTGATCGCCGCGCGCGATGTGCACCGGGATGTATTCGAAATCGAGGCCCTTCAGGTTGAGGGCGATGCGCACGCGGAACGAGGCGGAGGAGCGGAAATAGTTGTGCAGCTTCATGATCCGGCAAGCATAGCGCTCCCTCCGAAACGCAGCGTCAGGAGCGGGCTATAGCCGCCAGCACGCAGCGCAAGCCCAGCAGCGCGGCCTTCGGCGAGGTGGCGGCGACGGCCTCGCGCCACTCGCCGAGGATGCGGCGCGCGGCCTCTTCCTCGCGGGCGGCGATGCCGATGCGCCATGGCCCCAGGGTGCCGGGCTCCTCGCCCTCGCCGTGGTTGTGCCGGCCCTCGCCGTAGGGGCGCCCCTCGGAGCAGGCGCGGCAGAGCATCTGCATGCTGGTGGTCCAGTTCTCGGCGCTGGCGTCGGCGGCCTCGAAGCGCGTCACCAGCGCGTCGATGTCTTCCCTGGTCGCATCCTCGACGGTGACTTCGTAGGTCGAATAGTCCGAAGGCGCAATGAGCTCCAGCGCGTCGAACACCGGCACCTCGCGCTCGCCCCGCAGGCGGTAGCCGTTGGCCGCGCCGTCGTGCAGCACGAGGTCGCCGTAGCGGTGGCCGCAGTCGGGCGTGGGCACGTTGCGCAGGATGGCGCGCGCCGGGTCGATGCGGTCGGCCCAGACAACCTCGCTGGCTTCGAGTCCATGCACGCGGATGGGCGTGAGCCCGATGAAGAGATCGACCGGCCCCTCGCCCTCGGGCACCGCGATGCCGTACTGCCGCCAGGCGCTGCGTGCCGCGGCCCAGTCGCCCAGGGCGGTGGCCGCGATGCCCAGGTTCCAGATCGCGCCTTCGTTGCGCGGGTCGCACTGCACGGCACGGGCGTTGGCCTGCAGCGAGGCGGCCCACTCGCCGCGGTACTTGTGGATGAGGCCGATGTTGTACCAGGGGGCCGACCAGTTCGGCAGCACGGCGCCGGCCTGCGCATAGGCTTGCAGCGCACCGTCCTGGTCGCCTTCCTCGTCGAGCCGGCGGCCTAGTTCGTTGAGCGCGTTGGCCTTGCCGGCCTTGCCGAATCGGATGGGCATGGTGGGAAATGAGGGGAATGGAGAAGAAATACGCCGCGCGGGCCGTCTATTGTGGGCCTCCCGCCTCTGGCACACTGCCGGTTTCCCGCTTGGCTTCCCTGAAAAAAGGACACGTCTCCATGGCTTCCGAGTTCGTCTTCGCCCCGCCCGCCGCCGTTTCGGTGCCGGTGGCCGGCCAGTCAGCCCGCTTTCCGGTGCACCGCATCTACTGCGTGGGCCGCAATTACGAAGATCACGCCAAGGAAATGGGTTTCACCGGCCGCGAACCGCCCTTCTTCTTCATGAAGCCCGCCGACGCGCTGGTGGTGGTCGATGCTGGCCAGACCGGCACCATGGCCTACCCCTCGCTCACCAAGAACCTGCACCACGAGATCGAGCTCGTGGTCGCCATTGGCACCGGCGGCAAGAACATCGCCGCGGCCGACGCCCACAAGCACATCTACGGCTACGCGGTCGGCCTCGACATGACGCGCCGCGACCTGCAGAACGACATGAAGAAGCAGGGCCGCCCCTGGGACATCGGCAAGGGCTTCGAGCAGAGCGCGCCCATCGGCCCCATCGTGCCCGTGGCGCAGGCCGGCGACGCCGAGAAGGCCGAGATCTCGCTGCAGGTCAACGGCACCGACCGCCAGCGCAGCAACGTGAGCAAGCTGATCTGGAACGTGGCCGAGACCATCGAGCACCTGTCGGCGGCCTGGGAGCTGCAGCCCGGCGACCTGATCTACACCGGTACGCCCGAGGGCGTGGCGGCCGTGGTGGCCGGCGACACGCTCGTGGGCGAGGTCGCGGGCCTGCCCAAGCTGACCGTCAAGGTCGTCTGAAGGACGGCGGTCGGTTTCATGCTCCTGCGCGTACCCATCAAGCATTGCAAGAACTGCGGCACCGCGGTGGTCTACCGCGTGCCGGACGACGGCGACACCAAGCAGCGCGCCGTCTGCCCGGCCTGCCACACCATCCACTACGAGAACCCGCTGAACGTGGTCGGCACCATCCCCGTGCTGGGCGACAAGGTGCTGCTGTGCAAGCGCAACATCGAGCCGCGCTGGGGCAAGTGGACGCTGCCGGCCGGCTTCATGGAGCTCGAAGAGACCACCGCCCAGGGCGCGGCCCGCGAGACCGACGAGGAGGCCGGCGCGAACTTCGAGCTCGAGGGCCTGTTCTCGGTGATCAGCGTGGTGCGCGTGGGACAGGTGCACCTGTTCTACCGCGCGCGCCTGCTCGACGACAAGTTCGACCCGGGCCACGAGACCATCGAGGCGCGGCTCTTCACCGAGGAAGAGATTCCCTGGGAAGAGATCGCCTTCCGCACGGTGCGCGAAACGCTCGAGCACTACTTCGCCGACCGGCGGCGCGGCAGCTTCGACCGCGTGCACGAACTCAGCATCGTCTGACCAGATCCATGAACAAGAAACTTCGCGCCACCCTCCTGTGCGGCGCCAGCCTCGGCTTCGCATTCGCGGCAGCGGCGGCCAGGGCGGAAACCGTGGGCGACGTCGACACCGCCTTCAAGCTCATCGGCCCCGACCACAAGATCGTGATCGAGGCCTACGACGACCCCAAGGTCAACGGCGTGACCTGCTACGTCTCGCGCGCCAAGACCGGCGGGCTGGCCGGCGCGTTCGGCGTGGCCGAGGACAAGGCCGAAGCCTCCATCGCCTGCCGCCAGGTCGGCCCGGTGAGCATCACGCAGCCGCTGCCCAAGCGCGAAGAGGTCTACAGCGAGCGGCTGTCGGTGCTCTTCAAGCGCCTGCGGGTGGTGCGCATGGTGGACGCCAAGCGCAACACGCTGGTCTACCTGACCTACTCCGACCTGCTGATCGACGGCTCGCCCAAGAACAGCGTGACGGCGGTGCCCATCGACCGCGGCACGCCGATCCCGCTCAAGTAGCCGGCGGCCAATGTCCTCTTCACAGCCGGTTGCTCTTTCGCGCAGCGCCGGCGCGGCGGTTTGCTAGCATCGCCCGCTTGGCGCGCCCCGGGGCGCGCCGGTTTGCAGGAACCCTCCGCAACGAACCCGTTCGAACAGAGCCCATGCACCTTCAGACTTTAGTTTTACGCACCGGCGCCATGGCGCTGCTCGCCGCGGGCCTCGCGGCCTGCTCCACGGTCGACCTCAACAAGCCCTGGCCGGAGCCCCCGGCGGCCAGACCGCCGGTTCAGCAGCGTCCGGCGGCATTGTTCATCCGCCCCGCGAACGGCCCGACCATTGCCCGCTTCGACGGCGACCGCGTCAAGGGCATCGACATCGCCGGCAACCTCGGCGACCCGGTCGTCGCCTCGGCCGACGGCCGCGTGGTGTACGTGGGCGGCGAACTGCCGGCCTACGGCAACATGGTCATCGTGAAGCACAACGAGACCTTCCTCACGGCCTATGCGCACGTGCAGACCATCCTCGTGAAGGAGAACGCCGTCGTCCGCCAGGGCGACAGGATCGCCGAGATGGGCCGCAGCAACGCCGACCGCGTGAAGCTGCGCTTCGAGATCCGCAAGAACGGCAGCCCGGTCGATCCCGAGCCGTATCTCAGCGGCCGGCTGATGCAGTAACGGCTGGCGGCCACGCTCGCCGCCAACGAAAAAGCCCCCTTTTCGGGGGCTTTTGGCTTTCTGGGGCGCGCTGAATACCGTGCCCCGCGCCCGCGTCACGGCAGCACGGCCTGGGTGTCGCGCAGCACGATCTCGCGCCAGCTGCTGTCGTAGGTGCTGACGAACATGTCGCGGAAGGACACCGAGCCCTGCGCCGGCAGGTTGAAGCTCTTCGATGCCGTGCCCGTGGCCGACGGCGCCACGTCGGCCCGGTCTTCCGCGCCGGCCGACGACCCGGCGATCAGTTTCAGGAAGAACTGCGCCGCGAAGGCGGGGTCCAGCCCGGTCGCGCTGATCGAGAAGTCGCTGCCGCCAACGTAGGAGGCCAGGGCCGGCGTGGTCGTGTAGTCCGGGTAGCTGACGGCGGCGGCTTCCGCCAGCGTCAGCGGGCGGCCATGGAAGCGGTGCTTGTAGACGATGTCGAAGCCGCTGATCTTGGCCACCGTCGTGCCGTCGCTCTCGTAAGCGGTGAAGGTGTACTCGGGCGTCGCGGGGAGCGCCGCGATCGCGCTGTCGCTCAGGCCTGCGTTCTGCCGGCCGTTGCAGTTCGTCGTCAGGTAGTAGTAGTTGAAGTTCGGGCTGCCATCGATGGGCCATGCGCCGCCGCCCGACGGACGCGAGTGGCGCAGGCCGCCCGGGGGCAGCCCCGGCCCGGTGACGACCACCGACGCCACGGTGGCGCTGTTGGTGGTGTTCATGTCCTGGATCTCGAACTGCAGCGAGCTGCTCACGCAACCCGTCGCCTTTTCCTTGGTGGCGTGGACGTGCGGGTTGATGTCCAGCACGCGGCCGTCGCCGCGCAGGCGCCATGCGCCGTCGGTGCCCTTCACGATCTGCATGCCCTGGGTGTTGCTGAAGGCGATGCCGTTCTTGTCCTTGTGCGTGAATTCCACGAAGGCGCGCGGGCTCGTGTTGTTCGCGTCGATGGTGTAGTTGATGCGCCGGATCACCACGTCGGTGAAGCTGGCGCCGATGAGGCTGGTGTCGGTCGCCGTCTCGTTGGCGAACTGCGAGGCCGAGAGGTCGGAGAACCTGAAGCCGTAGGTGCCGGTGACGGGATTGGTGCCGTCGGTCATCAGCGACAGCAGCTGCGACGGCGCGGGCAGCCCGGTGGCGAACTTGCCCACGAAGTCCGAGAGCACCTTGCGGATGGCCACGACGTCGTCGGCCGCCGTGTCCATGCCGGAGCCGCTCATCGGCGTGGCGGCTGGCTCGGCAGCCGCCTTCACGGCCAGGTCGTCGGCAATCTGCTGCTGGGTGACGATGTTGGTGATGGTCGCCACGTTGGTAGCCGGGTCGACGCTCACGCGCAGCACGTCGAGCGCCTTGTCCAGCGCGCTCGACAGCGGCGTGAAGGCCGTGCGCAGCAGGTCGATGCTGGCGTCCACGCCCATCGCCTGCAGCACCGGCAGCAGCTTGGCCTTCAGCGCGTCGCTCTCGGCCTTGAGCTCTTCGGCCGAGAGCGAGGCGAACTCGCCGCCGTCGAAATACTGCGAGGCCAGCCGGCCGGCGATGTTGGCCACCACCAGGTCGGTCAGCGGCGTGATGTTGATGTTGCCGTTGATGTCGGCCGCGGTCGCTGCCGAATGGATCACCGTGCGCTCGCCGGCCACCGTGCCCTCGGCGCGGAAGACGAAGGGCGCGGTCATGCCGCTCACGTCGACGGTGTACTTGCCGTCGACCAGCGGCACGGTCTTGCTCGCGCCCTTGGCGTCCTTGACGGTGACGGTACCCACCAGCGGCAGGCCCGAGGCCGCCGTGCCCGAAAACGTAACAGGCGTCGCCGGTGGGTCGCTCGCAGGCGGATTGCTCGCGGGCGGCGTGTTGTTCGAGGCGGGGAAGCCGGCAAAACCTCCGCCACCGCCCCCGCCGCCCCCGCCGCCCCCACCGCCGCCGCAGGCAACGAGCGAAACCAGGAGCGCCACGGCGCACGCGCAGCGCGTCGTCTGGAAGAAGGACTGGCCGGAGGCCGCGGAGGTCGCGAAGTTTGTTTTCATGGATGGTCTTGTCAGTGAAGGAGCAAACAAAAGAATCAACTCGTAACACGAGCGGTGCGATTCTTCTGGAGCCCCCTCCTGTCGACCATCCTCTGTTTTGAGGATGCGGGCTGCGCCCGCCTGGGGCCTGTTCACACTATTTCCGGGGTCGCGAAGGGCAGCCAGGGCGGGCCAATCAAGGCGCGGGACGACGCGTGTGCATGCGCACACGCTAGGAGCGCAACGCCGAGTGGCGCGCCCTGGCTGCCCTTCCCGCAGGGTTGGCGCGCACCAACGGGCCGGCTGCGAGGCGCCCCTTCGAGCGCCAACGCGACCCCGGAAATAGTGTGAACAGGCCCTAGAGCAGGCTCTCGGGTACCAGCGGTGCGAGCAATTCGAGCTTCCACCTCGACCAGAAGTCCGTTTCGGGCTCCCGGTGCAGGATGGTGTCGGCCGCGTCCCCCGAGGCCGGGCTCACCCACTCGATGGCGCCCGTCGGGCCCAGCTGCAGCTGGTAGGCGCCGTCCAGCCGTATGAAGCCGATCAGGCTGGTGAGCTGCTGCGCGATCTGCGGGCTGAAGATGAAGATGCCGACCTCGGTGTTGTGCAGCATCGAGCGCGGGTCGAAGTTCATCGAGCCGATGAAGACGATCTTGCGGTCGATCACCGCCGACTTGCCGTGCAGCCGGCCGCTGGCCGAGCCGTACATGCCGAAGCGCTTCGTCTGCTCCACCCGCTTGGGACTCAGCTCGTAAAGCTCCACGCCCAGGCGCAGCATCTGCGAACGGTAGCGGCGGTAGCCGATGTGCACCAGCGACTCGTCGGTGGCCGCCAGCGAATTGGTGACGATGGTGTAGCTCACGCCGTTGCCGCGCACGAGGCGGATGGTTTCCATGCCGCCGCGCCCCGGGATCAGGTAGGGCGTGGTCTGCATGATCTCGTTCTCGGCGCCGCGCAGGTAGCGCCGCACGTTGTAGAGCACGCTGTCCTTCGACTCGTCGGCGGGCAGGCCGCGCGCCTCGTCGGTCTGGCCCAGCGCCTTGGCGGGCGGATCGGCGTATGCCTCGGCTCGGGCCCATACCAGCTTCAGCTCGCCTGCAGCAAGATCCCTGGCCAGTGGGTTGTTGCCCAGCAGGTCGGTGGAGCCGGGCTCCTCGGGATGCAGCTCTTCAGGCCCGGTGGTGAGGCGGTCGAAGCGCTCGCGCAGCTGCCGCGGCGTCTCGCCGGTGGGCGGCACCAGCGACTCGATGGGGTAGACGTACTGGCTGTTCCAGTACATGTCGAACAGCGACGACAGCCTGGGCACCACCTCGCCGGCCACCAGCGTGTCGATGTCGATGAAGTTCGAGCCCCCGTCGCGCAGGAAGTACTCGTTGGCCATGTTGCGCCCGCCCATCACGCCGATGGTGTTGTCCACCACGTAGAGCTTGTTGTGCATGCGGCGGTGCACGCGGTCGAAGTCCAGGATCGACCATGCCCAGCGCGTACCCAGGCGGTCGCGCCCGGCGGGAAAGGGGTTGAAGAGCCGCACCTCCACGTTGGGATGCGACGCGAAGCTGGTGAACAGCGGGTCGGCGCCGGCGGTGTAGAGGTCGTCCACCAGCAGCCGCACGCGCACGCCCCGGTCGGCCGCGTCGCGCAGGGCGCGCAGCAGGTAGCGGCCGGTCTCGTCGTTCTGCACGAGGTAGTACTGCACGTCGATGGAGCGCTGCGCCCGACGCGCGAGCTCGATGCGCGCGTGCAGCGAGAACTGCGGCATCGGCAGCAGCCGGAACCCGCTCAGCGGCTCGCCGGGCGGCGCCGCCGCCTTCACCAGGCGGCCCAGCGTGGTGTCGGGGCCATCGGCGATGGCGGTCGAGGGCTTGCGCTGCACTTCCGCCGGCAGGCCGGCGCAGCCCGCCATGAAAAGCGCCGCGACGCCGAGCAGCAGCCACGCCAGCCATCGGACATGCGGTTTGTCGGCTGTCCGGCGGCGGGGATTCGGCATGGATGGCGGCGCGTGGTTTGGGGTCGTGGGTCGGGCGTGGCCAGGGAAAGGCTCGCGGTTTCTACCACGAGCCCGGCGCATGTGCTGCGCCGCCGCACGAGATTCAAGACCCGGTCAGGCGCGACGCGACGGCGCCCATTGCCTGACGAAATGATCGGCCCGCAGCGTGGCCCGTTCGACCGCCGCGTCCCACGACAGCTGCTGGGTGATGACGAGCGCACAGCGCGGAATGCCGCTGAAGCTCAGTTCGGCGATGCCGGCATAGGTGCCGCTGGGCGTACGCATGAGCTCGATCCAGCCCGTCCAGCCTTCCGGAACGCTGAGAGCGAGTCGAGCACCGTCCATGATGGATTCACCGTCACCCATTGAATGCGTATTTTTTGGAATTTAAACCCTAAGAACTACTCTTGGCCAGAGGGGTGACGAGGGTAAGGTCTGGGGAGCCAGAGGGCATCACGCGAACATGGGAGGCCCGGGCCCACCGCCGCCGGACGGGCCCGCGAGGCGGCTTTGGCTTTTGGGCAAGATCGGGGTGCATGAACAGGATGACGACGAACTCCAGGAACACGGGCAGCCGCGGCCGGCCCGCGGCGGCAACCACCCTCGCCCTGTTCGACGACCCGCCCCGCGCGGCGCGCGAGCCGCTGGGCACGGCCGCCTTCGTGCTGCCCGGCTTTGCCCTGCCTTTCGTCGACGAGTTGCTGTCCGCCATTCGTGCCGTGGAAGCGCAGGCGCCGTTCCGCCACCTGGTCACGCCCGGCGGCTTCACCATGTCGGTCGCGCTCACCAACTGCGGCGCGCTCGGCTGGACCAGCGACCGGCGCGGCTACCGCTACAGCGCCACCGATCCCGACAGCGGCAGGCCCTGGCCCGCCATGCCCGAAGCGCTTTCCCGGCTGGCGCGCGAAGCGGCTTCGGCGGCCGGCTTCGACGGCTTTGCGCCCGACGCCTGCCTGATCAACCGCTATGCACCCGGCGCGCGGCTGTCGCTGCACCAGGACAAGGACGAGCGCGACTACGGCGCGCCCATCGTCTCGGTGTCGCTGGGCATGCCGGCGGTGTTCCTGTTCGGCGGCCATGCGCGCGCCGACAAGGCCGCGCGGGTGCCGCTCGCGCACGGCGACGTGGTGGTCTGGGGCGGCGAGGACCGGCTGCGCTACCACGGCGTGCTGCCGCTGAAGGACGAGCCGCATCCGCTGCTGGGCGCCGTGCGCATCAACCTCACGTTCCGCAAGGCGGGCTGACACGCATGCAGGCCATCGACGACGAGAAGACGGAGAAGAAGAGCACGAAAGGCACGAGCCCCGGCGCCGCCGTGCGCCAGCTCTATGCGGCGCTGTGGCACTTCGCGGCCGGCGCGCGTGCGCAGCTGCTGTCGGCCACCGCGCTGCTCGCGGCCTCGCAACTGATCCGCCTCGCGCTGCCCTATCTCGCGGGCCAGGCCATCAACGCCCTGCAGCGCGGCGAGCTCGGCACGGCCGGCCGCTGGATCGCGGCGCTGGCCGGCGTGTACGTGGGCGCCTGGGCGCTGCACGGGCCGGGCCGCATCCTCGAGCGCAACGTGGGCGTGAAGGTGCGCGAGGCGCTGGCCGACCAGCTGTATGCGCGCATCGCCGCCGCGCCGCTGGCCTGGCACGAGGGGCACCACTCGGGCGAGCTGCAGCACCGCGTGCACCAGGCCAGCCGCGCGCTGTCGGATTTCGCGCAGAACCAGTTCATCTGGCTCACCAACGTCGTCAACTTCGTCGGGCCGCTGGTGGCGCTGGCGCTGCTGTCGCGCACCAGCGGCATGACCGCGCTCGCGGGCTATGTGCTGATCGGCCTGGTCATCGTGCGCATCGACCGCGCGCTCATGAAGCTCGCGCGCGCCGAGAACGACGCCGACCGCCGCTACGTGGCCGCCCTGCTCGACTTCCTGGGCAACGCCTCGACCGTGATCGGCCTGCGCCTGCAGGGTGCCTCGCGCCTGCTGCTGCGCCGCCGCATGGCCGCCATTTCGCTGCCGCTGAAGCGCGCCGTGGTGCTGAACGAGGGCAAGTGGTTCGCGGTCGACCTGATGGGGCTGGCGCTGACCTGGGGGCTGGTGGTGATCTACGTGTGGCAGGCCCGCGCGCCGGGGCAGGTCGTGATGCTGGGCGCCGTGTTCATGATCCACCAGTACGCGCAGCAGGCCGCCGGCGTGGTCACCTCGGTGGCCGCCAACTTCAGCTTCTTCGCGCGCATGCACACCGACTACGGCAGCGCCGGGCCGATCTGGCAGGCTCCCTCGGACAAGGAGGCGCTGGCCACGCCGCCCGGGCAGGTGCCGGCGCACGAGCGGGTCGAGGCCGACGCGAGCTGGCGGCAGTTGCACATCGAGGCGCTGCAATGGCGCTACGCACCGCGCGGCGCGCCGGTCGACGAAGCCGGCATCGCCGAGCCCACCGTGCGCAGCGGCCTGCACGACGTGGCACTGACGCTGCGGCGCGGCCAACGCATCGCCCTCGTCGGCCCGAGCGGCGGCGGCAAGAGCACGCTGCTGCGCGTGCTGGCCGGGCTCTACGCACCCGGCAGCGGCGCGCTGCTGCTCGACGGCCAGCCCGCCGACTGGGCGCGGCTGCGCCGGCTCGCCACGCTGATCCCGCAGGAAACGGAACTCTTCGAAGCCAGCGTGCGCGAGAACCTCGCCTTCGGGCAGCCGCACGACGACGCGCTGCTGCATGCCGCGCTGCACACCAGCACTTTCGACGAAGTTCTGAAGGCGACCGGCGGCGACCTGGACACCGCCGTTTCCGAGCGCGGCTTCAATCTTTCAGGCGGCCAGCGCCAGCGGCTGTGCCTCGCGCGCGGCGTGCTCACCGCACAGGGCAGCTCGCTGCTGCTGCTCGACGAGCCGACCAGCGCGCTCGACGCCAACACCGAGGCGCGCGTGCTGGAGCGCATCGCCGGCGCGTTCCCCGATGCCTGCCTGATCGCGTCGGTGCACCGGCTGAGCCTGCTCGAGCGTTTCGACACGGTGGTGCTGATGGAGGCCGGCCATGTGCTCGACCACGGGCCGTTCGAAGAGGTGCTGGCGCGGCAGCCATTGCTGCGGCACATGACGGCGGGCAGCGCCCCTGCTCAAGCCGCGCAACAGGAAGCGGAAACCTGAGGAAGCGGAAACCTGAAGCCGGCCCGCTCAGGCCTGCCCCTGGGCTCCTTCCGTTCTGTCGTGCACCCATCGCATGGCCTGCTGCTCCGCATGGCGCAGCGCCTCGGCCTCGGTGCCGTAGGAGGCGTTGTCGGTGTCGGCGGGCAGTTCGATGTCGTCCTCGCCCGCCGAGGGCGTGCGGCAGATCACGACGGGCCTGTAGGTCTGGTCGTCGAGCCGCTCGGCGCGGCACAGGAACAGCCGGCCGCGATAGCTGAACGTGACGAGGCGTTCGTCGAATGCGGGCGGTGTGGTTTCCATGGCATGGGTCCTTTGCTTGCTTGTTTTCCAAAAGAGGCCGCGATACGCAGCCCCAACGTCGTTCCGGGCCTACAGACAGAACCCGCGCGCCGCGCCAAGGTGGCGCCATGACACATCCCATCGAACTCACCATCGAGGAGCCGCTGCCGGGTGCATACGTCTGGCAGCTGCTCGAAACCGACGACCAGGGCACGCATCCGCGCGTGCTGCGCACGGCCTTCGAGCCCGCGGAAAGCTACGAACTGGCGCTTTCGTCCGGGCAGCGCGCGCTGCAGAGTGAAATTCGGCATCGCACGCCTCCTGGCGCGTCGTAGCCGGGGCGCTGTTCTGTTCTGACCTGATGCCAATCTGCCGGGGTGACGGAGGCCCCGGCCAAGGCCCTGGCCTCGTGCCCGTGTCGGAAAGGGGCTCGTGCATGGCGCGGCAGCCCGCGCATCGGCCGCGATTCTTCAGGCGTGGAGGCCGAAGTCCGCGATGGTGAGCGTGATGGCGCGGCCCGGCCTGGCCCGGTAGCGCGCAACGGCCGCGGGCTCTATGGTGTGGAAGTGCTCCTGGCAGGCACCGAGCAGCTGTTCGCCGATCGCTCGCACGCCGAATTCGTCATGCAGCGTTTCCTCGGAGATCTGCGCGAGCACGCGGGGGCCGGCGGGGCCGTCGGGATAGAAGGCGAAGCGCACGCTCGCGGTGTCGAAGCAGTAGATGCCTTCGAAATTCGTCATCTCTCTTGTCTCCTTGTGTCTGCGGTGTCTGTTCGTTTCCTTGCGGATTGGCGGCATTGGGCGCGCCTCGCATGGTCACCGGGTGTGGAAAGCAGCGCGTGCGCGTGCAGGAAACGTCCTACATGAATCGAGGCGCACGCTTTCACCCTGAAACGGCCATGGCTTCGTTTTCCGCGCGTCGATGCGGCGAAGATCGGGGCCTCCAGATTCGCGCCTCGCTGCATGCACTTTTCTCTTTCCACCGGCAATCCCGATCCGCTGAACGCAATGGCGGCAACGACCGCGACCATCACGACGCGCCCCGTCCGGGTTCGTCTCCGAACCGTCGCGTCCGGCCTTGCCGCCGCCGCCCTCGCCCTCCAGCTCGGCGCATGCGGCGGCCCCAGCGAGGCGCAGCGCCAGGCTGCGGTGACCACCGCGCCGCCCACCGACTGCACCGCCTGGGTCGGCACCGACCGCAACGCGATGATGGACGGCTACCTTCTGCCGCAGGATCCGAAGAACGCCAGGGGCCCCAAGGTCTGCGTGCCGGTGCTGATGAACGCCAACCGGCCGCCCGCCGGCTACGCGGGCGGCAACTACTACATCAGCGAGTTCACCGACGACAAGCTCAAGGCCCGCTGGCGCGCCTGCAAGGAAGACCCGGCCTGCTTCAAGCGCATCGACGCGCAGATGCAGCGCTGGCTGCCGCCCAACAAGGAGCGCGCCACGCGCTCGACCGGGGTTGTCGATCCGTCCGGACGCATCGACCCCGATGGCAACGTCGACCTCAGGCAGATCCGCCGCCCAGCCTTCTTCGCCAAGGCGCTGTACCGCGAAGGCATCGCCGAGGCCGACGCGCGCACCTACGTGGTGGAGTTCACCGCGCCGCGCGACACCTTCGAGCGCATCGACCTGAAGATGACCGGCGACATCAAGCTGCGCGGCTGGTACATCGAGGGCGCGGGCGTGGACGACGGCAAGGGCAGGAAGACGCGCGCGCTGGTCGTCATGGCGCCGGGCGGCGGCGGGCAGCTCACGGCCATCCAGCATCCCGACGAGGTTGCGTACCGCCTCGACCAGAAGACCGGCAGGACCGTGCCGGTGAACTTCCCCAACGCGACCACCGAGACCATGGGCCAGCGCTGGTGGCGCGAGAACCTGTATGCGCTGAACCAGGCCGGCTTCGACGTGCTGGCTTACGACCGGCGCGGCGAGGGGCTGTCGGGCGGCTTCAGCGACACCAACACGCTGGAGCAAGGCGAGGACGTGTTCCGCGCGCTCACGGCGCTGGAGACCGGGCGCGGCCTGCGCATCCTCACGCCCAGGGGCGAGGTGCTGGAAGGCGAAGCCACGCGGGGCCGGCTGCTGGCGGGCATGCCGGCCAGCGAGATACCGCTGGTGCTCGGCGGCTATTCGCGCGGCTCGATGTCCACCGCCTGGGCGATGACGAAGAACTACGTGGCCCAGTGCAGCTTCGACATGCCCCAGCCCAACTGCACGCCGCCCAAGGGCCTGCGCAACATCCGCGGCGCGCTGCTGCTGTCGTCTTTCGCGAGCGGCGCGGGCTACGTGGGCGATTCGCCCGACCTGGCCGACCGCAACCTCTTCCTGGGCGGGATGGCGGCCGAGCATCACATCGTGTTCTATCCCAACTCCTCCACGCTCGCGGGCATGGACCGCTGGCCCGCCGCCTTCTTCGGCAAGGGCCTGTGGGACCGCGCCGAAACGCTCGAAGGCACGGTGGCCGCCTACAACCGCATCCGCGGCCTGAAGGAGATCGTGCTCGCACGCGGGCCGCACTCCATCGAGACCTGGCCCGAATCCGACCGCGCCTACCTGCGCGAGCGCATGGTGGTGTTCGCCAAGGGGCTGATCGTCGGCGGGCGCACCATCCCGGGCGCGCGGCCGTGGAAGGACTTCAAGTCGCTGGTGGCGACCACGCCCGATTCCTGGGAGCCGTCGTCGCGGCCGAAGGCCCCGTGATCGCCCTGGGCGATCAGTAGCTGCGCGGATCGTACGGCCGCCGGTCGTAGCGGTCGGGGATACCGTCCCGGTCGCTGTCGCGGTTGCGCTCGTAGCGGTCGGGAATGCCGTTGCGGTCGCGGTCCCTGTCGTGGCGGTGCCGATCGTGGCCGCAGCCGGCCGCGAGCGTGGCGACGGCGATCAGGAGAATGAAGTGCTTCAAGCTGGTGTGCCCGTGGTGTGGGTGTTGTTTTCGGGAAGCCCAGTGTCGGCAGGCCCGCTGAAGAATCGCTGAGCCTTCGCTGAAGGCTTCGTGAACGCCGGCGCGCCGGGTTGAAAACCGGGCGCGCACCGCCATTTCCTTCAGGTTCCGCCGACTGAAAGAAGAGGTACTCCCATGGGCGCGCGCGACGAATTCATCCTCGACTCCTACTCGGCCACCGTCACCCAGGTGGCCCACACCGCCAGCGCGGCGGTCGCCCACATCAAGGTCCGCAAGGCCGCGCAGCGCGGCGGCGGCCCGGGCGCCCAGGGCAGCGGCTCGGGCTTCCTGTTCACCCCCGACGGCTTCACGATCACCAACGCCCACGTGGTCGAGGGCGCGACCGAGCTGCGCGCCGCCTTCGCCGACGGCACCGAGAGCACGGCGCGGCTGGTCGGCATCGACGCCTCCACCGACATCGCCGTGCTGCGCATCGAATCGCACCCCAGCGCCTTCCTGCCGCTGGGCAGCTCGGCCGCGCTGCAGCCGGGCCAGCTGGCGGTGGCGGTGGGTAATCCGCTGGGCTTCGACTTCACCGTGACCGCCGGCATCGTGAGCGCGCTGGGCCGCAGCCTGCCTTCGCGCGGCGGGCGGATGATCGAGGACGTGATCCAGACCGACGTGGCGCTCAACCCCGGCAACTCGGGCGGGCCGCTGCTGGACAGCGCCGCGCAGGTGATCGGCGTGAACACGGCGGTGATCCCATCGGCGCAAGGCCTGAGCTTCGCGGTAGCCATCGACACCGCCCGCTGGGTGGCCGGTGAGCTGATGCGGCACGGCGCCGTGCGGCGCGGCAAGCTCGGCGTGCAGTGCGCGGCGGTGGCCCTGCCCCGGCGCTGGGTGCGCGAGAACGAATGGCCGGTGGCCACGGGCGTGCGGGTGGTCGAGGTGGTGGCCGGCTCGGCCGCCGCGCGCGACGGGCTGCGCAGCGGCGACATCCTCGTCGGCTGCGACGGGGTGCCGCTGGCCCAGTTGTCCGACCTGCTCAAGCGGCTGGCGGGCGAAGGCTACGGAAAGCCGCTGCTGCTGAAGCTGCTGCGGCCGGTGGCGGGCACGCTCACGCCCTTCTACCTGACGGTGACGCCCGGCGGCTGAGACCCTCCCGAGCCGGCGGAACGACAATAGGCTCCTGCACCGAAGCACCCCGTCAGGAGAAAACCTTGTCCACCGTCACCATCACCCCCCAAGTCGCCACCAGCAACGAGGCCCCCTTCGTCCTCTTCGGCGGCGTCAACGTCCTCGAGTCGAAGGACCTCGCCCTGCGCAGCGCCGAGGAATACGTGCGCGTCACGCAGAAGCTGGGCATTCCCTATGTGTTCAAGGGCAGCTTCGACAAGGCCAACCGCTCCTCCATCCACTCCTACCGCGGCCCCGGCCTCGACGAAGGCCTGAGGATCCTGCAGGCCGTGAAGGACGGCTTCGGCGTCCCGGTGCTCACCGACGTGCATGAGATCGCCCAGGCCGCCCCGGTCGCCGAGGTGGTCGACGTGCTGCAGCTGCCCGCCTTCCTGGCGCGGCAGACCGACCTGGTGGTGGCGCTGGCCAAGACCGGCCGCGTCATCAACATCAAGAAGCCCCAGTTCCTGAGTCCCTCGCAGGTGCTCAACATCGTCGAGAAGTTCAAGGAAGCCGGCAACGACAAGCTGATTCTTTGCGACCGCGGCACCTGCTTCGGCTACGACAACCTCGTGGTCGACATGCTGGGCTTCGGCGTGATGAAGAAGGTGTCGCAGAACCTGCCCATCATCTTCGACGTGACCCACGCGCTGCAGCAGCGCGAGGCCGGCGCCGCCGCCTCGGGCGGCCGCCGCGAGCAGGTGGCCGACCTGGCGCGCGCCGGCATGGCGGTCGGCCTGGCCGGCCTCTTCCTCGAAGCCCACCCGGATCCAGCCCAGGCCAAGTGCGACGGCCCGAGCGCCCTGCCGCTGGACAGGCTGGAGCCCTTCCTCACGCAGATCAAGGCGCTGGACGACCTGGTCAAGTCGTTCCCGCCGCTGAAGATCTGAACCGGGGCCCGGCGGCAGCCGAGGGACCCGGCGGAAAACTTCAAGAAGTTTTCTAAAGTTTTCATTTGAACAACCGATAACCAGCGATGAAGGGCGACCCGACGGTCGCCTTTCGTCCTCTCATTCCTGGTTTCCGGAGTTCGACCATGTTCCTGAGCAACGTCTCAATCGGCAAGCGCCTGGCCATCGTGCTGGGCATCATCCTGGCGCTTTTCCTGGCCACCAGCGCCGCCGCGGTATGGAAGCTGCAGCAGCTCAGCCGCGAGATAGACGCCATGATCGAGAACAACCTGAAGATCGAGCGCGCCGGCTCCGACTGGCTGCGCTACACCACCGCCGGCGTGCAGCGGGCCGCAGCCATCGCCAAGAGCAGCGACCCCAGCCTGGTCGACTATTTCGCGCTGGCCTCGGCGGCGTCGATCAAGAACACCAACGAGCTGCAGAAGTTCATCGAGGAGAAGCTGGCCAAGCCGGACGAACGCGCCCTGCTGGAGAAGATCGCGGGCCTGCGCAAGGCCTACCTGGGCGCGCGCGAGGAAGTGAGCAAGCTCAAGCTGGCCGGCGACCTCGAAGGCGCCAACCGCGTCTTCGACTCCCAGTTCCAGCCCACCTCGGTGAGCTACATCGCGGGCGTGCAGCAGGTGGTGGACATGCAGCGCGAGCAGCTCGATGCCGCCGCCGCCCGCGCCAACAACCTGCGTGCGCAGACCAGCACGCTGCTCGTCGTGTGTTCCGCCGTGAGCCTGGCGCTGGGCGCCCTGCTTGCATGGCAGCTGGCCCGCAGCATCACCCGGCCGCTGCGCAGCGCCGAGAGCATGGCCCAGTCGATCGCCGCCATGGACCTGACGGGCAAGGCCCAGGCCAGCTACGCCGGCGACGAAACCGGCAACCTGCTGCGCGCCCTCGACCAGATGCGCGACGCCCTGCAGGGTTCGCTCGCGCAGGTGCACGGCGTGGTGGCGAGCGTGTCGACGGCCAGCTCGCAGATCGCGGTGGGCAACCAGGACCTGTCCTCGCGCACCGAGGAGCAGGCCAGTTCGCTGGAGCAGACGGCCGCATCGCTCGAGGAACTGACCTCGACGGTCAAGCAGAACGCGGACAACGCACGCCAGGCCAACCAGCTGGCCACCTCGGCATCCGAAGTGGCTGCACGCGGCGGCAACGTGGTGTTCCAGGTGGTCGAGACCATGGGCTCGATCAATGCCTCCTCGAAGAAGATCGTGGACATCATCGGCGTGATCGACGGCATCGCGTTCCAGACCAACATCCTCGCGCTCAATGCGGCCGTCGAGGCGGCCCGCGCGGGCGACCAGGGGCGCGGCTTCGCGGTGGTGGCGTCGGAAGTGCGCAGCCTCGCGCAGCGCTCGGCCGCGGCGGCCAAGGAAATCAAGTCGCTGATCGGCGACTCGGTCGAGAAGGTCGAGGAAGGCAGCCGCCAGGTGGCCGACGCGGGCCGCACCATGGAGGAGATTGTCGGCAGCGTGAAGCGGGTGACGGACATCATGGGCGAGATCAGCGCCGCGAGCCAGGAGCAGACCTCGGGCATCGAGCAGATCAACCAGGCCGTCACGCAGATGGACCAGACCACGCAGCAGAACGCCGCGCTGGTCGAGCAGGCCTCGGCTGCCGCCCAGTCGCTGCAGGAGCAGGCGGGCAGTCTCTCGCAGATCGTGGGCAGGTTCAGGCTGGAACACCAACGCACGGCCGAGGAGCCGACTGCGGGCCTCGCCTTCAGCCCCATGCACCTGATCGCTGCCCGCTAGAAAGAGACCGCCAAGGCCCCCGGCGGGAGAAAGCGGCGAAACTAGGCGCCAGCCTTTCTCCCCCGGAGCCCAATTTGCCATCCAACAAAGCCGCCCGCATCGCCCTGTCCGCCTCGGCCGCCGCGATCGGAAGCATCGCCGCGTACTGGACGCTTCTCGCCGCGCGCCAGGGGCACATCCTCTTCAACGCCCGCAAGCTGCCGGTCGTTCCGCTCTCCGACGATTTCTCGACCTACTCCCACACCGTGCCGGGCGGCATGGTGCGCGGCTATGTCTACCACCCGCAGGGCGAAGAGGCGCTGCAGGACCTCTTCATCTACTTCGCCGGCCGCGGCGAGGACGTTCGCGCCACCGCCCGGACGCTGCACTGGCTGCCCGAGGGCTTCGGCTTCGCTGCGGTCAACTACCGCGGCGTGGCCGATTCGCAGGGGCACCCTTCGGAAATCGCCTCGGTGCAGGACGCCTGCCAGTTCGCCCGGCACCTGCGCAAGGCCTTTCCGCATGCGCGGCTGCACGTGGTGGGGCGCAGCCTGGGCACGGGCGTGGCCATCCAGCTCGTGGCGCGGCAGGACTTCGCGAGCCTGCAGCTGGTGACACCCTACGACTCGATGCTGGAAGTGGCGAAGAAGCGCTTTCCGCTCGTGCCGCTTTCGCTGCTGCTGCGCCACCAGTTCAACTCGCTCGAACACTGCAAGGAAGTCGCGGCGAAAACCCAGGTGCTGCTGGCCGAGACCGACGACGTGGTGCTGCCGGAGCGTTCGCAGAAGCTCATTGCCGCATGGCCCACGCCGGTCAGCGTGCAGACCGTTCCCGCCTCCGACCACCACAACATCATGGGCCTGGAGGCGACCTGGCTGCACCTGGTCGACTTCGCATTGACTTCGATCCTCCCCGAACCGAAGGTGGCGTAGCCGCCTAATTGCCCGCCGCCATTCCGTCGAGCAGCACATCCAGGGCTTGCTCCGCGCTGAGATGCAGGGCCTCTAGCTCGGCCGTGGGCGCGCGCAGCACGCCCACGCCGAGCAGGGTCGAGAGACCATGCACCATGGCCCAGCAGGTGTGCGAAAGCTGTCGCGCGTCGCCCTGGCGGAAGCTGCCGTCGGCCTGGCCCTCGCCGACCAGCCCCAGCAGCAGGTCGAAGAGCCGCGCCCCGGCCTGCACCAGCCCCTCGTTCGATCGCGCCTGCGAGACCGCGCCGAACATGTGGACCAGCAGCCGCGGCGACTTCAGACCGAAGCCCACATAGGCGCGGCCGCACGCCTTGAGCCGCGACCGCGATCCGGCGGGAAGAGCGTCCGCTATCGCCGCTTCGCAGCCGGCCAGCATCTCCTCGAAGCCCTGCAGCGCCACGGCTTCCATCAGCGCGCGCTTGTCCTCGAAATGGCGGTACGCAGCGGTATGCGAGACCCCGACGGCCTTGGCCATCTCGCGCATCGACAGGCCGTCGAGGCTGTCGCGCTCCATCTGCTCGCGGGCATATGCGAGAAGAACGGCTTTCAGGTCGCCATGGTGATAGGAGGTGCTCATGCTCGATGCCCTGATGTTGACAGTGGAAACAACGCAATCCGATAATGTTTCCATTGTAAACACCGAGCACGCATCATGAGCTTTCTCCTTTTCATCTGTTCATTCGGCGCGGTCGCCTGGGCGGTTTCGCGCCTGCTGAAGCGGCCTCTCGACCTGCGCGGAGCAATGCGCTGGGGCATGGGCCTGGGCTTCATGTTCACCGGCGTCGACCACTTCGTGAGCGCATCGACGCGCTATGCGCCGATGATCCCCGACGCCCTCGCCCAGCATGCGCTGGCCTGGGTCTACCTGACCGGCGCGGCGGAGCTGGCCGGAGGGCTGGGGCTGCTGGTCCCCGTGCCGGTCTACGAACGCCTCGGCCTGCCGAACCTGCAGAAACAGGCCGGCATCTGGCTCTCGGTGATGCTGGCCTGCGTGGTCGCCGCGAACATCAATGTGGCGCTCAAGGGGCAGACGGTGCAGGGTCTGGAGTTCGGCGCCTGGTACTTCTGGATCCGGCCGCTGTTCCAGCCCGTCTTCATCGCGTGGGCGCTCTACTGCTCGGGCGCGTGGCCGAAACGGGCGGCCGGGTCGCCACAGGTACGTGCAACTCCATCAATCCGGCAACCCAGTCGATGAACAGGCGCAGCTTGGCGCTGACGTGCCGCTTCGCCGGGAAGGCGATGTACAGCGGCATCGGGTCGAGCCGCCAGCCCTCGAACAGGGGCACGAGTTCGCCGCTTGCCACGTGCGCGCGGGACATGTAGTCCGGCAGCCAGAGGACCCCGAGCCCGGCCAGGCCCGCCGCCAGGTAGGCATTGCCGTCGTCCACCGAGAGCACGTGGCGCCCGTGCACGGTCAGGCTCTCCACATCGCGATGCATGGTGTACGGGAGGTTCCTGCCGGTGCGCGACCACAGGAAACCCACGATGCGGTGATGCGTGTCCTCGAGCTCCCGTGGGTGAGAGGGCACGCCGGCCCGCGCCAGGTAGCCCGGCGCCGCATGCACGCCGAGCTGCAGGTCGCCCACATGGCGCGCGATCAGGGACTGGTCCGTGAGCTGGCCGCCGCGCACCACGCAATCGACGTTCTCGCCGATCAGGTCCACCGCGCGGTCGCTCACGCCCATGTCGAGCTGGATGTCGGGATAGCGCTCGTGGAACGCGGGCAGCGCCGGCACCAGGATGTGGCGGGCCAGCGGGCTCGGCACGTCCACCCGCAGCCGTCCTCTCGGCGATGCGGACGCGGCGGACAGGCTGGTCTCGGCATCGTCCATGTCGGCCAGCAGGCGCACCACCCGCTCGTAGTACGCCGCCCCGTCGGCCGTGACGTTGACCTTGCGCGTGGTGCGGTTGAGCAGCTTCACGCGCAGCCTGGCCTCCAGCTGCTGCACCAGCTGCGTCACGCTGGTCTTGCTCATGTGCAGTGTCTGCGCCGCCTTGGTGAAGCTGCCCGCCTCCACCACGCGCGCGAAGGCCTGCATCGCATCGAAACGGTCCATGTCTGCCCCCGATTGTTTGGCCTGTGCAAACAGTGATTGTTGGCCTTGCCTGTTTATCCGGGCCTCGCGGCTGCCTAAAGTCCCTTCATCGCAACGGCGGATCGGCCCCGATCCGCTCCAGGAAGCAATGAACCAGGCAATCGAGAAGGCAATCCATCCATGACTCCACGCGACGTCGTCTTTCCCCCCGGCCGCCAGGCCCTCTATGAGAAGAACCGCTATTCGCCGGCCATCCGGTCCAACGGTTTCCTGTTCGTCTCGGGGCAGGTAGGCAGCCGCCCCGACGGCTCGCCCGAGCCCGACCTCGAAGCCCAGGTGCGCCTGGCATTCCAGAACCTCGATGCGATCCTGTCGGCCGCGGGCTGCACCTTCGACGACGTGATCGACGCAACGGTCTTCATCGTCGACCCCGAATCGAACTTCGAGACGATCTGGAAGGTGGTGTCCGAACACTGGGGCGGCCCGCCGCACCCCACGCTGACGGGCGTCGGCGTGACATGGCTCTACGGCTTCCAGTTCGAGATCAAGGTGATCGCGAAGCTGCCCGAAGGCAGCGCAGGCAGCTAGGGCCGCAGGGGAGGCACGGCGCCAGGGTAACCTGTCGCCATGGACTCCCTCATCGCCGCCTCCGCCCGCGCCCTTGCCGCGGGCGACGCACTCGGTGCCCTCAAGCGGGTCGCGCTGCGCGACGACCCGCCGGCACTGGCCCTGCGCGGCATCGCGATGGCGCAGCTCGGCGAGCATCCGCGGGCGCGCGAGCTGCTGCGGCGCGCCGCGCGCGGCTTCGGCGCGCATGAAGAGCACTCGCGCGCCCGCTGCATCGTCGCGGAGGCCGAGGTGGCCCTGGCGATGCGCGACCTGGGCGGCTCGCCGCGTTCGCTGTCGGCCGCCGCAGCCGCGCTGGAAGCGCACGAGGACCATGCCAACGCACTGCAGGCCCGGCTGATCGCGGCGCGCCGGCTGCTGCTGCTCGGCCGCCTTGGCGAGGCGCAAGCCGCGCTCGCGCATCTCGATGCGCGCGGCCTGCCCGCATCGCTGGCGGCGGTTTCCGAGCTGGCCACGGCCGAGCTGGCGCTTCGCTCGCTGCGCATCGCTCCCGCCCGCGCGGCGCTTTCGCGCGCGCACGAGGCCGCGGCCCGCGCCCGCGTGCCCGCCCTGCTGGCCGAGGTGAACGAGGCACTGGCGGCATTCGACCGCCCCGCGGCCCGCCGGATCGACGCGGCCGGCGAACAGCCCCTGCGCCTGGACGAGGTGGCCATCCTCCTCGACTCCGACACGCTGGTGGTCGACGCGTGCCGCCGTGGCCTGGGTGCCGGCGATGCATGGCGCCCGCTCGCCCGCAGGCCGGTGCTGTTCTCGCTGGCGCGCTCGCTCGCGCAGGCATGGCCCGGCGACGTGGATCGCGAGGCCTTGATCGAAAGCGCATTCCGCACGCGCCACCCCGACGAGACGCACCGCGCGCGCCTGCGCGTGGAGATCGGCCGGCTGCGCGCGCTCGCCGCCGGGCTGGCCGGCATCGAGGCCACGCCGCGCGGCTTCGTGCTCAGGCCGAACGACGGGCGCGGCGTTGCCGTGCTCGCACCGCCCATCGACGGCGACCAGGCTTCGCTGGTGGCGCTGCTGTCCGACGGCGCGGCCTGGTCCACCTCGGCGCTTGCGCTGGCGCTCGGGGCCAGCCAGCGCACGGTGCAGCGCGCGCTGGTGGAACTGGAGGCGGAGAACCGCGTGCGCTCCATCGGCAAGGCACGCGCGCAGAAGTGGCTCGCGCCGCCGCTGGCGGGATTCACGACGATCTTGTTACTCCCCGCCGCACTGCCGATTGAATAGAGTTGTCTCCAGGCGCCGGTTTCGAGGCGCTTCATACAAGGAGCCAACGATGAGCAGCAAGACAGGCAAGAGCAATCCCACGGTACGCGCCGCCGAGATCGTGCGCGAATACGGCCCGTTCGGCGGTGCCGGCCAGGTCCACGGCGTGACGCATGACGGCCACCGCGTCTGGGCCGCCACCGGCGCGAAGCTGGTGGCCTTCGATCCGGCCAGCGGCGAGACCAGCCAGACACTCGATGTGCCCTGCGACGCCGGCACCGCCTTCGACGGCAAGCACATCTACCAGATCGCGGAGTCGCGCATCGACAAGATCGACCCCGCCACCGGCAAGGTGCTGGCGTCGATCCCGGCGCCGGGCAACGGCTACGACTCGGGCCTCACCTGGGCCGAGGGCAGCCTGTGGGTCGGGCAGTACCGCGACCGCAAGATCCACCAGGTCGACCCCGAGACCGGCGCGGTCGTGCGCACCATCGAGTCGAACCGCTTCGTCACCGGCGTGACCTGGGTCGACGGCGAACTCTGGCACGGCACCTGGGAGGCGGAGGAAAGCGACATCCGCCGCATCGACCCGAAGACCGGCGCCGTGCTGGAGCGGCTCGAAATGCCGCGCGGCGCGGGCGTGAGCGGGCTGGAGTCCGACGGAGCCGATCTCTTCTACGCAGGCGGCGGCGCGAGCGGCAAGGTCCGCGCCGTGCGCCGCCCCGCCACCACCCGCCAGCATTGACGCAGGAGACACCATGAACACCGAAACCATGACGAACCATCGCGTCGTTTCCAGCGAGCAATGGCTTGCCGAACGCAAGGCATTCCTGGCGCGCGAGAAGGAGCTGACGCACTTGCGCGACCAGATCGCGCGGGAGCGTCGCGCGCTGCCGTGGGAGCGCGTGCGCAAGAGCTACCTCTTCGACACGCCCGACGGCCAGCGCACGCTCGCCGATCTCTTCGAGGGACGCAGCCAGCTGCTGGTGCAGCACTTCATGCTCGGGCCCGACTGGGAGCAAGGCTGCCAGAGCTGCTCCTTCATGGCCGACCACACCGACGGCATGAACGTGCACCTCGCGCACCGCGACATCACGCTGGTGGCCGTATCGCGCGCGCCGCTCGCACGCATCATGCAGTTCCGCGAACGCATGGGCTGGCGCTTCGGCTGGGTGTCGTCGCACGACAGCGACTTCAACCTCGACTTCCACGTCAGCTTCACGCCCGAGGAGCTGGCCACCGGCGAGGTCTACTACAACTACGGCAAGCTGCCCTTCCCGCACGACGAGGCGCCCGGCATCAGCGCGTTCTACAAGAACGAAGCCGGCGAGGTGTTCCACACCTACTCGACCTACGGCCGCGGCGTGGAAGTGATGATGGGCGCCTACAACCTGATGGACCTCATGCCCAAGGGCCGCGACGAACGCGAGGTGCCCTACAAGATGGAATGGGTGCGCCACCACGACCGCTACGAGCAGCAGGCGCAGGCACCGGCCATCGGCGCGTGCTGCCACGACAAGCACGCCTGAAGCACAAGCGGCACTCCGGGCGCGTGAAGGCGACGACATCATGGCAAGCCTCTGGCCCTGGCTGGCGGTCGCGGGGGTGGGCGCTCTTCACGGGCTGAACCCCGTCACCGGCTGGGCCTTTGCGGCCGCCTGCGGCCTCCGGTCGGGCGACCGGTCGCGGGTGCTGCAGGCACTGGTGCCGATCGCCCTCGGGCACGCCGCATCCGTCGCGCTCGTGGCTGGCGCCGTGGTGTTCGCTCCCTCGATGGATCGCATCGCCCTGCAATGGGCAGCGGGCGCGCTGCTCGTCGCCGTGGTCGTGCATCACCTGTGGCACGGAAAGAAGACCGGCCATGCCAGGCTCGCACTCTGGTCCTTCATGATGTCCACGGCCCACGGCGCCGGGCTGATGCTGGTGCCGGCGCTGATCCCGCTGTGCATGAGCGAAGCGCCGGCGGCCCGGGAGATCACGGCGTCGGGCTCGCTGGCGCTGGCTTTCGCGGCTGTCGGGGTGCACATGGCGGCGATGCTGGCGGTCACGGGTGCGGTCGCGATCGGGGCGAGCCGCAGCTTCGACGTCGCACTCGCGCTGTTTCAGGGGCGGCCGTTAGGGGTACAAAAGCCTCGACGCTAGCGCTTGCGGGAACCGCCGCCCTCGCCCTTTGCAGCAGTGACCAGTCCCGCGCTTTCGACGAAACCATGGATCAGCCTCAGCCGCGGCGATGACCGCATCCACAGGATGCCGAAGCGCCGCGTCTCCGAAGGCAGTGGCAGCGGGATCTTCGCGATGCGCTGCCCGTCGAGCAGCGGCGAGGCGATGTCGGGCACGACCGAGACGCCCAGGCCCCTGTCCACCATCATCGCGATGGCCAGCAGCGAGCTGAGCTCGAAGCGCTCCTGCGGCACGATGCCGGCGGCGCGCAGGTAGCGGTCGGCCTGCTTGCCGCCGCCGAGGTTGCGGTCGTAGCGGATCAGCGGCGAGGTGCGCAGCAGCTCGTGCGGGTCGCGCCGCGCGAGGCGGCTGGGTGCGAGCAGCACCAGCGGCTCCTCGCGCAGCAGCGCCCAGTCGAAGGTCTTGGCAAGCGCGAACGGCGGATACAGGCACACGGCCGCGTCGAGCTCGCCCTGCTGCATCGCCTTGTAGAGCGCGGCGGTGGTGCCCGACTGCAGGAACACCTTGGCGCCCGGATGCGTCTTCACGAAGCGCGCGAGGATGTCCGGCAGCAGGCTGTGCATGGCCGTGTTGATGGTGCCGACGACCAGCTCGCCGCCCGCAGCCTCGCTGCCCACCAGCGCCTTGATGTCGCTCACCTCGCGCAGCAGCGTGCGCGCCCGTTGCACCAGCCGGTGCCCGGCCTCGGTGGGCTGCACCGTGCGGCCGGCACGCGCGAGCAGCGGCGCCTTGAACTCGCGCTCCAGCGCGCGGATCTGCTGCGCCACCGCGCCGGGCGTCAGGTCGAGCCGGCGAGCGGCCTCGGACATCGAGCCCGATTCCACCACCAGAAGAAAGCTTTGCAGGTAGGCCGTTTCCATGAAGATAGATTTTCTGCGATGTGATCGCAGCAAACAGCTGTTTTTCTCTTCTCATGAACTGCCGACACTGCCCTCATGAGAAGCAAACTCTTCGTTCCCGGCACCCGCCCCGAGCTGTTCGCCAAGGCGCTCGCTGGCGAGGCGGACGCCATCAGCCTCGACCTGGAAGACGCCGTGTCCGAGCCGCGCAAGGACGAGGCGCGCGAGACCGTGCGCAGGTTCCTCGAAAGCGGCGAGGCCGCCTCGTCGCGCAAGACGCTGATCGTGCGCGTCAACGCCATGGACACGCCGCACTTCGAGCGCGACATCGCTGCGGTCGCGCGCACCGGCGTGCACCTGATCAACCTGCCCAAGCCGCAGAGCCCCGCGCACGTGCGCGCGGCCGCCGAAGCCATCGAGCGCGCGGAGCGGGCCAACGGCGTGCAGGCGCCCATCGGCCTGCTGCTGAACATCGAGACGCCCGCCGCCCTGCGCATGGCCGCCGAACTCGCGCTGGGGCATCCGCGCGTGGCGGGCCTGCAGCTGGGGCTGGGCGACCTGTTCGAGCCGCTGGGCATCGCGCGGCGCGAGCCTTCGGCGATCCGCCATGCGATGTTCGCGGTGCGCATCGCGGCCGGCGAAGCGGGTCTGTATGCCTACGACAGCGCCTTCGCCGACATCCGCGACGCCGAGGGCTTTCGCGCAGAGGCCAAGCTGGCGCGCGACCTCGGCTTTCTCGGCAAGACCTGCATCCACCCGAGCCAGATCGCCATCGCCAACGAGGTGTTCCGCCCGACCGACGAGGAGATCGCGCATGCCCGCAAGGTGGTCGAGGCGGCGCGCGAGGCCGATGCCAAGGGCGTCGGAGCCTACGTGGTCGACGGAAAGATGATCGACATCCCCTTCGTGATCCGCGCGCGCGCCATCGTCGAGAGCGCGCGCAGCCTCGGCTTGATACCGGGCTGACCCTGCTTCCCCATCCATAAGAAAACCGGAGACAAGACAGATGCGTATTTCCTCGTTCCTTCGCCCGCGCGCGCTCGCCGCAGCCACGGCGCTCGTGCTTGCCGCGCTGAGCGGCACCGCGCTCGCGCAGGCCGCCTACCCTTCCAGGCCCATCACCATCGTCGTGCCCTACCCGGCCGGCGGCTCGAACGACACCTTCGCGCGGCAGGTGGCCAAGGAGCTGGGCGACCAGCTCAAGCAGCCGGTCATCATCGACAACCGCCCGGGCGCCAGCGGCAACACCGGCACGGGCCAGGTGGCCAAGGCAACGCCCGACGGCTACACGCTGGTGGCCGTGTCTTCGAGCATGACGACCAACGCCGCAGTGCAGTCGAAGCTGCCCTTCGACCCGGTCAAGGGCCTCGCGCCGGTGGCGATGTTCGCCAAGGGGCCGTTCATCGTCGCGGTCAACAACGAGTTCCCTGCCAGGACGCCGGCCGAGCTGATCGCCGCCATCAAGGCGAAGCCGGGCCAGTACAACTACGCATCATCCGGCTCGGGCAGCGTCAACCAGTTCGGCACCGAGCTTCTCAAGGCCAAGGTGGGCGACCTGCAGATCGCACACATCCCGTACAAGGGCATGGGCCCGGCGGTGACCGACCTCGTGGGCAACCAGACGCAGCTGCTGATCTCCAGCGGCCCCTCGCTGCTGCCGATGGTGCGCGCCGGCAAGCTGCGCGCGGTGGGCATCACGAGCCTGAAGCCGAGCCCCATCGCACCCGACCTCACACCCATTTCCACCGCCGTGCCCGGCTACGAGTTCGAGCTCTGGTGGGGGCTCCTGGCCCCGGTGGGCACGCCGGCCGACGTGATCGCGAAGCTGAACGGCGCGGTCAACCAGATCCTGTCGAAGCCCGAGATCGCGGCCAACTTCCTGCGCGAAGGCGCCATCGCCACGCCGCTCACGCCGGCGCAGTTCGGCACCGTCATCGCCGAGGACGTGGAGCGCTGGAAGAAGCTGGCGAAGCAACAGAACATCACCGCAGACTGAACAAGGAAAGAGAAAGCCCATGAGCCATACCGCCCCCGAGGACACGCGCCTGCCAGGGCGCCAGGGCCCCGCCGGGCCGCTGAGCGGCCTGCGCGTGCTCGACCTGAGCGCCTACATCGCGGGCCCGTACGGCTGCTCGCTGCTGGCCGACCAGGGTGCGGAAGTCATCAAGATCGAACCGCCCGCCGGCGACAACCTGCGCAAGTACCCCTCGACGCTGGAAGCCGAGAGCCGCGCGTTCATCGGCGTGAACCGCAGCAAGCTGGGCGCGATGCTCGACCTGAAGAACCCCGAAGACCTGGCTGCGCTGATGGAACTGGTGCGCGGCGCCGATGTGCTGGTGCACAACTTCAGGCCCAGCGTGCCGCCGCGGCTGGGCATCGCCTACGAGCAGCTGAAGGCGGTGAACCCGCGGCTCATCTACTGCGCCGTCACCGGCTACGGCGAGACCGGTCCGCTGCGCGAGAAGGCCGGCTACGACCAGGTGCTGCAGACCATGACCGGCATGTGCGCGCTGCAGGGCAAGCGCGGCGAGCCGCCCGAGATCATCTATGGCTCGGTGGTCGACTACTACGCGGCCGCGCTGGTGGCCGCGGGCGTCGCCTCGGCGCTGTACGAGCGCGAGAAGAGCGGCGAAGGCCAGTTCGTGGGCGTGTCGCTGCTGCGCTCGGCGCTCACGATGCAGTCGGCGCGCATGGTATGGGCCGAGGGCGAGCCCAAGGACGTGGGGCGCGACATGCGCTCCGGCGGCATCACCGGCATTCACCCGACGCGCGAGGGGCACATCTACATCTCGGCCAACACGCCGCACTTCTGGCAGGCGCTGTGCGCCAAGGTCGGGTTGCCGGAGCTCGCTGATGACGAGCGCTACGACTCGGTGCGCAAGCGCGCGCAGCACGCGGCCGAGATCGTGCCGAAGCTGCGCGCCGCGCTGGCCGGGCGCACCGCGCTCGAATGGGAAGAGATCTTCGGCGAGGAAGTGCCCTGCTCCGCCGCGCGCACCGTGGAAGACATGTTCGACAACGAGCAGGTGCTGGCCGAGGACATGGTCGCGAACATTGCGCACCCCACGCTGGGCTCGTACCGGGGCTTCACCCGCCCGGTGCGCTTCGGCCGCACGCCCGGGCCCGAGCCCTTCGCAGCGCCCACGCTGGGGCAGCACACGGCCGCCGTGCTGGCCAAGCGAAGCGCGGGCGACTGAGCCATGGTCGACGAGATCGCCGTGCCCCACAGCGCGGGCACGCGCAAGCCCTCCATCGCGGCGCCCGAAGGCGCATGCGACGCGCACATCCACGTGTACGACCGCCGCTTCCCGATGCACGGCTCGCCCGATGCCATGCTCGACCACGCCACCGCCGACGACTACCGCCTGCTGCAGCAGCGCACCGGCACGCAGCGCACGGTGGTCGTGCAGCCGCGCGTGCACGGCACCGACAACAGCGTGACGCTGGCTGCCATCCAGGCGCTGGGCGCGCATCGCACGCGCGGCGTGGCGGTGGTGCGGCCCGAGGTGAGCGATGCCGAGCTGAAGCATCTGCACGAAGGCGGCATCCGCGGTATCCGCTTCACGCTGTACACATCGGCGAACGCGGCGACGGACTTCTCCATGGTCGAGCCGCTGGCCCATCGCGTTCACGCGCTCGGCTGGCACGTGCAACTGCACTGGAGCGCCGACCAGATCGCTGCGCACTCGGCGCTGCTCGATCGGCTGCCCTGCACGGTGGTCTTCGACCACCTCGCGCGGCTACCTCAGCCGGACGGGCTCGCGCACCCCGCGTACCGCGTGGTGAGCCGGCTGCTCGACAACGGTCGCACCTGGATCAAGCTCTCGGGGGCCTACCTCGACTCCGCAGCCGGCGCCGAGGGCGGCTACGCCGACACCATCCAAATCGCGCGTGCCTGGGCGCAGCAGGCGCCCGAGCGCGTCGTGTGGGGCAGCGACTGGCCCCATCCGACCGAACGCACGGCCAAGCCCGACGACGCGCAGCTCTTCGACCTGCTGGGCGAATGGTTGCCCGATGAGGCCGCACGCCGCCGCGTGCTCGTCGACAACCCCGCGCGGCTCTACGACTTTCAATGAACCACAAGACCCAAGACATCGAGATGAAGAAGCGACTCCTGAAATCCATCGCCACCCTGGCCGCCTGCGCCGCTCCCCTGCTGGGCTGGGCCGCCTGGCCCGACAAGCCGATCCGCATGGTCGTGCCTTATGCGGCCGGCGGCGGCGCCGACAACACGGCGCGCATCGTCGCGCAGCAGATGAGCACCGCCCTGGGCCAGCAGATCGTGATCGACAACAGGCCCGGCGCCGGCGGCGTGATCGGCGCCGACAACGTCGCCAAGGCGGCGGCCGACGGCTACACCGTGCTTTACGACGCCTCTGCGTTCTCGGTGAACCCGTCGCTGCGCAAGCTGCCTTTCGACGCGGCGAAGGACTTCATTCCCGTATCGCTGGTGGCCACGGCGCCGCAGATCCTCGTCGTGCCCGCGACCGCTCCCTACAAGACGGTGCCGGAGTTCATCGACTACGCACGCAAGAACCCCGGCAAGCTGAGCTTCGCTTCGGCGGGCGGCGGCACCGGCTCGCACCTGGCGGGCGAGGCGCTGAACGAGCAGGCGAAGATCAACCTGATGCACGTGCCCTACAAGGGCGGCGCGCCCGCGCTGACCGACGTGATGGGCGAGCAGGTGTCGGCCTACTTCGGCAACGTGGCCTCGACGCTGAGTTATGTGAAGAGCGGCAAGCTGCGCGCGCTGGGCGTGAGCTCCAGCAAGCGCGTGCCGGGGCTGCCCGATGTGCCGACGCTCGCCGAGTCGGGCCTGCCCGGCTACAACGTGGTCGAGTGGAACGGCGTGTTCCTGCCCAAGGGCACGCCGGCCGACATCGTGCAGAAGCTCGGCAAGGCGGTGCAGGCCGCGGTCAACGATCCTGCCGTTCGGCAGAAGCTGCTGCAGCTGGGCCTGGAGCCGGCGGGCACCACGCCAGAGGCTTTCGCGAAGTTCGTGCAGCAAGAGACTTCTCGAGTGAGCGCGCTGGTCCGCTCGCGCAACATCAGGGTCGATTGACGCTCGTGCCCTACTGGGTGTGAAACGTAATGTGCGGCCTGCGCCCCGCAGATACAGAAGCATACGCAATCCGCTCAACGCACAGGCAGCCTGGCGAAGAATCGGCTCCGTTCACAGACGAACGCCCGTCACTCTTCCGAAGGAACCGCCATGCGCTTTCGCTCTTCCGCCCTCTACTTCGCAGTCGCCATCGCCGCCTCGGCGGCTGCGCTCACGCTGACCTTCGCGGCGCCTTCGCCGTTCGGCGGTGACATACCTGCTTCGGAAGCCGTCGCGGCGCCCGAATTCCAGAACATCGACAACTGGCTGAACTCGCAGCCGCTCAAGCTGAGCGAGCTGCATGGCAAGGTCGTGCTGGTCGATTTCTGGACCTACACCTGCATCAACTGTCTCAACCACCTTCCGTACGTGAAGGACTGGAACCAGAAGTACAAGGACAAGGGCCTGGTGGTCGTCGGCGTGCATACGCCGGAGTTCGCATACGAGAAGTCGACGAAGAACGTGAAGGACGCGATCGAGCGCCTGCAGATCAAGCATGCCGTGGCGCAGGACAACAGCTACGGCACCTGGAAGGCGTTCAGGAACCAGTACTGGCCTGCGGTGTACCTGATCGACAAGCAGGGGAAGATCGTCTACTCGCACTTCGGCGAGGGCAGCTACGGCACTACCGAGAAAAAGATCCAGGCGCTGCTGGCCGAGCCTGCGCCTGCTGGGACCTGAAACACCGCTGCTGTTTCAGGGCGCGATCACGCCGACGGGGTACCTTGCTCCGCGAATGTCCCCCGGCCTTCGGCCTCCTCCTTTATTTCGCTGCGCAAGGCACCCCATCGTCGTGATCGACGAGCGCGGCAGTCAAACTGCCGGCACAAGCGGAGCGCCCATGTGCGAATGGCACCGGGTGCTCCCCGCAGCGAAATAAAGGAGGAGGGCCGCAGGCCCGGGGGACATTCGCGGAGGGGAGTACCCGGTGTCATTCGCACGCCCCCCCGACAGCCACTCACGAACCACACACGGAGCAAAAGGAATGAAGAAACTCTGGCTCGCCCTGCTCTTCTTCGCAGGCGGCGTCGCGCACGAAATCCGCAACCCGGTGAACTGCCTGTGCATCTCTTCCAGGCAGCAGGAAGGCTCGCGCGCAAGTTCGCGCAAGCCCTCGAAGTGAAGCCGCCCTACTTCGCCGGATGATCCCGGCGGTAGAGCTCCCATTCCTCGATCTGCCGGCCATCCGGAAGCTGGCAAACGCCGTACTGCCCCTTGTCGTTCGACCTCATGAGGGTCTTGCCCCCAAGGCTGTTGCAGTAGACCGAAGCCGGATTCGCCATGCCGACCCGCGGCGGCAAAGGCGGTGGAGGTTCAGGCTGCGCGCATGCAGTGACCAGAAGAAGCGACAGCGCGCCCGACGGGAGGAACAGTGGCTTGATCATTTCGCGAGTGTAGGCCCGCGGCTGCGGCCTCAGTCCAGGGCTTCAACGGCCGACGAGAAGACATAGCCCTCGCTGCGCACCGTCTTGATGTACCGCGGCTCGCGCGCATCGTCCCGCAGCCGCTGGCGCAGGCGGCTCACCAGCAGGTCGATCGAGCGCTCGAAGAGTTCGGCCTCGCGGCCCTGCGTGAGGCTCAGCAGCTGGTCGCGGTTCAGCACCTTCTGCGGATGGTCGAGGAACACCATCAGCAGCCGGTACTCCGCCCCGCTGAGCGCCACCATCACGCCGCTGTCGTCGATCAGGGTGCGCGCGGTGGTGTCGACCTGCCAGTCGCCGAACGCCAGCTTCGAGGCCGACTCGGTGGAACGCATGTTCGGCGGCAGCATGCGCGTGCGGCGCAGCACCGAGCGGATGCGCGCGAGCAGCTCGCGTGCGGAGAAAGGCTTGGCCAGATAGTCGTCGGCGCCCATCTCCAGGCCGAGGATGCGGTCGGCCTCCTCGCTGCGCGCGGTGAGCATGAGGATGGGCGTGGCCTTGTACTTGCCCGTGCGCAGGTCGCGGCACAGCGTGAGGCCGTCTTCGCCGGGCAGCATCAGGTCGAGGATGATGAGGTCGAAGGGCCCCGACTCCTCCAGCGCCGCGCGCATGTGCCGCCCCGTGGGCACCGTCACGACGCGCAGGCCGTTCTTGACCAGGTAGGTGCCGAGCAGTTCGCGGATCTCCCGGTCGTCGTCGACGATGAGGATGTGGTCGGAAGTCTTGGGAATGTTCATGGCTGTACGGTGATGCGCCCGCTGGCGCGGCGGGTAGACGCAATGTAGCCCTTGCCGGCGCCGGAACGGGCGGTTTTGTATGCCCGTGTATCCGGCGGGCGGGGCGACCACACTATGTTGCTCGCGCACGGCCCGCCCGCCCGAGCCGGCGCCGGCGGGGCGGACGGGGTGGCGACGGGTAATGTTGTATGTCGGGCCGCGCTACCGAACACACTGGAATACAAAGCGGCGCGCCGCGGCGCGGGACCGGTCTATAAACCAGCCCATGCCCACATCCGCAAGCCTTTCCGACGACCTCGCCCCGGCCGCCCCGCCCCCGGGCCTGCACCGGCTGCTGCCGCGCACGCTGTTCTCGCGCGTCACGCTGATCATCGTGGTCGGGCTGGCCATCGCGCAGCTGCTGACCTTCATGGCCATCCGCTACGAGCGCGGCATCGCGATGCGCGAGCTGATGATGATCGGCATCGAGCGCGACATCGCCAGCTCGGTCGCCATCCTCGACCGGCTGCCCGCCGCCGAGCGCGAGGGCTGGCTGGCGCGGCTGGAGCGGCGCAACTACCACTTCGTGCTTGGCGGCAGCGCGGAGGGCATACCGCCCGACACGCCGCTGTCCCAGCAGTTTGCCAATGCCATCATTGACGCGATGCGCCCCTTCGAGATCGTCAAGGTCGGCCAGGTGAGCAATCCGCCGCAGGGCCTGCAGATCCAGGTGCGGATGTCGGACGGCTCCTCGGTGGTGGTGCATGCGCGGCGCGTGGACATGCCGGTGTCGAGCTGGGTGATGTGGCTGCTGTGGGTACAGCTGCTGGTGCTGGCCGTGTGCGCCTGGTACGCGGTGCGGCTGGTCACGCGGCCACTGGCGCAGTTGGCCGACGCGGCCGACGAACTGGGCCCCGATCTGAAGGGCCGGCAGCTCGCCGAGGAAGGCCCGACCGAGGTGCAGCACGCTGCGCGCGCGTTCAACGCAATGCAGAAGCGCATCGCCGGCTACATGGCCGAGCGGGTCGAGATCCTCGCGGCCATCTCGCACGACCTGCAGACGCCCATCACCCGCATGCGGCTGCGCACCGACCTGATGGACGACGGCCATGACCGCGACAAGTTCCGCCAGGACCTCGACGCCATGCACACCCTGGTGCGCGAAGGCGTGACCTACGCGCGCACCCTGCACGGCGCCACCGAGCCGCCTCGCCGCATCGACGCCGACGCGCTGTTCGAGAGCATGGTGGCCGACTACGAGGATGCGGGCCAGCAGGTGCTGCTCGAAGGCCGCGTGGGCGAGCCCATGGTGACCCGGCCGAACGCGCTGCGACGCATCCTGGCGAACCTGATCGACAACGCGCTGAAGTTCGGCACCGACGTGCGGTTGCAGGTGCACGCCAGTGCCGATGCTGGCGGCCACCGGCTGACGCTGGCGGTGGTCGACAACGGGCCCGGCATTCCGCCCGACCAGTTGGAGAACGTGCTCAAGCCTTTCTACCGCGTGGAGGGCTCGCGCAACCGCAACACCGGCGGCACCGGACTGGGCCTGGCCATCGCGCAGCAGCTGGCGACGGCGATGGGCGCGGAGCTCACGCTGCGCAACCGGGAGGAAGGTGGGCTGGAAGCCCGGCTGACCATGGCCACCCACACAGCCGCGCCACCGGACTGAGCCGGCCGCCTCATCCACCAACTCACCAACCCACCCACCCACCAACTCGTCGACCCAAGCAGGAGCGGCTCGCATCGCGAGACCGCGAGGACCCCGCTCGCCCTTCACTTTTCCCTTTCAGCCACTCACCGACAGGACCCGACCATGCTGCTCCTCATCGTTGCCTACCTCGGAGGCGTGCTCACCATCCTGAGCCCGTGCATCCTGCCCGTGCTCCCCTTCGTATTCGCGCGCGCCGACAGGCCCTTCCGCTCGCACGGCCTGCCGATGCTACTGGGCATGGCGCTGGCGTTCTCGGCCATCGCCACGCTGGCGGCGGTGGGCGGCGGCTGGGTCGTGACGCTCAACGAATACGGACGCAGCGCCGCGATTGCGCTGCTGGCGGTGTTCGGCGTGACGCTGCTGTTCCCGTCGGTTGCAGATCGGATGAGCCGCCCGCTGGTGGCGCTCGGGCTGCGGCTGTCCGAGCCGGCGCCGGGAAAGGCGTCCGTGTTCTCGCCGCTGCTGCTGGGCGTCGGCACCGGGCTGCTTTGGGCACCCTGCGCGGGGCCGATCCTCGGGCTGATCCTGACGGGTGCGGCGCTCAATGGCGCGAGCGTCGGCACCTCGCTGCTGCTGCTGGCTTATGCGGCGGGCGCGTGCACCTCGCTGGCGGCTGCGCTGCTTTTCGGCGGCCGGGTCTTCTCAGCGATGAAGGGGTCGCTGCACGCGGGTGAATGGATGCGCCGCGTGGCCGGCGTGGCGGTGCTCGTGGGAGTGGGCGCGATCGCGTCGGGGCTGGACACGGGGCTGCTGAGTCGTCTGTCGGCGGGAACCACATCGGCGCTGGAGCAGGCGCTCGTGAACAGGCTCGACGTGTCGGCGCCAGCGCCGGCGCCGCAGCCGCAGGCTTCCGCCGCCTCGGAAGGACTGATGCCCGTGTCCGCCCAGTCCTTTCCGACGACGCCCCTGCCGAAGCTGCCGGATGAAGGCGGGCTCCCTTCGCTGGCCGGTGCCGTCGAATGGATCAACTCCCCACCGCTCACGCCCGAAGCCCTGCGCGGCAAGGTGGTGCTGGTCGATTTCTGGACCTACTCCTGCATCAACTGCCTGCGCACCCTGCCCTACGTTCGCGCGTGGGCCGAGAAGTACAAGGACGCCGGGCTGGTGGTGGTGGGCGTGCACACGCCGGAGTTCGCGTTCGAGAAGCAATCGGCCAACGTGCGCCGCGCGGTGAAGGACCTCGGCATCGGCTTTCCGGTGGCTGTCGACAGCGACTACGCGATCTGGCGCGCCTTCGGCAACCAGTACTGGCCGGCCTTCTATCTCGTCGATGCGCAGGGGCGCGTCCGGCACCACCAGTTCGGCGAGGGAAAGTATGCGAAGTCGGAGCAGGCCATCCAGCAACTGCTGGCGGAGGCCGGTCGGCCCGTCGCATCGGCGGGGATTGTCTCGCCCGAAGGCAAGGGCACGCAGGCTGCGGCAGCCGCAGAGCCGGCCCTCTCTGGCGAGACCTACCTCGGCTACGAGCAGGCGTTCAACTTCGCCTCGCCCGGCGGCATTTCGAACGACCGCGCGCGGGTCTATTCCGGTGTTTCAGCGCTGCGTACCAATCAGTGGACGCTGGCTGGCGAATGGAAAGTCGAGCGCGAGCGCGCAGTGCTGGTGCAGCCCAACGGCCGCATCGCCTATCGCTTCCATGCGCGTGACCTCCACCTGGTGCTCGGGCCCGCGGCCGATGGAAAGCCGGTGCGCTTCAGGGTGCGGATCGACGGTGCGCCGCCGCTCGCGGACCATGGCACCGATACCGATGCGCAGGGCAACGGCGTCATCGACGGGCAGCGCCTCTATCAGCTGGTGCGCCAGACCGCGAACGAGAAGGACCGCCTCTTCGAGATCGAGTTCCTGGACGCGGGCGCGCAGGCCTACGCGTTCACCTTCGGTTGATCGACAGTCGCCTACAGATGCTGGGCGACAAGCACCACGGCGCCAGCGACGGAGATCGCGCCGCCGACGAGTTTCCTGAATGCTTTCATGGCGTGCTCCTTGTTCGGGTATGACGCCTGATGGTGCCCCGGAAAGGGCGCTTCGTGGGTTGGGAATCCTCATCCGCGGGATAGCGAACTCCAACCATCGCCCCCGCGGCGCGGGGAATCAGCTCGACCTTGCCAGGCTCGCCGAAGACATGTCGAGCGGAGCGAGCCGCTCCCGGGCGAACTGGCTCGCCCGCAGCCGCACGCGCTGCAGCGCGGCTTCCAGCGTGGGCTGCTGCATGAAGACCAGCACGCCGTACTTGAGCCCGCGCAGGTTCAGTTCGGCAACGCCCGCGTAACGGCCGCTGGTGGTGCGCTTGATGTCGATGCGGCTGGACCAGCCATCGGGCAGGTCGACGAGGAGTTGCAGTTGCTGTGCGGCATTCATGTGGGCGCGAAGGATAGGCGCGAAGGCAGCGCAAACAAAGGAACTAATTCCGAGCTATCCGCATTTCTTCGGCATCCATGCGCGAGAGCCCCGAATTCGAGAACTCGTCCTCGATGTCTCCCAGATTGGCCGCGATCATCGATTCGCCCGCCCCCTGCGGCGGGCTCCTCCCTCCGACCCCATGCGAGAACGGGGTCCTTCAGCTCACCCTCGGGTGAGCTTTTTTTTGAGCGCTGAAACCAAGGGCGCAACAAGCTCTGCGGCCACAAAGAAAAACGGCTTACGCCTTTTGAGCGTAAGCCGTTGTTTCATCTACTGACTTTGGTCGGTGTGAAAGGATTCGAACCTTCGACCCCTTGCACCCCATGCAAGTGCGCTACCAGGCTGCGCCACACACCGAAGCTCTCGATTATAGCCTCTGAAATTCAGCGTCCGACGGTCAGCAGCTCACGAATTTCAAATAGTTCGCGCCGAAGGTGCAGCAGCTGCGACAGATCGGCCGTCTGCACGGCCGCTGACGCGGGCGAATCCTCGATGATGGCGGCGTCGAATTCTTCCTGGTCGATCTCGATGGCCTCCACGCCTTCGAGCGGCACCTCGCCTGCCTTGCGGCGGTCGCGCTCGCCCTGCACGAGTTCCTGCAGCTTGTTGCGCGCGCCGCTGATCGTGAAACCCTGGTCGTAGAGCAGATCGCGGATGCGGCGAATCATGAGCACCTCGTGGTGCTGGTAGTAGCGGCGGTTGCCGCGCCGCTTCATCGGGCGCAGCTGCGTGAACTCCTGCTCCCAATAACGCAGCACGTGCGGCTTGACGCCACAGAGCTCGCCGACCTCACCGATGGTGAAGTAGCGTTTGACGGGAATCGGAGGGAGCGTTTTCTCCATTGAAATCAAGACTGTGCGCGGGAAACCTCAGAGATTACTCCACGCAGCCGCGCAGCACCAAGCACTTATTCGGAACCGAGGCTCCATTCGACTTCGGAGGTGTTGCCCTGGTCGATGCTTCCGTGAATCTGTTCCTTGAGCTTGGCGCTCGCATGGAACGTCGCCACGCGCCGCTCGCCGATCGGAATCGCCTCGCCCGTGCGCGGATTGCGCCCGGGCCGGGGCGCCTTCACGCGGATCTGGAAGTTGCCGAAGCCCGAGATCTTCACGTCCGTGCCTTCGATGAGGCTGTTGGCCACGAGTTCGAAGAAGGCCTCGACCATGTCCTTGGACTCACGCTTGTTCAGGCCGATCTGCTCGAACAGCAGGTCGGCGAGATGCGCCTTGGTGAGCGCAGGCGTTTCCAGAGCCTCGAGCGTGAATTCGGCAGCGTTCATTCTCATCACCCCCTCAAGCGGCCGCCGAGTTTGGCGCCCAGTTGTTCGACGATCGCGCGGACGGCGGGCTCGACCTGCTCATCCGTCAGCGTGGCGCTGTCGCTCTGGAAGCTCAGGCGCACCGCCATGCTCTTCTCGCCCTGCGCCAGCGCGCCGGGCGCGGCCACCGCACCCTCGCGCAGCGGCTGCGGACGGTAGATGTCGAACAGCGTCGCGTCGCGCAGCAAGCCCTTGGCCGCCGCGGTGGAGCGAATGGTCTGCATCAGCGCGTCGTGCGTGACGGCCTCGGCCACCACCACGGCGATGTCGCGCTCGACGGCCTGGTGCTTGGGCACTGGCTGCGCCACGGGCACGGGGCGTGCGGTGACTGCATCGAGGTCGAGTTCGAACAGCACGGGCGCCTGCGCGAAGTCCCACTTCTGGCGCCAGCGCGGGTGCAGTTCGCCGACGAAGCCGATGGCCTTGCCGTCGACGAGCACGCGCGCCGAGCGGCCCGGGTGCAGGGCCGGATGCTCGGCCGCCTCGAAGGTCGGCTGCAGCGGGGCGAGCAGCGCCTCGACGTCGCCCTTCACGTCGTAGAAGTCGATGCGCTGCGGCTTGCCGTCCCAGCGCGCCTCGTCGGCGTCGCCCCATGCGAGGCCCGCCACGCGCATCGGCTGGTTCACGCCGCGCACGGTGCTGTCGGTGGTGACGACGCCGTCGTCGCGCATGAACACGCGGCCCAGCTCGAACACGCGCACGCGCGGCGCCTTGCGGTCGAGGTTGAACTTGAGCACCTGCAGCAGCGAACCCATCAGCGAGGAGCGCATCACGCTCATCTGGCTGGCGATGGGGTTCAGCAGCTTCACCGGATTGGCGTTGCCCGCCAGGTCCTGTTCCCAGTGCGCCTCGACGAAGCTGAAGTTGATCGTTTCCTGGTAACCCAGCGCGGCGATGCTGCGGCGAACCGCGAATCGGCTGCGCTGCGCCTCGGGACGCACGCGCGCGGTGATGGGCGCGAGCGGCGCGGTGGTCGGCAGGTTGTTGAAGCCGATCAGGCGCGCGACCTCTTCGATCAGGTCTTCCTCGATCAGCAGGTCGAAGCGGTGCGGCGGCGGGGTCACGGTCAGCGTGCCCTCGCCCTCGGTGATCGCAAAGCCGAGGCGGTTCAGCGCTTCGGCGCATTGGGCCTGCGTCAGCGGCATGCCGATCACGCGCGATGCACGCGCCACGCGCAGCGTAACGGGCACGGCCTCGGGCACGCTCAGCGTCTGGTCGTCCATGCGGCCGGCCTGGCCGCCGCAGATCTCGGTGATCAGCTGCGTGATGCGCTCGATGATCTGGACGGTGCGGCTCGGGTCGACACCGCGCTCGTAGCGATGGCCGGCGTCGGTCGAGAAGTTGAAACGGCGCGAGCGGCCCTGCACGGCCTCGGGCCACCAGAAGGCGGCTTCGACGTAGATGTTGCGCGTGTCGTCGGACACCGAGGTGGCGTCGCCGCCCATGATGCCGGCGAGCGACTCCACCTCTCGGTCGTCGGCGATCACGCCGACCTTGTCGTCCACGGTGATCGTGTTGCCATTGAGCAGCTTGAGCTGCTCGCCCGGCTTGCCCCAGCGCACCGTGAGGCCGCCGTGGATCTTGTCGAGGTCGAAAATGTGGCTGGGCTGGCCGTATTCGAACATCACGTAGTTCGAGATGTCGACCAGCGGCGTCACGCTGCGCTGGCCGCAGCGCGCCAGGCGCTCGACCATCCAGGGGGGCGTCGCGACCTTGGTGTTCACGCCGCGCACGATGCGGCCCGAGAAGCGGCCGCAGAGCTCTGGCGCCTCGACCTTCACCGGCAGCACGTCGGCGAACGAAGTGGCGACAGGTGCGATGTCGGGCGTCTTGAGCGGCGCGCCCGTGAGCGCGGCCAGCTCGCGCGCGACGCCGTAGACGCTGAGGCCGTGCGCCAGGTTGGGCGTGAGCTTCAGCGTGAGCAGCATGTCGTCGAGCTTGAGCACCTCGCGCACGTCGGCGCCGATGGGCGCGTCGGCGTCGAGCTCGAGCAGGCCGCCGTGGTCTTCGCTCAGCTGCAGTTCGCGCGCCGAGCACAGCATGCCCTGGCTTTCCACGCCGCGCAGCTTGCCGAGCTTGATGAGGAAGGGCTTGCCGTCTTCACCCGGCGGCAGTTCGGCGCCGACCAGCGCGCACGGCACCTTGATGCCGACGCGCGCATTGGGCGCGCCGCACACGATGTTCAGCAGGGCGCCCTGCCCTGCGTCGACCTGGCACACGCGCAGGCGATCGGCGTTCGGGTGCTGCACCGCTTCCTTGATTTCGCCGACCACGATGCGCGTGAAAGGCGGCGCCACCGGTCGGCGCTCCTCGACCTCGAAACCGCCCATGGTGAGCGTTTCGGCCAACGTGGCGCTGTCGATGGGCGGGTTGCAGAACTCGCGCAGCCAGGATTCCGGGAATTGCATCTCTTCGATCTCGATCTGGTTTTTTCTGTGATGGGGTGCTTACTGGAACTGCGAGAGAAAACGCAGGTCGCCGTCGAAGAAGAGGCGCAGGTCGTTCACGCCGTAGCGCAGCATCGTGAGCCGGTCGGGGCCCATGCCGAAGGCGAAGCCGATGTAGCGCTCCGGGTCGAGGCCCATGTTGCGCACCACGTTCGGGTGCACCTGGCCCGAGCCAGACACCTCCAGCCAGCGGCCGGCCAGGGGGCCGCTCGCGAACTGGATGTCGATCTCGGCGCTCGGCTCGGTGAACGGGAAGAAGCTCGGGCGGAAGCGCAGCACGAGATCGTCGCGCTCGAAGAAGGTGCGGCAGAAGTCGGTGAAGACGACCTTCAGGTCCTTGAAGCTCACGTTCTCGCCGAGCCACAGGCCTTCGCACTGGTGGAACATCGGCGAATGGGTGGCGTCGCTGTCGACGCGGTAGGTGCGGCCGGGGGCGATCACGCGGATCTCGGGCGCCTTCACGGTGCCGGTGGTGTCGGCCGCGGCAGCCGCGAACTCGGCGGCGTACTTCTTGATGTGCTGATGCGCATAGCGCACCTGCATCGGGCTGGTGTGCGGGCGCAGGTTGTAGGGGATGCCGTCGTCGCCGTTCAGGTCGACGTAGAAGGTGTCCTGCATCGAGCGCGCAGGATGGTTCGGCGGGTTGTTGAGCGAGGTGAAGCTGTGCCAGTCGCTCTCGATCTCGGGGCCGTCGGCCACGTCGAAGCCCATGCTGGAGAAGATCTCCTCGATGCGCTCCAGGGTGCGGCTCACGGGATGCAGTCCGCCGGAAATGCGGCGGCGGCCGGGCAGGCTCACGTCGAGCGCCTCGGCACGCAGTTGCAGCGAGAGTTCTTCGTCGGCCAGCTGCTGGCGGCGGTCGGTCAGCGCGGCTTCGATGGCTTGCTTGGCGACGTTGATGGCGGCGCCGCGGGACTTCTTCTCTTCGACACTCAGCGCGGCCATGCCCTTCATCAGCTCGGTGATGCGGCCCGACTTGCCCAGGAACTGGGCCTTGGCGTTTTCGAGCTCGGCGGGTGTCTTCGCTTCGGCGAAGGCGGCACGTGCGGTGTCGACCAGGGAGTCCAACTCGTTCATAGCAACAAAAATCTTCGAGGGGAAATAAAAAAGAGCTGGAGCCTTTTCAAGCGCCAGCCCTTGAGCCGTGGGCGCAGGAAGCTGCCCGGAGGCAGCGCCCTGCTGTGCAGAATCAAGCAGCCAGCTTGGCCTTGACCTGCTCCACGATGCCGGCAAAAGCGGCCTTGTCGTGCACGGCGATGTCCGCAAGCATCTTGCGGTCGATCTCGATACCGGCCTTGCGGATGCCGTTGGCGAACTGGCTGTAGGTCAGGCCCAGTTCACGCGAGGCGGCGTTGATACGCGCGATCCACAGCTGACGGAACACGCGCTTCTTGGTACGGCGGTCACGGTAGGCGTATTGGCCTGCCTTCATCACCGCCTGTTTGGCGACGCGGAAGACATTGCCGCGGCGACCGCGGAAACCCTTGGCGAGTGCGAGAACTTTCTTGTGGCGGGCGCGAGCCGTTACACCACGTTTGACGCGAGGCATGTGTGTACTCCTTGTTCGTCTGAGTTAGATGCCACGGCCGGGCAGCATGGCGGCGACAGAAACCATGTTGGTTTCATGCACTGCGACTGCACCACGCAGGTGACGCTTGTTCTTGGTGGTCTTCTTGGTCAGGATGTGACGCTTGAAGGCTTGACCGCGCTTGACGGTGCCACCGGGACGAACGCGGAAACGTTTTTTCGCGCTGCTCTTGGTCTTCATTTTGGGCATGTGAATGCTCCTTTAGTTTGTGCTCGTGAGGCGCCATGGATGCTCCACGGACTTGTTGGCCCCGAGACACTTCTTCATCCCGCCCCTGCCTGCACTTCTTGCGAAACGCGGGCAAAGGCGAAATCCCTTCAAAACCTCTCTACCGCGGCTCCAGCCTTCGGCCCTGTCAGGCCGTGGCGGGCGTCGCTGCCGGAGCGGTGCCGGCATCCGCTGCCGGTTTCTGCCCACCGCCACCGGGCTTCTTGCGGCCCGGCGCGATCATCATGATCATCTGCCGGCCTTCGAGCTTCGGGAACTGCTCGACGATGATCGTGTCGCCCAGCTCGTCGCGAATGCGCTGCAGCAGTGCCAGACCCAGCTCCTGGTGCGTGATCTCGCGGCCACGGAAGCGCAGCGTGATCTTGCATTTGTCGCCGTCATCGAGGAAGCGCCGGATGTTGCGCATCTTGATGTTGTAGTCGCCATCGTCGGTACCGGGCCGGAACTTGATTTCCTTGACCTCGATGACCTTCTGCTTCGACTTCGCCTCGGCCGCCTTCTTCTGCTCGTGGTACTTGAACTTGCCGTACTCGATCAGGCGACACACCGGCGGGTTGGCCGCCGCAACGACCTCCACCAGATCCACGTCCTGCTCACCGGCAAGGCGTAGAGCCTCGGCAAGACTCACGACACCCAATTGCTCGTTATCCGGGCCGATCAGGCGGACTTCCGGGGCCATGATTTCCCGGTTCAGGCGGTGTTGGCGTTCCTCGCGGTGGCGGCGGTCGCGGAATGCAGTAGCGATGGTCAGGATCCTTCAAAATTTGCTACAAAATCTGTAGCGAACGCCGCTCAGCCCTCGCGGACAAGCGGCACGATTTGGCAAGGAAACATATGGGGTTTTCCGAAGACAAATCAACGCTTGTCGGCAACATCCTGGACGAGCCGTTGCACGAACGATTCGAGGGACATTGCACCGAGGTCTTGATTGCCCCGGGCGCGCACTGCGACGGCACCAGCTTCCTTTTCCTTGTCGCCCACGACAACGATGTAAGGGAGCTTTTGCAACGAATGCTTCCGTATTTTATACGTAATCTTTTCGTTGTGCAGGTCAAGCTGGACCCTAAGCCCTTGATTTTGCAGCGCTTTCGCAACTTCCGAGGCGTAATCGGCCTGCCCTTCGCTGATATTCAGCACCGCAACCTGCACCGGAGCGAGCCACGCAGGCAGTGCGCCGGAGTGGTGTTCGATCAGCATGCCGATGAAGCGCTCCAGGCTGCCGACGATCGCGCGATGCAGCATCACGGGGTGCGCGCGGCCGCTCGATTCCGTCACGTATTCGCCGCCAAGTCGCTCGGCCGTGTTGAAGTCGACCTGCATCGTGCCGCACTGCCACTGGCGGCCGATGGCGTCGCGCAGCGTGTACTCGATCTTCGGGCCATAGAAGGCACCGTCGCCCGGCGCGATGACGAAGTCGACGCCGGAGCGGCGCAGCGATTCCATCACCGCATGCTCGGCCTTGTCCCACAGCTCGTCGGAGCCGACGCGGTTCTCCGGCCGCGTCGCGACCTTGTAGAGGATGTCCGTGAAGCCGAAGTCGGCGTAGACCTTCTGCAGCTGCGCCGTGTACGCAATGCACTCGTCGAGGATCTGGTCTTCCGTGCAGAAGATGTGCCCGTCGTCCTGCGTGAAGCCGCGCACGCGCATGATGCCGTGCAGCGCGCCGCTGGGCTCGTTGCGGTGGCACTGGCCGAACTCGCCGTAGCGCAGCGGCAGGTCGCGGTAGCTGCGCAGGTCGCTCTTGAAGATGAGCACGTGGCCCGGGCAGTTCATCGGCTTGAGCGCGTACTCGCGCTTCTCCGACTCCGTCGTGAACATGTTGTCGCGATAGTTCTGCCAGTGGCCCGTCTTCTCCCAAAGGCTCTTGTCGAGGATCTGCGGCCCCTTCACTTCCCAGTAGCCCGTGTCGCGGTAGATGGCTCGCATGTACTGCTCGACCGCCTGCCAGATGGCCCAGCCCTTCGGGTGCCAGAACACCACGCCAGGCGCCACTTCGTCGATGTGGAACAGGTCGAGTTCCTTGCCAAGCCGGCGGTGGTCGCGCTTCTCGGCTTCCTCGATGCGCTGGATGTACTGGTCGAGCTGCTTCTTGTCGGCCCAGGCCGTGCCGTAGATGCGCTGCAGCTGCTCGTTCTTGGCGTCTCCGCGCCAGTAGGCGCCGGCCAGCTTCGTGAGCTTGAAGACCTTCAGGAAGCGCGTGTTCGGCACGTGCGGGCCGCGGCACATGTCGACGTATTCCTGGTGGTAGTACAGGCCCATGGCCTGCTCGTCGGGCATGTCCTCGACCAGGCGCAGCTTGTAGTCCTCGCCGCGCGACTTGAAGACCTCGATGACCTCGGCGCGCGGCGTCATCTTCTTGATCACGTCGTAGTCCTGCGCGATCAGCTCGCGCATGCGCCCCTCGATGGCGGCCATGTCCTCGGGCGTGAACGGGCGCTCGTAGGCGATGTCGTAGTAGAAGCCCTCGTCGATCACGGGCCCGATCACCATCTTGGCCGTCGGGTAGAGCTGCTTCACCGCGTGGCCGACCAAGTGAGCCGTCGAGTGGCGGATGATCTCCAGGCCCTCTTCGTCCTTGGGCGTGATGATCTGCAGCTTCGCGTCATGGTCGATGACGTCGCTGGCATCGACGAGCCTGCCGTCGACCTTGCCGGCCACCGTCATCTTGGCCAGGCCGGGACCGATGGACTGGGCGACTTCGGCCACCGAGACCGGGCCAGGGAACTCGCGGCGCGAGTTGTCGGGGAGCGTGATCTGGATCATTTTGGGAAAACCTCGGGGAGAAAAACAAAAAAGCGCGGTGGATGACCGCGCTTTGCTTGGTTGTGTAGCTGGCGAAAACCAGCGAGCGCGGGCTACCGGCCTTTTCCTTCGGTGAAGAAAAAGCCGCTGAAACCTTGCGGGGTAGTTCGCGGTGTCATAACCAAGGTGCCTTTCTCGCTCTTGTTGGAGTGCAGAGTCTGCGATTCTAGCCGCTGCACGCCCGGGATGCGTCCAGCGCCCATTGGAGCGAAGTGCGGCTCGAAGCCCGACCTCATTGCGGCCGCAACAAAAAAGCCCGGCACAGGGCCGGGCTGAAAGTGACAGCGAAAACTGTCCGTCGGATCAGTGGAACTGTTCTTCCTCGGTCGAGCCCGACAGCGCCTTCACGCTGGAAGAGCCGCCCTGGATCACGGTAGTCACGTCGTCGAAGTAGCCCGCGCCCACTTCCTGCTGGTGCGACACGAAGGTGTAGCCCTTGTCGCGCGCGGCGAACTCGGGTTCCTGGACCATGTTCACGTAGTGCTTCATGCCTTCGCCGCGAGCGTATGCATGGGCGAACTGGAAGGTGTTGAACCAGTTGACGTGGATGCCGGCCAGCGTGATGAACTGGTACTTGTAGCCCAGCGCCGACAGGTCTTCCTGGAACGAGGCGATCTGCTTGTCGTCGAGGTTCTTCTTCCAGTTGAAGGAAGGCGAGCAGTTGTACGACAGCAGCTTGCCCGGGCAGGCGGCGTGCACGGCCTGCGCGAATTCGCGGGCGAAGCCGATGTCCGGCACGCCGGTCTCGCACCACACCAAGTCGGCGTACGGTGCGTAGGCCACGCCGCGGCTGATGGCCTGCTCCAGGCCGTTCTTGACGCGGTAGAAGCCCTCTTGCGTGCGTTCACCGGTCAGGAACGGCTTGTCGTTGGCGTCGTGGTCGGACGTGATCAGGTTCGCGGCTTCGGCATCGGTGCGGGCCAGGACGATGGTGGGCACGCCCAGCACGTCGGCAGCGAAGCGCGCGGCGATCAGCTTCTCGCAGGCTTCCTGCGTCGGCACGAGCACCTTGCCGCCCATGTGGCCGCACTTCTTCACGGCAGCCAGCTGGTCTTCGAAGTGCACGCCGGCGGCACCGGCGGTGATCATGTTCTTCATCAGCTCGAAGGCGTTGAGCACGCCGCCGAAACCGGCTTCCGCGTCGGCCACGATGGGCAGGAAGTAGTCGATGAACTCCTTGTCGCCCGGGTTGATGCCACGGCCCCACTGGATTTCATCAGCGCGGCGGAAGGTGTTGTTGATGCGACGGACCATCGTCGGCACCGAGTCGTAGGCGTAGAGCGACTGGTCGGGGTACATCGTCTCGGAGGTGTTGCCGTCGGCGGCGACCTGCCAGCCCGACAGGTACACGGCCTCGAGGCCGGCCTTGGCCTGCTGCATCGCCTGGCCGGCGGAGATCGCGCCGAAAGCGTTCACGTAGCCCTTCTTGGCGCCGCCGTTGATCTTGTCCCAGAGCTTCTCGGCACCGCGCTTGGCCAGCGTGTGCTCGATGGGGAATGAACCGCGCAGGCGCACGACGTCGGCTGCGCTGTAGCCGCGCTTGACGCCCTTCCAGCGGGGGTCGGTGGCCCATTCTTTCTCGAGTGCGGCGATCTGCTGTTCGCGGCTCAGTTGTTCTGTGAGGGTCTGGGGCATGGTCACTCCGTGAGGTTGGTTGAAGGTTGGGCGCTGCGGCCGTGGAGTTACTGTAACTCCCTGTCGGACTCTTATGTCTTATAGAAGACATATTTATCAATCAACAAAATCAACAAGTTACCGCGATATTCCTCAATGCAAAATTATTTTTCTCATATCGAGAAAAAATATTGCGGCGCAGCAGCCTTTAATTTCGCAATGCGCAATCAGTCTTTCGGTTGTGAAAACGATGCCCCTCCCAGCGCCGCATGAGCAATCCAGTCGCCGCTTTCGATCACGCGGCGGCTTGCGATGCGCGCCGGGTGGATCTCGTAGACCAGGCAATCGATCCACTGCCCCTCCACGCTCACACGCACACGACGCCTGATGTATTCGCCCAAGTCGTCGTCCGCCACTTCTTCCAGCACGTCGAGCGCCTCCTCTACCGCCGGCTCGACGACGTAGACCTCGCCCTTCACCCGCCCCGCGCCACCGAGCACGACGCCGGGATAGGCGCCGAAGTCGTAGAGCGTGCCGGCGATCTCCGCCTCACCCACCAGCAAGGGCTCGGGCCGGTAGCGCGCGATGTCGTTGCGCCCGCCGCGGCGCAGCGTGCCGTAAACAAAAACGTGGGGCATCATCGAAACCGCTTCCTTCCTTCGCAACAACAACACTTCAGTCTATTGAACTCCCCTGCCCACGCATCAGGCCGCCTCGTGGCCTATGGCTGCCTGGCCCTGAGCATGTCGCTCGTCGGCGGCTACGTCGCCCTCTCCAAGCCCCTCGTCGCCGCCTTTCCGGTGCTGCTGCTCGCCTGGCTGCGCTTCGGCATCGCGGCGCTGGCCATGCCGCACTGGCTCAAGCGGGCACCCGACGAGCCGCCGATGACCTCGCGCACCCGCTGGCTGGTGTTCCTGGAGTCGTTCCTCGGCAACTTCATGTTCTCGATCTGCATGCTCTTCGGCGTGAGCCTCACGAGCGCGGTGTCGGCGGGCGTGATCATGGCGTCGATTCCCGCCTGCGTTGCCGTCGCCAGCTGGCTCTTCCTGCGCGAGCGCATCACGGTGCGCATCGGGCTGGCGATCGCCTGCGCGGCGCTCGGCATCGGGCTGCTCGCGCTGTCGCCTGCGCACGCACCGGCGTCGCCTGCCGCCGCTTCCGCTTCTGCCGCTTCTGCCGCTTCGATGCCCTGGCTCGGCAACCTGCTCGTGTTCTGCGCGGTGCTCTGCGAGACGGCCTACGCCGTGATCGGCAAGTCGCTCACAGGGCGCCTCGGCCCGAAGCGCATCGCCTCGCTCATCAACCTCTGGGGCTTCGTCCTGTCGATGCCATTCGGCATCTGGTTCGCGCTGCAGTTCGACTTCACCGCCGTGCGCTTCGGCACCTGGGCGCTGCTGGTGGCCTACGCGCTCGCCGCGAGCATCTGGACCGTGTGGCTGTGGATGACCGGACTTCGCAACGTACCAGCCGCACAAGCGGGTGTTTTCACCGTGCTGCTGCCGGTGAGCGCAGCCCTCGTGGGCGTGCTCGTGCTCGGCGAAAACCTCTCTTCCCCACAGCTGATTGCGTTCGTCGTCGCTCTCGTCGGCGTGGTGCTCGCCACGTGGCCCGGGCGCCGAACGTGAAGAAGTGGCCTTCTCCCCTCTGAAAAAACAACAACTCCCAATGAAAAAAGCGCTTTTTCCCTTGGAAACGCGTTTTTTCTCCTTTAGCATCCGCATTGCCACTGGAGACGCAAGTTTTTCATTGGTGACTGTTTCAACCAAAAAAGGAAATCAACCATGGCAACTGCAAAGAAGGCTCCGGCCAAGAAAGCTCCGGCAAAGAAGGCCGCTCCTGCAAAGAAGGCTGCGGCTCCGGCAAAGAAGGCTGCACCGGCCAAGAAGGCGGCTCCTGCAAAGAAGGCCGCACCGGCCAAGAAGGCAGCTCCTGCAAAGAAGGCCCCCGCAAAGAAGGCCGCTCCCGCCAAGAAGCGCACGCCCAACGCCGCGTTCATGAAGGCACTGACCCCCAGCCCGGCACTGGCCGCCGTCGTCGGCTCCACGCCGCTGCCGCGCACCGCTGTCGTGAGCAAGCTGTGGGACTACATCAAGAAGAACAACCTTCAGGACAAGGCCAACAAGCGCAACATCAACGCCGACGCCAAGCTGAAGGAAATCTTCGGCAAGGCCCAGGTCTCGATGTTCGAACTGGCAGCGCTGATCGGCAAGCACGTCAAGTAAGCGCTCAGGGGCCTCGAGCTCCTGAATCGGAAAGCCCGCTTCAAGCGGGCTTTTTTTTCGCCTGCGGCAAGGCCACGCCCTCCTCGAAGAAGCGTGCCGGCGTACGGCCGAAGTGCTTGCGGAAGGCCTCGATGAAGGCGCTCACCGAGTTGTAGCCCACCGTCAATGCCACTGCCGTCACGGGCTCCGCCAGGCTCAGCAGTTCGACGGCCTTCAGCAACCGCGCCTGCTGGCGCCACTGTGCGAAGCTCAGTCCCGTCTCCGCGGCGAAGCGGCGGGTGAGCGTCCTTCGCGCCATGCCGATGCGAGCAGCCCATTCGTCGATGCCATCCGGCAAGGCGGGATCGTCGGCCAGCGCGGCTGCCATCGAAGCGAGGCGCCTGTCCTGCGGCATCGGCAGGTGCAGTGATACCACGCCGCTCGCGGCGAGTTCGTCGACAAGCACGCCCACCAGACGCGCACGGCGGGGCTCCAGCAGGGGCTCGGATGCATCCATGCCCGTCAGCCGATCCACCAGCGCACGCACCAGCGGCGTCGCCGCGAACACGTGCGGCACGCCCGGCAACGCCTGTGCCGTCATTGCATCGATGTGCAGGCTCCAGCCCGCGGTGGCGCCGAAGGTCTGAGCCGCATGGGCGCAGCGCGGCGCGATCCAGCCGATCCACCCCGGCGGCTGCACCCAGCGGCCCGACGGCGTCTCGATGACCTGAAGCCCCTCGCGCAAGGCGAACAGCTGTCCGGTCTCGTGCGAGTGATAGCCGGTGACGCGCGCCGCCTCGTAGGCGTTGATCCACAGCGTCGCGGGCGTCCGTTCAGCCATGGGTGGCCCGCCGGAGGTATCGATTGGCCCTGCCCCGCAAGCCCGAAGGAGCGGCGCTGCCTAGCATCGAAACCCTCTCAACTCCAACCAAGGAACAGCCTCCATGAAAGCCCAGGACGTACTCCCCGACGGCGAAGACTTCACCACCATCAACGGCCGCGCACTGCGCAAGGGATCGGTCGCAGCCTTCCTCGCCAACGCGCGCATCCTCGAGGACGCCGCCACATCCGCGGCAGAGCGGCAGGCCGCCGAGCAGGATTTCGCCTCGCTGATCCCCACCCTCGACGCGCTCGGCCTGTTCGACGTGTTCGAACTGCGCTCGCCGTTCCTGCGCGCGGAGGTGGCCCGCCATCGCGCCGCGCTCAGCCCTGCGCCTGCTTCGCCGAGCGCGTGATCGACGACAGCGTGCCGCGCGTGGTGATGACCTCGGGGTCGAGCGGAATCTCGATCAGCGTGCCGGTCTCGGCCTCCAGCGCGCGCAGCAGCGCCGCCTCGAACTGCGCCGTCTCCGTTACCCGTTCGGCCGCGTAGCCGTAGGCGCGCGCAAGCCCGCAGAAGTCGGGGTTGCGCAGCGCCGTGCCGCTGGTGCGTTCGGGGTACTCACGCTCCTGGTGCATGCGGATCGTGCCGAACATGCCGTTGTTGAGCAGCACGATGATGCTCTTGCCGCCGTGCTGCGAAGCCGTTGCGAGCTCCTGCCCCGTCATCAGGAAATCGCCGTCGCCGGCGATCGTGAAGGCCACGCGCCCCGTCGCCAGGTTGGCCGCGATACCCGCCGGCACGCCATAGCCCATCGCCCCGCTGGTCGGCGCTAGTTGCGTCTTCGCGCCCTTGGCCAGGCCGCTGTAGCGGAAGTAGCGATGCACCCAGCTCGCGAAGTTGCCCGCGCCGTTGGTGATGGCCGCGTCCGCCGGCAGATGCTTCTGCAGCAGCGCGACCACTTGCGCCATGTCGACCGAACCCCGCGGCGTTTCGGCGGGCATGCCGGCCAGCGGCTGGGGTACGAGGTTGGCTTCGTAGTCGGCATGGGCCTGCAGCGTCCATTCTTCCCACGGCAGCGTCGGCGGCGCGCTCAGCACTTCCAGGCTGCGCGCAGCCGCGCTCATGCCGGCGTTGATCGCCAGATCGGCCTGGTAGACGCGGTTGAGCTCCTCGGCGCTCGCGTGGATGTGCACCAGCGTCTGCTTCGCCTTGGGCGCCTCCAGCAGCGTGTAGCCGCTGGTGGTCATCTCGCCGAGGCGCGGGCCGATGGCGAGGATCAGGTCGGCGTCCTTCACGCGCTGCGCGAGCTTCGGATTGATGGCGATGCCGACGTCGCCCGCGTACTGCGGATGGTGGTTGTCGAAGGTGTCCTGGAAGCGGAAGGCATTCGCCACCGGCAGGCGCCAGTTCTCGGCGAAGCGCTGCAGCGCCTGCGCGGCCTGCGCCGTCCAGCCGCCGCCGCCGGCAATCACCAGCGGGCGCTGCGACTTCAGCAGCAGCTCGCGCAGGGTGCGCAGCGCGCCCGGATCGCTCCAGGGCTCCACCGCCTCCACGCGCGCCAGCGGACGCGCGGTGGTCTCGCTGCGCAGCATGTCTTCCGGCAGCACCAGCACCACCGGCCCCGGCCGGCCGTTCATCGCGGTGGCGAAGGCGCGCGCGATGTATTCGGGAATGCGGTTCGCGTCGTCGATACGCTCCACGCGCTTGGCGAAGCCCTTGGTGCTCGGGCCGAAGAAGCTGGCGTAGTCGACTTCCTGGAAGGCCTCGCGGTCGCGGAAGTCGCTGCCGACGTCGCCTACGAACAGCACCATCGGCGTGGAGTCCTGGAAGGCGTTGTGCACGCCGATCGACGCATTGGTCGCGCCCGGACCGCGGGTGACGAAGCACACGCCCGGCCGTCCCGTGAGCTTGCCGTGCGCCTCGGCCATGAAGGCGGCGCCGCCCTCCTGCCTGTTGACGACGAAGCGCGCGCGGTCGCGGTAGGCGTGGAAGCCGTCGAGCACCGCCAGGAAGCTCTCGCCGGGCACGCCGAATGCGATCTCCATGCCCTGTTCGACCAGGCATTCCACGATCAGGTGGCCCGCGGGTTGTGATGTACTCATGTGAAGAAAAACCTCGCTACGAATGTCTCCGGCAATTATGTGCGCCCGCTCCAGACGCCTTGCGTTAATTCCCCAACCAGTTAAATTCGCGCCATGAAGGCCCCCAAGGACCCCACGCCCGACATCGCGATCGAAGCGATCGAACCCCGCTCGCGCGATGCGGACAGGTCGCAGCTGGCCATCCTCGCATCGGCGCGCGACGAGTTCTCCTCACGCGGGCTCGCTGGCGCGCGCATGGACAGCATCGCCGAGCGCGCAGGCCTCAACAAGCGCCTCATCTACTACTACTTCGGCAGCAAGGACGACCTGTTCCTCGCGGTGCTGGAGCGCGTCTATGCGGACATCCGCGAAGCCGAGCAGCGCCTTCACCTCGAAGAGATCGACCCCGTGGAGGCGATTCGCCAGCTGGTGTCGTTCACCTGGAACTACTACCTCGAGCACCCGGAATTCATCACGCTGCTCAACAGCGAAAACCTGCACTGTGCGGCGCACCTGAAACGCTCGGACCGCATCCAGGAGATGAACTCGCCGCTGGTTCAACTGCTCGACACGGTGCTGGAACGCGGCCGCCGCGACGACCTGTTCCGTGCAGGCGTGGATCCGGTGCAGCTCTACATCTCCATCGCCTCGCTCTGCTACTTCTATCTCTCGAACAACCACACGCTCTCGGCCATCTTCGGCCGCGACCTGCGTGCACCCAAGGCGATGGCGCAGCGCCTCTCGCACATGACCGACCTGGTCCTGGGCTACGTCCTGAAATAGGTTCGCCCCCAGGCTCGCGCACTTCGTGTCGCTTCGCCACCCCCTACCGGGGGCGACACCGGTGGCCCGACAAAGCCGGTTCCACGGTGTTCCTGGCCTTGGGCCGCGCCGGTTCCAACGGTCGTGAACGGCGCAGTTGCGCCCGAAAACCACTGAACCTCCTCCTGCGGGTATTCACTAGGGAGCGCCCGTTGACGCTCCCGCGCGGCCGTTCCTACAATCAATAATTCACTCAATGGTGAATTGATCGATTCCAAGAATGCGGCCCGACCGCGCGGAGACATTCATGAAGTTCATTGCCAGCAGCACCGCACGCACCACCGTCCTTGCCTCGCTGACCTGCATCGCGGCGCTGCTGCCGGGGCTGGCGGCGGCGCAGAACGGTTATCCGAACAAGCCGATCCGCGTGATCGTTCCCTTTGCGGCGGGCAGCACCACGGACATCATTGCCCGCGCGATCACCGACAAGATGAGCGCCAGCATGGGCCAGACGCTGGTGATCGACAACCGCGGCGGTGCCAGCGGCACCATCGGCCAGCAGGCCGTGGCCGCGGCGGCGCCGGACGGCTACACGGTGATGATCCATTCGTCGTCGCACACGGTGAGCCCCTCCACCTTCGCCAAGCTGCCGTTCGACACGGTGCACGACTTCGCTGGCGTCACGCCGATCTCTTCGCTGCCCAATGCGCTGGTGATCTCGCCGAGCAAGAACATCAAGACGCTGCCGCAGTTGCTGGCCGCGGCGCGCGCCAAGCCCGGCAGCATGAACTTCGCCTCGGCCGGCCAGGGCAGCGCCACGCACCTGAATGCCGAGAAGTTCAAGATGGCCGCCAAGATCGATGCCACCAACATCCCCTTCAAGGGATCGGGCGAGGCCGTGACCGAGGTGCTTTCGGGCCGCGTCGACTACTACTTTTCGCCCATCGCGCCGGTCATCGGCCAGATCAAGGAAGGCCAGCTGCTGGCGCTGGCCGTGGGCTCGCCCAAACGCGCGGCTGCGTTGCCCGACGTGCCCACCACCAGCGAAGCCGGCGTGCCCGGCTCGGAGTTCAACTTCTGGATCGGAATGATGGCGCCGGCCAAGACGCCGCGCGACGTCGTCGAGCGCCTGCACGCCGAGGTGGCGAAGGCACTGGCCACACCCGAGGTGAAGGAGCGCTTCGCCAAGCTGGGCGCCGACCCGTGGACGCTCAAGCCCGAGCAGTTCGACGCCTACATCAAGGAAGAGATCGCGAGCAACGCTCAGCTCGTGAAGGCCGCCGGCCTCTCGGTCCAACAGTAAGCAACGCAAGCCATCCCGAACGCTCCTCCTGAAAGCCCCGGCTCCCGCCATGTTCCGCAAGCTCCTGCTCTCCCCGGCCCTGCGCCCCTTCATCCTGATCCTGTTGCTGCTGGTGCTGTGGGACCTGGCGATCCGCCTGTTCAAGATTCCGGCGTACCTCATTCCCCCGCCGTGGGAGGTCGTGAAGCAGCTCGTGGCCGAATGGCCGCGCCTGCTCGCTGAGAGCTGGAAGACCACGCTCGCCACGCTCGGCGGCTTCGGGCTGACCATCCTGATCGGCATTCCGATCGCGATGGTCATCGCCTACTCGCGCGTCGTCGAGTCGTACGTCTATCCGCTGCTGGTGTTCTCGCAGAGCATTCCCAAGGTGGCGATCGCGCCGCTCTTCGTGGTGTGGTTCGGCTTCGGCATCTTCCCGAAGGTGATCAGCGCCTTCCTGCTGGGCTTCTTTCCGGTGGTGGTGTCCACGGTGATGGGCTTCAAGTCGGTGGAGCCCGACATGCTCGACCTGTCGCGCTCGATGGGCGCGAGCCGGCTGCAGACCTTCTTCAAGATCAGCCTGCCGCAGGCGCTGCCCCAGATCTTCAGCGGGCTGAAGGTGTCGGTCACGCTGGCGGTGGTGGGCGCCGTGGTCGGCGAGTTCGTCGGCTCCAACTCGGGCATCGGCTACGTGCTGCAGGTGGCCAACGGCAACTTCGACCTGCCTCTGATGTTCGCCGCGCTGGTGGTGCTGTCGAGCATCGGCGTCATTCTTTTCGTCGCCGTCGACCTGGTCGAGCGCGTGATGATTCCGTGGCACGCATCGCAGCGCCACACGCATTGAGTTCACCGAGTTCCTTCGCAAAAGCCAACAACTCCCGGAGACAACACCATGAAGAAACTGCTCCCCACGCTGCTCGCAGCAGCCGCGCTCGCCACCTTCGCCGTCGCCCCGGCGCACGCCCAGGGCGACAAGCCCAAGGACAAGGTCACGCTGATGCTCAACTGGTACCTGTACAGCGAGCACGCGCCCTTCTTCCTGGGCAAGGAAAAGGGCTTCTACGCCGAGGAAGGCATCGACCTCGACATCCAGGAAGGCCGCGGCTCCGCAGTCACGGCGCAAGCTGTTGCCGCCAAGTCGGCGACCTTCGGCTACATCGACGTCACGACCATGATCAAGGCCGCCGCCAAGGGCGCGCCGCTGAAGTCGACCGGCGTGCTGTTCCAGGTGAGCCCGATGTCGGTGATGGGCTTCACCGAGAAGAACATCAAGACGCCGAAGGACATCATCGGCAAGACCGTGGCGGTGACACCGGGCGACTCGATGTCGCAGATGTGGCCGCTCTTCCTGAAGATGAACGACATCAAGCCCGACCAGATCAAGACCGTCTCGGGCGACGCGCAGACCAAGCTCAATGCGGTGATCAACGGCCAGGCCGACCTGCTGCTCGGCTACGTGATGGACCAGGCCATCAAGCTGCAGGACACCACCGGCAAGCCGGTCACGCCGATCCGCTTCGCAGACTCTGGCGTGAACCAGATCAGCTCCGGCATCATCACCAACAAGAACCTGCTGACCGAGAACCCCGACCTGGTGAAGCGCTTCATGCGCGCCTCCACCAAGGCCGCCGAAGCCGCCGAGAAGAGCCCCGAGGCCGCGGTCGACGCGATGCTCAAGGCCAACCCCAAGGCCGGCGTGCGCGACACGCTCATCGTGGGCATGAAGCAGAGCGTGGCGCTCTATCACACGAAGGAGACCGCCAACCAGCGTCCCTTCCGCGTGCAGATGAAGAACGTCAACGACTCGCTCGACCTGCTGGTGCAGTACGGTGGCATGGATGCCGCCACGCGCGGCAAGCCCGAAGACTATGTGACCCTCGACTTCCTGCCCTGACCTTCCCTCTCTCCTGAATCCGCGCGCCTTCCGCAGCAGTCACCTCTCACGCATTCCATGTCCCAAGTCAACCTGATCGAAGCGCGCGGCGTCTCGAAGATCTACCCCAGCAAGGACGGCCCGGTCGAGTCGCTCAAGCCGCTCGACTTCGCCATCAAGGAAGGCGAGTTCGTCTCCGTCGTCGGCCCTTCGGGCTGCGGCAAGAGCACGCTGCTGAAGATGGTGGCGGGCCTGCTGCCCATCAGCGGCGGCAGCCTCACGCTGGCAGGCCACCCGATCAAGGGCCCGCAGAAGGACGTGGGCATCGTGTTCCAGAGCGCGGTGCTGCTGCCCTGGCGCAGCGTGGAAGACAACATCCTGCTGCAGGCGGAGATGCGCCACATGCCGATGGAGTCGGCCAGGGCGCGCGCCCGCGAGCTGATGGAGATGACCGGCCTCAAGGGCTTCGAGAAGAAGTACCCGTGGCAGCTCTCGGGCGGCATGCAGCAGCGCGCGTCGATCTGCCGCGCCCTGCTGCACGACCCCTCGGTGCTGTTGATGGACGAGCCCTTCGGCGCGCTCGACGCGATGACGCGCGAAAAGATGAACCTGGAGCTGCAGCGCATCTGGATGACGTCGAAGAAGACGGTGATGCTCATCACCCACAGCATTCCAGAAGCCATCTTCCTGTCGGACCGCGTGATGGTGATGAGCGAGCGCCCCGGCTCCATTGCCGCCGTGTACGACATCGACCTGCCGCGCCCGCGCACGCTCGACGTGATGGCCTCGCCGGAGTTCGGCGCCTACACGAAGCTGGTGCGCGCGCATTTCTACTCGCAAGGCATCCTGGACCACTGAAGAGCAGATGCAGGCCATGGACGCGATCCGCTTTCACGTCGAGGAGATCCGCTTCGCCGAGCGCAACGTGGCGCTGCGGCTGCCCTTCCGCTTCGGCGCCGCCACCGTCACGGCCTGCCCGCAGGTCTATGTGAAGGCGCGCATCCGCTTCGCCGACGGCCGCACGGCCGAGGGCTGTGCGGCGGAGATGATGATTCCGAAGTGGTTCGACAAGAACCCGGCACTCAACAACGAGCAGAACTTCGAGCAGCTGCGCTTCGCGCTGCGCGACGCCCGCGAGGCCTACACCGCCGAGCCCGATGCGCAGACCGCCTGGACGCACTTCGCCTCCAACTACGCCGCGCTGCAGTCGCGCGCCAGGGCCAAGGGCCTGCAGCCGCTGGTGGCGAGCTACGGCCCGGCGCTGATCGACCGCGCCCTGCTCGATGCGCTGTGCCTGCACAGCGGCACGAGCTTCGCGGCGGCGATGAGCGGCAACCTCTGCGGCATCGACATCGCCGGCAGCGGCCTGGCCGACGACCTCGCAGGCTTCGACATGCCGGCCTTCCTGGCGAAGCAGTCACCGCGCAGCCGCATCGCCGCGCGCCACACGGTCGGTCTGGCGGACGCCATCGACGAGTACGACGCCTCGCCCGACGCTCCCTCCGATGGCTTGCCCACAACTCTGCAGGCCGCCGTACAGCGCTACGGCCACACCCACTTCAAGCTCAAGCTGTGCGGCAACACCGCGCAGGACATCGACCGGCTCCAGCGCATCGCCCGCGTGATCGACGGCCAGGCGCAGTTGGTCACGCTCGACGGCAACGAGCAGTACGCGGATGCCGACGACTTCGCCACCTTCCTCGACCGCATGCTTTCCACTCCTACGCTGTGGAAGCTCGCGCAGAAGACGGTGTTCGTCGAACAGCCGATTCGCCGCGATGCGGCACTGCAGCGCGACGTGTCATTGGGCAAGCGCATTCCGCTGCTCATCGACGAATCGGACGCCTCGCTCGACGCCTTCGTGCAGGCTCGCGCACTGGGCTACACCGGCGTGTCGAGCAAGAGCTGCAAGGGCTTCTACAAGTCGGTGATCAATGCCGCGCGCTGCGCGCAGTGGAATGCCGCGCTCGAGAAGCCGCGCTACTTTCTCTCCGGCGAAGACCTGACCATGCAGGCCGGCATCGGCGTGCAGCAGGACCTGGCACTCGTCGCCTGGCTCGGCCTTTCGCACGTCGAGCGCAACGGCCACCACTACGTCAACGGCCTGGCGGCGGCGCCCGAGGCCGAGCAGCAGGCGCTGCTGCGCGCCCACCCCGGGCTCTACGAAACCAGCGACGGCGCAGTGCGCCTCGCCATCCGCGAAGGGCAGCTCGACCTGTCCTCGCTCAACGCCGCGCCCGGCTTCGCCACCGGCAAGCCAGGCGCAGGCATCTCGTGGGACGCGATGCGTTCCGTCTACTGAAGCGCGCGTCCAGCCCGCACCAATCTCTCGCACCCAAGGAAGAAAACGATGGCCACCCAACGTCTAGGAATCATCATGCACGGCGTCACCGGGCGCATGGGCATGAACCAGCATCTGATCCGCTCGATCTGCGCCATCCGCGCCCAGGGCGGCGTCACGCTGTCGAACGGCGACAAGGTCATGCCCGACCCGATCCTCATCGGCCGCAACGCCGAGAAGATGGAAGCGCTCGCCAAGGCGCACAACATCCCGCGCTGGGGCACCGACCTCGACAAGGCGCTGGAGAACAAGGACGACACCATCTTCTTCGACGCCGGCACCACGCAGATGCGCCCCGCCCTGCTGGCCAAGGCCATCCGCGCCGGCAAGCACGTCTACTGCGAGAAGCCCATCGCCACCAACCTCAACGAGGCGGTCGAGATCGCCCGCCTTGCCGAGGAAGCCACGAAGACCCAAGGCCTGAAGCACGGCGCCGTGCAGGACAAGCTCTTCCTGCCCGGCCTGCGCAAGCTCGACATGCTGCGCCGCGCCGGCTTCTTCGGCCGCATGCTCAGCGTGCGCCTGGAGTTCGGCTACTGGGTGTTCGAGGGCGACCTGCAGCCCATCCAGCGCCCGAGCTGGAACTACCGCAAGGAAGACGGCGGCGGGATGATCCTGGACATGATGTGCCACTGGCGCTACGTGCTCGACAACCTGTTCGGCGAAGTGAAGTCGGTGAGCTGCCTGGGCACCACCCACATCCCGACGCGCTGGGACGAGGCCGGCAAGCCCTACGAGGCCACCGCCGACGACGCCGCCTACGCCACATGCGAACTCACCGGCCACAACGGCGAGCCAGTCATCGCGCAGATCAACATGAGCTGGGTCACGCGCGTGCGCCGCGACGACCTGGTGACGTTCCACGTCGACGGCACCGACGGCTCGGCCGTGGCGGGCCTTTCGAGCTGCCGCGCCCAGTCGCGCGTGGCCACGCCGCGCCCGGTATGGAACCCCGACGAGAAGCAGACCATGAACTTCTTCGACCAGTGGCAGGAGATTCCGGACTCGCAGGTGTATGACAACGGCTTCAAGATCCAGTGGGAGCATTTCATCCGCCACGTGGTGGAAGACGCGCCCTACAAGTGGACGCTGCCCGAAGGCGCCAAGGGCGTGCAGCTGGTCGAGGCCGCGCTCGAGTCGTGGAAGGACCGCCGCTGGGTCGACGTGCCCACGCTGAAAGTCTGACATGGCTCTTTCGCTGAACCTCCCCACCGCCAGCGGCACGCTCGCACCCTACGCGCTGCGCGGCATCGCGCCGGTGAAGCCCGATGCGGGCGTCAAGTTCAACCGCATCGCCTACTCGGCCGCCCACGTGGTGGCCGACCCGACGGCCGCCATCGACCCGTGGCTGCAGTGCGCGGTCGACTGGGACACCACCATCGCCTACCGCCGCCACCTGTTCTCGCTGGGCCTGGGCGTGGCCGAGGCCATGGACACCGCGCAGCGCGGCATGGGCCTCGACTGGCCCACCTCGCTGGAGCTGATCCGCCGCTCGCTCGACGCAGCGAAGGACGTGCCCGGCGCGCTGGTCGCCTCGGGTTGCGGCACCGACCACCTGGACATCGACAGCGTGAAGAGCGTCGACGACGTGATTCGCGGCTACGAGGAGCAGATGGCCGCCATCGAGGCGCTCGGCGGCAAGCTGATCGTCATGGCCAGCCGCGCGCTGGCCCGCGTGGCGAAGAGCCCCGCCGACTACGAGCGCGTGTACGACCGCATCCTGAGCCAGGCGAAGCAGCCGGTGGTGCTGCATTGGCTGGGCGACATGTTCGATCCTGCGCTGGCGGGCTACTGGGGCACCAAGAACGCCGATGCGGCTATGGACACGGCACTGGGCATCATCGCCGCCCACCCCGACAAGGTAGACGGCATCAAGATCTCCCTGCTCGACAAGGACAAGGAGATCGCGATGCGCCGCCGCCTGCCGCCGGGCGTGCGCATGTACACCGGCGACGACTTCAACTACGCCGAGCTGATCGCGGGCGACGGCGTCGGCAGCGAACCCACGCACGGCAAGAGCGATGCGCTGCTGGGCATCTTCGACGCGATCGCGCCGGCGGCCAGCGCAGCCCTGGGTGCGCTGGCGCGAGGCAACGAAAAGAAGTTCCACGACATCCTCGGCCCCACGGTGCCGCTGTCGCGCCACATCTTTGCCGCGCCCACGCGCTTCTACAAGACCGGCGTGGTGTTCATGGCGTGGCTGAATGGCCACCAGAAGCACTTCACGATGGTCGGCGGCCAGCAGAGCACGCGCTCGCTGCAGCACTTCGCGGAACTCTTCAGGCTGGCCGACGCGGCCAACCTGCTGGAGCAGCCCGAGCTGGCGGTGCAGCGCATGAAGACGCTGCTGGCTTTGCACGGCGTGGAAGGCTGAAGACGAGCATGCGCGACTTCTCGCAGAACCACGACTGGCTCTCGATCAACACCGCCACGGTGCGCAAGCAGTCGGGCGCCGAGGTGCCGCTGGACCGCATCATCGACCAGTGCGCCGAGCGCGGCATCCGCGCGATCAGCCCCTGGCGCGACCAGGTCGCGGCGGTCGGCCTCGACAAGGTTGCGAAGCAGCTGAAGGCGCACGGCATCGGCCTCTCTGGCTATTGCCGCGGCGGCTTCTTCCCCTCGCCCGATGCGGCCGGCCTGAAGGCCGCGCTCGACGACAACCGCCGCGCCATCGACGAGGCGAAGACGCTCGACGCTCCCTGCCTCGTGCTGGTGGTCGGCGCCCTGCCCGGCGCGCTCGAAGGCAAGGCCGCCTACAAGGACATCGGCCGCGCCCGCAATGAAGTGCGCGACGGCATCGCCGCCTCGCTCGAATACGCCCGCGAGGTCGGCATGCCGCTCGCCATCGAGCCCCTGCACCCGATGCAGGCGGCCGACCGCGCGTGCATCAACACGCTCGAACATGCGCTCGACCTGTGCGACGAACTCGACGCGGGCAGGAGCGGCATGCTCGGCGTGGCCCTGGACATCTACCACGTGTGGTGGGACCCGAAACTGCAGCAGCAGATCGTCCGCGCCGGCCGCGAGCGCCTGCTGGCGTATCACGTCTGCGACTGGCTCACGCCTACGCGCGATCTGCTGAGTGACCGCGGGATGATGGGCGATGGCGTGGTCGAGCTGAAAAAGATCCGCGGGTGGGCGGAAGACGCGGGCTTTGCAGGGTTCAGCGAGGTGGAGATTTTTTCGAACCTCGACTGGTGGCAGCGGCCTGGGGATGAGACGCTGGACGTCTGCATCGAGCGGCACAAGCAGGCTGTCTAACACTGCTCTGTGCTCGCGTTGTTCAGGGCGAGTGCACAGGCCACGGGTACGCCTCTTCGCGAATGTCCCCCCGGGCTTCGCCCTCGTCCTTACTTCGCTGCGGGTATCGCTGCACGACGCTTCGATCTCGCGCGCGTCAACTACTAATGCGACTGACCGCTCATGCCCGTGTTTGCTGATACCCAAGCTTTGCGCCAGTCACGGCGAATGGCCGAACTGAGCGACTATGCCCGGCGCATCGTGGCCTCGGCGCATCTTTGACCCTGCCACCAAGTGCAGCAGTTTTCTTGCTGCACCAAGGCCACTGCTTCACTTATGTTCTGGCAGATGGCACCTTCGATAGCTCAGCAATCCAGCGGATCGAGCCGTTTGTCGCACCGTATTCAGGCTATCGACCGTAAACCTCCAATCACCGCATGGTCAGATCCAGACCTATCCAATTGCAAAACTCAAAGGTGAGGAAGAGCACGAGGAACGCAGAAGCGACGAACGCCGAGCCCACCTGGATGGATGTCAGGACCACTGCAGCTGTCTTTTGATTCTTGTACTTCTGTCCCCGTTCGTAATGCCACTTGACGGCCAAATACATGCCCACGCTGAGCACGAGAACCTTAAAAATAACAAAAGAGATAGGGATTGAATTCATGATTGAAAAGACATCAGGTGACAGACCGAGAAATGCCCGAGTGCGGCGAGTAGCTCAATAGACCGATGAAGAAACGGAAAGATTAATTAATTGGTTGATTAATCAATCCAACGAACGGTAGCGGTCAGCTAAATGGGCGTCTGCAAGACGCGTCGAAAGGCGGAGCAGTCCGCCTGCACACAGAAGCACTCTCATCGTGCTGTCGAGTGTTCATCTTGCAGGCTGATACGTACATAACCAGATCAGCTGAAAATCTCCGTATCAGATGCAAGGAGGCCGGTAGCCGCGTCGGGCAGGCCAACGTCTGATATGACAATCTCGGGAGCGGTCCAGAACGCCCGTATCAGAAAGAGATGCCCATGAACCGCTACGAGAAGCTTGCCGACAACATCGCCCAGCGTATTCGCGCGGGTAGCCTGAAGGCGAACGATCGCCTTCCCTCCGTGCGCGAACTGAAGTCGCAAATGGGCATCAGCGCGTCCACCGTGTTCTCTGCCTACTACCTGCTGGAGGCGCAGGGGCTTGTCGAAGCGCGGCAGCGGTCGGGATACTTCGTTCGAGCGGGGGCGGAAATGCCGACCAATGAACTCGCCGCCACCGAGCCTGTCCTCCGGTCCATGCCGGTCGACGTCTCGTCGCTTGTCTTTCAGGTCCTTGCGCAGGCTCGCGAGCGCGACATGGTCCCGCTCGGCTCGGCCTTTCCGTCGCCAGAGCTGTTTCCCTTCGAACAACTTGCCGCCGGCCTGACGCGAGCGCTCAAGCGGATGGATCCCTGGCAGACCGTCGAAGATTTGTCACCAGGAAACGCCCAATTACGCCATCAGATCTCCCTGCGTTACGGCAGCGTCGGAATGGATGTTCCCGCGTCTGAACTGGTCATCACCAGCGGGGCGATGGAGGCCCTCAATCTTGCGCTCGAATCGGTGACGCAGCCGGGCGACGTCGTGGCGATCGAAACGCCAACCTTTTATGGTGCGTTGCAGGCACTGGAACGGCGAGGTCTTCGCGCGGTCGAGGTCGAGACCCACCCGCGTACAGGCGTAGATCTCAGCTCTCTTGCTCGCGTGATCGACCAGCATCCGGTGAAGGCCTGCTGGTTCATGCCGACCTTCCAGAATCCAATGGGCTGCACCATGAGCGACGCAGCCAAGGAGCAACTGGTCAGCATGCTCACCACCCGCGCCATACCGCTGATCGAAGACGACGTGTATGGCGAACTCGCGCATGGGGCTCGGAGACCGCCACCAGCCAAGGCCTGGGACCGGGCTGGCTGGGTGCTGCACTGCAGTTCCTTCTCGAAATCCCTGGCACCCGGATATCGCATCGGTTGGGTAGCGGGCGGTCGCTTTGCAGCCACTTTGGGTCGGAACAAGTTGATGAGCTCGCTGGCGACGGCACTCCCCTCGCAACTGGCGTTGCAGGAGTACCTCCAACACAGGAGTTTTGATCGTCACCTGCGCGCCCTGCGACATTCGCTCAGCCGCCAGCAGGCTGCATGCTTGCGACTTATCGAACGATACTTTCCGACTGGAACGCGGGTCACGCGCCCCGAGGGTGGCTATTTCCTGTGGCTCGCGCTGCCAGAAGGCGTCGACTCGCTCGCACTGCACCAGGACGCTCTTCAGCTCGGCATAGGCGTAGCGCCGGGCCATTTGTTTTCAGCCGACCGCCGATACACCCGGCACCTGCGCATCAACTACGGGCATCTCGGCGACCCGCGCTTGGAAGGGGCTATAAGAAATCTTGGAGAACTCGCCGACGCGCAGCTTAAATCTACAGCCGGAAAATCGGGGCCGATCTTCGAGGAACGTTCGTCGAGACCCTAGTTGGCGTTAATGCAGGTCGAGGTCCGCTGCCTTCGACTGACTCTCAACGTCACGCGCGCCGCTTCTGTCCAGTCGTCGGCGCTTCGCCGCAAGATGGCACGAAGGCCCGAAGCGGTAGCCCCCACTTCTTGGCGACATGATCGAAGGCGTCGTGGACGACTGCGCCTTGCACGTTGCCGAGTGGCCAGTCGAGATTCGCGCGCCGCGAGGAGTCAGGCAGACGACCGTCAGGCACTAACTGCGCGAAGGCCTGCTGTCGCCGCGCACAGGGCCAGCCGGCGCGTCTCGGCCTTACCTGGAGTTCACCGAATCCGACCTGCGCCTGCTCTCGGCCATTCGGGCGGGCCAGGCTCTGGGCCTCTCACTCCAGGAAGCCTTCACGCAGGCCGCGAAATCCGCGGCCCGCAGACCGACCGCTACTCGCCGGTCTCAGGCGTCCCACGCCGCGCCTTCTCGCTCACCTGAAACAACTCCCCCGCCTTGCGCGCCATCTCGGCCGCAAGCCAAAGCAGATTGTTCAGTTGCCGAGGCCCATCCCCGCTGCACCAGTCGATCTCTTCACCATGGCAGACCCACAGGAGGGCTTCGAGCTGAGTGAGGGTGTTTTCAAGAAGATCCGCCGGGTCTTGTTGGGCGGTTTCTGCGGAAGCTACCGGCGTGCGAGGCCGGGCTATAGTCTTGGTAGCCATTTTTGTGCGGTCCTTCCAAGGTGTTGCACGAACTTGGTTAGACGGTCGGGGTGCTAGTAACACCCTGGCCGTCGCCTTTTGATACCTCGCATCTGCATCGCTGCTTTCGCACCGACGACCTGCCGCGAGGCAAGCAGCCTTCGAACATCTGGGTGACTTGAGTGGGTGGCGCCTTTCTGCACCCCTTGGCGGGGTGTTGAGTGACAGGGGCATTCACTCTAGAGAAGAACCCTGCAAGACACCGCTCCGCTCAGCAGGAAGTCGCCGAGACTGCCAACAAATGCAGCTTCCGCAATGCGCAGTGCGCGAGCCCCCGTGAGCCCATGCCGCAGCAGCGCAGAACGCTCACGCCGATGGGGTGCCTTGCGCAGCGAAATAAAGGAGGAGGCCGAAGGCCGGGGGACATTCGCGGAGCAAGGTACCCCGTCGGCGTGAGCAAGCCCCGAACAACAGCGCCAACAAACAAACCCAGCAAAGCGAAACCGCCCCGCCTGTGCTGCAATCCGCCGATGCCTGCCCCGACCCTCGACGACCTGCGCCACTACGCAGTGGCGCGCACCCTCTTCAAGCCCACGACGCTACCCGCCGCGATCCGCCTGCTCGGCTTCGTGCAGGCCGACCCGATCCGCGCTCCGGCGCGCGCGCAAGACCTGACGCTGCGCCATCGCGTGAAGGACTACCGCGCGGGCGATCTCGAAAGCCGCTACACGCGCCTCGCGGTCGAGGAAGACTGCCTCGTCAACTACGGCTTCCTGCCGCGCGAGCATCTGGCACTGATGCATCCGCGCGAGGCCAAGCAAGCATGGAACGCCGACACGCGGCGCAAGGCGGCCGACGTGCTCGCCTATGTGAAGGAGCATGGCCCGGTGCATCCGCGCCAGGTCGAGCAGCACTTCGCGCACGGCCGCATCAAGAACTACTGGGGTGGCTCCAGCAACGCGACCACGCACCTGCTCGACGGCATGCACTATCGCGGAATGCTGCGCGTGGTGCGGCGCGACAGCGGCACGCGCGTCTACGCGGCGGTGACGCACGTGCCCGCGGACGACAGCCCTGCCGGCCGCGCCCGGCGTGCTGCGGCGCTCATCGAACTGGTCGTGCGCAAGTACGCGCCGCTTCCTGCATCGAGCCTCACGTACCTCGTGCGCCTGCTCGGGTACGGTGCGCCGCATCTCTCGGCACAGACGCAGGCAGCGCTGCGCATCGCGCGCGAGGAACTCGCCAGCTGCAGCATCGACGGCACCACCTGGTTCTGGCCCGCCGACGAGAACCCGGCCTCGCGCCGCCACGCGCCCGACGACGCGGTGCGCCTGCTCGCGCCCTTCGACCCTGTCGTGTGGGACCGCCGCCGCTTCGAGCTGCTCTGGGGCTGGACCTACAAGTTCGAGGCCTACACGCCCGCGCCGAAGCGCCAGTTCGGCTACTACGCGCTGCCCATGCTGTGGCACGACCGCGTGATCGGCTGGGCCAACGTGAGCGCGCCGGAAGGAAAGCTGCAGCCGGCCTTCGGCTTCGCCGACAGGAAGCCTCGCGATGCGGCCTTTCGCGCAGCGCTCGACGAAGAACTGCAGCGCATGACGCAGTTTCTCGCCGGGCGTTGATGTCTTTCTTCCTATAATCCGCCCGCTCAGCCAGCCGCCCGCAACGGGCGCGCAAGCCGTCTTCGAAGGAACGAAGACCGCAGCCGCAACGGCTGCCCGCGACGACGCAACTAGAACCCACAAAACACACCGGCCGCCAGCCCGAAGCGAGCCGCCGGTTTGCGCTCGTCCGAACCGAATGGATCAGAGACGAGAAGCCATGGCGCGCCCGCATCCGGCGTGCGCCGCAGCCACTCCCCCCCAAACGCAGGACACAGGAGAAGCTGCACATGACATCGAAGAAGCATCGGCGCCCGGCTTGGCGCCCCACTTGGCGCATCACGCATACCCGCCGCGCCACGCTCGCGGCAACCGCCATGGCGCTGGGCGCCGCCCTACCGGCCTACGCCGAAGAAAAAGACGAATCCGCCGAGACCCGCAAGGCCCTGCCGACCATCACCGTGACCGGTGAATCGGTCGAAAGCGCCACCGGCCCCGTGACCGGCTTCGTCGCCCGGCGCGGCGGCACCGCCACCAAGACCGACACGCCGCTGATCGAGACGCCGCAGGCCATCTCGGTGGTCACGCGCGACCAGATGGAGGCGCAGGGCGCGCTCACGCTGCGCGAGACCACCAACTACACGGCGGGCGTGGTGTCGAGCTACTTCGACAGCCGCGTCGACTCGTTCAAGGTGCGCGGCGGCGACGCCATCCAGTACCTCGACGGGCTGCAGCGCAGCTACGGCACCTACAACACCACGCGCGCCGATCCGTACATGCTGGAGCGCGTCGAGCTGCTGCGCGGCCCCTCTTCCGTGCTCTACGGCCAGGGCGGCATCGGCGGCGTGCTGAACCTGGTGTCGAAGCGCCCGCAGGCCGAGCTGCAGCGCGAGGTGCAGGTGCAGCTGGGCAGCCACAACCGCAAGCAGGTCGCGGCCGACTTCACCGGGCCGCTGGACACCGAGGGCAAGTGGCTCTACCGCCTGGTGGCCGTCAACCGCGACAGCGGCACGCAGGTCGACCACGTGCCCGACGACCGCATCCTGCTCGCGCCCTCGCTCACCTGGCGTCCGAGCGCCGACACCTCGCTCACGCTGCAGGCGCTCTACCAGAAGGACAAGAGCGGCTCGCTGATCGGCTTCTTCCCTTGGCAGGGCACGCTGCTGCCATCGCTGTACGGCCAGATTCCCACCTCGACCTTCACTGGCGAGCCGGGCTTCGACCGCTACGACACGCGCAACACCTCGCTGGGCTACCTGTTCAGCCACCGCTTCAACGACACCTGGACCTTCAGGCAGAACCTGCGCTCCACCGAGAGCAAGGTGGTCTACAACTCCTCTTACACCAGCTTCACTGCCAACCGGCTCACCGGCCGCCCGGCGCGGCCGGTGTTCAATGCCGACCAGCGCACCATCGAGCGCGACCTGATCACACAGCTCAACGGCGGCAAGATGCTGCTGCTCGACAACCAGGCAGAGGCGCATTTCAAGACCGGCGCAGCCGAGCACACGCTGCTGGTCGGCGCGGACTTCCAGCGCAACGAGACCTCGCAGCTCACCGGCCGCGGCCGTGCGGGCGCGCTCGACGTGTATGCGCCGGTGTACGGCAACTACACGGCGCCCACCTTCCTCACGCGGCAGCCCGCGGTGCTGCAGAAGCAGGCCGGCATCTACCTGCAGGACCAGGTCAAGTACGGCCGCTGGATCGGCCTGCTGGGCCTGCGCCACGACAAGGCCACCACCGACACCGAAGGCCGCCCTGCCGCGGCGGTCGACGACAAGGCCACCACCAAGCGCGCCGGCCTCGTCTATCTGGCCGACGGCGGATGGGCGCCCTACCTGAGCTATGCCGAGTCGTTCCTGCCGCTGGGCGGCGTGGACGTGAACAACACGCCCTTCAAGCCCCAGCGCGGCAAGCAGTGGGAAGCCGGCGTGAAGTGGGAGCCCGAAGGGCAGCGCACCTCGTTCATGGCGGCGGTGTACGACCTGCGCGACACCAACCGCAAGACCACCGACCCGACCAACCCGCTCAACAGCATCCAGCTCGGCGAGGTACACGTGAAGGGTCTGGAGCTCGAATACAAGGGCAGCATCGGCCGCGACTGGGACTGGGTCGCCTCCTACGCCTACACCGACGCGCGCGTCTCGCGCAGCACCGGCTCCGACCTGGGCAAGCGCATTTCGGGCGTGCCGAAGCACACGGCCTCGGCCTGGCTGATGCGGCGCTTCTCGATCGGCGGCGTGCCCGGCTTCTCGCTGGGCGGCGGCGTGCGCTACATCGGCAAGTCATGGGACGGCATGGACGCCAACCCGGTGCCTGCGGTCACCCTGCTGGACGCGATGTTCGCCTGGGACAACGGCCCGCTGCGCCTGTCGCTCAACGTGGGCAACCTGACCGACAAGGTGCAGCTCACCACCTGCCTGGCCCGCGGCGACTGCTTCTACGGCCAGCGCCGTACCGTGACTGCGGCGGCCACGTATCGCTTCTGAAGAAAATCCCCGCCCGGGCGAAGGTCTGGCGCGGGGGCGACAGGCTCGTGCTGCAGGCGCCACCTAGAATCGCCCCCGCCGCGCGGTTCGCCGGGCGGCAAGCGTTCTCAGGGCGGGGTGAAACTCCCCACCGGCGGTGATGGCGGCGTCTTCCGGAAGGAAAAACCGCACAAGCCCGCGAGCGCCCGGAGCTTGCAACGAGCTTCGGGGTCAGCAGATTCGGTGCGATTCCGAAGCCGACGGTCACAGTCCGGATGAAAGAGAGCGCGAAATGCGGGTCTGCCCGCGCGTGAGGCTTTGGGCCTGCGCGCGAGCTGCCTTGCGGTTTCGTGCGCCCTGATTCAGGAAACCTGCTTTCTCAGAGGCACACCATGAGTCAGATCAACGACCTTCCCCTTTCCGCCGTCACCGCGTCGGGTTCGCCACGCGGCACGCGCATCGCATTCGTCGAGGCGCAATGGCATTCCGACATCGTCCACCAGGCGCGCGACGCCTTCCTCGAGGAGATGGACCGCCTCGGCGTGGCGCGCGATCTCATCGACATCTTCGACGTGCCGGGCGCCTTCGAGATTCCGCTGCACGCCAAGCGCCTCGCCAACTCGGGCAAGTACGCGGCCATCATCGGCTGCGCGCTGGTGGTGGACGGCGGCATCTACCGCCACGAGTTCGTGGCGAACACGGTGGTCAGCACGCTGATGTCGCTGCAGTTGGAAACCGACGTGCCGATCTTCTCGGCCGTGCTCACGCCGCACCACTTCCACGAGCACGTAGAGCATCGCAAGTACTTCCACCGCCACTTCGCGGTCAAGGGCACCGAAGTCGCCGAAGCCTGCTTCAAGACGCTCGAAGGCCTGAAGAAGGTGGACGCGCTTCTGGCCGCCTGACCTACGTGACAGCGGCGGCGGGCCTGCGTAACCTGCGCGGATGAGCACGCCATCCGCCTCCGCCCGCGAAGACCGCTACACCCTCTACGGCGCGCCCGGCTCGGGCGCCACACCCATCCACGCCGCGCTCACGCTGATCGGAGCGCAGGTGGAGGCCATCGACGTCGCCCCCTGGGAGGGCGAGGCCGAGCGCGAGCGGGTCGCCGGCGTCAACCCGATGCGGCAGGTGCCGGCGCTCGTGCTGCCTTCGGGCGAGGTGATGACCGAGAGCGCGGCCATCCTGATCTGGCTGGGCGACCGCTATCCCGAGGCCCAACTCTGCCCCGCGCCCGACGACCCGCTGCGTGCGCGCTACCTGCGCTGGATGGTCTACCTGCCGGCCGCCATCTATTCGATGTTCTGGGTGCGCGACGAGCCTTCGCGCCTCGTGCCCGACCCCGCCGCGCAGCCGGCGATGCTCGAACGCACGGCCGAGCGCATCGCGCATTGCTGGCAGCTGATGGATTCGCAGATCGACGAGCCCGCGCCCTACCTGCTGGGCGACAAGATCAGCATGCTCGACCTGTACGTGACAGTGATGTCGCGATGGACACCGCGCCGCAGGCGCTTCTATCGCGTGGCACCGCGCATGACGCAGGTGGTGCGCCGCGTCGATGCCGATCCGCGCCTGGCGGACTTCTGGGCGGCGCGCTTCCCGTTGTCGATGGGCGCGCAGGAAAGCTGAGCGGCGCCTGTTTTCTATCATCGGCACCATGACCGCACGCCCCCCCACCACCGTCTACCCGATGACGATCTACCACAAGCCCAACTGCAGCACGTCGCGCAACGTGCTGTCGTTGATCCGCGAAAGCGGCGTAGAGCCCGAGATCGTTCTCTATCTCGAAACACCGCCCTCGAAGAAGAAGCTGCGCGAGCTCTCCAAGGCCATGGGCATGGGCGCGCGCGACCTGCTGCGCACCAAGGAAGCGCCCTACGAAGAACTGAACATCGCCGATCCGAAATGGACCGACGACCAGATCTTCGACTTCATCGTGGAGCACCCGATCCTGCTGCAGCGGCCCATCGTGGTGTCGCCGCGCGGCACGCTGATGTGCCGGCCGTGGGAGCGGGTGCGCGAGATCCTGCCGGCCTGAGGCCTCAGCCCGCAGGGTCCTGCGCGAGGCCCCAGGCGACGTGCTCGCGCACCAGCTCGCTCGGGTGCTCGGCACGCGTCGCCAGCGCTTCCTTCGCACCGCCCTCGCCCGAACGCACCGCATTGCCCAGCGCCACCGCGATGTTGCGCAGCCAGCGCTCGTGGCCGATGCGGCGGATCGGGCTGCCTTCGGTGCGGCGAAGGAAGTCGTCCTCGGTCCACGCGAACAGGTCGGCCAGCGTGCGGCCGGTGAGTTCCTCGCGCGCGTCGAAGTCGGGCAGCGTGCTCTTCTTGGCGAACTTGTTCCAGGGGCAGATCAGCTGGCAGTCGTCGCAGCCGTAGATGCGGTTGGCCATCAGCGGACGCAGTTCGACCGGGATGGAGCCGCCGTGCTCGATGGTGAGGTACGAGATGCAGCGCCGGGCATCGAGCCTCTTCGGCGCCACGATGGCCTGCGTCGGGCACACGTCGATGCAGGCGCTGCAGCTGCCGCAGTGCGCGGTGACGGGCTCGCTGGGCGGCAGCTCCATGTCGACGTAGATCTCGCCCAGGAAGAACATCGAGCCCGCGTCGCGGTCGAGCACCAGCGTGTGCTTGCCGCGCCAGCCCTGGCCGCTGCGGGAGGCCAGCTCGGCCTCGAGCACGGGGGCCGAATCGGTGAAGGCGCGGTGGCCGAAGGGGCCGACCTCCGCGGCGATGCGCTCGGCCAGCTTCGCGAGACGGTTGCGCAGCACCTTGTGATAGTCGCGGCCCCGTGCGTAGACCGAGACGATGGCCTCGCCGGGGCGCTTCAGCCGGTCGAATTCGATGGCCTGCCACTCGGGCTCGGTGCTGCGCGGCAGGTAGTCCATGCGCGCCGTGATCACGCTCACAGTGCCCGGCACCAGCTCGGCCGGACGCGCGCGGCGCGTGCCGTGCGTTTCCATGTATTGCATCTCGCCATGGAACCCATGGGCCAGCCATTGCATCAGACCGGCCTCGGCGCTCGATAGATCGACGCCCGCGATTCCGATTTGGGAGAATCCGAGTTCCCGGGCCAAGGCCTGAATACGCACAACGAGTGGATGGCTGACGATCACTTGCCGATTGTAGAAACGCACAAGAGCACCCGCAGCCTGCGCTGGTGCAGCGAAGCCGACACCGATGCCTTCGCGCGGGCGCTGGCCGCGGCCCCCCAATTGCGCGACGCATTCATCGAACTGCATGGCGACCTCGGCGCCGGCAAGACCACTTTCGTACGCCACCTGCTTCGTGCCCTGGGCATCGCCGGGCGCATCAAGAGCCCCACCTACGCGGTGGTCGAGCCCCACGAGGCGCCCGACGGGCTGCAGATCTTCCATTTCGACTTCTATCGCTTCGCCGATCCGCGCGAATGGGACGACGCCGGCTTCCGCGACATCTTCGCCGGGCCGGGGCTCAAGCTGGCCGAATGGCCGGACAACGCCGCGGGCCGCACACCAATTGCCGACCTCGCTATTAAAATAGAAGCAATGACTGACGACACACGCAGCGTGACTCTCCTCGCGAACACCGCTCGCGGCAGCGATCTGCTGGCGCGCATCGCCGCATGAAGGCGGGCGGCCTGAAACGGCGCGTGCTGCTGCAGGGCGGCAGCATCGCGCTGATGCTCGGCGTGCACCAGATCGCGCGCGGAGCCAGCATCCTCGCAGTGCGCGTGTGGCCCGCCGCCGACTACACGCGCGTGACGATCGAATCCGACGCTCGCCTGAACTCGCAGCAGCTCGTGGTGGGCAGCCCGCCGCGGCTCGCGGTCGACATCGAGGGCATCGATCTCAACCCCGAACTGCGCGAGCTCGTCGGCAAGATCAAGCCTGGCGACCCGTACATCAACGGGCTGCGCGTCGGGCAGAACGCGCCGAAGGTGGTGCGCATCGTGTTCGACCTGAAGCAGGCCGTGGTGCCGCAGGTGTTCTCGCTCGCGCCCGTGGCCGCGTACAAGCACCGGCTGGTGCTCGACCTGTACCCCGAGCAGGCGGTGGACCCGATGGAAGCGCTGATCGCCGAGCGCCTGCGCGACGCGCCGCGCACTTCGGGCGGCGGCTCCGCGATCGCCGTCGCCCCGCCGGCAACCGCGCCGGCGCCGGCCACGGACCCGCTGGGCGACCTGATGGCACAGCAGTCGATGCGGCCCGGCCCGCAATCGCCGCCTCCCGCCGCAGCGGCCGGCAACGACAGGCCCGTGACGCCACCGCCTCCCGTGGTGGCCGCCGCGCCGGCCAGGCCCCCTGCGCCGTCCGCACCGACCGTGCAGCCCCCGCCACCGGTTGCCGCCACCGCCAATCGCACCGACCGCATCATCATCGTGGCGCTCGACCCCGGCCACGGCGGCGAAGACCCCGGCGCCATCGGCCCCAACGGCACGCGCGAGAAAGACATCGTGCTGCAGGTGGCACACCGCCTGCGCCAGCGCATCAACGCGAGCAGTGTGAACGGCAGCCCGATGCGCGCCTTCCTCACGCGCGACGCCGACTTCTTCGTGCCGCTGGGCGTGCGCGTGCAGAAGGCGCGGCGCGTGCAGGCCGACCTCTTCGTGAGCATCCACGCCGACGCCTTCACCACGCCCGCCGCACGCGGCGCCAGCGTGTTCGCGCTGAGCCAGAGCGGCGCTTCCAGCAGCGCCGCGCGCTGGCTCGCCAACAAGGAGAACGACGCCGACCGCGTCGGTGGCGTGAACGTGGGCAACCACGAGGCCCAGGTGCAGCGCGCGCTGCTCGACATGAGCACCACCGCGCAGATCAACGACAGCCTGAAGCTCGGCGGCGCGATGCTCGGCGAGATCAAGGGCATCGGCGCGCGGCTGCACAAGGGCCAGGTCGAGCAGGCCGGCTTCGCGGTGCTGAAGGCGCCCGACATTCCGAGCGTGCTGGTGGAAACCGCCTTCATCAGCAACCCGGAAGAAGAAGCGAACCTGCGCCGCGTCGACTACCAGGAGAACCTGGCCGATGCGCTGATGCGCGGCATCCAGCGCTACTTCGCGCAGAACCCGCCGCTGGCGCGCAGCAGGCAGCTGTAGTTCCACGTTTCCACGCCTTGGCTTTCCGTGTAAAGCCAAAGCGTGCACTCCTGTCCCACGCCGGACGCCCCAGGAGAGCGCACAGGCACGTGCGGCAGGTTCCTACACGGCATGGGCCCGCCTGTTGGTGATGATGAAGCATCACTTCCTCGAAAGGTGGACATCATGAACACACGTCTTTGGATCGCTGCTGCTGCAGCCACTTCGGCCCTGACGATCGCGGGTTGCGCAAGCGGCCCCAATCAGAACCTCGGCACCGGCGTGGGCGCGGTGGGCGGCGCGCTGGTGGGCAATGCCATTGGCGGCAACACCGCGAGCACGGTGGGTGGCGCGGCCATCGGCGGCATCATCGGCAACCAGGTCGGCCGCAACGCCGACGAGCGCAACTACTACAACCAGCAGCGCTATCCGCGTGGCAGCGGCTACTACCCGGGCAACGGCCCGAACTACTGAGGCATCCGGGATGCGGCCTGAACGCTGAACGGGCCTGAATGAAAAAGCGCGCCTGGGGCGCGCTTTTTCGTTGCTCGATGAGATCGGAAGATCAGGCCTGCGAAGCCTGCTGCGCCTCGCGCGCCTTCTCGGCCTTGGAGGCTTTCCAGGCACCATAGATGGCCAGGAGGCCTGGCACGAAGATCAGCGCCCAGATGATCTTGTCGAGGTGCTGGCGTACGAACGGCAGGTTGCCGAAGAAGTAGCCGGCGGTGGCGATGCCGAGCACCCAGATCAATGCACCCACCACGTTGAACATCGTGAACTTCGCGCGGCTCATCTCGGCCACGCCCGCCACGAAGGGCGCGAAGGTGCGGATGAAGGGCATGAAGCGCGCGAGGATGATGGTGATGCCGCCGTAGCGCTCGTAGAACGAATGGGCCTGGTCGAAGGCCTTGCGGTTGAAGAAGCGGGAGTTCTCCCACTGGAACACCTTCGGCCCGAAGTAGCGGCCGATGGAGTAGTTGCACTGGTCGCCCAGGATCGCGGCCGCGATCAGTATTGCGCAGGCGAGCGGATAGTTCATGAGCCCCGCGCCGCACAGCGCGCCGACGATGAAGAGCAAGGAGTCGCCGGGCAGGAACGGCATCACCACCGCGCCGGTTTCCACGAAGACGATGAGGAACAGCAAGGCGTAGACCCAGGGGCCGTAGGCAATGACGAAGGCCTCGAGGTGTTTGTCGACGTGAAGAATGAAGTCGACGAGAAAGCTGATGATTTCCATGGGCGCGGATTATCCTTGCTCGCCCCACACGCCCCCGCGAATCACCCCATGCTGCACATACGCGCCGCCACCGAGCTTGACTGGCCCGCCATCTGGTCGGTGCTCGAGCCGACCTTTCGCCGCGGAGATACCTACACCTATCCCCCCGACGTGACCGAAGAGCAGGCGCGCGACTTGTGGATGAAAGTACCCACGGCAACTTTCGTCGCCTGCAACGATGAAGGCGCGGTGCTCGGCACCTACGTCATCCGCCCCAACCAGCCCGGCCAGGGCTCGCACGTAAGCAATTGCGGTTACGTGGTATCCGATGCGGCGCGCGGCATGGGCGTGGCATCGGCGCTGTGCGAACACTCGCAGCAGGAGGCCCTGCGCATGGGCTTTCGCGCGATGCAGTTCAACTTCGTCGTGTCCACCAACGAAGGCGCTGTGCGCCTGTGGCGCAAGATGGGCTTCGCGATCGTCGGCACGCTGCCTGGGGCGTTCAGGCATCCACGGCATGGTTTCGTGGATGCGTACGTGATGTTCAAGCAGTTGCAGCAGCCCTGAGCCGACGCCCCGGAACCCGCGCTTTTAGAATGCCCCGGTGAGCGCCCTCCCCACCTCCATCACCCCCGCACAACGCCGCCCCATCCGCGAACTCCCCGACGAGCTGATCAGCCAGATTGCCGCCGGTGAAGTCGTCGAGCGCCCGGCCTCGGTGGTGCGGGAGCTGCTGGACAACGCGCTCGATGCGGGCGCGAGCCAGATCACGGTGCGGCTGGCCTCGGGCGGCGTGCGGCTGATCTCGGTGGAAGACGACGGCCTGGGCATTCCGCGCGAAGAACTCACCGTGGCGCTGCGGCGCCACGCCACCAGCAAGATCGCCAGCCTCGTCGACCTGGAGACGGTCGGCACGATGGGCTTTCGCGGCGAGGCGCTGGCGGCCATCAATTCGATTGCCGAGCTCAGCATTCTTTCGCGCTTCGCCGGTTCCGACACCGCCTTCGCGCTCGACGGCCGCACCGGCGAGCTGCGGCCGGTAGCGCGCTCCACCGGCACCACGGTCGAGGTGCGCGAGCTGTTCTTCGCGACGCCGGCGCGCCGCAAGTTCCTGAAAACCGACGCCACCGAGCTGGCCCATTGCATCGAGGCGGTGCGCCGCCATGCGCTGGCACGGCCCGAGGTGGGCTTCTCGATCTGGCACGACGGCAAGCTGGTCGAGCAATGGCGCGCCGCCTCCACGCGCGAGCAGCGGCTGGCCGATGCGCTGAGCGACGAGTTCGTGGCGCAGAGCGTGGCGGTCGACCGCGAAGGCGGCCCGGTGCGCGTGGTCGGCCGCGCGGGCATTCCCGACGCGGCCCGCTCGCGCGGCGACCAGCAGTTCTTCTACGTCAACGGCCGCTTCGTGCGCGACAAGGTGCTGTCGCATGCGGTGCGCAGCGCGTATGAAGACGTGCTGCACGGCCAGCGCCAGCCCGTCTACGCGCTGTACCTCGAGATCGATCCGTCGCGGGTCGACGTGAACGTGCACCCGACCAAGATCGAAGTGCGCTTTCGCGACGGACGCGAGGTGCACCAGGCGGTGCGCCACGCCGTGGAAGACGCGCTGGCGGCCCCGCGTGCCGGCGACGCGGTAGCGCCATCGGGCGCCCCGCAGCCTTTCTTCAAGCCGGCGCCCCTGCCGTCGAACGCCGGCTGGGCCCAGCCGGCCATGGATTTCACGCCGCGCGAGCAGCGTGGCACCGGCGACTTCGAGGCCATGTGGCCCCAGCGCAGCGGCGATCAGGTTCCGCTGCACGCGGCGGAGCCCGCCGCGCCGCCGCCCTGGCCCGCCGCGAGCGCGGCCCCGGCAGGCTTCCAGGCGCCGGCCGGCCTGCCCCTGGCGCCGAACGCCGGTGCGCAATCCATCGCCACCAATGACGAAGCCTGGCCGCTCGGCCGCGCGCTGGCCCAGCTGCAGGGCATCTACATCCTGGCCGAGAACAGCCAGGGCCTGGTGATCGTCGACATGCACGCGGCGCACGAGCGCATCGTCTACGAACGCCTGAAGACCCAGCTCGACGGCGCGACCATAAGCAGCCAGCCGCTGCTGATTCCGGCCACTTTCGCGGCCACGCCGCAGGAAGTGGCCACGGCGGAGGCCTGTGCCGAGGTGCTGCCCACGCTGGGCCTGGAAATTACGCCCTTCTCGGCGCGCACGCTCGCGGTGCGCGCCGTGCCCGGAACGCTGGCGGACGGCGATCCGGTCGAGCTGGCGCGCAGCGTGCTTGCCGAACTGGGCCAGCACGACGCGAGCACCGTCGTGCAGCGCGCCCAGAACGAGCTGCTGTCCACCATGGCCTGCCACGGGGCGGTGCGGGCCAACCGCAAGCTCACCATCGACGAGATGAACGCCCTCCTGCGCCAGATGGAGGAGACGGAGCGTTCGGACCAGTGCAACCACGGCCGGCCGACCTGGCGCCAGCTTTCGGTGCGCGAGCTCGACTCGCTCTTCATGCGTGGCCGATAAACGGGGTTGATGGGGCCAATCAGCGGTTTTCGGACTTTTTAGGCCTTTTTTCTAGGGTTTTCCTCAGTCGGCGGAAGCGTGGGCACATACGTTGCATGTGTTCTGTAAAGCGCCGGTTGAGCGCTGTTTCGGGGAGTTACCTTGATGCTGTGTCGGCGCATCAAGGTGAAAGCAGGTGAACTTTCGAGCCGACTTCGCTGTCCCTCAACCCCATGATGAAACGCTGGACCCTCCTCGCGTCTGTCCTCTCGCTGTGTGCCCTGCTCGCCGCCGGTTGCTCGACGCTCGACGAGCAGCAGCGCGAATGGATCTTCCAGCCCAGCGACCGCAGCTGGGGCAACACCGCCTCCATGACCCAGGGCATGGAGGACGTCTGGATCGACTTCCAGTCCTCCATTACCGGCGAGCCGGCGCGGCTGCACGGCCTGTGGCTGGGCGGCGCGCCCGAGACCACCGCCACGCCGGTGCTGCTGTATCTGCATGGTGCCCGCTACAACGTGGCCGGCTCGGCACCGCGCATCCAGCGCATGCACGAGCTGGGCTTTTCCGTCCTGGCCATCGACTATCGCGGCTTCGGGAAGAGTTCCAAGGGCCTGCCCTCGGAGGAATCGGCCCGCGAGGACGCCCGCGCCGCCTGGACCTGGCTGGCCGCGCGCCACCCGAAGCAGCACCGTTACATCTTCGGCCACTCGCTGGGCGGCGCCATCGGCATCGATCTGGCGGCGCACGTCAACGACGAGAGCGGCACCATCGTGGAGAGCACCTTCACCTCCATCGCCGACGTGGTCAGCGGCTTCAAGTGGGGCTGGCTGCCTTTCAGCCCGCTCATCACGCAGCGCTTCGAGGCGATCAACAAGGTCAAGGACATCGGTGCACCGCTGCTGGTGGTGCACGGCACCGCCGACAGCCTCATCAACCCGACGCTGGGCCGCAAGCTGTACGACGCGGCCACCGTGCCGAAGATGTTCGTGCTGGTCGAGGGCGGCTCGCACCACAACACCAACTCCATCGGCGAGGCGCAGTACCGCGCGGCGCTGACGCAGCTTTTCCGCATGAAGCCGGAGAACATGGTCGCCAGCAACGCCGGCGTGCAGCGGCCGACACCGCGCCTGGCGCCGCCGACGGCCGGCGGCACGCTCACCCCGCAGGACGTGAGCGGCAAGCTGGAGCAGCCGGTGCCCTCGGCGATCTGACCCGGGGCCACGCCACCAAGCCCCGGCATCCGGCCGGGCTCGCGCCATTTGCTACGCTCGGCGCACCATGTCTCCCAGTTCCGAGGCGGCCACGAAGGCCGCAAAGGCCGCCACGGCGGCATCTCCCGACGCCGCTCCCCACTCGAATCCCCCGCGCTACGTCGCACTCGCAGGCCCGACCGCCTCGGGCAAGACGGCCGCCGCGCTGGCGCTCGCACGCCTGCTGCCGGTGGAGATCGTCTCGGTCGATTCGGCACTGGTCTACCGCGGCATGGACATCGGCACCGCCAAGCCCACGCCCGCCGAGCAAGCCGCCGTGCCGCATCACCTGATCGACATCCTCGATCCGCGCGAGAGCTACAGCGCCGCCGCTTTCGTGGCCGATGCGACGCGGCTCATCGATGAGATCCGCTCGCGCGGCGCGCTGCCGCTGCTGGTGGGCGGCACCATGCTGTATTTCAAGGCGCTGTTCGACGGCATCGACGCCATGCCCGCGGCCGACGCCGCGGTGCGCGCGCGCATCGACGCCGACGCGGCCGCGCTCGGCTGGCCCGCCATGCACGCGCGGCTCGCGCAGGTCGATCCGGTCACGGCCGCGCGGCTGGCGCCGCAGGACAGCCAGCGCATCCAGCGCGCGCTCGAAGTGTGGGAAAGCAGTGGTCAGCCGTTGTCGAGCTTTCACGCGAGGGACAACAAGACCACTAGCGCGGTCGAAGGCGGCATGCTCTTTTCGCTCGAGCCCACCGACCGCGCCTGGCTGCACGGGCGCATTGCCGAGCGATTCGACGCCATGCTCGCCACCGGTTTCCTCGACGAGGTGCGCGCCCTGCGCGCGCGCGGCGATCTTTCGACCGACCTGCCCTCGATGCGCTGCGTCGGCTATCGGCAGGCCTGGGAAACGCTCGATGCGGCCGGCAGCGCGGCGCCCGACGCCAGGGCCATGGCCGACCTGCGCGAGCGCGGCATCGCCGCCACGCGCCAGCTCGCCAAGCGGCAGATCACCTGGCTGCGCAGCATGCCGCAGCGCACCGTGATCGCCTGCGACGCACCCGATGCGGTGCAGGCCGCCGTTCAACTCATGGCAAAGGCCGTCGCTCCCAGATGACGCTTCGCATTTCAAACCTCGGCAAGCACTACGGCGATGCGCCTGTCTTCGAGAACGTGACGCTCACCGTCGAGCCCGGCGAGTTCGTCGCCATCGTGGGCGAATCGGGCGTGGGCAAATCCACACTGCTCAACTGCATGGCCGGCCTCGACAGCTGGGACCAGGGCACGGTGACGCACGACGGCACCGACATCGGCGCGCTCGACGGCGAGGCCTGCGCGCTCTGGCGGCGGCGCCACGTCGGCTTCGTATTCCAGGCCTTCCACGTGCTGCCGCACCTGGACGTGGCGCAGAACGTGGCGCTGCCGCTGATGCTGCTGGGGCAGCAGAAGGAGAACGAAGAGCGCATTGCGCACATGCTCGAGGCGGTGGGCCTGCCCGGCATGGGTGCGCGGCTGCCGCAGACGCTCTCGGGCGGGCAGCTGCAGCGCGTGGCCATTGCGCGTGCACTGGTGCATCGCCCCGCCCTGCTGCTGGCCGACGAACCCACGGGCAACCTCGACCCGACCACCGCGGCGAAGGTGATGGAACTGCTCATCGGCCAGACCCGCGAGCACGGTGCGTCGCTGGTACTGGTGACGCACTCCGAAAGCGCGGCGGCCCGCGCGGACCGCCTGCTGCATCTGACGGCCGGCGGTATCCGCGCCTGAGGCTTGACTACTGCGGCGCGATCAGCGCCGCGAAGCGCGACAGGTCGACGTTGCCGCCGCTGATCAGCACGCCCACACGCTGGCCTGCGATGGCCTTGCCCGCCGCGATCGCGCCGGCGAAAGCGAGACAGCCGGTGGGCTCCACCACCATCTTCATGCGCTCCGCAAAGAAGCGCATCGCGTCGACGAGCTGCTCGTCGGTGACGGTGAAGATGTCGTCCACGTCGCGGCGGATGATGCCGAAGGTGTATTCGCCCAGGTGCTGCGTCTGCGCGCCGTCGGCGATGGTCTTCGGGGTCTCGATGTGCACGATCTTCCCCGCGCGGAACGACTGCTGGCCGTCGTTGCCGGCCTCGGGCTCCACGCCGTAGACCTTGCACTGCGGCGACAGCGCGCGCGCCGACAGCGCCGAGCCCGAGAGCAGCCCGCCGCCGCCGAGGCACACGAACAGATGGTCGAGCGGGCCGGTTTCCTCGATCAGCTCCTTCACCGCGGTGCCCTGGCCGGTGAGCACGTCGGGATGGTCGTAGGGCGGGATCATCGTCATGCCGCGCTCCTGCGCGAGCTTCCTGGTCAGCGCCTCGCGGTCTTCGGTGAAGCGGTCGTACATCACGACCTCGGCGCCGTAGCCCTTGGTGGCCGCGACCTTGGCGGCCGGCGCGTCCTTGGGCATCACGATGACGGCGGGCATCTGCAGCAGGCGCGCCGACAGCGCGATGGCCTGCGCATGGTTGCCCGACGAGAAGGCGATCACGCCGCCCTTGCGCTGCGCGGCATCGAACTTCGAAAGCGCGTTGAAGGCGCCGCGGAACTTGAAGGCGCCCATGCGCTGGAAGTTCTCGCACTTGAAGAAGAACTCGGCGCCCCAGCGCTCGTTGGCGGTGGTGGAGCGCAGCACCGGCGTGCGGTGGGCGTGGCCTTCGAGCCGCGCGGCCGCGGCGATGACGTCGTCGTAGGTGGGTAGTTGCATGGGGTCGAGCTTAGCGGCGGCTTCCGCTCTTTTGCAGCCCCGATGGGTAAAAACCCGCTATCCGTGGCGGCCCCGAACTTCGTACTCTGTATACAGAGTTCAAAGAACCCGGCGCAAGGAGACAACCATGCCCGCCCAGCTCGTCAGCATCGAGGTCGCACCCGACCTCGTCGACCAGGTCTACCGCGCCCTGCTCGGCGCCATCAGCAGCGGCACGCTCGCACCCGGCGAGCGCATCACGCAGGAAGACATCGCGCAGCGCCTCTCGGTGTCGCGCCAGCCGGTGCTGCAGGCGCTGCGGCTGCTGAAGAAGGACGGCTTCGTGCTCGACGCGCCCGGCCGCGGCGTGCTGGTGGCCCCGCTGGAAGCGGAGGCGATGCGCAAGGTCTACCAGGTGCGCGGCGCGCTCGATGCCCTGGCCGCGCGGCTGGCGGCGCGGCAGCGCTTTCGCATCGACCCGAAGCTCATCGAACGCGGCCGGCGCGCCGCGCGCGGGCGCAACGTGGAAGCGATGATCGATGCCGACGTGGCCTTCCACCAGGCCATCTACGAAGCGTCGGGCAATCCGCTGATCGCACAGAGCGCCGATCCGCACTGGCGCCACCTGCGCCGCGCGATGGGCGCGGTGCTGCAGGCCGAGCCGCAGCGCGAGACGCTGTGGGACGAGCACGAGGCCATCGCCGAAGCCATCGCGGCAGGCAACGCCGACCGCGCCGCGCGCCTGAGCGAGGAACACGTCTCGCGGGCCAGCGAGGCATTGAGCGAGCGGCTGCTGGCACGTGCCGCATCCGCCGACACCGCCATCACCCCCAGGCAAAAAGGAGACAAGGCATGAAGCTCACCCCCGAGCAGCGCGCGCAGTTTGAGCGCGACGGCTATCTGTTCTTCCCCGGCCACTTCTCGGCCGAAGAAACCAAGGTGCTGACCGACGCGGTGCCCGATCTCTACGCGAAGCGCGAGGCCTTCAACGTGCGCGAGAAAGGCTCCGATGCCGTGCGCACGAACTTCGCCGCGCACCTCGTGAGCGAGCCCTTCGCACGGCTCGCGCGCCACCCGCGCATGGTCGAGCCGGTGGTCGATCTCTTCGGCGAGGAGGTCTACATGCACCAGTTCAAGATCAACGGGAAGATGGCCTTCGAAGGCGATGTGTGGCAGTGGCACCAGGACTACGGCACCTGGCTCAACGACGACCTGATGCCCACCGAGCGCGCGATGAACGTCGCGATCTTTCTCGACGACGTGAACGAGCACAACGGCCCGCTGATGTTCATCCCGGGCAGCCACCGCAAGGGCGTGGTCGACGCGAAGCACGACCTCACCACCACCAGCTACCCGCTGTGGACCGTCGACAACGACCTGATCCGCCAGCTGGTGGAGCGCGCCGGCGGCAGGCAGGGCGGCATCGTCTCGCCCAAGGGCCCGGCGGGCTCGATGATCCTGTTCCACAGCTGCCTGGTGCATGCCTCTGGCAGCAACCTCTCGCCCTTCAACCGCGTGGCGGTGTACCTGAGCCTGTGCGCCGTCAGCAACCACATCCGCCGCCACAAACGGCCCGAGTACATCGCGCACCGCGACTTCACGCCCATCGAGCTGCTGCCCGACGACTGCCTGCTGAATCCCTACCCGGTGGATGTGCCGTGGAAGAACGGCCTGCCCCAAAGCGCCCTGCGCACCTCGCCCGACGTGCTCGACACGGTGGAGGCCTGAACGACATGAGCCTCCACGCCCGCCTGCAGCAGCGCGCCGCCGAAGGCCGCCCCATCCGCATCGGCCTGATCGGCGCCGGCAAGTTCGGCTCGATGTACCTCGCGCAGATTCCCCGCACGCCCGGCGTGCAATTGGTGGCGATCGCCGACTTGTCGCCGGACGCGGCCCGCGTCAACCTCGAGCGCGTGGGCTGGGAGCCCGGCCGCGCCGCCGCCGCCTCGGTGCAGGAGGCGCTGAAGCAGGGCACCACCTGGATCACCGACGAGTGGCAGGCCGTGACGCGCGAGCCCTCCATCGACATCGTGGTCGAGTGCACCGGCAACCCCATCGCGGCGGTGGACCACTGTCTCGACGCCTTCGCGCACGGCAAGCACTTGGTGAACGTGACCGTGGAGGCAGACGCCTTCTGCGGCCCGCTGCTCGCGCGCAAGGCCCTGCAGGCCGGCGTGGTCTATTCGCTGGCCTTCGGCGACCAGCCCGCGCTGATCTGCGACCTGGTCGACTGGGCGCGCACCTGCGGCTTCCCGGTGGTGGCGGCCGGGCGCGGCCACAAGTGGCTGCCGCACTTCACCGAATCCACGCCGGAGACGGTGTGGGGCAACTACGGCCTCACGCCCGAGCAGGCCAGGCGCGGCGGGCTCAACCCGAAGATGTTCAACAGCTTCCTCGACGGCTCCAAGCCTTCGATCGAAAGCTCGGCGGTGGCCAACGCCACCGGGCTCACGGTGCCCTCGGACGGCCTGCTCTACCCGCCCGCGAGCGTGGAGGACATTCCCTTCGTCACGCGGCCGAAGAGCGAAGGCGGCGTGCTGGAGCGCAAGGGCATGGTCGAGGTGATTTCCTCGCTCGAACCCGACGGTCGGAAGATCCCGTACGACATCCGCATGGGCGTGTGGGTCACGGTCGAGGCCGAGACCGACTACATCAAGAACTGCTTCGAGGAGTACAACGCCCACACCGACCCGAGCGGGCGCTACTTCACGCTCTATAAGCGCTGGCACCTGATCGGGCTCGAAGTCGGCATGTCGGTGGCCAGCGTGGCGCTGCGCGGCGAGCCCACCGGCGTGGCCACCTGCTGGAACGCCGACGTGGTCGCCACAGCCAAGCGCGACCTGGCCGCCGGCGAGATGCTCGACGGCGAAGGCGGCTACACCGTCTGGGGCAAGCTGCTGCCGGCCGAGCGCTCGCTGCGCCTGGGCGGCCTGCCACTGGGGCTGGCGCACAACGTCAGGCTGGTGCGCCCGGTGAAGAAGGGCCAGAGCCTGAGCTGGGCCGACGTGACCATCGACACCACCACTGCCGCCTACAGGCTGCGCAACGAGATGGAAACCCTGTTCGCCCCCTCGGCACGGGCAGAGGCCGCCTGAAGGCTGGCCGAGAACTTTCCGCTTCGGTGCAGGCACCGTTGCAGCGGGAGGCTTTCGCGTAAAAAATGTTCTGCTCGGCACGAAGCCCGTGTCGAAATGCTCGCCGGCTGGCCGTCATTGTGGTGAGCGATCCTGCTCAGCAAGCTTTTCCTTTGACGGAGAGACACCATGCAGTACATGTTGATGTTCTATCAGCCCGCGTCCGAATTCGAGCAACGCGAAGACGCATCCGCGCAGGCCTACCGGGCCAGCTGGGTCGCGTATGCCGACGCGGTGCGCCAGTCGGGCATCTCGCTCGGCGGCCACGGCCTCTTTCCGCCCATGACCGGCACCACGCTGCGCGTGCGCGGCGACCGGCGCCAGGTGCAGGACGGCCCTTTCGCCGACACCAAGGAGCAGCTCGGCGGCTACTTCGTGATCGACGTGCCCGACCTCGACGCCGCACTCGAATGGGCCGCGCGTGCGCCCTGCGCGACCAGTGGCGGGGTGGAGGTGCGGCCCGTCTTCGTGGCCACGGCACTGGCTGCTGCTGCATGAGCGATCCGGCGGTTCACAGGGCCGCCGAACGGGCGGCGCGCGAATCGTATGGCCGGCTGCTGGCCATTCTCTCGGCGCGCACCCATGACATCGCCGCATCGGAAGACGCCCTCGCAGACGCCTTCTCACGGGCGCTCGAGCGCTGGCCCTCCGACGGCATTCCCGACCAGCCCGATGCCTGGCTGCTGAGCGTGGCGCGGCACCGCAAGCTCGACGCCTGGCGCCACACCCGCGTGCAGGACCAGGCCACCCAGACCTTGCTGCTGCTCGCCGGCGAAGTCGACGACGCCGCCGATGGCAGCAGCGCCATTCCCGACGAGCGGCTGCGCCTGCTGTTCGTGTGCGCGCATCCGGCCATCGACGCGGCGGCGCGCGCGCCGCTCATGCTGCAGACCGTGCTCGGCCTCGACGCGGCGCGCATGGCCGGCGCCTTCCTCACCGCGCCTTCCACCCTCGGCCAGCGGCTGGTGCGCGCCAAGGCCCGCATCCGCGCGGCCGGCATTCCCTTCGAATACCCGCAGGCGCGCGACCTGCCGCAGCGGCTGCAGGATGTGCTCGACGGCATCTATGCCGCCTACGGCACCGGCTGGGACGACATCGACGGTGCCGACGCCCTGCCGCGCGGCCTCACCACCGAAGCCATCGACCTGTGCCGCATCCTCTGCAGCCTGATGCCCGCCGAGCCCGAGCCGCTGGGCCTGCTGGCGCTGATGCTCTTCTGCGAGGCCCGCATGCCCGCGCGCCGCAGCGACACCGGCGCCTACGTGCCGCTCGATCAGCAGGACCCGTTGCGCTGGAACCCCGACCTGCTCGCCGAGGCCGAGCTCTGCCTGCGCCGCGCGTCCGAAATGAAGTCGCTCGGCGCCTACCAGCTAGAAGCTGCGATCCAGTCGGCCCACTGCGAACGCCGCGTCGGCGCGCCGGTGCCGCCCGAAGCGCTGGTGTCACTCTACGAAGGACTGCTGGCACTGCGCAGCAGCATCGGCGCACAGGTCAGTCTCGCCTGCGCGCTCGCGAACGCGCGCGGTCCCGAGGTCGGCCTACGTGCGCTCGAAGCAATTCCCGCGCAGGACGTGGCGAACTATCAGCCGTACTGGGCGGCGCGCGCCCACCTGCTCGCAACCGGTGGCGCACGCTCCGCGGCGCGCCAGGCATTCGATCGCGCCATCGGGCTGAGCTCCAACGCGGCCGTGCGTGCGTACCTGCACGCGATGTCGGACCGGCTCTGAGGCTGCGCGACTTCAGCGGATTGCTTCGCGTCGAACGTGCGCGGGGGACGACGCCCTGAGTTCAGCTACTCCTGCTGTACGGCGGCCGCGTCGCTCACCCGGCGCGCATCGAGCTGGCTGCCCCCCTGCGCCAGCGACACCCCGATCACCGCGTTCGCCGCATCGCGCCTGAACATGACCTGCGCGCCGATGGCGGTCACGGCAAAGCGATCGGTGCCCGTGGGCGTGAGCGCGTTGTAGCCGCGCCCTGTCTCGCGCACCAGCAGCCGGCCGCTGCGCACGGTGAAGTTCAGCGACTGGGTGCGCGTCACGCGGTATTCGCCCCTGTATTCGTCGAGCCGCTTCGGATCGATGGGCACTTCCGCGGTCGGCACCGGATAGCGGCTCTTGCCGATGGCCAGCATCACCGTCTGCATCGGCGCGTGCGCATTGCTGCTGAGCACGACCAGCGCCTCGCCGGTGTCGGGCGCGAGCAGCCATAGCGTGCGGTAGCCCTGGGTGACGCCTGCGTGGTAGTAGGTGCGACGGCCGCCTTCGGGCCCGCGCACCATCACCGCATAGCCGATCTCTGCGCCCTCGTAGCGCGCCAGCGGCGTGAGCACGCGCGCGGCGGCCGGGCCCAGCGGCCCGCTGGCGCCCGCGAGGATGGCGCGGCTGAAGGTCATCATGTCGGCCGCCGTGGAACGCAGCGCGCTGGCCGGCGCGTAGGCCTGCATGTCGAACAGCGGCTGGCGGCGGTCGCCCGCGAAGGCCGGGGCCATGCGCGAGGCCTTGTCGCCCAGCGTGATGACGGTGTCATTCATGCCCAGCGGCTCGGTGATGCGCGCGCGCACCAGCTCGCCCCACGAGGTGTCGTAGTGCTCGGCGAGCAGCTGCCCGAGCAGCGCCATGCCGAAGTTGCTGTACGCGCCTTCGCAGGGCGGCGCCGCGGCCGTGAGCCTGATGCGCGCGAGCGCGGCCCAGAACATGGGCTTGTCGAAGGAGTGGAACTGCTCGACGAGCGGCGCGCCGCCGGTCACGCCATCGGCCATCACCGGCATGCAGCCGGTGTGCGTGACGAGCTGGCGCAGCGTGACCGAGGCCACCGCGGGCGAAAGGCCGTCGACCTTGCCGGCGAGCAGCTTGCCCACCGTGTCGTCCAGCTTCAGGTCGCCGCGCTGCACCGCCTGCGCGAGCAGCAGGCCGGTGAACACCTTGGTGACGGAGCCGATCTCGAACATCGGCTGCTCCGCGCTCCCCGATGCGATGGCGCGCGGGGCCGAAGGCGGCTCGGGGTTGTAGGCCGCGCCGTAGGCGGCCTGCCCGTTGCGCAGCGTGCCCACCACCAGCGTGCCGCGTTCCGCGCCGAGCGCGGCCCTGGCCAGGACGCCCGGGTCGCTCGCCAGCGTCAGGGGCTGTTGCTGCTGTTGCGGCGGCTGCAGCTGCGCGACGGCATTGCCGGCCAGCAAGGGGACGAGAAGCCAGCCCGCGAGCCAGGAGCGGTACGGCAAGGCATGGGGCATGAGCCGCATCGTCGGATTCCTCAGCGTTCGAAGAGCGCCATCGTGCCATGCCCCCGCGCGCCGCGACGACAATGGCCCGATGCGCGCATTGCTCGGCACCTTCTCCTGGCAGGAACTCCGCCACCATCCCTGGCGCAACGCGGCGGCCGTGCTGGCCGTGATGCTCGGCGTTGCGCTGGCCTTCTCCGTGCAGCTGATCAACGCCTCGGCGCTCGACGAATTCTCCAGCGCGGTGCGCTCGGTCAACGGCGAGCCCGATCTGGAAGTGCGCGCCGTGCAGGGCGGCTTCGACGAAGCGGTGTTCGCGCGGCTGGCCCGGCATCCGCAGGTGGCGCTCGCGAGCCCGGTGTTCGAGTTCCAGGGACTGGCGCTGGCCGGCGAGCGGCAGGTGCCGATCCGCGTGATCGGCATCGACGCACTGGTGCTGCCGACCATCGCCCCCGCGCTGATGCCGCAGGTGGCCGCGGGCGCCGACCGCTTCGCGCTCTTCGCGCCCGGCCGCGTGTTCCTCAACCTCGCGGCACGCGACGCGCTGGGACTGCCTGCGCAGGCACCCGGCGAAGGCGCCACGGAGACAGTGCAACTGCGCAGCGGCGACGCCTGGCACTCGCTCACGGTGGATGGCCACGTGGCTGCGGGCGGCAAGGCCCTGGCGGTGATGGACATCGCGGCGGCGCAGGAACTCTTCGGCCGCATCGGCCAGTTGAGCCGCATCGACCTGCGGCTCGCGCCCGGCACCGACCGGGCCGCCTTCATGGCCTCGCTGCAGAAGTCGCCCGACTGGCCCACGGGCGTGCAGTTCGCCGAGCCCGGCGATGCGGCGCAGCGCGTGAGCAACCTCTCGCGCGCCTACCGCGTGAACCTCACGGTGCTGGCGCTGGTAGCCCTGTTCACCGGCGCATTCCTGGTGTTCTCGGTGCTGGCCCTCAGCGTGGCCAAGCGGGCGCAGCAGTTCGCGCTGCTCGGCGTGCTCGGCCTCACGCCGCGCGAACGGCTGCGGCTGGTGCTGGCCGAGTCGCTGGTGCTGGGCCTGATCGGCAGCGTGGCCGGCCTCGCGCTGGGCACGGCGCTGGCGGCCTTCGCACTGCGCGTGCTGGGCGGTGACCTGGGCGGCGGGTATTTCGAGGGCGTGGCGCCCACGCTGCACTGGAGCGCCGGCGCTGCCCTGCTCTATGGCGGGCTCGGCGTGGTGGCCGCGCTGGTCGGCGGCTGGTGGCCCGCCCGCGCGGCGCAGGCGCTGCCCGAGGCGCAGACGCTCAAGGGCCTTGGCGCGGCGCCCACGCAGGGCAATGGCCACTGGCTCGCGCTGGGACTGATCGCCCTGGGCGCGGTGCTGGCCAGGCTGCCCGCCATCGGCGGCATTCCGGTGGCGGCCTATCTCTCGGTGGCTTGCCTGCTGGTGGGCGGCATCACCGCCCTGCCCTGGCTGATCGCGCTGGTGTACGACCGCGTCGCGCCGCTGTTCGCGCGGCGCGTGCTGCCGATGCTGGCGGTGGAGCGCGCGCGGCGCATGCGCGGCACGGCGGCCGTGGCCGTCAGCGGCGTGGTCGCGAGCCTGAGCCTTGCCGTCGCGCTCACGGTGATGGTCGCGAGCTTTCGCGATTCGGTGACGCAATGGCTCGACGTGGTGCTGCCTGCCGACCTGTACGTGCGCGCCACCTCGGGCGGCCGCGGCGGCAACAGCGGCGGCGCCAGCAGCACCGACACCGCGACCTTCTCCCCTGCCTTCGTGCAGTCGCTGGCGCAGTTGCCCGGCGTGGCGCGCACCGGCACGCTGCGCACGCAGTCGCTGCAGCTGGATGCGACGCGGCCCGCAGTGACGCTGATCGCGCGCAGCCTCGAAGGCGGCGCCGCGCAGTCGCTGCCGCTCGTGGGCAGCGCGCTTGCCGTGCCGGATGGACAAATCGGCATCTACGTGAGCGAGCCGATGGTGGAGCTCTACGGCGCGAAGCCGGGCACGACGTTCGCGCCGCTGTCGGGCGCGATGGGCAACGCCCGGGCGTCGTTCTTCGTGGCCGGCGTGTGGCGCGACTACGCGCGGCAGTTCGGCGCCATCACCATGGACGCACGCGACTACGAGCGCATCACCGGCGAGCGCAACGTGAGCGACGTCGCGCTGTGGCTCGCGCCCGGCGCATCGGAGGGTGCCGTCCAGGCCTCTGTGCACGAACTCGCCGCGCGCCAGGACGACGGCTCGGCCGGATCGGTGGAGATCGCCTCGGTGGGCCAGATCCGCACGACCTCGCTACGCATCTTCGACCGCAGCTTCGCCGTCACCTACTGGCTGCAGGCGGTGGCCATCGCCATCGGCCTGTTCGGCATCGCGGCCAGCTTCAGCGCGCAGGTGCTCGCGCGGCGCAAGGAGTTCGGGCTGCTCGCGCACCTGGGCTTCACGCGGCGGCAGGTGCTGGCGGTGGTGGCGGGCGAAGGCGCGGCATGGACCGCGATCGGCGCCGTGGCGGGGCTGGGCCTCGGCCTGGCCGTGTCGGTGGTGCTCGTGAAGGTGGTGAATCCGCAGAGCTTCCACTGGAGCATGGACTTGCTGGTGCCATGGGCGCGCCTGCTGGTGCTGTGCGGCGCGGTGGTGGCGGCAGGGACCATCACTGCCTGGCTGGCCGGCCGCGCCGCAGCAGGCAAGGATGTGGTGCTGGCTGTGAAGGAAGACTGGTAGGCCGATGACCGTATTCGTGCAAGGCCCGACTCTTGAACTGGAACCCATGCAGCAAGCACCTTTCTCCTTCTCCCTTTCGCGCCGAAGCCTGCTGCTCGCCGCGCTCGCGTCGGGCCCGCTGGCCGCGTGGGCATTGCCCGAACGCCGCCTGGAGTTCCCGCGCGATTTCGGCAGCCATCCCGACCTGCGCACCGAGTGGTGGTACATCACCGGCCATGCGAAGACGTCGGCCGGGCGCGAATTCGGCTACCAGCTCACCTTCTTCCGTTCGCGCGTCGAGGCCACGCAGGGCATGCGATCGGCCTTCGCGGCGAAGCATCTGGTGTTTGCACACGCGGCCGTCACCGACCTCCAAGGCCGCGTGCTGCTGCACGACCAGCGCATCGCGCGCGCGGGCTTCGGCGTGGCGGAGGCCTCGGTGGCCGACACCGACGTGCGCATCCGCGACTGGTCTCTGGCGCGCCAGAACGGCATCTATGTCGCACGCATTCCGGCGGGCGAGTTCGCACTCGATCTGCGCTTCACGCCCACGCAGCCGGTGCTGCTGCAGGGCAATGCCGGGCTCTCGCGCAAGGGGCCGGAAGAATCGCAGGCCAGCTACTACTACAGCGAGCCGCAGCTCAAGGCGCAGGGCAGGCTCACGCTCAAGGGACAGGCCCTGGACATCGCCGGCACCGCCTGGCTCGACCACGAATGGAGCGAGGCGCTGATGCACCCCGAGGCCGTGGGCTGGGACTGGATCGGCATGAACCTCGACGACGGCAGCGCCCTCACCGCCTTTCACCTTCGGCGCAGCGACGGCAGCGCGCTGTGGGCCGGCGGCTCGTTCCGGCCGCGCGATGACGCGGCGCGCATCTTCAGGAACGAGGAAGTGCGCTTCGGAGCCCTCGAGACCTGGAACAGCCCGCGCACGCAGGCGAAGTACCCGACCCGCTGGCGCGTACAGACGCCCGCCGGCAGCTTCGAGGTGCGCGCCCTGCTCGACGACCAGGAACTGGACAGCCGCGGCTCCACCGGCGGCGTGTACTGGGAGGGCGTGAGCGACCTGATCGATGCGCAGGGGCGTCGCGTCGGGCGCGGCTATCTCGAGATGACCGGCTACGCGGCGCCGCTGAAGCTGTAACTGTTGTCACCTCGGTCCGGGGCTGACAACCGAACACCGCCTACATGCGTTGGGAAAATTTCCCATAAATAATCAACCGACTCAGAGGAGCCCCCATGAAAACCCGAATCGCAATGCTGGCCGCGGCCGGCGCGCTCTCCATTCTCACGATCCCCCTTGCCGCCACCGCGCAGGTCTCCGTCAACATCAACGTGCCCGGGCTGGTGATGACGGCCCCACCCCCGCCGCGCTACGAGCCCCTGCCCCCGCCCCGCGGCGGCTTCGTCTGGGTGCCGGGCCGCTGGGTCTGGGACGGCCGGGCCTATGCATGGCATGCGGGCGGCTGGCAGCCGGCGCGCGCGGGCTACGTGTATGCACCGGGCCGCTGGATCGAGGACCGCGGCGGCTGGCGCTGGAACGACGGCGACTGGCGCCGCGAAGCCCGCCGTGAGGCACGCCGCGAGCGCGAGTGGGAAGAAGACCGCCGCCACGACCGCTACGAGCGCGATCACCGGCACGGCCACGATCGCGACCGCGGCGATTTCTGCCCGCCCGGCCAGGCCAAGAAGGGCAACTGCTGAGGCGCAGGCCTGCAGAGCCTCAAATGAAAAGGGAGCCGACGGGCTCCCTTTTTCTTTCTGCTTGTCCGCGCCTGCCTACTTCGCCCGTCGCCGGTCGATGAACGCGATGATCTCGCCCATGATCCCCTTGCGGAAGGCCAGCACGCAGATCACGAAGATCAGGCCCGTGACCATGGTCACCGACTCGCCCAGCGTGTTGAACCACTCCACCGTGGTGATGCGTGCGAGGAAGTTGCCGAGTTCGCCGATCTTGTTCTCCAGCAGCACCACCACCGCCGAGCCCACCAGCGGACCCGAGAGCGTGCCGAGGCCGCCCACCAGCGTCATCAGGATGACCTGGCCGGATGCCGTCCAGTGCACGTCCGACAGCGTGGCGAAACCGAGCACCAGCGTCTTGAGCGAGCCGGCCAGGCCCGACAGCGCCGCCGAGATCACGAAGGCCAGCAGCTTGAAGCGGCTCACGTCGTAGCCCAGCGACAGCGCGCGCGGCTCGTTCTCCTTGATGCCCTTGAGCACCTGGCCGAACGGCGAATGGATGGTGCGCACGATCAGCAGGAAGGCCGCGACGACGACGACCAGCGCGACGTAGTACATCGTGAGGTCGTTCGACAGGTCGATCACGCCGAAGAGCTTGCCGCGCGGCACGCCCTGCAGGCCGTCCTCGCCGCCGGTGAACTTGGCCTGCAGCGCGACGAAGAACATCATCTGCGCGAGCGCCAGCGTGATCATCGCGAAGTAGATGCCCTGGCGGCGGATGGCCAGCACGCCGAAGACCCAGCCGAGCAAGGCGCCGGTGAGCGTGCCCGCGATCAGGCCCAGCTCGGGCGTGAGGCCCCAGACCTTGATCGCGTGGCCCGCCACGTAGGCAGAACCGCCAAGGAAGGCCGCATGCCCGAAGGAAAGCAGCCCGGTAAAGCCCAGCAGCAGGTTGAACGCAGCCGCGAAGAGAGCGAAGCACATCAGCTTCATCACGAACACCGGATAGGCGCCGAAGAACGGGGCCAAGACGAGTGCGAGCAGCAGCAGCGCGTAGACGACGGTGGAGATTTTTTTCGTGTTCATGCCGCTCGCCTTATTTCTCTTTGCCGAACAGGCCGGCCGGACGGATGAGCAGCACGATGACCATGATCACGAACACGACAGTGGAGGATGCCTCCGGATAGAAAACCTTGGTGAGCCCTTCGATCACCCCGAGTCCGAGGCCCGTGAGGATGGCCCCCATGATCGAGCCCATGCCGCCGATCACGACCACGGCGAACACCACGATGATGAGGTTCTGCCCCATCAGCGGCGACACCTGGATGACCGGCGCGGCCAGCACGCCTGCGAAGGCGGCGAGCGCGCAACCGAAGGCGTAGGTCAGCGTGATCATCAGCGGCACGTTGACGCCGAAAGCTTCCACGAGCCGCGGATTCTCGGTGCCGGCGCGCAGGTAGGCGCCCAGGCGCGTCTTCTCGATCACGTACCAGGTGGCGAAGCACACCACCAGCGACGCCACCACCACCCAGGCGCGGTAGTTGGGCAGCACCATGAAGCCCAGGTCGGTGGCGCTCGACAGCGCGTCGGGTGCGTCGTAGGGCAGGCCCGAAACGCCGTAGACCGAGCGGAACACGCCCTCGATCAGCAGCGTGAGGCCCAGCGTGAGCAGCAGGCCGTAGAGGTGGTCGAGCTTGTAGATCCAGCGCAGCAGCAGCCGCTCGATGAGCACGCCGAAGATGCCGATGACGATGGGCGCCGCGATCAGCATCACCCAGTAGTTGACGCCGAGATACTCCATGGCCATCCACGTCAGGACGGCGCCGAGCATGAACAGCGCGCCGTGCGCGAAGTTGATGACGTTGAGCAGGCCGAAGATCACCGCCAGCCCGAGGCTCAGGATGGCGTAGAAGGAGCCGTTGACCAGCCCCAGGAGGAGCTGGCTCAACAGGGCGGGAAGGGAAATGTTCATAGAAAGTTCAGGACACCACTGGCCGTTTCTTCTTTTTCGCGGGGGCCGCCGCGCACGGCCGCCCGAAGCGGCCGGCCCGCCCCCCTTGCAAAGGGGGGTTGGCGAAGCGACACGCAGTGCGCGCAGCCTGGGGGGTTACTTCCATAACGCGCACTTGCTTTCGGCTTTGGTCGTGAAGACCTCTTCGCCCTTCAGCTTCTGGACCACCTTGTAGTAGTCCCAAGGCTGCTTCGACTCGGCCGGCGACTTCACCTGCACCAGGTACATGTCGTGCACGAAGCGGCCGTCGGCGCGGATGCTGCCCTTGGCATAGAAGTCGTCGATCGGGGTGGACTTGAGCGTCTCCATCACCTTGTCGGCATCGACCGTCTTGGCGGCCTGCACGGCCTTCAGGTAGGTCATGGTGGCCGAGTAGTCGGCGGCCTGGATGTCGGTGGGCATGCGCTTGGTCTTCTCGAAGAAGCGCTTGCCGAAGGCGCGCGTCTTGTCGTCGAGGTTCCAGTCCCAGCTGGTGGTCAGCAGCAGGCCCTCGGTGTTCTTCAGGCCCAGGCTGTGCACGTCGGTCACGAAGACCAGCAGGCCGACCATCTTCATGGTCTTGGAGATGCCGAATTCCTTCGCCGCCTTGATCGCGTTCTGCGTGTCGCCGCCCGCGTTCGCGAGCGCCAGCACCTGCGCCTTGGAGTTCTGCGCCTGCAGCAGGAACGAGGAGAAGTCGGAGGTGTTCAGCGGATGCTTCACGCTGCCGAGCACCGTGCCGCCCTTCTCCTTCACGACCTTGGTCGCGTCGGCTTCGAGGGCCTGGCCGAAGGCGTAGTCGGCCGTCAGGAAATACCAGCTCTTGTCGCCGCGCGCGATGACGGCGCTGCCCGTGCCCTTGGCCAGCGCGACGGTGTCGTAGGCGTAGTGCACGGTGTAGGGGCTGCACTGCTCGTTGGTGAGCGCCGAGCTGCCCGCGCCATTCACGATGAACACGCGCTTCTTCTCCTGCGCCACCTTGGCCATGGCCAGGCCGGTGCCCGAGCTGGTGCCGCCGAACAGCATCGTCAGGCCCTGCGTGTCGATCCACTCGCGCGCCTTGGAGGCGGCGATGTCGGCCTTGTTCTGGTGGTCGGCCTGCAGCAGCTCGATGGGCATGCCGTTGACCTTGCCGCCGAAGTCGTCGATGGCCATCTGGATCGCCAGCGCCCCGTTCTTGCCCTCCACGTCCGCGTAGAGGCTGGACATGTCGGTGATGAAGCCGATCTTGACCTTGTCCTGGGCCTGCGCCGCGCCGGCGGCCATCAGGCAGGTAGCAGCGAGGCAGGCAGAAGCAATGAGCGTGCGGTTCATGGAGTGATCCTCTTGGTTGGCTTCGGTGAAAAAGTCTGGCGCGGCTTCAGCCAGTTACTTCCAGAGCGCGCACTTGGTTTCGGCCTTCGTGGTGAAGACCTGGTCGCCCGGCAGCGTCTTGAGCACCTTCAGGTAGTCCCAGGGCTTCTTCGATTCGGCGGGCGACTTCACCTCGACCAGGTACATGTCGTGGATGAAGCTGCCGTCGGCGCGGATCTGGCCCTTGCCGTAGAAGTCGTCGATCTTCATGCTCTTGAGCTGCGCCATCACCTTGTCGGAGTCGGTGGTCTTGGCGGCGGCCACGGCCTTCAGGTAGGTCATGGTGGCCGAGTAGTCGGCGGCCTGCACGTCGGTGGGCATGCGCTTGGTCTTCTCGAAGAAGCGGTTGGCGAACTTGCGCGTCTCGTCGTTCAGGTCCCAGTACCAGCTGGTGGTGTGCAGCAGGCCTTCGGTGTTCTTCAGACCCAGGCTGTGGATGTCGCTCAGAAAGACCAGCAGGCCCGCCGTCTTCATCGTCTTGTTGATGCCGAATTCCTTGGCGGCCTTGATCGAGTTGATGGTGTCGCCGCCCGCGTTGGCCAGGCCCAGGATCTGCGCCTTGGAGTTCTGCGCCTGCAGCAGGAACGAGGAGAAGTCCGACGCGTTCAGCGGATGGCGCACTGCGCCCACCACCGTGCCGCCCTTTTCCTTCACCACCTTGGTGGTGTCGGCTTCGAGCGCGTGGCCGAAGGCGTAGTCGGCCGTCAGGAAGAACCAGCTCTTGCCGCCGCGGTCGACCACCGCCGCGCCGGTGCCCTTGGCCAGCGCCACGGTGTCGTAGGCGTAGTGGATGGTGTAGGGGCTGCACTGCTCGTTGGTGAGCACCGAGCTGCCGGCGCCGTTGTTGAAGTACACGCGCTTCTTCTCTTCGGCCACCTTTGCCGTGGCCAGCGCGGTGCCGGAGTTGGTGCCGCCGAAGATCATGGTCACACCGGCCGTGTCGACCCATTCGCGGGCCTTGGAGGCGGCGATGTCGGCCTTGTTCTGGTGGTCGGCCACCAGCAGCTCGATGGGCTGGCCCAGCGCCTTGCCGCCGAAGTCGTCGATGGCCATCTGGATGGCGGTGGCGCCGCCCTTGCCTTCGAGGTCGGCGTACAGGCTCGACAGGTCGGTGACGAAGCCGATCTTCACCTTCTCCTGCGCCTGCACGGCGCCCGCGCTCATGGCGAGGATGCCGATTGCGGTTGCGATGAGGCCGAGTTTCTTGTTCATGCTGTTGTCTCCTAGAGAAATCTTTGTGGGATGGAAGGACAGGTCTTGTGGACTTGATGCGTTTCAGACGCCCAGCAGCTCGGTGAGCACCGGCATCTTGGCTTCGAGTTCAGCCGCGCCGAACTTCTCGACGATGCGGCCGTGCTCCATCACGTAGAAGCGGTCGGCCAGCGGCGCGGCGAAACGGAAGTTCTGCTCCACCATCACGATGGTGTAGCCCTTGGCGCGCAGCGTGGTGATCATGCGGGCCAGCGCCTGCACGATGACCGGCGCGAGGCCTTCGGAAATCTCGTCGAGCAGCAGCAGCCTGGCGCCGGTGCGCAGGATGCGCGCCACGGCCAGCATCTGCTGCTCGCCGCCCGACAGGCGCGTGCCCTGGCTGTGGCGGCGCTCGGCGAGGTTGGGGAACATGGCGTAGATCTCTTCGACCGACATGCCCTTGCCCGCGCCCTTCAGTTCGGGCGGCAGCATCAGGTTCTCCTCGCACGAGAGGCTCGCGAAGATGCCGCGCTCCTCCGGGCAGTAGCCCACGCCGAGGTGCGCGATGCGATGCGTGGGCAGGCCGATGGTCTCGCGGCCGTTGATCTCGATGCTGCCCTTGCGCGCGCCCGTCAGGCCCATGATGGCGCGCAGCGTGGTGGTGCGGCCCGCGCCGTTGCGGCCCAGCAGCGTGACGACCTCGCCCGGCTGCACGACCATGTCGACGCCGTGCAGCACATGCGATTCGCCGTACCAGGCTTGCAGGCCTTTTATCTCCAATGCTGCCGTCATGTCAGTGGGCTCCTTGCAGCTGGCCTTCTGTCGTGCCCATGTAGGCCTCCATCACCTGCGGGTTCTTCGAGACCACGGCGTACGGCCCCTCGGCCAGTACCGCGCCGCGCTGCAGCACGGTGATGGTGTCGGCGATGGTCGAGACCACGCTCATGTTGTGCTCCACCATGAGGATGGTGCGGCCGGCCGACACGCGCTTGATGAGCTCGGCCACGCGGTGTACGTCTTCATGGCCCATGCCCTGCGTGGGCTCGTCGAGCAGCATGAGCTCAGGCTCCATCGCCAGCGTGGTGGCGATCTCCAGGGCGCGCTTGCGGCCATAGGGCAGGTTCACCGTCTGTTCGTCGGCGAGTTCCTCGAGGCCGACTTCGGCCAGCAGCTCGCGGGCCCTGGCATCCAGCGGCTTGAGCGACTTCTCGCTCTTCCAGAAGTGATACGAGGTGCCCAGGCGGCGCTGCAGGCCGAGGCGCACGTTCTCCAGCAGCGTGAGGTGCGGGAACACGGCCGATATCTGGAACGAGCGGATGATGCCGCGGCGCGCGATCTGCGCGGGGCGCTCGCGCGTGATGTCCTGGCCGTTGAAGAGGATCGTGCCGGTGGTGGGCTCGAGGAACTTGGTCAGCAGGTTGAAGCAGGTCGTCTTGCCCGCGCCGTTCGGGCCGATGAGCGCGTGGATGGAGCCGCGCACCACCGACAGGTCGACCTTGCTGACCGCTGTGAACCCCTTGAATTCCTTGGTGAGCTCGCGTGTTTCGAGGATGACGTCGCTCATCTCGCGAGGTCGCCCGTGTGCGTGGAAAGAATGTGCGTCATGCGGTCCATCTCAATGCGCCACCATCGAGCGCGGACCGATTGTTCGTGCGCGTCTCCCACTTGCATACTGGGGCAAATGCCTATGCTGCACTGCAACCATTCCGAGGCTTCGCCGGCTCCTTCCGCACGACTGTCATCTCGACGACAAAGGCGGCACGCGAACCGGCGAAGATGCCGCGCATCGAGCCCTCGCAGCACCCGCTTCGATTGGGCATGATCGCGCCCATCGCACCAACGACATCGCCGCACATGCCCGACTTCCGCTCTCCTGACTTCCTGGCCGACCACATCCAGCACACGCTGGCCTTCTACGAGGGCCGCAACCTCGACCCCAGCGGCGGCTTCTTCCACTTCTTCAAGGACGACGGCACGGTATACGACCGCCGCACCCGCCACCTGGTGAGCAGTACGCGCTTCGTGTTCAACCATGCGATGGCGTACCGGCGCTTCGGCAAGCCTGCCGACCTCGCGGCCGCGCGGCATGGCCTGGCCTTCATCGAACGTGCCCACAGGCAGCAGGATGGCGGCTATGCATGGCAGATCGACTGGCACGAACAGCGCGCCACGGTGCAGGACGGCACCAACCGCTGCTATGGGCTGGATTTCGTGCTGCTCGCGCACGCGCACGCGCTCATGGCCGGCATCGAGGAAGCGCATGCCGGGCTGGAGAACGCCTGGCGGCTGATGGAGGCGCATTTCTGGGAGCCGCGGCACCAGCTCTATGCCGACGAAGCCACCACGGACTGGCGCGTGGGCAGCTATCGCGGGCAGAACGCCAACATGCACGCCTGCGAGGCGCTGATGGCGGCCTTCGAGGCGACGCGGGAATCACGCTACATCGATCGCGCGCTGGCGGTGGCCGAGTCGGTGACCGGCCGGCTGGCCGCGCAGGCCGACGGCCTCGTCTGGGAGCACTACCGCGAGGACTGGTCGGTCGACTGGGACTACAACCGCGGCAACAAGACCGACATCTTCAAGCCCTGGGGCTTCCAGACCGGCCACCTGACGGAGTGGGCCAAGCTGCTGCTGCAGCTCGAAGGCCATCTCGCCACCCAGGACCACAAGGCCGAATGGGCGCTTCCGCGCGCACGCCACTTCTTCGATACCGCCATGCAACGCGGCTGGGACGCCGACCACGGCGGGCTGGTCTACGGCTTCGGCCCCGACGGCAAGGTGTGCGACGGCGGCAAGTACTTCTGGGTGCAGGCCGAGAGCTTCGCCGCCGCCGCCCTGCTCGCGCTGCGGACCGGGGAAGCCGGCTACTGGGACTGGTACGACAGCATCTGGGCCTACAGCTGGGAGCATTTCGTCGACCACAGGCACGGCGCCTGGTATCGCATCCTCACGCCGGCGAACGGGAAGATCAGCGACGAGAAGAGCCCGGCCGGCAAGACCGACTACCACACGATGGGCGCCTGCTACGACGTGCTGCGCGCACTGGGCGCCTGAAAACGTTCTGTCTTTTCGAGAACACCGCGGAACCGGCTCCGCCGGGCCGCAGGTGTTGCCCCCGGCGAGGGGGTTGGCGAAGCGACACGAAGTGCGCGAAGCCTGGGGGAGAACCCAATCAGTGCGCGCCCGCGGCGGCGTCTCCACCGGCTCCGCCCTTCTGGGGCTTTGCCAGCCACACCAGCGGGATCAGCAGCAGGAACAGGACCGCCGACGCATAGAAGATGTCGTTGGTCGCCAGCATGTACGACTGCTGGTCGACGAGGCGGTTGATCTGCCCCATCACCTGGTCGGTGCTGAAGCCATTGGCGTTGAGCCCGGCCATCGCGCTGGCGGCTGCGTTGTTGCCCTGGTTGACCGTCTCGGCCAGTTGGGCGTGGTGCAGCGTCGCGCGGTTGTCCCACAGCGTGGTGGTGATCGAGGTGCCCATCGCGCCCGCGGTGATCCGCAGGAAGTTCGACAGCCCCGACGCGGCCGGGATGCGGTCGGGCGTGAGGCCCGACAGCGTGATCGTCACCAGCGGGATGAAGAAGAACGCCATCGCGATGCCCTGGATGATCGTCGGGATGATGATCGTCACGAAGTCGGCCTGCGTGTTGAAGTTCGAGCGCATCCACAGCACCAGCGCGAACACCAGGAACGAGAAGGTCGCGTAGCGGCGCGGGTCGATCTTGGCCACGGTGAGGCCCACCACCGGCGAGAAGAAGATGGCCAGGAGCCCCACGGGCGCCATGATCATCCCCGCCTGCGTGGCGGTGTAGCCCATCCACTGCTGCAGCCACAGCGGCAGCAGCACCACGTTGCCGAAGAAGAGGCCGTAGGCCACTGCCGTCGCCACCGCGCCCGACCAGAAGTTGCGGCGCTTGAAGAGCGACAGGTCGACCACCGGGTGCTTGTCGGTCAGCTCCCAGACCAGGAAGAAGGCGAAGCCGACCACGGACACCACCGCCAGCGTGACGATCTGCGCGGAGTGGAACCAGTCGAGCTCCTTGCCCTTGTCGAGCATGAGCTGCAGCGAGCCCACCCACAGCACCAGCAGCGCGAGGCCGACGGCGTCGATGGGCACCTTGTGCGTGGCGCTCTCGCGCTTGTGGTACAGCGCCCAGGTGATGGCCGCCGCGACGATGCCCACCGGGATGTTGATGTAGAAGATCCACGGCCACGAGATGTTGTCGGTGATCCAGCCGCCCAGCAGCGGCCCCATCACCGGCGCGACCAGCGTGGTCATCGACCACATGGCCATCGCCAGGCCCGCCTTGGCGCGCGGATAGCTCGACAGCAGCAGCGCCTGCGACAGCGGGATCATCGGCCCCGCGACGAAGCCCTGAAGCGCGCGGAAGGCGATCAGCGTCGTCATGTTCGGCGCCAGGCCGCACAGCAGCGAGCTGATCATGAACAGGATCACGCTGGCCATGAACAGGCGCACCTGTCCGAAGCGCTGCGTCATGAAGCCGGTGAGCGGCACCGCGATGGCGTTGGCCACCGCGAAGCTGGTGATGACCCAGGTGCCCTGCGTGGTGCTCACGCCCAGGTCGCCCGAGATGGCAGGCAGCGACACGTTCGCGATCGACGAGTCGAGCACGTTCATGAAGGTTGCCGCAGAAAGCGCGACCGTGCCCCAGACGCGGGCTGCGCCCTCGAGCGGCGGATGCGCAACGTATGCAGGAGCAGCGGTGGCCATGGGGCGGGCTGTTTACCTGGACGGAAGAAAAGTCCGGACGAACGCTCGCGCGATCAGCCCGGCTGGCCCTGCACGGCCACGGAGGTATTCGCAGCAGGCGACGCCTTGGCCGGAGCCGAGGCCGCGGCCGGCGCACCGCCCTTGCCGCCGATGTTGGCGGCAACGATGCGCTCCACCTCGGCGTCGGCACCGCGGTCGAGCTGGCTGTAGACCGCCGTCTGCGCCAGCGCGGTGGCGCGCGGCGCGTCGGCGAGCATCTTGCCGGTCTTCTGCGAGATGTCGACCTCGGCGTCCATCGACAGGCCGATGCGCAGCGGGTTGGCCTTGAGCTGCTCGGGGTCCAGCGCGATGCGCACCGGCACGCGCTGCACCACCTTGATCCAGTTACCGGTGGCGTTCTGCGCCGGCAGCAACGCGAACGCGCTGCCGGTGCCCACGCCCAGGCCCGCGACCTTGCCGGTGTACTCGACCTTCTTGCCGTACACGTCGGCGGTGAGCTTCACGGGCTGGTCGATGCGGATGTTGCGCAGCTGCACTTCCTTGAAGTTGGCGTCGACCCACAGCTGGTTGAGCGGCACGATCGACATCATCGGCGTGCCGGCGGCCACGCGCTGGCCGAGCTGCACGGTGCGCTTGGCAACGTAGCCGTCGACCGGCGCGGGCATGGCCACGCGCTGCGTGGCGAGGTAGGCCTCGCGCACCTTGGCGGCGGCGGCCAGCACGCTCGGGTGCTGGGCCACGCTGGTGCCTTCGGTCAGCGACTGGTTGCTGGCAAGCGCCTCCTTGGCGGCCACCACGCCGGCCTGCGCCGCGGCGAGCTGGCTCTTGGCCGTTTCGAGCTGCGTCTCGGCGTGATTGAGTTCTTCCTTCGACACGGCGCCATTGCCCGACAGCGCGCGGCGGCGCTGCAGGTCGTCCTGCGCCTTGGCGATGTCGCTCTGCGCCTTCACGATGTCGGCCTGGCGCAGCGTGACCTGCGCGGCCAGCGAGCCGTTGTTGGCATACAGCGTGCGCACCTGGCGCACCGCCTGCGCGAGCGCGGCCTCGGCCTGCTCGAGCGACACCTTGGCGTCGGCCGGGTCGAGCTGCACCAGCGGCTGGCCGGCCTTCACGAAGTCGGTGTCGTCGGCATTGATGGCCATCACGGTGCCGCCGATCTGCGGCGTGATTTGGATGACGTTGCCCTGCACGTAGGCGTTGTCGGTGTCCTCGTAGTGGCTGGCGACCAGCCATTCGTACAGGCCCCAGCCGCCGCCGGCGACGATCACCACCGCGGCGAGCGCGGTGAGTGCGCGGCGGCGCTTGCCGTTGCCGGCGGTCGCCTCGGGGGCTGCTGGAGCTGCGGCTGCAGCGGGCGTCGGAGTGTTGTTGTCGCTCATGATGAAGTTCTTTCCGAAGACGAAGAAGTCGGCCGGGCTGGATCTGCGCTGTGCCGGTCAGTTCAGCGGGGCCGAGGGAACCGATGCCGTGGCGGTGGCCGGTGGCTGCCAGCCGCCGCCGAGCGCGCGCGCCAGGCCAACTTGCGTGTCGAGCGCGCGGGCGGCGAGATCGACGGCCAGGCGGCGCTGGGCCAGCACGGAGGTTTCGGCGGTCAGCACGTTGAGGTAGTTGCCGAGGCCCGCGCGGTAGCGCTGCACGGCGATGTCGTAGGCGCCCTCGGCCGCCGTCTGCGCGGCGCGCTGCTCGGCCTGCTGGCGTGCAATCGACTGGGCGCTCGTGACTTGGTCGGCCGCGTCGCGCACCGCGTCGATGACGGTGGCGTTGTAGCTCTCGACGGCTGCATCAAGGTCGGCCGACTTGCCGCGCAGGTTGGCGCGCAGCCTGCCGCCTTCGAAGATCGGCAAGCTGATGGCCGGGCCCACGCCCCACTGCTCGCTGCCCGACTTCAGCAGCTTGCCGAAGCCCAGGCTCTGGAAGCCGACGAAGGCCGTGAGGTTCACGTTGGGATAGAAGAGCGTCTTCGCATTGGCCACGTCGCTGGTGGCCGCCTCGACACGCCAGCGCGCGGCGGCGATGTCGGCGCGGCGGCCGAGCAGGTCGGCCGGGATGTTCGCCTGCAGCGCCATCGGCTTCACGCCCGAAAGCACCGGCGGCTTGAGCGAGGCGGTGACGTTCGGCTGGCCCACCAGCGCGTCGAGCGCATGCTGCTGCAGCGCGATCTGCTCGTTGAGCGCTTCGATCTGCTGGCGCGCCTCGGGCAGGCCGCCTTCGCTCTGGCGCAGTTCGAGGCGGGTGTCGAGGCCGGCGGACACGCGGTCGCGCACCAGCTTCAGGGTTTCGTCGCGCTGTGCCAGCGTACGCTGGGCGACGGTGAGCTGGTCGTTCAGGCGAGCCCACTGGAAGTAGCTGCGCGCCACGTTGCTCGCGAGCAGCACGCGGGCTGCGTCGGCATCGGCGGCTGCGGCGTTGGCCGCGCCGATGGCGGTGTCGAGCGCGGTGCGGTTCTTGCCGAAGAAGTCGAGCTCCCAGCTCGCGCCCAGCTGCAGCAGGCCGATGTTCTGGGTGGAGCCGCCCAGCGGCGCCGGGTAGATGTAGTTGCTGTTGAACTTCTGGCGGTTCAGGTCGAGATCGGCCTTGACCTGCGGCTTGAGCGCGGCGCCGGCGATGTCGGCCGAGGCTTGCGCGCGCGCGAGGCGGGCCTGCGCGACCTGCAGGTTGGGGTTGCCGGCCACCGCCTGGTCGACAAGCGAATTGAGCTGCGAATCGCCGAAGGCGAGCCACCACTGGCTGTCGAGCCGGGACACCGGGACGGCGGCGCTGTCGGGCGCGATGCCCAGCGACGAGGCGTTGCGCAGCTTCGCCTGCGAGCCGATGCCGGCCATGTCGGCGCAGCCGGCGAGTGCGACCACCAGCAGCGCGGCGGCCACGACGGGAGTGCGGCGCATGGCGCGCACGGCGAGGGAGTCAGTCATTTTTATCTCCACGGGCCGCGAGGGCCTGGGCGTTGTCGAGGATGCGGCGCAGATAGCCCTTGAGCTGCTCCCACTCCTCTACGGTGAAACCTGCGAGGTGCTCGTTCTGCACCCTGCTGAGCACGTGCGGCACTTCCTTGGCGGACGCGCGGCCTTCGTCGGTGAGCTCGATGTTGACCACGCGGCGGTCTTCGAGCGAGCGCACGCGGCGGCACAGGCCCTTGGCCTCGAGGCGGTCGAGCAGGCGCGTCATGGCGCCGGTGTCGAGTTCGCAGGCGCGGGCCAGCTCGGCCACGGTTGTTGCGGCGCCCACGTGCAGCTTGTAGAGAGGAACCCACTGCGGATAGGTGGGGCTGCCCGGCTCGCACATGCGGGTTTCGACCGACTGGCCGACCGCCGTGACGATGCGGCGCATGAGGTAGCCGATGCTTTCCTCGGCGCGATAGGTTTCGGGGCTGTAGAAGGCGACGGGCGCACGACGCTCCTCGCCGGTGGAAGCCGGCGGGTTTTGAGGGGTGTTGGCATCGCTCATGGGGCAAATATTAGTTGCCTCGGCAATTATTGTCAAGGCTACCTTTGTAGAGGCAAGGGATCGGTAGAATCGGGCAATGGCTTCCTCCCCACCGTCTTCCATGGCCAAGGGCTCGCCCCGATCGCTCTCGGGCCTGAGCCCTTTTCTTCGCCCGTACCGTGTGCAGATCGTTCTGGCGACCCTGTTCCTGGTGCTGGCGGCGGTTACCACGCTGGCTTTTCCTATCGCCTTGCGCAGTCTGATTGACAACGGCCTCATCAGCTCCGACAAGGGCGCGCAGACCATGGCGCTGCGCGAGCACTTCGGCGCCCTCTTCGCCGTGGCCGTGGCGCTGGGCGTCTTCTCGGCGGCGCGCTTCTACACGGTGAGCTGGCTGGGCGAGCGCGTGACGGCCGACATCCGCAACGCTGTCTACAGCCACGTGCTCAAGCAGAGCCCCGTCTTCTTCGAGACCACGCAGACCGGCGAGGTGTTGTCGCGCCTGACGGCCGATACCACCCTGGTGCAGACGGTCGTCGGCTCATCGCTGAGCATGGGCCTGCGCAACGCGGTGATGGGCGTGGGCGCCCTGGCGGTACTGATCTGGACCAACCCCTACGTAATGGTGCAGGTGCTGGGCATCCTCGTGCTGGTGGTGCTGCCGAGCATGGTGTTCGGCCGCCGCGTGCGCAAGCTCTCGCGCGCCAGCCAAGACCGCGTGGCCGACTCCAGCGCCATCGCCGCCGAGGTGCTGAACGCGATTCCGGTGGTTCAGAGCTACACCGCCGAAGGCCGCGAGGCCGCACGCTTCAGCGGCTCGACCGAGAACGCCTTCCGCACCGCCGTGCGCCGTGCCAAGGCCCGCTCGGTGCTCGTGGCCTTCATCATCATCGCGACCTCGGCGGCGCTGCTCTGGGGCCTGTACCAAGGAACCCAGGCGGTGCTGCGCGGCGACATCACCGCCGGCCACCTGGGCCAGACCGTCGTCTACGTGGCCATCCTCGCCAGCGCGACCGCCGTGCTCGGCGAGGTGTACGGCGACCTGCTGCGCGCAGCCGGCGCGACCGAGCGGCTGATGGAGCTGTTGCACGCGCCCGCAGCCATCGTTTCGCCCGCGAACCCGGCGGTTGCGCCCGTTCCCGTCGCGGGCAGCGCCATTAAATTCGACGCGGTCACCTTCCACTACCCTTCCCGCCCCAGCACACCGGCCTTGCGCGACTTCAGCCTGGAGATTGCGCCAGGCGAAACTGTTGCGCTGGTGGGATCGAGCGGCGCCGGCAAGAGCACCGTATTCCAGCTGCTGCTTCGCTACTACGACCCGCAAACGGGCCGCGTATTGCTCGACGGCGCACCGCTGGCCTCGCTCGCCCTGCCCGAGCTGCGCACCCGCATCGGCCTCGTTCCGCAGGACGCGGTGATCTTCTCGGCCAGCGCGTTCGAGAACATCCGCTACGGCAACCCCGAGGCGACCGCCGAGGAAGTGGAAGCCGCCGCCCGCGCCGCCTTCGCCCACGACTTCCTCCAGGCCCTGCCGGAGGGCTACGACACCTTCCTCGGCGAGCGCGGCGTGCGCCTGTCGGGCGGACAGCGACAGCGCATCGCCATCGCGCGCGCGATCCTGAAGAACCCGCCGCTGCTGCTGCTGGACGAAGCCACGAGCGCGCTCGACGCCGAAAGCGAGCGCATGGTGCAGGCAGCACTGGAGTCGGCAATGGAGAACCGGACCACGCTGGTGATCGCCCACCGCCTGGCCACCGTGCAGAAGGCCGACCGCATCGTGGTGCTGGACCACGGCGGGATCGTCGAACAGGGAACGCACGCGGCGCTGGTCGCGCAGGGCGGCGTCTACGCGCGGCTGGCCGCGCTTCAGTTCACGACCTGAACGGCCGCCCCGAGCCAGCCGGCCGGACTACTGCAGGGTTTCCTTCAGCGCGGCCGGAATCGGCAGCGCCATCACCGGAATGCCTTCGTCGAGCAGCGCTTCGGTCTGCTCGGGCGTCGCCTGGCCGCGAATGCCGCGCTCCTTGGTCTCGCCGTAGTGCATCTTCCTGGCTTCGTCGGCGAAACGGTCGCCGACGTCTTCGGTCTTGGCCAGCACTTCGCGCACGGCGCGCATCCAGCGCGCCTCGGGCGAGATGTCGGCGGGAACGTTGGAGGCAGTGGCTGGCACGGGCGCAGCCGCGGCGGCTTCCTGCGGAGCCTTGGCGTTGCCCAGGTTGAGGCGCGGAGCGCTCAACAGCTTGACGATGCCGGTGTCGCCGCAAACGGGGCATTCGACCAGGCCGGAGGCCAGTTGCGACTCGAAGTCTTCGCTCGAGGCGAACCAGCCCTCGAAGCCGTGGCCATGGGTACAGCGGAGATCGAGAACCTTCATGGCGCGGATTATCCCGCGCTGCCCTGCGCGGGCGCAGCCTGCCAATCCAGTGCCCATGCGCCCGAAAGGACGTTCTGCAGCCAGAGCGTGCAGGTCAGCGTCTTGGCATCGGTGACCTTGCCTTCGCGGCACCAGCCGGCCAGCTCGTCGGGAGTGGCCGTGAACACGTCGAGGAACTCGCCGTGGTCGAGCTGCCGCTCGCCGAGCGAAAGGCCCCGCGCAAAGTAGATATGGATGATCTCGGTCGAGTAGGCCACAGCAAGGTGCATGGCACCCGCATACGCCCACTCGCGCGCGGTGTAGCCCGTTTCCTCGATCAGCTCGCGCCGGCCGCAGTCGAACGGATCCTCGCCCGCATCGAGCTTGCCCGCGGGAAACTCGATCATCACGTGGCCGACCGGATAGCGGAACTGCCGCTCCAGAACGATGCGGCCGTCGTCCAGCAGCGGAATGACGACCACGGCGCCCGGGTGCACCACGTACTCGCGTGTGGCGCTATGGCCATCGGGCAGGCGGATGGTGTCGCGCCGGGCCTTCAGGAACTTGCCGTTGAACAGCTCCTCGCGGCTCTGGAGTTCTTCCTTCAGGTGCGAATCGGCGGTGGAGGTGTCGGTCGGCTTGATGGTCATGGTCGGTCGCTCGTCCTCTTTTCAGTGCCTGTGCTTCATCAGGTAGCGCCAGGTGAACCCCGGAAAGGCCAGCACGATGAACAGCGCGCCGGTCACCGCATAGAACTCCCAGCCCTGTGCGGCGATCTGCCCAGCCCTGCGCTCGAACAGCAGGCCGACGCCGCCGGCCAGAAAGTACAAGACCACCAGTTCGGCGAGGCGCACCGCCAGCGACTTGGGGGCAGTCGCCAGAGGCACGACGCCGAACAGGCGGTCGTTGAAGAACGGCAGGTTGGCGGCCACGAGGGCCACCAGCAATACGACCCAGACCGACGCGGTTTGCGACACCCGAGGTCGGCCGCGTCAATGGGCCAGGGTTGCCACGATCGCGTCGTAGCACAGCGTCATCAGGCCGCCGGGCACGATGCCCAGGATCAGGATCAGCGCGCCGTTGATCGTCAGCACGGTGCGCACGTCGCGCGGTGCCGACACGGTGGTGGCCGTGACGGGCGCGTCGAAGTACATGACCTTGACCACGCGCAGGTAGTAGAACGCGCCGATCAGCGACATCATCACCGCGAACACGGCCAGGCCGATGTAGATGGCGTGGCCCGAGGCGATCAGCGCCTGCAGCACGGCCAGCTTCGCGTAGAAGCCCACCAGCGGCGGCAGGCCGGCCAGCGAGAACATCGCGATCGACATCACGCCGGCGTACAGCGGGCTGCGCTGGTTCAGGCCGGCCAGGTCGGTGATCTCCTCGCTCTCGAAGCCTTCGCGCGCCAGCAGCAAGATGATGCCGAAGCTCGCCAGCGTGGTCAGCACGTAGGTCACGATGTAGAACATCGAGGCGCTGTAGGCGTACTGGGCGTTGTAGGTGCCCTGCTGGTCCGAGCCCGCGACCAGGCCGAGGAGCATGAAGCCCATCTGCGAGATCGTCGAATAGGCCAGCATGCGCTTGAGGTTGCTCTGCGCGATGGCGGCCAGGTTGCCGACCAGCAGCGAGGCGATGGCCAGCACGGCGAGCATCTGCTGCCAGTCGATGGCCAGCGGCTGCAGCGCGTCGACCAGCACGCGGATGATGATGGCGAAGGCGGCCAGCTCGGGCGCAGCGCCGATCAGCAGCGTGATCGCCGTCGGAGCGCCCTGGTAGACGTCGGGCACCCACATGTGGAACGGAGCAGCGCCCACCTTGAAGGCCAGGCCGGCAACGATGAACACGAGGCCGAACACCAGCACCTGGTGGTTGACCTTGCCGCTGGCGATGGTCTTGAACACCTCGTTCACGTCGAGCGAACCGGTCGCGCCGTACATCATCGACAGGCCATAGAGCAGGAAGCCGCTGGCCATGGCGCCGAGCACGAAGTACTTCATGGCGGCTTCGCTGGCCACGGCGTTGTCGCGGCGCAGCGCCACCAGCGCGTAGCTCGACAGCGTGAGCAGCTCGAGGCCCAGGTAGATCAGCAGGAAGTTGCTGCCCGAGATCATCACGAACATGCCCAGCAGCGCGAACATGCTGATGGTGAACATTTCGCCGCCGCGCAGCATCTCGCGATCGGCCGCGTAGGGACGGCCGTAGACCAGCGTGATCATCAGGGCGACCGTGGCGAAGCACTTGAGCCAGTTGCCCATCGGGTCGCTGACGACCATGCCGCCGAAACCGTAGATGGTCTTGGCTTCGGAAGCCTGCAGACCCGACAGCACGGCAACCACGGCCAGCGTGGCAAGCGTCAGCACATAGGTGCGGGTACGGCGCGGGCTCGTGTCGGACAGGTCGACCAGCGCAATGATGCAGGCCATGACCAGCAGCACGATTTCGGGGTAGATCGTGACCCAGCTGAGTTTGTCAATCATCTCGTTCTCTTCTTCAGCGTGGCATCAGGAGGGCAGCTTCGAAACTGCCACGTGGCGCAGCAGCTCGGTCACGGAGGCATCCATCGCGTCGGTGAACGGCTTCGGGAACAGGCCCATCCACAGCACGGCGATGGCCAGCAGCGCCAGCATCAGGAATTCGCGCGAATTGATGTCGCTGAGTTCCTTCACGTGGTCGTTGCCGACCGGTCCCAGATACACGCGCTTGTACATCCAGAGGGTATAGGCGGCGCCGAAGATCAGCGCGGTTGCGGCCCCGAGGCCGATCCAGAAATTGGCCTTCACCGCACCCAGGATCACCATCCACTCGCCCACGAAACCGGCGGTGCCCGGCAGGCCGCAGTTGGCCATGGCGAACAGCAGCGCGAACGCGGCGAACTTGGGCATGGTGTTCACCACGCCGCCGTAGTCGGCGATCTGGCGCGAGTGCACGCGGTCGTACAGCACGCCGATGCCCAGGAACATGGCGCCCGACACGAAGCCGTGGGCAATCATCTGCACGATGCCGCCGGACACGCCCAGCTCGTTGAAGATGAAGAAGCCCAGCGTCACGAAGCCCATGTGGGCCACCGACGAGTAGGCCACCAGCTTCTTCATGTCCTGCTGCACCAGCGCCACCAAGCCGACGTAGATCACGGCGATCAGCGACAGCGCGATCATGAGCCAGGCCCATTCGTGCGAGGCGTCGGGCGCGATCGGCATCGAGAAGCGCAGGAAGCCGTAGGCGCCCAGCTTCAACATGATCGCGGCCAGCACGGCGGAACCACCGGTCGGCGCTTCGACGTGCACGTCGGGCAGCCAGGTGTGCACCGGCCACATCGGCACCTTCACCGCGAAGGCCGCGAAGAAGGCGAAGAACAGGAAGGTCTGCGCGGTCGAACCCAGCGGCAGCTTGTGCCACGACAGGATGTCGAAGCTTCCGCCCGACTTGTTGTACAGGTAGATCAGCGCCACCAGCATCAGCAGCGAGCCGAGCAAGGTGTAGAGGAAGAACTTGAAGGCCGCGTAGATCTTGTTCGGGCCGCCCCAGATGCCGATGATCAGGTACATCGGGATCAGCGTGGCTTCGAAGAACACGTAGAACAGCACGCCGTCGAGCGCGGCGAACACGCCGATCATGAAGCCCGACAGGATCAGGAACGCGCCCATGTACTGGTTCACGCGCTCGGTGATCACTTCCCAGGCGGAAATGACGACGATGACCGTGATGAACGACGTCAGCAGCACCAGCCAGAGCGACAGGCCGTCGATCCCGAGGTGATAGTTGACGTTGAAGCGCGAGATCCAGCCCGTCTTCTCGACGAACTGCATCGCGGCGGTGCCGTTCTGGAAACGCGTGAACAGCGGCACCGTGACCAGGAAGCTCACGATGGAACCGACGAGCGCGACCCAGCGCACGCCCCTGGCGTGCTCGTCACGGCCAAACGCCAGCAGCACGGCGCCGAATGCGATCGGCACCCAGATGGCAAGGCTCAACAAACCCATTTTTCTTTTTCTCCAGCGCTAGGCTCAGCGTTTGAACCAGACGAAGTACGTCATCAGGATGAAGATGCCGAGCAGCATCGCGAAGGCGTAGTGGTAGATGTAGCCCGACTGCATCCAGCGCACAACACCAGAGATACGACCCACGATCTTCCAGGAACCGTTCACCACGGCGCCGTCGATCAGGGCCTGGTCGCCGCCCTTCCACAGGCCGGTGCCCAGGGCACGCGTGGCACGGGCGATCACGTTCTCGTTGAACCAGTCCATGTAGTACTTGTTCTCGAGCAGGCGGTAGATCGGGCCGAAGGCACGCTTGATCGCCGCCGGCAGCGCCGGGTTGATCATGTACATGTACCAGGACAGGATCACGCCTGCCAGCGCCAGCCAGAACGGCGGCGTCTGCAGGCCGTGGATGGCCATGGCCACCGGGCCGTGGAAGGCTTCTTCCAGTTCCTTCATCGCGTGGTGCTTGGCACCGTCCACGAAGATCGCGTTCTTGAAGAACTCGCCGAACAGCATCGAGTCGATGGTCATGAAGCCGATCACCACCGAAGGGATGGCCAGCAGCACCAGCGGCAGCCAGACAACCCAGGGCGACTCGTGCGGCTTGTGGTCGTGGTGGCCATGGCCGTGGTCGTCGTGACCATGGTCGTCATGGTGCGCGTCGGGGTTCTGGTCGTAGCGTTCCTTGCCGTGGAAGACCAGGAAGTACATGCGGAACGAGTAGAACGCCGTGATGAACACGCCGGCCAGCACCGCGTAGTAGGCGAAGTTCGCGCCCCACAGGTGGCTCTCATGCACGGCCTCGATGATGCTGTCCTTCGAGTAGAAGCCCGAGAAGAACGGCGTGCCGATCAGCGCGAGCGAACCCAGCAGCGAGGTGATCCAGGTGATCGGCATGTACTTGCGCACGCCACCCATCCAGCGGATGTCCTGGTTGTGGTGCATGCCGATGATGACGGAGCCCGCGCCGAGGAACAGCAGCGCCTTGAAGAACGCGTGCGTCATCAGGTGGAACACCGCGACCGAATAGGCCGAGGCGCCCAGCGCGACTGTCATGTAGCCGAGCTGCGAGAGCGTCGAGTACGCGACCACGCGCTTGATGTCGTTCTGGATGATGCCCAGGAAGCCCATGAACAGCGCGGTGATGGCACCGATCACGAGGATGAAGCTCAGGGCCGTGTCGCTCAGCTCGAACAGCGGCGACATGCGCGCCACCATGAAGATGCCGGCCGTCACCATCGTTGCCGCGTGGATCAGCGCGGAGATGGGGGTCGGGCCTTCCATCGAGTCGGGCAGCCACACGTGCAGCGGGAACTGCGCGCTCTTGCCCATCGCGCCGATGAACAGGCAGATGCAGATCACCGTGATGAGCATCCACTCGGTGCCCGGGAAGGTGATGCCAGCCAGCGTGCCCGCCTTGGCGAAGGCTTCGGTGTAGTTCAGCGTGCCGGCGTAGGCGGCGATCAGGCCGATGCCGAGGATGAAGCCGAAGTCGCCCACGCGGTTGACCAGGAAGGCCTTCATGTTCGCGAAGATCGCGGTCGGCTTGTTGAACCAGAAACCGATCAGCAGGTACGACACCAGACCCACCGCCTCCCAGCCGAAGAACAGCTGGAGCATGTTGTTGCTCATGACGAGCATCAGCATCGAGAAGGTGAACAGCGAGATGTACGCGAAGAAGCGGTTGTAGCCGTCGTCCTCTTCCATGTAGCCGATGGTGTAGATGTGGACCATCAGCGACACGAAGGTCACGACGCACATCATCATGGCGGTGAGGCCGTCGACCATGAAGCCGACTTCCATCTTCAGGCCGCCGACCACCATCCATTCGTAGATGGTCTGGTTGAAGCGGGCGCCGTCGGCGATCACGCTCTTGAGCGTCATCGCCGAGATGATGAAGGCGACCAGCACGCCGAGGATGGTCAGCGAATGCGTGACCTTGCGGCCGATGTGATTGCCACCGAACTTGGTGCCGAACACGCCGGCGAGGGCTGCGCCGACCAGGGGTGCCAGCGGAACGGCCAGCAGCGTGGATGCGGAAAGGGTTGCGCTCATGTTGCTGTCAACCCTTGAGCGAGTTGAGTTCGTCGACGTTGATGTTCGACTTGTTGCGGAACAGCAGCACCAGCAGAGCCAGCCCGATGGCCGACTCGGCCGCGGCCACCGTCAGGATGAAGAACACGAAGATCTGTCCGTGCATGTCGCCCAGGAAGTGCGAGAACGCCACGAAGTTCATGTTGACCGCCAGCAGCATCAGCTCGATGGCCATCAGCAGCACGATCAGGTTCTTGCGGTTCAGGAAGATGCCGATCACGGACAGCGCGAAAAGCATCGCGCCGAGCGAAAGAAAGTGTCCGAGCGTGAGCGTCATGCCTTGTTTTCCTTTGCAGCGTCCGCAGCTTCGACCACAGGCTCCGCGGCACGCGTTGCCGGCATCTGCACGATGCGCACGCGGTCGCGCGCCTTCACGCGGACCTGGTCGGCCGGGTTGACGTACTTGCTGTCCTTGCGGGTGCGCAGCGTCAGTGCGATGGCAGCCACGATGGCCACGAGCAGGATGACCGCGGCGATTTCCAGCGGGTAGAGATATTCGGAGTAGAGCAGCTTGCCCAGTTCGAGCGTGTTGGAAGTGTTGGCCCCCGCCGCGCCGGCTGCAGCGCGCGGCTCGCCCAGGCGGAAGCCGCCCATGAGCACGGCCGCCATTTCGAGCGCGATCAGCGCACCCACGCCCGCCGCCAGCGGGAAGTGCTTCCAGAAGCCCTCCCGCAAGCTGTCGACGTTGATGTCCAGCATCATCACCACGAACAGGAACAGCACCATCACGGCGCCCACATACACGAGCACGAGCGAGATCGCGAGGAACTCGGCGCGCAGCAGCAGCCAGATGGCCGATGCCTGGAAGAAGGCCAGAACCAGGTACAGCGCTGCGTACACGGGGTTGCGGGCGGTGATGACGCGGAATGCTGCGAACAGCAGCACTACGGCAAACAGATAGAACAGACCGGTCTTGACGTCCATTGGAATTCGAATTGGTACGGGTTTCGGGCTGAACCGGGTCAGCGGTACTTGGCGTCGGCCGCCTTGTTCGCTGCGATTTCCTTCTCGTAGCGGTCGCCCACGGCCAGCAGCATGTCCTTGGTGAAGTACAGGTCGCCGCGCTTTTCGCCGTGGTACTCGAAGATGTGCGTCTCGACGATCGAGTCCACCGGGCAGCTCTCCTCGCAGAAGCCGCAGAAGATGCACTTGGTCAGGTCGATGTCGTAGCGCGTGGTGCGGCGCGAGCCGTCGTCGCGCACATCGGATTCGATGGTGATGGCCAGCGCCGGGCAGACGGCCTCGCAGAGCTTGCAGGCGATGCAGCGCTCTTCGCCGTTCTCATAGCGGCGCAGTGCGTGCAGGCCGCGGAAGCGCGGCGACAGCGGCGTCTTCTCTTCGGGGAACTGCACCGTGATCTTGCGGGCGAAGGCGTACTTGCCGGTGATGGCCAGGCCCTTGAACAGCTCGAACAGCATGAAGCTGCTCAGGAAGTCCTTGAGCGAGAAAGGCGCGGATGGTGTTGCAGTGTGCGCAGCAGACATGATGTTGGCGCTCCCTGTTATTTCCAGATGTTGAACGGCGTCTGCATCCAGCCACCGACCACGACCAGCCACACGAGCGTGACGGGAATGAAGATCTTCCAACCCAGACGCATGATCTGGTCGTAGCGGAAGCGCGGGAACGTCGAGCGCACCCACAGGAACATGGTGACCACGCAGAAGGTCTTGAGGCCCAGCCAGATCCAGCCCGGGATGAAGCTCAGGAACTCGAACGGCGGCAGCCATCCGCCGAGGAACAGCACCACGGTCAGGATCGACACGAGCCACATGTTGGCGTACTCGGCCAGGAAGAACATCGCGAAGCTCATGCCCGAGTACTCGATCATGTGGCCGGCCACGATTTCGGACTCGCCTTCCACCACGTCGAAGGGGTGGCGGTTGGTTTCGGCAAGGCCCGAGATGAAGTAGACGACGAAGATCGGCAGCAGCGGCAGCCAGTTCCACGACAGGAAGCCGACGCCCATGTTGGCGAAGATGCCCTTGCCCTGAACGTTGACGATCTCGGTCATGTTCAGGCTGCCGGTGACCATCAGCACCACGACGAAGCAGAAGCCCATCGCGATTTCGTAGCTCACCATCTGTGCCGAGGCGCGCAGCGCGCCCAGGAAGGCGTACTTCGAGTTCGATGCCCAGCCGGCGATGATCACGCCGTACACCTCGAGCGAGGTGATGGCCATCACGAACAGCAGGCCGGCGTTGATGTTGGCGAGCGCCACGTCGGGGCCGAAGGGAATCACCGCCCATGCGGCAAGCGCCGGCATGATGGTCATGATCGGGCCGAGCAGGAACAGGCCCTTGTTGGCGACCGTCGGAAGGATGATTTCCTTGGTCATCAGCTTGAGCGCGTCGGCGATCGGCTGGAGCAGGCCCAGCGGTCCGATGCGGTTGGGGCCGATGCGGATCTGCGTGAAGCCGATGGCCTTGCGTTCCCACAGCGTGAGATAGGCGACGGCGCCCATCAGCGGGAGCACGACCACGATGATCTTGATCAGCGTCCAGATCACCGGCCAAGCCACGGCCGTCCACCAGCCTGCGGCGATCAGCCCCTGGCCGAAGCCATGAATCGCGTCGATCATGCCAATGCCTCCTCGGCACCAGCCGACACGTTCGAGCCGGCCAGCGCATTGCGCGCGTCGGCGGTCAGTTGAAGCGACGGCGCACGGCGCACGATCGAGTCCAGTTGATAGATGCTCGCGACCACGGGTGCGGCAACCGCGCCGTTCGAGGCGACGGCATTCGCGGACGTGGCATTGCTCAGCGCATTCGCCGGCACCGCGCCCTTGTCGCCGACGGTGGCCAGCACTTCGGCGGTCGATTCGAACGCGAAGCCCGGCAGGCCCAGCAGGTTGGCCAGCACGCGCAGCACCTTCCAGGCCGGACGCGTTTCGCCCAGCGGCTTCACGACGGCATGGAAACCTTGCAGGCGGCCTTCGGCATTGACGAAGGTGCCCGGGGTCTCGGTGAACGGTGCGATCGGCAGCAGCACGTCGCTGAATTCGAGGTTGGCCTTGAAGGGGCTCAGCGTGACGACCATTTGCGCATTGCCGATGACATCGGCAGCGGCTGCGCCGGCGGCCGAATCGAACACCGGTTCGGTGTTCAGCAGCAGCACGGCCTTCAGGCCGGAGCCTGCGGCGAGCATGCGGCCGGCATCGAGGCCGCCGTTCTTCGGGAATGCGCCGACGATCTGCGCGCCCACGGTGTTGGCGGCTTCGGTCAGGTAGCCGACTGTGGCGCCGGTCTGCGCGCCGATCCAGTTGGCCAGCGCCAGCAGGCTGCTCGCCTGGGCGTGGTGCGCGGCAGCGTTGCCGAGCAGGATGGCCTTGCGCTCGCCGCTCAGCAGCGAGGCTGCGATGGCCTTCGCCGTCGCGTCGGGTGCATTCTTCGGGGCCAGCGGCGCGGCAGCGCCGTTGGTCTCGCCGATGGCGGCGGCCACTGCGGCCAGCGCTTCGACCCATTGATCGGCTTCGACGATGGACGACTGCGCCACGTTGATGGCCCAGGCGTCGCGGTCGGCCATCAGGCTGGCCGAGGTGATCACCGACAGCGCGGCGCCCTTGCGCACGGCCTGGCGGATGCGCTGCGCGAACAGCGGATGTTCCTTGCGCAGGTTCGAGCCCACGACCAGCGCGCGCTGCACTTGCGTGAGCGAGGCGATCGAGGTGCCGAGCCAGCGCACGCCTTCGAAGGCCGCGAATTCAGCGTTGCGCAGGCGGTAGTCGATGTTGTCGCTGCCGAGCTCGCGCGTGAGCATGGTGGCCAGCTGCAGCTCTTCAAGCGTGCTGTGCGGGCTGACCAGCGTGCCGATGCTCTGTGCGCCGTGGTCGGCCTTGATCTGCTTCAGGCCGTTGGCAACGTACTCGAGCGCGGTCTGCCAGTCGACCTGCTGCCACTGGCCGCCCTGCTTCAGCATGGGCTGCGTCAGTCGTTCCGGACCGTTGAGCGCTTCGTACGAGAAACGGTCGCGGTCGGCGATCCAGCATTCGTTGACGTCTTCGTTCTCCAGCGGCACCACGCGCATCACGCGGTTGTTCTTGACCTGGACGATCAGGTTGGCGCCGGTGGAGTCGTGCGGGCTCACCGACTTGCGGCGCGACAGTTCCCAGGTGCGGGCGCTGTAGCGGAACGGCTTGCTCGTGAGCGCGCCGACCGGGCAGATGTCGATCATGTTGCCCGAGAGTTCGGAGTCGACCGAGTCGCCCACGAAGGTCTCGATCTCGGAGTGCTCGCCGCGGTTCGACATGCCGAGCTCCATCACGCCGGCCACTTCCTGGCCGAAGCGAACGCAGCGCGTGCAGTGGATGCAGCGGCTCATCTCTTCCATGCTGATCAGCGGGCCGACGTCCTTGTGGAACACGACGCGCTTTTCCTCTTCGTAGCGCGAAGAGGAACCGCCGTAGCCGACGGCCAGGTCCTGCAGCTGGCATTCGCCGCCCTGGTCGCAGATCGGGCAATCCAGCGGGTGGTTGATCAGGAGGAACTCCATGACCGACTGCTGCGCCTTGATGGCCTTCTCGCTCTTGGTGCGAACGATCATGCCCTGCGTAACGGGCGTGGCGCAGGCCGGCATCGGCTTGGGCGCCTTTTCCACGTCCACGAGGCACATGCGGCAGTTGGCCGCGATGCTCAGTTTCTTGTGATAGCAGAAGTGCGGGATGTACGTGCCGGCCTTGTCGGCCGCATGCATGACCATGCTGCCTTCAGCGACTTCGACCTTCTTGCCGTCGAGTTCGATTTCAACCATATGTGTGTTTCTCGCGCTCAGGCCTTGACGGGCGCTTTCGGTACGTAGCCCGGGATCAGGGCCTCGAACTCGTGACGGAAATGCTTGATCATGGCGCGCACCGGCATCGCCGCCGCGTCGCCGAGGGCGCAGATCGTGCGGCCCTGGATGTTGTCGGCCACGGAGTTCAGCAGGTCCATGTCGGACGCCCTGCCCTGCCCGTTGTGGATGCGGTCCACCACGCGGTAGAGCCAGCCCGTGCCTTCGCGGCAGGGCGTGCACTGGCCGCAGGACTCGTGCATGTAGAAGTACGACAGGCGGCGCAGCGACTCGACCATCGAGCGGCTGTCGTCCATCACGATGACCGCGCCCGAGCCCAGCATGGAGCCGGCCTTGGAGATGGAGTCGTAGTCCATCGTGCATTCCATCATGATCGACGCGGGCAGCACCGGAGCGGACGAACCGCCGGGAATCACCGCCTTCAGCGTGCGGCCCTTGCGAACGCCGCCGGCCAGCTCCAGGAGCTTGGAGAACGGCGTGCCCATCGGGACCTCGTAGTTGCCGGGCAGCTCGACGTCACCGCTCACCGAATAGATCTTGGTCCCGCCGTTGTTCGGCTTGCCGCACTCGAGGTAGGCCTGGCCACCGTTGCGGATGATCCAGGGCACCGCCGCGAAGGTCTCGGTGTTGTTGATGGTGGTCGGCTTGCCGTACAGGCCGAAGCTTGCGGGAAACGGCGGCTTGAAGCGCGGCTGGCCCTTCTTGCCTTCCAGCGATTCGAGCAGCGCGGTTTCCTCGCCGCAGATGTAGGCACCGAAGCCGTGGGCCGCGTGCAACTGGAAGTTGTACGTGCTGCCCATGATCTTGTCGCCGAGGTAGCCCGCGGCGCGCGCCTCTTCGAGGGCTTCCTCGAAGCGGTCGTAGGTCTGGAAGATCTCACCGTGGATGTAGTTGTAGCCCACGCTGATGCCCATCGCATACGCGGCGATGGCCATGCCTTCGATCACGATGTGTGGGTTGAACTGCAGAATGTCGCGGTCCTTGCACGTACCCGGTTCGCCTTCGTCCGAATTGCAGACGAGGTACTTCTGGCCCGGGAACTGGCGGGGCATGAAGCTCCACTTCAGGCCGGTCGGGAAGCCCGCGCCGCCACGGCCGCGCAGGCCAGAGGCCTTGACCTCGGCGATCACCTGGTCGGGCGTGAGCCCCTCTGTCAGGATCTTGCGCAGCGCCTGGTAGCCGCCGCGCGCTTCGTAGTCGGCCAGGCGCCAGTTGGTGCCGTCGAGGCCGGCATAGATCTGCGGCTCGATGTGGCGGTCATGGAAACAGGTCTGGACGCCCGTCGCCTGGAACTGCTGGAGCACTTGTTCGGGTGACATCAGGAAGCCTCCCCCTTGGTGGCCGGCGCGGCGTTGCGCAGGCCGTCGACCAGCTGGTCGAGCTTCTCGTTGCTCATGAAGCTGCACATCGTGCGGTCGTTGACCAGCATCACGGGCGAATCGGCGCAGGCACCGAGGCATTCGCTCTGCTGCAGCGTGAACAGGCCGTCGGGCGTGGTCTCGCCCATCTTGATGCCGAGCTTCTTCTCGAGATGCACGAGGGCGGTGACACCGTCGCGCAGCTGGCAAGGCAGGTTGGTGCACACGTTGAGCTTGAACTTGCCCACCGGGTGCTGGTTATACATGTTGTAGAAGGTCGTCACCTCGTGCACGGCGATGGGCGCCATGCCGAGGTATTCGGCGATCTCGCGCTCGCGCTGCAGGCTGACGTAGCCCTCGTCCTGCTGAACGATGGACAGGCAGGCCATCACGGCCGACTGCTTGCCCGCTTCGGGGTACTTCGCCACCTCGCGCGCAAAGCGCTCGAGGATCGCAGGCTCCAGAGGGGCAGAAGGCGCCGAGGGCGCCGTGTCATGGTGGGTCGAGGAAGTCATTCGCTCTTTCTCACCTGTCGATCTCGCCGAACACGATGTCCATCGTGCCGATCACCGCGACAGCGTCGGCGATCATGTGACCGCGCGACATTTCGTCGAGGGCGGCGAGGTGCGGGAAACCAGGGGCGCGGATCTTCAGGCGGTACGGCTTGTTGGCGCCGTCGCTCACCAGATAGATGCCGAACTCGCCCTTCGGATGCTCGACGGCGGCGTAGGCCTGGCCTTCGGGCACATGGAAGCCTTCGGTGAAAAGCTTGAAATGGTGGATCAGTTCCTCCATGTTCGCCTTCATCGATTCGCGCGCAGGCGCGGCGACCTTGTGGTTGTCGGTGATGACCGGGCCGGGGTTGGCGCGCAGCCAGGCCGAGCACTGCTGGATGATCCGGTTGGCCTGGCGCATTTCTTCCACGCGAACCAGGTAGCGGTCATAGCAGTCGCCGGTCTTGCCGACGGGCACGTCGAACTGCATGCGGTCGTAGACGTCGTAGGGCTGCTTCTTGCGCAGGTCCCATTCGATGCCCGAGCCACGCAGCATGGGGCCGGTGAAGCCGAGGTTCAGCGCGCGCTCCGGCGTGACCACGCCGATGCCCACGGTGCGCTGCTTCCAGATGCGGTTGTCGGTGAGCAGCGTCTCGTACTCGTCGACCATCTTCGGGAAGCGCTTGCAGAAGTCGTCGACGAAGTCGAGCAGCGAGCCCTGGCGGTTCTCGTTGAGCTTCTCGATGGCCTTCGCGTTCTTGACCTTGCTGACCTTGTACTGCGGCATCTCGTCGGGCAGGTCGCGGTACACGCCGCCCGGACGGAAGTACGCCGCGTGCATGCGCGCGCCGGAGACGGCCTCGTACATGTCGAACAGGTCTTCGCGCTCGCGGAAGCAGTAGATGAGCATGTTCATCGCACCGCAGTCCAGACCGTGCGCGCCGAGCCACAGCAGGTGGTTCAGCAGGCGGGTGATCTCGGCGAACATCACGCGGATGTACTGCGCGCGCTCGGGCACTTCGAGGCCCAGCATGCGCTCGATGGCGAGGCAGTAGGCGTGCTCGTTGCTCATCATCGACACGTAGTCGAGACGGTCCATGTACGGCAGCGACTGGATGAAGGTGCGCGTCTCGGCGAGCTTCTCGGTCGCGCGGTGCAGCAGGCCGATGTGCGGGTCGGCGCGCTGGATGACTTCGCCATCCAGTTCGAGCACCAGTCGCAGCACGCCGTGCGCTGCCGGGTGCTGGGGACCGAAGTTGAGTGTGTAGTTCTTGATTTCGGCCATATCAGTCAGTGCAAGCCGCTGCCGTAGTTGTCTTCGCGGATCACGCGCGGGGTGATTTCGCGCGGCTCGATGGAAACCGGCTGGTAGACCACACGCTTCTGCTCTTCGTCGTAGCGCATCTCGACATGGCCCGACACCGGGAAGTCCTTGCGGAACGGGTGGCCGATGAAGCCGTAGTCGGTCAGCAGGCGGCGCAGGTCGTCGTGGCCTTCGAACACGATGCCGTAGAGGTCGAACGCCTCGCGCTCGAACCAGGTGGCAGAGTTCCACACGGACTGCAGCGAATCGACAACAGGGAAATCGTCGCTCGGCGCGAACACCGTCAGGCGCACACGCTGGTTGAGGCTCACCGACAGCAGGTGGGAGACGACGCCGTAGCGTTCGCCCTGCCACTCGCCTTCGCGGTAGTCGGAGTAGTCCATGCCGCACAGGTCGATCAGCTGTTCGAAGCGGCAGCCGGGCGCATCGCGCAGCAGCAAGGCGGCTTCGAGATAGTCAGCCGCGCCGACCACGACGGTCACTTCGTCGAGGGCAACGGTCACGCTCTTGGCCTTGGCGCCGAGCGTCTCAGCAACGGTGGCGCGCAGCACCTCCGGCGAAATTGCAAAGTCAGTCATCGTCGGCAATCCCTCAGGCGCGGGCAATGGTGTTGGTGCGGCGAATCTTCTGCTGCAGCTGGATCACGCCATAGAGCAATGCCTCGGCGGTGGGCGGGCAACCCGGAACATAGACGTCGACCGGCACGATGCGGTCGCAGCCGCGCACGACCGAATAGCTGTAGTGGTAGTAGCCACCGCCATTCGCGCACGAACCCATCGAGAGAACCCAGCGCGGCTCGGGCATCTGGTCGTAGACCTTGCGCAGAGCCGGCGCCATCTTGTTGCACAGCGTGCCGGCCACGATCATCAGGTCGGACTGGCGCGGGCTGGGGCGGAACAGCATGCCGAAGCGGTCGATGTCGTAGCGGGCGGCGCCCGCGTGCATCATCTCCACCGCACAGCATGCGAGGCCGAAGGTCATCGGCCAGAGAGAACCAGTCTTCGCCCAGTTGACGACCGAATCGTAGGTCGTGGTGACGAAGCCTTCCTTGAGAACGCCTTCAATGGCCATCGTGTTTCTTCCTTGTCATTCCCAGTCGAGCGCGCCCTTTTTCCACTCGTAGGCGAAGCCCACGACGAGGATGGCGAGAAAGATCATCATGGCCCAGAAGCCGACAGCACCGATCTCCTTGAGCGCAATGGCCCACGGAAAGAGAAAGGCAATCTCGAGATCGAACAGGATGAAGAGAATCGCAACGAGGTAATAGCGCACGTCGAACTTCATGCGCGCATCCTCGAAGGCTTCAAAGCCACACTCGTAGGGAGCGTTCTTTGCGGCGTCGGGCCGGTTGGGGCCGAGAATGTATCCGATGACCTGAGGGGCGACGCCTACGCCGACTCCGACCAGAATGAACAAAAGGACGGGGAGGTAGGAGTCGAGATTCATCGAGAGTTTTTCACCGCTTGCCACCGGCAGGAAGAACCTCTGGATGAGGTTTTCTGCCGATGAGATTTGGTGCGGTCGGCGAGACTCGAACTCGCACAGCTTTCGCCACTACCCCCTCAAGATAGCGTGTCTACCAATTTCACCACGACCGCGGTTTTTTCTGTTCGGATGGCATGAGGTACCTGCAAGAGGAATTTGGCTTTCCGAACAGATTTAGAGTTTACCCTGAAATGGAGCCATTTCTCACGGGCAACTCATGAAAACGAGTTGATTACTTGCTCGGAATCTGGCCCGCACCCGAAACAGGGGCTGCAGGAGCCGAAGCAGGCGCATTGGGAGCAGCCGCACCGGGAATTTCGTTGGCCGTACCGGAGGCCGGCGCAGCAGGCGCACCCACCGCAGCACGCTCCAGAAGACTGCCGCCACCCGCAGGACGCGCATGGCTGAAGTAGGCCAGCAGCAGCGTGCACGCGAAGAACACCGCAGCAAGCACTGCAGTGGTGCGCGAGAGGAAGTTGGCACTGCCGCTGGCACCGAACAGGCTGCCGGCGCTGCCGCTGCCGAAGGCCGCGCCCATGTCGGCGCCCTTGCCGTGCTGGATCAGGATCAGGCCGATCATTGCGAGGGCTGCCAGCATCTGCACGCCGACCAGAAGGTTGAGGACCACGTTCATTCGTTCTTACTCCTAATTTGATGCAGCCGTTGCGCGATCAGCGCGCAGCGGCGGAAATGATCTGCAGAAAGTCGGGCGCCTTGAGCGATGCGCCGCCGATGAGGCCACCGTCGATGTCGGCCTGTGCCAGCAGTTCGGCGGCATTCGCTGCATTCATGCTGCCGCCGTAGAGGATGCGAATGCCTGCGGCATGCTCGCTCGCCGCGTGATGCAGCTGTGCGCGCAGCACCGCGTGCACCGCCTGCGCCTGCTCCGGCGTGGCCGTCTTGCCCGTGCCGATGGCCCACACGGGCTCGTACGCCACGACGATCTCGCTGATGCAATGGCCGTTCACGTGAATGACGGCGGCCAACTGACGCTTGACGACCTCTTCGGTCTGCCCTGCTTCGCGCTGCGCCAGAGTCTCGCCCACGCACACGATCGGCGTGATGCCGTTGGCCAGCGCCGCCGATGTCTTGGCGGCAACGACTTCGTCGCTCTCGCCGTGGTACTGGCGACGCTCGGAGTGACCGACGATGGCATAGCGCACGCCGAAGTCCTTCAGCATCGCAGCCGACTGCTCGCCCGTGAACGCACCTTGCGGGTGCGCCGAGACGTCCTGCGCACCGAGCGCGATGGCCGGCGAGCCGGCCAGCAGCGACTGCAGTTGCGCGAAATACGCAGCGGGCGCGCAAAGCGCCACGTCGCAAGCGGCCGGATTCACGGCCAGGCCCTGCTGGAGGGCTTTCACCAGCGCCTCGTTGGCAGTCAGGCTGCCATTCATCTTCCAGTTGCCGGCGATCAGTTTCTTCTTGGTTGTCATCGCGTTCGTCTTCTCGTCACTCACCACGTCAGCACGATCTTGCCGATGTGCTGGTTCGACTCCATCAGCGCATGAGCCTGGGCGGCGCCGCTGGGCTCACCCGCTGCAGCAAAGGTGCTGTGGATCACGGGCTTGATCGCGCCGCTTTCCAGCAGCGGCCAAACCTTCTCGCGCAGCGCCTTGGCGATGGCGCCCTTGAATGCCACCGGCCGCGGACGCAGCGTCGAGCCGGTGATCGTGAGACGCCTGCGCAGCACGAGGCCCGCGTTGATCTCGCTCTTCACCCCGCCCTGCACCGCGATGATGACCAGGCGGCCATCTTCGGCCAGGCATTCGACCTCGCGCGCCACATAGTCGCCAGCGACCATGTCGAGCACCACGTCCACGCCCTTGCCACCGGTGAGCTTCTTCGCCTCTTCGACAAAATCGCTCGTGCGGTAGTTGATGGCGTGGTCGGCGCCGAGCTTGAGGCAGGCTTCGCACTTGTCGTCGCTGCCGGCCGTGACGATGACGGTCGCGCCGAGCGCCTTGGCGATCTGGATCGCCGTGACGCCGATGCCGCTCGAGCCGCCCTGGATCAGCAGGGTCTCGCCCTTCTGCAGGCGGCCGCGCTCGAACACGTTGCTCCAGACGGTGAAGAAGGTCTCGGGCAGCGATGCCGCCTCGAGATCGCTCCACCCCTTGGGCACGGGCAGGCACTGCGCCACGGGCGCAACGCACAGCTCGGCATAGCCGCCGCCGGCAATGAGCGCGCAGACGCGGTCGCCGACCTTGAAGCCGGCCTCGGCCAGCGCCGCGGCGTCGCCCGACACGATCTCGCCAGCCACTTCGAGGCCCGGCAGATCGGAGGCGCCCGGCGGCACGGGGTAGTGCCCCTTGCGCTGCAGCACGTCGGGGCGATTGACGCCACTCGCCGCAACGCGGATCAGCAGTTCGCCCGCGCCCGCGACGGGGTCGGGACGTTCCGCGACGCGCAGCACCTCGGGGGCGCCGTACGAAGTGATTTCAATGGCTTTCATGGTCTTTCGGCCTCCATCGCCCGCAGATGGGGCGAAGCTTGACGTTCAAAAGATAGCAACGGCGGCCGGCTGCACGAGCAAGCCGCCGCCGCTGCGCCCTTCTTACTCCTGAGGCTCGCGCGGGGCCTGCGGCTGCTCGCCGGCGGGCGCTTCGCTGCGCGGCTGCTGTTGCTGCTCGCCGTTGAAGCGCGGTGCGCGCTCGCCACGCTCGCCGCGATCACCACCGCGATCGCCACGGTCGCCGCGATCGCCACGTTCACGACGCTCGCCGCGGTCACCACGGTCTTCGCGGGGCGGGCGCTCGCTGTATTCCATGCCGGCCGGACGCTCGGTCAGAGCCTTCATGGACAGCTTGACGCGGCCCTTCTCGTCCGTTTCCAGGACCTTGACCTTCACGATCTGGCCTTCGCTCAGGTAGTCGGTCACCTTCTCGACGCGCTCGTGCGCGATCTGGCTGATGTGCAGCAGGCCGTCCTTGCCGGGCAGCAGGTTGATGAGCGCGCCGAAGTCCAGGATCTTGGTGACCGGGCCCTCGTAGACCTTGCCGATTTCGACTTCGGCCGTGATCTGCTCGATGCGCTTCTTGGCCAGCTCGGCCTTTTCCGGATCGGTCGAGGCGATGGTGATGGTGCCGTCTTCGTCGATGTTGATCGTCGTGCCGGTTTCTTCCTGCAGGCCACGGATGACCGCGCCGCCCTTGCCGATCACGTCGCGGATCTTCTCGGGGTTGATCTTCAGCGTGGTCAGGCGCGGAGCGAACTGCGACACGTCGGCCTTGGCCTCGCCCATCGCTTCCTGCATCTTGCCGAGGATGTGCATGCGCGCTTCCTTGGCCTGGGCCAGCGCGACCTGCATGATTTCCTTGGTGATGCCCTGGATCTTGATGTCCATCTGCAAGGCGGTGATGCCGTTGGTCGTGCCGGCCACCTTGAAGTCCATGTCGCCCAGGTGATCTTCGTCGCCCAGGATGTCGGTCAGCACCGCGAAGCGGTTGTCTTCCTTGATCAGGCCCATGGCGATGCCCGCCACGTGCGCCTTCATGGGCACGCCGGCGTCCATCATCGAGAGGCAGCCGCCGCAGACCGAAGCCATCGACGACGAGCCGTTCGACTCGGTGATTTCCGACACCACGCGAACCGTGTACGGGAACTCTTCCTTGTTCGGCAGCACGGCGACGAGCGCGCGCTTGGCCAGGCGGCCGTGGCCGATTTCGCGGCGCTTGGTCGAGCCCATGCGGCCCACTTCGCCGGTGGCGAAGGGAGGCATGTTGTAGTGGAACAGGAAGCGGTCTTCGTACTCGCCGGCCAGCGCGTCGATGCGCTGCGCGTCGCGTTCGGTGCCGAGCGTGGTGATGACCAGCGCCTGCGTTTCGCCGCGCGTGAACAGCGCCGAGCCGTGGGTGCGGGGCAGCACCGAATTGCGGATCTCGATGGGGCGCACGGTGCGCGTGTCGCGGCCGTCGATGCGGGGCTCGCCCGACAGGATCTGGCTGCGCACGATCTTCGATTCGATGGCGAACAGCAGGTCGGAAACCTTGCCGGAGTCGAATTCGGCGCCTTCGGCCTTCAGGGCCTCGAGCACGCTGGCGTTGGCTTCGCGCAGGGCTTGCGTACGGGCCTGCTTGCTGCGGATCTGGTACACAGCGCGCAGTTTGTCTTCGGCCAGGCCCTTGACCTTGGCGACGAAGGCTTCGTCTTCGGCGGGAGCCTTCCAGTCCCACACCGGCTTGCCGGCGTCGCGCACGAGTTCATGGATCGCGTCGATGGCGATGTTGGCCTGCTCATGGCCGAACACCACGCCGCCCAGCATGATTTCTTCGCTGAGCTGCAGGGCTTCGGATTCGACCATCAGCACGGCGGATTGGGTGCCGGCGACGACGAGGTCCATCTGCGAATCCTTGCGGGCGGTCTGGCCCGGATTCAGCACGTACTGGCCGTTGATGTAGCCCACGCGGGCGGCACCGATCGGGCCGTTGAACGGCACGCCGGAGATCGACAGCGCGGCGCTCACGCCGATCATGGCTGCGATGTCGGCGTCGACTTCGGGATTCAGCGAGATCGTGTGGATGACCACGTGCACTTCGTTCAGGAAGCCTTCGGGGAACAGCGGGCGGATCGGGCGATCGATCAGGCGGCTGGTCAACGTTTCGTGTTCGCTGGGCTTGGCTTCGCGCTTGAAGAAGCTGCCGGGGATCTTGCCGGCGGCGTAGGTCTTCTCGATGTAGTCGACGGTCAGCGGGAAGAAGTCCTGGCCGGGCTTGGCCGACTTGGAGGCGACCACGGTCGCGAGGATGACGGTGCCCTCGATGTCGACGAGCACTGCGCCGCTGGCCTGGCGGGCGATTTCGCCCGTTTCCATGACCACGGTCTTGCCGCCCCATTGGAACGACTTGGTGACTTTGTTGAAGAGGCTCATGTTTTGCTCCTGTTTTGATAGCGAACTACACGGAGTCCGCAGGTGACGGAGGCTTCTCAGAACACGATGCCATTCCAGCGAAGCTCGGCAGGAACTTCATTGGAATGACACAGCTTCGCTCTGTTTGGGCACTCCGAAAGTGGATCGCGAAGTAAAAAACGCCTGAGCTAGCGGACTAACCCAGGCGTTTCTTCATGCGATTTGGATTACTTGCGCAGACCCAGCTTGGCGATCAGCGCGGTGTAACGGTCGGCGTCCTTGGACTTGAGGTAGTCGAGGAGCTTGCGGCGGCGGCTCACCATGCGCAGCAGGCCGCGGCGACCGTGGTGGTCCTTGGCGTGCGTCTTGAAATGGGGGGTGAGCTCGTTGATGCGGGCGGTCAGCAGTGCGACTTGCACTTCGGGGCTGCCGGTGTCGTTGGCGGCACGGGCGTTGTCCTTGACAACTTCGGCCTTGATGGAGGCTGCGATCATGTTGATTTCCTTGTTCCTGGGTGTTTGACTTGCGGCAAGGGCTGGAACTGCCCTCGCCGTGCGCCTTGCGGCATGCAAAGCCTTGGGATTATAGCCCGACCGTCCCGTCGGGGCTTTTTTGCCCCTTCGCGCGCGCCCCCGGAGGCTCCTGTCGAGCTGCCGCCCTGCCCTGCCTGTTTCTACTTCTGCCGCGCCAGCCAGTCGCGCAGCCGCTCCACGCCCTTCACCAGCCGCTGCGGATCCTTCGAGGCGAAGCACCAGCGCAGCCAGCCCTGCGCCTCGGGCGCGAAGGCATTGCCCGGCGCGAGCCCCAGGCCAGCCTCCGCCACCAGCCGCTTGGCCACTTCGAGCGAATCGCCGAAACCTTCGAGACGGAAGAAGGCGTACATGCCGCCCTTGGCCGGCGCCACCTGCACGCCCGGCAGCGCGGCCAGCAGCGGCACCAGCGTATCGCGGCACTGCTTCAGGTGCGCCACCACGCGCGGCGTGATCTCGGCCGTGTGCTCGATGGCGGCGATGGCGGCGCGTTGCGTGAACACGCTGGCGCAGGAAGTGTTGAACTCGATCAGCTTGCCGATGCCCTCCACCATCGACGGCGGCAGCACCAGCCATCCCAGGCGCCAGCCGGTCATGAGGAAGCTCTTGGAGAAGCTGTGCGTGACCACGAGCCGGTCGTCCGGCTTCGAGATGTCGAGGAAGCTCGGCGCGCAGGCGTTGGGCGTGGGCTCGAAGTAGAGCCGCTCGTACACCTCGTCGGCCAGGATCCAGGTGCCGGTCTGGCGGCAGTGGTCGAGCACGGCCTGCTGCTCGTCGCGGCTCATGGTCCAGCCCGTTGGATTGTTCGGCGCGTTGACGATCAGCAGCTTCGTCTTCGACGTGACCGCCGCGCGCAGCGCCGGCAGGTCGAGCGTCCATTGCCCGTTCACCGGCACCAGCGGCAGCGTGCGCACCTGCGCACCCATGATCGCGGGCTGCGCCGTCAGGTTCGGCCACACCGGCGTGACCGCGACCACCTCGTCGCCCGCATCGACCAGCGCCTGCACCGCCAGCATCAGCGCGCTCACACCGCCCGAGGTGACGGCGATGCGCGATGCATCGACTGCCGGATGCAGCGCGCTGGTGTAGCGCGCGATGGCCTCGCGCAGCTCGGGCAGGCCGAGGTTGTGGGCATAGAAGGTCTCGCCGCGCTGCAGCGATTCGATGGCCGCCTGGCGGACCACCTCGGGGGTGACTTCGTCGCTCTCGCCGAACCAGAAGGCCAGCACGTCGTCGCGCCCCATGCCGGCGTTGGCGACTTCGCGGATCTTCGATGCTTCGAGGTTGTGGATGGCTTCACGCATGTCGGCAGTTCCTGTTGTTCGTCATCGGATTCAAGGTCTCTTCATCTTGCACGAGGTCGGCAGTTCGGCGCGCTCGGGGGCAATCGTCTTGACCACGCGGAAGCCGTAGCCCGAGCCTTCCACGTCGAACTGCACGCCGGGCCTGCCCTGCCTGTCCATCACGCCCACCACCAGCTGCTGCTGGAACTGATGGTCCGCTGCGCGCATGCGTCCGCGCTGGCCGTACAGGCTCACGTCGGCCTGCTCCAGTGCGCGCGCCACCGGTACCGCATCGACGCTGCCCGCGCGTTCGACAGCCTGCACCAGCGCCTCGACCATGAGCTGCAGCCGCATGTGCACGTAGTCGTCGGAAGGCTTCGGAAAGCGCGCCCGGAAGGCTCGGTAGAAAGCCTCGGACTGCGCCGTCTGCACGTTGGGCAGCCAGTCGGCCACGGCCACCACGCGCCCGATGCCCGCGTCGCCGATCGCGGCCGGCGCGCCCAGCGCATTGCCGTAGAAGGTGTAGAAGCTGCCGTTGAAGCCCGCCTCGCGCGCGGCCTTCACCAGCAGCGTGAGATCGTTGCCCCAGTTGCCCGTGACCACCGCCTGCGCGCCGCTGGCGATGATCTTCGTGGCGTAGGGCGCGAAATCCTTCACCTTGCCCATGGGGTGCAGTTCGTCGCCGACGATCTCCACGTCGGACCGCTGCGCGCCGAGCTGCCGGCGTGCCTCGCGCAGCACGGCCTGGCCGAAGCTGTAGTCCTGTCCGATCAGGTAGACGCGCTTGAGCGCCGCGTCGTCCTTCACCACGTCCATCAGCGCGGCCATGCGCATGTCGGCGTGCGCGTCGAAGCGGAAGTGCCAGAAGCTGCAGCGCTCGTTCGTGAGCGACGGATCGACCGCCGCGTAGTTCAGGAAGATCGCGCGCCGCGAAGGATCGCGCTCGTTGTTCTTGTCGATAGCATCGACCAGCGCCGCTGCCGTGGCCGACGAATTGCCCTGCAGCACGATGCGCGCGCCGTCGTCCAGCGCGGCGCGCAGCGCGGAGAGCGCTTCCTCGTTCTGCCCCTTGCTGTCGTAGCGGTCGAGCTGCAGCGGCCGTGCACCTCCGGGAACACCCGCCAGCTTGACCCCGCCTCGCGCATTCACGCGCTCCACGGCCCACAGCAGGTTGCGGAACACGGCTTCCCCGGTGTTGGCGAAGGGTCCGCTCATGCTTTCGATGAGAGCCAGCCGGATGGGCGCGGGAGGCGCTGCGGACGGCGCCTGCGCAAGCGCCGCGAAGGGCCTCGCGCATAGCGCCAGCGCCGCGAATTTCAAGGTCTCGCGACGCAAATTAAAGGGGGGATTCATTGTCTTGAAACGCGTGCCGCTGCGCCTAGATGAGGTCTCAAGCGGCACTCACGATTGAACGGCCGCGCAGTGTAAGGGACACACATTCCTTGTCCCCATTGTGTTGATTCAGGAGTTCTTCATCATGTTTTTCGCCCCCACCCTTCGCACCGCCCGCTTCGCTCCCCGTGCGTATGACCGCTCGTTCGAACGCTTCGTGAACGAAGCCTTCGCAGGCGCCCGCCGCTCGCCCCTGGTGGAGCAGGACGACAAGAGCTGGACCCTCTCGCTCGACGTGCCGGGCTTCGCGCGTGAAGACCTCTCGATCAGCATCGAAGGCGCCGTCCTGCGCATCGAGAGCAAGGCCGAAGCCAAGCGCCTGTTCAAGGCCGCCTACGAACTGCCGCAGGACATCGACGTGGCCGCCAGCGAAGCGAAGCTCGAGAACGGCGTGCTCACGCTGAAGCTCGGCAAGCTGGTGCCGGTGAGCCAGGCCACGCAGTTGCAAATCAACTAATTCGGCCTATGCCCACAAGAGGAAAATGTTAGTAAGGCTCGGTTTTTGACTTTAAACGAGCACCTTATTCACAATAGCGCTGGATAACGTCACATGATGTGACGTTTTCTTAGAACTTTCTTCTTCGTGGGCGTCTTGTAAACGCACCGAACGGCTACGGTGCGGTTCGGGTGCCCCCAAAAGGCACCATGAAAACGCACCTTCAGCCCGCCAACCCCAACGAACAATCCGACACGCTCCTGGTGTTCCTGCCCGGGGCCTACCTGAAGCCCGACGAGTTCGAGCGCGAAGGTTTCATCGACGCCGTGCGCGAGCGTCATCTGGCGGCCGACGCGCTGCTGGTCGACGCGGATGTTTCCTACTACTACGAGCAGACGCTGAGCGACCGCCTGCACACCGAGGTCATCGAGCCGCAGCGCGCCAAGGGCTACAAGTCGATCTGGCTCGTGGGCATTTCCATCGGCGGCTTCGGCGCGCTGATCCACGAACTGGCGCGGCCGGGCTCGGTGGACGGCATCGTGGCGCTCGCGCCCTACCTGGGTCGCCGGGTGCTCGGCGCGGAGATCAAGAAGGCCGGCGGCCTGCGCGCCTGGCAGGCACCCACCGGACCGCAGCCCGACGAGGAGCCCGACCGCAAGCTCTGGCCCTTCTTCCAGCAGTACCTGGAAGCCAAGCCGTCGAAGAACCTGCCGCCGCTGTACCTCGGGTTCGGCCTGGAAGACCGCTTTGCCAGCAACCACAAGCTGCTGGCCGACGCCCTGCCGCCGGGGCGCGTCTTCACGACCGAGGGCGGCCACGACTGGCCGCAATGGCGCCAGCTATGGCGCAACGTGCTGGATGTGCTGCCGCTGCCGGCCGCCGGCAGGCAGTCGAGGCAAACGATTACGCAGTCTCAGGTAGCGCCGATTCAGGCACGGACAGCGCAGCCATGGGCCATCGCGGCCTGACGTCGAAGGCATAGCGCTCGCTCGCCTGCGACAGCCCCGACTGCAGCCGCATCGCGGCAGCCATGGCGATCATGGCGCCGTTGTCGGTGCACAGGTGCAGCTCGGGGTAGTGCACCCGCACCTTGCGCCTGGCGCATGCCGCATCCAGCTGCTCGCGCAGGCTCCTGTTGGCCCCCACGCCTCCAGCCACCACCAGCCGCTTGAGGCCGGTCTGGTCCAGCGCAGTCAGAGATTTCTTCAGCAGCACCTCGACGATGGCCGCCTGCGTGGACGCCGCCAGGTCGGCCTTGCGGGCTTCGAGCTCGTCGCCCAGCTTCTTTGCCTGCGTGAGCACTGCGGTCTTCAGTCCGGCGAAGGAGAAGTCGAGATCGCCGCTGTGCAGCAGCGGGCGCGGCAGCTTGAAGGCCGCGGCATCGCCGCCCTCTGCCAGCTTCGCGAGCCACGGCCCGCCGGGATACGGCAGGCCCATCAGCTTGGCGCTCTTGTCGAAGGCCTCGCCGGCCGCGTCGTCGATGGTTTCACCGAGCAGCTCGTAGCGCCCCACGCCATCCACCCGCATCAGCTGGGTATGCCCACCCGACACCAGCAGCGCGACGAACGGAAACTCCGGCGGGTCGGCGCTCAGGAACGGCGACAGCAGGTGCCCTTCGAGGTGATGCACCCCCAGCACCGGCTTGCCCAGCGCCACGCCCAGCGCACAGGCCACGCCGGCGCCCACCAGCAGCGCGCCCGCGAGCCCCGGCCCGCGCGTGTAGGCCACCACGTCGATCTCGCCGAGCGAGCGGCCGGCCTCGGCCATGACCGTCTCGGTCAGCGGAAGCACGCGGCGGATGTGGTCGCGGCTGGCCAGTTCGGGCACCACGCCGCCGTAGGCCTGGTGCATGGCGATCTGGCTGTGCAGCGCGTGCGAACGCAGCACCGGCAGCGCGTTGCCGTGCGACTCGACCAGCGCCACGCCGGTCTCGTCGCAGGATGATTCGATTCCCAACAAGAGCATGGCGCCGAGTGTAGGCGCCGCCCTCCGCCGACGCCCGCAAGGGGGCAAACGGCACGGATGTTGCAGTGACGCAGCCAGAGCCACGCGCCCCACCATGAAATCCGGATTGAGCTTCCTCATCGCCGCCCGCCGCTGCGAAATCGACGAACTGGACCGGCTCGCCCGCACCAGCGAGCTGGTGGGCCTGATCGGCCGGCTGGTGCACGCGCTGCAGCGCGAGCGGGGCATGTCGAACATGTTCCTCACCTCGCGCGGCGGCCGCTTCGCCGAGCAGCGCGGCCCGCAGATCGCCGAATGCGTCGCGCTCGAGCAGGAGGTCCGCACCTGTTTCGACCAGCTCGAGGCCGACAACTACCACCGCGGCTCCGACGCCGGCAACAACGCGCGCCTGTTCAGCCGCATCGCCTGGGTGCTGCCGGGCCTGGACGCCCTGCCCGCCCTGCGCCGCCGCATCGACGCGCTCGAGCTCAAGCCGGCGCAATCCACCGCCGCTTTCGCCAAGCTGGTCGCGGGCCTGCTCTCGGTGGTGTTCGAGGCCGCCGACGGCGCCACCGACCCCGAGATCTCTCGCCTGCTGGTCGCGATGTTCAACTTCATGCAGGGCAAGGAATTCGCCGGCCAGGAGCGCGCATTCGGCTCCGCCGCGCTCGCGCTGGGCCGCAGCGACGAGGCGCAGCGCCTGCAGTGGCTTCACCTGATCGAATCGCAGGAGCGCTGCTTCCAGGTCTTCACCGACTTCTCGGGCGAAGAGGTGCTCGCGCTCTGGCACGACATCCAGCCCGACGCCGAAGTGGCCGATCTCGAACGCATCCGCCGGCGCGGCGCGGCGTCCGGGCCGGCCGACGTGCCGTTGAGCCAGGCCTGGTTCGACTGCTGCACCCGCCGCATCGACGCCATGAAGACCGTAGAGGAGCGTCTGGCCGGCGACCTGCGCGCGCTGTGCGAGCACAAGACCGCGCAGGCCCGCAGCGAGCTTCGCGAATACCGCCAGCTGCTCGACTCTCTGGCGCCGCAGGCCGGCGCGCTCTTCTTCGACGACGCCGATGCCCAGGCGGCAGCACCGGCCCAGCTGGGCCGCCACCTGGAGCGCTCGGTGCTCGACATGGTCCAGGAGCAGTCGCGCCGGCTGCAGGCCATGAGCGATGAACTCGAGACCGTGCGCGCCTCGCTCAACGAACGCAAGATCGTCGAGCGCGCCAAGGGCCTGCTGATGGCGCACCGCCGCCTCAGCGAGGAAGACGCCCACAAGATGCTGCGCCAGACCGCCATGAACCAGAAGCGCAGGCTGGTCGACGTGGCCGAGTCGATGCTCGCGATGGCCGACTACCTGCCCATGCTCGACCGCGCACCGCCGCGCTGAAGCGAGCGGCCCGGGCGTTCGAATTTGGTGCACCGCACAACAACCGTGCCACCCACCCTTTGCCGCCCGGCCTGCCCCTCCCCCGCTGCGCGCTGCGGCTTCGTGCGACATCCAGCTACTTTCTTGATAGCAGCCGGCAAATCTCGAAGCTGGCACACCGCTTGCAAGCAATAAGTTCATAGGTCCTCGATGGACCTTCAGGCAGGCGGCATCCAACGGCGGGTGCTTCCTACCGACCGGACAAAGGCGTCCCCATCCCGCAAGGGCTCGTTTTCGAGCAGCCCCTGCGCGGTGCGGACGCCTTTTCGTTTTTGTCTTTCTTGTTTGTTCGTCTTCAACCGGAGCCCCGCCACATGACCGACCTGCTCAAAACCCGTCTCAGCCGACGCCGCGTCCTGCAAGCCGCCGCCATCGGCGCCGTGGGCATCGACCCTGCGCTGCGCGCGGCCGTCTGGGCCCAGGGCTCCGACAAGCCCGAGAAGGAAGAAGTGAAGATCGGCTTCATCCCGCTGACCGACTGCGCCAGCGTGGTGATGGCCTCGGTGCTGGGCATCGACAAGAAGTACGGCGTGAAGATCGTGCCCAGCAAGGAAGCCAGCTGGGCCGGCGTGCGCGACAAGCTGGCCAACGGCGAGCTCGACTTCGCCCACGTGCTTTACGGCCTGGTCTACGGCATGCACCTGGGCCTGAGCGGCCCGAAGAAGGACATGGCCGTGCTCATGACGCTCAACAACAACGGCCAGGCCATCACGCTGTCGAAGAAGCTGGCCGACAAGGGCGCGGTGGACGCCGCATCGCTCGCCAAGCTCATCGCGAGCGAGAAGCGCGAATACACCTTCGCGCAGACCTTCCCCACCGGCACGCACGCCATGTGGCTGTACTACTGGCTCGCATCGGCCGGCATCGACCCGTTCAAGGACGTGAAGAACATCACCGTGCCGCCTCCGCAGATGGTCGCCAACATGCGCGTGGGCAACATGGACGGCTACTGCGTGGGCGAGCCCTGGGGCCAGCGCGCGATCATGGACGGCATCGGCATCACCGCCATCACCACGCAGGACATCTGGAAGGACCACCCCGAGAAGGTGCTGGGCACCACCGCCGAGTTCGCGAAGAAGTACCCCAACACCGCGCGCGCCGTGACGGCCGCCATCCTGGAGGCCGGCAAGTGGATCGACACCGGCCTGCAGAACAAGAACAAGATGGCCGAGACCATCGCCGACAAGAGCTACGTCAACACCAGCGTGGACGCCATCAACCAGCGCATCCTGGGCCGCTACACCAACGGCCTGGGCAAGAGCTGGGACGACCCCAACCACATGAAGTTCTACAACGGCGGCGCCGTGACCTTCCCGTACCTGTCGGACGGCATGTGGTTCCTCACGCAGCACAAGCGCTGGGGCCTGCTGAAGGAGCACCCCGACTACCTGAAGGTGGCCACCGAGATCAACCGCATCGACATCTACAAGCAGGCCGCCGCCGCCACGCAGACGCCGGTGCCCAAGGAAACGATGCGCACCAGCAAGCTCTTCGACGGCTCCGTCTGGGACGGCAAGGACCCGAAGAAGTACGCCGATTCCTTCAAGCTCCATGCATAGGGAGAACACCATGGTCAGCGCAGTCTTCCACTCGCCGCTCGATGTGGCCGCCGCCCAGTCGGCGCCCTCCGCCCCGCCCAAGCCGGCCGCCTCCAAGGTGGCGGCTCCGCAGCCGGTGCCGGCCCCCGCACCCGAGCCGCGCACCCGCGCGCCGCTCGACCTGCGCGCCTTCTGGATGCGCGTGCTTCCGCCGCTGGCGGGCTTCGGACTGCTGCTGCTGATCTGGGAGGTGGTGGCCATGAAGAGCACCACCGGCTTCCCCACGCCCGCTGCCACCTGGCAGCAGGCGGTGACGGTGTTCAGCGACCCGTTCTACAGCAAGGGCCCCAACGACCAGGGCGTGGGCTGGAACGTGCTCTCCTCGCTGCAGCGCGTGGCATTGGGCTTCGGCCTCGCCGCGCTGGTCGGCATTCCGGCCGGCTTCGCCATCGGGCGCTTCGAGTTCCTCTCGCGCATGTTCAACCCGCTGATCAGTCTGCTGCGCCCCGTGTCGCCGCTCGCCTGGCTGCCCATCGGCCTGCTGGTGTTCAAGGGCGCCAACCCGGCGGCCATCTGGACCATCTTCATCTGCTCGATCTGGCCGATGATCATCAACACCGCCGTGGGCGTGCAGCGCGTGCCCGCCGACTACATGAACGTGGCCAAGGTGCTGAACCTGAGCGAGTGGAAGATCCTCACCAAGATCCTCTTTCCCGCCGTGCTGCCCTACATGCTGACCGGCGTGCGGCTGGCCGTAGGCACCGCCTGGCTGGTGATCGTGGCCGCCGAAATGCTTACCGGTGGCGTCGGCATCGGCTTCTGGGTGTGGGACGAGTGGAACAACCTCAACGTAGCCAACATCATCATCGCGATCTTCGTGATCGGCATCGTCGGCCTGGTGCTGGAGTTCGCGCTCATCAAGCTCGCAACCGCGTTCACGTTCGAAGAGGTGAAGTCATGAGCCGCACGGCCGCTCCGAAGGCGAATACCGCAGCGCTGCTGCACGGAGGTTTCCAATGATCGACGACACCAAGTACATCGAGATCCACGGCGTCGAGCAGGCGTTCAAGACGCCCAAGGGCCGCTTCGTCGCGCTGCGCGACGTGAACCTGAACGTGGCCAAGGGGGAGTTCATCACGCTCATCGGCCACTCGGGCTGCGGCAAGTCGACGCTGCTGAACCTGATCGCCGGGCTCACCACGCCCACGCAGGGTTCGCTGCTGTGCGCCAACAAGGAGATCAAGGGCCCCGGCCCCGAGCGCGCGGTGGTGTTCCAGAACCACTCGCTGCTGCCCTGGCTCACCTGCTTCGAGAACGTGTACCTCGCGGTGGAGCGGGTGTTCGCGGCCACCGAGAGCAAGGCGCAGCTTCGCGCCCGCACCGACGCGGCGCTGGCGCTGGTCGGCCTCTCGCACGCCGCGCAGAAGCGCCCCGGCGAGATCTCCGGCGGCATGAAGCAGCGCGTGGGCATCGCACGCGCGCTGTCGATGGAGCCCAAGGTGCTGCTGATGGACGAGCCCTTCGGCGCGCTCGACGCCCTCACCCGCGCCAAGCTGCAGGACGAGCTGCTCGCGATCGTGCAGAAGACGCACAGCACGGTCGTCATGGTCACGCACGACGTGGACGAGGCCGTGCTGCTGAGCGACCGCATCGTGATGCTCACCAACGGCCCGGCAGCGACCATCGGCGAGGTGCTGTCGGTGGACATCCCGCGCCCGCGCAACCGCGTCGAACTGGCCGAAGACCCGGCCTACGTGCATGCGCGCAAGGCGGTGATCGACTTCCTCTACACGCGCCAGGCGCACGTGGAGAAGGTCGCGGCCTGATACCGCGCCCCGCGCCAGCACAACCGGCGTCAGGACATGATCACTTGCAGGCTGTGCTCGTACGACGCCGTGAGGCGTTCGAAAGTGTCGACCAGCGCCTCGCTGGAACGCACCAGCGTGGCGCGGCCGTCGGCGCTGTCGAGCGCCTGCACGCCGCCCACCAGCCGCAGCCATTCGTCGCGCGCGCTCGCCAGCGCGGCACGGATCTCGGCAGTGCTCAGCGGCGCACGCTCCAGTTCGAGCAGCGCGGCTTCGAACTCGGCCATGGTCGGCACCAGCCGTGCCTTGGTCGCTTCTTCCTTCAGCGCTGCGGCCAGCAGCGCGTCCTTGGCGAGCCGCTGCGCGCGCATGCGCTGCCGCCCGCAGATGTTGACGATGCGCAGCGCGCGCCGCGCGCCCGAGGTTTCGAGCGCCTCGGTGAGCGCCTCGGCGGCGTTCAGCAGCACTTCGGCGCGCCGGTCGATGTCGGCCAGTCCCGCCGCCGTCGGCTTTGCAGTCAGGGCTTCGGCCAGCCCGCTCCACGCGGACTGCGCCTGCGCGAGCGCCTCGACGCCGCCCGCGCCGAGTCCGAGGGCCGCCAAGTGATCCAGGTTCTGCTGCACCCGCTCGGAAGACTGCGTGCGCAGCAGCCTGGCCCGCTGCGCGTCGATGCCGCCCAGCAGCTGCGCCGCCACGCGCACCAGCCGCTGCGAGAGCATGCGCAGCTGCCCGGCGCGGTTGATCGCCTCCGCCCACTGCGCGGCCTCGATGACCGAACGCGACACCTCGCCGAGCCGCAGGTTCGCGTGCATCGCGGCGCCTCGCAGCAGGCCGAAGGCCTCGTCCTCGCCGATGCCGCGCGCGGACATCAGCAGGCCCTTGGCACGATCGACCCACTTGCGCTCGTCCATGCGGGTGCGCAGGTTCTCCAGTTCGGTGCGCAGCGCGGCCTCGCGCTGCCAGCGGGACGAGGCGCGCGCCATCAATGCGGCAAGCGATCCGGCCTCGATGGCATCGGCATGCAGCCAGGCGTGCACGCCGAGCGCGACCAGTTCCTCGTGCTGCGCGGCGTTCAGCGACCCGCTGGCGAGGCCCACAGCGCACGGCGGCACACCGGCCCAGCCGCGCAGGGCATCGAGCAGCGCGGGCGTGGGCACGGGCAGGAAGATCAGCACCTGCCGAGGAGCGAGCGCCTCGAACTGCCGTGCGAAACCAACGCAATCGGCAACGCCGAGCACGTCGATCCCAGCGCCGGACAAGGCCTTCGCCAGCGGCTGCGGCAGCACCGGGCCGGCAGGTTCATCGGGCAGGACAACGAGAAGGGACATCGTGGAGAAAGAACGGTGCGGGAGCGCACCGCGAGCATAGGCCACGCCCGCGCGAATCCGCGGGCACGCCTCTTGCATGAAACAGGGCGCGGTGTAACGAAGCACCGCTTTGGTGAAGAGGCTGCAGGCTCCTGCATCCGGCCCGGCAACACACATGCCGCGCGCACCCCCACGCTTGCAGCGTCCGCTGCCGGCACCCCGCTCCCAACCCCGTCCGTCGACACGGCCCCTCCAGGGCCGCGCCGCGGCTTTTTGCATCTTTGAACGCCATGTCAGGTTTCAGGAATTTCTTGCAGTCAGGCCACAGTCCGACACTGTTCGCGGCCTTCCTGTACTTCTCGTTCTCCTGCTGCATCTGGGTGCTCAACGGCGCCATGGCGCCCTTCATCGGCGAGACCTTCAGCCTCTCGCCGGCGCAGAAGGGCCTGATGCTGTCGGTGCCGATCATCGCGGGCGCGCTCATGCGTTTTCCGCTGGGCATCCTCTCGCAGTACATCGGCCGCAAGAAGGCCACGCTGGTCGAGATGGCGCTGATCGCGGTGGCGATGCTCTTCGGGTTCTTCTTCGTCAAGAGCTTCAACGACCTGCTCGCCATGGGCGTGCTGCTGGGCATCGCGGGCGCCAGCTTCGGCGTGGCGCTGTCGCTGGGCTCGGGCTGGTTCCCGCCGCAGCACAAGGGCCTGGCCATGGGGCTGGTGGGCGCGGGCAACGTGGGCACGGCCGTGTCGGTGCTGGTGGCGCCGCCGCTGGCCAACTGGCTGGGCTGGCAGGCGGTGTACGGCGTGGCCGCCGTCGCCATCCTGATCCCGATGGTCGTGATGGTGCTCTTCGCCAAGGAGCCGCCGGACGTGAACGCGCATTCGAGCTTCCGCGAGCACATCGCCTGCCTGTTCGAAAAAGACGGCTGGGTGTTCAGCCTGATCTACGGCGTGACCTTCGGTGGCTTCATCGGCCTCACGACCTTCCTGCCCTCGTATTACTACGACCAGTTCGGCGTGAGCAAGGTGCAGGCCGGCCAGCTGACCATGCTCGCGGCCTTCATGGGCGCGGCGGTGCGCGTCGTGGGCGGCTGGATCTCCGACCGCTGGGGCGGCGTGAACACGCTTACCGTGGTGCTGCTGGTGGTGGCCGTGGGCCTTGTGCTGGTGGGCGTCTCTTCCGGTTCGCTGACCGTCACCACGCTGGTGCTGATCGTCTGCTTCGCCGCGCTGGGCGCGGGCAACGGCGCCCTCTTCCAGCTGGTGCCGCTGCGCTGGCCCGCGAGCACGGCGGTGGCCGGCTCGATGATCGGCGAGATCGGCGCGCTGGGCGGCGGCCTGGTGCCCAACGCCATGGGCCTGTCGAAGCAGTACCTGGGCAGCTACCTCTGGGGCTTCATCTTCTTCGCGGCGCTCTCACTCGTGATGCTGGGCGTGATGCGCGTGATGCAGATCCGCTGGACCCGCACCTGGGCCGAGAAGGGTGGCCGCGCGCGCGTCGTGCCGGCCCATGCGCCGGCTTCGCAACCGGCGAGGCGCTCCGCATGAATCCGCGCGCCCCTATGCCAGGAACACCGTGGAACCGGCTTTGCCGGGCCACCGGTGCTGCCCCCGGAGAGGGGGTTGGCGGCCACACGCAGTGGGCAAGCCTGGGGGTGAGCTCAATGCGGCAGAAAAAGCAGCCACACGATCAACAGGAGGTTGAACAGCACCGACACGCCCAGCGCCAGCTGGTAGAGCACGAGCGGATCGCGGCGGATCAGCGGCGTGGCGGCGGGTGCGTTCACGGGGCGCGATGCACCGCGTTCGAGCGCGAGCAGCAGTTCCTCGGCGGTCTCGAAACGCTCGCGCGGATCGCGCGCGACGGCCTTGCGCACCAGGTGGTCGAGCCAGATCGGCAGGTCGGGCCGCAGCCGCGAAAGCGCGACCGGGTCGCGGCGGTAGCGCGCCACCTGGTAGGGCTCGATCTCGCCGTAGGGCAGATGGCCGGTGAGCCACTGGTAGAGCGTGACGCCGAGGGCGAACAGGTCGCTGCCCGCATTGGCGGTGCCGCCCTCCTCCCACTGCTCGGGATTGATGTAGCTGGGCGTGCCCGCATGCAGCTCGCGCTGGGCCGCGCCCTCCCTGCCGGACAGCGCCACGCCCAGGTCGAGGATGCGCCAGCGGCCGTCGTCGCCCAGGTGCAGGTTGCCGGGCTTGATGTCGCGGTGGATCACGCCTTGCCGATGCAGCCGGCCGAGCGCGCGGCTCAGTTCGATGCCGGCGGCCACCACATCGGCCACCGCGCCGCGCGGATTGGCCTTGCGCAGTTGCTCCAGCGTGCGCCCGCCGTGCCAGTCGAAAACGATGTAGAGCGCGCTCGCGTTCTCGGCGCGTTCATGCACGCGGACGAAGCCGCTGCCGCCCACGCGCAGCCCCAGCCAGGCCTCGTGCGCCAGCATCGCGCGCTCCTGCGGATCGCCGGCGCGCGAGGGATGCAGCGTCTTCAGCGCGACCAGCTCGCGCGTGACCGGATGACGCGCCTGGTAGAGCAGATGCACGCCGGTGTCGGCCACAAGCGCAGTGATCGCGTAGCCGTCGAGCACCTCGCCCACTTTCAGCGCGGGCGGCGGAGCGAGCCTGCGGCCGTCGCCGAGTTCGTCGTCGAGCTGCCGGGCGTCCAAACCCAACACGCGGATGACCAGCGCGGTCGCGTTGTCGCGCGTACCGGCGTCGAGCGCGGCATGCACCAGCGCCTCGCTGGCAGCCTCGGCGTCGTCGCCCCGCAGCGCCAGCGCAGCCACCTGCTGCGGCTTGAGCACGCCGTGCACGCCGTCGGAAGTGAGCACGAAGCAGTCACCCACGCGAACGTCGCCCTGCACGTAGTCGACACGCACCTGGTCGTCGAGGCCGATGGCGCGCGTCAGGCGGCTGCGCATGTCGGGATGGTCGAAGGCATGGTCCTGCGTGAGCGGCACGGCCGCTTCGCCGCCGGCGCGCACGCGCCAGGCGCGGGTGTCGCCGACGTGGGCCAGCGTGTAGCTCTGGCCATGAAGCACCAGTGCGGTGAGCGTGGTGAGGGCCGTGCCGCCCTCCTCGCTGCGCCTGCTCTGGCGGCGGCGGTTGTGGTCGGCCAGCCAGCCGTTCTGCGCGGCGACCAGCCGGTCGAGCGCGGCGGTCGGCTCCCAGGTGGCGGGCGTGGCGAAGTAGTCGGCCAGAAGCCCCATCACCGTGGTCTGCGCCGCTTCGCGGCCCCGGCCTCCGCTGGACACGCCGTCGGCAATGGCCGCGATGAGCCCGCGTGCCTCGTCGCCCGGCGGCGCATGCACCGCGCCGGCGAAGTCCTCGTTCACCTCGCGCGGTCCGCGCCGGCTGCTGTAGCCGATGTCCACTTCAAAGCTCATGGCGCGATTCTGAACGCGCGCCGCGGGCGCAAGTCCGCTTGATTTCCCTGAAAGGTCCAGCCCCATGAAGAAAATGAAACTCGTGATGGTCGGCAACGGCATGGCCGGCGTGCGCACGCTCGAGGAGCTGCTGAAGATCGCGCCCGACCTGTACGACATCACCGTCTTCGGCGCGGAGCCGCATCCCAACTACAACCGCATCCTGCTGTCGCCGGTGCTCGCGGGCGAGCAGACCATCGACGAGATCGTGCTCAACAGCTGGGAGTGGTATTCGGAGAACAACATTACGCTGCACGCCGGCAAGAAGGTGGTGGAGGTCGACCGCGTCAAGCGCATCGTGCGCGCCGTGGATTCGGAAGGTGGCGTCACCGAGGCCGCCTACGACCGCCTGCTGATGTGCACCGGCTCCAACCCCTTCATGCTGCCGGTGCCCGGCAAGGACCTGAAGGGCGTGATCGCCTACCGCGACATCGCCGACACCGACTACATGATCGAGACCGCGCGCACGCACAAGAACGCGGTGGTCATCGGCGGCGGCCTGCTGGGCCTGGAAGCCGCCAACGGCCTGATGCTGCGCGGCATGAACGTGACCGTGGTGCACGTCATGCCCTGGCTGATGGAACGCCAGCTCGACGACGTGGCGGGCAAGCTGCTGCAGAAGTCGCTGGAAGACCGCGGCCTGAAGTTCATGATGGGCGCGCAGACGCAGGAGCTGGTGGGTGGAGAGGACGGCCGTGTCAAGGCCATCCGCTTCAAGGACGGCACCGAGACCGTCGCCGACCTGGTGGTGATGGCCGTGGGCATCCGCCCCAACGTGGAGCTGGCCGAGAAGATGCGGCTGCACTGCAACCGCGGCATCGTCGTCACCGACACCATGCAGACCGTGACCGATGCGCGCATCTACTCGGTGGGCGAATGCGCGGCGCACCGCGGCATCGCCTACGGGCTGGTGGCGCCGCTCTTCGAGCAGGCCAAGGTGGCGGCCAACCACCTGGCGCAGTTCGGCATCGGCCGCTACCTGGGTTCGCTCACTTCCACCAAGCTGAAGGTGACGGGCATCGACCTGTTCTCGGCCGGCGAGTTCATGGGCGGCGAAGGCACGGAGGAGATCGTCATGAGCGACCCCTTCGGCGGCGTCTACAAGAAGCTGGTCATCAAGGACGACAAGCTGGTGGGCGCCTGCCTCTACGGCGACACGGTGGACGGCAGCTGGTACTTCAAGCTGCTGCGCGACGGCCGCAGCGTGCACGACATCCGCGACAAGCTGATGTTCGGGGAATCGAACATCGGCGACACCGGCCATGAAGGCCACAACAAGGCCGCGAGCATGCCCGACGACGCCGAGGTGTGCGGCTGCAACGGCGTAAACAAGGGCACCATCTGCAAGGCCATCAAGGAAAAGGGCCTGTTCACGCTCGACGAGGTGAAGAAGCACACCAAGGCCAGCGCGAGCTGCGGCTCGTGCACCGGGCTGGTCGAGCAGATCCTGATGTTCACCGCGGGCGGCGACTACTCCGCCACGCCCAAGAAGAAGGCCGTGTGCGGCTGCACCGACGCGAACCACCAGGACGTGCGCGACGCGATCCGCAAGGAGCACTACCTGACGCACGACGAGGTCTACCGCAACCTCGGCTGGCGCACGCCCAATGGCTGCGCCACCTGCCGCCCGGCCGTCAACTACTACCTGATCAGCACCTGGCCCAAGGAGGCGAAGGACGATCCGCAGAGCCGCTTCATCAACGAACGCAGCCACGCCAACATCCAGAAGGACGGCACCTATTCGGTCATCCCGCGCATGTGGGGCGGCCACACCACGCCCGACGAGCTGCGCCGCATTGCGGACGCGGCCGACAAGTACAAGATCCCGACCGTCAAGGTCACGGGCGGCCAGCGCATCGACCTGCTGGGCGTGAAGAAGGAAGACCTGGAAGGCGTGTGGAAGGACATCGGCATGCCCAGCGGCTTTGCCTACGCCAAGTCGCTGCGCACGGTGAAGACCTGCGTGGGCAGCGAGTGGTGCCGCTTCGGCACGCAGGACAGCACGCAGATGGGCAAAGACCTGGAGCGCGCGCTGTGGGCCATGTATTCGCCGCACAAGGTCAAGCTGGCGGTGTCGGGTTGCCCGCGCAACTGCGCCGAAGCCGGCATCAAGGACGTGGGCGTGATCGGCGTCGATTCCGGCTGGGAGCTCTACGTGGGCGGCAACGGCGGCATCAAGACCGAGGTGGCGCAGTTCCTGGTGAAGGTGAAGACAGCCGCCGAGGTGATGGAGTACTCGGGCGCCTTCCTGCAGCTGTACCGCGAGGAAGGCTGGTACCTGGAGCGCACGGTGCACTACATCGGCCGCGTGGGCCTGGACTACGTGAAAAAGAAGATCCTGGACGACGCCGAGGGCCGCAAGGCGCTGTGGGAGCGCCTGCAGTTCGCGCTCGACGGCGAGCCCGATCCGTGGTTCGAGTCGGCGCAGGCGTCGGTCGACGTGCGGCAGTTCACGCCGCTGACCGCAGCCGCCTGAACCGGAACACAGAACGAGAGAAAGAAGAGTCCCACCATGAGCGACTGGAAAGTGATCTGCCGCATCGACGACATCCCCGTGCTCGGCGCGCGCCGCGTGACGCGCCCGGCCGGGCTGGACGTGGCCGTGTTCCGCAATTCCGAGAACCAGGTGTTCGCGCTGCTCGACCGCTGCCCGCACAAGGGCGGCCCGCTGAGCCAGGGCATCGTGTTCGGCACCAGCGTGGCCTGCCCGCTGCACAACTGGGCCATCGGGCTGGACGACGGCTGCGCCAAGGCGCCCGACGAGGGCTGCACGCCGAAGTTCGCCGTGAAGGTGGAAGACGGCGTGGTGCATCTCGACGCGGCCGAGCTGGCCACGCACGCCATCGACCTGGAGCGCCCGAGCGCGGGCCCGAAGCCTTTCGCGGTGCTGTCCGTTCTTCCGCTGGAATAACCCATGACGCGGGAGACCCGGTCCACCTGCCCGTACTGCGGCGTCGGCTGCGGGGTGATCATCGAGTCGAGCGGCGACGAGATCACCGGCGTGCGTGGCGACCCGGAGCACCCGGCCAACTTCGGGCGGCTGTGCACCAAGGGCTCGACGCTGCACCTCACGGCCAGCGCCACGGTCACGCGCCAGACGCGGCTGCTGCAGCCCATGCAGCGCCTCGTGCGCGGCGAAGCGCCCTCGGTCGTCGCCTGGGACACCGCGCTGGACAACGCCGCCGGCAAGTTCGCGCAGGTGATCCGTGACCACGGCCCCGACGCGGTCGGCTTCTACGTGTCGGGCCAGCTGCTGACGGAGGACTACTACGTCTTCAACAAGCTCGCCAAGGGTTTGATCGGCACCAACAACATCGACACCAACTCGCGCCTGTGCATGAGCAGCGCGGTGGCCGGCTACAAGCAGACGCTGGGCGCCGATGCGCCGCCGGCCTGCTACGACGACCTGAAGGACGCGCACTGCCTCTTCATCGTGGGCAGCAACACGGCCTGGGCGCACCCGATTCTTTTCCGCCGCATCGAGGACGCGAAGGCGGCCAACCCGGCGCTGAAGATCGTGGTGGCCGATCCGCGCCGCACCGACACGGTCGAGATCGCCGACCTGTTCCTGCCCATCCAGCCCGGCACCGACGTGATGCTGTTCAACGGCATGCTGCACCTGATGCTGTGGGAGGGCTGGACCGATGCGAAGTACATCGCCGCGCACACCAGCGGCTTCGATGCGCTGAAGGCCACGGTGCGCGAATGCACGCCCGACAAGGTGGCGCAGGTATGCGGCATTTCCAAGGACGACCTGCTGGAGGCAGCACGCCTGTTCGCCACCTCCCCCGCCACGCTGAGCCTGTACTGCCAGGGGCTGAACCAGTCTTCCAGCGGCACGGCGAAGAACGCCGCGCTCATCAACCTGCACCTGGCCACCGGCCAGATCGGCCGCGCCGGCGCCGGGCCCTTCTCGCTGACCGGCCAGCCCAATGCGATGGGCGGTCGCGAGGTGGGCGGCCTCGCCAACCTGCTGAGCGCCCATCGCGACCTGGCCAACCCCGACCATCGCGCCGAGGTGGCCGCGCTCTGGGGCGTGCCCTCCGTGCCGGAGAAGCCGGGCAAGACGGCCGTGGAGATGTTCCAGGCGGCAGCCGACGGCGAGATCCGCGCGCTCTGGATCGCCTGCACCAACCCGGCGCAGTCCATGCCCGACCAGGCCACGGTGCGGCGCGCTCTGGAGCGCGCCGAGTTCGTGGTGGTGCAGGAAGCCTTCGCCACCACCGCCACCTGCGCCTTCGCCGACCTGCTGCTGCCCGCGACCACCTGGGGCGAGAAGGAAGGCACCGTGACCAACAGCGAGCGCCGCATCTCGCGCGTGCGCGCGGCAGTGCCGGCGCCGGGCGAGGCACGCAACGACTGGTCGATCGCGGTGGCCTTCGCCCGCCGGCTCGAACGGCAGCTGGGCCGCACCTTCACGCTGTTCCCGTACGAGACGGCCGAGTCGGTCTGGAACGAACACCGCGAATCCACGCGCGGGCGCGACCTCGACATCACCGGCCTGAGCTACGCGATGCTGGAGAGCGCCGGCCCACAGCAATGGCCGCTGAAGGAAGGCGAAGACACAGGCCGCGCGCGCCTCTATGAAGACGGCGTGTTTCCCACGCCAGACGGCCGCGCCCGCTTCGTCGACACCGTCTACAAGCCCGTGGCCGAGGCGCGCGAAGCCCGCCACCCCTTCTCGCTGAACACCGGCCGCCTGCGCGACCAGTGGCACGGCATGAGCCGCACCGGCACGGCCGGGCGCCTGTTCGGCCACGTGCCCGAGCCCGTGGTGCAGATGAATGCGCAGGACATGGCGCGCCGCCAGATCGGCGAAGGCGACCTGGTGCACCTGACCTCGAAGCGAGGCTCGATCATGCTGCCCGCTCGGGCCAGCGCCGAGGTGGGGCTGAGCCAGGCCTTCGTCGCCATGCACTGGGGCGAGGAATACCTGAGCGGCGTCTCCTCGAACGGCACGCGGCTGGCGGGCATCAACGCGATCACCACGCCGGCCTTCTGCCCTACCTCGAAGCAGCCGGAGCTGAAGCACGCGGCGGTGAAGATCCTCAAGGCCGAGCTGCCGTGGTCGCTGCTGGCCATGGCCTGGCTGCCCGATGGCGAGGCGCTGGCGGCGCATCGCGCGCTGCAGCAGGCGATGGCGCTGTTTCCTTTCGCGACCTGCGTGCCGTTTTCCGGCAACACGCAGGGCACCGAGCGCACGGGCATCCTTTTCCGCGCCGCCGCGCACGACGCGCCCGACGACGCGCTGATCGAGAAGATCGAGACGCTGCTGGGCCTTCAGGCCGCCGACGCGCTGCGCTACGCAGACCGCCGCCGCGGCCAGCGCCGCTCGGCCCGGCTGGTGCGCCGTGCCGACGGCAGCGCCGGCCTCGAAGCCTTTCTGCTGGGCGGCGACACCAGCGCCGAGGCTTGGATCGCCACCCTGCTGCGCGAGGAACTGCCCGCCCAGAGCTACGGCCGCCTGCTGCTGTCGCCGGGCTCGAAGGCGCCGGTGGCGGTGCAGTCGCGCGGCAAGACGGTGTGCACCTGTTTCAGCGTGGCCGATGCGGCGATACAGACCGAGCTGGCGCGCTGCGCCGGCACGCCGGACGAACGGCTGGCCAAGCTGCAGGGGGCGCTGAAGTGCGGCACCAACTGCGGCTCGTGCATTCCAGAGCTCAAGCGGATGGTGCGGGCGACGCCGGTCGAGGCGGAGGCGCTGTCGTGATGCGCCCACAACCTGCTCCCTCCCCCTCTGGGGGAGGGCTGGGGTGGGGGCACGACAGCGCCACCATGCCGGCGCCGCTTGCCCCCATCCCGGCCTTCCCCCAGCGGGGGAAGGGGCAAAACCCATGCATAAGCCGACTCACATTCCGGCATAAGCGTTGCAGGACAATCCCCCTACCCATGGGAATCAGCCAATACATCAAGGAAATCGGCCGTGGCGCGCGGGGCGCCAAGCCGCTCACGCGCGAGCAGGCCACCGACCTGTTCGGCCAGGTGCTGGACGGCACCGTGACTGACCTCGAGATCGGCGGCTTCTGCCTGGCCATGCGCATCAAGGGCGAAACGCCCGAGGAGATGGCCGGCTTCCTCGATGCCACCCATGCGCGGCTCCAGATGATCCCTGCCGGCGACCGCCCGCTGATCGTGCTGCCCAGCTACAACGGCGCGCGCAAGCTGCCGGTGCTCACGCCGCTGCTGGCACTGCTGCTGGCGCGCGAGGGCCTGCCGGTGCTGGTGCACGGCAGCGCCAGCGAAACATCGCGCGTGCTGGCGTCGAACGTGCTCGCGGCGCTGGGACATGCGCCGATGACGGCCATCCGCCCCGTCGCCAATGGCGAGGCGGCCTTCGCGCCCACCGAACTTCTGAACCCCGCGCTCAAGCGCCTGCTCGACGTGCGCCGCGTGGTCGGCCTGCGCAACCCGGGCCACAGCGTGGTGAAGCTGATGCAGCCCACCGCCGGCCCGAGCCTCGTGGTCGCCAGCTACACGCATCCCGAGTACGCCCGCGTCATGGCCGAGACCTTCGAGCTGACGGGCATGACCGCCCTGCTCTCGCGCGGCCTCGAAGGCGAAGTGGTGTCGGACCCGCGCCGCACCGCGCAGATCGACGGCTTCGTGCGCGGCGTGCGCACCGAGCTGCAGTCGCAGCAGGCCGGCACCGCATCCGAAGTGCCGGGACTGCCGAAGGAAATCGACGTCGCCACCACCGCCGGCTACACGCGCCGCGTGCTGGACGGCGAGCTTCCCGTGCCGGAGGCCATCGCGACGCAGGTCAGGCACATCACGCAACTGGCATTGGCATCCCACGCATGAACAACGACAACCCCACCTCCCTCATCGCCGGCCGCTGCACGCTGGTGGGCGCAGGCCCCGGCGACCCGGAACTGCTGACCATCAAGGCCGTGAAGGCGATCCAGGCGGCCACGGTGCTGCTGGTCGACGACCTCGTGAACGACCAGATCGTGCAGGCCTACGCCCGGCCCGGCGCGCGCATCGTGCACGTGGGCAAGCGCGGCGGCTGCAAGAGCACGCCGCAGGCCTTCATCGAGCGGCTGATGATCACCGCCGTGCGCGAGGGCGAGACGGTGGTGCGCCTCAAGGGCGGCGACCCGTTCATCTTCGGCCGCGGCGGCGAGGAGGTAGAGCACCTGCGCGAGGCCGGCATCGAATGCGCTGTGGTCAACGGCATCACCGCGGGCCTCGCGGCCGTGACCACGCTGGGCGTGCCGCTCACGCACCGCGACCATGCACAGGGCGTGGTGTTCGTCACCGGCCACGCCAAGACCGGCGCCGGCGCCGCCGAAGACCCGACCGACTGGCGCGCGCTGGCCGCGACGGCTTACAACGCGCGCCTCACGCTGGTGATCTACATGGGCGTGTCGGGTGCGGCGCACATCGAGCGCGAGCTGCTGCACGGCCTGCCGGCCGAGACGCCGGTGGCGGTCATCCAGCACGCGAGCCTGCCGCACCAGAAGCACATCGCGACCACGCTGGGCAGGCTTCAGGACGGCATCGCCGAAGCGGGCATCGCGAGCCCGGCGGTGATCGTGGTGGGCGACGTGCTGCGCGGGCTGGCAGCGGCCGAGACAGCGGTGGGCGCGACCAGGTTCGGCACCTGAACCGCACCTGACCAGGGCGGCGCCAGTGCAAGCGGCGCGGGCGCCGCGCACCACAACGTGGCATGGATCGTGCTCAGCGATGGGCAATGAATGCAGCCGCCACGCCTGAACCCGCCGCCGTCGAGATCGTCGCTCTCACCAAGCGCTACGCCCCGGGTACGCCAGCCGCCGTCGACCGGATAGACCTGCGCATCGCCAGCGGCAGCTATTGCTGCCTGCTGGGGCCCTCGGGCTGCGGCAAGAGCACGACCCTGCGCATGATCGCGGGGCACGAGTCGGTCAGCAGCGGCGACATCCTGCTGGACAACCGCAACATCACGAACCTGCCCGCCGCTGCGCGCGGCACGGCGATGATGTTCCAGAGCTTCGCGCTCTTCCCGCACCTTTCTGCCACCGACAACGTGGCCTTCAGCCTCAAGATGAAGGGCGTGGGCAAGGCCGAGCGCCACAAGCGCGCGAACGACCTGCTCGAGCGCGTCGCGATGGGCCACCTTGCCGCGCGCAAGCCGGGTGAGCTTTCCGGCGGCCAGCAGCAGCGCGTGGCGCTGGCGCGTGCGCTCATCACCGAGCCGCGAGTGCTGCTGCTCGACGAACCGCTTTCCGCCCTCGACCCCTTCCTGCGCATCCAGATGCGCGCCGAACTGCGGCGCTGGCAGAAGGAGCTGGGCCTGACCTTCATCCACGTCACGCACTCGCAGGAAGAGGCGATGGCGCTGGCCGACACCATGGTGGTCATGAACCACGGCGTGATCGAGCAGGTCGGCTCGCCGCACGCGGTCTACAACCATCCGGCGAGCGAATTCGTGGCGCGATTCATGGGCGGCCACAACGTGTTCGACACGCCCGCCGGGCCGATCGCGGTGCGCAACGACCGCATGCGGATCGCAGCCGCCACGCAGGCAGCAACGGATGGAGCCCTCGCAGCCACTGTCACCGACGTCGAGTACCAGGGCACCTACGTCCTGCTCGGGCTGGCGCTCGATGGTGCCGCCGCCGGACGCCAGAACGTTTCGGTGCTGCTCAGCGAAGCCGCTTTCCTCGCGCGCCCCTATGCGCACGGCGAGGCGGTGCACCTCTCTTGGGCCGAAGCCGACGCGCGCGTGCTCGGCCCCGGCGTCAAGCCGCCGAGCGAGCGGGCACCGGCACCCACCGGTGCCGAAGCCGCCCGGCAGGACGACACCGCCGTGCTCGCCGTTCCCTTCTGAGCGCCCGCGCCTCCCGCTTTTCTCCGCGTTCGTTTCCCTTCACCTTCCTTTTTCTTTCTTCAATGGAGACCCTGCCCATGACCGATTCCATCGACAACAACGGCCTCAAGCGCCGCACCCTGCTGCAAGGCACCGCCGGCATCCTGGCCACGGGCATCGCACCCTTCGTGCATGCGCAGGAGAAGGTCGTGCTGCGCTATCTGGGCACCGCGGTGAACCAGGACAAGGCGATCGCCGAGAAGTTCAAGGCCGACACCGGCATCGAGATCCAGTACGTGGCCGTGACCACCGACGACGTGACCAAGCGCGCCGTCACCGCGCCCAACAGCTTCGACCTGATCGACACCGAGTTCTTCTCGCTCAAGAAGATCGTGCCCACGGGCAACTTGAAGGGCATCGACACCAAGCGCGTGAAGAACGCCGGCAAGATCACCTCGCTCTTCACCAAGGGCGAAGTGGCCGGCAAGAAGGTGGGCGACCAGGGCACGGCGCCGGTGAAGGTGATCTACCTCGAAGGCGAGAAGAGCAAGGCCTTCGCCAAGTCGGCCACGCAGTACATGTCGCTGATCCCGACCACCTACAACGCCGACACGCTGGGCATCCGCCCCGACCTCATCAAGCGCCCCATCGGCTCGTGGGCCGAGCTGCTGAACCCTGAGTTCAAGGGCAAGGCCGCGATCCTGAACATTCCCTCGATCGGCATCATGGACGCCGCGATGGTGGTGGAGGCCAAGGGCATCCACAAGTACGCCGACAAGGGCAACATGACCAAGGCCGAGATCGACCTGACGATCAAGACCCTGATCGAGGCCAAGAAGGCCGGCCAGTTCCGCGCGCTGTGGAAGGACTTCAACGAATCGGTGAACCTGATGTCCTCGGGCGAGGTGGTGATCCAGTCGATGTGGTCGCCCGCGGTCACGGCCGTGCGCAGCAAAGGCATCGACTGCACCTTCCAGCCGCTCAAGGAAGGCTATCGCGCCTGGGCCTCGGGCTTCGGCCTGCCGGCCACGCTCTCGGGCAAGAAGCTCGACGGCGCTTATGAATTCATCAACTGGTTCCTCGACGGCTGGGCCGGCGCCTACCTCAACCGCCAGGGCTACTACAGCGCCGTGCTCGACACCGCCAAGACCAAGATGGAAGCCTACGAGTGGGCCTACTGGATGGAAGGCAAGCCCGCCGCGCAGGACATCAAGAGCCCGCAGGGCGACGTGATCGCCAAGGCCGGCTCGGTGCGCGACGGCGGCAGCTACGAGCAGCGCATGGGCGGCATCGCGTGCTGGAACGCGGTGATGGACGAGAACGAATACATGGTGAGGAAGTGGAACGAGTTCGTGGCCGCCTGACGGCGGTCCACGAACTCGACCCCCAGGCTGCGCTTCGCTTCGCCACCCCCCTGTAAGGGGGCGACACCTGCGGCCCGGCAAAGCCGGTTCCGCGGTGTCCCGCGAACGGGCATCGCTTCGCTCGCCCTTGGACATAACCTATGAGTACTCCCATCGCGTCCGGCCATGCCGCCACAGCTCCCGTTCACGCCGTGAAGGCCTGGTGGCAGGCGGCGCCGTTCGCGCTGGTGTTCCTGCTGTTCTTCCTGATTCCGCTGGGGCTGGTCGCGATGGTCAGCCTGTGGAACTTCAACGAGTACGAGCTGATACCGGCGGTCACGCTGCGCAACTACCTGAGCCTGTTCGAGGGCTGCTCGCGGCTCACCGACAACGGCGATCTCTGCGTCACGCTGAACACCTACCTGAGCACCTTCAAGTTCTGCCTGCTGGTGTGGGGCATCACGCTGGTGATCGGTTTCTCGGTAGCGTACTTCCTGGCCTTCCACGTGCGCTCGTCGACCATGCAGACGGTGCTGTTCGTGCTGTGCACGGTGCCGTTCTGGACATCGAACGTGATCCGCATGATCTCCTGGGTGCCGCTGCTGGGGCGCAACGGGCTGGTCAACCAGGCGCTCATGGGCATGGGCCTCGTGAACCAGCCGGTCGAATGGCTGCTGTTCTCCGACTTCTCGGTGGTGCTGGCCTTCGTGCACCTGTACACGATGTTCATGATCGTGCCGATCTTCAACAGCATGATGCGCATCGACCGTTCGCTGCTCGAAGCGGCCAGCGACGCCGGCGCCTCGGGCTGGCAGACGTTGTGGAACGTGGTGGTGCCGCTGTCGCGCACCGGCATCCTCATCGGCTCGATCTTCGTCATCACCATCGTGATGGGCGACTTCGTCACCATCGGCGTGATGGGCGGGCAGCAGATCGCCTCGATCGGCAAGATCATCCAGGTGCAGACCTCGTACCTGCAGTTCCCGCTGGCGGCAGCCAACGCCATGATCCTGCTGGCCGTGGTGCTGATGATCATCTGGGGCCTGACCCGGATGGTCGACATCCGCAAGGAGCTCTGAGATGCAGACACCCATCGGCGCCCATCGCGCCCCCGGCTTCTGGCCGCTGGCCACCGTGTTCGGGCTTTTCGTGCTGTTCCTCTACGGCCCGATGATCACCATCTTCGTGCTGAGCTTCCAGGGGCCCGAAGGCGGGCTGACCTTTCCGCTGCGCGGAGTGTCGCTGCACTGGTTCCACAAGCTGGCCGAAGGGCTGGGCACGGTCGACATCGGCGCGGCCTTCAGGCGCTCGCTGGCGCTGGGCGCGGTGGTGATGGGGTTCACCGTGGTGCTGTCGGTGCTCGCCGGCCTCGCGTTCCGCAAGAAGCTCGCGGGCAGCAACGCCCTCTTCTTCGTGACGGTCGCGAGCCTCATCATGCCGTCGATCATCATTTCGCTGGGCATCGGCCTGCAGTTCCGGCTGATCGACACCGGCATCAAGAGCGTGCTGACGGCGATGGACGCCACCTCGCTGCTCGAAGGCTACGGCACCGCGCTGGGCCTGTTCAGCTCAGCGCTGGGCGCGCACCTGACGTGGACGCTGCCTTTCGGACTGCTCATCATGTTCGCGGTGTTCAACCGCTTCAACCCCGCCTACGAGGAAGCCGCGCGCGACCTGGGCGCCACGCCCTGGCAGACCTTCCGCTTCGTGGTGCTGCCGCTCATTGGCCCGTCGATCGTGGGCATCGGCATGTTCGGCTTCACGCTGTCGTGGGACGAGATCGCCCGCACCTCGCAGGCCATCGGCGACGTGAACACGCTGCCGCTCGAACTGCAGGGGCTGACGTCGACGGTGACCACGCCTTCGATCTATGCGCTGGGGACGGTGACGACGGTGGTGTCGCTGCTGGTGATGGCTGTGGCGCTGGGTGCGGGTGCACTGCTGCGGCGGCGCTCCATCCGCAGAAGGTAAGCGTTTTCCGGCAGCCCCCTCTAAAATCGCGCCCCGACAAAAACACAAGCGAGAGAGGCGGAAATGCTCGAAAAACTCAACGAATTCACGGAAAGCCACGGCGAGCTGCGTCGCGGCAAGGGGCTGGTCACCGGGACCATCGCGCTGAGCCTGGCCATCCTGTGCTTCCTGGGCGTGCTGGCCTTCCACTTCCCGCAGTACCTCACGACGCCGGAGTTGCGCAAGAGCTACAACGTCGACGTGATGCGCATCATCCTGCTGACGGCGCTGGTCATCTCGGGCGGGCTCTCGCTGGTCAACATCATCTTCAACCGCTCGCGCTGGCTTTCGTCGGCCGCGTTCCTGCTGGTGGCGGCCTCGGCCCTGCTGGGCGGGCACAAGGTGCCGGTGCACGACTTCGCGGACAACACGCCCTACATCGGGCTCGACTGGTTCATCCTCGACCTGCTGGGCTCCTCGCTGATCTTCATCTTCATCGAGAAGCTGTTCGCGCTGCGAAAAGACCAGCCGGTGTTCCGCGAGGAGTGGCAGACCGACTTCCACCATTTCGTGGTGAACCACATGATCGTGGGCTTCGTGCTGCTGGCCACCAACCTGATGGTGCACAAGCTCTTCGGCTGGGCGGCCAACGACGGCATCCGGGGCTGGGTGAGCAACCTGCCCTTCTGGGCCGGGCTGCTGCTGATCATCCTGGTGGCCGACCTGGTGCAGTACTGGACGCATCGCGCCTACCACGAGGTGCCGGTGCTGTGGCGCCTGCACGCGGTGCACCACAGCGTGAAGAGCATGGACTGGATGGCCGGCTCGCGCCAGCACATCCTGGAGCTGCTGATCACGCGCACCCTGGTGCTGGCGCCCATCTACGTGCTGGGCTTCAGCAAGGACGTGATCGACGCCTACATCGTGGTGGTGGGCTTCCAGGCGGTATTCAACCACTGCAACGTGAGCGTGCGGCTGGGCCCGCTGCGCTACCTGATCGTGACGCCCAACTTCCACCACTGGCACCACAGCCAGGACCAGGAAGCCTTGGATAAGAACTACGCGGCGCACTACGCCTTCCTCGACTACATCTTCGGCACCGCCGTGAAGAGCACCAAGCTCTGGCCCGAGAAGTACGGCGTGCTGGGCGACTACGTGCCCAACGGCTTCTTCAAGCAGCTGAAGTTCCCGTTCGTCTGGAAGGGCTGATGCGCATCGCTTTCCGGGCCGCCGCGGCCATCGCTGCCGCGGGCGCCGCCCTGCTTCTCGCGGCCTGCGCCACGCGCCTCGACCTGCCCACCAAGGATGCCGGCCTGCGCCTTCGCGTGCAGAGCTCGGTTATCGCGCCGGGCAACGGCGGCGAGCTCATCGCCGCCGACGCGCTGGCGCCGGGCGACATCCTGCTGACCTCCATCGCCACGGTGAACTCCTTCGGCATCCGGCTGGGCACCTTCTCGCCGGTGAGCCACGCGGTGCTGTACCTGGGCGACGGCCAGATCGCAGAGGCCGTGGGCACGGGCGTGCGCGCGCGGCCGCTCGCCGAAGTGGTCGATGAGGAACAGATGGTCGTGGCCTTCCGCGTGCCGGGCGTGGACGACGCCGGCGCCGCGCGCCTGCGCGAATGGGCGCTGTCTCAGGTCGGCACCAGCTACAACACCGTGGGCGTGCTGCTGAACGCGCCCTTCGTGCTGAACCGCCGCCTGTGCGAGCTGCCGCTGGTGCCCACCGCCGTCAGCCACTACTGCATGAGCGGCCTGGCCATGGTGCAGCTGGGCGCGAGCCGCGACGACCAGTTCTTCTGCTCCCAGTTCGTGCTGGAAGCGTATCGCCAGGTAGGCATGCCGATCACCAATGCCGACCCGCGCTGGGTGAGCCCGGCCGACCTGCTCCACATGCGCGAGGGCGACGTGCCCTCCATCGCCGCCACGCAGCCGCTGCGCTACGTCGGCCACCTGAAATACAACCCGCCGCCGATCCTGGCGGCAGACGGCCCTTGAGCGCGGCGAAATTCGACGCTGTCGTGATCGGCGCCGGCGCCGCCGGGCTCTTCTGCGCCGGCGTGGCGGGCCAGCGCGGGCTGAAGGTGCTGGTGGTGGACCACAGCGAGAAGGTGGGCGAGAAGATCCGCATCTCCGGCGGCGGGCGCGCCAACTTCACCAACCGCGACCTGGACGTGCGCGCACCGCAGCGGCACTTCATCGGCGACAACCCGAATTTCTGCCGCTCGGCGCTGTCGCGCTATGCGCCGCAGCAGTTCATCGAGCTGGTGCAAAAGCACGGCATCGCCTTTCACGAGAAGCACAAGGGCCAGCTCTTCTGCGACGGCTCCTCGCAGCAGATCGTCGACATGCTGTTGGCCGAATGCGCGGCGGGCGGGGTCGAGCGCTGGCAGCCGTGCAGGATCGGCGAGATCACGTTTTCCGCCGGCAATGCAGACGGCAAGAGCGCTGGCAGCTATCGAATCGAGAGCAGCCGGGGCCCCATCGAAACGCCGAAAATTGTGGTCGCCACAGGCGGCCTGTCGATCCCCCAGATCGGCGCCAGCGACTTCGGCTACCGCGTCGCCGAGCAGTTCGGCCTGCGGATGGTGGCGCCGCGGCCCGCGCTGGTGCCCCTGACCTTCGGCGGCGAGGCCTGGGCGCCGTACGCCGAACTGGCCGGGCTGGCGCTGCCGGTGCGCATCGAGACCGGCGCCAAGAAGGAAAAGATGGCCTTCCTCGAAGACCTGCTCTTCACCCACCGGGGCCTGTCGGGCCCGGCGGTGCTGCAGATCTCGAGCTACTGGAAGCCCGGCGCGCCGCTGACGCTCGATTTCGCCCCCGGCGTGAACGTGGCCGAGGCATTGGGCGAGGCCAAGCTGCGGTCGAAGAAACGCATCGCCAACGAACTGGCCGCCCTGGTGCCCTCCCGGCTGGCGGACGCCTGGGTCGGACAGGACCCAGCCCTGCAGCGGCCGGTCAACGAGGCCGCCGACAAGGCTCTGGCGGCCCTGTCGGAGCGCATTTCCCGCTGGCAGATCATTCCCAGCGGCACCGAGGGCTACAAGAAGGCCGAGGTCACGGCCGGCGGCGTCGACACCCGCGACCTGTCGTCCCAGACGATGGAATCGAAGCAGCCGGGCCTGTACTTCATCGGCGAAGTGGTCGACGTGACCGGCTGGCTGGGCGGATACAACTTCCAGTGGGCCTGGGCAAGCGCACATGCGTGCGCCCAGGCCCTCTGACCTTCTCGCCCCCTTCAGAGACACCGAGGAACCGGCTTTGCCGGGCTTCAGGTGTCGCCCCCGGCGAGGGGGTCGGCGAAGCGACACGAAGTGCGCGCAGCCTGGGGGAGTGCCATTTCCGCCTGGGGGAGTGCTATACTCATGGGCTAACTCTTGGCCTTACCTCAACGGCCGCAAAAGATTTCAGTTGAGGAACCCCGGCTTGGGGCCTCGATCTCTCCAGGCCAAATCCATTTCAACGATTCATCAATGACCACCATCCGCGTTAAAGAAAACGAGCCCTTCGACGTCGCCCTGCGCCGTTTCAAGCGCACCATCGAAAAGCTCGGCCTGCTGACCGACCTGCGCGCCCGCGAGTTCTACGAAAAGCCGACCGCCGAGCGCAAGCGCAAGAAGGCAGCCGCGGTCAAGCGCCACTACAAGCGCGTGCGCAGCATGCAGCTGCCCAAGAAGCTGTACTAAGCAACGCCCCGGGTGGCAGGCGCCAGACGAAAGTCAGCACCGCCGCTCCGTTGCCTCAGCCGCGCCAGGGAAACCTGCCGCGGCTTTTGTTTTTTCCGAAAGGTTGCCGAATGACTATCAAAGAACAGATCACCGAAGACATGAAGACGGCGATGCGCGCCAAGGACTCCGAGCGCCTGGCCACCATCCGCCTGCTGCTGGCCGCGATGAAGCAAAAGGAAGTCGACGAGCGCGTGGAGCTCGACGACACCATGGTCGTGGCCATCGTCGACAAGATGGTCAAGCAGCGCAAGGACTCGATCGCCGCCTTCACCACCGGCGGCCGCACCGACCTCGCCGACAAGGAAGCCGCCGAGATCAAGGTGCTGGAGGTCTACCTGCCCCAGCGCATGGGCGCCGAGGAAGTCGCCGCCGAAGTGAAGGCCATCGTGGCCGAGCTGGGCGCCAAGGGCCCGGGCGACATGGGCAAGGTGATGGGCGTGGTCAAGACCCGCCTGGCCGGCAAGGCCGACATGAGTCAGGTCAGCGCAGCGGTCAAGGCCGCTCTGACGGGCGCCTGAGCATGAACGCCGGCAGCCCCAGCGTCACCATCCCCAAGGCCTGCGCCTGCCTGGTCGACGCAAGGGGCCGGCTGCTGGTGTTCCGCCATCCCGAGGACGGCAACATGCAGCTGCCCAAGGGCACCATCGAGCCCGGCGAGTCGCCCGAGGTGGCGGTGCGCCGCGAGCTGCTCGAGGAATCGGGCATCGACTACGCCGGCGAACTGCAGTCGCTGGGCACGCTGAACCGCGAATGCGAGGCCGGCATCGAAGGCAACACGCACCGCCACCCGCAGCTGTGGCACCTGTTCCTGATGCGCGCCGAGAGCGCCCTGCCCGAGAGCTTCACGCACACGGCCACGGGCAGCCCCGAGGAAGAAGGACTGGTCTTCCTCTTCAGCTGGCTCGACGCCAACGACCCGATCGACGACTTCGCCCTGCCCTACCGCCAGACCATCGAGCGCGTACGTTCGGCCCTGCTGCTGGCGGCCTGAGCCACCATCGTCACCCCGCGGCCGCCCGCACGGCCATGTACAGGCCCAGCAGCGCCAGCCCGACCAGGAAGCAGCGCCGGAACACCTCCACCGACAGCCGCTTGCGCAGCCAGGTCCCCAGCACCATGCCGCCGATGGCCGGCGCCAGCATCGCGACCGAACCTCCGATCGCCGACACCGGATATCCCCCGTTCACGGCCAGCCCGATGGCCAGCACCACCGTCGAGGTGGTGAACGAGATCCCCATCGCCTGGATCAGCGAATCGCGCTGGAAGCCCAGCGCCTGCAGGTAAGGCACCGCAGGCACCGCGAACACGCCCGTCACGGCCGTCACCAGGCCGGTGGCCACGCCCACCAGCGGCCCCACCCAGCGCGCCTGCGCGTCGCTCACATGCAACTGTCGCCCGGTCAGCCCCCAGAGCGCATAGACGATCAGCGCCACCCCGAGCGCGAACGAGGCCCAGGCACCGGCCGGCACGCCCAGCCACAGCGCCCCGGCCAGCGTGCCGATCACCACGCCCACCTGCATGCCGCCGATGCGCCGCAGCACGGGCATGAAGGTCGCGCGCGGCCCGGTCTGCCAGATGTTGGTGACCAGCGAGGGCACGATCAGCAGCGCGGCGGCCTGGGCCGGCGACATCCACAGCGCGAGCAGCGCCATCGACACCGTCGGCAGCCCGAGGCCGACCACGCCCTTGATCACCCCGGCCAGCAGGTACACGGCCGTGGCGGCGGCCCAGAAAGCAGTTGCGTCGATCGGATGCGTCATCGGAGGCCGACTCTGCCGACGAAGCCCGCCGCCGCAAATGCGGCATTCGCGAAGCGGGCCTCAGTCTGCGGCTGAGGCTCCTGGTGCACACTCCGCCGGATCATGCGATTCGACCTCACCGACCTGCGGCTCTTCATCCATGTCGTCGAGGCCGGCAGCCTCACTGCCGGCGCGGGGCGTTCGCACATGACGCTGGCCTCCGCCAGCCAGCGCGTGCGCGGCATGGAAGACGCCCTGGGCAGCCCCCTGCTCACCCGCCACGCGCAGGGCGTGCGCCCCACCGAGGCCGGCCGCACGCTGCTGCACCATGCGCGCGTCGTGCTGCAGCAGATGGAGCGCCTGCGCGGCGAGCTCGGCGAGTACGGCCAGGGCCTCAAGGGCCATGTGCGCTTCATGTGCGGCACCTCGGCGCTGACCGAGCACCTGCCCGAGGTGCTGAGCCGCTTCCTGGCGGAGCATCCGCGCATCTCGGTCGACCTGGAAGAGCGCGCCAGCCCCGACACCGTGGAAGCCCTGCGCGCCGGCCTGTGCGACATCGGCATCGTCTCCGACGCCATCGACAGCGAGGGCCTCGAATGCCATCCCTTCCGCCGCGACGACCTGGTGCTGGTGATGCCGCGCGGCCATGCACTGGCCAGCCGACGGCGCCTGAGGCTGGCCGAGGTGGTCGACAGCGAATTCGTCGGCCTGCCCGCCGACAGCGCGCTCCAGCAGCTCATCACCCAGCACGTGCGCGCCCTGGGCAAGCACCTGGCCTACCGCGTGCGCGTGCGCAACTTCGAGGCGGTGTGCCGCATGGTCGAGTACGGCATCGGCGTCGGCATCGTCCCGCAGACCGCCGCCGAGCGCTGCGCCCGCTCGATGAAGATCGCGCGCGCCTCGCTCGCCGACGCCTGGGCCGAGCGCACGCTGATGGCCTGCGTGCGCTCGTCGGAAGACCTGCCGCTCAACGCGCGGCGCATGCTCGACTACCTGGTCGCGCCGCCGCCCGACGAGGTCAGGACGAAGCAGTGACCGGCCGCCCCAGCCGCGCCCGCGCCGCCACGAAGGCGTCGAAGGCCTCGCTGCTGGTCTTGCGCGGCACATAGCCGAAGCGCTCTTTCAGCGCGGTGTTGAGCAGCACCGGCCGGTAGCGCAGGAAGTCGAGCTGCTCCGGCCCGTAGCGGCTCACGCCCAGCGCCGAGCCCGCCGCCAGCGCCGCCTTCAGAACGCCGGCCGGCCAGTCGACCGCTCGCTTGCCGAGCCGCGAGGCGATCTCGTGGATGCTCAGCGCGCCGTCGCCCGCGAGGTTGTAGCAGCCGGGCGACGCGCCGCCGAGCGCATGGGCGATGGCGCCTGTCACGTCCTCGTCCCACACGAACACGAAGGGGCTCGCGCTGCCTCGGATGGCGATGAGCCGCTTCTTCTCGAACAGCGCCGTGATCTGGTTGTCCACCCGCTCGCCCAGGATGGTGCCGATGCGCAGCACCGTCTGCGCCAGCGACGGATGCCGCTCGCGATAGTCGGCGAGCATCTCCTCCACCTGCCGCTTGTGGTCGGCGTAGGCGAACACGGCGTTGCCGCGCAGCGGCTGCGACTCGGTGATCCACGCCGGGTTGTCCGCGTGGTAGCCGTAGGCCGCGCCGCTGGACGACACCACGATGTGCCGCACGCCGTTCGCCACGCAGGCTTCGAGCACATTGCGCGTGCCGCCCACGTCCACCGAATGCTCGAAGGCGCGGTTCGAGTCCTTGCCCGGCGTGACGATGGAAGCGAGATGCACCACGGTGTCTATCGCATGGTCGGCGATGGCTTCGGCGATGCGCGAGTCGCGCACGTCCAGCTGCCGGTAGGCCACGCCCATGAGCCGCCGGTCCGGCGGCACCTCGCGCACGTCGACCGCGACCAGCGCTTCCAGCCTGCCCTGCTGCGCCAGCGCGGCGAGCAGGCTGCGACCCAGGAAGCCGTCGGCCCCGGTCACCAGCACGCAGCGCGCGACGATTCCTTCGCCGCTCATGGCTTCGCGGGCTTGCGCCCCCACCAGCTCGCCAGCGCAAGGCCCGCGATGATGTCCCAGAAGCCCCACACGCCCGCCACCACGGCCATGCCGCCGAGCCCGCCGAAGAAGCTGAAGATCAGCACCAGCCCGAGCCCCGAATTGCGGATGCCCACCTCGATGGACACGGCGCGCCGGTCGTAGTCGCCCAGCCCCGAGAGCCGCGCACACAGGTAGCCGGTGCTGAAGGCCAGCGCGTCGTGGATCACCACCGCCAGCAGCACCAGCCCCACGTAGTCGAGGAAGAAGCGCCAGTTGCCCGCGATGGCGCCGACGATGAACACGATCAGCGCGACGAAGCTCAGCACGCCCACCGGCTTCTTGATGCGCGCCGTGAGCGTCGGCAGCCTGTGCGCACAGGCCACGCCCAGCACGAAGGGAATGCCGATGATCGCCACGATGTGCCCCAGCATGTCCAGCGGATCGAGCGCAATGGTCTTCAGCAGCGCCGAGGCCGTCGGATGCAGCCCGCCCCAGAACGCAAAGTTCAGCGGCATCACCACGATGGAGATCGCGTTCGAGATCGCCGTCATCGACACCGACAGCGCCACGTTGCCGCCCGCGCGGTGCGTGAGGATCTGCGAGATGTTCCCCGGCGGGCAGCAGGCCACCAGGATCATGCCCAGCGCGATGCTCGGCCCAGGCTTGAGGATCAGCGTGAGCACGTAGGTCACCGCCGGCAGCACGATGAACTGCGCGCCGATGCCCACGGCCATCGCGCCGGGCATGCGCGCCACGCGCTTGAAGTCTTCGATGCGCGTGTCCAGCGCGATGCCGAACATCAGGAAGCCCAGCACCACGTTGAGCAGCACCAGCGAGGCCGGGTTGAAGTGAAGGCGTATCTCGTCGACGGGCAGCATGCGCGTTGCTCCTTCGTTCAGCCCTGGTCGGCCAGCGCCGCGGCGGCGTTGCGCACTGCCGCGCGGTAGGTGTCCTTGTGCACGTAGTACGCCATGCGCTCGAGCTGGAGGTACTTGAAGCCGCCCGACAGGTCGGGCGCCGGCCCCTGGGCGGCGCTCCGCAACGCGGCTGCCTTCGGCGAACCGCCCGCCTGCGCGCGGAAGTAGCGCGCCACCAGCTCGGCCTGCTCGTAGCGGCCCTGCCATCCGATGCCGCTGGCCTCGATCATCCCGAGCACCGCGATGTTCTCGAAGCGCGGCGAGAAGATGTTGAGGTACAGCCGCGGCGCCATGCCCTGCCAGTTCAGTAGCTCGCGCTCGATGAAGGGGTAGTGCAGCGCGTAGCCGGTGGCCGCGAGGATCAGGTCGTAGTCGCGCGCGCTGCCGTCCTTGAAATGCACCGTGCGCCCGTCGAGCCGCGCGATGTCGGCGCGCACGCCGATGTCGCCGTGGCCCACGTGGTGCAACACGAGCGAATTCACGATGGGGTGCGATTCGTACATCCGGTAGTCGGGCTTCGGAAAGCCGAAGCGCACCGGGTCGCCGGTGAACCACTTGAGCACCGTCGAGTCGATGCGCTGCTTGAGCCATGGCGGCAGCGGCCGCTTGCCGCCCAGCGTGTCGGCCGGCTTGCCGAACACGTACTTGGGCACGAAGTAGTAGCCGCGCCGCACCGAGATGTCGACGCTCTGCGCGTAATGCACCGCGTCGACCGCGATGTCGCAGCCCGAGTTGCCCGCGCCGACGATCAGCACGCGCTTGTCCTTGAAGAGATCCGGGTGCTTGTAGTCGCTGGTGTGCAGCAGCTCGCCCTCGAAGTGGCCGTCGAAGCTCGGCCGCTTGGGCTCGGCGAGCGTGCCGTTGGCGATGACCACGCCCCTGTACTCGGCCGTCTCGACGGTGCCCTCGCCGTCTTCGGTGGTCACGAGCCAGCGCGTGCCGGGCGCGTCGCTCACGGGCTCGACGCGCAGCACGCGCGTGTTGAAGCGGAAGTGCTCGCGCAGCCCGAACTTGTCGGCGAAGTCGCTGAAGTAGCGGCGCAGCTCGCGGTGGCTCGGATAGTCGGCCACCGTGTCGGCCATCGGGAATTCGCTGAACTCGGTGGTGCGCTTGCTCGAGATCAGGTGCGCGGAGTGATAGACGGTGGAGCGCGGATTGTCGATGTCCCACAGCCCGCCCACGTCGCCATGCGCCTCGAAGCCCTGGAACGGCACGCCGTGCTTCTGCAGGTTGCGCGCACCGGCAAGACCGGAGGGGCCCGCGCCGATCAGCGCGATCTGTTCGTGGGTGGGTACGGCGTCGTTCGGCGGCGTCATCGGGTCGGAGGCTCCTTGGGAAGGCCGGGAATTGCAGTGGCGCCAGCCTCGCCCACGCGCGGCTTGCGCGGCTGGCCGCGCAGCAGGCGGTCATGCAGCTTCTCCGGCAACAGGTCGAGCGCCTTCGAGAGCCAGCCGATGCGGCGCGGCAGCACGATCTTCTCGCGCCCAGCCGCCACGGCCGCCAGCAGCCGGTGCGCGGCATCGTCGGCCTCCAGCAGCCCCGGCATCGCGAAGCGGTTGCCGGCAGTGAGCGCGGTGCGGATGTAGCCAGGGCTCACCGTGTGCACCGTGAGCCCGGTCTCGCGCAGTTCGGCGCGTAGGCTTTCGAGGTAGCGGATCAGTCCCGCCTTGCTCGCACAGTAGGCGCCGTTGCCCGGCATGCCGCGCCAGCCTGCGATGCTGGCCATGCCGACCAGCGCGCCGCGCCGCTGCGCACGCATGGCGGCCACGAAAGGCTGGAAGGTGGTGGCCGCGCCCAGCAGGTTGATTTCGAGCATGCGGCGGAACACGGCCAGGTCGTCGGCCTGTGCGGTGTCGTAGCCGCCAGCGACGCCTGCGTTGGCGATCACGAGGTCGGGCGCGCCAGCGCGGGCCATCCAGTCGGCGGCCATGGCCTGCATGGCGCCGCCCTGCGACACGTCGGGGGTGTAGGCCGCGCAGCGCCCGGGCGCGAGCGCTGCAAGTTCGGTGAGCCGGCCGGTGTCGAGCCCCACCAGCGCCACGCTCGCCCCGTTGCCGATCAGTTCGCGCGCCAGCGCCTGCCCCAGCCCGCCACAGGCACCGGTGAGGACGACGTTGCGGAACGGCAAGGGCATTGGCGCGCGGGCTCCGGGTGGCAAAAACCCGGCCACTTTATCCGTGCACGCGCGCCGCGCCCCCCGGCATTTCCCCTTGCCCGGCGCCTTGGGGCCAGGTCCTCAGGCAGCCGGTTCCGGAAACTCGATCTGGATCTTCACGTCCGTCGCGCGGCCGGCCGCCGCTTCCTCGAAGGCCTCGATGCCGTCCTCGAAGGCGAAGGTGCGCGAGATGAAAGGCTTCACATCAACCTGCCCCGAGGCGATCAGCGCCAGCGCGCGCGGGAAGATGTTGGCGTAGCGGAACACCGACTCGATGCGCACCTCCTTCGACTGGATCGCGACGATGTCCATCGGCACCTTGCCGCCGGGCATGCCCACCAGCACGAGGCAGCCGCCGGGGCACAGCAGGTCGACGATGCCCTCGAAGGCGCGCGCGCTGCCGCTGGCCTCGAAGACCACGTTGGCGCCCCAGCCGTCGGTCAGCGACTTCACGGCCTCGGCAAGGTTGGTGCCGCGCACGTCGACGGTCGTCACCGCAGGGTTGCCGGCGAACAGCGCCAGCTTCTCGGGCACGAGGTCCGCGAGGATCACGCGCGCCGCGCCGCCTGCGAGCGCCGCCAGCGCCGTCATCGCGCCGATGGTGCCGGCGCCGACGACCACCGCCACGTCGCCCGGCTTCAGCGCGGCCTTCTTCGCGGCCTGAAGGCCGATGGCCAGCGGCTCCACGATGGCGCCCTCGCCGAAGCTCACGTTGTCGGGCAGGCGGAAGGTGAAGGCCGCCGGGTGCACCACGAAGGGCGTGAGGCAGCCGTGGATGGGCGGCGTGGCCCAGAAGCGCACGGCGGGGTCGAGGTTGTAGATGCCTTCGAGCGTGGCGCGCGAATCCATGCGCGGGATGCCGGGCTCCATGCACACGCGGTCACCGGGCTTGAGGTGCGTGACCTCGGCACCCACCTCGGCCACGACGCCCGAGGCCTCGTGGCCCAGCACCATCGGCTCCTCCACCACGTACGGGCCGATGCCGCCATGCTGGTAGTAGTGAACGTCGCTGCCGCACACGCCCACGGTGTGCATGCGGATCTTCACGTCGCGCGGTCCCACGTGAAGCGGTATGTCGAGCTCGCGCAGCCTGAGCTCGTGCGCTTTTTCCAGAACCAGTGCCTTCATGTTCTCGAGTCCTTGAATGAGTGTTGTCGGTATGGGGTCAATGCAATGGGGTGTCCGCGCGCAGCAGCGAGGCGCCGGAGTCGATGTCGAACAGGTGCACCTGCGCCGGGTCGGCCACGAAGCGCACGCGCTCGCGCAGCCTGGGGCAGTGCGCGGAAGGCATGAGCGCGGCGATCTCGCCCTCGCCCTGGCCGAAGCTCACCAGCACCTCGTTGCCGAGGTACTCGATGAGCTGGACCTCGCCGGCAAAGCCTCCGTCGCGGCCGTCCTGCGTATCGACCTGCATGTGCGCGGGCCGGATGCCCAGCGTCACGCGCTCGCGGCCCTCCAGCGCAAAACGCCGCGGGTCCACGCGCACCGTGCCCTCGCGGCCCGTCAGCTCGAAATGGCCGCCGGCATCGCGCACCTTCATCTCCACCAGGTTCATCGGCGGCGTGCCGATGAAGCCCGCCACGAAGGCCGAGCGCGGCCGCTCGAAAATCTCGCGCGGCGAGCCGACCTGCTCGATGCGCCCATCGCGCAGCAGCACGATGCGGTCGGCCAGCGTCATCGCCTCGTGCTGGTCGTGGGTCACGTAGACGGTGGTGGTCTTCAGCGCCTGGTGCAGCCGGGCGATCTCGATGCGCATGTGGTTGCGCAGCTTGGCGTCGAGGTTCGACAGCGGCTCGTCGAAGAGAAACACCTTCGGCGTCTTGATCATCGCCCGCGCGATCGCCACGCGCTGCTGCTGCCCGCCCGAGAGCTCCGTGGGCTTGCGCTGCAGGTAGCGCTCCAGCCCCAGCGTGTCCGACACCTCCTTGATGCGCGCGTCGATCTCCGCCTTCGGCACCTTCAGCCGCTTGAGGCCGAAGGCGATGTTGTCGCGCACGCTCATGTGCGGATAGAGCGCGTAGTTCTGGAACACCATCGCGATGCCGCGCTCCTGCGGCGGCAGGTCGTTCACGCGCTGGCCGCCGATTAGCAGGTCGCCGTCGGAGATGTCCTCCAGACCCGCGAGCATGCGCAGGATGGTCGACTTGCCGCAGCCCGAGGGGCCGAGGAACACGACGAACTCGTTGTCGGACACGTCCAGGTCGAACTGGTGGACGACCTGCGTGTCGCCGTAGCGCTTGATGATCTTGTGACAGCTGATTGCGGACATTTCGTTCTTCCGGGAAAGAGGGATCGCCTCGGGGCTCATGCCGCGTCGCGCCTGCGCTTGAACGCCGCATTGAGGAAGCCGCTGAGCACGCCCACCATGAGCAGCGGCGGCAGCGAGAGCAGGATGACGGAGGCATTCAGAATGCCCCAGGGCACGTCGCGCCCGAGCTGGCTCAGCTCCGAAGCCACGATGGGCAGCGTCTTGGCATCCGACGTGGTGAGCATCAGCGCGATGAGAAATTCGTTCCACACCAGCACGAAGCCGAAGGCGATGGCGCCGATCAGCGAGCGCGCGGCGATCGGCAGCGCCACCTTGAAGAAGATCGCGTAGGGACCGTAGCCGTCGACGCGGCCGGCCTCCTCCACTTCCTTCGGTACCGCCTTGAAGGCGGGAATGGCGAGCCAGATCACCGTGGAAAGCGTGAGCAGCGTGTAGGTGACGACGAGCGCGATGCGCGTGTCGTACAGCTCCAGCTGCAGCCAGATCACCATCAGCGGAATCGCCACCGCCACCGGCGGCAGAAAGCGCATCGAGAGCACGAAGAACTGGATGTCGTTGGCCCAGCGCAGCGGGTAGCGCGCCAGTGCATAGGCAGCAGGCAGCCCGAGCACGGCGCCTGCGATCACCGCGGAGCCCACCACAACCACGGAGTTGAGCAGCCCCTGCGCCACCGCCTCGCGGCTCAGCACGTAGACGTAGTTCTCCAGCGTGGGCGTGAAGAAGAACTTCGGCACCGCCGAGACGATGTCGACCCGGTTCTTGAACGAGTTGAGGAAGGTCCAGAGCACCGGCACCAGCGCCGAGAGCCCGGCCGCGATCAGCACCAGCCGCGCGAGCAGCGTGCCGAGGGACAGCTTTTTCTTGAGGGATGCGCTCATTTCGGCCGCGTCCATTTCCAGATGTAGGTGAAGGCCACGGTCGAGGCGACCATCATCAGCACAGCCATGCCCGATGCATACGAGATGCGGCCCGACTCGATGAAGCCCTGCGAGAACGCGTACATGTCCAGCGTCTCGGTCGAGATGCCCGGGCCGCCGCGCGTCATGACGTAGATGAGGTCGAAGGCGCGCAGCGACTCCACCATCTTCACGAAGCACAGGCTGACCAGCGGCGCCTTGAGCATCGGCAGCGCCACATAGGCGTAGACCTCCCAGGTCTTCGCGTGGTCCATGCGCGCGGCCTCGAAGGGCTGCGGCGGCAGTGTCTCGAGCAGCTTGAGTACGATGACGGCGAAGAACAGGCCCCACTGCCACACGTCGACGAAGGCCACCGTGAGCAGCGCGGTCACGGGGCTGGCCAGCAGGTCCAGCGGTTCTCCGGTGATGGCCTTGTACGGCCACGTGAGCAGGCCGAAGAGCGGATGGAAGGCGAACTTCCACACGAAGGCGGCCGACACCCGCGGCAGCAGCACCGGCACGATGAACAGCATCGACAGCACGTTGCGCCAGCGCGTGGTGGTGCACTGAAACATCAGCACGCCCAGCAGCACCGCGAGCCCCATGGTGGCGCTGACCGTCAGCACCTCCCACACCAGCGATACGCGCACCGAATTGAGGAAGCGCCGGTCGGAAAAGAGCTGGAGGTAGTTCGACAGCCAGACCCAGGCCGTGTCGGCCTGGCCCAGCTCGCGGTCCTGCAGCGAGATGCCGATCGCGAAAAGGGTGGGCACCAGCGCCAGCACTGCAAGCACCAGCAGGCCGGGCCCGATGAAGACGAGAGGGAGCCTCGTCGTCTTCTTTTTCTTCTCCCTGAGCGTCATTACTTCTTGCGCCGCGCGACCAGTTGCTTCGCGTAGCCGTCGAGCTCGTCGAGGCCTGCCTTGATGTCGGTGCGCGAACCGGTGATCAGCTCTTCGAGGATGATCCCCCAGCGGTCGCCGAGGTCGGGCCAGGCCGGGTCCTGCCAGAAGTTGACGGCCGTGAGCTTGCCGGTGTCGGCCAGCGCCTTGCCGAGGTCGGCGCCGTAGCGCTTGGCGAACTCGGGGCTGGACAGCACGCTGGTGCGGTTGAGCTCGCCGAACTGGCCTTCCGCGAGGCGGCGCTGCTCCTGCTTCTTGGAAGTGGCCCAGGCGACGAACAGGCCGGCGCACTTCTTCGCCTCCTCGGTCTTGTTGGCCTTGGCGCCAATGGCCAGGCCGTGGCCGTAGCCGCCGCCGGTCAGCGGCGCGGGCGGCGGCAGGTAGGCGACCTTGCCGATCACGGTCGACATCTTCGGGTCGAGCGCATTGCCGGCCAGCGGAGTCGATTCGATCAGCATCGCCACCTTGCCCGCGAGGAAAGCGCCGGTGGACTCGTCCCAGCCGCCGGTCTTGGTACCCGGCGCCGAGTACTTGAAGAGGTCGAGGTAGGTCTGCGTGGCCTTCACCGCGGCGGGCGAGTCGAACACGGGCTTGTCGCCGTCGAACCACTGGCCGCCATAGCCGCGGAAGAAGGGCATCCAGCGCCACACGTTGGCGCCCGATCCGCGCTGGCCGCGCAGCGCCACGCCGTAGACGCCGTTGGCCGGGTCGTTGAGCTTCTTCGCGGCCTCGGCAAATTCCTCCAGCGTGGTCGGCGGCTTGATGCCGGCCTTCTCGAGCAGGTCCTTGCGGTAGACCAGCAGGTCGCCGCCACCGGTGAGCGGCGCGAACCAGACCTGGCCGTCGAAGGTGGCGACCTTCTGGCGGCCGGGGTCGAAGTCGGCGTAGTCGTAGTCGGCGGGGTAGTACTTGGCCAGCGGCACGATCCACTTCGACTGGGCGAACAGCGGCACGTTGGCCTCGTCGACGTAGTACACGTGGTACTTGCCCACCGTGGAGGCGTCCGCGCGGGTCTTGGTGCGGCGGTCGTTCTCGTTGAGGTTGTCGATGTTGAACGAGGCGCCGGCCAGGGCCTTGAACTCGTCCTTGTACTTTTCGAGCAGGGTCAGCCCGTCGCGGGGCTGGGACAGGACGCGCAGGTCCTCCTTGCAGACCTGCTGCGCCTGGGCCGCGCCGCCCCCTGCGGCCAGCGCCGCCAGCAGCATCGCGCAGCCCGTCATCCGGTACCGGTTTACTTGAACAGCCATCGCTTTCGTCTCCTTTGAGCCTGTCGTGGATTGCCGGCGGATCGCGGCGGAAACAGGTGGGACGAAGCGTAGGCAGCGGCGGTGCGGCGCCGCGTACACGCGAGCCGGGCCACTGGTATTTTCATGACCACCCTGCTTGGGGTTTTGCCGGAGTCGGGGGCTTTCGCTCCTGCTTGGTTGCAATTCAAAACTGCATCGATAGAATCTATTTCAGTTTTTATTTGAAACCAAGTAGGGCAATCATGAGCACCACGCCACCATGCCAGGCTACCTTCGCGCCCCCCTGCGCCGCGCCGTCGATATCGAACGCGCTGGCGCTCCTCTTCGCCATCGCCTGCGGCCTGGCGGTGGCGAACGTCTACTACGCGCAGCCGCTGCTGGACACGCTGGCCCACACCTTCGGCATCCGGCCCGCTACGGTGGGGGCGGTCATCACCATCACGCAGATCGGCTACGGGCTGGGGCTGCTGCTGGTGGTTCCGCTGGGCGACCTCGTCGACCGGCGGCGGCTGATCGTCGGGCAGTCGCTGCTGTCGGTGGCCGCGCTGCTGGCGGTGGCGCTGGCGCCGAGCGCGTCGGTGCTGCTGCCGGCGATGGCTGCCGTGGGCCTGCTGGCGGTCGTGACGCAGGTTCTGGTGGCGTACGCCGCGGGCATGGCCGCGCCGGGCGAGCGAGGCCGGGTGGTGGGCACCGTCACCAGCGGCATCATCATCGGCATCCTGCTGGCGCGGGCGGTGTCGGGCACGCTGTCGGATCTTTTCGGCTGGCGCTCGGTGTACCTGGCCTCGGCGGCGGCCACGCTGGTGGTCGCCGGCCTGCTTTGGACGGCGCTCCCGGCCGGCACGCGGCCCGCGCCGGGCATTGCGTATCCGCAGCTGATCCGCTCGGTGTTCGCGCTCTTCGCGCAGGAGCCGGTGCTGCGCGTCCGCGCCGTGCTCGCGATGCTGATCTTCATGGCCATCACCTTGCTGCTGACGCCGATGGTGCTGCCGCTGACCGCGCCGCCCTTCTCGCTGTCGCATACGCAGGTGGGGCTGTTCGGTCTGGCGGGCGCCGCCGGCGCGCTGGGCGCCGCTCGGGCCGGCCGGCAGGCGGACCGCGGCCGCGCACAGCGCACCACCTTCATCGGCTTGACCGCGATGCTGCTGTCATGGCCGCTCATCGCCCTGCTGCCGTGGTCGATCTGGGCGATGGTGGCCGGCGTGGTCGTCATCGACTTCGGGCTGCAATCGGTGCACGTGGCCAACCAGAGCCTGATCTACCGCGTGCGCCCCGAGGCGCAGAGCCGGCTGACGGCCGGGTACATGATCTTCTACTCCATCGGCTCCGCCACCGGGTCGATGGCCTCGACGATGGTCTATGCCCATGTGGGCTGGAACGGCGTCTGCATTGCCGGAGCACTCGTCAGCGGCATGGCGCTGGCGTTCTGGGCGCTCACGCGGCACCTGACGCCGCAGGACACCGTCCGTTGAAACCGCGGCGGCTCAGTCCGCGGTGGCGAGCGGCGTGTTCTGCGCGGTGCGCAGCCCGAAGCGGTCCTGCGCCTGCTGCCGGTAGGCCGAGGGCGTCATCCCTTTGAGCTGCAGGAAGCGGCGGTTGAAGTTGGCGAGGTTCGCGAAGCCCACCTCGTAGCAGATGTCGCTGACCAGCCGGTCGGACACCTGCAGCATCTCGCAGGCCTTGGCCACGCGCAGCCGCGTGACGAAGTCGGTGAAGGTGGCGCCCATGTGCCGGTGGAACCAGCGCGAGAAGCTGCTTTCGGCCATGTTGGCGACGGCGCACACGGCCGGCAGCGAGAGCTCCTCGGTCAGGTGCCGGTCGAGGTAGTCGAGCACGCGGCGCATGCGGGTGTTGGCGCTCGGGTCTTCCCCTGCCGGGTCGGCGGTGCTGGAAATCTGGCGCCAGTCGGGCCAGCGGGCCAGTTCGTGCAGCAGGCCGATGAACTCGGCCAGCCGGGCCATGCCCTCCTGCTGCTGCACCCGCTGGAAGCGCTCGCGCACGAGGTCGCCGATGCCGAAGAACTCGATGCCCAGCTTCGCCCGGTCGAGCATCGGCAGCACGGTCTTCATTTCAGGGAACAGGTCGGTGCCCTTGCGCAGCGGCTCGTCGCGGAAGTGGATGACCATGCTGCGCTCGGCGATGCCCTCGGGCGGCACGTCGTGCGAGATCCAGGTGTGGGGCAGCCGGGCGCCCACCAGCGCCACGTAGCCGGGCTCGAAGCGGCCGATGTGGTCGCCCACGAAGGCGTCGCCACTGCTGCGGTTGATGCACTGCAGCTCGTATTCGTCGTGGTAGTGCCAGCAGTCGAAGGGCCAGGGCACGCCGTGCTGCAGGCAGCGCACCGAACTGCCGCCCGCCGGCTCGAAGCCCAGCCGCGGGTCGCGCATCAGTTCGTGCTCGAGTTCCGGTTTTCGCGCTGCGTTGTGCCTCATGTTCGACTAGCCCTCGCGCGCAGGCCGGCGGCGCAGCCTTCAGGCGCCGGCGACCTTCATGCGGTTCACCAGGACCGACCCCGTGGTCTTGGCGCCGAAAGTGTAGGCATCGGCCCCGATGGCTTCAATACCCAGCAGCATGTCCTTGAGGTTGCCGGCGATGGTGATCTCCTGCACCGGGAAGGCGATCTTGCCCTTCTCGACCCAGAAGCCGCTGGCGCCGCGCGAGTAGTCGCCGGTCACATAGTTCACGCCCTGCCCCATCAGCTCGATCACGAAGAGGCCGGTACCGAGCTTGGCGAGCATGGCGTCGAGGTCGTCGGTGTGCTTCGTCAGGCGCGAGCTCAGCGTCAGGTTGTGCGAGCCGCCGGCGTTGCCGGTGGTCTTCATGCCCAGCTTGCGCGCCGAGTAGGTCGAGAGGAAATAGCCCTCGAGGCGGCCGGCATCGACCACCTTGCGCGCGCGGGTGGTCACGCCCTCGTCGTCGAAGGGGGCGCTGCCCTTGCCGCGCAGCACGTGCGGGTCTTCGGCCACGTCGACGTGCTTCGGCAGCACGGGCTTGCCCAGCGAGTCGAGCAGAAAGCTGCTCTTGCGGTAGAGCGAACCTCCGCTCACGGCCTGCACCAGTGAGCCCAGCAGCCCCACGGCCAGCGGCGACTCGAACAGCACCGGGCATTCGGTGGTCTTGATCTTGCGCGACTTCAGTCGGCTGAGCGCGCGCTCGGCGGCGTAGCGGCCCACGGCCTGCGGGCTGGCCAGCTCGTCGGCCGAGCGCATGGAGCTGTACCAGGCGTCGCGCTGCATGTCGTCGCCCTTGCCGGCGATGGGGGCCACCGAGATGGAGTGCCGCGAGCTGGCATAGCCGCCGCGGAAGCCGTGCGTGTGGGCGCTGAAAAAGTGGCTCTGCTGGGCCGAGACGCCCGCGCCTTCGCTGTTGGTGATGCGCTTGTCTGTCGACAGGGCGGCCTCTTCGCATTCCAGGGCGAGCTTCGCGGCTTGCTCGCTGGTCACGTCCCAGGGGTGGAACAGGTCGAGCTCGGGGTGTTCCTTGGCGATGTCTTCCTCGTCCGGCAGGCCGCTGACGGGGTCTTCGGCCGTGAAACGGGCGATGTCGTAGGCCGCCTGCACCGTCTGGGCGATGGCCGCCTCGGAGAAGTCGGAGGTGCTGGCGTTGCCGCGGCGGTGGCCCACATAGACGGTGACGCCCAGCGACTTGTCGCGGTTGCGCTCGACGTTCTCGAGCTCGCCCTTGCGCACCGAGACGCTCAGGCCGCAGCCCTCGGAGGCCTCGGCCCCGGCGTCGGTGGCACCGAGCTTCTTGGCGTGCGCCAATGCGGTGTCGACCAGGTTTTCGAAGAAGGAGCGGCTGTAGGCGAAGCCGGAATCGGCGCGCGAAGAGGATGTCGTCATGTGGTGGCTATGATACTTGCGGCCCCCATTTCCCGTTTTCAGCAGCTTCCCGCTGCGCATTGCACGCGTTGCAACGCCGCAAGGCGCGGCCCAGAATCCCTTCCATGTCCCGCAAACCCAAAAAAGGCTATTACGTCCGCGGCCATTTCGTGGCCGAAGGCAGCGAGCTCGACCTCGAGCTCAAGCGCGAGCTCAAGGGCTCCGACGAAGCCAGCCGCACCGACCTCAAGCGCGAAAGCGAAGAGCTGCAGAAGCTGGGCGCCGAGCTGCTCACCCTGCGCGCCGGCCTGTTCGATGCCCTCCAGCTCGACGAAAAACTGGTCGAAGCCCTCGCCGAGGCCAAGCGGATCACCAATTTCGAGGGCAAGCGCCGCCAGATGCAGTTCATCGGCAAGCTCATGCGCAAGCTGGAGCCCGAGGTGCTGGAATCCGTGAAGCAGGCCCTGCAGGAGCAGAACACCGTGCCCGCCGCCGAAGTGGCCGCCCTGCACGAGGCCGAACGCTGGCGCGACCGCCTCATAGCCGATGACGATGCCCTGGGCGGCTGGATCGAGACCCACCCCGCCACCGACTCGCAGCAGCTGCGCGCCCTGGTCCGCCAGGCCCGCAAGGACATGAAGACCGGCCCCGCTGGCGAAGCCCCCCGCCAGGGCAAGGCCTACCGCGAGATCTTCCAGCTGGTGCGCGCCCAGCTGGCCGTGCACGGCAGCGACGACCACGCGGCCGCTGCCGCCGCACAGGACAGGGAAGAAGACGCATGAGCGGATCAGGCGCTTTCGACCCGGTGCGCATCGGCATCGTCTCCATCAGCGACCGCGCCTCCAGCGGCACCTATGAAGACAAGGGCCTGCCCTCGCTGAAGGAATGGCTGGGCCGGGCGCTGAAGAACCCCATCGAGTTCGAGCCCCGCCTGATTCCCGACGAGGCCGAGCGCATCAGCGCCACGCTGATCGAGCTGGTCGACGCCGGCTGCTCGCTGGTGCTGACCACCGGCGGTACCGGACCCGCCCTGCGCGACGTGACGCCCGAGGCCACGCTGGCCGTGGCGCACAAGGAAATGCCGGGCTTCGGCGAGCAGATGCGGCAGATCAGCCTGCGCTTCGTGCCCACCGCGATCCTCTCGCGCCAGGTGGCGGTGATCCGCGACAGGAGCCTGATCATCAACCTGCCCGGTCAGCCCAAGTCGATCGCCGAAACGCTCGAGGGGCTGAAGGACACCGAGGGCGTGCAGGTGGTGCCGGGCATCTTCGCGGCAGTGCCCTACTGCATCGACCTGATCGGCGGGCCGTACCTCGAAACCGACGATTCGGTGTGCAAGGCCTTCAGGCCAAAGTCGGCCATCCGCGCCCGCTGAGTCCCTTCTACTGTTCTACTGGGCCTCGCGCCCCCTGGCCTCCACATCCTTCAGGCAGGCATTGATCGCCGCGTTCGACGCCAGCTCGTAGCAGCGCGCGGCGGCCGCGCGCATTGCCTTCTGCTGCTCGTGGCGCTCCTGCGCGCTGTCGATCTGATAGCCCATGAGCCATTTCATGGCGAGGGCAAGCACGATGCCGAAGCCGATCGCGAAGCCGACCACCGTCGATCGCCAGGTCCGCACCGGCGCGGCGGGAGGCGCCGAGCCGTAACCCACGTCGAAGGCCATCGGCGGCTGCGCCGCCGAGCCGCCATGGACCCTGCGGCGCTGCGGGGCGCGTGGCTCGGCCTTCGCCTGGGTGAAAGACTTGTTGTCGTAGCGGTTGCTCATCGATCTGCGTGCATGGGTGTGAGTCCGGGCGGGATTGTCCAACACCCGGCCCCCGCAAGCTGAAACGGCAGCCAGCGCGCTACTTCACCGGAATGAAGAAGGGCATGCCCTTGTTCTTCACCATGGTCACGACGAACTTTGCCGGTCTGGTGCTGCTGGCGTTTCGGCCCACGGTGTGGATGTCTCCCGGGGCTTCGTAGAAGGTCTGGCCGGGCGTCAGCGTGACCTCCCGGCCGCCCTGCACGCCCATCACGATGGAGCCTTCGAGCACGTAGACGAACGCATGGGCGTCGTGACGATGCACGGGGTCGACCGAGCCCGGCGGAAAGTCCACCGTGAACACGATGGCCTCCTTGCCGGGCATGTCCGCCAGGTCCTTGGCGCTGAGCATGGTCACGGCGGCTTCTGGGGCGGCCGCGGCATGCATGGCGGCGAATGCGCCAAGGACGATGCCGAACGGGATGCAGACGGCCCTGATGAAACGGTTCATGGCTGTGTTCCTCCTCGCTCAGGCCGTCGCGCGCTGCGCCAGCCACTCGTCGAAGCGGATCGTGCCCAGGCGCGGCTTCGATCCGGGCGTCAGCGAGCCGTCGTCGAGCTGAACGCCGAAGTAGCGCGCGCCGGGATCGGTCACGACCTTCCGGGCGTCGCCCGTCGCCGCGAAGAAGCGGCGCACCAGCGCATCGAGCGGCAGGGCCTCGGGCCCGGCGATCTCGATCCGGCCGTGCGCCGGCCGCTCGGTCACGACCTCGGCCAGCGCCGCCGCCACGTCGTCGGCCGCCATCGGCTGGATGAGCGCGTCAGAGAGCCGCGCCACGCCGTCCTGCACGCCCGACGTCGCGATGGCGCCCACGAACTCGAAGAACTGCGTCGCCTGGACGATGGTGTAGGGCACGGGCGAGGCCTCGATCAGGTCTTCCTGCAACTGCTTGGCACGGAAGTAGCCGCTGTCGAGCAGCCGCGCGGTGCCGACCACCGACAGCGCGATGTGATGCGCCACGCCGGCCTTCACCTCGGCCGCGAGCAGGTTGCGTCCCGCGGTCGCGAAGAAGTCGAGCGCCGCCTTGTCCTCGAACGAGGGCGAGTTCGCCACGTCGACGACGACGCGGGCGCCCGCGAGCGCCTCGTCCAGTCCCTCGCCGGTGAGTGTGTTGACGCCCGTGGACGGCGATGCGGCGACGACGTCGTGGCCGGCCTCGCGCAGGCGGGCGGCGAGCTTGGAGCCGATGAGGCCGGAGCCTCCGATGATGGTGATTTTCATGGTCGATTCCTTGGTCAAGAAGGTGTGGGAAAGAGCGCCCCGATGGCTGCCCTCGCCTTCAAGACGTCCGACTGCACGCGCCTGTGACAGCCGGATCGTTCTTCTTCCAAATCGGCCTGAAAACCCTTCCTAAGCCTTCGCCGCCCCGAAACCGTGCGTGTCGGCCGCCAGCTCGCAAGGCACTCGCTCGGCTTGCACTGTCGAATGGTGGATGTCGAAGCGCTCGGCCAGCATCGCGCGCAGCCGCTGCACGAGCGGCGCCAGGTCGCCCACATTCGGCGTGCACACCACGTGCACGCTCAGGCTCACCTTGCCGCTGGACAGCGCCCACACATGCAGGTCATGCAGGCTCGCGACGCCTTCGCTGCCCAGCAGCGCGCCCTCGACCGCCGGCAAATCCACTTCTTCGGGCACGCCTTCGAGCAGCACGTTGAGGCTCTCGCGCAGCAGGCGCCAGGTGCGCGGCAGCACCCAGAGGCCAATGGCGACGGCGATCACCGAGTCGACCCAGCCCCAACCGGTGAAGCGGATCACGATGGCGCCCACGATCACGCCGATGGAGCCCAGCATGTCGGCCCACACCTCCAGGTAGGCGCCCTTCACGTTGAGGCTCTCGTCCTTGCCCGACGCCAGCAGCCGCATGCCGATGAAGTTGACCGCGAGGCCGCCTGCGGCCACCAGCAGCATCATGGTCGACTGGATCTCGGCCGGCTGCGAGATGCGCCTGTACGCCTCGTACAGCACGTAGATCGCCACGAAGAAGAGCAGCACCGCGTTGAGCACCGCCGCCAGGATCTCGAAGCGGTAGTAGCCGAAGGTGCGCCGCCTGTCGGCCGGCCGCTTGCCGATGCGGATGGCCACGAGCGAGATCGCCAGCGCGACCGTGTCGGTGAACATGTGCGCCGCGTCGGACAGCAGCGCGAGGCTGCCCGACACCAGTCCGCCCACCACCTCGGCGACGAGATAGAGCGAGGTCAGCAGCAGCGCCCAGCGCAGTGCCTTCTCGTTGCCGCCGGTGGCGTGCGAATGCTCATGTGCCATGGGAACCTCGCAGTGAAGGATCGAGCGGCGCGCCGTGGGCCTGCTGCTGCACTTGCACCTGCCCCTCCTCCTCGTCGCGCCGGTGCGCGATGCGATAGAGCAGCGGCAGCACCAGCAGCGTCAGCGCGGTCGAGGACAGGATACCGCCGATCACCACCGTGGCCAGCGGCCGCTGCACCTCGGCGCCGGTGCCGGTGGCGATGGCCATCGGCACGAAGCCCAGCGAGGCGACCAGCGCCGTCATCAGCACCGGCCGCAGCCGCGTGAGCGCGCCCTCGCGGATGGCCGCGTCCAGCGGCAGGCCGCCCTCTCGCAGGTTGCGGATGAAGGAGATCATCACCAGCCCGTTGAGCACCGCCACGCCCGACAGCGCAATGAAGCCCACCGCCGCAGATATCGACAGCGGAATGCCGCGCATCCACAGCGCCACGATGCCGCCGGTGAGCGCGAACGGAATGCCGGTGAACACCAGCAGCCCGTCCTTGATGTTGCCGAACATCGCGAACAGCAGCGTGAACACCAGCAGCAGCGAGACCGGTACCACCACCTGCAGCCGCTGCGTGGCCGAGGCGAGGTTCTCGTACTGCCCGCCCCACACGGTCCAGTAGCCCGCGGGAATCTTCACCTTGCCCATCGCCTCCTCGGCCTCGGCCACGAAGGAACCCAGGTCGCGCCCGCGCACGTTGGCACTGACCACGATGCGGCGCTTGCCGTCCTCGCGGCTCACCTGGTTGGGGCCGGGCGCGATGTCCAGCGTGGCCACCTCGCCCAGCGGGATGAAGCTGGTGCGCAGGCCTTCGGCGCCCGCGCCCTTGGGCAGGGCCACAGGCAGGCGCTTGATAGCCTCCAGGTCGGTGCGCAGTTCCTCGGGCAGGCGCACGATGATGTCGAAGCGCCGGTCGCCATCGAACAGCGTGCCCGCCTCGCGCCCGCCGACGGCGGCGGAGATGGCGTCCTGCACGTCGCCCACGTTGAGGCCGTAGCGCGCGGTCTTGCTGCGGTCGATGTTCACCGTGAGCATCGGCAGGCCCGTCGTCTGTTCCACCTTCACCTCTGCCGCGCCGGCGATGCCGTTGAGCACGCCGGACACTTCGGCCGCAGTCTTGTTCAGCACGTCCATGTCGTCGCCGAAGATCTTCACCGCCACGTCGCTGCGCACGCCGGAGATCAGCTCGTTGAAACGCAGCTGGATCGGCTGCGAGAACTCGTAGTTGTTGCCCGGCAGCTTCTCCACTTCTTCCTGCACCGCCGCGAGCACTTCCGCGCGAGAACGCTTCGGCGAGGGCCACTCGCTCTCGGGCTTGAGCATGATGTAGCCGTCGGAGATGTTCGGCGGCATCGGGTCGGAGGCGATCTCCGCCGTGCCGGTGCGCGCGAACACCCGCTCGACCTCCGGAAACTTCGCCTTCAGCGTGCGCTCGAGCTGCTTCTGCATCTCCACCGACTGCGTGAGGCTGGTGCCCGGAATGCGCAGCGCCTGGATGGCGAAGTCGCCCTCGCTCAGGCTCGGCACGAACTCGGTGCCCAGCCGCGTGGCCAGCAGGCCCGACAGCACCACGGTCACAACCGCGAAGGTGATGACCAGCGGCTTGGCAGCCATGACGCGCGCCAGCAGCGGCTCGTAGCCGCGCTTGGCCCAGGCCATCAGGCGGTTCTCCTTCTCGCTCACCTTGTTGCCGATGAAGAGCGCAACCGCCGCCGGAATGAAGGTGATCGACAGGATCATCGCGCCCAGCAGCGCGATCACCACGGTGAAGGCCATCGGGTGGAACAGCTTGCCCTCGACACCCGTGAGCGCAAAGATCGGCAGGTACACGATCATGATGATCAGCTGGCCGAACAGCAGCGGGCGCCGCGCCTCCTGCGAGGCCGCGAACACTTCGTGGAAGCGCTCGCTGCGCGTGAGCGGCCGTCCCTTGTGTGCCTGCGCATGGGCCAGGCGCCGCACGCAGTTCTCCACGATCACCACCGCCCCGTCGATGATGATGCCGAAGTCCAGCGCGCCCAGGCTCATGAGGTTGGCGCTGACCTTCTGGTTCACCATGCCCGTGAAGGTGAAGAGCATCGACAGCGGAATCACCAGCGCGGTGATGACGGCCGCGCGGATGTTGCCCAGGAACAGGAACAGGATCGCGATGACCAGCACCGCGCCCTCGAACAGGTTCTTCTTCACCGTGGCGATGGCCTTGTCGACCAGCACCGTGCGGTCGTACACCGTCACGGCCTTCACGCCGGCCGGCAGCGTGCGGTTGATCTCCTGCATCTTCCTGTCGACGGCCTGCGACACGGTGCGGCTGTTCTCGCCGATCAGCATGAACACCGTGCCCAGCACCACCTCGCGGCCGTTGTCGGTGGCAGCGCCGGTGCGAAGCTCACGGCCGATGCCGACCTCGGCCACGTCCTGCACGCGCAGCGGGATGCCGTTGGCGTTGCCCAGGATCACGTTGCCGATGTCCTCCGCCGACTTCACCTGCCCGGGCGCGCGGATGAGGTACTGCTCGCCGCGCTTCTCGATGTAGCCCGCGCCCACGTTGGCGTTGTTGCGCTCCAGCGCAAGAACGATGTCGCTCATCGTGAGGCCGTGGGCCAGCAGCTTGGCCGGGTCGGGCGCGATCTGGAACTCCTTGGCGAAGCCGCCGATGGAATTGATCTCGGTCACGCCCGGCACGTTGCGCAGCTGCGGCTTGATGATCCAGTCCTGTATCTCGCGCAGGTCGGTGGGCGAGTAGGGCTTGCCTTCGGCATTCCTGGCCCCCTCCTCCGCCTCGACGGTCCAGAGGTAGATCTCGCCGAGGCCGGTGGAAATCGGCCCTATCACCGGCGAGATGCCGCGCGGCATGCTCTCCCGCGCGGACTGGATGCGCTCGTTGACGAGCTGCCGCGCGAAGTAGATGTCGGTGCCGTCCTTGAAGATCACCGTCACCTGCGAGAGGCCGTAGCGCGAGAGCGAGCGCGTCTGCTGCAGCCCCGGCAGGCCGGCCATGACGGTCTCTATCGGGTAGGTCACGCGCTGCTCGGTCTCCAGCGGCGAGTAGCCGGGCGCGGCGGTGTTGATCTGCACCTGCACGTTGGTGATGTCGGGCACGGCGTCGATGGGCAGCTTCTGGTAGCTGAAGATGCCCAGCGCCGCCATGCCGAACACGGCGAGCAGCACCAGCCAGCGCTGCTCGATGGAGAAGCGGATGATTCGTTCGAACATGCGGGCTTCCTCAGTGGGTGTGCGTGGCCGAGCTCTTGCCCTGCTGCGACTTCACGACGAAGCTGCCGCCGGCCGCGTAGGCCGCGCCGGGCTTCAGCCCGCCGACGATCTCGACGCGCCTGCCGTCGCTGCGCCCGGTCTGCACGTGCTGCGGCATGAAGCCGCCGGGCACGCGCAGGAACACGGTTGGCTTGTCTTCCACCGTCTGCACCGCGTCGGCCGCGACGGTCACGGGCGCCTCCGTCTCCGAGGCCACCAGCTCGACGTTCACGAACAGGCCCGGGCGCCAGATGCGCTCGGGGTTGGTCAGCGTGACGCGTGCCGTGGCGGTGCGGGTCTGCGCGCCGATCAGCGAGCCCACGTACGACACCTTGCCGGTCGCGGTCTGGTCGAAGGCGGTGGACCGGATCTTCACCGGCTCGCCGATGCGCACCAGGTTCAGGTTATTGGCGGCCACGCTGATCTCGGCCCACACGGTCGACAGGTCGGAGATGGTGAAGACGTTGACCGCCTCGCCCACCGATTCGCCGAGCGAGATGTGCTTCTCGACCACCATGCCGTCGAAGGGTGCGCGCAGTTCGTAGCGGCCCAGCGCCGACGAACCGGGCGTGGCGCCCAGCGCCAGCAGCTTCTGGTTGGCGTTGGCCACGGCGATGCGGGCCTCCTGCATGGCCTGCTCGGCCTGCAGGTAGTCCTGCTGCGGCGAGATCTTTTCCTCCCACAGCTTCTTCTCGCGCTCGTAGGTGGTGCGCGCCAGCTCCAGCCGGCGCTGCGCCGACTGCAGCTCGCTGCGCTGCTCCGAAAGCCCCGGGCTCGACAGCACCGCGAGCACCTGCCCGCGCCTGACCTCCTGGCCCAGGTTGGCCGACACGCTGTCGACCACGCCCGCCACGCGCGGCACCACATGGGCCGTGCGGTCTTCATTGAACTTGATCTCGCCGGGCAGCTGCAGCGACAGCTTGATGCGCGCGGGGCCGGCGCTTTCGACGGAGATGTCGGCGGCCTTGACCTGCTCGTCGGTGAAGGCGATCTTTTCCTCGTCTTCCTTGTGCGCGGCGGATTTCTCCTCGACCTTGGCCTCACCCGAAGCAGACTTGGCTTCACCCTTGCCTTCCTCGGCGTGGTGTTCCTTGTCGCCGTGGCCCTTGGCCTCGCCGTGGCTGTGGTCGTGGTCTTCGCCGGCCTTGGCCTCCTTGTGGCCCTCTTCCTTGTGGCCGCCCTCCTCGTGGTGCTCGCCGTCGCCATGGCCTGCGGCTTCCGAATGGCCGGCCGCCTCGGGCTTGGCTGGCGCGCTGCGCAGGATCAGCGCCCCGGCGCCCGCGCCCAGCGCGAGCACGGCCGCGATGGCGATCAGCTGCTTCCTGCCGACACGCTCGGCGAAGGTCTTGCGTTCTTCTGTGTTCATGATCTGTGGAATTCCTTGATTGCTTTTCAGCGCGTGGCGGGCGCCGTCGCGGGAGAGGTTTCGCCGCCTTCATTGCCCAGCAGCCGGTCGAGCTCGCCCGCGGCGCGGTGCGCATCGGCCAGCGCGAGCAGGTACTGCGCGCGCACCTGGAACAGCGTGCGCTGCGCATCGAGCGCCTCCAGGAAGCTGAACTTGCCCAGCTCGAAACCCTTGGTCGCGGCCTTGTAGGCGCTCTCGGCGCCGGGGAGCGCATCGCGCTGCAGCGTCTCGGCGGTGGCGTGCGCGGAGCGCAGGCGCTCGGTGGCCTGGGCCACGTCGGTGCCCAGCTGCAGCTCGGCGGCGGCGAGGTCGTCGCGTGCCTTTTCCTCGCGGCTCAGGGCTTCGGCGACGTTGCCCCGGTTGGTGTCGAAGATCGGCAGCGGCACCGACAGGCCCAGCACCACCTGGTTGCGCCGGCTGCCGCCGTTCTCGCCCTCGGAGGCCGGCACGCGCTTGGCGCCGAGCGAAACGGTCACGTCGGGAATGCGCCTGGCGCGCTCCAGGTCGGCCAGCGCCTTGCGCCGCTCCACTTCCAGCCGGGCCTGCCGCACCACCGGTGCATCGACCAGCCGGTTGGCGATGTCCTGCGCCGAGGCCGTCGCGGGCAGCTGGTCGACCGCGCCGTCCACCTGCGTGAAGCGCGGGCTCGGGTTGCCCCACAACGCCGCGAGCTGCTGGCGCGCGGAGCGCAGCGTGCCCTCTGCCTGCATCAGCTCGACGCGGATGCCGGCCTCGGCCACGCGCGCCTTGGTTTCCTCCAGCGGCGAGACCTTGCCTGCCGCGACGCGGTTGGCCGCGGCACGGGTGGCGGCCTGCGCGAGGCCCACCGAATCCTGCGCAAGCCGCAGGCGCTCCTGCGCGGTGAGCACGTCGAAGAAGGCGGTGACGGTGGCCGCGCGGATCTCTGCGCGGCGCCCTGCCAGCGCCGACGCGGCCTGGTCGCGCGCCCGCTCGGCCGCCGTGACGCGGGCCGAGCGCTTGCCGCCCAGTTCGATGGGCTGGCTCAGCTGCAGCGTGGTGGTGCGGTTGTCGCGGCGCAGGTCTTCGAGCTGCGCGTCGAGCGTGGGATTGGGCCAGGCGCCGGCCTGGACGATGGCGGCCTCGGTGGCCTCCTGCTCGCGCAATGCGGAAGACAGGCCGGGGTTGGCCTGCAGCGCCATCGCGACGGCACTGCGAAGGGTCAGCGGGCCCGCGGGCTCCTGCACGCGTGGGGCATTGGCCGCGCCGGACTGCGCGGATTGTGAATAGAGGGCACCGGCCGAGGCCTGGGCGACCTGCGAAAAAGCCGGGGGCGCCGCCATGGCCAGCACGGCCAGCGGCACGAAGAGCGTGCGCATCGAATTCTCCTGGGTTGCGAAACAACGGACGGACGAATTCGGCGAGAGCTCGGCTAGCTGATGGTGGGTATCAGAAGGGGGTTGTGTTCTCTCGCCGAATCAGGAGGCGAGAGACCAGTCGGGGCGGACCGGAACGTCGGAGACATGCGAGGCGAAGCGCTCGTCGGGCGTCGAGCGCAGCGGCTGCGCCTCGTGCGCTGCCGACTGCGCCGGCTCGTCCAGCGCGTCAGCATGCTGGGCGTGGCCGAAATGGCAGACCGCGCAATCGCCGACAACGGCGTTGGGCTGGGTGCTCGAGTTCTTCTGCGCGCCTTCGCCGCTGTGGCTGCGGTCGGTGCCGCGCGTCTCGCTTTCGTGATGGCCCCAGTGGTCGGGCCGCGTGTCGCGCTCATGCTGGCAGTACGCCGATGCCGACGCCCAGCTGAACTGGAACGGCAGCAGGACGAGCATGAGGATGAGGAACCAGCGGCGCATGGAGGCAAAAAGTATATCGGCGGCCTGCATCGGGCATTTGGGCAATGGCCCTGCAAGGCGCAGGCCCTGAACAATGCGGGCCGGCGCAATGTACGACCACGGGGCGAGGCTTTGTCTGTCAGCAGGATTACCGAAACGTAACCCCCGTATCGGAAGTGCTTCGATACCATCCGAAGATGCGAATCCTTGTCATCGAAGACGAGCCCAAGCTGGGCGACTACCTCAAGAAGGGCCTGGAGGAGAACGGCTACGTCGTCGACATAGCCCGCGATGGCATCGAGGGGAAGTACCTCGCCACCGAGGGAGACTACGCGCTGATCCTTCTCGACGTGATGCTGCCCGGCATCGACGGCTTCGCCGTGCTGCAGGCCATCCGGCGCACGAAGAACGTGCCTGTGCTGGTGCTCACGGCGCGCGACAAGGTGGAAGACCGCGTGCAGGGCCTCCAGCAGGGCGCCGACGACTACCTCGTCAAGCCCTTCTCCTTCTCCGAGCTGCTGGCGCGCGTTCAGGCCCTGCTGCGCCGCGGCAAGCCGCAGGAATCCACCGTGCTGCGGCTGGCCGACCTGGAGGTCGATCTCGTCAGCCGCAAGTGCATGCGCAACCGCACGCGGCTGGACCTCACCGCCAAGGAGTTCACGCTGCTGCTGGTGCTGCTGCGCCGGCGCGGGCAGATCCTCTCGCGCACCACGCTCGCCGAGCAGGTGTGGGACATGAACTTCGACAGCGACACCAACGTGGTCGAGGTGGCCATCCGCCGGCTGCGCAGCAAGCTCGACGATCCGTTCGAGGTGAAGCTGCTGCACACCGTGCGGGGCATGGGCTACGTGCTCGAAGACCGCTCCTGGCATTGAGCGCCCGGCCGCGATCCCTGCAGAGCCGGCTGTCGCTTTGGCTCGCCGCGCAGACCCTGTTCGGGCTGAGCGTGATCTGCTTCGCCATCTATCTGGTCACGGCCTGGAACTTCGGACAGAAGCAGGAAGAGGAACTCTCCAACAAGGCCGAGCTGGTGCAGCACCTGCTGCAGGAGGCGGAAAAAGGCGGCGACCTCGTCTTCCTGCGCCACAAGCTCGACGACTTCTTCTCGATGCAGGACGACGTGACCCTGTCGATCTCCGCCGGCGGCAGGCAGCTCTTCGAATCGCGCCCCACGGCCGGCGGCAAGTGGATGCTGCGCGACCTGCAGGTGCCCTGGACGCAGGCCGGCGCCACCACCCAGCTCGCGGTGCGCATCGGCGTGAACACCGCGCAGGAAGCCCAGCTGCTGCGCCGCCTGGCGTGGACCCTGCTGGGCGCCGTGGTGCTGGGCACCGCGCTGGTTTCGCTCACGGGCATGTGGCTGGTGCGCCGCGGCCTGAAGCCCCTGAAGACGCTCACCGAGCGCACCGCCGCGATGGCGCCCGACAAGGCCAACCAGCCCATCGACGCCGACGACTTCGCACAAGAGCTGCGCCCCTGGATCACCCAGTTCAACGCCCTGCTGCTGCGGGTGCAGCGCGCCTACGTGCAGCTCGAATCCTTCAACGCCGACGTGGCACACGAGCTGCGCACGCCGCTGGCCAACCTGATCGGCTCCACCGAACTCGCGCTCACGCGCCCACGCAGCAACGAGGAGCTGCAGACCGTGCTCGCATCTAACCTCGAGGAGGTCGGGCGGCTCTCCGGCATCGTCACCGACATGCTGTTCCTCTCGCAGGCCGAGCGCGGCGCGCCGATGCGCACCCGGGCCGTGACGAGCCTGGCCGCGCAGGCCACGGACGTGATCGACTTCTACGACGCCATGCTCGAGGAAGCCGGCCTGCGCGCCGAGGTGCGCGGCGACGCCATGGCCGACGTAGATGCCGCATTGGTACGCCGCGCGCTCTTCAACCTGCTGGGCAACGCGATCCGCTTTGCCACGCCCGCTTCGACGATACGCATCGAGATCGGCGAGGAAAGCGCGACCGAGTTCGCCGTGGCCGTGGTCAACAAGGGCGAGCCCATCGCCCCTGCCGCCCTGCCCCGCCTGTTCGAGCGCTTCTACCGCGCCGCGCGGGCCCGCGACGGCTCGACGCGCCACCACGGGCTGGGCCTGTCGATCGTGGAAGCCATCGCTCGCATGCACGGCGGGCGGGTGTTCGCCGCGAGCCGGGGCGGCGAGACGCGCATCGGCTTCACCGTGGCGAAGCGCTGATCGAATTCAGGGCTTCGCGTGCGCGGCGTCTGCCGCTACCGCTTGCTTGCGGCCGATGAACAGGTTGATCAGCGGCCCCGTCATTGCGGTGGTGGCCAGCGCCATCACCAGCAGCATGGTGAAGAGCTCAGGGCCGATGAGGCCCGCGTCGAGGCCGATCTTCATGACGATGAGTTCCATCAGTCCGCGCGCATTCATCAGCGAACCGGTGGCTAGGCTGTCGCGCCATCCGTAGCCCGCCATGCGCGCACCGGCCGCGCCGCCGGCGATCTTGCCCACGGTGGCCACGCCCACGATCAGCAGCATCGCGCCCAGGCTCGCCCCCGAGAAGGCGTTGGCCGTGGTGCCCAGGCCGGCGAGCGCGAAGAAGAGCGGCATCAGCACCACGATGGAGATCGGCTCGATGCGCTCGGTGAGCGACTTCAGCAGGCGGTCGTCGCGCGGCAGGCAGGCGCCGAACAGGAATGCGCCAAACACCGCGTGAAGATGCAGCCACTCGGTGACCAGCGAGGTCGCCAGCAGGCCGATCATCAGCGCCGCCATCACGGTTGTCGAAGGCTCGCCCTCGGGCGCCTTCACGCGCAGCAGCCACGCGAAGGCCGGCTTGAGCCCGAGGAACAGCGCCGCCAGCACCACCGCCATGCCCAGCGTGGTCTTCAGCAGTCCCTGGTAGCCCTCGCCCGCGCCGACCAGCGCGATCACCACCGCGAGCAGGATCCAGGCGAACACGTCGACCACGGCCGCCGCACTCAGCGAGAGCTGCCCGAAAGGCGTGCGCGTCATGCCGCGGTCCTTCAGGATGCGCGCCATCACCGGAAAGGCGGTGATCGACAGCGCCGCCGCGATGAACAGCGCGAAGGGCCAGAAGGCCACGCCGGCCGGCGCGAGCGTGGGATGCAGCGCCGGCGCGATCGCGATGCCCAGCGCCATCGGCACGACCACGCTCAGCACGCCCACGTAGCCCGCCGAGCGCAGCTGCTCGCGCACGCCCTTGGAAGCCCGCAGCTCCAGGCCGACGACGAACATGAAGAGCACCAGCCCCAGCGTGGAAAGGGAAGACAGCCCCTGCAGCGATTCCTTGGAGAACAGCTGCGCGTGCAGCGAGGGAAAGAGCGCCCCCATCACCACCGGCCCGAGCATCAGGCCCGCCGCCATCTCGCCGACCACGCCGGGCTGGCCGACGTGGCGAAGGATCCAGCCGCACAGGCGCGCGGTGACCAGGATGACGATGAGCTGCAGCAGGAGCGAGGTGACGGACATCGAAGGACTCTGGCTGGGGAACGGAAACCCGGCCTATGTTAGTCCCAAGCCATGTCGCGGAGCCAGCCGGGCCTGCCCTCCCGGCTGCCCTCCCAGCCTGCCCGTTCCCTCACTTCGGCGCGCGCATCAACCGCAGTCCGTTGGCCACCACCAGCAGGCTCGCACCCATGTCCGCGAACACCGCCATCCACATCGTCGCGCTGCCGAACACGGCGAGCACGAAGAACACGGCCTTGATGCCCAGCGCGAGCGTGATGTTCTGCCACAGCACCGAGTGGGCGCGGCGCGAGAGGCGGATGGTTTCGGGAATGCGGCGCAGGTCGTCGTTCATGATGACCACGTCGGCCGCTTCCATCGCGGTGTCGGTGCCGGCGCCGCCCATCGCGAAGCCGATGTCGGCCCGGGCGAGCGCGGGGGCGTCGTTGATGCCGTCGCCGGTCATCGCGGCCGCGCCGTAGCGTTGCTGCATGGCCTTGACGGCGTCGAGCTTCTCCTCGGGCAGCAGGTTGCCGCGCACGTCCTCGATGCCGGCGTGGGCGCCGATGGTCCTGGCGGTGGCGGTGTTGTCGCCGGTGAGCATCACCGGCACCACGCCGAGCGAGCGCAGTTCGGCCACCGCCGCCTGCGACGATTCCTTGATGGTGTCGGCCACGGCGAACAGCGCGAGCACGGCCTTGTCGGACGCCAGCAGCGTGACGGTGCGGCCGGCCTCCTCGTGGCGCTGGAGCTCGGCTTCGAGCGACGGCATGCAGAGGCCCCGCTCCTCGATCAAGCGGTGATTGCCCAGCACGTAGACCTGCCCCTCATGCGCGGCCTGCACGCCGCGGCCGGGCAGCGCGGTGAAGTCGGCGACTTCGCCCTGCTCGCCCTTGAGCCCTTCGGCAATCGCCTTGGACACCGGGTGGTCGGAGCGGCCCGCGATGCTGGCGGCAATGGCGAACACCGCCGCCTGGTTGCCGGCCGAAGAATCGCCGACCAGCGACGACTCCACCAGCTTCGGCTTGCCTTCGGTGATGGTGCCGGTCTTGTCGAGCGCCACCGCCTTGAGCTTGCGCGCCTCTTCGAGGTACGTGCCGCCCTTGATGAGAATGCCGCGCCGTGCCGCCGAGGCCAGCGCGCTCACCACCGTGACCGGCGTGGAAATGACGAGCGCGCACGGGCAGGCGATGACCAGCAGCACCAGCGCCTTGTAGATGGCCTGCGTCCAGGTCCAGTCCATCAGGAACGGCGTGAGCACCGCGACGGCCAGCGCCAGCACGAAGACGGCGGGCGTGTAGATGGCGGCGAACCTGTCGACGAAGCGTTGCGTGGGCGCGCGCGAGCCCTGGGCTTCCTCGACCGCGTGGATGATGCGCGCGAGCGTGGTGTTGGCGGCCACGGCCGTCACGCGGAATTCGAGCGCGGCGGTCTGGTTGATGGTGCCGGCGAACACCTGATCGCCGATGGTCTTGTCGACCGGAATGCTCTCGCCGGTGACGGGCGCCTGGTCGATGGCGCTGGTGCCTTCGGTGACGATGCCGTCCAGCGGCACGCGACCGCCGGGGCGGATGCGCGCGATGGCCTCCAGCGGCACCTCGCTCGCCATCACCGTCTTCCAGCTGCCGTCGGCCTGCTTGATTTCGGCCTGCTCGGGCGCGAGGGCCAGCAGGCTCTGGATGGCGTTGCGCGCGCGGTCCACTGCGCGGGCTTCGATGAGTTCGGCAATGGCGTAGAGCGCCATCACCATCGCGGCCTCGGGCCACTGGCCGATGATGAATGCGCCGGTGACGGCCACCGCCATCAGCGCGTTGATGTTCAGGCGGCCGCGCACCAGCGCCGCGAAGCCCTTCTTGTAGGTATCGAGGCCCGCGAGGCCGATGGCGCCCAGCGCCAGCGCCATCTCGAACACCATGAAGCCCCGGCCCTCCAGCCCCATGAAAGAGACCGACTCGGCCGCGACGGCCAGCACCAGCGCCGCGACCAGCCGCGCCAGGCCGGCGCTCATGCCGGCGATCTTCGCGGGTGCTGCAGGAGCGGCCTGCGCGCCCGGCGCATTCAGCGGCTCGGGCTTGAAGCCGGCATTGCGGATGGCGGCCAGCGCATCGGGCAGCACGCCGTCGTCGGTGGTGATGGCCATGGTGCGCTCACCGAGGCGGAAGCGCAGCGCCTTGACGCCGGCAATGGGCTCCAGCGCGCGGCGGATCTCGGACTCTTCCACCGCGCAGTCCATGGTGGGAATGCGAAAGAGCAAGGCGCCCTTGGGCACGTCACCTACGTCGGGCGCCAGAGGAATCGGGCCGTGGCTGGCGGTGCTGCTGCAGCCGCAGCAGGCGTCGGCCGTCTTGGCCTTCGCGTGCTCGTGCGCGTGGTCATGTTCATGGCCGTGATCGTGGCCGTGCCCCTCCTCGTGTGCATGCGGATGAGAGTGCGCGTGCGAGCGCGGCACGGGCGGCACGGGCGGGTTCAGGGCGTTCTGGTTCGTCATGGAATCGATTGGAAACCCTGAAGCAGGTGTAGAGTCAACCACCCATCTCCACCCTTTCATTTGCCGCATCATGAAAATCGGTGAACTGGCCAAGGCCGCGAATACGCCGGTCGAAACCATCCGGTACTACGAGCGCGAGCGCCTGCTGCCCGAGCCCGCGCGCACCGACGGCAACTACCGCATCTACGACGAGGACCACGCCCAGCGCCTGGGCTTCATCCGCCGCTGCCGCTCGCTGGACATGACGCTCGACGAGATCCGCAGCCTGCTGAAATTCCGCGACGCGCCGCAGGAAGACTGCGGCGAGGTCAACCAGCTGCTGGACGACCACATCGGCCACGTGGCCGCGCGCATCGCCGAGCTGAAGACGCTGGAGAAGCAGCTGAAGGCGCTGCGCCAGCAGTGCTGCGGCCCCGAATCGGCGAACGCCTGCGGCATCCTGCAGGAGCTGGATACAGCCGCGCTCGCGCCCGAGACCTTCGGGCAGCACGCGGGCCACGTGCATGGCGCGCTGCACGCGCCGGCCAAGCGCGGCGGCTGACCGGTCGACCTGCCTACTTGCCGATCAGCTGCGTGAGCTTGTCCGCCTCGAAGCTCTCGTCGCGCGCGGCGTCGCCCGGCACGCAGTCCCTGCTGCCCGGCTGGGCCGACAGCTTCTCGATGGCCTGCCACAGCAGCGCGATCTGGTGTTCCTGGCCCGAAGCGTTGTCGATCAGGCCGCGCAGCGCCTGGCTCAGCGGGTCGTCGTTCTGCGTCACGCCGTAGGCGGAGAAGCCCATGCGCGAGGCGGTTTCCTCGCGCCGCGCGGCGGCTTCAGCCTCGATGATGCGCGCCGGGTTGCCCACCGCCGTGGCGCCCGCGGGCACCGGCTTGGTGACCACCGCGTTCGAGCCCACCTTGGCGCCGTCGCCCACCACGAAGCCGCCGAGCACCTTGGCGCCTGCGCCCACCACCACGTTGCGCCCCAGCGTCGGATGCCGCTTGGTGCCCTTGTAGAGGGAGGTGCCGCCCAGGGTCACGCCCTGGTAGATGGTGCAGCCGTCGCCGATCTCGGCCGTCTCGCCCACGACGACACCCATGGCGTGGTCGAAGAACACGCGCTCGCCGATCTTGGCGGCGGGGTGGATCTCGATGCCGGTCAACCAGCGCGACCAGTGCGCGATGAAGCGCGCGGGCCACTTGAAGCCATGGGTCCAACAGGCATGCGCCCAGCGATGCAGCACCACGGCGTGGAAGCCGGGATAGACCGTGATCACTTCCCAGGCGCTTCGGGCGGCCGGGTCGCGTTCGAGGATGCACCGGATGTCGGCGCGCAGTCTGGAGAACATCGCTGCCTTATGCCTTCTGTCTGTTGTCGTTATATCGATAGGGGCCGCGCAGTCTAAGGCCGCGTGTCTTCGCGTACGAACGATAAGGTTTTAGTCGTTCCCGGGGGCCTTTCCGCCCTTGTCGCCCTTGTCTCCCCTGGGCGGCCGGGTCGCGTCGCTCATCGCCTTGGCGATGCCGCGCAGGATGTGGATCTCCTCCGGCGTGGGCTGCGCCCGGTTGAAGAGCTGCTGCAGCCTGGGCATGAGCTTCTTGGGCGCCTCGGGGTCGAGGAAGCCGATCTCCACCAGCGAGCGCTCCCAGTGGTCGAGCATGCCGGCCACGGCCTGCGCGTCGGCAGCCTGCACGGGCTGGATGGCCTCGCGCACCTCGTAGCCGCCCAGCGCCAGCCGCCATTCGTAGGCGACCACCTGGATGGCCGCGCCCAGGTTGAGCGAGCCGAACTTGGGGTCGGTGGGAATGCTCAGCGCCACGTTGCAGCGGTAGACGTCCTCGTTGCGCATGCCGAAACGCTCGGAGCCGAACAGGAAGGCCACGTGCTGGTCGCCCTGTTTTGCCAGGGGCTCCAGGTGCTCGCGCGGGGTGCGCGTGGGCGGGCCGAAGTCGCGCGGGATCATGGCGGTGGCGCACAGGTGGGTCACGCCGTCGAGGGCCTCGTCGAGCGTCTCGACGATGCGGGCGTTGGCCAGCACGTCGAGCGCGCCGCTCGCGCGCTGGATGGTTTCCTCGCGCCGCAGCACGTTGGCCCAGCGCGGGGCCACCAGCACCAGGTCGGAAAAACCCATGGTCTTCATGGCGCGGGCGGCGGCGCCCACGTTGCCGGCGTGGCTGGTCTGGATCAGGATGAAACGGGTGCGCATGGAGGGTTGGCGGACACTAACGGGCGGAGCCGGTAAAATCCCCCGATTCTCGCCGCCCGCATCGCCGGGCCGTCTCCGGGGGCCCTCCCCACCGTTCTTCCCACAATCCAATGTCGTCCCCCAACCTGCATCCCATGCTCAACGTGGCCGTCAAGGCCGCACGCGCCGCTGGCGCCATCATCAATCGCGCCGCCCTCGACGTGGAGGCCGTGCGCATCTCCCAGAAGCAGGTCAACGACTTCGTCACCGAAGTCGATCACGCCAGCGAGCAAGCGATCATCGAGACGCTGCTCGGCGCGTACCCGGGGCACGGCATCCTCGCGGAAGAATCGGGCAGCCAGTACGGCGCCAAGGACTCCGACTACGTCTGGATCATCGATCCGCTGGACGGCACCACCAACTTCATCCACGGCTTCCCGGTCTATTGCGTGTCGATCGCGCTGTCGGTGCGCGGCAAGATCGAGCAGGCCGTGGTGTACGACCCCACCCGCAACGACCTGTTCACCGCCACCAAGGGCCGCGGCGCCTACATGAACGAGCGCCGCATCCGCGTCTCGAAGCGCACCCGCCTCAACGAGTGCCTGATCTCCACCGGCTTCCCCTTCCGCACCGGCGACAACTTCAAGCAGTACCTGGCCATCATGGCGGACATGATGCCCCGCGCCGCCGGCCTGCGCCGCCCCGGCGCCGCCGCGCTCGACCTGGCCTACGTGGCCGCGGGCTTCACCGACGCCTTCTTCGAGACCGGCCTGAACCCCTGGGACGTGGCGGCGGGCTCGCTGCTGGTCACCGAGGCCGGCGGCCTGATCGGCAACTTCACGGGCGAGCCGGAGTTCATCGACCAGCGCGAATGCCTGGCCGGCGCCCCGCGCGTGTACGGACAGCTGGTGCCGCTGCTCGCCAAGTATTCCAAGTTCGCCAACGTGGACGACAAGCTGCGCGCCAGCGACCGCGTTCGCGCCGTGTCGGCCTCCACCAAGGCGAGCGCGGGCACGGACGACGCCTCCGCCGACCTCTACGCCCGCAGCACGGTCACGGGCTTTGCCGACGAGGCCGCCGAAGCCCCGGCCCCTGCCGCCGCGCCTCCCGCGCCCCGCAAGCTCACGCGCGTGCGCCGCGAAGCGCCCGCCAACGGCGCCCCTTCCCAAGGCAACTCCTCCGCCAAGTGACGATGCCGGGGCCCAGCAGCACCGCGCCCCGGGTCCGAGCCGCTCTGCGCGTCGCGCTGAGCCACTATGTCGCGAGCGGGCTCACCGTCGCGCTGGGCCTGCTCTTCATCTCCGGCGGCATCCACCTGTGGCTGGGCACCCTCGCGGCCTCGACCGCCGCCACCGGCGTGATCGTCACCGCGCCGCCCGACCTGCCCGGCCCGCGCCGCGGCAAGTTTTTGCAGATGCTGCCGGCGCCGCTCATCGGGCTGCCGCTGTTCTTCGCGGTGCAGATGCTGCACAGCGCCCCCATCCGCCTGGGGCTGCTGCTGGTGCCCGCCACCTTCATGGCCTTCCTGGCCATGGCCTGGGGCAAGCGGGGCATCCCGATCGCCATCGCGGTGATGTTCTCGATGGTGTTCTCCATGGCCACGCAGGCGCCCGCCGGCATGGCCGACGTCATCGAGCGCACCTGGCACTTCGGGCTGGGCGCGGGGCTGTACGTGATCTGGGCCACGCTGGCCAACCTGGCGCTCAACGGGCGCTTTCGCACGCAGTCGATCGCCGACGTGCTGTATTCGCTGGCCGCGCTCATGCGCACCGAGGCCAGCCAGTTCCTGCCGCAGGACGAGACCCGCGACGTGCGCGACGTTCCCGCCCCCATGCTGGGCCGGCTGCTGCGCGAGCAGGCCGCGCTGGCCGACCAGCTGCAGGCCACGCGCGACATCGTGCTCGAATCGCCGCGCACCCCGCGCCGCCAGCGGCTGGCGGCCATGCTCGTGATCGTGCTCGAGATGCGCGACCAACTGCTGGCCAGCGAGCTCGACCTCGACACCCTGCGCGCACACCCCGCGCACGCCGAGGCGCTCATCGAGATGCGCCGCGTGCTCGAGGAGCTGGCCGACGAGACCATCGCCCTGGCCGACGCGCTCATGTTCGGCCGCCAGCCCGACGCGGTGCCCGACCGCCGCCCGCGCCTGGCAGCCATCCACGTCTCGGCCGACGACAGCGCCGAGGGCGGCGGCCACATCGGCCCCACCGCGGCCATGCTCGCGCGCGGGCTGGCCAGCCGCATCGGCCACATCAACGACGAGGTGCTGCGCCTGTCGGCCATGGCGCGCGGCGACGTCGAGCCCAACCTGGCCGTGGTGCGCGCCAACTGGCAGCTCTTCGTGAGCCCCACCGACTGGTCGCTGCGCCCCTTCTTCACGCTCTGGAGCTGGGACCAGCCGCCGCTGCGCCACGCCATTCGCGCCGCGCTGGCCATCGCGGCCGGCTATGCCATCGCGGTGTCGATGCCGTGGGGCTCGCACGACTACTGGATCCTGCTGACCATCGTGGTGGTGCTGCGCGGCAGCCTCTCGCAGACGCTGGAGCGGCGCAACGCCCGCGTGGCCGGCACGCTGCTGGGCTGCGTGCTCGCGGTGGGGCTGCTGTCGGCGCATCCGTCGGCCCTGATGCTGCTGGTCATCGTCACGGTGTCGCAGGCCATCGCGCACAGCTTCGCGGTGCGGCGCTACCTCATTACCGCGGTGGCCGCCACCGTGCTGGGCCTGGTGCAGGCCCACATGCTGAACGTGGGCGTGGCGCCTATCTTCGCGCTCTTCGAGCGCATCGCCGACACGCTGATCGGCGCCGCGCTCGCCTGGGCCTTCTGCTATGTGCTGCCCTCGTGGGAGCGCACGCAGCTTCCGGCGCTGGTCGCGCGCGTGCTCACCGCGCAGGCCCGCCATGCGCGGCTGGCGCTGGGCCTGGGCCAGCTCAAGGCCATCGACAGCAGCCCCGAGCTCGAATGGCGCCTCGCGCGCCGCGAGGCCTACGACAGCCTCTCGGCGCTGGTGCAGGCCACGCAGCGCTCGCTGTCGGAGCCGCGCGCGGTGCAGCCGCCGCTGGAGCCACTCGAACACCTGCAGGCCCACAGCTACCAGCTGCTCGCGCAGCTCAGCGCGGTGAAGTCGATGCTGGTGCTGCGGCGCGACCGCCTCACGCCGGCCGAGGTGGAAGGCCCCATCGGCCGCACCGCGCAGCGCATCGAGGCGGCCATCGGAACCATTCCAACCACCGGTCCCTCCCACCCCGAGAGTGCCGGTTCGACCACGGTCGGCGGCCCGATCCCCCTGCCCGACCCGTTCGACAACGACATCAGCCCCTGGCTGCTTCGCCGGCTCGACCTGGCCACGGCACTCGCCACGCAGCTGCGCGACGACGCGGCGCGCATTCTTCAACCTCTGAACGAGACAACAGAACAAGCGAAGACGACTCCCGCCTGATGACCAAAGAGATACTCGCCCATCCCTGGTTCGGCACCTGGCTTGCCGCACTGATCGCAGTTCCCCTCTCTCTTCTTGCCCACCGCATCGTCGGCCTGGTGCTCAGGCGGATCACCCGCCCCGCGCCGGCCATCCATGCGATGGTGGTCAACTGCAGGGCGCCCGCCCGGCTCGTGTTCCCGCTGGTGGCGCTCACCATGGTGTGGCAGGGCGCGCCGGACGACCTGCGCTTCATCGGCAACGTTCGGCACTTCACCGGCCTGCTGCTCATCGCCGCCACCACCTGGCTCGCGGTGAAGGCCATCAGCGGCTTCGCCGACGGCGTGCTCGCGCAGCACCCTTCCGACATCGCCGACAACCTGCAGGCCCGCCGCGTGCTCACGCAGACGCGCGTGCTCGCGCGCACCGCGATGACCGTGGTGGTCGTGGCGGGCGGCGCGATGATGCTCATGACCTTTCCGGGCGCGCGCCAGGTGGGCGCGAGCCTGCTGGCCTCTGCCGGGGTGATCGGCATCGTGGCCGGTCTGGCGGCCAAGCCGGTGTTCAGCAACCTCATCGCGGGGCTGCAGATCGCGCTGGCGCAGCCCATCCGCATCGACGACGTGCTGGTGGTCGAGGGCGAGTGGGGCCGCGTCGAGGAGATCACCGGCACCTTCGTGGTCGTGAAGATCTGGGACGAGCGCCGGCTGATCCTGCCGCTGACCTACTTCATCGAGAAGCCCTTCCAGAACTGGACGCGGCATTCGGCCCAGCTGCTGGGCGCGGTGTTCATCTACGTCGACTACGGCATGCCGCTCGCGCCGCTGCGCGCCGAGGTCGAGCGCATCGTGAAGGCCGCCCCCGAATGGGACGGCCGCTTCTTCAACCTGCGCGTGACCGACGCCACCGAGCGCACGATGCAGATCCGCGTGCTCTGCACCGCCGCCACCTCGGGCCTGACCTTCGACCTGCGCTGCAGCGTGCGCGAAGGCCTCATCGACTTCATGCAGCGCGAGTACCCGCAGTTCCTGCCGAAGATGCGCATCTCGGCCGACGGGCTGCCCGAGCGCGAACAGCCGCCGCAGCCGCCGCAACAAGGGCAGGCCCCGGCCTGATCCTGTCTTGAAGCCCGAGCCGGCCCCAGCCCCTGAACGCAAGTCCGCGCTCACGCGAGCGCTGCTCTATGCCTTTGCGGTGCTGTGCCTGGTGCTGGGCCTCATCGGCGTGATCGTGCCCGGCATGCCGACCACGGTGTTCATCCTGATGGCCGCATGGGCCGCGGCGCGCAGCTCGCCCCGGCTGCATGCCTGGCTGCTGAACCACCGCCTCTTCGGCCCGCTGCTGCACAACTGGGCCAACGGCCGCACCGTGAGCCGGCGCGCCAAGTGGAGCGCGACCGTGACGATGGCGGTTTGCGCAGTGATCGTCTCTTTCACCGCGCACCGTGCGTGGCTGGCCGCGCTGGCCATCGGGTGCATGGCCTGCGTGCTGGCCTGGCTCTGGTCGCGGCCGCTGCCTCCGGGTTAGCGGCGCGGCGGCTTTTCCGGTTCGGGCGCGGCGATGGCGCGCGCCGGAATAGGCACCGACATCACGATCGACGTGCGCGTCTCGCCCAGGTGGTTGATGCTGCTCACGAAGGCCTCCAGGTGTTCGATGTCGCGCGCCGCCACCTTCAGCACGTACGAGTCCTGCCCCGTCACGTGGAAGCACTCGAGCACCTCGCGCCTGCCCTCGAGCAGCTTCAGCAGCCGCGCCTTCTCGGGCTGCGGCGTGGTGATGCCCACGAGCGCCATCACCGTGTAGCCCACGTTGCGCGGCGGCACCACGGCGCGATAGCCGGCGAGCACGCCGGCTTCTTCGAGCCGCTTCACGCGCTCCGAGGTCGAGGGCACCGACAGGCCCACCTGCCGCGCCAGCGCGGTGAGCGAGGTGCGCGCATCGGCCTGCAGCACTTCGAGGATCTGCCAGTTCTTGCTGTCGATTTCCATGGATTTCAGGCTTCAGCCGATCGATTCGTCTTGAATTTAAGGCGGAAAGCGCATTCCGCCTGAGCTTCGCCATTTTCATCAGGCGACGTGGTAAAGACAATTTACAAATGGACTCTACCCTCTTCCTCAAGGCCCTCGTCATCGGGCTCTCCATCGCGGCACCTGTCGGCCCCATCGGCCTCTTGTGCATCCAGCGCACCCTCGCGCACGGCCGCACCATCGGCTTTCTCAGCGGGCTCGGCGCCGCGCTGGCCGACGCCTTCTACGGCGCCATCGGTGCGCTGGGCGTGTCGGCCGTCATCGCCTCGATGGTGGCGGCGCGCGTGCCGCTGGCGCTGGGCGGCGCGGCCTTCCTCGCGTGGATGGGCGTGCAGCTGCTTCGCGCGCCGGTCGCCACGCAGGCCCGGCAGGCCGCCGACGCCACCACGCCGCTGAAGGCCACGCTCTCGGTCTTCGTGCTGACGCTGGCGAACCCGATGACGATCCTGTCCTTCGTCGCGGTGTTCGCCTCCATCTCCACCGGCCACACCACGGGCGGCACCCAGGCCGCGACCGTGGTGCTCGGCGTGTTCCTGGGCTCCGCGCTGTGGTGGCTGGGACTGTCGACGATGGTGTCGTCGGTGCGACACAAGCTCAGTGCCAAGACCATGCAGTCGATCAACCGCCTGTCGGGCGCGATCCTGCTGGCCTTTGCGGTCTATCAGCTGTCGACGCTGCTGCCGCGCTGAGCCTGCGCCACCGCCTTTCGCCGCATCGGCGGAAGCTCCAGGTTCGTGAACGCGCGCAGCAGCCACTCGACCGGCCCATAGACGAAGCGGCCCAGCCACCAGCGGCTCAGCACCAGCTGCGCCGCGAAGATCGCGAAGGCGATGCCGGTGGCGGCCAGCGGGCCCATGGTGCCGATCCAGCGCAGCCCGTAGGCCAGGAAGAGCCACGCGCACACCAGCGACTGCGTCAGGTAGTTGGTCAGCGCCATGCGGCCTGCCGGTGCGAGCATGGCTTCGAGCACCCGGCCGCGCGGCGACAGCATCAGCAGCACCAGGCCGGCCGCGTAGGCCGCCGTGAGGAACGGGGCGGTGAGCAGCGTGGCCGCGAGGCCATAGAGCTCGCGCACCGGGTTGTCCAGCCGGATCGAAGGAAAGGCGTACACCGCCGCGCCCGGCAGCCCGATGACCAGCCCCCAGCGCAGCAGTCGCTTGAACAGCGGCCGATACGCATCGACGTTGGCGAACAACTCGCGCCGCCCCGCGATGAAGCCCGCAAAGAACATCGCCAGCGCCGTCGGCGCCTGCACCAGCCCGGTGATCCACCAGATCTGCGAGAGCTCGCGCAGGTGCTGCACGATCACCGTGAACGGCGTCCCGCGATATGCCGCCAGCGCCGCGACGGCATCCATGTAGGCGGTGCGCGTGTCGTTGGGCGCGCCCGCCGTCACCAGCAGGTAGCCGATGCCCGCCCACAGCAGCGAAGTCGCCAGCACCAGGAACACCGCGGCGCGCGCCATGAAAACGTCGCCGCGCCGACGCAGCGCCAGCAGCACCGCCCCCAGCACCGCATAGGTGGTGAGGATGTCGCCGTGGTACAGCACCACCGCGTGCACAAGCCCCAGCACCCACAGCCCCACCAGCCGTCGCCCCATGCGCGGCGCGAAAGCCTTGCCGCCGCGCTCGGCCGACTGCATCTGCAGCGTGAAGCTGTAGCCGAAGAGGAAGGAGAACAGCAGGTAGAACTTGGTCTCGAACACCAGCGTGCGCACCAGCAGCGCCGCGCGTTCGAGCACCGACTGCGCCATCGGGTCGGGAATGCCCGCGCCGTAGTACGTGGAGGAGAAGCTCGCGATGTTGACGACGAGGATGCCCAGCAACGCGAAGCCGCGCAGGGCGTCGACCAGCGACTGGCGCTCGGCGGGCATCGTCTTTTCGCTGCCGCTCATGCGGGCACTCCCTCGGCCGTGCGGTGCCTCGCCGCCACGATCTCGCGGATGGCCTCGATCAGCAGCCGGGCGCCTTCGGCCGGCTCGTCGCCGCGCCGCATGGTGAGCCCCACCGGCCCCTCGGTGCTGGAGGTGTCGATGGCCAGCCGCTTGAGTTCGCCGCGCTCGACCAGCCCTTCGACCGCTCCCTGCGGCGCGAACCACACCGCATCGCAGCGCTGAAGCAACCCCAGCACGAAGCTGGTGTCCGTCGCTTCCACCAGCCGGCCGGGCAGCGCCATGCCCTGCGCAATCAGAAAGGCATCGGCCGTGTGCCGTATCAGCGTGCCCGACACCGGCAGCACCAGCGGATGGCCCGCCAGCGCGTCGAGCGGCGGCTTGCGCCGAGCCGCCAGCGGATGCCCGGGCCGCGCCACCAGCAGCAGCGGCTCGCTGTAGAGCTGCTCGAAGGCCAGGTCGGCCATGGCAGAGGCCTGCGCGAGGCGGCCGAGCACGAGGTCGATCTCGCCCTGGCGCAGCTGCGTCATCAGCTGCGCGTTGGTGCCGCTCACCACGCGCACGCGCAGCGCCGGCTGTGATTCATGCAGCGTGGCCACGGCCTCGGGCAGCAGGTTGGCCACCATGTTCGGCAGCGCGCCGACGGCCACCCGGAGCTGGTCGGCCTCGGGCTGGTCCATGGCCAGGCCCAGGCCCTCGCGCAGACCGCGCAGCGCCGAGACGGCATGGCGCACCAGCACCTCGGCAGCCGGCGTGAGCTCCACGCCGCGCCGGCGGCGCAGCAGCAGCTGGCGGCCGACGATCTCTTCCAGCTCCGCGACCGTCTTGGAGACGGCCGGCTGCGTGAGCGACAGCGCCTTGGCCGCGCGCACCAGGTTGCGCTCCTGCGCCACCATCACGAGGCACTGCAGGTGGCGCATCTTCAGGCGCCCAAAGTTCATGTCTGACACGGCGTTTCCTCAGGAAAGTGGCCGCTCCAATATAACCAGCAGGAATAGCTGGCAGAAGAGCTTTCAGTTGTGCCGCCCCTGCCGCGCACCTAGAGTTGCCCGGACAACGGAGACAAGACGACATGACCACCGGTTCGCCCAGCAACTCCTTCGGCGGCACGCGCCGCCGCCTCGCCGCTGCCCTGGCGGCCTGCGCCGCCCTCGCCTTCGGCGCCGGCGCGCCCACGCAGGCATTTGCCGCCGACGCGCCCTACCCCGCCAAGGCGGTGCGGCTGCTCGTCAACTTTCCGGCGGGCGGACCCATCGACATCCTCGCCCGCGCGCTGGCAGACGCGCTGCAGAAAGACCTGAAGCAGCCCTTCATCGTCGACAACCGCCCCGGCGCGGGCGGCAACATCGGCGCCGACCTGGTCGCCAAGAGCCCGGCCGACGGCTACACGGTGCTGCTGGGCATCGACAGCACCTTCACCATCAACCCGCACCTGTACGCCTCGATGCCCTTCGCGGCCAAGGACCTGAAGCCGCTGATGATCTTCAGCTCCTCGGGCCTCGCCTTCGGCGTGGCGCCCGGCGTGAAGGCGAAGACGCTGCCCGAGTTCATTACCCAGGCCAAGGCCGAGCCCGCCACCTTCAGCTCGGCCGGCAACGGCAGCCCGGGCCACATCGCCGCAGAGATCTTCGCCAGCGACACCGGCGCGAAGATCACCCACGTGCCCTACAAGGGCAACGCCCCCGCCGTGCTGGCGCTGATGGGCGACGAGGTGCAGGCCGGCATCCTCGCCACGCCGGGCCTGCTGCCGCAGGTGCAGTCGGGCAAGCTGCGCGCCCTGGCCGTGACCGGCAAGCAACGCTCTCCGCTGCTGCCCCAGGTGCCGACCGTGGGCGAACTGGGCCTGAAGGGCCTGGAATTCGAGGTGCTCTATGTCTCGATGCTGCCGGCCGGCACGCCCGAACCCGTGGCGCAGACGCTGCGCACCGCGCTGCAGAAGGCGATGGCGCTGCCCGAGATCAAGTCGCGACTGGCCTCGCTCGACATGGTGCCGCTGGGAGAAACCGGCACCGCCGCCAGCGAGCACCTGGCCGCCAACCAGGCGCGCTACGGCCGCATCGTGAAGGCGACCGGCATGAAGGTCGACTGAAAGAGACCGCAGCGGGCAGGCAGGTGCAGCCAGAACTGCAGCGGAGGAAGGGTAAGTCCGGTGAATGGTTGATTTGATCAATCGAGCGCGGTCTCTTCAGAATCGTCCGCAACTGCGGATCCCGCGGCCATACTCGATTGCCATCGATAGCCCTCGCCTGAACGACGAAACAAGGACCTGCTCACCATGCTGCCGACCCCATCCCTCTCCATCACCCGCCGCCTTGCCGGCCTGCTGGCCATTGCCGGCCTCGCGACGGCTTTCGCTGGCGGCGCCGCGGCCGCCGAGGTGAAGTTCGACACGCCCCTGCGCATCGTGGTGGGCTATGCCCCCGGCGGCGCCACCGACCGCGTGGCGCGCATCGTGGGCGACAAGCTCACCGCCCGCCTGGGCGTGCCCGTGGTGGTCGACAACAAGCCCGGCGCCGGCGGCCGCCTCGCTGCGCAACAGGTGAAGACCACCCCCGCCAGCCAGAACGTGCTGATGCTCGCCAACCCGGCCGTGATGATCGTGGCGCCCCTGGTCTTCAAGGACAACAACTACGACCCCGACCACGACTTCGTGCCCGTGTCGTACGTCAACGACTACAACTTCGCGCTCGCCGTGTCGCCCACCCTGCCCGTGCGCGAGCTGAACCACCTGCTGGCCTGGATGCGCGCCAACCCCAATCAGGCCAACGTGGGCGTGCCGGCCACCGGCAGCCTGCCGCACTTCTTCGGCCTCATGGTGGGCGAGAAGGCCAAGGTGCCGACCCAGGTGATCGGCTACCGCGGCTCGGCCCCGCTGCTGAACGACCTGATCGGCGGGCAGATTCCGATCGCGGTGGACACCGAAGACGTGGTCGTGCCCCAGCACACCGCGGGCAAGGCGCGCATCCTCGCCATCTCGGGCGCCAAGCGCTCGCCCTTCGTGCCCGACGTGCCCACCTTCAAGGAAGCCGGCCTCGACCTCGCCGCCACCGGCTGGAACACCTTCTTCGCGCCGGCCAGCATGCCCAAGGAAAAGGTCGAGCGCCTGGCAGTCGTGATCCGCGAAGTCATGCAGGACGCCGACACCCAGCGCAAGTTCAAGGACTCGGGCATGACGCCCGTGGTGAGCACCCAGGCGCAGACCGCCGCGATGCTCAAGGCCTACCGCGCGCAGTGGGCGCCCGTGGTGCAGAAGTCCGGTTATCAACCTTAAGCAAACCCCCAGTCTTCGCGCACTTCGTGTCGCTTCGCCAACCCCCTTGCAGGGGGCAACACCGGCGGCCCGGCAGAGCCGGTTCCGCGGTGTTCCCCGAACAGACCCCTAGCCTCGAAGGCGCGATCAACTTATGACCAGACCCAACATCATCTTCATCGTGGCCGACGACCTCGGCTATGCCGACCTCGGCTGCTACGGCGGCCGCGATGCGGCGTTCGGCCCCGTCTCGCCCGTGCTCGACGGCCTGGCCGCCAACGGCCTGAAGCTCACCCAGGGCTACTCGAACTCGCCCGTGTGCTCGCCCACGCGCTTCGGCATGATCACCGGCCGCTACCAGTACCGCCTGCGCGGCGCGGCCGAAGAGCCCATCAACAGCCGCAGCCGCGGCAGCACCACCCTGGGCCTGCCCACCGACCACCCCACCCTGCCCTCGCTGCTGAAGGCCAGCGGCTACCAGACCGCCCTCATCGGCAAGTGGCACCTGGGCTACCCGCCCAGCTTCGGCCCGCTGCGCTCGGGGTACGACGAATTCTTCGGCCCCATGTCGGGCGGCGTCGACTACTTCACCCACTGCGACTCCACCGGCCGCCACGACCTGTGGTTTGGCGAGGAAGACAAGCAGGAAGACGGCTACCTCACCGACATCCTTTCGAAGCGCGCCGTCGACTACGTCGAGCGCATGTCGGAGCTCCAGAAGAAAGAGGACGACGCCCCCTTCTTCCTGAGCCTGCACTACACCGCCCCACACTGGCCCTGGGAAACCCGCGACGACGCGGCCAAGGCCCCGAACATCAAGGACAACCTGTTCGACCTGGCCGGCGGCAACATCCACGTGTACCGCCGCATGATCCATCACATGGACGAAGGCATCGGCTGGATCATGAGCGCGCTGAAGAAGCACGGCATGGCCGACAACACCCTGGTCGTGTTCACCAGCGACAACGGCGGCGAACGCTTCTCCGACAACTGGCCGCTGGTGGGCGGCAAGATGGACCTGACCGAAGGCGGCATCCGCGTGCCATGGATCGCCCACTGGCCCGCCGTGATCGCCAAGGGCGGCGAGAGCACCCAGCTGTGCATGACCATGGACTGGTCCGCCACCATGCTCGACGCAGCCGGCGTGGCCGCGCACCCGGACTATCCGCTGGACGGCGTCTCGCTCATGCCCGTGCTGAAGGACGCATCGAAGAGCTTCCGCCGCCCGCTGCACTGGCGCATGAACCATCGCGGGCAAGAGGCGCTGCGCGACGGCGACTGGAAGTACCTGAAGGTCGACGGCAACGAGTACCTGTTCAACATTCCCGGCGACGAACGCGAGCGGGCGAACCTGGCGAAGAAGGAGCCGGAGCGACTGGCTGCGATGCGGGCGGATTGGCAGGCTTGGAATGCGACGATGCCGGCGATTCCGGAGGATGCGACTGTGAGCCTGGGGTATTCGGTCAAGGACATGCCGCAGCGATAGACGCTGTGACACGGCCCCGCTAAATAGCGGCTATCGGGAGAACCGAAATACTCCCGTGGCCTTGTCAAACGACAGCCGGTCTCGATAGCGGTGCGATGGAGGAACGGACAGTTCAATTTCCCACGTCTTCGGGTTCTCGTCCACGACCTTCAATTCGGCAATGCGATCGATGCCGATCAGCAAATCCCGTGCGGCGGCCACGGCCTGCTCCCGACTGAGCGGCCCCGCACCGGCCCTATAGCGGAGTCGGCGCTCCTGCAGCTGCCGCCACTCAATCACAGGCGCGGTCTTCGCGGACCTTGCAAGGGCCACTGCCTTCTCCACGATGCGAATGTGTTCTTCAACTCCCCGAAGAACCAGGAACATCAGGTAAAAGTCCAACGTGCCCAGAATCTCGGAAGACCGGGGACAGGACGGGTCGTCCGCGAGTTCGAGAAGCAGCGGCAAATACTCCTCTTCATGCAGAACCAAGTCGGCGTCTTGATCGGCAAGTTGGATGCGCTCGTCGTACGCCCATTTCCGGAGCGTCTGCTCACTCGGATTCCAGTCATTCAGAACAATCCAGTCTTCCATGGAGATCGCTTTCTTCTTTGTCCACGCGCACGTGCCGTCTGGCGCGACAACGGCATTTAACTCAAGCGCCAAGAGCAATAGAGTTGTGACGGCTTAGGCGCCCTCCGCCGTCCAAGCCTAGCGCCGACCACCAAGTTCCGTGATCAAGTCTTCGACGCCTCCATAGACCGGCTCCAGAGGATGATCTCGGCAGTACTTGTCTAGATACGCAAGCACCTTCGTGGGGGGAAGAGCCTTGTTTGGCGTCTGTATCCGCGCCACGTTGTTGAAAGCGCTGATGAAGCCCCATGACCACTGAACAATGCCGTCCTCATAGACGACGTCCTTGTTTCTCCGCCATGCGATGTGCTTGTCGCAACCTTCGGCACCAAGGCCGTGGAAATAGACCAGGTCCTCTTTAGCGGCAGCGGCCAATGAGGTCGTTGCACAAGCGATGAGAGCGGCGAGCACAGGGAGTCGCATTCTTCCTCCAGAAATTTTTCGTCTCGCAATTGTCTTTGACGCAGCTACCGCACATGCCGCTCCTCCTCAGGAGCACGAAGCGCGTAGTTGTCCACTCGAAACCCCTCAACCAGCGCTTATAGAGGTCAAGCCGAGTCGCCGGCCTTGCTAAATGCACTGAAGCGGATAGGACGCCAGCACCTCGTGCCACACAGGCCGCGTCTTCAGCCACGAACGCACGAACTGAAACTCGCGCACCGGCCAGCGAACAGGCGGCATGGCCGGCGCGGCGGCCCCTGACGCCTTGCGGGCGATGGTGATGTGCGGCGCCCAGTCATCGTGGCGACCCGACAGCCACGGCGCGAGCTGACGCACCACGGCTTGCTGCAACCGGTCGAGCGCGACGTTCGGCTGCGGGCGCACGACGGCGATGCCGTTGTGCGGCCAGACGCCGGACCAGTCCAGCAGCAGATCGAAGCCCTCTTCCATGCGCAGCTCGGCCAATGCCTGCCGGATGCCTTCGACGGCGGCATCGCCCTGCGGCGAGATGTGGCACAGCGTCATGTGCAACCGGTTCGGCTTGGGCAAGCTGGGCTTTGGCTGCATGCGCCAGACCCACTGCGCGCGGTGCTCGGCGATGGCGGCCTGCACAGCCTCGTCGGGCTTGAGCCAGGCGTAGAGCATGGGCATTTCCAGGCGCGCGCGGCGTGCGGCGTCGGCGGGGGTGAAGGGGGTGATGTCCATGGGGGATTGAACTGACCCCCGAAACCTGGACGAACCCAAGGAGTCGGAATGGTGAAGTACACGGACAAACAGAAGCTGGAGGCCGTAGATGCCTATCGAAAA
>NZ_JABMJG010000008.1 GCF_013376045.1 Variovorax sp. SG517 | reverse complement strand
GCGGGCTCGGGCGGCGGCCCGCCCCCCCCCGCCCCCCCCCCCGCCCCCCCCCCCCCCCCCCCCCCGCCCCGCCCCCCCCCCCCCCCCCCCCCCCCCCCCTGGGCGCTGGAACTGGAAGCCTCGTTGCGTTGAAAGCCGATGTGCCCCCACCCCGACCCTCCCCCAGCGGGGGAGGGAGGCATGCGACGAAGCGCGCGGAGCAGGGCGAAACCTTGGCCAAGCAGCTGGCACTGGTCATCGACCTCAACGTCTGCGTCGGCTGCCACGCCTGCGTCACCTCGTGCAAGCAATGGAACACCTCCGGCAGCGCAGGCCCGCTGGCCGACGAGCGGCCCTATGCGGCCAACCCCACCGGCACCTTCTTCAACCGCGTGCAGACCTACGAGGCCGGCGCCTTCCCGGCCACCGAGACCATCCACTTCCCCAAGAGCTGCCTGCACTGCGAAGACCCGCCCTGCGTGCCCGTGTGCCCCACGGGCGCGAGCTACAAGCGCAAGGAGGACGGCATCGTGCTCGTCGACTACGACAAGTGCATCGGCTGCAAATACTGCGCATGGGCCTGCCCCTACGGCGCGCGCGAGCTCGACGAGGAGCGCCAGGTCATGACCAAGTGCACGCTGTGCGTGGACCGCATCCATGACGAGCAGCTGCCCAAGGAAGACCGCAAGCCCGCCTGCGTGAAGGCCTGCCCGACCGGCGCGCGGCTCTTCGGTGACGTGAAGGACCCCGAGTCGGAAGTGTCGAAGGCGATCCGCGAGCGCGGCGGCTACCAGCTGATGCCCGAGTGGGAGACCAACCCGGCCAACCGCTACCTGCCGCGGCGCATCACATCGTCGACGCAAGGGCTGGAGTAGGCCGCACCATGCATCCCGCGTTCTCGATTCTTTTCTTCACCACGCTGGCCGGCGCTGCGCAGGGGCTGGTGGTCGCGCTCGCGCTGGCCGTGCTCTTCGGGCTCGAACTCGCGCCGGGCTTCCTGGGCCTTGCGCTGGGCGTGGCCGAGGTGCTGCTGGTGGCGGGCCTCGCCGCATCCTTCATGCACCTGGGCCACAAGACGCGCGCGTGGCGCGCGGTGCGGATGTGGCGCACCTCGTGGATGTCGCGCGAGGTGATCGTGCTGCCGGCCTTCATCGCGCTGGTGGCGCTGTGGTGGCTGTCGCTGCGGGCCGGCATGGGCGCGCCGTGGTCGTGGCTGCTGCCCTTGCTCACGCTGTGCGGCGCAGTGCTGCTCTGGTACTGCACCGCGATGATCTACGCCTGCCTGCGCTTCATCGAGGAATGGGCGCATCCGTTGACCATCGTCAACTTCACGCTGATCGGGCTGTCGTCGGGGCTGGTGTTGGCCTGCGCGATGGCGGCGCTGGCCGGCGAAGCGCGCTTCGTGCAGGTGTTCGGGCCTTGTGCGCTCGTCGCCACCCTGGCGGCGTGGGCTGCACGCGGCACTGCGCTGCGGCGCAACGCAGGCATCCGGCACAAGTCGACGCTGCAGTCGGCCACTGGCATCCGCGCGCAGAAGCTGGTGCAGAAGTCGATGGGTATGTCGGCCGGCTCGTTCAACACCCGCGAGTTCTTCCATGGCGCTTCGCTCGCCGTGCTGGGCAACATGAAACTCGGCTTCCTGCTGCTGGCCTTCGTGCTGCCCGCGTTGCTGCTGGCGTGGGGCATGGCGGGTGCGGGCGCACTGCCGTGGGTGCTGGCGGTGCTGGTGCAGGCGCCGGGGCTGCTGGCCGAGCGCTGGTTCTTCTTCGCGCAGGCCCGGCATCCGCAGAACCTGTACTACCAGGTCGTTTCCTAGGCCTCGAAGTTCAGCGCGAGGCCGGGCGTGGGCCAGTCGTCGATGGCGATCAGCCTTCCGCTGCCCGAGAGCGTGACGTAGGCCGTGCGCCGCTCGCGTCCGCCGAAGCAGATGTTGGTGGTGTAGCGGTCGGGCAGCGGCACGTGTTCGACCGTGCTCCCGTCGGGCGCCACGATGCTGATGCCTCCGTGCAGCAGCGTCGCCACGCAGAGGTTGCCCAGCGCGTCGACCGCCATCGAGTCGAAGCGCTGGTAGTGCCCGCCTGGCGAGGCGCAGAGCATGCGGCCGCCGTGCGGCGAGGGCCAGCCGTCCTTGCGCACGCGGCCCGGCGCGGTGATGTCGAAGGCCCAGACGCGGGCGCCCTCGGTCTCGGCGTAGTAGAGCGTGCCGTCGTCGGGCGAGAGGGCGATGCCGTTGGGCGTCATCACCGGCCGCGCGATCACGCTGGCGGCGCTGCCGTCGGCGTGGCCGTAGAAAAGGCCGCCGCGGTCCATGTCGCGCTCGCGCACCTTGCCCAGGTCGGTGAAGTAAAAGCCGCCATGTGCGTCGAACACGATGTCGTTAGGGCCGCACAGCGCGCCGCCGTCGATCGTGTCGTACAGACGCTCGACGCCGCCAGTGGCGAGGTTCACGCGTTCGATGCGGCCGCCCGAATAGTCTTCTGCCTGGCCAACCGGCCGCAGGCAGCCGTCGGCCTCGGTGTGCCACCTGAAGCCGCCGTTGTTGCAGACGTAGACCGCGCCGTCGGGCCCGATGGCCGCGCCGTTCGGCCCGCCGCCCAGCTCGGCAACCACCTGCACGAGCCCGTCGGCGCGCACGCGGGTGAGCGTGCCGCGCGCGATCTCGACCAGCAGCACGGAGCCATCGTCCATGGCGATCGGACCTTCTGGAAACTGCAGGCCGGTGGCGAGTTCGCGGATGCGCATCGGGGGCTCCTCGGGGATCGGGCGGCCTCCAGTTTGCGCCAGATCGGTTTGATGCGTGCCGGTCGGGGATGCGCGTTCACCGTCTCGTCATCCCCGGCGGACAGCCGGCCGCGGCTGGAGCCGTCGATGCTACTTTTTTGCGCCCTGCATGCGCGCGATGATCTTCGAAGTCTCGTTGCCTTCCCGGCGGCCATCCGGATAGATGCGCATGTAGTCGAAGACCTTGGCCTGCGAGACCTTCACCATCTGGCCGGCGCGCAGGTCCGGAACATCGACCGGGTCGTTCTTCAGCAGGCCCTCGATGGCGTCGCCGTTCCAGCGGGCGACCTCGACCCACATCCATTCGTTGCCGCCGCCGGTCGTGGTGAACGGGGCCTTCACCAGGATGTACTCGCCCGGCTGCAGGCCCTTGGCAAAAGCCTCACGCAGTTTGGGCAGCTGCGCATTCGCAGCCTTGCTGGCGGCAAGCAGTTCGTCGTTGTGCTTGAGGCGGGTGACCGAATCTTCGTCGGCGCCGAACACCGAGACCAGCATGGCGGTCTGCTGCGCGTAGCGGTCGGGACCCTTGTAGCGGTCGAAGCGGATCTCGTAGAGCCTGTTCTGCGGATCGCCGCTTTCCCAGGTGCCATTGACCAGCGAGAGCCTTGCCACAGTGGCAGCGTTGGACTTCAGTCCTGTGAGCAACGGGTCGCGCGCACCGGCATGCCTGAGCGCGCGCAGGTCCATGTCGAACTGGCCGGGCTTCGCCAGCGTGATGCCCTCGGCCATCGCCTGCGAGAAGGCGTTGACGAGGCTGCCCATGGGCCGGTTGCTCGACCACGAGAAATCGCTCACCACCACTTCGGGCAGGCCGAACTTGCCCATGCCGAGCGTGATGGCCCGCACCATTTCGCCGCTGCGGTAGGCGTGGATGGTCATGTGCTGCGAAACGTCGGGCAGGCCGCCGGCCCAGGTGTCGATGCGCCGCTTCTGCCATTCGTCGGGCGAGAAGACTTCGCGCGTTTCCTCGTCCCACAGAAGGCCGCCGGTGTCGCGTGCGACCTGCAGGACGACCTGCAGCGCCTTCTGCATGGCGGCGGAAGACTGCTGCGCGGGGTGCGCGAAATCGAGGATCAGCGCCTTGTCGGCCTTCTGCAGCGCTTCCGCCTGCTCGCGCGAGATGCCGCGGCCGAAGCGCTGCAGCGATTCCATGTCGGGTGCGCGGTAGTCCTTCAGCACCGTGGTGGTGTTCCAGTTCGCGAAGACCAGGGGCGCGGTGACCGAGGAGGGTGTCGGAATGGACGCCAGAAGCTTCGGGCTGCCGCCGGTCTTGCCGAGCGCGCCGCGCAGCGCGGCCATCGGGTCGGTGGCTGGGGCCTTTGCGTAGTAGATGGCGAACTGGAAGCGGATGGGGCCGGTCTGTTGCGGCGAACCTGCGGCCACCGGCGTGCCGGGGACGGGTTTGGCGGCGGCCTGCGTTGCGGCCGGCGGCGTGGCCGACGTCGCGGCGAAGGGGGCGGTGCTCATCGAGAGAACGAGCGCGGTGAGTGCGAGGCGAAACGGCAGGTTCATGTTCGTGTTGTTGTCGTCGTCGTTATCGTCGGGAGCGCTAGCCCCGCCGCGAACCCGCGGCGCGCGGCGTGCCCGGAAGCAGGTGGTCCAGCGGCAGCGCGGTTTCCGACTTGATCTCGCGCAGCACGATGCTCGAGCGCACGTGCGTCACGCCGGGCAGGCTGAACAGCACCTCGTGCAGGAAGCGCTCGTAGTGCTTCATGTCGGGCACGGTCACGTTGAGGATGTAGTCGGCCGGGCCGGTGGCCGACACGCAGCGGATGATCTGCGGGCTGGCGGCCACGGCCTCCTCGAAGCGCTGCACCATCGTTTCGCTGTGGCGGTCGAGGTTCACCTCGGCCACGGCAGATACGTGCAGGCCGACGAGTTCGGGGTCGACCAGCGTGGTGTAGCCGCGGATGACGCCGGCGGCTTCCATGTCCTTGATGCGCTTCCAGCAGGGCGTGGGCGAGAGGCCGACGGCCTCGGAGATCTGCTGCACGGTCTGGCGGCCGTCGTGCTGCAGCGCGGAGAGGATCTTGAGGCAGTGCTCGTCGAGGGAAACAGGGCCGGCATTCATCGCGGGTAGTGGGGTTCGGGGGATCGGATGCCGATCCCGGCCGTCGTCGCGATTCTCCTTGATCGATGCGGCAGCGCAATGTCGCGCCCCGGCCACCGGCGGCGCTCCTGCTATGCGTCGGAGGTGCGCGCGAATTCCACCGGCAGGTCCTTGAACTGCTTCTTCAGCGAGGCTTCGGGCGAGCCGCCGACCACGATGCGCGCGAAGGCATCGAGCGGGCTGAAGAAGGCGGGGCGCAGCGTGCCGAGCTTGCTCTCGTCGACGATCAGGAAGCTCTGCGACGCGCTGCGGATGGCCGCCTGCTTCACCGGCACTTCGTGGAAGTTGGAGCAGCTCGCGCCGCGTTCCACGTCGATGCCGCCCGCCGAGATGAAGGCCTTGTTCACGCCGAGCCTGGCGAGGTATTGAAGGCCCTCGTCGGAGAAGAAGGTGGCGGAGGAGGGGTGGTACAGGCCGCCGAGCAGCATCAACTGCGTATTCGGGCGGCGGCTGAGCACCTGCGCGATGTTCGTGGAGTAACACACCACGCTCAGCGGCATCTCGGGCGGCAGCGCCTCCGCGAAATGGACCATGGTGGTGCCGCAGTCGATGAACAGGCTGTCGTGCGGCTGCACGAGTTCGGCGGCGCGCTCGCAGGCCAGGCGCTTGTTGGCCGCGTGCTGGTCGCTGGCCTCGTCGAGCGAGTAGCGCTCGGCGCCCGGCAGCGTGGTCGCGAGCACGTAGCCTCCCAGAGCGGAAAGTGGCGATTCGGCCGACGCCAGGTCGCGGCGGATCGTCATCTCCGTCACCTCGAGCTGCTGCGCCGCCTGCTTGATGGGCAGCGGGCCGCCGGCTTCCACGAGTTCCTGCATCCTGGCCAGGCGCACAGCCCGGGCCTCCGCTCCGGCGGTTCTTCTCATGTTCGGTTTCCTCAGGTCCACCTGCCGGAGTATCGGGCATTGCATGCCGTTTAAATGTTGTTTGAAAAACAAATTGCGCGTATAAATGTTGTTGTAATAACATTTACGCCAACACGAACACCAAGGCCCGCCGCGATGCGATGCGACGGGCCCCGGAGACAAAAGACATGCCCCTTGCCGTCCCGCCGCACTCGCGGCACTTGCGCGCCACGGCGCCCGCCCATCCATGACCTCCACTTCCCTCGTTCGCCCCAGCGGCGCGGTGCGCTCGCGTCCGGCTTCGCCTGCGGCCGCGCCCCAGGCGCCCGCCGAGACGCCTGCGCAGACCCACACCGCTGCCGCGCGCAACACCGCCCAGCCATTCGACCTCGGCTGGATCGACGGCATCCGCTTCAACCTTTCCGCCGCCGAGCGCCGCGTGGCCACGCTGCCCGGCCGCCGCTCGGTCAAGAAGGATGCGCAGGCCGGCTGGCTGCTCAAGGCCATCACCTGCATCGACCTGACAACGCTCAGCGGCGACGACACTGCCGAGCGCGTGAAGCGGCTCTGCGCCAAGGCCGCGATGCCGGTGCGCCCCGACCTGCTGGCCGCGCTGGGTTTTGCCGACCGCAAGCTGCACACCGGCGCGGTGTGCGTGTACCACCGCTTCGTGTCGACGGCCGTCGAGGCGCTGGCGGGCACCGGCATTCCGGTGGCGGCGGTGTCCACGGGCTTTCCGGCGGGGCTGATCCCGCACGAGCTGAAGCTCAAGGAGATCGAGGCCTCGGTGCGCGACGGCGCCTCGGAGATCGACATCGTCATCACCCGCGAGCACGTGCTCGCGGGCCAGTGGAAGAAGCTCTACGACGAGATGCTCGACTTCCGCCGCGCGGCAGGCGAGGCGCACGTGAAGGCGATCCTCGCGACGGGCGAGCTCAAGACGCTGCGCAACGTCGCGAAGGCCTCGATGGTCTGCATGATGGCCGGGGCCGATTTCATCAAGACCTCCACCGGCAAGGAGGGCGTGAACGCCACGCCGCTGGTCACGCTGGCAATGCTGCGGATGATCCGCCAGTACGAGGCCCGCACCGGCCTGCGCGTGGGCTACAAGCCCGCTGGCGGCGTCTCCACCGCGAAGACCGCGCTCGACTACCAGGTGCTCATGAAGGAAGAGCTGGGCCGCGACTGGCTCGAACCCGACCTGTTCCGCATCGGCGCCTCCACGCTGCTGGCCGACATCGAGCGCCAGCTGGAGCACCACGTCACCGGCCGCTACTCGGCCTACAACCGCCACCCGATCGGATGAGCCCGATGAGCAACAACAGCAGCAGCAGCAGCGTCGCACGCTATTTCGACACCATGGACTACGGCCCCGCGCCCGAGAGCGACACCGACGCGCGCGAATGGCTCGCGCGCCATGCCGAAGGCTTCGGCCACTTCATCGACGGGCGCTTCACGTCCGCTGTCGAGGGCGCGCATTTCGACACGGCCGAGCCGGCCACCGGCCAGCGCCTCGCGCGCATCGCACAAGGTTCGGCGAAGGACGTCGACGCCGCAGTGGCGGCCGCGCGCGCAGCGCAGCCCGGCTGGTTCGCGCTCGGCGGCCATGGCCGCGCACGGCATCTGTATGCGCTCGCCCGCATGGTTCAGCGCCATGCGCGCCTGCTCGCGGTGGTGGAGGCGCTGGACAACGGCAAGCCGGTCCGCGAGACGCGCGACCTCGACGTGCCGCTGGCCGCGCGCCACTTCTATCACCACGCCGGCTGGGCGCAGCTGCAGGAGCGCGAGTTCGCCGACCAGGTGCCGCTGGGCGTGGTCGGCCAGATCATTCCGTGGAACTTCCCGCTGCTGATGCTCGCGTGGAAGATCGCGCCTGCGCTCGCACTGGGCAATACCGTGGTGCTCAAGCCCGCCGAGTTCACGCCGTTGAGCGCCTTGCTCTTCGCCGAACTCGCTGCGCAGGCCGGCCTGCCGCGCGGTGTGCTCAACGTGGTGACGGGCGATGGCGCCACCGGCGCTGCGCTGGTCGCGCACGAGGGCGTGGACAAGATCGCGTTCACCGGCTCGACGGAAGTGGGGCGGATCATCCGCACTGCCACGGCGGGCACTGGCAAATCACTCACGCTGGAGCTGGGCGGCAAGTCGCCGTTCATCGTGTTCGACGACGCGGACATCGATGCGGCGGTGGAAGGCGTGGTCGATGCGATCTGGTTCAACCAGGGCCAGGTGTGCTGCGCCGGTTCGCGGCTGCTGCTGCAGGAAGGCATTGCGGACGATTTCATCGCGCGGCTCAAGCGCCGCATGCAGACCCTGCGCGTGGGCTCGCCGCTGGACAAGGCGATCGACATGGGCAGCCTGATCGACCCCACGCAGCTGGAGCGCGTGCGTTCGCTCGTGGCCACCGGCGTGCGCGAGGGCGCGAGCTGCTACCAGGCGCCGGGCGCGCTGCCGCCGGGCGGCAGCTTCTTCCCGCCGACGCTGCTGACGGGCGTGCAGCCGGCATCCACCGTTGCGACCGAAGAGATCTTCGGTCCCGTGCTGGTGACGATGACCTTCCGCACGCCCGACGAAGCCGTCGCGCTGGCCAACAACACGCGCTACGGCCTCGCGGCCAGCGTGTGGAGCGAGACCATCGGCCTCGCGCTGGGCATCGCGCCGCAGCTGCAGGCTGGCGTGGTGTGGGTCAATGCGACCAACCTGTTCGACGCTGGCGTGGGCTTCGGCGGCTTCCGCGAATCGGGCTACGGCCGCGAGGGCGGGAGAGAGGGCTGCTACGAATACCTGAAGCCGCGCGCGTGGGCCGAGCGCAAGCCGCGTTCGTCTGCAGTGGCTGGTGCAGCCACTGCAGCGAACGAAGCGGCAGCGGACGCGAAGAACGAGCCTGTGCTCGCGCTGCCTGCCATCGACCGCACCGCCAAGCTCTTCATCGGCGGCAAGCAGGTGCGGCCCGATGGCGAGCTCTCGCGCCCGGTCTTCGCCGCAAACGGGCAGCGCGTGGGCGAGGTGGGCGTCGGTAACCGCAAGGACATCCGCAACGCAGTCGCCGCCGCGCGTTCGGCTGCAGCCTGGTCGAGCGCAACGCCGCATCGCCGCGCGCAGGCGCTGTACTACCTCGCGGAGAACCTCTCGGCGCGCGCAGGCGAGTTCGCCGCGCGCATCGCTAGTCTCACCGGCGTTGCGGCGAAGGCCGCGCAGTCCGAGGTCGATGCATCGGTGAGCCGCCTCTTCGCCTACGGCGCCTGGGCGGACAAGTACGAAGGCACGGTGCATGTGCCGCCATTGCGCGGCGTGGCGCTGGCCACGGTCGAGCCGATCGGCGTGGTGGGCGTGGTGTGCCCCGACGAGGCGCCGCTGCTGTCCTTCGTGAGCCTGCTGGCGCCCAACCTCGCCATGGGCAACCGCACGGTGATCGTGCCGGGCGAGAAGCACGCGCTGGTCGCCACCGACTTCTACCAGGTGCTCGAAACCTCCGACCTGCCGGGCGGCGTCGTCAATATCGTGACCGGCCCGGCCGCGAGCCTCGTGCGCACGCTGGCGGAGCACGACGACGTCGATGCGCTCTGGGTCTTCGGCGCGAAGGAACTGTCGCGCGATGCCGAGCGGCTGTCGGTGGGCAACCTGAAGCGCACGCTCGTCGACCACGGCCTGGCCACCGACTGGCACGACCCTGCATCGGCCGAAGGCCCGGCGTTCCTGCGGCATGCCACACAGGTCAAGAACATCTGGATTCCCTATGGCGAATGAGCGTGCAGCCCTCGTTCCTGTTATCGAAACCAAGGGAAATCCCCGAGAAGCAAACGTTTGCGCAAACGTTTTCTTTATCTAAGATCGCAACCGCGAAAGCCATACCAATTCAGGAGACCGAATGCTGAAGTCCATCCATCCGCTGCTCAATGCAGACGTGCTCTACGCCCTGCGCGCGATGGGCCACGGCGACGAGCTGGTCCTGTGCGACGCCAATTTCCCGGCCGATTCGGTCGCCCGCCAGACCTCGCTGGGCCGGCTGCTGCGCATCGACGGCGTGGGCACCACCGAGGCGGCGCGCGCCATTCTGTCGGTGCTGCCGCTGGACAACGCGGTGGACGATCCGGCGCGGCGCATGGAGGTCATGGGCGCGCCCAATGAGATCCCGCCCGTGCAGCAGGAGATGCAGCGCGAGATCGACGCGGCCGAAGGGCGCCCGCGTCCGATGGGCTCCATCGAGCGCTTCGCCTTCTACGAGGCCGCGCGCCGCGCGTACTGTGTGATCGCCACCGGTGAGCGCCGCTTCTACGGCTGCTTCGTGTTCAAGAAGGGCGTGATCGCCCCCGAGGCCTGATCGCGATGAGCGCCGTTTCCTCGTATCAGCACCAGCAGCGCGGCGTCGCCGTGCTCGGCATCTTCGTGGCCGACCTTGCCTTCCGCGCGGCCGACCTTCCGGGCGTGGGCCAGACCATCGCGGGCTCCGGCTTCGCGATGGGGCCCGGCGGCAAGGGCTCGAACCAGTCCGTGGCCGCCGCGCGCGCCGGGGCGCAGGTGACCTTCATCTCCAAGCTCGGGCAGGACGCCTTCGGCGCCGACGCGCTCGCACTGTGGGCGCAGGAGGGCATCACGCCGCGCGTGCCACAGGTGACGACGCAGCCGACTGGCGCTGCCTTCATCTACGTACACGAAGTCACGGGCGACAACGCCATCATCGTGGTGCCCGGCGCGGCGGCGCTCATCGATTCGGCCGACGTGGATGCGGCCGCCGACGCCATCCGCGGCGCGCGCGTGTTCGTCACGCAGCTGGAACAGCCCGCGGGCGCCGCGCAGCGCGGCCTGGAACTCGCACGCGCCGCAGGCACGGTGACGGTGTTCAACCCCGCGCCCGCGTTGCCCTTCGACGATGCCGTGTACCCACTGTGCGACTTCATCACGCCGAACGAGCACGAGGCCGCGGCGCTCAGCGGCATCGTCATCGAGACCGTCGAGGACGCGCGGCGTGCAGGCGACTTCTTCCTTTCCAAGGGAGTGGGCTGCGCGCTCATCACGCTCGGCGAGAAGGGCGCGTTGCTGCATAGCGCGAAGGAGTCGGTGCACCTTCCCGTGTTCCATGCGGGCGCGGTGAAGGAAACGGCCGGTGCGGGCGATGCCTTCAACGGCGGCTTCGCGGCTGCGCTGGCCGAGGGCGCGTCGCCGCTGGAGGCCGCGCGCTTCGGCTCGGCCGTGGCCGCCATTTCCGTCACGCGCGCCGGCACCGCGCCCTCGATGCCCAAGCGCATCGAGGTCGATGCGCTGCTGAACCGCGCGGCAGCCTGAGACGCGAGCCGCAAAGGAGCCTTCCGTGAAATTCAGGTTTTCAGACCGCGAGCTCAACTTCCTGGTCGGCATCAACGTCGCGATCCTCGTCGTCGCCACGGTGCTGTCGAAGGGCGACTTCCTCGACGTCTACAACTTCCAGTCGATGGGCGGCCAGCTGCCCGAGCTCGGCCTGCTGGCCATGGGCGTGGCGCTGTCGATGATCTCCGGCAACGGCGGCATCGACCTCTCGGGCGTGGCGCTGGCCAATCTCTCGGGCGTGGTGGCGGCCACGCTGGCGCCGATGCTGGTCGATGCCGATGCTGCGCCGTGGGCCTACACCGGAGCCTTCGCCGCGGTCGCGCTCGCGACGGGGCTGGTGGGCGGGCTGCTCAACGGCGTGCTGATCGCGCGCGCCGGCCTCACGCCCATTCTGTGCACGCTGGGCACGCAACTGCTCTACACCGGCCTGGCCGTGGTGCTCACCGGCGGCTCCAGCCTGCGCGTGGGCAACGCGGAGCCGCTCTCGGCCATCGGCAACGAGAACGTGCTGGGCGTGCCCATTCCCTTCGCGATCTTCATCGCGATGCTGCTGGCCGTGGGCTGGCTGCTCAAGCAGAGCCCGTTCGGCATCCGGCTCTTCCTGCTGGGCACCAACGCCAAGGCGGCGCGCTACGCGGGCATTCCGCAGGGCCGCATGCTGATCGCCACCTATGCGCTGTGCGGCGTGCTGGCGGCGGTGGCGGGCGTGATCATTGCGGGCCGTACGGCCAGCGTGAAGTCGGACTACGGCAACTCCTACCTGCTCATCGCCATCCTCATCACCGTGATGGCGGGCGTGCGGCCGCAGGGCGGCTACGGGCGCATGGTGTGCCTGTTCTTCTCGGCCGTGGCGCTGCAGCTGCTGTCGAGCACCTTCAACCTGCTGGGCATTTCCAACTTCTTCCGCGACTGCGCCTGGGGCCTGCTGCTGCTGTTCTTCCTGGCATCGGCACGCTTCAGCCTGAGCGACCTTCGCAGCTTCATTCCCGCTTCGCGCAACAGCGCACCGCCGCATCAGCCCCCTCCTGGCGCGACGCAGAGAACCACCGAGGGCTAGGAGACAAAACGAACATGCTGAAGAAAACCAAGATCGCCTGCACCGTGCTGGCACTGGGCACCGTGGCCTTCGCCTCGGCGCTCCATGCGCAGGGCAAGCCGCAGGACATCGTCACAGTGGTGAAGATCACCGGCATCAGCTGGTTCAACCGCATGGAAGTGGGCGTGAAGGAGTTCGGCAGCAGCACGCCGGGCGTGACCACGCGCCAGATCGGCCCGGCCCAGTCCGACGCCGCCCAGCAGCAGCGCCTGGTGGAAGACCTGGTGGCCAAGAAGGTCGACGCGATCGCCATCGTGTCGATGGACCCGCCCACGCTGGAGCCGGTGCTCAAGCGCGCGATGGAGCGCGGCATCAAGGTCGTCACGCACGAGGCCGACAACCAGAAGAACACCATGGTCGACATCGAGGCCTTCGACAACACGGCCTACGGCGCGCGCATCAACGAGCGCCTGGCCGCCTGCATGGGCCAGCAGGGCAAGTGGACGTCGCTCGTGGGTTCGCTGGGCAGCCAGTCGCAGGTGCAGTGGGCCGACGGCGGCGCGGCCAACGCGAAGAAGTACCCCAAGATGCAGCTTGTCGATGCCAAGAACGAGTCGCTCAACGACGCCGAGAAGGCCTACGGCAAGGCCAAGGAAATGCTGCGCAAGCACCCGGACCTGAAGGGCTTCCAGGGTTCGTCGTCGCTGGACGTGCTGGGCATCGGCCGCGCGGTGGAAGAGGCCGGCCTGGCGGGCAAGATCTGCGTCTTCGGCACCGGCCTGCCGAGCGAGGCGGCCAAGTTCCTCGAGTCGGGCGCGGTCGGCGGCATCGCCTTCTGGGACCCGAAGGACGCCGGCCTCGCCATGAACAAGGCGGCCAAGATGCTGCTCGACGGCAAGACCATCACCGAAGGCACCGACATGGGCGTGCCGGGCTACAACAAGGTTTCCGTGAAGAAGGGGCCGGGCGCCGGCATCGTCGTCACGGGCCAGGCCTGGGTCGAGGTCGACAAGAAGAACTACAAGAACTACTCGTTCTGACGCTACGCAAGCCATGACCTTGACCGCGCCTTCCACGCAAGCAAGTCCGGCCGGCTCCGCGAGCCCGGCCGGGCGCCGGGTGTTCCTCGAGGTGCAGGACGTGCACAAGCGCTTCGCGGGCGTGCACGCGCTGCGCGGCATCGACCTGCGCATCGAGGCCGGCGAGATCTACCACCTGCTCGGCGAGAACGGCTGCGGCAAGAGCACGCTGATCAAGATCATCTCGGGCGCGCAGCCGCCGAGCCAGGGGCGCATTGTGATCGACGGGCAACCGTACGACTCGCTGTCGCCGCTGCAGGCGCTCAGCCTGGGCATCGAGACGGTCTACCAGGACCTGTCCCTGCTGCCGAACATGAGCGTGGCCGAGAACGTCGCGCTCAGCGAGCAGCTCGTCGCCACCGGCGGCAGGCTGGCTCGCCGCTTCGACCGCAAGGCGCTGGCGGCCACGGCTGCGCGGGCGCTGGAGGCGGTGAAGCTGCCGACCGACGCGGCCTTCCTTGCGCGGCGCGTGGACGAGATGCCCATCGCCACCCGCCAGCTCGTGGCCATCGCGCGCGCGGTGGCCACCCGAGCGCGCATGGTCATCATGGACGAGCCCACCACCTCGCTCACGCAGAAGGAAGTGGACAACCTCGTGCACGTGGTCGAAGTGCTCCGCGAGCAGGGCGTGGCCGTGCTCTTCGTGAGCCACAAGCTCGACGAGTGCATGGCCATGGGCGGCCAGGCCATCGTGTTCCGCGACGGCACGAAAGTGGCGCAGGGCCCGATCCGCGATTTCACCAAGGCGCAGATCGCGCACTGGATGACCGGCAAGCACCTCGGCGGCGAGCGCTATCGCCACGGCACGCACGGCGGCGACGAGCTGCTGAAGGTCGAAGGCCTGGGCCGCGGCCACCAGTTCAGTGACGTGAGCTTCGCGCTGCGCAAGGGCGAGATCCTCGGCGTGACCGGGCTGCTGGACTCCGGCCGCAACGAACTCGCGCTGGCGCTGGCCGGCGTGCAGGGCGCCGACCGCGGGCGCGTGCTGCTCGACGCGAAGGAGATCGTGCTGAAGACGCCCACCGACGGCATCCGCCAGGGCATCGGCTACGTGCCCGAAGATCGGCTCAGCGAGGGTCTGTTCCTCGACAAGCCGATCCGCGACAACATCGTGACCGCGGTGCTCAACCGGCTGCGCGGGCGTTTCGGCGCGCTCGACGCCAATCAGTGCCAGGCACTGGCCGAGCGCACCGTGAGCGACCTGCAGATCGCCACCCCCGACGTCGACCGGCCCGTGCAGTCGCTCTCGGGCGGCAACCAGCAGCGCGTGCTCATCGGGCGCTGGCTGGCCATCGGGCCGCGCGTGCTGATATTGCACGGCCCCACCGTGGGCGTGGACGTGGGCTCCAAGGACACCATCTACCGCATCGTGCAGCGGCTGGCCGAGCAGGGCCTTGGCGTGATCCTGGTGAGCGACGACCTGCAGGAGCTGCTGCAGAACTGCGACCGCATCCTGCTGATGCGCAAGGGCCGCATCGCCAACGACTTCGACGCGCAGGGGCTCGCCGAGAGCGACCTCTACCACGCGCTGGTTTCCGACACACCTTCCCCCGCATTCTCATGACGGCTTCCACCATGCAAGCGCAGTCCGCACCGGCCGCGCCGGAATCGGCTCCGCACCCGCCGCAGGCGCGGGTCTCGCTGCGCGCCTGGCTCGCGCAGCGCCCCTCGGTTTTCACGCTCGCACTGATCGTGCTGGCGAGCCTGGCCGTGGGCGCCATCAACCCGAGCTTCTTCCAGCTGCCGGTGCTGTTCGACATCGTGCGCGCCTGCACGGTGCTGGGCCTGTTCGCACTGGGCGTGCTGATCGTGCTGGCCGCCGGCGGCATCGACGTGTCGTTCGCGGCCATTGCCGCGCTCACGATGTACAGCATCACCAAGCTGGTGCTGAACTACTTTCCGGAAGCGCCCATCGCGCTGCTGCTGGTCGCGGGTGCCGCCAGCGGCGCGCTGCTGGGCGTGATCAACGGGCTGCTGGTGCACTGGCTCAAGGCTCCTTCGCTGATCGTCACCATCGGCACGCAGTACCTCTACCGCGGCATCCTGCTGACCTTCGTGGGCACCGTGTTCTTCATGAACGTGCCCGCGCCGATGGACGCCTTCGGCAAGCTGGCGCTCTGGCGCTTCGACACGCCGCAGGGCCTGCACGTGGTGCTGCCGGCCACGGTGCTGGTGCTGGCGTTCGCGGCGGTGCTGACCTGGTGGCTGCTGAACCGGACGCTGATCGGCCGGGCGGTGTACGCCATCGGCGGCAGCCTGGCCATTGCCGAGCGGCTGGGCTACAACCTGCGCACGGTGCACGTCTTCGTGTTCGCGTACGCGGGCTTCCTCTCTGGTCTCGCGGGCATCGTGCACGTGTCGAGCACGCGGCTGGCGAACCCCTTCGACCTGGTAGGCAACGAGCTGGACGTGATCGCTGCGGTGATCCTCGGCGGCGCGCGCATCACCGGCGGCAGCGGCACCGTGGGCGGCACGCTGCTGGGCGTGGTGCTGGTCACGCTGATCAACAACGTGCTGATCCTGGCCGGGGTGCCGAGCACCTGGCAGAAGGTGATCATCGGGGCGTTCATCCTCGTGGCCGGCGGCTTCTTCGCGATGCGCTCGCGGGACTGACCCTGCGGATATGCGGCCGCTTGGTCTTGTGGATCGCAATCGAATGTCCGACGCCAATGCCACCGTTCTCTGCGAGGAGCCGAGCCCGTTCGCGGGGCGAAGCTTCGACTCCCGGAGCTGCCTCCACGACCACGAACTGCACCTGATCGGAAGCGCTCCGGCATGCCTGCGCGTCGGCAGCGGCGCGAGCGAAGAGACGCACGCGCTTGCGCCGGGCGCGGTCGTTCTGCTCGGGCCGCTGCTGCCGCACACGCTGAGGTTTGCGCAGTGCGTGGAGCCGGACGACGGGCTGGTGCTGCGCTTCAGCGACGAGCCGCTGCGGCGCGGCGCGGCGATATTTCCGGAGCTGTCGGACGTCGGGCCGCTTCTTTCGCGCGCGCGCCAGGGCGTGCATTTCGTCGGCCTGGGGGCCGAGACCCTGTCCAAGCTGCGGCGCGTTTCGACGCTGCACGGGCTGGCGCGATTCTCGGCATTCACCGCCGTGCTGAACGAGCTCTCGCAGTGGACCGACTTCCGGCTGCTGGCCCGAACCCCCGTGCACGCCGATGCCGCCGGCCCGGGCCGCACGCTGCACGTGCAAAGAGCGCTGCATCACATCCGGAACAACTATGCGGAGCCGCTGTCGCTTTCGGAGGTCAGCGCGCTCGTGGGCACGAGCAGGACTTCGCTCTCGCGCAGCTTCCGCCGCGCGACCGGCAAGACCTTCACCGACTTCATCATCGGCCTGCGCCTGGCGAAGGCCTGCCGCCTGCTGACCTCCACGCGCCAGCACGTGAGCAGCATCTGCTACGAGGTGGGCTTCAACAACCTCTCGAACTTCAACCGCCACTTCCGGCGGCTGGAAGGCATGACGCCGGGCGAGTTCCGGGCCCGGCACGCGGGTGCGGGAAGATGAGGTAGCGCCGGGAGACAGGTGTTTTCTCCGGATTAGACGAATTAAAAAAGAAAATCTTCTTTTTGGCCGATTTGGAAGTGGATTCTTCTCGAAACAAGGGTCTGCGCTAGTGCATTGAAGAAGCACTTACCTGCGCCGCGGCAGAACAATCCCGGGCATGAATGCCCCACTCGATGCCACCGCGATCAGACGGCCCGGCTACCAACTCTCCGACAACATCTGGGCCGAGTCCGGCTCGGTTTTCCTGACCGGCACGCAGGCGCTGATCCGCGTGCTCGTGATGCAGGGCCGGCGCGATGCGCAGCGCGGCCTGCACACCCAGGGCTTCGTCAGCGGCTACCGCGGCTCGCCGCTGGGCATGGTCGACCAGGCGATCTGGAAGGCCGGCGAGCGCTTCAAGCAGACGGGCATCCGCTTCGTGCCGGCCGTCAACGAGGAGCTCGCGGCCACGCAGGTGCTGGGCACGCAGCGCGTGGAATCGGACCCCGAGCGCACCGTCGATGGCGTCTTTGCCATGTGGTACGGCAAGGGCCCGGGCGTGGACCGCGCGGGCGACGCGCTCAAGCACGGCAATGCGTACGGCTCCTCGCCGCACGGCGGCGTGCTGGTGGTGGCGGGCGACGACCACGGCTGCGTGTCGTCGTCGATGCCGCACCAGAGCGACCACGCTTTCATGGCCTGGCGCATGCCCATCCTGCAGCCCTCCAGCGTGGCCGAGTACCTGGAGTTCGGCCTGTACGGCTACGAGCTCTCGCGCTATTCGGGCGCGTGGGTCGGCATGGCGGCGCTGTCCGAAGTGGTGGAGAGCGCGGGCACCGTGGACCTTGACGCGATCAACGCCCGCGTCGAGGCCTGGGAAGACGCCGACGCGGTGAGCGCCGCCACCGGCCATCGCCCGCCGCCCGACGGCCTGCATTACCGCTGGCCCGACCTGCCTTCGCTGCGCATCGAGTCGCGCCTGGAAGACAAGCTCGCGGCGGTAGCCGCATTCACCAGGCGCAATAGCATCGACCGCCACGTGATCGTCAGCGAGCACGCGAAGGTCGGCATCGTCACCTGCGGCAAGGCGCACCACGATTTGATGGAAGTGCTGCGCCGGCTCGAGCTTTCGCCCGAGCAGCTGGCCCGCGCTGGCGTGCGGCTCTACAAGATCGGCCTGAGCTTCCCGGTCGAGCAGACGCGCATCAAGGCCTTTGCGCAGGGGCTGGAAGAGATCCTCATCGTCGAGGAGAAGGGCGCGGTGGTGGAGACGCAGCTGCGCGACATCTTCTACAACGCGCCGCCCGAAGCGCGCCCCGTGCTCGTGGGCAAGCACGACCGCGACGGCCAGCCGCTGGTGTCGGCGCTGGGCGAGCTGCGGCCCTCGCGGCTCATCGAGCTGGTCGCGCACTGGCTGGCCGTTCACTTCCCCGAGAACCACGACCTGGGCGATCACCTGCAGCACGTGCGCGACTTCACGCCGCCCGAGCTGCTGGCCAACGCGAGCGACGCGGTCAAGCGCCTGCCGTACTTCTGCGCCGGCTGCCCGCACAACACCAGCACCAAGGTGCCCGAGGGCTCGACCGCGCGCGCCGGCATCGGCTGCCACTTCATGGCGAACTGGATGGACCGCAGCACCGCGGGCCTCATCCAGATGGGCGGCGAGGGCGTGGACTGGATCTCGCACGCCATGTTCACGAAGACGCCGCACGTCTTCCAGAACCTGGGCGACGGCACCTACTACCACTCGGGCTACCTTGCGATCCGCCAGGCCGTGGCGGCCAAGGCCACGCTCACCTACAAGATCCTCTTCAACGATGCGGTCGCCATGACCGGCGGGCAGCCGGTCGACGGCGTCATCAGCGTGGACGCCATCGCGCGGCAGGTCGAATCGGAAGGGGTGAGCAAGGTGGTGGTGGTGAGCGATGCCATCGGCAAGTACGACGCCATCAAGGACCGCTTTCCCAGTGGCACCGAGTTCCACGACCGTGCCGCGCTCGACGACGTGCAGCGCCGGCTGCGCGAGATGGCGGGCGTGACGGTGCTCATCTACGAACAGACCTGCGCCGCCGAGAAGCGCCGCCGCCGCAAGAAGGGCGAACTTGCCGATCCGCCCAAGCGCCTGTTCATCAACGAGGCCGTGTGCGAAGGCTGCGGCGACTGCACCGTGCAGAGCAACTGCGTGGCCGTGCTGCCGCACGAGACGCCGATGGGCCGCAAGCGCAAGATCGACCAGACCAGCTGCAACAAGGACTACTCCTGCGCCAAGGGCTTCTGCCCCAGCTTCGTGGGCGTGACGGGCGGCAAGCTGCGCCGCAAGAGCGGGGCGCTCGCCGCGGGGCGAGATGCCTTCCTGCACCGCGTGGCCGCGCTGCCGCATCCGGCCGAACATGCATGGACCGGCCCGTACGACCTGCTCGTGACCGGCGTGGGCGGCACCGGCGTGGTGACCGTGGGCGCGGTGATCGCGATGGCCGCGCACCTCGAAGGCAAGGCCGCGAGCGTGCTCGACTTCATGGGCTTCGCGCAGAAGGGCGGCTCGGTGCTGAGCTTCGTGCGGCTGGCCGATTCGCGCGATCGCCTGCACCAGGTGCGCATCGACACGCAGCAGGCCGATGCCATCCTCGCCTGCGACGTGGTGGTGGGCGCATCGGCCGACGCGCTGCAGACCGTGCGCCACGGACGCACGCGGGTGCTCGCGAACGTGCACGAGATTCCGGTGGCCGAATCGCTGCGCAACCCCGATGCGGACCTGCACGTCGACCTGTTGCTGGAGAAGATGCGCTTCGTGGCCGGCGAGGAGCAGGTCGAGACCTTCGACGCGCAGAGTCTGGCGGAAGAGTTCCTCGGCGACACGCTGGCAGCCAACATCGTCGCGGCCGGCTATGCGTGGCAGCGCGGGCTGGTGCCGCTGAGCCTGGAGGCGCTGATGCATGCGATCGAGCTCAATGGCGTGGCGGTGGCCGCGAACCAGTCGGCCTTCTCGCTGGGGCGGCTTGCGGCCGGCAACCCCGAGGCGCTGGACTCGCTGCGCGCGGCGCCTGCCGATGCGCAGGCTGCTTCCGTCGACGAGCGACCGCTCGACGTGCTGATCGCCGAGGCGCGCCGGCACCTCACGGGCTACCAGAACGCCGCATGGGCGGACCGCTTCGAGGCGCGCATCCGCAGCCTTCGCGAGCGCGAGGCTGCACTGCAGGGCGGCGATGCGAGCCTGCCCTTCACGCGCAATGCGGCGCGCAGCCTGCTGAAGCTCATGAGCTACAAGGACGAATACGAAGTGGCGCGGCTCTACACCGACGGCGCCTTCCTGCAGAAGCTCAACGAGCAGTTCGAAGGCGACCTGAAGCTCGAATTCCACATGGCCCCGCCGGTGCTCTCGCGCGCCGCGCACGGCAAGGCGCCCGCCAAGATCCGCATCGGAAGCTGGATGCTGCCTGCGATGCGCTGGCTGGCGCATGGCAAGCGGCTGCGCGGCACGGCGTTCGACATCTTCGGGCGCACCGCGGAGCGGCGCATGGAGCGCGAGCTGATCTCGCACTTCGACGGCCTGCTCGAAGCGATGGCGGGCGAACTCTCGGCGGGCAACCAGGCGACGGCTGCGCGCATCGCGGCGCTGCCGCTGTCCATTCGCGGCTTCGGCCACGTCAAGCTCGTGAACTTCGAGGCCGCGAAGATGCAGGAGGCCGAGCTGCTGCACCGCTTCGCGCCGGCGCGCTATCCGAAGCCGGAGCGGGCGCCCTCGGCGGGGCAGATCAGGGGAATCGCGATCGTGGCCGGCGCGCGCTGAGCTCCGGGCTCAGCCCACCGCCTTGATGAGCTTGTCGCGCCCCGCCTTCGCGAGCATGGAGGCGACGGCACACGAGGCGAGCCGCGCCGGTTCCGAATCGGCCCGGCTCGTGAGGATCACCGGCACCTTCGTGCCCAGCACGATGCCCGCCGCATAGGCGCCGCCGAGGAAGGTCAGGCTTTTCGCGAGCATGTTGCCCGCGTCGAGGTCGGGCACGATGAGCACGTTGGCGCGCCCCGCCACCGGCGAGACGATGCCCTTGATGCGCGCGGCCTCGGCGTCGATGGCGTTGTCCATCGCGAGCGGGCCGTCGAGCACCGCGCCGGTGATCTGGCCGCGATCGGCCATCTTGCAAAGTACTGCGGCGTCGAGCGTGGAAGGCACCTTGGCGTTGACCGTCTCCGTCGCGGAAAGAATGGCGACGCGCACCGCCGGCATGTGCAGCGCGTGCGCAAGATCGATCGCGTTCTGCACGATGTCGGCCTTCTCCTCGAGCGTGGGCGCGATGTTGATCGCCGCGTCGGAAATGATCAGCGGCTGCGCGTGGCCCGGGATGTCCATCACGAAGCAATGGCTGATGCGCCGCGAGGTGCGCAGCCCGCCTTCGCGGCGCACGACGGCACCCATGAGCTCGTCGGTGTGCAGGCTGCCCTTCATCAGCGCATCGACCTCGCCGCGCAGCGCCATGGCCACGGCCGCGTCGGCCGCGGCGTGGCTGTGGGGCGCATCGACGATCGCGATCCTGGAGAGATCGATGCCGGCCTCTTGCGCGGCCGCCTCGATCTTCGCGCGCGGGCCCACGAGCGTCGGCACGATCAGGCCCAGCGATGCCGATGCCAGCGCAGCTTCCAGCGACGCCGCGTTGGCAGGGTGTACCACCGCGACCCGCAGCGAGGGCAGGCCGCGTGCGGCGGCGATCAGGCGGTCGTAGTGCGGGTGGGCAGCGGGTGTGGAAGACGCCATGCGGGCTCCTGGATGAATGGGACGGTGCGCCTGCAACAGTACAGGATGTGATTCCGGGAGCCAAACGCCGGCTCTGGTAGTTCTTTTTACGCATGCCGTTCGGCACTGGTTGCGCACGAACCCCTCGATTAAGGTGCGTGCGCTGAAGCGTTGTGCTCCAGAAAAAAGGCCGCCGCCACTGTGTCACCAGCGCCGGCACCGCCTGACCGTGATTCGTTGCCGTCCTCCAGCAGGGAGGGCGGCTGGTTCCAATGTGCCCCGGCGGGCACGCAATTTTCGAGGGAGTTGATCTCATGGCAGTAGACATGTTCATGCGCGTCGAGGGCGCGAACGGCGAATCGAAGGACTCGAACCACAAGGAGTGGACCGACATCAAGTCGTTCGCATGGGGCGCCACGCAGCCCGGCAACATGGTCAGCGGCGGTGGCGGCGGTGTCGGCAAGGCCAGCTTCAACGACCTGCAGGTTCTGGCGCGCATCGACAAGGCGGCACCCTCGGTGCTGAAGAACTGCGCGAGCGGCAAGCACCTGAGCAAGGTGGAAGTGTCGGTGTGCAAGGCCGGCGGCTCGCAGATCGAGTACACGCGCGTGACGCTCGAAGAGGTGCTGGTGACCTCGGTGCAGTACACGGCCGAGCAGGGCTCCGACGCGGTGTTCGTGCAGTACGCCTTCCAGGCCGCGAAGGTGAAGCAGCAGTACTGGGAACAGACCGACAAGGGCGGCAAGGGCGCCGAGACGGTGCTGGGCTGGAACATCAAGGAAAACAAGGAGGCCTGAGCTCCCTTTGCCCGGCGCGGTTTGCCGCTTGCGCGGCACGCGCCGGGATCGCATTGACCAGGGAGCTTTACAGGAATGACCCGCAGTTTCATCGCCCACAGTGCGCTGGGCGAGCGCCTGAAGTTCCGCTCGATGACGGGACAGGAGCGCATTTCCACGCTGTTCGAGCACCGCGTGCGGCTCATCAGCGACATGCCCAACATCCAGCCCCGGAGCATGCTGGGGGAGGACATGAGCATCGAGGTGAACCTCGCCACCGAACTCGGCGGCGCCGGCAGCCGCTTCCTGAGCGGACAGGTCACGCGCTTCGCCTACATCGGCAAGGACGACGGCGACATGTGTGTGTACGAGGCCACGCTGCGCCCCTGGCTGTGGTACGCCACCCGTCGCTCCGATTTCAGGATATTCCAGTTCAAGACCGCCCCGCAGATCCTGCAGGAGGTGCTCGCGCCCTACGGCTTCGCCATCGACGCGCGTCTGAGCGGCAGCTACCGCACCTGGGACTACTGCGTGCAGTATTCGGAGAGCGACTTCGACTTCGTCAGCCGGCTCATGGAGCAGGAGGGCATCTACTACTTCTTCTCGCACGCGCAGGGCAGCCATCAGCTGGTGCTGTGCGACGGCGCCGACTCGCACACCGACCTGCCCGCCGGTCCGGTGAGGGTGCCTTATCACGCGGGCGTGCTCGCCGCGCAGATCCTCGAGCAGGACTTCATCGACAGCTGGAGCCATTCGGAGGACATCGCATCGGGCAACTTCGCGGCCGACGACTACGACTTCAGGAAGCCGAACGCCGAGATAGACACCGTGCGCCAGCAACCGGCCGGCCACAGCCGCGACAGCTTCGAGATATTCGACTGGCCCGGCGGCTACACCGAGCTGGCCGACGGCGAGAACTACGCGCGCCTGCGGCTGGAGCAACTCGCTGGGCGCCGCGAGCTGGTGAGCGCCGAGGGCAACCTGCGCCACATGGCGCCCGGCTACCTGTTCGAGCTGGCGCGCCACCCCAACGCACAGGAGAACCGCCGCTACCTGATCGAGGCTGTGACCTACGACTTCCAGGAGAACGCGCTGCGCGTGGTCGGCGCGCCGGACGCGGCCTACAGCGAGTCGACCAGCAGCACCAGCTATCGCCAGAGCTTCGAGGTGCTGCCCGACAGCGCGCCGTACCGCCCCGCGCGCGTCACGCCGAAGCCGCGTACCACCGGGCCGCAGACCGCGGTGGTGGTCGGCCCGGCGGGCGAGGAGATCCACACCGACCAGTACGGCCGCATCAAGGTGCAGTTCCACTGGGACCGCTACGGCAAGCGCGATGAGAACTCGTCGTGCTGGATCCGCGTTTCGCAGACCTGGGCCGGCAGCAACTACGGCGCGATGCACATCCCGCGCATCGGCCAGGAGGTGATCGTCGACTTTCTCAACGGCGACCCCGACCATCCGATCGTCACCGGCTGCGTCTACAACGCCGCACAGATGCCGCCGTGGGAACTGCCGCGCCACAAGACCCAGACCGGCTTCCAGACCCACTGGAGCAAGGGTGGCGGCGGCAAGCACATGCTGCGCTTCGAGGACAGCCGCGGCACCGAGCACATCGAGCTGTCGACCGACCACGGCAACACCCACCTGCACATGGGCTACCTGATGAACCAGGGCTCGGGCGTGCAGCGCAGCTACGGCTTCGAGCTGCGCACCAACGAGTGGGGCTCCATCCGCGCCGACAAGGGCCTGCTGCTGACCACCTACACGCAGGACTTCGCGCAGAAGACCTCGCGCGACAACCCCGACGGGCACGAGCAGATGGGCGCCACGCTCGCGCAGAGCAATGCGCTCATGCAGGCGGCTGGCCAGGCCGTGGCTGCCACCAAATCGCTCGTGAGCGCCATGGCCCAGGGCAAGAACCAGACGCTCTCGGGGCTGGTGCAGGGCGTGCAGTCCCTCGGCGGCATGTCGCAGGCCGTTGCCGCGCTGGCGGCCGGCGGATCTCCCGAGGCCGGCGTGTCGGACGACCCCGATCCGGCCATGGCCGACGCGCAGCAGATGCTCGACCTCTCGCGCAAGATCGACAAGCCCGTGGTCTCCATCGTGAGCCCCGAGGGCCAGACGATGATCAGCCCCCGGCCGATCGTGGTGAGTTCGGGGCAGAGCGTGTCGATGCGCTCCGTCTCCGCGCTGACCATGACCACCGGCGCCCAGCTCACGCAACTCGCCGCCAAGGGCATGCTCACGCAGGTGAGCGAGGGCGGGCAGATCAACGTGGTGTCAGACGGCGACATCGTCTCGCACGCCAGTGCCGGTGCGATCAACCTCGTGTCGAAGACCGACGCCTCCGTCACCTCCACCGCGGCCAATGCGAACCTCATCGGGCAGAAGTCGGTGGTGATCCAGGCGGCGGAGCAGGACGTGTTCGTCACCGCCAAGACCAGCATCTCGCTGATCTGCGGCAAGTCGTCGATCGTGCTGCTGGCCGATGGCACGGTGAAGATCAACGGAGTGAAGGGGCTGGTGAACTTCACGGACAACCTCGACCAGCGGGGCGGGAAGATCTTCCTGAACTGCGATGCGCCCATCGGCAGCCAGGCCGAAGAAGCCGTGGCGGAGGAGGACGTGCCAGTGGCGCCCGCGGCCGCTGCCACGTCTGCGCAAGCCTCGGAGCATGCCCTGCCCGCGGCGTCGCCGCCGGGCTATGTGACCACCGGCCTCGGCAAGGGCGTCGATGCGATTGCAGCGCGGTCACCCACGCTGCAGCGGCAGCTCAAGTTCCTGCAGGGCGACAAGTGGTCCATCAGCTACGGGCCTGCGGGCGGGGGCACCTATGCCAATACCAATTCGGGCATCAAGAAGATCGTGATCGACGGTGCCTATCAGAAAGACCCGTACAAGACCGCCGCGTCGCTGTCGCACGAGGTCGGGCACGCGATGTATTCGTACAGCTTCAAGCCCGATATTTCCTCGAAGACCGCGTACGTCAACGGCATGCTCGGTTCCGAGGGCGAGGCTGCGCTGAACCAGATCCAGGTGCGGCGCGAGGTCTGGCGCGCGGCCAAGGTCGACATCCTCAAGGGGGCCGACCCCGCGAACGTGGAAGCCTTCAACGATGCCTACAACATCTGGGCGAAGGGGGGCACCCGCGAGGCTGCGAGGGCCGCGGCCGGCAAGTACTACGGCACGCTCACCACATCGACCACCGGCGAGCAGTACACGCAGTACTACGGCAAAGGCTATGACAAGAAATATGCCGGCAAGCACTGAACCATGAATCAACAAGCTACGACGACCCTCACGCTCTGGCAGGCCATCGGGACGCTTGCTGCGCAGTTGCCGTTCTCCACGCAGAACGTGGGCCGCACGTTGTCGACCACCCTGGCCGACACGCATGCCGCTGGCGGCAACGTGTTCCAGTTCTTCGAAGGCACGCCGGTGCACCTTGCGGATGGCGCCGAGCTGGCGCGCATCGACCTGCGCATCAAGCGTGAAGACGCAAGCCAGGGCTTTCTGGTGCTGGAGCTGAAAGGGCGCTGCGTGCCGCTGGCCGAAGTGCGCCAGCACTACGCCGCGCTCGAAATCACCGACGTGCCGCGCGGCCGTTCGCTCGACGAGGCGACCACTTTCACGGCAACGCCCGACTGGGGCCGGCTGTCTTTCGGCTTCACCGAGCGCAACCCGGACTGCCTGGCTTTCGTGGCCTTCGATCCCGCATAGAACACCCGCATGGAACACTGCAAGAAAGCAGCCCGATGAAGTACCACATCCAGGAAGGCCAGTTCGACATCCCCGAAGACGGCCGCATCGACCGCTCGATGAACATCCTCGCGATGCCCGACGGCTCGGGCACCACGCTCATCGTGAGCCGCGACGCGCTGCGGGCGCAGGAAACCCTGCCGCAGTTCGTCGCGCGGCAGATGAACGACCTGACGCGCCAGGTGAGCCAGCTCAAGGAGGTGTCGCGCACCGACATCGCCGTGGGCCCGGCCATCGCGAGCCTGCATGCCATCGAGCTCGTGACGCAGTTCAAGCAGAACGGCCAGGCGCTGCATCAACGCCAGGCCGTGTTCCTGCTGCCGCAGAACCCTGGCGGCAGGAGCGTGCTGATCCTCACGGCCAGCAGCCCCGTGCCTTTCGATGCCGAGGCGATCGCGCTGTGGCGGCGCGTGCTCGAAAGTTTCCAGCCGAGGGCCTGAGGCGCCATGGCCGGCCAACCAGCTGCACGCCTGCACGACCCCATTGCCCACACCAACGCGCACGCGCGCTTCTGGGCCAAGTTCGCGGGCGGGCTGATCGGCGGCATCGCCGTGGGCTTCGCGGTGGGCGTGGCGGCGGCCGCGGTAGTCGGCACCGGCGGGCTTGCCGGGCCGCTGGTGGCGGGCGCGGTGGTCGTGGGCGCGCGCATGGCCGGCGGCTACGTCGGCGCGAGCCTGGGCGAGTCGATCGCCGATGCGCTGGTGCCCGAGACGCTCACCGTGACCGGGATCATCACCAGCGGATCGTCGGACGTGTTCATCGGCGGCAAGGCCCTGGGCGCGGCCCGGGCCTCGCCCGATGCTCCCATGGACACGGTGAGTTGCAAGAACGACTCGCCGCAGATTCTTCTTGCCGAGGGCGCGGAGACCGTGTTCATCAACATGGGCGTGGCCTCGCGCAAGGACGACCACACAGAGTGCGGCGCGAAGGTCTGCGAAGGGGCGCCCACGGTCTTCATCGGCGGCCCGACGGCGCGCGTGCGCGATGTGGCCGACGAGGTGCCGCTCATCTCCAAGGTGCTGGTGACCATCTTCAACGTGGTCATGATCTACCGCGGCCTGCGCTGCCTGCCCAAGCTTGCACGGCAGGGCAAGAACGCGCTGCCTTGCCTGATCGAAGGGGCGGTGGGGCTTGGCATGGGCATCCACGGCATGGTCAGCTCCTTCGGCAACCCGGTGCATGCGGCCACGGGCGGCAAGTTCCTGGGCGGCGAGAGCGAACTCGACTTCAGCCTGCCGGGGCCGCTGCCCATCGCATGGCAGCGCTTCTACAGCAGCCACGACCTGCGCCGCGACGGCCCGTTGGGGCAGGGCTGGAACCTGCCCTATTCGATGGAACTGCGGCTGGGCAGCGACGACGAAGGCAAGCCCATCGTCACGCTCATCGACGAGCAGGGCCGGCCGATGGTGCTGCCCGACATCGAACCCGGCGCGCGGCAATACAGCCTGCGCGACGGGCTCGACCTGTGCCGCAGCGAAGGCGGCCACTACTTCATCCATGTGCCGGGCGGGCTGTTCTTCCTGTTCGAGCCGCCGGTCGATGGCGAGCCGCGCGCCCGGACGCTGAAGCTCGCGCGGCTGGAAGACCGCAACGGCAATTTCATCGACCTGCGCCACGACGCGCTGGGCCGGCTGGTCGAGCTGACCGACAGCACTGGCCGGCTGCTGGCGCTCGAGTACGCGGGCGAGAGGCGCCGGCTGGGTGCAGTGCGACTGGCCGCCGGCGCACCCGGCGAGCTGCCGGGTCTGCTGGTGGCCTACAGGCACGACGCCGAGGGCCGGCTCCTCGACGTGACCGATCGCAACGGCGTGGTGGTGCGCCGATTCGGCTACGACGCCCAGGGCCTCATGAACTTCCATGCCGACGCGGCAGGGCTGGAGTGCCGCTACGAGTGGCGTGGCGAAAGTGGCGAAGCGTACGTGGTCCGCCACTGGACCAATGACGGCGAGAGCTACACCGTCCAACGCATCCCGCCTGCCGCCGATGACGCACTGGGCGAAACACTGGTCGTCGATCAGGTCGGCCGCGAGTACGCCTGGCACTGGAATGCCGACCATCAGGTCACCGACTACATCGACGCGGCGGGTCGTCAATGGCATGCGCAATACAACGAGCTGCGCCAGCTCGTCGCCATCACCGAGCCCGGCGGTGCCACCACGCGCTGCACCTACGACCCCATGGGCTTCATCGCCAGCCGCACCGATGCGCTGGGCCGCACGCAGAGCACCGGCTGGACCGAATCCGGCGAGCCCTGGCGCCAGACCCTCGCGGACGGCAGCACCTGGACCTACGCCTACAACGACCAGGGCAACCTGGTGCGCGAGACCGACCCGCTGGGCCACACCACCGAGTACGCCTATGACAGGCGGGGCCTGCCGATCGTGGTGACCGACGGCAAGGGCGGCACCAACCGCATGACGTGGAACGATTGCGCGCAGCTGCTTTCGCTGATCGACTGCTCCGGCAAGACCACGCGCTACACATACGACGGCTGGTGCCACCTGCAGACCGTGACCGACGCCATGGGTCAGCGCACGCGATTGACGCACGACGCCATGGGGCGCCTGCTGTCGGTGTCGCAGCCCGACCAGAGCCACCAGTCGTTCCGCCGCGATGCGGTCGGCCGCATCGTCGCCGCCACCGATGCGCTGAGCCGCAGCACGCAGTTCGCGCTCGGCCTGCGCGGCCAGCCGCTGGTGCGGCAGGACGCCGAGGGTCGCCGCATCGCCTGGCACTACGACAGCGCCCAGCGCCTGCAGGCGCTCGTCAACGAGAACGGCCTGCATTTCGAGTTCGTACGCGACGCCGCCGACCGCGTGGTTGAAGAGCGCCGCGTGGGCGGCACGCGCGTGCAGGTGGAATACGACGCCAACGGCTGGCCGGTGTGCATCACCCATGTACCGGGCATCGGTGACGACGACCTGGCACTGCATGACGGCGCCGAGCCTCATCGGCCGGCCGGACCCCTGCGCACCGAACTGCTGCGCGACGCCGTGGGCCGCCTCGTCGAGAAACGCACCGGGAGCCACCGCTACCGCTACAGCTATGACCAGCTGGATCGCCTGACCGAAGCAACGAAGCTGGAAGCGCCGCAACCCGGTAGGGGCGGCGAGCCGCGTGCGCTGCACCGCACCGTGTTCGTCTACGACAAGCTCGGGCGGCTCGTCGAGGAGACGGCCATCGACGAGCTCACCGGCGAGACCCACATCCTGCGCCACGCGCACGACGAACTCGGCAACCGCACGCAGACCGTGCTTCCCGCCATCGCGTCGCAGCCGGGCGTGCAGCGCGCATTGAACTACCTGTACTACGGCTCCGGGCATCTGCACCAGGTCAATCTGTCGCGGCAGCATGGCGACGCGCCCGTGGTGCACCAGCTGATCAGCGACATCGAGCGCGACGATCTGCACCGCGAAGTGGCGCGAAGCCAGGGTGCGCTGCACACGCGCTTTGCGCTGGACCCACAGGGCCGGCGAACCGCGTCGTGGTGCCGGCCCGGCGGGCTGGATGCGGCATTCACCACGCAAGACCCGAGCTGGCGCCAGGCCATCGACGCCGCGGGCACCCCTGGGGCTCGCCTGCTCGACGGGCTGATGAAGGAATACAGCTACGACCCCGTGGGCGAACTGCGGCAGAGCCGGCATTCGCTGCAGGGCACGACGGGGCACAGATACGACGCCACCGGCCGCATCGAAGAGAGCGTGCGCAGCGCGGCTGCCGCTAACAGCGAGCGCTTTGCCTACGACCCAGCAGGCAACCTGCTCGACGCATCAACCGCGCCCGGCTACGTGCGCGACAACCTCGTGCGCGTGTTCGAGGACAAGCGCTACAGCTACGACGGCCACGGGCGGCTGGTGCGCAAGCTGTCGGGCAGGCACACCGACCAGCGCTTCGAATGGGACGACGAAAGCCGCCTCGTGGCCGTGCACACCACGCGGCGCCCGGGCACGCCCGAAGCCACCACGCAGGTCACGCGCTTCGACTACGACGCGATCGGGCGACGCGTGGCCAAGCACGATGCGTTCGGCAGTACGCGGTTCATCTGGGAGGGGATGCGGCTGATCGAGGAGCGCAGGGGCTCGCATGTTGTGAGCTATGTGTACGAGCCAGATAGCTACGTACCGGTGGCGCGGCTGGATGCGAAGGCTGAGCCCGCCCAGGCATCGGCCGGGGCGCAGGTCCTTCACTTTCACAACGACACCGCTGGCCTGCCGGAAGAACTGAGCACCAACGAAGGCCAGCTATGCTGGCGCGCGAGCTACAGGACATGGGGCGCGACCGTTGCCGAGCAATGGGAAGTCACGGCCTTGGACGGCCGGCCGACACCCGGCGCGCACAGCGCAACAGAAGCCATTGCGCAGAACCTTCGCTTCCAGGGCCAGTACCTGGACCGCGATACAGGCTTGCACTACAACACGTTCCGCTTCTACGACCCGGATATAGGGCGCTTCATCAGCCCTGACCCGATCGGGCTTGCGGGTGGCGATAACCTGCATAGCTACTCGCCAAATCCCGTTGGCTGGATCGATCCGCTCGGGCTGTCGCCAGATTATCCGGTCTCAGCGAACACCGCACTTCCTGACGTGCAGACCCGTGGCATTCACGTCAACGTCGGCGTTCCCAACAGCAAACCCATTCACGTGGGGTTGCGGCCCGACCATACTGGCGGCATCGGTCTGGTGCCGGCCGACCCGAGAGCGAGGGCCATTGCGCAAAAGAACCCGGCGCAGTGGTCGAAAATCCAGCAGTCCGTCAACTCTTGGCTCCAGAATCCTTCGAACGCCAAGAAAATGGCGGACACCGCGGGCGCGGCAAAGTCGGCATTCACGCGCCAGGGGGCCGAGTTCGCGCACCTGGAGCGCAATCTCAAGAAAGGCATCGGATGTTGAAGCAAACCATTGCGGGGCAACTCGACCTGATGCGCTACCTCGAACGGGGCGCCGTGCATCTGGCTGCCGGCATGAGCATTCCGCAGGAGGCCGCTTGCGAGCAAGAGGCAGACGAGCAATGGCGAACGGGCTCGGGGGTCGTCTACACCTTCGACTTCGACGGCTGGAGCGTCAACCTTCACTTCGACAGTGACGGACGCTTTTCGCACGACACTATCGACTTTTTCGGCGATTGCGACTTGCCCGGCTTCGCGGACATCGCTGGACCGTCGCAAGTCGCGTTCGCCGTCGAGGGTGCGGCAAGCTTCGACCTGGGCGATGAGCAGGTGGTTCTGCTTCCATCTGGCGTCACGGCTCATTTCCGCAAAGGGGAGGGCGACGTGCTGGTGCTGACGAAGCTTGCTGGTGTTCTGCTTCCATACATTGCGCTCGCGGACTATTACCGCTCGATGCTGCAGCGTTGAGCGTGGCCCCCGATGCACCCATGGAGAAGAGCTCTTTGAAGAACACGCTGCCGTCGATGCTTCCACCGTTCATCATGGACGCGATTGCACAGCCCATCGGCTGCGTGCATGAGCACGCGCTGTTGGTCGCCGGCTTGGGTGCTGCGCTGTCGAACGGCTTGGGCATTGCATTCGTTCTGGACGACGACATGAACTACAACCCCGCGCAGTCGCTGACGTGCAAGCTGTCGGGCCGGGATGCGGTGTTGAAGAAGCGTTTCGAATTCGATGTTCGCTTCTACATCTCGTCGAAGGCGCCACTGTTTGCCGTCTACTGCTTCGACAGGAAGTGGGGCATGGTTGACCGAGGCGATGCCAATCATCCGATCGATTCGGCGAGGTTGCCTGAAGTGGCGAGGGCTTCGATCGACAAGGGCCGGGCCGTGCTTGCGGCGCAGGGGCTGCAGGAAGTGACCCACCCGTATTTCTTTCTGCCTTCACCGGGCTGTACCACGCAGCTCGACGGCTTGCCGGCGAATGTGCTTGAGAGCCTGTTCGCCGAGATCGTTTGATGAACCTCTGAACTTGCCATGGCGGCGCGTTCTGCGACTGACATTCAACTCCATGAGCGCACGACCCCTGCACTGCCGTCATTGATTGCGGACGCCCTGTTGAAGCCCACAGACAGTGCGCAGGGCTACGCGGCACTCGTCATCGCATTGAAGGCATCGTTGTCCGCCGCTTGCTGCAACAGTGCTTGAAAAAAGTTTAACCAGGCAGTTGACGATTGTGTAAAGACTATTTACAGTCCATCCCACTCAACGCCAACAGGACCCAACGTGAACGCCGCAACGATCCGCATCTACAGCACTTGCCCCGCATCCGGCAACGTGTTCGTGCGCGTCGCTTCGCACGATGGCCTCGGCCTGCAGCCGCTGCTGCAGCAGCAACTCAATCAACTCCCGTATCCGATGTCCAACCCGCAGGCCGACCTGTGGCCGTGCGATTACCAGGATCAGGTGCAACCGGGTGGAGGACGCGCATAGGCGCAGACCTCCCAAGCTCTCTTTCTCTCGAACAGAAGAGGCCCGGACACCGCGAGGTTCCGGGCCTCTTCGTTTTCATGTCATTCGTTCACGAGCAGCGATCGTGCTGCCCGCGCAAGGTTCGAACCTTGTGAGTGCTCCTTAAAAATTCGCAGCAGCCACAAACATTTTCTTTTCAGCCCCGGTGACGCAACTGGTAGACGTGTCCGCCTTAGAAGCGGAATTCTGGGAGTTCGAGTCTCCCCTGGGGCACCAATTTCTCTGGGTGTAGTGTCAATCTGGTAGACGGCCTGCCTTGGAAGCAGGAGGCTGCAGGTTCAAATCCTGCCACCCAGACCATCTTTTCTCTTTCGCTTTTTCTTGTGCGTGTGTAGCTCAACTGGCAGAGCACTGGACTCCAAACCCAACGGTTGAAGGTTCGAATCCTTCCGCGCGCGCCAACCAATTTTTGCCGGCCCTTCGCCTAGTGGTCCAAGGCACCGGGTTTTGATCTCGGGATCCAAGGTTCGAATCCTTGAGGGCTTGCCAGCTTTTCTTCTCTTTCTCTTTTTTCGTTCCGCTAACTCAGTGGCCAGAGTGCCTCCCTGTCCAGGAGGAAGCCAGGGGTTCGACTCCCCTGCGGAACGCCATTCATCGATCGACTTTTCCTTTCGATGGATCGTGAGCAGCACTGGCGACTGCAGCGGGCCGTAACCCCGTCTCCTTCGGGAATACTTCGTTCGACTCGAAGACGATCCACCACCAACGCCATCAGCAAGCTCGATCTCGGCGCGATAGCAAAGCGGCAGTGCAGCGGATTGCAAATCCGTCCAGCCCGGTTCGACTCCGGGTCGCGCCTCCATCCATAGATATCCTTCAACCCATTTTTCCCCGGTAGCTCAGCTGGTAGATGCGGCGTACTGTTAATGCGCAGGTCACACGTTCGATTCGTGTTCGGGGAGCCAACCAACAACTCAACGACAGCAACGCAGAAGGAGCGCCGAAGCATGAAACCCCAGGTTCAGCCGAACAAGATCGTCGTGCTTTCGGGCTCCGGCGTCAGCGCCGAGAGCGGCCTGCCCACCTTCCGCGATGCCAAAGGCCTGTGGAACAGCTACTCGTGGCAGGAACTCGCCAGCCCCGAAGGCTGGCAGCGGCACCCGGAGGCGGTGCTGGCCTTCTACAACGAGCGGCGCGAGAAGGCATGGCAGGCGCAGCCCAACGCGGCCCACATGGCCATCGCGTCGCTCGAGGCGGCATACGAAGTCGTGATCGTCACGCAGAACGTCGATGCGCTGCACGAGCGTGCCGGGTCGCGCAACGTGGTGCACCTGCACGGGCAACTCGCCTACGCGCGGGGCACCTCGGAGCCCGAGCCGAAGCGCTATCGCATCGATGACAATCCCATTGCCATGGGGCAACTCTGCGAAGACGGCACCCAGCTGCGGCCCGACATCGTGTGGTTCGGCGAGGCGGTGCAGCACTTCGAGGAAGCCGAGGAGCACGTGGCGACTGCGGCGCGCGTGTTGGTGGTGGGCACCTCGCTCACGGTCTATCCGGCAGCGTCGCTCGTGCGGTACGCGGACCGCGGCGCCGAGAAAGTGCTTGTCGCGCTCGACATCGAAGAGGTGCCGCGTGGCTTCACCTTCCTGCAGGGCAGGGCGACGGACATGGTGCCTGCGCTGGCTGCCAGGTGGTTGAGCGAAGCGGGCTCGTAGTTCATTTGGATGCCTGCAATCAAAGGCCCGTCATCGTTTCGATGGCGGGCTTTTTGCGTTTGGCGGGAAATGGGCGAGGGACCATTGCATTTCCATTCGTCGGACTGCAGCAACCAGTTCGTCGCTCGCACTTTCTTGTGTTGATCCGAGTTTCAGGGGGCGCGCCTGATAGGCGCAGCGCCGTGATTTGCCTCCTGACCGTCGCTACCGAAATTCTTGTGCTGATTCCGTGAATGGGTTCACGACGCTGCACGATTAGAATATACGCCAATGGCGTACTCTTGCGCGCATGCTCACCGTCGTTGAAACCCCAACCTTCCAGAAGCTATGGCCGAACTACTGGACAGAGGAAGAGCGAGATGAGTTTGCAGCCTACATCTCCGAGAACCCTGATGCCGGAGATCCCGTCCAGAGGTCGGGGGGCGTGCGCAAGGTCCGATGGAGCCGAGCCGGATCGGGCAAAAGCGGCGGAGTGCGGGTTGTGTACTTCAACCGCAAGAAGCCCGGTGAAGTGGTCCTGTTGTTGATCTACGCCAAAGCGAATCTCGATTCGATCTCCGGCGAAACCTTGAAGGAGTTGCGCGATGCCGCAGAAAAAGCCAATGAGTGATGCCGAGCTGGCCGCTTTCGAAGCGAGCCAGGACTTGGAGGCATTGCTTGTGCAGTCGGCACGCGAAATGGGTGCCGGGAAGACGCGCAAGGTATATACGCCTGTCGTTGCTGCACGCGAGAACACTGGCCTGTCGCAAGCCGGCTTTGCCAAATTGCTCGGCGTGTCGGTGCGCACTCTGCAGCAGTGGGAGCAGGGTCGCCGCGAACCGACAGGCGCCGCAAAGACGCTGATCGCCATTGCAGAGAAGATGCCTGAGGCACTCAGGGCGGTCGATCCGGACTACAAGGCGCCGAGACGTGCACTTGGCCGTGCGAAGGCCAGGCAGATCAAGGCCTGAGCGCCAACCCCGCGACGATCGCAGTCATGCGCAAAGTCGGCGCGATCCCCAATTTGTTCACTGCATGGAGCCGTCCGCCAGCACGGTTCTCCCATACATTTGAACGACCGCCGCGCCTCACGGCGGGACATCGATGCACACCGCAGCGATGTCGATGTGAGGCACAAAAGGCGACGGCCAAGGTGCGCTAACACCATGGCCGTCTGACCAATCAACGTGCATAACCTTCGAAAGAGAGCACATCAAGTGGCTGATCAAATTATCGCCGGGCAAGACGCGCCCACCTCCCACGGCGCAATCGCCTCATCCGACGCGGCAGATCTTCTTGAGAAAAAGTTGTCCCAATTGCAATCTCTGCTGAAGTGTTGCTACGGGGACGGATGCGATTGGTTCGACGCGATCGGAGCGACGCACCGAGACCGCGTCATGTGGATCGCCGCAGACTTGGCTGACGATGCGGCGCAGCTCTCTCAGGAGCTGCTGAAGCAGATCAATGCAGGCGACCCGCCCGGGGCCATGAGCGCATCTGCGGCTTCGGCCTGATCTCCGATATGCGGCCCGGCTTGAGGGCTGCAAACAAAAAGCCCCGCTATCGAAAAAATAGCGGGGCTTTTGATTTGGTGCCGGAGAGATGAATCGAACACCCGACCTTCTCATTACGAATGAGCTGCTCTACCGACTGAGCTACACCGGCGAAGCCTCAGATTATAGCCAAGAAATCAGGCCTTCTCTGCGTGGTACTGCGTCAAACGCTCAACTTCGTTTCTAGAACCCAACATCACGCTCACCCGCTCGTGCAGTTTGGTGGGCTGCAGGTCCAGGATTCGCTGCTTGCCGTTGGTGGCGGCGCCGCCGGCCTGCTCGACCAGCCAGCTCATCGGGTTGGCCTCGTACATCAGGCGCAGCTTGCCGGCCTTTTCGGGCTCGCGCTTGTCCCAGGGGTACATGAAGACGCCGCCGCGCATCAGGATGCGGTGCACGTCGGCCACCATGCTGGCGATCCAGCGCATGTTGAAGTCCTTGCCGCGCGGGCCTTCCTTGCCGGCCAGGCATTCGTCGATGTAGCGCTTCACGGGCTCGTCCCAGTGGCGCATGTTGCTCATGTTGATCGCGAATTCCTTGGTGTCGGGCGGAATCTGGATGTCTTCCTGCGTCAGCACGAAGCTGCCCTGCTCGCGGTCGAGGGTGAACATGGCCACGCCGTTGCCCACGGTCAGCACCAGGGTGGTCTGGGGGCCGTAGATGCAGTAGCCGGCGGCCACCTGCTGGGTGCCTGCCTGCAGGAAGTCGCTTTCCTGCACGCCGGGGTGGTCGTCGGGCTTCTTCAGCACGCTGAAGATGGTGCCGATGCTGACGTTCACGTCGATGTTGCTGCTGCCGTCGAGCGGGTCGAACATGAGCAGGTATTCGCCCTGCGGGTAGCGGTTGGGCACCACGTGGATGGATTCCATTTCCTCGCTGGCCATGGCCGCGAGGTGGCCGCCCCATTCGTTGGCCTCGATGAGCACTTCGTTGGCGATGATGTCCAGCTTCTTCTGGATCTCGCCCTGCACGTTCTCACTCTCGGCCGTGCCGAGCACGCCGCCCAGTGCGCCCTTGTTGACGGCCTGGCTGATGCTCTTGCAGGCGCGCGCGACCACTTCGAGCAGCAGGCGCAACTGGCCGGGAATGAGGCCGTCGGCGCGCTGCTGTTCGACGAGGTAGCGGGTGAGGGAAATCTTCTGGGCCATGGGATATGTCCTATGCAATGTTGAGGGTCTGTTCGCGAAACACCGCGGAACCGGCTTTGCCGGGCCGCAGGTGTTGCCCCCTGCAAGGGGGTTGGCGAAGCGACACGAAGTGCGCGAAGCCTGGGGGTGTGCTCAATTTCCTGCAAGAGCGCGGGTCACCACTTCGTGCGTGTCCTTGCTCAGGTCCGGCTTGGCCGCCACACGGGCAATCGCCTCGCGCGCGGCGCTGCGGTAGGGCTCGGCCAGCTTGCTCCAGCGGTCGAGCGCGCGCGCGAGGCGGGCGGCGACCTGGGGGTTGATGGCGTCGAGCTCGATCACGCGCTCGCTCCAGAACACGTAGCCGGCCGCGTCCGGGCGGTGGAAGGCGCCGGGATTGGCGCTGCAATAGCTGAAGATCACGCTGCGTGCGCGGTTCGGGTTCTTCAGCGAGAAGTCGGGGTGCTTCATCAGCTGCTTCACCAGCGGCAGGATGTCGCCGCCGCGGTCGGGGGCGCCGGCCTGCAGCGAGAACCACTTGTCGATGACCAGCGCCTCGTCCTTGAAGATGGCGTGGAAGCGCGCGAGCGCCTGTGCCGCCAGCGTGTGGCCCGACGACACCAGCGCGTTGAGCGCGTTGAAGCGGTCGGTCATGTTGCCCGCGTCCTTGAAGCGCTGCAGCGTCTTGCCCGGCCACACGACGTCGCCCGAGGAGCGCGCCGCCAGGCACAGGAAGTTGAGCGCCATGCCGGCCAGCGCGCGGCGGCCGGAAGAGGTCGGATCGGGGCTGTAGGCGCCGGTGTCGTGGTTTTGCTCGTAGGCCCACTCCCAGTCGGCAAAAAGGGCCGTGGCCAGCTGGGCGCGCATGGCTTCGCGCACGAGGTGCACGCGCTGCGGGTCGACCACGTCGAGCTGCTCGGCGATGTAGGTTTCCGAAGGCAGCGTGAGCACCAGTTCCTTGAAGGCGGCGTCGAGCTGCGGGTTGCGCAGCACGCTGCGCATGGCGTCGATGTAGGCGTCGTTCAGCACCGGCGTGGTGTCGGTGGCGAGCGCGGCAATGCCTTGCAGCGCGGCGCGCAGGCCCAGGCGCTGGCCGGCTTCCCAGCGGTTGAACGGATCGGGGTCGTTGGCCAGCAGGGTGAGCAGCTGGGCGTCGGTGTACTCGAAGTCGAGGATCACCGGTGCGCTGAAACCGCGCAGGATGGAGGGCACCGGCTCGGCATCGAGGCCCGTGAAGGTGATCTGCTCGCCAGCGCGGGACAGCACCACGGTGCGGGTGCCGTGCGTCGCTTCGCTCTCGCCTTCGAGCTGTAGCGGCAGCTCGCGCCCGCTGGCGTCGAGCAGGCCGATGTTCACCGGAATGACGAAGGGCTCCTTGGTCGGCTGGCCCGGCGTGGGCGGGCAGCTCTGCACCACGCTCAGGGTGTAGCTGCGGTTCTGCGCGTCGTACACGCCGTGGGCGGCGAGGCGCGGCGTGCCGGCCTGGCTGTACCAGCGCTTGAACTGGGGCAGCAGGCGGGCCAGCTCAGATTCAGGGTTGGCGTCGGCGATCGCCTGCGCGAAGTCGTCGCAGGTCACGGCCTGGCCGTCGTGGCGCTCGAAATAGAGCGTGATGCCCTTCTCGAAGCCCTTGCGGCCGACCAGCGTCTGCATCATGCGCACCACCTCGGCACCCTTCTCGTAGATGGTGACGGTGTAGAAGTTGCTGATCTCGATGTAGCTGTCGGGCCGCACCGGGTGGGCCATGGGGCCGGCGTCCTCGGGGAACTGGGCGGTGCGCAGCACGCGGACGTCCTCGATGCGCTTGACGGCGCGCGCCGACGCGTCGGCGCACAGGTCCTGGCTGAACTCCTGGTCGCGGAAGACGGTGAGGCCCTCCTTCAGCGAGAGCTGGAACCAGTCGCGGCAGGTCACGCGGTCGCCGCTCCAGTTGTGGAAGTACTCGTGGCCGACCACGCTTTCAATGTTGCTGTAGTCGGCGTCGGTGGCGGTGGCCTGGTTGGCCAGAACGTACTTCGTGTTGAAGATGTTCAGGCCCTTGTTCTCCATGGCACCCATGTTGAAGTCGCTGGTGGCGACGATCATGAAGCGGTCGAGGTCCAGCGGCAGGCCGAAGCGGGCCTCGTCCCACAGCACCGAGTTGATGAGCGAGTTCATCGCGTGCTCGGTCTTGTCGAGGTCGCCGGCGCGCACGTACACCTGCAGCAGGTGTTCCTTGCCGCTGCGCGCCTTGATGCGCTGCTCGCGCGCCACCAGCTTGCCCGCCACCAGGGCGAACAGGTAGCTGGGCTTCTTGAACGGGTCGACCCACTTGGCGAAGTGGCGGCCCTCGGGCAGCTCGCCCTGCTCGACCAGGTTGCCGTTCGACAGCAGCACCGGGTAGGCCGCCTTCGAGGCACGCAGCGTGACGGTGTACATCGCCATCACGTCCGGACGGTCGAGGAAATAGGTGATGCGGCGGAAGCCCTCGGCCTCGCACTGCGTGAAGAAGGTGTCCTCGCTCACGAACAGGCCCATCAGCTTGGTGTTCTTGATGGGGCAGCAGGTGGTGAAGATCTCGAGCTCGAAGCTGTCGGGCAGGCCGTCGATGACGAGCTGCTCGCCCTCCATGCGGAACGATGCGCCCTGGCCATTGACCAGCACGCGCGCCAGGTTGAGCTCGTCGCCGTCCAGGCGCAGCGGCTGCACCGGCACCTCGGGGTTGCGGCGCATCTGCATGCGGTTGAGCACGCGGGTCTTGGCGGGGTCGAGGTCGAAGGTCAGGTCGACGGTGTCGATCCAGTAGGCCGGAGCGGCGTAGTCTTCGCGGCGGATGGCGATCGGTTGGCCTTGGGCACCGCGAACATCAGGTAGCAGCATCGAGGGTCTCCAGAAATTTCGAATGGGCGAGTTCGTCGTAGTCGCGAACCGCGGCGATCACATGGGGGCCGGCCAGCTCGGCGGCGGTATGGGTGCTGCAGACGGCCACGGCGCGCATGCCGCCGCGGCGGGCGGCCTCGATGCCGAAGGGGGCGTCCTCGAAGACGATGCAGCGCTCGGGCGCAATGCCGATGCGGCGCGCGGCTTCCAGGAAGATGGCGGGCGTGGGCTTGCCGGAGAAGCCTTCGTCGCCGCCCACGATGGCCAGCGGCAGCGGGTCCATCTTCAGGCGCGACATGGCGAACTCGATGTTGTGCCGGTCGCCGGCCGTGCCGACGGCCACCTTCAGGCCACGCGCAACAGCTGCCTTGGCGAAGGCCGTGAAGCCAGCCACCTCGGTGAAGTTGTCGCTGAACATGGCGCGGTAGATCTCTTCCTTCTCGTGCACCAGCGTCAGGCACTCATCGTCGGAGAGCTCGCGCTGGAACAGCTCGCGCATGCACTCGGCGCCGGTGCGGCCCGTGGTGCGCGCCAGGATGTCGCTCACGTCGAGCTTCAGGCCGTGGCGCGCCACGAATTCGACCCACGACCGCGCATGCCAGGGCATGGAGTCGATCATGGTGCCGTCCATGTCGAAGATGAAGGCTTCGACCTTGCCACCCTTCAGGCCTTGCAGGCTCATCGGTATCACACGCCCTGCTTGAGGGAGGCCTCGATGAACACGTCGAGGTCGCCGTCGAGCACCTTCTGCGTGGCCGAGACCTCGACGTTGGTGCGCAGGTCCTTGATGCGGCTGTTGTCCAGCACGTAGCTGCGGATCTGGTGGCCCCAGCCCACGTCGGTCTTGCTGTCTTCCAGCTTCTGCTGTTCTTCCTGGCGCTTGCGCATCTCGTGGTCGTACAGGCGCGAGCGCAGGCGCTTCCAGGCCACGTCGCGGTTGCTGTGCTGGCTGCGGCCGTCCTGGCACTGCACCACGATGCCGGTCGGGATGTGCGTCAGGCGCACGGCCGAGTCGGTCTTGTTGATGTGCTGGCCGCCGGCGCCGCTGGCGCGGAAGGTGTCGGTGCGTACGTCGGCCGGGTTGATCTCGATCTCGATGGAGTCGTCGATCTCCGGGTACACGAAGATGCTGGCGAAGCTGGTGTGGCGACCGCCCGAGGAGTCGAAGGGCGACTTGCGCACCAGGCGGTGCACGCCGGTTTCGGTGCGCAGCAGGCCGAAGGCGTAGTCGCCTTCCACCTTGATGGTGGCGCTCTTGATGCCGGCGGTGTCGCCGGGGGTTTCGTCCTCGAGCTGGGCCTTGAAGCCCTTGCGCTCGGCGTACTTCGTGTACTGGCGCAGCAGCATGCTGGCCCAGTCGCAGGCCTCGGTGCCGCCGGCGCCGGCCTGGATGTCGATGAAGGCGTTCAGCGGGTCGGCCGGGTTGTTGAACATCCGGCGGAATTCGAGCTGCTTGATGTCGGCTTCGAGCGTGGCGGCGTCATCGGCGATGGCCTGCAGGCCGGCGATGTCGCCGTCTTCCTTCGACATCTCGTAGAGCTCGGTGTTGTCCGACAGGCCGCTGGTGAGCCGGTCGAGCGTGACGACCACGTCGTCGAGCGCCTTCTTTTCCTTGCCCAGCTCCTGGGCCTTCTTCGGGTCGTTCCAGACGTTGGGATCTTCGAGCGATGCGTTGACCGTCCTCAGACGTTCGGCTTTTGCATCGTAGTCAAAGATACCTCCGTAAATCGACCGTGCGGGCGCTCAGGTCCGCGAGCATTGCGCCGATTTGGTTGATTTGTTCTGCGTCCATGGGGTGTCCTGACTGTCTTGCTATGTAGGGGAGGGTGTCCCGGGGGAACCCGCCATTTTCTCACGGGTGACAGATGACCCCGGAAGCAGCGTTATTCAAGCTGGAAGTCGACGCTGATCGTGGCCGTGATGCTGATCTGGCCGACCGACAGGTCGCCTTCTGCGCTTTCTCCGCCTTCGCCCTGGCCGCCGGAGCGCGGGGCGACCTGCATCACGTTCTGCTGCATCAGCTGGCCCTCGTTTCGGTAGCGGCCGGCCCAGCCGCCCCAGTTCCAGCCGGAGCTCTCGCTGATGCGCATCGCGCGGCCGCGCTTCACGCCCAGCTGGGAGGTCAGAGCGTCGGCCTTCTCGCGCGCCGCGATCACCGCCAGCTCGCGGGCCTTGTCGCGGTGCTTGCGCATGTCGGTGTTGCGGAATTCGATGTTCTCGACCTGGTTGACGCCCACCGCGTACAGGTCGGTCAGCAGCGGCTCGAAGGTGTCGAGCTTCGTCACCTTGATGCCGATGCTCTTGTGGGCCACGTAGGCCTTCGGGACGGTATAGCTGCTCTGGTAGTCGTACGTGGGCTGGACGTCGATGTAGTTGACCTGCACGCTCTTCTCGGGGATGCCGTAGCGCTTGATGACCGCCAGCGCCTTGGCGATGCGCTCCCGGTTGTCGGTCGTGGCGACCTGCAGGTTCTTGTCCCGGCTCTCGACGCCGACCGTGAGGTAGACCTCGTCCGGCGCCACGCGCACGGCGGCCGAGCCGCTCACGCTGATCTGGCCGGGCGCCAGGTTGCCGGCTTCTCTGAGCGCGGGCTGCGCCGGAGCGGTGGTCGCGGCGGCCAGCGCGAGGGCGCCCAGGCCGGCGGAAAAGGTGCGTCGAGAGAACATGGAAAGGACCCTCCGGGTTGATGAAGCCCGAAAGATACCTTCAGACACATGTCAAGCGTAAAAAGAAAAGCCCCCGGGGCGCGGCGCGGGCGCACAGGGGGCAAGGGGGACAACCGGGGTGCGTGTCAGAACGCCGGAACCAGCGAGCCCTTGAACTGGGTCTCGATGAAGCTCTTCACCTCCGGCGACTGGTAGGCCGCGACGAGGCGCTTGGCCCAGGGCTTGTCCTTGTCGGCGCGGCGCACGGCGATCAGGTTGGCGTAGGGGCTCTTGGGCGATTCCTTGATCACCGCGTCCTTGTTCAGCGACAGGCCGGCCTTCTCGGCGTAGTCGTTGTTGATGGAGGCGATGGTCAGGTCGTCCAGCGAGCGCGGCAGCTGGGCGGCGTCGAGCGCGACCAGCTTCAGCTTCTTGGGGTTGGTGACCACGTCCAGCGGGGTGGCGTTGTTGTTCTTCACCGCCTCGGGCTTCAGCGTGATGAGGCCGGCCGACTGCAGCAGCAGCAGGGCGCGGTTGCCGTTGGACGGGTCGTTCTGGATGCCGACCGAGGCGCCGTCGGGCAACTGGTCGATGGACTTGATCTTGCGCGAATAGAAGCCCAGCGGGGCGGTGATGGTCAGGCCCACGGGCACGATGTCGAAGCCGCGCGCCTTGTTCTGGTTGTCCAGGAAGGGCTGGTGCTGGAAGGCGTTGGCGTCGAGGTCGCCAGAGGCCAGGGCGGCGTTGGGCAGCTGGTAGTCGTTGAACACCACGACCTGGATGTTCAGGCCGTCCTTGGCGGCGACCTTCTTGACCACCTCGAAGATCTGCTCGCCGTTGCCGACGGAGACGCCGACCTTGAGCGTGTTCTTGTCCTGCGCGAAGGCGGTGTTGCCGGCGAGGAGGGCGGCAGCCAGGGTGGCGAGGGCGAGGGTACGGCGGCGGAAATTGGTATGCATGTGCTTGCGCGAATCGAAAAAAACGAAGGCGCGAATGTGGCATTGCCCGGGGCGGAAGGGAACGAACCAATCTGCATATCGATATGGCATGTCGCGCTCGCCACAGACTTCTCTTATGTGCATATTCGTATAAACAGCATCCTTTTTGTTCGTTCCCTTTCGCTGCGTTTCTTTTCATACTCGGCACCTTTTTGCGAACCTACGCGACCTGCGCCACCCGCGCGGGCCGCGCTTCTTCTCCATGACCCACCCTACGCCTGACCAGGGCCGCGGCGATCACGCGGCGCCAGTCATCCGTCTCCAATCGGTGCAGAAATCCTTCGCCTTGCCCAACGGCGAGGTGTTCGACGCCGTGCAGTCGCTGTCGCTCGACATCCAGCAGGGCGACGTGTTCGGCCTGATCGGCAAGAGCGGCGCCGGCAAGTCCACGCTGCTGCGCCTCATCAACCTGCTGGAGCGGCCCGACGCGGGCCGCGTCTTCGTCGGCGGGCGCGACCTCACCACGCTCTCGCGCAGCGAACTGCGCGACACGCGCCAGAACATCGGCATGATCTTCCAGCAGTTCAACCTGCTGCAGAACGCCACGGTGTTCGACAACGTGGCCTTCCCGCTGAAGATCCACGGCCGCCACTCCAAGGCCGAGATCGACGCGCGCGTGCGCGAGTGCCTGGCCCTGGTCGGCCTGGCCGAGAAGATCGACACCTACCCGGCCCAGCTTTCCGGCGGCCAGAAGCAGCGCGTGGCCATCGCCCGCGCGCTGGCGCCGCGCCCGCAGGTGCTGCTGTGCGACGAGCCCACCTCGGCGCTCGACTCCGAAACCACACGCTCGCTGCTGGAGACGCTGCGCGACATCAACCAGAAGATCGGCGTGACCATCGTGATCGTCACGCACGAGCTGTCGGTGGTCGAGGTGCTGTGCCGCAACGTGGCCATCCTCGAAAAGGGCCGGCTGGTGGAGCAGTTCGCGGTCGACGCGGCCGGCGAGGCCGAACGCAAGACCGCGCTGGGCCGCGAGATCGACGAGCTGGTGCGCCGCCGCGAGCGCGAGGCGCGCGAATCGCGTTCCGCGCAGCCGTCTGCCCAGGTTGGCGCACAGGAGCTGGCCTATGTTTGAGAACATCGCCCCCATCCTTCCCGAGCTGTGGGTCGCCACCGGCCAGACCTTCATGATGCTGGCCATCGGCCTGTCGGCTGCCGTGCTGATCGGCGGTCCGCTGGGCATCCTGCTGTTCCTGCTGGGCCCAGGCCAGTCGCTGGAGAACAAGCCGGCGTTCCTGGTGCTCAACTGGCTGGTGAACACGGTGCGCTCGTTCCCCTTCATCATCCTGCTGGTGGCGCTGGTGCCGTTCACGCGAGTGATCGCGGGCACTTCCATCGGGCCGCTGGCGGCCGCGGTGCCGCTGTCGTTCGCGGCCATTCCCTACCTGGCGCGGCTGGTCGACCAGTGCCTGCGCGAAGTGCCGCGCGGCGTGATCGAGGCGGCCCACGCCATGGGCGCCACCGAGCTGCAGATCGTCTGGCGCGTGCTGCTGGTGGAGGCCCGCTCTGGCCTGGTGCTGGCGCTGACCGTGCTGGCCGTGAGCTTCCTCTCGTACTCGGCCGTGGCCGGCGTGGTGGGCGGCGGCGGCATCGGCGACCTGGCCATCCGCTACGGCTACTACCGTTTCCAGACCGATGTGATGGTGCTCACCGTGGCGCTGCTCGTGGTGCTGGTACAGATCCTGCAATTCGCCGGCAACGCCACGGCACGCAGGCTCGACAAGCGTTGATTCCTCTCTTTTTCCTTCCAGCTTTTCCAATCTCATGAAGACCGTTTTCCTGCGCCGTTCCGTTCTCGCCCTGTCGCTGGCAGCCCTTTCCCTGGGCGGCCTCTCGCTGCAGGCCCATGCGCAAGACCCCGCCAAGAAGAACCTGGTGATCGGTGGCACCGCCGGCTCCAACACCGACCAGCTCAAGGCCGGCATCGTGCCCATCCTCGAGAAGAAGGGCTACAAGGTGAAGCTGGTCGAGTTCAACGACTACGTGCAGCCCAACCTCGCGCTGGCCCAGGGTTCGCTCGACGCCAATTTCTTCCAGCATCAGGTCTACCTGAAGAAGTTCGCGGCCGACCAGAAGCTCGACCTCGCCGAACTGGTGCAGGGCCCGATCGCGCCCATGGGCGTGTACTCGACCAAGCGCAAGACGCTGGCCGACGTGAAGGAAGGCGACCGCGTGACGCTGCCGAACGACCCCAGCAACCTGGCCCGCGCGCTGGTGCTGCTGGAGCAGAACAAGCTGCTCACGCTGAAGACCGGCATCGACCCGCTGCGCGCCACCGAGAAGGACGTGGCCGAGAACCCGAAGAAGCTGAAGTTCATTCCGCTCGAAGCCGCCCAGCTGCCGCGCTCGCTCGGCGACACCGAGTACGCCATCGTCAACGGCAACTTCGCGATCTCCTCGGGCCTGAAACTCACCGAGGCCGTGGTGCTCGAAAAGACGCCCGACTACTACCTGAATGTGGTCGCCGTGAAGACCGCCGACAAGAACACCCAGTGGGCCAAGGACATCGCCGATGCCTACCGCTCGAAGGAGTTCAAGGCGGTGGTCGACAGCAAGTTCCAGGGCTACGCCAAGCCCAGCTTCCTGCAGTAATCCTCCTTTCAAGAAAGGCTCCCCATGCCCGTTCTGGCCGTATTCGATGCTCAGGGAAGCTGGCGCGACACGCACGTGTGCGACGGCTGGATCACCGAACACCTGGCCGGGCAGGGCGTGAGCTGGGGGCGCGGCAGGAAGAAAGGGCAGCGCGTGCTCGACAGCGCGGGGCTCTTCTATCTGCCGACCGCCGACGGCTACATCGGGCTGCTGCTCGAGGCCGGCGAGTGGGCTTCCATTCCAGCGGGCAAGACGCATTTCTTCGATGCGGGTGAAGCCGAATCGCTCGAAGGATTGCCGGCCTCGCTGCCGCTGTTCGAAGGCTTCGTCGAAGAAGTCCTGGCTCTGACTGGGAACGACGCCGACGAAGAGTGAGGCGGGTGGTTTCCGGGGCGCATGCACAGGCCGCCGGGTACTCCCCTCCGCGAATGTCCCCCGGGCCTGCGGCCCTCCTCCTTTATTTCGCTGCGGGGAGCACCCGACGCCCTGTGCACATGGGCGCTCTGCTTGTTACGGCCGCATGAGCGCTGCGTCCATCGATCACGACGATGGGGTGCCTTGCGCAGCGAAATAAAGGAGGAGGCCGAAGGCCGGGGGACATTCGCGGAGCAAGGTACCCCGTCGGCGTGATCGCACCCCTGAACCGCAATGCTCCCTATGCCGCCAGCCGCTGTGCTGCTCGCCCGCCTGGCCGTGCCAAGCCAAGGTGATCGCGCAGCGTGCGCCCCTCGTACTCCGTGCGAAAGATCCCGCGCTTCTGCAGGATCGGCACCACCCCGTCGACAAAATCCTGCAGCCCATGCGGCAGCGCGTCGGGCATCAGGTTGAAGCCGTCGGCGGCGCCGGCCCTGAACCAGCGCTCGATGTCGTCCGCGATCTGCTCCGGCGTGCCCACGATCACGCGGTGCCCGCCGCCGCCCGCGAGTTCACGGATCAGCTGGCGTACCGTGTAGCCGTGCGTGCGGCCGGCTGCGACCACTGCGTTGAAGAAGGTGTGGTTGCCGTTGCCATTGGCGGGCAGCGGCAGGTTGTCGGGCAGGCGCTCGTCGAGCTTCAGGCGGTCGGGCGTGATGCCCAAGGTGCCGGCGATGCGCGTGAGGCTGTAGTCCCAGGGAATCAGGTCCACCAGCTCGTCGCGCCGGCGGATGGCTTCGGCCTCGGTGGCGCCGACGATGGTGGTCAGGCCCGCGAGCACCTTCACCGCGTCGGGGCCGCGGCCCAGTTCGGCGGCGCGGGTCTTGAGCGCTCGGGCGTATGCCAGCGATTCCTCGAAGGACTGCGAGGCGGAGAACACCGCCTCCGCATGGCGCGACGCCAGCTCGCGCCCGTCGGCCGAAGCTCCGGCCTGCACCAGCACCGGGTGCCCCTGCGGCGAGCGCGGCAGGTTCAGCGGGCCCTGCACCGCGAAGTGTTCGCCGCGATGCGCAATGGCTTGCACCTTCGCCGTGTCGATGAAGCTGCCGCCGGCCTTGTCGCCGACGAAGGCGTCGTCCTCCCAGCTGTCCCACAGCGCTTTCACGATGTCGGTGAACTCCGAGGCGCGCGCGTAGCGCTTCGCGTGGTCGGGCACGGCGTCGAGGCCGAAGTTGCGCGCCGAGGGCAGGTCGGCCGTGGTCACCACGTTCCAGCCCGCGCGGCCGCCGCTCACATGGTCTAGCGTCGCGAAGCGGCGGGCGATGTTGTAGGGCTCGTTGTAGCTGGTCGAGGCGGTGGCGATCAGTCCGATGTGCGTGGTGGCTGCGGCCACGCAGGCCAGCAGCACCGTGGGCTCCAGCGCGGTGATCGGGCGGAAGTGGATCTGGTCGACGATGGCCGCGTTGTCCGCGAGGAACACCGCGTCGAGCTTGCCCGCCTCGGCGATCTGCGCGGTGCGGATGTAGTGCTGGACGTCGGCGAAGGCCCACGGATCGCTCTCCGGCAGGCGCCACGCCGAGGGCACGAAGCCCGAATGCAGGATGTTGACGTTGAGGTGCAGCTGCCGCGGCGCGGTCTTGTTGTTCGAAAGGCTCATTGGGAGAAGTAGTCGGGCAGCCGGTAGCCGGCCCATGCCGGGTTGGCCCTGAAGAAGCGCTGGAATTCGGCCGACTGGTAGGCGGCCGCGATGTCCTGCGCGAACTTCGCGTTCTCGTTGCTGCGCTTGACGGCCACCACGTTCACGTAGGGCAGCGTCATGTTCTCCAGCTTCAGCGCCTCGGTGAGCTTCAGGCCCGAGGCGATGGCGAAGTTGCCCTGCACGGCGGCGATGTCGGCGTCGGCCAGCGAGCGCGGCGCCTGCGCCGCCTCCAGCGGCACCAGCTTCAGGCGCTTGGGATTGGCCACGATGTCGCGTTCCGACACCGAGAGCGGGCTCACGCCCGGCTTGAGCGTCACCCAGCCGATGCCCGCGAGGATGTTGAGCGCGCGCGCCGCGTTCACCGGGTCCGAAGGCAGCGTGACCGTGGCGCCGTCGGGCACGGTGTCGAGCGACTTGTGGCGCTGCGAGTAAAGGCCCATCGGCGGCGTCGGCACATGCACCACCGGCACCAGGTCGAAGCCCTGCTGCTTGTTGGTGGCGTTGAGGTACAGCGTGTGCTGGAAGATGTTGGCGTCGATCTGGCCGCGCTCCACCGCGTCGTTGGGCTGCACGCCCTGGCTGAATTCGACGTACTTGACGGTGTAGCCCAGCTTCTTCAGCTGGGGCTCGATGCCGTTGGTGAAGGCATCGCGGTAGGGGCCGGGCATGAAGCCCACGCGCAGGTCGGCGGCGTGGGCGGAAAGCTGCACCGCCAGGCTCAGGGCGAAGCCGCCGAGCAGCGGTGCAAAGCGGCGCAGCCACGACGGCGCGCGCGAAGGGGAAGACATGACGACAACTCCAGGGGACGGCGAAAAGGAGTTGGGCACTCTAGGGCGCGATGCCTGTGCGGCGAACGAAGATTTGCGCGCTTCCTTATCCGCTGGCCGGATATGGGATGCCGGCCCGGCTCCGGCGGCCCCCCGGTTTCAGGGCGAGAGGATCATCACCTTGCACTGGCTGGGCACGATCCGCATGCCCACCATGTTGCCCCGGTTCTGCGTGCTCAGGCTGGTCATGCGCGTGGCCGGCGTGCCCTTGACCAGCACGGTGAACGCGCCGGTCACGTGCCGCGACTGGCTCATGAAGGTCTGCGAGACGATGCCGCCGCCCGCGCCGGTGGTGTCGCCCAGCGTGATCGGCGTGGTGGTTGCCATGTTGTGCGCGGGCATGCACATGAAGAGGATGTTCCAGGCATTCGGCACGGCCGTGGGGCCGAACGCCATGTTGGGATATGGAATGGGCGCCATCGCGGCGGGCGGCGTCTTGCAGACGTCGGGAAAGGCGAGGTCCATTCCCATCAGCTGGCAGTTGGCGAACATGGCGGTGCTCCTTTGGGTGGGGGTCAGCCCATGTGGATCTGTGCGCCATCGACCTTGACGAGGTCGCTGGCCGTGACCACGGTGTGCTTGGCGTGCATGCGCGCCGTGCCGCCGGCCTCGCAGTCGAGATGGCCGACGCGGACCTGCTCGGTCTCGTCCACCACGCGCAGCACTCTGCGCGCCATCTGCACCACGCGGTCCGCCACCGATTCGAAGACCTGGCCGACCAGCCGCAGCCGGCCCACCGTGGCGTCGAGCGCCTGGCCGGTGAAGCGCATGTCGTCGACGCGGCACTGGCCGCTGTCGGCCTGCAGGTTCCATCGAGCGGCCCGCATCTGCAGCTCCGCGCCGCTGCTCAGCCGCAGGCTGGCCGGGCTTTCGATCGACAGCGCGCCGGCCGCATCGAGCCGGCTGACCGAACTGTCGGCCTGTTCGAGCACGGCGATCAGGTACACCCGCGCGCTGTCGGGGCCCGAGAGCAGCACGGTGTCGCCCGCTTCGGGCCGCAGCAGGCAGCTGGCCGCCCGGCGGCAGCGCCAGGTTTCGCCGTGGTCGTCTTCCACCTCGAAGTTCGAATCGGGCAGCGAGGCCGTCAGCCGGCCGACGAAATGGACCGGCACGGCGGTCGTCGCGAGGCCGGGGCGCAGTGGAACGACATTCATGGCTGATTCCTTCTCGATGTGGGTTGGTGTGTTTCTCGGAAAAGCTGGCTGTCGGAGGCGGGGCTTAGTGCGGCCCGGACCAGGCCTGCGCCTGGAAGAGTTCGGGCTCGTTCTCGATGATTCCGGCGCGGCTGGAAAACCGGGCGCCTTGCTGCTGCGCGCGATGCAGGCGGGTGCGCAGGAAGTGCGCGCCGCCGAGGTCGGCGCCGCTGAGATCGGCATACGAAAGGTCGGCGTCCTGCATCGCGGCGTCGCGGAAGCTCGCGCCGGTGCAGCGTGCGCGGTGGAACACGCATAGCGGCAGGCGGGCTCCCGAGAAGTCGGTGTGCTCCAGCAGGGCCTCCGCCCAGATCGACTGGTCGAAGCGTCCGCCGCTGCAGTCGGCGTCGCCTAGGTCGGCCTCGGGGAACAAGGCCTGGCATGCATCGGCGTTCGAGAAGTTCGCCCGCTTCAGCGTTGCGCCCTTGAAGTTGGCCTGGGTGAGCGTGGCGCCGCCGAAGTCGGCGTCGTCCAGGCGGCTGTCGGTGAACTGGCACATGGGCAGCGAAAGGCCGGCAAAGCGCTGGCCGCTCAGGTCGCACTCCAGGAACATCGCGTTCATGGCCGACGCGCCCCGGAAGACGGCAGTCCTCAGGTCGAGCCGATGGAAGGTCACGTAGGCCAGCACCGCGCCGCTGAAATCGGCCTGCCCGAGCTGCGACTCCATGAAGCTCGCCCGTTCGAAGCGGGACGACCCCAGCCGGCTTTCGGTCAGTTCGCAGCGAAAGAACCTCGCGAGGTCGAGCCCGGCCTGCGCGAAGCTGGCCCGCGCCGCATGGCATTCGGCGAAAGAGGCTCCTTCGAGCTCGGCGGCCTCGAAGCGCGCGGCATCCATGCGGCTGCGGAAGAACTGCACTTCCTTCAGGCGGGCGAAGGAGAAGTCGCAGCCCGAGAGCGTGCAATGCGACAGCGAGCTGCCCTCGAGGTTGGCGTGCGAGAAGTTCGCGCCGCTGAAGTCGACGTCGTCAATCATCGCGCCCGAGAGGTCGAGGCCGCTCAAGTCCCACCCCCTGCAGTCGGCGCTGCCGACCTGGATGCCGTGGCGGACCTTGTCGACCAGTTCATCGCGGGTCATTCGGCGGCGGGGGCGCGTCGCGCGGGCAAGGTTCGGGCGTGCCGCGTGTAGGCGCCGAGCAGATGCGTGGTGCCGTCGATCAGGCTTTGCGACACGTCGGTGCGGAACAGGTTGGCACCGCTCAGGTCGGCCTGCGTGAAGACGGCCTTGGAGAAGTTGGCATCGATGAGGTTGGCGCCGCGCAGGATGGCGCCGGTGAGGTCGGCGCGCACGAAGAGGCTTTCGCCGGCGATGAGCCGCTCCAGGTTGGCTTCCTGCAGCGCGCATTCGGAGAAGTCGCAGTTGTCCAGCCGCGCATGCGCCAGGTCCGCGCGCGTCAGGGGCGTGGTGCGCAGCCCGCAATGCTTGAGCACGCAGCGGCGCAGCACGGCTGTGGCGAGCGTGCTGCCGTGCGCGAAGCTGCAGGCGTCGAGCCGCGCGTCGGAGAAGTCGGCCGACTGGCTGCAGTCGGTGGTGACGAAGCCGCAGCGCACCAGCGACGCGTTGACGAAGCGCACGTCCGCCAGCGTGCATTCGAGCCACACCACCTGCCGGAACGAGGCGCCGTCGAAGGCGATGCCGTTCATGTGCAGCTTCGTCAGGAACACCTGGTGCCAATCGGAGCCGCGGAAGTCGCACCGGCTGATCACGCTCTCGCCCAGGCGCGTCTGGTCGAACGTGGTGTTGGCCATGTTGCACGACACGAAGCGCGTCTTCTCGCAGTTGGCTTCGCTCAGATCGGCGCCCGAGAAGTCCGCGAACTCGCATTGCGCGCCGCCGAGGTTGGCGCCGCGCAGGGTCGCATCGGCCAGCGAGGCGCGAGACAGCCTGGCGCGCGCCAGCACCGCGCCATTGAAGTTGGCGTTTGCGAGCAGGGTTCCCTCGAGGTTGGCGTCTTCGAGGGCGGCACCGGAAAAGTCTGCGCCGCTCAGGTCCATGCCTGAGAGGTCGGCGCCGACGAGCCGCATGCCGCGGAAATCGCGCGCGCCGGGAGCCGCCGCCTCCAACTGCCGGCGCAGCTTCGCCGAGCGGAACGAAGGCATGGGCGGCGCGGGGTCGAAGAGGTGGGCGCCGTGGAGGTAGCCCTGCCTGATCTGCACCGTCATCCGCTCCCTGGTTCCGGCGGGCAAGAGCACGGGGGCGGGGCTCGTGGTGGCCGACGAGGGGGCGGGCGGGGCGGCGAGCTGTTCGAGCTGCCGGATGAGCGCATCCGGGTCGAAGCGCTGCGGCTGCTCGCGGCTCTTGTTGAGCAGGGCGGGGTCGATCTCGTCTTCCTGCCTGCGGCGCATCTGCGCGCTTTTCGCCTCGAGTCTGCTTCGGGCTTCCATCATTTCTCCCTGCATGCGCTCGAAATGCTCGGGCACGTCGTCGAAGGCCAGCGGCGCGGCCGGGGGCTGGGGCGCTGGCAGGTATTTGTCGGGGTCCACGCCCAGTGCGATGAGCTCGGCGCGCCGTTTCTCGTGGTCGCGCAGCTGTCCGGCGCGGAGGTTGCGCACCAGCGGCCGCTGCATCGGGTCGGGTGCGTCGAGGACGCTCCAGTTGCCCAGGACCTCCTTCGGCGCGAGATCGCTGTCGCGAAAGGCGAGCAGGCCGCCGCGGGCGGTGTCCAGCCGCTGGAGCAGCACGGACTGGTAGTGCTCGGGCGTGCGCGGCTGCCGGGGCAGCTCCAGCGCCGGCATGATGTGCCGCACGTCCGCCGCGTCGTCCTCGCGCACCGGCAGCACGCCGTGCCAGACGAGCGCCACGCGCTCGCGATGCGGAAAGAACCAGGCGGTGGTCAGCCGCAGGCCGATTTCGCGCAGCCCGTTGCCGTCCTTGTCGAAGCTCGCGAAGCAGCGTGCGCGCCAGTCGGGCAGGGTGCCGGCGAGCACCGGCTTCTCGGGGTGCATGTTGAGGATCTCGTAAGGGGCGCCGGGCGGCAGCTCCTGCAGGGCGGGCCAGCGCTGGTCTTCGGGCGCGGCGTTGAAGAAGCGCCAGTCCATGTCCGCAGCGAAGCCGGGGAAGTGACTGTCCAGCCAGTGCTGCCCGAAGCTGCTGCCCATCAGGGCCATGCGCCGGGGGCTGTCGATGGGCACCGGGCCGAAGCTGGCGGGCGCCACCTCCTGCCCGCGCGAGCGCACGCGCCCGTGAACGGCTTCCACGTTGGGCGCACGGCGGGTGTGCACGCCGTTGACCGTCTCGTCGAACGCGCCGATGCCGCCCGGGTTTTCCGGCACGTTCGGGCCGCCGTAGGCATGCGCCCAGTCCAGCGGCATCGCGTCGAAGGGCTGCGGTGCGCTCAGGCGGCCGTCGAGCCAGTAGCGGTCGCCGGATACGTGCAGGGACTTTTCCAGCCCGGCCACGCGCAGGCGCACGGCGCATTCGGTCTTGTCCTGCTGGTGGCGGGTGTAGGCGTGGCCGCTCGCGAGCACTTCGGGCATGGACTTGGGTACGCCCATGTCGAACACGCCCATGCCGCCGACTTCCTCGCCGACGGTCTGCCACAGCTCCTGGTCGGCCATGAGCTTCGGTTCCGCTTCCAGGCTGGCGAGCGCCGTGACGGCCACGCCGAGCTGGTCGGCGCCCTGCCAGCGATACGGCCGGGTGAGGATGCCCAGGCGCAAGGGCTTGACGGTCTTCATCGGCCGGGGGCCTCCGTGGACGGGCGAAGGCGGGTGAGGTCATCGCCGTGGTGGGCCGGGAAGTCGCCGCTGCGCTCCAGCACGACTTCATGGCTCGCCGGGTCGAAGCGCACAGCTAGGGTCTTTCCGGCCGCGTGGCCTGGCAGTTCGGGCAGGGCGATGGCGGCGGTCTGATCGACCTCGAAGGCTTCGCTGCCCGCCGTGGCCTGCACGCGAAGGTGCAGCTTCGCGATCGCCCAGGTGGCGCTTTCGCCCGAGCGGCGCTGGCCGGTGTCGGACAAGGAGATCACCAGCGCCATGGCGGGCGTCCCGTTCGCGAGGATGTCGGCGGCCCTGCGCGTGCGCGCGAGTCCTGCCGCGTGCTTGCGGCGTTCGCGCACGAGCGTGACGCACAGGGTGAACGCCAGCCACGCAAGCAGCGGTGCCAGCACCCACCAGATCGAGAAGGAGACATCCGGCATCCGGCCTTGCGCTCAACCGAAGAGCACGAAACCCTTGAGCGCGCCCCAGAAGCCGCCGGCGTGCTCCTCGGCCACCACGTTCGAGAAGCTCACCGAACCGAAGTTGGCCTGGTGCGCGTACATGTTCATGATCTGCGCGGTGGCGTCCATCTTCTTGATGTTGCTCGTGAGCGTGAGGCCGGCGTTGCTGTTGTTCACGCCGTAGGTCGCGCTCGACAGGCCGGTGGCCGTCACCGCGGTCGGCGACCAGTCCCACAGCAGCACGCGGTTCACGCGCTTGACGTGGTTGCCCTCGAAGGTGAAGTCGCCGCTGGCCTTGATGTCGACGTCGCCCGCCGTGGCCTCGATGGTCACTTTCTTCGCCTTGCCGTAATAGTTGCCCGCCGAAACCGTCGAGTTGTGGTCGCCCGTCTCGATGGTTTCCTCCAGGCCGCCCTTGATGTTGTCCTTGCCGCCGCCGCCCACCACGGTGCGCTGCCAGCCGGTCTGGTAGGTTTCCTGCCGGTTGCCGGCGAGCGTCTTCAGTATCGAGTTGCCGGTGTGGACCTCCTCGTCCATGCCTTCCTTCACGTCGACCAGCAGCCCCTTGTCGAAGGTCTCGTGGCGCAAGCCCGCGTTGACGACGACCTCCGACTGGCCGCTGAGCACCGTCTCCTTCGAACCGAGCTTGGTGGTGGTCTCGATGCGGTTGTCGAAGAAATGCTCGGTGAGCGCGCCCGAGACGGTGAGCTTCGAGCCGTTGCGGTACTCGGCGGTGTCCTTCTGCTTGACGATGGTGTCGCGGGTGCGGTCGACGGTGAGCGTGTCGGTCTTCAGCACGTGGGTGTTGCGGTGGCCGTCGATGGTCTCGGTCTCGTCGTTCTCGACGTGGATCCGCAGGTCGTTCTCCACGTCGATCTCGAAGTCTTTCTCGGCGTGGATGCGCACCAGCTCGCAGCCTGGCGCGTCGTCCAGGATGAACTCGTTGGCGTTGGCGGCCGAGCCGTCCCTGCTGCGGCTGACGAAGCCGCTGACCGTGACCTTGGCCGGCAGCTCCAGCGGCGGCATCTGGTCGGCGTTGTAGACGCGGCCGATGATGATCGGCCGGTCGGGGTGTCCCCCGATGAAGTCGACCACCACCTCCTGGCCCCTGCGCGGATGGTTCACGGCGCCGTAGTTCGAGCCGGCCCATGCGCTGGATACGCGCACCCAGCACGAGCTGTTCTCGTCGCTCTTGCCGTAGCGGTCCCAGCGGAACTGCACCTTCACGCGGCCGTACTGGTCGACCCAGAACTCCTGCCCCGCCTTGCCCACCACCGTGGCCGTCTGTGGGCCGTTGGCGCGCGGCATGGGCGTTACGCGCGGCGCGCGGAAGGCGCAGCTGGCGGGCTGCACCGCGAAGTCGAAGCTGTAGGAGCCCGGCTCGCTGCCGCTCGCATAGCCTCCCTCGCGCAGCGCGTAGGAGACCGACACTACGAGGTACTCGCGGTTGTCGTCTTCGCGCGGGCAGTTCTGCATGGTGAAGCGGTAGCCGGGCGCCATGCCGCGCACGTTGGTATGGCCGGTGTCGCGTTCGGCCTGGGCCTGCGCCTCCTCGAGGCGGATGCGCGCGTAGTGCTCGCCCTGCTCGGACTCGCTGAAGCCGCCGAGCCATTCGTACATCTCGTACTGGCCGTGGTCGCCGCCGCGCGGCTGGTTTCGCACGTTCATGAGGTCGGCGCGCGGCTTCTTGAAGTCGAAGTCGTCCACCACGTAGCTGCCGGGGCGGATCTCCTCCGTGACCTGCCATTGGTCGATCACTTCCTGGAAGGGGGCCAGGTCGCGGTCGGTGGCGAGGTAGCTGATCTTCGGATAGGCCGGCAGCGGCTCGTGCGCGCCGATGTCGTCGGCCAGCACCAGCGTGTGCTGGCTCTTGCCGTGCTCGAAGAAGTAGTAGATGCCTTCGTGCTCCATCAGCCGGCTGACGAAGGCGAAGTCGGTTTCCTGGTACTGCACGCAGTACTCCCACTGCCGGTAGCTGCCGCCGAGCCTTTTCTCGAAGGCGAAGCCGTAGTCGGCGAACACCTCCTCGAGGATCTCGACCACCGACTTGTTCTGGAAGATCTTGCAGTCGCTGCTGCGCGTGAGATACCAGAGCCAGGGCCGCACGCTCGCGCGGTAGACGATGTGGCGCGAGGTGTCGCCTTCCTTGCCGATCATCGTGAAGCGGACGATCTGGCCGTTGAGGAAGCGGGGCTCCCCGGCCGTCCGTATCTCGAGCGCGAGAGGCTTGCCGAGCACGGCCTTCATGTCGATCGACATGCTCGGGCTCAGCAGGTCGACCTCGAACTCGAACAGTTGCGACAGCCCTTCCACGCCGCGCATGGAACGGAACATGAGCTGCTCTTCGCCCAGCGGCGTGTGGGCGCGTACGACTCTGGTCATTCGAGGACTCCCTTTCGCTCAAGATCACCCAGGACGTGCTGGCTGCACCAGCATCGACCACCGCGCGTGCACCCGCAGGCCGTGTTTGCGAACTTAGGTGTGAAACGTTTGCTCGCCTGGGCGCGCACGCGCACCACGGTCTGCCTCATCGTTGTGCCAACGAAGCGGCGTGAGGCTTTCTTTGCAAGTAGCAGGCCAAGGAGCCGCGCCGGCCGCACCGGCCGCACCGGCCGCACCGGTCGCACCGGTCGCGATGTCGTGCCGCGCGTGCGGAAGGAAGGGAGCGGAGGAGTACCGGGCCGCGGCCGGCTTCTTCAGGCGATGAACTCTTCGATCATCCGCGCGACGATCCGCGGCTGGTCGTGATGAAGCATGTGGCCCGCATCCTCCAGCCTCTCGATGCGCACGTTGCCCACCGACTTCAGCCGCTCGTGGAATTCGTCGAGCGTGTAGCGGTTCTTCCACCAGCCGTGCAGGCTGTCGTCCGAGGCTTCCACCATCAGCAGCGGCGCGGTGATGCGCGCATAGAGCGCCAGCGTCTCGTCGACGCGGAAGATGTGCGCGTTGACGATCTTGTGCGCCGCCTCGCCCAGGATCTGCCAGCGCTCGCTGCCGTCGGGCTGAGCTTGGCTTGCCGACCAGTGGCTGGCGAGCCAGGCGGCCTTGTCGGGCGTGAGGCGCGGGTTGGTCTTCATGAGGCGGCGGGCCACGCCGTCCACGGCCGAGTAGCCGGCCAGCGCCATCTCGCCGCGGTGCAGGCGCTTGAGCTCGTCGATCCACTGGCCGTAGCGCGCGGGCGCCTCGTCGGGCTGGCGCGCGGGCATGCCGAAGCCTTCGAGGTTGACGAGCCGGCGGATGCGCTGCGGCCGCACGCCGGCGTAGTGCATGGCGACGTTGCCGCCCATGCTGTGGCCGACCAGGTCGACCTGCCGCTCGTTCTCGCCTTCGCCCGCGTAGTGGTCGAGCAGCCATTCGAGGTCCGCCAGGTAGTCGGCCATCCAGTAGTTGTCGACGCCGCCGCCGTCGGTGAGCCCGAAGCCGCGCCAGTCGGGGGCGATGATGAAGCGCTCTTCCTCCATCGCATCGACCACGAACTGCCACGACGCAGCCACGTCCATCCAGCCATGCGCCAGCACCAGCGGCGGGCGCTCATCGGAAGGTTGACCCCACAGGCGCACGTGGTAGCTGAGGTTGCGCACGGGCACGAATTCGCTGCGGGAGGGGCGGAGGGCTTGGTACATGGGCGCCGATGATAAGGAGGCCTTTGTACTGACGCAGTCCGGCACAGGACAGCTCCCGCCCGCGCGGCGCTCGGGTTTTGGCGCGTCGGCCGGCGGGCCGCGGACCGGGGCGGTAGCATCCCGCGCATGAAAAAGATCCAACTCGGTCAAAGCGACCTGCACGTCACCCCGATCTGCCTCGGCACGATGACTTTCGGCGAACAGGTCGACGAGCCCACTTCCCACGCCATCCTGAGTCGCTCGCTGGAGCGGGGCGTCGATTTCATCGACACCGCCGAGATGTACTCGGTGCCCGCGCGCAAGGAAACCTATTCCGTCACCGAGACCATCATCGGCAACTGGTTCGCCGCCAACCCCGGCGCGCGCCAGAAGCTGGTGGTCGCGACCAAGGTGGCCGGCCCCTCGCGCGGCATGCCCTGGGTGCGCGAAGGCAGCGGCATGACGGCCGCAGACATCGAGGCCTCGTGCAACGCCAGCCTGAAGCGGCTGCGCACCGACGTCATCGACCTCTACCAGATCCACTGGCCCGAGCGCCACGTGCCCGCCTTCGGCAACATCTACTACGACCCGGCCAAGGAAACCTCGAAGACCTCCATCCACGAGCAGCTGGAGGCGCTGGGCAAGCTGGTGAAGGCGGGCAAGGTGCGCGCCATTGGCCTGTCGAACGAAACCCCCTACGGCGTGCACGAGTTCGTGCGGCTTGCCGAGCAGCACGGCCTGCCGCGCGTGGCGACGGTGCAGAACGTCTACAGCCTCATCAGCCGCGGCCACGAGAACGGCCTGGACGAAACCATGCACCGGCTGGGCGTGTCGCTGCTGGCTTACTCGCCGCTGGCCTTCGGCCTGCTGACCGGCAAGTACGACCAGAGCGGCATCGAAGGGCCCGATGCGCCGAAGGGCGCGCGTATCTCCAGCTACGAATCGGTGCGCAAGCAGCGCTGGGGCCGCCCCGATTCGCTGCGCGCCGCGAAGCGCTACAACCAGCTCGCCCGCGACAACGGCCTGACGCCCACGCAGCTGGCGCTGGCCTTCTGCTACACCAAGTGGCAGGTGGCGAGCACGATCATCGGCGTGACCTCGCTGGCGCAGCTGGAAGAAGACCTGGACGTGTACGGCACCACGCTGTCGCCCGAAATCCTGGCCGAGATCGACAAGATCCGCTGGGACATCCGCGATCCGGCGGCCTGATTCGTCAGCGCCCGCATTCGCCGTTCGCGGCGGCCAGGGCGAGCGCGGGCAGGCTCAGCAGGCCCATGCCGCCGCCCTTGAACTCGCCCTTGGCGCAGTCGCCGCGCGCGGCACCCGAGATGCCGGCGCTCAGCCTGGAATCGAAGGCTGAGCGCGAATTGCCGTTGATTTCCTGACCGGCTCGCTCGGCGAAAGAGTGTTCGCGGCCGATGTCGCGCAGGGCGCGGCGGGTGCTTTCCGAGTGGAGGATCAGCGGCGGCGCGGGTGCATCGCTTGCGGCTTGCGATGGTGCAGCGGTGGCGGCGGGTGCTTCGGGCGCGGCGATCGATCTGGCGCGAACGGATTGCGGCGGGCGCCTGACGGCAGGGCGCGGCGACGGTGCGGAGGGCGGCGATGCCGCTTCCGTTTTCGCTGTCGCTTTCGCGGGAGGCTCCGCTCGCACCATTTCAACGACGATGCGTTTCGCAGCACCGGCAATGCGCCCATGCGGCTTCGTCGCGATCACCAGCAGCCAGAGCACCGCCGCGTGCATTGCCGCGACCGCCAGCACGATCGCCGCGAGAGCCGGGCGGCGCAACGGGGGGAACGGAATCGCGCCCACCGGGGCTGGCGTATGCTGCATGGCTCGACCGGAATTCAAGTGGTGCGGCAGATTCTTGCTGCAGAGCACCAGGTTTTCTGAAGTGATCCTGAATCCGAAATTGCCACCGAGATGGCCAAGAAAAGCACCCACACCTCCGAGACACCCGCCACGCAACTGCTGCGCGCGCACAAGATCGCCTTCACCGAGCACCCCTACGAATACGTCGAGCACGGCGGCGCACAGCGCGGCGCCGAGATGCTGGGGCTGGACCCGTTCACCGTCATCAAGACGCTGGTGATGCAGGACCAGGACGCCAAGCCGCTGATCGTGCTGATGCACGGCAACCGCACGGTATCGACGAAGAATCTCGCGCGCCAGATCGGCGCCAAGTCGGTCGAGCCCTGCAAGCCCGAGGTGGCGCAGCGGCACAGCGGCTACATGGTGGGCGGCACCTCGCCCTTCGGCACGCGGCGCGAGATGCCGGTGTACATGGAATCGACCGTGCTCGAGCTGCCGCGCATCGTGCTCAACGGCGGGCGGCGCGGCTACCTGATCGGCATCGACCCGCAGGTGTGCGTGGCGCTGCTGGGCGCGAAGCCCGTGCAATGCGCGCTGGCAGAATAGCCGCCGCCATGGCGACATCACCGACTTGCGATCCCGATCGCTCTTTCGGGCGGTGATCGCGCAACAGAACAACAACCGTCCCACGCGGAGTGCCGTCTTGAGCTTCACCTTGCCTTCCATCATTGCCATCGTGGCGTCTTACCTGATCGGCTCGCTTTCCTTCGCGGTCATCGTGAGCAAGGCGCTCGGCATGGCCGATCCGCGCAGCTACGGCAGCAAGAACCCCGGCGCCACCAACGTGCTGCGCTCGGGCAACAAGGGCGCGGCGCTCGCTACGCTGCTGCTCGATGCGCTCAAGGGCTGGGTGCCGGTGTTCCTGATCCACCAGTTCGGCACTCAGTGGGGGCTGGGGGAGGGCGTTGCCGCGGTGGCCGGCGTGGCCGCGTTCCTCGGGCACCTGTACCCGGTGTTCTTCGGCTTCCAGGGCGGCAAGGGCGTGGCGACGGCCGCCGGCGTGCTGGTGGGCATCGCGCCGTGGCTGGGGCTGGCCACCGGTGCTACCTGGCTGATCATCGCGATCTTCTTTCGCTACTCGTCGCTGTCGTCGCTGGTGGCCGCCTTCTTCGCGCCGGCCTACTACCTGATCGGCGGCGGCATCGCCTGGCCGCTGGACCGCACGGCGCTGGTTGCGATCATCGTCATGAGCCTGCTGCTGATCTGGCGGCACCGCGAGAACATCCGCCGGCTGGCTGCCGGCACGGAGTCGAAGCTCGGCTCCAAGAAGAAACCAACCTGAACCCAAGAAAGAACACGCTCCATGGCTTCCATCACCCGCTACCACGTCGGCCCCCGCCTGTCGGAGACGGCCGTGCACAACGGCACCATCTACCTCGCGGGCCAGGTGCCCGACGACACCACGCAGGACATCCGCGGCCAGACCACGCAGGTGCTCGGCATGGTCGACCGCCTGCTGGCCGAGGCCGGCAGCGACAAGTCGCGCATCCTCATGACGCAGATCTTCCTGGCCGACATCGACGACATCACCGCCATGAACGAGGTGTGGGACGCCTGGATCCCGGCCGGCAACACGCCGCCGCGCGCCACCGTGCAGGCCAAGATGGCCAATGCGGCCTACAAGATCGAGATCGTCGTCACGGCCGCGCAGGCCTGAGGCTCAATAGCGTTTCTCAAGGACCATCTGGTCCGCGTCGCGCCGCATCGAGAAGCGGTTGATGAAGCTGTTGCCCAGCAGCACGAAGGGCATGGCCTGCTGCGAGACGATGGCGTCGATGTCGTAGACCTCCACGTCGCCCACGCGCACCGACTGCAGGCGCAGCTTGTAGCCGGTGGCCGTGCCGTTGGCGGTGTTCATCAGCACGCGCTGGCCCTTGCTGTAGTCCAGGCCGATGCGCTGGGCATCGTCGGCCGACAGCGCGATGGCCGTCGCGCCCGTGTCGAGCATGAAGGTGACCGGCCGGCCGTTGATGGCGCCCTGCGTCATGAAGTGCCCGCGGCTGTCGGCCGACAGCACCACGCGGCTCCCGCCCCCGCCCGACCCGCCACCGCCGCCGATGCTCACCGGCGTGTCCATGCGCAGGTTGACGCGCTTGCCCTCCATCTCGACCACGGCCTGCTCTGCCTGCAGCGAGATCAGCTTCACGCCCTGGTAGCTCTCGCCGACCGCCACCGTCTTGGGCGGATTGCCGTTCACGATCAGGATCGCGCGGCTGCCGATGCTGCCCGTCAGGGTGACCGAGCCGGCCGCGTGCGCCACGGCGGCGGCAGCAAACAGCTGCGCTGCGACGAGAAGATGTTTCATACGAGGCTTGCTGCTCCAAGTGCCAAATATCGGTCGTGCGACCCGAATAGACCAGGAATACTGCGGAACCGGCTCCGCCGGTCCGCCGGTATTGCCCCCGGCGAGGGGGTTGGCGGCCACACGAAGTGGGCAAGCCTGGGGGAGTACCTGTTTCAGTCCCTGAAGTTGTTGAACGTGAGCGGCATGTCCGGCACGTCCTTCTTGATCAGGGCCATGGCCGCCTGCAGGTCGTCGCGCTTGGCGCCGGTGATGCGCACCGCGTCGCCCTGGATCGCGGCCTGCACCTTGAGCTTGCTGTCCTTGACGATGCGGGTGATTTTCTTGGCCTGCTCGCTCTCGATGCCGCTCTTGATCTTGATGACCTGCTTGACCTTGTCGCCGCCCATCTTCTGGACGTCGCCCTTGTCGAGGAAGCGCACGTCGACGCTGCGCTTGGTGAGCTTGTTGCGAAGGATGTCTTCGACCTGAACGAGCTGAAACTCCGCGTCGCCGATCATGGTGATTTCCTTGTCCTTGAGCTCGACGGCGGCGGCCGTGCCCTTGAAATCGAAGCGCGTTGCGATTTCCTTGGCGGTGTTCTCGACCGCGTTCTTCACCTCGGGAAGGTTGGGTTCGCAGACGGTATCGAAGGACGGCATGGACTCTCTCCTGAATTCTTCACGGGTGCAGATGCGACAATTCTCCCATGATCGTGGAGTCCAACGTCCCGCTGCAGCCCTACAACAGCTTCGGCATCGTCGCGCGCGCGCAGAACCTCGCGCGCATTGCCGGCGAGGCTGATCTGGCCGCGCTGCATGCCGATCCGGCATGGCGCGACGCGCCCCGTTTCGTGCTGGGCGGCGGCAGCAACATCGTGCTGACGGGCGACGTGAAATCGCTGGTGCTGAAGGTCGAGATCAAGGGCCTGCGGCTGCTCGAGGAAACCCCGCGCGCCTGGATCGTGGAGGCTGGAGCCGGCGAAACCTGGCACGACGCCGTCGAATGGATGGTGCGCAGCGGCTATCCGGGGCTGGAAAACCTGGCGCTCATTCCGGGCACGGTCGGCGGCTCGCCGGTGCAGAACATCGGTGCCTACGGCGTCGAGCTGCAGGACCGCTTCGATTCGCTCGACGCCTTCGACCTCGAAACCGGCCGCAGCTTCACCCTCGATGCCGCCCAGTGCGCCTTCGGCTATCGCGACTCGGTCTTCAAGCACGTGCGCAGCGGCCCGAACGACTTCGGGCTGGCGGGCAGGGCGGTGATCACCCGGGTGCGCTTTCGTCTGCCCAAGCCCTGGAAACCGGTGGTCGGCTACCTCGATCTCGAGCGCAAGATGGAGGAAACCGGCAATTTCACGCCGAGCGCGCAGGACATCTTCGACTGGATCTGCGCCATCCGCCGCGCCAAGCTGCCCGACTGGCGCGTGCTGGGCAATGCCGGCAGCTTCTTCAAGAACCCGACGGTCACGCCCGAGCAGTGCGCCGACATCATCGCGCGCGACCCGAAGATCGTTCATTACCCCATGGACGACGGCAGCATCAAGCTGGCGGCCGGCTGGCTCATCGACGCCTGCGGCTGGAAGGGCAAGTCGGTGGGCAATGCCGGCGTGTACGAGCGGCAGGCGCTGGTGCTGGTCAATCGCGGCGGCCGCGAGAACCCGGTGACCGGCGGCGAGGTGATGACGCTGGCCAAGGCCATCCAGACCAGCGTGTACGAACGCTTCGGCATCCGGCTGGAGCCGGAGCCGGTGGTGGTCTGACGGACCGTCGGGCGACATGGACCTCGACTTCCTCCACCTGAATTTCCGCCGCCGCATCGGCGCCCTCGTCTGGGCTCGCCGGGCCGTGCCCGTGGTCGCGCTGCTGGCGCTCTTCCTCGGAACGCGGCGCTGGGGCTCGATGGTGGCGGTGATCGTGTTCGCGCTGCTGTTCGCGGCGGTGCTCAAGTTCCTCGAGACCAGCCTGCGGCGCCAGTTCATCCGCGAAGCGCGGCTGCCGCCCTTCCTGGTGGGCAAGCTGTGCCAGGCACATCCGCAGCTCAGCCGGCGCGATGCCGAACTGGTGCTGCGCGGCCTGCGCCAGTTCTTCATGGCGCACCTGCGCAGCGACCGAAAGTTCGTGGCCATGCCTTCGAAGGTGGTCGACACGGCCTGGCACGAGTTCATCCTGCACACGCAGGGCTACCAGAACTGGTGCAAGGCGGCCTTCGGCGGCATGCTGCACCACAGCCCGGCGGAGGTGCTGGGCAGGGACGCCAAGCGCAACGACGGCCTGCGCCGCACTTGGTACTGGGCCTGCAAGGAAGAGAGCATCGACCCGCGCAAGCCGGCGCGGCTGCCGCTGCTGTTCGCGCTGGACATCAAGTTCGCCGTTGAAGGCGGCTTTCACTACGTGCCCGACTGCCGTGCGGTGGAGCGGCACATCGGCTCGGATGCCCATTGCGGCACGAGCTTCGGGGAATCGTCTTCGTCGGACGGCGGCAGCTCGGGCGACGCAGGCGGCTTCGGCGGCAGCGAGTCGAGCAGCAGCGGCGGTGGTGACGGCGGCTCCGGCGACGGTGGTTCGTCCGATGGCGGCGGTGGTTGCGGGGGCGGCTGCGGCGGAGGTGGCGGAGACTGATCTTCTCCGCGCGCTTCACCCATGAAAAACGGGCCCCGAGGGGCCCGTTGTCATTGGAGCGGGCCGTTGCCGATCAGCTAGCGTCGCCGTCGTTCGCCAGCTTCGGCAGCGAGGCGCCTTCGCTCGACGACAGCAGGCCGACCTGCGTGTAGATGCCCAGCTTTTCGCGCGTGTCGGCGATGTCGAGGTTGCGCATCGTGAGCTGGCCGATGCGGTCCAGCGGCGTGAACGCGCCCTCGACCTTCTCCATGCTCAGGCGCTCGGGCTTGTACGTGAGGTTGGCCGACTCGGTGTTCATGATCGAGTAGTCGTTGCCGCGGCGCAGCTCGACCGTCACCTCGCCGGTGATGGCGCGCGCCACCCAGCGCTGGGCCGTCTCGCGCAGCATGATGGCCTGCGGGTCGAACCAGCGGCCCTGGTAGAGCAGGCGGCCGAGCTTGCGGCCGTTCTCGCGGTACTGCTCGATCGTGTCTTCGTTGTGGATGCCGGTGACCAGGCGCTCGTAGGCGATGAACAGCAGCGCCAGGCCGGGAGCCTCGTAGATGCCGCGGCTCTTGGCCTCGATGATGCGGTTCTCGATCTGGTCGCTCATGCCCAGGCCGTGGCGGCCGCCGATGCGGTTGGCTTCGAGGATCAGCTCGACCAGGTTCGAATAGCGCACGCCGTTCAGCGCGACCGGCACGCCCTCCTCGAAGCGCACCGACACGGTCTCGCGCTTGACTTCGACCTCGTCCTTCCAGAAAGCCACGCCCATGATGGGCTGCACGATCTGGATGCCGCTGTTCAGGTGCTCGAGGTCCTTGGCCTCGTGCGTGGCGCCGAGCATGTTCGAGTCTGTCGAGTAGGCCTTCTCGGCCGACATCTTGTAGGCGAAGCCGGCCTTCTGCATGAACGCCGACATCTCGGCGCGGCCGCCCAGCTCGTCGATGAAGACCTGGTCGAGCCAGGGCTTGTAGATCTTGAGGGCGGGGTTGGTCAGCAGGCCGTAGCGGTAGAAGCGCTCGATGTCGTTGCCCTTGTAGGTGCTGCCGTCGCCCCAGATGTGGACGTCGTCTTCCTTCATGGCCGACACGAGCATCGTGCCGGTGACCGCGCGGCCCAGCGGGGTGGTGTTGAAGTAGGTGACGCCGGCGGTGGTCACGTGGAAGGCGCCTGCCTGCAGGGCGGCGATGCCTTCGTTGGCCAGCTGCGCGCGGCAGTCGATCAGGCGGGCGTTCTCGGCGCCGTAGAGCATCGCCTTGCGGGGGATCTCGTCGTAGTCGGGCTCGTCGGGCTGGCCGAGGTTGGCGGTGTAGGCGTAGGGAATCGCGCCCTTGTTGCGCATCCAGTGGAGCGCCGCGCTGGTGTCCAGGCCGCCGGAGAAGGCGATGCCGACCTTCTGGCCGGCGGGAACGTTTTGGAGGATGGTCGACATGTCTGGGTAGTCCGGTTGGCGTTGTTTCGGGCGGCTCAGCCGAAATGACAGATGTAGCTGTAGGGCTCGCCCGCTACGCGGATCTTGAAGCTGGAGTTGCCGGGCACGTTGAACTTCTGGCCGGGGCCCGAGGCGATCCATTCGTCGGAGCCCGCGAGCTGGTATTCGCAGCTGCCGGCGGTGCCTTCCATGATCTCGGGGGCGCCGGTGTTGAAGGTGAGGGTGGACGGCAGGATCACGCCGACCGATTTCTTGGTGCCGTCCGCCAGGGTGAGGCTGTGGCTCACGCACTTGCCGTCGAAATACACATTGGCCTTGGTGGCCACTGCGGCGCTGTTCAGAGTGTCGGTAGTCGTCGTCATTGGGTGGCGCCGGCGCCTTGGCGGCCAGCGAATCGAGGACGCACCGCACCAGCGGCGCACCCGTCAAGGGTTGGAAAAGCCCTCGATTTTAGGGGCTCGGGCGCTGCAGCCCGCCAGCCGGCGCCTCAGCGGTGCCAGCCGCCGCGGTAGCCACCCCAGCCGCGATAGCCGTAGCCGCGGTAGTAGCCGCCGCCCCAGCCGCGCGAATAGCCCAGATTCAGCGAGACACCGACCGGCGGGTAGACGTAGGGGTAGGCATAGGGGTACGCGTAGGCAGGCGCCACGTAGACGGGTGCGGGAGCGGCGTAAACCGGGGCCGGCTGGTAGACCGGTGCGGGGGCGCTGGAAACGACGACTCCCGGCTCGGGCACCACGTTGTCCCACGGCGAGCCGCCGGACTGAGGGGCATAGCCGCCGCCGTTGTTGGCCTCGACCGGATAGGGCTGCAGCTGCGGCTGCGGCGCCACCGGGGAGGTCGTGGCGCCCGTCACGCCCGTGACCCCGTAAGCGCCGGCCTGGATCGGGATCGTCGCGCCGGGCCGGCTGTTCATGCGGGTGGTGTACTGGCGGCCGTTGTATTCGTAGGTGACGTTGTAGTTGACGTCGCTGCCGGTCGTCTCGCGGATCGGGGTGGCGGAGATCACCCGGGCCTGGACCACCTGGTTCTGCTGGGCATGAACGAGGCCGGTGCCGGCGGCCAGCATGCCGGCGACCGAAATGCCGGCGAGAAAGCGAAAACTGCGATTTTTCATGGTGTGTCTCTCATGCGGATCGAAGTTCGACGCCGGGTGGCAGGTCGGGTTCCGCGGTTTACACGGCGTTGACAGCCCAGGTTTCGGCGTCGAACCCCGTCGTAACGGGCTTTTTCGGGCCCCAGTTGACCACCGGCCGCTTGATCAGGCTGGGGTTGGCCAGCAGCACGGCACGCGCCGACGCGGCGTCGACCACGCCCTCGCGGGTGGCGTCGTCGAGCTTGCGCCAGGTGGTGCCCTTGCGGTTGACCAGTGCCTCCCAACCGGGCTTCTTCAGCCAGTGGTCGAGCTCGGCCTCCGGCACGCCCTGTTTCTTGAAATCGTGGAAGGTGTATTCCACGCCGTGTTCGTCGAGCCAGGCGCGGGCGCGCTTGACGGTGTCGCAGTTCGGGATGCCGTATAGGGTTGTCATGGCCGCGATGATGCCCCGGTCGACGGGTCGGCGACAATGCCCGCCTCCATGGAAACCCTGAACGACTGGCTCGAGCGCGCCGAGCGACTCCATCCCAAGAACATCGAGCTCGGACTCGAGCGCGCCAAGGAAATGGCGCAGCGTCTCGGCCTGCGTTTCGGCTGCCCGGTGATCACTGTGGCTGGCACGAATGGCAAGGGCTCGACCTGCGCCATGCTCGAATCGATCCTGACGCACGCGGGCTACCGCACGGCGGTGTTCACCTCTCCGCACCTGGTGCGCTTCGAGGAGCGGCTGCGGCTCCTGGGCGAGGCCGTCGATGCTTCCAAACTGATAGCAAGCTTCGAAGTGGTGGAAAAGGCGCGCGGCGAGATGCCCCTGACCTATTTCGAGTTCACCACGCTCGGCATCCTGCACTGCATGAGCGAGCAGAAGCCCGACGTGGCGATCCTCGAGGTCGGCCTGGGTGGCCGGCTCGACGCGGTCAACATCATCGACACCGACTGCGCGGTCATCACCAGCATCGACCTCGACCACATGGAATACCTCGGTCCCGACCGCGAGAGCATCGGCTTCGAGAAGGCCGGGATCATGCGCCCGGGCAAGCCCGCCATTGTGAGCGACCCGGTGCCGCCGCAGAGCGTGGTCGACCACGCCAATGCGATCGGCGCCGACCTGTGGCGCTTCGGAACCGACTTCAACGTCTCCGGCGACAAGCAGCAGTGGGGCTGGTCGGGCCGCGGGCGGCGCTACAGCGGGCTGGCCTATCCGGCGCTGCGCGGCGCCAACCAGCTCATCAATGCGGCCGGCGTGCTGGCGGCGCTCGAGGCGCTGCGGCCGCAGTTGCCGATCACCGCGCAGGCCGTGCGCAACGGGCTCGCAATGGTCGAACTGCCGGGCCGCTTCCAGATCGTGCCGGGCGAGCCGGCACTGGTGCTCGACGTGGCGCACAACGCGCACGCGGTGGCCGCGCTGGCCGAGAACCTCGACGCGATGGGCTTCTACCCCACCACGCATGGCGTCTTCGGCGTGATGGCGGACAAGGACCTGGCGCCGATCCTCGCGCGCATCGGACCGCTGATCGACCGCTGGTACTTCACCGACCTGCCCACGCCGCGCGCCGCCAAGGCGCCGGATCTGCTGGCCGCCTGGCAGGCGCAGAACAAGCGCACCGACGCCTCCGGCAGCGTGCACGCGAGCCCCATGGAGGCGCTGGACGCGGCCATCGGGCAGGCAGGGGCCGCTGATAGAATCGTGGTCTTCGGATCGTTCTTCACCGTGGGTGGCGTGCTCGAAAACGGCACCCCCCGGCTGCAAGCCAAACACCTGTCGCCGGGCGGCTGACCGTCGGGCCGTACACACCTTCTGGCGCAAGCTCGCTGCACTCCTTCAGGGATCGAACTTCATGGCGTTTTTCAAGTTCCGCACGCGCGGCCCGCAAGGCAACGAAGGACGAGGCGCCCCGGCAGCCGTCCCCGCGGAAAGTGTCGAAACCATGCGTCGACGTGCGCGCCACCGGCTGCTCGGCGCGGCTGTGCTGGTGCTGCTCGGCGTGATCGGCTTCCCCCTGCTGTTCGATACCCAGCCGCGGCCCGTGTCGGTCGACATCCCCATCGAGATTCCCGACCGCAACAAGGTCAAGCCGCTGCCCGTTCCCGCGACGCCCGCGCCTGCCGCGAGCACCTCGCCGGCGGCGGCGCCCGACAACAGCGGCAGCTCGCGCGTTGCCTCTTCCTCGTCCAGCGGCATGATCACCGAGACCGCCGACGGCACCGTGATCGACCCCGGCAAGCCCGTGCCCGCCAAGCCGCCCGTCGCGGCCGTGGAGCCCAAGCCCGAACCGAAGCCGAAGCCCGAGCCCAAACCGGAGCCGAAGCCGGAACCAAAACCCGAACACAAGCCGGAACCCAAGCCCGAGGCCAAGCCGAAGCCGGAAGCCAAGCCCGAAGCGAAACCCAAGCCCGCTGCCGTCGACGATGGCGCTCGTGCCCGCGCGCTGCTCGAGGGCAAGCCCGCCACCGCTGCCGCGGCCAAGCCTGCCGCAGCCGACGATGCCGGCCGTTTCGTGGTGCAGGTCGGCGCCTTCGCCGATGCCGACAAGGCGCGCGAGGTGCGCCAGAAGCTCGAGAAGGCCGGTCTCAAGACCTATGTGCACGTTGCGAAGACGGCCGACGGTGAGCGCACGCGTGTGCGTGTCGGTCCCTTCAGCTCGCGTGCCGAGGCCGACCGCGCTGCCGAGAAGGTCAAGGGCTTGTCTTTGTCGGCCGCGATCCTCACGTTGTAAGAGTCGTCGCCTTCCGTTGCCGTGGCCTTGCTCGACTGGATCGCCGTCGCGCTCATCGGGGTGTCGATGCTTTTCGGCCTGGTGCGCGGGCTGGTGTTCGAGGTGATTTCGCTGATCGGATGGGTGGCCGCCTTCATTGCAGCCCAGTGGCTGGCGTCGGGCGTGGCGGCATGGCTGCCGTTCGGCGACCCGCAGGGAGCGTGGCGCTACCCGCTGGCCTTTGTGCTGGTGTTCGTGGCGGTAGTGTTCGGCGTGGGGCTGGTGGCAGCGCTCACGCGCAAGTTGATCACGGTCGTGGGTTTGCGGCCGGTGGACCGGATTCTGGGCGCGGCGTTTGGTGCGGCGCGGGGCGTGGTGGCCCTGCTCGTGTTCGCCGTCGTTGTCCATTTGCTGGTGTTGAGCGACAGTGCCTGGTGGCACGAATCGCGCAGCGCCGTTGTTCTCGATGCGGCATTGCAGGGCCTCAAGCCCTCCCTGCCTGAAAAGTTGGCCAGCTACCTGCCCTAAGGGGAATCGTTCATGTGTGGAATCGTCGGCGTTGTCAGCAACGCACCCGTCAATCAGCTGCTCTATGACGCGCTGCTGCTCCTGCAGCACCGCGGCCAGGACGCCGCAGGCATCGTCACGCTGCAGGAACGCAAGTTCTTCATGCACAAGGCCAAGGGGATGGTCCGCGACGTGTTCCGCACGCGCAACATGCGCGCGCTGCCGGGCAGCGTGGGCCTGGGCCAGGTGCGCTACCCGACCGCCGGCAACGCCTACAGCGAGGAAGAGGCCCAGCCCTTCTACGTGAACGCGCCCTTCGGCATCGTGCTGGTGCACAACGGCAACCTGACCAATGCCCACGCGCTGCGTTCGGAGCTGTTCTCCACCGACCATCGCCACACCAACACCGAGAGCGACTCCGAAGTGCTGCTCAACGTGCTGGCGCACGAACTCGAGCGCGCCTCGCGGGGCGTGCCGCTGCATCCGGCCGAAGTGTTCGCTGCCGTGAAGAGCATGCACAAGCGCCTGCGCGGCTCGTATGCCGTGGTGTCGCTGATCGCCGGCCATGGCCTGCTGGCCTTCCGCGATCCGTACGGCATCCGGCCGCTGTGCATGGGCCGCAGCGCCGACGGCACCGTGATGGTGGCGAGCGAATCGGTCGCGCTGGAAGGCTCGGGCCATACCTTCGAGCGCAACATCAATCCGGGCGAGGCGGTGTTCATCGACCTCGAGGGCAACGTCCATTCGATGCAGTGCGCCGAGTCGCCGACGCTCAACCCCTGCATCTTCGAATTCGTCTACCTGGCCCGTCCGGACTCGGTGCTCGACGGCATCTCGGTCTACCAGGCACGCCTGAACCTGGGCGAGACGCTGGCCAAGCGCGTGGTGTCGACGGTGCCGCCGAACCAGATCGACGTGATCATCCCGATTCCCGAGTCGAGCCGCCCGAGCGCCACGCAGCTGGCACACCTGCTGGGCGTGCCGTACCGCGAGGGCTTCGTGAAGAACCGCTACGTCGGCCGCACCTTCATCATGCCGGGGCAGGGCGTGCGCAAGAAATCGGTGCGCCAGAAGCTCAACGTGATCGGCAGCGAGTTCAAGGGCCGCAACGTGTTGCTGGTCGACGACTCCATCGTGCGCGGCACCACCAGTCGCGAAATCGTGCAGATGGCGCGCGACGCGGGCGCCCGCAAGGTCTACCTGGCCAGTGCCGCGCCGCCGGTGCGCTACCCCAACGTCTACGGCATCGACATGCCGACCAAGGACGAACTGGTGGCACACGATCGCAGCGTCGAGGAAATCCGTGAACTGATCGGCTGCGACGCGCTGATCTATCAGGACGTCGACGCCATGAAGCGCGCCATCGGCTCGCTCAACGGCAAGCTCGACGGCTTCGACGCATCGTGCTTCGACGGCGTGTACGTGACCGGCGATATCGACACCGAAGCCATCTCGCGCATGAACGGCAACCGCCCGCGCATCGAAGAGACCGAAGAGGACTCTTCGCGCCTCGCGCTCCCCAATCACAGCGAGTGAGGGCAGCCGAAGTGACCGACGACGATCGAACACTGCCGCCCGGGCTGCACCCCGAGACGCTCGCGCTGCGCACCGGCCTCGCACCGAGCCAGTACGGTGAGCATTCCGACGCGCTCTTCCTGACCAGCGGCTTCGTGCAGCCCGATGCCGAGACCTCGATGCGCCGCTTCGCCGGCACCGAGCCGGGTTTCACCTATTCGCGCACCTCGAACCCGACCGTGACCAGCTTCGAGCAGCGCATCGCGGCGCTCGAGGGCACGGAAGCGGCCATCGGCGCATCGACCGGCATGGGCGCGATCCTCATGATGTGCATGGGCCTGCTGAAGGCCGGCGACCATGTGGTCTGCTCGCGCTCGGTGTTCGGCTCCACGCTGAACCTGTTCGGCAAGGAGTTCGCCAAATTCGGCGTCGAGACCACCTTCGTGTCGCAGACCGACGTGGCCGAATGGCGCGCGGCCGTGAAGCCCAACACGAAGCTGCTGTTCGCCGAGACGCCGACCAATCCGCTCACCGAGGTCTGCGACATCCGCGCGCTGGCCGACGTGGCGCACGCCGCGGGCGCGCTGCTGGCGGTCGACAACTGCTTCTGTACGCCGATCCTGCAGCGTCCGGCGGCACTGGGCGCGGACCTCGTCATTCATTCCGGCACCAAGCATCTCGACGGCCAGGGCCGCGTGATGGCGGGCGCGATCTGCGGTCCCTCGAAGCTCATCGTCGACGTGTTCGGGCCCATCGTGCGCACCGCCGGCATGGCGCTGGCGCCGTTCAACGCGTGGGTGGTGCTCAAGGGCATCGAGACGCTGGGCATCCGCATGAAGGCGCATTGCACCAATGCGATGGAGATCGCGCAGTGGCTCGAGAAGCAGCCGGGCGTCTCGCGCGTGTACTACCCCGGGCTCGCATCGCATGCACAGCATGAGCTGGCCATGCAGCAGCAGTCGGGGCAGGGCGGCGCGGTGGTGTCGTTCGACGTGGTCGGCGACTCGCCCGAGACGGCGCGCGCCAATGCCTTCCACGTCATGAACAGCACGCGCGTGGTGAGCCTGGCCACCAACCTCGGCGACGTGAAGACCATCATCACGCACCCCGGCACCACTTCGCATGGCCGGCTGACCGAAGCGCAGCGCCAGGCCGCGGGCATCGGCCAGGGGCTGATCCGCCTCGCGGTGGGCCTCGAGCACGTCGAAGACATCAAGGCCGACATCGCGCGCGGCCTGAGCACACTGAATCCACGATAACGAAATGACCGGCAAAGTACGCACCCGCATCGCACCATCCCCCACGGGTTTTCTTCACCTGGGCACGGCTCGCACGGCCCTCTACTCGTGGGCCTATGCGCGCCACTACGGCGGCGAGTTCGTGCTGCGCATCGAGGACACCGACGTGGCGCGTTCCACGCAGGACTCGACCGACCAGATCCTCGCGTCGATGCACTGGCTCGGCCTCGAATACGACGAAGGCCCGATCTACCAGATGCAGCGCCTCGAGCGCTATCGCGAAGTGATCGCGCAGATGATCGCGGCGGGCACCGCCTACTACTGCTACTGCACCCCTGCGGAACTCGAGGAGATGCGCGAGGCGCAACGTGCACGTGGCGAGAAGACGCTGTACGACCGCCGCTGGCGCCCCGAGCCGGGCAAGGTGCTGCCGCCCGTGCCTGAAGGCGTGCCGCCAGTGGTGCGCTTCTGCAACCCGCCCGAAGGCGACGTGACGTGGAACGACCTCGTGAAGGGCGAGATCACCATCAACAACCGCGAAATCGACGACCTGATCATCCTGCGGCCCGACGGTGTGCCGACCTATAACTTCGCCGTGGTGGTCGACGACTGGGACATGAACATCACGCACGTGTTCCGCGGCGACGAGCACATCAACAACACGCCGTGGCAGATCAACATCTTCCGCGCGCTGGGTGCGCCGCTGCCCGAGTTCGGCCACGTGCCGGTGATCCTCGGCGACGATGGGCAGAAGCTCTCGAAGCGCCGCGGCGCGGTGAGCGTCACTGCCTACGAGGACAACGGCTACCTGCCCGAAGCGATGTTGAACTACCTCGCGCGCCTCGGCTGGAGCCATGGCGACGACGAGCTATTCACGCGCGAGCAGATGGTGAGCTGGTTCGACGGTTCGCACCTGTCGAAGAGCCCCGCGCAGTGGGATGCGGCCAAGCTCGCGTGGGTCAACGCGCAGTACATCAAGGCGAAGAGCGGCGATGAACTCGCGCCGCTCGTTGCAGCACAGCTGCAGAAGCGCGGCATCGTTGCAGATGAGCGTCTGCCAGCGATCTGCGCGCTCTTCAAGGATCGCTGCGAGACCACGGTCGCGCTGGCCGACTGGGCTTCTGCGTTCTATGCGGACATCACCGTGTCCGAAGCCGATCGCGCGCAGCACATCACCGATGCAGTGAAGCCCGCAATCGCAACGCTCGCAGAAAAAATGATGACGGTCGCGTGGGATAAGGTCTCGATCGCAGTTATGATCAAGGAAGTCCTCGCGACACACGCATTGAAGATGCCAGTGTTAGCGATGCCAGTACGAGTGCTTGTGATGGGAACACCGCAAACACCGTCCTTGGATTCAGTCCTCGAAATTTTTTCCCGCGAAAAAGTTATCGAACGATTGAGAAAGGCCTGAAATTCGGGCTATAATCTGAGGCTCGACACCCACACGGGGGTATAGCTCAGCTGGGAGAGCGCTTGCATGGCATGCAAGAGGTCAGCGGTTCGATCCCGCTTACCTCCACCAGAGTGTCGAGATGGTTTGAGATGCTGATCGCAGCACGTCCAAGGTTTTGACCCTATCGTCTAGAGGCCTAGGACACCACCCTTTCACGGTGGCTACCGGGGTTCGAATCCCCGTAGGGTCGCCAGTTTCACTTCGGTGAAGCCGGCACGAGTCGTCAACACTCGGTTCCGCAAGGAGCGAACGTTGTCTACCAGGAGTGGTAGTTCAGTTGGTTAGAATACCGGCCTGTCACGCCGGGGGTCGCGGGTTCGAGTCCCGTCCACTCCGCCAGTCAGAAGCCCCTGCAGTCAAAAGCTGCAGGGGCTTTTCACTTTCTGGCTTCTTCCTTTTCTTTGCTCTCCCGATTCATTCATTGGTCTGCGTGCGCCTGTTGCATCACGGCTACGGGCGCCGTGCGCTCGTCGCATGGCAAGTGCGGCGTATCGAATGAATGCGTGATCAGGTTCCGGGGGCGAGCTCACGATGCGCTTGCTCACGAAGAGCATCGGTAGAGACGCCCGATGCTTGGCCCGCCGATGCTGTTGGAGAACACCGTAGCGGACGCGCGCTCGATACGTAGTTTTGTAGCGACGGTAGTGTCGCCATCACAGCAGCATCGATGAACCGCAGCAGCCCTTGCAAGCACGGTGTCATCAAATCTCATCGGAGAACTTCGTCATGGCTCGGCGTCCTTGTCATTACACCGAGTTCGATCTTTCTCGCCGATAGATGGTCATCCGTGAGCTGGATCGCCCGCGCGATGCCCCGCAGCGCACGCCGACATGCGAGCACAAGACCTCCTCGAAGACCGAATGAGGCAAATCAACGACAGCCCGAAGCGACCGCGTTACATCCGGGCTCTCGCAGTCGAATAAACTCCCGCCCGCTTGCAGCGTGATTCGTGCTGCGCCGCCATAGGCAACATGGCGAAATCAAACCTACTAGGAACTCAGTTGAACCGCATCGAACTCGTCGAAAAAATCGCCGTCGCCCACAACCTCAGCAAGGCAGAAGCCGCGCGCGTTCTCGAGACCATCACCAGCTCGATCGTCGCCGCCGTGAAGAAGGACGATCCCGTCCAGATCGTCGGCTTCGGCACTTTCAAGCAAGTGGCGCGCGCCGCACGCTCGGGCTTCAACCCCAGCGCCGGCACCAAGATCAAGATCGCCGCACAGAAGGTGCCGAAGTTCGTGCCGGGCGCAGCCTTCAAGGCCGCCGTGGACCCCAAGGCTGCAAAGCGCAAGGCCGACAGCAAGGCTGCGACTGCCAAGCCCGCAGCGAAGAAGGCCGCCGCACCCGCCAAGAAGGCCGTGGCTGCCAAGAAGAAGTAAGAACGGTGACGCATGCATTGCAGTAGCCGCAGGCTGCGGATGCAGAGCAAACGAAAAACGGCCCTTCGGGGCCGTTTTTCATGGGCGGCGCAACTGCCGCCGGCAAACAAAGTGAGTCTTCAGTCGGGCTGGATTACGCCCTCGTTCAGGTAGCGCTGGTATTCGGCGATCGGGATCGCCGTCGTCTGCATGGTGCCGGCATCGCCCCAGCTCAGCACGGCGCTGTCGGGCGCCAGCTGGATCTCGATGGGGCCCTGGGGAATGAGGATCAGGGGGCCGTCGCCGGCCCGGTATTCGACATTTCCTGTGACTTTCGCATTGGCTGCCATGTTCGTTCCTCGGGGTGTTGGGGAATGCGGGGGACGGAACTCAAGCGTATAGGAATCCGGTGCTCAGCGGGTGCGCCGGCATGCGTTTATCCGTGTAGGCCGAATGGCTGTCGGCCGGCTGCAGGCGGGCGTCACACCGGCGTCATGCCTGGCGTGGCACGCTCATGCCTCCAATGCCAAAGCGGATCAAGATTCTCGCGGCGTCGATCGCCTGCGTCGCCATCCTGGCGGCGGGCATCGCGTGGCACCTGATCGCTGCGGGCGAGGCGCAGGCCAGCGCCGCCAGGGCAAGCCCTTCGCTCGAAATCCGCTGGCACGGTGGCGGCATCGTGTTGCAGGGCATGGTGCGCGATGCCGCCACGCAGCAGGCCCTCGCCGCGAGCGCGGCCGCACGCCTGGGCGGCGAGAGCGAGCAGGTGATCGACTGGCTCGACATCACGCCCGCCGCGCCGCCGGTGGCAGATCCAGCCGCGCTCGCCCGGCTCATCCTCCTCGGACAGGAGGGCTGGCATCTGCAGCGCCGGCCGACCGAAGGCTGGCTCGCAGTGCAGTTCCCAGCCGACGAGCGCAGCCTGCAGGGCAGGGCGCTCCTGCAGGCCGCCTTCGGCCCTGGTGTCGCGATTCGCCTCGTTCAGTTGCCCTGAGCCCGCGACCGATCTCCTTGCGAAGCGATCGGGCCTTCATGGCTTCGTCATGTGCCATGTCCAGCATCCGCTGCATTCCAAACAAAGGAGAGAGGTTCCCATGCGCTCATCGTTGAAGCACTTCGCCCTTGCCGGCGTGGTGGCGGCTGCCCTGACTGCCTGCGGTGGCAGCGACAGTTCGAACAATTTCATTCCGTTCGTGCCGCCTCCCACGGCCGCCAATCCGCCGGCACCCGCACCGGCACCTGCAGTACCGGGCACCATCGACGTGAAGCTCATCGCCTTCAACGACCTGCACGGCAACCTCGAGCCGCCGAAGCTGTCGATCACCGCGCCTGCCAAGGCGGGCGGCACGGTGCCGGTGCCCGCCGGCGGCGCTGCCTACATGGCATCGGCCATTGCCTCGCTGAAGGAAAAGAATCCGAACAACGCAGTCGTCTCTGCCGGCGACATGATCGGCGCGTCGCCGCTGGTCTCCGCGCTCTTTCTCGACGAATCGACCATCGAAGCCGTCAACGCGATGAAGATCGACTTCAACGCGGTCGGCAACCACGAGTTCGACAAGGGCCAGACCGAACTGCTGCGCATGAAGAACGGTGGGTGCGCGAAGAACACCGCGCTCGAGCCCTGCCGCGTGAACAAGAGCTTCCCGGGCGCCAACTTCGGCTTCCTCGCCGCCAACACGGTGAAGGGCGACGGCAACACGCTGTTTCCCGCCACCGGCATGAAGACCTTCACGAAAGATGGCGCCACGGTGAAGGTGGCCTTCATCGGCATGACGCTGAAGGGCACGCCGAACATCGTGACGCCGGCTGGCGTCGCGGGCCTGAGCTTCAAGGACGAGGCGGACACGGCAAACGCGCTGATTCCGCAGCTGAAGTCGCAGGGCGCGGACGCCATCGTCGTCGTCATCCATGAAGGCGGCACCACAACCGTGGGCTACAACGACAAGAGCTGCACGGGCCTGAGCGGCGACATCCTGCCGATCCTCAACAAGCTCGACACGGCGGTCGACGTCGTGATCTCGGGCCACACGCACCGCTCCTACGTGTGCGACTACGGCAAGACCAATCCGGCCAAGCCCTTCCTGCTGACCAGCGCCGGTCAGTACGGCACGCTGCTGACCGACATCAACCTCACCATCGACACGCGCACGCGCAAGGTGACGGCCAAGGCCGCCGACAACGTGATCGTGCAGGGCGAGGCCTACACCAGCGGCTCGACCACCGTCGCGCTGACCGACCAGTACCCCGTCTTCGGCAAGAACCAGGAAGTGGCCGCGCTCATCAGCCAGTACCTCGCCATCGCGGGTCCGCTGGTACAGCGCGTGGTGGGCTCGCTGACGGCAACGGCCACACGCACGCAGACTGCGTCCAAGGAAAGCGTGCTGGGCAACCTGATCGCCGATGCGCAACTGGCCGCAACAAAGCCCGCCGGCAAGGGCGAAGCGCAGATCGCCTTCATGAACCCGGGCGGCGTTCGCGCCGACCTCGCGCCTGCCGGCGACGGCAGCGTGACCTACGGCCAGATCTTCGCCGTGCAGCCCTTCGGCAACAGCCTGGTGGTGAAGACCATGACCGGCGCGCAGATCAAGGCGGTGCTGGAGCAGCAGTTCAACAGCGGCTCCAACAGCACGACTTCGCCGAAGGTGCTGCTGCCTTCGGCAAGCTTCACCTACAGCTACAGCCTCTCGGCGCCCGCCGGTTCTCGCATCAGCAACATGTCGCTCAACGGCACCGCGATGGCCGACGGCACCAGCTACCGCGTGACCATGAACAGCTTCCTGGCCACAGGCGGCGACAACTTCACCGTCTTCAACCAGGGCACCGATGCGCTCGGCGGCGACCAGGACGTGGATGCCCTGGAGGCCTACATCAAGGCGAACAGCCCGCTGACGCCGCCGGCCACCAACCGCATCACGGTTCTTCCCTGAGCAGGTGACGGCGAACGGGGCGGGCCGCTTTCAGCCGGCTTGCCCGCCGAGACGAACCCGCTCGAGCGCCGCGGGGCGGGATCTCGCCAGCCACATGCAGCTGAACACGGCCTGCAGCACGGCGATCGCGACACTAGGCACGGCAACCCCCAGCAGGAGCCCGAAGCGCGGCTCCAGCACATGGAAAAGGCCAAGTACGAATAGCACCTGCACAAGGTAGTTCGCCGACCAGATGCACCCCATCGGGGAGAGCTTGCGCAGCCATCGGCGCCAGCGCAGCTGCTGGAACATCAGAACGAATGCTGCGATGCAGATCGCGAACAGGGCCAGTACGAGCGGCGCGCCGCCTTGCGGCAGTGCGACCGCGACAAGGCCGGCGGCAAGTGACGCCTGCAGCAGGCGAACCCACAGGTGCCGATATGCGACGGACTCCTTCAGCATGCGTCGCGCGATCAGGCGTACGGCCCCGGGCTTCTCGCCGGGGCCGTCGACACGCGTCGCGAAGCTCACGCCCAGGAGCAACGCGAGCAGGGCGGCTGACATCACCGCGAACTCGAGCGCCGAAGTGCAAAGCAGGTCGAGCACGGGCGCGCAAAGCAGTGCGAAGCCGCGCAGAGCGTCGGGCAGTTCGAGGCGGCGGACGCTCCCGGCGCGTGATTGGCGCGGGAGCCTTGCGAGATCGAGTGTCATGGGAGGGCGCGAAGTCGGTTCGATGCCAGATCGCGGACGGCCGCGTGCAGCCGCCCGCTCCTGAGCCGCGATGCTACGAACCAGCATTGCACGAACATTGCGCTAGATGCGGTAGGACGAACGGCCATCGGTTCATCGAGGCCGTGACCTTGCGTAGGCCGATGCCTTCAACCGGTTTTGCCTGGTTTTTGCGGAATTAGCATGGGTCGATCCATGTTCTCTGCAAGGAAAGGATTCCGTCATGAAAGCCATGAACTTCCGAACGCTGGCGTTCTCGTCCATCGTGGCGGCGTGCAGCCTGGCATTCGTCGGGTGCACCACCACGCGGCCGCAGGACCAGGCCAGCAGCGCGTCTTCGCGCACTTCCATCGACGCTCAGGTCGATGCCTCGCTGTCAAAGCTGTACGACTCCGTGAAGGGCTCGCGTGAGCTGGTCGCCAGGTCGAGCGGCGTGCTGGTGTTCCCCGCCGTGGTTGGCGCCAGCATGGGCGTGGGTGCCGAATACGGGCGAGGTGCCCTGCGCGTGAACGGCCGCACGCAGGCCTACTACAGCACGACCGCCGGCTCGGTGGGATTCCAGGCCGGCGCGCAGTCGAAGGCGGTGATCTATCTCTTCACTACGCAGGCGGCGCTCGACCAGTTCCGCAACAGCAAGGGCTGGACGGCCGGCGCGGATGCCACCGTGGCGCTCGCGACCATCGGAGCCAACGGCAGCATCGACACGAACACCCTTCGCCAGCCCGTGGTGGGATTCGTGATGACCAACGTGGGGCTGGAGGCCGGCGTTTCGCTGTCGGGCGCCAAGATCAGCGCGATCCAGCCCTAACTAGTCAGTCTTGATAAAGAAAACCCGTCGGTCCTGAGCGGACCGGCGGAGATTTCAATGCGCGAGCTGCGCCTGCAGTTCGGCGACCTGCCTGCGCAGCGATTCGTTCTCGGCCGTGAGCTCTGCCACGCGCTGCTGCAGCGCCTGCACTGTGTCCGTGCTGCCCTCGTCGTCCGGCGAGGCTTCGGCGGATTCCACGCGCGGTTTCTTCTTCGACTCGCGAACGCGCTTGGCCGCTTGCTTGAGTTCGTCCTTGCCAGCGTTCGCGGCCGACACTTGCTCTTCAGCCGGCAATGTGGCCACGGCCGCCGCGGTGTTGATCGAGATCACGCCCGATTTCACGGCTGCCACCAGTTCCGGCGCAGCCTGCTTCTGGATCTTCTCGATCATCACGACTTGGCTGCTGCTCAGGCGCGCGGCCCGGGCGATGGCTTCGCGGCTGTTGAGCGGTGCGGGCGGCGGCAGGGGCGCCGTAGCCGCATCGTCTTCGGGCGTCGCGTCGGCGGGCGGATCTGCGTCGAACGGCGCGTCCGACGAGGAGGCTGCCGACTCCGCCGGTGCCGTTGCGGAACGGCTGCGCTGCTGGTCGACGATGTCCTTCTTCCTTAGCGCGAGCACGCCGCGCAGATAGTCCGAAATGCTGCGCCTGCCCAGGTGCTGGTCGATCATCCAGAGGTGCACGTCCTCGATGGTCTTGAAGCGCGGGTTCTGCACGGTCTTGAACGGCAGGCCGTGCTTCTGGCAGATGCCGTAGCGGTTGTGGCCGTCCACCAGCACGTCGCCCCAAAGCACGAGCGCATCGCGGCAACCCTCGGCCAGGATGCTCCGCTCCAGCGCCTCGTGTTCCTCCGGTGTCATGGGGTCGATATAGGCTTTGAGTTCTTCGTTGACGACGATGTTCATGGGGCGGGGATCGGGGAGAGGGCGGGATTCTAGATGGGCGGGCGTAGCGCGATGGCACCGACCGCACCGGCGCTTGCGTCTGCAGGCAACTATGCCGGTCGCGTGCGAAGTGGAAGGGGTCTGTTTCGCGGCCCCGTGCAAGTTCACGGACGATTACATCGCGCGAAGTGGACTATCATCGCGGTCCCCACCTGAGCGATGCCGGTCTCCGCGTTTCTGCAGAGCTTCCGGACCAAGCGATTCGCCGCGCCGAATGCTTCTGGGGCCCCACACATTGTTTTGAACGTTGACGCGATAGGTCAACAGGGCGCCTCGAAGTTTGTATATAAATAGAAATGATTCTTGTTTAGATTTGTGCATCAAAAGTAGTAAATCGGACTTGCGGCCCCTTGGGGCTCGCTCACAGGAGGAAGAGGTGTTCAACATGCCAGTGCATTCGTCCGAGTCTCCGCTCGGGGAGGTCTTCATTGCCAATCGCGCGCAGCTTTGGCGCGTGGCCCGCAAGATCGTCAATACGTCGGATCTGGCCGACGACGTGGTGCAGGACGCCTACCTGAAGATCGTGGACGGCCCTTGCGTGCGGCATGCCGAGCGGCCCATCGGCTACTGCTGCCAGGTGGTACGCAACATGGCCCTGGACTACTGCCGCCGCCACCGCGTCGAAGCGAGCTATCGCACCTTCGATGTCGACGTGGAACTGCTCGACGTGCAAGCCGTCGGCACGCCCGACCGCGTGATGTGCGAGCGTCAGGTCATCAGCGCGATCGACAGGGTTCTTTCCGGACTCGCGCCGAGAACGCGCCTCGTGTTTGAGCTCTATCGGTTGGAAGGCCTGACACAGCGCGAGATCGCGGCGCGCCTGGGCTGTGCGCTGGGGCTGGTGAACGGCCTGATCGCCGAGGCTGCGACGGCCATCAAGTCGTGCGGCCACCTGCTGCTCGAAAGAGACGTGATCTAGAGGCACGCACCACAGCTTGCGGGAAGGGGCCGGCCCGTTTCCCGCGAGAATGCGCGGATGGGTGCATCGGCAGGGGCGCTCGAGACCCGGCCTGCACGGAAAACGCGAGCGGCTTCAATGACTCAAGAAAAGAACGATCCCATCTGGAACACCGCATGGGAATGGGTACAGCGTGAACACGACCGCGAAAATTTCGACGACGCGGCGCGCTCCGAAATGACGGCTTGGCTCCTGGCGCAGCCCTCGCATCGCCATGCCTATGACAAGGCCGCGCAGCTCTGGCTGCTCGCGGGCTTCGTCCCGCCGGTCAATGACCTCGGCGACGGTGACGAGCCGTCCGACACCTCGCCCCGGGCCGACAGCTAACTCCCGCTCCTTTACGAGCCCGTGAACGCGCGCCGCGCCGCGCGTTCCTGCGGTTGCCTCGTCGATAACAGCCCGACGAATGCGACAGTGCCGGCAGGTGCATCGTGAAATGAACAGATTCGGCCGCCAAGCGTCCTGTCAGCAAGGGCGCCGCGATTCGATCCGGTCCACGACCGGACATCGGGCGCTCCTTCTGTTCAATCACACGAGGATGCACCGATGTCGACCAGCTGCTTCGACCGCGAAGACGAAACCTTCATCGTTCTGGTCAATCACGAAGACCAGTATTCCATCTGGCCGCACTGGAAGGCCGTTCCTGGCGGATGGTCTGCCATCGAGGGCGTGCGCGGAGACAAGAAAACCGTGCTTGCCTACGTCGAGAGCCACTGGATCGACATGCGCCCGCGCTCGCTGCGCGAATGGATGCAGCAGCAGGAAAGAGAAAACGCACAGGCAACGCAGCGCGCGGCCGGCTGATGTCCACGCACGCGCCTCTCTCGCTTCTGTGCCTGCCTTGTGCCGGCGCGAGCGCTGCCATGTACCTGCGCTGGCGTCGCTTCCTTCCGCCGTGGATTCGCGTCGTGCCGGTGGAGTTGCCGGGGCGCGGCGCGCGGATGGGCGAGGCCTTCGTCGAAGACTTCGACGCCCTGGTCGAGCGCATCTGCGTCGAGCAGGGCGAAGCGATGCGCGGCGGCTTCGCGATCTTCGGCCACAGCATGGGCGGGTTGCTGGCCCATGGCCTGGCCCGGCGGCTCCAGGCATCTAGGCGGCCGTTGCCGCGCGCGCTGCTGGTGTCGGGTTGCGCAGCCCCTTCGCGGCGCGACCCCTCGCGCTTTGACGGCGGAGAAGACGACGCCTCGCTGATTGCCGAGTTGCGCAAGCAGGGCGGCACGCCCGAGGAAGTGTTTGCCAGCGACGAGCTCATGCGCATCACGCTTGACACCTTGCGCGCCGACCGCCGCGTCTGCCGCAGCCATGTCGACGACACCGCGGGCATGCTGCCACTGCCGTTGCCCATCCATGCCTTCGCGGGACGTCAGGACGACATCGAGGCCTCGGCCATGGCGGCCTGGTCTAAAGAAACCGCTGGCGCTTTCACGCTCGACTGGTTCGATGGCGGGCACTTCTTCCTGCGGCAGCACGAGACCGGATTCCTCGCGGCGCTCGCGAGGTGCCTGTCCGCGCAGACGCATCTTCACGCGCACTAAAGGCTCGATATGAATCAATTGCTCGCGACGGAATCCGCCGGGCGGCAACCGCGCAACTTCGTGGCGCACCTGCGCGCACTCGCCGAACAGCGCGCAAACGACGTCTGGCTCACCGTGGTCGACGAGGTCGATGGCGTCTACAGCGAGCAGACTTTTACCTACGCCGTCTTCGAGCGCCGCGTGCGCGCGCTCGCGGCGCGCCTGCAGCAGCAGTTCGCCAAGGGCGAGCGCGCGCTCGTCATGCTCGATAACGGAGACCACTATGCCGTGAGCATGCTGGCCTGCTTCTATTGCGGCGTGATCGCCGTGCCCGTGTTCCCGCCCGAATCCACGCGGCCCCAGCACCTGGCCCGGCTCACGGGCGTGGCGGCCGATTCGCAGGCGCGCTGCGTGCTGACCTCGACCGCGTTCGGCAATGCGATGGCCGGGGCCGGCAGCCAGTTCGGAAACCTGACGGTCATCGCCGTGGATGCGGTGGATGCGGCGCTCGCCGATGCGTGGCAGCCCTTCGAGCCGGCGGACGAAGACGTCGCCTTCCTGCAATACACCTCTGGCTCGACCTCGGCGCCCAAGGGTGTCATCGTCACGCATGGCAACCTGATGGCCAACGAGCACGCCATCCAGGTCGGCATGGGCATCGGCCCCGACGACAAGTTCGTCTCGTGGGCGCCGCTGTACCACGACATGGGCCTTATCGGCGGCCTGATGCAGCCGCTGTACAGCGGCATCCCGCTGGTGCTGACCTCGCCGCGCTACTTTCTCCAGCGGCCCGTGCGTTGGCTCGAACTGATCTCGCGCCATCGCGCCACGCTCAGCGGCGGCCCCGACTTCTCGTTCCGCCTGTGCCTGGAGCGCGTGAAAGATGCGCAGATCGCGCAACTCGACCTCTCGAGCTGGCGCGTGGCCTACACGGGTGCCGAGCCGGTGCGCGCCGACACCGAACTCGACTTCATCGAACGCTTTGCCGCCGCCGGTTTCGATCCCGCAGCGGTCTACGCCTGCTATGGCCTCGCCGAAGCCACCCTCTTCGTGACGGGTGGCCGGCGCGGCGGCGGCATGGTCGCGCGCTGCTTCAGCGCCGAGGGCCTGGCCAGCGGGCAGGGCATGCCGAGCGAAGGCGGCACATTGCTGGTCGGCTGTGGCGCGGTGGCTGTTCATCACGACGTCGAGATCGTCGACCCTGCGACCTTGTCGGTGGGGGCTCCTGGCCGCATCGGCGAAATCTGGGTCCACGGACCCAGCGTCGGCGCTGGCTACTGGGGCAAGGAGCGCGAATCGCGCGAGACCTTCGTCGAGCGGGAAGGACGCCGCTGGCTGCGCACCGGCGATCTCGGTTTCGTCTGCGACGGCGAACTCTATGTGACGGGCCGCATCAAGGACCTGATCATCGTTCGCGGCCACAACATCTATCCGCAGGACATCGAGCGTGTCATCGAAGCCGAGGTCGATGCGGTGCGCAAGGGCCGCGTCGCGGTGTTTGCGGCCAGCGGGCCCGATGGCGAAGGCATTGGCGCCGCGGCCGAAGTGTCGCGCAGCATGCAGAAGCTGGTGCCTCCGCAGGTGCTGGTCGAAGCGCTCGGTGCCGCAGTCAGCGAAGTGTTCGGCGAGCCGCTGTCGGCCGTGCTGCTGCTCAACCCGGGCGGCATGCCCAAGACCACCAGCGGCAAGCTGCAGCGCAGTGCGTGCCGCGCAGGCTGGCTGGACCGCAGCGCCGACGCCTATGCCATCTACGAGCGCGGCGCTTTCGTCAAGGGCGGCCCGGTGGAGGCGAAAGCCGAAGCGCCCGCGCTCGACGACACCGAACGCGCGGTCGATGCCATCTGGCGCGAAGTGCTCAGGCCCGCCGACGCGAAGCCCTTTGCGCGCGATGCTCACTTCTTCACGCGTGGCGGCAGCTCGCTCACGGCCACGCAGGTGGCGGCTCGCATATCGGGCCACTGGAACATCGACTATCCGGTGCGCCTGATGTTCGAACACCCGCGGCTGCACGAGAGCGCGGCTGCCATCCGGGAGCGGCTGGCGCAAGGTGCGCGCGCACGGCCCGCGCCCATCGCGGTGTTGCCGGCCGAGCGTCGGGTGTATGCGCTGCCGCTGTCGCATGCGCAGGAGCGCCAGTGGTTCCTCTGGCAACTCGACCCGGGCAGCGCGGCGTACCACATGAGCGGCGCGCTGCGCCTCACCGGGGCACTGCAGGCCGATGCGCTGCAGGCCGCGCTGAACGATCTCGTCGCGCGCCACGAATCGCTGCGCACCGTGTTCCACGCTGGCAGCGACGGCGTTGCCGCGCAGTGGATCAATCCGACCGGCACTCTGGCGCTGGAAGTGCTCGACCTGCGTGCCGTGCCCGACGGCCAGCGCGACGAACAGCTGCAAAAGGAAACCCGCCGCATCAAGGCCGCTCCATTCGACCTCTCCCAGGGCGGGCTGCTGCGCACAGCACTGTGCCGCCTGGCGGACGACACGCATGTGCTCGTCGTGGTGATGCATCACATCGTGTCCGACGGCGCCTCGATGCAAGTGCTGATCGACGAGCTCGCCGCTGGCTACGCCGCGCGCCTGTATGGGCGTGCGGCGGCGCTGCCCGTGCCGCGCGTGCAGTACGCCGACTTCGCCGCATGGCAGCGCGATTGGCTCGCCGCCGGCGAGGCGGAGCGCCAGCTTGGCTGGTGGCGAGCGCAACTCGGCGAAGAGCACCCGGTGCTCGAACTGCGCACCGATCACCCACGCAAGCCGCAAGCCAGCTACCGCGCGGCCCGCCATGCCTTCGAGTTGCCCGCGCCCTTGCTCGGCCGGTTGCGAGGCGTGGCCCAGGCCGAAGGCGGCACGCTGTTCATGGTGCTGCTCGCGGGCCTGCAGGTGCTGCTGCACCGCTACACCGGTCAGGAAGATATCCGTGTCGGCGCTGCCGTTGCGAACCGCAACCGCGTGGAGTTCGAGAACGTCATCGGTCTGTTCGTCAACACGTTGGTGCTGCGCAATTCGATCGAAGGCCGCAAGCCGCTGTCGCGCGTGCTGGCGCAGGCCAGGGAAACCGTGCTTGGTGCGCAGGCCCACCAGGACCTGCCCTTCGAGCAGCTGGTGCAGCGCCTGCAGCCCGAGCGCAGCATCAGCCACAGTCCGCTGTTCCAGGTGATGTTCAATCACCTGTTCGAAGACCACCGGGCGCTCCAGCGCCTGGACGGCATCGAGGTGAGCGACCACGCGCTGCCCGATCTCCAGACCCAGTTCGACTGGGTGCTCGAGGCCCGCGAGCGGCCCGATGGTCGCCTGATGCTCGACGTGATCTACGCCGAAGACCTGTTCGAGCGCGAGACCATCGCGCGCATGGCGCAGCACTACGTGGCGGTGCTGTCCACGCTCTGCGCAGACGCAAGCCGCGCAGTGGGAGACATCGACCTGCTGGGTGCCACCGAGAAATCGCAGCTTGCGCAGTGGAGCGTGAACACCCGGCGCGAACCGCAGCCGCAGCCCGTGCACCAGCAGATCGCCCGGCACGCACGGCAGCAGCCCGAAGCCATCGCGCTGATGTTCGCAGACGAGGCCTTGAGCTTCGCCGAGCTCGACCGCCGCGCCAATCGGCTTGCGCACCGGCTGATGGCGCTGGGCGTCAAGCCCGACATGCCCGTGGGCATCGCCATGGAGCGCTCAGTCGAGATGGTCGTGGGCATCCTGGCAATCCTGAAGGCCGGTGGCGCCTATCTGCCGCTGGACCCCGACTACCCGGTGCAGCGCCTCGCCTACATGGTCGAGGACAGCGGCATCGAACTGCTGCTCGTGCACCGGGCCACGCGCGGCCACATTACCGGGCGCAGCGGCCTGGTGGTGCTCGACATCGACACCATCGACCTGTCGGGCGAACCCGTCACCGACCCGTGCGTCGCGCTGCATGGCGAGAACCTGGCCTACGTCATCTACACCTCCGGCTCCACCGGCAAGCCCAAGGGCTCTGCAGTGCGCCACGATGCGCTGCACAGCTGCATGGCATGGATGCAGCAGACCTACCGCCTGACCCGTGCCGACACCGTGCTGCACAAGGCGCCGTTCGGCTTCGACGTGTCGGTGTGGGAAATGTTCTGGCCCATGACCGCGGGCGCGCGGCTGGTCGTCGCCAACCCTGGCGATCACCGCGATCCCGCTCGGCTGGTCGAGCTGATCCAGCGCCACCAGGTCACCACGCTCAACTTCGTGCCTTCGATGCTGCAGGCCTTCCTGGCGCACAAGGACATCGAGGCCAGCACGCGGCTCAAGCACATCATCGTGGGCGGCGAAGCCATGCCGGCCGAGACGCAGAGGGAAACGCTGCGGCGCCTGAGCGGCGCCACCTTGCAGAACCTGTACGGCCCGACCGAGACCACCATCCACGTCACCCGCTGGACCTGCTGCGACGACGGGCAAAGCCTGGTGCCCATCGGCCAGCCGATCAGTGAGACCAGCGCCCGCGTGCTCGACGCCGAGCTGAACGAGGTGCCGCGCGGCGTGGCCGGCGAGCTCTACCTTGGCGGCGTGAGCCTGGCGCGGGGCTACCTCAACAAGCCGGGCCTGAGTGCCGAGCGCTTCGTGGCCGACCCTTTCGGCAACGGCGACAGGCTCTACCGCACTGGCGACCTGGTTCGCTGGAACGCCGAAGGCCAGCTCGAGTACCTGGGCCGCATCGACCACCAGGTGAAGATTCGCGGCTTTCGTATCGAGCTCGGAGAGATCGAGGCGCAGATCCTTGCGCAGCCCGAGGTGCGCGAAGCCGTCGTCGTGGCACGCGAGGGTGTCGCCGGGGCCTCGCTGCTGGCGTACGTCAGCGCCCATGCCGGCCGGTCTGTAGATGGCGCCGCGCTGCGCGAACGCCTGGCGCAGGTGCTGCCCGACTACATGGTGCCACGCGCCATCGTCACCTTGCCCGCGCTGCCGCTGAACGCCAACGGCAAGGTCGACCGCAAGGCGTTGCCCGAGCCCGAGGGGCTGGGCCGTGCGACGGCCTACGAAGCGCCGCAAGGCCATGTGGCGCGCACGCTCGCAGCCATCTGGTCGGAGGTGCTGAGGGTCGAACAGGTCGGCCTGCACGACAACTTCTTCGACCTGGGCGGGCATTCGCTGCTGCTCATCCGTGCGCACCGGCTACTGGAAGACCGGCTACAGGCCACGTTCCCGCTGGTCAGCCTTTTCAAGTACCCCACCGTCGAATCGCTGGCCCGCTGGATCGAGCAGGGCGGCGCGCAGGCCGCTGCCGCATCTGCCGCGGGCGGTGACGAGCGCGCGCTGCGCCAACGCGCCGCGATGCTTCAACGCCGCAAAGCGGCAGAGAGAGTCAGCTGATGTCCATCTACAACGAACCTGCAGAGCCAACCGGTCTGGAGATCGCCATCGTCGGCATGGCCGGCCGCTTTCCCGGCGCCGATGACGTCGATGCATTCTGGCGAAACATTCGCGACGGCGTGGAGTCGGTGTCGACCTTCACCGACGACCAGTTGCGCGAGCGCGGCGTGCCGCAGGCTCAGCTGAACGACCCCGACTACGTGAAGGCCGGCGTGCTGTTCGACGGCTTCGACCAGTTCGATGCCGGCTTCTTCGGCTACACGCCGCGCGAAGCCGAGAACCTCGACCCGCAGCAACGCATCTTCCTGGAATGCGCCTGGGCCTCGCTGGAGCATGCGGGCTGCGACCCCGAGCGCTGGCCCGGCAAGGTCGGCGTGTATGCGGGCGAAGGCACCAACGTCTACCTGATCCGCAACCTGCTGCCGTCCTTCGGCCTGGGCGCACATACCGGCATCGCCGACCTGCTGGGCCTGATGAGCGGCAACGCCGCCGGCTCGCTGTGTACGCGCGTGGCCTACAAGCTCAACCTGCGCGGCCCGGCCGTCACCGTGCAGACCGCCTGCTCGACATCGCTCACGGCCGTGCACACCGCTTGCCAGGCCCTCCTGAGCCACGATTGCGACATGGCGCTGGCCGGCGGCGTGTGGCTCAACCTCCTGCAGGAAGGCGGCTACCGCTACCAGACCGGCGCGATCCTTTCGCGCGACGGCCATTGCCGCGCCTTCGATGCCGATGCCAACGGCACCGTGATCGGCAGCGGAGCGGGCGTGGTCGTGCTCAAGCGCCTCGACGAGGCACTGCGCGACGGCGACACCATCCACGCCGTCATCAAGGGCAGCGCGGCCAACAACGATGGATCGGCCAAGGTGGGGTTTACTGCGCCCAGCATCAACGGGCAGGCCGAAGTGATCCGCGCAGCGCAGCTGATCGCGGGCGTCTCGGCCGACACCATCGGCTATGTCGAGGCGCATGGCACCGGCACCACGCTGGGCGACCCCATCGAGATCGCGGCGCTCACGCAGGCCTTCCGGGCCGACACCGAGCGGCGCGGCTTCTGTGCCGTGGGCTCGGTCAAGACCAACGTCGGCCACCTCGATGCCGCGGCCGGCGTCGCGGGCCTGATCAAGGCCGTGATGGCGCTCAAGCACCGCACGCTGCCGCCGAGCCTGCACTTCACCAAACCCAATCCGCAGATCGACTTTGCCGGCAGCCCGTTCTACGTGAATGCGCAGTGCCAGCCCTGGCCGGAAGGCAGCACGCCGCGCCGCGCGGGGGTGAGCTCGTTCGGCATCGGCGGGACCAACGTGCACGTGGTGCTCGAAGAGGCGCCTGCGGCGCAGGAGACGGCGAAGACCTCGCAATGGCAGGTGCTGCCGCTGTCGGCCAAGGACGAAGCAGCACTCCGCCAGGGCCGCGTGCAACTGGCGGCGCATTTGCAATCGCACGGCGAGCAGCCGCTCGAAGACGTGGTCCACACGCTGCAGAGCGGGCGGCGTGCCTTCGCGTGGCGCAGCGCCGTGGTGGCCAACCAGACTGCGCTGGCCGCGGAGATGCTCGCTTCGCCGGCGGCCGCTGCGATCCGCGCGCCGGCTTCTGCGCCCAGCGTGGTGTTCCTGTTCCCGGGCGGCGGCACGCAGCATGCGCTGATGGGGCAGGCCCTCTATCGCAACAGCGCCGTCTTCCGCGAAACGCTCGACCGCTGCGCCGCATTGCTGAAGCAGGATGTGGGCATCGATCTGCCCGGCCTGCTGTTCCCGGCCGATGGCGACGAGCAGACGGCCAACGAGCGCCTGGCCCGCATCGAGTTCGCGCAGCCCGCGCTGTTCGCCATCGAGTACGCGATGGCGCGCTGGTGGATGCACCGCGGCGTGACGCCGTCGATGATGCTGGGCCACAGCCTCGGTGAGTACGTCGCCGCCTGCGTGGCGGGCGTGTTCTCGCTGGAGGACGCGTTGCGCATCGCCGCCGCGCGTGGCCGCCTGATGCAGACCATGGCGCCCGGCGCCATGACTGCCGTGTCGCTGACCGAAGCTGGGCTCGCGCCCTATCTCTCGGACGGCTGTGACCTGGCGGCAGTGAACGCCGAGCAACTGTGCGTGCTCGCGGGCCCGCTCGATGCCATTGCGCGCGCCGAAGACGCGCTGCGCGCCCTCGGACACCAGCCGCGCCGGCTGCATGTGTCCATCGCCTCGCACTCGCGCCTGGCCGACCCTATCGTCGCCGAGCTCGAAAGCCTGGTCGCCTCCGTGCCGCGCCACGCACCGAGCATTCCGTTCATGTCGAACCTCACCGGTCAGCCGATCACAGCGGAAGAAGCGACCAGCCCCGCCTATTGGGGGCGGCACCTGCGTGGCACGGTGCGTTTTGTTGACGGCCTGCGCGGTCTCTTCGCCACGCCGGGGCGCGTGCTGCTCGAAGTCGGGCCTGGCGAAACGCTCGCCGGCCTTGCGCGCCAGCACCCGGGCAGCCCATCGGCCGCCGGCATCTGGGCCAGCCAGGCCCATCCGCAGCAGCATGCGCGAAATGAGCAGCAGCTTGCGAACGCGGTCGCGGGCCTGTGGACCGCTGGCGTGTCGATCGACTGGGACGCCGCTCGCGAAGGCACAGTGCGCCGCCGCGTGCCGCTACCCACCTACGCCTTCCAGCGGCAACGCTACTGGATCGAAGCCGGCGAGGCTGCTCGATCGTCTTCTTCGTTGGGGCTCTTCTATGCGCCGACGTGGCGGCGCGCTTCGGCCGCACCGCCATCCGAAGCCAAGGCCGCGCCCCAGGGCTGCACGCTGATCCTCGGCGATGCCGACAGCTTCACCGACAGGCTGGCTCGCGTGCTGCGTGCCCGGGGCGACCAGGTCGTGCTGGCGTTGCGCGGCAAGAAGTTCGCGCGCACGGCAGAGCTGCAATACGCAATGCGGACGGCCGAGCGCGCCGACCACGAAGCCCTGCTGCGCGAAGTCGAAGCCGAGGCTGGCCCTGTCGCGCGCGTTTTCCATCTCTGGAGCCTCGACGGCGACAAGCCGGCTCCGGCGACGCACGCTGCGACCTTCGAGGCGTGCTACTTCAGCCTGCTCGCTCTGGCTCAGGCGCTCGATGCCGCCGGTGCGGCAAGCCGCCCACCGCTGGCACTCACCGTGGTCACCGATCGCGTCGAGGACGTGGCGGGCACCGAACCTTTCGCGCCCGAAAAAGCCACCGTGCTCGGCATCGCCAAGGTGTTGGGCCAGGAGTCGCCTTCCGTGATATGCCGTGTCGTCGACGTGGTGCTGCCCGCGCCGGAAAGCACGGCCGAAGCCGACCTGGTGCGCCGCGTCGTGGAAGAGGCGGGTTCTTCGGCCGACGATTTCGTCGTCGCCTACCGGGGGCCACACCGCTGGACCAAGCACTACGAACCGGTGCCCGCGCAGGCGGCGGGCACGCAGCGCCTGCGCCAGGGCGGCGTCTATCTCATCACCGGTGGGCTGGGCGGCGTTGGCCTGGCGATGGCACGCCATCTCTGCAAGCACTGGCAAGCGAAGCTCGTGCTGATGGGCCGCACGCCGCTGCCCGCGCGCGCCGACTGGGAACGCCTTGCCGCGGCCGCGGACCAGCCTGCGTCGCTGCGGCGCAGGCTGCAGCAGCTGATTGATCTCGAAGCCGATGGCGCGCAGGTGCTGGCGGTGGCGGCCGATGTCACCGACCCGGCGCAACTGCGCAATGCGCTGGCCGAGGTGCATGCGCGCTTCGGTCCGGTGAACGGCGTGATCCACGCGGTCGTGCAGCCCGACCGCGGAATGATCGCGCAGCGCACGCGGGCGCAGGTCGAAGCCGCGTTCGCACCCAAGGTCGCGGGAACGATCACGCTGCTCGATGCACTGCGCGCCGAGCCACTGGACTTCGTGCTGTTCTGCTCCTCGGTCGCCAGCCTGATCGGCGGCCTTGGCCGCAGCGACTATGCCGCGGCCAACGCCTACCTCGACGCTTTCGCGCATGCGCACCGGCGCCACTCCGTATTGCCGGTGTTCTCGGTGAACTGGGACGCGTGGCGCGACGTGGGCGTGGCCGTCGACATGGACATGCCCGAGGGCGTCGGCCTGGACGAACGCACCGGCGTGCTGGCTTTCGAGCGCATCGCCAACGGCCCCGACCTGCCGCAGACCGTGGTGTCGATCACGCCGCTGGCGCCGCGCCTGCGCCCGCTCGAAGGCCTGCTCGACGCGCTGGACGACGATGCCGCCAAACCCATCGCCGAAAACCGTACCAGCCATTCGCGCCCGGTGCTGTCGACCGCCTACCGCGCGCCCGAGGGAGACCTCGAAGAGGGGCTGGCCGAGTTGTGGCGCGAAGCGCTGGGCGTCGCACCCATGGGCGTGGATGACAACCTGTTCGAACTCGGCGGCGATTCGCTGCTCGCGATCCGGCTGCTGGCGCGTGTGCGCAAGGCCTTCGGCGTCGAGCTGCATCCGGCCGCCTTCTTCAAGGCACCCACCATCGCCGAACTGGCGGTGTTGGTCGAGATGCGGCTGATCGAGGAGATCGAGCGCGAAGCCGAATCCGAGGCTGCGAAGGCCGATGTCGCCGACGTCACCGATGCCGCAAGTTCCACCACGAGTTTTCCGTCATGAGCCAAAGCAAGGATCTTTTCGAGCGCCGCGCAAAGCTGTCCCCGGCGCAATTGAGCGCACTGCAGCAGCGGTTGCGCGGCAGCGGTGACGCCGCCGCCGCGCCTGCGCGCCCACAGCGCGATGCCATCGTGCACAGTGTGGACGACGGTGCTGCCATGCCTGTGTCCTTCGCCCAGCAGGGGCAGTGGTTCCTGTGGCAGCTCGATCCGGGCAATACCGCCTATCACGTCGGCGGCGGCCTGGGCTTCTCCGGGCCGCTGGACGTTGCCGCACTGCAGGATGCGGTGCACGCGCTGGCGATGCGCCACGACACGCTGCGCACCGTCTTCAGGGCAGGCCCTCACGGTGTACCCGAGCAGCGCGTCGAGCCGACGAGCACGCTCGCGATTCCCTTCGTCGATCTGAGCACGCTGGACGCTCAGGTCCGCGAAATGCGCTACGGCGAGATCGTGCGCGAGGTCTGCCGCACTCCCTTCGATCTCACGATCGGTCCGTTGCTGCGCGGCACCTTGCTGAAGATGGGCGATGGGGACCATCAACTTCTGCTCACCATGCATCACATCGGTTCCGACGCGTGGTCGGTCGAGTTGATCCTCGATGATCTGGCTCGCCTCTACGCGCAGCGGGTTGGGGCGGCACAAACCGTCGCAGTGCCCGAGCCCGAAGTCCGCTACGTCGACTTCGCTTCGTGGCAGCGCAAGTGGATCGAAGGCGCCGAGGGTGAGCGGCAGATGGCCTACTGGCAGCGGCGGCTCGGGGGCAGCCAGCCGGTGCTGGAGCTCACGACGGATCGGCCGCGTTCGGCCGATGCGAAGTACAGCGCAGCGCAGCATCTGCTCGAAGTACCGGCGGAGTTGGCGCGCGAACTGAAGCGACAGGCCCGGGAGCAGGGCGGCACCTTGTTTCAGGTGCTGCTTGCGGCCTTCCACGCCTTGCTCTTCCGCTATACCGGGCAGGACGAGATCCGTATCGGCGTGCCTGTGGCAGGCCGCAACCGGCCCGAGACGGCAGGTGTGGTGGGCGCCTTCATCAACACCGTGGTGATGGATGCGCGCCTGGATGGACATATGCGCCTGTCCGAGCTGCTGGCACAGGTGCGCGACACTTCGCTAGAAGCGCAGGCGAACCAGGAGCTGCCCTTCGAGCGGCTTGTCCAGGCGCTGCGACCGGACCGCACACACGGCGGATCGCCGCTGTTCCAGGTCATGTTCAACCATCTGGGCGAGGGCGACAGGCCGCTGCGCGGATGGCCCGGCCTGCAGGTCCGGCGCATCGATCTGGCGGAACGCGCCGCGCCGTTCGAGCTGATCCTGGAGACCATCGAGTGCGAAGACGGCGGCATCCGTGCAGCGTTTCGCTACGCGGCGGAACTGTTCGAGCCTGAGACGATCGGGCGGCTGGCGGGCCATTACCAGCGCGTGCTCCGCGCCTTCGTGGCCGAGCCGGTATGCGCGCTGGGGGATCTGCCGCTGCTCGACGAGACGGAGCACGCGCAGCTCGCCAGATGGGGCGCCCGTGCGCAAGGCCGGGCAGAAGCCGCCACCGTGCACGGCCTGATCGAATTGCAGGCGGCAGCGCGCCCCGACACCATCGCGGTGGTTTTCGAGAACGAAGCGCTCAGCTATCGCGAACTCAACCAGCGAGCCAACCGGCTGGCACATCGGCTGATCGAGAACGGTGTGCGTGCCGAGACCAAGGTCGGCGTGATGCTGGAACGTGGCGTCGAGCTGGTGGTGGCGCTTCTTGCAGTCATGAAGGTGGGTGGCGCCTATGTGCCGCTGGACCCGGAGTACCCGGTCGACCGGATCGCCTACATGGTGGAAGACAGCCGGCTTGCGCTGGTTCTCACGCGGGCTCATCTGCAGGATCGCATGCAGCTGCCTGCGGGCATCTCCACGCTGGCTGTCGATGCGACGGATGCTGGCGAATACACGGCGACCAATCCCGAGGTTCCGTTGAGCGGCGACAACCTGGCCTACGTGATCTACACCTCAGGCTCCACCGGCAAGCCCAAGGGTGCGCAACTGTGCCATCGCAACGTGACCCGGTTGCTCTCCGCCACCGAGTCATGGTTCCAGTTCGGGCCGCAGGACGTGTGGACCATGTTCCATTCGTACGCCTTCGACTTCTCGGTCTGGGAGATTTTCGGAGCGCTGTGCACGGGTGGCAGGCTGGTCGTGGTGCCTTTCTGGGTGAGCCGCTCGCCCGCCGACTTCCTTCAACTGCTACGCGATCAGCGTGTGACGGTGCTCAACCAGACGCCGTCGGCGTTCGGCCAGTTGGTTGCGTTGCCTCAGGCCCATGAAGGAGGCCTGTCGCTTCGCACCGTGATCTTCGGCGGAGAGGCATTGGAGCCGCAACGCTTGCGCACGTGGATCGAGCATCACGGCGACGAGCAGCCTCAACTGATCAACATGTACGGCATCACCGAAACCACGGTTCATGTGACCTGCCGCCGGATCACGGCGGCGGACCTGGGGCAACAGCGAAGCCCCGTCGGCACCGCCATTCCCGATCTGGGCCTGCAGGTGCTCGATGCGCGGCTCGATCCTGTGCCAGTCGGCGTGGCTGGAGAACTGCATGTGTCGGGGGCCGGCCTGGCGCGCGGCTACCTCGACCGCGCGGCCCTCACGGCGGAGCGTTTCATCGCGATGGAAGGCGGCGACCGGCTCTACCGCACCGGTGACCTGGTGCGCTGGACCGCGCAAGGCCAACTGGAGTACCTCGGGCGCATCGACCAGCAGGTGAAGCTACGGGGTTTCCGCATCGAACTGGGGGAGGTCGAGGCGCAACTGCTTGCGCAGCCGGAGATTCGCGAGGCCACCGTCGTGGCCAGGGAGCACGCAGGCGCGACGATGCTCGTGGCTTATCTGTCCGCGCGGGCGGGGCAGGCGATCGACACCGCCCAGGTGCGTTGGCGACTGGGCCGCGTGTTGCCAGAGTACATGGTGCCCGGCGCCATGGTGGTTCTGGATGCGCTGCCGTTGAACGCGAACGGCAAGGTCGACCGAAAGGCGTTGCCCATGCCCGGCATCGACAGCGAACGCGCCTATGCCCCGCCGCAAGGCGATGTGGAGAGTGCACTGACGCGAATCTGGTCCGAAGTGTTGGGTGTGGAGCGCATCGGCCGCAACGATCATTTCTTCGAGCTTGGCGGCCATTCGCTCATGTCGATGCAGGTCGTGGCCCGCGTGCAGGCCGCGATGCATGCAGACCTCACGGTCAAGAACATTTTTCAGCACCCCGTCCTGATGGACATGGCCCGGTCGATCTCGCAGGCTCGCGCACGCAAGCCGCATGCGCAAGCCTTGTCCGAGATTGACTCCTTCATTGACAGCCTCGAGACCACCTGATGGAAATCACGGCCACCCACGACCATATCGGCCGGCGCTTCCTGCGCCTGACCCCGGCGCAGCGCCGCGCGGTGTATCAGAAAATCCGCGCCGAGGGCCTCACGATCGGGCAGTTTCCGATCATTGCGCGCGACGAGGCTGCGCGGGCCGCGTGCCCGCCTTCGTATGCGCAGATGCGGCAGTGGTTTCTGTGGCAGCTGGAGCCCGGCAGCTCGGCGTATCACATCTTGGGTGGATTGCGGCTCGACGGGCGGCTCGGCATCGAGGCGCTCAAGGAGAGCTTCGACGCGCTGGTTGCGCGCCACGAGTCGCTGCGGACCGTGTTCGGCGTGAATGCCGAAGGAGAGGTCGAGCAGCGCGTGCAGGCGCATGCGGCGCTGGACATTCCGATCGTCGACCTGACCCACCTGCCGGACACTGAGCGCGAGGCCTCCGCGCGCGAGGAGGCGCTGCGCATTGCGGACGCGCCTTTCGACCTGACCACTGGCCCGCTGCTTCGCGTCGTGCTCATCCGCATGGGCACCGAGGCGCACATGCTGGCGGTTGTGATGCATCACATCGTCTCCGACGGATGGTCGATGCGGATCGTCGTGGACGAGTTCGTGGCTGGATACCAGGCACGGGTGCAGGGCCAGGCGCCCGTGCGCGATGCGTTGCCAGTCCAGTACGCCGACTACGCGATCTGGCAGCGCCACTGGCTCGAGGCGGGCGAACAGGAGCGGCAGCTCGACTACTGGAAGAAGCAGTTGGGCACCGAGCACCCGGTGCTGCAACTGCCGGTGGATCGCATGCGGCGTGCCGACGGAAAGTACCGTGCGGCGCGCCATGAGACGGCGCTGTCGCCGTCGCTGGTCGAGTCGCTGCGCCGGCGCGCGCAGGCACAGGGCGCGACGCTGTTCATGATGCTGCTCACCGGCTTCCAGGTGCTCCTGAACCGCCATACCGGGCTGCAGGATGTGCGCGTCGGCGTACCGATTGCCAACCGGCACCGCGTGGAGTCTGAACGTGTCGTCGGATTCTTCGTGAACACGCAGGTGATGCGCAATGTGATCGGCAGCCGGACCCGCCTGCACGAGGCGCTGGCCGCCACGCGCGAGGCAGCGCTGGGTGCGCAGGCGCATCAGGACCTGCCGTTCGAACAGCTGGTCGAAGCCCTGAAGCCCGAGCGCAGCCTGAGCACCGCTGCGCTGTTCCAGGTGATGTTCAATCATCTGCAGCAGGACCACAGTGCGCTGGACAATCTGCCCGGCCTCGCATTGCGGACCTGGGAGTTCGGCGAGCAGGCGGCACAGTTCGAGCTGACGCTGGGTGTGGTCGAGGATGGCCGTGGCCAGGTGCAGCTGAACTTCCACTACGCGCGAGAGCTCTTCGATCCGCAGACCATCGAGCGCATGGCGGGCCACTACGCGGCGATCCTCGATGCGCTGGCTGGCGATGCCGATCGCATGATCGGCGAGATCGATCTGCTCGGAGCGACAGAGAAGGCGCAGCTCGCTGGCTGGAGCGAGAACACGCAGCTGGAGCCGGATGCGCAGCCGGTGCATCAGAGCATCGCGCGCCACGCACGGCTGCGACCCGATGCGACGGCCATGCTGTTCGACGAATCGTCGCTGAGCTACGCCGAACTCGACGGCCGCGCCAATCGCCTGGCACACCGCCTGATTGCGCTGGGCGTTCGCCCCGATATGCGCGTGGGCATTGTGATGGAGCGCTCCCTCGAGATGATGGTGGGCATCCTGGGAATCCTGAAGGCCGGCGGCGCCTACCTGCCGCTGGACCCGGAGTACCCGGCACAGCGCCTGGCCTACATGGTGGAAGACAGCGGCATCGAACTGCTGTTGACGCACCGCGCCACGCGCGAGCACATCGCGCCGAACGCAGGACTCGTGCAACTGCAACTGGACACCCTGGACATCTCGGGCGAGCCCGACACCGACCCGCAGGTCCCGCTGCACGGCGAGAACCTGGCCTACGTCATCTACACCTCCGGCTCCACCGGCAAGCCCAAGGGCGCTGCAGTGCGCCACCAGGCGCTGCACAGCTGCATGGCATGGATGCAAAGGGCCTATGGCCTGGAGCACGACGACACCGTGCTGCACAAGGCACCCTTCGGCTTCGACGTGTCGGTGTGGGAGATGTTCTGGCCCCTGACCACCGGCGCGAGGCTGGTGATCGCCAACCCCGGCGACCACCGCGACCCCGAGCGGCTGGTGCAGCTGATCCAGCGCCACCAGGTCACCACGCTGAACTTCGTGCCCTCCATGCTGCAGGCCTTCCTGGCGCATCCGGGCATCGAGGCCAGCACGCGACTCAAGCACATCATCGTGGGCGGGGAGGCCATGCCCGCGCAGACGCAGAAGGAGGCGTTGCAGCGCCTGGGCGGCGCCACCTTGCAGAACCTGTACGGCCCGACCGAGACCACCATCCACGTCACGCGCTGGACCTGCAGGGACGACGGGCGAAGCCTGGTGCCCATCGGCCAGCCCATCAGCGGCACGCGCACCTACATCCTGGATGCAGAGCTGAACCTGGTGCCGCGCGGCGTGGCCGGCGAGCTGTACCTCGGCGGCGTGAGCCTGGCGCGCGGCTACCTCAACAAGCCTGGCCTGAGCGCGGAGCGCTTCGTGGCCGACCCCTTCGGCAACGGCGACAGGCTCTACCGCACCGGCGACCTCGTGCGCTGGAACGCCGAAGGCCAGATCGAATACCTGGGGCGCATCGACCACCAGGTGAAGATCCGCGGCCTGCGCATCGAACTGGGGGAGATCGAGGCCCAGCTGCTGGCGCAGCCGGAGATCAGGGAGGCGGTGGTCGTGGCCCGGGAGATCGCGGGCGCGATGGCCCTGATCGGCTATGTGGCCGCCCACGCGGGGCAGGCCATCGACGCGGAAGTGCTGCGCGAGCGCCTGGGCAGGCAGCTGCCCGACTACATGGTGCCGCGCGCGGTCATGGTGCTGCAGGCGTTGCCGCTGAATGCCAACGGCAAGGTGGAGCGCAAGGCGCTGCCCGAGCCGGAGCTGGTGCAGGGCCGGGGCTACGAGGCACCGCAAGGCGAGCTGGAAGAAACCCTGGCAGCCATCTGGGCCGAGGTGCTGGGGCTGCAGAGGGTGGGGCGCGGGGACAACTTCTTCGAGCTGGGCGGGCACTCGCTGCTGGCGCTGCGGCTGCTGGAGCGCATGCGAGCGCGGGGCCTGCAGGCGCAGGTGCGCACGCTGTTCGAGCACCCGGGGTTCGCGGCGTTTGCAAAGGCGCTGGCGCAAGACCAGGGGCGCGCGCAGGTGCAGGTGCCGCCCAATGGCATTCCGGCGGGGTGCGAGGCGATCAGCGCGCAGATGGTGACGCTGGTCTCGCTCGACGAGCAGGAGATACGGCGCATCGAGGCGGCGGTGCCGGGGGGAGCGGCCAACATCCAGGACATCTATCCGCTGGCTCCATTGCAGGAAGGCATCCTCTTCCATCACCTGATGCAGGCCGATGGAGACGTCTACGTGACGCCGCAACTCCTTGCCTTCGAATCGAAGGCACGGCTGGAGGCGTTCATCGGGAACCTGAACCAGGTGATCGCGCGCCACGACATCCTGCGCACGGCAGTGCTGTGGGAGTCGTTGTCGGAGCCCGTGCAGGTCGTCTGGCGAGAAGCCCGACTGCAACTCGAATGGCTGGACGTGGCCGCTGGCGACGACGTGCTTGCTAGCCTGAATGCCGCCGCGAGCCGCCGCCGCATCGACGTGCGCCATGCCCCGATGATCCGTGCCATCGCGGCCGAGGATGCCGATCGGCAGCGCTGGCTGCTGCAACTGCCGAGCCATCATCTGGTGCTCGACCACGCCACGCTGCAGCTGATCGTCGAAGAAATCGCCTTGCTTGCGAACAACCGGCATGAGGCGCTGCCAGTACCCGTGCCGTTCCGGCGCTTCGTGGCACAGGCCCGGCTGGGCGTGAGCCAGGCGGAGCACGAGGCCTTTTTCACCCGGATGCTAGGCGACGTGGACGAACCCACGACGCCCTTCGGTTTGCTGGACGTGCGAAGCGATGGCGCTCGCGCCCAGAAGGCTGTCCTGCCGTTGGAGGCGGACCTTGCCGCCTCGTTGCGGCACGAGGCTCGGCGGCACGGCGTGAGTGCGGCCTCGCTGTTCCACCTGGCCTGGGCGCTGGTGCTGGCTCGGGCCACGGGCAAGGACGACGTGGTGTTCGGCACGGTGCTCTTCGGCCGCATGCAGGGCGGTGCGGAAGCGGATCGGGCTCTGGGCCTGTTCATCAACACGCTGCCGCTGCTCATTCGCCTTGGTACTCTCGGCGTCGAGCAGTGCGTGCGGGAAACGCATGCGGCGCTGACACAGCTGCTGCACCACGAGCATGCAAGCCTGTCGCTGGCGCAACGCTGCAGCGCGCTGCCGGGAAGCACGCCGCTGTTTTCGGCGCTGCTGAACTATCGCTACAGCGCCGCGATCGAGAAGCAGGATTTCGCCGCCTGGCAAGGCATCGAGTTCCTGGGCGGGCAGGAGCACAGCAACTATCCGTTCGACATGTCGGTGGACGATCTGGGCGAAGGCTTCCAGCTGACCGCACAGGTGCATGAGTCGGTCAATGCCCGGCGCGTGTGCGGCTTCATGCATGTGGCGGTGCGCGCCATCGTGGAGGCATTGGCCGCGCAATCGCAGCAGCGCGTGTGCGAACTGGATCTTCTGTCAGACGAGGAAAGGTGCTGGCTCGCACGCTGGAGCGAGAACACGCAGCTGGAGCCGGATGCGCAGCCGGTGCATCAGAGCATCGCGCGCCACGCACGGCTGCGACCCGATGCGACGGCCATGCTGTTCGACGAATCGTCGCTGAGCTACGCCGAACTCGACGGCCGCGCCAATCGCCTGGCACACCGCCTGATTGCGCTGGGCGTTCGCCCCGATATGCGCGTGGGCATTGTGATGGAGCGCTCCCTCGAGATGATGGTGGGCATCCTGGGAATCCTGAAGGCCGGCGGCGCCTACCTGCCGCTGGACCCGGAGTACCCGGCACAGCGCCTGGCCTACATGGTGGAAGACAGCGGCATCGAACTGCTGTTGACGCACCGCGCCACGCGCGAGCACATCGCGCCGAACGCAGGACTCGTGCAACTGCAACTGGACACCCTGGACATCTCGGGCGAGCCCGACACCGACCCGCAGGTCCCGCTGCACGGCGAGAACCTGGCCTACGTCATCTACACCTCCGGCTCCACCGGCAAGCCCAAGGGCGCTGCAGTGCGCCACCAGGCGCTGCACAGCTGCATGGCATGGATGCAAAGGGCCTATGGCCTGGAGCACGACGACACCGTGCTGCACAAGGCACCCTTCGGCTTCGACGTGTCGGTGTGGGAGATGTTCTGGCCCCTGACCACCGGCGCGAGGCTGGTGATCGCCAACCCCGGCGACCACCGCGACCCCGAGCGGCTGGTGCAGCTGATCCAGCGCCACCAGGTCACCACGCTGAACTTCGTGCCCTCCATGCTGCAGGCCTTCCTGGCGCATCCGGGCATCGAGGCCAGCACGCGACTCAAGCACATCATCGTGGGCGGGGAGGCCATGCCCGCGCAGACGCAGAAGGAGGCGTTGCAGCGCCTGGGCGGCGCCACCTTGCAGAACCTGTACGGCCCGACCGAGACCACCATCCACGTCACGCGCTGGACCTGCAGGGACGACGGGCGAAGCCTGGTGCCCATCGGCCAGCCCATCAGCGGCACGCGCACCTACATCCTGGATGCAGAGCTGAACCTGGTGCCGCGCGGCGTGGCCGGCGAGCTGTACCTCGGCGGCGTGAGCCTGGCGCGCGGCTACCTCAACAAGCCTGGCCTGAGCGCGGAGCGCTTCGTGGCCGACCCCTTCGGCAACGGCGACAGGCTCTACCGCACCGGCGACCTCGTGCGCTGGAACGCCGAAGGCCAGATCGAATACCTGGGGCGCATCGACCACCAGGTGAAGATCCGCGGCCTGCGCATCGAACTGGGGGAGATCGAGGCCCAGCTGCTGGCGCAGCCGGAGATCAGGGAGGCGGTGGTCGTGGCCCGGGAGATCGCGGGCGCGATGGCCCTGATCGGCTATGTGGCCGCCCACGCGGGGCAGGCCATCGACGCGGAAGTGCTGCGCGAGCGCCTGGGCAGGCAGCTGCCCGACTACATGGTGCCGCGCGCGGTCATGGTGCTGCAGGCGTTGCCGCTGAATGCCAACGGCAAGGTGGAGCGCAAGGCGCTGCCCGAGCCGGAGCTGGTGCAGGGCCGGGGCTACGAGGCACCGCAAGGCGAGCTGGAAGAAACCCTGGCAGCCATCTGGGCCGAGGTGCTGGGGCTGCAGAGGGTGGGGCGCGGGGACAACTTCTTCGAGCTGGGCGGGCACTCGCTGCTGGCGCTGCGGCTGCTGGAGCGCATGCGAGCGCGGGGCCTGCAGGCGCAGGTGCGCACGCTGTTCGAGCACCCGGGGTTCGCGGCGTTTGCAAAGGCGCTGGCGCAAGACCAGGGGCGCGCGCAGGTGCAGGTGCCGCCCAATGGCATTCCGGCGGGGTGCGAGGCGATCAGCGCGCAGATGGTGACGCTGGTCTCGCTCGACGAGCAGGAGATACGGCGCATCGAGGCGGCGGTGCCGGGGGGAGCGGCCAACATCCAGGACATCTATCCGCTGGCTCCATTGCAGGAAGGCATCCTCTTCCATCACCTGATGCAGGCCGATGGAGACGTCTACGTCTACCCGCTGCTGCTGAGCTTCGACAGCCGCGATCGCCTGGCGCGTTTCATCGAAAGCTTCGACCGGGTGATCGCGAGGCACGACATCTTGCGCACCGCGATCGCATGGGAAGGGCTCAGGGAGCCGGTGCAGGTGGTGTGGCGGGAAGCCAGGCTGCAACTGCAATGGCTCGAAGACGACGCGGCATCGGCGGGCATGGACGTGGCCGAACGGCTGAACGCCCGCGTCGACCCCATCGGCTACCGCATCGACGTGCGGCGCGCGCCGATGGTCGAGGCGGTGGCGGCGCACGATGCGGCAAACCGGCGCTGGCTGCTGCAGCTGCCCTGCCATCATTTGATCTCGGACCACACGACGCTGGAGTTGCTGATGGACGAGATCGCATCGATCCAGCAGAACCCGGAAATCGAACTGCCTTCGCCCGTGCCGTTCCGTGATTTCGTGGCTCACGCGAGGCTGGGCTTGGGCGCGGACGAGCACGAGGCCTTCTTCAGACGGATGCTGGGCGATGTGACGGAGCCCACCACGCCCTTCGGACTGACCGACGTGCGGGGCGATGGCTCCGACGTCGACGATGCCCGGCTGGCGCTGGACTCGGCGTTGGCCTCGCAGCTTCGACGCCAGGCACAGCGCCATGGGGTGAGCCCGGCGACGCTGTTCCATCTCGCGTGGGCGCTGGTGCTGGCCAGGGCCACGGGCAAGGATGACCTCGTGTTCGGCACTGTGCTTTTCGGCCGCATGCAGGGCGGCGAGGGCGCCGAACGTGCGATGGGCCTGTGCATGAACATGCTGCCGTTGCGCATCCGGCTGGGCGCGCTCAGCGTCGAGCAATGCGTGCGGGAAACGCATGCCGCACTGACGCAGCTCATGCATCACGAGCACGCGAGCCTGTCTTTGGCCCAACGCTGCAGCGGGCTGCCGAAGGGCGCGCCGCTGTTCTCTTCGCTGCTGAACTATCGCCACAGCCCCAGGCGCGCATCCTCGGGCGGCTCCGATTGGGAGGGCATCGAGTTTCTCGCGGGGCAGGAGCGCAGCAACTACCCGCTCGGCCTGTCGGTGAGCGATCTGGGCGATGGCTTCGCATTGACGGTGCAGGTCAGCACGTCCGTGGGCGCCGAGCGTGTCTGCGAGTACATGCGTGCAGCAGTCGCCGAAGTGGTCGACGCCTTGGTCCATCGCCCCGGGCAACTGGCGCTCGAGATCGATGTGATGGCAGGGCTGCAGGTGCGATCCCCTGCTGCATTGCCTCCAGTGGCGCCTGTTGGCCCCAAGGCGCATGAGGCGCCGCGAGACGACGCGGAGCGGACGCTGGCGGCAATCTGGGCACAGTTGCTGGGCGTGCGGCGCGTCGGCCGCCATGACAACTTCTTCCAGCTGGGCGGTGACTCGCTGCTCAGCCTCAAGATGATGCTCGCCCTTCGGCAGCAGCGGCCCGGCAGCCGGCGGCTGGCCCTTTCGGAGGTGATGCAGGCCGATACCCTGAAGGAGCTCGCGGCGCTGTGTTGACGGGCGCAGCCCGATCCGTTGGCGAGCTGGCGAGTAGACAAAAACAAAGGCCCGGCGCAGTGAATGCGGCGGGCCTTTCGTTTCAGCGGCTCGTTTCATCGAGCCGATGGCGCATCGGCGCCACGTTCCTTACCAGCGGTACGTTCCCGTCGCGATGATCGAGCGCGGAGCGCCGTAGTAGCACTTGCCGTACTGGTCGCAATTGGCGATGAAATTCTTGTTGGTCAGGTTGCGCAGGTTGAGCGCGAGGCTCCAGCGCTCGAAGTCGTAGCCGACCATGGCGTCGTACACCGTGGAGGCCGGTACCTTGTTGGGCGCGAGTTTTTCTCCGTCGCCGTAGCTCGAGCCGGTGTAGCGAGCGCCCAGGCCGACCTTCAAGCCGTTGCTGAAGCGGTAGTCCGCCCAGACCGACAAACGGTTCCTTGGCACCGCATTGGCCTGCTTGCCGATTTCAGCCGGGTTGGCGCTGGCGGTGACGATGGCGCGTGGCGTGTAGCCGTAGGCGGCCGTGATGTTCAGGCGCGGCATGATTTCGGCCGTGGCTTCCAGCTCGAGCCCGCGAACCTGGATCTCGCCCGTCTGCTTGGGCATGAAGTTGGCGTCGTTCGAGATGTAGTTCTGGCGCCGCAGATCGAAGATGGCCGCGCTGTAGCTCTGCTTGGTTCCCGGCGGTTGATAGCGGATGCCCGCCTCGTACTGGCGTCCCGTCTCAGGCTTGAACGGCGCGCGGGTGATCGGGTCGACCTGGCCCGTGGGCGCGAACGACTCCGAGTAGCTCAGGTAGGGCGCCAGGCCGTTCGGGGCCAGGTAGACGAGACCGGCTCGCTTGGTGAACTTGTTCTGGGATATCTCCGTGCTTTTGCCCGTCAGCCTGTCGAACACGTCGCTCTCGGCTTTGTCGTAGCGGCCACCCAGCGTGAGGGACCAGCGGTCGCCCCACTTGATCTGGTCCTGGATGTACAGGCCGGTCTGGGCCAGGCGCATGTTGGAGTTCATCCATGGCGCGCCTTCGACGATCGGGCCGCTGTAAACCGGTGCGTAGATGTTGATCGTCGGCGCGGTGCCGGTCGAGAAGCTGTACTGGTCGATGCGATTGCGCTGGTAGTCCAGGCCGATCAGTAGCTTGTGCTGCCAGTCGCCCGCGCGCAGGTCGGCCTGCACCTGGTTGTCGATGCTGAGCGTCGAGACTTTCTCGCGGCTTCCGGTGGGATAGCGGCCGAGGAACATGAAGTTGAGCGGGTTCGACGGATTCTTGCTGTCCACCGTGGTGAGGCGGCGCAGGGGCCAGACACCTGCGTAGTCGACCTTCAGCTCCCCATAGCGGGCGTTCTGGCGCAGCGTGACGGTGTCGTTCAGCCGATGCTCGAATTCGTAGCCCAGCATCCACTGGTCGTTGTTGAAGTGGTCGTAGTTCGGGTCGCCGGTTTCCAGCGTGGCTGGGATGCGGGTGCCGATCGAGGTCGGGATCACGGAGCCGACTTGCGGCCGGATGCGGTTGTAGACGCCGGCACGCGTGCGGTCGACTTGCGCATACATCGTCAGCTTGGTGTCCCCCGACATGCGCCAGGTCAGGGAAGGTGCGAGATAGAGGCGGCGGTCGGGCATCTTGCCGGCTGGCAGGTCGCCATCGCGCAGCAGGCCGACCACGCGGTAGAGGACCTTGCCGTCGGCGTCGAGCGGACCCGAGAAGTCGCCGGCGATCTGCTTGCGGTTGTGGTCGCCGATCTGCATCTGAAGCTCATGCAGCGGCTCGGCCGTGGGCCGCTTGCTAACGACGTTGACCACGCCACCCGGGCCGGCCTGGCCGTAGAGCACCGAGGCAGGGCCGCGCAGGAGCTCGATGCGCTCGGCGCCGTAGTTCTCGGTGCGCCAGACGCCCCAGTTGCCGTTGTTGCGCAGTGGCAGGCCGTCCAGGTAGAAGCCCGGTGCATAGGCATCGAAGCCGCGCAGCGTGAGCCAGTCGTAGCGGGAGTCGGCGCCGAAGGTGGTGATCGCCACGCCGGGGGTGTAGCTCAAGGCGTCCTTGAGCGTGACCGCTCCGGTCGCCTGCATACGATCGGAGGTGATCACCGAGATCGACTGCGGTGTCTCGATGATCGGCGTGTCTGTCTTGGTACCCGTTGCGCTGCGCTTGGCCACATAGCCGGTCACGTGGCCGGTGCCGCTTTCCTCCGCATCGGCATTTACCGTTACCGCGGGCAGCGTCGCGCTCGTTGCCTGGTCTGTGGCGGTTGCCGGCGCCGTGACCGACGTTTGCGCATGGCTACCGAGGCTCGAGAGAACGGCGGTGGTTCCGAAGGCCGCCACGAGCGATGCATGCAGCAAGCGTTGGCGAGGGAGGGGGGATGTGTGCATGAAAGGACTTTGAAAGTATTAGAGGCGTCCGAATCTTAATGAGAATTGCTCTCATTACAAAGTTGTAAACGTCAAACGGACCCACCGCTACCTGATTTGCGGACCCAGGACGTGGGGTGCCAGCAACGCCATGCCTTTGTGCATGGCCGGAAAGAGGCTCCGGTTGAAGTTGTTCCAGCGCAGCTCGAGGATGGTGTCGTCCGGCCCGATGGGGGTGTCGAGCACGTCGAAGATGACTTCGCCCGAATCGATCCCGTTGTCCACGTAATGCAGTGAGGCGCCGGTCTTGTCGATCACCGGAACACGCTGCTTGGCCATCGTCGTCCAGTCCACCACCTTGTTGCCCTGCGCGCCATGCAGCGCATCGAGCGTGGCGTAGGCCCCGCGGCGCTGGTAGGGCGACTCCAGCCGGGTGATGCCGGGATGGATGTTGACGATTTTCCGGTAGTAGCGGCTTCCAGGCCGCACGAGTTCGTCGAGGATGACGAGCAGCCCATCGAGCAGCACGACGTCGGCACCCAGCGTGAGCAGCTTGTCGAGCAGCGCGCGCTCGAATGCGCTCTTGCCCGCGACGCGCCCGGGCTCATCCATGGGCATTCGGCGGTAGGCCGAGGGCACCGGATGCAGCATGTCCCTAAGCAGCCTGCCCTGCGCGCGCAGGTCCGCGGGAAAAATCCATTTGCGATCGGGATGCCATCCGAAGCCGTAATCCCGGAGGGCGGCCTGGTCCCGCGGCGACTGCGCGTCGTCGTCGTAGACGATGCCTTCGAGCGAATAGGCGTCGCCCAGCGGCGTGGTGTCGAGCGCCTCGGCCAGGTATTCGAGCGGCGACTTCATGTAGCGCTGCTCGCCCTTGTAGTCGATGTGCTGGCCGGCTCTGTCGGCTGCGGCGTTTCTCAAGGACAGGATGTAGACGAGCTTTGCCTTGGACATGGTGTGCGATGGATGAGTGGGCTTCATTGGAGGGGCGGCGCGGAGCGCGACGATGCGGGCATCCTCGATGCGCCTCCACCACAGACGCAATGCGGCGCGATCTGTTCATCGGCGCCCTCAGGTGCCGGCGTTGCGATGCTGCGGCGCGAGAGGGCATGCGCCGCAATAGCCTTCCTCGGGCAGCAGGTAGTGGAGACAGCATTGCCGGTGCAGCCTCATCACGACCCGTCCGTCGCCGTCGACGCGATGCACCTTGCGCTGCCGGCCGAAGAGCGGGTTGGGCTCCGGCGCGCTGCCGTGGCCGCTTGGCCAATCGGGACTGTGCAGCAGACGTGCCTGATCTTCGGCGATCGACGCCGAGCCACCGGTCAGTGCCAGGGCCTGGCCTAGGATCGGGTCGAGTTGGCGCGCGGCATTGCCCCAGAGGATCTTGGGCGCGAGCCGGGTGAGCTCGGAAAGGGTTGCGAACAACGGCCGAAGATGCCGGCCCAACAGTGGCCCATAGCGCTGCGCGGTGCCGGTGCCATGCATTGCCTCGCCGATCTCGCGGATGTGGAAGCTCGCGGGAAAGCCGTCGTCGTCCAGCCGCACCCAGACCTGCTCGGCGGCCATCGGAAAGACATGCTGCAGCACGCTCGCCGCCGCGGCGACCGGCGGCAACAGCGCGGCCACGTAGCCGAGACACCATGCCGAGGCGACGGGCCGCAGGTCGTGTCCGGTGCTCTTCCTGAATCTCGCGTGGCGCTGCAGCACCTCGGTCAGCAACTCGTGCGAACGCAGCAGGTCGGCAACGTGTACGGCATCGGGCGGGACTGTGTTCGCGAGCTGGAGTTTCTCTCCCAGCGGGGCCAGCTCGCCCTGGAAGATCGGCTCCAGCAGCGGAATCATGGCCCTGCCCGCCGCGAGGCGATGGAACGGTGCGCAGGGTGCATCCACAGGAGACGCGCTAGCACCCTCGATGTTCATTCGCGGCGTGCTGGCCCCGGCCGATGAACATCGGCGACGCCCGGCCGTCTATGCAGAAGGGTGGCACGGTGCCGCCGGGCCGTGCACATGGGGCAAGGCCGTTCTCCAGCCGTTTCACGGCTCGGCCGCGGATGTTTCGCGCCCGGGTCGCAGTCGCCCTTCGGGGCGGAAAGAGTTCGTGCATGACATCCACCAAAGACGCCACCGGCCACCGCGGAGAAATCAGGCGCCTGCTGAAGCCATTCTTTCCGTGGATCGTGCTGTCCGCGGTCGCTGGTGTCGGCGCGGGCGCCGCCACGGTCGCGCTGCTGCGCACCATCAACCAGGTGCTCAATCAGGAGGGCGGCATGGCGGGCGGCCTGCTGCTGACCTTCATCGCGTTGTGCGCGGTCGCGTTGTTCGGCCGGATGGCCTCGGATGCGTCGACCAACTTCGTCGGCCAGCGCCTGGTGGCGCAGGTGCGCAAGAGCCTGGCGCAGAAGATTCTCTCGGCACCCATCGATGCGCTGGAGCGCTACCGCACGCACCGCCTGATGCCGGTACTGTCGCAGGACGTAGACATGATCAGCGACGCCGCCTTCGTTTTGTCCTCGACGCTGATCGCGGTGGCCGTCGCCTTCGGCTGCCTGGCCTACCTGGCGTTCCTGTCGCTGCCGTTGTTCTGCCTGCTGGTGGTGGCGCTGGCGCTCGGCGCGACGATACAGACCATGGCGCAGACCCGCGCCCAGGCCGGCTTCTGGAAGGCGCGCGAGCACGAGGACCAACTGCACAAGGCCTACCGCGCGATCAGCGAAGGCGCGAAGGAACTGCGCATGCATCGCGACCGACGCACGCGCATGTTCGGAGGCCAGGTCGAGCGCATCGTCGACGACATCCGCCGCGTCAACAGCCGCGCGATCAACACCTACGTGATGGCGACCGCCTTCGGCTCGGCGCTGTTCTTCCTGCTGATCGCGCTGATCCTCGGTTGGGCGGCATTCCGCAGCACCGAGCCCGTGGTGCTCAGCGGATTCGTGCTGGTGCTGCTGTTCCTGAAGGGGCCGATCGACGTCATCGCCGGCGCGTTGCCCAACGTGGGCCGTGCCAGGGTCGCGTTCGAGCGCATCGGCGATCTCTCCGCGCGCTTTGCCACGCCGGAGCCGCACCTGCACCTGGAGCGCCCGTCGAGCATCGCCACGCTCGAGCGCGGCATCGGCATGCGCGGCGTGCGCTACGCCTTCGCCGCGCCGGACGGCGCAGAGCCCTTTGTGCTGGGGCCGATCGACCTGCAACTGCGTCGCGGCGAGATGGTGTTCGTGGTGGGCGACAACGGCTCCGGCAAGACAACCCTCATCAAGCTGCTGCTCGGCCTCTATGCGCCCCAGGAGGGCGAAGTGCTGCGCGACGATGCGGTCGTGACGCCCGAGGCGCGAGACGACTACCGCCAGCTGTTCACCACCGTGTTCTCCGACTTCTACCTGTTCGAGGACCTGGCGGCCGGCGAGAAAGGCGAGAGCGCGCTGCCGCAGGCGGCCTTGCCATACCTGCAGCGCCTGGAGATCGCCCACAAGGTGAGCATCAAGGACGGCTCCTTCAGCACCGTCGACCTCTCGACCGGCCAGCGCAAGCGGCTGGCGCTGGTGCATGCCTACCTCGAAGGCCGCCCGGTGCTGGTTTTCGACGAATGGGCGGCGGACCAGGACCCGACCTTCCGTCATCTCTTCTACACCGAGCTTCTGCCGGAGCTGCGTGCCAAGGGCCACCTGCTGGTGGTGATCTCGCACGACGACCGCTATTTCCACCTGGCCGACCGCGTGATCACCATGAATGCCGGACGTATCCAGGAAGACCGCGCGCGCGCCCCGCAAGGGCTGGCCGCGTGAGGCACCGCCCGTTCATCCGCATCCAACACACAGAGCACCGAGGAGTTGAAATCGCATGCAGCACATCCATGACCTGATCGGGATCGGCTTCGGCCCGTCGAACGTCGCGCTGGCCATCGCAATCGATGAGAAGCGCCACGGCGCCAAGCCGCTGGACGCCCTGTTCATCGAACGGCAGCCCAGCTTTGCCTGGCATCCGCACATGCTGCTGGACCAGGCGCACATGCAGATCTCGTTCCTGAAAGATCTGGCGACGCTGCGCAACCCGACCAGCCGCTTCACTTTCGTGAACTACCTGTACGAGAAGGGGCGGTTGACGGACTTCATCAACCTCAAGAGCTTCTTCCCGAGCCGCCATGAGTTCAACGACTACCTGGGCTGGGCCGCGGGCCAGTTCGAGGACGCCTGCCGCTACGGCGAGGAAGTGTTCGAGGTGCTGCCCGAGAAGCAGGGCGGCGAGGTGTCGCTGCTGCGCGTGCGCTCGCGCGACGGAAGCGGCCGGGTGCAGGAGCGGCTCGCGCGCAACCTGGTGGTCGGCATCGGTGGCGTGCCCAACATTCCAGAGTGCTTCCGCGCGCTTCGCGACGACCCGCGTGTCTTCCATTCGAGCAGCTACCTGAAGGACATGGCGGGGCATCCGCAGGCCCGCAGGGTGGCCATCGTGGGCGCTGGCCAGAGCGCGGCGGAGATCTTCATGGACTTGCAGGGCCGCCCGGGCGCGCCGCAGGTCGACCTGATCATGCGCGCGCGTTCCATCCGGCCTTCGGACGACAGCCCGTTCGTGAACGAGGTGTTCAACGCCGACTACACCGACTACATGTACAGCCGCGACAGCGACGAGCGCGCCGCGTTGCTCGACGAGTTCTCGCAGACCAACTACGCGGTGGCGGACCTCGACCTGATCCAGCAGATCTACAAGGTCTTCTACGACCAGAAGGTGGCGCGCGGAACTCGCCTGCGCATGCTGCGCCAGCACGAGGTGCGCTCGGTACGCGCCTCCGCGGACGGCGTTCACCTGACGCTGCTCGACCGCGACCTGCAGCGCGAGAGCACCGTGCGCTACGACGCGGTGGTGCTGGCCACCGGCTACGCGCGCGACCAGCACAAGGACTTGCTGCTGCCGCTCACCCCCTACCTCGGCGGCTACGAGGTTGATCGCTACTACCGCCTGAAGGCATCGCCCGACTTCCATCCGGGCATTTACCTGCAGGGCGCGTGCGAAGACAGCCACGGCCTGAGCGACACACTGCTTTCGGTCACTTCCGTGCGTACCGGGGAAATCGGCAACGCGCTGCTTGCCGCCCAATCGCGCACGCGCAACACCGCGCGGGACGACGCCCAGGCGGTCCGGGTCTAGCCGGCCACGGGTGAGGCGGCCGACGATGGCGATGGTCGAGAGGACCCCGGCTTGCACGAAGACGGCCGTCGACACCGCGTGGGCGCTTTTTTGTCGGCTGCATGACACGCCTTCGCGTGACCATGCAAGCCAGCTGATCCACTGGCTGGGCGAAGATCCCCGCCATGTGCGTGCGTTCGACGAGGCGCTCACGCTGTGGGCACTGGCGGGCGCTGCCCTGGTCAGGCCCGTGCTCGAAGATGTGCGGCGCAGCGGCCCCGATCTGCAGTAGGCCGATCCTCCTGGCGGGCTGACCCTGGATTGGTCCTAAACCCGGATCACCCGCCCCGGATTCAGTATGTTCTTCGGATCAAGCCCCCGCTTGATCGCCCGCATCATCTCCAGCGCCACCGGCGACTTGTGCTTCTCGAGCTTGTCGACTTTGAGCGAGCCGACGCCGTGCTCGGCAGAGAACGAGCCGCCGAACTTCTCGACCGCGTCGTACACCAGCGTGTTGATGCGCTCCTCCTCGTTCTTCAGGAAGGCCTTGGTATCGACGTTCTCCGGCGCCTGCACGTTGTAGTGCAGGTTGCCGTCGCCCAGGTGGCCGAAGTTGACCAGCCGCACGCCGGCGATCTCGCGCGCCAGCAGTGCATCGGTTTCCTGAACGAAGGCCGGGATGCGCGAGACAGGGATCGAGATGTCGTGCTTGATGTTCAGGCCTTCCTCGGCCTGTGCGAGCGGAATGCTCTCGCGGATGTACCACAGCTGGTGCGCCTGCGTGAGGTTCTCGGCAACCACCGCGTCGGTCACGCAGCCGTCTTCGAAGGCGGTTTCGAGCAGCGCTTCGAAGCGCGCGCGGGCGTGGTCTTCGGATTCGCTGTCGGAGTTCTCCAGCAGCACGCAGTAGGGCACTGCATCGTCGGAAATGAAGGGCACGCGCAGCTGGGGCATGTGCTTGTCGACCAGGCTCAGCGCGAACTTGCCCATCACCTCGAAGCCGGTGAGGCCCGAGCCCAGGTGCTTGTGGGCGAGGCCCAACAGGGTCACCGCATGGTCGAGCGATGGCACCGCGGCCCAGGCGGTGAGCTGCGCGGCGGGCAGCGGGTAGAGCTTCATGGTCGCCGCGGTGATGATGCCCAGCGTGCCCTCGCTGCCGACGAACAGGTCGCGCAGGTCGTAGCCGGTGTTGTCCTTGCGCAGGCCGCTGGTGCCTTCCCAGATCTCGCCCTGCGGCGTGACCACCTCCAGGCCCAGGCACAGCTCGCGCGTGTTGCCGTAGCGCACGACCTGCGTGCCGCCCGCGTTGGTCGCGAGGTTGCCGCCGATGGTGCAACTGCCCTCGGCCGCGAGGCTCAGCGGGAACAGGTAGCCGGCTTTCTCGGCCGTCTCCTGCAGCGTTTGAAGAATGCAGCCGGCTTCGACCGTCATGGTGAGGTTGGCGGCGTCGATGGTGCGGATCGCGTTCAGCCGCTGCAGGCTCAGCACCACCTGCGTGCCGCTGTCGTCCGGAATGGAGCCGACCGCGAGGCCGGTGTTGCCGCCCTGCGGAATCACCGCCGTGCCGGCCGCGGCGCAGGCCTTGACCACGTCGGCCACCTGCTGCGTGTTGGCCGGGCGCACCACGGCCAGCGACTTGCCGCGCGAGCGCTTGCGCCAGTCCTGCTCGTAGGCGGTGAGGTCGCCCTCGTTCAGCACATGCGATGCGCCGACGATGGCGCGCAGTTGTTCGATCAGGTCGGTGGAAGAAGTCATTGGGCGGAAGCCTCCAGTTGGCGGGCAGCGTTCTTGGCGTGGCGCAGGCGAAGCCGCACATGCCAGGCGCAGGCGGCGAAGAGCACGAGGCACAGCAGCACCTCGACGAGCGCGAGCACCTGGCTCACGCCGCTGGTGTCGCTCCAGACGCGCACCACGCCCTCGGTGAAATAGAGCCAGATCATCAGGCTGACCCAGCGGTAGGTGTACATGCGGTTCTTCCACAGGCCCGCGAGCGGAACGACCAGCGGCAGCACCTTCAGCGCCATCAGCGAACCGCCGGGCCGCAGAGGCGCAAGCCACAGTTCCCAGGCCAGGCCCAGCACGATCAGGCCGACGACGCTGCCCACGGCGGCCCAGCGGGTGGCGCGGACGGAAGATGGAGTAAGCGGGTTGTCGGACACGGTGGGCGGCGGGCGCTGCGAAAAGGGCGGATGGCATGATACCGGCCATGAATCGCAGGCAACTCTGGAGGGATCTTTCTCGCTTTCCGTGGCGCAACACCGCAGCGGTGCTGGGCGAGCGCTTCCGCGAAGACCGGCTCGGCCTCACGGCCAGCAGCCTGACCTTCACGACCACCATCGCGATGGTGCCCTTCTTCACGGTGGCACTGGCTCTCTTCACGGTGTTCCCGATGTTCGCGAAGATGCAGGGCCGCCTGCAGCGCTGGCTCATCGAGAGCCTGATTCCCGACAACATCGCGCGGCAGGTGCTGGGCTACCTGAACCAGTTCGCGAGCAAGGCCAGCGGGCTGGGCATCGCGGGCCTGATCGTGCTGCTGATCACCGCCATCGCGCTGATCCTCACCATCGACAAGACGCTCAACAATATCTGGCGCGTGCGCTCGCCGCGGCCGTTCGCGCAGCGGGTGCTGATCTACTGGGCGGCCATCACGCTGGGGCCGATCATCCTCGCGGTGAGTCTCTCGACCACTTCCTACGTGGTCTCGGCCACCAGCGACGTGGTGGGGCGCGGCATGGTGAAGCTGTTTTTCGACACCTTCGAGTTCATGCTGCTCGCGGTCGGCATGGCGTCGCTCTACCACTACGTGCCCAACACCAACGTGCGCTGGTCGCATGCGTGGGCCGGAGGCATCTTCGTGGCCGCGGCCATCGAGATCGCTAAGCGCGTGCTGGGCTACTACCTGAGCCTGGTGCCGACCTACTCGGTGTTGTATGGCGCCTTCGCCACGGTGCCGATCCTGCTGGTGTGGATCTACGTGGCCTGGGTGATCGTGCTGCTGGGCGCGGTCATCGCGGCTTACCTGCCCAGTCTGCTGACCGGTGTCGCGCGGCGCGGAGGCTCCGCCGGATGGCCCATGCAACTTGCCATGGAAACGCTGCAGCACCTGGCCCGCGCGCAGGCCACGCCGGCCAAAGGCATGGGCGCGACCGAACTGGTGACGCGCATGCGCGTCGATGCACTGCAACTGGCGCCGGTGCTCGAGACGCTGGTGGCGCTCGACTGGATCGCGCCGCTGGCGGAAGAGCCCGCCAATGAAGACCCGCGCTACGTGCTGCTGGCCGATCCCTCGACGCCGATCGAACCGCTGTTGAAGGAACTGCTGATGCCCCGGGCCGAGCCGCTCGAGGACCTCTGGCAGAAGGGGCCGCTGCGCTCCCTGAGGCTGGGCGACGTGCTCTTGATCTAGATCTTCACCCGCCCCAGCCAGACATCGCGGTACATCGCCCAGTCCCCCATGAAGGAATAGAGCGGCCGCTTGAACGAGGCCGGCTTGTTCTTCTCGAAGCCGAAGTGCCCGACCCAGGCGAAGCCGTAACCCGCCACGAGGCCCGCCAGCAGCCACCACGGATTGAGCGTGACTATCAGCGCCAGCAGGCACAGCAGCGAGATGGTCGAGCCGGTGAAGTGCAGCCGCCGGCAGGTGAGATTGGCGTGCTCGGTCAGGTAGAAGGGATAGAACTCCGCGAAGCTCTTGAACTGGCGCGGATCGACGGCAGATGCGGGGGCGGTCGTGGTGTTCATCGTGCGAGTCTCCTGTACCCTGCGGGAGGGCTTTGTCCATAATAGCCACGACCTCCCGGCCGCACCATCCGGCCTTCCGATCACACCACCGACGCATCAGCCTTGAGCGCTCTTCCAAGCCTTCCAAGCACTCCATCCGCCGATCCGGCCGGCGACGCGCCCTGGGTCGTCTGCCTCTGCGCCGAATGGTGCGGCACCTGCCGCGACTACCGGCCGCTGCTCCAGGAAGTGGCGCGCGCGCATCCGCAGTTCCGCTTCGCCTGGGTCGACATCGAGGACCACGCCGACATCGCCGACGCCTTCGACGTCGAGACCTTCCCCACGCTGCTGGTCGCCGGCGCCGACGGCACGCGCTTCCTGGGGCCGCTCTTGCCGCATGCCGAAACGCTCTCGCGCATGCTCTCGGCGCTGCAGGCGCCGCAGCCCTCCAGCCTCGACGTCGACCTGCTGCTGGCCGTGCTGAACAAGAAGCCCGCAGTCTTCGCGGTCTGACCGGCCGGAGTCCTTCCCATGAAAGTCCTGATCTTCGGCGCCACCGGCATGGTGGGGCAGGGCGTGCTGCGCGAGTGCCTGCTGGCGCCCGACGTGGAAAGCGTCGTCGCAATCGGCCGCAACCCCACGGGGCAGCAGAACCCGAAGCTGCGCGACCTGGTCCACAGGAACATGTACGACTACGGCGACATCGAATCGCAGTTGCAAGGCTTCGATGCGTGCTTCTTCTGCCTCGGCGTGTCGTCGGTGGGCATGAAGGAGCCCGAGTACAGGCGCATCACCTACGACCTGACGCTGGCGGCAGCCACCGTGCTCGCGCGGCTCAACCCGGGAATGACCTTCACCTATGTGACGGGCGCCGGCACCGACAGCAGCGAGCGCGGCAGCAGCATGTGGGCGCGCGTGAAGGGCGCGACCGAGAACGCGCTGCTGCGCCTGCCGTTCAAGGCGGCCTACATGTTCCGCCCCGGCATGATCCAGCCGCTGCACGGCATCCGCTCGAAGACGCCGCTGTACGACGCGGCCATCGTCGTGCTCAAGCCGGTGCTCGGGCTGGCCTTCCGCCTCTGGCCGAACCGTGTGACGACCACCGAGAAGGTGGGGCGCGCGATGCTGGCGGTGGCGCGCAACGGCGCGCCGAAGCCGGTCCTCGATCCGGCCGACATCAACGCCCTGGGCTGAACTCTTTCTTCGTTGCGCCGGAAGCCTGCGGGCGTCCCAGCTTGCGGCGCCCCGCGCCGGCGATGGCTGAGACCAGGTGCCGAACGAAGTCCTGCGCCAGCGGCGGCAGCGTGCGGCCTTCGAGCGCCAGCACCTGCAGTTGGCGCTGCTGCAGCGGCGCTTCCGCGAACGGCCGGGCCACCAATGTGCCCTCGTCGATCAGGTGCATCACCGTGACCAGGCCCGACAGCATCACGTCGGGCGTGCGCAGCAGCGGCAGCAGTACCGACGAGAAGTTGCTCACGAAGAGCGCGCGGTACTGCAGCCCCTGCAGGCTGCAGGCCTGGTCGAAGAGCTGGCGGGCGGTCACGCCCTTGTCGCCCACGGCCAGCGGATAGCGCACCGCCTCGGCCACCGACACCACGCGCTGGCGCGCCAGCGGATGGTCGGGTCGCAGCACCGCATACACCGGCGCGGTGGCCGAGTGCTCGATCTTCAGGCCGGGCTCGGGCGCGACCACGTACTTGAGCGCGATGTCGGTCTCTCCGCGTGCCAGCAGCGCGCTCACGCCGTCGGGCGAGCCCACGTGCAGCTCCAGCTGGCAGCCGGGGTTGGCCGATTCGAAGCTGCGCATCACCAGCGGCATGAAGTGCCCCGCGAAGCCTTCGGTGCAGGCCATGCGGATGCGCCGCGCGCTCTGGCCGCCGAGGTCGCGCACCTGTTCGATCACCTGCTCGATGTCGATCTGCGCATTGCGCAGGTGCGCCGCCAGCCGCTCGCCGGCGGCCGTGAGCGCCATGCCGCGTGCATGCCGTTCGAAGAGCGGTGTGCCAAGGCTGGCCTCCAGCTTGGCGATCTGCCGGCTGACCGCCGACGAGGCCACGAAGAGGCGCGCCGCCGCCTGGTTGACCGAGCCGCTGCGCGCCACTTCGAGGAAGTGCCGCATCGGGATGCTGAGGAGCGGTAGCGTCATGGCGAAGCCCTGGGTGTTGCCTTCAAGGCAATGGTAGCTTGCCAAAACGATGCTGGAAGCATCGGCCTTCAGGCCTTGTACTTGCTCCACCCGATGGACAGACAGACAAGGACCTCCTTCATGCCACGCAAAGACAGCCTCGCCGCTGCAGCCGCCTATTTCGACGCAGGCGGCTTCTTCGCCGACCTTCAGCGCCGCGTCGCCTTCCGCACCGAGAGCGACACCGGCGCCGCCACGCCCGCACTCGAGGCCTACCTGCGCGAGGAGATGATTCCGCCGCTCGTGGCACTCGGCTTCGCCTGCGAGGTGGTCGCCAACCCGGTGCCCGGCGGCGGTCCCTTCCTCATCGCACGCCGCGTCGAGGATCCGTCCCTGCCCACGGTGATGACCTACGGCCACGGCGATGTGGTCAGCGGGCAGGACGCGCACTGGGAAGAGGGCCTCGCCCCCTGGGCGCTGACGGCGCGCGGCGAACGCTGGTACGGGCGCGGCACGGCCGACAACAAGGGCCAGCACAGCATCAACCTCGGCGGCCTCGCGGCCGCGCTGGAGGCGCGCGGCGGCAGGCTTGGCTACAACGTGACCTGGCTCGTCGAGATGGGCGAGGAAGCCGCCTCGCCCGGCCTGCACGCAGTGTGCGAGCAGCAGCGCGACAAGCTGCGCGCCGACCTGTTCATCGCCAGCGACGGCCCGCGCGTGAGCGCCGCTCGGCCCACGTTGTTCCTCGGTTCGCGGGGTGCGGTCAACTTCAGCCTGAGGCTGCGCGCCCGGCCGCGCGGCTACCACTCGGGCAACTGGGGCGGCGTGCTGGTCAACCCCGGCACGGTCGTCAGCCATGCGGTGGCATCGCTGGTCGATGCGCGCGGGCGCATCCTCGTCGAGGCGCTGCGCCCGCCGCCGGTGACACAGGCGGTGCGCAATGCGCTGGCCAGCATCGCCATCGGCGGCGGCGCGGACGACCCCGAGGTCGACGAAAGCTGGGGCGAGCCCGGCCTGAGCCCTGCCGAACGGCTGGTGGCCTGGAACACCATCGAGGTGCTGGCGCTCGGCGCGGGCTCGCCGCAGCGGCCCGTCAACGCGATTCCCTCGGAAGCCGTGGCGCACTGCCAGCTGCGCTTCGTGGTCGGCACGCCGTGGCAGGACCTGCGGAAGATCGTGCGCGCGCACCTCGATGCGCACGGCTTCGGCCAGGTCGAGGTGGAGGTCACGCTGACCGGTGCCGCGACACGGCTCGACGTGGAGAACCCCTGGGTGGGCTGGGCACGCCGGTCCATCGAGGAAAGCAGCGGCCAGCGCCTGGACCTGCTGCCTAATCTCGCCGGCTCGCTGCCCAACGACGTCTTCGCCGACCTGCTCGGGCTGCCCACGCTGTGGGTGCCGCATTCGTACCCCGCATGCGCGCAGCACGCGCCCAACGAGCACCTGCTCGCGCCGCTGGCGCGCGAGGGCCTGCAGATCATGGCCGGCCTGTACTGGGACCTGGGCGAGCCGGGCCTCGCACCCTGGGCCGCCGGCCGGCTTGCGCAATCCGCTTCCACTCTCTCCTGACACGCACCATGGACAACGCCATCTCCCGCCGCCGCTTCGGCCTGCTGCTTTCCGCCGCCGCCGTCCTGGGCGCCCATTCGCCCGTCTTCGCGCAGGGGGCCTGGCCCGAGCGTCCGATCAGGCTGGTCGTGCCGTTCCCTCCGGGCGGCGGTACCGACCTGGTCGCGCGGGCGATGGGGCAGACGCTGTCGGAGCAGCTCGGCCAGCCCGTCGTGATCGACAACAAGCCGGGCGCCTCCACCATCATCGGCACCGACGCGGTCGCCAAGGCCGCGCCCGACGGCTACACGCTGCTGCTGTCGGGCTCGACCAGCTTCAGCGTGAACCCGGCCCTGCGCGCCAAGCTGCCCTACGACACGGTGCGCGACCTCGCGCCCATCGCCATCGTGGCGCGCACGCCTCTGGTGCTGGTGGTGGGCAAGGGCCAGCCCTGGCAGTCGCTGCCCGAACTCGTCGCGGCGGCCAAGGCGAAACCGAAGAGCATCCGCTACGCCACCTTCGGCTCGGGCTCGGGGCCGCACCTGTCGGGCGAGTTGTTCGCTTTGGCCGCGGGCATCCAGCTGCAGGACATTCCGTACAAGGGCAGCAGCCAGAGCGCGCTGGCGGTGATCAGCGGCGAGGTCGAGATCGCCATCGACACCGTGGCAGCCGTGGCGCCGCACGTGCGCGCGGGCAAGCTGCGCGCGCTGGGCATCGCGGGCGCGACGCGCTCCAGCATGCTGCCGGAAGTGCGCACGCTGGCCGAGCAGGGCCTGCCCGAAGCCACCTTCGACGCCTGGTACGGCTTTGCCGCCCCTGCGCGCACGCCGGCACCGGTGATCGACAAGCTCGCCCGCACGGTCGTCGCGACCATGGGCCACTCGGCGCTGCAGGCCCAGCTGCGCGCGCAGGGCATGGAGCCGGTGGCCATCGGCGCGGCGGCCTTCCGCACGCAGATGGAAGGCGAGATCTCGCGCTACCGCGCGCTCGCCCACCGGGCGGGCATCGCGGCGGAGTAGGTCAGGTCGACACGAAGTCGCGCAGCGCGAACAGCACCGCGTCGGGCGCCTCGCTCATCAGCGAATGGCCCGCATGCACCGTCACCACCTTCGCGTTGCGGGCCTTGCCGACCAGCGCCCTGGTCGCGCGCGGCGGCGTCATCTGGTCGGCATCGCCGAGCAGGAAAAGCACCGGGCACTGCACCTTCTCCATGGCCGCCTCGCCGTTCGCGTAGTCGTTGCAGGCCTTGAAGCCGATGTGGAACACGTTCGCCTCGCGGTTGCTCGCGAGCACGCGGCGCATCAGCGCGCGCGAGCTGCCGTAGAGCCAGGTGCCCGGGCCGAGCGAGGAGGGCGGCGGCGCCAGCAGCGAATGCGAGAAGGTGTTGACCATGGCAATGGCGCGCTGCGGGTCGCTCACCGAGCTTTCGAGCAGCGCGGGCGAAACCACCATCGGGTAGGCCGTGCCGACCATCGCGAGCTGCGTGATGCGCTCCGGCGCACGCGAGGCCGCCTCCAGCGCGATCAGCGAGCCGAAGCTGTGGCCGACCAGCGCGGCCTTCTGCACGCCGGCCGCGTCGAGCAGCGCGATCACGAACTGCGCCGCCTCTTCCACGCTGGCCGGCGGCGGGCCTTCGCTCTTGCAGTGGCCGGGCAGGTCCACCGCGAGCACGTTCCAGCCGTGGTTGGCGAACCAGCGGCTCTGCAGGATCCACACGCTGTGGTCGTTGAGCACGCCGTGGATGAAGACGACCGTGGGCTTGGCCGCATCGAAGGGCTTGCCGCCGGTGTAGCAGTAGGTGGTGTGGCCGTTGACGGTGTAGTTCATCTCAGGCACCCGCCTTTTCCGCGGCCTTCAGGGCGCGCTTCAGGTCGTCGATCAGGTCGGCCGGGTCTTCCAGGCCGATCGAGAGGCGGATCGTGCCCTGAGAAATGCCCGCGCCCGCCAGCGCCTCGTCGGTCATGCGGAAGTGCGTGGTGCTCGCGGGGTGGATCACCAGGCTGCGGCAGTCGCCCACGTTGGCCAGGTGGCTGAAGATCTTCAGCGTCTCGATGAAGGCCTTGCCCTGCGCGCGGCTGCCCTTGATGTCGAAGCTGAACACGGCTCCGGCGCCGCGCGCGCCATGGCGCAGCAGCTTCTGCGCGAGCGCGTGGCTCGGATGCGATTCGATCAGCGGATGTCCCACGCGCGACACGAAGGGATGGCTCGCGAGGAACTCGACCACCTTCTGCGTGCTGTCGATGTGGCGTTCCATGCGCAGCGGCAGCGTCTCGATGCCCTGCAATATCAGCCAGGCCGTGTGCGGGCTCATCGAGGCGCCGAAGTCGCGCAGGCCCTCGCGGCGGGCGCGCAGCAGGAAGGCGCCGACCGTGCTTTCCTCGCTGAAGACCATGTTGTGGAAGCCGTCGTAGGCCTGGGTCAGCTCGGCGAACTTGCCCGACTTTTCCCAGTCGAAGCTGCCGCCGTCGACCACCACGCCGCCGATGACGGTGCCATGGCCCGAGAGGAACTTGGTGGCCGAGTGGTAGACCAGGTCGGCGCCCCAGTCGAAGGGCTTGATGAGGTAGGGCGAGGTCAGCGTGGAATCGACCAGCAGCGGCACGCCGGCCTCGTGGGCGATGTCGGCCACGGCCGGGATGTCGAGCACGTCGAGTCCGGGGTTGCCCACCGTCTCGCCGAAGAAGAGCTTGGTCTCGGGGCGTACCGCGGCGCGCCAGCCGTCGAGGTCGCCGGGCTTGACGAAGGTGGTCTCGATGCCGAAGCGGCGCATCGTGTAGTGCAGCAGGTTCTGCGAGCCGCCGTACAGGGCCGTGCTGGCCACGATGTGCGAGCCCGCGCCCATCAGCGTGGCCACCGACAGGTGCAGCGCCGCCTGCCCGCTGGCGGTGGCGATGGCGCCGATGCCGCCTTCGAGCGCCGACACGCGCTGCTCCAGCACCGCGTTGGTCGGGTTGCTGATGCGTGAATACACGTGGCCGGCGCGCTCCAGGTTGAAAAGGGCGGCGGCGTGGTCGCTGGATTCGAAGACGAAGGAGGTGGTCAGGTGGATCGGCACCGCCCGCGCGCCGGTGGCGGGGTCTGGTGCGGCGCCGGCGTGCAGCGCGAGGGTGTCGAAACCGGGGTCGGAATATCCGGGCATGAGGGCCTTTCTGGGTCTGAGCTGTTGTCTCCTGGCAAAGCCCCGTTACGTCTGCAATTCATGCGTGCGCGACAGGGGCGCTCAGGTCGGCGTCGATTGTGGGCTATATTCAAAAACGTAACCCCCGCCCAGATAGCCGGGATCGAGTTCGAGAGGAGCACACGATGAAAGTCAGCGACATCCTTCGCGTCAAGGGCAATACGCTCTTCACCATCACGCCAGACGACCTGCTGGCAGAAGCCGCCAAGACGATGGCGGAAAAGGACATCGGCTCGCTGGTGGTCATGGAGCACGGCGACCTGGTCGGCATGCTCACCTTCCGCGAAGTGATCGTCACCATCGTCGCCAACGGCGGCCAGGTCGGCACCACGCAGGTCCGCAAGGCCATGGACGACGCCCCCGTCACCTGCACGCTGGAAACCGACCTCGACGAGATCCGCCGCATCATGCTGGAGCGCCACGCGCGCTACATGCCCGTGATGGACAAGCGCATGCTGATGGGCGTGATCAGCTTCTACGACGTGGCCAAGGCCGTGGTGGACAGCCAGAACTTCGAGAACAAGATGCTCAAGGCCTACATCCGCGACTGGCCCGAAGAAGACGAAAAGGCCGGCTGAGCTGCCGGCCTCCCCCAGCGCGGCGGGCCCTGCTCAGGGCAGCCGCGCGATCTGCGCCTGCAGCAGCGCGTAGAAACCCTCGGCATCGGCCTCGCTGATCCACAGCGTATTGGGCGTGCGGCGGTTGTAGCCGCGAAAATCGACCACCGTCGCGCCGGTCGTGAATTCCCCCTTCGTCTCCACATCCACGCTCACCTTCGCGCCCTTGAAGAGCTCGGGCTTGAGCAGGTAGGCGATCACGCACGGGTCGTAGATCGGGCCGACGGCCACGCCCCGGCGGCGCAAGCCATAGGCCATCATCGAATCGAAGATATCCGCCACCACCTTGCCGGCGTTGTTGCCCATGGTGCGGAAGGGCGCGATGCGCTCGGGCGTCAGCAGCACGCGGCGCGCTGCGTCGTGCGACATGGCCGTGACCGGCACGCCGCTGCGGAACACGATCGACGCGGCCTCGGGGTCGGCATACACGTTGAAGGTGGCGGCCGGCGTGATGTTGCCGCCCACGCCCCAGGAGCCGTCCATCACCACGATCTCGGCAATGGCCGGCTTGATGTCGGGCGCCGAGTTGAGCGCGGCCGCGAAGTTGGTGAGCGGCCCCAGGCCCACGAGCGTGATGCTCTTCGGCGGCGCGGCGCGCAGCGTCTCGATGATGTACTGCACCGCGTGGGTGGGCATCAGCGGGCCGCGCGGCTCGTGCAGCGTCGGGCCCTCCATGCCGGTCTTGCCATGCACGTCGTCGGCGAAGATGGGTTCGCGCACCAGCGGGCGCGGATAGCCGGCGTAGACCGGGATCTCGGGCCGGTTGGCCCAGTCGCGCACGATGCGCGCGTTCTTCTCGGTCACCGCCAGCGGCAGGTTGCCTACGCTCACCGTCAGCGCCTTGATGTCGAGCCGGTCGGTGGCGGCCATGGCCATCAGCAGGGCGATGGCGTCGTCCTGGCCGGGGTCGGTGTCGATGATGACCTGGCGCCTGCCCGTTGTCGGAGGCAGCCGGGTGGCCGGGGTGCCTGCGAGCGCCTGCGCCAGTTCGGCGGGGCTCGGGCTCTGGGCCCATGCCATGCCCGCGAGGCCGGCGGCGGATGCGCCCAGCAGCAGGGCGCGGCGGGACAGCAAAGGCCTGGTCATGCGCTCACTCCTTGATGTTGGCGGTCTGCACGATCTTCTGGTTGCGCGCGTACTCGGCCTGCACGAACTTCGCGAACGACTCCGGCGTGCCGCTGCCCGGCAGCGCGCCCTGTTCCACGAGCTTGCTGCGCACGCTTTCTTCCTGCAGCACCGCATTGAGCTCCTGGTTGATCTGCGCGACCACGGCCGGCGGCGTCTTGGCGGGCGCGAAGATGCCGGTCCAGCTCACCATGTCGAAGCCCTTGAGGCCGGGCATCTCGTCGAAGGTGGGCACGTTGGGCAGCGCGGCCAGCCGCTTGCTGCCGGTGATGCCCAGCGCCTTCAGCCGCTTGCCGTTCACGTGCGGAATCGCGCTGGTGCTCACCAGCATCGCCAGGTCGACCTGCTCGCCGATCACGTCGGTGGCGATCTGCGCGCCGCCGCGGTAGGGCACGTGCGTGACGAAGATGCCGCTGCGCTCCTTCAGCAGCTCCATCGCCAGCTGCAGCACGGTCCCCACGCCCGAGGTCGCGTAGTTGTATTTGCCGGGCTTGGCCTTGGCCAGCTTCACGAAGTCGGAGAAGGTCTGGGCCTCGAGGCCGGGCCGTGCCACCAGCACCATCGGCGCCGTGTTGAGCATGCCCACCGGCGCCAGGTCCTTCAGCGGATCGAAGCGGAAGGCCGAGGGGTTCACCAGCTTGCCGATGGCGATGGCGCTGTCGGGGCCCGCCACCAGCGTGTAGCCGTCGGGCGCCGCGTTCACGGCCTTGGCCACGCCGATCGCGCCGCCCGCGCCGGCCACGTTCTCGACCACCACCGACTGCTTGAGCCGTTCGCCCAGGCGCTGGGCCACCAGGCGGGCGTTCACGTCCACGCTGCCGCCGGCGGTGAAGGGCACGATCAGCGTGATGGGCTTGGCCGAGGGCCAGGCCTGCTGCGCGAGGGCCATGGTGGGCAGGGCGGCGCAGAGCCCAGTGGCTAGCAGCAGGCGGCGGGGCGTGTTCATGGCGTGGTTCATTCGTGGTTGGCGGGGGAGGGCTCGCTGTCGAGCCGGGCGCGCAGGGCGTCGAACTCGGCGCTCCATTGCGTGCGCCATTCGCGGCGCTGGGCGTCGTCGATCCATGCGCCGTCGAGGCCGTTGAGCATGAAGCCGCGCAGGTCGTCCAGGCCGAAGCCGAAGTCGCGCACCATCATCAGCCAGGCCTGCGTGGGCGTGACCTTGTGCAGCGTCGGGTCGTCGGTGTTGGGGTGGATGCGCAGGCCCAGGCCGGGCATGCGGCGGATGGGGTGGTCGATTGCCCAGCGCTCGGGCGGCAGGGTGCGCAGGTAGTAGGAATTGGTGGGCACCACGGTGAAGATCACGCCGCGCTCGGCGCACTGGCGCGCGTAGTCGGGCTGGTCGACCACCGTGTAGCCGTGGTCGATGCGGTCGACCTGCAGTTCGTCGAGCGCCGTGCGCACGTTGGTCCACGGCATGCCGAACTCGCCCGCGTGTGCGGTGGTCTTCAGGCCGGCCTTCCTCGCATCGGCATAGGCCCGGGCGAACATCTCGGGCGGGCGGTCGACCTCGCGGTAGTCGATGCCGATGCCGATCACTTCGTCACAGCGGTGGGCCTTCACCCACTCGACCATCTCCACGGCCGCCTCGGGGCTGGCCTCGCGGTCGATGGCGGCGATGAGGCGGCCGGAGATGCCGAACTCCTGCTTCGCGTCCTGTATCGCTCTCACGATGGCACCCTGCGCGAGCGGGTAGGCGATGCCCGACTCATGCACCGTGCCGGTCGGGTTCCAGAAGAACTCCGCGTGGCGCACGTTGTGCGAAGCCGCGTCCTGCAGGTATTCGAGCGCGAGCTGGTACAGGTCGCCAGGGCTGCGCACCAGCTGGGCGTCGAGCGCGCGCAGCACCCGCAGCACGCCGACGGGCTTCTCGCCGCGCGTGTAGAAGCCTTCGATCTCGTCGTCGGCCAGCGGAGAGCCGGCGCGGCGGTTGAGCTGCTTGAACGTCTCGTGGCGCACGGTGCCGAACAGGTGGCAGTGCAGCTCGGCCTTGGGCATCGCATGCAGCATCGCCTCCAGCGTGAGGGGCGCTGCGGAGGCAACGGGCGCGGACGTGGGGCTGATCATGGCGGGCAGTCTAGTAATGGCGTGCCTATAAGGAAAATTTTGAATTTCTATAATTTGATTCACTGAATCAATAACCAGGGATTCGCCATGGCCGCCTTGCCCCTGCGCGCGCTCACGCTGCGCCAGCTGCAGTTCTTCTCGGTGCTGGTGGAAGAAGGCCAGTTCGGCAGGGCCGCGCGGCGGCTGGCCATCACGCAGCCGGCCCTGAGCAACGCCATCAAGCAGATGGAAAAGCTGCTCGGCGCCGAGCTGCTCACCCGCTCCACCCACCGGCTGGAGCTCACGCCCGTCGGCGCCGAGGTGCTCGCGCGTACCGACTTCCTGGTCAACACCTTCGAGGTGGCGCTGCGCGACATCGAGAGCACGGTGCAGCGCGGCCGGGCCTATGTGCGCATCGGCGTGATCCCCTCGGCCAGCGCGCGGGTGGCGGCTGCGGCGAGCGAGTTCCTTCAGGACGGCCATCGCGAGGTGGAGCTGTCCTGGCGCGATGCCCCGTCGAACACCCTGCTGGCCGAATTGCGCAGCGGCCAGATCGACATGGCGGTGGCCGCCATCACCGAGCCGCCGGGCGGCCTCACCTGCATCGACCTCTTCCGTGACCCGTTGGTGCTGGTGGTGCGGCGCGACCACCCGCTGGCGGCGGCCGGCGACGCGAGCTGGGAAGCCATCGGCAAGGAGCGGCTGGTGCTCTTCGAGAGCGGCAGCATGCCGGCGCTGGGCAATCCGGCGCGCGCGCAGTTCGCGCAGGGGCCGCAGCCCTATCGCGTGAGCTATTCAGAAACGCTCTATGCGCTGGTGCGCGGCGGGCAGGCGCTGGGTCTGATGCCGCGCCTTTACACCTCGTCGCTGCGCGACCCCGAACTGGCCGTGGTGCCGCTGCTGAAGCCGCGCGTCGAGCGCCGCGTGGTGCTGGCCTACCTGCCGGGCCCGATGCGCAACGTGGTGGCGCAGGAGCTCATCGCGTTCCTGCGCGAGCGCCTGCCGCAGGCCGGCGAGGCGACGGTGCGGCGCGTGAGTGGCAAGGGGGCGCGGGGGCGGCGGTCGTCTTAGACCTGGCTCTAGCCCAGTTCCGCGGCAGCGTGGATCGTCTCGCGCACGCGCGGATAGATCTGCGCGTTCCACTTGCTGCCGCTGAACACGCCGTAGTGCCCCACGCCGGCCTGCAGGTGATGCGCCTTCAGGTAGGGCCGGATGCCGGTGCAGAGGTCTTGCGCCGCGACCGTCTGGCCCACGGCGCAGATGTCGTCGCGCTCGCCTTCCACGGTGAGCAGCGCGGTGCGGCGGATGGCGGCCGGGTTCACGGTGCGCCCGCCCACGGTGAGCTTGCCCAGCGGCAGGTCGTAGGTCTGGAACACGCGCTCGACCGTCTCCAGGTAGAACTCGGCCGGCAGGTCGTTCACCGCCAGGTACTCGTCGTAGAAGGTGCCGATGGTGCGGGCCTTCTCGACGTCGCCTTCGACCAGGTGGGTGTACATGTCCTCGAACTGCTTCTTGTGCCGCTCCGGGTTCATGCTCATGAAGGCCGACAGCTGCAGGAAGCCGGGGTACACGCGCCGCATCATGCCGGCGTGCGGCCATGGCACGTGGCTGATGAGGTTGCGCCGGAACCAGTCGATGGGGCGGTCGGTCGCGAGCTTGTTCACCGCCGTGGGGTTGATGCGGCAATCGACCGGGCCCGCCATCAGCGTCAGGCTGCGCGGCGTGGCGGGGTTGCCGTCCTCGGCCATCAGTGCGGTGGCGGCCAGCGCGGCCACGCAGGGCTGGCACACGGCCACCATGTGCACGCCCGGGCCCACGGCCTCCAGGAAGCTGATGAGCTGCAGCGTGTAGTCGTCCAGGCCGAAGCCGCCGTGCCACAGCGGCACGTCGCGCGCGTTGTGCCAGTCGGTCAGGTAGACGTCGTGGTCGCGCAGCAGGGTGCGCACCGTTTCGCGCAGCAGCGTGGCGAAATGGCCCGACAACGGTGCGGCCAGCAGCACGGGCGGATGCACCGCATCGGTGTTCTTGCGGAAGTGCAGCAGGGTGCCGAAGGGCGAGACGAGGGTTTTCTCCTCGTGCACGGCCACCTCGACGCCGTCGGACACCACGCTGTGGATGCCGTAGTCGGGCCGGGTGTGGGTCAGGCGCATGCGCGAGAACACCTCGAACTGGGCGGCCATGCGCCGCAAGATGGTGCGCTCGGTGCCTTCCTGCCACAGGGCCTTGGCGAGGTACTGCGCCGCAAGCCGCGCCGGGGAGAGCAGGTCGGCTTGGTTCTGGTAGGCCCGGTACAGCATGAATCTCGCGCAGGCAAGTTGCGGGCCAGCCGCATGGCATGGGGCTTGCACGCGGCACGGGCAAAGGCGCAACGCCCAAGGAGAGTTCCGAGATGGCCAAACCCGTACTCACCATCAGCAGCAAGAACTACGGCGCCTGGGCGCTGCGCGGCTGGCTGATGTGCAGGCTGGCGGGGCTGGACTTCAGCGAGAAGGTGATCCCGCCCGACGATCCGGCCATGAAGGCCGAGATGCTGCTGCTGTCGTCGTCGATGCTGGTGCCCTCGCTGCAGCACGGCAGCGTGAAGGTGTGGGACACGCTGGCCATCGGCGAATACCTCAACGAGATCAAGCCCAAGGCCGGCCTGCTGCCCGAGGACATCGCCGCCCGCGCCCATTGCCGCGCCATCTGCGGCGAGATGCATTCCGGCTTTGCCTCGATGCGCGGCGCGCTGCCGATGAACATCAAGGCCCATTTCAAGAACTTCAAGGTGTGGTCGCGCGCGCAGGCGGACATCGACCGCATCGTCGCCATCTGGCGCGAGTGCCTGAAGGCCTATGGCGGCCCCTTCCTGTTCGGCAAGCAGCCGGGCATGGCGGACGCGATGTACGCGCCGGTGGTCACGCGCTTCCTGAGCTACGACGTGGCGCTGGACGCGGTGTGCGCGGCCTACTGCAAGCGCGTGATGGAACTGCCCGCCATGAAGGAATGGGTGGCGGCCGCGAAGCAGGAGCCCGACGAGATCGACGAGCTCGACGCGGAGTTCTGAGCCGCGCGCTTCATGAACTTGCAGGGGGCGGTCCGAAGCCTGCCTGCGTCAGCTTGCGCTCGATGCTCTGCGCGGCCTGCTGCAGGTCCCCCAGGTGGGCCGACACGATCTCGCGCTCGCTCTTCACTGCCGGCAGCCAGGCGCAGCTGAGGCAGCCCACCACCCGCTGGCCCTGGCGCAGGGGCACCGAGATCGCGCCGAAGCGGTCGGGCGAATCCATGCTGGTCGAGGTCGGGTCGCGCGCCACGTAGCCGAGGTCGCGCGCATGCGCCACCATGCGGCGGATGTTCTCGGGGCGCCGCGCGCTGCGGTCGAAGTCGTTGGGCGAGCGCGCCAGCGCGGAGAGGATCTCGCGGCGCTCGTCTTCCGGGCAGAACGAGAGATAGCAGCGCCCCAGCGAGGACAGCAGCATCGGCGGTCTGAAGCCCAGCGCCCGGTAGTTGACCGCCAGCCCGTTGCGCGGCCTGTCGGTGTCGAGGATGAGCATGGCCGAGCCGTCGCGCACGCCCAGATCGATGGGCCATGGCACCACGCGCTGCAGCGTGGCGCGCGCCGGCGCCGCCAGTGCCGACAGTCGCGTGCGCCATGCCGCCGCAGCGCCCGACTGCCCCGTGGCCGAGGTGGGCACGTAGCGCCGGTCGTGCTCGCTGCGCTCGGCCCAGCCCGCCTGCTGCAGCGTCTTGAGAATGCGCAGCAGCGTGGCCTTCGACAGGCCGGTCTGCCGGTGCAGCTCCTGCAGCGTCACGGCCGAGGAGCGCTGGATGGCCAGCATCACGTCGAGCCCGCGGCGCAATGCGTCGATCGATTTCACGCTCTGCGCGCCCGCGGTGTCCGACATGCCGGTCTCCGAAAAAAGGTTCACTGCGTGAAACTATATCTTCTGGCTTCGCGGCCCCGTTCCTACAGTGCGGACGACACCAACGTCGTCCCACCGAGAAGGAAAAGAGCATGTTGTTTCACCCGCGAAACGCGGCCCGAGCCGCTGCAGCAGCCGTTCTTTCGCTATGCGCCGCCGCCGCGGCCATGGCGCAGTCCTGGCCGTCGAAGCCGATCACCATCGTCGTGGCCTATCCGGCCGGCGGCGACACCGACGCCATCGCGCGCACCTATGCGGAGAAGCTCTCGCAGCGCACCGGCCAGCCGGTGCTGATCGACAACAGGCCCGGCGCGAGCGGGATGATCGGCAACGCCTGGGTCGCGAAGGCGTCGGCCGACGGCTACACGCTGCTGTTCACGCCCAGCACCTTTCCCATCGCGCAGCACGTGCTGAAGGCCGGCCCCGGCGTGGCGCACGACGTGGTGAAGGACTTCACCCCCATCGTCAAGACCGGCAACATCCCGCTGCTGCTGGTGACCGCGCCGGTGACCGGCATCCGCAGCGTCGCACAGCTCGTGGCCGGCGCGAAGGCGGGCAAGGCGCTGAGCTACGGCACGCCGGGCGCGGGCTCGCCGATGCACATCGCGGGCGAACTCTTCAACAAGGACGCGGGCATCGCGGCCACGCACGCGCCGTACCGCGGCGTGGCGCCGGTGGTCAACGACGTGCTGGGCGGCCACGTGGCCGTGGGCTGGATCACGCCGGGCGCGGTGGCGAGCCACATCGCCGCGGGCAAGCTGGTACCGCTGGGCGTCGCGGAGCGCCAGCGCACGAAGCTGATGCCCGAGGTGCCCACCTTCGTCGAGCTGGGCTTCAAGGACGTGGACGTGAGCGCATGGATGGGCCTGCTCGGCCCGAAGGCGATGCCGCCCGATGTTGTGCAGGCGCTCAACAAACATTTCAACGAGATCCTGAAGATGCCCGACGTGCAGGCAAGGATGGCCGCGCTCGGCATCGAACCCGTGGGCGGTGCGCCCTCGGCGCTGGCGCAGCAGATCGCGGACGACGACCAGCGCTTCGGCAGGCTGGTGCGCGAGTTCGGCATCCGCGCCGACTGACCGATGAAGAACACGAGCGACAAGCAACGACAAGGAGACTGCGCATGTTGAGCGAAGAAAAGAACCGCCTGCTGACCGAAGTGGGCCCCGGCAAGCCGATGGGCGACTACCTGCGCCGCTACTGGCACCCGATCGCGGGCGCCAGCGAGTTCGACGACAAGGCGGTGAAGCCGCTGCGCATCCTGGGCGAGGATCTGGTGCTCTACAAGGACCTGAGCGGCAACTACGGCCTGGTCGACCGCCGCTGCCCGCACCGCAACGCCGACATGTCGTACGGCTACGTCGAGCAGTGCGGCCTGCGCTGCAGCTACCACGGCTGGCAGTACGACCAGAGCGGCCAATGCGTGCACCAGCCCTTCGAGGAAACGCTGGACCCCGGCGCGCGCATGCGCAGGAACACGAGGATCAAGGCCTACCCGGTGCAGGAGAAGGCCGGCCTGCTGTGGACGTACATGGGCCCGCAGCCCGCGCCTCTTTTGCCCGACTGGGAACTCTTCAACTGCGCGAACGGCTTCGCGCAGGCGGTGTTCGCCGAGATCCCGTGCAACTGGTTCCAGTGCCAGGAGAACTCCATCGACCCGGTGCACTTCGAGTGGACACACAACAACTGGACCACGCGCCTGCAGGGCGAGGAAGGGCCGTACGTGCCGACGCACCTGAAGCTGGCCTTCGAGGAGTTCGAGCACGGCTTCGTCTACAAGCGCCTGCGCGGCGGCGAGCGCGAGGACAACGTGATGTGGACCACCGGCCGCGTCACGCTGTGGCCCAACGGCTTCTTCCTGGGCCATCACTTCGAATGGCGCGTGCCCATCGACGACCACAACACGCTGAGCGTGCTCTGGGTGCTGAGCCGCGTGCCCAGCGAGCAGGAGCCCTACGTGCAGGAGCGAATCCCGTCGTGGTACGGACCCATCAAGGACCCGGCGACGGGCCGCTGGATCACCAGCCACGTCGCCAACCAGGACTTCGTGGTGTGGGTGGGGCAGGGCGCCATCACCGACCGCACGCGCGAGAAGCTGGGCCAGAGCGACAAGGGCATCGTGATGATGCGGCGCCGCTTCTTCGAGGAGCTCGAGGCGATGCAGGCCGACCCGGCCCACGAGCCCAAGGGGCTGATCCGCGATCCGGAGAAGAACCGCAACGTGTTCCTGCCCTCGGCCTGCCGCGACGAGATGATCAACGGCCTGCCGCGCAGGGAGCTGGCGGCGCATCCGCTGCTGGGGCCGTACCTGAAGGACTTCTTCGGCCAGGCCGGGCAGCCTGACGAGGTGCGCGTGGCCTACGAGAAGGCCATCGGCCAGAAGGTGGAGGGCGCCACCTTCTTCAAGGTGCACGGCGCCGGCATCGAGGAAGAGGCCCGGAAAGAGGCCCGGGAAGAGGTCTAGCGCCGGAACATCCGCAGGTCGAGCTCGCTTTCCTCGCCCAGCCACATCGCGTGCGTCGTGTGGTCGGCGAGATCGTCGCCCGTCACGCCGTGCACGAACACGTCGAGCCCGTCGCGGTTGGCCTCGAGCCAGCCGATGACCTGGTAGAACTCGGCGGCGTCGAAGGCAAGCTGGCAGCTCCAGTGCGGATGCGGGCCCACCAGCCGCTCGTGCACGCGGCCGACCACCACCATCAGCTCGCGGCCCGCGCGTTCGCAGAGGGCCTTGGCCTGCGCGAGCGTGTCGGGGCCGAAATAGACGTGGGCGTGGTACTGGGCGTAGAGGTTTTCTGGGCGGCGCGGCATGGTGCGCTCATTGTGATCCCGTTCGCGCTCCGAGGCGGAAGCGCCCGCTGTAGCGGAATACGTCGCCGAACCAGCGGTGGCGCAGCAGCATCCTCATGGTGAAGCGGTCTGCATCGGCGGGATCGGGGCGCTCCTCCACGTAGGCCGCGCCCATGAAGAGCCCGAGCGGCAGCGGAATGCGCAGCCCCGCGACCCGCCAGACATAGCCCAGGTCGCGGAACACCAGCGCGCCTTCTTCGGCGCTCACCGCGAGGCGCATGCCGATGCCGAAGCGCACGTACTCGATCACCTCGCCGGCATGGCCTTCCGCAAGCTCCATGTGCGAGCGGAAATGGAAGGGCGGCCTGCCCGGGAAACTGAAGATGCGGTCCCAGTGGAGCGTGGCGTTGCCGGGGCGGCAGCGGTAGTGCACTTCGATCGGCACGTCCTTGCCCTGGTGCGGCACCAGCGCGCCGAAGAGCCGCCCGAAGGGCATCAGCAGCGCGGCCCACGGAGCATGCCAGACCTCGCTCATGGTGCCGCGCACGCAGACGTGGTCGTCGGAGAACGGCCGCATCGCATAGTGGCGCCGGATGACGCCGCCCAGCCGGTCCCAGGCGGGGCCGAGCGCCTGCTGGAAGACGGGCTGCATCGTCATTGGGCTTCAGCTACCGCCGCCGTCACGGCCGCCTCGCTGCGCGCCTTGTAGAAGCGCAGGATGTTCTGCGAGGCATCCGCCAGCATGAGATGCATGACGCGGTCGGCATACCAGTTGAAGCTGGTGCTCATGCGCCACGAGACAGCCACGCGCAGCTCGGTGCCGCCATCGCGCGGCGTCAGCGTGTAGGTGGCGTCGCGCAGGTCGAAATACTGGCCGCCGATCATCACGTGGTCGTCGAGCGCACCGGCCGGGAAGGAGTCGGGCGAGAAGCGGAAGCGCCACTTCAGCAGGCGGTCGGGCTGCCACTCGGTGATGACTTCCTCGAAGTGCACGTTCTTCTGCCACTGCACCTGGCGCACGCGGCCCTCGGGCGTATCGACCGTCACGCCCGACACCGGCATCGGCACGCCGATGCGGTAGGCCCAGGCGTCGCCGACTTCGGAGGGTCGGATGTCGTACGCGGCGTTGAGTTCGTGCCACACGCGCTCGGGCGGCGCGGCGATGAAGAGCGAGCGCGAGGTGTCGGAGTAGCGGTCGGGGTTGGGCAGCTGGGGCTCGATGGCGCCCAGCACCAGCGGCAGCATCGCGAAGCTGTAGACGGCCTGCTTCGGCCAGTTGGTGATGCGGCACACGATGCCCATCGCCAGCCCGCCGACGCTGCCCATGGTGGCGAACAGCGGCACGATGACGATGGCGCAGATCAGCCCTTCGATGAACACCAGCAGCGTGCCGCCGACGAAGAGCGAGGTCGCCACCCACGGCGCCCAGATGTAGTAGCCCCAACTGCGCCGCTCGACGCGCTCGGCCATGTAGACGGTGACCGCGCCGCACACCGCCGGCACGAAGTACACGAAGGAGCCCAGCATGGCCGAGTAGGGCTTGCCGGGTGCACTGCTGAAGACGATGCGCAGCACGAGCGCAATCGCGGCGCCGGACGCCATGGGCCAGAACCAGCCGAACGGCATGCCGCGAACGGGCTTGGGCCGCGCTTCTTCATGTGCGGGCTGCTCGATGGGGGCGAGTTCGGAAAACCTGCTTTCTTCGGAGTCTTTTTGCATGCGGGAACCTCTTCTTCTCCTCGTTGTGTCGTTTCGGGGGCTGCCTGTTCAGTCGCAACGGCGCGTGGCGGTGACCATGCAGTAGTCGAAGTCGCGCCAGAACATGCCCAGCGCCAGTGCGCAGTAGCTGGCCACGATGTGCTTGCGCCGCCACGGGCTGAGCCTGCCGCGTGCCTTCCACAGCTCGGCCAGTGTGAAGCGCGTGGCCAGCACGGGAATGTGCAGCGCGCTGGGTGCGACGCGCCAGCGCAGCGACTTCACTTCCACGCTGTCGAAGCCATTTGCCCGCAGTGCCGCGACGAAGTCGTCGCGCACGGCCAGCGTGGGCACGGCCCAGCTGTCGGCCCACAGGCGGTGCAGCCAGTTCGCCACGCGGCCGGGCCGGTGCCGCAGCAGGAAGCCGTCGACCACGGCCAGCCGCGCGCCGGGCTTCAGCAGCCGTGCGGCTTCGCGGACGAAGTCGGCCTTGTCGGTGCCGCCGGCATAGCAGGCGCTTTCCAGGGCCCAGGCGCCGTCCGCCTGCGCGGCGGGCAGTCCGGTGCGGGTGTAGTCGGCTTCGATGTGCGCCATGCGGTCGGCCACGCCGGCGGCGGCGTCGAGCTTCGCGGCGATGCGGTTCTGCACGGCGACGTTGGTCACGGTGACGGCGTAGAGCGATGCGTCGTCGCCGACCAGCGTGCGCGCGGTGGCGCCGGCGCCGCAGCCCATGTCGATCACGCAGCGGCGCCTGTCGCTGGCCTGGGGCGCCTCGCCGAGACGCAGCGCGCGGCCGACCATGCGGTTCATCTCGACGAGCATGCCCTCGCGCCGCAGCGGGTTCAGGCCCGCGCGCCAGAAGCCGAAGTGCATGTTGTAGCTGGGGCTCCAGGCGCTGTAGTCGGTCGCGACCTCGGTGAAGTAGTCCTGCGTGTCTTCAGTTGTGACGGTGTTCTCGGACTGGCTGCGCGCGAGCGTCTCGTGCGGCACGCGGAAGTCGGGCTGGAAGACGGTCGGCATGGCGGTTCCCTCGTTGGTTTGTTCGTCGGTTTCTTTTCGGGTCAGATGCGGCAGTTGTCGTCGCATGAGGGCGCGACGCGCCCGGCGAGCCTCGTGGCCAGCCAGCGCGGAATGCGGTAGCGGTTGCGCGCCAGCAGTGCATAGGCGCGGTCGGCCAGCGGAGCGACGACCGGCAGGTCGAGCAGGAAGCTGCCGCTGGAGAGGCCCACCGCCGTGCGGCAGATGCGGATGGCCGGCACGCCGACGCGCAAGCGGCCCTCGGCGTCCGACACATGGATGGCCGCCATCAGCGCCTCGCGCGGTGCCGGGCCGCCGCTGAACGTGGCCGGCGAGCAATCGACCATCCGCAACCGGCCCGCCGTGTCGCGCGCCTTGAGGCTGCCCATCTCGGCCGAGCAGATCGCGCAGCTCGCGTCGAAATAGACCGTGAGTGGATAGGCTGGGGTGGGGATACGGCTCATGGTGTTCTTTGTTATCGATATTTCTGTCAAAACAGAAACTAATGGGGAAAAAAAGAGACCTTCAGATCATTGGGAGGCTGGCGTGGTGTGCATCCGGGTCTTCGCCCTTGCCTGTGCCCTTGCCGCCCTGCGACGAATCGCCGCGCACGAACTTCTGCACGCTCGCGCCCAGCGTCATCACCTTGTCGAGCGTGCCGGGAGACAGCCTCAGCATTTCGTCGGCCCAGGTGGCGAGCTTTTCCATGAGCTCCATCGTGGAGCGGATCCGGTCCTGCGCGTCGGCAGGCTCCTTCTGGAAGTCGGGGCTGGAGACCAGTTCGCGCAGCACGCGTACGGTGGGGTCGAACTCGCGCTCCTTGCGCTCGCGCACCACCGTGCGGAACAGCTCCCACACGTCGACGCTGGTCTCGAAGTAGTCGCGCCGGTCGCCCAGCGTATGGGTCACGCGCACCAGGTTCCAGGCCTGGAGCTCCTTCAGACTGTTGCTGATGTTGGAGCGGGCCACGCCGAGCGTGTCGCACAGCTCCTCGGCGTTCATGGGCTTGCCGTGGGCGAAGAGCAGGGCGTGGATCTGCGAGACGGTGCGGTTCACGCCCCAGAGGGACCCCATTTCGCCCCAGTGCAGGACGAACTTGCGTTGGATGTCGGTGAGTTCCATGGCGCCGAGTTTAGGATTCTCGAAATTTCTGTCAAGAAAGAAATTAAAAATTCGGCAGTGACGGTGAATCGGTGGAATACTGTATGAATAAACAGTAAATTGAACAGCAAACCGAGTTGCCAAGGAGTCGCCGACCATGCCAGCCGCCTTCATTCCCATCCACGCCATCAAGGGCCGCGGCGCGGCCACGCACATCGCGCACCGGTTCTCCAAGGACGAGCGCAACGCCTTCGACGACGGCTGGGGCACGCTCGAGGAAGGCGCGGCCGAGGCCGAGGAACTGCAGCCCCTCGCCACCGAAGTGCGCTTCGAGGACGTGAAGTCGGCCCTCAACGAGAACGACTCGCCCGACATCTCCTTCGACCGCTCGATCAACCCGTACCGCGGCTGCGAGCATGGCTGCATCTACTGCTTCGCGCGGCCCACGCACAGCTATCTCAACCTGTCGCCGGGGCTCGACTTCGAGACCAAGCTGATCGCCAAGCGCAACATCGTCGAGGTGCTGCGCACGGAGCTCGGGCGCCGCAGCTACCGGCCGAGCCACATCGCCATCGGTACCGCCACCGATTGCTACCAGCCCATCGAGCGCGAGCTGCGGCTCACGCGCTCGGTCATCGAGCTGCTGCGGGAAGCGCGTCATCCGTTCGCGCTGGTCACCAAGTCGAGCGCCGTCGAGCGCGACCTCGACCTGATCGCGCCCATGGCCGCCGACCGCCTGGCGGCCGTGTACGTCACCGTGACCACGCTCGACGGCGACCTCGCCCGCAAGCTGGAGCCGCGCGCCGCCGCGCCGCATCGCCGGCTGCGCACCATCCGCACGCTCACGGAGGCCGGCGTGCCGGTCGGCGTGAGCGTGGCGCCGCAGATTCCCTTCGTGACCGAAGACATGGAACAGGTGCTCGAGGCCGCATGGGAGGCCGGCGCGCGCAGCGCCTTCTACACGGTGGTGCGCCTGCCTTGGGAGGTGGCGCCGCTCTTCAAGGAGTGGCTCGCGCTGCACTACCCGCAGCGCGCCGACCGCATCATGGCGCGCATCCACGACATGCGAGGCGGCAAGGACTACGACGCCGACTTCGCCACGCGCATGAAGGGCTCGGGCCTCTGGGCCGACCTGATCCACCAGCGCTTCCAGAAGGCCACGAACCGCCTGGGCTACAACCGCGAGCGCATTCCGCTCGATGTGTCGGCGTTCCGCCCGCCGGGTGCCGTGGGGCAGGGCAGCCTGTTCTGACGAGTCGAGGGCCGTCGGGCCTTCTCTCTTTCTTTTTTTCTTCTAGACGTAGCTCAACGGTAGCGCCGTCGTCTGCTTCAGCTCCTGCATCGCGAAGCTCGAGCTGACGTCGTGCAGGTTGGTGCCCGCGATCAGGCGCTTGTAGACCGCGTCGTAGGCCGCGATGTCTGGCACTACCACGCGCAGCAGGTAGTCGACGTCGCCGCTCATCCGGTAGAACTCGACCACTTCCGGAATGGCATGCACCGTGGCCGTGAAGCGGTCGAACCACTCCTGCGAGTGCGTGCTGGTGCGCACCGACACGAACACCGTCACCGCCACGTTGACCTTGCGCGGATCGAGCAGCGCCACCGAGCGCGTGATGACGCCGGCTTCCTTCAGGCGCTGGATGCGCCGCCAGCACGGCGTGGCGGAGAGGCCGACCTGCTCGGCGATCTGGGCCACCTGCAGCTCGGCATCGCGCTGCAGGAGATCAAGAATTCGGATATCTATGGAATCCAATTTCACTAATTATTCAGAAAAGAGCATCAGATTCCAATCTTATAGATATCGCCTGTGCAAAAGGCAAGCCGATTCCCAAGCCCGGCCGGCAGACTCCTTCAGGAGCGCGGCACCCCGCCGCGCCGCCCCTTTCGCCGGAATCACCTCAATGGACATCTACCTCGACGCCAACGCCACCACGCCCGTGCTGCCCCGCGCACGGGCCGCGGCACTCGCAGCCATGGCCGACGACTTCGGCAATCCCAGCAGCGTCCACAGCACCGGGCTGAAGGCGCGCGCGCTGATGGATTCGGTGCGCTCCCGCGCGCGCCGCCTGCTCGGCGCTCCTACCGGCGACCTGCTCTTTCTGAGTGGCGCCACCGAAGGCATCCAGACGGCGGTGCTGTCGGCACTGAGCTCGCTGCGCGGCCGCACGGACGTGGACTGCATCCTGTACGGCGCGACCGAGCACAAGGCGGTGCCGGAGGCGATCAGGCACTGGAACCGGCTGCTGGGCCTGGACCTGCGCGTGCTGCCGATCCCGGTCGGCCGCGACGGCCGCCACGACCTGCAATGGCTGCGCGCGCATGCCGGCCGGGCCGGCCTGGTCTGCACCATGGCCGCCAACAACGAGACCGGCGTCATCAGCGACCTGGACGGCATCGAGCAGGCATTGGCCGGCAGCCCGGCCCTGTGGATGGTGGACAGCGTGCAGGCGCTGGGCAAGCTCGAACTGCGGCTCGCGGCCCACCGCATCGACTACGCGCCGTTCTCGGGGCACAAGCTCTACGCCCCCAAGGGCATCGGCCTGCTCTACGTCCGCGAGGGCGCGCCGTTCACGCCGCTGATGGCAGGCGGCGGCCAGGAAGGCGCGCTGCGCTCCGGAACCGAGAACATGTCCGGCATCGCCGCGCTCGGCACCGTGCTGGAGGCGCTCGAGGACGGCCAGACCTTCATGGGCAGGCGCACGCTGGAGGCGTACCGCGAACGCATCGCCGCCGCGCTGAAGAGCGCGTTCCCCGGCGTGGTGTTCAACGCCCCCTTCGATCTGAGCCTGCCGACCACCCTCAATTTCTCGGTGCCCGGCCTGGACTCCAAGCTGCTGCAGGACCTGTTCGACGCGGCCGACGTGCGGGTGAGCGGGGGCTCGGCCTGCGGCGCGGCCAAGGCGCTGCCCAGCCACGTGCTGCAGGCAATGGGCCTGCCCGCCTGGCAGGCGGCATCGGCCGTGCGCCTGTCCTTCGGCCCGGCGAGCGATCCGGCCTTCATCGACGAAGCCTGCGCGCGCATCGGCTCCTGCGGCGCTTCGCTGCGCGCCAGCTGCCTCAGTACCTCGGAAGAAGCGCCGCGCCCGGGCAGCGCGCTCGATGGCCTGACACGGTTCGTGGTGGGCGGTGCCTGCTGCTACCTCGTGGCCGACGCCGAGAGCCGGCGCTGCGTCGTCATCGATCCGCTGCCGGAGCTTACCGGGCGCATCTCGCAGCTGCTTCGCTGCCAGGAGTACACGCTGGTCGCCGTACTCGACACGCACAGCCATGGCGATCACGTGTCCTCGGGCGGCGAACTGCGTGCGGCGCTTCCCGTGCGGCTCCTGGCCCAGGGCGGGGTCGATGCGCTCGGCTGGCCGCTGGGCGTCGATGCGATCTGCCTCGGTGCGCAAATGCTGACCCGGCTGGCGACGCCCGGGCACACCGCCGACTCGACCGCCTACCTGCTGCACGACGCGCAGATGAACATCCGCCTGGCTTTCGTGGGCGACACCGTGATGCCCGGCGCGCTGGGCCGCAGCGACTTCGCGCAGAGCGCGCCGCTGGCATTCGGCTCTTCGCTGAAGAGGCTGCAGCAGGCCGTGGGCCCGCACACGCTGCTGCTGTCGGCGCACGACTACGACGAGCGCTTCGCGAGCACCCTGGCCCGCGAGTGCGCCGCCCAGCCGCTGCTCGCGCAGGTGCTCGCCGGCAGCATCGACGACGCGCACTTCGCGGCGGCGAAGGCCGAGCTCGAAGAAGGGCTCGCGCTGACCGAATACCAGACCCTGGCATGCGGCGCGCGCGTCGACGGCGGCTGCGCCGGTTCGGGCCATGAGGCTGGCCATGAGATGGGCGCCGCCGAAGCGCAGCGGCTGCTGCGCGAAAACCCGGGCCTGCTGCTGGTGGACGTGCGCGAGCCCTACGAGCAGCGCCTGAGCGAATCGCTGCCCTTCGGCGCCGGCGCGCATTGCGAGGCCGTGCCGCTGTCGGGCCTGCTCAATGCCTTGCCCGCATGGCTGGCGCTGCCGGCTGCGACGCCGGTGCTTTTCTACTGCCGAAGCGGCAACCGCAGCGCGCAGGCCGCCAAGGCGCTTCGTCGCCTCGGCCATGCGCAGGCATGGAGCCTCTCGGGCGGCCTCGCGTTGTGGCCTGCGCGCGGCGTTGCCGAAGAGCCGGGCGCCGTAGTGCATTGATGTGCCTGGCCGGCTGCAGCCGAGGGTGAGGCAGCCGGCGCCGTGCACAATCCTGCGCATGTCGATCACCGTCCCGCAAGCATGCGGGCGCTTTCCTGCCCCAGGCGGCACATGCGAATCCACGAACTGAAACAGCGGCTGAGAAAGGCCGGAGCCGGCCCCAGCCACGAGCAGCGCATCCTGCGCCTGTGGTCACACGCGCTGCCCAGGAACAGCGGCAGGCGGCTGCCCGCGAGCTTCTTCCCCGCCTCGCTGATGGAGGAGCTACCGTCCATCGAGGCCGAGCTGGCCGGGCTCGCGCGCGTCGTCGCGGCGCATCCGGGCGCCGACGGTTCCGAGCGGCTGCTGGTCGCTCTCGCCGACGGCCAGACCGTGGAGAGCGTGCTGCTGCCGCGCGACGGCCTCTGCGTCTCTTCGCAGGTGGGCTGCGCCGTCGGTTGTCAGTTCTGCATGACGGGCCGCGACGGCCTGCTGCGGCAGGTTGGAAGCGCCGAGATCATTGCGCAGGTCGCTCTCGCGCGCATGCGCCGGCCGGTGCGCAAGGTGGTGTTCATGGGCATGGGCGAGCCGGCGCACAACATGGACAACGTGCTCGAAGCCATCGAGCTGCTGGGCACGGTTGGCAACGTCGGCCACAAGAACCTGGTGTTCTCCACCGTGGGCGATCCGCGCGTGTTCGAGCGGCTGATGAAGGAGCGCGTGAGGCCCGCGCTGGCGCTCTCGCTGCACACCACCAAGGCCGAGCTGCGCAGGAAGCTGCTTCCACGCGCGCCCGGCATGACGCCCGAAGAACTGGTAGAGGCGGGCGAACGCTATGCGCGCGCCAGCGGCTACCCCATCCAGTACCAGTGGACGCTGCTGGAGGGCGTGAACGACGGACAGGACGAGATCGACGGCATCGTGCGGCTGCTCTCGGGCAAGTGGGGCGTGCTGAACATGATTCCCTTCAACGCGGTGGACGGCGTCGGCTTCAGCCGCCCGTCGCTGGAGCGCTGCGAAGAGATGGCCCGCACGCTGCACCAGCGCGGCATCCTGACGAAGCTGCGCCACTCGGCCGGGCAGGACGTCGATGGCGGATGCGGCCAGCTCAGGGCACGCACCGCCGAAGCGGCGATACCGATCCGCAGGATCGAAGAACTGCGCGTCAGCTGAAGGAAGCCATCCAGTCCAGGACCTGGGCGGGCGCCTCGACCATCACGTTGTGCCCATGAGGGCCGAGGTCGCGCGCATCGGCGTCTAGCGAGCGGGTCTGCTCCAGCGTCACCATCGCGTCGTTGCCTCCGCGCGCGAGATGGACCGGGCAGCGCGCCAACGCCATCAGTTCGGACAGCGGCGGCTTGCCGACCGCATTGGCGCGCGGATCCATCGCCAGGCGCCAGCCGTCGCCTTCACGGGCGACGCCTCGCGCGGCCACCGGTGATGCCGCGCCGGCAACCGCCGCGAGGCCCGACACCTTCAGGTAGCGCTCCTGCGCCTGCGTTTCCGTCGGGAACAGCTTCGCGGGCTGCAGCGCGAGCGAGTCCATGCGCTGCACTTCCTCGTCGCTCCACGCGATCTTGATGCCCGCCGCGAACACGCGATGCGGCACGAGGCCGAACCAGCCGGTGGCGAGCGCGAGGGCGATCACGCCGCCGAGCGAATGCCCGAGCACCACGAGGCGTCCCCCAGGCTGTATGTGCGGCAGCACCGCGCGCGCCACGCTCGCGGCGTGCTGGCCGATGGCATAGGAGTCCTGTGCGGCGGAGCGGCCGTGGCCGGGCAGGTCCGGCGCCAGCCAGCGGCCTTGCCAGCGAGCGCTGGCGCCGGTGCGCATGTCCGCGCACAGAGGCGACCACACCGCGCCGGTCGCGCCCATGCCGTGCAGCATGAGAAGCAGGTCGGGGCCTTCGCCGCCTTGTTCCATGAAGATATCCACCGCCTTGTCTCCGTCGGGTCTTCGATGGCCCGGGAGGATACCCGCGCAGCCGCCGCCCCTTGCATGGGCGGTTGCTGCGCGCCGGCACGGGGTCAGCCGGCGTCCACCAGCTCCCAGTGATTCGCCAGGTGCATGAGATGCGCCCGGGTGTACTCCGGCTTGCTCAGCGCGCCGTAGGCGAAGTGCGACGCGAGCGCCAGGCCGTGCCGCCCGAAGCGGCCCAGTGCGCTCATCAGGTGCTCCACGGCCGCATCGAGGGGCTGGCCCGAGGCGATCGCCGGTGCGCCGGGGATGGGCTCTTCGAGCCCGTGGCTCATCTTCCCGCGTGCCGAGAACACCGCGAACGCCATGCTGCCTACAGAGGCTCGGAACCACGCGGGCTTGAGCTGCGGAAAGCCGTCCAGCGAGTACTCGATGCTCTGCGCGCTGTGGTGCAGCACCTGCGCCAGGTCCCAGCCGGAGCGGGTGCGCAGCGGCGTGGTTCGCAGGCGTTCGAGAGTGCGCATGGCGCGGGGAAGGTCGGAGAAATCGGCCATGGCGATGGGCTGGTCGGAGTGGGTGAGGACGTAGCCGGCACCCGCGGCCGCCGCGCCCGCGAGCAGCGCGCCGCCGGTCAGCAGGGCGCGCCGGGTGCGGCGGACGGGATGGTCATTCTTGGTGTCGGTGTTCATGTGGTGCCGGATGGTAGGCACCGGGCAGCGCCGGAACTGTCAAATTTCCGACGATCTCCGAACGATCGCGCTTCGGGCCCGCTCAAGCGCTGCGGCCCGGCCACCTGTGGCGGGTGCCGCCCGAGCGCCGGTCGGCCTTCTCGGGCACCGCGCCCAGCGCGCTCAGTTCCTTGCCTCGCAGCTCGAGCCGGTGCAGGCACATGAGGAAGACGTCGAGGTGCTCTTCGTCGATGACGTCGAGCAGGTCCATGTTGAGGCGCGCGATCCGCGGAAACACCGTATCGCACAGCTCCCGGCCCGCGGCGCTCAGCCGCACGTGCACCTCGCGGCCGTCGTCGGCATCGCGCCTGCGCTCCACCAGCTTCTTCTCGGCCAGGCTGCGCAGGCCGCGCGAGGTGCGCACGCGGTCGAGTTGCAGGCGCTCGGCGAATGCCGAGGAGGTGATCTCGCCGATCTGCGCGAGCATGCCGATCATTCCCCACTCGCGGTGCGTGATGCCGAAGCCGCCTTCGACGAGGCGCGTCGCCATGCCGCTGCCCGGGCGCATGGCACGGTGGAGGCGGTACAGGAGCAGGTCGTCCAGGGAGCGCGGGGCGCGCAGTGCCTGGGTATCGGTGAAAACTTGCATGGGTAATCCGAAGGCGAGGTCGTCTGTCGGCCAACCGACCTCGATGGTGGGTGATGGATTAGATCAATCGTTTGTCGAAATTTATAAACAGCCGGGCAATGAATATTGCCGCAATGTCATTGAGATTCGCGGCATTTTTCGATAGGGCGTCCGCCAATTGCGGAAAGTCAGCCAGTGCTCAGTGTTGGCCGCCGTGCTTCTGCGCGGGATCGGCATATCGCCCCGCTATTCGCTCTGAATTGATCTCGATTTGAATATCGATCGATAGCAATAAAGGAATTGAGCAGGCTTTTTGCAGCAGTCATCCAAGAAAGGAATCTCTTGCTCGATCTGAACGAAGTCGCCATGTTTGTCCAGGTGGCGCGCCTGGGCAGCTTCGCCGAGGCCGCGCGGCACCTGCGCATGCCCTCGGCCACGGTGAGCCGGCGCATCCAGCAGCTCGAGGCACGCCTGGGCACCCGCCTGATGCAGCGCTCCACCCGCAAGCTCACGCTGACGAGCGCCGGCCAGACATTCCACGAGCGCTGCGGCCCCGCGGTCGAGGAGCTGATAGAGGCCGGGCAGTCGCACGTGGCGGTCAGCAAGGAACCCAGCGGCGCGATCCGGGTGGCGGCTTCGACCTGCTTCTTCGAGTATTTCGACATAGGCTGGGTGTCGGCCTTCATGGCTGCGCACCCGCTGGTGCAGATCGACTTCGTGCTCAGCGACCTGCCGGCCGACCTCATCGCCGATCGCATCGACGTGGCGTTCCACATCGGGGCCCTGGAGGATTCGAGCTACGTGGCGCGCCGCATCTTCACGAGCTACGGCGGCCTCCTGGCCAGCCCCGCCTACATCGCGGCGAATGGCGCGCCGCGCGACCTGCGCGAACTGGGCGAGCACGAATGCGTGACGCAGCCCCCGGCCACAGGCAGCTTCGCCACCTGGCGCCTGCAGGGGCCAGACGGCTCCGAGGAGGACGTGCGCGTGCGGGGCCGCTTCAGCAGCAACACGCACGTGGCGCTGCGCGATGCGGCCTGTGCCGGACTGGGCATCGTCGCCCTGCCGGCGGTCCTGACCTCGGCCGAGGTGGCGTCGGGCCGGCTGGTGCCGGTGCTGCCTCGATACGTGCGGGCAGGGCGCGGCATGAGCGTGGTCTACCCGAGCCGCCAGCAGCGCCCGCTGGCCGTCACGGCGTTCGTCGACATGGCCATCGAAAAGCTCAGCCAGCGGGAGTGGACGCCTCCTCCGGCCGAGGCGATGTGCGAGAGCCAATTGGAGCGGCAACTCGATTCCCTGGTCTGCCGTTGAGCGCCAGGGCGTAATTTCCTCCGATCCCGCTCCCTATTCGTTTGCACCACATGAGGGCTATTTGCCTTTATTTGGTGCAAATCATTCGACAGGGCTGTGCGGATTGCATCGAAAGCTGATCGGCTGAAACTCATTTTGTGCGCTAGTCGAGTGCGACAAAACTCGTAAACAATTGTCACGAGCAGTCTTTTGATGGACATGCAAATTCGGCATGTCTGCATCGAGCTTCAAGCAAAGAATTCATTCATTTTCATGATTCCCGGACAAGGGAATGGATCTTGTGGATCACAGGCAAGGGGAACGGGTTGAAAACACGGCGGCCGAGTGCGGCGAAACAACACGCAGGACAACGACTTTCGCGTCGCGCCAAGGGCGTCACTCTGGTCGAAACAGTGGTCCTCCTGGCTTGCATGGCCGTGGCCGCATCCGCTGCGTTGTCCAACTGCAGGTACGACGTGCCGAGTGGACGACCGCTTGGCGGTTCGGACGGACTCCTGGCAGTCCATATCGGGATGGACCGCTTTCATCGAGCCGCCGTCGCGATGGTGGATCGCATCTTTGTGCCGCGCCTGCAAGGCCTGCGCGACGTAGCCGCGCTGGACTGACCGGGTACGCCCGCGGCGGAAAGGACACATCCATGCTGAGGCTCGGCGTCCACAAGCTGCCCATGGCAGAGGTGGTCTTGATCAGCACGATCATGAGGCTCTCGGCGAGCCAGCCCGGCTTCGCCTGGCAGCTGGTCGATGCGCCGCCTTACGACGCGCTGCTGGTCGACAACTCTTCGGCGGAACATGAATATCCCGGGGTGGTCGGCAGCATGGCCGCCGCAGTGCTCAGGCTCACGCGCATGAACACGGGCGGGCAGCCCGGCACCATGGAGCGGCCGATCCGTGCCGACAGGCTGCAGCAGTGGCTTTGCAGCATCGAGCAGGCGCTGCGCGAAGCGCAGCCCGGCGGCCTCATGCCGCACGAGCAGACGGCGCTGGAAGTCGAGGTGTCCGACGCGGAGTACTTCATGTTGCGCCGCTGGCCGCCGACCCTGCTGCTGCGCAACGACCTCGACAACATCCGCATGGCGAGCCTGCTGTCGCGCCGCGCATTGAACGCGACCGAGCTGTCGGACATCAGCCAGCTGCCTTTTTCCCAGTGCGTGGCCTTCCTGCTCGAACTGCGCAAGGCCGGCGTGCTGGAGCTGCACGTGGCACAGGCCCTGCCGCCCGTCATGCCCCGGAGCGACAAGACGGGGGGCGGTGGCGATTTCGCGCGCAGCTTCATCAACGGCATTCGCCGCCGGCTGGGCCTGCGCGTGCCATGAGGGAATACAAGATCCTCGTCACGGGCACCGTGGGTGCCGGCAAGACGACGGCCATCGGCCTCGTGAGCGAGACCGCGCCGGTCGTGACCGACGTGCGCAACTCCGACACGACCATCGACAAGGCCCGCACCACCGTCGGCCTGGACTTCGGCCAGCTCACGCTGGACAACGGCGACATCGTCCGCCTGTTCGGCACGCCCGGGCAGACCCGCTTCGACTTTCTCTGGAAGATCCTCGCGAGGAACGCGCTGGGCCTGATCGTGCTGATGGACAACTCGCGGAGCGATCCGCTGGCCGACCTGTCCGTCTACCTCGAGGGCTTCGCCGAGCACCTTCGGACGCTGCCCTGCGTCGTGGGCGTGGGACGGATGCAGTCCCACCCCGTGCCCACCCTCGACGACTATGCCGACCGGCTTGCATCCACCGGCCGGGTGTTTCCCATTCTCGAAGTGGACGTGCGCCGCAGGAACGACGTGCTCCTGCTGATCGACACGCTGCTCATGCAACTCGAAGCCGACATGCGGGGAGACAAAGAGTGAATTCAAGACACGGCCTTTCCAGGACAGCCACGGCGCACGCGCAGCGCGAAGTGCGCAAGCTCGTCGAGGAGCTGACCGGCGTGACGGCGGCGGTGGTCGCCACCGCGGACGGCTTCGACGTGGCCTCCGCCTCCGCCGGCGATGCAGATCCGGCGCGCGTGGCCGCCATGGGCAGCTCCATCGTGGCGATCGGCGACGTGGTCTCGCAGGAGGCCCGCCTCGGCCGCCGTGAGAGCGTGATGGTGCTCACGGACTCGGGCTTCGCGGTGTTCCACAGCGTGCATCGCCGCGACGCGGAGCTCGTCATCAACGTCCTGGCGCGCGACAGCGCCGTGCCCGCGATGGTGGCCTACCGCGCCGCACAACTCGCCAGGACCCTCGCCGAGGCATGACCACCGATCTTCCCGCGCGCGGCTGCGTGGCGCGGGTGCATTCCTGTACGCAGCAACCTCAACTTTCAACTGTTCCACTGGAGAAAAACTTGGCTTCCATCAAGCAGACGCTCGAAGACATCCTCACCATCGACGGCGCCATGTGCGCGGCCGTCGTCGACGCCGGCAGCGGCATGATCCTCGGCAGCGTGGGGTCGGGCGTGGACATGGAGATCGCCGCGGCCGGCAACACGGAAGTGGTGCGCGCCAAGCTCAAGACCATGCGCGCGCTGGGCCTGAACGACGTGATCGAGGACATGCTCATCACGCTCGGCAAGCAGTACCACATCCTCCGGCCCTCGGCCGCGAAGGAGGGGCTCTTCCTATACGTGGTGCTCGACAAGCAGCGCGCCAACCTCGCGCTGGCACGCCGCAAGACGATGGAAGTCGACAAGCTGATGGACTTCTGAAAAAGCACAGGCAGGCAGTTCCCGGTGCTGGATCTCAACGAAGTCGCCATGTTCGTGCAGGTGGCGCGGCTCGGCAGTTTTGCCGAAGCCGCGAGGCACCTGCGCATGCCCTCCGCGACCCTGAGCCGGCGAGTGCGGCAGCTGGAGGCGCACCTGGGCACCCGCTTGCTGCAGCGCTCGACCCGCAAGCTGGCGCTGACGAGCGCCGGGCAGGCTTTTCTGGAGCGCTGCCTGCCCGCGGTCGAGGAGCTCATGGGTGCCGGGAAGCTGCAGCTCGCGGGCGGCCAGGAGCCGAGCGGCCCGGTGCGGGTGGCCGCGCCGGCCAATTTCTTCGATTTCTTCCCGATGGAGTGGGTGTCCGCCTTTCTGTCGGCGAATCCGCGCGTGCGGCTCGACTTCGTCCTCAGCGACGCGGTGGCCGACCTCGTCGCGGAGCGCATCGACGTGGCTTTCCGCGGTGGTCCGCTGCGGGATGCGAGCGATGCGAAGCGCCGGATATTCGCCAGCTACGGCGGCCTCTTCGCGAGCCCCGGCTACGTGGCTGCGCACGGCCAGCCCGCCAGCCTGGATGAACTCGGCGAACACCATTGCGTGACGCCGCCGCCGGACACGGGCCGACTGTCGACCTGGCTCCTGCAGGACGCCGAAGGCGTGGAGCACGACGTGCACGTGTGCGGCCGCTTCGTGAGCAACATGGAGGACGTGCGGCGCAAGGCCGCGTGCGCCGGCCTGGGCATCGCGGCGCTGCCCTCGATCGTGGTGGCTTCCGACCTGGCCGCCGGCCGGCTGGTGCGCGTGCTGCCGCAGTACAGGCGCGCCGGACGCGGGCTGAGCGTGATCTACGCCAGCCGCCATCACATTCCGCACGCGGTCTCGGCCTTCGTCGAGATGGCGATGGAGAAGCTTGCCGCCAGCCCGGACTGGAGTCCGGCTTCTCCGGGGATGCCCGCCGGCTGAAACGCCGGCCGGCGACGATCAGTCGGCCTTGGCGGTGCGGTCGGCGCCGGGCGCGAGGCAGTTCGCGGGCGCACCGGACACATCGGCGCCGCACCAGTCTCCTCCCAGCGCCTTCACGAGGAACACCGATGTCAGCAGCCGCTGCCCCTGCAGCTGCGCGGCCTGCCGCTCCACCGTCAGCAGCGACTGCTGCGCGGTGATCACGTCGAGGTACGTCGAGGCACCGCCTTCGTAGCGGCTGGTCGCCATGTCGAGCACGCGCCGAGCCGCCGTCACGGCCGACTGTGCCTGCGTGGTGGCGCTGTCGAGCGCCGAGAGGCCGGTGATGCCGTCTTCCACCTCCTGCATCGCCGTCAGCACGGTGCGGCGGTAGTTGCCGACGGTGGCGTCGTAGCCGGCCTTCGCGAAGTCGACGTTCGCGCGGACCCGCCCGCCATCGAACAGCACCTGCGTGGCCGACACGCCCACCGACCACAGCAGGCTGGGGCCGTTGAAGAGCGTCTCGATCATGCGGCTGTCCACACCCACGGTGGGCGAGATGACGAAGCTCGGGTAGAAGGCGGCCGTGGCCACGCCGATCTGCGCGTTGGCAGCGGCCATCGCGCGTTCGGCCGAGGCCACGTCGGGGCGGCGCTGCAGGATCTCGGACGGCACGCCCAGCGGCACCGCGGGCGGCCGGATCTCGCGCAGGTCCACCGGCAGCGAGAAGTTGGGCGCCGGTGTGCCGGTGAGCGTGGCCAATGCGTGCTCGTACTGTGCGCGCTGCTTCTTCAGCACGTCGACCTGCGTGAGCGTGGTCTCGAGCAGCGCCTGCTGCTGCGCCACGTCCAGCCCTGACACCGCGCCCAGGTCGTGGCGCGCCGTGACCAGCTCCAGCGCGCGGCGCTGCAGGCCGATGGAGCGCGAGAGCACGTCGAGTTCGATATCCGTGGAGCGCAGGTTGAAGTAGTTGCTGGCGAGTTCGGCGCTCAGAAGCAGCCGGGTGTTCGCGAGATCGGCGGCCGATTGCTCGGCGGAGGCGGCCGCGCCCTCGACGGTGCGCTGCACGCGGCCCGCGAGGTCGATCTCGTAGCTCGCGTTCAGCGAGAGGGCGAAGTCGTTCTGCACCGTCGACGAATTGGCGGTGGCGTAGTTGGTGAGAGGCCGGTTGGCCGAGATCTTCAGGCGCGAGGCTCGCGCGCCCAGGCCCAGTTGCGGATAGCGGCTCGCCGACGTGGCCGCCAGCGTGGCGCGCGCCTGTGCCAGCCGCGCGTTGGCGATGGCCAGCGTGGGACTGCCGGCCAGAGCCTGCGCCTGCAGCGTGTCGAGCGTGGCGTCGTCGAAGCGCTTCCACCACGGGCCCTTGTCGGCGCCGTCGCTGGGCGCGCTCAGGCGCCAGGGCTCCTCGAGCTTCCAGCTGACGGGCAGGGGTGTATCGGGCGTCTTGTAGTCGGGGCCGACGGCGCAGCCGGCTGCGAGTGCCAGCAGCGCGGCCGCGCAGGGCAGTCGAAGGAGCTTCACGCCGGCTCCTTCTTTGCCCCGGCAGGCGCCGCCTTGGCAGGAGGCTGGTCAGGCGCGACAGCCACGACGTCGCCGTCGGCCAGCGAGTCGGACGGGTTCAGCACCATGCGGTCGCTGCCCTGGAGCCCGTCGATCACTTCCACGTTCTCGCCGTAGTTGCGCCCCAGCGTCACCGCACGCAGGGCGACGCGGCCCTGCGCATCGACCACCGCGATGCGCGTGCCCTCGGCGCGGAACAGCAGCGCGTTCGCCGGCACGGTGAGCGTGCGGCTCGCGGCCAGCGGCAGCGACACCTGCACGTAGGCGCCGGGCAGCAGCGCGCCGTCCTTGTTGGGCAGCGAGACCTCGACCTGCATCATCCGCGTGGTCGTGTCGATGGCGCCGGAGGTGCGCGCCACCTCGCCCTTGAAGCTCTGGCCGCGCAGCTCGGCCTGCGTCACCACCACCGGCTGGCCGGCCTTCACCAGCTGCGCGTAGGCCTGCGGCACGTTGACGTACACGCGCAGCGGATCGGTCTGCGCCAGCATGAAGAGCGCACGCCCGGCGCCGCCGCCCGCGCCGGCGTCGATCAGGTCGCCTACGTCGACGTTGCGCCGTGTGATCACGCCCGCGAACGGCGCCACCACGCGCTTGAAGCCCTCGGTCTGCTTCAGGCGCTGCACGTTGGCATCGGCCGCGGCCACGTTGGAGGTGGCTTGCGCGACGGCGCTGCGGCGCTCGTCCAGGTCCTGCTGCGAAACCACGTCCTTCTTGCGCAGTGCCTCCCAGCGCTCGGCGGTGCTGCGCGCCAGCTCCAGCCCCGAGGCGGCCTGCGCGCGCGCGGCCACGGCCTGCGAGAGCTGCTGGTCGATCTCGGGCGTCTCGATCTCGGCGAGCAGCTCGCCCTTCTCGACGCGGCTGCCGATGTCCCTGGTCCAGCGCTTGAGGTAGCCGCTGGCGCGCGCCGAGATGGGCGACTGCACGAAGCCCTGCAGCGTGCCGGGCAGAGAGAGCGTCTGGCCCGCGGTGGGCACGCGGGGCAGGGCGGTCTGCACGTACTGCTTTGCGCGCTCGGCGGTGCCGGCTTCCAGCGCGCGGGCGTTGGCGATGCGCACGATGACGGTGCGCGCCGCGCCCAGCGCCAGCAGCACCAGCACGACCAGCACCAGCCAGCGCGTGCGCCGCACGATCTGCCGGCGGCGCAGCAACTGCTCGCCGTCGCCTTCCTCGGCGGCGATGGGGTGGATGGCCAATGCCGAATGGCGTTGCTCCGTCATGGAATCAGTTCTCCTGGGGGGCGACCGTGCCCGCTGGCGGTTGATGCTGGTGCTGCGCGGCCTCGCGCGCCGCCCGGCGGTGCGCAAGCCGACTGTGCACTCCCGCGAACACGGCAGGCACGAAAAACAATGTCGACACCGTGGCAAAGACCAGGCCGCCGATCACCGCGCGGCCCAGCGGCGCGTTCTGCTCTGCGCCTTCGCCCAGGCCCAGCGCCATCGGGATCATGCCGATGATCATCGCCAGCGCCGTCATCAGCACCGGGCGGATGCGGGTGGCGCCCGCTTCCAGTGCGGCCGACAGCGGCGGAATGCCCGCGGCCAGCCGCTCGCGCGCGAACGACACCAGCAGGATGGAGTTGGCCGTGGCCACGCCCATGGTCATGATCGCGCCCGTCAGCGCCGGCACGCTCAGCGTGGTGCCGGTGATGAACAGCATCCACGCGATGCCCGCAAGCGCGGCCGGCAGGGCCGTGATGATGATGGCCGCGTCCAGCCACGACTGGAAGGTGACCACGATCAGCAGGTACACCAGCACGATGGCCATCGCCAGCCCCACGCCCAGGCCGATGAAGGACGACTGCATCGTCTGCACCTGCCCGCGGATCTCGACGCGGCTGCCGCGCGGCAACGTGGGCCGCATCTCGTCGACCAGCTTCTGCACCTTCGATGCCACGCTGGCGAGGTCGGTGCCCTGCACGCTCACGTAGACGTCGATCACCGGCGCGATGTTGTAGCGCGACATCACGGCCGGCTGGCGCGCGGCCTGCGCGTCGACCAGGTTGCCCAGCAGCTGCTGCGAGCCACCACCCGCTGTCGCCGCCGCCGGCGTGCCGCCCGCGCCCACCGGGATGTTGAGCAGCGAGTCCAGCGAGTCGACCACGTACTGCGGCGACTGCACCGCGATGCTGTAGACCACGCCGTTGGCCGGGTTCAGCCAGAAGGCCGGCGCCGTCTGCGAGCTGCCCGACAGCGCGATGAGCACGTTCTGCCCCACGTTGGAGGCGGTCAGGCCGTACTGCTGCAGCCGGGTGCGGTCCATCTGCAGGCTCAGCGCGGGGCCGTCCAGGCGCTGGTGCACGTGGGCGTCGACCGCGCCGGGGATCTTGCGGATCGCCTTGGTCAGCTCGGCCGCGCGCGCCGCGTTGCCGGCCATGTCGTTGCCGCTGAACTGCACGTCGATGGCCGCGGGCAGGCCGAAGTTCAGGATCTGCGTGACGATGTCCGCCGGCTGGAAGAAGAACTCCGTGCCCGGAAAGCGCTTGGGCAGCTCGGCCCGCAGCAGCGACACGAACTGTTCGGTGGGCTTGTGGCCCTCCTTCAGCGACAGCAGCAGCTCGCCGTCGAAAGTGCCGATGGTGCCGGCGTTGCTGTACGACAGGTTGATGCCGCTGTTGGGCACGCCCAGGTTGTCGAGAATGGTCTCGAGCTGGTCGGGCGGCACCAGCTCGCGGATCGCGGCCTCTACGCGGTCGGTGAGGCGCGCTGTCTCCTCGATGCGCGTGCCGGTGGGCGCGCGCAGGTGCAGGCGGATCTGGCCGGCATCCACCGTCGGGAAGAAGTCGCGGCCCAGCGCGGGGTAGAGCAGGCACGACAGCAGGCAGAAGCCGAGGAAGAGGCCGATGAAGCCGGCACGCTTGGAAAGCACCGCCGACAGCACCAGCGTGTAGGCACGGCGCACGCGCTCGAAGCGGCGGTCGAAGGCGCGGTAGAGGCGCTGCAGGGCGCTCTGCTTCGCGCCTTCGGCCTGTTGAGCGGTCTGCGCCGAATGCGAACCGCCCATCAGCAGCATCACCAGCGTCGGCACCAGCGTGCGCGACAGCAGGTAGGACGCGATCATCGCGAACACCACCGCTTCGGCCAGCGGCACGAACAGGAATCGCGCCACGCCCGAGAGGAAGAACATCGGCACGAACACGATGCAGATGCACAGCGTGGACACGAAGGCCGCCGAGCCGATCTCGCCCGCGCCGATCTCGATGGCCTCCTTCAGCGGCGTGCCCATGTGCAGGTGCCGCTCGATGTTCTCGATGGTCACGATCGCCTGGTCGACCAGGATGCCCACCGAGAGCGCGAGGCCGCCCAGCGTCATGAGGTTGAGCGTTTCGCCCAGCGCGTAGAGCACCAGGATGGACGCCAGGATCGACAGCGGAATCGTCAGCCCGATGATCAGCGTGCTGCGCCAGTTGCCCAGGAAGAGCAGCACCATCGCGGCCGTGAGGGCGGCCGCCAGGATGGCCTCGAACACCACGCCCTTGACGGCGGCCTTCACGAACACCGACTGGTCGAACAGCGGCGTGATCTTGATGTCTTCCGGCATCGTCTGGGCGGCGATGGGCAGCATCGCGCGGATGTTGGAGACGATGTCCAGCGTGGAGGCGCCGCCGTTCTTCAGCACCGACAGCAGCACGCCGCGCACGCCGTCCTGGCGCACCACGTTGGTCTGCGGCGAGAAACCGTCGCGCACATAGGCCACGTCGCGCAGGTAGGTGGTGGCGCCGTTGACCGTGCGGACCGGCAGATCGTTCAGGCCCGCGATGGCATCGGGCGAGCCGTTCATGCGCACGTTGTATTCGGTGGCGCCGAACTTGGCCGTGCCCGAAGGCAGGATCAGGTTCTGCGTGTTCACCGCATTCACTACGTCAGCCGGCGAGAGGCCGCGCGCCTGCAGCGCCTGGGTGTCGAGGTCGACCGAGATCAGCCGGTTCTTGCCGCCGTAGGGAAAGGGAATGGCCGCGCCCGGCACGGTGATGAGCTGCGGGCGCAGCTGGTTGACGGTGGCGTCGAAGAGGGAGTTCTCAGAACGGGTGGGGCTGGAGAGTGCCAGCTGGACCACCGGCACGCTGGAGGCCGAGTACTTGATGACCAGCGGCGGCGTGATGCCCGGCGGCAGCTGCCGCACCTGCGCCTGCATCGAGGCCACCACCTGCGAGATGGCCATCTCGATGTTGGCCGTGGGCTGGAAGAACACCTTGATGATGGCCACGCCCGCCAGCGACTGCGACTCGATGTGCTCGATGTCGCTCACCGTGGTGGTCAGCCCGCGCTCCACCTGGCCCGAGATCCGCTGCCCCATCTCCTGGGCCGGCAGGCCGTTGTAGTTCCAGATGATGCTGACCACCGGGATGTTGATCTCCGGGAAGATGTCGGTCGCCATGCGCGCCAGCACGAAGGGCGTGGCCAGCACGATCAGCATCGCCATGACGATGAAGGTGTACGGACGACGCAATGCGAGCTGGACCATGGCGAAGGCTCTCTGCTTCCGGCGGAAAAAGGTTTTGCATCATAAGGAAGTAGATTTAGGTTTGCAGGGGCCTGCGAACGAGGTGTGGCGCTTTACCAAAAGGCTGCGTGCGGGCTTGCAGCGGCGGACCGGCGCAGGGCGCACCAGGTAACGGAATGGCGGAATGGTTCGGCCGCTGGCCGGCCGAAGCTCAGGCGGCCGGGTCCAGCGCGAGCCTCAGCCGTGTCACGTTCGGGTTGCCCGGATCGCGCTGCACGCTGAAGGCCAGCTTGCGCGCCAGCGCGAGCATGGCGGTGTTGTCGTAGAGGGTGATGTCGGCCAGCTGCCTCACGCCGGCTGCCCTGGCGGCGTCGATCAGCTTGCGCATGAGCTTCAGGGCCAGGCCGTGGTGCTGCCAGGCGTCGGCGATGACGATGGCGAATTCGGCGACCTGCGCCGTTTGGGGCGTGTCGCCGCGCACGTAGCGCGCCACGCCCATCTGCCGTTCGGCGCCGTCGATCGCCGTGGTCGCGATCAACGCCAGTTCCCGGTCGTAGTCGATGTGAGTCATACGCCACAGCTCGTCTGGCTGCGGCGTTCGCGGCGACAGCAGGCGCCGATAGCCGGTTTCCTTCGAGAGGCCGTTCACGAAGGCGGTGTGCATCGCGAGATCTTCTGCGCGGATCGGGCGGATGCGCACCGGGGTGCCGTCGCGCAGTTGCCAGTCCTCGACCAGGTGGTTGGGGTAGTCGAGGGCCGGCATGGCATCACACGGGGTCTAGCCGATCACTTCGGGCCAGTCCGTGTGGAAGAACTGGCCTTCGGGCTTGTCCACGCGCTCGTAGGTGTGGGCGCCGAAGAAGTCGCGCTGCGCCTGCAGCAGGTTCGCGGGCAGGCGCTCGGTGCGGTAGCTGTCGTAGTAGGCCAGCGATGCGCTGAATGCCGGCACCGGGATGCCGTTGCTCACGGCCAGCGCCACCACTTCGCGCCAGTTCTGCTGGGTGCGGTTGAGCAGGTCCTTGAAGAACGGGTCGAGCATCAGGTTGGCCAGCGCCGGGTCGGTGCGGAAGGCGTCGGTGATGCGGTTGAGGAAGCGCGCGCGGATGATGCAGCCGCCGCGCCAGATCGAGGCGATGCCGCCCAGGTCGAGCTTCCACTCCTTCTTGTCGCCCATGGTCTTGATGAGATCGAAGCCCTGCGTGTAGCTGATGACCTTCGAGGCGTAGAGCGCGTCGTGCACCTTGGCCACCAGCGCCTTCTTCTCCACCGAGAGTTCGATCTTCGGCCCCTGCAGCTGCTTGCTGGCCGCCACGCGCGCCTTCTTCTGCGAGGAGAGCACGCGCGCTTCCACCGCGGCGTTGATGGTGCTGATGACCACCGCGTTCTCGGCCGCGTTGATCAGCGTCCACTGGCCCGTGCCCTTTTGGCCGGCCTTGTCGAGGATCACGTCGACGATCGGCTTGCCCGTTTCCGGGTCTTTCTGCTCGAGCGCCTTGGCGGTGATCTGGATCAGGTAGCTCTGCAGCTCGCCCTCGTTCCATTCGTTGAAGATGGCGGCCATCTCGTCGGTGCTGAAGCCGGCTGCCTTGAACAGGCTGTAGGCCTCGCAGATGAGCTGCATGTCGCCGTACTCGATGCCGTTGTGCACCATCTTCACGTAGTGGCCCGCGCCGCCGGGGCCGATGTGAATCACGCAGGGCTCGCCGTCCACCTTGGCCGAGATGCTCTCGAAGATCGGCTTCATCACCTCCCAGGTGGAAAGCGGCCCGCCCGGCATGATCGAAGGCCCCTTGCGCGCGCCTTCCTCGCCGCCCGACACGCCCGCGCCGATGAAGCGCAGGCCCTTGGAGGCGAGGTACGCGTCGCGGCGTTCGGTGTCGGTGTAGAGGCTGTTGCCGCCGTCGATGACGATGTCGTCCTTGTCCAGCAGGGGAATGAGCTGCTCGATCACCTGGTCGACCGGGGCGCCGGCCTTCACCATGATCTGGATCTTGCGCGGCTTCGCCAGGCTCTGCACGAACTCCTCCAGCGTCTTCGCGCCGACCAGCTTCTTGCCGGGGTTGGCTGCGATGAAGGCCTCGGTGGTGGCCTCTGTGCGGTTGTAGACGCTGACCTGGAAGCCGCGGCTTTCCACGTTCAGCACGAGGTTCTGGCCCATCACGGCCAGGCCGATCAGTCCGAAGTCGCTTTGCTTGTTGCTCATGGCCTGTGTTGTCCTTCCTTCGTGTGTGTATGCATGCGGGGCGGCGCTCGACGCACCGGTTTGATTCGAGGGCCATTGTGCCGATGTGGCGCCAGGCGGGCGTCGGAGGTGGTCTAAACCCGATTGGCAAGCGGGTCCGCCTTGGCTATGTTCATGCCCCCATGAGCCACGACGCCATCCACCGCTGGTCCACCGACGCCGTGCCGCTCGCGCAGCGGCTCGACTACTGGGTGGGCGCGGTCTGCGAGGGCTTCCTGGAGATGGACGTGACCAGCCCCGCGGCCGGCAGCTTCGGCGCCACGCTCGAATCGGCGCCGCTGGGGCCCATCGTGGTCAACCAGGTGCGCGGCAGCGCGCAGGACGTCTACCGCACGCGCCGGGCCATCGCCCACAGCCGCAGCAACTACTTCTACCTGCTGTGCAAGGCCGATTCGGCCTGGGTGGCGGTGCAGGACGGCCGCTCAGCGCGCCTGCTTCCGGGCGACGCGGTGCTGGTCGATTCGCGCCGGCTCTACGAATTCCACCTGCTGCAGTCGGCCGACACCGTCTCCATCGAGCTGCCCACTGCCTGGGTCGATGCCTGGATTCCCGATGCCGGCGACCAGGTGGCGCGGCGCATCGACGGGCACTCGGGCTGGGGCGGCGTGCTCAGCGGCTTCGTGCGGCAGCTGACGCCCGAGCTGGCGGCGAAGCCCCCTATGCCCGCCGAGCTGCTGAGCGACCAGCTCGGCAGCCTGCTCGCCCTGGCCACGGGAAGCGGCGCCGCGGATGCGCCGGACAAGGGCAGGGCGGCGCTGCGCCGCCGCGTGCTCGATGCCACGCGCGAGCGGCACGCCGAGTGCGGGCTCACCGCGGCGAGCGTGGCGCGCGGGCTGGGAATCAGCGAACGCAGCCTGCACCGCTGCCTGGCCGCCGGCGAAGGCAGCGCGGAGGGGCCCACTACCTTCGCCGCCGCGCTTGCTGGTTTCCGCATGGCAGCCGCGCGCCGCATGCTGGCCGATGCACGTTTCGACCGTCTGGGCATCGCCCAAATCGGGTATCGCGTGGGCCTGGCCGATGCTTCACACTTTGTTCGCCAATGCCGTGCGCACCTGGGCGCCACACCCGGCGAACTGCGGCGCCGGCGCTGAACTGGCGCGAACCGGCCATCCGCGTGGCAGGCATCGGCCATTCGCGGCATCGCCCCGTTCCTAAAGTCCCTCTGCATCGAAACCACGAAAGAGACTTCCCATGTCCGATACCTATGTCCTGGTCCACGGCGCGTGGCACACCGGCGCCGAGATCGAAGCCGTGGCCGACGGCGTGCGCGCGGCCGGCCACACCGTGTACTGCCCCACGCTGGCGGGCAACAACCCCGGCGACGACCGCTCCAGCACCGGCCTGGAAGACGCCATTGCCTCCGCGGTGCGCTACATAGAGGAGAAAGACCTCACGCAGGTGCGCCTCGTGGGCCACAGCTACGGCGGCATGGTGATCTCGGGCGTGGCCGACCGCATCGCCCACCGGCTCAAGCGGCTGGTCTACATCAACGCCTTCGTGCCGCTGGACGGCGAATCGCTCAACGACATGGTGCCGCCGCACTACGTGACCATGTTCGACGCCGTGGCCGCAGGCAACGGCAACGCGGTGACGCTGCCCTTCGAGATCTGGCGCGAGGCCTTCATCAACGACGCCGACCTGGCAACTGCGCAGGCCGCCTACGAGAAGCTCAACCCCCATCCGTATCGCACCTTCACGGACAAGATCCGCCTGAGCCAGCCGCTGGCCGCGCTGGCGCTGGGCAAGTCGTACCTGAACTGCCAGCAGGACACCGCGATGCCGCACGGCCTGCCGTGGCATCCGCGCCTGTCGGAGCGGCTGGGCCTGTTCCGGCTGGTGGAGTGCCCGGGCAGTCACGAGATGTTCTTCTCGAACCCCAAGCGGCTCGCCCAGGCCATCATCGAGGCCGGGCGCGACTGAGCCCTTCAGTTCAGGCGCCGGCGCCGCCGAAGAGCGCGTCGTACACGCGGATCGACGCCCAGGCGTCGTTCGCGGCGTAGCGGACCTGTGCCTCGGTGAGCTGCCGGTTGGCCCAGTTCGAGGTGGTCGCCTTGCGCGACTTGACGAAGCGGCGGCCGAACACCAGCGCCACCGCGGCCTTCACGCCCACCGACCTGCGGTAGCCGCGGCGGCGGAACTCGTCGTCGATGTCGAACACGGCCTTCGGCTCGATGTTCAGCCGGTTGCGGATCAGCGTGAGGTCGCCCGACAGGCCGAAGCCGACCTTGCGCAACTCGGTCGAGGCGATCAACGCGGCCACCACCGGGTTGCACTCGGTGCGGTGCAGCTGGAACAGCCAGGCTGCATCGCGCGTGGCGAACTGCACCACGTGCGGCCCGCCCGACACCTCGTTCTTCGCGAAGGTGGGCTTCGATTCGGTGTCGAAGCCCGCGATGCCGACCGCCAGCAGCGTGGCGGCGGCGCGCTCGGCCTCCTGCAGGGTGGAGACGACCACGACTTTCGCCGTGGCCAGGCTTTCGAAGGGATCGAGCAGCGCGATCTGTTCGCGCTCGAGCAGGGGCGGGAGCGCGGGGTTGGTGCGGCGCTCGTTCACCGGGAGGCTGCTTTCGTCGTCGTCTTTTTCTTCTTCACGGGTGCTTTCTTGGCCGCCGCCTTCTTTGCAGCTGGCGCTTTTTTCGGTTTCTTCGGCTTGGGCGGCTGGCCCGAGCGCAGCGCCGCTTCATAGGCGAGCCGGCCCCAGCGCGCGGCCTCCTCGCGGTCCTCGAAGAGGTCCGCCGGGGCGAGCCGGTAGGACATCGGCATCGCCTTGCCCTGGCGCATGTAGGTGAAGGGCTGCAGGTTCAGCCTGTCGAAGTGCGCGGCGCTTTCCGCGTCGGACTTGAGGTAGAGCGTCTCGCCAGCGACCAGCGCGATCATGCGGCCCTCGTGCCAGACGCCGTGGCCGCCGAACATGCGCTTCGTCTCGATGCGGCCCAGGCGCTCGAAGACCTCGTGAAGGCTTTGGACAAACTCGCTCATCGCGCAGCGCCCGCAACGCCCGCTGCGGGCCGCACCGGTGTCGACGCCTGCGCGCCGACCACCGTATTCCAGGCCTTCACCTGCCAGCCGGTGACGATGCCGTTGAGCACGTACGGGTCGAGCTTCGCGAAGGCGGCGGGCACGTCGGGCGAATCGGCTTCGAAGAGCAGCAGCGCGCCGTCGGGCGGATTGCCGGTGGCGCCACCGAGCAGCAGTTCGCCGCGCTCCACGGCCTGCCAAGCGAGCGCCAGGTGCGCGTCGCGGAACTCGCCGCGGCGTTCGAGGTAGTCGGGGGCGGTGTCGTAGATCAGCAGGTAGTGCACGGTGAAGTCCTGGAAAAGATGGCCGCGCGGCGCGCTCAGGCGGTGATCTCGATGCGGTTGCCGTCCGGGTCGAGCACCACGCTCTCGTAGTAGCCGTCGCCGGTGCGGCGCGGGCCGTCGAGCAGCGGGTAGCCGTCGGCCTTCAGGCGCTGCGTAAGCGCATCCACGGCGGCGTCGGAGCCCACGCTGATCGCCAGGTGCGTCCAGCCCATGCGCTGCGCGCCGGGTTCGGCAGGCACGGGCGCGAGCGTGGTGGTGGTCATGGCCTCGATGCGCGCGCCGTCGCCCAGGCTCAGGAAGCAGGAGGCGAAGCCCTTGGCCGGGTTGACGTAGCCTGCGCCGGCGGTGGCGCCGAAGTAGTCGACGTAGAAGCGCTTGCAGCGTTCGAGATCGGTGGTCCAGAGTGCGATGTGGTCGATGCGCATGGGGCGGCGAAGAATGAAGGATGTTCAGCCGATGCGCCACGGCGGGCGCGAGGGCGACCAATGGTAGGCGATGCGTTCGCGGCCGCTCGTGGGGTGGAAATCGGTCGCGCCGCGCTCCAGTCCGTAGCGTTCGTAGAAGCGCTGGGCCGATGTGTTGGTGGCCGCCACATGCAGCCGCCAGCCGTTGGGAATGCGCACGCAGGCCTCGTCGAGCAGCGCCTTGCCCAGGCCCTGGTTGCGCAGGTGCGGCTCGACGAAGAGCTGGGCCACGTACTCGCGCCGCGCCAGCAGCACCATGAAGGCCAGCACCTGGCCTTCGCGCTCGGCCACCACCACCTCGGCGGGCGGGCCGAACTCGGTGTGCACGCGATGCAGCCAGTGGGCGATGGGCTCGACGTGCGGAACGTCGCGGTTGGCGGCGATCCACGCGCGGCGCCAGATGCCCGCCAGCACCATGTTCTCCTCGGCGCCGCCTTTGCGCGACCGCAGGTGGAAAGCCGGAATCTGGGCGGCGGACATGATGCGTTTCATCATACGGCGCGGTGGCGCCGAGGTCGATGAGGCGGCCTGCGAACGCTCAGGCGCGCAAGGTCTGTGCGTGGTGGGCGATGTGGTCGGCCATGAAGCTCTGGATGAAGTAGTAGCCGTGGTCGTAGCCCGCATGGCGGCGCAGCGTGAGCGGCTGGCCGGCGGCGAAGCAGGCGGCCTCGAAGGCTTCGGGGTGCAGCTGCTCGGCCAGGAATTTGTCGTCCAGTCCCTGGTCGATGAGGATGCCCTGCGGATACGGCGCCGTGACCTGCGACTTCATCAGCGCGCTGGCGTCGTGCGCCAGCCACTGCGCGCGGTCGGCGCCGGGCTCGCCCAGGTAGCCCCCGAAGGCCTTCTCGCCCCACGGACACTGCGTCGGCGCGCAGATCGGCGCGAAGGCCGACAGCGATTTGAAGCGCCCCGGATGCCGCAGTGCCAGCGTCAGCGCCCCATGGCCGCCCATCGAGTGGCCGAAGATGCCGATGCGCTCGCCGTCGATGGGAAAGTGCCTGGCCACCAGCGGCAGCAGCTCGTGCACGATCCAGCTTTCCATGCGCCAGTGCGTGGCCCATGGCTCGGCCAGCGCGTCGAGATAGAAGCCGGCGCCGATGCCGAAGTCCCAGTTGTCCTTGGCGCCGGGGATGCCGTCCACCTCGGGGCCGCGCGGGCTGGTGTCGGGTGCGATCAGCGCGATGCCCAGGCTGGCCGCCATGCGCTGCGCGCCGGCCTTGATGGCGAAGGTTTCCTCGTTGCAGGTCAGGCCCGCGAGGTAGAGCAGGGCCGGTACGCGCTCGTGCGCGACCTGCGGCGGCAGGTAGATCGAAAAGCGCATCGGCAGGCCGATCTCCAGCGAGCGGTGCTCGAGGAAGCGCTGCGTACCGCCGAAGGCACGGTGCTCGGAAAGAATCTTCGGTGTGTTGTCGGTCATTGCTGGGTATTCTTGCCGCGCAGGGCGGGCACGAGTTCGAGCACGGCGTCGGCGAAGGCGCGCGGCGCTTCCTGCGGCAGGTTGTGGCCGGCGCCGGGCACGAGCCGGTGCGAGCGCGGGCCGCCGAAGCGGTGGGCGTGGGCGGAGGCATCGGCCGGCAAACGCACGCCGTCGTCGATGCCGTCGAAGGTGATGGCGGGCACGGTGATCGTGGGCTGGGCCGCGAGGCTGCGCTCGATGTCGGCGTAGGCCGGATCGCCCGGCACCAGGCCGAAGCGGTGGCAGTACGACTGGATCACCACGTCCACGAAGTCGGGATGGTCGAAGGCGGCGGCGCTGCGCTCGAAGGTGGCGTCGTCGAACTTCCAGGTGGGCGACCAGAGCTTCCACAGCAACTTCGTGAACGCCTTGCGGTCCTTGTGCAGGCCGGCGCGCCCACGCTCGCTATGGAAGTAGTACTGGTACCAGAGGCTGTATTCGTTCTCGGGCGTGTCGGGCTCCATCGCCTTGGCGATGTTCTGGATGTTGTAGCTGTTGAGGGACACCAGCCCCGCGCAGCGCTCGGGCCACAGCGCCGCGACCACGCAGGCCGCGCGGCCGCCCCAGTCGTAGCCGGCGAGCACGGCACGCTCGATCTTCAGCGCGTCGAGCAGCGCAAGCAGGTCGGCGCCCAGCGCAGCCTGCTCGCCCGAGCGCGGCGTCGCCTCGCTCTGGAAGCGTGTGGCGCCGTAGCCGCGCAGGTACGGCACGATCACGCGGCAGCCCTCATCGGCCAGCATCGGCGCGACTTCGGCATAGCTGTGGATGTCGTACGGAAAGCCGTGCATCAGCAGCACCGGCGGACCGTCGGCGGGGCCGGCCTCGTAGTAGGCGACTTCGAGGACGCCCGCCTCGATCCTGCGCAGGGGTTCCATTCTTTCCATCACGAGATCATCTCCAGTGAATGAGTAGATGCCTTTGCCAGGAACACCGCGGAAGTGCGCGTAGCCTGGGGGTTAGTAGATGACCACGCCGCGGATGGATTCGCCGCGCTTCATCAGGTCGAAGCCGTCGTTGATCTTCTCCAGCGGCATCGTGTGCGTGATCAGGCTGTCGATGTCGATCTTGCCTTCCATGTACCAGTCGACGATCTTCGGCACGTCGGTGCGCCCGCGCGCGCCGCCGAAGGCCGAGCCTTCCCACTTGCGGCCCGTGACCAGCTGGAACGGGCGCGTGCTGATCTCGGCGCCGGCTTCGGCCACGCCGATGATGATGCTGCGTCCCCAGCCCTTGTGCGTGCACTCCAGCGCCTGGCGCATCACCTTGGTGTTGCCGATGCACTCGAAGCTGTAGTCGGCGCCGCCGTCGGTCAGCTGCACGATGGCGTCGACGATGTTCTCGTGGTCCTTCGGGTTCAGGAAGTGCGTCATGCCGAACTTGCGCGCCATGGCTTCGCGCGCGGGGTTCAGGTCGATGCCGATGATCTTGTCGGCGCCCACCATCTTCGCGCCCTGGATCACGTTCAGGCCGATGCCGCCCAGGCCGAACACCACCACGTTGGCGCCGGCTTCCACCTTGGCTGTGAAGATCACCGCGCCGATGCCGGTGGTCACGCCGCAGCCGATGTAGCAGACCTTGTCGAAAGGCGCGTCCTCGCGGATCTTGGCCAGCGAGATCTCGGGCGCGACGGTGTAGTTGCTGAAGGTGCTGGTGCCCATGTAGTGGGCGATGGGATTGCCGTCGAGGCTGAAGCGGCTGGTGCCGTCGGGCATCAGGCCCTTGCCCTGCGTGCCGCGGATGAGCTGGCACAGGTTGGTCTTGCGGCTCAGGCAGAACTTGCACTGGCGGCATTCAGGCGTGTACAGCGGAATGACGTGGTCGCCCTTCTTGAGCGTGGTGACGCCGGGGCCGACGTCCACCACGATGCCCGCGCCCTCATGGCCCAGGATGGCGGGGAAGATGCCCTCGGGGTCGGCTCCGGAGAGGGTGTAGTAGTCGGTGTGGCAGATGCCGGTGGCCTTGATCTCGACGAGCACTTCGCCGAACTTCGGGCCTTCGAGGTCCACGGTTTCGATGGTGAGCGGGGCGCCGGATTTCCAGGCGACGGCGGCTTTGGTCTTCATGATGTTCGATCTCGGAAGCGGGGATGGAAAAGGATTCTCAGGCAGGGCCAGCAGGGAAGATACCCGACATGCCGATGAACCCCGGCAGGTGGCGGAAATCCCAGACCCAGTTTCGCAGCGCGGGAAACTCGTCGAGCGAGATGCCGCCTTCGCCCGCGAGCGCCACGTAGGGAAAGCAGGCGAGGTCGGCGATGGTCGGCTCGGGCGCCGACGCGAGCCAGCGCAGGCCTTCGGTGGCTCGCTCGGCGAGGTGGTCGTCGAGGACGCGGAACACAGCGCGCGCGCCCGTGCGGCAGGCATCGATGTCGAGGTGGTGATAGCCCAGGGCGTCGTGCAGCCGCGCGGCCGAGGCGGTGCGGGTGAGCTCGTCAGCGGTGGCGAGCCATTGGGCGACCTCGCCGCGCAGGCTCGGCTCGTCGGGATACCAGCGGCCCTGCGGGTCGTAGCGGCTCGCGAGATAGACCAGGATGGCCTGCGCGTCCCGCAGCACGAAGCCGTCGTCGTCGATCACCGGCAATTGGCCCAGCGGATTGACGCTGGCGAGGAACGCGGCCGATTTGTGCTCGCGGCCGGGAAAGAAATCGACCGGCACCGTCTGGTACGCCACGCCCAGCCAGGCCAGCATCTGCCGCACCTTGAAGCAGTTGCCCGAGAGCGGGTAGTCGTAGAGCTTCAGCGTCGCCGTCGTCATGCCGCAGCCCTCACGCCGAAGCGCATGCCGCGCTCGCGCAGCCATCGCCGGTAGGTGACGGAGGATGTGTCGCCGCGCGTGGGCGTCTCAGCGCGGCCTTCGAGCGGCATGCGCTTGAAGGCGTGGTTCTCCAGGATGGGCTTGTCCTGCCCGAAGATGGTGTGCTGGAAGGCGATGAGCTCGGCGTCGGTGGAATGGTCGTCGTAGCAGGCCAGCAGCGTGTGGGCGATCACGTGTTCCTCGTCGACGGGCTGCAGGAAGATGCCGATCGCATCGAGCTCGCCTGCGCGGAAGCTGCTCTTGTAGAGCATGGCCGAGAAGGGCTGCATCACGCGGTATTTGTAGATGACCTCGCTGCCCGACGAGTCGTGGGCCGCGGAGGCGCGCGGCTGCCAGAAGCGGCAGTCGGTGGCCCAGATCTCGCCGGTGGCGGGCTCCACCTGTACCTGGTACTGCGCCACCTCGGTGTGCGGCACCTTGCCGAGGTAGTCGGCATGCACGAACGGAAAGTGCGCCATGTCCAGGAAGTTCTCGATCACGCGCAGGCCCGACACCGCGACGCCGATGCCGCCGCAGTCGACGCGGCGGCGGCCCGGTTCGCCGTATTCGGGAAAGTCGAAGAGCGAGCGCGCCGGGCGTCCGCTCGGGCAGATCCAGAGATAGCCGTAGCGCTGCTGCACGGCAAGCGGCGTGTCGCTGAGGCTGCAGCGGGGCGTGCCGTCGGTGTCGGTCGACAGCCGCACGGTCTCGCCGAGCAGGCGGGTGGTGCGCGAGGCCGATGGCGCCGGCGCGGGGCCGACGACCAGCCAGTCGTCGAGCATGTTGGGATCGTCGGTGGCGAAGGGCATGGATCTCTCTTTCTTTCTTCAGCCGCGGGGCAGGGCTTCGATGTCGGTGCGCAACTGGCGGGCTGCCGCGTGCACGGCCTTCATGGCGGACGAGCCGGGCGCCGCTTCGGTCCACAGGTGGATGAAGGCGAGGCCGGGCTGGGCGTCGAGGACGAGGGCGAGGGTTTCCGCGCCGCCGAGCCGGCCGCGCCAGCCTGGCGAGGCGGCCGTCATGCCGTGCTGCACGAGCGCCGCCCGCGCAGTGGCGGCGGGCGCGCGCACGGTCAGCGTGCGGCAGAAATGCCAGCCGCCAGGGACGGCATCGCGCAGTTCGTCTGGAACCGGGGGAGCCTCGGGCGAAAGGTTCACCCACAGTATCCCGGCCGCCTCCGCCGTGCCGAAGGTCTTCGCGCAGACGTTGCGCGGCGCCTGCATGGCGGGGTGCGCCGGAATGCTGGTGCACTGCCCGCTGCCGGCCTCGTACTGCCAGCCGTGGTACGCGCAGGCCAGCCGGTTGTCGATGACCTGCCCGAGCGTGAAGCGCACGCTGCGGTGGGGGCAGCGGTTCTCCCAGGCCTGGGCGGTGCCGTCGGCCGCGCGCCAGAGGGCGAGTTCCTGGCCTTCGGCGAAGCCGGCGACGATGTTGGCGCCCGGGCGCAGCTCGGCCGAGCGCGCGACGGGGTGCCACGTGGCCGTGTCTTGTGGAGTGTTCATGAATGGATCGTGGGAAGCGAACTGTTCGCCGGTGATACCGTACCGTTTCCGCCGCACCGATGAAAGTCACATGAAGAGACGCTGCTTTTCATTCCTGCAACGCTGGGCCGCATGAGCCGCATCGATCTCGCCCTGGTCGAGGCTTTCGTGCTGATCGCCCGCAGCGGCAGCCTCACCAAGGCCGAAAGCCTCTCCGGCGTCTCCAAGGCCACCCTGAGCCGGCAGCTCACGCGGCTGGAGGAGTTGCTGGGCGCGCAACTGCTGCTGCGCAGCCCGCGTCGCATCTCGCTCACCGAGGCCGGACACGCCTTTCTTGCGCGCGGCGAAGGGCTGCTCGACGAGGTGAAGGGCCGGCTCGAGGAGGCCAGCACCGAGATCCACGCGCTGACCACGGGCGTGTCGGGCAGCCTCTCGCTGCTGTCGGACACGCAGTTCAGCACCTCCTTCGTCTGCCACGTGGTCAAGCTGTTCCTGGAGGCGCATCCGGACGTGCGCTGCCAGCTCGACGTGGCCAACGGCTTCCATGCGCCGCGCATCGCCGATGTCGACTGCTACGTGTGTTCCGAACCGCCCGATGCGCCGAACCTGGTGGCGCGGCTGCTCGGGCGGCTGAACTACGGGCTGTACGCGAGCCCGCAATACCTGGCGCGGCACGGCGTGCCGTCGTCGCCCGATGAGCTGGCCGCGCACCAGTCCATCGTGATGAAGGAATCGGCGGGGCGCTCGCAGGTGCTGCTGGTCTCGGGCTCGGCCAGCTTCGCCTTCCGGCCCGAGCCGGCCTTCGAGACCAACGACCACTGGGTGATGAAGACCTTCTGCATCGACGGCCTGGGCATCGCGCTGCTGCCCGCCTTCTTCGTGCGGCCCGAGCTGGAGCAGGGCGTGCTGGTGCCTGTGCTGCCGCAGTGGCAGCCGGAGCCGCGGCGCATCTACTGCGCCTACCAGCGCCAGCGCTACGTGGGGCAGAAGCTGCGCTCCTTCGTCGACCTGATGGCGCGCTGCGTGGTCGACATCGATTCGTACAACTACTACGTCGGCTCGACCGCCGCGCGCAGGCGCAGGACGGCCGCGAGAACATAATCGGCCTCCGTTCGCCAGATTCCGCCAGACAACCATCATGAAGAAGATCCTCGTCCTCAACGGCCCCAACCTCAACCTGCTCGGCACGCGCGAGCCCGAACAGTACGGACGCGACACGCTGGCCGACGTCGAGCGCCTGTGCAAGGAAACGGGCGCGAAGTTCGGCGTCGAGATCGAATGCCGTCAGTCGAACCATGAAGGCGTGCTGATCGACTGGATCCAGGAGGCCGGCCGCGAGGTTGCGGCGGGCAACATGATCGGCGTGGTGATGAACCCCGGCGCCTACACCCACACCTCCATCGCGCTGCACGACGCCATCAAGGGCGCGAGCGTGCCGCTGATCGAACTGCACATCTCGAACGTGCACGCGCGCGAGGAGTTCCGCCACCACTCGTACATCTCGCCCGCGGCGAAGGGCATCATCGTTGGGCTGGGCGTGAAGGGCTACATCCTCGCCATCACGGCGCTGGCGACCTGACCCGAGCCTTCGGCTCGATCAATAGAGTTGCTTCGGCGCTGAGGCCTTCCAGCTGCGGCTGATCCGGCCCTGGCTGTCGATGCTCTCCAGGTGCACGTCGAAGCCCCAGAGCCGCGCGACGTGCTTGAGCACCTCTTCCGCCGTGTCGTGCAGCGGCAGGTTGTTGCGCTGCGTGTGGCGCAGCGTCAGCGAACGGTCGCCGCGCATGGCGACGTTCCATACCTGGATGTCGGGCTCGCGGCTGCCCATGTCGTACTGGCGTGACAGCGATTCGCGCAGCGCGTGGTAGCCGCTGTCGTCGTGGATGGCAGACACCTCCAGTTCCGACTCGCTCTGGAAGTCGCGGATCGAGAACAGGCGGAAGTCCCGCATCGTTTTCGGGCTCAGGAACTGGCCGATGAAGCTCTCGTCCTTGAAGTTGCGCATCGCGTAGTCGAGCGTGCGCAGCCAGTCGGTGCCGGCGAAGTCGGGGAACCAGCGGCGGTCTTCCTCGGTGGGCTTCTCGCAGATGCGGCGCAGGTCGGTGTACATCGCGAAGCCCAGCGCATACGGGTTGATGCCGCTGTAGGCGCGGTGGCCCACCGGCGGCTGGAAGATCACGCCCGTGTGCGAGCTCAGCCACTCCATCATGAAGCCGTCGGCGAGCTGGCCGCGGTCGTACATGGTGTTGAGCAGCGTGTAGTGCCAGAAGGTGGCCCAGCCTTCGTTCATGACCTGGGTCTGGCGCTGCGGGTAGAAGTACTGAGCGATCTTGCGCACGATGCGCACCACCTCGCGCTGCCACGGTTCCAGCAGTGCGGCGTTCTTCTCGATGAAGTAGAGCAGGTTCTCCTGCGGTTCCGCCGGAAAGCGCTTGGCCGCATCGGCCTCGGCCGCCTGCTCGCTCTTGCGCGGCAGCGTGCGCCAGAGGTCGTTCACCTGCTGCTGCATGTGGCGCTCGCGCTCGGCGCGCTGGGCGGCCTCCTGCGCCAGGGAGCGCTTCTGCGGGCGGCGATAGCGGTCGACGCCGTAGTTCATCAGCGCATGGCATGAATCGAGGAGCTCCTCGACCGCATCGAGTCCGTGGCGCTCCTCGCACTCGGCGATGTAGTGCCGCGCGTAGACCAGGTAGTCGATGATGGACGAGGCATCCGTCCACATCCGGAACAGGTAGTTGCCCTTGAAGAAGCTGTTGTGGCCGTAGGCCGCATGCGCGATCACCAGGGCCTGCATGGCCATGGTGTTCTCCTCCATCAGGTAGGCGATGCAGGGGTCGGAGTTGATGACGATCTCGTAGGCGAGGCCCATGTGGCCGCGCTTGTAGTTCTTCTCGGTCGAGATGAACTGCTTTCCGTACGACCAGTGGCGATAGATCATGGGCATGCCCACGCTCGCGTAGGCGTCCATCATCTGCTCGGCCGTGATGACTTCGAGCTGGTTCGCGTAAACGTCCAGGCCGTAGCCGCGGGCGGTCTTGGCGATCTCGGTGTGGTAGGTCTCGATGAGCTCGAAGGTCCAGTCCGACGGGCTGGGCAGGCGCTCCAGCCGCGGCAGGCTGGTGGCAGGAGGAGGGGCGGAGATGGCGGTGTTCATGACGTGACCCCTTCCTTCTTGAACAGGTCGCGGAAGACCGGGTAGATGTCCTGCGCGTCGGACACCTTGCGCATCGCGAAGTTGGGCTCCACGCCCTCGAGCTGCTGGTATTCCTGCCACAGGTTCTGCTCGGTCTCGGCCACCTGCACGTAGGCGTAGTAGCGAACCACCGGCAGGATGTTCTCGACCAGCAGCTCGCGGCAGCGGCCACTGTCCTGGTGCCAGTTGTCGCCGTCGCTGGCCTGCGCGCCGTAGACGTTCCATTCGCCGCTGGGGTAGCGCGCCTTGATGATCTCGTCCATCAGCACCAGCGCGCTCGACACCACCGTGCCGCCGGTCTCGGTGGCGTGGAAGAACTCTTCCTCCGTTACCTCCTGCGCCTGCGTGTGGTGGCGCAGGAAGACCAGGTCGATCTTCTCGTAGTGCCGCGTGAGAAACATGTACAGCAGCATGAAGAAGCGCTTGGCCATGTCCTTGCGCGCCTCGTCCATCGAGCCCGAGACGTCCATCAGGCAGAACATCACGGCCTTGGCGCTGGGCACCGGCGTCTTCACGCGGTTGCGGTAGCGCAGGTCGATGGGGTCGATGTAGGGCACGTGCCGCATGGTTCGGCGCACCTCGGCGATGCGCTCTTCCGTCTCGCGGATTTCCTTCTGGATGAAGGGCTGCTCGAACTGCGGATGCTTGCGCAGGCTTTCGAGGTGCGCCTCCAGCCGCTTGAGCTCCTTGCGCGGTTCGCCGCCCAGCGCGATGCGGCGGGCGAGGGCACCGCGCATCGAGCGCACCACGTGCAGGTTGTTGGGCGAGCCGTCGCTGGTGAAGCCGGCCCGGTGGCTCTTCCACTCGGGCACGTCGGCGATCTGGGTGCGGATGAGGTGCGGCAGCGCCAGGTCGTCGAAGAAGACGCGCATGAACTCCTCGCGCGTGAGGCGGAAGACGAAGTCGTCCTCGCCTTCGCCGCTGTCGCTGGCTTCCCCGCTGCCCGAGCCGCCTCCGCCGCCGCCTTCGGGGCGCTTGATGCGGTCGCCCTTCAGGTATTCCTGGTTGCCCGGGTGCACGTATTCGCGGTCGCCGCCGCGAGCGTGGCCGAACACGGGCTCGGACACGTCGTGGCGCGGCAGGGTCACGTCTTCGCCTTGCTCCAGTTCGCGGATGTTGCGGCCGCTGACGGCGCGCCTCACCGCTTCCTGGATCTGCCCCTTGTAGCGCCTGAGGAAGCGCTCGCGGTTGCCAATGGACTTGTTCTTGCCCGATAGCCGGCGGTCGATGATCTGCTGCAGGATGGCCACGATGTTGTCAACGCTCCTTGCAAAGAGAGAACGATCGGAAGGGCCGTTTTTCTATGAGCTCTTGCGCACCCGCAGGTACCACTCGCACAGCAGGCGAACCTGCTTGGCCGTATAGCCCTTCTCGACCATGCGGGTCACGAAGTCTTCGTGCTTCTTCTGCTCGTCGGCGCTGCTCTTGGTGTTGAAGCTGATCACCGGCAGCAGCTCCTCGGTGTTGGAGAACATCTTCTTCTCGATCACCGAGCGCAGCTTCTCGTAGCTGGTCCACGCCGGGTTGCGCCCCGCGTTGCCGGCCCGCGCGCGCAGCACGAAGTTGACGATCTCGTTGCGGAAATCCTTCGGGTTGCCGATGCCGGCGGGCCGCTCGATCTTCTCGAGCTCGGCGTTGAGCGAGGCGCGGTCGAAGACTTCGCCGGTGTCCACGTCCCGGAACTCCTGGTCCTGGATCCAGTAGTCGGCGTAGGTGACGTAGCGGTCGAAGATGTTCTGGCCGTACTCGCTGTAGCTCTCGAGGTAGGCGGTCTGGATCTCCTTGCCGATGAACTCCGCATAGCGCGGCGCCAGCAACTCCTTGATGTAGCTGATGTACTTCTGCTCGACTTCCGGCGGGAACTGCTCGCGCTCGATCTGCTGTTCGAGCACATACATCAGGTGCACCGGGTTGGCGGCGACCTCGGAACTGTCGAAGTTGAAGACCTTCGAGATGATCTTGAAGGCGAAGCGGGTGGAAACGCCGCTCATGCCCTCGTCCACGCCCGCGTAGTCGCGGTACTCCTGGATGGACTTGGCCTTCGGGTCGGTGTCCTTGAGGTTCTCGCCGTCGTACACCTGCATCTTGCTGAAGGTGCTGGAGTTCTCGGGCTCCTTCAGGCGCGTGAGCACCGAGAGCTGGGCCATCATGCGCAGCGTTCCGGGAGCACAGGGCGCCTTCGCCAGCGAAGAGTTGCGCACCAGCTTCTCGTAGATCTTGATCTCTTCCGAGGCGCGCAGGCAGTAGGGCACCTTGACGATGTAGATCCGGTCGAGGAAGGCCTCGTTGTTCTTGTTGTTGCGGAAGGCCTTCCATTCGCTCTCGTTGCTGTGCGCGAGCACGATGCCGTCGAAGGGAATGGCGCCGAAGCCTTCGGTGCCCTTGAAGTTGCTTTCCTGCGTGGCGGTCAGCAGCGGGTGCAGCACCTTGATCGGCGCCTTGAACATTTCCACGAACTCCAGCAGGCCCTGGTTGGCCAGGCACAGGCCACCGGAGTAGGAGTAGGCGTCGGGGTCGTCCTGGGCGAAGGTCTCGAGCTTGCGGATGTCGACCTTGCCGACCAGCGAGGAGATGTCCTGGTTGTTCTCGTCGCCCGGCTCGGTCTTGGCGACCGCGATCTGCCGAAGCACCGACGGGTAGCGCTTGACCACCTTGAACTGGCGGATGTCGCCCCCGTACTCCTCGAGCCGCTTGACGGCCCAGGGCGAGAGAATTCGATTCAGGTAGCGGCTCGGGATGCCGTATTCCTTTTCAAGGATCTCGCCGTCTTCGACCGTATCGAAGAGGCCCAGCGGCGATTCGTTCACCGGCGAGCCCTGGATCGCGTAGAAGGGAACGTGCTCCATGAGCTGCTTCAGGCGCTCGGCGATCGAGCTCTTGCCGCCGCCCACCGGGCCCAGCAGGTAAAGGATTTGCTTCTTTTCTTCCAGCCCCTGCGCGGCGTGGCGGAAATAGGACACCACTTGCTCTATGGCGTCTTCCATGCCATAGAACTCCTTGAACGCCGGATAGATCTTGATGACCTTGTTGGCGAAGATCCGCGAAAGCCGGGGATCGTTGCGGGTGTCGACCAGCTGGGGCTCCCCGATGGCCTTGAGCATGCGCTCGGAAGCCGTGGCGTAAGCCATGGGATCGCGCTTGCAGATGTCCAGGTAGTCCTGCAGCGAGATGACTTCCTCGCGGGTGCGCTCGTAGCGGGCGGCAAAGTTGCTGATCACATCCATGGTCACGCCTCCTTCAGGTCGATGGGCTTTATGCCCGATGGCGTGCAGCAGGGGCCTTGCGCAACATTAAAAGGTGTGCCTGCCCATGGCTGCATGCCGCGGAAAACTCCCTTACCACAATCTGCTAACAATCAGCATAAAGCAAAGATTGAACCCGGCAAATCATTTGTTAATTCAGAACCACGACGCCAAGTAAAGTTCAACAAAAAACAAGGAACAAATTTCCGGATTTCAGGTAAATTCAAAGGCTCGCTTTCCTAATTCTCTCCGGGTGAAACACCTATGCCGAATGGCCATCGTCCGCCTTTGGCTTTTCTCCGGGAAAAAATCGCCTATTGAGCTTCGCAGCTCAAAAAAGAGCGTCTCCTGTTGCAATAACGCGCGATCTGCCGTTCGGTTTATTGTTCAGCTCAAAAAAATATAAAAGCAATCCTCGCGCCACTTTGCGATGGGTCGCTTGCGCGAACCTGTGTGGGAGGCCGGCTCGCCCGGGAGTGAGCCGGCATGTTCTGCGACGTGGGAAGGTGCGAAGCGCACTGGCGGCGTGCCTGCCTGAAGGCTGGAAGGCCCGCATGCACCAACGTGGAGGCCCTGAAACGGCAAAGGGCCGCAGTGCGGCCCTTGCTGGAAGCGGGTGGTCCCGCGAGGAGTGAAGTCTCAGGTGCTACATGCCCGACGCGGAGAAGGATCCGCGCATCTCGCCAGCACCGTATGGCGCACTGGAACGGCCCCTGGGCTGCCCCTCCTTGCACGCCTTTGGTGCTTTCCGATTCGTTAGCTGAAGAATTCCTTCGCCTTGTCGAACCAGCCCTTGTCGGTCGGGCTGTGCTTCTCGCCGCCCTTCTTGAGCGACTCGTCGAGTTCCTTGAGCAGCTTGCGCTGGAACTCGGTGAGCTTCACCGGCGTCTCGACGCGCACGTGGCAGTACAGGTCGCCCGGGTAGCTCGAGTTCACGCCCTTGATGCCCTTGCCGCGCAGGCGGAACTGCTTGCCGCTCTGCGTGCCTTCGGGAATGTCGATGGCCGCCGCGCCCTTGAGCGTGGGCACGTTGATCTCGCCCCCCAGTGCAGCGGTGGTCACGCTCACGGGCACCACGCAGTGCAGGTTGTCGCCGTCGCGCTCGAAGATGTCGTGCTTCTTGAGCCGGATCTCGATGTACAGGTCGCCCGGCGGGCCGCCGTTGACGCCGGGCTCGCCGCTGCCCGTCACGCGCATGCGCTGGCCGTCGTCGATGCCGGCGCGGATCTTCACTTCGAGCGTCTTGTTGCGCTTGATCTTGCCCTGGCCGTGGCATGCGGTGCAGGGCTCGGGAATGATCTTGCCGCTGCCGTGGCATGTGGGGCAGGTCTGCTGCACGCTGAAGAAGCCCTGGCGCATCTGCACCGCGCCCGCGCCGTGGCAGGTGGTGCAGGTGATGGGCTTGGTGCCGGGCTTCGCGCCCGAGCCGTGGCAGGTCTCGCATTCGTCCCAGGTGGGAATGCGGATCTCGGTGGTCTTGCCCTCTGCGGCTTCCTCGAGCGTGATCTCCATCGCGTAGCTCAGGTCGCTGCCGCGGAAGACCTGCCGGCCGCCTCCGCGGCCCCGGCCGCCGCCGAACACGTCGCCGAAGATGTCGCCGAAGGCTTCCGCGAAGCCGCCGAAGCCTTCAGCGCCCGGGCCGCCGCGCATGTTGGGGTCGACGCCGGCATGGCCGTACTGGTCGTAGGCCGCGCGCTTCTGCCCGTCGGACAGCATTTCGTAGGCTTCCTTCACCTCCTTGAACTTGGCCTCGGCCTCCTTCGAGGTATCGCCGTGGTTGCGGTCAGGGTGGTGCTTCATCGCGAGCTTGCGATAAGCCTTCTTGATTTCTTCCTCGCTGGCGTTCTTGGGGACGCCGAGGGTTTCGTAGTAGTCGCGTTTGGTGGCCATGGCAGGTCGATCGGGAGATCAGGGGAAGCAGCTGGAACTCGGGTAACTTGAAGCGAGAAAGGCTGGAGCACCCTTTCAGGTGTTCCAGCCTTGGTCGGCGGGCTGGAGATCAGCCCTTCTTGACTTCCTTCACTTCGGCGTCGACCACGTTGTCGTCTGCCTGTGCGTGCGATGCAGCTTCCGCGCCAGCGGCACCGGCAGCGGCCGAGGCGCCGGCTGCGGCCTGCGATTCGGCATACATCTTCTCGCCGAGCTTCTGGCTCGCGGTCATCAGCGCGTTGGTCTTTTCCTCGATCGCGGTCTTGTCTTCACCCTTGAGGGCTTCTTCCAGGTCCTTGATCGCGGTCTCGATCGCTTCCTTCTCGGCGGCTTCGAGGCTGGCACCATGTTCGCCCAGCGACTTCTTCACGCTGTGGACCATGGCTTCGCCCTGGTTGCGCGCCTGCACGATCTCGAGCTTCTTCTTGTCGTCGGCCGCGTTGAGCTCCGCGTCCTTCACCATCTTCTGGATCTCGTCCTCCGACAGGCCCGAGCTCGCCTTGATGGTGATCTTGTTTTCCTTGCCGGTGCCCTTGTCCTTCGCGCCGACGTGCAGGATGCCGTTGGCGTCGATGTCGAAGCTCACCTCGATCTGCGGCGTGCCGCGCGCTGCCGGCGGAATGCCTTCGAGGTTGAATTCGCCCAGCAGCTTGTTGCCCGCGGCGATGTCGCGTTCACCCTGGAACACCTTGATGGTCACGGCCGGCTGGTTGTCTTCCGCGGTCGAGAAGGTCTGCGCGAACTTCGTCGGGATCGTGGTGTTCTTGGCGATCATCTTGGTCATGACGCCGCCCATGGTCTCGATGCCCAGCGACAGCGGGGTCACGTCCAGCAGCAGCACGTCCTTGCGGTCGCCCGAGAGCACCTGGCCCTGGATGGCGGCGCCGACGGCCACGGCTTCGTCGGGGTTCACGTCCTTGCGCGGCTCCTTGCCGAAGAAGGCCTTCACTTTTTCCTGCACCTTGGGCATGCGGGTCATGCCGCCGACCAGGATCACGTCGTTGATGTCGCCCACGCTGATGCCGGCGTCCTTGATGGCCAGGCGGCAGGGAGCGATGGTGCGCTCGATCAGCTCGTCGACCAGGCTTTCCAGCTTGGCGCGGGTCAGCTTGATGTTCAGGTGCTTCGGGCCCGATGCATCGGCCGTGATGTACGGCAGGTTGATGTCGGTCTGTGCGCTGTTCGACAGCTCGATCTTGGCCTTTTCAGCGGCTTCCTTCAGGCGCTGCAGGGCCAGCACGTCCTTGCTCAGGTCGACGCCCTGTTCCTTTTTGAACTCGCCGATGATGTAGTCGATGATGCGCTGGTCGAAGTCTTCGCCGCCCAGGAAGGTGTCGCCGTTGGTCGACAGCACTTCGAACTGCTTCTCGCCGTCCACGTCGGCAATTTCGATGATCGACACGTCGAAGGTACCGCCGCCGAGGTCGTACACGGCGATCTTGCGGTCGGCCTTGTCCTGCTTGTCGAGGCCGAAGGCCAGGGCAGCAGCGGTGGGCTCGTTGATGATGCGCTTGACGTCGAGGCCCGCGATGCGGCCGGCGTCCTTGGTGGCCTGGCGCTGGGCGTCGTTGAAGTAGGCCGGCACCGTGATCACGGCTTCGGTCACGGTCTCGCCGAGGTAGTCTTCGGCGGTCTTCTTCATCTTGCGCAGGATGTCGGCGCTGACCTGCTGCGGGGCCATCTTCTTGCCGCGCACTTCCACCCATGCGTCGCCGTTGTCGGCCTTGGCGATGGTGTAGGGCATCAGGTCGATGTCCTTCTGGACTTCCTTTTCCTCGAACTTGCGCCCGATCAGGCGCTTGATCGCGTACAGCGTGTTCTTGGGGTTGGTGACGGCCTGGCGCTTGGCCGAGGCGCCGACCAGCACTTCGCCGTCTTCCTGGTACGCGACGATCGACGGCGTGGTGCGCGCACCTTCCGAGTTCTCGATCACACGCGTGGTGTTGCCTTCCATGATCGCCACGCACGAGTTGGTGGTGCCGAGGTCGATGCCGATGATCTTTGCCATGTTCTTACTCCTGAAAGCCTGAAAAATATGTTGTTATGAACTTGTGGATAACCCGTCGCGATTCAAGGTATGAAGCGGGGATTTCCTGTGGGAATCTTGTGTGCCGCGGTGCCGTTCACTTCGGCGCGCTGACCGTGACCAGCGCGGGGCGCAGCACGCGGTCGTTGATGGTGTAGCCCTTCTGCAGCACGCTCACCACGGTGTTCGGCTCCTGGTCGGCGGGCACCATCGAGATGGCCTGGTGCTGGTGCGGGTCGAACTTGGTGCCGGGGGCGGGGGCCACCTCGATCACCTTGTTGCGTTCGAGCGCGCTCTTGAGCTGGCGCAGCGTGGCTTCGGCGCCTTCGCGGATCTGCTCGGGCGTGGCGTCCTTGACGGCCAGGCCGGCTTCCAGGCTGTCGGTCACCGGCAGCAGGCTTTCGGCGAAGGCCTCGACGGCGAACTTGCGGGCCTTGCTGACTTCCTCGTCGGCGCGGCGGCGGGCGTTCTGCACGTCTGCCTGGGCGCGCAGGTACTGGTCGGCGAGCTCGGCATTCTTGGTCTGCAGCGCGGCGAGTTCGCCCTGGGCGACGGCCAGCGCGTCCAGCGCCTCGGCTTCATTGGCGGCTTGCGCTGCCTCCAGTTCTTCGGGGCTTGGCTCGCCTTGCAGCATTTGAGAATTCTGTGCGGATTGTTGCGGGTCAGACATTTTTCAAAGAACCGGCACGTGCCGGAAAACAAACGATAGCCAGCCACTTGGGGCTGGCCAGAGGCATTTCAAGCGAAAAAATGGGGTCGAAACGACCTCCGAGACAGAAAAAGGCCCGGAACCGGGCCTTGGAGCCGTCAGCTGGGAGGCTCAGTGCGCGTCGAGCAGCTCGACGTCGAACTTCAGGGTCGCGTTCGGGGGGATCACGCCGCCCGCGCCGCGAGCGCCGTAGCCCAGCGATGCGGGAATGATCAGCGTGCGCTTGCCGCCGATCTTCATGCCGGCCACGCCTTCGTCCCAGCCCTTGATGACCTGACCAGCGCCCAGCGAGAACGCGAAGGGGTCGTTGCGGTCGCGGCTGGAGTCGAACTTGGCGCCTTGCACGCCGTCGTTGTAGAGCCAGCCGGTGTAGTGCACGTGCACGTGGTGGCCAGCCTTGGCTTCGGCGCCGGTGCCGACTTCGGTGTCTTCGTATTGCAGGCCGGAGGGAGTGGTGGGCATGGGAAACGCTCCTTGCGTCGATGTGAGATCCGTGGATCGAAGGCGCGGAGTTTACCGAGGCCCGGCAGGCGGCCCTGCCGTCCGTCAGCCGTGGCTGGTGTCGTCGCCGGGCGCCGCGGGCGTAGGCGCAGGCGCCGCGAGGGGATCGGGAGAGGGGGCCGCAGCCGGCGCGACCGGGGTTGCGGCGGGGGCGGCCGAGGTGGCCGTGGCGGCAGCGGTGGGTGCGGCGGCGGGTGCAGCGGGCGTGGTGGCCGCGGCCTTCTTCATCTGGCCGAGCTGCCATTTGCCGGCAAAGGCCTGCAGGTCCGACAGGCGCTTGAGCAGGTCCTGCCCGCTGAGCGTGAGGCTGTAGCCGTCGCTGCCGTGGCCGACGAGGCCGGCCTCGCGCAGTTCCTTGATGCGGGTGTTGAGCGTGTTGGGAGTGATGCCGCCGACGCTGTCCTGCAGCAGGCGGAAAGTCTGCGCGTGGCCGTCGCGCAGCGCCCAGAGCACGCGCAGTGCGTAGCGGGCTTCGAGCAGGGCGAGCAACTGGCTGACGGCTGCGGTTTCCTTGGTACTCATCGACATCATCTCCTCGAAGCTGGGCGGGCCGTCGGCCTGTGGGGCAGCGCGACGCCTCGCGTTCTTGTGGTTGGTACGAACCGTCTCGTTGGCCGGCGACTATAGCTCAATCGATGAGAATGCTACTAGTTTTGTAGCTGTGAAGGCAATCTGGGTGCGGGTTGTGAGACAAAGCCTCACAAATTGGCGTAGTCGGCCATGGCTTCGCCCAGCCGGATCGCGCGGCCTGGAGACCACTGCGGGTTGAAGGCCAGCGCGGGCGCCGGGAAAAGCATGACGACGGTGGAGCCCAGCAAGAACCGGCCCATCTCGTCGCCCTTGCGGATGTCGATCTGCTGGTCGGTGTAGTGCCACTCGCGCAGTTCGCCCACGCGCGGCGGGTTGACCACGCCGTGCCACACGGTGGCCATGCTCCCGACGATGGTGGCGCCCACCAGCACCAGCACGAAGGGCCCGCGCGCCGATTCGAAGACGCAGACCACGCGCTCGTTGCGCGCGAAGAGGCCGGGCACGCCGCGCGCCGTCGTCGGATTCACCGAGAACAGGTCGCCCGGCACGTGGATCATGCGCACCAGCCGGCCGTCGCAGGGCATGTGGATGCGGTGGTAGTCCTTCGGGCTCAGGTAGAGCGTGGCGAAGCTGCCGTGCGCGAACTTGGCGGCCAGCGTGGCGTCGCCGCCCACCAGCGCCGTGGTCGTGTAGTTGTGGCCCTTGGCCTGGAAGATCTGGTCGCCCTCGATGGCGCCGAACTGGCTGATCGCGCCGTCCACCGGGCAGATCAGGTCGGCCTGCGCGATGGGCCGCGCACCGGGTTTGAGCTCGCGCGTGAAGAACTGGTTGAAGCTCTTGTAGTGGCGGATGTCCGACTCGAGCGCCTCGCCCATGTCCACGCCGTACTTGGCCACGAAGCGCCGGATGATCCACGTCGTCACGGCGCCCCGCTCCTTGCCCGCGACCCAGCCGGCGAAATTGGTCAGGGCCTGCTTGGGAAACAGGTATTGGGGCAGTACGGCGGAGCGGTCGGACACGTGGGAAGGATCTGGAAAGCGGATCGGAGGGGCATTCTATAAAGGGCTTTTCGCCCGGGGCGTAGGAAGCTTCCCTTGGTTCGGCCCGCCTTCCACGGGGGCGTCAGTCCGGCTTGATGCCCGCCGCCTTGATCACCTGCGCCCACTTCTCCACCTCGGCCTTCTGGAAGGCCGCGATCTGCGTGGTGCTCAGGTCGGCCGGCTCCATGCCGAAGCCCTTGAGCTTGTCCTGCATCTCGGGCGTCGCGAGGATCTTGCGGATCTCGGTGTGCAGCCGGTCGACCACCGGCGCGGGCGTGTTCGCGGGCACGAAGATCGCCTGCCACGACACCACCTCGAAGTCCTGCAGCCCCGGCACGCCCGACTCCGCCACCGTCGGCACGTCCAGCATCGAGGCCAGCCGCTTCGCCGATGTGACGGCGATCGCGCGCAGCTTGCCGCTCTGGATGTGCGGTCCGGCCACCACGGTGGTGTCGAACATCATGTCGACCTGTCCGCCGATCACGTCCTGGATCGCCGGGCCGCTGCCCTTGTAAGGGATGTGCGTGAATTTCACGCCCGACTTGTAGGCCAGCAACTCCAGCGCCAGGTGCTGCGAGGTGCCCGTGCCCGCCGAGGCCGACGAGAGCCCGCCCGCCTTGCCCTTGCTGGCTGCGATCACGTCCTTCAGCGTCTTGTACGGGCTCGCCTGGTTCACCACCAGCACCACCGGATTGGTGCCGATCAGCGTCACCGGCGCGAACGACTTCTGCGGGTCGTAGCCGAGCTTGGGATACAGGCTGATGTTGATCGCGTGCGAGCTGATCGTGCCGCCCACCAGCGTGAAGCCGTCGGGTGCGGCGCGCGCGCCGATCTCGGAGCCCACGCTGCCGCCCGCGCCGCCCTTGTTGTCGATGATCACGGTGGTGCCCAGCACGGGGCCCAGCTTCTGCCCGATCAGCCGGCCCAGCACGTCGGTGGTGCCGCCGGCCGGAAAGGGCACGAGATAGGTGATGGGCTTGCCCGTAGGCCAGTTGCCGCTTTGCGCGAAGGCTGCCGGAAGCGTGGCGGCCACCGAAGAGGCGAGGGCGGTGCGGATGAGTGTGCGGCGTTGCATGAAAGTCTCCTTGGTTGTCGGATGGTTCGAATGCGTCGGGGGCGTGTCAGGGCACGTCGACGATCTCGATCCAGTTCGGGTTCTTGCCCACGTCCAGGCGTTGGGGCTTGCCCAGCGCGCCGGTGTCGCCGTCGATGGCGTAGAGCGAGATGCCGTTCGATTCCTGTCCCGCCGCGATCAGGTAGCGGCCGGTGGAGTCGATGGCGAAGCCGCGTGGTCCCTTCTCGGTCGGCGTCTGGCCCAGGGGCTGCAGCTGCCCGGTGGCGGCATCGACCTTGAACGCGGAAAGCGTGCTCGACGTGCGCTCCGACGCGTAGAGGAAGCGCCCGTCGGGCGTGAGGTGCAGGTCGGCGGCCCAGGGCTTGCCGGTGAAGCCGGCGGGCAGCGTGGTCGTGCTCTGTTCGAGCTTGAGCGTGCCGCGCGCGGCGTCCCAGGCGAACACGTGCAGCGCGGCGTCGAGCTCGTCGAGCAGGTAGACGTGGCGCTGCGCCTTGTCCCACACGAAGTGGCGCGGGCCCGACTTCGCGGCGGTCTTGGTCAGCGGCGGATCGTTGGGCGAGAGCAGGCCTTTTTCGGCGTCGAAGCGCCAGCTCGACACGTTGTCGCCGCCCAGGCTGGTGGCGAGCACGAAGCGGTTGCTCGCGTCCGCGTGGATGGCGTGAGCGTTGGGCTCGGTCTGGATCAGCTGGTGGATGGGGCCCACGGCGCCGTCCTTGCCGATGCCGTTCACCGTGATCTTGCCGCCCTGGTACGAAGCCGCGAACAGCCATTTGCCGCTCGCGTCGAGGTCGATGTTGGCCATGCTGTCGGCCAGCGGCGCCTCGCCGAGCTTCTGCAGCTTGCCGCTGGCGCCGTCGATGGAAAGCGCTGTCACGCGGAAAGGCTGCGAGCGCAGCGCGGCGTACAGCACGCGCTTGTCGCGGCTCACCACCATCGGCATCACCGTGCCGCCCACGTTCAGCGTCTGCACCGGTTTGAGCGCGCCCTGCGTGCGGTCGAGCTCGAGCACCGAGATTTCCTGACTGTCGGCGTTCGACACGTAGACCCAGGTGGCGGCCGATGCGGGCACCGCCGCGGCCAGCCACAGCAGCGATGCGATGGTCGTCTTCTTCATGGCCGGGGGCTCAGGGCTTGATGTTGAGCTTGGTGATGAGCTGCTTGAAGTACACGTTGTCCTTCGCCAGCGTCTCCTTGAACACCGCGCCGTCGGTGTAGACATAGCCCAGGTTCTGCTTGTCCATCACCTCGTGCATCAGCGGTTCGGCGGCGGTCTTCGCGGTGATCTCGCGCAGCTTCGCCATCACTTCGGGCGGCGTGTTCTTCGGCGCGCCCAGGCCGCGCCAGGTGCCGATCGACAGGTCGATGCCGCGCTCCTTGGCGGTGGGCACCTTCTCGAAGCCCTTCACGCGCTTGTCGGCCATCACCATCAGCACCTTGAGCTTGCCGCCCTGCACGTGCGTCGTCACCTCGGCCGGGCTCACGGCCACGGCTTCGATGTGGCCGCCCAGCAGCGCGAGCACCGCGGGGGCCGCACCCTGGAACGGGATGTGGCCGAACTTGGCGCCGGTCTTGTCTTCCAGCGCGGCGGCGGCAAGGTGCCAGATCGAGCCGTTGCCCGAGTTGCCCACGCGCACGCTCTCCGGCGATTTCTTCGCGGCGGCCAGGAACTCCTCGATGGTGTTCCACGGCGCGTCGGCCTTCACGGTGATGGCGGCCGGGTCGGCGTTGAGCTGTGCGATGGGCTGGAAGTCGTCGTAGTTGAACTTGGCCAGCCCCAGGTGCGGCAGCGTCAGCAGTTCGACCGTGAGCACGGCGAGCTTGTAGCCGTCGGGCTTGGCGTTGATCACCTCCGTCCAGCCGATGGCACCGCCCGCGCCGGGGCGATTGATGATCACGATGCTCTGCGAGATGTGCTTGCGGCTCGCCTCCGAGAAGGCGCGCGCCAGGCCGTCGGTGCCGCCGCCGGGCTGGTAGGGCACCAGCAGCTCGATGGTGTGGTTCGGAAAATCAGCCTGCGCGGCAGCCGGTGCCGCCAGACCGAGCGAGAGCGCGGCCGTGGCCGAGAGGGCGGCGATGCCGCGAATGAACTGCTTGCGTTTCATGATGTCGTTGTCTCCGTTGTTGTGGGTGAGCGTTGAAGTGTTGAAAGGCGTGGGTGCGCGTCAGGGCATGTACTGCCCGCCGTTCACCTCGATCACCTGCCCGGTGACATAGCCCGAAAGCTGTTCCGAGGCGAGATAGAGGAATGCGCCCACGCATTCGTCCGGCGTGCCGATGCGGCCCATCGGAATGCCGGCGCGGAAGTTCTCCAGCATCGCGGGCGTGGAAAAGCGGTCCTGGAAGGGCGTCTGGATGACGCCCGGCGCCACCGCGTTCACGCGGATGCGGTCGCCCACCAGCTCCTTCGCCAGCCCGTGCGTCGCCGTGCTCACGAAGCCCTTCGATCCCGCGTAGAGGTAGGCCGAAGGGCCGCCGCCGGTGCGCGCCGCGACCGAGGTCACGTTGATGATGTTGCCGCCGCCGCTCTTGCGCATCAGCGGAACCACCTCGCGGCAGAAAGCGAGCACCGAGCGCGCGTTGATGTGCAGCACCTCGTCGAAGAGCGCGTCGTCGAACTCGGCGATGGGCACGCGCTTGACCAGGCTGCCCGCGTTGTTCACCAGCACGTCGATGCGGCCGCCGAATTGCGCCGAGGCCTGCTTCACGCACTCGCGGATCGCGCCCGTGTCGCGCACGTCGGCCTTCAGCGCGAAGGCGGTGCCACCGGCCGCGCGGATCGTGTCGACCACCTGGTTCGCCGCGTCGGCGGAGCTGTTGTAGTGCACCGCCACGCGCATGCCGCGCGCAGCGAAGGCGATGGCCACCGCCGCGCCGATGCCGGTGCTGGCGCCGGTGACGAGGGCTGTCTTGTCCTTGAGGTCTTCCATGAGGGGCTCCGTTGATGAAGAGACAGGTCTGAGAAAGGAAATCGGAAAGACGTGAACCCGCGCGTCGCGCAGCGCCTTGCTCAGGTCACGGGCGCGGGGTTGAACAGCACCAGCGCGTTGTGCAGCTTCCAGTGCTCGGCCCAGGTCTTTTTCCGTCCGCTGGCCACGTCGAGCATCAGGCGGAACATTTCCCAGCCGATGTCCTCGATGGTGGCCTCGCCGTCGGCGATGCGGCCCGCGTTCACGTCCATCAGGTCGTGCCAGCGGCGCGCGAGGTCGCTGCGCGTGGCGACCTTGATCACCGGCACCTCGGCCAGCCCGTAGGGTGTGCCGCGGCCGGTGGTGAACACGTGCAGGTTGATGCCGGCGGCCAGCTGCAGCGTGCCGCAGATGAAGTCGCTGGCGGGCGTGGCGGTGTAGATCAGGCCCTTCTGCTTCGCCTTCTCGCCGGGCGCGAGCACGCCGGTGATGGGCGCCGAGCCCGACTTGACGATGGAGCCCATCGCCTTCTCGACGATGTTGGAGAGCCCGCCCTTCTTGTTGCCCGGCGTGGTGTTGGCGCTGCGGTCGACCATCCCCTTCTTCAGGTAGGCGTCGTACCAGGCCATCTCGCGGATCATGGCCTCGGCCACCTCGGGCGTGGACGCGCGCGAGGTGAGCTGGTCGATGCCGTCGCGCACCTCGGTGGTTTCGGAGAACATCACGGTGGCGCCCGCGCGCACCAGCAGGTCGGTGCAGAAGCCCACGGCCGGGTTGGCGGTGACGCCCGAGAAGGCGTCGCTGCCGCCGCACTGCACGCCCACCACCAGCTCGCTGGCAGGCACGGTCTCGCGTTTGCGGGCATTGAGCCGGGCGAGGTGTTCCTCGGCCTGGCGCATCACCGAATCGATCATCGACATGAACCCGACGTGCGCGTCGTCCTGCAGGCAGACCACGTCGAGCGCAGCATCGGGCGTGGTGCCTCCGCGCTGGTCGGCGATGGGAATGCTGCCCGGCGGCAGCAGGCGCTCGGGCTGCAGCTTCTCGCAGCCCAGGCTCACCACCATCACCTCGCCGCCGAAGTTGGGGTTGAGGCTGATGTTGCGCAGCGTGCGGATGGGCACGACGGCGTCGGGCGCGTCGATGGCCACGCCGCAGCCGTAGCTGTGCTCCAGCGCCACCACGTCGTCGACGTTGGGGTACTTCGGCAGCAGCTCGGCCTTGATGCGCTGCACCGCGAACTCGGTGACGCCCGCCACGCACTGCACCGTCTGCGTGATGGCCAGGATGTTGCGCGTGCCCACCGAGCCGTCGGCGTTGCGGTAGCCCTCGAAGGTGTAGCCCTCCAGTGGCGGCAGGGCAGGGGGCTTGACCGTGGCGATGGGCAGGCCGTCGAGCTCGGGCGCGGTCGGCATGCGCATCACGCGCTCGTGCACCCAGCTGCCGCGCGGCAGCGCCTTCAGCGCGTAGCCGATCACCACGTCGTAGCGGCGGATGGCGTCGCCTTCGGCAAGGTCGACCAGCGCGACCTTGTGGCCCTGCGGCACGTTGTCCACCAGCCGCAGGCCGTCGGCGAACTCCGCACCGGCCTTCAGACCGCCGTCGTTGGCGACGATGGCCACGTTGTCGGCCGCGTGGATGCGGATGTAGAGCGGAGGTCTTGCGGCGTCGGGCATATCAGGCTTCGAAGGCGGCAGAAAAAGCGCGGTCTTTTCGTGGAACACCGCGGAACCGGCTCTGCCGGGCCGCAGGTGTTGCCCCCTGCAAGGGGGTTGGCGAAGCGACACGAAGTGCGCGAAGACTGGGGGTGTGCGTCATTTCACCACCATGAACATGCTGGGCAGCCAGGTCGAGAAGGCCGGCACGAAGGTGACTACGCCGAGCGCGAAGATCAGCGCTCCGTAGAACGGCCAGATGGTGCGCATCACCGTGCCCACCGACACCCCGCCGATCGCGCAGCCCACGAACTGCGTCGTGCCCACCGGCGGCGTGTTCAGGCCCAGCGCGCAGTTGATGAGCATCACGATGCCGAACTGCACCGAGGTCATGCCGTACTGCTGCGCGATGGGCAGGAAGATCGGCGTGCACAGCAGGATGGTGGCGGCCATGTCCAGGAAGGTGCCCAGCACGAACAGGATGATGTTGATGAGCAGGAAGATCACCCACGGCGTGCTCGTCACCTGAGACAGCATCTGGCCCGTGAGCTCGGCCACGCCGTACAGGCTGATGAGATAGCCGAAGGTGCTGGAGATGCCGATCAGCAGCAGGATCACGCCGGTGGTGCGCACTGCCTTCGAGGCCGCCTTGATGAAGTGCTCCCACTTCAGCGTGCGGTACACGAAGATGGTGAGCGCCAGGGCATAGAGCACCGCCACCGCCGCCGACTCGGTGGCCGTGAAGACGCCCGACAGGATGCCGCCCAGGATCAGCAGCACCACGAACAGGCCCGGCAGCGCCGCCGCGAACGAGCGCCCCACGATGGCCCAGCCGGGGAAGGTGCCCGCGGGGTAGCCGCGCTTCACCGCCACCAGGTAGGCGGCCGCGAGGTTGCTGAGGGTGAGCACCGCGGCCGGCAGCAGCGCCGCCAGGATCAGCGCCGCGATCGACACCTTTCCGCCCGCCGCGAGCGAATAGATGATGAGGTTGTGGCTGGTCGGCATCAGCGCGCCCACCAGGGCCGCGTGCGTGGTCACGTTGACTGCGTAGTCGGCGTGATAGCCCTCTTTCTTCATCATCGGGATCATCACCGCGCCCATGGCCGAGACGTCCGCCACGGGCGAACCCGATACGCCGCCGAACAGCGTGCAGGCCACCACGTTCGACATGCCGAGGCCGCCGCGCACGTGGCCCACCAGGTCGCGCGCCAGGTTGACGATGCGGTCCGCGATGCCGCCGTAGAGCATCAGCTCGCCCGCGAAGATGAAGAACGGGATGGCCAGGAACGAGAAGATGCCCATGCCCGAGGTCATCTGCTGGAAGCCGACCGCCAGCGGCAGGCCTTCATACAGCAGCGTGGCCAGGGCCGACAGGCCGATGGAGAAAGCCACCGGCACGCCCAGCAACAGGAAGAGCGTGAACGAGAGGCAGAGAATCAAAAGGGGAATGGTCATGATCTGGCCGCCTCGCCGGTGGTGGGGGCGCTATGGACTGTTCGGGGAATGCCGCGGAACCGGCCTTGCCGGGCCGCAGGCATTGCCCCCTGCAAGGGGGTTGGAGAAGCGACACGAAGTGCGCGAAGCCTGGGGGTGTGCATTCGTTATCCCCAGGCGGGTTCTACTTCGCGGCCTTGGGCGAGCGCGATGATGTGTTCGATGGAGAAGAGGACGATCAGCAAGCCCGAGACGGCGGCCGGCACGTACTTCCAGCCTTCGGAGATCCACAGCGTGGGCAGCCGGTAGTCCCAGACCGAACCGGCCAGCTCGGCGCAGTTCCAGGCCATGGCCAGGCCGAACAGCAGGATCAGCGCGTGGATGAGGTATTCCATCTTCAGCCGCAGCCAGTCGGGTGCGAGGACGAGGAAGGATTCGAGCCCGATGTGGCCCGCGTCGCGCACGCCCACGGCCACGCCGAGCATGGTGACGTAGAGCACCAGCAGCAGCGCGAGGCTTTCGGCCCAGGTGGGTGTGTTGTTGAGCACGTAGCGGCCGAACACCTGCCAGCTCACGGCGCAGATCACCGCGACGAGGCCGAGGATGCCCAACCACATGCAGGCACGCGCGAGGGTGCGGCAGAGTTTGGTGTACATGAAGGTTTTTCTCTGTTTTCTCCCTCCCCCTCTGGGGGAGGGCAGGGGTGGGGGCTAGCGGCGTCCCTATGCCAGCGCCGTCGTGCCCCCATCCCGGCCTTCCCCCCAGAGGGGGAAGGAGTTGGTTCAGCAGGGCGGTTCGCTTACTTCGTCTCTTGCACGCGCTTGACCAGGTCCTTGAGCTTCGCGTCGGTGATGAACTTGTCGTACACCGGCTTCATCGCTGCCTGGAACGGCGCCTTGTCCACTTCGATGATCTCGGCGCCGCCGGCCTTCACCGTGGCCAGCGACTTCACTTCGCGCTCTTCCCACTGCTTGCGCATGTAGGGCACCGATTCCTTTGCGGCCTGGCGGATCCAGCCCTGTTCCTCGGCGGAGAGCTTGTCCCACGCGCGCTTGGAGAACAGCAGCATCTCGGGCGCCATCGAGTGCTCGGTCTTGCTGTAGTACTTGGCCACCTCGAAGGCGCGGGCGCTTTCATAGGTGGGGTAGTTGTTCTCGGCGGCGTCGATCAGGCCGGTCTTCAGGCCCGTGTACACCTCGCCCATGGGCATGGGCGTGGCGTTGGCGCCCATGGCTTCGAGCATCGACACCCACAGGTCGGACTGCTGCACGCGCACCTTCAGGCCCTTCATGTCGGCGAAGCTGCGCACCGGCTTCTTGGCGGTGAACATCGAGCGCGCGCCGCTGTCGTAGTAGGCCAGGCCCACGAAGCCCTGCTTCTCGCACGACTTCAGGATTTCTTCGCCGATCGGGCCGTCGAGCACCTTGTGCAGGTGGTCGACCGAGCGGAACAGGAAGGGCATGGTCGGCACCTGCGTCTCGGGGCAGATGTTGTTCATCGGCGCGATGTTCACGCGCACCATCTGCAGCGCGCCGATCTTGGTCTGCTCGATCGTGTCCTTCTCGCTGCCGAGCGCACTGTTGTTGAACACCTTGATGCTGTGCTTGCCGCCCGACAGCGCCTTCAGGCGCTCGCTCATGAACTTCACCGCGGTCACGGTGGGGTAGTCGTCGGGGTGGATGTCGGCCGAACGGAACTCGGTGGCGTGTGCAGCCATGGTGGTCAGCGCGGCTGCTGCGCACGCGGAAAGTGCGATCAGGGTCTTCTTGGCGAATTTCATTTGTCTCGTCCTCTTGCTTGGTGGTTGTTGAAAAAGGGGTCAGCTGCCGAAGGCCGGTTCCGCAACGCCCTGCGCGCCAGGCCGCAGCGCGAAGACGCCGCCAGCGAGCGGCTGGTCCGACAGGTCGATGCCGCCGGGGCGGATCGAGGTGACGAACAGGGTGTCGAGGCCTGCGCCGCCGAAGGCGCACATGGCAGGTTTCTTCACCGGCACTTCGAGCGATCGGTCGAGCCGGCCGTCGGGCGTGAAGCGGTGCACCAGACCGGCGTCGTTGCCGCAGATCCAGTAGCAGCCGTCGGTGTCCATGGCGGCGCCGTCGGGGCGGCCGGGCAGGGGCTTCATGTCGACGAACAGGCGGCGGTTGTTGGGCGTGCCGGTGGCGGTGTCGTAGTCGAAGGCCCAGACGGCCTGCACAGTGGGGTGCGAATCCGAGAGGTACATCGTGCGGCCGTCGGGGCTGAAGGCCAGGCCATTGGGCACGATGAGGTCGTCGAGGCGAAGGGCGGCGTTGCCGTCGCCCTTGCCGTCGCCCTTGCCGTAGCTGTAGAGGCGGCCGACGCGGGCGCCTGCGGCCATGTCGAGCAGCATGGTGCCGGCCCAGAAGCGGCCCTGGCGGTCGCAGCGGCCGTCGTTGAAGCGCATGGCGGGTGCCGCGTGCTCGACGGGTGCGAGCGGGGTGGCGGGCAGCGTGCCGTCGGCCTGCGGCTTCAGCGAGAAGAGGCCGCTTTCCATGCCGGCGATCCACTCGCCGGGCACGTCGGCGCGCGGCGCGACGCAGGCGATCATCTCGTCGGCCTTCCACTGCGCGTGGCCTTCGCTCGCATGCCAGCGGTTCAGTGTCCGCGCCGGAATGTCGACCCAGTACAGCGCCTGCTGCGCGGCATGCCACACCGGGCTTTCGCCGGTGCCGTTGCGCGCGTCGAGGACGAGTTCAGCTTGCATCGCCTGACTCGCCTCAATCGCCGAACGGGCCCTGCGCGGTGAAGGCGCCGCCCTGGTAGATGGCGTTCGGATCGGTCGGCGCCACCGGAGGCTGCTGCTCGACCTTGTCGCGGAACACTTCGGAGCTGTCCTGTGGCACGAAGCCCAGGTGCGCGGCCGCGCTGTTGTCCCACCACACGTCGCGGTTGTTCGACATGCCGTAGACCACGGTGTGCTTCACGTCGGGCGTGAAGAGCGACTTCTCGATCAGCGAAGTCAGGTCGCGGTAGCTGAGCCAGGTGCTCATCATCCGGCGGTTGGCGGGCTCGGGGAAAGATGAGCCGATGCGGATGCTCACCGTCTCGATGCCCCAGCGGTCGAAGTAGAACTGTGCGACGTCTTCTCCGAAGGACTTCGACAGGCCGTAGTAGCCGTCGGGCCGGCGCGCGGCGTGGGCGTCGATGCGTTCGCTCTGCTTGTAGAAGCCGATCACGTGGTTGGAGCTCGCGAACACCACGCGCTTCACGCCGTGGCGGCGCGCGGCTTCGTAGATGTGGAACACGCCCTTGATGTTGGCCTCGAGGATCTCCTCGAACGGCCGCTCCACCGACACGCCGCCCAGGTGGACGATGGCGTCGCAGCCTTCCACCAGCGCGTGCACGGCGGCCTTGTCGGCGAGGTCGCAGGGCACGACTTCCTCGTCGGCACCGGCTGCGGGCGCCAGCGAGGCGATGTCGGACAGCCGCAGCACGTTCGCAAAAGGCTTGAGCCGCTCGCGCAGCACCTTGCCGAGGCCGCCGGCAGCGCCGGTCAGCAGCAGGCGATTCATCTTGTTGTTGTCTGTCATGGTTGCCAGTCCTTGAATGCCGGAGTCATGGTTTCCGAGGGGCAGCCGCTGCGGCGGTTTCGCTGGAGCGGCCGGTACGATGCCGTGGAAGCAAGGTCGAGGTCGCGAGGTCGAAAAGGCGCTGCATTTCGGTGCCGTGGAAACCGCAGGCCGCCGGCGGATTCGCCCGCGACACTTGGAAGTTGAGTGATAAGTTATCTGTTGTCGTACAACTAGTTTGGGGATTATCATCGTGGCCATGGTTCAGACGACTGCGGGTAATCCCTTGGTGTCGGATGCTCCGGCGGAGGCGGCCTCTTCGGCGCCGTCTTTCGTGGGGCGTCCGCGCCAGCGCGCGCGCGGACTCGCGCACGGGCTGGTGGAAGACCTGGGCGAGAAGATCCGCAGCCAGTCGCTGCGGCCGGGCGACAAGCTGCCGACCGAGTCGGCCATCATGCAGGCCTATGGCGTGAGCCGCACCGTGGTGCGCGAGGCGCTGTCGAAGCTGCAGGCCGCGGGGCTGGTCGAGACGCTGCACGGTGTGGGCACCTTCGTGCTGCAGCCGCGCACCGGCGGCGTGTTCCGCCTCGATCCGGGCGAGATCGCCGCCTCGGTCGACGTGCTCGCCGTGCTGGAGCTTCGCATCAGCCTGGAGACCGAATCGGCCGGCCTCGCCGCCAGTCGCCGCACCGACGAGCAGCTGGTCGCCATGCGCCAGGCGCTCGACGACTTCGAGCGCAACGTGGTGGTGGCGGGCGACACGGTGGGGCCGGACTTCCGCTTCCACCTGCAGATCGCCGAGTCGACCGGCAACCCGTACTTCGCGGACATCATGCGGCACCTGGGCACCACGCTCATCCCGCGCACCCGCATCAGCGCCATCCGCACGCACGAGGGCGGGGCGCCTTACCTGAGCCGCGTCAACCGCGAGCACGAAGAGATCTACGCGGCCATCGCGCGGCGCGACCCCGAGTCGGCGCGCGCCGCCATGCGCATCCACCTGACCAACAGCCGCGAGCGGCTGCGCATGGCGCAGGAAGCCGCGCAGCAGAAGGCGAAGGCCGATGCCGCCGCGGCAGGGGTCGGTGGGGCCGATGCGTCCTCGCCGTCTTCCGACGCCGCTTCGTCCCACTGATATTTTTCTTGTCCGGCCTGCTGGACAAGTCGTCTTGCTAGTTGTACGATGACTGATAACTTGTGCGGCTCGTTGCGCACAAGGCCGTGACGACCATCGAACAACAGGAGGCAGCATGACCATCTCCCGACGCGGCGCACTGGGCGCCGCGCTGGCCACGACCCTGGCCGCCAGCCTGCCGGCGCGCTCTTTCGCGCAAGCCGCGGCGGGCGCGCAGGGCGGCACCGGCAACTGGCCCTCGAAGCCGATCCGGATCATCGTTCCGTACCCGCCGGGCGGCTCGTCCGACATCATTGCGCGCGCCATCAGCCAGCCGCTGTCGGAGGCGCTGGGCCAGCCCGTCGTCATCGACAACAAGGCCGGTGCGAACGGCAACCTCGGCGCCGACCTGCTGGCCAAGGCCCCGGCCGACGGCTACACGCTGATGCTGTGCGACCTGGGCGCGCTGGCCATCAGCCCGTCGCTGTACCCCAAGCTGCCTTTCGATCCGTCGAAGGACCTGCGCAGCGTTTCCATGCTGGCCTATTCGCCGCACCTGCTGGTGGTGCATCCCTCGGTGCAGGCGAACACGCTGAAGGAGCTGGTCGAGCTCTCGAAGAAGAGCGATCTCAACTTCGCCGTCACCGCCAGCGGCAGCACCGCGCACCTCGCGGGCATCGAGCTGCAGCGCCGCATCGGCGCCAAGTGGGAATACGTGCCCTACAAGGGCGGCGTGCAGGCCGTGCTCGACACCGTCTCGGGCCAGACGCAGGTTCTGATGAACGGCATGCTCGCCACCTACCCGCAGGTGCAGGCCGGCAAGCTCAAGCTGATTGCCGTGTCCAAGGCCACGCGCATGCCGCTGATCGGCAGCGTGCCGACCATCGCGGAGCAGGGCGCTCCCGGCTACGAGTCGGGCACCTGGCAGGGTATGGTCGCCGCGCGCGGCGTGCCCGACGCGATCGTCGCCCGGCTCAACCGCGAGCTGGTGCGCATCATCCGCACCGCCGACATCCGCGCCCGCCTCGCGGGGCAGGGGGCCGAGGTCGTGACCATGACCGCGCCCGAGCAGGACCAGTTCTTCGCCAAGGAGCGCGCGCGCTGGGCCCAGGTCATCAAGGAAGCCAACGTCAGGCTCGACTAGTCATGCCCGCCCCCCGGCTTTTCACTCGCTGCGCTCCGTGTAATTCGCCACCCCCCGAGGGGGAGGCGCGGCTCGCCTTGGGGCGGCCCGGCGGCGGCCGCATCGCCCGCAGCATTTCCTTCTCCTTTTCCTCATCTTCACTGGACTCTTCCCGATGAACCCGCAAGAACTCAAGACCATCATGGGCTCCGGCCTGCTCTCGTTTCCGCTGACCGACTTCGACAGCAACGGCGACTTCAACAAGAAGGGCTACGAGCAGCGCCTCGAATGGCTCGCCCCGTACGGCGCGAGCGCGCTGTTCGCGGCCGGCGGCACGGGCGAGTTCTTCTCGCTCACCGGCGACGAGTACCCCGGCATCATCAAGACCGCGGTCGACACCTGCCGCGGCGTGGTGCCGATCATCGCGGGCGCGGGCGGTCCCACGCGCTTCGCCATCCAGTGCGCGCAGGCGGCTGAGAAGGCCGGCGCGCACGGCATCCTGCTGCTGCCGCACTACCTCACCGAAGCCGGCCAGGAAGGCCTGGCCGCGCACGTCGAGGCCGTGTGCAAGAGCGTGAAGTTCGGCGTGATCGTCTACAACCGCGCCACCAGCCGCCTCAAGCCCGACACGCTGGCCGCGCTGGCCGAGCGCAACCCCAACCTCGTCGGCTTCAAGGACGGCGTGGGCGACATCGAGGCGATGGTCGCCATCTACCAGAAGATGGGCGACCGCTTCGCCTACCTGGGCGGCCTGCCCACCGCCGAGGTCTACGCCGCCGCCTACAAGGCGATGGGCACGCCGGTGTATTCGTCGGCCGTCTTCAACTTCATTCCGAAGACCGCCATGGACTTCTACAGGGCCGTCGCCGCCGACGACCTGCCGACGCAGCACCGCCTGCTGAAGAACTTCTTCATGCCCTACCTCGAGCTGCGCAACCGCGTGCCGGGCTACGCAGTGAGCATCGTGAAGGCCGGCGCCAAGATCGTCGGCCACGATGCCGGCCCCGTGCGCGCGCCGCTCACCGACCTCACGCCCGCCGAGATGGAGCAGCTCAAGGCGCTGATCGACTCGCTCGGCCCGCAATAAGCCGGCCCCTGGCGGAAGACCCATCACAACAACGGAGACAAGACGCCATGTTCCTCAAGAAGCTCTTCCTGGTCGCCGCTTCGGCGGCCCTGTTCTCGGCCTGCTCGGTGATGCCCTCGGGCAATGCCGCGTCGGCCGCGCCCGAGGTTGCCGCGGCCGCCGAGCGGCTGCGCATCGCAATGATCGACCCCACCGCGCCCGCCCTCGGCGCGCTGGTGGCCGACGACCTCAGCTACGGCCACTCCGGCGGCAAGGTAGACACCAAGGCCAGCTTCATCGCCGACCTGCTCGACGGCAAGTCCGACTTCGTGGCCATCGCCATCACCGACCAGACCGTGAAGGTGGTCGACGGCAATACCGCCATCGTGCGCCACACGCTCACCGCCGACACCAATGATTCGGGCAAGCCCGGCAAGGTGGCGCTGAAGATCCTCGGCGTGTGGCAGAAGCAGGGCGGCAGCTGGAAGCTGCTGGCCCGCCAGGCCGTGAGGATCTAGTCCGAATGAAGAAGAGAGTCCTTCTCGGGGCCGCCCTCGCGGCCGCCTCGGCCGCGTTTTTGCCCCTGCCTGCCTCGGCGCAGGCCGACGCATGGCCCCAGCAGAAACCGGTGACCATCGTCGTGCCGTTCCCGGCCGGCGGTTCCACCGACATGGTTGCCCGCACCATTGCGCTGCAGCTGCAGAACAAGCTCGGCGGCAGCTTCGTCGTCGACAACCGGCCCGGCGCCACGGGCACCATCGGCACCGGCCAGGTCAAGCGCGCGGCGCCCGACGGCTACACGCTGCTGGTGTCCTCGCTCGGCGCCTTCGTCGTCACGCCGCACCTGCAAAAGAGCGTGCCTTACGACGCGACGAAAGACTTCGACTACATCAGCGTGCCCGTGCAGGCGCCCAACGTGCTCGTCGCGAATGTCGCGCGGCCGGAGCGCACGGTGGACGACGTGCTGGCGCTGCTGCGCAAGACGCCGGGCAAGGTCTCGTTCGCGAGCTCGGGCAACGGCTCGTCCGACCATCTCTCGGCCGAACTCTTCTGGCAGCAGACGAAGACCGAAGGCGTGCATGTGCCCTACAAGGGCGGCGCGCCCGCGGTCAACGACCTGCTCGGCAACCAGGTCGACTTTTCGTTCCAGAACGTCAATGCAGTGCTGCCGCACATCCGCGGCGGCAAGCTGCGCGCCATTGCCGTCACGGGCGACAAGCGCTCGCCGGTGCTGCCCGACGTGCCCACGTTGGCAGAGGCCGGTGTGAAGGGGGCCGAGGTCTATTCATGGCAGGGCATGGCCGCGCCGAAAGGATTGCTGCCGGCGACCAAGAAGAAGCTGAGCGACGCCGTGATTGCCGCGATGCAGGACCCCGAGACAAAGAAACGCATGCTCGACCAAGGCCTGGAGATCGTCGCCAGCACGCCCGAGGATTTCACCGCCTTCCAGTTGCGCGAATGGACGCGATGGAAGACATTGATCGACGCCCGCCACATTACTGCAGACTGAAGCACGCAGCCCGAAGATGACAAGCCCTGAATCCGTTGTTTCCGAAGCCATGACGGGCGCTCCCGTCGTCACCGGCATGCGCGTGGTCCCCGTTGCGGGCCATGACAGCATGCTGATGAACCTGAGCGGCGCTCACGGCCCGTTCTTCACGCGCAACCTGCTGATCCTGACCGACAGCGCCGGCCATACCGGCGTGGGCGAAGTGCCCGGCGGCGAGAAGATCCGCCAGACGTTGGAGGATGCGCGCGACCTGATCGTCGGCCAGCCCATCGGCCGGCACAACGCGATCCTCAACAGCATGCGCGGCGCCTTCGCCGGCCGCGACAGCGGCGGGCGCGGCCTGCAGACCTTCGACCTGCGCGTGACCATCCACGCGGTCACGGCCGTCGAAGCCGCGCTGCTCGACCTGCTGGGCCAGTTCCTCGAAGTGCCCGTGGCGGCCCTGCTCGGCGAAGGCCAGCAGCGCGACGCGGTGCAGATGCTCGGCTATCTCTTCTACGTGGGCGACCGCAGCAAGACCGATCTGCCGTACGAGAGCGACCCCGGCGCCGACAACGACTGGTTCCGCCTTCGCCACGAGGAGGCGATGACGCCCGAGGCCATCGTGCGCCTGGCCGAGGCCACGCATGCGCGCTACGGCTTCACCGACTTCAAGCTCAAGGGCGGCGTGCTGCGCGGCGAGGAAGAGGTCGAGGCGATCCGTGCGCTGCACGAGCGCTTTCCGAATGCCCGCGTCACGCTAGACCCCAACGGCGGCTGGCTGCTGCAGGACGCGATCCGCCTGTGCCGCGACCTGCACGGCGTGATGGCCTACGCCGAAGACCCGTGCGGCGCCGAGGGCGTGTTCTCGGGCCGCGAGGTGATGGCCGAGTTCCGCCGCGCCACCGGCCTGCCAACCGCTACCAACATGGTCGCCACCGACTGGCGCGAGATGGTGCACAGCCTCTCGCTGCAGTCGGTCGACATCCCGCTGGCCGATCCGCATTTCTGGACCCTGCAGGGCTCGGTGCGCGTGGCGCAGCTGTGCCAGGCGTGGGGCCTGACCTGGGGTTCGCACTCCAACAACCACTTCGACGTGTCGCTCGCGATGTTCACGCACGTGGCAGCGGCCGCGCCGGGCAAGGTGACGGCCATCGACACGCACTGGATCTGGCAGGACGGCCAGCATCTGACCAAGGCACCGCTGAAGATCGAAGACGGCTTCGTGAAGGTGCCGACGCGCGGCGGCCTGGGCGTGGAGCTCGACATGGATGCCGTGGAGAAGGCGCACCAGCTGTACCTGAAGCACGGCCTTGGGGCGCGCAACGATGCGCAGGCGATGCAGTACCTGATCCCGGGATGGACTTTCGACAACAAGAAACCCTGCATGATCAGGTAGAGGCGTAGGCTCCGTTTCTCACATCCCGCAGCCGGAGCCGTCGCTCCGGCTTCTTTCTTTCTTTTTTCATCCATCGAGCAGCAAGGAACCCAAGATGCAGAACTTCGACAACCTCATCGGCGGCGAATGGCGTGCAGGCGCCGGCTACAGCCCCAACGTCAATCCGAGCAACCTGTCCGACGTGATCGGCCAGTACACGCAGGGCGATGCCTCGCACGTCGATGCGGCCGTGGCCGCCGCCACCGCGGCCTTCCCGGCCTGGGCCACCGGCAGCGTGCAGGCGCGCTCCGACGCGCTCGACAAGATCGGCAACGAGATCCTCGCGCGCAAGGAAGAGCTGGGCACACTGCTCTCGCGTGAAGAGGGCAAGACCAAGGCCGAGGGCATCGGCGAGGCCGCGCGCGCGGGCTACATCTTCAAGTTCTTCGCGGGCGAGTGCCTGCGCCTGTCGGGCGAGGTGCTGCCTTCGGTGCGGCCGAACATCGGCGTGGAGATCACGCGCGAGCCGGTGGGCGTGGTGGGCCTCATCACGCCGTGGAACTTCCCGATCGCCATTCCGGCCTGGAAGATCGCGCCCGCGCTGGCCTTCGGCAACTGCGTGGTGCTCAAGCCCGCCGACCTCGTGCCGGGCTGCGCCTGGGCGATCGCGGAGATCATCAGCCGCTCGGGCATTCCGGCCGGCGTGTTCAACCTGGTGATGGGGCGCGGCAGTGTGATCGGCAATGCGCTGGTCAACCACCCGGGCATCCATGCGATCAGCTTCACCGGCTCGGTGGGCGTGGGCCGCAACATCGCGGTGCAGTGCGTGACCAACCACAAGAAGGTGCAGCTCGAGATGGGCGGCAAGAACCCGCAGGTGATTCTTGACGACGCCGACCTCGCGCAGGCCGTGGAGCTGAGCGTGCAGAGCGCCTTCTATTCGACCGGCCAGCGCTGCACCGCGTCGAGCCGGCTCATCGTGACCGAGGGCATCTATCCGAAGTTCATCGAAGCCATGAAGGAACGCATGGCGAAGATCAAGGTGGGTGACGCGCTCGCGCAGGGCACCGACATGGGCCCGGTCTCGTCGAAGTCGCAGCTCGACCAGGACATGGAATACGTCGCCATCGGCAAGAGCGAAGGCGCCACGCTGGCGGCCGGCGGCGAGCTGCTGAAGCTGGAAACCGACGGCTACTACATGTCGCCGGCCCTCTTCAGCGAATCGGCCGCCTCGATGCGCATCAACAAGGAAGAGATCTTCGGCCCTGTGGCCAGCGTGATTCGCGTGAAGAACTACGAGGAGGCACTGGCCACGGCGAACGACACCGAGTTCGGCCTCTCGGCCGGCATCGCCACCACCTCGCTGAAGTACGCCACGCACTTCAAGCGCCACAGCCAGGCCGGCATGGTGATGGTCAACCTGCCGACGGCGGGTGTCGACTACCACGTGCCATTCGGCGGCCGCAAGGGCTCGAGCTACGGTCCGCGCGAGCAGGGGCACTATGCGCAGGAGTTCTTCACGACGGTGAAGACGGCCTACACGCTGGCCTGAGGCCGATCTTCAGGCGGGCGGAAGCGAAGACGGCGGCGCGCGGCGGCGTCTTCGCATGAGGTATTCGACGAGTTCGAACACGCCTTCGCTCAGCAGCGCCAGCGCGGCGGCCGGCAGCGCGCCCGCCACCAGCAGCTCGCGGTCGTTGAGCGCCAGCCCCGTCACGATGCGCTCGCCGAAGCCGCCTGCGCCGATGAAGGCAGCGATGGTTGCCGTGCCGATGGCGATCGCCGTGGCGGTGCGCACGCCCGCCAGCAGCGTGGGCAGCGCCAGCGGCAGCAGCACCAGCTGGAGGCTCTGCGGCGGCGTCATGCCGAGGGCAGTGCCGGCCAGGCGCAGGCCGTTGGGCACTTCGGCCAGGCCCGTCACCGTGTTGCGCATGATCGGCAGCAGCGAGTAGAGCGTGAGCGCGATCAGCGCCGGCAGCGCGCCGATGGCGCCCAGCATCGAGATCAGCACGGCCAGCAGCGCCAGCGAGGGCACGGTCTGCAGCAGGCTCGCGAAGCCCAGCACAAGGGCGCGCAGCCGCACGTGCGGAAACACCAGGATCGCGATCGGCACGCCCACTAGGATCGCGATGCCCACCGACAGCGCCACCAGCAGCAGGTGCTGGCGCGCGAGCTTCCACAGGTCGGGTCCGAACAGCTTGGCCGTGAAGCCGCGGCGTTCTTCCTTCGGTTGCGCCTTTGCATCCTTGCTGCCCGTGCTCGCGAGAAAGTCGCGCGCTATCACGTCGAAGGGCACGCTCTGCAGTTCGGCGCGCGCGTTCATCGCGATCATGGCGTGCTCGTCGACCTTGCCTTCCAGCGCCTGCAGCGCGGCCCAGGCCTTGGGAAGCCGCTTGGGCAGGTCGAGCTTGTAGAGCACCACGGCGTCGTAGCGCGGGAAGTACTTCTTGTCGTCCTCCAGCACGCGCAGGCCGAGGTGGTCGATCTTGGCGTCGGTCGTGTAGATGTCGATCACGTCGATCTGCTTGGCGGCCACCGCGTCGTAGGCCAGGCCGTGGTCGAGGCCGGTGGGCGCCTGCGTGAAGCCGTAGCGCCCGGCCAGGCCCTTCCAGCCGTCGGCGCGGCCGATGAATTCGTTGGACAGGCCGAACTTCAGCTCGGGGTGCTTCGCGAGATCGCTCAGCGTGCGCAGGCCCAGCCGGTCGGCGTCGGCGGCGCGCACCGCGAGCGCGTAGCCGTCGTTGAAGCCCAGCGGAATCGCCACGCCCAGGCCCATCGGCGCGAGTGCGGCGTTCATCGCCTCGCGCGTATCGGCCGGTGCGCCCTTGAGGATCTCGAGCGCGATGGTGCCGGTGTATTCGGCGTAGAGGTCGATGGCGCCCGAGCGCAGGGCCTCGTAGACGATGGCCGTGTTGCCCAGCCCTTGCCGCACGACGGGAGGCGTGGCCGTGTGCGGAGCGGCGGTCTGCGCCAGCAGCTCGGCCAGGATGTACGACTCGGTGAAGCGCTTGGAGCCGACGCGCAGCGTCTCGTCCGCCGCCTTCGCGGCGCCGCACAAGGCAAGCCAGGCGAGGGCGAGGAGCAGGGTGGCGCGCGCGAGGATGCGAAGGCTGCGGGGCAGTTGCATCCGGGCCAGTGTATAGACAACGCCCCGTCCCGCGTACCCGTCGATCTCCTACAAACCCTGGCGTGCGGTGCCGATGGGGCCGGCTGCCGTTCGGGGCCAAAGTAGGTCGCGATGAAGAAAAAGACCCCACCCGCGAGCGACGACCACGACCTCCCCGGCCCCAACGTCCACGGCCTGCGCGAACTGCCCGGCCTGCAGGTGGACGGCTACAGCCTCCAGCTGCGCGACAAGGACGGCTTCGTCGGCGATCAGGCCAGCCAGACGGCATTTCGCGAACTGCTCGAGCACTGGCGCAAGCGCCGCCGCAGGAAGGGCAAGGACCCGCTGGGCAAATCGCACTCGCGCGACCTCGCCAAGAAGGAACTCGACCGCGTGCTGCAGGAGAAGAAGGCGTCCGAAGCCACCGACCTGATGCACGTGGCCATCGAGGAGTTCGCGCAGGAGCTGGCGTCGGTGATCCAGCGCTTCATGCGCCAGCCCTCATGGAAGAAGGTGGAGCGCATCGTGATCGGCGGCGGCTTTCCCGAAAGCGACGTGGGCGAGCGCGCGATCCTGCAGACCGCCGCCATCCTGGAGGAGCTCGGCCCGCACGTGCAGATCGCCCGCCTTTCGCACGACGTGGACGACGGCGGGCTGATCGGCTGGGTGCACCTGGTGCCGCGCCACATGCTCAAGGGGCACGACGCGATCCTCGCCGTCGACATAGGCGGCACCAACGTGCGCTGCGGCATCGTCAAGACACGCCACCGCAAGGCGCCCGACTTCTCGCTTGCGAAGGTGGTGCGCCGCGAGAAGTGGCGCCATGCGGACGAAGGCCCCAATCGCGGCGACATGGTCGACCACATCGCCGGCATGCTGGAAGACATGGTGCGCTACAGCGAGCGCAAGAAGATCCGGCTCGCGCCCTTTATCGGCATCGGCTGCCCGGGGCTCATTCGGCCCGACGGCTCCATCGCGCGCGGCGCGCAGAACCTGCCCGGCGACTGGGAAAGCCACGCCTTCCACCTGCCCAGCCAGCTGTGGCGCCGCATGCCGATGATGGGCTCGGGCCCGACGCTGGTGCTGATGCACAACGACGCCGTGGTGCAGGGCCTGAGCGAACTGCCCTTCATGCGCGACGTGCGCCACTGGGGCGTGCTGACCATCGGCACGGGGCTGGGCAACGCCAGCTTCACCAACAGGCCCTAGTCAAAGGTCCTCGGGCCGCGGGCCCTCGACGCGCATGCTGGCGGAGGCGCTGGCGACGTTGCCGGCGGCATCCATCGCGCGCACTTCCACGTTCGCAGAGCCGGGCCGCTTCGGCGTCCATGCGCAGACGTACGGCGCGGCGCGCAGCGTGCAGGCGGTCCTGCCGTCGACGATGAACTTCAGCTCGGCCACGCCGACGTTGTCGGATGCGGTGGCGGAGAACCTCGCGGCCGCCCCCGCGGGCATGCTCTGGGGCGCGGCCAGCGAAACGGCCGGCGGCACGGTGTCGGAAGGTGGGTTGACGATCACGTTGGCGGAAGCCACCGCCGAGTTGCCCGCCGCGTCGAGCGCGACGATGCGGATCGTCTGCATGCCGGGCGTGCCCGGCGTCCAGCTGCAGGTGTAGGGCGGGGCGGTGAAGGTGCAGATCGGGATGCTGTCGCGGCCCATCACCTTCACGCCGACGACGCCGACGTTGTCCACCACCGCAGGCGCGATCACGGTGAGCTGCCCCACCGTGGCCATGGAGGGCGCGGCCACCGACACGGTGGGCGGCGTCGCGTCGGGGCTGCCGAGCGCCAGGTCGATGGTGAACATCTGCTGGCCGTGCACCGCCTTCTGCTCGAAGGCATCGAAGATGGTGAACCACGTGGCGCCGGGCGCGCGGCTGGCGGCGCGCGCCTTGACCAGCAGCGTGGTCTTGCCGGTGGCGAAGCAGCTGAAGCCGCAGTCCCAGTCGAACACGAAGCGGCCGGAGGCGTCGGCCACGCCGGTGACCAGCATCGCCAGCGGCTTGCCGGCGCCCGGGTTGCGCCACACCGACACCTGCGCGCCGGGCAGGGCGGCACCGGTGTCGCGGTCGGTCACGCGCACCTGGGTGGCGGTGGTGCCGGCCATGAACTTCGAGCTGCCGAGCTTGGGCCAGTCGGTCCAGTCGGTATTGATGTTGGCCCTGGTGCCTTCGGTGAAGCGGGTCAGCTCCAGCGTGGCGACGCGATTGGCCGCCGGATCGCGGCGCTGCTCGAAGACGGTGCCCAGCAGCGGGTCGAGCCGCCAGTGCTGGCGGCTCCACCAGTAGCGGTCGCTTTCGCTGGCCAGCGAGAGATCGGTGACGGGCGCGACGCCGGTGGTGTCGGTGACGGCGATGCCGTTGTAGTACTCGCCCGCGCCGGCGCCGAACACGTGCTCCAGCTCGTGCATCAGCGTCTTGAGCTGGCGGCCCAGGTAGTCCTTCTCGGTGGATTCGGGGGCGCCCGGCGTGGGCGCGCGCGAAAGTCGCAGCGGGTCGTGGATGGCGATCCAGTTGAGGTTCCAGGCCACGCCCTTCTGAGGAAAGGTCCAGCTCATGGAAAGCCCGCCGTGGCTGTAGCCGCGCGTCGACTTCGAGACGCACACCACCACCTCGCCATTGACCAGGCCGCTGTAAGCGCACTGCGGCGCGTTCGCGGGCGCGACCAGCTGCAGGTCGGCGGCGGGGTCGAAGGCGAAGCTGCGCACCGTCTCGCGCGTGAACACGGTGTTGACGTCGGCCACGTACTGGGCGAGCCGGCGGCCGGCCTCGGCGGGGCCGATGTCGGCGGCCAACTCGGGATCGACGATGAACTTCAGGCGATGGGTGCTCGGGGGAGCCCGGCCGATCTCGTCCATGGCGGCGAAAGCGGGCGTTGCAATTCCAGACAGCGCGAACACTGTTGGAAGGACCGCAAACGCCAGGTTCGCCAGGGCACGCAGCGAGAAGAAAGCTCGCATCGGTTTTCCCCGGGGATCGGGGCGCAAGACTCCAACGAACGGCGCCCGGGCCGGCCCCTTGAAAGGCCGCGTCCGAGCGGGCTACCCCGCCAGGCAGGGGGTGCCGGGAGATCCGTCAGCGTCCGTCCGGGGGGTGACCGGTGCGGCAGGAAGGGTTGTCAATCCCCGAAACCGGTGGGTATTTTAGTGTGCTTGTTCAATTGGTTTCAGTTTTGTTGCATTTGTACATCTGGATTACAGACCCCGCTCCGGCCCCCTGGGCACTTAGAGCTGGAAAGCAACAGTGAGCAGCAGCCCCTCGGCCACGTCGCGCAGCAGCCCTGGCCGCCGCGCGCGATAGGGCTCGCCGGCCGAGGCGGTGGTCTCGATCCACTCGGCCAGCCATTCGATGTGGTCCTGCCCGTAGAACACCACGGCCGCCTCGTGGTTCAGCAGCAGGCTGCGCAGGTCGAGGTTGATCGATCCGCAGATGGCCAGCTCCTCGTCCACCACCACCGCCTTGGCGTGCGCCATGAAGGGCAGCATGCGAAAGCTCACGCCCGCGCGCGCCAGGTCGCGCATGGCGCGTGCGCGCACGAAGTCGGCCAGCCGGTGGTTGGATTGCGCGGGCATCGCGATGGTCACCTGCACGCCGCGCCGCGCGGCCAGCCGCAGCGCGTCGCGCAGGCCGTCGCCGGGCACGAAGTAGGGCGTGATGGCGAGGATGCGGTGCTCGGCGCGGAAGCAGGCGTCGATCAGCAGCGCATGCGCCGTGTCTTCGGTCTGGTCGGGTCCGCTCGGCAGGAACTGGGCCATGGCGGTGCCGGGGCCTTCGGCATCGGGTGCGGTGATGGCGCGCGCCTTGCGGCTGCGCACCGAGGCCCAGTCATGGTCGAACTGGCGCGCCGCGGCGGCCGCCACGCTGCCGCGCAGGTCGAAGGAGAGATCGCGCCAGGCTTGCGGATGCTTGTCGTTGCCGGTGAAGTATTCGCCAGCGAGGTTGCGCCCGCCGGACCAGAGCCAGCCGTCGTCGGCAATGGTGAACTTGCGGTGGTTGCGCAGGTTGCGCGGGCCGATGCGCCGCAGGCTGAAGAAGGGGCGGAACACCGCCACCTCGCCGCCCGCCGCGCGCAGCCGGTCGAAGTGGTGGCGCGGCAGCGAGAGCGCGCCGAAGCCGTCGAGCAAAACCCGCACCTTGATGCCCTCGCGCGCCCGCTGGGCCAGCCGGTCGAGCACCGAATGGCCCAGCGGGTCGTCGCCGATGATGAAGGTGCACACGTCGATGCGCTCGCGCGCGCCGTCGATCACCTGCCACAGCGCGTCGCGCGCGGCCTCGCCGTCGGCATGCAGGCGGATCGCGCAGCGCCCCGGCGGCGCAAGGCCGAAGCTCTCGATCAGGTCGGCGGCCCAGTGGCCCGGCGGCACCGAGCGCGGCGGCCGCGGCGAACCCGCCGGGCGCAGCTTGCGCTGCCCGAACAGCAGGTACATCGGCAGGATGAAGTAGGGCATCAGCACCAGCCCCATGACCCATGCGATGGCGGTGGTGGGCGCGCGCTGCTCGCGGCGCGCGCGCGTGGTCAGCACGTAGACCAGCAGCGCGAAAGTGACGACGAGGAAGTGCTGCGAGGGAGAAGGCAGCCAGTCGAACTCTTTGGTCGGCATGAATCGATGATGCCTCAGCGCTGAGGGCGGCGCCTTCAGTGTCCCTTCAGCGTTGCAGGAAGGCCGGCACCTCGCGTCCCTCCGAGGCGAGGAAACGCATCATCGGATCGACCACCGCGCGCACCGCGGGCCGGTCGCCCACGCGCGTGCGCCAGGCCAGCAGCCGCGGCGTGGCGCCGGTCATGCCCGCGCCCTTGCGGTCGGCGAAGATGCAGGCCATGTAGAAGGCGATGTCGGCGAAGGAGTAGGGCCCCGCCAGGTAGTCGCGCGTGGCGAGCAGGCCTTCCATCTCGTCGTAGAAGCGCGCGCAGCCGGCGCAGGCCGCGATCGCCGGGGCGCTCTGCATGGCCTCCTGCAGGCCGAAGAGCTTGATCACGTTCGGGAAGAAGACCTCGTCCGACTTCTGCTCCAGCTGCCGCGCGCGGGCCCGTTCAGCAACGCCTTCGGGCCACAGCGCGGGGCTGGGATAACGGTCTTCCAGGTACTCGAAGATCTGCGTGGAGTCGAAGAGCGAGACCTCGTCGTCGACCAGCACCGGCACCTGCTGCTTGACGGGGTTGACCCGAAGCACCTCGGGGTGCTTGGGCTCGTACACGTCGCCCTTGGCGAAGGGCACCATGACCAGTTCGAAGGGCACGCCTTTCTCGCGTGCCGCGATCTCGACCTTGGCGCCGAACATGCTGAGGGGACCTGAGTAGATGTGAGTCGTCATGTCCCCGACTTCAACAGAAACGGCGTGTCAGGTCGAGCCCCAGACCTCCTGCGCCGTCTCGACCACCAGGCGCAGCTTGTTGCGCTGCGCTTCCACCGCGATGTTGTTGCCGTGCACCGTGCTGGAGAAGCCGCACTGCGGCGACAGCGCGAGCTGGTCGAGCGAGGCGTACTTGGCGGCGTCCTCGATGCGGCGCTTGAGCTCGTCCTTGTCTTCCATCTCGCCGAACTTGGTGGTCACGAGGCCGAGCACCACCGTCTTGCCCTTGGGCAGGTAGCGCAGCGGCTTGAAGTCGCCCGAGCGGGCGTCGTCGTATTCCATGAAGTAGGCGTCGAGGTCCATCTCCTTGAGCAGCGCCTCGGCCACCGGCTCGTAGTTGCCGGCGGCGGCGTGCGTGCTCTTGAAGTTGCCGCGGCACAGGTGCATGGCCAGCAGCATGCCCGGCGGCTTCTGCGCCACCACCTTGTTGATGAAGGCGGCGTAGCGGTGCGGCAGTTCGTTGGGGTCGTCGCCGCGCTTGCGGGCGGCCTCGCGCATGTGCTCGTCGCACAGGTAGGCGAGGTTGGTGTCGTCCATCTGCACGTAGGTGCAGCCGGCGGCGGCCAGCGAGCGCAGCTCGTCGCCGTACGCCTTGGCCACGTCGTCGTAGAAGGTGGGGTCGAGCTCGGGGTAGGCGTCCTTGCTGATGCCGGCGCGGCCGCCGCGGAAGTGCAGCATGGTCGGCGAGGGGATCGTCACCTTCGGCGTGCGGCCGGCCGAGACCTGGCTCTTGAGGTACTGGAAGTCGGCGAGCTGGATGTCCTTGACGTGGCGGACCTTGTCGATCACGCGCATCGCCGGCGGGGCCAGCTCTTCCGTGCCGTCGGGCTTGCGGATGGTGACCGGGATGTCGGTCTTCACGCCGCCGAGCTGGTCGAGGAAGTCGATGTGGAAGTACGTGCGGCGGAACTCGCCGTCGGTGATGCTCTTCAGGCCGATGTCTTCCTGGAACTTGACGATCTCGGTGATCGCCTTGTCCTCGACGAGGCGAAGCTGCTCGGGCGTGATTTCGCCCTTGGCTTTCTGCTCGCGGGCTTCGAGCAGGTACTTGGGGCGCAGGAAGCTGCCCACGTGGTCGTAGCGGGCAGGCAAGGCGGCGTGCTGTGTCATGGATGGCTCCGTCGTGATCGTGATCGGGGGAAACGAACGGAGCATCGTATCGCCATCGAAACGGCGATGACTGTATACAGTGATCTCGGTGTTTACCCTCGAATTGGCGGAAAACGCTGGAAATTTTGCTGTTTCTGTATACATTGAGTATTCATGAAAACGCCCACGCCCGCCTTCCCCCTGAACGCCTGGTACGCCGCCGCCTATGACGTCGAAGTGCGACACGCGCTGCTGCCACGCACCATCTGCAACCAGAAAGTGGTGCTGTTCCGTCGCACCGACGGGCAGGTCGCCGTGCTCGAGGACGCCTGCTGGCATCGGCTGATGCCGCTGTCGCTCGGGCGCCTCGAAGGCGACGAGGTGGTCTGCGGCTACCACGGCCTCGTCTACAACAGCCAGGGCCGCTGCACGCACATGCCCAGCCAGGAGACGCTGAACCCCTCGGCCTGCGTGCGCAGCTTTCCGGTGGCGGAGAAGCACCGCTTCGTGTGGATCTGGCCCGGCGACCCGGCCAAGGCCGACCCGGCGCTCATCCCCGACATGCACTGGAACGACGACCCGGCCTGGGCCGGCGACGGCAAGATGATCCGCGTCCACTGCGACTACCGCCTGGTCGTCGACAACCTCATGGACCTGACGCACGAGACCTTCGTGCACGGCTCCTCCATCGGCAACCGAGAGGTGGCCGAGGCGCCCTTCGTCGCCACGCACGGCGACCGTTCGGCCACCGTCACGCGCTGGATGGAGAACATCGATCCGCCGCCGTTCTGGGGCGGCCAGATCCGCCATGCGCGCGGCTACACCGGCAAGGTCGACCGCTGGCAGATCATCCGCTTCGAAGGCCCTTGCACGGTGAACATCGACGTCGGCGTGGCCGAGGCCGGCAGCGGCGCGGTGCCCTCCAACGGAAACCCGGGCGACCGCAGCAAGGGCGTCAACGGCTACGTGCTCAACACCATCACGCCCGAGACCGACAAGACCTGCCTCTACTTCTGGGCCTTCGCGCGCAACTACTGCCTGGGCGAGCAGCGCCTCACGCACGAGCTGCGCGAGGGCGTCGCCGGCATCTTCCGCGAGGACGAGCTCGTGCTCGAGGCGCAGCAGAAGGCCATGGACGAGCACCCCGACCACAAGTTCTACAACCTCAACATCGACGCCGGCTCGATGTGGGCGCGCAAGCTCATCGACCGCATGATCGATAAGGAGAAGCCCGTGCGCGCGGCGATCCCGATCCGGCCGGCCGAGAAGGAGGCCGCGTGAGCCGTGCGAAGGTCGCGGCCGTCTCCGCCGCCGCCGAGCCCGGCGACAGCGGCAGCTCGCAGGCCGTGAAGGCGCAGCTGCGGCTGCGCGAGATGATCCTCGCGGGCGAGCTGCCCGGCGGCGCACGCATCGCCGAGGTGGCGATCTCCGAGCAGCTCGGCGTGTCGCGCACGCCGGTGCGTACCGCGCTGATGCGCCTCGAACAGGAAGGCCTGCTGGAGGCGCTGCCCAACGGCGGCTATGCGGTGCGCACCTTCTCCGAGCGCGACGTGGCCGATGCCATCGAGCTGCGCGGCACGCTCGAAGGCCTGGTGGCCCGGCTCGCCGCCGAGCGCGGCGCGGCCCCGGTGGTGCTGCGCGAGGCGCGCGCCTGCCTGCAGCGCATCGACGAACTGCTGCGCGAACCCGCGCTCGACGACGCCGCCTTCTCGCGCTACGTCACGCACAACGAGCGCTTCCACGCGCTGCTGTGCGAAATGGCGGCCAGCCCCGTCATCGCGCAGCAGCTGGAGCGCGTGATCAACCTGCCTTTCGCCTCGCCCTCGGGCTTCGTCGTGGTGCAGGCCAACTCGCCGGCCGCGCGCGACATGCTCGTGGTCGCGCAGGACCAGCACGTGCAGGTGCTCGATGCCATCGAGTCCGGCGAAGGCTCGCGCGCTGAGGCGCTGATGCGCGAGCACAGCCGCATCGCGCGGCGCAACCTGCGCGAGGCGCTGCACGGCACGCCCACCGCCGAGCAGCGTCCGCTGCCGGGCGTGCAGCTGATCCGCCGTCGCGGCTGATTTCCCTTCCTCTTCCTGCTTCTTTCTTTTTCTCCCTTGGTGTTCCCCCGATGAAAAGCGATCTTCAATGGATGCAGGCGCAGGTCGTCGCGCTGCGCGACGTGACGCCCACCGTGCGCGAGTTCGAGCTGCGCCCCGAGAGCGGATTCGCCGCCCCCCATGAGCCCGGCGCCCACCTCCAGGTGCAGGTGCTGACCGCGCAGGGCAGGGTGCAGACGCGCTCCTATTCGCTGGTGGGCGAGGGCGACGGCAGCTGCTGGTGCATCGCCGTCAAGCGCCTGGACGACGGCCGCGGAGGCTCGCTCGCGATGTGGCGGCTCGCGGTGGGCGACCGACTGCAGGTGAGCGCGCCGCAGAACCACTTTCCGCTCGATCTTTCAGCGCCGGGCTACCTGCTGGTGGCCGGCGGCATCGGCATCACGCCGCTGGTGCTGATGGCGCAGCGTCTGGCCGCGCACGCGAAGCGCACCGGCGTGCCGGTGAAGATGCTCTACGGCGCGCGCAACGCCGACGAGTTCGGCTACCTGCCGCACCTGCGCGAGGCGCTGGGACACGAGGGCGTCGAAGCCCACGAGGGCGCCGCGCCCATCGACTTCGCCGCCGCCATCGCCGCGCTGCCGCCCGGCGGCCAGCTCTACACCTGCGGCCCGGTGCCGATGCTCGAAGCCCTCAAGCGCGCCTGGCAGGCAGCGGGCCGTCCCATCGCGGACCTGCGCTTCGAGACTTTCGGCAGCAGCGGCCGGCTGGCCACGCAGTCCTTCGAGGTGCGCATTCCGCGGCACGACCTGACCATCACCGTGCCGGCCGACTGCACGCTGCTCGATGCGCTCGACGCGGCAGGCGTGCAGACGCTGTCGGACTGCAGGCGCGGCGAATGCGGCCTGTGCGCGATGGACGTGATCGCCATCGACGGCGAAGTCGACCACCGCGACGTGTTCCTCAGCGAGCACGAGAAGAAGTCGGTCACGCGCATCTGCGCCTGCGTGTCACGCGCCGTGGGTACGCTCACGCTCGACTCCGCCTATCGCGCAGAGAGCTGATCGGGGTCGTTCCTGGAATGCACCCTGCGCGATGATCGCGCAGTTCATTTGTCAATCGCGCAACAAAGGTCAGCGACTGTGGCCGGCTAGGTGATTGCCTGCAGCGCCGGATGTTGCAAAGTGTTCAAAATAGCGCCGGTTCGCGTTCCGTCCTCAAAGGAAAAAACATGCAAAGACGCCATCTCATCCAGACCGCCGCCCTGTCGGCTCTTGCACTTTCGATGTCGCTGGCCAGTGCCCAGGACAACAAGTTCAAGATCGGCCTGATCCTTCCGATGACGGGCCAGTCGGCCTCCACCGGCCGCCAGATCGAAGCCGCAGCCCGCCTGTACATGGCCCAGAACGGAGACACCGTGGCCGGCAAGAAGGTGGAACTCATCATCAAGGACGACACCGGCCTGCCCGACGTGACCAAGCGCCTCGCGCAGGAACTGGTGGTGAACGACAAGGTCAACGTGCTCGCCGGCTTCGGCCTGACGCCCCTGGCCCTCGCGGTGGCGCCCATCGCCACCCAGTCGAAGACGCCGCAGCTGGTGATGGCCGCCGCCACGTCGAGCATTACCGAGGCGTCGCCCTACATCGTCCGCTCGAGCTTCACGCTGCCGCAGGTGTCGGTGGCCATGGGCGACTGGGCGCCGAAGAACGGCGTGAAGACGGTCGTGACACTGGTGGCCGACTACGGCCCGGGCAACGACGCCGAGAAGTTCTTCACCGAGCGCTTCCAGCTCAACGGCGGCAAGGTGCTCGACAAGCTGCGCGTGCCGCTGCGCAACCCCGACTTCGCGCCCTTCCTGCAGAAGGTTCGCGACGTGAAGCCCGACGCGCTCTTCGTCTTCGTGCCCTCGGGCGCAGGCGCCGCGGTGATGAAGCAGTTCCTGGAGCGCGGCATGGACAAGGCCGGCATCAAGATGATCGCGACCGGCGACGTGACCGACGACGACCAGCTCAACGACATGGGCGACGGCGCGCTGGGCGTGGTCACCTCGCACCACTACTCGACGGCGCACCCCTCGGCACTGAACAAGAAGTTCGTCGAGGCCTTCGAGAAGGCCAACCCCAAGATGCGCCCCAACTTCATGGCCGTGGGCGGCTATGACGGCATGCGCATCATCTACGAGGCGCTCAAGGCCACCAAGGGCCAGGGCGGCGGCGAGGCGCTGCTGGGCGCCATGAAGGGCCAGGTCTTCGAGAGCCCGCGCGGCCAGGTGCTGATCGACGCGCAGACCCGCGACATCGTGCAGGACGTGTACCTGCGCAAGGTCGAGAAGAAGGACGGGCAGCTCTACAACGTCGAGTTCGACGTGATCAAGGGCGTGAAGGACCCCGGCAAAGCAAAATAAAGGCTCGCCCCCAGGCTGCGCGCACTTCGTGTCGCTTCGCCAACCCCCTACCGGGGGCAACACCGCAGGCCCGGCAAAGCCGGTTCCTGGGTGTTTCCCGAAGGCGTCGCGCCGTGCGGCAAGCTGCTGAGTCGCTCATATGTTGACCATCCTTTTCGACGGCATCGCCTACGGCATGCTGCTCTTCGTGCTAGCCGTGGGGCTGGCCGTGACGCTGGGGCTGATGAACTTCATCAACCTCGCGCACGGCGCCTTCGCCATGGCGGGCGGCTATCTCACCGTGTTCGCGATGCAGAAGCTGGGCGTGCCATTCCTGGCTTGCCTGCCGCTCGCGTTCATCGTCGTCGCGCTGGCCGGCGCGGTGCTGGAGCGCACGCTCTACCGGCCGATGTACGGCAAGCCGCACCTCGACCAGGTGCTGTTTTCCATCGGCCTCGCCTTCATGGCGGTGGCGGCGGTCGACTACTTCGTGGGCTCGTCGCAGCAGAACGTGCAGCTGCCCGAGTGGCTGCGCGGCCGCACAGAGATCGGCGACGGCGCGCTGCTGCTGGGCATGGGGCACTACCGGCTCTTCATCATCGGCGTGTGCGCGGTGCTCACGGTGGTGCTGCAGCTCATTCTTTCGAAGACGCGCTTCGGCAGCCGGCTGCGCGCGGCCGTCGATGACCCGCGCGTGGCGGCGGGGCTGGGCATCAACGTGAACGTGGTGTTCCTGCTGACCTTCGCGGTGGGCTCGGGGCTCGCGGGCCTCGGCGGCGCGCTGGGCGCGGAGATCCTGGGGCTCGATCCGACCTTCCCGCTCAAGTACATGATCTATTTCCTGATCGTGGTGTCCGTCGGCGGCACCTCGTCGATCACCGGGCCGCTCGCAGCGGCGCTGCTGCTGGGTATCGCCGACGTGGCGGGCAAGTACTTCATTCCGAAGATGGGCGCGTTCACCGTCTACCTGCTGATGATCCTGATCCTGATGTGGCGCCCGCAGGGCCTGTTCACGCGCAAAGGGGGCCGCTGAATGAGCACGCCTTCTCCCGTCGTCGCCGACTTCCAGTCGGCTCTGCTGCGCAAGGCGCGCTGGCGCCCGCTCGAATTCGTCGTCTGGGCGGCTGCCTTCGCGCTGCCGCTGCTGATGCCCTCGCACTCGCTGCTGGTCAACGAGATCGCCATCGTCGCGCTGTTCGCGATGTCGCTCGACCTGATCCTGGGCTACACCGGCATCGTGTCGCTGGGCCATGCCGCCTTCTTCGGCTTCGGCGCGTATGCGGCGGCGCTGTTCGCCAAGCTGGTGATGCCCGATCCGACCGTGGGCCTGCTGTTCGCGACCGTGCTGTCCGCGCTGCTGGGCATGGTGGCGAGCGTGACGATCCTGCGCGGCAGCGACCTCACGCGGCTGATGGTCACGCTGGGCACGGCGCTGCTGCTGCTCGAACTCGCCAACAAGCTCGACTGGCTCACCGGCGGCGCCGACGGCCTGCAGGGCGTGGTGATGGGGCCGGTGCTCGGCATGTTCGAGTTCGACCTCTTCGGCCGCACGGCCGCCTGGTACTCGCTGGCGGTGATGCTGGTCCTGTTCCTGCTGATGCGCCGCCTCGTGCACTCGCCCTTCGGCGCCACGCTGAAGGCGATTCGCGACAACCGGCTGCGCGCCATGGCCATCGGCATCCCGGTGGTGTCGCGGCTGGTGGTGATCTATACCGTGGCTGCAGGCATCGCCGGTGCGGCCGGTGCGCTGCTGGCGCAGACCACCGGCTTCGCCTCGCTCGACGTGCTGGCCTTCGACCGCTCTGCCGACGTGCTGCTGATGCTGGTCATCGGCGGCGTGGGCTGGCTCTATGGCGGCGTGGCGGGCGCCATCGTCTTCAAGCTGCTGCAGACATGGCTGTCGGCCGTGACGCCGCAGTACTGGATGTTCTGGATCGGCCTGATCCTGGTGCTGCTGGTGCTTGTCGGGCGCGACCGGCTGCTCAAGCCCTGGGCATGGTTCGGCGCCGGCAAGAAGAAAGGCGGCGCGGCATGAGCGCGGACACCGTTCTTTCCACCCACGGCCTCGTGATGCGCTTCGGCGGCATCACGGCCACCAACAATGTGTCGATGGAGCTCAAGCGCGGCGCTCGCCATGCGCTCATCGGCCCGAACGGCGCGGGCAAGACCACGCTCATCAACCAGCTCACCGGCGTGCTCACGCCCACCGAGGGCCGCATCACCCTGATGGGCGAGGACATCACCCGGCTCGCGCCGCACAAGCGCGTGGCGCGCGGGCTGGTGCGCACCTTCCAGATCAACCAGCTGTTCGACTCCATGACGCCGCTGGAGACGCTGGCGCTGGTGGTGTCGCAGCATCAGGGCGCGGGCGCGCAATGGTGGAAGCCGCTGGGTTCGAGCAAGGCCATCGCCGAGCGCGCGGCGCAGCTGCTGGAGCAGTTCCACCTGAGCGACGTGGCGCAGCAGCAGGTGAAGCACCTGGCCTACGGCAAGCGCCGGCTGCTCGAGATCGCGATCGCGCTGGCCTGCGAGCCGCGCGTGCTGCTGCTCGACGAGCCTGTGGCGGGCGTGCCCGCCGGCGAGCGCGAGGAATTGCTGCAGACCGTGGCCGCGCTGCCGGCCGATGTGTCGGTGCTGCTGATCGAGCACGACATGGACCTGGTGTTCAGCTTCGCCGACCGCATGACCGTGCTGGTCAACGGCACCCTGCTGACCGAGGGCGACCCCGAGACCATCGCCAACGATCCGAAGGTGAAAGAGGTCTATCTGGGCCATGGAGAGGCTGCCCATGTCTGAGCTGCTGAGAATAGAAAACCTGAGCGCCGGATACGGCGAGGCCGTGGTGCTGCACGACGTGGCCTTCACGCTCGGCGAGGGCCAGACGCTGGCGCTGCTGGGCCGCAACGGCACGGGCAAGACCACGCTGATCAACACGCTCGCGGGCGCGACGCGCCAGCACGGCGGCAGCATCTCGCTGGGCGGGCAGGCACTGCACAAGATCGCGCCGCACCTGCGCGCGGCGGCCGGCATCGGCTGGGTGCCGCAGGAGCGCAACATCTTCAAGTCGCTCACCGTGCACGAGAACCTCACGGCGGTGGAGCGGCCGGGCAAGTGGAATCCGCAGCGCGTGTACGAGATGTTCCCGCGCCTTGCCGAGCGCAAGACCAACCTGGGCACGCAGCTCTCTGGCGGCGAGCAGCAGATGCTGGCCGTGGGCCGTGCGCTGGTGCTCAACCCCAAGCTGCTGCTGCTCGACGAGCCGCTCGAGGGCCTGGCGCCGATCATCGTGGAAGAGCTGCTGCGCGCCATTCGCCGCATCACGCAGGACGAGGGCCTGGCCGCGATCATCGTGGAACAGCACCCGCAGGCGATCCTCGCGATCTCCGACGAAGCGGTGGTGCTCGACCACGGCACCATCGTGCACACCGACAGCGCGGCGGCGCTGCGCAGCCAGCCGCAGGTGCTTGACCGCCTGCTGGGCGTGGCGCGGTAGCAGACAGACACTACAAGCGAAAAAGGAGACAGACAGATGGCGACCCCGAAGACAGTGTTCAGCGGGGGCGCCACGCTGGCGACCGCCGCGTTGTTGCTCGCGGCTTGCGGCACCCCCACCGGCCCGCAGAGCCTTTCACTCGGCGGCAATCCGGCGACGGCCTGCGCGGCGCTGGTCGCACCCGTCGCTTCATCGGCGATAGGCCTGCCCAGCGGCGCGGCGACCATCGATTCCGCGACGCTGGTTCCGGCTTCCGCGCTCGCGGTGGCAGAGCGCGGGCCCACGCCCCCGTCGCGCATCACGCCGGCTATGCCCTCTTTCTGCAAGGTGCTGGGCCGCATCGCACCGATCGATGCCAGCGCGCCGCCCATCATGTTCCAGGTCAACCTGCCGCTCGCATGGAACGGGCGCAGCGTGCAATACGGCGGCGGAGGCTTCAACGGCGTGCTGATCACCGGCCTCTCGCTGGTGCCGGCCGCGCGCTTCGACCTGCCCACGCCGCTGGCGCAGGGCTATGTGACCTACGGCACCGACTCCGGCCACCAGAACGTGGCCGGCCAGCCGCCGCAGGCCTTTGCGCTCAACGACGAGGCGCTGACCAACTTCGCGCATGCCTCGTACAAGAAGGTGCGCGACGTGGCCGTGGCGCTGATGCAGCGCGCGTACGGGCAGGCGCCGCAGAAGCTGTATTTCATGGGCAGCTCCGAGGGCGGACGCGAGGCGCTCACGATGGCGCAGCGCTACCCGCAGGACTTCGACGGCATCTTCAGCCGCGTGCCGGTGATCAACTGGACGGGCCTGCAGCATGCCGGCGCGCGCAACGGTATCGCCACTTTCGGCGAGGGCTGGCTGCGGCCGGCGCAGGTGCAGCTGGTGCATGACGCGGTGCTCGCGTCGTGCGATGCGGCCGATGGCGTGGCCGATCGCATCGTCTCGAACCCGGTGGCCTGCCTGCAGCGCTTCGATCCGGCCAGCCTGCGCTGCGCGGCGGGCACGAGCGGCGACAACTGCCTCAACGACGCGCAGGTGCAGGCGGTGCGCACGCTGCGCTCCCCGTGGCGCGCGCCGGTGCCGCTGGCCAACGGCATCAACGAGTACCCCGGCTGGGGCATCGGCGGCGAGGCGACGCCGGCCTTCGCCTCGACAGGCGGCTGGAACGCATGGTGGACCGGCACCGCCGCGCCGACCGTGCCGCCGCAGCCCAGCAACGGCATCGCGTGGTTCTACGGCAGCGGCGCGCTGCAGTATTTCTACGCGCGCAATCCCTCGCTCGACGTGCGCAACTACCGCGCGGAAGACTACGCCGCGCGCATCGCCACCGTGTCGCAGCTCATGGATTCGACCAACCCCGACCTGAGCGCATTCAACGCGCGCGGCGGCAAGCTGCTCATGCTCGAGCACATGGCCGACTACGCGCAGAGCCCCTTCGCGGGCATCCGCTACTACGAATCGGTGGTCGTGCGCCTGGGCCGCGACAACGTGGACCGCTTCATGCGCCTGTACACCGCGCCCGGCGTCGATCACGTGGGAAGCGGTGCGCCGGCCAATGTCGACATGCTCGGCGCGCTGGCCGACTGGGTCGAGCGCGGCAAGGCACCGGGCGGGCTGCAGCTGGTGGAGCAGGAGGTGCAGCCGCCGTTCAAGGTCACGCGCGCGCGTCCGCTGTGCGAGTGGCCGCTGTGGCCGCGCTACGTGGGCGGCGATGCCTCGCAGGCGGCTAGCTTCCAGTGCAGCAGGTAGCGCGGGGGCAAGGGCGAAGCTTCTGACGCGTCAGATCGCGCAGCCGTCCGGCCCGCATGCGTTGGGCTCCGCGGAGGGCGACTGCGGCGGCGCGACGAACGCGCCGAGCTGGGCCTTCCACTCTTCCGCACGGCCGAGCCATGGGCCGATGTCGATGCGGCCGGCGCTACCGTCGGGCTGCACGAGCACGAAGGTCGGAAAGCCTTGGCCGCCCGCGCGCTGCAGGAACTGGCGGCTCTCGGCGATGTGGCGCGAGGTGGCTTCGCCCGACTGGCGCTCGAAGGCCGATGCGAAGGCTTGCGCATCGAAGCCGAGCTCGGCGGCGATCGCCTTCAGCACTTCCACGTCGGCGATGCGGCGGCCGTCGACATAGTGCGCGCGCTGCAGGGCGTGGATCATGTCCAGCCCGCCGCCGGGGCGCAACGACTCGGCCGCCAGGACGGCGGTGGTCGGCGGCTCGGAATCCATCACCGCGCCGGTGTCGCGCAGCAGCCCCTCGAAGTAGCGCTCGCCGAAGGGCTGGCCGGTCATCTCGGCGATGCGGTGGTCGTGCGGCATCACGTAGTCGCGCCACTGAGGCGTGATGGCGCGGCGGTTGGCGCCGGTCATCATGCCGCCGCCGTGGAACTCGACCTTCAGGCCCGGCACCTCGCGCGCCGCGTCGACCAGGGACGCGGCGGCGTAGCACCAGCCGCACAGCGGGTCGAAGATGTAGTGCAGCGTCGTGCCATTGCTCACGGCGTCGTTCATTGCGGCCATTTCATTTCTCCTTTGATCACCTTCGCGCCGAGTTCCAGCGACGATGCATCTTCCAGTTTCGGATAGCGCTTCTTCATAGCGGCGATGAGCGCGGTCGAGTCCTTGGCCTTCGCAGCCTCGGCCTCGAAGGCCTTGAGGTAGTCGCGCGTGAACTTCACCGACGCGAGCGAGTAAGGGTCACTGCCGTTCGCGTTCGGCAGGTAGTGGCCGGGCACCACGGTCTTCGGATGCAGCGCCTCGATGCGGCCCAGCGTCCTGATCCAGTCGCGGCGCGATTCGGGCGTCTGCGTGTCGGCCACCCACACGTGGATGTTGGCCGACACCGGAATGCCGCCGACGACCGCCTTCAGCGAGGGAATCCACGCGAAGCTGCGTTCGGGCGTGGGGCCGTCGAGGCCGACGACCTGGATCTTGCGGCCCTCGAGCTCGATGCTGTCGCCGGCCAGCGGCTGCGGCACCACCAGCGCCTTGGGCGCGTTGTCCTTCAGGATCGGGCCCCAGTGCGCGAGCTTGCCGTCCTTGGAGGCCTGGATGGCGGCCACGGTCTGCGGCGTCGCGACGATCTTCGCGTCGGGGAAGGCGGCCTGGATCACGTCGAGGCCGAAGTAGTAGTCGGGGTCGCTGTGGCTGATGTAGACGGTGGTGAGCTTCTTGCCCGTGGCCTTGATCTTCTGCACCAGCGCCTCGGCGTCGTTGCGCTGGAACTGGGCGTCGATCAGCACCGCGTCGGCCTGGCCGGTGACGATCTCGGAGGAGACGGGGAACATCGACTTCGCGCCGGGGTTGTACACGTCGAGCTTGAGCGCCGGGGCAGTCTCGGCAGCTTGGGCGGAGAGGCTGAAACCGAGGGCGAGAGCGGAAGCGATGAGGGTTCTGCGGAACATGGTGGCGGGCTTTCTCTGTGTGATTCGACTGGGTGGATGGGTGACAGCGCTGAATGCCACGAATGTTAGGTTGCGCGAATAGAAACAAAAACCTGACGATCCACAACGAATAGTTTCCGAATCCGGTCGAATCAGTCGGTGGCACGCCGCTCCAGATGCGCCACCAGCAACTGCGCCGAGGGCGACAGCTCCGTGCCGCCCCGGAAGCAGATCGCGAAGCGCCGCCGCGCCCACGGGTCGGTCAGCGGCATCAGCCGCAGCCCGAAGGTCTGGGCGAACGGGCGCGCCACCTCCGCCGGCACCACGCTGATCGCCAGCCCGGCGCGCACCACGCGCAGCGCCGCGTCGAAGTTCGACACCAGCACCCGGTAGACCAGCGGCTTGCCCGCCACCGCCGCCTCGCGCGCGAGCATCAGCTGCACGGCGCTGAGAGCCGGCATGCCGACGAATTCGTGGTCGAGCACCTGCTCGAAGCGCACGCTCTCGCGCTGCGCCACCGGATGCGAAGGGTGCGCCACGATGGCGAGGTGGTCGCTGCGGTAGTCCCGCCGCTCCAGGCCCTCGAGGTCGGCTGCGTCCCAGCACAGGCCGATGGAGGCGCTGCCCTCGCGGATGCCGCGCACGATCTCGGGGCTCACGCGCTCTTCCATGTCGACGCGGATGTTGCGGTGCGCCGGGTCCTGCAGGAAGTCGGCCACGTCCTCGGCCAGCGACTCTGCCATGACCGAGGCCGAGGCCAGGATGCGCACGTGCCCGCGCACGCCGCCGGCATACGCGGCCATGTCGCGCTCGATGCGGTTCACGCTGCCGAGCATTGCGCGGGCGTGCTCCAGCAGCGTTTCTCCAGCCGGGGTGGGCACCACGCCCCGGCGCTTGCGCAGCAGCAGCGGCGTGCCGACGGTTTCCTCCAGCTGGGCCAGCCGCTTGCTGATGGCCGAGCCGACGATGCTGGCCTGCTCGCCGGCGCGCGCGATGCTGCGCGTTTCGCAGACGGCGACGAAGAGGCGCAGGGTGGTGAGGTCGAGATCTCGCATGATGTTCCGTTCTGGAATCAGATGGCTTCCAAAATATACCTTCTGAGTCGAATTGGAACTCCTACCATCGATGCCCTGGCCCACATCACCCAGCATCACCACGGAGACAAGACTTGATTCACGCCTTCCTGCCGCCGCGCGCGGTCGTCCGCGAAGTGGGCCTGCGCGACGGCCTCCAGAGCATCGCGCGCGTGCTCTCCACCGAACACAAGCTCGAATGGATCCGTGACGCGCACGCCGCCGGCCAGCACGAGATCGAGGTCGGCTCCTTCGTGCCGGCGCGCCTGCTGCCGCAGCTGGCCGACACGGCCGAACTGCTGGCGTATGCGAAGACGCTGCCCGGGCTCTTCGCCTCGGTGCTCGTGCCCAACCTCAAGGGGGCCGAACGTGCCATCGAGGGCGGCGCCGACCTCGTGATGGTGCCGCTGTCGGCCAGCCACGCACACAGCCTGGCCAACCTGCGCAAGACGCCTGACGAGGTGGTCGCCGAGGTCGGCCGCATCCGCGCGGCGCGCGATGCCGCGGGCTCGAAGACGCTGATCGACGGCGGCGTGGGCACGGCCTTCGGCTGCACGCTTCAGGGCCACGTCGATCCCGACGAGGTGCTGCGGCTGATGCAGGCGCTGCTCGACGCCGGCGCCGACCGCGTGAGCCTCGCCGACACCGTGGGCTATGCCGATCCGGCGATGGTGCGCAGCCTGTTCGAGCGCGCGCTGCGCATCGCGGGCGACCGGCTGTGGTGCGGCCACTTCCACGACACGCGCGGCATGGGGCTCGCGAACGCGTATGCCGCGCTCGAAGTCGGCATCACCCGCTTCGACGCCTGCCTCGCCGGCATCGGCGGCTGCCCGCATGCGCCCGGCGCCAGCGGCAACGTCGACACCGAAGACCTGGTCTTCATGCTCGAGAGCATGGGCGTGGCGACCGGTGTCGACCTGCCGAAGCTGCTCGACCTGCGCAGCCGCGTGGCCGGCTGGCTCGAAGGCGAGACGCTGCAGGGCACCGTGTGGCGCGCGGGCTTTCCGAAGACTTTCACGCCCACGGAAGGCATCGCGGCATGAGCACGAGCGATACGCAAGCCAGGCGCCTGCCGCTCGCGGGCATCCGCGTGGTCGAGTTCACGCACATGGTGATGGGGCCGACCTGCGGCATGGTGCTGGCCGACCTGGGCGCGGAGGTCATCAAGGTCGAGCCCATCGATGGTGACCGCACGCGGCACCTGCTGGGCGCGGGCGCGGGCTTCTTCCCGATGTTCAACCGAAACAAGAAGAGCATCGCGCTCGACCTGCGCAATCCGCAGGGGCTCGAAGCCGCGCTGCGCCTGTGCGTGAGCGCCGACGTGGTGGCGCAGAACTTCAAGCCCGGCACCATGGACAAGTACGGCCTGGGCTACGCCGCGCTGGGCAAGCTCAATCCGCGTCTCGTGTACGTGGACCACGCGGGCTTCCTGCCCGGCCCCTACGAGCACCGCACCGCTCTCGACGAGGTGGTGCAGATGATGGGCGGCCTCGCCTACATGACGGGCCGCCCCGGCGATCCGCTGCGGGCCGGCACCAGCGTGAACGACATCATGGGCGGCATGTTCGGCGCCATCGGCGCGATCGCCGCGCTGATGCAGCGCATGCAGACCGGCAAGGGGCAGGAGGTGAAGTCGGCGCTTTTCGAGAACAACGTGTTCCTCGTCGGCCAGCACATGCTGCAGTACGCCATCACCGGCCAGGCGGCCGCGCCGATGCCCGAGCGCATCTCGGCCTGGGCGCTGTACGACGTGTTCACAGTGAAGGACGGCGAGCAGATCTTCCTGGCCGCAGTGAGCGACGCGCAGTGGAAGACCTTCTGCGACGCGCTCGGCTTCGACGACCTCAAGTCCGACCCGGCGCTGGCCACCAACAACGACCGCGTGCGCATGCGCCCCACGCTGCTGGCCGACCTGCGCCAGCGCCTCGCGCAGCGCCCGGCGGCGGAGCTGTCGGCGATCTTCGAGGCGAAGGGCCTGCCGTTCGCGCCGATCACGCGGCCCGAGGACCTCTACGCCGATCCGCACCTCAAGGCCACGGGCGGCCTCGCCGACATCCGCCTGCCCGACGGTGACCGCGCCGGGGAGATGGCGCAGACCACGCTGTTCCCGATCACGCTGGGCGGCGAGCGCCTGGGCGTGCGGCTGCATCCGCCGACGCTGGGCGAGCACACCCGCGAGCTGCTGGCGGAACTGGGCTATGGGCGTGAGCAGATCGACGAACTGCATGCGAGGTCGGCCGTGGCCTAGCGAGACGCCTGCCGCCTTTTCCAGAAACATAAAGAAGAGAGACAAGACCATGACGAACGACACGCTTTCCCTGAAGATGAACCGCCGCACGCTGCTCGGCCTCGGCGCCAGCGCTGCCGCGGTGGCCGCATGCCCCGCGCTCGCGCAGGGCTCCGACAAGCCCATCCGCCTGATCCTGCCGATCAGCGCCGGCTCGGGCGTGGACACCATCGCGCGCGCCGCGGCGCCTGCGCTGGGCAAGGCCTTCGGCCAGCCGGTGGTGATCGAGAACCTGCCAGGCGCCGGCGGCATCACCGGCGCGGCGGCCATCGTCAAGGCGGCGCCGGACGGGCTCACGCTGGGCATGGTGTCGAACAACCACGTCATCAACCCGGCGGTGTTCAGGAAGATGCCGTTCGACGCGATCAACGACATCACGCCGATCAGCGTGGTGGGCGCGACGCCCCTGGTGCTGCTGGCCAACCCGAAGCTGCCGGCGAAGAACGTGCCCGAGCTGGTCGCGCTGCTGCGCGCGAAGCCGGGCGCCTACAACTACGCCTCGTCGGGCAACGGCACCATCCTCCATCTCGCGGGCGAGATGTTCATGGACGAGGCCGGCGTGAAGGCGCGGCACATCCCGTACAAGGGCACCGGGCCGATGGTGACCGACATGATCGGCGGGCAGGTCGAGCTGGGTGTGGTGGCGCTGCCGGCGGTGCAGCAGCACATCAGGAGCGGCACGCTGCGCGCCATCGGCCTGTGCGGTGCGCAGCGCTCGCCGGCCGCGCCGGACGTTGCGACCATCGCCGAGCAGGGCCTGCCCAACTACGCGGTGGAAGGCTGGTTCGCCGTGATCGGCCCGGCGAAGATGCAGCCGGCCGATGTGCTTCGCGTGCACGACGCGGTAGTCGCCGCGTTCAACAGCGCCGAGGTGCGCGAGGCGATGGACAAGCAGGGCAACGTCGTCAGGCCGACGACGTCGGAGCAGGCCGCGAGCTACTTCCGCAGCGAGGCCGCGCGCTATGCGGCGCTGGTGAAGAAGGCGAACGTCGTCGTGGAATGAAGGATCGGCTCCTTCCCCCGGGAGGGGAGGGAGAAAACGCGCGTTCTATGCCGGCGCCACCGCGCGGTAGAGCGCACGCACGAAGTCCGACTGCGTGATCATTCCCGCGAGGCGTTTTTCGCCGTCGATGATCGGAATGTGGTGGTGCCCGCCCTCGGAGAACAGCGGCACCAGGTCGACCACGGGCCGGTCGGCGCTGGCCACGCGCACCTGGCGCGTCATGATCTGGCCGACCACCTCGGGCTTGTTCGACATCACCGTGCGGGTGGCGCGGATCAGGTCGCGCAGCTTGGCCGCGATGCCCTCGTGGTGCTGCAGGTCGAGCTGGCGGAAGAAGTCGGCCTGCGTGACGATGCCCACCACGCGGCGCGTGCGGTCGGTGACGGGCAGGGCCTTGATGCGGCGCTCGTGCATCAGCGCCCAGGCCTCCTGCAGCGGCGTGCCGAACTCCACCGAGATGGGTTGCTTCGACATGATGTCTGCGCAGCTCAGCGTGCCCAGGCGCCGCTTGTACGACTCCAGCTCGGTCTCGCGGATCAGCGATTCGAGGTCGTCGCGGCTGATGTCGAGCACCTGGTTGTAGCGCGCAAGCACGGCGTCGATGTCGGCCTGGCTGAAGCGCGCGTCCGAGCCCGGCGGGCGCGGCGCCACCTGCACGTGCGGGTAGCGCCGTCCGGTCAGCGTGTTGTAGGCCACGCCCGCAAGCACCAGCAGCAGCGAGTTGGTGAAGAAGGGAAAGAGCGCCGACGAGAAATGCGTGGTGTGCGTCAGCACCGCCAGCAGCGCCGCGGCGCCGCCGGGCGGATGCAGGCAGCGCGCGCTGAACATCAGGCCGATGGCGCCCGCCACGGCGACGGCTGCGGCCAGCTCGGGACTCGGAATCCAGTTGGCCGCCGCGATGCCCACCACCGCCGACAGCGTGTTGCCGCCGATCACCGACCAGGGCTGCGCCAGCGGACTCGCCGGCACCGCGAACACCAGCACGGCGCTCGCGCCCAGCGGCGCGATCAGCCAGACCGATGCATGCAGGGGACCAGCCAGCCAGTGCGACAGCAGCGCAGCGAGCAGCAGGCCGATGCCCGCGCCCACCACGGCGCGCAGCCGCTCGCGCGCATCGACGGTGGTGCGGCCCGGCAGCCAGGCCCGCGCGTGGGTGAGGAGGGCGTCGAAGCGCATGCTCGTTCTCAGCCCTCGTGCGCCACCTTCCGGCCGATGTCGGGCCAGCGGTCATGCAGCCACACCCAGGCGACCAGGCCGATGCCCAGCATGCCCATGGAGGTCAGCGCCAGCGCGAGCGTGGAATGCATCACCAGCGGCGCCACCGCGCCGGCCACGATGCCGTTGGCCGTGGAGCCGATCACCGCCTGCAGCGACGAGGCCATGCCGCGGCGCTCGGGGTGCAGGTCGAGCACCAGCAGCGTGACCACCGGCACCATCAGCGCCCAGCCGAAGGCGAACACCGCCAGCGGCCACAGCGCCCACGCCACGTGCGCCTGGAAGAAGGTGTTGGCCACCACGTTGACCACCGAGGTGGTCAGCATGATCACGAAGCCGTCGCGGATCTGCCGCTTGGGCGCCACCTTGCCGGCCATGCGCCCGCTGGCGCGCGCGCCGAGCATGATGCCGCCGATCGTCAGCAGGAAGAACCAGAAGAACTGCTGCGGCTGCAGCGCCAGGTGATCGCCCAGGAATGCCGGCGCGGCCAGCACGTAGAGGAACATGCCGTTAAAGGGCACGCCGCTGGCAAAGGCAAGCAGCAGGAAGCGCGGGTCGGAGCACAGGTCCCAGTAGCCGCGCATCAGGTGCCGCACCTGGAAGGGCTGGCGGTGGTCCTTGTGCAGCGTCTCGGGCAGCAGCTTGTAGTTGGCCGCGAACAGCACCACGCCCACAGCCACCAGGAACCAGAACACCGCGTGCCAGCCCGCATGCACGAACAGGAAGCCGCCCACGATGGGCGCGATGGCCGGCGCCACGCCGAAGTAGATCGTCACCTGGCTCATCACCCGCTGCGCCTCGGCCGGCGGGAACATGTCGCGGATCACCGCGCGCGAGACCACGATGCCCGCGCCGGTCGACAGGCCCTGCAGCCCGCGGAACAGCACCAGCTGCGTGATGTTCTGCGAGAGCGCGCAGCCCAGCGAGGCCAGCGTGAACACCGCCAGCCCCCACAGCACCACGGGGCGGCGGCCGAAGCTGTCGGACAGCGCACCGTGGAACAGGTTCATGAACGCAAAGCCGAAGAGGTAGGCCGAGAGCGTCTGCTGCATCTCGGCCGGCGTCGCGCCGATGGAGCGCGCAATGCCCGAGAAGGCCGGGATGTAGGTGTCGATGGAGAAGGGCCCGAGCATGCCCAGCACGGCGAGCAGCACGGCAAGCGCCCAGCGCGGGGCCTGCCAGAGTTTGTCTGCGTCGGGATTCATGGTGAGGGTTGCTCCATTCTTCTTATTGCAAGTACCGCAGGTATTGCGAGTACCAAAAAAGAAAGCGCCCTTGCGGGCGCCTCCTCGTCGGGGAAATACCGGGAGACCGGATCAGAGCGTATCAATAAAGCTGCGCAGCTTGTCCGAACGCGACGGATGCTTGAGCTTGCGCAGGGCCTTCGCCTCGATCTGGCGGATGCGCTCGCGGGTCACGTCGAACTGCTTGCCGACTTCTTCCAGCGTGTGGTCCGTGCTCATCTCGATGCCGAAGCGCATGCGCAGCACCTTGGCCTCGCGCGGCGTGAGGGAGTCGAGGATGTCCTTGACCACGTCGCGCAGGCCGGCCTGCATCGCGGCCTCGATGGGGGCCGTGTTGCTGCTGTCCTCGATGAAGTCGCCCAGGTGCGAATCGTCGTCGTCGCCGATGGGGGTTTCCATCGAGATCGGCTCCTTCGCGATCTTCATGATCTTGCGGATCTTGTCTTCCGGGATCTCCATCTTCGCGGCCAGGATGCCGGCGTCGGGCTCGAAGCCGAACTCCTGCAGATGCTGGCGCGAGATGCGGTTCATCTTGTTGATCGTCTCGATCATGTGCACCGGGATGCGGATGGTGCGCGCCTGGTCGGCGATCGAGCGGGTGATGGCCTGGCGGATCCACCACGTCGCGTAGGTCGAGAATTTGTAGCCGCGACGGTATTCGAACTTGTCGACAGCCTTCATCAGGCCGATGTTGCCTTCCTGGATCAGGTCGAGGAACTGCAGGCCGCGGTTCGTGTACTTCTTGGCGATGGAGATCACGAGGCGCAGGTTGGCCTCGATCATTTCCTTCTTGGCGTCGCGCGAGGACGATTCGCCCTCGTTCATGCGCTTGTTGATGTCCTTCAGCTCCGACAGCGGCACCACCACGCGCGACTGGATGTCGGCGAGCTTCTGCTGCAGTTCCTGCACCGGCGGAATGTTGCGCGCGAGCACGGCGCTCCACGGCTTGCCGGCGGCGGCCTGCTTCTCGACCCACTTCAGGTTCAGCAGGTTGGAGGCGACGCGGTTGCCGTTCTTGTCGAAGCCGCTGAAGTCGCGGATGAACTCGTCCTGCGGGAAGCCGCACTTGTCCACGATGATGCGGCGCAGCTCGCGTTCCTTCTTGCGCACGTCGTCCACCTGCGTGCGCACCAGGTCGCACAGCTTCTCGATGGTGCGGGCGGTGAAGCGGATGGTCATCAGCTCGTCCGACAGGGCCTGCTGGGCCTTGGCGTAGGCGGGCGTGCCGTAGCCTTCCTTGTCGTAGATCTTGTGGACCTTCTCGAACAGCTCGGCGATGCGGTCGAAGCGCGAGAGGGCCTCGTTCTTGAGCTCTTCCAGCTTCTTGGTCAGGGCCTTGGAGCCGCCCTTGCCGTCGTCGTCGTCTTCCTCGTCGAATTCGTCGAAGTCTTCCTCGGCCACGTAGTCGTCGGCCTCGTTGGGGTTGGAGAAGCCGTCGACGATGGTCGAGATGACGACCTTGCCTTCACGGATCTCGCCGGCCAGGCGCAGGATCTCGGCGATGGTGGCGGGGGAGGCCGAGATGGCCTCCATCATGGCCATCAGGCCGCCTTCGATGCGCTTGGCGATCTCGATTTCGCCTTCGCGCGTCAGCAGCTCGACCGTGCCCATCTCGCGCATGTACATGCGCACCGGGTCGGTGGTGCGGCCGAATTCGCTGTCCACCGTGGAGAGAGCCGCTTCGGCTTCTTCCTCTGCTTCTTCCACCGTGGTGGCGGTGGGCGCGGTGTTGTTCAGCAGCAGGGTCTCGGCGTCGGGCGTCTGCTCGTACACCGCCACGCCCATGTCGTTGAGCATGGTGACCACGACTTCCATGGTCTCGGCGTCGACCAGCTTGTCGGGCAGGTGGTCGGAGATTTCGCCGTGCGTGAGGTAGCCGCGGGTCTTGCCCAGCGTGATCAGGGTCTTCAGGCGAGAGCGGCGCTTGGCCAGGTCTTCCTCGGAGAGCACGGTCTCGTCGAGGCCGAACTCCTTCATCAAGGCGCGTTCCTTCGCCTTGCTGATCTTCATGCGAAGCGGCTTGACCTTCTCTTCGGTTGCCGTGGCAGCCGCGGGCTCGTCACCCGCCAGATCGTCCTCGATGTCCGACAGGTCGACGTCGCTCTCGGGGGCTTCCTTGTCGGCCTTGGGCTTGCGGCCACGCTTGGCGCCGGTGGTGGACGAGGCGGCGCCGGCGGCCTTGGGCGGGCGGCCGACCTTCTTGGCGGCCGGAGCGGCTGCCTTCTTGGGATCTTCGAGGGAGGTCGATTTCGTGGGCACGGTTTTCACTTTCGTAGCGGCGGCCGATTTGGATGCGGCGGCGGCCGTCTTGGTTGCCGGTTTCGCACCGGCTTTCAACGGTTTTTCTGTTGCGGGCTTGGTGGCGACGCTTTTGGCAAGTGAAGGAGCAGGCTTCTTTGAACTGGGCATACGACCTCGTTACGACAAGAAAAGACAAGCGGAATCACAGGCGCACCGCCACGCGGACGGCGCCACCGAGCCCGTGCACAGGCACGGACTGGAAACAAATGGGAAAGAGGAAGTGATTCCTCAACAGGCAAGATGTCGGGCGAACATTTGGTGTGCAGTCCTTGCGGTTATTGGCCCTTTCCGCCGGAATCTACCGTTGGAGTGCGTTGCGCTAGGGGCCGGCCCGGAGGTGCTGCTGTCGCTCTTGCCTAATTTCGCCAGTTGCGAAGCCCTACATTATAGCGTGTTGCGCAAATTTCAAGCAGTTTCTGATCCCGATGCGCGCAACCGGGCGCGCAATTCGAGCCGTCTTGCCTGAATTGCCCTGAAACGGTCCGGTGCATCCGGGTCTTTCCCGAAAGCAGCAATTGCCTCGCTTTCCTGCTTTTTCAAGAGTTCCTCGAGCATGAAGTCGAGCACGCTGGCGAGTTCGCGGGCGGCATCGGCGAGGTGTTGCGCTTCTTCGCCTTCCGGAATCGGTCCGGCTTCGGCCACGGACATCAGCCGCTCGGCCAGCGGTTCGAATTCGAGCCCGCGCATGCCTTCGCGCAAGGCCGCCCAGGGCTGGACGCCGTGCTCGTGCAACTGGCTGTCGAGCCAGGTGAAGAGGGCGCCGTGCTGGCCCGGCAGGTCGCACAGCATCACGTGGAGCTCATGCGAGAGCGCCTCCCACTGGGCCATGTTCGATAGCAGCAGCCGCACCGCCACGTCGGGACGGCTCGGCGGCGCGCCGCGCCCGCGCAGGGGCTCGATGGGTTCCTCGAACTTGCCGCCCCAGCGCTTGCCGCCCTTGCCCGTGAACTTGCGCTGCTGGAACTTGGGCTTGCTATCGCTTTCATAGCGTGGCGGCTCATAGTCCTGCGGCGGAGGCATGTCCGGGTAGTAGTCGTCTGCGCCAGCGTCGCCGTAGCCCGGGGGCTCGTCATGGCGCCGCTGCTGCGCGGGCGCGCCGCCGGCCTTGCGCGGACCGGGCGTGGAGGCCCACAGCTCCGACAGCGCGGACGCGTCGAGTTGGACCAGCGTCGCGATCTCGCTCAGCAGCTGCCGCTTGAGCGCGCCGTCGGGCATCGCGCTCCAGAGCGGGCGCACGTTGCTCGTCATGTGTGCGCGGCCCTCGGCGGTGGTCAGGTCGCAGCCTTCGCGGGCGGCCTCGATCATGAAGCGCGACAGCGGCGTGGCCTCGGCGACGAAGCGCGCGAAGGCCTCGGCGCCGTGCTCGCGGATGAAGCTGTCGGGGTCGTGCTCCGCCGGCAGGAACAGGAACTTGATGCTGCGCACGTCGGTGGCATAGGGCAGGGCCCCGTCGAGCGCCTTGCGCGCGGCGCGGCGGCCGGCGGCGTCGCCGTCGAAGCTGAACACCACCGATTCGGTGAAGCGGAAGAGCTTCTGCACGTGTTCCGTGGTGCAGGCCGTGCCCAGCGTGGCCACCGCGTTCGGAAAGCCGAGCTGCGCCAGCGCCACCACGTCCATGTAGCCCTCGGTGACCAGCGCGTAGCCCTTGTCGCGGAAGGCCGCGCGGGCCTCGTAGAGGCCGTAGAGCTCGCGGCCCTTGCTGAAAACCGGCGTCTCGGGCGAATTCAGGTACTTGGGCTTTTCGTCGCCCAGCACGCGGCCGCCGAAGCCGATGCATTCGCCCTTCACGTTGCGGATGGGGAACATCACGCGGTCGCGGAAGCGGTCGTAGCGCTTGGCTTCCTCGTCGCTGAGCTTGCCTTCCTCGTTGTTGACGATCACCAGGCCGCTCTCGGCGAGCAGGGGGTCGTCGTAGTCGGGGAACACGCTCGCCAGGGCGCGCCAGCCGGCCGGCGCATAGCCGATGCCGAACTGCTTGGCCACCTCGCCCGAGACGCCCCGGCCCTTCAGGTATTCGATGGCACCGGGGGCCTGCCGCAAGTGCTTGCGATAGGCGTCGCCGGCCTTTTCGAGCACGTCGGTCAGTGTGGCCTGCTTCTGGCGCTGGCTTGCGGCACGGGCGCGCTCGGCGGGGGAGACGTCATCTTCGGGCACCTGCATGCCGTATTGGCCGGCAAGATCGTGCACCGCCTCGACGAAGCCCATGCCCGCGTGTTCCATCAGGAAGCCGATGGCGTTGCCATGCACCCCGCAGCCGAAGCAGTGATAGAACTGCTTGGTCGGGCTGACGGAGAAGGAGGGCGATTTCTCGCCGTGGAACGGGCACAGCCCCATGAAATTGGCGCCGGCCTTCTTGAGCTGCACATAGCGGCCGACGATCTCGACCACATCGGCGCGCGCGATGAGTTCCTGGATGAATGAAGCGGGGATAGTCATGTAGGCGAAGAGCGGCAAATCATACGCAAGCAGCCGAAGGTTCACCGCTGGGCGGCATACTGAAAGCGACCGGAATCCACGCATGACGACGCCCAAACCGCTGCAACACGTCGCGCCGCTGCTGCGCCACCCCCTCAGATTCTTCTGGGATGCCCTCAAGGAATTCCGCGCCAACCAGGGCCTGCTGCTCGCGGGCGCGGTGGCGTACTACGCGCTGCTGTCCATCGTGCCGCTGCTGATCGTGAGCGTGATCGCGCTGTCGCACGTCATCGAACAGGCCGAGCTGCTGCGCACCATCGGGCGGTACCTCGAATGGCTGCTGCCGGGGCAGTCGAAGGCGATCGTGGCGGAGCTGTCGAGCTTCCTGGACCACCGCGACGTGCTCGGGCCGGTGCTGCTGGTGACGATGATCTTCTTCAGCTCGCTGGCCTTCAGCGTGCTCGAAAGCGCGATGGCGGTGATCTTTCATCACCGCAAGGCCGATCACAAGCGGCACTTCCTGGTGTCCGTGGCCATGCCCTACGTCTATATCCTGTGCCTGTGCGTGGGGCTGCTGCTGGTCACGCTGGTGTCGGGGGCGCTGCAGCTGGTGGGGCAGGAAAGCGTCGACCTGCTGGGGCGCAGCTGGTCGTTGTCGGGCGTCTCGGGGCTGCTGCTGTACCTGCTGGGGCTGGGCGGCGAGATCTTCATGCTGACCTCGCTCTACCTCGTGATGCCGGCCGGGCGCATGTCGCTGCGGCATGCGCTGCTGGGCGGCGTGACGGCCGCGCTGCTTTGGGAGGCCACGCGGCGCGTGCTGATCTGGTACTTCTCGACGCTGTCGCAGGTGAACGTGGTCTACGGTTCGCTCACCACCGCCATCGTCGTGCTGCTGAGCCTGGAGATCGCGGCCACGCTGGTGCTGCTCGGGGCCCAGGTGATCGCGAACTACGAGCGTCTGGACCGCACCGGCAGCACGAAGCTGCCGGAATCCGAAAAAGTCAGCGGGGAGCCAGTCGAATCGCTCCGTCCAGGCGGATCACCTCGCCGTTGAGCATGTCGTTCTCGATGATGTGCTTCGCCAGCTTGGCGTAGTCCTCGGGCGTGCCCAGGCGGGAAGGGAAGGGCACGCTGGCGGCCAGCGCGTCCTGCACTTCCTGCGGCATGCCGAAGAGCATGGGCGTGCCGAAGATGCCGGGGGCGATGGTCATGTTGCGGATGCCGCTGCGCGCGAGGTCGCGGGCGATGGGCAGGGTCATGCCGACCACGCCGCCCTTCGAGGCGCTGTAGGCCGCCTGCCCGATCTGGCCGTCGTAGGCGGCTACGGAGGCGGTGGAAATCAGCACGCCGCGCTCGCCGGTGGATTCGGGCTCGTTTTTGCTCATGGCGTCGGAGGCCAGGCGGATCATGTTGAAGCTGCCGATCAGGTTGACCGTGACGGTCTTGCTGAAGGTAGCCAGCGCGTGCGGGCCGTTCTTGCCCACCGTCTTCTCGGCTGGCGCGATGCCGGCGCAGTTGACGAGGCCGACCAGCTTGCCGAGCTTGAGGGCTGCCGCCACGGCCGCCTGGCCGTCGGCTTCCTGGCTCACGTCGCACTTGACGAACACGCCGCCGATTTCCTTGGCAACGGCCTCGCCCTTTTCAGCCTGCATGTCGGCGATCACCACCTTGGCGCCATTGGCGGCCAGCATGCGCGCCGTGCCTTCGCCGAGGCCCGAAGCGCCGCCGGTCACGATAAAAACCTTGCCATCGATCTGCATTGAAGTCTCCTGAGATGAGCCCTTCATTATCGAAGACGCGAAGCACAGGCCAGGAACACCGCGGAACCGGCTTCGCCGGGCCGCAGGTGTTGCCCCCGGCAGGGGGTGGGCGAAGCGACACGAAGTGCGCGCAGCGTGGGGGCGAGCAACAGGTATAAAAAAAGGCCTCATCCGAGGATGAGGCCCTGAATTGGATCCGTGAGGACCCAAGGAGACAACTGGTGGTGGTCGGTTGCTTAGCGCTTGCGCGAAGCGGTAGCGGTCTTGGCAGCGGCGACGGCTTGGGTCGACACGGCGTTGAAGTTGGCTTCGGCGACGTCCGATGCCTGCTTGACGGCCTTTTGCACCGATTCGAAAGCGTTGTTGGCGGCAGCCACGGCGCTCTTCAGGACGGCAACGGCGGTTTCCGAACCGGCGGGAGCGTTCTTGGAAGCGCTGTCGACCAGGCCGACAAAGGCTTGCTGGGCTTCGGTCGCCTTGGCTTCGAAAGCCTTGGTGAATTCGGCGCCGGTGCCTTGGGCGATGTCGTACAGGTGACGGCTGTAGGCGGCGGTCTTCTCGGCCAGGGGCTGGAACAGGCTGGCTTGCAGCGTCAGCAGTTCTTGTGCGTCCTTCACGCTCAGGGCGGCCTGGGCGGTGTTCTGGGCTTCGGTCAGGGCGGCCTTCGAAGCGGTCACGTTCAGTTCGACGAGCTTCTCGACGCCTTCGAAAGCCTTGGTGGTCAGGCCGAAGAGGGTTTCGAGGTTTGCTTTTTGAGCGGCGAGGATTTGGTCAGCGGTCAGGGCCATTTGGGATCTCCAGAAGGGATGATTGAGTGGTCGGTTCACGTTGCGCTGTCTCGCCGTCAATGTTGCGGTGCAGCATGGGCTCAAGTATAGGCAGCTGAGATTTGCGATCAAGCGGTTTTTGTTGCTCTGCAGCAATTTAGAAGCCGCCTTCTAAATTCGGCTGCGGGCGGGTCTCCAAGGTGGCTTTCCGCCTCGGAAGCCGCTGGCAAAATGCCGCGCGATGAGCGCCCCGACCCCCAAGCCCACCCCCCACGCGCGCAGCGGCTATCGCGCATTCCGCAGCATTCCGACGCGCTGGGCCGACAACGACATGTACGGCCACGTCAACAACGTCGTCTACTACAGCTGGTTCGACACGGCGGTGAATGCGCTTCTGATCGAGCGCGGCGCGCTGGACATCCACCAGGGCCAGATCATCGGCTTCGTGGTGGAGACGCAGTGCAACTACTTCGCGCCGATCGCCTTCCCCCAGACGGTGGAGGCGGGGGTGCGGGTCGCCCAGGCGGGGCGCTCGAGCGTGAGATACGAGATCGCGCTCTTCGCCGAGGGCTCCGATACCGCGGCGGCGCAGGGCCATTTCATCCACGTCTACGTGGACCGTGCCACTCAGCGCCCGGTGCCGCTGCCGCAGGCGCTGCAGCAGGTGGTCGATTCGCTCAAGGCCTGAGAGCGCAACGAAACGGTCAACGAAAGACGGCGCCCGAGGGCGCCGTCGATTACGTAAAAGCCCGGAGGGGCGTTACATGGTTTTCTTCATGGCCTTGATCTCGGCCTTGCCCTGGGCTTCGTCAGCCTTGGCCTGCTTCTCGCAGGCGGTCTTGGCCTCGCCCTTCTGGTCGTCGCACTTTTCCTTCGCGACTTCGTAGGCGGCCTTCACCTTTTCCTCGGCCACCTTGCGGGCGTGGCTGTCGCTGGGCTGGTATTGCTGCTCCAGCTCGGCCTTGGCAACGTCTTCCTTGCCCTTGGCTTCCTTCATGCAGACGTCCTTGGCGTTGTCCTTCATCGTGTCGCACTGGGTCTTGGCGACCTTGTAGTCGGCTTCGATCTTTTCCTTGGCGACCTTGTATTCGTCCTTGGTCATGGCACTGGCCTGGGTAGCGACGAAACAGGTGGATGCGAGGGCCAGCATGAGAAGGTGCTTTTTCATGGGATGTTCTCCTTCGAGGATTGGATGGATCGGATTGGCAGGGGAGTCAGGGGATGTCCGACAGCGCTCAGTTGCGCTCGAACCAGAGCGCGTCCGGCGAGCGGCCGTCACGCGATTCCCAGTCCTTGACCTGCTTCTCGGCTTCGTCGCGGCTGATGCCGTGGCGTTCCTGGATGCGGCCGAGCAGCTGGTCGCGCTTGCCGGCGATGACGTCGAAGTCGTCGTCGGTCAGCTTGCCCCACTGCTCCTTGACCTTGCCCTTGAGCTGCTTCCAGTTGCCTTCGATGGTGTCCTTGTTCATGCGAATCTCCTTTGGGACTGTTGATCCGGCGGGCTGTGTCCGCCGCCGTGAAAGCAATGTGGCTTCAACGATTCGCCCTGCCGGTAGGACGTGCTGTTCGGCCCCCGTAGGCAGAGGCCGACGCGCGCCGTGATAATCGAACGGCCGCCGAAAGATTGAGACAACGCGCCCAGCACCATGATCATTCACAGCCTGCTCGACACCGACCTCTACAAGTTCACGATGATGCAGGTGGTCCTGCACCACTTCCCGGGGGCCAGGGTCGAGTACCGCTTCAAGTGCCGCAACCCCGGCGTCGACCTCGCCCAGTTCGCCGGGCAGATTCGCGAAGAGGTGCGCGGGCTGTGCTCGCTGCAGTTCCGCGACGCCGAACTGGCCTACCTGCGCTCCATGCGCTTCATCAAGAGCGACTTCGTCGACTTCCTCGGGCTCTTCAGGCTCAACGAGAAGTACATCAACATCATTCCCCAGCCCTCGGGCGAGCTCGAGATCCGCATCAAGGGGCCGTGGCTGCACACCATCCTGTTCGAGATTCCGGTGCTGGCCATCGTCAACGAGGTCTACTTCCGCAACACGCAGAAGAACCCCAATTTCCAGGAAGGCCGCCGCCGGCTCGAGACCAAGATCGCCCAGCTGCAGGAAGCCGGCCTCGGCGACCTGAAGATCGCCGACTACGGCACGCGCCGGCGCTTCTCCAAGGACTGGCACGAAGAGGTGCTGCGAACCGCCGCCGCGCGCCTGGGCGCCGTCACCTCGCCGCCGGTGCAGGCGCCGCCCGGCGCGCGGCTGCCGCAGCTGGCGGGCACCAGCAACGTGCTGTACGCCATGAAGCTCGGCATGATCCCGCTGGGCACCATGGCGCACGAATACCTGCAGGCCTGCCAGGCGCTCGGCCCGCGGCTGCGCGACAGCCAGATCTTCGGCTTCGAGAGCTGGGCGCGCGAGTACCGCGGCGACCTGGGCATCGCGCTGTCCGACGTGTACGGCATGAGCGCCTTCCTGCGCGACTTCGACCTGTACTTCTGCAAGCTCTTCGATGGCGCCCGCCACGACAGCGGCGACCCCTTCGTCTGGGGCGAGCGCATGCTGGCGCACTACATCGCCAACCGGGTCGACCCGCGCACCAAGACGCTGATCTTCAGCGACGGCCTCACGGTGCCGCGCACCATCGAGCTCTACCAGCAGTTCCGCGGCCGCTGCCAGCTGGCCTTCGGCATCGGCACCAACCTCACCAACGACCTGGGCTACGAGCCGCTGCAGATCGTCATCAAGATGATCGAGTGCAACGGCCAGCCGGTGGCCAAGCTGTCGGACACGCCTTCCAAGAACATGTGCGAGGACGAGAAGTACCTGGCCTACCTGCGCCAGGTCTTCGAGATCGAACAACCCCCGGCGTGAAGGCTGTACTGACCTGTCTGGTACGGTACGGCCTCCCCATGCAGAAAAAGACCCGACCGAAGGCGGCCGCGCTGCCGCTGCTGTTCCTGTTTCCCGCCCTGGCCTCGGCCGCCGAATTCGACGGCGGCAGCCTCTCGCCGCTGTGGGGCGTGCCCTTCGCGGGCATCCTGCTGTCGATCGCGCTGCTGCCGCTGCTTGCGCCGGCCTTCTGGCACCACCACTACGGCAAGGTCTCGGCCGCCTGGGCGCTGGCTTTCCTGCTGCCCTTCGCGGCGAACTTCGGCGTGGGCTTTGCGGGCGTGCAGTTCGTGCATGCGCTGGTGGCCGAGTACATCCCGTTCATCATCCTGCTGACCGCGCTCTTCACCGTGGCCGGAGGCATCCACATCCGCGGCAACCTGCGCGGCGCGCCGGGGCTGAACACGGCCATTCTTGCCATCGGCGCGGTGCTGGCGAGCTTCATGGGCACCACGGGCGCCTCGATGCTGCTGATCCGGCCGCTGATCCGCGCCAACGACGACCGCGTGCACAAGGTGCACGTGATAGTGTTCTTCATCTTCATCGTGTCGAACGCGGGCGGTGCGCTCACGCCGCTGGGCGACCCGCCGCTGTTCCTGGGCTTCCTGAAGGGCGTGGGCTTTTTCTGGACGGCGCAGAACATCCTTTGGGAAACGCTCTTCATCCTGGCCGTGCTGCTCGTGCTCTTCTACGCGATCGACCGCCACTACTACCGCAAGGAAGGCGTGCTGCCGGTCGACCCCACGCCCGACACGCCGGGCGGCATCGGCTTCGACGGCGCCGCCAACTTCTGGCTGCTGGGCGGCGTGGTCGCGCTGGTGCTGCTCAGCGGCTTCTGGAAGTCGCCGGTGGTCTTCGACGTCTTCGGCACCGAGGTCGGCCTGCCGGGGCTGGTGCGCGACGTCGGGCTGCTGCTGATCGCCGTGGTCTCGTACAAGCTCACCTCGCCCAAGGTGCACGCCGACAACCAGTTCGAATGGGGCCCGATGGCCGAGGTGGCCAAGCTCTTCGCGGGCATCTTCCTGACCATCATCCCTGTGATCGCGATGCTGAAGGCGGGCACGCAGGGGCCGTTCGGCGCCGTCGTCTCGGCCGTGACCCGCGCCGACGGCCAGCCCGATCCGGCGATGTACTTCTGGGCCACCGGCGTGCTGAGCTCCTTCCTGGACAACGCGCCGACCTACCTCGTGTTCTTCAACACCGCGGGCGGCGATCCGGCGGCGCTCATGACCACCTACGCGAGCACGCTCGCCGCCATCTCCGCCGGCGCCGTGTTCATGGGCGCCAACACCTACATCGGCAACGCGCCGAACCTCATGGTCAAGGCCATCGCCGAGAGCCGCGGCGTGCGCATGCCGAGCTTCTTCGGCTACATGGCGTGGTCGTGCGCGATCCTGGTTCCGCTGTTCGTCCTGTCCACCTTCCTCTTCTTCCGCTGAGAGACAAACCCACCATGAGCAAGCCCAAGATCCTGGTCGCGCGCGCGATCTTTCCCGAGACCATCGAACGCCTGTCGCAGCATTTCGAGGTCGAGTCGAACCAGTCGGACGAGAGCTGGACCAAGGAGCAGCTGATCGCCAAGCTGCAGGGCAAGCAGGGCGCCTTCACCACCGGCAGCGAGCGCATCGACGCCGCGGTGCTCGACGCCTGCCCCGACCTGAAGATCTGCGCCAACATGGCCGTGGGCTACAACAACTTCGACGTCGACGCCATGGCCGCGCGCGGCGTGCTCGGCACCAACGCGCCCGACGTGCTGACCGAGACCACGGCCGACTTCGGCTTCGCGCTGCTCATGGCCACGGCCCGCCGCATCGCCGAGAGCGAGCATTTCCTGCGCGCCGGCAAGTGGCAGAAGTGGAGCTACGACATGTTCGCGGGCTCCGACATCCACGGCTCCACGCTCGGCATCATCGGCATGGGCCGCATCGGCCAGGGCATCGCCAAGCGCGGCGCGCACGGCTTCGGCATGAAGGTGGTCTATCACAACCGCTCCAGGCTCGACGCGGCGCTCGAGGCCGAATGCAAGGCCAGCTACGTGGGCAAGGAAGAGCTGCTGAAGACGGCCGACCACGTGGTGCTGGTGGTGCCTTACTCGCCGGCCTCGCACCACACCATCGGCGCGGCCGAGATCGCGCTGATGAAGCCGACCGCCACGCTCGTCAACATCGCCCGCGGCGGCATCGTCGACGATGCGGCGCTGGCCGTGGCGCTGCGCGAGAAGCGCATTGCAGCCGCCGGCCTCGACGTGTTCGAGGGCGAGCCCAAGGTGCATCCCGACCTGCTGACCGTGCCCAACGTGGTGCTCACGCCGCACATCGCCAGCGCCACCGTGCCCACGCGCCGCGCCATGGCCGATCTCGCGGCGGACAACCTCATCGCGTACTTCGGCGGCCAGGGCCCGCTGACGCCCGTTACGCCGGTTCCGGCGGCCGGCAAGTAAGTAGCAAGCAGAACAAGAGGGCGCACGCGGACCTTGGACCCATCGCTGATCCTCGTCGGACTCGGAGTACTCGCACTCATCCAGCTCGTGCTGGTGATCTGGCTGCTCGCGCGCCGCCCACCTCCACCCGACAACGCCGACCTGACCCGCATGCTGGCCACCCTGGGTGCGGCCAACGAGCGCACCGAGCGCGAACTGCGCCGCGAGATCGCGGAAAGCTCGCGCGGCGCGCGCCAGGAGACCGCGCAGGCCTTCGCCACCTTCCAGCAGGCGCTGGTGCAGCAGGGCGCCGAGGCCACGCGCACGCAGAACGCGCAGCTCGACGCCTTCGCGCTGCAGCTCGCCTCGCTGCAGAAGACGCTGGCCGACACGCTCAACAACCAGCTGCAGGGGCTGAGCGAGTCGAACGCGCGGCGCCTGTCGGAAGTGCGCGCCACCATGGAAGCGCAGCTCGCGCAGCTGCAGCAGACCAACGCCGCCAAGCTCGACGAGATGCGCAAGACCGTCGACGAGAAGCTGCAGACCACGCTGGAGGCGCGCCTCGGCGAGAGCTTCAGGCAGGTGGCCGAGCGGCTCGAGCAGGTGCACAAGGGCCTGGGCGAGATGCAGACGCTGGCCGTGGGCGTCGGCAGCCTGCAGCGCGTGCTGACCAACGTGAAGACGCGCGGCATGTTCGGCGAGGTGCAGCTCGAGGCGCTGCTCGAGCAGGTGCTCACGTCCGAGCAGTACGCCAGGCAGATCGAGACCAAGCCGCGCAGCGGGCAGCGCGTGGATTTCGCCATCCGCTTCCCGGGCCGCGGCGACGACGGCGCGCCGGTGTGGCTGCCGATCGATGCCAAGTTTCCGCGCGACGACTACGAGCGGCTCATCGACGCGCACGAACGCGCCGACGCCGCGGGCGTCGAGCTTGCGGCGAAGGCGCTGGAGGCGCGCATCCGCACCGAGGCCAAGTCGATCGCCGACAACTACCTCGCGGCGCCGCACACCACCGATTTCGCGATCCTGTTCCTGCCGGTGGAAAGCCTCTACGCCGAAGTGCTGCGCCGTCCCGGCCTGATGGACGCGCTGCAGCGCCAGCACCGGGTGACGCTGGCTGGCCCGACCACCTTGCTCGCCATGCTGAATAGCCTGCACATGGGCTTCCGCACGCTGGCGCTGGAGCGGCAGGCGTCGGAGGTCTGGAAGGTGCTGGGCGCGGTGAAGACCGAGTTCGAGCGCTACGGCGAATGGGTCGCCCGCATCAAGGAGCAGGTGGCCAAGGCCTCCGACACCATCGACAAGGCCGACACGCGTGCCCGGCAGATGCGCCTGGCGCTGCGCAAGGTCGAGGCACTGCCCGAGGCGCAGGCCCAGGCGCTGCTGCCGCCCACCACCTCCGGCGCTGATGCCGACAACAGCGAGAAAGAAGAGGGCGAGAACTCCCCGTGAAAGGTTCCGAACTGCTGCGTGTGATCGGCGCCCAGGTGTGCCTGCACGCGACCATGGCCGGCATGCGGCTCGCCACGCCGCTGCTGGCGCTTCAACAGGGCTACAGCGCAGCCGCGGTCGGCGTGCTGATCTCGCTGTTCGCGCTCACCCAGGTCTTTCTGGCCCTGCCGGCGGGGCGCTTCGCTGACAGGTACGGCTTCAAGCGGCCGCTGTGGCTTTCCGTGATCGCAGCGGTCGTCGGCGCGGGGCTGGTGGTGATCTTCCCGGTGTTTCCGGTGATGTGCCTCGCGGCGCTGCTGACCGGCGGCGCCACCGGCGCGACGGTGATCGCGCTGCAGCGGCACGTGGGCCGCTCAGCCACCAACCCGACGCAGCTCAAGCGCGTGTTCAGCTGGCTGGCCATCGCGCCGGCCGTGGCCAACTTCGTCGGGCCCTTCCTGGCGGGCATGCTGATCGACCACGCGGGCCGTGCGCCTGCCGACATGCTGGCCTTTCGCATCTCCTTCGGCGTGATGGCGGCGCTGCCCATTCTTTGCTGGCTGCTCGCGCGCGGCGCGCACGAGCAGCCGCCCGCGCCGCCGCTGGCGGGTGCCAAGCCGACGCGCGCCTGGGACCTGCTGCGCGAACCGATGTTCCGGCGCCTGCTGTTCGTGAACTGGCTGCAGTCGTCGAGCTGGGACGTACATGCGTTCGTGCTGCCGATCCTGGGCCACGACCGGGGCATCAGCGCCTCGGTGATCGGCTCGATCCTCGGCGCCTTCGCCATCGCGGCGGCGGCGATCCGCGTGATCCTGCCGGTGATCGCCTCTCGTGCATCAGAGCGCAACGTGATCCTCGCGTCGACGGCGGTCACGGCGCTGGTCTTCGCGGTCTATCCGCTGCTGGATTCGGCCTGGACCATGGGCATCTGTTCGGTGGTGCTCGGCTTCGCGCTGGGTGCGGTGCAGCCGATGGTGATGAGCATGCTGCACCAGATCACGCCGCACGCCCGCCACGGCGAGGCGCTGGGCCTGCGGCTCATGACCATCAACGCGTCGAGCGTGGCGATGCCGATGCTGTTCGGCTCTCTCGGCGCGCTGATCGGCATCGCCGGCGTGTTCTGGGTGGTGGGCGGCGTGGTGGCGATAGGGGCGAGGGCGACCTGGGGGCTGAAGGTCTGATCCGGCGGGCGCGGGGCGCGTAATCCACATCCGGGACACGAGTACTTCCCGTCTCTTTGACAATTTACTGACTCGAAGTCAGTATCCAGCCCTTCATCAATGACCCGAAGGCGAAGATAGATGACCCCGAGCGGCGACATCGCCACGAATCCCCCCGGTGCCGATGGCGAGCTCTCTCAGCGCCGGCGCACCAAGGCCCCCGAGACGCGCGCAGCCGCGCTGATGGAGGCGGCCCAGCGCCTCTTCATCGACAAGGGCATCGCGGCCACGAGCATCGACGACATCGCCGCCGGCGCGCAGGTGGCCAAGGGCACCTTCTATTTGTACTTTCCGTCGAAGGAGGCGCTGCTCGGCGCCCTGCAGCAGCGCTTCGTCGACATCTTCTGCGAGCGCCTGCAGGAGGCCATGGACCGCCAGCGGCCCGGCAACTATCACGCCCGCCTGAAGGCCTGGGTGGAGACGGGGCTCGAGATCTACCTCGACAACGTCGCGCTGCACGACGTCGTCTTCCACGAATACCGCCCCGAAGACCGCCGCATGCGCAACGACAACGCGGTCATCGCTCAGCTGACGGGCTTGCTGAAGCAGGGCGATGGCGCCGGCTTCTGGGACGTGGAGGACGCGACGCTCACGGCCGTGATCCTCTTCAATGCGCTGCACGGCGTGGCCGACGATGCCGTGGCGACGGGGCAGACCGGCGCTTCGGAGCGCAAGCGCCGCGCGCGGGCGCTCACGAGGTTCTTCGAGCAGGCGCTGCATCCCGCGGAGGATGAGGACGACAGCGCCGACTGATGCGACGGACCCCGTCGCGGGCCCGGTTCAGAGCTTGTAGAAGCGCTTGATCGCGCTCCAGGCATCCTCGGGCGCGTCCACGTACTCGAAGAGCTTCACGTCGCCCGGCGAGATCACGCCCTCGTCGACCAGGAAGTCGAAGTCGATCAGGCGCTTCCAGTAGTCGGAGCCGAAGAGCACGATCGGCACCGGCTTCGACTTCTTGGTCTGCACCAGCGTGATCACCTCGAACAGCTCGTCGAGCGTGCCGAAGCCGCCGGGGAATGCCACCAGCGCCTTCGCACGCATCATGAAATGCATCTTGCGGATGGCGAAGTAGTGGAACTTGAAGCTCAGCGCGGGCGTGACGTAGGGGTTGGCTTCCTCTTCCATCGGCAGCGCGATGGCCAGGCCCACCGAAAGCCCGCCGCCCTCGTGCGCGCCGCGGTTGGCCGCCTGCATGATGCCGGGGCCGCCGCCGGTGCAGATGAAGAGCTTGTCCTGCGGTTCCTTGTCGTTGCTGTACTGGGCCACCAGCTTGCCGAATGCGCGGGCCTTCTCGTAGTAGTGCGAGTTGCGCGCCAGACGGCGCCAGCGCTCCGATGCGGCGGTGTCGCCGCTGAGTTCGGCCTGCGCGATCATGGCCGCGGCGTCTTCCTCGCTGCGAAAGCGCGCGCTGCCGAAGACCACCACGGTGTTCTCGATGCCGTGGGCACGCTGCTCGATGTCGGGCTTCATCAGCTCGAGCTGCATGCGGATGCCGCGCGTTTCGCGGCGCAGCAGGAATTCGGGGTCAGCGAAGGCGATGCGCGAGGGATCGGGATCGAGCGGAAGGCCCTGGTCCGCATGGGCCTGGAGCGTGGCCCAGGCATCGGCCAGGCGCTTGTCATGAAGGTTGTGCGTGTTGTTCATGGAGAAAACGGACAGGTTGTCCCGAGTGATTGTGCAGCGTCGCAACCATCATGCCCGGAAACGAAAAAGGCTCCTTGCGGAGCCTTCGTCGGGGTGGTGGTCAGCCGGGAAACCGGGACTCAGACGCGCTTGCGGTATTCGCCGGTGCGCGTGTCGATTTCGATCTTGTCGCCTTGCGAGACGAAGAGCGGAACCGGCACTTCGAAGCCGGTGGCGATCTTGGCGGGCTTCATGACCTTGCCCGAGGTGTCGCCCTTGACGGCCGGCTCGGTCCAGGTGATTTCGCGTTCGACGCTGGTGGGCAGTTCGACCGAGATGGCCTTGCCTTCGTAGAACACCACTTCGACGGCCATGCCGTCTTCGAGGTAGTTCAGGGCGTCGCCCATGTTCTCGGCTTCGACTTCGTACTGGTTGTATTCGGTGTCCATGCAGACGTACATGGGGTCTGCGAAGTAGGAGTAGGTGCACTCCTTCTTGTCGAGCACGATCTGGTCGATCTTGTCGTCGGCCTTGAAGACCACTTCGGTGTTGAAGTTGGCGATCAGGCTCTTCATCTTCATGCGCACGGTGGCGGAGTTGCGGCCGCCGCGGCTGTATTCGGTCTTGAGGACGACCATCGGGTCCTTGCCGTGCATGATGACGTTGCCGGCGCGGATTTCTTGAGCGATTTTCATAACAGGGTCTCTGGATGTTGGCCGCTCGGTGCGCGGGGCTTTCGTCTGCCGTTCGGCTGGCCCCGCGGTACATGTCCCGCGGCAGGTTTAGCGGAAGACATTCCGGATCGATGAAATCCGGGTCGAAATCCGCAAAGCCCGCTATTTTAGCTTTTTTGGGTGACGAATTTCCGCAACTGGGTAACCAGGTCGTCCTGCGCGAGCAGCCGCGCGCGGGCGTCCAGGGCTGTTTCCAGCCATGGGCCGTGCATTTCCGGCTCGGGCAGGGCAGCGTCGCCGAAGCCGTTCCACGCGTGGTGAAAAAGCCTCAGCGAGGCCGGCGCGCCGAGCCAGTCGAGCCAGGCGTTCAGCTTCTCGTGGTGGGCGTCGTCGTCCTGCGGGTAGATCTGCCAGACCAGCGGCGCGCCGGCCCAGAGGGCGCGCACCAGCGAATCCTCGCCGCGCACGAAGTTCAGGTCGCAGGCCCACAGCAGGTGGTCGAAATCCGGCTGCGTGAGATAGGGCAGGTATGAAATTGATAGCGCGCCGCTTCCATGAGGCAAAGGGGCGTTGGTGAAAAGAGCCTGGACTGCCCGCGCGGCGCGGCCCGCCGTCACCAGCAGGCGCGTGGGCTGGCCGCTTTCGGCGAGGCGCGCCAGCAGCCCGGCCAGCGCCGGGGGTTCGTAGCAGAAGAGGGAGACGAGGCGCTCGTCCTGCCGCCAAGGGATCTGTCGTGCCGACAGCCAGGATGCGCGATCGAAGCCCGACCTTCGCTCCATCAGGTCGGGCTCGCGAAGCAGGCCGCCGGTGGCACTCGTGAAGCCGGGGTAGAAGAAGCGCTTGGTCAGTCCGGCGCCGGGGCCCTTGAACACCGGCGAGGGCAGGCCGTGCAGCCGCTCCACGTACGGCTCCGCAGACAGGTATTCGAGGTTGATCCAGGCAATGCCCGGCCGCTCGGCGAAACGGGCGACCAGCTCCGGCGCCGGGTCGCAGCCGAAGCCTTCGATCAGCACGTCGGGCGCCGGCTGCGCCACGGCCGCCCGCAGGGCCGAGGGATCGAGCCAGTCGACCACTTCCACGCCGTCATGGCCCGACGGCGCCATCCAGCCCAGCGCCGTCGCGTCGTCGACCCACAGCCGCACCCGTTCGCCGAGCCCGGCCAGCTGGGAGGCCAGCCGCCAGCACACGCCGAGGTCGCCGTGGTTGTCGATGACCTTGCAGAAGATGTCCCATCGCATGGATTGCATGGTCGCGAGTGTGCCCGCGTTCGCGGATGGCGCTTGCTATGCTGTCCGGCACAACCACCACCGGAGAGAGAGAACCCATGAGGACGAAGACCTTCCGCGCCGCGAAAACCGTGCTCGCCGTCTCCCTGGCGCTTTGCGGCATGGCCGCCGCCGTGGCGCAGACGCAGACTCCGCCGTCGCTCACGCCGCAGCAGCAGCGTTTCCACGACATCTACAAGGAGCTGATCGAGATCAACACCACCCATTCGGTGGGCGACAACACCGCGGCGGCGCGGGCCATGGAAAAGCGGCTGGTCGAGTACGGCTTCGCCCCGGGGGACATCCAGATCTTCGAACCGTTCCCGAAGAAGGGCAATCTGGTGCTCCGCTTCAAGGGCGACGGCAGCAAGAAGCCGCTGCTGCTGCTGGCCCACATCGACGTGGTCGAGGCCCGCCGCGAAGACTGGAAGACCGATCCCTTCAAGCTGCAGGAAACCGGCGGCTACTTCACCGCCCGTGGCGCCATCGACGACAAGGCGATGGCCGCGTCGCTGGTCTCCGTGGTGGGGCAGCTCAAGCAGGAAGGCTTCAAGCCCAAGCGCGACCTGATCCTGGTGCTGACCGCCGACGAGGAACGAGGCGACGCGCTGAGCAACGGCGCCTTCTGGCTCATCAACAACAAGCCCGAACTGCTGCAGGCCGAGTTCGGCATCAACGAAGGCGGCGGCGGCGAGCTGCGCGGCGGCAAGCCCAACCTGCACCGCATGCAGGTGGCGGAGAAGATGTACACCACCTACATGCTGGAGGCGCGCGACGTGGGCGGCCACAGCTCGGTGCCGACCAAGACCAACCCCATCTATGCGCTCTCGGCGGCGCTGGAGCGGCTGGGCAACTACAGCTTCCCGGTGAAGCTCGCCGACGTCACCAGGACCTACTTCGCGCGCAGCGCACCGTTTGCCACCGGCCAGCTCGCCGACGACATGCGCGCCGTGGGCAACGGCAACCCCGATCCGTCGGTGATCGAGCGCATGTCGGCCAACCCGGCCTACAGCGCCCAGTTCCGCACCACCTGCGTCGCGACGATGGTGCAGGCCGGCCATGCCGAGAACGCACTGCCGCAGTCGGCCAAGGCCACGGTCAACTGCCGCATCCTGCCGCACGACGACCCGGACGAGGTGGAGCGCCTGCTGACCCAGGCCGTCGGCAACGACAAGATCGTGGTGCGCAACCTGGGCAAGCCGCTGCGCAGCCCGGCGTCGCCGCTGAACGGCGACCTGGTGAAGACGGTGGAGTCGATCACGCAGCAGATGTGGCCCGGCGTGCCGGTGGTGCCCGCCATGAGCACCGGAGCCACCGACAGCCGCTTCATGCGCAACGCCGGCATCCCGATGTACGGCGTGACCGGCATGTTCCTCGAGCCGTCCGACGCCCGTGCGCACGGGCTGGACGAGCGCATCGAGATCCAGCGGCTGTACGACGGGCGGGAGTTCCTGTACCGGCTGGTGAGCGAGCTGGCGAAGTAGTTTCTCGCCGGAATCCTTGGGTGCCCGGCTCGGGCACCCAAGGGTTTGAGCGCAGGCGGCTGCCGGGCCCCGCGCGCCACAATAGCCGCCATGTCAGACGTGCATTCCGAACAACTGCTCAGCGAAGTCGCGGCCCTGCCGCAACTGCCCGGCGTGTACCGCTATTTCGACGCGGCCGGGGCGGTGCTCTACGTGGGCAAGGCGCGCAACCTGAAGAAGCGGGTCGCCAACTACTTCCAGAAGAACCACGGGGGCACACGCATCGGGCACATGATCTCGAAGATCGTGCGCATGGAGACCACGGTGGTGCGCTCGGAGGCAGAGGCGCTGCTGCTCGAGAACAACCTCATCAAGACGCTCAAGCCGCGCTACAACATCCTGTTTCGCGACGACAAGAGCTATCCCTACCTCAAGATCGCCTCGCACCAGTTTCCGCGGCTGGCCTACTACCGCGGCGCGGTCGACAAGAAGCACCGCTACTTCGGGCCCTACCCGAGCGCCTGGGCGGTGAAGGAATCGATCCAGCTGCTGCAGAAGGTGTTCCGCCTGCGCACCTGCGAGGACACCGTCTATGCCAACCGCACGCGGCCCTGCCTGCTCTACCAGATCAAGCGCTGCAGCGGGCCGTGCGTGGGCCACATCGCGCCCGAGGCCTACGCCCAGGACGTCGCCAGCGCCGAGGCCTTCCTGATGGGCGACACGCAACTTGTGCTCTCCAAGCTCGAGCAGCGCATGACGGCGCACGCAGAGAAGCTCGAGTTCGAGCAGGCGGCCGAGCTGCGCAACCAGATGTCGGCGATCTCGCGCGTGCTGCACCAGCAGTCCATCGAGATCGCATCCGACAAGGACGTGGACATCCTCGCGGTGAAGGTGCAGGGCGGCAAGGCCTGCGTGAACCTCGCGATGGTGCGCGGCGGCCGGCACCTGGGCGACCGGCCGTACTTCCCGGTGCACGTGGAAGACGCGGCGCAGATCCATCACGGCGAGCTCGACGACGAGGAGGGCGCGCCGCCCGCGGTCGCTGATCCGGTCGAGGTGCAGGTACTGGAGGCCTTCATCGCCCAGCACTACATCGACGTGCCCGTGCCCGCCACGCTGGTGCTGAGCGAACAGGTGAGCCGCGAGCTGATCGAGGCGATCTCGCAGCAGGCCGGCTCGCGCGTGACGGCGGTGTTCCAGCCGCGCGAGCAGCGCCGCCACTGGCTGGAGATGGCCGAGACCAACGCCAAGCTGCAGCTGGCCCGGCTGCTGGCCGAAGAGGGCTCGCAGCAAGCGCGCACCCGTGCGCTGGCCGACGCGCTGGAACTGGCCTCGGACGACCTCGACAACTTCCGCGTCGAGTGCTTCGACATCTCGCACACCGCGGGCGAGGCGACGCAGGCTTCGTGCGTGGTGTTCGAGCACCACGCCATGCAGAACAAGGAATACCGCCGCTACAACATCGAGGGCATCACGCCCGGCGACGACTACGCCGCGATGCGCCAGGTGCTGCACCGCCGCTACGGCAAGCTGGCCGAAGCGATGGCCGCCGAGACCGACGCCCTGCCGCCGGGCGATGCCGAGAGCGACGGCAGCGCGGCGCCGCCCAAGCCGCGCACCGCGCGCATGCCCGACCTGGTGCTGGTGGACGGCGGCAAGGGGCAGGTGTCGATGGCGCGCGAGGTGTTCGGCGAGCTGGGGTTGCCGCTGTCGTTGATCGTCGGGGTCGAGAAGGGCGAGGGGCGCAAGGTCGGCCTCGAGGAACTGGTGTTCGCCGACGGCCGCGAGAAGGTCTACCTCGGCAAGGACTCGGCCGCGCTGATGCTGGTAGCCCAGATACGCGACGAGGCGCACCGCTTCGCCATCACCGGCATGCGGGCCAAGCGCGCCAAGGTACGGGTGGGCGGCAGCCAGCTGGAGGACATCCCGGGCATCGGACCGAAGCGGCGCGCGCGCTTGCTGCAGCGCTTCGGCGGCATCCGGGGCGTGGCGGCGGCGAGCATCGAGGACATCGCCTCGGTCGAGGGCATCGCCGCCGACCTGGCGGAAGAAATCTACAAGGCGCTGCACTGACCGCTCGATCGCGCGACCCCCGCAGGGGGTTACCGCGGCCATGACACAATCAAGCGATGTTCTGGACCCTGCCGACCATCATGACCTGGACGCGCATCGTCGCGATCCCTTTGATCGTCGGTGTGTTCTACCTGCCGATGGCCGAGCCGATGCGCAACCTGATCGCCACGGTCATGTTCATCGTCTTCGCCGCGACCGACTGGCTCGACGGCTTCCTGGCACGCCGGCTCAACCAGACCTCGGCCTTCGGGGCCTTTCTCGATCCGGTGGCCGACAAGTTCCTGGTGTGTGCCTCGCTGCTGGTGCTGGTGCACCTGAACCGGGCCGACGTGTTCGTGGCGCTCATCATCATCGGCCGCGAGATCGCCATCTCGGCGCTGCGCGAGTGGATGGCGCAGATCGGCGCCAGCAAGAGCGTGGCGGTGCACATGATCGGCAAGGTCAAGACGACCGTGCAGATGATCGCCATTCCCTTCCTGCTCTATGACGGGCGCCTGTTCGGCGTGATCGACACCGGCGCCTGGGGCCAGTGGCTGATCTGGATCTCGGCCGTGCTCACCATCTGGTCGATGGTGTACTACCTTCAGAAGGCCATTCCGGAAATCCGGGCCCGAACCAAATGACGGCCGTGACCCCGGCCGGTGGCTCGGGCTGGCTCCGGGCGATGCCCGCGGTCTTCGTGCTGATCTGGAGCACGGGCTTCATCGTCGCGCGCTACGGCATGCCGTACGCGCCGCCCCTCAAGTTCCTCGCCGTGCGCTTCGCGCTGTCGCTTGCGTGTTTTGCCGCATGGGTCGCGCTGGCGCGGGTCGAGTGGCCGAAGCAGCGGACCCAGTGGGCGCACCTGGCCGTCACCGGCGTCCTGATGCACGCGGGGTATCTTGGCGGCGTCTGGGCTGCGGTGCGCGAGGGCATGGGCGCAGGGCTGGTGGCGCTGCTGGTCGGCATCCAGCCTGTGCTGACGGCCGTCTGGCTCTCGTTCACCGGCGGGCGCATCACGGGGCGCCAGTGGGTCGGGCTGGGGCTGGGTTTCGCCGGCCTCGTGCTGGTGGTGCTGCGCAAGCTGGGGCAGGGCGGCGAGGTCAGCGTGCAGACGATGGCGCTCGCGCTGATGGCGCTGGTGTCGATCACCGCGGGCACGCTCTACCAGAAGCGCTTCGTCGCGCCCTGCGACGTGCGCAGCGCGAGCGCGGTGCAGATGGCGGCTGCCGTGCTCGTCACCTTGCCGTTCGCGGCGCTGGAGACGGACAGCATCCAGTGGAACCTGTATTCGGGCGGGGCGATGGCCTGGTCGGTGCTGGCGCTGTCGCTGGGTGGCAGCTCGCTGCTCTACATGCTGATCCAGCGCGGAACCGCCACCGCCGTCACCAGCCTGCTCTACCTGGTGCCGCCCTGCACGGCGGTGATGGCCTGGCTGCTGTTCTCGGAGCCGATTACGCTGATGACGGTGCTGGGCATCGGGCTCACGGCCGTGGGCGTGAGCCTCGTGGTGCGCAGCGGCGGCCGCTGAACTGCCTTCTTATATATATCTAGCGCGATCCGTTCCTGCCCGGCTTCCAGGGCTCCCCGCGGAACTGCTCGACGAGGTGATCGACCAGCAGGCGCACCCGGCGCGGCGTCTTCGGGCGCCAGGGCGCGATCCAGTGGATGTCGGCTTCCGCCATCGCGTACTGCGGCAGCAGGCGCACCAACTCGCCGCTGGCGAGTTGCGGTGCGATGTCCCAGAGGCTGCGCAGCATGATCCCGTGCCCGGCCAGGCACCAGTCGCGCACCATCTCGCCCGAGTTGCTGGCCAGCGGCCCCTGCACGCGCACGCGCGCCGTGCTGCCGTCGCGCGTGTGGCGCAGGGTCCACACCGCGTGCTGGCGCTGGCCGGCCTCGCCGTTCTCGCGTGCGACCAGGCAGTCGTGCGAGGCCAGTGCCTCGACGGTTGCCGGTGTGCCTCGGCGCTTCAGGTAGCCGGGTGAGGCGGCGAGCACGCGCTGGTTGCGCGCGATACGGCGCGAGACCCAGTCGGCCGCGTGGCGCTGCTGCACGGCCCAGAGCCACACCGCGCCGTCGTAGCCCTCGGCGCCGAGATCGGGCAGTTGCTCGGTGAGCGACAGCTCGATCCGCAGCGCCGGGTGCCGGGCCTGGAAGGCGGCCAGCGCCGGGCCGAGCCAGAGCCGGCCGAAGCCGAAGGTGGCGGCCAGCCGGACCGTGCCGGTCAGTTCGTTCTGGCGCTCGCCCAATTCGCTTTCCAGCGCCGCGAAGCCGTCGAGCAATGTCCTTGCGTGGAGGCAGACCGCCTCGCCCTCGGCCGTGGCGCTGAGGCGCCGGGTGGTGCGCTCGAACAGGCGCTGGCCCAGGCGGGCCTCCAGCGCGCCGAGCCGCTTGGTGACGACGGAGGGCACCACGTCGAGCGTGGCTGCCGCGCCCGCGAGGCTGCCCTGGTCGCGGATCGCGAGCACGAGTGCCAGATCGCTGCGTTCCATCGAAGCTTGATTCATGCCGGATCGGAAAGTATGAATTGGCTGATTGTTGCTTGATGGACGGCAGGGCGCAACGCACAATCGGCGCCGTGACGGCATCATTCCTATCCTTTCCCACCTTCGACATCGAGCGAGACGGCGTGCGCATCCATGGGCGCATCGGCGGACAGGGGGCTCCCCTGTTGCTGCTGCACGGCCATCCGCAGACGCATGCGATCTGGCATCGCGTGGCGCCCGCCCTGGCCGAGAAGTTCACGGTTGTTGCGCTCGACCTGCGCGGCTACGGCGATTCGGGCCGACCGGCACCCGATGCCGGACACGTTGTCTACAGCAAGCGCGAGATGGCGCTCGACGCGCTCGCCGCCATGCGGCACCACGGCTTCGAGCGCTTCGGCGTGCTGGCGCATGACCGGGGCGCGCGCGTCGCGCACAGGCTCGCGGCGGATCATCCCGGGGCCGTCGAGCGCATGCTGCTGCTCGACATCGCTCCCACGCTCGCGATGTACGAGCAGACTTCCGAAGCCTTCGCGAAAGCCTACTGGCACTGGTTCTTTCTCATCCAGCCGCCGCCGCTGCCCGAGGCGCTGATCGCGTCCGACCCCGTGCGCTACGTGCGCAGCGTGATGGGCGGTCGGCACGCGGGCCTCGCGCCCTTCGCACCCGAGGTGCTGGCCGAATACGAGCGCTGCGCCGCCATCGCGGGCACGGCCGAATCCATCTGCGAAGACTACCGCGCCTCCGCCACCATCGACCTCGATCACGACCGAGCCGACATCGCCGCGGGCCGGCGGCTTGCGCTGCCGCTGCGCGTGCTGTGGGGTGAGCATGGCGCCGTCGGCAAGGCCTTCGACGTACTGGCGCTGTGGCGCGAGCGTGCCGCCGAGGTGTCGGGACGCGCGCTGCCGTGCGGCCACTATGTTCCCGAAGAGGCTCCGGACGAGCTGCTCGCCGAAGCCCAGGCCTTCTTTTCACCTTTGCAACAAGTACACGCAGGAGCCAATCCATGAGCACCCAGAGAATCGCAGTCATCGCCGGCGACGGCATCGGCAAGGAAACCATGCCAGAAGGGCTGCGCGTGCTGGATGCCGCGGCGCGCAAGTTCGGAATCGACCTGAAGTTCGACCACTTCGACTTCTCGAGCTGGGACTACTACGAGAAGCACGGCCAGATGCTGCCCGACAACTGGAAGGACCAGATCGGCGGGCACGACGCCATCTTCTTCGGCGCGGTGGGCTGGCCCGAGAAGATCCCCGACCACGTGTCGCTGTGGGGCTCGCTGCTGATGTTCCGCCGCGAGTTCGACCAGTACATCAACCTGCGTCCCGCGCGCCTGATGCCCGGCATCATCGCGCCGGTGGTGCGCCGCGACGGCACGCCGCGCGAGCCCGGCGAGATCGACATGTACATCGTGCGCGAGAACACCGAGGGCGAATACTCCAGCATCGGCGGGCGCATGTACCAGGGCACGCCGCGCGAGATCGTGGTGCAGGAAACCGTGATGTCGCGCGTGGGCGTCGACCGGGTGCTGAAGTTCGCGTTCGAGCTCGCGCAGTCGCGTCCGAAGAAGCACCTCACGAGCGCCACCAAGTCGAATGGCATCTCCATCACCATGCCGTACTGGGACGAGCGCGTGGCCGAGATGGGCAAGAGCTACCCGGACATCAGGCTCGACAAGTTCCACATCGACATCCTCACCGCCCACTTCGTGCAGCGGCCCGACTTCTTCGACGTGGTGGTGGCGAGCAACCTGTTCGGCGACATCCTCTCCGACCTGGGGCCGGCCTGCACGGGCACCATCGGCATCGCGCCCAGCGCCAATCTCAACCCCGAGCGCACCATGCCGTCGCTCTTCGAGCCGGTGCACGGCTCGGCGCCCGACATCGCCGGCAAGGGCATCGCCAACCCGATCGGGCAGATCTGGTGCGGCGCGATGATGCTGGAGTTCCTGGGCCACAAGCAGGCGCACGACGCCATCCTGTCGACCATCGAGAAGGTGCTCGCGCCCCAAAGCGGAGCACCGCGCACGCCCGACATCGGCGGCAAGGCCAGCACCGCCGACCTGGGCAAGGCCATCGCCGATGCGCTTTGAGCCGCGACGAAAAAGGACTTCACGAAACGCCCCTAAAATCGCGCGCTCCGCTGCTCGGCATGGCCTCGTGTCTTATTGACACCCTGCAGACCAGTGGTTGTAATCCTCGCTGGCAGCGCGCTGCCGGGGCGTCAGGCCTGCCGGGTTCTTGTGTCGCACCGTTTGCGGCCAGGTCGCAGCTGACGAAAGCCGACCAACATTTTTTTCTACAAGGGGCCCTTGTGAACAAGACCGAACTGATTGAGCACATCGCAAAGAACGCCGACATTTCCAAAGCCGCAGCGACCCGCGCGCTCGAATCCACCATCGGCGCCATTCGTACCACGCTCAAGAAGGGCGGCTCCGTTTCGCTCGTCGGTTTCGGCACTTTCGCAGTAGGCAAACGCGCGGCCCGCACCGGCCGAAATCCCCGCACGGGCGACGCGATTAAAATCAAGGCAGCCAAGATTCCGAAGTTCCGTCCCGGCAAGGCGCTGAAAGACGCGCTGAACTGAGGCGTTAGACTCGGAGAGTATTTCCGGTGGGGTGCTTAGCTCAGTTGGTAGAGCGGCGCCCTTACAAGGCGTAGGTCGGGGGTTCGAGCCCCTCAGCACCCACCACCACCCGATGCAAAGGCGAACCGCAAGTTCGCCTTTTTTATTGCCGTCCGACTGCTGTCGAAAAAGAGTGTTCAAGCATGTTTGATACCTTCCGCAAGTACAACAAAGTCGTGATGATTTTCTTGTTCTTGCTGATCATTCCCTCGTTCGTGTTCTTCGGTGTCGAGCGCTATCAGGGCTTCGGCCGCGACGAGAAGGTCGCACGCGTCGAAGGGCATGACATCACGAAGCCCGAGTGGGATCAGCAGCACCGCGTCGAGACGGATCGCATCCGCCAGCAGTCGCCCAACGTCGACCCGACGCTCCTCGAGTCCGACGCATTGCGCTATGCCACGCTGGAGCGCATGGTGCGCGACCGCGTGCTGGCCGCAGCGGCTGCCAAGGCCAACATGACAGTGTCCGAAGACCGCCTGTCGCGCATCTTCGCGCAGGACCAGGGCCTGGCCAGCTTCCGCACGCCCGACGGCAAGTTCGACCGCGAGACCTTCCAGCGCGTGACCGGCCGCACGCCGGAGCAGTACGAAGCCTCCGTCCGCGCCGAGATGGCGACGCAGCAGGTGCTGCTGGGCATCTCGAGCACGGCCTTCACGCCGCCCGCTCTGGCCGCCACCACCATCAACGCCTTCTACGACACGCGCGAGATCCAGGTCGCCCGCTTCACTCCCGACAGCTTTGCCTCGAAGGTGACGGTGAGCGATGCCGACATCGAGGCCTACTACAAGGACCACACCGCGCAGTTCCAGGCGCCCGAGCAGGCCAGCATCGAATACCTGGTGCTCGACCTCGATGCGGCGAAGAAGAACGTCGTCGTGAACGAGGCAGACCTCAAGACCTACTACGAGCAGAACGCCTCGCGCTTCGGCACCAAGGAAGAGCGTCGCGCGAGCCACATACTGATCACCGCGCCGGCCAGCGCGCCTGCCGCCGAGCGCGAGAAGGCCAAGGCCAAGGCCGAGCAGCTGCTGGCCGAAGTGAAGAAGGCCCCCAATACCTTCGCCGACGTTGCTCGCAAGAATTCGCAGGATCCGGGTTCGGCGGAGAAGGGCGGCGACCTCGACTTCGTGACCAAGGGCGCGATGGTCAAGCCTTTCGAGGATGCGATGTTCGCGCTCAAGAAGGGCGAGATCAGCAACGTCGTCGAGACCGAATTCGGCTATCACATCATCCACCTGACCGACATCAAGCCGGCGGTGGTGCCTCCGTTCGAGCAGGTGCGCGCGACCATCGAGAACGACATGCGCTCGCAGCAGGCGACGCAGGAATTCGCGAAGGCTGCCGAGACCTTCACCGATGCGGTCTACCAGACGCCCGACAGCCTCAAGCCCGCGGCCGAGAAGCTCAAGCTCACGATCAAGACAGCCGACAACGTCGCGCGTACCGCGGCGCCGGGCGCCACCGGCCCGCTGGCGAACCGCAACTTTCTGAATGCGCTGTTCGCTGCCGACTCCCTCGAACGCAAGCAGAACACCGAGGCGATCGAAGTCGGCCCCAGCCAGCTCGCGTCGGGCCGCGTGACGAAGTACTCGCCGGCACATCCGGTGCCGCTGGCCGACGTGAAGGACAAGATCCGCGCCCAACTGGTTGCGGAGCGTGCCGCAGTGCTGGCCAAGACCGAAGGCGAGGCCAAGCTCGCTGCCTGGACCGCGAAGGCCGATGGCGCGACCTTCGGTGCGCCCGTGACGGTGTCGCGTCGCGACCTGCAATCGCAGCCGCTGCCGGTCATCGACGCCGCGCTGCGTGCCGACCCCGCCAAGCTGCCCGTGCTCGTCGGCGTGGACCTGGGCGCCCAGGGCTACACGGTGGTGCGCGTGACCAAGGTCGTGCCGCGCACGCCGCCTCCGGCCGAACTCGCCAAGCAGGAGCAGTCGCAGGTCGGCCAGTCCATCGCGGCTGCCGAGGATGCCGCTTACTACGCCCTCCTGAAGGACCGCTTCAAGGCAGAGATCCTGGTGCCGAAGCCTGCGGAGACGCTGCCTCCCGCTGCGCGCTGAGACGCACGCACCGTACGTCGCCAGACGCAAGGCCCGAGCCGATGGCTCGGGCTTTTTTCATGGGGCACAGGCAGGTCGCACGAGGGACAACTTGCGCGTTGGCTTCTTGCCAGAATTCCGCCCATGGGAACCCTCTACCTCGTGCGCCACGGGCAGGCCAGCTTCGGTGCCGCCGACTATGACAACCTGAGCGAACTCGGACACCGCCAGTCCGTTCGCCTCGGCGAGTACTGGCGCGAGCGCGGCATGAAGTTCGATGCCGTCATCACCGGCACGCTGAAGCGCCATCGGCAGACCTGGGAAGGCATCGCCAAGGGGCTCGGTCTCGAACGCGACGACGTGCTGCCGTGGCCCGGGCTCAACGAGTACGACAGCGAGGCGGTCATTGCCACCATCCACCAGGGCAAGCTGGAGAAGCCCGATTCACCCGAGATGTACAGGCACCACTTCCGCTTGCTGCGCGAAGGACTGGGCGCCTGGATGCAGGGAAAGACGGCGCCGGCGGGAATGCCGAGCTACGTCGACTTTCTGGCCGGAGTGACGACGGCGCTGGACCATGTGCGAGACAGGCATCACGGCGCGAAGGTACTGGTGGTGTCCAGCGGAGGGCCCATCAGCACGGCGGTGGGGCATGTGCTCGGCACGAGCGCCGAGACGACGATCGAGCTCAACCTGCGCATCCGCAACACATCGGTGACCGAGTTCGCCTTCACGCCCAAGCGGCACATGCTCGTGACGTACAACACGCTGCCGCACCTGGACGGTCCGGCCTACGAGGACTGGATCACCTACTCCTGAAGAAAGACGGCGGCATCCGGCGTCAGGCCTGCCAGACGCCGTAGCCGGCCTTGCGCAGCGCGATGCCGAGGTCGACCTCCATCAGGCGCGCGTCCTCGTAGGTCATGGGGTTGTAGCGTTCGTAGAGTGCGGGCAGCAGCCGCAGGCCGAACTCCTGCACGAAGCTGTTGGCCTGGATGCCGGCCTTGTGCTTGTCGAAACGAATGTCGGGGTCCAGGCCGGTCATGCCGACATAGACGAAAGGCTTGCCGAGCTGGTAGTCGGGGTTGGCGCGCCTGAAGCGGCCGTTGTTCCATACGCGGTCGTCCAGCTCGACCACATAGACATGATGCTTGGCGCGTGCCTTGCGGGGCATCACAGCAGCGGCCATGTGCGCGCAGCGGCACGCGGCACGGCCTTTTCTCTATTCTTCTATTTCGATCAGCTCTTGCGCTTGATCAGGCCGTAGACGAAGAACAGCACGATCGCGCCCAGCACCGAGGCGATGAAGCCCGCGCCCTGTCCGGCGGTGTACCAGCCCAGCGACTGGCCGACGTACGTGACGATCAGCGAGCCTGCGATGCCGATGAGGGTGGTGACGATGAAGCCTGCCGAGTCGTCGCCCGGCTTGACCGCCCGTGCCACAAGACCTACGACGAACCCGATCAGGATGGTCCAGACGATGCTCATGAAGAATTCCTTTGGTGTGGTGAAGGGGGAGTTGGCCGGAAGCCACGCCCCGTCTGTGCAGGGCGCATTCATGATAGCGGAGCGATGCGCGTGTCAGCGAAGGCTGCGAACATCGAGCGGGCGCGCGGGAATTTGTGCCTGACTTCGTGGCGTGTGCATTGCCTGGTGTCCTACAAATACGTCGCCAGTGACGCTGGGCGGCCAGGTGTTGGCAGGGCGAAATGTGGCTTTCGAGCTGTTTGATCGATGCGGCCAACCAAAACAGCGATTTTTGACGCTACAATCGTAGGCTCTGCGGTGGCTGTAGCTCAGCTGGTAGAGTCCCAGATTGTGATTCTGGTCGTCGTGGGTTCGAGTCCCATCAGCCACCCCATCTAATTCGCCATATCCTGCTATCAACACGATAGCAAGAGGGCCCTAAAATTCCCAAAATGGGAATTCAAAGGGACTTCCGGCGCACCTCCCGGCTCCGCTCATATACCCCAGCCGTGGTCTTCGGATCAGCGTGCAATTCGGGCAGTTCGCCAAACTTCAATTTGAAATACGTTGTGTAGTGGCCGCGCAGGTCATGAAACGTGAAGCGCTCCGCAATTACCCTTGCGTCGAGCGCTTTTTGCATTAGGCGCTGCCACATGGCCTTAAAGCCCGGCTCCGAATAGGCATTGTTGGTGCGCGGCGCGCGGAACACCGCGCCCATTGGCGAATAACCTTCCATCGCCTTCATCCGGTCGAGCACCTCTTGCAAGGCGGCGCTCACCCCAATTAGTTCGCGCTTCGATTTCTTCCCTCGCTGCTTCGCGCGCTGCAGCCGAATAATTTCCTCGTCGACCTGCGGCCAGTGAAGCTTTAAAAACTCTGCTCGCCGATTTCCAGTAAGCGCGGCGAATTGCGCCATGCTCACCAGGACAACGTTGCTGGGCCCTTGCTGTAGCGCCCATGCAACGAAGGCATCCAACTCTTTTGCCTCCACCAGACGGTCGCGCGATTCCTCGGGATTTCGGCGCACGTCCTTGCAGGGATTGCGGTCGATCTCACCGAGCTCGACTGCGAGGTTGAACAGGTTCGACAACAAGGCCACCTCACGGTTTGCGACCACAGGGGCGTTGGCGCGCTCGACGCGCAGGTAGCGGGCAATGTCTTTCGGCTTCGTGGAAGCAACCACCCCCTTGGCGAAGACTTTTTCCAGCTCCTTCCAGTTGTCGCGGTATTGATCCTTCGTGCTGTCGGCCAGACGTTTGAAGTCGGGCCGCTCCTGGTAAAGGCGCCATAGGCGTGCGAACTGGCCCTGGTCTGTCGCCTTGTTGCTCATGTCCAACACTTTTTGAATCGCGGCGCCCTTGTCTCGGCCGAGATTGATCGGCTTGCCCTCGATCGGATGGAAGCGATATGTGAAGCCTCCGTCTTTGCGAGGACGAGCTTCCATTCGGGGCAGCAACCCCATTTGCGACTGCCGATCACGCTGCCTCATGCCCTCTTACTCCAGTTCAGTCCGTTTGATGCTTCTTCCCGGCCGTCGCCGGGCTGGTTGGTGGCCTTGGCCAGGGCCGCGCGCGCGGCGTCGCGGCTGACGATGGCCATGCCGTCGATGGGGTGCCGGTGATGTGGAATCCCGAGGTGCTCAAGCACGCGCGCCTGGGCGGCGTACCGACTGCGCCTTGTGAGGCGCTTCAGCTCATCAGCGGTGAGCTCGAGTGGTTCATTGGCTGCGGAGGGCATACTTGTTGTGGCCTACGAAGGAGAAGAAATGTCAGGATCGAACGTCAAGACCTGGACCGCTGGCGAGCTGATGCAGCACGTGGAGTGCGAGATCGCTGAAGCGGAACAAGCTATCGCGACGCTGGGCGCTACCGCGTCAAAAGACGCTCTTGTGGCAGCGGTTCGGGCTATTCGCCGGCGGAAAGCTGAAGCTCTCTTCGACCGGGAGGAAGCGGCTCGCATCGCGGAGGCCCCTGAGGAGCTAGACGACGAAGCGGGGGAGAGCCCTCGTCCGTGAGCAAGGCAACGCGCACGGCGCGCCAGCTCCAGCAGATCCTGATCGAACGCATTGAAGCGCTTCCCGGCATGGCCGGCCAGGTCACTGACGTGCACCTGGCCGGCGTGCGGTGGATGGACGGGGGAGAGGGCGGCGCCAACTGGACGGTGCCGATTCTGCGAAACCGTGACCTTCACACCCCTGCTGTCGCGCGGGTGATCCGCCAGGCCCAGATGGAATTCGACCTCGAAGAGGACTGATCTCTTCACGTGTCGCTCTTGGCTGGGGCGCTGGAGGGCGAGGAGGCGAGGGCACGACGCACATGTTCAAGCGCTTCGGTGTAGCCAGTGGCGTAGTCCGCGGGCACAATCCCAATCACGGACTTCTGAAAGACCCGCGCTACTCGCTCAATGGCCGCCTGCCGACCGTTGCAAGCGCGGCCAGTTCCATCGCAAGCGCCGCACGCAATATCGATGGTCCGGCCGTAGTCGTCTACATCGCCATCGACGCCGCTGCCATTGCAGTCGGGACACTTGGCTCTTTGCTCGTTCGCCTCAACAGCGGCTGGGGCGCAGGGAACGGAGGGGGCGGTGTAGAGCGGCTTCCATTCGCTGGACTTCTCGGCGCGCAGCAATTTGCCTTCGGCCGAGTTTGTGTGATGCGGACCCTCGTAGAGACCGCCGCGGCACGGCCGGTACCAGAAAAGCGGCTGCTGCTCGGCGTTTCGGGCCGCGACGATCTCGTTGACGTGCCGGCCCCACGCCGCCGCCCAGTCGGGGTCGGCGAACAGGCCGGCGATGGCATCGCGGATCAGAAAGCGCTCGTGCTCGGTAGGGTCGTAGCGAACGTCGAAGCCCGCCGCGTTCTCGCCGTGCAGCTCGTAGCCGTCGACGTGGGCGTCGATGATCTTCTCGAGCTGCGGCCACTCCGGCTTTGGCGAGGCCGCGCAAGGCCCCTCGTGGCCCTCCGCGAGGGTGCAGTGCCAGCCGGCCGGCGGCTTGGTACAGGTGGTGTTAGCCATGAGAATTCTCCGAGGGAACAGGTGAGTGATTCGCAGCAGAGGCGAGATGTCGCGCGTAGACCCCAGCGGCCTTCAACGTGACGGCCAGATCCAACGCGATGTCCGCGTTGCGGCGCTGATAGCGAGCCATCGGAGCCTTGTGGCGCTCCCAGGTCTGCTGGGCTTTGATACGCCAAGACTTGCTGAGCCGCATCAGCATTCGCTGGAGCGCAGCCGCGGCCTCTGGATGGCTGGAGCGCAGTTCGAGCCACTCTTTCATCAGGTTGGGCTCTGCGAGCAGCGGGTTGCGCACCTCGATGCGGTTGCTGCGCTCATTCATACAGGTACCTCACCGGAGGGCGTAGTGCAGCGGCCCGGACAGCCTCCGCCGGAGTAGTCGAAGCCGGTGCAGCCAGCACCGGCGTGCTTGCAGGGGTTGCTGCACTCGCTGGAGCAGGGAATGACTTTGTGGCCCTTGGCCTTCTCGGTCATCAGGAACGTCAGGGCTTCGGCCGGCGTCAGCGGTGTGCCGTCGTCGTTCTGGAAGATGTCGTAGCCGCGCGGGTAGCGGTTGTTCCGCATGAAGCCTTCGACGTTCATGCAGAGGCTGAAGGTGCGGGGGCCGTTCTGGCTCATTTGTCTCGCTCGGTGCAGATGCCCGCGCCGCGAGGGCGCGGGCAGGGGATCAGCTCGGAGAGCCGACCAGGATGGGCAGGCCGGTTTCGGTGGCGATCGTGGTGCGCAGCTCCTTCACGGCGGCCTCGATGACCTTGTGCGGGCGCACCAGCTCGTACCAGATGGTCAGCTTGCCGCCGTCGGCGATGCGGTAGCGCAGCTGCGCTTCCACCCGCCACAGGTCACCGTTCTCGAACACTGGGATCGCGAGTACGAACACCTCGGGCACCTTGAGCTGGCCCTTCTGCGCGCTGCCCTGTACGTCTTCCTCGTAGGTGAACTGGGTAGAGCCGTCCGACAGGCGCAGGCTCGATGCGAAGTTGACCTTCTTCTTCGCTTCGAGGGTGCGTGCGACTTCCAGTACCGTCGCCCCGACCGGTTCGGCGATGTCGGGCAGATTGGTTTCGATGAACTGCGCGAAGTCCGCCTGGCTTTGCTGGCGGCCGGACGCGGCGACCCAGGTTTTCCACTCGGGCGAGAGCGGCGCGTTGTACTTCGCCGTGTGATCGCGCCAGCCTGGCTGCGCCGCCACGTCGTTGAAGACGGCGGTGAACGTCGGCGGGCTGATGGTGGAGTACAGGCGCGTGGCCTCGCCCTTCTGGTCGTTGACCACCGCAATGAAGCTGGCCGCATCGTTCAGCGTGGTGCCGCCGCGCTTGCGCAGCGGTGCGGGCAGGATGTCTTCCTTGCCTTCGTAGCGGTAGCCCTCGGGCAGGAGCACGTAGGGGAAGGAGTTGTTCAGGTTGCCCAGCTCGGCCGCCTTCATGGCGCTCAGACCGGCGCCCGCGTCCAGCGCGGACTGGATGTTGTTGAGTTGAATGTCGTCGCTCATGGGTTCTCTCGTTGAGGAGGTTGAAAAAGGAATGGGGTTGGGGAGAGAGGCGAGGTCAGGTCACCGCGCGCACTTGGCGCGATTCCTCAGCCACCGTGCGTACGCCGTCGAGCGTTTGCTGGCGCGGGTTCTCGCGTTGCAGGTTGTTGTCGGGCGTGGCGAACATCAGCGTCTTGCCGCGGACGGGCTTCGGCTTCTTCACCTTGAGTTCGTTGGCGAGCTCGACCTGGCCGGCGCCGACCGGCTTGATCTTGATGGCGAGCACGATCTCGCCGACCTTGCCGGTTTCGGTGCAGGCGTGTACCAGCTCGTTGAGCTCGTACGTGGCCTCTTCGGCCAAGGCGCCGTAGTCGAGCGCTTCCAGGAGCTCCTGGAAGCTCTGCCGCTTGGCCTGCGGCGTTGGGGACTTCAATACTTCGGGCATGTTCACCTTTCTGGTGGTTGAGGGAAATGAAAGAGGGCGCCGCTCGCGCGGGTCGGTCGGAAAGGGAGGAGGGATGGAGGAGGGGAGTCCAACCGACGGGTCGCCCGAAACTGGTCAGGCCGCCAGGCGCTGGGCGTGCTCGGCCTTGGCTTCGGCCGCGCGGTGGATGAGCGCGTCGCAGATGTCAGCGAACTGGTGCTCGTGGTACAGCGTGGCGCCGCGCTCGCGGGCGGCGGGCTCAATGCCCAGGCCGCGCAGCTGCTCTGCGGTCAGCGTGAAGCCCAGGCGCGCGGCGATGTCGCCGATGCGCAGGGTGGGAGCGCCCGCCGCTGTCGATTCGTTGGCTGCGAGGGCGCCGGCCTCGAACTGGCGAACAGGCGCGGGTGCGGGAGCGGGGTCAGTCGCGCGTGTAACGCGGCTGGTGGAGTAGCTGACGGTGTTGGGGGCGGGGCGCGCGGGGGCGGACTCTGGTTCGGCCACCTGTTCCTGTGGTGCGACAGCGGCGGCCGGCGCGGGCGCCTGCTTGCTCTGCAGCTCGGCCAGCTGTGCCCGCAGGCGTTCGTTTTCGAGCCGTTGTGCTTCCGCCGCAGCGCGCTCGCGGGTTTCGGCGATCATCTTCTCGAGGGCCCGGATGGTCGCGTCCTTCTGCGCCGCGGCGCGCACGGCGAACTCCTCGAAGACATCCGCGCCCACGTTGATGTTGCGCACGTACTCCAGGCCGGCTTCGATGCGTTCGATAGGCAGGCCTGCGGCCTTCGTCACGTAGCTTTCGATCACGGCGATGGCGTCGGTGTGCTTCTGCTTGCGCTCCGCTTCGATGCGGTCGCGCTCGGCCTTCTCGTCGGCGAGCTTCTTCTCGTGGACCTTGATTTGCTCGTCCACGAACGTTTCGACGGGCTCCACGATGGCGATCAGGCGGGCGGCCTCGCCGTCGATGACCTTCTTGCAGTCGTTGAGCTGGTCTTTCGTCTTGTCGCGCAGGCGCTGGATGGCGAAGCGGCCGGACTCGCGGAGTTCGAGGCGCGCGTCCTTGGCGGCTTTGAAGCCCTTCGGCGTGCTCATGTCGAAGACGACATTGCGGTGCCGCGTGGCGAGGGCCTCCATATCGCTCTCCAGCGGAGAGAACACGGCGAGCGCCGCCTGGGCGATGCTGGTGGGTTGGGTGCTGACTTCAGCAGCGGAGGTGGTTGCGAGATCGGACATGGGGCCTCTCAGAACGGGTTTTCGACAACTGCATGGCCGCCGCGCGCGGGCGTGGCGGGCTCGGGGAACAGGGGGGCGGTGGGGGCCGGCGCGGCGGTGGCGCGCCGAGGCGCGGGTGGAGCGTTCTTGGGCGCGCCGGACATCTTGGTCGGCGCGCGCAGGATCTCCAGGTAGCTGTCGACCAGTCGGCTGAAGTCGATCAGGTCCGCTTCGAGAGCCTCGATGGCGTCCTCGTTGCGGTAGATGCGCTTCACGAACAGGTCTTTGCCGACGGGTTCCAGCCACGGGCAGTAAACGACCAGATCGCACCACTTCCGGCCGGTGATCCACAGGCCGCCGTTGATCTGGTCGATGTATTCAAGGTGCGCCGTCTCCGGGCTTGCCCAGACCTGGCCCAGCTTGTCGCAGGCCATCGGGCACTTGATTTCGACCATGCCGTCGTCGTCGATCAAGCCGTCCGAGGAGTACCCGAAGCGCTCGTCATCGGTCAGGATCAGGCTGACCTCTTCCACCAGCGCGCCAGTGCGCGTCTCGTAGGCCACGCGGGCCCGGGGTTCGAGGTCGCGGCCGCGGCGCATCGCGTACGTGACGAAGGTGTCGTCGAGCGGCTCGCGACTGATCGTCTCGAACGCGACGAGCCATGCGTACTTGATTGCGGCCGCGCCGGGCTCCGTCGTCGGCTCGCCGTTGAGGGCCTTCGTGATGGCTCCGGCGGACGGCTTCAACTTGTAGCCCGCCTTCGCGCGTGCGTCCGGCTCCTCCATGCCCAGCTGCAGGGCCTCGACGTAGATGCGCTGCTGGTCAGTGAGCCCGCCAACTTTCTCTCTCGCGTCGGAGAAGCGCGATGCTGTGGGCACACCGCATCGCGCGCGCAGCCAGTCTTCGCTCCCTTGGGGGTAGGTCAGCAGTATCACGGGCGGCCTCCCGCCTTGAGCTTGCGGCGGTGGGCGAGCACTGCATCCTTGAACTCGGTGTAGAGGTCGCGACGCTTCGTCTCTGCCAGCGCCTTCGATCCCTCCGCCCACAATGCAGCGGCATCGCCGTCGGTCTTGATCCCGCGGAGGCGATGAAACAGCGAGTCGGCGAGCCGGTCGGCATCGGTGGCTTGCCTGATGTCGCCCGAATCGGCGCCAGCGCCGTTTCCGTCATCGTCGTTCTCGCCGATGGACACGTTGAAGATCAGCTTCAGCAGGTAGCGCTGGGAGTACGTCATCGCCGAGCCCTGGGCGTGGGTCTTCGTCATGACATCGCCGCCCTTTGCGCCCTTGCCATCGGCCGGCATGTCGCACTTGTAGGTGCGCACGTGGCCGGCGGCATGCGACACGTAACACAGCACGCGGATGTGGTTCTCCTTTGGGCAGTCGTCGGTGTCGAAACTGAGCGCGAAGCCGTTCTTCGTGTAGATGGGGCGCAGCGCGCGATCAAGCTGCGCGTAACTGGCGTAGGTGCTGCGGGTCTGCGGGTTGACTGCGTCGGCCGAGATCGGGGCCATCGCGGCTTGCGCCTTCGTCATCGCCGCGTTGAACTTCTGTTCGTTGGCCCGGGCGTGCATGCGCTCGTGCATGCCAAGCAGCCGCTCCATCTTGTCGATGTCGACGTTCGGGTCGTTGGCGGCGGCCGTGATGGCGTGCAGCACGGTGGAGATCTCGTTGCGCGCCGGCAGCACCAGCGTGGCCTTGGGAGTGAGAACCTCGGGCTCGGTGGGGGCGAGTGCGGCGCTCACTTCGCGATCCCCCACAGAGCGAACCAAGAGTCACGCGGCTCGGCGCCGTACAGGGTGAGCAGCACGGCCGCGAGGAGCAGCAGGATGAGGGCGCTGACCACGAGGTAGTCGCGCGCGGTAGACGGGAACCAGAGGCTCGCGTTGCCCATGTAGTCGTCGTTGGCAGCAGTCGGCATGCCGACGGAGGTGTCGCCAGCGCTGGCGCGCGGCGGATGCACGAGGCGGACGCTCACGATGCGATCCTTTCGTAGATGAGGAGGGCGATGACGAAGAGGCCGGCGAGCGCGGACACGGCGGTTGCCACCGCCTCACCGATGCGTTGGCGGCGCGGGAGTGCGACGTAGAGCCGCGTGGTGCTCGAGCGCTGGCCGGGGCCGAAGGCGTCTTCGAGCGAGCGAGGCATGCGGCCGGGGCGGTGGTCGTCCGCGTTGACCGAGCCCACCAGCGTGGGCTGGTCAGCGGGTGCGGGCACCAGGGGGAAGGAGTAGCCGAGGCGCTTCATCGCGCGGCTCCCAGTGCAGCAGCAGAGCGGGCCTCGCGGCGCCGGGCGTGCAGATCCCGCGCATCGCTGTTGAAGCGCGCGGCGAGCGTGATCGCCAGGACGAGCGCCTGGAGCGTGGCGGGTTGGTGTCCGGTGCTCATGCTGGGCTCCGGGTTCTCAGCGGGTGATCGACCACATAGCAGTGCTCGCCGGTGTGCCCAGCCTCGTAGGCGCAACGAAGCGGATCGAACTCGCCACACTTCGCCGCGGTGCAGCGAAGCGGCGTGTGTTGTGCAGCCTCCTGGGCCTTGGCGAGGGCGGCTTTGGCGCTCTTGCTCGTGAGCGGCACCCTGCGGAAGCCCATGCGGGTATGGGTTGCAGCCGTCGTGACCTCGGTCACACCGGTGGGCCCACCCCAGACGGTGAACTGCTTCCCGTCGACAGTCACTACCGATTTTTGCTGCGCGGTCATGCTGCGCACCAACCGAACGAGGCCATGGCGCGCACGCGGCGTGCATCGGCGTAGCGCTGGCGCAGCGCGGCGATCTGCTGCTGGATTTCCAGCAGTTGTGCGTGCAGCGCGGCCTTCATGCCAACCCCCAGGCGCGGGGGGTATCGATGCGCATGGCGGCCTCGGTTTCGAGGCGGATCAGCGCGCCGGTCTGCTTGGCCTGCGCATACGCGCGGTCGAAAGCCTGGAGCTCTTCATCCGTGAACTCGGGGCGGGGGGCCGGCTTCGCCGCCGGTTTGGCTTGGGCAGTTCGCCCGGGGTTGTTCTGCATTTGCGCTCCTCGCGGGCCGTTCCTTGGCCGCGGGACGCATTGAATCATGATTCAGTTTGGCAAGTCAACTATGATTCACTTCAGTTGAACAAAAAACCCGCTCGCGGCGGGTTTTGTTGAATCGGAGGTCAGGTTAGAACTGTTCGCTTTTCCAGACCGTGAGGATCTTGCCAATGATGTGTAGGTGCGGGTTCTTGGGTGAGATGTCGTACGGGGGGAAGTCCTCGTTCTTGGAGATCACCCGGATGATGAAGCCGGGCCCATTGAACTCCGGCACCCGCTGGAGGATTTTGATGTAGCCCTCGTCTCCCACGCGGAAGAAGTACACGCCCTCGTGGTCAACGCGATTCACGCCGAGGTCCATCAGCAAGGGGTCACCTGGATTGAACATACCCTTCATCGACGGCCCAAAGCCGGTGACGATGCACAAGTTCTGAATGCTGGTGTAGGAGCGCACGTTGAGCTGCAACCACTCACGGTCAACGCGCCAGCTCTTGATGATGCCCGGTGGCTCAGCCTCAAGCGATAGCTTCCCGCGCGTATCCATGCCACCGCTCACGTCGTATTGAACGATGGTGAGGTCGCCCGTTGCGCTGTCCACGCCGGGAGGCGCGGCGGTCTTCGCGGATGCCTCCGCCTCCGACTCGTCGAGGTTCATCGAACCCTTCCCGGTCGCGAGCCATCGCGATGAGACTTTGAGGAAGCGCGCGGCTTCCTCGTTGTTCTGGGCGTTGAAGGTCTTTGACTTGCCCTCAAGCAGGCGCTTCACGGCTTGGTAGCTGATGTCGAGCGCCTTTGCCAGTTGCGCGATTTCGACGCCTCGCGCGGTCATCGCGCTCTGTAGTCGTTCTGGGTATTCAACCATGATTCAAAAATAATGCCAGCTACCCGCTGAATCATGGTTGCATTGTTGGTGTGAATTATGATTCAATGCCGGCATGAAAAAGACCGAAGCGATTGAACTGCTAGGTGGGTCCATCACCGCCACCGCGGCAGCAATTGGTGTTTCCTACCAGGCGGTGAACCAGTGGCCGGAAGACTTGCCCGCGCGGATCGAGGACCGCGTGCTCGCGGCGCTCGCCCGCCAGCGCGGATTGGTTGCCAGCATCCGCGCGGCCAAGCGTAAGCAGAAGGAGGCCGCGTGATGCACATCAAGCCTCTCGCTTCACTGAGCCATGCCGAGGTCGCCGACCTGGCTGCGCACGCCGCCGAGCGCGGTGAAGAGCTCCCCCTGGCCAACCCATTCCCGGCTGACGGCTCCGACTGCTGGCGGCACCGCGTCTTCCGCGATGTCTTCACGGCGCGCGTCGCTGACCTCCAGCCGGTTGGCTGACCACTTCACCCCAACGACCAATTCGAGATGTCCACCATCGACCAAGACCAAGAGCCGGCGTTCGCCCGCGGCATCGCCGGGCCGCTCGGGAAGCTCACCGAAGACCTGAAGACCAAGGTTGACGAGGCGACTGACAAGGTATTCCGGCAGCACTGCGCCCTGAGCGGTACCGACGCGAGCACGCTGCTGCGCGACTTCGTGTACCTGACCTGCTACGGCAAGACGTGGCGTGCGATGGCGGCTGAGAAGCTGTTGCATGAGGAGGAGCGTATCGGTGCGATGCGCAAACTGACAGGGCCTTTTGAGGGCCCCGAATTCGCGCAGCGGGGAGGGCACCACTGATGAGCGCAGCATCCACCGGCCCCGCAGTGTCCCGACCACTGCTGATGGCCCAGCAGCACGCCGACCAGTTCACGCCGCGGTTCCTGGCATACCTGCCCGAGAACCTGCACGTCTACGACGCCTTCGAGCGCGAGGCCATGCGCATCGTGCGCCGCGGCTTCGAGCACTACAGCGCCCGCACCATCATCGAGGTGCTGCGCCACAACTCGGCGCTGGCCGAGCGCGGCGGGCCGTGGAAGCTCAATGACTGGCACACCCCGTACCTGGCGCGCCTGTTCGCGCTGCTGAACCCGGCCTTCGCGGGCCTGTTCGAGTTCCGCATCACCAAGGCTGTCGGCCGTGGCCGCGCTGCGGCGGCGAACGATCCCTCGATGGAAGGAGGCGCCGCATGAAGGAAGCTCTGTGGCGAGCTCTCGCTTTCGTCGTTTCGCGGCGCCCGGTCGCGGACTACCTGATCCGCCGCGCGCAGCGCACACCGTACTCGCCGATCACCGGCCGCAACAGCGACGACCTCTACATGGATCGCTGGTGGCTGTTCAACGCCTACGGCAAGGACGAGGAGGGCAACCAACTGCCCGCGCGCTGGACCAGCTTGCCCAGCGTCCGCGTGCAACACATCGTTCGGCCGGACGACGATGACCACGAGCACAACCACCCGTGGCCGGCGCGCTCGATCATCCTGCGCAGCGGCTACATGGAGGAGCGCCGGGAGGAGTACCGCGGCGCCAAGCTGCGCCTGCGTGGCTTCACCCAGCGCATCGACCCCAGCGTCTTCCATCGAATCACCGAGGTGTCCGATGGCGGTGCCTACACGCTGTTCATCACCTGGGGTGAGTCGAAGGGCTGGGGGTTCAAGGTCGACGGGAGCGTCGTGCCCTGGCGCAAGTACCTGGGGATCGAAGTCTGATGCGCGACCCCTTCAAACTCACCGGCCCCACTTGCTTGAGCTTCAGCGGCGGGCGCACCAGCGCCTACATGCTGTGGCGCGTCCTGCAGGCGAACACGCGCGAGAACATCGCGCGCTGGCTGATTGTCTGTTTCGCGAACACGGGCCTGGAGGCCGAAGAGACGTTGCAGTTTGTTGCGCGCTGCTCGTACGAGTGGGACGTGCGCATCGTGTGGCTGGAGTACCTGGGCGAGGAAGGCCGCATGTTCCGCGCCTTTACCGATCCAAGGTGGGCGGCCCGAGACGGCGAACCGTTCACGGCGCTGATCCGGCGCCGACAGTTCTTGCCCAACCCAGTCAGCCGCTTCTGCACCAGCGAACTGAAGATCCGCACGATGCACCGCTACCTGCGCGCGTTCCAAGCGTGGCCGGAGTGGGACCAGTTCATCGGCATTCGTGCTGACGAGCAGCGCCGAGTCGCCAAGATCCGCGCCCGCGGGACCAGCACGGAGACGCCAGACGAAACCATGTGCATGCCGCTGGCCGATGCCGGCGTGAGCGTTCAGGAGGTGGGGGCCTTCTGGAAGTCGCAACCGTTCGACCTTGAACTGGTGACGCACAACGGGCGCACGCTCGAAGGTAACTGTGTCTACTGCTTCAACAAGCCGCCGGCTCAGCGCCTTTCTATCGCGCGAGCGGGCCGCTACTCCATCACCTGGTGGGTTCGAGCGGAAGACGGCTCGCTCATTCCCGGCGCGACCGGCCGAGGCGCCCGCTTCACGAAGGACGGACCGAGCTACGCCGAGATCGCCCAGTACGCCGCCGACCAGGTGGACATGTTCGACCACGACCAGGAAGCCCTCGCGTGCTTTTGCGGGGACTGACCAGATGAGCGAAAAGAAAACCGACATCTGGATGCCCTTGTACATCGGCGAGTACGTGGCCGACACCATGACCTTCACGACCGAGCAGCACGGCGCCTACATGCTGCTGTTGATGGCGTGCTGGAAGGCCAAGGGCACGCTGCCGACCGACGACGAATCGCTGGTGTCCATCACCAAGCTGCCGGCGGCGAGGTGGCGCGCCATGAAGGTCAAGGTGATGGCGAAGTTCGATCTGAGTGCTGACGGCCTGACGATGGTCCAGAAGCGCTCGTCGAAGGAAATCGCGAAGGCCGAAAAGGTTAGCGCAGCGCGTAGCAGCGCAGGCAAAGCCGGCGCGGCAAAGCGTTGGCAGGGCGATAGCAAACCGATGGCAAATGCCATGGCAAACGAATCGCAAACCGATGGACAACAACAACAACAGTCACATCTACCTACCCAAGTAGAACCCCCACACACCAGTTCCGAACCCGGAGCGGTGGGGGGTGGGGAGCAAAGCCCGACGAAGGCAGGGGAGGTGTGCAAGGCGATCAGGGCGAAGAAGGTGGCCGACGTGAACCCGTCGAGTCCCGAGTTGCGGGCTCTCATCGACAAGGGTGTGCCCGTCGAAACCTTCGAGGCCGCCGCCGACATCTGCGCGAAGTCAAAACCGCCCAAGGGCTTTGCCTACCTGCTGGGCATCGTGAAGCGCCAGCTCGGCGAGGCCGCAGCCATCGCGTCGGGCGCCGGCATGCCCGAGAAACCTTGGGACGAGAACCGCTCGACCATCGAAGCCAAGGCCGAGGAGCTCGGATTGGGCCGGTGGAACGAGCACGACCTGAGCGTCGACCGCGAGACGTTCCCGCAATTCACGGCCCGCGTCCGCCGGGCTGTGGAGCAACGACAAGGAGTACCCGCATGACCAGTGCCCTCACCATCGTTCAGGTGGCGGTGTCCGCGCAGCGCAACCTGCAAGCCCTCGCCACGCACGAACGCTTCCTCCGTCAGCGAGGGGAGCTGACCCCGACGGCCATCGGTGGAATCCGAGCCTACAGCGCAGTCGAAAACGCGCGCCTGGACGTGTGCGCCGAGCACTTCGCTGCACTGCAGCCCGCCAACGACCTCGCGTTCGAGCAGAGCCCGGAGCACGCATGATCCCTTCGATCAATCCTTGGGACGCCGAAATCGAGGTGTTCGAGCAGTTGACGCTGGACCGGCTGCTGAAGCACGCCGAGCCGTGCGGAAACTGCCTCGAATGGACCGGCCATGCCGCGGGCGGTCTGCATCCGCAGGTGAAGCTCGGCGGGAGGGAGGGCCGGGTCTACAACGTGCGCCGCGTGCTGTGGGTTCTCACGCGCGGGTTCGTGCCATCCAACCGCCAGGTGGGCGTGAAGTGCGACTGCGAGCTCTGCGTGCACCCGGACTGTCTGGTGCTGCGCACGCGCGCCGCTGCGATGAAGGGCGTCAAGAAGTCCCTGCTGTCCGCTCGGCGGATGGCGGCCACGAAGCGCGCCAAGTCCAAGCTCACCGAGGAAATGGTGCGCGAGATTCGCTCGAGCGAAAAGCCTGCGATCTGGTTCGACCGCAACTGGCACCTCGGCAACGGGACCGCTTCCAACATCCGGCGCGGGCGCAGCCGCCGCGACTTCAGCGCCGACATGCTGGGAGGAATGCGCTGATGGCCCGCCGCCGCACCGCCGCGCTCGGGCTGATCGCTCGGGCCCTCATCGAGAAGCAGTGGCACGCAACCGCCGTGCGCGCGCAGATCCACGCCATTCTGGGCGACGACAGCGACCAGTTCGTAGCCGCCGCCGGCCGGGTGCTGTTCGTGGTGCTGGGCGCTCTCATGACCGAAGACATCGACCACGACCTGCCGGACGTGCGCATCGTGCGCGGTGCCTGCAATGCCCTGTACGAGCAGGCGGGCGTGCCGGTCATCGACCCGACGCGCCGCGCTTCGCTGCGGTCAGGGCTGGAGGCCTGTGACCGCCTGGTCGACGGGCTGCAGCGCAAGTCGCTGATCGATGCCGCGTGCGATCTGGAGCTGAAGTTGCAGAACGCGCACCTCGACTGGGCTGCCTTCGAGGCGCTGTTGGAGGGCATCGCAGCATGAAGTGCCCGAACTGCGACAAGGCCGCCGTCCGCGCCGACTGGCCGGGCTACACCGCCAACTGCCGGGAATGTCTGGCACGTGGCATCGCCAACGGCCCCGAATACTGGCGCTCGCGCCAAGACGGCACGCTGCGTGACGAGTACAAGGCCGCGCTCCGGACCATCTGGGGCGAGGACTGGAAGGGCGGGCACGAGGCGGTGAAGTCCGCCGCGGCTCGGCTGGACCAACTGCGGACCTCGCCGCAAGGGGCGCTGCTGTGACGGTTCACATCCTCGGCATCGACCCGGGCGCGAGCACGGGCCTGGCCGCCTTTGAGGGCGGCGCGCTGCAGTTCCTTCGCACCGTGGAGCCGCACACCATCGAGCACATGCTGCGCAGCTACATGCCCGCGCGCGTGGTGTTCGAGGACAGCCGCCTGGAGTCCAAGGTGTGGACGACCGCGGGCAGCCGCGCGGCCGCGCTGAAGATCGCCCGCAACGTCGGGCAGATCGACGCCTGGTGCAGCCTCATCACGTCGGTCTGTGCCGACCTCGGCATCCCGGCCCACGGCATCAGCCCGACCGCAAAGGGCGCCAAGCTCGATGCGGAGGCCTTCGCGCTCGTGACGCACTGGGCGGCGCGCAGCAATCAGCACGAGCGCGACGCCGCAATGGTGGCGTGGCCGTACCGAAGGGCCGTGAAGTCATGACGGTCACCCCCACCGAGCAATCCCGCCGCATGTCTTTCGGGCGCGGCGTCATGGAAGGCCTGCGCATGGCAGGCGTACAGAACCCAGGAGACGTGATGAACGCAGCGAAGTTGGCCCGCATCGAGAGCGGCCTGAACAGCATGGCCAAGAAGGTGCTCGCCGCCGTGCCCATCCAGACGCCTTGGTCGAAGGAACAGATCGTCAGCGAGCTACGCCGCGCCGGCGCAACCGTAGACCGCGCCGTCGTCGACGGCTGCCTCATCACCCTCTGCGAGCGCGGCGTGGTGAAGGAGCCCGCCCGGGGCACCTTCGTCCGGGTCATCGCTCGCCTCATCACCCAAGCTACCGAGGAGTTCAACGAAGTGTCCATCAACGCCCGACCCGCTGCTGCAGCGTTGCAGCCCCAGCCCCCCGCCCCCGAAAGGGAGGACTCGCTCTCTCGGCTGGCGAACGTCGCCGCACTGTTGCGCCGAGCGGCCGACGAGATCGACGGCATCGCGCTCGACGTGGAGGCGAGGGTACAGGCCGCGGGCAAGGAAGGTGAGACGCTGCGCCAGCTCAAGGCGCTGCTCACCGGTGCCTGACGAGAGGACCACATGGCAGACATCGCCCTGCAAGTCATCTGGCCCGACCAGGAACACGCACGCACCAGCCTGCTGGAGCGTGTTGCGCCCTGGTGCAAGGAACAGTGGGCCGCTGGCCGGCGCCTCGAGCTGGAGATCCGCTTGCACGAGGACGCAAAGACCGACCGGCAGCGCAAGTACTACCACGGCGTGGTGCTCAAGACCATCGCGGCGCAGGCCCGGCCGCACGGCGCGCAGTTCCCGCTGGCAGTGTGGAAGGAGCACTTCCGCGCCGAGTATTTGGGCTGGAAGACCATCACAAGCCGCAACCCGCTCACGGGCAAGAAGGTGCGCCGGCGCGAGCGCGTCAGCACCGAGCGTCTGGGCGTGAAAGGCTACAGTCAGCTCATCGACCGTGTGAGCGCCTTCGCCGCCACCGAGCTCGGCGTGACGTTCCCCGCCAGCTTCGAGCAGTGGGAGCGCATGCAAGTTGACCCGGACACCGGCGAAATCATCGGGGGAGTTCTGGGATGAAGTGGTTCATGGACTTCTACTGGCAGCTGCGCGTCCTGCCTTACGCGGTGAAGCACCTGCTGGGCCGCTGGTATGTCCTGAGGGACGCGCCCGACGGCGTGGTCTTCTGGCTGGCCAAGGCGCACCGGGAAGCGCTGCGGGATGAGCTCGCCCAAGACGATGATGTGATGTCCTTCCTTGCGGAGGGCACGCGGGAGCTGGAGGTGCGGGTGCAGCGCCTACGCCGAAAGATCGAGCGACTTGGGGGTAAGCAGTGAAGCGGAGTGCGCCCATGCTGCGCACCGGCTTCAAGCGCCGGCAGCCGAAGCTGATCGGCGTAGACCTGGCGCGCGAGCCGAGCGTGACGGTGCTCGCGCGCGTGGAGCCCGTCCCTGGGCGGATCGTTCGCATGGCGGCGATCAACGACGCGGATTTCCGCGGGGCGGTGCCGAAGACCGAGCCGCAACGCAATCCAGCGCTGCTGGCGATGGCGCGCGGTCAGCGCTGCCTGCTGTTGGTGCCCGGCGTGTGCCAGCCGGACCCGGCCACCACGGTGGCCTGCCACAGCAACCAGTCCGCGCACGGCAAGGCCGGCGCGCGCAAGGCTGATGACCAATGGCACGTGCACGGGTGCGCGGCATGCCACTGGTGGCTCGACCAGGGCCCGGCGCCGGCCGCCGAGAAGGTGGAGCGCTTCGGCGCCGCCCACCGTTGGATGGTTTCCATCTGGCAAGACATCGTGGCGGGCGTTCAGCCGGCCACACCGAAGGAGCGCCGGGCCGCCGCATGGGCCCTGGCCAGGATTTAAAACGAGGAGAACGAATGGCTGAAGCCCAGAAATCAACCCTGCTGGTGGTGCTGGAGGCTGTGCAGGATCTGCACGCCCAGGAGCAGGTGGTAACCCGCGAGACGCTGGCCGAGCTCACCGGCCTGAAGCTCACGACCATCGATGACCGCCTCGGCGTCCTGGTGGACGAGGGCGACATCGTGCGCGTGCAGCGCGGCGTCTTCGTGCCGGCGGTGCGACACGCGCCCGCGCGGCCCATGTCCAAGACCGTCATGCCCGACGGCACCGTAAAGATCGAGATCGGCGACGAGGTGCTCACGCTCACGCCGCGCGAGGACCGGGCGCTGGCGAACCTGATGGCCGGCGCCGCCGCGCAGGCCGCAGCCATCGAGACGGGCAGGAACACCGCGCTGCTCGCGGCCGAGCTGGGCGAGGAGGTCAAGCGCCTCCGCCGCCAGGTCACGGCGCTGGAGGTGCGCGTCGATCCGAACCAGGGCCAGCTGTTCGCCACCCCCTGTAGGGCGGGCGCCTCGGCGGCCAACGGGGCAAAGTTCGAACGCGCGGTGTAGCTCAGCCAGGTAGAGCGGCAGGTTCATACCCTGTGTGTCGTCGGATCGAAGCCGACCACCGCAACCAGATAACCACCCCGAAGGGGCTCAACCGTGATTCGAGCACGGGCCGGAAGGCATGGTGCCGGGAAGCTGCGCAAGGCAACCCGGACGAGGCGAAATGTCGCACCCGCTTGCGCCCGGCGCCCCGCTACTACGCATCTGAAGACCGATCAGAAATCGCCCCCAGACGGGGGCATCCGCGTAGCGCTGATTAGTCGTTCTCGGTCCGGTACTTCTCCATCGCAGACGACAGGAAGCGCGCCTGGCCTGCCCTGAGCACGCAGGAGTCGAGGTCAAGGTCAACGGTGAAGGCATCCGCCGCGGGCTTGAAGGTCGCGGAAACACCATGCTCTTCGAAATACTGCGTATAGTCGCTGATGACAGAGTCATGCAGGCGGGAGCGCCCGGTTTCATCCTTCACCTCGGCGGCAGTGATCTTGTACGTGTAACGCATGACACCACTTTCCGCCACTCGGTTGATGCTGGACTCGATGAACGCATCGAGAGTCGATTCTGCAAATTTGAGATCTTCGGCCTTCACGGCAAGCTCCTGTAAAAATCCCTAGCACACCTGCAAGGTGCTGTAAGACTATCACAAGAATCTGGAGTGCGCTCGGTTCTTTGTGGTTCTGAGGGCGCCGGGAGCTTCAGATCGGTTGAGCAAACACAGCAGCCCAATGCATGTGGCTGCTCTTGTGGTGCCGCATTTCCCTTAGCTGGAATGTGATGCGAACGCGCCCGATGCGCGCTACATCGACCTCGGCCTCCCGAATCTCCGGCTCTCCTTGCGCGGGAGGCGGCAGCTGATTCGACGCAGCGGACAGTTCCTCGACCGACACTGCGGCGAGCACCCCATTCGGGTGGAACGGGTCTTTGAGGTCGGGCATCTTCCCATCGCCGTACTGCACCAGCATCTTCAGCGCCGTCATGCCGTTGCGCACGCCTTTGTCTTCATCGCAGTTGTTGAAGATCATGTGGGCGTGCCGCGCCTTGTAGGCCAGCCGCACCGTCTCGGCGATGATGCCCTTGAGCTCGGAGTCGGAGTACTCGTAGGAGAACCTCTCCGCTGGCGACGACACTGCGGCGTTGTAGGTCTCGGTGTTTCGCCCGTGCAGGCGCACCAGCATGTAGTTGGGGTTCGTCACCTCCCAGATCGGCGGCACGCTGTTGTCGAACCCCCGCGGCCCGTCGACGACGGTGTGCACGGCGTTCAGGCCGCGCAGCATCGCGAGCGTCTCGACGGTCCGGCTCGTGCCATCCCACCAGCTGCTGTGCCGAAACTCCACGCTGATGGTGTCGCGCGGCAGCTTCTGGCGGATGGATTCCAGGTGCGCAACCACCCGTGGGCTCGGCACCACCGAGGGGGGGAACTGGAAGTGGATCAGGCCCAGCTTCCCATTCAGGCGCAGCGGCTCCAGCGATTGGCTGAAGGCGTCCCAAAGGGCATCCTTCACCTCGTCGGCGGTGTCGCGGTAGAGCAGCCGCTTCCGGCCGGGCAGCAGCTCCTTCACGCCGCGCGGCAGCACCTGCACGTCGGTCTGGTGCCCGGTGAAGAACCGGAAGGCCTTCACGTTGAAGACGAACCCCTCAGGCGTGCGCGCCGCCCAGTTGTGCGTGTTGGTCTGGGAGGGGATGGCGTAGTAGCTGCTGTCCACCTCGACAAGCGGGAAGATGCTGGCGTAGTAGCGCAGGCGCGCCTCCGGCGTCTTGCAGTCCGGAGGGTAGAAGCGGCCGCAGTCGATCAGTGTCTTCTCGGCCCAGGAAGCATGCCCGACGAGAGTCATGCCCCATTATGGGCACCAGCCGCCGCCCCCCTGTAGGGATTCGCCGCGTCGGAGCTCCGCGTGAACATCACCTCACCGTTCACCGGAACCCCGAACTTGGCATCAGCCCTGGTGCTGGAGTGGGGGGCAAGCCACTCCGCTAGACCCCTTGCACGTCCCAGGGGATTCAGGGCGGGACGAGAACCGCACGGTCCAGCGTGTACCTCCCCACGCAGTCGGATGGACCGAACCCCCGGCGCTTTCGCCGGCCAGTTGTCTCCTCGCGCGGCCTCGGCCGCACGTTCGCCCGCCAGAACCACCCTGGCGGGCTATTTTTTCCCATCCAGTAAGGCGGGAATTGGAACACCCAGGTCGCTCAGCACGAGGTAGTGCCACTTATCTTTGAACTTGTTGGCGAACGCATCGCGGGCGGATCTGTCAGGCAGGATGACGGTTACTTTCGCTGGGTCAAGCGTAAGCGCGTCGGTTCTCAGTCGCCACTCACGCTCCCACGTGAAATCGACGTCACCCGGTTTATCAAGATGAAATCGCACGTGCCGGTACTTCATGTCCTCAGGCAGCGCGTTGTAATCGTCTTCGGGGCCGTAAATTACAGGCCTTCCGCCTAGCTGGAACAACCAGCGTTTATCGACCATCACTCCATATGGCTCGTACTTGAAGTGGTGTGTCGTCGGGTGCGCAAGGATGTACGGCAACTTCGAAACAGGCACCTCGCTGAAGCAGGTGCATACGTACTTGCCTTTAATGAACCCATCGCCGCCCTTTAGCGTACTGTCATCAAGGATCGACTCCAGGTTTTTGATCGCTTCTTCGCGATTCTGACCTGCCTCCGTGCTGGTGCCCCGTGTCAGGTGGATTAAGCGATCGCTCAAATCGTCTCGGACCATAGACCTTCTCCTCATGTGACGCGGCACTCGTTCGGTCCCGCTGCCGCGATTTTGCCGTAGTACATCTCCCCCTCTAGGGTTAGACGGTCACCGCGGTGCCGTGAAGACTCGCGCGCATGGCAACACGCAAGCCGGCCAAGAAGCAGGCACCCGCATCGAAGAAGACCACCACCAAGCCCGCCGCCCCCAAGAAGGCTGCGGGCGCACCTGCGCGCAAGAAGGCGCCGCCCCCCGTCAAGGCGAAGAAGCCGGCGCGACCGGCCCGCGCAGCACCGGCGCCAGCCGCGGAGCCCGCGCAGCTCGGCCTGACCGACCTCCAGCAGCGCTTCGTCGATGAGTACCTGGTGGACCTGAACGGCACACAGGCAGCCATCCGAGCCGGCTACAGCCCGGACACCGCCCGGCAGATGGCATCGGAGAACCTGTCAAAACCGTACATCCAGATTGCCATCGCTGACGCCCGAAAGCTCCAGCAGGCGCGCACGCACATCGAAGCCGACCGCGTGGTGGTGGAGGCCTGGAACATCGTCTTCGCAGACCCCCGCGAGCTGGTGCAGGTCAAGGTGGGCTGCTGCCGGCACTGCTGGGGCGAGGGCTTCAAGTTCCAGCGCACCGTGGGCGAGTTCAACCATGACCGCGAGCAGCACGCCCTGAAGGCTGGCAACCTGGCCGACTTCGACGAGAAGGGCGGCATCGGGTTCGACCCGCTCAAGCCGCCGCATCCCTCCTGCCCGGACTGCGGCGGCGACGGATATGCCCGCACGGTGCTGGCAGACACCCGGCACCTCTCTCCCGCGGCGCGCGCCCTGTATGCCGGCGCCAAGATGACGAAGTACGGCATCGAGATCGCCATGCACGACAAGGCAGCCTTCGCCGAGAAGCTGTTCAAGCACCTGGGCCTCTACGAGAAGGACAACCAGCAGAAGACCGACCCGCTGGCTTCGCTGCTGAGCCGCATCACGACGGGCAATGCCAATGGATTCCGGCCCGTGGCGGACGATCCGGAGGCACCCAACGCCGGTGCGTCGTCTTCGAGCGCACTGCAGCCGCGCCAGGACGTGGACGGCGAGGACTGAGCATGGCGAAGAAGGTGCAGGACGACGAGCGCGAGGACTGGCTGCCCGAGGTGGCCGGCGCTTCCGCGCTCGACGGCCAGCTCTGGCCCGACAAGCCGCGCGAACCGAGCCGCATCAAGGTCATTCCGCCCACCCAGGCGCCGCAGGACGCAGCGGAGCTCGAGCGCTGCCTGCAAGACCCCGAGTGGCGCCTGTTCAGCGGCTGCCTGTACCAGATCATCGTGAAGGGCAAGAACGAGGGCGATGACGACCTGGTGCAGCCCTTCATTCCGAACCGAGCCCAGAAGCGCTTCATACGCCGGCTCTGGCACCGCAACATCATCCTGAAGGCCCGCCAGCTCGGCTTCACGACCCTCATCGCCATTCTCTGGCTGGACCACGCCCTGTTCAACGGGAACCAGCGCTGCGGCATGATCGCCCAGGACCGCGAGACGGCCGAGGCCATCTTCCGCGACAAGGTGGTCTTCGCCTACGACCACATGCCGGAGGAGCTGCGCGAGCGCTTCCCGCTGGCCAGGGCCAGCACGAAGGAACTGCTGTTCGGCCACAACAACAGCAGCATCCGCGTGGCGACCAGCGTGCGCGGCGGCACGATCCACCGCCTGCACGTCTCCGAGTTCGGGAAGATCTGCGCCAAGTTTCCCGCGAAGGCGAACGAAGTGGTCACCGGCTCGATACAGGCGGTGCCGCTGTCCGGCATCCTGGTGATCGAGAGCACGGCCGAGGGCACGGAGGGCGAGTTCTACGACATGTGCCAGCGCGCCCAGGCGCTGGTGGCTGGCAAGGCCAAGCTCACCGCCAGCCAGTACCGCTTCCACTTCTACGCCTGGTGGCAAGACCCCGCGTACACGATGGACCCGGCGGGCGTGGCCATCAGCAACGAGCAGCACGACTACTTCAACGAGATCGAGCAGGCGTGCGACTGCAAGATCGACACGGGCCAGCGGGCCTGGTACGTTGAGAAGCTACGCAACGACTTCTCGGGCAAAGAGGAGCGGATGTGGCAGGAGTACCCCTCGACCCCCGAGGAGGCATTCCAGCAGTCCACCGCCGGCCACTACTACGCCAAGGACATGGTGCTGCTGCGCAAGCGCGGCGCCATCTCCCAGGTGCCCGTGCTCGACCTGCCGGTCTACACCTTCTGGGACATCGGCAACAGCGACGGCACGGCCATCTGGTTCATGCAGGTGCTGCGCGGCGAGGACCGCTTCATCGGCTACTACGAAGAGCACGAGGAAGACCTGCGCCACTTCGCCCGACATCTCCAGGACAGGGGCTTCCTGTACGGCGGCCACTTCCTGCCCCACGACGCGGACCACAAGCGCCTGGGCGACTACAACCGCAGCACCCGCGAGCAACTGCAGCTCCTGCTGCCCGGCCAGAGCTTCTTCATCGTGCCGCGCGTCACCGAGCTGATGACCGGCATCTACGCCGTGCGCAAGCACCTGAAGAGCGCCTACTTCGACATCGACGGCACGAAGGAGGGCATCCAACGCATCCAGGGCTACCGCAAGAAGTACAGCCAGTCGGAGAACCGCTTCCTCGACCAGCCCGACAAGAGCAACGGCTGCACCGAGGGCGCCGACGGCCTGCGCCAGTGGGCCCAGGCCAAGGAACTTGGGCTCCTCGAAAGCCTGACCGAGAACAGCAGCTACGTGGAGGCCCCGGAGCCTGCCTGCGTGTGAGGACCACCACCATGACGAACCAGACCAACGACCTCGACCCTGTAGACACGCCCGACGGCGATGTGCCGCTCTCGCTCGCCGAGTACCGCCAGATCATCGACGAGATCGATAACCAGCCGCGCACCTGGCGCCGCACGGCCGACCGCGAGATGGACTATGCCGACGGCAACCAGCTCGACACCGAGCTCATCCGCCACATGAAGTCGCAGGGCATCCCGACCACGATGGAGAACCTGATCGGCGCATCGCTCGAAGGCATCCGGGGCTATGAGGAGGCCACGCGCACCGATTGGCGCGTCACCCCCAACGGGCAGCTCGGCGGGCAGGACGTGGCCGACGCGATCAACTTCAAGCTGAACGAGGCCGAGCGCAAGAGCAAGGCGGATGACGCATGCAGCGGCGCCTTCTACCCACAGATCGCCGTGGGCATCGGCTGGGTGGAGGTGACGCGCAACTCCGATCCATTCGACTATCCCTACCAGTGCAACCCGGTCCACCGCAACGAGATGCACTGGGACTGGACCAGCACGAAGGCTGACCTGAGCGACGCACGTTGGCTCCGGCGCCAGCGCTGGATGCACCCCTCGCGCCTGGCGCGAGTCTTCCCCGACCAGAAGGAGCTGATCCGCCGCTACGGGCGCGCCGGCATCAACTGGTGGTCGGAGTACGACGACACGCAGTACGGCGGCGGAAGCACCGGCCTGAACAGGGCTTGGGACATCGCGCGCGAGTGGACCCGGCTGGAAGACCGCTGGTTCAACCCGATGAACCGGGAGGTGTGCGCTTCGGAGCTCTGGTACCGCCGGTGGTCCGATGTCATCGTGCTCAAGAGCCCGGACGGGCGCGTGGTGGAGTACGACGAGAACAACCCGGCGCACGTCGTTGCGCTGGCGCAGCGGCGCGTGCGGTTCATGCGCGCCACGGTCGCCAAGGTCCGGCGCAGCTACTGGCTCGGCCCGCACGTGCTCTTCGACGGGCCCTCGCCCTATGCGCACCGCTACTTTCCGTACGTGCCATTCTGGGGATTCCGCGAGGACGGCACCGGGGTGCCGTTCGGCTACGTGCGCAACCTGATGGACCAGCAGGACACGCTGAACAACGGCAACGCGCGGCTGCGCTGGGGTATGAGCTCCTACCGCACCGAGCGCACCAAGGGCGCCGTGGACATGCCCGACGATGTGTTCCGTCGGACCATCAACCGGCCCGACGCCGACATCGTGCTCAACGCGGCCCACATGGCGCAGCAGGGTGCGCGGTTCGAGGTGAAGCGCGACTTCCAGGCCAACGCGCAGCAGCTCGAGCAGCTCCAGAACGCGCGCAACGCCATCGAGCGCATCAACCCGGCGGCCGCGGGAGCGTTCTCCGGCCGGCGCGGCACCGCGAACAGCGGCATCCAGGAACAGACCCAGGTGGAGCAGGCCAACCAGTCGCTCGCACACATGATGGGCAATCAGAAGCGCGGGCGCACGCAGGTGGGCGAGATGCTTGTGTCGATGATCGTGCAGGACATCGGGTCGAGTGAGCATGCCGTCGTGATCGAGGGCGATGCCATGACGCCGGAACGGATGATCGTGCTCAACAAGCCCGAGACGGACCCGGCCACCGGCATCCCTTACCTGTCGAACGACCTGCAGCGCACCATGCTGCTGGTCGGGCTGGAGGACGTGCCGAGCACGAAGACCTTCCGCGCCCAGCAGCAGCAGTCGATGGCCGATTCGCTCAAGGGCCTGCCGCCGCAGTACCAGGCCGCGGCCATGCCGTTCCTCGCCTCGCTCATGGACGTGCCGTTCAAGCGCCAGCTCGTGGAGGCGCTGCGGACGGCTTCCGCTCAGGAGTCGCCCGAGCAGGTGGAGAAGCGTATCCAGCAGGCGGTGCAGGATGCGCTCGTCAAGGCTGGCAACGACCTGAAGGCGCGCGAGCTCGATATGAAGGAGCGCAAGACCGAGGCCGAGATCCGCAAGCTCATGGCCGACGCGGTGCAGGTGGGCGTGCAGGCTGCCTTCGCTGCGATGCAGGGCGGCGCGCAGGTAGCGCAGATGCCAATGATCGCGCCCATCGCGGACGCCATCATGCAGGGCGCAGGCTACCAGCGGCCCACGCCGGCCGGTGACGATCCGAACTTCCCGACGCCAGCACAGACGGCGGCCATGAACATCAAAGACCCCTACATCCAGGGGCAGGGCCCCGCGGGGATGGCCGCCCAGGAGGAAGCTGCTGCTGCAGATCCCGTGCGCGAGAACACCAGCCCGACGTTCCCGGCACGAGCGGCGGAGGGGGCTACAGGGATGGACGGGATCGAGACTGCGCGGACCACCGACAACGTACCCGCATAGATCGCGTTCAGCCTGTCAAGCCAGGGCGCCGGCCAACACCCGGCACGCCCTCGAACGGCGCATCTGGCAGAAAGTGTTCGTAGCCCGGGACCGCCCTTGTGGGGTCCGCGGCAAAGGCCCAGCGCTCATGCGTCGGATCAGATGCGGAATGTAGGGAGCCCGCCGCCCATTGGGCAAAGCTCAGCACTATCTCCAGGGGCGTTGCAACCGCGAGATCGATACTCCCTGAGAAGCCCACGAGCGTGGTGTATGGATCGACGTTGACGATGGCCTGTACATCATCCTTCGAGATTTGGACCCTCCGCACGTGAGCCAGTCGGTTGCGAATCGTCCCAAGGGCATTCAGCCCGGGAACCATCGCACTGAGCATGCTGCGGTCGGTCGGCAACATGCGCACCTTCTGACCGTATCGCAGGCCAAGCTTGTCCATGTCCAGGCCGGGGAACAGATGCTTGAGGTATTCGGTCAGGAAGAACTCCACGACCAGATGTGCATGCAAGACTTGCCCCAGCTCAACAGAGTCCTGTCCCCACACGGACTGAAATTCGGCATGGCGCGCTTGAACGTGGCGCATCAACCCGTCGGGACCTCCGAACTGCGCAACAACTCGCGCGTACAGCACGTCCTGGCCTATGGGCGGGAGAGGAGGGAGATTGTTGTCGGTCATGCATTCGAGACTAGCAAATCGACACCCCCTGTAGGGATAGGTGCATGCCCGACGGTCCGGGACGATCACTGCGTCAACGGGTAGCGGCCAAGACGACAAACCACAGAGCCCTGTGCTCTGGCATCCCATCCCCGCAAGGGGAACGGCCGCTACCGGGGATGCCAGACCACAGGGCTTTTGCCTTCTCAGGAGCCTCATGTCCAACCCGAACCCCATCATCATCCCGACCGTCGGCCGCGTCGTCTGGTTCTATCCGGCGCCGAAGAGCGGCGAATCGGGCTTCGCCTGCAACGAGAGCGGTGGTCCCTATGCGGCGATCATCGCCCGCGTCTGGAACGACAGCATGGTCAACCTCGGCGTCTTCGATGCGAACGGCACTGTGCACAGCAGGACCAGCGTGCGCTTGGTGCAGGGAGACGAGGCACCGCCCGACAGCGCGTTCTGCGGATGGATGCCCTTCCAGAAGGGGCAGGCGGCCAAACAGGACACCCAGACCAAGGAGGCGAACGGCGGGCCGCGCAGCTTTCGCTCCCATCGCGACGAGCTCGAGCAGTCGGCCGCGCACGCAATCGCCACGCGCGTCGCAGAGCTGGGCAACAGCGGGGCCCGGATCGGCCACGAGGTGCGGCAGGCGCTGGATGCGCTGATGAGCTACGGTGCAAAGCCCGTGGAGCCGGCCGGCGGGAACCACGCCTCGCGCGTGCTCTATCCGGCGATCCGCAATGCCATGGGGGAGCTGCGGGCGTTGCACCCTGGCTTCAACGAACACGTCAACCGGGCATGGAACTACCTGCACAGCGCCTTCTACAGCGAGTCGCCGGCACCAGCTTCCGAGCCCGGCCTGAGGGTGACGTTGACATGCCTGCCTGTGCACGACGATCACCGGAAGGAGACGGCGGCTGCCAGCGCGGTCAATGCCCTTCGCGAGAGCGTCCACGAGGCATTGGACGAAGGGCTGATGCGTCACATGACGGGCGCGACCACGGCTGATTGCGCTGTAGCTGGCTACGCGCCCCCGCACTGCGATTTTGGCGACGCCATCCGCCATCTCAAGGCCGGCCGCCGCGTGGCGCGTGTGGGCTGGAACGGCAAGGGCATGTTCCTGTTGCGAGTGAAACCCGACGACGACACCATGGTCCCCAGCTTGCCCGCCTATTCGGTCCTCGGCGTCAGCGACATGGTGAGCCACTGTCTGCCGTGGATCGGCATGAAGACCGCCGACAACAAGCTCGTGCCGTGGCTGGCCTCGCAGACCGACATGCTGGCTGTGGACTGGGTGCTGGTCGAATGAACGCCATGACGGAGCAAGAGCTGGCCACCAAGGCGGTGGCGCCGCGCATCACACCTGCCGACATCGAGGCAGCCATTGCCAGCGAGCACTACTTCACGGCTGCGCAGGGGCTGCTCGGCGTGCAGTGGGATGCGGTGCCGCGCAAGACCATCATCGACACGTCGCCCGCCGCCCTGCGGATGGTCACGATTTGTGTGCTGGTGCTGCGCAACGGCACCAAGATCGTCGGCGTGAACGAAGGACCGGTTTCCCCGGAGAACTTCGACCCCGAGATCGGCAAACGCTATGCGCGCGAGAAGGCCATCGACCAAATCTGGCCCCTGCTGGGCTATGAGCTGCGCAGCCGCCTTTCCGGCGCTGGTGCCTGAGGAGCACGCGATGGCGGTACCTCGCATCTCAGCATTGCCTCCCGCGCGCCCGGCATTGCGGAGCTTCCGCCTGTTGGACGGCTCCATCCGGGAGCCTGTGGCAGGGCTGGTGGAGTTTGTCTTGGCCCAGGACGATTTCGGCATGGGGCTGCGCGGGCGTGCCGTATACCGAGTGGAGTACGCAATGGTGTTTCGAGCCGATCACCATGTCGATACGTCGCGCCTGCTTGCCTCCGAGGCCCGACGGGCGGACTTCGACCTCTGCAGGACGTGCTTGCTCGACCTGGTTGCGCAGGTCCGCGAATACAACGCGGTGGTGCTCCCCGTGCCCAACGACTGAGATAGCCCATGGACATGTTCACTGCTACCACAGCTACCACCAAGGGAGAGCCACCCCCGACGATGGATCAGATCCTTGCCTCGATGGAGCTTCTGCTGCGTGACCCGCTGCCGCTGGAGCCGCTCGGCGAGTTCATGCGGTCGAAGGGCATGCCGCCCGAGCTGGGCTACATCTTCGTCCTGCCGGAGAGCATGCGGGGTGAGCTGATGTTCCCGCCGCGCTACGTGCGCTTCAGCCCGAGCACCGCGGCGCCGTTCATCTTTCTGCGGCCGGAGCTCGTCGCCCCCCTGTAGGGTTTCACGAGAGGGCAGGCCCTCGGCAAAGTCGCACCCAAGCGTGACGCGAAAGCTGATCGTGAAGCAGCCCGCTCGTGAGAGCCGGCACCTCCCTCGAAAGAGCGCGAGGTAACTCCCCCAGCTGGAGGTGTACGGGGTGGGGCTTCGGCCTCACCCAGTGCTCCGAATGCGGATGTCCCTAGCGGCCACGGCGATATGTGGCGGACGAGCATGACGGCAACAACCGACAACTTCTTTGACAGCATCAACGGCGCACTGACGCCGGAGCAGGCTCTCCAGGCATTGCGCTTGGAAGAGCAGGGCGATACCGGCGGCAAGCCGGAAATCGGTGGCGCGCCCACGACCACCACTGCGACCGACGACAAGCCCGGTGCCGCTGAGCCCACGAAGGGCAACGAGCAAACCGACGAGACCAAGGGCAAGCCCGATGGCGCGCAGCCCATCCCGGAAGACCAGCAGACCGCGGACAACACCGTGATCCTGGCGAAGGATGGCAAGCACACCATCGACTTCAGCCACCTGGACAAGGCACGCCAGCAGCGCGACACGTACAAGGCGGAAGCCGAGGATGCGAAGCGCCAGTTGGCGGACCTGCAGGCGCAGGCGAAGGCCCGCGAGAACGAAGGGCAGGCCCCGACCAAGACCGACAACATGGTCGCCACCGCAGAGGCGGCCATCGAGAAGGGCGTGGACCCGGGCCTGTTCGGCGACTTCTCGGAGGAGGCGCTGGCGGCCGGCATCGCCAAGCTGGTGCAACAGCAGGTAGAGGAGCGCGTCGGCAAGGCCGTCGTACCGCTGCAGGCCAAGCAACAGCAGGACGCTGCCACCGCGCACTACGAGGCCATCTACAAGGCGCACCCCAACGCTGACTCCATCGTGGAGAGCGCCGAGTTCAAGGCCTGGGTGGATGCCCACCCAAGCGCGGTCCGCAATGCGTACTGGCAGCTGTTCGATCCGAAGACGGGCGGGACGGCTGAGCAGATCGTCGAGGTGTTCGATGCCTTCACGAAAGGCAACAAGGAAGCTCCTACGCCCGCAGCCCCTGACAAGGCTGCGGCCACGGCCGCCGCTGCTTCCGCGCGGACGGAACCCCCTGCAAGCCTGTCCGGCATCCCCGGCGGGCGCGCAGACGGGCTCTCTCCGCACGAGCGCATGGCAGGCATGGGTGGCGTCGACATGTACGCGGCCATGGAAAACATGAGCCCCGCGCAGATCGAGGCCTTCTTGAACAAGCAACTCTGATTGCACCAGGCATCGCCGGGAGGCGAAGCCCATCCCATTGAAGGAGGACACCGTGTCCGAAAGCAAAACCAACGTCCCATCTGGCGCCACCGGCGCCATGATCCAGCAGGCGGTAGGGGTCTTCCACACCTGCATGCAGCGCAATACGACGCTGAACCGCCTGACGGGCAAGATGCCCACCATCGAGAACGCCATCGCGGGTGCGAAGCGCCAATCGAAGCCCACGATGCCCATCGTGCGTGCCGACGACCTGGGCAAGAACAAGGGTGACGAGATCACCTTCCACCTCGACAACCCCATCGGCGGCTACCCGATCATGGGTAGCGAGTACGCCGAGGGCAAGGGCGTGGGCATGTCGTTCTCGGAAGACCGGCTGCGCATCAACCAGGCGCGCTTCCCGGTGGACATGGGCAACACCATGACCCAGATCCGCAGCCCCTACGACCTGCGCCGCCTGGGTCGGCCGAAGGCCCAGCAGCTGATGAACGACTACATCGACCAGTCGATCCTCGTTCACCTCGCTGGCGCACGCGGCTACCACGACAACAAGATCGAATGGCGCGTGCCGGTCGCGGCGCACCCGAAGTTCAAGGAAATCATGGTTAACCGGGTGAAGGCGCCAACGCGCAACCGGCACCTGGTGGCCGGCGGCGGTGCGGTGGGCGAGGTGAAGGCGAACGCCGGCGAGCTGGTCATCGCCACGACCGACCAGTTCACCATGGACGCGGTGGACTCGCTGCGCTCGTGGATGGACCAGATCCCGCTGCCGCCGCCCCCGGTGGAGTTCGAGGGTGACCTCGCCGCCACCGACAGCCCGATCCGCGTCGCGCTGGTGTCGCCGGCCCAGTACAGCGGTTTCGCCACGAACCCGGACTTCCGCAGCTTCCAGGCCAACGCCTACGCGCGCGCCCGGCTGGCGAAGGACCACCCGCTGTTCCTCGGCGACGTGGGCCTCTGGAACGGCATCCTCATCGTGAAGATGCCCAAGGCGATCCGCTTCTACGCGGGCGACGACCTGGCTTACTGCGCAGCCTACGACAGCGAGGTGGAATCCACCGTGAAGGTGCCGGCTGCGTTCGGTACCACCTTCGCGGTGGACCGCGCGCTGCTGCTTGGCGGCCAGGCGCTGGCGCAGGCCTTCGGTAGCTCCGAGAAGAGCGGTATCCCGTTCTTCTGGAGCGAGAAGGACGGCGATCACGGCGACAAGATGGAAATCTTGATCGGCGCGATCCTGGGCATGTCGAAGATCCGCTTCGCGGTGGACCACGGCGACACCACCCAGTTCACCGACCACGGCGTGACGGTGCTCGACACCGCTGTCCGCATCATCAAGCCGCGCGGCTGATGCCCTCGGAGGCTGGCCCCGGCCGGCCTCCCTCTCCACTTTCAACGACACCCACAGGAGGCCATCCATGGCAACCATCAAGAAACTGGGGCTGGGCCTGCAGCAGTTCGGCGGCTTCACCCCCTACGGCAACCTCACCACGCTGCGCGCCGTCCTGCTCACGGCAGCCGACGGCGGTGCGGTCAACGCCGATAGCGCCGCGCCGCTCGGCGTGGGCGATGTCGTCGTGCTCGACAAGCTGCCCGAGGGCTTCGTGCTCGAAGACGCCCAGGTCATCGTGTCGACGGCGATGACGGCGGCCGTGACCGGCTCGCTCGGCTTCATCTATGCCGACGGCGTGGACAGCGCCGACGTGCCGCAGGACGCCGCGTACTTCGGCGCGGGCCTGGCGCTCAACGCGACGGGCCGCCTGCGCGCCGCCACCGCCAAGGCCCCGGTGAAGCTGCCCAAGCCCGCGCTGCTGGTGCTGACCATCGCCGGTGCGGCCAACGCGAAGGCTTCGCGCCTGGACGTGATCGTGCACGGCGAACGCACCGGCCCGAAGTAATCGACGCTGATGCGTAGCGGGGCGGGGCCATCGGTTCCGCCCCTTCGTCACATTCAAGAGGAGCATCCAATGTCCGCAAGCCAACTCGTCGCCATCACTTACATCGGTACCGAGACGCCTTTTCAGGACCGCATCTACCGCTCGCGCCTGACGTTCGACCCGGACCAGACGCGCGAAGTCCCGGCGGAGCTCGCTACCAAGTTCCTGCTGCACGCCGACGTGTTCAAGGCGGCCGACGTGAAGGCGGCCGATGCCACCTCGAAGTCCAAGAAGGTCGAAACGCCGAAGGACGACACGCAGGAGACGCTCGAAGCCGCCCAGAAGGCCGAAGAGGAGCGCCGCCAGAAGGAGAACCAGCGCTTCGAGCTGCACCAGCAGATCGACAAGATGGACAAGCAGGCGCTGCGCGACTGGACGAAGACCAAGTTCCAGCAGGAGCTGCCCGGCAACCTCGGCATCGAGAAGATGCGTGATCGCGTCAAGGGCTTCGTGGACCAGTTCGGAGCCCCATGACCCTGCAGGACTTGATCCGACGCTTCCGCGTCCTGTCCAACGACAAGCTGCAGCCCTATTTCTGGGCGGATGCCGATGTCGTTGACTGGCTGAACGACGCAGAGCAGCAGGCCGCCGTGCGCGGCCGGCTGCTGCGCGAGGATGCGAACCCTGCTGTGTGCCGCATCACCCTCGCGGGCGGCCAGGCCGTGTATCCGCTGCATGCGGCGGTGTTCGAGATCATCAGCCTGCACCTACAGCCTGCCAACGGCGACCGACCGCGCCCGCTCAAGCTCGTTTCGCGGGAATGGCTGGATGCCGAGATGCCTGGCTGGCGCGAACGTGCGGACCCGACGTGCTTCGTGATTCAGGACGACACCTCTTTGCGGGTGGTCGGCACCATCGAGGTTGGCGACGTAATCGTGCTCGAGTGCTATCGGACGCCGCTGGAGCCGATGGCGCTGCCGCCGGCCGGCTCGCCGCCGCCGGTGGTCCGTGGCTCCCCCGAGATCCACAAGACACACCATGAGCACCTGCTGCTGTGGGCGCTGCACAAGGCTTTCAGCATCCCCGACACCGAGGCATTCGACCCTGCGCGCTCGGACAGGGCAGAGGCCGGGTTCACCGCCTACTTCGGGCCGATGCCGGACAGCGACCTGCGCCGCATCACGCGCGAGGATGTTCCACACCACAACGTGCTGATCCTCCCATGAGCACGACCCTGGTCCACGTTGAGCTCCGCGTCGGCGAGACAGTGCGCATCGGCAACACGCTGGTGACGCTCTCGCACAAGTCGGGGCAGCGCGCGCGTCTCGCCATCTGCGCCGACGCGAGCACCTCCATCCAGCGCCCAGCCGGGCGCGCAACCACCGGCGCGCAGGAGTGCGCTTCTTCCGCTGAAGAGGCCGCAAATGGCAAACACCCTGTATGACGCTGCGCGGCAGCGCTTCCTGGAAGCCCAGCTCAACTGGGCAACCGACACCATCAAGGTTCTGTTGGTCGACACCGGCGCATACACGCCGCAGACGGCCATCCACCAGTACCTCGCGGACATCCCGATCTCGGCACGCATCGCGGGACCGGTTACGCTGACCGCGAAGACCACCACCGGCGGAGCGGCCGATGGCGCCGACGTGACGTTCACGGCCGTCTCGGGCGCGAGCATCGAGGCCATCGTGATCTACCGCGACACGGGCACCGAGGCCACGTCGCCGCTGATCGCCTACATCGACACGGCCACGGGCCTGCCGATCACCCCCAACGGCGGCGACATCATCGTCACCTGGGACAACGGCACGAACAAGATCTTCAAGGTCTGACCGTGGGGAGCGCAGGAGTGCAAGACATGCAATCGCCCGCGGCCGCGCCGCAGAAACCGCCGCCGCTCATCATCGGCGTGGAAGGCATCGCTCCGAAGCCCATCGAGCTGACGCCGGCGGCGGTGCCGGTCATCAACTGGCGCATGGTGGGCGCGCTGCCGCCATTCCAAATGTTCGTGCACGAGCTGGCGCCGTGCCCGCCCGGCTGCGACAGCCAGGAATGGGCCATCGACTACGCGCTGCGCTTCACTGGCCAGCGCGGCGACGATGTGCTCATGGGCGAGTACAGCGCCTGGCACGAGGCAAAGGGCTACTGGTCGAACGAGACGCCGCTGGGCGTGCTGAAGGACTGAGGGAGGACGGCGATGGGGCATCGAATGGCCGGCATCATCTATGGTGAGAACGTCGCTGGCCGCATTCTCGAACTGCGACAGGGACTGGACCCGTTGCTGGTATCTTCGGACCTGATCAGCTATCCCGGTAGCATCGGGAGTAGCGGTGCATTTGCCGCGCTGGCTCCGGACCTGAAGGCCGGGGTGGTGACCTTCAACAGCAGCACGTCGGGGCAGAACTTTCGGTACTACCCGGACATGAACACCATGGCGAACCCTGTAGCGCCGGCCGCCGGCTTTGCCGCTGCCACCACGGTCTGCGCCATCTCGAATGACTACTACGCGATCGGTGGCACAGGTTCGCCGTTCTTGTACGTCTTCAAGCGTAGTGATCACTCCCTGGCCTCAGTTGCCACCACCGGACTCAGTTCCATCTATGCATTGGATTTCTCGCCGGACGGTACGAAGCTGGTCGTGACGCACGGGAATTCGCCCTACATCCGCGTCTACAACACTTCGACCTGGGGGTACACGGACGCGGTGACGGTGCCAGCCGGCGGCTCGAACTATGGGGTGGCATTTACATCCGACAGCACGCGCTTCGTCGTGATGTGCAATTCGTCGCCTTACGTGTCGATCTACAACGCGACGACCATGGTGCGGAGCTATGGCTACACCGCGAACAGCAAGTACACGCCTGCGACGAACTATATTCGGCCGCTCGTGCGGCATCCGACCACGGCGAACTCGTTCTTGATGGCGATCAGTGGTTCGCCGTACATCGCTGAGTTCAACGCTGACACGCAGGTCTTGACGGACTTCACAGCTCTGACGACCGGAGGGGTCATCGGCGCGGGCTACAGCCTAATCGTTGATCCAGACCCCTCAGAGGACGCGGTGTACCTCCGACACAACGTGGGTTCAACATTTCCCTCGCGGACCTTGTCGAAGTTCAAGCTCTCGACTCGGGCCCCATATGCTTCGCAGGCGGCGATCTACAGAAACGCCATGTGGGGCAACGTCGGCGGGCTGACCCCTTTCGTCATCACCTACGACACGCCCTACAAGATCACCGGGACGGTGCGCGACATCAGCAACAACCCCGTGGCGCGCGTGGTGCGCGCGCACCGGCGAGACACCGGTGAGCTCGCCGCACAGACCACCTCGAGCGCGAGCACCGGCAACTACGACTTGCGCGTGCCGGACATCGGACCGTACGACGTGCAGTTCATGACGGCCGCCGGCGAGCTGCTGAACGACCTGTTCTACGCGCAGACGGAGCCGCAGCCGGTCTAGCGATGCCGTACACGCCCCCGACCAGCCCGCTGAACGCTTCGTGGGTCGGGGCACCGACCTACCGAGGGCCCGCGCGCGTCATCCTCGGCACCTGGGTCACGCCCACCCAGTGGATCTATCAGCCGGCCAGCGCCGAGGGCGGCGTGGGCACGCCAGCGGTCATCGGGCAGCAGCTTGTTGCCGGCGCGGGCGCTGGCGAACAGACCGCCTGGGGCACGACCTTCGCTCTGACGAAGGTTCTCTACTACCGGCCGCCGCAGTACAACATCGCGGCCTCGTGGGTCGGCAAGCCGGTCTACATCCGTACCATCGGCGCATCCCTGCCGGTCACCTGGGACCAGCAGCGCGCCTATGTCAATCCGCCGGGCTTTCTGTCCGAGGCGATGGGCACGCCCTTCGTCACGCAGCAGCAGTTCATACACCCGCAGGGCTTCACGCCGCTGGCCTTCGGCGACACGTACGCGATCTTTCCCTATCAGTACGCGCCCCCACGCTGGACGATCAGTGCGAGCTGGGTGGGCAAGCCGGCGTACACGCCCGCGGTGGGCGTGCGCGACGGGCTCTGGACGCTGCCGTCCGAGGACAAGTACATCCCGCTCACGGGCTGGGACTCGTGCAGCTTCGGCGCCGCCACGATCCAGAACTACCTGACCTACGCGGCGCCCGGCGGCTTCGACAGCCTCGCCATGGGGGCGCCCCAGGTGCGCAACTCGGCGGGCGCGCTGCGGCCCACGGGTGTTCCCAGTCAGCTAGCGTTCGGTGCGGCGCTTGTGGCTTACGGCCGGCGGGCTCTCGCGCCAGCTGGGTTGGACCAGTCTGCCTTCGGCGCCGCCGCGGTGGTGCTGAAGAACCGACGCCTCTTTCCTGGCGGGTTCGACGCCATGGCTGGTGGCAACCCCACCATCATCAACCGCAACCGCTACATCGCCGCCGGAAACATCGTGCCGCCGGTGCTGGGCACGAGCTCGACGGTGTGGCTCTACACGCGCTACCTGCTGCCTACCGGGCTGGTGGCCACGGGCTTCGCCGGCACGAACCGCGTCAGCCACGACCGGCAGTACGCGCAGCTCAACGCGGGTATCCCGACGCCCGGCTTCGGCACGCCGTGGATCAGCCAAGGCACTCGGTTGCTGGCGCCGGCCGGCGCGTTCCTCGATGCGGTCGGGCGCCCGAACGTGGGCGGCACGCGCTACATCACGCCCACCGGCTGGGACTCGGCTGCCTACGGCACGCGGATCATCCCCGAGTCGCAGACCGTCGCACCGCAGGGCTTCCGGGAGGTGTGGGGGAGCACGAGCGTCAAGAACCAGCTGACGTTCGTGCGGCCGCCAGGGTTCGAGACGAACGTGCAGGAACAGTACCGCTGGGGCAGGGCGCAGGTCTTCAACCTCCGGCAGTTCGTGGTGCAGAACTACGACCCCACCGACGGGCTCAACCCGCCGGCCTGGCCGCAGTGGACGGCCATCGAGAACCGCAACCGCGTGGTGGGGGCCATTGGCATCGCTCCGCCGCGCGTGGGCGAGCCGCTGGTGTTCAACAACGCCCGCGTGATCGCACCGGCAGGCATGACGCCGCCGGGCTACCCGGGCACCACGCCGGCGGGCCTGGTGGCCTACGGCGTGCGCCTGCTGCCGCTCGAGGGGATCGAGCCGCCGCCGCTGCTCAACTGGAACGCCGTCTACAACGCGGCGCGCGTGGTGGCCCCGGCGGGCGCTGACGCGCAGCTCTTCGGCGTGGCCACGGTGGAGAACACGCGGCGCTACTACCCGCGAATTGGGAACATCGACTCGGCGGCCTATGGCACAGCCTTCATCGACTTCGCGACTCGGACGCTGGACATCGAGTCCCGCTACGCGATCCAGCCGCCCGACGTGCCGCTTCCCGAGGTCAAGCTGTACACGCGCTACGTCGATCCGAGAGGCGACGACATGTCGCGCATCGGGTTGGCCGCGCTCTCGATCCACTTCAACCTCCTCCTGCCCAGGTGGACGCATCGGGACTTCTTCGGCGAGCCGCGCGTGCACAACGTCACCCCCGAGGTGCGCGGGTATGGCTGGAACGCCGAGGAGTTCGGCAATGCCTTCGTCCGGCAGCAGTACCGGCCCGTGGCACCCGACGGCGCGGCCACACAGCTCTTCGGCCAGCCCAAGATCGCTGACCGAAGGCAGACTATCGCGGTGCCGGGCAACAACTTCATGCGCGTGGGCGACAAGCTGGTGGTCACGCGGGCGGGCGCGCCACCATATGCCACGCAGTGGATCATTCAGGACCAGGAAGTGGCGTCCGAGAGTGAGGTCGGCAAGCCTGGGCTGAATCAGTACGTCCTCTACGTGCCGGGCATCGCTGCGCCGCCTCTGGGCGATGCAACGGTGCGCAGCAATGGCGTCATGGTCGACGCAGGCATCAAGATCGATGGCTACGGCGAGCCGATGGTGGCCCTCAAGAGGCGCTTTCTGACGGTGGCCGAGTGGCCGGACGTACAGGTGTTCGAGCCTTCGCCGGCGCGCATCACGCCGCACACCATCTACGCGGTGGTCGAGGCACCGGCGCAGGCCATCCGCAATCACCCAGTCGGCAACCTGCACTACGTGGGCCAGACGCTTGAATACGGGCCTGGCGCCCGGTTCGGGCAGCACTCGGTGCGCACCTATCGCGGCATCCTTTTCCCCACCACGGTAGGCAACACCGGGATGCTCGGCGTGCCCTCGGTACAGCTGCACCGCCGCTACCTGGAGCCGGCCGGCATTCAGGCCTACCGCATGGGCTGGGTGGTGTTGGGCGACGGCACGCAGTTCGTGAAGCAGTTCGGCGGGGCCGACATGCAGCTTTTCGGGCAGCCAGCGGTGGCGCGCGGCCCGTACCTCGGCCCGCAGACCGTACGGCCGGTGGGCATTGCGCCGCCAGATTTCGGCGTGGCGTGGGCATCGCTGCTGCACCGGACGTTCCAGCTCACGGGCTTCAACGCCCTGGCGATGGGCGGGTCGCGCGGCGAGCCGCCGTACCAGTGGCAGTCGCTGCACGTCGGGCCTCCCATGCCGACCTTGCCGCCCGGCATAGATGCGGTCGCATTCGGCACCGCGTGGATCTCGCTGCGCATCCGGGGCCTGGAGCCTCAAGGCTTCGAGGCGTTTGCGAGCGAGTACGACCCCGAGAACTTCGCGGCGCGCATGCACGTGCGCAATGTCTACGTTCCGCCCGGCCCGGCCGCGCGCACGGTGGCGCCTGTGGGGATCGACGCGACGCAGGCCGGGGTGCCCAATGTCAAGCTGGCCGTGCACTTCATCCGGCCCGACGGCAATGCCGATCAGTACCGAAAAGGAGCCTTCTAATGTCCGACACCTCCCTCATGCCACTCGCGGGCATCAACAACGTCTCGGAGGATGCGGCCATGCAGCGGGGCGGCGATGCCGCGCAGCTGTACGTGCGTGATGCCGTGAACGTGGACATCACTCCGGCCGGCAAGGCATCGGTGCGCATGGGCGAGCGCCTGGTGAGCTCGGCGCGGTTTCGCGATGTGTGGCAGAGCCCGCTGCATCACGACACCTTCGGCACCCTCGCGGGGAAGTGGGTCAAGATCAAGCCGACGGACTGGTCGCACGAGGAGCTCGCTACCGTGGGTGAGGGGGCAGAGCACGTGGTGCTGAATAACCTCGTCTGCGTGGCCGGGCCTGCTGGGCTATTCACGTTCGACGGCAGCGCGGCGCAGCGTCTGACGTTGGACACGCCGCCCGCGCCACTGCTGACGGCCGGCGCGGGCTCGCTGGAGCCTGGCACCTACGGGGCGGCCGTTGCGTGGCTTCGCGGCGCGCAGGAATCTGCCCCTTCCGAGCTCTCCACCATCGAGGTGAGCTCGAGCGGAGCGCTTGGGGTGGCCCTGCCCATCTGGCTCGACCCGACCCTCACCGGCGTGCGGCTGTACCTGACAAGGCGCGATGGCGGCGAGCTGCTGCGCGCCGGGGACTGGCCGGCTGGTACCGCGTCCATCCACCTGCCGCTGCTGCCCCAGCTTGGCGCCGCAGCCCAGTTCCGGCACCTGTCGCCCATGCCCACTGGGCGGTTTCTCTCGTACTGGCGCGGCCGGCTGCTAACCGCCCGCGGCAATGTGCTGCGTTGGTCCGAGGCGCTGGCCTATCACCTTCACGACGAGCGGCACGGCTTCGTGCAGATGCCGCAGCGCATCACCTTCGTGCAGCCCGTCGACGGCGGCGTATGGGTCGGGCAGGTCGATCACGTCGTCTTCCTGCGCGGCAGCGCCCCTGCCGAGTTTTCGGTGGAGCGCAAGGGCGGCCGCGCGCCGGTGCCTGGCAGCGCCGTCCTTGCGTCGCCCGACGCCTTGGGCGGCGATCTCACCGCAGGCGGCAGCGATGCGGCGGTCTGGCTGGCGGAGAACGGCTACGTCGCCGGCACCGCCTCGGGAGCGCTTGTGGAGCTTCATGCGGGCGTGCTGAAGGGCATCACGGGGCGCGCCGGCACCTCTGTAGTGTTTGGCCGACGCCTGCTGACCGCTGTAGTCTGAGGGCTTCCACCCCCGGGGAATCCGGGAATCATCGCTGCGCAGGAGTGCGGCATAGGACTACTGGAGCTTCCTATGACGACGCTGCGCAAAGAGCTGGCTGCGGACCTGAACCGCGAAACCTATGATGTCACCGAGCAGGGCATTTACTTCCCCCGGCAGGGCGTGCTCGCACAAGGCGAGTACTTCGACCGCATCAACGGCGGCGAGTGGAGCCGTACCAAGAACAAGATCGTCATCGAAGGGCTGGCTCACATCCTGAACGTGGCGCTGGGCAGCACGGCCAAGCCGGCGGGCTACTTCCTGGCCCTGTTCAGCGGCGCGGCGGCGCCGGCCGACAACTGGACGGCCGCCAACTTCGCGGCCTCGGCATCTGAAATCGTCAGCCTCACCGAGGGCTACACCAGCCCCACCCGGCCGGCCTGGACCTCGGCAAACACGAGTACCGGCTCCATCGACAACATGGCGGCTGTCGCCACGGTCACCATCGCCACCGCCGGCCAGCTCAACGTGACCGGCGCGGCCATGCTCACGAACAACACGCGCGGCGGCACCACCGGTGCGCTGGTGTCGGCGACGAAGTACGCTGCCGCGCGCGTGTTCCAGAACGGTGACACCTACGACATCGGCTACCGCCTGAGCCTGACCGTCTGATCCATGCACGCACCGCGCCCCTATGGGCGCTTTGCCGAGCAGGCGGAGCTGTCCCCGGAAGATGCCGCCGCCGTTGAGCGGCTGGCCAGGACCGCGACCAACTTCAAGCAGCTGTCCGCCCTGGACAGCTTGAAGCGCGTCGCGGAGCTGCCCAGCGGCCGGCAGGCTGTGGCAATCGACATGGGGGGAATCTTCCGCATCCTGGTGCTCGAGCGGCACGAGAACCCCGAGCACGAGATCACCGGCCTGGCCGAGACGAACCTGCCCATGCTGTTCTCTGGCGTCATCACGCGCGCCCAGGTGCTGGAAGGCGAGGGCGTTGGCATCAAGCTGACCGAACAGACCCGCCGCCGGCTGACGGGCTACCGAGAGGACGCGGACCTGCCGCCCAAGGACGTGGCGCTGCAGCGGTTCCGCATCGACTACCACGACCGGTTTTCCTACTTCCGTCCCCAGTACAGCGGCATCTACACCTTCACGCAGTACGTGAAGCAGCGTCCGACCTGGTACAGCGGCGCCATGGCCGAGGTGGCGCAGGTGGTCGGTGGCTACGGCCGGCAGGTGCTGGCAGACCTGCCGGACGATCCTGTTGAGCGGGCCCGCATGCGAGTGCCAGAACGCTTCATGCGTGAGATCCGGCGCGAGGTTGCAGGCCTGCGGCTGCCCGGTTACACGGGCTTCCCAGATCGCGAGGGGCAGTTCCAGTACCGCTACCAGCATGGCGAGGGCAATGCGGTGTCGTTCGGCACCGACGGCAAGCCTTGGCTGCTGCGCATCAACGCCCGGGGCGTCTTCGCGATGCCCCTTCCGCTGGTGCCAGCCACGACTGCTGCCGCATTCCGGGCCTACGTCGAGGAGGTTGGCGATGGCGAGCTGCTGAAGGTGCTGGATCGCTTCGGAGGGCTCCCCTCGGGCGAGACTTTCCCCGAAAACGAGCAGGACTTCGAGGCGTGGCGGCGCGCTGGGGTGTTCATCAAGGTCTGTGACTGCGCAGACTTCTACGCGCGACAGGCGTTCTATGCGGCTGGCGGCTGGTCCTTGAACAGCCGCGGCAGCGAGGGCTTCAATACCTGCTGGGACCGTGATGAGGCCGGCTTGCTGCACGCCCACGCCTACAAGATGAAGCTGCGACTGGGCGCGACAGCCAACGGCGGGCGGCTGAAGGCCTCGTGGCAGTTCGACGGCGAGGACGAGGCGGCGCGTGCACATGTCTACCTGGATCGGGTCTTCGAGAAGTTGCGCGACGGCTCGCACCGCTCGCGCGCAGCGGCCTACAAGATTCGCCGCGCCACGGCCGCGCAGATCCTCGCGCGCGCATCGGCATCGAACGGGCCCGACAACGACTATTGGGACGCGCTCGAACTCGAACCCATCGCAGTGCATCAGGGGAACGTGGCCCGCGTGGGCACTGGTCCCATGTACTGGCCGGGCAAGAACCCGAAGTCGATGGGGCGGTTGAAGTTTCCCGAGCTGCGTGGTCTGGGCTGCGAGTCGTTCGTGATGGTGTCCGAAGACTACGCCGGGCCGGCCGTGCGGTGCGACACCATCGTCTTTGGCTGCTACGTCGATGACGAGCTGCAGGTGGTCAAGTACTTCTACGACGAGCGCAAGCTTCAGGAGAAGGAACAGAGCACCTTCGAGAAATACATGATCGTTGGCCAGTGGGAGAAGACGGTCACCACCGGGCTTTCTGGTCTGATGGGCTACTTCTACACCTCGTCGTTCGATGACCGCCAGGTGGCGCCGCCGGTCAGCACCACCACGCACGTCACCGGTGTCGATATGGGCTACGGCCAGCCCGCATTCGCAACGCCGCCGATCCTGTATTGCGTAGGCTCGCTGTCCCGCGCCCGCTACTACTACCACCGCACCAAGGTGAAGAGCACCTCAGGCTTCGGCATCGACGTGGCCGCCTGCGTGCCCGTCTTCGAGCGCGACTGCATCCTGTACCCCTATATGGACAGCACCTCGGGCCGGTCGGAGTCGGAGAAGACCGAGCAGTTCGCGATGGCGGACCCCACCTCCTATCAGCTTTGGTGCTACGACAACCTGTTCCACTGGATGGGGCAGACCGACAACCACAACAAGGGCGACCCGCCGTCGAAAGACGGCGTGCCGGTCTACATCGACACGCTGGTCTACTCGCCCACCGAGGTGAGCGACTACGCCGACAGCGGCAACTGGTACAACCTGCCGCCCGGCGGCTTCCTTGACATCACGGCCATCTGCGGGCCGTACACCTCGCGCTCGTCTGGCACCCAGCACGCGAACGGCGTGGTCATCGGCGGCGAGGCCCCGGGCTTCGAGCCGTTCTCCAGCGAGAAGCTGTTCCCGGCCGAGCAGTCGGGGCGGCTCAGCGTGTCGATGAAGGGCGCCGGCTCTGTCGTCGCCCACAAGGACATTCCGCATTCCTGGTACTTCGGCTTCTCGCCGGAAGAGCAGACCTACTTCTATCGCGACGCGGTGCACGTCGCCATTGGCGACAGCAGCTACGCCAGCATCTACGAACAGGACCAGAACGGGCTGCGCCGCCGCTGGGGGCACACAGCCCTGGCCGACAACCGCAGCGCGCACCACTTCATCGGAGTCATCAATGAGTAGCTACCGCGACGACGTTCAGGAAACCGCTGTTGCCAGCAGCTCCATATGGCTCGGGCTGACCAGCGTGACCGAGGAAATCGCGCGCGCGTCGAGCGTGCTGTTGTTCGGGCTCATGGTGCTGCACGCCGACGCGGCCGTGGCCAGCGATGCCGTGTTCGACCGGCCTGGCGGCATCGTGGTCGAGCGGGCGACTCTGAGCGATCAAGTCATCGATGCGCGGGCCAGCCGCGAGGTGATCGTGGAGCACGCAGTTGCCGCTGACATGGCGATGGGGCGCCTGCGTGTCCTGCATACCGACAGCGCGCAGATCAGTGACCAGGTGGCCGACCGCACGCGCTCGCTGCTGGTCGAGTCGGCCGCGGCGAGCGATCAGGTGCTGGCGCTGCGCCGAGTCAGGAGCGTGGTGCAGGAGCAAGCCCAGATCTCCGATTCAGCGCCCAGTTTCGCCGCCTCCCTGGTGGTGGAGCTGGCGCACGCCGAGGACTTCACGGGCGGAACGCTGCACGCGGCGGCCCTGACCATCGAAACGGGCGTGGCGGTCGATGAGGTGATCGACGCGCGCCAGGCCGCGGCACCGGTGATCGAGGTGGCGAGAGTCGCTGATGAGGTGCTCGGCCGGCTGCACGCCGCGGACCTGGTGCTCGACGGCGCAATAGCCGAAGACCAGATGGTCGGCGAACCCGTGCAGGGGCAGGCTTGGACCACGAACACCGAGTCGTGGGCCATGTCCCGCCACGATCCGGTGCCTTTCACCGCTCTGGTGGTCATCGACGGTGCGCTCTACGGCCTGGCCGCAGAGGGGGTGTACGCGCTGGACATGCCGACCACGCAGGCGGCTGCCATCCGCACGGCGCCAGTGGACATTGGAAAGGGAGTGCTGGTCCACCCCCTGCAGGCCTTCCTGGAATACGAGCTGGACGGCACGGCCACCATGGACGTGACCACCACGCAGGACGGCGCTGCCGAGACCTACAGCTACCCCCTGGAGCCAGAGCCTGCCGCCGCGCTCACGAACGGGCGATTCATCTTCGGCCGCGGGCTGCGGGGCAGGCACTTCAGCTTCACGCTTCGCCTGGATGCGAAGCGTGGCGAGATCAACGACTTGAGCGTCAACGCGGCGCCGACGAAAAGGAAAGTGTGATGGGCATTCAACCAGACAGCATCCTCGGTGTGGCGGTGGAAACCGTCACGGACAAGATGGCACACCTGGAGGTGCTGGCCGATCGCTACAACGCGCTGCTGAGCAGTGCGCTCGCGCAGATTGGCGCGGTGCAGGTGGCCGACGTGCCGGTGCCCACGCGGCCGGTTGCGCCGGTGGCGAATCCGCCCGCGATCAACCTGGGCGACGCGCCAGGCTACTCGCCGCCCAACCTGGCCATGCCCTCGTCTCCTGTGGACATCGACATCGATGCACTGCTGACCGGCCTGGACCTGGGCGACCTCGGCGACCTGCCGGACCCACCGACCGCGATCCCGATCAACATCCCCGACGCGCCGGGCATGGCGGACATTCCCGCGCCGCAACGCCCGCAGATCGACACCACGGTGGACTTGCCGTCGGCGCCGAGCATCGTCATGCCGGAAATGGAGGCGCTCGAGCAAATCAACCTGCCGGTGTTCGAGTTCCCGCAATTGCCGACCTTCGACGCCACGCCGCCCAATGCAGACGGCATCACCGTGCCGAACGTCTTCATCAACTGGGCCGAGCCGGTCTACGAGTCCGAGGTGCTGGACGAGCTGCAGGCCAAGGTGAAGGGGATGATGGCCGGCGGAACCGGACTGCCGCCTGCCATCGAGGATGCCCTGTTCGCCCGCGCCCGCGAGCGGGACAGCGCGGAAACCGAGCGCGCGGTGCAGGAGGCCGTGGACACGTGGGCGGCGCGCGGCTTCTCCATGCCGCCCGGCATGCTGGCGAAGCAGACAGCAGTTGTTCGCGAGCAGGGGCGCCTGAAGGCGGCCGAGCTGAATCGTGACATCCTGATCCAGGCGGCGCAGTGGGAGATCGAGAACATCCGCTTTGCCGTGCAGCAGGGCATGGCGCTGGAGCAGTTGACCACCAACCTCTACGAGAACATGGCGAAGCGCCTCTTCGAGGTGGCGCGCTTCCAGGCGGAGAGCCAGATCAATGTGTTCAATGCGCGCATCGCGCTGTTCAACTCGCAGAACGCGGCTTTCGAGACGCTGGCGCAGGTGTATCGGACCAGGCTGGATGCGGCGCTGTCGAAGCTGACCGCCTACAAGACGGCCGTGGAGGGGCAGGTTGCGCTCGGCCAGATCAACCAGCAGCGCGTCGAGGTGTTCAAGGCCAAGATCGAGGCGGTGCAGTCGAACGTCGAGGTCTACAAGGCCCTCATGCAGGGCGCGTCCGTGCGCGCCGACACGATCAAGGCTCAGTTCGACGCCTATCGAGCCGACGTGCAGGCCTTCGCCGAGCAGGTGGGCGCGGAGAAGGCGAAGTTCGATGCCTACGAGGCCCGCGTGAAGGGCGAGGCCGCGAAGGCGGGCGTGCTGGAATCGCAGTCGCGCGCCTATGCGGCCACGGTACAGGCAGTCACCAACAAGGCCGAGATCAAGGTCAAGGGCGCGCAGATCAAGATGGAGGCCGCGCGCACGAAGGTCTCGAAGTTCCTGGCCGACGTAGACGGGTTCAAGGCGCGCATCGATGCCAGCATGCGCGAGGTGCTCTACAGCACGCAGGTCTACCAGGCGCAGGTCGAGGGCTGGCGCGCGAAGACCAATGCGGTGGTGGCCGACGCCGAAATGCAGTCGCGCTTTGCCGACATGAACAGCCGGACGAACATCGCGTACGCGCAGATGCAGATCAGCGAGTACACCGCTCGGATGCAGAACGCGGTGCAGCAGGCCCAGATCGCGCTGGAGGCCGCGAAGGCGCTGGGGCAGTACACCGCGCAGCTTGCGGCTGGTGCGATGTCGGCGATGCACGTCTCGGCTGGCATTAGCGGTTCGGGCAGCGCCAGTTCGTCGGACAGCCGTAGCGAGAGCAAGTCCACCACATACAACTATCAATACTGAAAATAAAAAAAGCCCCGCCGCAGCGGAGCTTTTTCGGGGGGTGGAACGCTTAGGAAGCGTCGGCGCAAGCAGCCGCGCGATACTTCGCATCAACAGTGGCGGTGCACTTCCAAGTGCCTTCGAGGCTCCTCGTCCAAGTCAACGTGTTCGTGCCGGCAGTCTTAAGCGCAGCGGCAGCACCATTGCCGAACGTTGCAACGATCGTCACGGGTGCGGTGGTCGAAAGCGTAACTTGCGGATAGCCCGTACCGGTCGCCGCAGCTACACCGCTACCTTGCTTCGGGCCATCTTGAATCGACGACGCCGTGGCTTGCAGATTGCATTCGTCAGCAGCTTGCGCGGTGCCCGTCGGGATATTGGAGGAAACCGAACCCGTGCGGCCTTCCAGCATGCAGGTTTCGACAGCCGTCTTGAGGTTGCCAGCTTCGCCCATAACGCGCGTGACTTGCGACTTGGCGATATAGGTTTGGTATTGGGGGATTGCGATTGCAGCCAAGATACCGATGATCGCCACAACGATCATCAGTTCGATAAGGGTGAAGCCAGCTTGTGCGCGGCGAGCGATGGTGCGACGGTTCATTTGAATCCTCGGGGTTAGTTGAGTCACCGAGGGCCTTTCCCCCGGAGCGCATGTCTAACTGCAGGAGGTGTGCCATCCGCCTGTGCAGCCGCGGATGGCGAAAAAGAGTGAAAAAGTTCGCGTTTTTGGCCACCCGGACGCGCGCTTTTCGGCGTTTGAACCGCGTTTGTGCGACAAATTGTGTTTCTGGGTAACAAAAATGTCAGACGTCTGGCCACTTAGGTCATGATCCGTTCGCCCAGGGTAGCGATCAGATAGGCGCGCATAGCCGCCTCAAGATGATTCCGCCCCCAAGCGGCGGTTGGATGAGCCGCCGGACGCGCGATGACACCCTTCTCCATGCGGAGAACCCCGTCAAAGGGGATGCCTGATGGCGTCGGGGTGAAATGCATGTCGTACTCGCTCAGGATCGGCCCAGCGTGGCTCCAGTTGCTGCAGTAGGCCAGAACTGGGCGAGGGTTCTGCCCGGGAACCACGATCACCGGCTCACCATCCAGCATTTCTGGAGAGTCGCCTTGGGCTGTGGCGACCCAGAAGTCCAGCTCCCGGCCTGACAGATCGGACATCTTGGGCAACGCGCCAAGGTCCCGGTCGGGGAGCAGTTCGCCCACGAGCTGATCGATGCTTACGCCGAAATAGCGCGCCAAGGTCAGCAGATCATCGATGCCAGGCTCCCCCTCGCCTTGCTCCCAACGGATGATGGTTCGGTGAGTAACTCCTATCGCCTCTGCCAACCGCTTCTGGGTCAGTTCGCGATCGTTTCTCAGTTTTTTGATGTTGGGGACGCGCGTCACAGGCATTTGGCGAGGATACCTCTGTGGGGTTGGACGCCGAGCGGCTCGCTTCGAAGAATCGAACCCATGACTTCCCAGACGCAGCCCATGCTTGGCTTTCAACCCCAAACGAAGCGCGCCCCGGCGCAACACCTTGCCGAGGGAGGCCTCGTGCGCGGCTTGGTGCGCAAAGTGATGGGCATTCCCGAGCCCGCTGACACGGGCGCCGCTCCGCCGGACGCCGCACCCACTGCGCCGCCTCCCGCTCCAGCACCGGCACCCGAAAAGGCAATCACCCAGTACGCGGGTATGGGGGCGACCGAGCGCCGCATGAAGGCCATGGGCCTGAAAGACGGCGGGCCGGTGCGTGGGCCTGGCACTGGCACCTCGGACAGCATCGAAACTGAGGTGCGGCCGGGCAGCTACATCATGCCGGCGGACTCTACCGAGCAGCTCGGCGAAGACGGCGTGGCTGCGCTAGGTTTCAGCCCGGAGAAGGTGCCGGTGAATCTGAGCAACGGCGAATATCAGTTGCCGCCCGAGCAGGTGCATGCGGTGGGCGTACAGGCGCTCGACGCAATCAAGGGGGCAACCCATGCGCCGGCCGTGGAGGCGCGTGGCTTCGCGCCCGAAACAGTCGAGCCGCCGATCTTCTTCGCCGATGGTGGGCTGGTCGACGACGAGGCACGCAAGCCGCGCCCGACGACGCCTGCGGCGGCGCTGGACGTTAGCCCCAGCATCCCGGCCCCCCTGCCAATGCTCTCGGCCTCGCTGCCGCCAAGCCCGCAGGCCCTGCAGATGGCTGCGAACGAGAGGGCCGCTGCCACGCCTGCGCCAGCGCCCGCACCACAGACGAGCCCGCTGGCCCAGACGCAAGGGGCTGCATTCGGCGTATTCCGACGCGAGCAGACGGCGGGAACGCGCGGCGGCATGATGCAGCCGTACGTTGCGACCGGACCTGCATCGTTCGAGCCGGCGAAGGTGCAGGAGGGCACAGGCCGGCTCGATGCGTTCAGCGACCCGCGCTCGATGCTGTTCAAGGGCGATGCCAATGCTGCACCGGCGCCGACCAGCCGAGGATTCGCCGGTGTGGGCGAGGGGTGGGGAAGTGGCGCAAAGCCGGCGGCAACGGCCGCCGCTCCTGTGGCGACGCCTGCTGTTCGCCCAGCGGCTGCGCCGGTCGTCGCGCCGACTGTGGCTCCTGTCTCGAACGAAGCGTCCGTGAGCTCGGCGGCACCGGCCGCGAGCCAGGTCATGCCGGGCGTGTTCCGACAGGGCAACAGCTACGGCGACTCGCCGGCTGCCGCCGCGGCAGGATTTGCGCCGCGCTCCGCCCCAAGCGCACAGAACATGGCGGCAGCCGATGCGCTCGAGGCACGCGGCATCGCCGAGCGCGCTGGCGAGAGAGCCGTCGCCGCTGCAGTGCCGGCCGTCGGATTCGCGCCCGGGAATGGCTTGACGGTGATCGGAGACGAGACTCACGCGGATCGCGTGCGCCGAAGCGCCTTCGGCGCGGCGAGCACTCCGTACAGGGGATCGCCGAACGGTCAGCTCACCGCCAACCAGGTCCGCGTGCTGGCCGGCATGGACGAGGCCAACGGGCGGAATGCACTGGCCCGCGAAACCACCACCGCAAACAACGCCGCTTCCCTGGAGCGTGAAGCCATCCAGCAGGCTGGCGCATCCGGCCGGACAGCGGTGCAGGAGGCGGGCGCCAATGCTCGCGCGGGCGCGACCAACGACGTACAGCGCGGCGAGCTTGCCCTGCGGCAGGAGGCGCAAGGGTTCCAAACCCGTGGCGCGCTGCGCGTGGAGAAGCTGTACGAGCAGTACGAGAAGGCGAAGCCGGAAGACCGTGCGGCCATCGCAGAGCAGATCCGCACGATGACGGGCAAGGAGCACCCGAGCCGCTTCACCGTGGTGCCGGGCGGGCAGGAGATCGATCCGACGACCCAGCAGTCCGTTACCAGGCCGGCGCGCGTCTTCAACAACCAGACCGGCCAGTTCGTAGAGCAGGGCCAGGCGCAGCGCCCCGGCCTGCCGCCTGGAATGACGCGCCAAGTTGGCACGTCGGGCGGCAAGCCTGTCTACGAGGATGCCCAGGGGAAGAGATTCGTCGGTAGCTGAAACGAGCGCTTTGCCGCTTGAATTTCGCAACGGCAGAACGAAATAGTCTCCGTAGACGCATCGAAGTTACAACTTTCAGCTCGCCGAATCCGTACGACGAACGCTCGAAGTTGAATCGGTTGAAAAGCGTAGCGTTACACGCTACAATTAACGCATGATAAGAACGTGGCGCCACAAGGGGCTCGAAGAGTTCTACCTTACGGGCAGCAAGAAGGGCATTCAGCCCCACCATGCCAAAAAACTCGGCCGTCTTTTGGCTGTGTTGAATGCAGCAGCGAATCCAGAGGCCATGAACCTACCAGGGTTTGGGTGGCATCCACTGAGCGACGACCTTGAGGGGCATTGGGCAGTATCAGTCAATGGAAACTGGCGCTTGACCTACAGCTTTGAGGGTGGAGACGCAATCCTGGTCGATTACCAGGACTACCACTGAAAGGAATTGAGATGGCTCTCATGTTTAACCCCCCGCATCCTGGTTCGATTCTTCGAGAGGATGTTCTACCGGCGCTTGGGCTGAGCGTGACCGATGCGGCGCTCCAGCTGAAGATTTCGCGTCCGGCTCTGTCGCGTGTGCTGAATGAGCACGCGGCGATCAGTGCTGAGATGGCACTCCGTCTGGCCGCGTGGCTTGGCGGTGACGCTGGGACTTGGGTGCGTATGCAGGCGGACTACGATTTGTGGGAAGCCAAGAAGGCACACAAGGTCAAGATCAAGAAGGTCGAAGTAGCGGCTGCGGAAGACGAGCACTTTGCACTTGCTGCTTGAGCCCACTTCTCTGTGACTGATAAACGGCCCCTCTGGGGCCGTTTTCATTGGTGCAGTAGGTAGCCCCCCGTAGGGTTCGACGCCGCACAGGCTGGTCGGAAGACTGGCGCAATGGCTGGCGAAACCCTTAAGCCCTTCGACGGGCAACTCGATACCCCACCCCACAACCTGACCCCGTTTTCGGGTGAGCTCGATGCGCCCGATGCGAAGCGCACCGTGCTCGGCACCGCAAAGGATGTCGGGGTCACGGCGCTTAAGGGCGCGGTCGGCTTGCCGCAGAGCGTCGTCGGCTTGGCCGGCATTGTGACCGGCGGTCGGGCCGGCAAAGCCCTGGAGCAAGCCGGTGTTGGCTTCGAGGAGACGCAGAAGTTCCTCGACGACCAGTACTCCGATGCCCAGAAGGCCGCCAACCGCAAGGTGCAGGCGGCCGACGGCTTCGTCGACACGGCCAAGACCATGCTGGAGAACCCCAGCACCATCGCGACCAGCGTGGGCGAGTCGATTCCGCAAATGCTCGGTGGCGCAGGCGTCGCGCGCGGGTTGCTGAAGCTGGCGCCCAAGGTGGCACCCGCCATAGCTGGTGCCATCGGCGAAGGCGTGCTGGGTGCCGGCTCGCAGGCCGAGCAGATCCGCCAAGAGACGCAAGACGGGTTGCTCACCCCGAAGCAGGCGGCCCTGTCCGCTGCCACCGGCGCCGCTACTGCCGGCTTCGGAGCGCTCGGCGGCCGCCTCGCGCAGCGCCTCGGCATCGGCGATGCCGACACGATGCTGGCGCAGGGCGCAATCCATGGCGCCGGGCCCGCCTCGCAGCGCTCACTCGCACGCCAGGTCGGCGCCGGCATGCTCTCCGAGGGCGTGCTTGAAGAGCTGCCGCAGTCGATGTCCGAGCAGGCGCTGCAGAACCTCGCGCTGGACAAGCCCGTCGGAGAGGGTGTCGGCAAGGCCGCCGCCGCGGGCTTGCTCGCGGGCGGCGCCATGGGCGGCGGCGCGGCGCTGCTGCACGGTGCCACCGGCCAGCATGCTCCGAACCCGGCTGAGCCCGGTGGCGCAGAGCGAGTGCCAGGCGAACAGCTCTCGCTGCTGCCGGCGACCGAGGCCCCGTCTACTGCTGTGGCGAGCGAACTGCCCGCCGTTGCGGGCGGCCTGGCCAGCGTGCAGCGCACGTTCGATCCGCGCGACCCGGCCAGCCGGCCTCCGCTCGATGTGATGCCCACGGCTCCTACCGATGGCGTGGACTTCGAGGCGCCGGCACCAGGCGCGCGCGAGTTCAGCACGGGCAACCTCGCGCTCGCTGATGAAGCGAAGTCCGTGCGTCCCTCCGAAGCGATGGGGCTGGACCCCGCTGCAGGTCCGCTGTCCACCGCCGCCGCGCTGGCGGTGGATGGTGGCGCACACGACGTGATGAACGCGGCGGCCCAGCTCGCCGCTCAAGCGGAGGCTGCCGATGGCAAGGGCACGAAGCAGGCTGCTGCTTCGCCGGCACCCGCCGCTGCGCCTGTGGCGAAGGTCAATGCCGAAACCGGAGAGATCTCCGAGCAGCCGCAGGACCGGGAGGCCGAACTGCGCGCACGGTTGGAGTTCGTGCGCCAACAGGCCGCGTCGAACGGCTGGGATCAGCGCCTGATCGCCGAGCGCGACAGCGCCCGAGCCGAACTTGCTGCCTTCGCGCCCGCGGCACCGACCGCCCCCAACAGCGTGCAGGAGGGCATCGCGCAAGCACGCGACCGCCGCGCCCCGCCCGAATCCGCACCGCAACCCAAAGGAGAAACCCTTGGCACTCAAGCCGATCAAGCCCAGCAAGCAGTCGCGCAACAAGCGTCGGCAGGAGCAGAAGCGACTGCAGCAGCGCCAGTCGCAACCGCAGCAGCGCTGACACCCACGCCGGCAGCACCGGCAGTCCCGAACGCGAAGCGCGAGAAGGCGATTCGCCGGGTGGAAGAGGGGCGCGCATGGTTCCTGTCCCGCGACAAGGCGCAATCCTTCGTGGACACGTCAGGAATCGCGGACACGCACGAGGTGGTGGCGGACAACCGGCGCTTCATTGTGCAGGCCAAGGACGCCCAGCCGGCACAAGCTGCGCAGCCGCAAGCCGCTGCGCCGGCCGATCAACTGGCGGACCTGCGCCGCCGGCGCGCCGAGGCTGTGCCTGGCACGCCTCTGCGGCGCGATATCGACAACGACATCGCGCAGATCGAGCGCGAGCAGGGCAGCGCCGCCCGTCGGCCGGAAGCGGCAGCGCCGGTCGACGCCGCGGCGAACGAAGCCGCGACCAGCCCGCAAAACGACCTGCCCGAGCCCAGCCAGGCCCAGAAGGAGGCCGGCAACTACAAGATGGGCCACTTGTCTGGCGACGAGGTGCAGGGCCTGCGCATCAGCGTGGAGAACCCGCAGGGCAGCACGCGCCGCGGCACGTCGCCGAACGGCACCGAATGGAGCAACACGATGGCCGCGCACTACGGCTATGTGAAGGGCTCCGAGGCTGCTGACGGCGACCACGTGGACGTGTTCGTCGGCCCGGACGCGGCGTCTGCGCCGACGGTCTATGTGGTGGACCAGATCAACGCGGACGGTACCTACGACGAGGCGAAGGCCCTCTTCGGCTTCAACAGCGAAGCGGAGGCCGTGGCCGCATACAAGGGCAGCTACGACGCGGACTGGAAGGTCGGGCCGGTCACCGCCATGTCTGTGGACGACTTCAAGGCTGGCTTGGCCTCGGGGCGGTTCAAGAAACCGCTGTCGCCGACCCTGACCCGCGGCGCCGCAGCCGCACCGCGTGCGACCACCATGGAGACGGCGCGCACCGCAGTGGCGTCGTACTTCGATTGGTACCTCGGCCGCAATCCACGGGCATCCCGTCCGATGGGCGGCATCTACCAGGGCAACACCTTCACGCTGGATGCGGGCGGGGCACCGTTCACGAAAGATGGGCAGGTGCAGGTGAACGGGTTCAAGCACCTGACCTTCAACTACACCGCTGCATGGAAGGAGGCCCAATCGCGAGCTCGCGCCTCGGCGGCCGGCCCGATTGCCGCTTCTACCCCAGGAGACGAAAATGGACGAAATGCAGGAGCTGTACAGACCGAACGACTACCCGCCGCCGATCAAGGAGGCGATGCGCGCGATGCCGGCGCTGGCGACCGAGATCGCCAACCGGTGGATGCTCGGGTGGCCGAAGCGGGTGAAAGCGCTGATCGAGGCGAACGAGTTTCTGCCGGCGCTGAAGGAGCAGGAGGAGGCCGAGCGCAGGGCGTACAGCGATCCGGGGAACCGGCACCTAGCGCGCCACGAGATAGCGGAGATGTACGGTCTGAGCGACAGCCCGCCGACGCTGTAGCCGACCCGGCGACCGCCCAGGCATCGCCGAAGCCCGAGCTCGATCAGCCCAGCGACCACACCCTGGATGCCGAGGACATCGGCAAGGGCGGGCTCACCAAGAAGTACCGCGACAACATTGCGGCCATCCGCATCCTCAAGGCGCTGGCCGGCGAGAGCCGCAAGGCCACGCCCGAGGAACGCAAGCAGATCGCGCGCTATGTCGGCTGGGGCGCGCTCAAGGGTGTCTTCGATCCCCAGAACAAGCAGTGGGCCAAGGAGTTCGCCGAGCTGCGCGAACTGCTGACCGATGCTGAATACAAGGCCGCCCGCGCATCGATGCTGAATGCGCACTACACGTCGCCGGTGGTGGTCGATGGCATCTACCAGGCGCTCGAGCGCATGGGATTCTCCGCAGGCCGCGTGCTCGAACCGGCTGTGGGTACCGGCAACTTCTTCGGGCTGATGCCCGCGAGCATGCGCAAGCGCTCGCAGTTGCACGGCGTGGAGCTCGACCCGATCACCAGCCAGATCGCCGCCGCGCTGTATCCCAGCGCGAAGGTGGCGCAGGCCACCGGCTTCCAGGACTTCCAGGCGCCGGCCGAGTACTTCGACCTGGCCGTGGGCAACCCGCCGTTCGGGTCCGAGCCCATCGTGGATGACGACCGCTCGCCATACTCGGGCTTCTCGATCCACAACTACTTCTTCGCCAAGAGCATCGACAAGCTGCGCCCCGGTGGCTTGCTGGCGATGGTGGTGTCGCACAACTTCCTCGACGCCAAGAACGAGGCGACCCGCCAATGGATCGCGGACCGCGCGAACCTGGTGGCGGCTGTCCGCTTGCCGAACACCGCGTTCAAGGCGAACGCCGGCACCGACGTGGTGACCGACATCGTGGTGTTCCAGAAGAAGACTGAATCCGAGCGTGCGAACGGCCTGGGCGACGCTGCCTGGGTGAAGGTCGGCCAGCAGACCCTCGCCAACCCGAAGACGGGCGAAGCCACGCAGCACAACGTCAGCAGCTACTTCCTGAGCAACCCTGACGCGGTGCTCGGCAGGCCGACGGCCGCAGGGTCGATGTACCGCGTGGGCGAATACACGGTGGAACCTTCCGGCGACCTGGCGCAGCAGCTGAAGACGTGGGCCGACGCGCTCCCGGAAGACCTCTATCAGCCCGTGGAGCGCACGCACGAGCAGGAGGCCGCCGACGTGGTGGTGCCCGACGGCGTGAAGGTCGGTTCGTTCTACGTAGACGACAGTGGCCGCGTGTTGATGCGCGGCCCTGATTCGCTGGGCAACCGGACGGCCGAGCCGTGGACGCCGCCCAATGTGAAAGCGGCAGAGCGCATGAAGGGAATGGTCGGGTTGCGCGATGCGCTGCGCGCACAGATGCGCCTGGAGCGATCCCCCGACTCGACCGACGGGCAGATCGAGCAGCATCGCCGCGAACTGAACCGCCTCTACGACGGGTTCCAGAGCAAGTACGGCTACCTGAACGATCCCACCAACCGCCGCATCTTTCTGGACGACACCGAATCTGCCCTTGTGCTGGCACTGGAGTTCGACTACGACCGCGGTGTGAGCAAGGCGGTGGCCGAGCGCGAGGACATCGAGCCGCGCGCGCCCAAGGCGGTCAAGGCCGACATCTTCGCGCGCCGCGTGATGTTCCCGCCAGCGGACAACATCAAGGTGAGCAACGCCAAGGACGCGCTGCTGGCCAGCCTGAACTACAAGGGGCGGCTGGACGCCGACTACATGGCGACGCTGTACGACAAGCCGCCGGCCCAGATCGTTTCGGAGCTGGGCGACGTGGTATATGCCGACCCGGTGAACGGGCTCGTGATGGCCCACGAATACCTGTCCGGCGACGTGAAGACGAAGTTGGCCGAAGCAGAGGCTGCGGCGCGCGATGACCCGGCACTGCGCCGCAACGTGGAAGCCTTGCGCAAGGTCATCCCGGCCGACAAGCGGCCGAGCGAAATCCACGCGGCCATGGGTGCCGCTTTCATTCCCCAGGAGCTGTTCCAGCAGTTCGCCAAGGAAGTGACTGGCGCGGATGCGCGCGTCACCTACCTGCGAGCGACCGGGCAGTGGCTGGTGGACTACACCTCTCAGCCCAACCCGGCCCTCAACACCGCGAAGTGGGGCATCAGCCGGATGACGGCGCAGAACATCTTCATGCGCACGATGGCGGGGCAGGGCGTGGTGGTCACGGACACCATCCGCGACCCCAATGGCGGTACCCGCACGGTGGTGCTCGAGAAAGAGACAGAGGCGGCGCGCGAGAAGCAGACCGCCATGAAGGCCGAGTGGCAGCGCTGGCTGTGGAGCGATCCCGAGCGCGCCGACCGCGTGGCAGGCATCTACAACGACAAGATGAACCGCATCGTGGTGCGTCGCTTCGACGGCTCGCACATGACCTTCCCGGGCATGTCGCCCGCGATGGAGCTGCTGCCTCACCAGAAGGATGCGGTCTGGCGGGCCCTGCAGCAGCGCCAGATTCTGCTGGATCACGTCGTCGGCGCGGGCAAGACCTTCGAGGTGGTGGCTGCCATCATGGAAATGCGTCGGCTCGGCATCGCTCGGAAGCCCATCGTTACGGTGCCCAACCACCTGACCCTGCAGTGGCGCAGCGAGTTCTCCCGCCTGTACCCGGCGGCCAACGTGCTGGCGGCCACGCCGGACGACTTCACCAAGGGCAACCGGGAGAAGTTCTTCTCCAAGATCGTCACCGGCGACTGGGATGCCGTCATCATCGGCCACTCCAGCCTGAAGCGGATTGCTCTGCCGGCCGAGACGGAAAAGGCGGTGCTCGAAGAGCAGATTACCGAGCTGGCCGACAGCATCGGCGAGATGAAGCGCGCCCGCGGCGACCGCAACATCGTGCGCGACATGGAGAGCATCAAGGCCCGCCTGGAAGCGCGCATGAAGCAGCGCGTACAGGCCCTCGGGGAGCGTGACAAGGTGGTGACGTTCGATGAGCTCGGCGTCGATGCCTTCGCCATCGACGAGCTGCACGAGTTCAAGAACCTCTTCTACAACTCCACCATGGAGCGCGTGCCGGGCATGGGCAACCCGGGCGGATCGGACAAGGCGTTCGACCTGTTCGTGAAGGCCCAGTACCTCTTCGACGCGCTGGGCGACAAGGCCCCGCTGATGGGGGCGACCGGCACGCCGGTTTCCAACAGCCTGGTGGAAATGTTCAACATGCAGCGGTTCCTGCAGTACCCGACGCTCAAGGCGCAGGGCCTGCACGTCTTCGACGCCTGGGCCAAGCAATTCGGCAGCGTGGAGTCGCTGTACGAGGTTTCGCCGTCGGGCACGGGATACCGACAGGCCTCGCGGTTCGCCAAGTTCAAGAACCTGCCTGCACTGATGGGCATGTACCAGACCTTCGCTGACACGGTGACGCTGGACGACCTGAAGGCGCAGGAGGAGGCCCGGGGCCGCACGTTCCCGGTGCCGCAGGTGGCCGGCGGCCGGCCGGTCAACGTGGTGGCGAAGCGCTCGCCGGAGGTGGCCAACTTCATGGGCGTGCCCCAACTGGACATCCAGGGCGGGCGAGTGCAGTTCGGGTTCAACCCGGCCGCGGGCGAGCGCGCGGTTGTCGAGAAGGCCGAGGACGGCAACAGCTGGCGCGCCGAAACCCGCGTGCCGCAGCCGGACGAGAAGGAAATTCGGCAGCTCATCGGCTCCGCGAAGACTGAAGAGGATGCCAGGCTGCTGGTGGTCGAGGCGGCGTTGTCGCCCAAGATCAAGGTGGACCCGAAATCGATCCTCGGCCAGTTCGCAGACCTGAAGCGCCTGACGAAGGAGACGAAGGGAAAGGTCAACGCGCTGTCGCTGACCGGCCAGGCCAACAAGGCGGGCTTGGACTTCCGCCTGATCGACCCGACCGCTTCAGACTTCGCGGGCTCGAAGATCAACCTCGCCGTCGACCGCATGCTGGGCACGTACCAGAAGTGGGCGGCTGACCGCGGAACGCAACTGGTCTTCTGCGACCTCTCGGTGCCCCTGTCGGCGCGCAGCGGCTTCGGAAGCAAGGAGCGGCGCGTCTACGTGCGCGAAGATGGCGCGCTGGCGCACAAGAAGGGCACCATGCACACTGTGCGTGGTCACGAAGACCTGCCGTTCTTCGTGGTGAAGGAGGGGGGCAAGGATGCCAAGGCCTTCACCATCTACGACGCGGCCACCGGCCTGCGCGTGCACGCAGGCCTGCCAGCCAAGGGCATTGCGACGGACTGGGCGGCTCAGGCGCTGAACGATGACAGCCGCCGTCAACGCTGGATCGACGCTCGCGACCGCATCGGCGACCTCCAGCAGGACGAGATCGACGACTACAACAACGCCAACGAGATCGACACCGAGGAAACCGAATCGATCTCGCTGTCCGACATCGCAGGCATGTCGGGGGCCACCGCGTTCTCCGTCTACGACGACATCAAGGGCAAGCTGGTGGCCCGCGGCGTGCCGGAGCGCGAGATTGCGTTCATCCACGACTACAACACGCCCGCAGCGAAGGACAAGCTGTTCAAGGCGGTGAATCGGGGCGACATCCGTTTCTTGCTCGGCTCCACCCCGAAGATGGGTGCCGGCACCAACGTGCAGGAGCGTCTCGTGGGGCTGCACCACATCGACGCGCCATGGCGGCCGAGCGACCTGGAGCAGCGCGAGGGCCGCATCATCCGCCGCGGCAACGCGCTCTACGCACGCGACCCGGACGGCTTCGAGGTGGAGATCTACCGTTACGCCACCGAGCAGACTTACGACACCCGCCGCTGGCAGATCCTGGAGCACAAGGCGCGCGGCATCGAGCAACTGCGCAAGTACGATGGCACGCTCAACGAGATCGACGACATCGAGGGCGAGGCCGCCAACGCGGCCGACATGAAGGCCGCTGCATCAGGCGATCCGCTCATCCTGGAGGAAACCCGGCTGCGCAACGACGTGCGCCGGCTGGAGTCTCTGCAGGCCTCCCACGCTGACGAAACTGCGGCCATGGTCCGTCAAGCGCGCGACCAGCAGCGCTTCGCGGAAGACTGGGGCCCGAAGGAGCTGGACACGTTCCGCGCGCTCCAGACCGCAGCAGAAGCGAACCCGGTGCCCAAGGATGGGTTCGCCGGCCTGACCGTCGCCGGGAAGACGATCACCGACCGCGAAGCGGCGATCAAGGCCGTCAAGCGCGGCATCGACCGTGTGTTCGTGAGCGGTGGGCAGGAGGAATTCCAGTACCGCGGCGTGACCTTCATGCTGGAAGGAACCCCCGACCACGTGGAGCTCAACTCGCCCACGGGTGGCCTGGACTCCTACCGGCCGGCCCGGGACGTGCTGCCGTCGGCGGCAGGCATCCTGACGCGCTTCGGCAACTACGTCAATCGCCTCCCGGCGCACATCGCCGATCTGGAAGCCAAGATCGCTGGGGCGAAGCAATCGGCGGTCCAACTGCGCGAGCAGGCCGGCAAGCCGTTCGCCCAGGCGACGGAGCTGGAAGCAGCGCGCGAGGCCCACCGCCGCGTGCAGCGACGGCTGGTGGCCAAGGGACCGGACATCCCGCTGAACCAGCGCCCCGCTCTGCAAAAGGCCATGGCTGAGCAGCGCCAGCAGCTCACCGAGCAAGGATTCGGCGATGCGCTCGAGGAGTTCGGCGGCCCGACGGACGATGCGCAGTTCCGGCGGGATGGGACCGAAATGCTCTCGCCCGAAGCGGCGAGGGCGATGCGTGCGCTGCTGCCGAACTACTCGCCCGAGGCGCGTGCACAGGCTGTAGCGTCGGTGAGCAAGACCGTGGAGGCGATTCGCGCGGGCTGGGGCAACGGCCCTGAGGTGATCGTGGCCTTCGACATGGGCGATCCGGTCGTTCCGGAGGCGGCCCGCCGCGCAGACCTCAAACAGCGCAGCGGCGGCGCGCGCGGCGCTCCCGAGGGCTTCTACTATCGCGGCAAGGCCTATCTGATGGCCTCGCGGCTGCCCACGGCCAACGACGCGGCGCGCGTGCTCTTTCACGAGGTGTTGGGCCACCACGGGCTGCGCGGCCAGTTCGGCAAGGGGCTGGATGACGTGCTGAACCAGATCGGCACCATGCGTCGCGCCGACGTGGACGCGAAGATCGAGGAATACGGGCTGCGAGGTGTCAACAAGCTCGACCGGCGCGCCGCGGCGGAGGAAGTTTTGGCCGAAATGGCGCAGACCCACCCCGAGCTGCACTTCGTGCGCCGTGCGATCGCTGCGATCCGGACCTGGCTGCGCCAGCACGTGCCGGGCTTCAGCAACCTGCGGATGACGGACGACGAGATCGTGCGCAACTTCATCCTGCCGGCGCGGCGCTTCGTTGAGCAGGGCGGCCCCGACGGCGGGCCCGGCGACGGGCTGCGCTTCAGCCGTGGCGATGCGGGCCCCGCCTCGACCAACAGCCTGGATGCCCCCATCGCCACCAACGACGAGGGTGTGGCGAACTTCTGGCACTGGTACAGTGGGCAAGATGGAAGCCTCAAAGACACCCGAAGCGGCACGCAAGGATCTGGAGGAACTGCTGGCGGAGCTGCCGCCGGTGGGCCCGGCCGAGATGGCGGCGCACCTGGGCGACTCGGACCCGTTGATGCGCAAGGCCGCCCGCTCGTATTTTTCCACGGCACGCGCGACGACTTCGCCGCCTTCGATACCGAGCATCCAAACCGAAAAGACGTAGGCTGGCTCGGCCGCGGCGTCTACGGTGCGAGCGACGCGGCGGACGCCAACTACTACGCCGGCGCGAAGCGCGGCCAGGGCGGACAGCGCGTCATGCCCCTGTACTTCGCGGTCACGAACCCCTACGTTGCCACCCCGGAGATCAAGGCTCGGCTCAAGCGGGCGACGCAGGCGCAGGTGGACCGGTTCACGTCGAACCTGCGCGCGATGGGGCACGACGGCGTGACCCTCACGGCTGAGGATGGCTCGGTAGAGATCGTGGCCTTCGAGCCCACCCAGGTGAAGTCGGCCATCGGCAACAGCGGGGCCTTCGACGGCGGCAACCCGGACATCCGGTTCAGCCGATCCACGGTGCAGGACTTCGCGAAGAAGGCCACCGCCGAGCTCAACAAGACCTTTAACGCGCCCGGCAAGCTGTCGTGGTGGCACAAGACGGTCGGCACCATGTACAACCTCGCGGAGCGCTCGCCGGCCTTCAAGGCGGTGTTCGATTCGGCGCAGGGCTTCGTGGACGACGTGAGCTTCTACGCCAACGACGCGGCCGAACTGGCACCCAAGCTTCTGCCGAAGCTGGAGACGTGGCGCGACATCAAGAAGGCACCGGTGGCGGCAGCTGACAACGCGGCGGTGGCGAAGCCGGTCTTCGAGGGCACGCTGACCTGGGCGCGAGACGAACAGGGCAAGCCGGTACCGGTGCAGTCGCTCATCGATGCCGCGGCAGAGCTGACGGCCGACCAAAAGGCGCAGCGCCTGCTGCGAAACGGGCAGATCGATGAGCGCATGCTGAAGGCATGGCAGGGCATGCCCCTGGAGTCCTATGAGAAGGCCATCAACACGCGCTTCGAGTCACGCATGCTGCAGCCGGGCGTCGTCTGGACCGATGCGGAGCTGCGCTCGATGTTCAAGCTCTCGGACGACCAGATCGCGCTCTACCACGAGTTCCGCGAGACGACCGACCGGAGCCTGGACACGATGGCGCGCGCCGACATGCTGCGGTTCGTGGGCGACGATGCCAAGGTTATGCGTGGCATGGTGATGGATGCGCCAGACGCGCAGGCGGCCGCCGTGCTGCTGCGCGATCACCTGGTGCAACTGGCCAACGAGCAGCCTGACCGCGCGACGCAGATCCTGAACACCGCCAACGGCATCATCGACCGGGCCGACAAGGTGCGCGACCTGCAGGCCCGCGGGTATGCGCCGCTGTCGCGCTTCGGGCGCTACTCGGTCGATGTTGTGGATGCTGCCGGCGAGCGGCAGTACTTCGGCCTGTTCGAGACGGCGCGCGAGGCCAACAACATGGCTACGAAGATGCGGGAGGAGTTCGGCGATGCCACTGTCACCCAGGGCACGCTCTCGGAGGAGGCCTTCAAGCTCTTCGCTGGCGTGACGCCCGAGACGCTGGAGCTGTTCGGCAATGCCCTCGGTCTCGACTCGACCGGCGACAGTGCGCAAGACCAAGCTTTCCAGGAATATCTGCGGCTGACGAAGACCAACCGCAGCGCGATGCGCCGGCTGATCCACCGCAAGGGCATCGCAGGCTTCAGCGAGGACGTGGGCCGCGTGCTGGCCTCCTTCATCTACTCGAACGCGCGCCAGACGGCCGCCGGCCTGCACATGGGCGACCTCGGCGAGGCGGTGCAGGCCATCCCGAAGGAACAGGGCGAACTGAAAGACGCTGCCGTGCGCCTGGCCGACTATGTGAAGAACCCGCAGGAGGAGGCGCAGGCAGTGCGCGGGCTGCTGTTCGCACAGTATCTGGGCGGCTCCGTGGCGTCGGCGTTCGTGAACATGACCCAGCCTATCGCCGTGACCATGCCGTGGCTGAGCCAGTACGGCGGCGCGCGCGCGGCGGCTGCGCAGATCGGCCGGGCTGCGAAGAACATCGCTACGCGCGGTTTCGAATACGAGCCGGATCTCGCTGCCGCGCTCAAGCGCGCCGAGGACGAGGGCACCGTGAGCCCGCAGGAGGTGCACCAGTTGATGGCGCAGGCGCGCGGCGCGAGCTCGCTGCGCTCCGGCGATGGAACGCGCGGCGGCGAGCTGCGCGCGATGGGCCAGAACGCACTGTCGCGCCTGTCGCTGGCATGGGGAAAGCTCTTCGGCGCCGCCGAACAGGTGAACCGCCGCATCACCTTCGTCGCGGCCTATCGGACTGCGAAGGCACAGGGCATCGAAGACCCGGCAGGATTCGCGCGGAAGGCGATCACGGAAACGCAGTTCCTCTACAGCAAGGCGAACAAGATGGAGTGGGGGCGCGGAGCCATGGGCGGCACGCTGATGACCTTCAAAACCTACAGCGTCGCCTACCTCGAGCTGCTGCACCGCATGTACACGCAAGGCGGGCCGGAGGGCAAGCGCGCCGCGCTGCTGGCGCTGGGCATGCTGATGCTGATGGGCGGCGCCGGCGGCCTGCCATTCGAGGAAGACCTGGAGGATGCGGTCGACGCGCTGGCGCAGATGCTGGGCTACAACTTCTCGACGAAGAAGGCCCGCCAGGAATTCCTGGAGAGCCTGCTGCCGAAGCCGATTGCGCAGTTCGTCGACAAGGGCGTGAGCGGCCTGCCTGGCGCACCCCTGGATGTGTCGGGCCGCCTCGGGATGGGGAACCTGATCCCGGGCACCGGTCTCTTGCTGGAGAAGACCAGCCACGCGCGCGACCTGCTGGAGATCGCGGGCCCGGCCGGTGACTTCGTCAGCCGCATCCTCTCCGGCGGCCGCAGCGTGCTGACGGGCGATGTGGGGGCCGGGCTGTTGGAAATGTCGCCGGCAGCAGTGCGCAACGCGGCCAAGGGCGCTGATATGGCCGCGACCGGGATGTACCGGGACGCCAAGGGCTACAAGGTGCTGGACACGAACACGCTGGAGGCGGCGCTGAAGACCATCGGTTTCCAGCCCAACAGCGTTGCCACCATCCAGGAAGCGAACGGCATCAACCAGGGCGCGAAGGCCTTCTACAACCTGCGCGCGCAGGAAATCCGAGCGACGTGGGCGCAAGGCATCTTCGAGGGCGATCAGCAGAAGGTGCAGGATGCTCGCGACCAGGTGGCCGCATGGAACCGGAAGAACCTCGAGCAGCCGATGCTGGTGCGCATCCCCGACGTGATGCGTCGGGTGCGCGAGATGCGCAAATCCAAGGATGAGCGGATCGCCGATACCGCGCCGCGGGCGATGCGGGCCCAGATGCGGGAAGACCTGGCGCGGACGCGCGCCGATCTGTAGCGCTCCCCTGTAGGGTTTCTCTGTGAGGGGCGTGCCCGGAATCATGCGGGCATGAACGAAGACCCGACCACCATCAGTGCCCCGGCCATCAAGGCCGGGGCCGCAATCGCATCAGCCGCCGGGGCGCAGGTAGTGGAAAGCGCTTCGAAGGCGACCTCAATCTTCTCCGACCTGTTCGTGCTGAACTGGCCGAACATCGCGTCCGCCGCAGCCGCCATCTATACCCTCGCGCTCCTCGCCGAGTTCTGCTGGAAGAAATTCTGGCGACCGTTTTTCGAGCGCATGGGCTGGATCAAGCCGAAGCCGCGCCTGGTGCTCACGCCGAGTGAATGGGCGGCCCTCCGCCCCACCGAGAGCGACTGATGGCCGCCCCGAATCGTGTGCGCGTCGCGGTGGCAGCGCTCACGCTGTCTATCGCAGGCTTTGGCGCCTGGAAGGCCCACGAGGGCGACGGGCCGGTCACCGTGCGCGGAGACGGAGTGGAAGTACTGCACCCCTACATTCCGACGCAAGGTGACGTGCCGACCATCGGGCACGGCTCGACCCGCTACGAAGACGGCACTCGCGTGACGTTGGCCGACCCACCCATTACCCGCCGACGCGCTGAAGAGCTCGCGCGCAACCTGAACCGCTCCGAAGAGCGACGCTTCGCCGCGTCCTTGCCCGGTGTCACCCTGACGCAGGACGAGTTCGACCTCTACATGGACTTCGTGGGCCAGTACGGCATGCCCAACTGGTCGGGCTCCAGCATGCGGCGCGAGCTCCTCGCCGGGCGGCCGCGCGCGGCGTGCGATGCGCTGCTCAGATGGCGCTTCCAGGCCGGCCGGGATTGCAAGCAGCCGCAAAACTGGGGGCCGAAGGGCTGCAAAGGCGTGTGGTTGCGGCAGCAGGCGCGGCACAGCGCCTGCATCGCCGCCCAGTAGGAGAGGCGATGCTGCCCGACCTCAAAACGCCCCTGCTGTGGATTCTTGGCTTGGCCTTCGTCGCCGCCCTGGCAACGGCCGGCGTCGAGCGCACCCGCGCGGCAGGTGCGCGCGCCGACGCGGCCACCGCGCGCAAGGAACTGGCGGATCTGCGCGCTACGAACGCCGAGTCTGGCCGCCAGGCGGAGCGCGCGGCTCGAACCCAAGAACAGACTTGGCGTGAACGCCTGGAAGGAGTCACCCAAAATGGCCGAAATCAAATCGCTGCCGCGCGCGTTGATGCTGAGCGTGCTGGTGCTGCTGAGCGCCTGCTGCGCGACCAGCTCGCCTCCTATCGCGCCGCCGTCCGTGCAGCCACCGCAGCGGCCGGCCCTGCCGGCGGAAGCCCGCCAGCCGAAGCCGCCCTCGATCTGCTTGCCGACCTGCTCGGCCGGAGTGGCGCAGCTCTTGGAGAGCTTGGGCGATTCGCTGACGCTGCCCACGCCGCTGGCACCATCTGCGAGCGGGCAGCAGACGCCACAGCGCCCTGAAAACTAGCGCTTGGAGGCGATGGCGCGGGCGATGGCCTGCAACGCCTCTTCGGCGGAAGGTGCGAACTTCACTGAGCAGGCGAGCATGAGGTTCAACGGGAGCCCGAGGTCTTCAACGATCAGATCATTGGCATCTCGAAGCGGTCCCAGGTCTTCGCGGCTTGTTTGCTGGCTAGCTTTCACCCGATCCGCGTAGCTGCCTTGGGGCACGCCATAGGCGACGACAGGAAGGCCTCGCGCTGTAGCGACGCCCACCTCGAAAACCGTGCCCGAGTCCGGTTCCACGCCGCGAAAGGGTGCGAGGTTGGCTACAACTCCATCTGCTTGTTGGAGCAGCCCCATGTTGATCTCATAGATCCGTTGAGCGATCTCTGCTTCGTTCACAGCCGATGGGATCATTCCGTCTGATGGGGGGAGCGCTTCCAGCCCCAGCTTGTCGCACACAGTTTTCAGCTGGGCAAAGTGCTGCCTTGCGTCGCGACGGAACACATCAGGGCCGGCGAGATAGATGCGCGGACGGTGAGTCATTGTGAACGTGGAGAAGGGCGGGACCGATTCTGCCGGAAGCGCGCTAAAAATTTTCGCTCACGCGCCGCGACGGCATTTGCAATCCAGACCGCATCAATTTCATTAGTTGAAGTGCCAGCTGACGTATGTCGGATACCAGCCGCCTTCCTGCGAAGGGGTCGCTTCGGAGTACACCAGCGTCGCGGAATGCGTCTTGGTTTTTTCGTTGGGCAAGATGAGCACGTATTCCACATCGCCAACGATCTTCCCGTCGCGGCGCCGCTCAACCTTGAAACTGGGAGACACCATTTCGACTTGGCGCGCACCTGACGCCTCCCATCGCTCTAAGTCTTTGGCAAACCTTCGCTGAGCCTCATCGCGTAGAGACTCCAGGTATCGGTGTTCGGTAATTTCGTTCATAGAGGCCCCAAAACTCGGGCAATCCGCGGGAACGGAGGAGCGCTGGGCCGCGCCGAACCGTCATGCGAGGTGTGTACAATATTCCCACCGACGCTCGCGCAACCCGCATGGATGTTGGCTCGACGCCACAGATTGTGATTCTGGTCGTCGTGGGTTCGAGTCCCATCAGCCACCCCAAAAAATATCTCCTTGCCGCTATTGCGCAATAGCGGCGTTCAAAGGATCTCGACGCCGGGCTTGTCCCGGCGTTGTCATTTCCGGCCGCCGCATCTCCTGTTGCCTGCGTGCCGAAGACTCTTTTTCCATCCTGCCTGCATATAAGACGTCAACCGCGGCGTGCACTTTACGTTGCGAGTTGTTGCACTAATGCAATGCGCCGCCAATTTTTTCGCGTGGTAAGGCACTTGTGGCAAATGTAAACTGAATTAAAATCGCCCCGTTTTCAATTCCAGGAGTCCAACAATGGCTTCGACCCTCGCCGATATCAATTCCCAGATCAAGAAGCATGACGAGCAGATTGCGCAATTGCGCAAGCAGGCCGAAGACCTGCGCAACCAGGAGCGCGCTGGTGTGATCGAGGAGTTGCGCAGGAAGATTGCCGAATATGGTTTGACCGCTTCCGACCTGAAGCTGACCGGCCGCGTGGGCTCCGCCAAGCGCAGCGCAACTGCTGCGCCGGCCAAGGCGGCCGCTAAATATCGCAGCCCGAACGGCGAAACCTGGTCTGGCGGCCGCGGCCGCAAGCCGCGCTGGGTGACCGAGGCATTGGCCGCGGGCAAGTCGCTTTCCGATTACGAGATCAAGTAAGTGCCCTGTTTCCCCTGGGCAGGCGCCCAATAAAAAAGCCCGCATGAGCGGGCTTTTTTATTGGGCGCTGGAGATGAAACGGCGCGGCGCGCTCAGTTCACCATCACCAGTTTTCCTTTGACGCCGCGCGAACCCATGTGGGCGTACGCGGCCTTCAATTCCGCCATCGGCATCGTGCTGTCGATCACCGGTTTGATCTTTCCCTGGCCATACCACTGTGCCAATTCCGCCATCATCTGCGCATTGGCCTTGGGCTCGCGTTTCGCGAAATCGCCCCAGAACACGCCGACGAGCGAGGCGCCTTTCAGCAGCATCAGATTCAATGGCAGGGACGGAATCGGGCCCGATGCGAAACCGACGACCAAATAACGGCCGCGCCACCCGATGGAGCGAAAGGCGGGATCCGCAAAATCGCCGCCTACCGGGTCGTAAATGACATCGGGTCCCTTGCCGTCGGTGGCGGCCTTGATGGCGTCGCGAAAACCGTTGGGCAGTGCGTGAGTCGTGTAGTTGATCGTCGCGTCAGCGCCAATGGAGCGGCAGAGCTCGCATTTCTCGTCGGTGGAGGCGGCCGCGATCACCTTGGCTCCGGCGGCCTTGGCGATCTGGATGGCCGCAGTGCCCACCCCGCCCGCCGCACCGAGCACCAGCACGGTTTCGCCGGCCTTGAGCTGTGCGCGGTCCATCAGCGCGTGCCACGAAGTGGCGTAGATCATGATGAAGGCTGCCGCGTCGACATGACCGAAGCCTTCCGGCAGCGGCATGCACAGGGCCGCTGGCGCCAGCGTATGGGTGCCGAAGCCGCCGGTGCCGGAAAGGCAGGCCACGTTCTGTCCCACCTTGAGGTGCGTCACGCCTTCGCCGACCGCCTGGACGACGCCCGCGTACTCGGAGCCGGGCACGAAGGGCAGCGGCGGCTTCATCTGGTATTTGTTCTGCACGATCAGCAGATCGGGGAAATTCAGGCTGGCCGCCTTGATCTCGATGAGCACCTGGCCCGGCCCGGGCGTGGGGGTGGGCAATTCCTTCCAGGTCAGCGCGTCGACGCCAACGGGGTTCTCGCAAAGCCATGCGTGCATGCCAGGGTCTCCTTCAGACAGGTAATGTTGGGGCAATGAAGCGGGCGATGATAGGGGCCGCGGCGGGGTGGCCTTGTCCCTGCTGCGACGCACCCGAAGCCTACAATCCGGTGCATCCAGAAGCACCATGAAGATACTTATTTCCAACGACGACGGCTTCCAGGCGCCGGGCATCGTCGCTCTGCACGACGCACTCAAGGACATCGCCGAAGTCGAGGTGGTCGCACCCGAGCACAACAACAGCGCCAAGTCGAACGCGCTGACCCTGGCGGCGCCGCTCTACGTGCGCGAGGCGCACAACGGTTTCCGCTATGTGACCGGCACGCCGGCCGACTGCGTGCACATCGCGCTCAAGGGCCTGCTCGACTATCGGCCCGACCTGGTGGTTTCCGGCATCAACAATGGTGCCAACATGGGTGACGACACCATCTATTCGGGCACCGTGGGCGCGGCAATGGAAGCCTACCTGTTCGGCATTCCGGCCATTGCCTTCTCGCAGATCGAAAAGGGCTGGGCGCACGTGGATGCCGCGGCCCAGGTGGCGCGGCGGCTTGTGCAGCAGATCGAGCGCGAGCGCATGCATGAAGGCGGCGCTTTCCTGCTGAATGTGAACGTGCCGAATCTGCCTTTCGACGAGCTGAAGCCCGTCAAGGTCTGCCGGCTCGGCCGGCGCCATGCGGCGGAGAAGGTGATCACGCAGGACAGCCCGCGCGGCGAGACCATGTACTGGATCGCCGGTGCCGGCGGCGCCAAGGACAGCGGCGAAGGCACCGACTTCCACGCCACCGCGGCCGGCCACATCGCGCTGACGCCCTTGCAGATCGACCTGACAGACCACGCCAACCTTGGCCAATGGCGCGAGACGGTGGCCCGTCTCGGCAACTGACATGGCCACGCAGCGGCCCGGTTTCCCCGTTCGCCTGACACCCACCGCCTCGGCCGCCACGCGCGGGCGCATGCCTGCCGCGCCGGTCAAGCCCGTGGTGGCGTCCACGCCCTCGATGGCCTCCGACGCCGTGCGCGCGCGCATGGTGCAGAAGCTGGCGGCGCAGGGTATTTCCGATGCCCGTGTGCTGCGCGCAATGGGCGCCGTGGAGCGGCATCGCTTCGTCGACAGCGCCCTGGTCAACCAGGCCTACGAAGACACCAGCCTGCCGATCGGCCTGGGGCAGACCATTTCCAAGCCCAACGTGGTGGCCCGCATGATCGAGCTGCTGATGGGCGCTCCCGCCCTCGTGGGAAAGCCCGAGGCCAAGCTGGGCCGGGTGCTCGAGATCGGCACGGGCTGCGGCTACCAGGCGGCCGTGCTGAATCACGTGGCGACCGAGGTCTACAGCATCGAGCGCCTGCGCGGCCTGCACGAGCGGGCCCGGGCCAATCTGAGGCATTTCCGGCTCGCGACCGTGCACCTGATATTGGGCGACGGGATGATCGGCTACGCCAAGGGCGCGCCCTATGCCGGCATCATCGCCGCGGCAGGCGGCGAGGCGGTGCCGCAGGCATGGATCGAGCAACTCGCGGTGGGTGGACGCATCGTCGCGCCGACCCATTCCGCGAAGGGTGGCCAGGCCCTCGTCGTCATCGACAAGACCCCCCGCGGACTGGAGCGGCTCATTCTTGAGGCCGTTCACTTTGTCCCCCTAAAATCCGGAATCGCTTGAAGGAATAACAAATGCAGGGTTTTGGCAATCGGAGTTGGTTCGCTGGCGTCACGTTGGCCTTTGTGCTCGTGATCGCGGGCTGTTCCACACCTCGCGGGCCGGCACCAGTCGAAGACCGCGGCACCATGACGCGCGCGCCAGGCGCGACCGTGCCCGGCGGCCCGCCCATCACTACCGACGCCAATGGCAAGCCGCTTGCCGGCATCGAGAACTATGGCAAGCCCGGCTACTACGCCGTGCGCCCCGGCGACACCATCCGCCGCATCGGCATCGAGACCGGCCAGCGCTGGCAGGATATCGTCCGCTGGAACAACCTCGACAACCCGGACCTGATCGAAGTCGGCCAGGTGCTGCGCGTGATTCCGCCCGCCGGCTCGGGAACTGCCGTTGCGGCGGCTCCCGCGGCATCGGCGCCCGGCGCTTCTTCTCCCGACGGTGCCGTCACGAAGCCGGTAACGCCGCAGCCCGTGGTGGTGCCTTCGACGTCCAGCGGCGCGACCAAGCCGCCGCCGGTCACGGCTTCGCCGGCCAGTCCCGGCAGCGGCGGTTCGGGTGACGAAGACCTCGGATGGATCTGGCCCGCGAGCGGTTCGCTGATCGCAGGCTTCGACGAGGCCAAGAACAAGGGCTACGACATCAGCGGCAAGGCGGGCGATCCCGTGCTGGCTGCCGCCGATGGCCGTGTGGTCTATGCGGGCGCGGGCCTGCGCGGCTACGGCAACCTGATCATCCTGAAGCACAACAACACCTACCTCACGGCGTATGCGCACAACCAGGCGCTGCTCGTGAAGGAAGACCAGTCGGTTCAGAAGGGCCAGAAGATCGCCGAAATGGGCAACAGCGATGCAGATCGCGTGAAGCTGCATTTCGAGATCCGCCGCCAGGGCAAGCCCGTCGATCCCTCGCGCTACCTGCCCAGCCGGTGATGCCATGGCTGCCTCCCGCTCCCGCCGCACGCTGTTGCCTGCGCGCGGGTCGGCGGACAGGGGCAGCATGTCTTCGAGCAACGGCCATCCGGAGCTTGCCGGCGAGAGTGCGCACGCTCCCGAAGAAGACGTAGACGCCGTAGACGCATCAGCGGCAGACGTTCCGCTGCCCGCGAACAACGCCGTGGGCGCCGCAGGTGAGCTGGTCGGGGGCGAAGGCGCCGATGCGCTGACCATCTACCTGCGCCAGGTCCGCCGCACCGAGCTCTTCACGCCTGCCGAGGAATACCAGACCGCATGCGCCGCACGCGCGGGCGACTTCGCCGCGCGGCAGTCGATGATCGAGCACAACCTGCGGCTGGTGGTCAACATCGCCAAGGGCTACCTGGGGCGGGGCGTGCCGCTGTCCGACCTCATCGAGGAGGGCAATCTCGGGCTGATGCACGCGATCACCAAGTTCGAGCCCGAGCGCGGCTTCCGCTTTTCCACGTATGCGACCTGGTGGATCCGCCAGTCCGTCGAGCGCGCGGTCATGACGCAGGCGCGCGCCATCCGGCTGCCGGTGCACGTGGTGCGCGAGTTGCAGCAGGTGCTGAAGGCCCGCCGCACCCTCGAGAGCGACGCCGAATTCATCGCACAGCGGCCCGACGGCGTACGCGTGGAAGACATTGCCGCGCTGCTGGGCCGCGACGTGCAGGCGGTAGCCGATCTGCTGGCCCTCTCCGAGGCCCCGCGCTCGCTGGACGCGGGCGATTCCCGGGGCGACGAGGGCTTCACGCTGGCTGACACCGTGGCGTCCGAGGACGAGCACGGCAGCCCGACCGACGTGGCGCACACGCGCGAGGTGGAGCGCCTGCTCGACCAGTGGGTGCATGCCCTCGACGCACGCGAGCGCGAAGTGCTGGAGGGCCGCTACGGCCTGCACGACCGCGAGCCCGAAACGCTGGAGGTGCTGAGCGTGCGCCTGGGGCTCACGCGGGAGCGCGTGCGGCAGATCCAGAACGAGGCGCTGGCCAAGATGCGGCGCCAGTTGGCTCGCTCCGGCGTGGGGCGCGACGCGCTGTTCTAGGGGCACCCGGCCACGCTGAGACAATCGGGGGATGACGGAATCCATCGAAGAAAAGAAAGTCCCCGCGATCCCCGCGTATCCCGGTGAAGAATGGCTGAAGGTCGAGTCCCTCGACCTCGACGCGCAGGGCGTGGCGCACAAGGCCGACGGCATGGTCGTGTTCATCGAAGGCGCGCTGCCTTTCGAGGAAGTGCGGTTCAACGTCCATCGCCGCAAGAACAACTGGGAGCAGGGCACGGTCACCACCATCCGCCGCGAATCGTCGCAGCGGGTGCGCCCGGGCTGCCCCCATTTCGGCCTGCACACGGGCGCGTGCGGCGGCTGCAAGATGCAGCACCTCGATGCGGCCGCACAGGTGGCGGTGAAGCAGCGTGCGCTGGAAGACAACCTCTGGCACCTCGGCAAGGTCAAGCCGGAGAACCTGCTGCGGCCGCTCGAAGGCCCGGCCTGGCATTACCGCTACCGTGCGCGCCTCTCGGTGCGCCACGTGGTCAAGAAGGGCACGGTGCTGATCGGCTTTCACGAGCGCAAGAGCCGCTACCTGGCCGACATGCAGGTCTGCCCGGTGCTGCCGAAGCAGGTCAGCGAAATGCTCATGCCGCTGCGCGAGCTGATCGGCTCGATGGACGCGCGCGACACCTGCCCGCAGATCGAACTGGCCTGCGGCGACGCGCCCGATTCCACGCGGCTCGGCACGATCGCCCTGGTGCTGCGCCACCTGGAACCGCTCTCGCGCGCCGACATCGACCGGCTGAAGGCATTTGCGGCCAGGAACGAAGGCGTGCAATGGTGGCTGCAGCCCAAGGGGCCGGACACCGTGAAGCTGCTGGAAGAGGGCGGCACGCCGCTGGCGTACCGGCTGCCGGAATTCGGCGTCACGATGCCGTTCAAGCCCACCGACTTCACGCAGGTCAACCCGCACATCAACCGGGCGCTGGTGGGCAAGGCGCTGCGCCTGCTCGACGTGCAGCCCGACGAGCGCGTGATCGACTGGTTCTGCGGCCTTGGCAACTTCACCTTGCCATTGGCCAGCAGGGCGCGCGAGGTGCTGGGCATCGAAGGCAGCGACACGCTGGTGACGCGTGCGACCGACAACTTCAAGAGGAATCAGCCGGCCACGTCGGCTCGCCGCGAGCTGTCGCCCGCGGCCTTCGTGGCGCGCAACCTGTTCGAGATGACGCCGGAGATGCTGGTGGCCGATGGCAGCGCCGACAAGTGGCTGGTCGACCCGCCGCGCGAAGGTGCATTCGCGCTGGCCAAAGCCATTGCCGATCTTCACCAGCAACCCGAATTGCGCGCCGACGGCTGGACGCCGCCGAAGCGCATCGTCTACGTCAGCTGCAACCCGTCGACGCTCGCGCGCGATGCGGGCCTGCTGGTGCATCAGGCGGGTTATCGCTGCACCCATGCGGGGGTGGTCAACATGTTTCCGCACACGGCGCACGTCGAGTCGATTGCGGTTTTCGAACTGGAATGAAAAAAGGGCCCTTCGGGGCCCTTTTTGTTGGTGATCGGTTCGCTCGTTCAGTCGCGCTCGCCGCCGAAGATGCCCAGCAGGGCCAGCAGGCTCTGGAACACGTTGAACAGGTCGAGGTACAGGGCCAGCGTGGCGCTGATGTAGTTGGTCTCGCCGCCGTCCATGATCTGCTTCAGGTCATAGAGCATGTAGGCCGAGAAGATGCCGATGGCGGCCACCGAGATGACCAGCATGCCGGTGGTCGAGCCGACGAACACGTTGATGATGCCGCCGACCATCAGCACCATGGCGCCGACGAACAGGAACTTGCCCATGCCCGACAGGTCGCGCTTGATGACGGTGGCCAGCGAGGCCATCACGAAGAACACGCCGGCGGTGCCGCCGAAGGCCGTCATGATGAGTTCGGAGCCGTTCTTGAAACCGAGCACCATCGCGATCAGGCGCGACAGCATCAGGCCCATGAAGAAGGTGAAACCCAGCAGCACCGGCACGCCTGCCGCGGAGTTCTTGGTCTTCTCGATGGCGAACATGAAGCCGAAGGCGCCGCCGAGGAAGACGATGAGGCCCAGGCCGCCGGTCAGCGAGCGGGTGATGCCGGTGCTGACGCCGACCCATGCGCCCAGCACGGTGGGCAGCAGGCTCAGTGCGAGCAGCCAGTAGGTGTTGCGCAGCACGCGCTGGCGTTCGGCTTGAGCCAGTGGCTGGCCGTAGCCGGAAGAGGTGTCTAGGGTGGTAACGCGGTCGTTCATGGCCGGAGCTCCTGTGGTTGCTGCAAGGATGCAGTTGGGCGCATTCTAGGGGGCCGCAAGAGGGGGTATCGAAAAGACCGTATGCGGGGTGTTCCCAAGCCCTGAAGCCGCCTTGGCGTAGCGGCTGCGGCATGGCCGTTATGCTCTTGGGTTTTCACGCAAGCAGAGCTCATCCATCATGAAGACCAAATCCTTCCTCGAACTCGCCGACGTCAAGGCCGTTGCCGCAGCAGCCGAGGCCGAAGCCCTCAAGAACAACTGGGCAGTGACCATCGCGATCTCGGACGACGCCGGCAACCTGCTGTGGCTGCAGCGCCTGGACGGCGCCGCTGCGCTCTCCTCGCACATCGCACCCGCCAAGGCACATACGGCTGCCATGGGCCGCCGCGAGAGCAAGGTCTACGAAGACATCATCAACGGCGGCCGCACGGCGTTCCTGACGGCGCCCGAAGTGCAGGGCCTGCTCGAAGGCGGCGTGCCGATCGTCAAGGACGGCCACGTGATCGGTGCCGTCGGCGTGAGCGGCGTGAAGTCGAACGAAGACGCGCAGATCGCCAAGGCCGGCATTGCGGCTCTCGGCCTCTGATTCTTTTCTTTCGCGCAATGCAAAACGCCGACTTCGAGGTCGGCGTTTTCGTTTGGGACTGCTTCAGCGTGGAAAAAAAGCTTGGCTAGTCGGAAAACCGTTGGCTAGCAAAAAACGACCCTTCGGAGATGAGTCTCCTTGAGTCGCCCCACGATGAAACTTGCGCGAAGGGCGGGCTGGGTGACTTACTTGGTCAGGATCAGCTTGCCGAGTTTGGTGGCTTGCAGCCGGTAGAGGGAGCCGTTGTGCATGATGCCCACGGTCTTGCTTCCTTTCAGGAGCTCCGTGCTTTCGAGCATTGGTACCGGACGCGTTGCCTGGATGGACGCATGGCCGCCACCCGATTGGTCGAGCGAAGGATGGTTCAGGACAGAGAAGGCATTCGGTGTGGCTGGCATCTTGAGTTCCCTTATCGAAGCGATGACTGAATGATAATGATTCGCAAGTAGAAGTCAATCGTCGTGATTAACTTTTTTTCCTTGTGACTTTTCCTTCAGGTCACTTCGCGTCAGGTTCGGTGACGAAGCCGATCTTGCGCACGCCGGCTTCCCGGGCTTCCGACATCGCCTTGGCCACGCGCTCGTAGCGAACGGCCTTGTCGCCGCGGATGTGCAATTCGGGCTGCGGTTCCTTGGCGGCTTCCGCGGCGAGGCGCCCCGGCAGCTCGCTGTCGTCGATCTTCTGCTCGTTCCAGTAGTAGGTGCCGTCGGCCGTGACGCTGAACAGGATGTTCTGCGGCTTGGGCTGTTCGGGCTCGCTCGTGGCGCGAGGAAGGTCGATGTTGACCGCGTGCTTCATCACCGGCACGGTGATGATGAAGATGATGAGCAGCACCAGCATGACGTCGACCAGCGGCGTCATGTTGATCTCGTTCATCACCTCATCGGGTTCGTCTTGTGTTCCGAAGGCCATGATGCTCAGCCCTTCTTGAGCGGAACCACGATAGCGTCACCGCTGCCGCTCTGGACGCGGGCACCCGTCACGAAGTAGGCGTGCAGGTCGTGGGCGAAGGCGTTGAGCTTGGTCAGCACGAACTTGTTGCCGCGCACCAGTGCGTTGTAGCCCAGCACCGCGGGAATGGCCACGGCCAGGCCGAGCGCCGTCATGATCAGCGCCTCGCCGATCGGGCCCGCCACCTTGTCGATGGTCGCCTGGCCGGCCGAGCCGATGCTCATGAGGGCGTGATAGATGCCCCACACGGTGCCGAAGAGGCCGATGAACGGAGCCGTCGAGCCGACCGAAGCCAGGATCGCCAGGCCGGTCTGCAGGCGGGCGGTGAAGGCGTCGATGCCGTTGCGCAGCGCGCGCGTGATCCAGTCGCTCACGTCCAGAGCATCGTGCAGGTGGGCCTTGGTGTTGCGGTGGTGGGCAGCCGCCTCGCGGCCTTCGAGGGCCAGCGCGCGGAAGGGGTTGCTGTCGTCCTTGCCCAGCTTGTTCAGGGCGGTGGCGAAGTCTTCGCTGTGCCAGAAGTCCTGCGAGTGCTTGGCCAGGCGCTTGTAGCGGATGACGTCGAGCGCCTTGACGATGATCACGATCCACGACGCGAGCGACATGCCGATCAGCAGCACCGCCACGGCCTTGGTGACGAAGTCGCCCTGATTCCAGACGTTCATCAAGCCGAATTGAGAATCCATGCGTACTACTCCAAAAAATTACTGGGAAAGATTGAACCGGATGGGCGCCTTCAGCATGTAGACCGTGGCCTCGTTGGCCCCCGGCTGCTTGAACGGCGTCACTTGGGAGGACATCAGCGCTTCGCGCGCGGCCTGGTCGAGCCGCTCGAAGCCGCTGGACTTGAAGATTTCGGCCCGCTTGGGGATGCCCGCGCTGTTGAAATACACGGCAACGACCACGACGCCGGATTCGCCCAGGCGCCTGCTCATTGCGGGAAACACCACGCGCGGCTCGCGCACGTACTGCGTCTGGCCTTCGCTGATCTCAACCAGCTTGGGCGCCGGCGGTGCGGGAGGCGGCGCCGGCGGCGGCTCGGGAGCGGGCGGCGGAATGGGGGCCGGCGGCGGCGGGGGCTCGACGCTGCCTGTCGGCGCGTTGGGCGCCGGGGTCGGCTTGGGTTCCCGGATCGCCTGCGGCCGCGGAGGAGGCGGCGACTTGACCACCTTCTTTTCCGGCGGTGGGGGCGGAGGCGGCGGGGGAGGGGCCGGCTTGGGCGGCTCCACGAGCTGGCTGATGATCTCCACGGGGATCACCACTTCAGCGGCGCGGCGCAGCAGGCCACTCTGGAGCGCCCACAGCGCAGCAGCGTGAAACAGGACGACCCCTCCGGCAATGACGACATTGCGCGAAAGGCCGAAGAGGGAAGGAGGGGGGGCGAAGCGGTCAGACACGATCAACCATTCGAATGCGGGCACCGCCAAAGGTGCCCCGATTGCAGCAAAACCGCTACGAAGACGCCACTGGCGCTACTTGCGAAAGATCCACCAGGCCGAACCAGCGACGAGGATCAGGCTGCCGCCGATTGCCGAGACGAGTTCCATGCTTTGCTTTCCTTGATGGAGTTGGCAAGCTGGATCGCTCTCGGGCCCGATTCGCAATTCAATGCGGCGACCGGGTGCGAAGCGCTGCACTGCGCGACGATATCGCGCGCGCAGCCTTCACATTGGCCACACTGGGTGGCCACGCCAAGTTCGAACTGGACTTCGTCGAAAGTCATGCCGGCCCGCACGTGACGTGCGATTTCGCGGTCGGAGACTCGGCGGCAGACACAAACGATCATGGCGGTGAAAGCTCAGTTGGCTGGCTGTTGGATGTGGATGATTATAAATAAGAATCCATCGCATTCACAATAACTATGTGTTACTGATTCATGCAACACCCGGCCCGCTGAAAAATCAGACCTCCGACCAGAGCCGCAGCAGGTTGTGGTAGTGCCCCGTCAGCGCCACGGTTTCCTCGCATTCGCCCAGGCGCGCGCGCAGCTTCTGGATGTTCTGGTCCAGCTCGAAAAGCATGCCGCGCTGCTGGTCGCTACGCACCATGCTCTGCAGCCAGAAGAACGAGCAGACCCGCGCCCCCCTTGTCACGGGCTGGACGCGGTGAAGGCTGCTCGCCGGGTAAAGAATGAGATCGCCGGCCGGCAGCTTCACTTCGTGCGAGCCGTAGGTGTCGATCACTTCCAGTTCGCCGCCCTCGTAGTCTTCCGGGTCGCAAAGAAAAAGGGTGCACGACAGGTCCGTGCGCAGCTGCTGCCCGCTGCCGGGCACGGCCCGCACCGCGCCGTCGACGTGGACGCCGTAGTGCTCGCCCCCTTCATAGCGGTTGAAAAGCGGCGGTACGAAGCGCGACGGAAGCGCGGCCGAGAAGAAGAGCGCATTCCGAGCCAGCGCGGCGAGCACGATGCCGCCCAGTTCCTTGCCGATCGGCGAATGCTCCGGCAGCTGGCGGTTGCGCTTGACCTGCGCACCCTGCGCACCGACCGTCTCGCGGCCGTCGGTCCATTGCCTGGCGTCGAGCGCGGCGCGCATTTCGCGCACCTGCTCGGGGCTCAGCACTTCGGGCACATGCAGCATCATTTTTCGGGAACTCCGCAATGAGAAAAGCCCCGGCGCGGGCCGGGGCTCGAGTGTCGCACCGCACCGGGCGAGGCCGGTGCACGCAAGGAGGCCGTCAGAATGCGAAGTTCGCGGTGATCTTGGCCGATCGGGGGATGCCCGGCGTGTAGCGGTAGCCGCTCTTGTTGATGGCCGCCACGTAGTCCTTGTTGAACAGGTTGTAGACGTTCAGCTGGATGTCGATGTTTTTGCTGATGCGATAGGACGCCATCGCGTCGAACACCCAGTACGAATCGACATAAGCCGGCGTGCCCACCGCTCCGTCGGTGCCGCGCTGCAGCTTGCCGTTGTAGCGCGCGCCGCCGCCGAGCGTGAGGCCGAACGGGAACTGGTAGGTGGTCCATAGCGTGAAGGCCTTCTTCGGTGTGTAGGCGAGGGCGGTCGAGCCGTCCGCCAGCACCGAGGGGCCGCTCAGCACGCGGGTGTTCATGGTGGTGAAGCCCGAGCTCACGCCCCAGTTGTCGGTCAGCGCCCCCGACACGCCGAGTTCCACGCCCTGCACGCGCTTCTTGCCGGTCTGGAAGTACTGTTGCGTGACCGAGTCCTGCACCACCTCGTTGCTCACGTCCGTGCGATAGAGCGCCGCAGTCAGGGCCACGCGCTTGTTCATCACGTCCCACTTGGTGCCGAGTTCGTAGGTCTTGGCCTTTTGCGGCAGGAAGTCGGTGCGTCCGGTGCTGTTGCCGGTGCCGCCGGCGGCCAGCTGGAAGTTGGCGCCGCCCGGCGGTTGCGCCGCGGTGCCGTAGGCCGCGTAGACGCTGCTGTTCTCGGTCGGCTTGTAGACCAGGCCGATCTTGCCGGAGAGCAGGTTGTCCGACAGCTTCAGGCTGGTCGGCGTGATGGTCGCGGTCTGCGGGCCGTTGCCGCTGCGCGCCAGCGTCAGGGCGGTGGCGTTGTAGGTGGTCGAGTAGTGGTCGTAGCGCAGGCCGGCGGTCAGCTGCCATTGCTCGTTGAACTTCAGCGTATCGAAGGCGTACAGGCCGATGGTGTCGGTGCTGCCCTCCGAGCCGGTGCCGTTGGCGATGCGGTTGTAGCCGCTCACGTAGGGGTTCGGGTTGTAGAGGTTGGCGGCGGGCCACGAGCCGGCAGCGGCCAGCGTGGTGCCCACGCTCGCAAAGCCTGGTGCGTAGAAGTTGTTGGCGGTCTGCTTCTCGCGGATGAATTCGAGGCCGCCGTTGAACGAGTGGCTGATGCTGCCCGTGTTGAACTTGGCCGACACGCTCGTCTGGTTGGTGAAGATCGTGTTTTCCTGGTCCTTGTTGGTGGGCAGGTTGCGCGTGATCGTCCAGCTTGCCGGGATCGTCGGGATCACCGTGTTCAGGAAGCCCGAGTTCGCCGCGGGCAGGGTGCCGGCGCCGTTCGTCGACGTCAGGCCGCCGCCCATGAAGGACGTCAGCATGTAGTCCTGCGAGGTCTTGCCGTAGCGCGTGGTGTTGCGGATGGTGATGTCGGGCGTGAGGTCGTGCTCGATGCGCGCGGTGAACATGTCGGCCGTGACGTTGTCGAAGTCCGAGCTGGTGCCGTAGAAGTTGCTCGAATCGACGCGCGGCGCGTAATTCAGGTAGGTGCGGCGGGCCAGGCCGCGGTTGATCGCGGTGGCGTCGGGCGTGGTGTAGCCCGGAAGGCCGATGGTGGGCACGCCGCCGTCGGGGACGTTGTTCTGCTTGACGTGCAGGTAGTCGAGGAAGATGCGCGTCGGGCTGTTCAGGCCGAGGGCGAGAGAAGGCGCGATCGCCCAGCGCTTGTTCTTGACGAAGTCGCGGCCCGCCACGCCGCCGTCTTCGCTCACCGCGTTCAGGCGGAAGGCCGCGCCGATGCCGTTGGCACCGCTGAGCGACTTGTTCCAGTCGACACTGCCGCGCTTGAAGTCGGCGCTGCCGAAGCTCAGGGAGCCCAGGAAGCTGTCCTCGAGCTTGGGCTTCTTGGTGACGAGGTTGATGTAGCCGGTGGGCGAGGTGCGGCCTACGTCGGTGCCCGAGGGACCCTTCACGACTTCAACCTGTTCGATGTTGAATATGTCGCGCGAGACCGAGCCCAGGTCGCGGATGCCGTCGACGAAGATGGCGCTGGAGCTGTCGAAGCCGCGCATGAAGACGGCGTCGCCGGTGTTGGTGTTGCCGTTCTCCCCGAGGAAGAAGGTGCCCACGCCGGGCGTGTTGCGCAGCGCCTCGGTCAGCGTGGTCGCGCCCTGGTCGCGAATGATCTGTTCCTTGATGACCTGGATGGTCTGGGGCGTGTTCACGAGCGGGGCCGTGAACTTGGGGTTCGACGAGTTGTCGGTCTTGTAGTCGGCGGTGGCGGTGTCCTGCACGCGGACTTCGGGAAGGGCGCCTCCCGATTGGGCCAGGGCGCCGGGTGCCGCAATGGCCAGCAGCGTGGCGGCGGCAGCGCCCGAGAGGTGAGGAACGGCGCGCGCAACGGTGTGTTTGCGGCTCTTGATGTAGGCCATGAAGTTTTCTCCGAAAGGGGCGGGCGGCAGGACTCGACTGGCGATGTCCGGGCGGCCTGCATTCCTGGGTCGGAGAAACGAGGGGGACTGGCTGGGTGAGTCGATTCGCGAGGTGTCGCAAATCGCTGCGAATGATATTGGTTCTCAATATCAAAATTAACAATTGAGTCGAATTAATTAACGAACGTGGCAGGCGCGTTGCTGTTGTGCAACGAAAGCTCGCAGGGCTGCCGAGCCTCAGTACACGTCGCGCCGGTAGCGGCGGCTCGTCGCCAGCTCGCTGAACAACGCCTCGCCGGCGATCTGGCGCAATGCCGCGTCCACGCCCGAGGCCATGCCTTGCAGGCTCCCGCAGACGTAGATGGCCGCGCCGTCGTGCAGCCAGCGCAGCAGAGTGTCGGCCGACTGCAGCAGCCGGTGCTGGACGTAGAAGCGCTCGGCCTGGTCGCGCGAGAAGACCATGTCGAGCCGCTTGAGCACGCCATCGGCCCGCCATGCTTCGAGTTCTTCGCGATAGAGGAAGTCGTGGGCCGCCTGGCGCTCGCCGAACACCAGCCAGTTGTCGTGCCTGCCCATGGCCGCGCGCGCCCGAAGATGCGCGCGCAGGCCCGCGATGCCGGTTCCGTTGCCCACGAGGATCAGCGGCCGCGTCTCGTTGCCGTCCAGCCGGAAGCCCCGGTGCGGCCGCACGCGCAAGGCCACCGTGTCGCCGATGCTGAGCGTGGACGTGAGCAGGCCCGATGCGGCACCGAGCGTGCCGTCCGGGTGCTGTTCCTGCCGCACCAGCAGCTGCAGTTCGCCGTCGGCATGCACCGAGGCGATGGAGTAGTCGCGCGGCCGCTTCGGATCGCTCGCCACGGCCACCTGCGCAAGGTCGCCCGGGGCCCAGGGCGGCATGGGGCCCGACTGCGGTACGAGCCCGAGGTGGAAGACCGGCCCGCCCGCGCTGCCCGGATTGAGGCGCTCGCGCGCAACGAGCCGCCATTGGGCGAAGCTGGCAGGGGCCGCATCGCCAGTGCCGCCCTCCGGCACTGCGCCCCATTGCGCTTGCCAGGCCGCCAGCGCGGCCGGGTCGCTGTTGTCGACCTCGATGCGATCGAATTCGCGCGTGGCGCCTGCGGCCTGCAGCCACTCGTCGAGCGCGCGGCCGAAGCCGCAGAAGTTGGCGTACTGCCGGTCGCCCAGGGCCAGCACCGAGTAGCCCAGCGAAGGCAGCGCGGGTGGCGAATTCGCCGTCATCGTTCGCTCGACGAACATGCTGGCGCCGTCGGGTGCATCGCCTTCGCCATACGTGCTGGCGATGAACAGCGCGCGGCGCGCGGCGGCCAGCGCAGGGGCGTCCAGCGCGTTCAGTTCCATCACGCGCGCCGGGATGCCCGCGGCGCCCAGCTGCCGGGCGGTCTGCCACGCGATGGCTTCGGCCTGGCCGGTCTGGCTGGCGAACAGCACGAGCACCGGGGGCTCGTCGCTGTCATCTGAAAGCGCTGCGGCATCGCGCGCGGCCGCAGCTTTTCGCCTGTGCTCGCGCAGGTAGATCGACGCGCAGAGTGCCGCGTACGCAGCAAGGGTGGAGCCCGCGCCCAGGGCGCGCCAGCCGAAGTCGTTCATGTGCCGGCCGGCGCGGGCCAGGCGGGCGTGGCCTTTGCGGCGGGCGAAGGAACGCCATGGCTCACGAACAGCGCGGCAACGCCGTGCTGCAGCGCGAAGTCGAATCCTTCATCTGGCCCCAGCACCGTCAGCACGGTGGCGAGCGCGTCGGCCTGCATGCATTCGGCGTGCAGCACGGTGACGCTGGCGAGAGCATGCGCGACCGGCTCGCCCGTCCGGGGATCGATGGTGTGCGACCAGCGGCGCCCCTCATGCGAACGCTGGTGCCACCGGTCGCCCGAGGTGGCGATGGCCATGTCGGCCAGCGCCACGCGCCTGGCCCCGGCCGGATCGCCGTCGACGAGCACCTGCCAGGGTTGCCCGCCAGGCCGCTTGCCGATGCCTCGCAGCTCGCCGCCGATTTCGAGAAGCGCGTCCGTGATGCCCAGCGCGCGCAAGGCCTCGATGCCGTGATCGACCGCGAAGCCCTTGGCAATGCCCGAGAGATCGAGTGCGGCGCCTCCGGGCTGCAGCAGCGAGCCATCGGCGTCATCGAAGGCCAGCCGCGACCAGCCGACGCGCTTTCGAGCCTCGGCCAGGGCATCCGCGGCGGGCAGGGTGTTTTCGGCGCCGGCTTCAGGACCGAAGCCCCAGCAGGCGACCAGCGGGCCGACGGTCGGATCGATCGCGCCGCCGCTGGCCGTCGCCCATCGGGACGCGCATCGCATCACGGTGGCGAGCTCCGCCGGCAGGATGTGGCGCGATCCGGGCTCGGCGCGGTTGATCCGGCTGATGTCCGAATCGGGCTCCCAGTGGCTCATCTGCGCGATCACGCGGTCGAGCGCCGATTCGACGGCCAGGCGCACTTCCGGCAGTGGCAGCATGCGCGGGTTGTCGAAGCGCAGCGACCAGGTGGTGCCCATGGTCTGGCCGCCCAGCTGCTGCAGCGTCGCGGGATCGGCAGGGCGGGGGACGGCCGCGTTGGCGTAGCCGCCAGCGCGCCAGGTGCTGAACGAAAGGCCCAAGGAGGTGGTCCGCTCTGCTGCGGCCTCAGGGCATCACTTCGAGAGTGGCCGCGTAGCTCAGGCGACGTTCCTTGGCCTGCGGCACCGTGGTCTTGTCGTCCTTGGTGTTCGCGTCGAGCCAGTACATGCCGGCGGCCGGCCAGGTCACGCTGAACTGGCCCTTGTCGTCGGTCTTGAGCTTGATTTCCTCGAGCTTGTCGCGGTACTGCGTGTTGCCCGCCGTCACCGTCACTTCCAGTCCCTTGGCGGGCTGGCCGTCGAGGTTCAGCGTGAAGGTGGCCTTCTCGCCCTTGACCAGGTCGGTCGGGCTGCCGGTGGCGATCAGCTCCAGGCCCTGGCCGACCGGCTTGAGCGCGGAAGGCTTGCCGACGGTCACGAAGGTCTCGATGCGGCCGGACGACTGCGTGACCGTCACGTCCTGCGCGTCGGCCGGAATCTCCTTGCCGATGGTCTCGGCCGTGCCGCGTGCGCGCCTGGTCTGGCCCGTGGCCTTGTCCTTCCAGCTCGCGAAGGCGCCGGCGTTGATCACGGCGATGCGGTAGGTGCCGGCCTGCGCCACGCTCACGTCGAACACGTTGCGCAGCTTGAGCTTGGCCTCCGTCTCGGGCTTGACGGTGCTGCCGTCGGGCGCGGTGATCTGCAGGCCGTCCAGGCGCAGCGGCGCGTGGTTGGCAACGAACAGGTCGTTGGACACGGCGGCGTCGACCGTCACGGTGTCGGCCTTGGAGAACACGGTGGAGGAGGGCAGCAGCCAGGCGTTGTGTGCCTGGGCGAGCGACGCGGCGGCCGACAGGGCAATTGCGAGGGAAGCGAGGCGCAGGTTGAAGCGGGTCATGGCGGGTCCTTTCTGATGGGCGGGCTGCGGTGCAGGAGACTTGTTCAGGGCTTGAGTTCGAGCCTGATCTCGCCGAGCTCTTCCTTGCCCGTCGCGGTCGGCTGCGCTGCCGCCGTCGGTGGCCACTGGAAGGGGATGCTCACGACCTCGCGGCCTCCGACTTCGCGTGCGGCCTCGACCACGAGCTTGTAGGCGCCCGGCGCGAGCTTGGGCATCGGCGCCGTGCCTTCGGTGAAGCTCAGCTGGTGCTTGCCGGCAGGCCTGGTCGCGCCCGTCACGCCGTCGACCGGCACCGAGAGTTCGCGGCCGCCGCGGCGCCACCACTGGCGCATGTCCTTCAGCCACTTCGTGCCTTCGCCCTCGGGGTTGTTGGTCTTGGTACGCACGTCGTACCAGACGGCCAGCGTGCCGGCGACGGTGTTGTCGGCGCGCTCGATCCAGGTCGCCACGTAGGGGCGGTGGTACTCGGAGACGTTCAGCCGGGGAATCTCGATGTTGACGGCCAGCCCCGACGCGAAGGCCGGAGCCGCGAACAGCGCCGACATGGCCAGCGGCGCGAGTGAGTAGCGAACGTGCACGGGAAACCTCTTTCCTGGATCTGGATGAATTGATGAACGAATTCAGTGAATGAACAGCAGCGAGAGCAGCACCGGCACGACCAGCCCCATGCCGACCATCGGCCAGGTGAAAGGCCGGTTGCCCGCATGCATCTTGAGAATGAAGAGGCCCGTGATCGAGAAGACCAGGGCGGCGCCCGCGAAGATGTCGATGAACCAGCTCCACGCGGCGCCCGTGTTGCGGCCCTTGTGGAGGTCGTTGAGGTAGGAGAGCCAGCCGCGGTCGGTGCGCTCGTATTCGATCTCGCCGCCGGCCAGGCTCAGGCGCAGCCAAGCGTCGCCGCCGGGACGCGGCAGCGACAGGTAGATCTCGTCGTCGGACCACTCGGCCCCACGGCCGGCGGTGCTGATGTCCCAGTGCTTCTGCACCCAGGCCTGGAGTTCGGGGGGAAGAGGGGCCTTGCCCTTGAGAGCCTTGGCGGCAGGCAGCTGCTTCTCGAGCTGCGCGCGCATGGTCTCGTCGATCGTGCCGGTCAGCCTGGTGACGACCGGCCTGGCCTCGATCTGGCTGGCGTGATTGAGGGTGAATCCCGTGACGCTGAACAGGATCATGCCGATGAGGCAGATCGCCGAACTCACCCAGTGCCATTCGTGCAGGGTCTTGAGCCAGTAGGCACGGCGGCGGTTGTCGGGGCGGGCGGCGGCAGTCATCGAAGGCGCGGATTTTATCCGTGCGAATGAGAATGACTGTTATTCGTGAGCGGTGAAGTTACGTAAAGCAATAAAAAACGGGACCGAAGTCCCGTCGATCGAAGAGAGGCAGGCCCCGCCTTATTCGAGTTCGCCCATCTGCGACTGCAGGTAGTTCTGCAGGCCGACCTTGTCGATCAGGTCGATCTGGGTTTCGAGGAAGTCGATGTGCTCCTCGGTGTCGTCCAGGATCTCCTGGAGCAGGTCGCGCGAGACATAGTCGCGCACCGATTCGCAATGCGCGATGCCGTCCTTGATGGTGGCCTGCGCGCCGGTTTCGGCGCCGAGGTCGCAGCGCAGCAGCTCGGGCACGTCTTCGCCGATGTTCAGCTTGCCCAGGTCCTGCAGGTTGGGCAGGCCGTCGAGCATGAAGATGCGGTCCATGAGCTTGTCGGCATGCTTCATCTCGCCGATCGATTCCTCGTATTCCTTCTTCGCCAGCTTGTCCAGGCCCCAGTGCTTGAGCATGCGGTAGTGCAGGAAGTACTGGTTGATCGCGGTCAGCTCGTTCTTGAGCTGCGCCTGCAGGTGTTCGATGACTTTGGGGTCGCCCTTCATGGTTTTTCCTTGTTCTAAAAGCGGTGATTGTCAGAGGTCCAAACACGCGCTTGCAAGCAAACCCATGCTGCGTCGGTCTGCATGCGTGTGATGGTGATACACGTTCGTATTGCTGCGTTGCCGAACGCATTTCGAATCCATCGAAAACATAGCGAGACCCAATGCTTTTAATAGGTGATAGCTATTAATTTGGTTGAATTGGTAGTTATACTCATGTCTCGCTCTCATCTTTTGTCCAACCGAAGCATCCAAGGAATCAACATGTCCCTGATCAACACTCAAGTCCAGCCCTTCAAGACCCAGGCCTACCTCAACGGCAAGTTCATCGACGTTTCCGACGAGACGCTCAAGGGCAAATGGTCCGTGCTGATCTTCATGCCGGCGGCATTCACCTTCAACTGCCCGACCGAAGTCGAAGACGCGGCCGAACACTACCCCGAGTTCCAGAAGCTGGGCGCCGAGGTCTACATCGTGACCACCGACACGCACTTCTCGCACAAGGTCTGGCACGACACCTCGCCGGCCGTCGGCAAGGCCAAGTTCCCCCTGGTCGGCGACCCGACCCACACGCTGACCAACGCTTTCGGCGTGCACATCCCCGAAGAAGGCCTGGCACTGCGCGGCACCTTCGTGATCAACCCCGAAGGCATCATCAAGACCGCCGAAGTGCACTCGAACGAAATCGCCCGCGACGTGAAGGAAACGCTGCGCAAGCTGAAGGCAGCCGTCTACACCGCCGCCCACCCGAACGAAGTGTGCCCGGCCAAGTGGAATGAAGGCGACAAGACCATCGCCCCGTCGCTGGACCTCGTCGGCAAGATCTAAGCGTCACCCGAGCGAAAGCCCGGGCGCTCATAGGCCCCCGGGCTTTTTCAGCCCCAGTTGATAGTTTTACGTTATCGAAAGAGAGTCCCTCATGCTCGACGCAAACACCAAAGCCCAATTGAAGAGTTACCTCGAACGCGCCACGCAGCCGATCGAGATCGTCGCCTCGCTCGACGACAGCAAGGCCTCGGGCGAGATGCTGTCGCTGCTGAAGGACGTCGCCGAATCGTCGCCGCTGGTCAGGCTGACCGAAAGCCGCGACGACAACCATCGCAAGCCCTCGTTCTCGGTCAACCGCCCGAGCGAAAACCACGGCCCGCGCTTCGCCGGCCTGCCGATGGGCCATGAATTCACGTCGCTGATCCTCGCGTTGCTGCAGATCGGCGGCTATCCCCCGAAGGTCGAGCAGGCCGTGCTCGACCAGATCAAGGCGCTCGACGGCGACTTCGAGTTCGAGATCTACGTCTCGCTCACCTGCCACAACTGCCCCGACGTGGTCCAGGCCCTGAACCTCATGGCCGTGCAGAACCCGCGCATCCGCACCACGATGATCGAAGGCGGCACCTTCCAGGAAGAAGTGAAGGAACGCCAGATCATGGCCGTGCCGACCGTGTTCCTCAATGGCACCGAGTTCGGCCAGGGCCGCATGAGCCTGGAGGAAATCCTCGCCAAGATCGACAACAGCGGCGTCGAGCGCGAAGCCAAGAAGATCGCCGGCAAGGACCCGTTCGACGTGCTGATCGTCGGCGGCGGTCCCGCGGGCGCTGCGGCCGCCGTGTACGCGGCGCGCAAGGGCATCCGCACCGGCGTCGCCTCCGAGCGTTTCGGCGGCCAGGTGCTCGACACCATGGGCATCGAGAACTTCATCTCGATCAAGGAAACCGAAGGACCGAAGTTCGCCCACGCGCTCGAGGAGCATGTGCGCGACTACGACGTCGACATCATGAACCTGCAGCGCGCCAAGGCGCTGGTGCCGGGCGACGGGCTGATCGAAGTGCAGCTCGAGAGCGGCGCCTCGCTCAAGAGCAAGTCGGTCATCATTTCGACCGGTGCGCGCTGGCGCAACATCAACGTGCCCGGCGAGCACGAGTTCAAGAACAAGGGCGTGGCCTACTGCCCGCACTGCGACGGTCCTCTCTTCAAGGGCAAGCGCGTCGCGGTGATCGGCGGCGGCAACTCGGGCGTCGAGGCAGCCATCGACCTCGCCGGCATCGTCGGCCACGTCACGCTGATCGAGTTCGACACGCAGCTGCGCGCCGATGCCGTGCTGCAGCGCAAGCTCAGGAGCCTGAAGAACGTCGACGTGTTCACCAACGCGCAGACCACCGAGATCACCGGCGACCAGAAGGTCAACGGCCTGATCTACAAGGACCGCGCGACGGGCGAGTCGAAGAAGGTCGAGCTCGAGGGCGTGTTCATCCAGATCGGGCTGGTGCCCAACACCGACTGGCTCAAGGGCACGGTCGAGCTGTCGAAGCACGGCGAGATCATCGTGGACGCGCGCGGCCAGACCTCGGTGCCGGGTGTGTTCGCGGCGGGCGACGCGACCACGGTGCCGTTCAAGCAGATCATCATCGCGGCCGGCGACGGCGCGAAGGCTGCGCTGGGTGCGTTCGACCATCTGATCCGCACGTCGGCCCCTGCGTAAACCGCCATCGGCGATGCGAAGCGAAAAAGCGCCCCGGCGGGGCGCTTTTTGCTATTTAAAAGATAGCAGTATCAGTAGACCAGGCGCTCGGGCCGCAGCTCCTGCAGGATCGTGGTGGCGATCTCTTCGATCGACTTCGTGGTAGTCGAGAGCCATCGGATACCCGCGCGCCGCATCATCGCCTCTGCCTCGGCAACTTCGTGGCGGCAGTTCTCGATGCTGGCGTAGCGCGAGTTGGGCCGGCGCTCGTTGCGGATCTCGCTGAGCCGCTCGGGCTGGATGGTCAGGCCGAAGATCTTCTTGCGATGCGGAATCAGGGCCGGCGGCAGCTGGCGGCGATCGAAATCTTCCGGAATGAGCGGGTAGTTGGCTGCCTTCAGGCCATGCTGCATCGCCAGGTAGAGCGAAGTTGGCGTCTTGCCGCTGCGGCTCACGCCCACCAGGATCACGTCGGCGCCCTCCAGGTCGCGGTTGCTCTGGCCGTCGTCGTGCTGCAGGCTGAAGTCGATCGCGGCGATGCGGTCGTTGTATTCCTTGCTCTTGCTGACGTCGCTGAAGCGGCCGATGCGGTGGTTCGACTTCATGGCCAGTTCGATCTCGAGGGGGCGCACGAAGGTGCCGAACATGTCCAGCAGCATGCCCTTGCAGCCGGTCTCGATCACCTCCAGCACGTCCATGTTGGCCAGCGTGGTGAAGACGATGGGGCGCACGCCCTCGATTTCGGCGGTGTGGTTTATTTGCCTCACCGCCTGATGGGCCTTGTCGACCGTGTCGGTGAAAGGCAGCCGCACGTGGCGGGGCTTCATCTCGAACTGGGCCAGAACGGCGTTGCCGAAGGTCTCGGCGGTGATGCCGGTGCCGTCGGAAACAAAGAAAACAGTACGTGAATGCATGGTCATGCGGCCTTGTCCTGCGGCGCGGACAACCTTGCCCCGCCTACAATCAGGGCCATTATCGGGAATCCGCTTTCCCAACCCAATTCTCTCCATGCACACCGCGCCCGCACCCAAAGCAACGAGAACGATCGTGCCGCGCCGTCTGCATGCGGCACAGGTTTCAACTTCTGGAGCTTTCCCATGTCTGCACTTTTCGACGCGACCGCCCTGGTCGTACCGTTTGAAAACCTGAGAATGACCGACGTCGAGGCGGTTGGCGGCAAGAACGCCAGCCTCGGCGAAATGATCTCGCAGCTGCCGCAAGGCGTGCGGGTGCCCACCGGTTTCGCGACCACGGCCCACGCGTTCCGCCAGTTCCTGGCCCACGATGGCCTGGCCGACAAGATCAGCAAGCGCCTGGCTGCGCTGAACGTCGACGACGTGCGCGCCCTGGCTGCCGCCGGTGCGGAAATACGCGCGATGGTCGAGGCCCAGCCTTTCCCGGCCGACCTGCAGAAGGCCATCACCGAGGCTTTCGCCACGCTGAGCGCCGGCAATCCGTCGGCCTCGTTCGCCGTGCGCTCCTCCGCCACCGCCGAAGACCTGCCCGACGCCTCCTTCGCGGGCCAGCAGGAAACCTTCCTGAACGTGGTCGGCATCGACGACGTGCTGCACAAGATGAAGGAGGTGTTCGCCTCCCTCTACAACGACCGCGCCATCAGCTACCGCGTTCACAAGGGCTTCGAGCACGACGTGGTCGCGTTGTCGGCCGGCGTGCAGCGCATGGTGCGCTCCGACCTCGGCGCCGCCGGCGTGATGTTCACCATCGACACCGAATCGGGCTTCGAGGACGTGGTCTTCATCACCTCCAGCTACGGCCTGGGCGAGACGGTGGTGCAGGGCGCCGTGAACCCCGACGAGTTCTACGTGCACAAGCCGACCCTGAAGGCCGGCAAGAAGGCCGTGATCCGCCGCAACCTCGGCTCCAAGCTGATCCAGATGGAGTTCGCCACGCCGGAGGAAAAGAAGGCGACCGGCAAGCTGGTGAAGACCACCGACGTCAAGGCCGAGCAGCGCAACCGCTACTCGCTGACCGACACCGAAGTCGAGCAGCTCGCGAAGTACGCGCTGGTGATCGAGGAGCACTACGGCCGTCCGATGGACATCGAATGGGGCAAGGACGGCACCGACGGCCAGCTCTACATCCTGCAGGCGCGTCCCGAGACGGTGAAGAGCCAGCAGCAGGGCAAGGCCGAGCAGCGCTACAAGCTGCTGGGCAAGGGCGCCGTGCTGGCCGAAGGCCGTGCCATCGGCCAGAAGATCGGCACCGGCCCCGTGCGGCTCGTGCACAGCATCAGCGAGATGGACCAGGTGCAGGCCGGCGACGTGCTCGTCACCGACATGACCGACCCCAACTGGGAACCGGTGATGAAGCGCGCCTCCGCCATCGTCACCAACCGCGGCGGACGCACCTGCCACGCGGCCATCATCGCGCGCGAGCTGGGCATTCCTGCGGTGGTCGGCTGCGGCGACGCCACCGACCTGCTGAAGGACGGCACGCTGGTCACGGTGAGCTGCGCCGAGGGCGACACCGGCTTCATCTACGACGGCCTGCTCGAGACCGAGGTGACCGAGGTGCAGCGCGGCGTGATGCCCGAGATCGACATCCAGCTGATGATGAACGTGGGCAACCCCCAGCTCGCCTTCGACTTCGCGCAGCTGCCAAACCACGGCGTGGGCCTCGCCCGCCTGGAGTTCATCATCAACAACAACATCGGCGTGCACCCGAAGGCGATCCTCGACTACCCGAATGTCGACAACGACCTGAAGAAGGCCGTCGAGTCGGTGGCCCGCGGCCACGCCTCGCCGCGCGCCTTCTACGTCGACAAGGTGGCAGAGGGCATCGCGACCATCGCCGCAGCCTTCTGGCCGAAGAAGGTCATCGTGCGCCTGTCCGACTTCAAGTCGAACGAGTACCGCAAGCTGATTGGCGGCAGCCGCTACGAGCCCGAGGAAGAGAACCCGATGCTGGGCTTCCGCGGCGCCGCGCGCTACCTGAGCGCCGACTTCGGGGAAGCCTTCGCCATGGAATGCGAAGCGCTCAAGCGCGTGCGCAACGACATGGGCCTGACCAACGTGCAGATCATGGTGCCCTTCGTGCGCACCCTCGGCCAGGCCGAGCGCGTGACCGGCCTGCTGGCCGAGCACGGCCTGAAGCGCGGCGACAACGAGCTCAAGCTGATCATGATGTGCGAGGTGCCGAGCAACGCCGTGCTGGCCGACGAGTTCCTGCAGTACTTCGACGGCTTCTCGATCGGCTCGAACGACCTGACCCAGCTCACGCTGGGCCTGGACCGCGACTCCGGCCTGGAGCTGCTGGCCGCCGACTTCGACGAGCGCGACCCGGCCGTCAAGGCCATGCTTAGCCGCGCCATCAAGGCCTGCAAGTCGCAGGGCAAGTACGTCGGCATCTGCGGCCAGGGCCCCAGCGACCACCCCGACTTCGCACTGTGGCTGGCGGAGCAGGGCATCGAATCGATCTCGCTGAACCCTGACAGCGTGATCGACACCTGGCAGCAGCTCGCCAAGCGCTGAGCTGGGGCGGAGCCGAAGCTCCGGATTGCGGAAATCCCCATGGGGGGATTCCCGCGACCTGGGTCGGTGATTGAAACAAATTGCGTATTTGATGCCAGACTGGCAGGACTCACGGGCGTATCCCGGAAGGGAAGAACACCATGATCCTCGTCAAGACAGAAGCCGGCCATCAGGCACTGAAAGACCGCTCGGTCCCGCTGTCGCCGCGCCAGCGCTCGGCGTTCATCCTGTTCGACGGCAAGCGCTCGGTCGATGACGTGCTGGCGGCCGGCATGGGCATCGTCCGCGAAGACATCGACCAGATGGTCGGGCTGGGATTGCTGGAGCCGGCGGCGGGAAGCGCGCCGTCTTCTGCGGCGTCCACGGCGGCCGCCGCGCCTGCCCAGGGCTCTTCCGGCCGCAGCAAGCAGCAGCGCTACAAGGATGCCTACCCCATCGCCACCCAACTGACCGGCAGCCTGGGCCTGAAGGGTTTCCGGCTCAACCTGCAGGTGGAGGCCGCCACGGGCTATGACGACCTGCTGGCGCTGGCGCCGAAGATCCGCGCAGCTGTCGGGGCCGAGAAGGCCGCCGCGCTCGACAAGGCGCTGAACGACTGAGTCTCTTGTCGGATCGGCCCGGAGAGGGCTATAATCGCCGGCTTTGCCTTGCCACACTGCGCCCGACGCTGCAGGTGGCTTTTCCTCTTCCTCGGAAGAATCCACAAGGAGTGCCATGCGTCACTACGAAATCATTTTGCTGATCCACCCGGATCAGAGCGAACAAGTTCCGGCCATGCTGGAGCGCTACAAGGGCCTGATCACGGCCGGCGGCGGCAAGGTCCACCGCGTCGAAGACTGGGGCCGCCGTCAGCTGGCCTACCAGATCAACAAGCTCAACAAGGCCCACTACCTGTGCGTCAACATCGAAGCTGAGCAGACCGTGATGGGCGAACTGGAACACGCGTTCAAGTTCAACGACGCCGTGCTGCGTCACCTGACCGTCCAGAAGAAGAAGGCCGAAACCGGTCCTTCGTCGATGATGAAGACGGTCGAGCGCGAAGAGGCCCGCAAGGCCCAGCAGGCCGAGTACGCCGCCAACAACAACTGATGGCGTGACTGCCGCCGCTGCGGCAACCGGGGTCAACCAGCTTCTGCTGACCGCCTCCGTTGCCGAACTCGGAAACCTGCGATTCACGCCGGCCGGCTTGCCCGCCCTAGACCTGAAGCTCGAACACGAGTCGACGCTCCAGGAAGCGGGAAAGCCCCGGCAGGTGAAGACGGCCCTCAAGGCCGTTGCCTTCGGCGCCATCGCCGAACGGCTCGCAAGACAGTCGATGGGAAGTCTCTGGCGTTTTCAGGGCTTCCTCGCGACACCGGGCAACGGCAAGCATCCGGTCCTGCACATCCAGGATTTTCAGCAAGATTAATTTTCGACAAGAGGTCCCGAAATGGCCACGTTCAAGAAATTCAACAAAGACAAGCGCCCGAAGCGCAACACCCAGTCGCTGCTGTTCAAGCGCAAGCGCTTCTGCCGCTTCACCGTCGCTGGCGTCGAGGAAATCGACTACAAGGACATCGACACGCTGCGTGACTTCATCAGCGAAAACGGCAAGATCATCCCCGCACGCCTGACCGGCACGCGCGCGATCTACCAGCGCCAGCTGAACACCGCCATCAAGCGCGCGCGCTTCCTGGCCATGGTGCCGTACAGCGACCAGCACCGCGTCTAAGGAGTCGACACCATGCAAATCATTCTTCTGGACAAGGTTGTCAACGTCGGCGCCCTGGGCGACATCGTCAAGGTCAAGGACGGCTACGCACGCAACTTCCTGATCCCGACGGGCCGCGCCCGCCGCGCCACCGCCGCCAACAAGGCCGAATTCGAAGCCAAGCGCGCCGAACTCGAGAAGGCTGCGGCCGCCAAGCTGGCCGAATCGCAAGCTCAAGGCGAAAAGCTCGGTGGCACGACCATCAAGCTGACGCAAAAGGCTGGCGTCGACGGCCGCCTGTTCGGCTCGGTCACCAACGGCGACATCGCCGAAGAGCTGGGCAAGCAGGGCTACAAGGTTGCCAAGTCGCAAGTGCGCCTGCCCAACGGTCCGATCAAGATCGTCGGCGACAGCACCGTGAGCGTGGCCCTGCACACCGACGTGGTGGTCGACATCACCGTGACGGTCTACGGCGAAACCGCCTGATCATCCACAGCGCCTCGTGCGCTGCGCAAAAGCCGCCTTCGGGCGGCTTTTCTTTTTCCGAGCCGAGGTTGTCCCGTCTTTTCCAGCCGATTGCACTGGAAGATCACCGCTTATTCACAACCTTGTCCACACTCGCATCGACCTGCGCGGCTTAGCATGCAGGGTTGCAAGGGAAGTCCATGTCCGCCGTTTTTTCCTATGCCGACAATGACCCGTCGGCCGATCGCCAAGTCGCTCAACTGCGCATTCCGCCTCATTCCATCGAGGCCGAATCGAGCGTGCTCGGCGGCCTGCTGCTCGACAATGGCGCCTGGGACCGCATGGGAGACCTGCTGGTCGACGGCGACTTCTACCGCCACGAGCACAAGCTGATCTACGCGGCCATCGGCGGGCTGATCAACGCCAGCAAGCCGGCCGACGTGATCACCGTCTACGAGCAGTTGCAGAACCTCGGCAAGGCCGACGAAATCGGCGGGCTGGTCTACCTGAATTCGCTCGCGCAGTACGTGCCCAGCGCGAGCAACATCCGCCGCTACGCCGAGATCGTTCGCGAGCGCTCCATTCTTCGCAAGCTGGTCTCCGCCAGCGACGAGATCGCGACCAACGCCTTCAATCCGCAGGGCAAGCCAGTCGACAAGATCCTCGACGAGGCCGAGCAGAAGATCTTCAACATCGGCGAGGAAGGCACGCGGATGAAGCAGGGCTTCCAGAGCATGGATGCCCTGGTGGTCGACCTGCTCGACCGCGTGACGGAGATGGCCGAGAACCCGAACGACATCACGGGCGTTCGCACCGGCTTCAACGACTTCGACAAGATGACCTCGGGCCTGCAGCCGGGCGACATGATCGTGCTGGCCGCGCGCCCCTCGATGGGCAAGACCTCGCTCGCGATCAACATCGCCGAGCACGTGGCGCTCGACGAAGGCCTGCCGGTGGCCGTGTTCTCCATGGAAATGGGCGCGGCGCAACTGGCGGTGCGTATCGTGGGCTCCATCGGCCGCATCGACCAGGGCCACCTGCGTACCGGCAAGCTCACCGACGAGGAGTGGCCGCGGCTCACCGAAGCCATCGAGAAGCTGCGCACCGTGTCGCTGCACATCGACGAGACGCCGGGCCTTTCCACCAGCGAACTGCGCGCCAACGCGCGCCGCCTGGCGCGCCAGTACGGGCGGCTGGGCCTGATCGTGGTCGACTACCTGCAGCTCATGTCGACCAGCAGCTCGGGCGACGAGAACCGCGCGACGGCCGTGGGCGAAATCTCGCGTGGCCTGAAGATGCTCGCCAAGGAGCTGAAGTGCCCGGTGATCGCGCTGTCTCAGCTCAGCCGCGGCGTGGAAAGCCGCACCGACAAGCGCCCCATGATGAGCGACCTGCGCGAATCCGGCGCCATCGAGCAGGACGCGGACATCATCATGTTCATCTACCGCGACGACTACTACAACAAGGAGTCGAAGGAGCCGGGCGTGGCAGAGGTGATCATCAGCAAGCACCGTAACGGCCCGACCGGCACCGTCAAGCTCGGCTTCCTGAAGCCGCTCACCAAGTTCGAGAATCTGGCCGGCTACAGCAACAACGACGACTATTGAAGCGGCGGCGCCGAGGCGCTGAAGAAGGCCGTCAGCCCGCGTTGCCGCTCTTGCCGCCGCCGCTGTTCCAGGGCGGCGGGGTGCCCGGCTTCTGCGGCACCACCTTGCCGTGTGCCGTCTCGGCGTTGACCTGCCGCAACAGGTCGGCCAGCGTCTTGCCCGGCTCGTCGCGAAAGCGATCGGGCAGCACTTCGATCGCGTCCATGCGGTCGAGGCGGAAGCCCCGGAAGTCGTCGCGCAGCTCGCACCAGGTCGACAGCGTCCAGACCTTGCCCCAGTAGAAGCAGCCCAGCGGACGCACCGTGCGCTCGCTGGCATCGCCCGACACATCGCGGTAGTGCAGCCGCAGCTTGTTGTGCGACTGCGTCGCCTCGCGCAGCGTCTGCAGCCGCGCGCGCAGGGTGTCGTCCAGGCCGAGTCCGGGCGCATAGAGCGCCAGTGCCTCGGCCGAGACACGCGCTGCGGAGGGCAGCACCGACAGGATCTTGCCCAGCCCCGTCTCGATGTCCCGCGCCAGCGCCGGATCGACCCAGCTCTGCGCGAGCCGGGCTGCAGCCACGAGTGCCGCGGCCTCGTCCTGCGTGAACATCAACGGCGGCAGCTCGAAGCCCGCGCCGAGCCTGTAGCCAACGCCGGCTTCGCCTTCGATGGGCACGCCCTGGTGCTGCAGGTCCGCGATGTCGCGATAGACCGTGCGCTCCGACACCTCCAGGCGCTGCGCGAGGAACGCGGCCGTGGTGAGCCGGCGCCCGCGGATGAGCTGCACGAGCTGGAAGAGGCGATCGGCGCGGCGCATCAGCAAACCCCGGCGAGCGGGCGATGGCGGCGTGCCGGCAGGGCGCGCCGGCTCTTGGGGCTGATGCTCATGAAACTCCGATGTGGATCGCCACCTTGTCCGGCCCTTCGTAGGCCTCGAAGTCGCTGCGATAGCGGCGTGCGACCTCCGGGTGCGCCTCGAAATACTGCCAGATGCGCTCCCATGTGGCGATCACCATCTGCGGCATCTGCCCCTCGCCGTTGAAGACGAGGTAGTCGCCGGCTTCCACGGCGAGGCTGTTCTCGCCGCCCGACACGGCGACGCCCGTCGTCACGTCGAACGCGCCATCCTTGTCCGATTCGTAGGCCGAGTAGACGCCGAAGATGCGCGTGTCGGCGGTGCGATGCGGCGTCGACGCATAGGTTTCCTCGCCGAAGAATCGGTTCCACAACTGGCCGAGGCGGGCCGTGGCAGGGTCGCGCTCCTCGCGGTTGGTGGTGCGGATGGTGAGGCCCGAGACGCGGAACGCATCCTGGCGCCGGCGAACTGGTTCCATGTGTTTTCTTCTCCTCAAAGCGATAGTGTCTTCAGGTCGGCCTTCATGGCCTGTGCGATCAGTTTCATGTCGTCGTCGCCGACGTCGAACATGCCAAAGCGGAACTTGTAGCCCCATTGCCTGGGGTTCTCGATGAAGGCGAGACGCTCGATCAGCGGGGCGATCGGCGCCTCGTGCCCGGCGGCGTAGGCCACGTCGCGCCGCCACGGCACGAAGCCGTTGCCCATGTCGAACTCGTAGGGCTCGCCCGGCTGCACGATGCCGATCGACACGAAGCTCTGCAGCTTGTCCGTGCCGCCGAACACCGTGGCCGGCGAATAGTAGGCGACGCGATCGCCCGCCGAAAGCCGCTTGAGCGGCGCATGCTTGCCGTGGCCGACCTGCATGAAGCCGAGCGGCCGGTTGTCGCGGCCGCGCCGTGCATGCTCGGCGCTGGCCACTGCGATCCAGTTGCGTTGCGCCATCGCGAGTCACTCCAGCGAATGCAGGCCGACTTCGTTGCCCTCTGTGTCGCGCAGGTGGGCGATGAAGCCCAGGCCGGGCGGCAGGGCGGACTTGGGCGCCACGATCTGCCCGCCGGCCGCCTCGACGCGCGCGAGCACGGCGTCGATGCTCGGGTTGCAGTCGAGGTAGATGCGGATGCCCGTGCCGGCGCGCGCGCTGGCATTGGCACCGGCTTGCAGTGCGCCGCCGGTTGCGGGCTTGTCGTGCGGGAAGATGGCCAGCGTCTCGCCGCCGAAGTCCTCGCGGCGCAGCTTGCGGGCGAGCACGGTCTCGTAGAAGGCCTGGGCGCGGTCGATGTCGACGACCGGGATCTCGAACCAGGTGATGGCGTTTTGCATTCGGGACTCTCTTTCTTTCGTTGCGTTGGAAGGAGCCCGGATGGTGCTGCCGGCCTACTGACAGCGTGTTGTCAGTAGCCTGTCACCCGCGGATGAAAAAAGCCCGCGCTGCTCGAAAGAGCATGCGCGGGCTCGCATGGGGCCTTGCCCCGTGAATCAGAGCACGTCGCTTGCGAAGTCGGCCAGGCGCGAGCGCTCGCCGCGCGCCAGCGTGATGTGCCCGCCGTGCGGCCAGCCCTTGAACTTGTCGACCGCGAAGGTCAGGCCCGAGGAGCCTTCCGTGAGGTATGGCGTATCGATCTGAGCGAGGTTGCCCATGCAGATGATCTTCGTGCCGGGGCCGGCGCGGGTGATCAGTGTCTTCATCTGCTTGGGCGTGAGGTTCTGTGCCTCGTCGATGATCACGTACTTGTTGAGGAAGGTGCGCCCGCGCATGAAGTTCATGCTCTTGACCTTGATGCGGCTGCGGATCAACTCGTTGGTGGCCGCGCGGCCCCACTCGCCGGCACCGCCGCCGTCGCCCTTGGCCAGGAACTCGAGGTTGTCGTCGAGCGCGCCCATCCAGGGGCCCATCTTTTCTTCTTCGGTGCCGGGCAGGAAGCCGATGTCCTCGCCCACGCTCACGGTGGCGCGGGTCATGATGATCTCGGTGTAGCGGCGGTCGTCCAGGACCTGGGTCAGGCCGGACGCCAGCGCCATCAGGGTCTTGCCGGTGCCGGCGGTGCCGGTCAGCGTGACGAAGTCGATCTCCGGGTCCATCAGCAGGTTCATCGCGAAGTTCTGCTCGCGGTTGCGCGTGTTCACGCCCCACACGGCGTTCTTGCCCGAGCTGTAGTCCTTCAGCGTCTTGAGCACCGCAGTCTTGTCGCGGATCTCGGTGACGCGGGCGTACATGCTCGGCTCGCCGGGAGCCTCGAAGTACACGAACTGGTTGATGAACAGGTTGGGCACCAGCGGGCCTGTGATCCGGTAGAAGGTGTTGCTGCCGCTCTGCCAGCTCTCGATGGTCTTGCTCTGGCGGGTCCAGAAATCGGCGGGCAGGGCGAGCGAACCCGCGTAGAGCAGGTCGCCGTCTTCCAGCGTCTTGTCGTTCTGGTAGTCATCGGCGGCCAGGCCCAGTGCCCGCGCCTTGACGCGCATGTTGATGTCCTTCGACACCAGCACCACTTCCTGCTTCGGGCGGCCAGGACGGTCCTTGGCGTACTCGTCGCGCAGCGCGTGCACCACGCCGAGGATCTGGTTGTCGGCCTTGCCTTGCGGCAGGCTGACGGGCAGCGAGTAGTCGAGCGGGGCGGTCTGGAAGAACAGGCGGCCGCCGGCCTCGCGGTGGCCGGTGGTGTCGAGCTTCAGGCCCTTGTCGATGTCCGCGCCCTGGGCAGCGGCCAGCGCGTCTAGCGTGCGGCTGGTCTGGCGGCCGTTGCGGGCGACTTCGGTAGTGCCCTTCTTGTGGCCGTCGAGCTCCTCCAGCACGATCATCGGCAGGAAGATGTCATGTTCCTCGAAGCGGAACAGGCACATCGGGTCGTGCAGCAGCACGTTGGTGTCGAGCACGAACAGCTTGGCCGGGCCGGACGACTTGCTGCGCTTGGCACGCGCCGCGGGCTGCGGCATTGCCACGGGAGCCGGGGCGGGCTCGATGGCCGGCACCTTGGTTTCGACCTGCACGAGCGCCTGCGGTTGCGGTGCGCTCACGGGTGCGGGCGTGGATTTCGACGATTTGGTCCGGCGCGCCGGGCGCACGGCCTCGCCGCCGCCGGCAGCTTCGGCACCGAGGCTGTCGAACAGCTCCAGGGGTTGCGGACTGCGCGCCACGGCTTCGTCGGCGCGCGAATCGCCGGAGCGTCGCGAGCCGCGGTGCGAGGACCGGGCGGGCGCGTCGAGTGCGTCCGGCGAGAGCAGTGCAGCGCGTTTCGTGGGTGCGGGGGGCAGTGGCATGTGTCAGATCGCTCGCAGAAAGTAGGAACCAGAAAACGAAAAAGCCGCCTGAAGACCAAGGCGGCTTTGTTCGGAGGATGCGGTCGTGGAGCTCAACGGCATGAGGCCATTATGCACACCGCGGATGACGCGCCGGGAGCTCTTTACGCACCGCGTTGGGCAATTCCCACGCGAAAGCGGAAAAGCGCACGACCGGCTTGCCGGGAGGCGCTCAGGCGGCCTTCTTGAGTGCCTTGACGGCCTTGAGCACGTCGTCGACATGGCCGGGGACCTTGAGCCCGCGCCATTCGGCCTTCAGGATGCCGTCGGCGCCGATCAGGAAGGTGCTGCGCTCGATGCCCTTGACCTTCTTGCCGTACATGATCTTGTTCTTCACCACGCCGAACATGTGGCACATCTTCTCTTCGGTGTCGGCGATGAGTTCGAAGGGCAGCTCGAGCTTGGCCTTGAATTCGTCGTGCGACTTCATGTTGTCGCGCGACACGCCGAAAACGGTGGCGCCGGCCTTTTCGAAGTCCTTGTAACGATCGCGGAACTGCATCGCTTCGGTGGTGCAGCCCGGAGTGTTATCTTTCGGGTAAAAATACATGACCAGCACGTGGCCGAGATGCGAGGTGTTCGAGACCTTGATGCCGCCCGTGGCGTTGGCGTCGAATTCAGGAATGGGTTTGTTGACAACGATCGCCATGAAACTTGTTTTCTCCGTTAGATTCCGTTCCTGAGCCCTCTCGCCCTGTTTCGCCCAGGGCTTGCTCAAGGAATGGAGGATTGGTCGTTGCTAACTTTGGGGTAGCCGGCCTGTTCGCAACCCGATATTTTACCCCGAAAACACCCCCATCAGCCACCCGCGGGGCTCTCTACCAGCAGGGCGGCGATCACGTGCCGGCCTTCTCCGGCGAGGATGTTGTAGGTCCGGCAGGCTGCCGCGGTGTCCATGGTCTCCACGCCGGTGCGTTGGGCCATCAGCGGCTTCAGCCAGACGGGCTGGGGAAAGCGGATGCGGTTTCCGCTGCCGAAAATGATCAATTCGGCGCCCAGGCCCGCCAATTGCGCGAAATGTTCGGCGCCGATCTGGTCGAAACTCGAACAATTCCACTCGAAGCGCTCGCCGCGCGAGCCAACCACTACGCTGCCCTCGACTTTTTCGTTGTTGATCGCCACCCAGCCGGGGCCGTGTGCGGTGAGCGATTGAGCGTCGGATTTGTCGGGCTGGAGCTTCATCTGGGCACTGGGAACTGTGGTCAAATTATAGGTTTTCCCTAGTGCCACGGGGCTCGCAAGGGCCTTTGATTCCGCGTAAGCAAACCTAACCCCGCGCCCGGGAGGGCCCCTTTGAAGCAGCTCAAGAAATCGGCCAAGCTGGCCAACGTTCTCTACGACATCCGCGGTCCCATCATGGACGCGGCCAAGCAGATGGAAGAGGACGGCCAGAAGATCATCAAGCTCAACATCGGCAACCTGGCCGTGTTCGGTTTCGATGCTCCGGAGGAAATCCAGCAGGACATGATCCGCAACCTGCCCACCTCGGCCGGTTACTCCGACAGCAAGGGCGTCTTCGCGGCACGCAAGGCGGTGATGCACGAGACGCAGAAGCAGGGCATCGCCGGCGTCACCCTCGACGACATCTACCTCGGCAACGGCGCCAGCGAGCTGATCGCCATGTCCACCAACGCGCTGCTCAACGACGGCGACGAACTGCTGCTGCCGGCCCCCGACTATCCGCTGTGGACCGCGTCCACGAGCCTCTCGGGCGGCACCCCGGTGCACTACCTGTGCGACGAGGCCAACGGCTGGATGCCCAACCTCGACGACATCCGCGCCAAGATCACGCCGCGCACCAAGGGCATCGTGGTCATCAACCCGAACAATCCGACCGGCGCGCTGTATTCCGACGAACTGCTCAAGAGCATCGTCGGCATTGCGCGCGAGCACGGCCTGGTGATCTTCGCCGACGAGGTCTACGACAAGGTGCTCTACGACGGTGCGAAGCACACCGCCATCGCCAGCCTGTCGACCGACGTGCTCACGCTCACCTTCAATTCGCTGTCCAAGAGCTACCGCTCGTGCGGCTACCGCGCGGGCTGGCTCGTGGTCTCGGGCGACAAGCGCAGCGCGCAGGACTACATCGAGGGCCTGAACATGCTCTCGAACATGCGCCTGTGCGCCAACGTGCCGGGCCAGTGGGCCATCCAGACGGCGCTGGGCGGCTACCAGAGCATCAACGACCTCGTGTGCGAGGGCGGCCGCCTGCGCCGCCAGCGCGACCTGGCCTACGAGCTGATCACCGCCATTCCGGGCGTGAGCTGCGTCAAGCCGACCGCCGCGCTGTACATGTTCCCCAAGCTCGATCCGGAGGTCTATCCGGTCGAGGACGATCGCCAGTTCTTCCTCGAGCTGCTGAAGGAAACCCGCGTGATGCTGGTGCAGGGCACCGGCTTCAACTGGGCCACGCCCGACCACTTCCGCATCGTGTTCCTGCCCCATGAGGACGACCTGCGCGAGGCCATCAACCGCATCGCGAAGTTCCTGGAGCAGTACCGCTTGCGCCGCAAGTCGCGCCAATGAACTCCGCCCGCATCGCTGCCGCCACGGCGCTGTCGTTCGCCGCGTTTTCCGCAGCCGCTGCAGGAGCTGCCGGCAAGGAGGGCGTCTCGTTCTCACACAACGACTGGGAACTGGCCTGCGACAACACCCGTACCTGCCGCGCCGCCGGCTACCAGGTGGAGAGCGGGAGCGCCTTGGAGCCGGTGTCGATGCTCATCACCCGCCATGCGGGCCCCGGCACCCCCATCGAGATCGACCTGCAGACCGGCGGGCAGGAGGAGCCCAAGGGCTCGGTGCGCTTCAAGGTCGGCAAGGCCACCCTGTCGGGCCTCAAGGACGGTGCCGCCAGCCTCGATCAGGGCCAGATCCGCACTGTGCTGCCTGAACTGCTCAAGGGCGACGACGCCACGGTCACGGACAGCGGCGGACACAAGTGGGTTCTCTCGCTTGCCGGCCTCAACGCCGTGCTGCTGAAGATGGACGAGGTCCAGGGCCGCGTCGGCACGCCGGGCGCGCTCGTGCGCCGCGGCAGCAAGCCCGAATCCTCGGTGCTGCCGCCGGTGCAGGCACCCGTGGTGAACGCGGTCTTGCCGACGAAGGCCCGTCCGGGCGACGACGCGCTGGCTGCGCGCATCTTCCCGTCGCTGAAGTCGGATCCGTCCGCGGACGATTGCAACAACCACGACGAGTTCAACGCCAAGTCGCTGAACGTCTCGCGCCTGACCGACCGCAAGGTGCTGCTGTCCTTCGGCTGCGGCATGGGCGCCTACAACTACACCAGTCTGCTCTGGATCGCCAACGACAAGCCGCCCTATGCGCCCGTCGCCATCGAGGCCAACGGCGACTTCGACGAGAAAAGCGCCAGCGTCACGTCCTCCATGAAAGGCCGCGGCATCGGCGACTGCTGGTCGAGCCAGACCTGGCATTTCGACGGCAAGGGCTTCGTTCTCAGCGGCCACACCTACGACGGCATGTGCCGCGGCTTCCCCGGCGGCGCATGGAGCCTGCAGCGCTATGTCTCGCAGGTGAAACTCTCCGAGCCCTCCGCCACCCCATCCAAACCATGAATGCCATGAGTGCGACTCTCCCAATGAAACCCATCCAAGTAGGCCTGCTCGGCGCAGGCACGGTCGGCAGCGGCACCTTCAAGGTGCTCAAGCGCAACCAGGAAGAAATCAAGCGCCGCGCCGGCCGCGGCATCGAGATCACCATGGTGGCCGACCTCGACACCGCCCGCGCCCGCGAAGTGGCGGGCGAGGGCGTGAAGGTGGTCAGCGATGCGCGCGAAGTCATCGCCAACCCCGAGATCGACATCGTCATCGAGCTCATCGGCGGCTACGGCATCGCCAAGCAGCTCGTGCTGGAAGCCATCGCGGCCGGCAAGCACGTGGTCACGGCCAACAAGGCGCTGCTGGCCGTGCATGGCACCGAGATCTTCGCGGCTGCGCACGCCAAGGGCGTGATGGTGGCCTTCGAGGCCGCGGTGGCCGGCGGCATTCCGATCATCAAGGCGCTGCGCGAAGGCCTCACGGCCAACAGCATCCAGTGGCTGGCCGGCATCATCAACGGCACCACCAACTTCATCCTGTCCGAGATGCGCGACAAGGGCCTGGACTTCGCGACCGTGCTCAAGGAAGCGCAGCGCCTGGGCTACGCCGAGGCCGACCCGACCTTCGACATCGAAGGCGTGGACGCCGGCCACAAGGTCACGCTGATGAGCGCGCTGGCCTTCGGCATTCCGGTGCAGTTCGACAAGGCCCATATCGAGGGCATCACCAAGCTGGCCGCGCAGGACATCAAGTACGCCGAGCAGCTCGGCTACCGCATCAAGCTGCTGGGCGTGACCAAGCGCACGGCCAAGGGCATCGAGCTGCGCGTGCATCCCTCGCTGGTGCCGTCGAAGCGCCTGCTGGCGAATGTCGAAGGCGCGATGAACGCGGTGGTGGTGCACGGCGACGCCGTGGGCACCACCCTCTACTACGGCAAGGGTGCCGGCAGCGAGCCGACCGCCAGCGCCGTGATCGCCGACCTGGTCGACATCACCCGCCTGCACACGGCCGATGCCGCGCACCGCGTTCCGCACCTGGCCTTCCACCCCGACGCACTGAGCGACCTGCAGGTGCTGCCGATGTCGGAGGTCGTCACCAGCTACTACCTGCGCCTGCGCGTGGCCGACCAGGCCGGCGTGCTCGCCAAGGTGACGGGCCTGCTTGCCACCGCCGGCATCAGCATCGACGCCGTGCTGCAGCGCGAGGCCGACGAGGTGGGCGGCGAGGGCTCCACGCAGACCGACCTGATCATCCTCACGCACGACGCGCGCGAGGGCACGGTCGACGACGTCCTGGCCGAGCTGCAGGCGCTGCCGACCGTGCTCGAACCCATCGTGCGCATCCGCAAGGAAGAGTTGAAGTGAATTACCTGAGCACCCGCGGCCACCCCGACCGCAAGCGCTTTTGCGAGATCCTGCTCGAAGGCCTGGCGCCCGACGGCGGCCTCTACCTGCCCGAGCAGTACCCGCAGGTCGACACCGCGACGCTTGCCAAGTGGCGTGCGCTGCCCTATGCCGAGCTGGCCTTCGAGATCCTCTCGCTCTACATCGACGACATTCCGCCGGCCGACCTGAAGGCAATCTGCGCGAAGACCTACACGGCCGAAGTGTTCGGCACCGACGAGATCGTGCCGCTGCGCGAACTGGAAGACGGCGTGTACCTCGAGGCCCTGTCGAACGGCCCCACGCTGGCCTTCAAGGACATGGCGATGCAGCTGCTGGGCAACCTGTTCGAGTACGAACTGGCCCGCCGCGGCGCCGAGCTCAACATCCTGGGCGCCACCAGCGGCGACACCGGCAGCGCGGCCGAGTACGCCATGCGCGGCAAGAAGGGCGTGCGCGTCTTCATGACCTCGCCCGACGGCCGCATGAGCCCGTTCCAGCAGGCGCAGATGTTCAGCCTGCAGGACGCGAACATCCACAACATCGCCATCACCGGCGTGTTCGACGACTGCCAGGACATCGTCAAGGCGGTGTCGAACGACCTGGCCTTCAAGCGCAAGTACCGCATCGGCACGGTCAACTCGATCAACTGGGCGCGGCTGCTGGCGCAGGTCGTCTACTACTTCGCGGGCTACTTCCAGGCCACGGCGAGCAACGACAAGCCGGTGAGCTTCACCGTGCCCTCGGGCAACTTCGGCAACGTCTGCGCGGGCCACGTGGCGCGCATGATGGGCCTGCCGATCCACACGCTGGTGGTCGCCACCAACGAGAACGACGTGCTCGACGAGTTCTTCCGCACCGGCGTGTACCGCGTGCGCGGCGCGGTCGACACGCACGAGACCTCCAGCCCGTCGATGGACATCAGCAAGGCCAGCAACTTCGAGCGCTTCGTGTTCGACCTGGTCGGGCGCGATCCGGCCAAGCTGCGCAAGCTGTTCGTGGACGACCTGGGCCTGAACGGCAGCTTCGACCTGAGCGCCGACCCGGCATTCGCGCAGGCGGCAGGGCGCTTCGGCTTCCGCAGCGGCCGCAGCACGCACGCCGACCGCCTGGCCACCATCCGCGATACCGACAAGCGCTTCGCGACGCTGGTCGATCCGCACACCGCCGACGGCCTCAAGGCCGCGCGCGAGCAACTCGCTCCCGGCGTACCGATGGTGGTGCTCGAAACCGCGCTGCCCATCAAGTTCGCGGCCACGCTGGTCGAGGCGCTGGGCGAGGAGCCCGCGCGTCCGAAGAAGTTCGAGGGCATCGAGGCGCTGCCCAAGCGCGTCGTCAAGCTGCCGGCCGACGCGGAAGCCGTCAAGGCGTACATCGCCGAGCACTGTGATTAGCCAAGGGCGAGGCTGCGCATGAAGGTCGTCGGTTTCGCCGGCTACTCGGGCGCGGGCAAGACCACGCTGCTCGAGCGCCTCATTCCCGCGCTCAAGCGGCTCGGCCAGCGTGTGTCGGTGGTCAAGCACGCGCACCACAAGTTCGACATCGACCATCCGGGCAAGGACACCTATCGCCACCGCGAGGCTGGCGCCTTCGAGGTGGTCGTCGCCTCCGACAAGCGGCTTGCCGTGATGCGCGAGTTCGAGGCGCCCGTGGAGCTCAGCGTGCACCAGCTGCTGGCTGAGGTGCACCCGGTGGCCGACTGGGTGCTGGTCGAGGGCTTCCGGCACAGCGACGTGCTCAAGATCGAGATCTGGCGCGAGCCGGAGGCGGGCGAGCCCGTTCGGCCCGTGCTGTACCCGGGCGACCCCTTCGTCGTCGCCGTGGCCACCGACGCGCCGGCCAGGCTGCCGCAGCCGACCGAGCGGCCGCTCTTCGACCTCAACGACGCCGAGGCCATTGCGAAGTGGCTGGTCGACAGCGGTGAGCGCTTCGAATACAACCCCGATCACCATGGCTGATTCACCCGTTCCCTTCGCCGCTTCGTCTTCGCGTCCGCCACTGATGCCCCTGGACGAGGCGATCGCGACGCTGCTCGCGAAGGCGGTGCCGGTGCTGCCGTCCGAGAGCGTCGGCACCTTCGACGCCGACGGCCGCGTGCTGGCGCAGGACCTCGTCTCGGGCCTCACGGTGCCGCCGCGCGACAACAGCGCGATGGACGGCTATGCCGTGCGCGTGGCCGACTGCGCCGCGCCGGGCGCCGAGCTGAAGGTGGCGCAGCGCATTCCCGCGGGCACCGTCGGTACGCCGCTCGTGCCCGGCACCGCGGCGCGCATCTTCACCGGCGCGCAGATTTCCGAGGGCGCCGACGCCGTCGTGATGCAGGAGGACACCACCGCCGTGCCGCAGGAAGGCAGCCTGGGCTCGGTGCGCATCGCCATCGTGCCTGCGGCCGGCCAATGGATCCGCCGCGCGGGCGAGGACGTGGCCTCCGGCGACGTGGTGCTCAAGAAGGGCGAGCGCCTCGCGCCCGCCGCGCTCGGCCTTGCCGCGAGCGTCGGCTTCGACCGCCTGCAGGTCGCGCGCAAGCCGCGCGTGGCGATGCTCTCCACCGGCGACGAGCTGGTGATGCCCGGCGAGGTCGCGCCCGACGCGATGAAGCCCGGCGCCATCTACAACTCCAACCGCTTCTTCATGCGGGCTTTGCTGCATCGCTTGGGCTGCGAGGTGAGCGACCTGGGCATCGTGCCCGACAACCGCGAAGCCACCGTCGTCGCACTGCGCGACGCGGCCGAGGCGAGCGACCTGATCATCACGACCGGCGGCGTCTCCGTCGGCGAGGAAGACCACATCCGCGCCGCGCTGCAGTCGCTGGGCGAGCTGCAGCTGTGGTCGCTGTCGATGAAGCCGGGCAAGCCCTTCGCCTACGGCTCCATCGCACGCAGCAGCGGGCAGGGCGCCTGCCATGTGACGGGGCTGCCGGGCAACCCGGTGTCGAGCTTCCTCACCTTCCTGATGCTGGTGCGGCCCTTCCTGCTGACGCTGCAGGGCGCCGCGCGCGTTGCGCCCGAGGCGGTGCAGATGCGCGCCGACTTCGACTGGCCGCGCGCCGACAAGCGCCGCGAGTTCCTGCGCGTTCGTCGCAATGCGGCCGGCGGCCTCGACCTGTTCACCAACCAGAGCTCGGGCGTGCTCACATCGATGGTCTGGGGCGACGGCGTGGTCGACAACGCGGCGGGCAAGACGATCAAGTCGGGCGACGTCGTCGACTTCATTCCCTTCGCCTCGCTGCTGGATTGAGCCGCATGAAAGTCCAGGTCCGTTATTTCGCCTCGGTGCGCGAGGCTCTTTCCAGCAGCGGCGAAACAGTCGAGACGCGAGCCGAGACGCTCGCTGCACTGCGCGATGAACTCATCTCCAGGGGCGGCGCCTACGCCACCGCGCTGGCGCGCGGCAAGGCGGTGCGAATGGCGCTCGACCAGGTCATGAGCGACGAAGCCGCCGCCCTGCGTGAAGGCTGCGAGGTCGCCTTCTTCCCGCCCGTCACGGGCGGCTGAGGCGGGCGTCCAGCTCGACCAGGCGTTCGCGCAGGCCGTCGGAAGCCCGGGTCATCGGCGAGCGCAGTTCGTCGGCCATCTCGCCCTTGTGCGCCAGCAGCGCCTTCAGCGGGCCCGGGTTGGGTTCGGCGAAGAGCATCTCCACCAGCGGCTGCAGCGGCTGCCATTCGGCGCGCGCCTCGGCCAGGCGGTTCTCCGCGAGCAGGCGCACCAGGCGCACGAAGCGGGGCGTCTGCACGTTGCCGCTGGCCGCGATGGCGCCCGCGCCGCCTTCGGCCATGGTGCCGAAGATCTGGTGGTCCTCGCCCGTCAGCACCTGCAGCCGGCCGTCGGAGATCACCGCGCGCGTCTTGGCCATGTCGCCGCCGCAGTCCTTGATGCCGCGGATGCGGGGGTGCGCGGCCAGCGCCAGCAGCGTCTCGCGGGGGATGGTGACGCCGGTGCGGTAGGGGATGTCGTAGACCAGCACGGGCACCGAACTGGCGTCGGCGATGGCGCGGAACCATTCGAGCAGGCCGGCCTGCGAGGGGCGCACGTAGTGCGGCGCGGCCACCAGAAGGCCCGCGATCGGGCGCTCCGAGAGCTTGCGGGCCCAGGCCGTGGCCTTGCCCAGGTGATAGCCCGAAATACCCATGACGACCGGCAGGCCGCCGGCCGCGCCCAGCACCGTGTCGAGCACGGCCAACTGCTCGGATTCGTCCAGCGCGGCTGCTTCGCCGGTGGATCCGCAGGGCACGAAACCTGTCACGCCTTCGTCGGCGAGGCGCCGGACCAGCGCGGCGAGGGCGGCGTGGTCGACCGCGCCGTCTCGGAACGGAGTGACGAGAGCCACCCAGAAGCCGGAAAAGTCAGGGGTGGTGGGGCTTGGTTGTTGTTGAGGCACGCGGGCTTCCTTTCAGGAATCGACCGATGGAAAGAACCATCGTCCGATGCGCGCGCAACCCAGGAGGGGCCAAAGCCTTTGGCGGGTTCCGTCGCTCATCCGACGACGGAACCTCGGCTCCGGTCAGACGAGCTTTGGTTTTTTGGCTTTGTCGTTGCTGCTGCCTTGGCCGGCGCGGCGGTCTTCGAGGCGCGAAGGCACCGGGAAGAGCGTGGGCGTGGCAAGGCAGGGCATCGTCGCAGTCTATCGCGATGCCACAATTCGGACATGAGCGTTGCCCGTGTTTCGATCCAGACGAACGATTTCGACCTCTCGCGGGAAGTCGCCGCGTTGCGTGCCGGCGACAAACGCGTGGGCGCCGTCTGCAGCTTCGTCGGCACGGTACGAGACCGCAACGACGGCAGCAGCGTCTCGTCGATGGAACTCGAGCACTACCCCGGCATGACCGAGAAGGCCATCGAGGCCATGATCGACGAGGCCCATCGGCGCTTCGACATCCTGGGTGCACGCGTGATCCATCGCGTCGGCCTGCTGCAGCCGGAAGACCAGATCATGATGGTGGCGGTGGTCTCGGCCCACCGCGGCCAGAGCTTCGAGGCCTGCGAGTTCCTGATGGACTACCTCAAGACCCAGGCGCCCTTCTGGAAGAAGGAGCAGACGCCCGAAGGCGCCCGCTGGGTCGATGCGCGCGTGGCCGACGACGCGGCGCTGGCGCGCTGGGGCATCAGCGCCCCGAACGCCTGATTCGCCTCTTGTTCCCTCTCCCCTTGGGGAGAGGGAGCCAGACCTTACAGGGGTTTGAAACCGCTGGACTGGATGATCTTTTCCCAAGCCTGCGTGTACGTACGCACGCGGCCCGCGAACTGGCCCTGCGGCTCGTAGCCCACCGTCAGGCCCATCGTCGTGAGCTTCTGCTTCACGTCGGGCATGGCCAGCACCTTCTGCAGCGCGTCGCCGTACTTGTCGATGATCGGCTGGGGCGTGCCCACCGGCGCGAAGATGCCGTAGTAGGGCAGGTCGTCCAGGTTCGAGAAGCCCAGCTCGCTGAAGGTCGGCACGTTCGGAATCACCGCCTGGCGCTTGGCACCGATGGACGCCACGATGCGAACCTTGCCCGCCTTGTGGTTCTCGATGAAGTCCGGCACCGAGGCGATGCCCGCGGTGATCTGGTTGCCCAGCATGTCGGCCGTCATGGGGGCGCTGCCGCGGTAGGGGGCGGGCTGCACGTCGATCTTGTACTTGTCCGAGATCATCTTGACCAGGAACTCGGGGATCGAGGCCGGCGCCGGGATGCCGATGGTTTCCTTGCCGCCCTTCTGGGTGCGGACCCACTTCACGTACTCGTCGAGGCTCTTGGCCGGCGTGCCGCCCGAGACGGCCAGCACGTTGGCGAAGGTGGCGAAGCCGGCCACGGGCACGAAGTCGGTGGCGGGGTTGAAGCCGGGGTTCTTCACCACCTGCGGGAGGATCGAGATGGTGTGGTCGTGCGACAGGAACAGCGTGTGGCCGTCGGCCGGGGAAGACTTCAGCACCGTCGCGGCGATCTGGCCGCCCGCGCCCGCGCGGTTCTCGACCACCACCGGCACGCCCAGCACGTCCTTGAGCTTTTCGCCCAGAGTGCGTGCGATCGCGTCGCTGCCGGCGCCGGCGGGAAAGCCCACCAGCAGGCGCACGGGCGTGCCGCTTTGCGCCTGCGCAAGGCTGCAAAGCCCGGCTGCGGCCATGAAGAGACCCACGCTGATCGCCCGGCGCACCGGTTGAACGCGCATTGAAAAAACCATGATCGACTCCATTCGAGAGAGAGAAATGCCTACGGGCGGGAGATGGGGAATCCTGTGCAATACCCGTGCCCAGGGCACCGGACGGACCGGCAACCTTGAATCGTGCCCGAACAGCCCTATTTTGGATGCAGGAATATCACCATGCGACAAGACAAACTCACCACCAAATTTCAGGAAGCGCTGGGCGACGCACAGTCGCTGGCGCTGGGCAACGACAACGCCTACATCGAGCCGGCCCACCTGCTGCTCGCGATGCTGCGCCAGGACGACGGCCCGCGCGCCCTGCTGGAGCGTGCAGGTGTCAACGTCCCCGGCCTGACGCAGGCGGCCGAAGCCGCCATCAAGAAGCTGCCTCAGGTGCAGGGCCACGACATCGTGCAGGTCGGCCCCGAGCTCGGCAAACTGCTGCAGGCCACCGAGAAGGAAGCCATCAAGCGCAATGACCAGTTCATCGCCGGCGAACTCTTCCTGCTGGCGCTGGCCGACAGCAAGGCCGACGTAGGCAAGATCGCGAAGGAAAACGGCCTGAGCCGCAAGTCGCTCGAGGCCGCCATCGACGCCGTGCGCGGCGGCCAGGGCGTGAACAGCGCCGACGCCGAAGGCCAGCGCGAAGCCCTCAAGAAATACACCCTCGACCTCACCGAGCGCGCCCGGCTGGGCAAGCTCGACCCGGTCATCGGCCGCGACGAGGAAATCCGCCGCGCCATCCAGGTGCTGCAGCGCCGCACCAAGAACAACCCCGTGCTCATCGGCGAACCCGGCGTGGGCAAGACCGCCATCGTCGAAGGCCTGGCGCAGCGCATCGTCTCGGGCGAAGTGCCCGACTCGCTCAAGGGCAAAAGGGTGTTGTCGCTCGACATGGCTGCGCTGCTGGCCGGCGCCAAGTTCCGCGGCGAGTTCGAGGAACGGCTGAAGACCGTCCTGAACGAACTCGCGAAGGACGAGGGCCAGACCATCGTCTTCATCGACGAGCTTCACACCATGGTCGGCGCCGGCAAGGCCGAGGGCGCCATGGACGCGGGCAACATGCTCAAGCCGGCGCTCGCGCGCGGCGAGCTGCACTGCGTGGGCGCCACCACGCTCGACGAGTACCGCAAGTACATCGAGAAGGACGCAGCGCTGGAGCGCCGCTTCCAGAAGATCATCGTGGGCGAGCCCAGCGTGGAGGCGACCATCGCCATCCTGCGCGGCCTGCAGGAGAAGTACGAGGTGCACCACGGCGTGCAGATCACCGACCCGGCCATCGTGGCCGCGGCCGAATTGAGCGACCGCTACATCACCGACCGCTTCCTGCCCGACAAGGCCATCGACCTGATCGACGAGGCCGCGGCCAAGATCAAGATCGAGATGGACTCCAAGCCCGAGGTCATGGACCGGCTCGACCGCCGCCTGATCCAGCTGCAGATCGAGCGCGAAGCCGTGCGCCGCGAGAAGGACGAGGCCTCGCAGAAGCGCCTGGGCCTGATCGAGGACGAGATCGAGAAGCTGCAGAAGGAGATCGCCGACTACGACGAGATCTGGCAGGCCGAGAAGGCCCAGGCCCAGGGCAGCGCGCAGGTGCGCGAGGACGTGGACAAGATCAAGTTCCAGATCGAGGAATGGAAGCGCAAGGGCGACTTCAACAAGGTCGCCGAGCTCCAGTACGGCCAGCTGCCGGCGCTCGAGAAGCGCCTGAAGGAGGCCGAGGCCAGCGAGGCGAACAAGGGCAAGTCGAGTGCGCCCACGCTGCTGCGCACCCAGGTCGGCGCCGAAGAGATCGCCGAAGTGGTGGCGCGCGCCACCGGCATCCCGGTCGCCAAGCTGATGCAGGGCGAGCGCGACAAGCTGCTCGTGATGGAAGACAAGCTGCACGAGCGCGTGGTCGGCCAGGACGAGGCCATCGGCGCGGTCGCCAACGCGATCCGCCGCTCGCGCTCGGGGCTGTCCGATCCGAACCGCCCGACCGGCTCGTTCCTGTTCCTCGGCCCCACGGGCGTGGGCAAGACCGAGCTGTGCAAGGCGCTCGCGGGCTTCCTGTTCGACAGCGAAGACCACCTGATCCGCATCGACATGAGCGAGTTCATGGAGAAGCATTCGGTCGCCCGCCTCATTGGCGCGCCGCCGGGCTACGTGGGCTACGAGGAGGGCGGCTACCTCACGGAAGCCGTGCGCCGCAAGCCCTACAGCGTGGTGCTGCTCGACGAGGTCGAGAAGGCCCACCCCGACGTGTTCAACGTGCTGCTGCAGGTGCTCGACGATGGCCGCCTCACCGACGGCCAGGGCCGCACCGTGGACTTCAAGAACACCGTGATCGTGATGACGAGCAACATCGGCTCGCCCATCATCCAGGCCATGGTGGGCAAGCCCTCGGACGAGATCAAGGAAGCGGTGTGGGACGAGCTGAAGAACTACTTCCGTCCCGAGTTCCTGAACCGCATCGACGAGACGGTCGTGTTCCACGCGCTCGACGCGAAGAACATCGAATCGATCGCCGCGATCCAGCTGAAGGTGCTGCAGGCGCGGCTCGCGAAGATGGACCTGGGCCTGGAGGTTTCTCCGGCGGCGCTGGCGGAGATCGCCAAGGTCGGCTTCGATCCGGTGTTCGGCGCGCGGCCGCTGAAGCGCGCGATCCAGCAGCGCATCGAGAACCCGCTGTCGAAGTTGCTGCTGGATGGAAGCTTCGGGCCGAAGGACACGATCGAGGTCACGACCGACCCGATCCTGTCGCCGGGGCAGTTCTCCTTCCGCAAGGCGGGGGAACCAACGGCGGCCGCTTCGGCCTAAAGTCGGATGATGAACTTCGTAATACGCGTCATTCTTCTGCTCCTGGGGCTGGTCTTCGCGGCCAGCCTGGCCGTCGCGGTCATGCTGCTGGCGGCCGTCTGGGGCGTTCGCTACGCCTGGGGGCGCCTCACGGGCAAGCCCGTGACGCCCTGGATGGCTTCCATGGGCGGGCGCTTCAACCCCCGCTCGGGCTTCGACCGTTTTCGCAATGCGGCAAAGGCGGCTGAACCGACCGCCGCCGACGTTGCCAACGCGCGGGCACGCGGCGAATCGGTGGAGCGCCCGGTGCGCATTCGCGGCAGCGCCAGCGACGTGACCGACGTTTCGCCGAAATCGGTCTCTCCGCGCGGCTGACAGCGGGCTGGCAGCGCCGCTCGCCGGCTATTCCAGGCGCGACAGCCGGTCGCGCCGTTCGCCGTCAAAATCGTCTCCTGGAGCCGCGGCTCGCCAGCCGCGGCTTTCTGCTTTCATCCAGGAGAGACATTCCATGACTTCGCGCGACATCTTCGTGGTCGGCACCGCCCGCACCGCCATTGGCACCTTCGGCGGCTCGCTGAAGGACGTGCCCAACACCCAGCTTGCCACCACCGCCGTCAAGGCCGCCATCGAGCGCAGCGGCGTCGTGGCCGATGCCATCGGCCACGTGGTCATAGGCAACGTGATCCCCACCGACGTCAAGGACGCCTACCTGAGCCGCGTGGCGGCCATCGACGCGGGCTGCCCCATCGAGACGCCGGCCTTCAACGTGAATCGCCTCTGCGGCTCGGGCCTGCAGGCCATCGTGTCGGCGGCGCAGGCCATCGCGCTGGGCGACTGCGACATCGCCATCGGCGGCGGTTCGGAGTCGATGAGCCGCGGGCCGTACTTCGACACCTCGGCACGCTACGGCGCGCGCATGGGCGATGCGGTGCTGGTCGACTACATGCTCGGCATCCTCCACGACCCGTGGGAGAAGATCCACATGGGCATCACCGCCGAGAACGTGGCCGCGCGCTACGGCATCACGCGCGAGCAGCAGGACGAGCTGGCGGTGCTGAGCCAGCAGCGTGCGGCGGCCGCCATCGCGGCGGGCCGCTTCAAGGAGCAGATCGTTCCGGTCGAGGTCAAGACGCGCAAGGGCGTCGTGCTCTTCGACACCGACGAGCACGTGCGCGCCGACACCACCGTCGAGACGCTGTCGAAGATGAAGCCCGCATTCAAGAAGGACGGCCTCGTCACCGCCGGCAATGCCTCCGGCATCAACGACGGCGCGGCCGCCGTGGTTCTGGCCGAGGGCGGCCGCGTGAAGGCGATGGGGCTCAAGCCGCTGGCGCGCCTGGTGGGCTACGCGCATGCCGGCGTCGAGCCCGCGTACATGGGCATCGGCCCGGTGCCCGCCACGCGCAAGGTGCTGGAGCGCACTGGCCTGAAGGTGGGCGACCTCGACGTGATCGAGTCGAACGAAGCCTTCGCGGCGCAGGCCTGCGCGGTCATCAAGGAGCTGGGCTTCGATCCGGCCAAGGTGAACCCGAACGGCTCGGGCATTTCGCTGGGCCATCCGGTGGGCGCGACGGGCGCGATCATCACGACCAAGGCGATCGCCGAACTGCAACGCGTGCAGGGGCGCTATGCGCTGGTCACGATGTGCATCGGCGGCGGGCAGGGCATCGCCGCGATCTTCGAGCGGGTCTGAACGCATGCTCCGTCCGGCTGTCCTGATCGACCCCGACGAGGTCGACTTCAGCGCCATCCGGGCGCAGGGCGCGGGCGGGCAGAACGTCAACAAGGTGTCGAGCGCGGTGCACCTGCGCTACGACATCCATGCGAGCTCGCTGCCGGCCGACGTGAAGGAGAGGCTGCTCGCGCTGCGCGACAGCCGCATCACGCAGGAAGGCGTGTTCGTGCTCAAGGCGCAGCAGCACCGCACCCAGGAGATGAACCGCGCCGACGCGCTCGCGCGGCTGCAGGCGGTGGTCGACAGCGTGGCCGTCGCGCCGCGCGTGCGGCGCGCGACCAAGCCCACTTACGGTTCGAAGCAGCGCCGGCTCGAAGGCAAGAGCCAGCGCTCGCAGATCAAGAGCCTGCGCGGGCCGGTTCGGGACTGAGCGTTCCCCCGCCGCCGCGCAGCCGGCGGATCTGCAGTCCGACGCCGACCAGATACAGCACGAGCAGCACGCCGGTGATCGCCTTGAGTTCCGGCGCATCGGCATTCGGCAGCAGCGGGGCGCCCAGCGGCAGCCGCGTGAGCGTTTCGGTGAAGGCCGGAATCCAGTGGAACAGGAAGCTCGCCGAGAACGCGACGGCCTCGATGTAGCGCGCCCACTTGCCGAACAACACGCCCCGCCCGGCGAGTGCGCCCACCGCCAGCGCAGCCAGCGTGATGATGCCCAGCGCGTGCGGCTTGCCGAAGCCGCCGTGCTGGAAGATGCCGAAGCCCGTGAGGCAGGTGAGCACGGTGGTCCACACGAAGAGCCGTCCGAGGCCGGTGCGCATGGTGATCTCCTTGTAGCGGAACAGGGCCAGCAGCCCTGCGACGACGGCGATCAGGCTGATCGCCGTATGAACCGTCCCCAGGGACGTGAGTCCCAGCCATCCTGTCGGTGCCATGCGGATCTCCTCGTGTCGTGGTGCGGCATTCTGGCGCTTTGCAACAAATTTGCGCAATCTGGGACGAATTGAGTGCAAAAGGCCCTGCTCCACGGGGTTGAAACGTCTGCCGATCACAATCGCACTCATGAGAAGGCCCTTATCGCGCGCCGTGCTGGCCGCGTTCCTGCTGGCTCCGGCCGCGGCGCTCCTGAGCGGATGCGGCCCCGGAGCGGCAGCGAAACCAGACGCAAGCACCGCCGCAGCCCCCGAGCTCAAGTGGGAAGAACTGATCCCGAAGAGCTGGGACCCCACCAAGCGCTACCGCAACATCAGCCTCGAAGCCCTGCGCGACAACGACCCCCGCGCCATCCAGATGCTCGACGAGATGCGAGCGGTCTGGGACAACGCCCCCGTCAACGTCGCGCTCGACGGCAAGCCCGCCAAGCTCGCAGGTTTCGTCGTTCCGCTGGACAACACGCAGGACGGCATCCGCGAATTCCTGCTCGTGCCGTACTTCGGCGCTTGCATCCACACGCCGCCGCCGCCGGCCAACCAGATCGTGCACGTGGTCGCGGCCTCGGTCGTGAAAGGCCTGCACGCGATGGACACGGTGTACGTCAGCGGCACGATGAAGGCGGCGCGTTATTCGTCGGAAGACATGGGCGTGAGCGGCTACGAGATCAAGTCGGCCGCGGTCGAGCGCTTCGTGCCGAAGCAGCCGCAGTGAACGACGGTGCTCAGCCGCCCATTCGCTGCGACAGGAAATCCAGGAACGACGTGATGCGCGCCGACAGCTGCGTGTTGCGGTAGTACACGGCGTTCACCGGCTGGCGCACGTCCGCAGTCTCCTTCGCCAGCACCTGCACCAGCGCGCCGTTGGCGCGGTCGGTGCCGGTCATGAAGTCCGACAGGCAGACGATGCCCACGCCCGCCAGCGCGAGCTGGCGCAGCGTTTCGCCGCTCGATGCCACCAGCGTGGGCGCGATGTTCCATTCGTCGCCATGCACGCCGCGCAGCGGCCAGCGGTTCAGCGACTCGGGCTGGGTGAAGCCCAGCAGCGCGTGTTCGGCCAGGTCGGCCACCTTGCGCGGCTTGCCGTGCGCCTCGAGGTACGCGGGGCTCGCGAGCACGCGCAGCCGGTGCGTGCCGAGCGGTCGCGCATGCAGGGTGGAGTCGCGCAGCGGGCCGATGCGGATCGCCACGTCGGTGCGGCGCTCCAGCAGGTCGATGGGCAGGTCGTCGGTGTCGAGCTCCAGGCTGATCTGCGGATAGAGCCGGCGGAACTCCGGCACCAGCGGCACGATGGCGTGCAGCATGAACGGCGAGGCCGCGTTCACGCGCAGGCGGCCGGCGGGCTGCTCGCGGCGCGCGGCCATGTGTTCCTCGGCGTCGTCGATGGCATCGAGGATCGCGCGCGTGCGCTGCAGGAAGGCCGCGCCTTCCTCCGTGAGTTCGAGCCTGCGCGTGGTGCGGCGAAGCAAGGTGGTGTCGAGCTTCTGCTCGAGCCGGCTCAGCGCGCGGCTGATGCCCGAGACGGTCTGAGAGAGCTGCTCCGACGCGGCCGTGATCGAGCCGGTGTCCACCACCGTGCGGAACGCGACGAGCTCTTCGATGGTGGTCTTCATGGGCGATGGCGCCTCAGGCGGCGGCTTCCTGCTGCGCGGGCACTTCGACGCGCGGCATCAGCGCCGCGAGCGCCTCGCCGTCGGTGCGGTAGCTGAAGAGCATCGGCCCCGGCGCCAGCAGCCCGGCGCTTTCGAGCACCTGCATCGCGGGCAGCTTCATGCCGCTCAGGTGAAGGCGGATGCCCTTGGATTCCATCATCCGGCGGATCGAGCCGAACACTTCGGCGCCGGTGATGTCGATGCGGTTGATCGGCTGCGCAAACAGGCACACGTCGGTGAGGTGGGGCCGCTCGGCCAGGGCCACCGTGAGCGCGCGTTCGAGCGTGGAGGCGGAGGCGAAGTCGAGCTCGGCGTCCATGCGCAGCGCATAGAGGTTCGGTGCCAGCGGTGGCAGCTTCCAGAGGTTGCGGTCGCGCAGGCTGCCGTCGGGATGCAGGCCCACCTCGATGATGCGCGGGTGCAGGTGCCGGTACATGTAGTGCGCCAGGGCGGCCAGCAGGCCGCCGAGCACGCCCCAGTAGATGCTTGGCGCGGTCGCGATGGTCAGCGCGAAGGTGCCGAAGGCGATGCCCGCCTCGATGCGCGAGATGCGCCACAGCGCGGTGAAGCTCGCCGGCTTCACCAGCCCCAGGATGGCCGTGACCACCACCGCCGCCAGCACCGCCTGCGGCACGTGATAGAGCAGCGGCATCAGCCACAGCAGCGCGCCCGCCACCACGACCACGCTGAAGAGCGTCGCCCAGCCGGTCTGCGCGCCTGCATAGAGCGTGATGGCCGAGCGCGAGAACGACGAACTCGTGGGAAAGGCGCCCGTGAAGCCCGAGGCCAGCTTGGCCAGGCCCTGGCCGATCAGGTCCTGGTTTTCGTTCCAGAGCGTGCCGGCGCGCGCGTTGTCGACCTTGGCGCTCGAAGCCGTTTCGAGAAAGCTCACCAGCGTGATCATCAGCGCCGGCAGCACCAGCGCGCTGAAGGTGCTCAGCGGCAGCAGGCCGGGCCAGTAGAACGAGGGCAGCCCGGAGGGCAGCGTGCCCACCACCGCGCCGCCGCGCAGCGCGTAGTCGGCCAGCCAGCTGATGGCGGCTGCGCCGGCCACCAGCGCCATGGTCGTCGGAAAGCGCGGCAGCAGGCGCTTGCCCAGCCACAGCACCGCGATGCTGCCCAGGCCGAAGGCGATGGCCACCAGGTCGGGCAGCGGTCCGCCCTTCAGCACCTGCGGAATGGTCCGTCCCGTGAAGCCCAGTAGCGCCGGCAGCTGCGAGATGGCGATCAGCACCGCCGCGCCCTGCGTGAAGCCGATGAGCACCGGCGAATTCACCAGCCGCAGCAGCCAGCCGAAGCGCCCCGCGCCCAGCACGATCTGGATTGCGCCCGACATCAGCGTGAGCCACACCGCCATCGCCACCCACTCGGCGCTGCCCGCCACCGCCAGCGGCGCGAGCGAGGCACCGACCAGCAGGCTGGTGAGTGCCGTCGGCCCCACCGACAGCCGCTGCGACGAGCTGAACATCACCGCGACCAGCGCCGGGAACAGCGCTGCGTAGATCCCAGTGACCAGTGGCATGCCCGCCAGCGCCGCGTAGGCCACGCCCTGCGGAATCACCATCAGCGCCACGGTGATGCCGGCCATCGCCTCGTTGCGCAGCAGCGCGGCGGAAGGGCGGGGCCACGCGAGGCACGGAACCCAGCGCGAAAGGCGCTGGCGCAGGGAAGGAGAGGGGGCAGCCGGGGTCATGGAAGTTTGCGGGCGCACGGAAGAAAACTGCAGGCACATGCGCGGTGCGCCGCGCGAAAGCGATGCGGAATGTGTAGCCGGGTCAGATCAAGGAAGTTGCGTTCTTGAGCACGTAGTCGCAGGCCTTTTCCTTGACCTTCGACGACAGGCCCTTGAGGTTCAGCGACTTGCCGTCGCCGCCCTGCAGCAGGCCCTTGGCGCCGCTGGCGAAGCCGGTCTCCTGCTTCTTCTGCCCGGTGATCTTGGCGAGCAGCTTGTCCTTCACCGAGGCCGCGTCGCCGCCCAGGTAGTTGTTCTTCACGCAGTACTGCAGCACGCCGGCCGCGTTGCCCATGGTGCTGGTGCCGACGGCGGGCATCTTGAAGCCCAGGCTGCTGCCCAGGTTGCCGAGCGCCGATCCGCCCGCGTTGCCGGTGCCGCCCTGCGAGTTGGCGCTGGCGGCTTCGCCGGCCTTTTCCTTCAATTGGTCGAGCAGGTTGTTGGCCTGCGCCGAGGCGCCTGCGGCGAGCAGCGCCAGGGCGATGAGGGTTGAACGGGCGTGCATGTCGTCCTCCTGTCGGTACGCGTGGTGGAAAGCGGCCACCAGCATAACGGAGACGCCGGGGGCGAGGCCCCGGCCGCAGTCGCCCTTGCGCCTGTGTTTACTTCGAACGTGGAGGGCGCTTTTCGAGCAGCGGCGCGCTGGTGCCCTGCACGCCGACCAGGCCGAGCACCGTCACCAGCGAGTTCTGCGCGCCCTTCCAGCCGTCGGTCACGTCGATCCACTCCGACAGCGCATGGAAGCCGCCGGTCTTGCCGCCGCCGCCGATGATGATGGCCGGGATGCCCAGCGACATCGGCACGTTGGCGTCGGTGCTCGCGCCGGTCAGCAGCGTCTTGTGGCCGAAGGCCGCGTTCGAGCGCGTGGCGGCCTCGACGATCACCGTGTCCGACTGCGTGCGGCCGCCCGGACGGTCGCCGATGAGCTTGGTGCTCACGCTCAGCGTGTTGACGTTCCAGCGCTTGTTTTCCTCGGCCACGGCTTCGTCGATGGCCGCGAGAATCTTCTTTTCGGTCTCCAGCAGCGGCGCCATGTCGTCGGAGCGGATGTCGACCGCCATGCGCGCATCCGGCGCGATGGTGTTCACCGAGGTGCCGCCGCCGACCGTGCCGACCGTGAACGTCGTCTTGGGGAAGCTCGGCGTGCGGATGTCGGCGATCTTCGCGATGGCGCGGCCCATGCCGTGGATGGCGCTCGGCACCTGGCCGAAGGCGCCGTAGCTGTGGCCGCCGGGGCCCTTGAAGCTCACCTCGTAGCGGTGGCTGCCCGTACCCAGCATCAGCACGGTGCCGTCGGGTGCGGGCTCCAGGCCGACCATGCCGTCGATGTCGAGGTTGTCGCGAAAGATCGCCTTGATGCCGCGCAGGTTGCCGAGCTCTTCCTCGCCCACGTTGCCCACGAAGAGCAGGTCGCCCACCGTCTGGATCTTGTTGTCGTTCAGCACCTTGAGCCACGACAGCAGCACCGCGAGGCCGCGCGTGTCGTCGGAGATGCCGGGCGCGTAGAGCTTGCCGTCGCGCTCCTTCACCTTCACGTCGGTGCCGGCAGGGAACACGGTGTCGAGATGGGCCGAGATCAGCAGCTTGGGCCCGTTGCCCGTGCCCTTGCGCAGGCCGACCACGTTGCCTTCGGCGTCGATCTTCGCGTCGGCCAGGCCCAGCGCCTTCATGCGCGCGAGGAAGGCTTCGGCGCGCTTCTGCTCCTTGAAGGGCGGGGCTTCGATCTCGGTGAGCATCTTCAGGTCTTCGACCGAGCGGTCGTGATCGGCCTTGACCGCGTCCAGCAGCTTCTGGATGGCGGGCGAGGCCATCAGCTGGGTATAGGCCTTGTCCACTTCGGGCCGCACCTGCGCGGGCGGGGCCGCGACGCTGCCGCCCTGGGCGTGCGCGAAGCCGGCGGCGGCCGAGGCCAGGGCGAGGCCAAGGACGCGGATGAGGGGGGCGAGGCGAAGTGCGGCGGAACGAGGTGACGCGGTGTGGGGCATGGTGTGGAGGTGTCCTGGTTTTTTTGAAGCGGGCCGGATCGAGATCGGCGCCGCCGGTGCAGCGCCGTCGTCAGCGATTCTTATGGCTGTGTTAGGCGCGCGCTCTGGTTTAATCTTCCGCGTTGTCAGTTTTTCTAACGAAGCCCTCATGCGCCGCCACATTCCGAGCACCCGAGCGCTGCTGATCTTCGACGCGGTGGCCCGCCACCACGGCGTCGGCAAGGCCGCCGAGGAGCTGTGCCTCACGCACAGCGCGGTGAGCCAGCAGCTGCGGCTGCTGGAGGAGCAGATCGGCGTGCGGCTGGTGCAGCGCACCGCGCGCGGCACCGAGCTCACCGAGGCCGGGCAGCGCTATCACGGGCAGATCTCCGGTGACCTGCTGCGGCTGCAGAACCACACGCTCGAAGCCATGGCGCAGCGCACCGACGGCCTGCGCCTGCTGGTGGGGGCGGTGCCGGTGCTGGCCGAGGGCTGGCTCACGCCGAGGCTGCCCGAGTTCGTCTCCCGCAATCCGGGCTGCAGCCTGCACCTGCAGGTATTCCCTACGCATCTCTACATGGAGGACCAGCCCTTCGACGTGGGCGTGCAGTACGACGACGCCGTATGGCCGGGCGCGAATGCCCAGCCGCTGATGGGCGAGTCCTGCGTCGCGGTGTGTTCCCCCCAGGCGAAGGGGCGCGCGGCCATGGCGCGGGGAGATTTCCGCGCGGCGCAGCTGCTGCAGCTTCGCACGCGCATGGGGGCGTGGGAGGAGTGGTTCGGGCAGGTGGCGAACCTGCGCGCCCCGGACAACCTCGTGGCGGGGCACCGCTTCGACCTGTTCTCGTCGCTGGTCGCGGCGGTTCGCGCCGACCTTGGCGTGGGGCTGGTGCCCGACTATTTCGTGGAGCGCGAACTGCGTTCGGGCGAGCTGGTGCTGGCCTGCCCGCACCGTGCGCCCTCGAGCCGGGGCTACAGCGTGTTCGTGGCGCCGAGCCGTACCGACGACCCACTGGTCGGCGCCTTCGTGGCATGGCTGCGCGCGGCGGCGGCGCCTCCGCTGCAGGCGGTGGCCGCCTAGGCGCGCCTGAAAAGCAGCACCGAGTTCGTGCCGCCGAAGGCGAAGGAGTTGCTGATGGCGGCTTCGAGCGACGGTGCCGCCGTATCGTCCTGCGTCACCAGGTCGAGCCTGCATTCCGGATCGATCTCGCGGCAGTTCGCGTTGGGCGGCAGCTGCCGCTGCTGCAGCGCCATCACCGTGACGATCGCCTCGATGGCGCCCGCCGCGCCCAGCATGTGGCCATGCAGCGCCTTGGTGGAGCTCACGCGCAGCGTGTCGAGATCGTCGCCCCACACGTCGGCCAGCGCGTTGCGCTCGACCACGTCGCCGATGCGCGTGGCCGTGCCATGCGCGTTGCAGTAGCCCACGTCGCGCGGCTGCAGGCCTGCCAGGCGCAGGGCGGCGCGCAGCGCGCGGGCCTGGCCCGGCGCGTCGGGCTTGGTGAGATGGGTGGCATCGCTGCTCAGTCCCCAGCCGGCCAGCGTGGCGTGGCTGCGGGCGCCGCGCGCGCGTGCGCGCTCGGCCGATTCGAGAACGAGGAAGGCCGCGCCTTCGCCCAGCGCGAAGCCGCTGCGGTCGGTGGCGAAGGGCTTCACAGCGGTGGCCGCTTCGCCCGGCTGGAAGCCGGCCAGCGTCTGCATCGCCTGCCATGCCACCACCACGCCCGGCACGATCAGCGCCTCGCTGCCGCCGGCGATGGCGATGTCGACCTCGCCGCGCTGCACGGCCTTGGCCGCCTCGGCGATCGCGACCGAGGACGATGCGCAGGCGACCGAGTAGGTGAGCACCGGGCCCTTCACGCCCTGGCGCATCGCCACGTGGGCGGCCGGTGCGTTGGGCATGAAGGCTGGAATGGTGAGCGGAGACACGCGGCCGTTGCCGCGATAGGCCGCCTCGAGCGCCGCGGCGCCGCCCATGCCGCAGCCCGAGAAGACGCCGACGCGCTCCGGGTCCGCATCGGATACGGCCAGGCCCGCGTCGCGCATCGCCAGGTCGGCGGCGGCCACGGCCAGCTGGCTCACGCGGTCGACGCCGGCGAGCTGCAGCTTGGTGAACCAGCGGGTCTCGTCGAAGGCGACGGTGGCCGCCGCTGCCGGTTTGGGTAGTTCAGGGAAAACGGGCTGTATGGCCGACCGGCCCTGCAGCAGGGCCTGGAAGAGGGCGCCGGGCTCGTCGCCGTGCGGCGCCACGACGCCCAGCCCGGTGACGGCGACTTCGTGGTTCACGACGCCGACGCGGCTTTCTCGGCCCTGACCTTGTCGACCAGCACGGAGAGTTCGGCCAGGGTGTCGATGCTCGCGTCCTCGTCGGGCATGGTGATGCCGAAGTGGTCTTCGATGGCGAACAGAAACTCGGCGAGGGCCAGCGAATCGAGTCCGCCGGTCTCACGCATGGAGGCGTGAGGGTCGAGCTTCGACGGTTCGATGCCGTACTTCTCGTGGATCAGGTCCTGCAATTCCTTCAGCGAACTCATCGTGCAATGCCTGTCGTCGTGTGCCGCCGATCGATCGCCGCCCTGTGCGGTCCTTGAGTCAATCGATCCCTTCCTCGTCGGCCAGTGGTGAGTGGTCAGTGTTTACGGATGATATCCGCTCCCACGCGAGGGGAATCCCTGCGTTCCCGCCCGCCCGGGCGCCAGCGCATCGAGGGCAGTGCGAACGCCATGCCCAGCAGCGCGCCGGCCGCCACGTCGAGCGCCACGTGCTGCTTGACCGCCAGCGTCGAATAGGCGATGGCGGCGAACCAGACCCAGTTCAGCCAGCGCCAGAAGGCCGGCGTGCGCGCCTCGCGCAGCACGTCCTCGATGCGGATGGCGGTGAAGATGGCCACTGCCACGTGCATCGACGGGCAGGCGTTGCCCGCCGCGTCCACGCCCTGCAGCATCGCGAAGCCCGGGTAGCCGGAGACGTCGATGGCCAAGGGAGGTATCTGGGTCGGCCAGAAATAGAAGATGCCCAGGCCTGTGATGCAAAGCCCGCCGATCCACAGCCCGTAGACCACCAGCTCGCGGAAGGTCAGCTGCAGCCCCGGCGCGATGCCCACGTACACCCACAGCGAGAGGTACGGGCCCAGCAGGTAGGGCTGGAAGGGCAGCAGGTGGTCCAGCGGCGTCAGCGGCATCACCTCGATCGGAAAGACCGGGTTGCGCAGCAGGTGGAAGTAGCCGATGAAGAAAAGCCACGTGAAGACCGTGGTGCCGACCGCCTTCAGCAGGAAGTGGCGGCGCACGCGCAGCCAGATGTCGGCGGTCCACGTGGGCGGCCTGGCGACGGGGGCTGCGTTCAGGGAGATCGGAGAGTGCATGGTGTTGTCGGCCGCCGATCTTGCCAGAGCGCCGCGAAGCGCCCGCCGGTGCTTCGCCGCGTCAGGCGGGCGCGGCCCGCTTGCGGTGCTGGAACGAGGTGGGCGAGCGGCCGGTGGCGGCCTTGAACATCGCGCAGAAGGCGCTGTCGGTGGCGTAGCCGCTGGCGGCAGCCACCTGGCTCACCGCCATGCCGCGTGCCAGCAGCGGCAGCGCATGCGCCATCACGGCCTGCTGGCGCCACTGCTGCCAGCTCATGCCGAGCTGGTCGCGAAACAGGCGCGCCACCGTGCGCTCGCTGGCGCCGATGGCCGCCGCGCGCTCGGCCAGCGTGGCGCGGTCGGCCGGGTTGCGCAGCAGCGTCTCGCAGAGCTGGCGCAAGCGCTTGTCGGTGGGCAGCGGCACGTCGATGCGGATCTGCGTGGCGCGCTCCAGCTCGTCGACCAGCAGCGGCGCGATCATCCGTTCGCGCTGCGGCGCGTGCGCATCGGCCGGCGGCAGGCCGTCGGGCGTGGTGTCGAGCGCCAGCATCAGCGCGCGCAGCAGCGGGCTGATCTCGAGCACCTCGCATTTCTCCCAGGAGGGCGCGATCCAGGCGTGCAGGTAGATGGTGCGCAGCTCGGCGTCTTCGATCAGCGTGATGCTGTGCGGCATGTTGGCCGGCACCCAGAGCGCGCGCGAGGGCGGCACGATGTAGCTGCCGTCCTGCGTGCTCAGGCGGATCACGCCGCGCGTGGAGAAGGTGAGCTGCGGCCACGGGTGCTCGTGCAGCTCGACCAGCGTGTCGGCGCTCAGGAAGTGCTCCTTGGCGCGCAGCGGCCGCACAGCGTCGGGTGCGAACAGGTGCGGCGTGAGGGAGGCGACGCTGTTGATCGGGGTGGGCCCGCGCAGCCTGGCGGCGGACGCGGCGCTCCTGGAGGTGGGTGAGGCGGCGCTTGGCATAGTTTCGACAAATGTTGTCGCTGTATCGCCATTCTGCCGCGTCCCCGACGCATAGCATCGACGCCTGCCCCGATTTTTTTGTAGCAATCCATGTCTTCCAACTCGCCCACGAGCGCCGCTCCCGCCGCTTCTCCTTCCTCCAACACCCTGGGCAGCGATGCCAAGCTGATCGGCCTGGTCGGCCTGGCCCACGCGGTCAGCCACTTCAGCCAGCTCATCCTGGCGCCGCTGTTCCCTTGGCTGAAGGACGCGTTCAACGTGAGCTATGTCGAGCTGGGCGCGGTGCTGACGGTGTTCTTCGTGGTCTCGTGCATCGTGCAGGCGGCTTCGGGCTTCATCGTCGACAAGCTGGGGCCGCGGCCGGTGCTGTTTGTGGGGCTCGGGGCACTGGGGCTGGCGGCTTTCGGTTATGCCCTGGCGCAGAGCTACTGGATGCTGCTGCTGTGCGCGGTGGTCGGCGGCATCGGCAACGGCGTGTTCCACCCGGTGGACTACACGCTGTTCAACCGCAAGGTCGCGCCCACGCGCCTGGGCCATGCCTACAGCGTGCACGGCATCACCGGCAGCCTGGGCTGGGCGCTCGCGCCGGCCTTCGTGGTGCCGATCGCCATTGCCTTCTCGTGGCGCGTGGCGCTGGCATCGGCCGGTGCGGTGGCCTTGCTGGTGCTGCTGGTGCTGTGGATCTACCGCAGCGTGCTGTCGCTCGACGCGGCGGCCGTTCACAAGGCGACGGGGCAGGGCGAGAGCGCGCCCGCCGGCGGCGAGTTCGACTTCCTGCGCATCCCGGCCGTGTGGATGTGCTTCGGTTTCTTCTTCTTCTATGCCGTGGTGATCAGCGTGGTGCAGACCTTCGCGCCCGTGGCCGCGGGGCATCTGCACGCGGTGCCGGTGGCGCTGGTGGCCGTGTGCCTCACCGTCTACATGGTGGCGAGCGCCGCGGGCATGGTGGTGGGCGGCTTCCTTGCTTCCGACCCGTCGCGCTGCGAGCGCATCGTGGGCGTGGGCTTTGGCCTGGCCGCCGCGCTGGCGTTGATGCTGGCCTTTGCCGACTTCCCGCCGATCTTCGTGCCGGTGCTCTTCGGCGCGATGGGCTTCGTCTCCGGCGTCGCCGGGCCTTCGCGTGACCTGCTGGTGAAGAAGTCGACGCCGCCCAATGCGACCGGCCGCGTCTACGGCGTGGTCTACGCCGGCCTCGACATCGGGCAGGCCGTGGCACCGCTGGTGTTCGGTCGGCTCATGGACCACGGGCAGTACACGAGCGTGATCGTGGGGCTGGCGCTGGTGCAGGGCGTGCTGATCGCCAGCGCGTTCAACGTGCGGCGCGTGCGGCGCACGGCGCTGGTGGTGCCGGCCTCCGCCTGAGTCTGCGCGCCGCGCGGCCTAAGTGCCGCCGATATCATCGACCGCATGCAAGCCTTGTATGTCTATGTGGTCGCCGGCGCCGTGCTGGCGGGTTTCGTGCAGGGCCTGTCGGGCTTTGCGTTCGGCCTGGTGGCGATGTCTGTCTGGGCCTGGACGCTGGAGCCCCAGCTTGCCGCCGTGCTCGCACTGTTCGGGGCGCTGACGGGGCAGGTGATTGCCGCTGTCACCGTGCGGCGCTCGTTCGACAAAAGCGTTCTCTGGCCCTTCCTGCTTGGCGGTCTGGTGGGCGTGCCATTCGGCGTCTGGTTGCTGCCGCATCTGGACCTTGTCGTCTTCAAGCTTTGTCTTGGCGTGCTGCTGGTGCTGTGGTGTCCGGCGATGCTGATGTCGCAGCATCTGCCGAAGGTGGCTTTCGGCGGGCGCGTGGCCGATGGGGTGGCGGGTGCGATCGGTGGTGCGATGGCCGGTATCGGCGGGTTCTCGGGGACCATTCCTACGCTGTGGTGCACGTTGCGCGGGTTTCAGCGGGATACGCAGCGGGCGGTGATCCAGAACTTCAATCTGTCGATGTTGCTGGTGGCGTTCGGGATTCACGTTTTCAGCGGGAATATCGGGCGGTCTGTCGTGCCTTTGCTGGGGGTGGTGGCGCTGGCGGTGGCTGTGCCTGTGTTGCTGGGGGCTCGGCTTTATATCGGGATCAGTGAGGTTGCGTTTCGGAAGATTGTGTTGGGGTTGTTGACTGGTTCCGGGGTTGCTCTGTTGGCTTCTGCTGTGCCGGCTTTGTTGGCTCGTAGCTGAGCGATTCTTTCCCGGGGCCGGGACTCGCCCCGGCAGGCGACCTACTTTTCTTTGCTTCGCTGTATGGACCGGGGACCTCGGAAACAGGTGTGCGCGGACATAGGAAACACTTTCTGGGTCGAGATGACCGAGGAAGTGCCCCATGCCCTGGCAACCGAGAGACCTGATGGACACCAAGCGAGAATTCGTGGAACTGGCTTTGCAGGAGGGAGCGAACCGGCGCGAGTTGTGCCGACGCTTCGGCATCAGCCCCAAGACCGGCTATTCGTTGCTCAAGCGCCACGCGCTGCAAGGCATGGCGCAAGCATGCACGCCGCGCAGCACGCGGCCGCTGAACTCGCCTACGCGCAGCACCGATGCGCTGGAGCAGGCCGTGGTCCAACTGCGGCGCGAGCACCCCAGCTGGGGTGGGCGCAAGATCGCCCGCCGGCTGGCCGACCAGGGCCTGGGCGAGGTTCCTGCGCCCAGCACCGTCACCAACATCCTGCATCGCCACGGGCTGATCGCTGCGGAGTCCAGCCAGGCAAGCGAACACTGGTGCCGC
>NZ_JABMJG010000007.1 GCF_013376045.1 Variovorax sp. SG517 | reverse complement strand
TCAAGCTCAAACTCAAAGGCCTGAGCCCAGTACAGTACCGAACTCAGGCCTTGTGCCATTAGCTTCTAACTGTCCAACTTCTTGGGGTCAGTTCACTACCGCACATGGTCTGCGGCTTTTTCGTTCGCGCGCCAACTTTTGGCGGCTCGGACGGGAGGGCTCGCGCCCTGCCGGTTTCCGCAAGGATGTCCCGGTCTTCCAACCCGTTCGAGCTGCCGCCCTCGTTTGGAAGCGAGAGCGTCGGTTTCTGCAAATCGACATCCTTGGGAGGCCCACACATGGCCAATGCTTCTTCAAATGACGCCGGCACGAGCACCCGTGCCGCCAGCGCTTCGTATCGCCCCTCGGCCCAGTTCAAGCCCTTCGAATGGGTGCAGGGCGACCGGCTCGATTCCTCCGGTCGGAGCCAGGCCGAATTCCTGAACGACGCCCGCGACATCGTGCAAGGCGCGCAAACGCTGGTCCAGCTGCTCGGCTGGGACGAAGACCGGCGCGACGCCGCCGCGTCCGATGCAGACCCCGCCCCGCTCTTCGAAGCGAGCCAGCGCGATTCGCTGCAGCGGCTGCTGTCCGCGACGCTCGGCCTGCTTCACGCCCGGATCGAAGTCCAGTGCGAGGCACTGGCGGGCTAGCCCGCCTTCAACGGGCCGGCGAAGCTGTAGGTATTGATCAGCAGCCCGGACGGCGTCGTCTTCGTGCCGACGAATTCGAAGGCGCGTCCCGGCGTTCCCTCGGCGAAGAAGCGCTTGCCCGTACCCACGAGAACCGGATAGACGATCAGCACGACTTCGTCCGCGAGCCCGTGTTCGAGCAGCGTCGAGGTCAGCGTGGAACTGCCCCAGAGAACGAGGTCCGATCCGGCCTGCGACTTGATGCGCCGCACGCCTTCGACTAGGTCGGGCCCGACGGCCACGGACGGCCCCCACGCGAGGCTTTCCGGACGATGGGTGACGACATGCTTGGTTGCCGCATTGAGGCCATCGGCCATCGGACCGCCAGGCGCCTTCGGCCAGTAGTCCGACCACATGTCGTAGGTGCGCCGGCCCAGCAGCAGGTCGAAGCGCGCGCCGTGCGCGGCAAGGACTTCGTCCCGCCCGGCCGGGGTCCGATAGGGCGCGGTCCAGTCGGCGTAGGGAAAGCCGTCTTCGCCGGACGGCTGGATCACGCCGTCCAGCGATATGTGCTCCATGATCTTGAGCTTTCTCATTCGGGTCTCCGTGTCTGGTTGTTGGGGTGGGAGTGCCGGGGATGCTGAACTGTCCCCGGTATTCGCGCAACTCCATTTCTTATTGCAACTTTCTGTTGATCCGACAAGACGATCATCCGCGGCAGCCGGATGAGATGAATGACTTTCGTCAGATGGCAGGGAGTGCCTTTTCTTCCAGAATCGCGCGCCGGTGCCGCGGATGCCATCCGCGGACGCGAAGCTCGACAACGAAAGGGAAGAAGCAATGGGTTATGACGTCAGCAACCTTGCCGTGGATGTGCGCCTCATCCGGGAGCGCCTTGTTCCGTACGTGCGCGGAGCCACCACGGATGGGCTGGATGACGTCGTGCGCGACGCAGCCCGCCGGCAACTCGTGGCCCACCATGCAGGCGCCTGGTGCAAGCGCCTCGTGAACCTGCAGCGCGCCATCTACGCCGGCCAGGAGAAGGCAGTGCGCGAGCGCGCCGGCGTGCCGCCCGGGGCGTCGTTCTCACAGCCGCTCGGCGGCACCGGCATTCCCGGCTTCGACGCGTACCAGGCGCATTGGGGGCGTCCCTATTACATCGAAGCCGACGACGCCGAGGAGGCCCTGCGCGAGCTGGCGGCCTACGAAGCTTGCGACATCGCCGCCGGCAAGTCGGCCGTCGATGCGGTGGCGTTGCGCATGCTCGCGAAGCTCGACGCGCGGCGCCATCTCGTCCGGCCCGATGCCAGACCCGAGGCTCTCGCCGTGCTCGATGGCTTCTATCCGCTGGCCGCGCACCTGCCGCCCGAAGAGGGCGCCCCGGACGAGGCGATGACTCCCGATGCCTTGCGGGACCGGATGCGCCGCCGCCTCGAGCAGTGGCGGCACATCTGGGAATGCCGGGAAGACACCACGACCGAGATCGAGGCCGAAGGCTTCATGTGGCCCGAACCGGCGAGCGAACTCGTGGGCTCGATCTCCTACGAGATCGTCAACCTCGCGGCGCAGGTGCTGCCGAGCTGGCAGAGCCGGGGGCGGGTCTGGCCGACCGCATTGTTCGAACGCATCGGCGTGGACGTATCGCACGTCTTCGAGACGCCCGCCGCACTGTTCGCCGATCTGCTCCGTGACTTCCCGATGCTTCAGGAGAAGATGCGGACCACCATCCATTTCAACTACTCGCTCGGCGGCTACGTGCCGCCCGAGAAGACAGGGCTGCTGGTCGAGCTGCTGCAGAAGCACCGCCGCGCGCTCATCTTCGCCTGGGACGAAGACCCCGGCGGCGACGACATCGAGGCATTCGCGTCCGACTACCAGATGATTCTCGAACCTGCGCTTCTGGCCGTCCGCAAGGGCTACGGTTTTGTGGAGGCCTCGGAAATCCAGCTGTGGCCCGCGAAGGAAGAGGCGAGCGAGGCAGGCTGACGAGAGTCGGACTCGCCCCGGCTCGATGCCTTGGAAGCAGACAGCGGGCGGCCTCAGCGCAGAGGGCCGTACTTGCGCTGGAATTCGTTCTTCAGATCCCTGGCGGCCCTCTCCCTAGGGTCGGCTTCGATGCGCCGCTGCTCCTTCGCGTCTTTTTTCATCTGCTCCTTGAACGCTTGCATCTGCTGCTCCTTCTCTCGCTGACTGCTCTCGCGCCGGCTCTTGTATTCGTCGTCCCTGCGCTTTTCCTCCTGCCACTTTTCGCGCTCCTCCCTCTCGTTCCACTCGTCGCGCCGGGGACGATTCGCCACGGATGCATCGTCGTTCGAGGTACCTCTTGAAGATGCACACCCGGCGATACCTGCAAGCAGCATCGTCAGCGACAGTGCGCCCAGGCATGCGCGCCTCGACGGCGCCCTGTCCGGATGCATAGCGATGAGTTCCTCCGGTCGGGAATGGTTCTTGTGCTGGATCAGGCGCATGGGGGCTCCGTCTTCTTCCGCATGTCTCAGTCGTTGCTCAGCGATGAAGCAGGATCCGCGAAGCTGCCGCGCACATGCCAGCCGTCCGGGGTGAGGGCCAGCACCTTCTCAGACAAGCCGTGCGGGCCGGCTTCGGCCCTGATCTTTCCGGCCGCAGCGCACATCAGCCCCAGGATCTGCCCGGGGCCGATCGTCTCGCCCGAAGCCTCGAAGCTGGCCTTGCTGTCCATGAAGTAGATGACGTTGCGGCTCGGGACCACCGTGAGCAGTTCACCCTGGAAGTCGTTGGTCAACTCCTGCCAAAGGCCCGGCACAAGCAGCATGCAGACCTCGAAGTCGCCGCCGGACACCAGGGCCTTGTAGAGCACCAGGTCCTGCGTGCCGAGCTGGGGCAGCACTTTCGCGAGCATGTTGTCGACCGCCCGGACATGCAGCTCCTCCGGGGTCAGCCCCAGACTCGCCATGCCTTCGTTCGTCAAGGTGATGAACTGGGTCGGCGTGTCGAACGCATAGGTCACCAGCAGGCCGCTGTCGCCGGCGAAGGGATAGGCCACGGGCGTCTGCGCCTCGCGATCGCCGCCCAATGCCTCGATCTCGTCGAGCCTGGGCTGGACCGACTGGAGGAAATCAGCGGTCCTGATGCGTGGGTAGACGGACGATGGCGAAGGCGGGTTCGACGACATGGCGACGCATTGTCGAAGTGGCCTTCGCGCCGCGATAAGTGCACAAAGTCATGGAGCTGGCGCAGCCCGAGTGCAAGCGGATCGCGCCTTCCTTGTCCCTCGCCTCAGGCTGTGGGCATCTTGTCGAACTTGACCAGCTCCGGATCCAGAAAATCCCACGCATGCCCGCGCACGCCATACGTGACCGCCTGCGGCTTGAACCGGCTGGGGTCATCGAGGCTCGCCGCATGCACGGTGATGACGTCGGGCATTGCCGCATAGGTCATGTACACGGGCGAGCCGCAGGTGGGGCAGAAGGCGCGGGTCTTGACGTTGCCGCTGTCGCCGACCATGTCCCACAGCGTGGCCTGGCCGGTCTGCTTCGTGCCGCCGCGCGGGAAGCTGAGGTACGAGCCGTGGCCGGTGCCGCTCTTGTGCTGGCAGTCCAGGCACTGGCAATGGTTCTGGAAGATCGGCTCGGCCGGAATTTCGTAGCGGATGGCGCCGCAGGCGCAGCCGCCGGTGTAAGCGTGGCTCATTTGTCTTGTCCTTTCGAGGTTGGCTTGCCAGCGGGGCTGGGTGGCTGGCGGAGGCAACCAATCTATTCGGGCAGCGGCAGGACGGGGGAGTAACAAGTTCGTCGCGAGTCGGCCCGTAAATCATCCGCATGTAACGCGAAAGAATTGTTATTTCAGCGGCTTCTGCTTTGAAGTTCTTACAACTTCGGCGCCTTTCGTGCCGCTTCCAGACGGTAAAGTCGTCGCTTCCGGTTTCGGACTGTTTCCGGACCTTTTCTCCACCGCTCCCGCGCCCCCGTTTCCTCTCGCCTTCCTCCATGTCCAACCTCATCGTGCACGGCGGTACGCCGCTGCGTGGCCGCGTCACCCCCTCCGCCAACAAGAACGCCGTGCTGCCGGTGCTCTGCGCCACCTTGCTCACCTGGGAGCCGCTGCGCCTGCATGGCGTGCCCGACATCACCGACGTGCGCAAGATCCTCGACATCTTCCGCACCCTGGGCAGCGACGTGCGCATGGACCACGAGACGGGCACGCTCGAGCTGCACCACCGCGAGACGGCCTTCGACGCTTCGCGCCACCGGCTGCCGGAGGAGATGCGCTCGTCGATCATGCTGGTGCCGCCGCTGTTGGCGCGCTTCGGCGTGGCGCGGCTGGAGGACAACGTCAAGGGCTGCACGCTGGGCGTGCGCGAGATCGATCCGCACGTGGAGGTGTTCCAGCGCTTCGGCGGCGAGGTGGAGCGCACCGAGGGCTCGCTGCTGGTTCGCAGCAAGAGCAGGCTCACGCCCACCGACCACTGGCTGGACTACGCCTCGGTCACGACCACCGAGAACTTCGTGCTGTGCGCTGCGGCCACCGACGGCACCTCGACGCTGACCAATGCGGCCTCGGAGCCGCACGTGCAGGAGTTCTGCCGCTTCATGGCCATGATCGGCGTGCGCATCGAGGGCATCGGCACCTCGCGGCTCACGGTGCACGGCGGCGGCACGCTCAAGGGCGGCGAGTTCCGTTTCGACGAGGACTTCCACGAGATCACCACCTTCCTGGCGCTGGGCGCCATCACGGGCGGCGACGTGGTCGTGCGCAACAGCGCGCCGGAAAACTTTCCGCTGCTGGACCGCACCTTCGCGAAGTTCGGCGTGCAGATCGTGCACGAGGACGGCTGGTCGCGCGCCGTGCGCAGCGGTCCGCTGAAGGTGCAGACGCCTTTCACGAGCAATGTGCTCACCAAGGTGGAGGCGGCGCCGTGGCCCTACTTTCCGGTGGACCTGCTGCCGATCTTCATTGCGCTGGGCGTGCGCGCCGAGGGCAACGCGATGTTCTGGAACAAGGTGTACGACGGCGCGCTGGGCTGGACGGGCGAGCTCTCGAAGTTCGGCGCGCACGTGTTCTCGTCCGACCCGCACCGGCTCATCACCTTCGGCGGCAATCCGTTGACGCCCGCGGTGGTCGAGAGCCCCTACATCATCCGCGTGGCGATAGCGCTCTTCATGGTGGCGGCGAGCATCGAGGGCCGCTCGGAGATCCGCAACGCGGCGCCGATCCGCCGCGCGCATCCGCGCTTCGTTGAGAACCTGCGCAGCCTGGGTGTGCGCGTGGAGTGGACGAGCGAAGAGTAAGGACGAAGGCGAGAGGGCATCCAGCTCGTCCCGAAAAACCCGGGCAGCCTTTGCCGGAAATCCATGAACGGGCGGCCCGGGGCGGGTTGTGCCGCGGCGGGCCGGCACATCGGGCATCCGACTCAGCCGCCAGCGGAGCTCTTTTCAGGCAGCAAGGCGTTCATGACGAAACGCGTCGGTCCGCTGGCCCCCCGGTCGCTGACCGCGAGGCCGAGTTGCCGCCAAAGAGCCGGGCTGAGCGGACGCACGGTGATGCGAGGGTCGCGCGCGCTCTCGTGCGATTCCTCCGGCAGCAGCGCCGCTCCATAGCCCGCGGCGACCAGTGTCCTGATCGCGTCGTTGTAGTTGAGCTCGATGCGTGGCCGGCAATGGACGCCGGCCGCGGAGAACCACTCCGCGGTAAGCCTGTAGAGACGCGTGGAGGAGTCGTTCATGATCAACGGCTGCTGGGCCAGCCACTGTGGAGTCAGCCGCCTCGGTGCCTTCCACTCCGCCGGCAGGAAGGCAACCACCGCCTCGCGCCGCAGGGGCGTGACATGGACGCCCCGCACGGGCGCCTGCGGCAGCGCCACGACCGCCAGGTCCAGGCTGCCTGCGGCGAGCCGGGTCATGCTTTCATTGGAGGTCAGCACCTGCACGTTCACGTCGATGCCGGGATGGTTGCGGGCGAGGCGTCCAAGCGCGGGCGGCAGCAGGTGCGCAATGGCACCTGTCGAGGCACCCACCCGCACGCGGCCCGTTTGGCCCGCGAGTTGGCGTTTGACGTCCTCCACTGCTTCGTCCGCGTCGGCGAGCAGCCTGCGGGCACGCGCAATGAACCGTTCTCCCAGGGCGGTTGCCTGCGCGGGCCCCCGTCCACGAACGAGCAACTGGCCGCCCAGGCGCGACTCCAGTTCAGCGATCTGGACGGTGACCGTGGGGGCCGCCAGGTGAAGGGCGCGCGCGGCGTTGGCCAGGGAGCCAAGGTCGGCAATGGCGACAAGGGTGCGCAGATGATCGAGGCTCAGTTCTCGCATGGCGCAAATTTAACTTTTCTTAATCCTGGGTTCCATATATTTAGCTGGAGCCATCGAGGCCGGATGCCTACGATCGCGCTCCATGAACCTCAGCATCTTCATCGACGGCGATCAGGGCACCACCGGCCTTGACCTGCAGAACCGGCTCCGGGGTGGGGAATTTCGCATCCGCACATTGCCGGCAAACCTGCGCAAGGACGCGGCCGCCCGACGGGCCGCTCTCAACGAGTGCGACATCGCCATCCTTTGCCTGCCCGATGCAGCGGCGCGCGACGCGGTGGCGATGATCGAGAACCCCTCGGTGCGCGTGATCGACGCCAGTTCGGCTCACCGCACCAGCCCGGGCTGGGTCTACGGCCTGCCCGAACTCGATGCACGGCAAGGCAAACGCATTGCCTCGGCAGCACGGGTCACGAATCCGGGCTGCTATCCCACTGCTGCGGTTGCCCTGCTGCGGCCGTTGAGGGATGCCGGCCTCCTGCCTGCTGACTATCCGCTTGTCATTCATGCCGTCTCGGGCTATTCCGGTCAGGGCAGGGCGGGGGCGGAAGCGCACGAGGCCGGGACTGGAGCGCATTCCTTGAAGGTTTACGGCCTTGCACTCGAGCACAAGCATGTGCCGGAAATAGAGACCTACGCCGGCCTGACGGAGCGCCCCATCTTCGTGCCGGCCTATGGCAGCTACCGGCAGGGCATCGTGCTCACCATCGGATTGCACGCGCGAATGCTTCCATCCGATGTCTCGGGTACGCGCATCCACGAATGCCTTGCGCAGCGATACCGCGATGCGGCGCACGTTCACGTGCTGCCGATGTCGTCTGCCATTCCGATGACAGAGCTGGACCCGCAGGTCCACAACGGCTCGAACGATCTGAGTCTGGCCGTTGCGTGGAATGAACGCACAGGTCAGATCGTGCTGGGCGCGGTTCTGGACAACCTGGGCAAAGGCGCCGCGGGGGCGGCTGTGCAGAACCTGCGATTGATGGCCGCCGAGATGCTGACGGTGTAGCGGCTCGATATCGACGGCAGCTGCCGGCGCCGCGCCGTGTCCGGATCGCTGCACGGTCTGAACGGTCCCCACGCGAGGCTCTCCGGGCGATCGGTGACGCGGGGCGATGACCCTGTTGCCGCGGCGACCTCCGGCTTGGCCGGAGAATCACCGGCATTCGACAAAAGGAGCGCCTCCGAATGACCACGCTGCAACAACTCCTCGGCACGGAAATCCCCCTCATCCAGGCCCCGATGGCCGGCATCCAGGGCAGCGCGATGGCCATCGCGGTCAGCAACGCAGGCGGGCTCGGTTCGCTTCCGGCAGCGATGCTGAGCACCGATGCCCTGCGCAGCGAAATCGCCGCCATCCGCGCGGGCACCGGCAAGCCCTACAACGTCAACTTCTTCTGCCATACGCCGCCCGAGCCCAGCCCTGAGCGCGAGGCGACCTGGCGCGCCGCGCTGGCGCCGTACTACGCCGAGTACGGCATCGATGCGGCGGGCATTCCCGCCGGCCCGGGCCGCAACCCGTTCAGTGCCGAGGTGGCCGACCTGCTGGCGGAGTTCAAGCCGCCGGTGGTGAGCTTTCATTTCGGGTTGCCGCCCGAGGCGCTGATGGCGCGGGTGCACGGCTGGGGCGCGAAGGTGCTGGCCTCGGCCACCACGGTGGAAGAGGCGCAGTGGCTCGAGGCGCGCGGCGTGGACGCCGTCATCGCGCAAGGGCTGGAGGCCGGCGGGCATCGCGGCCACTTCCTGTCGCACGACCTGACGCGGCAGCTGGGCACCTTCGCGCTGCTGCCGCAGCTCGTGCATGCGGTCAAGGTGCCGGTGATCGCGGCCGGCGGCATCGCGGATGCGAACGGCGTGGCCGCGGCCATGGCGATGGGCGCGGCGGGCGTGCAGATCGGCACGGCCTACATGCTGACGCCCGAGGCGACCACCAGCGCGATCCATCGCGCGGCGCTCAAGGGCAAGGCCGCGAGGCACACGGCGCTCACCAACCTCTTCACCGGCCGGCCGGCGCGCGGCATCGTGAACCGCGTGATGCGCGATCTCGGTCCCATCGGCGCGGCGGCGCCGGAGTTTCCGCTGGCCACCTCCGCCATCGCGCCGCTGCGCGCCAAGGCCGAGGCACAGGGCAGCGGCGATTTCTCCCCGCTGTGGTCGGGGCAGAACGCGACCGGCTGCCGCGAGATTCCTGCAGCCGAACTCACGCGCGAACTGGCGCGAGGGTTTCGCTGAACAAAAAAGAAAAGAACGAACGAAAGAAAGAAGAAGGCCAATGACCCAGCAACTGCATTTGCCCTTGAAGTTCCTCGCGCAAGGCGCACAACCCGATGTCCGCGAGCCGTGGCTGCTGGTGCTGATGCACGGCGTGGGCAGCAACGAGCAGGACCTGTTCGGCCTGGCGCGCATGCTGCCTCCTCAGTTCCACGTGCTGAGCCTGCGCGCGCCGTACGTGCTGTCGCCCGACTCGTACGCGTGGTTCGAGTTCGACGTGCTGCCCGGCGGCGAGCGCCGCATCGACGAAGAGCAGGAGCGCGAAAGCCGCTTCCTCGTGGGCGAGATGATCGCCTCGGCCTCGCAGCAGCTCGGCGTGCCGGCGCAGCGCATCGTGGTCGGCGGCTTCAGCCAGGGCGGCATCATGGCGTTGTCGCTGCTGCTGACCAAGCCTGAAAGCGTGCGTGCCGCATTGGTGTGGCACAGCCGGCTGCTGCCGCAGGTGGTGCCGCACATCGCGCCGCCCGAGGCTTTCGAGGGCAAGGCGCTGTGGGTGAGCCATGGCAGCGCCGACAACGTGATTCCGCCGAGCGCCGCACAGGCCACGCGTGAGCTGGCGCGCACGCTGCCGCTGGCGCTGTCGGGCACGGACTTTCCGGGCGCGCACGAGATCCGCCCGGCGGAGCTGCAGGCCACGCTGGCGTGGCTGCAGTCGCTGAGCGCGCCGGAATGAGCTGACTGAACTTCCGCGTGACCGCTGCGTCACAGGGCGTTACGACGACGTGGTCCGGCTGCGACCTGATCTGGTGCACCATAGCCAGCTGCTCGCCTTCCTGACGACATCACCGCACAAGGAAACGCCCTCATGCAAGACAGCGACACCCACGACACCCCCGAGTTCAGGCCTCGCCGCGAAACGCCCATAGGAAGCATCGTCGTCGCCGTGCTCGTGCTGCTCGCGGCCGCGTTCTTCGGCTGGCGCTGGTACCAGCAGCAGCAGGCCCCCGAAGCCACGCCGGTGGCCGCGGCGCCGAACGACGGAGCGCCACCCCCGCCGGCACCCGCGCCCGCACCCCAATCCCTGGAACCGCGAAACCCGATGGACGGGATCGCGGTGCCCGACGCGGGGCTCGCGAACGCCACCGACGCCGACACGCGCGTGATGAAGGCCCTGGTCGACCTGTTCGGCAGCAAGAACGTGGCCGACTTCCTGCAGTTCGACGGCATCGTGCGCCGCTTCGTGGCAACGGTCGACAACCTCGCGCGCGAGCAGGCGCCAGCGAGCGCATGGCCGGTGCAGCAGACCAAGCAGCGCTTCATCACCTCGGGGCAGGGCGACAAGCAGGTCATTGCCGCCAACAACGCGGCGCGCTACAACGCCATGGTGCTGTTTGCCGGGTCCGTCGATCCGGCGAAGGCGGCCAAGGCCTATGCCCGGCTCTATCCGCTCTTCCAGCATGCGTATGAAGAACTGGGCTACCCGGGGCGCTACTTCAACGACAGGCTCGTCGCCGTGATCGACCACCTGCTGCAGGCGCCCGAGCCCGCCGGTCCGGTGCAGGTGCGGCTGGTCGAGGTGAAGGGCGACGTCCCGTCCCAGCGACCGTGGGTGCGCTACGAGTACGCCGATCCGCAACTGGAAGCAATGTCCGCGGGGCAGAAGATCATGGTGCGCATGGGGCTGGAGAACGAGCGCAAGGTGAAGGCCAGCATGCGCGCCTTCCGCGAGCAGATCGCCACGGGGGACGTGGTGAAGAAGAAGCAGCCCTGACTGACAGCAGCCCCGACACTGGCCCTGAGGCTGCGGGCGTTCTTCCGGCGCGCCGTGTAGGCGCACACCGATTGCATGCCCCGCGGTTGTCGCGGAGGCTTGGTTGCCGAAACCAAGCTCCGGAGGACAACCGTATGAATCTGATGAGCGTCGACCTCTACCAGAGTGCCACCGACTCGGAGAAATTCCTCGCGCTTCCGGCGGGCACCGACCCCGCCGAGCTGATGGGCCCGATGACCATCGACCCGGACTACGCGCAGATCAACCGGTACCGGGAGGCCTTCCAGTTCGACCCGTCCGAAGCCTATGCGGGCGTCAACGCCGCGAAGATCGCCGCTGACATCCTGACGGTGAAGTGGGCGGCCTACCGCCGCGAACCCTCACCGTAGAAGGTCGCGCCTTCGCGGCCTCCTTCCCGTTCAGGCCTCTTCGGCTTCCTCGCTGTACTCGCTCACCGGCACGCAGCTGCAGAACAGGTTGCGGTCGCCGTAGACGTTGTCGACGCGGCCAACGGGCGGCCAGTACTTGGCGTTCTTGAGCGCGGCCAGCGGGAAGGCGCCGAGTTCGCGCGAGTACGGGTGGCTCCACTCGCTGCCCAGCAGGCTCGCGGCCGTGTGCGGCGCGTGCTTGAGCGGGTTGTCTTCCTTCGGCCAGACGCCTTCCTCGATGCGGCGGATCTCGCCGCGGATGGCGATCATCGCGTCGATGAATCGGTCGAGCTCGGCCAGCGGCTCGCTCTCGGTGGGTTCCACCATCAGCGTGCCGGGCACGGGGAAGCTCAGCGTGGGCGCGTGGAAGCCGTAGTCGATCAGGCGCTTGGCCACGTCCTCGGCGGTGACGCCGCTGGTGTCCTTCAGAGGGCGCAGGTCCAGGATGCACTCGTGCGCGACGTGTCCGTTGGGGCTGGCGTACAGCGTGGGGTAGTGGTCCTTCAGGCGCGCGCTGATGTAGTTGGCGCTCAGGATGGCCGTCTCCGTCGCGGCCTGCAGGCCCTTGGCGCCCATCATGCGGCAGTACATCCAGCTGATCGGCAGCACCGCCGCATTGCCCAGCGGCGCGGCCGACACCGCGCCCACGCCGTTGGAAGGTACGCCGGCCGTGGCATGGCCCGGCAGGTAGGGCACGAGGTCTTCGACCACGCAGACGGGGCCGACGCCCGGCCCGCCGCCGCCGTGCGGGATGCAGAAGGTCTTGTGCAGGTTCAGGTGGCTCACGTCGCCGCCGAACTCGCCCGGCGCGGCCACGCCGACCAGCGCGTTCATGTTGGCGCCGTCCACGTACACGCGACCGCCGTGCGCATGCACCAGCTCGCACAGCTCCTTCACGCGGGTCTCGAACACGCCGTGGGTGCTGGGGTAGGTGATCATCACCGCGGCCAAGTTGGCGCTGTGCTTCTCGCAGGCGCGCTTGAGGTCGTCGATGTCGACGTTGCCCTGCGCGTCGCAGGCCGTCACCACCACCTGCAGGCCCACCATCTGCGCGCTGGCCGGGTTGGTGCCGTGCGCGGAAGAGGGGATCAAGCAGATGTTGCGATGGCCCTGGCCCTTGGCCTCATGGAAGGACTTGATGGCCAGCAGGCCCGCGTACTCGCCCTGCGAGCCCGCATTGGGCTGCAGGCTGATGCCCGCGTAGCCGGTCGCCTCGCACAGCCAGGCGCGCAGCTGGGCGTCGAGCTGGGCGTAGCCCTGCAGCTGGTCGGCCGGCGCGAAGGGGTGGATGTTGGCGAACTCGGGCCAGGTGATGGGGATCATCTCGCTGGTCGCGTTGAGCTTCATGGTGCAGCTGCCCAGCGGGATCATGCTGCGGTCGAGCGCCAGATCCTTGTCCGACAGGCTGCGGATGTAGCGCAGCATCGCCGTCTCGCTCTTGTGGGTGTTGAACACCGGGTGCGTGAGGAATGCGCTGGTGCGGCGCAGGTCTTCGGGGATCAGCGGCACGGTGCTGCCCGAGAGGTCGTCGAAGCGCGGCGCCTGCGTGCCGGCGGGCGCGAACAGGGCCCACAGCGTTTCGACGTCGGCGCGCGTGCTGGTCTCGTCCAGCGAGATGCCCAGGTGCTGCTGCAGGCGCTGGCGCAGGTTGACGCCGGCGGCCTGCGCGCGTTCGATGATCGCCTGCGTGTCTTCGCCGGTGCGGATGGTCAGCGAGTCGAATGCGGTGGCGTTCACCGGCTCGCGGCCCATCTGCGAGAGCCCCTTGGCCAGCACCGCGGTGAGCGCGGCCACGCGCTGCGCGATGCGCGTGAGGCCGTCGGGCCCGTGGTACACGGCGTACATGCTGGCCACCACGGCCGGCAGCACCTGCGCGGTACAGATGTTGGAAGTGGCCTTCTCGCGGCGGATGTGCTGCTCGCGCGTCTGCAGCGCGAGGCGGTAGGCCGGCTGGCCGTGCGTGTCGACGCTCACGCCCACGAGGCGGCCCGGCAGCGAGCGCTTGAACTCGTCGCGGCAGGCCAGGTAGGCGGCGTGCGGGCCGCCGTTGCAAAGTGGCATGCCGAAACGCTGCGTGGTGCCGCAGACGATGTCGGCGCCCCATTCGCCCGGAGGCGCCAGCAGCGTCAGCGCCAGCAGGTCGGCCGCGACGATGAAGGCCGCGTCGCACTGGTGCGCATGGCCCGCGAGCGGGCGCAGGTCGTGCACGTGGCCGGTGGTGGCGGGGTACTGCGCGAGCACGCCGAAGAAGGCGCCGCTGACCATCAGGTGGGGCAGCGTTTCAGACACGGTGCTCACCTTGACCTCGATGCCCAGCGGCGCGGCGCGGGTCTTGATCACTTCGATGGTCTGCGGGTGGCAGTCGCCCGAGACGAGGAACACGTTGCTCTTGCTCTTCACGCTGCGCTTGGCGAGCGTCATGGCCTCGGCGGCGGCCGTGGCTTCGTCGAGCATCGAGGCGTTGGCGATGGCCATGCCCGTGAGGTCGCACACCATCGTCTGGAAGTTGAGCAGGGCTTCCATGCGGCCCTGCGAGATCTCGGCCTGGTAGGGCGTGTAGGCGGTGTACCAGGCGGGGTTCTCGAGGATGTTGCGCAGGATCACGCCCGGCGTGTGGTTGCCGTAGTAGCCCTGGCCGATGAAGTTGCGGAACACCTTGTTCTTCGACGCCATTGCCTTCAGCTCGGCCAGCGCATCGGCTTCAGTCACCGGCGCGGGCAGGCGCATCGGCTTCGAGCGGCGGATGGCGGCGGGCACGATGCCGTCGATGAGCTCCGCGCGCGTTTCCGACCCGATCGCCGGCAGCATGCGCGCCTCGTCCGCCGCATCGATGCCGATGTGGCGGGCAATGAATTCTTCGGCGTTCTCGAGTTCTTGCAGGGTGGGGAGGGCGTGGCTTGACATGGCGATGGGATGGGGCAAGAGAGGAGTACGGGAGCGGGAGCCGGATCCGGATGACGAGAAACCCTCGCGTCACCCGTACCCGGTCGCCGGCTTTCAGCAGCGCATCAGGATTCGGCGGCGAACTTGTCGTAGCTGGCCGCGTCCAGCAGCGCGTCGAGCTGCGCCGGATCGCTCAGCTTGACCTTGAAGAACCAGCCGGCGGCCAGCGGGTCGCTGTTGGCCAGCGACGGGTCGGCGCGCAGCGCTTCGTTCACTTCGGTGATCTCGCCCGAGACGGGCATGAACACGTCGGCGGCGGCCTTCACCGATTCGACGACACCGGCGACTTCGCCCTGGGCGAAGGTCTTGCCGACTTCGGGCAGGTCGACGAACACCACGTCGCCCAGCGCGTCCTGCGCGTGCACGGTGATGCCGACGGTGGCCGCGTCGCCTTCGGCCGACACCCATTCGTGGTCCTTGGTGTACTTGATGCTCATGGTGGAAAAACTCCTCGTGGAAAAAATGGATCGGGGGTGCAGAGCCTAGCCGGTCAGCCGCGGTAGTAGCGGGTGGGCACGAAGGGCATGGTCGACACTTCCATCGGCACCGGCTTGCCGCGCACGATGGCCTGCACGCGCGTGCCGGGCTCGGCGAAGGCGGTGGCCACGTAGCCCATGGCGATGCAGCGGTCGGCCGTGGGGCCGAGCAGGCCGCTGGTGACGAGGCCGATGTCCTGGCCTTCGAAGGACTGCAGCACCGTGCCGTCGCGCACCGGAATGCGCTCCAGCGCCACGAGGCCCACGCGCTTGCGCTTCAGCGTGTCGTGGTCGGTGTGGCCGGCCGCGCCTGCGGTGGCTGCGGCGAGCTGCGCGAGGATCTTCGCGGCGCCCGGAAAGCCGCCTTCGCGCGCGCCACCGGTACGGCGCACCTTCTGCATCGCCCAGTTGAGCGAGGCCTCGACGGGCGTGGTGGTGGTGTCGATGTCGTTGCCGTAGAGGCAAAGGCCCGCTTCGAGCCGCAGCGAATTGCGCGCGCCCAGGCCGATGGGCTTGACCTCGGGCTGGGCCAGCAGCAGGCGGGCGAGGCGTTCGGCGTCGGATGCGGCCACCGAGATCTCGAAGCCGTCTTCGCCGGTGTAGCCGCTGCGGGTGACGAAGGCCGGGATGCCGCCGATCTGCACCGAGCCGCCGGTCATGAACACGAAGCGCTCGATGCCGGGCGACAGCCGCGCCAGCGTGGCCGCGGCCTGCGGGCCCTGCAGCGCGAGCAGCGCGTGGTCGGGCAGGGGGCGCACCTCGCAGCGCGAGCCGATCTTCTGCTGGATGTGGGCGATGTCGGCCACCTTGCAGGCGCCGTTGACGATCACGAAGATCGAGCCGTTGCCCTCGTTGAAGAACATCAGGTCGTCGAGGATGCCGCCCTCGTCGTTCAGCAGCAGGCCGTAGCGCTGCTTGCCGGCGGGCAGGTCGATCACGTCGACGGGCATCAGGGTCTCGAAGGCGGCAGCGGCGTCGGGGCCGACCAGGCGCAGCTGGCCCATGTGTGAGATGTCGAACAGGCCGGCTGCGTCGCGCGTGTGCTTGTGTTCGGCCATCAGGCCGGCGGGGTACTGGACCGGCATCGAATAGCCGGCGAAGGGCACCATGCGGGCGCCCAACTCCAGGTGGAGGTCGTACAGCGGCGTCTTGAGAAGTTCGGTAGCGGATGCGGAGGAAGCGGCCACGGGGCACTCCAAAGGGGCAGTCGAAATCCATGACGCAAGCCATGGGCCACCCCTGCTGTCCGCTTTACCTGAGAGATTCGCCCCACGATCGGGGTTTGCTCCTTCGGTGGGCCGCTGCCTCGGTTGGTGGCGGCGGCCTCTCTCCAGCAAGGAAACGCCGGTTTTCACCGGCGCCTCGTCAGTCCTTTTGCCTGAGCGTTCGGGGGAAATAGCCCCCTGCGCCTTCGGCGGCCCCGGCTTGCGGGGCTCTCTCCTGACCCGGGCGAGTGTAGTTGATCGGGCAGCCCGGCCGGCGGATTTGTCCTGCCGCCCTCAACGTGCCCACAGGTACCACGCCCCCGCGACCGCGGCGATCCACACGGCCACGACCAGTGCGGCGCCCCAGCGGCTGGTCGGCCTGGAGCCCGAGCTTTGCATCCAGGCATCGGCCCGCTCGCGGCATTCGGCGAGCACCGGCGCCGGAATCAGCCGGATCGTGAGCCAGATCAGCCCCGGCAGCAGCAGCACGTCGTCGACGTAGCCGAGCACTGGAACGAAGTCGGGAATCAGGTCGATCGGGCTGAGCGCATAGGCCACCACGAACATGCCGAGCGCCTTGGCGTACCACGGCGTGGCGGCGTGCCGGCAGGCGAACCAGAGCGTGACGCCATCGCGCTTGAGGCGCCTGGCCCAGCCGCGAAGGCGTGCGGACAACGAGGTGGAGACGGGAGGCGGGGAATTCACCCGGCGATGGTGTCACAGGCTGGGGCGACGGCCGCCCCCATCGAGGTCCTCAGTGAATCACTTCGGCCGGCGGCAGCAGCCGGTCGATGCGCTCTCGCAGCGACTCGGCGCGCTCCACGCCGGCGGTCTTCTCGATCTCGGTGAGCATCAGCGCGGCGATGGTCAGCATGGCCTCGCGGTCGCGCGCCTCGCGCAGGGCGTCGCGCATCTGCAGCGCGAACTTCGGGTCGCGGCGCACGAACATGCGCTCGCAGATGTCGAAGAGGAACATGCGCGTTGTCGCCAGCGAACGCTTGCCGTCGAAGGTGTCGGCGGAGGTGGCGACCTGGATCGGCTCGGCGGCGGGAATGGGCGAGGGCGCGGGCTGCGCGGGGGGCTCGGCTTCCGCCGCCGCGGCCTTCGTGCCCTGCAGGTAGCCCTTGTCGATCAGCGCCTGGATCGTCCGCTCGGCTTCGTCGCGGTTGGGGAAGAGGGGACTGAAGTCGGTCAGGGAGCGCCGGCCGTCGGCCATCAGCAGCAGGGCGCGTTCGCGCTGGGTGAGCGTGCGCTGTCCGCCCTGGAGTTCGTTGCGCGCCTTGTCGGTCTTGGTGGGAAACATGGCAGCCACAGCTTTGGGGAAACGAAGGCTGCAGCATCGTTGCAAGTAGTGACATCTCCATGAACCGTTCGCCTTACAGGGGCAATTGCGTGGCGGCCCTTCAGCCGGCGCTTTCCTTGCGTATGAGCCAGCGGTTGCCAACGCGCTGCAGCTCCAGCGTCTTGCGGCCTTTCTCGCGGAATTTGTCGGCGCTGTAGGTCTGCTCGAAGGTGGCGCTGGCCGATTGCCCCTGGACACTGATGACGAGGCTTTCGATGCCCACGTTGATGACGGCCTTGTCCTCGATGCGCGCGCGGCGGTCGGCCTCCCAGGCCTTGCGGTCCTGGCCGCGCGGCGGGGCGAAGTCGGGTGCGTAGGCCGCCAGGTAGCGCGCCACGTCCCGAGCGGACCAGGCTGCTGCCCAGGCGCGCACGGCGGCTTCGACTTCGCGGATGCCGGCGGCGGGATCTGCCGGCGCGGGCGCCACCGGTGCGGGGGCTGCCTGTGTGGCCGGCGCCGCGGGCGGGGCGCCGAAGGCGGCCGGTGCCAGCAATGCGCCGCCCATGGCGCCTCCCATCAGGCAACTCCGGAATCGATTCATGGCGCAGTCCCCTCCTTGTCGGTTCTCGCCCGATTCTGGCAGCGAACATGCGTGAAGCCGACTGGCCCCCCGGGGAACCCGTGTTCAGGCGGCAGCCCCCTCGGCTTCGGCCGGCAAGGCCTGCGGCGTCCGGTTGCGCAGGCGCAGCGCCATCACCGCCGCGGCGCACAGCACGCAGAGCACCGCCGTCAGCGTCACGCCGAGGCCGCGCGCGTCCGACAGCATGCCGAAGAGCGGCGACACCAGCCCGCCCACCGACAGCGCCAGCCCCAGCGCGATGCCGCTGGCGGTGGCCGGGTTGCGCGGAAGGTAGTCCTGCGCGAGCGTCACCTGTGCCGCGAAGGGCAGGAACATGCACAGGCCGAAGAGCCCGGTGCAGGCCAGCGCCCAGCCGGCGCTCGGCGCGAGCACGATGCCCGCGAGCGAGGGCAGCGCGAAGAGGTAGCCCGCGCGGATCGTGCCCATGCGCCCGATGCGATCGCCCAGCCACCCACCGAGCAGCGTGCCGACCGCGCCCGCCGCCGTGAACGCGGTAAGCGCCGCCGCGCCCTGGAAGGCCGAGCCGTGCAGGTCGCGCGTGATGCGCAGCGACAGCATCGACATCACCGTGACGTACGGAATCGACCAGCCCACGATGGTTGCCACCAGCAGCCCGAAGGCGTGCCAGTCGTTGTGCGGCTTCATCAGGTGGTCGCCGGCCTTGCGTGCCGCCGCGGCCGCGCTGCCCGAGGCCGCACCGCGCCGCGCGCTCACGACGAACCACACCACGCCCATCGCCAGCGCCGGCGCGCCCAGCAGGTAGCTGCGCGACAGGCTGCCGCCGCCCACGGCCGTGGCCGCCAGCACCGGCGCGAACGAGGCGCCGATGGTGCCGCCCACCGAGAACACGCTCATCGCTTTCTGCGAGCCGCCGCCAGCCGCGCGCGCAGCCACCGTGGCCGGCGGGTGGTAGGCCGCGATGCCCAGGCCGCACAGCGCCATCGCGATCCAGGTCAGCAGGTAGCTCTGGCTCAGCCCCGCCAGCACCACGCCCAGCGCGGCCACCAGGAAGCCCGTGGGCACCAGCCAGCTGCGCGGATGCCGGTCGGCGTACAGGCCGAACAGCGGCTGCACCACGCTCGACAGACCCGTGGCCGCCAGCATCAGGCCGCTGACTGCCGTGTAGCTATAGCCGCGCTCCAGCACCATGAAGGGCAGCAGGGCGGGCACGAGGCCCTGGTAGAGGTCGTTGACGGCATGGGTGCCGGTGAGCAGCCCGAGTCGGCGCTTGTTCATGACGGATGCTTCTTTCGTTTGCTGTAGGAGTGGAAAAAAGCATCGTAGGAAGCCGTGAGAAGATGTTCCTGCTACGAATTGGCAAGCATCGTCGAGAAATGGACAAAGCGATCAACCTCCGCCCGGAGCAGGGCGAATCGACCCCGCGCGCCGTCGCGGTGCTCGCGACCGACCCTGCCGGCGACGCCTTCATTCCGCCGCACACGCACCGGCGCGGGCAGCTCATCCACGCGATCTCGGGCGTGATGCTGGTGAGCGCGGCGGCCGGAAGCTGGGTGGTGCCGACCGGTCGCGGCGTGTGGGTGCCCGGCGGCATGGAGCACGAGATCCGCATGGCCGGCGAGGTGCGCATGCGCACCGTGTTCGTCGAGCCCGGCACACGTGCCGACCTGGGCAGCGAGTGCCGCGTGATCCACGTCGGCGCGCTGCTGCGGGAGCTGATCGTCACGGCCGTGTCGCTGCCGCTGGACTACGCGCCGGGCGGCCGCGACGAGCGCGTGATGGAGCTGATCCTCGACGAGATCGAGGCCGCACCCGCGCTTTCGCTGCACGTGCCGATGCCACGCCACGCCCGGCTGGCCGCGCTGTGCGAGGAACTGGTGCGCGATCCTTCGCTGCCCGCCGCGCTGGACGACTGGGCGCAGCGCCTGCACATGAACACCCGCACGCTCGCGCGCCTGTTCCAGCGCGAGACGGGCATGAACTTCGGTGCGTGGTGCCGGCAGGCGAGGCTGCTGCTGAGCCTGCCCCGGCTGGCAGCGGGCGCGTCGATCCTGGAGGTGGCGCTGGCCCACGGCTACGAGAGCCCGAGCGCCTTCACCGCGATGTTCCGGCGCACCTTGGGCGTGCCGCCGAGCCAGTACCTGCACCGGCCCGGATGAACGGCTTCGCTACTTGAACCCTAGCGTGTGCGGCAGCCAGGTGCTCAGCGCCGGCACGAAAGTCAAAATCAGCAGTACCGCGCCGTGTGCCCACAGGAAGGGCACCAGCTCCTTCACCAGCGCCGTCATCGGCACCTTCGACACGTTGCATGTCACGAAGAGCAGCCCGCCCACCGGCGGCGTGATCATGCCGAGCGTGAGGTTGAAGATCACGATCATCGCGAAGTGCACCGGGTCCACGCCCAGCTTCACCGCCACCGGCGCGAGGATCGGCGCCAGCACCATCACGCCCGGCAGCGGCTCGATGAAGATGCCGAAGAGCAGCAGGAAGATGTTGACGATGATCAGGAACATCCACGGCGAGAGGTTCATGCCGATCAGCCACTCGGCCATCTGCTGCGGAATGCCCTCGATGGTCAGGACCCACGCGAACGACGCCGACAGGCCGATGATGATCAGCACCGAGGCCGAGAGCAGGGCGGAGCGCGAAAGAATGTCCGGCAGCGCCTTCCATTCGAGCGTGCGGTAGACGAACTTGCCGCACACCAGCGCGTAGAACACCGCCACCACCGAGGCTTCTGTGGGCGTGAACCAGCCCGCGCGCATGCCGCCCAGGATGACCACCGGCAGCAGGATCGCGGGAATCGCCTTCCACGTCGTCACCAGGATCTCGCGCAGCGGCGGCGTCTGCCCATCGCCCTTGTAGTTGCGCTTCTTCGAGACGTGGTAGTTCACCAGGCACATCGCCACCGCGATCAGGATGCCCGGGAGGATGCCCGCCGCGAACAGCGTGCCGACCGAGACCGTCTCGTCCTGCAGCGCGTAGATGATCATGATGATCGAGGGCGGGATGATCGGCCCCACGATCGCGGTCGAGGCGGTGAGCGCCGCCGCGTACGAGCGGTCGTAGCCGGCCTTGTCCATCATCCTGATGAGCATCGACCCCGGCCCCGCCGCGTCGGCCAGCGCCGAGCCCGAGATGCCCGAGAAGAAGGTCAGCGACACCACGTTGGTGTAGCCGAGCCCGCCGCGCCGGTGGCCCACGAATTGGCCCGCGAAGCGCAGCAGCACCTCGGTGAGCGAGCCGCCGCTCATTAGCTCGGCCGCCAGGATGAAGAAGGGCACCGCCATCAGCGGAAAGCTGTCGATGCCGGTGAAGGTTTCCTTCAGCAGCACCATCAGCGGATAGTTTTCCGCGAGGATCAGCGTGGTGACGGTGGACAAGCCCAGCGCGAAGGCCACGGGCACGCCGATGGCCAGGAAAATGCAGGCGGAGACGATCAGAACGATGCTGGCATCCATGGTCGTTCCTCCTTACAGCGACGCCGAGGCGTTGGCGTCGAAGTGCGCGTCGGACGCGAACTCGCGGTTCAGCACGTAGCCGCGCACCACCAGCAGCCAGTGCACGACGAGCAGCACGCCGCCGAACAGCATCGCGCTGTAGATGTAGGCGAACGGAATCTGCGTGACGGCCGTGAGCTGGAACATCGTGCGCTGCATGTAGAGCCAGCCGTACCACACCATGAAGCCGAAGAAGGCGAAGAGCAGCCCGGCCACCACGATGCGCAGCGCCACCGCGGCGGAGCGGGGCAGCGCGTCCTGAAGGTTCTCGACCGCGATGTGCCCGCCGTAGCGCAGCACCGGGCCGGCGCCCAGGAAAGTGAGCCAGATCATCATGTGGCGCGACACCTCCTCGGCCCATTCGAGCGATTGGCTGGTGGTGTAGCGCAGCACGACGTTGGTGAAGATGATGACCGACATGGCGGCCAGCAGAAGAATCAGCGCCCAGCGGTTGGCGGCGAGAAAGTAGCGCTCGAAGGCTTGCACTTTGAGTTGTTCTCTGTTGTTTCGGGAGAGAAGAAAAAACGAAGCGCCCGGCGCACTGTGGCGGACCGGGCGCGTTGCCGGAAGACCGGCGGAGCGTGCGTTACTTGACGTCCGTGATCTTCTTGATGTTGTCCGCGCCGAATTCCTTGGCGTAGCTCACGTACGCCGGCTTCAGCGCCTCGCGGAAGGCGGCGCCGTCGACCGTGCGCGTGACCTTCATGCCGTCTTTCTCGAGCTGGGCGATGCCGTTGTTCTCGTCGTCGTTCACCTTCTTGCGCTGGGCAATGGCGGCCTTCTTCGCGGCTTCGGTGAACACCTTCTTGTCGGCGTCCGAGAGCTTGTTCCACACCTTCGGCGACAGCAGCAGGAGCGCCGGCGAGTACACGTGGCCCGTGAGCGAGAGGTGCTTCTGCACCTGCGAGAACTTCGAGGCCAGGATCACCGGAATGGGGTTCTCCTGCCCGTCGACCGTGCCCTGCTGCAGCGCGCCGAAGAGCTCGGGGAAGGCCATCGGCGTGGGCAGGATGCCGAAGGTGCGGTAGCCGTCCATGTGCACCTTGTTTTCCATGGTGCGCATCTTCAGGCCGGCCGCGTCGGTGGGCTTGACGATGTCGCGCTTGCTGTTCGTCATGTGGCGAAAGCCGTTCTCCGTCCAGGCCAGCGCGATGATGCCCTTGCTCGGGAACTTGGTCAGGATGTCCTGGCCGATCGGGCCGTCCATCACCTTGCGCGCATGGTCGTAGTCGCGAAAGAGGAACGGAATGTCAACAATCTTCACCTCGGGTACGAAGTTGCCCACCGGGCCGGTCGAGGTGTTGACCAGGTCCTGCGTGCCCAGCTGGATGGCCTCGATCTGCTCGCGCTCGCCGCCCAGCGCCGAGTTGGCGAAGTGCTGGCACTTGTAGCGGCCTTGCGTGCCCTTCTCGATCTCTTCGCAGAACACCGTGGAGCCCACGCCGTAGTGCGACTCCTTGGAAGTCGCGTAGCCGATCTTGAGAACGGTGGGGGCCTGGGCGAAGGCGGAAGCGGCGAGGGTGCCCAGGGCGAGCGAAAGGCAGGCGGCGGCGATGTGGCCGAGTTTCATGATGTCTCCGGGGTTGGGGTCAGGTGCGCGTCAGGCGCACCGGACTATGCAACACCGGGGAGCTTCACCGCGTCGGGATTTTCACGGACGTACTCGCGGATGACCGCCTCGAAACTGTCGTCGGCGGTCAGGCCCAGCGCCTTCGCCCGTGCGGTTTCGATGTGGCCGGGCCAGGTCTTCACGATCCGCATGATCGTCGGGTCGGGCGTGCGGTCGAGCAGGGCGGTGGCGGCCTTGCCGGCCACGCGCTCCAGCGCCGCGGCCATCTCGCCCACCGTGGTCGGCAGCGAGGGCAGGTTCAGCGCGGTGCGCGGGCCCCATTGCGCGTCGGTCGCCTCGGCGGCGCGGATGATGCCTTCGACAGTGCGCGCCGGTGACGCAACGGCCACAGGCGTCTCGTCGGGCACCGGGCAGGCCGCGCGCAGCCCCGCCAGCGGCTCGCGGATCATTCCGCTGAAGAAGCCCGAGGCCGCGCCGTTGGGCTTGCCCGGCCGCACGCTCACCGTCATGAGCCGCACGCTGCGCCCGCGCACGAAACCCTTGCGCGTGAAGTCGGCCACCAGCTGTTCACCTATGAATTTCTGGATGCCGTAGCTGGTCTGCGGCGTGGGCAGCGTGTGGTCTTCGATCACCTTCGGCAGCGGCTGCTCGGGCGAATCGCCGAACACCGCGAGCGAGCTGGCGAAGACCAGCACCGGCTTCGTGCCGAGAGCGCGAACCCGTTCGAGCAGCGCATGCGTGGCGGCGAAGTTGCTGCGCATGCCGAGGTCGAAGTCGGCCTCGCATTCGCCGCTCACTGCTGCGGCCAGGTGGAAGATGGCGTCGGCCTCGCGCCAGGGCGTGGCATCGGCCTGCGCCGAGAGCTGGTCGTTGAGGTCGCCGGTGATGGCCTCGATGCGGCCGTCGGCTGCCAGGTCCGCCGGCGGAGCGGCGCGGTCGACCAGCGTGATGCGCTCGATGGGGCGGGCCGCGGCGCCGGCCAGTGAAAGGCTGCCTTGCGCGAGCAGCGTGCGTGCGAGGCGCGCGCCGAGAAAGCCGGCGCCGCCGGTGATGACGATCTGCATGAAGTCTCTCTCCTGTTTCCTGGTGAGCCTGGAGAATAAGCAAATCGCAAGCGAACCGCCGCCAAGAGCCCACAAGTTGCCCCGGATAGCTTCCGGCCCGATTCGAGCCGCCCATGCCGCCTATGCCGCTTATGCCGCCCATGACCACGACACTTCCTCCCGACTTCCTCGCCACGCTGCGGCAGCCCGTGCTGCGCGAGGCCGATCTCGAAACCAAGTCCTCGTTCTTCTCGCGCAAGGAGGTGATGGATTTCTACGTCTCGGTGATGAAAAGCCCAGAGAAGAACGACGTGCTGCAACTCGCCGCTGCCGAGTTGCCCGTTCTGCATCCTCATCGGGCCGCGCTGCTGGCCCTGTTCTGCGGCGCACTCGTGGAGGAGGGCGCCGATCCGCATCTGCTCTTCGGCGCGGCGCTGGAGCTCATGTCCGGCCTGCTCGTCTCTCTCGAGCCCTTCTGCGCGACGCAGCCGCAGGAGGACGACGATGACGCGGATCCCGACGATCTCGCCGAATGGCAGGCGGCCAATGCCGCGCTCGGTGCGCTGTCGGCGCAGGAACGTTTCGAGGTCGAGGCACGGCAGGCCGCAGCCGGCCTGCTGGTGCTTCCGCTGATGACCATGCTCATGCGCGACGTGCGCAACCATCGCGCCCTGCTGGCCGACGGCGAACTGGTGGCGCGCGTCGATGCGTTGGCTGTCAACGATTCGCTGCCGATCGACGGTCTGCACTTCCTGCAGGGTGCCGCCGAACTGGCCTACGAGGACGAACTGGTGGTGGTGCTCCCGGCCTCCGGCACCGGCATGGTGGTGAAGGCCCACGCCATCAACAACAACTTCCACGCGTTCTCGCTTCTGCAGAAGCTGATGCGCAAGCACGCCAAGGCCCTCGGCATCCAGCCGCCCGCGCGCGAGTCGGGCGCGAACGCAAGCCGCGACACCGACTGCGCCGAGTACCTGTGGCTGCAGGCCCACGCCTTCAGGAACGGCGAGCTGGTCGATCCCATGGCGTGGTCATGGGGCGAAGGTTCGCTGCGCGAGAACGCGCGCAGGCAGGGCCGGCTGGTGCTCGTGGCGCTGGACACGCAGGACAAGCCCAGCCGCAGCTGGAACGGGTTCGACCGCGTGCTCCATTCGGAGCAGAAGTCGCGTGTGTCGCTCGTGCGGATGCTCACGCCCGAGGAGGTTGCCTCGTACCTTGCCTGAGGCGGCAGGCAAAGAAAAAGCCCTCCGAAGAGGGCCTCGAGCGGGAAGAAGCGGCCGGGGGCCTTACATCCCCACGTAGTTCGGCCCGCCACCGCCTTCGGGCGTGACCCACACGATGTTCTGCGTCGGGTCCTTGATGTCGCAGGTCTTGCAGTGCACGCAGTTCTGCGCGTTGATCTGCAGGCGCTGCTTGCCGTCCTCGGTGCCGACGAACTCGTACACGCCAGCGGGGCAGTAGCGGCTCTCGGGGCCCGCGAACTTGGCGAGGTTGACGTTCACGGGCACTGTCGCGTCCTTGAGCGTCAGGTGGGCCGGCTGCTGCTCTTCATGGTTGGTGTTGCTGATGAACACGCTGGAGAGGCGGTCGAAGGTGAGCTTGCCGTCGGGCTTGGGGTAGACGATGGGCTTGCACTCGGCAGCGGGCTTCAGGTACAGGTGGTCGGCCTTGTTGCGGCGCAGCGTCCAAGGAATATGGCCCTTGAGCAGCCATTGCTCGACGCCGTTCATGAAGGTGGCGATACCCAGGCCCTTCTTGAACCAGGCCTTGAAGTTGCGGGCCTTGTTCAGTTCGGTGTGCAGCCAGCTCTTCTCGAAGGCGGCCGGGTATGCGGCGAGTTCGTCGTGCTGGCGGCCGGCCATGACCGCGTCGAAGGCGGCTTCGGCGCACAGCATGCCGGTCTTGATGGCGGCATGGCTGCCCTTGATGCGGCTCACGTTGAGGTAGCCGGCCTCGCAGCCGACCAGCGCGCCGCCCGGGAACACGGTCTTGGGCAGCGACATCAGGCCGCCGGCCGTGATGGCGCGCGCGCCGTAGCCGATGCGCTTGGCGGGCTTGATGCCCTTGGACTCGTCGCCCTCCAGGTACCAGCGGATGTTGGGGTGCAGCTTCCAGCGCTGCATTTCCTCGAAGGGGCTCAGGTAGGGGTTGCTGTAGTCCAGGCCCGTGATGAAGCCCATGGTGACCTTGTTGTCCTCCATGTGATAGAGGAAGGCGCCGCCGTAGGTGTCGCTCTTCATCGGCCAGCCGGCGGTGTGCAGCACAAAGCCGGGCTGGTGGCGCTTGGGATCGATCTCCCACACTTCCTTCACGCCGAGGCCGTAGGTCTGCGGGTCCTTGCCGGCGTCGAGCTTGTACTTGGCGATGAGCTGGCGGCCGAGGTGGCCGCGTGCGCCTTCGGCGAACACGGTGTACTTGCCCAGCAGCTCCATGCCGAGCTGGAAGTTCTCGGTGGGCTCGCCGTCCTTGCCGACGCCCATATTGCCGGTGGCCACGCCACGCACGGAGCCGTCTTCGTTGTAGAGAACCTCGGCGGCGGGGAAGCCCGGGAAGATCTCCACGCCCAGGTTCTCCGCCTGCTGGGCCAGCCACTTGGTGAAGGCGCCGAGGCTGATGATGTAGTTGCCGTGGTTCTGGAAGCAGGCCGGCAGGAAGAGGTTGGGGGTGCGCAGGCCCGACTTCTCGCCCAGGAACACCATCGCGTCGTCGGTGACCGGCTGGTTCAGCGGCGCGCCGAGTTCTTTCCAGTCGGGCAGCAGTTCGTTGAGCGCGCGCGGGTCCATGATGGCGCCCGAGAGGATGTGCGCGCCGGGCTCCGAGCCCTTCTCGAGCACCACGACCGAAATCTCCTTTTCCTGCTGCGCGGCCAGTTGCTTGAGCCGGATCGCGGTCGACAGGCCGGCGGGGCCGCCGCCGACCACGACCACGTCGTATTCCATGGCTTCGCGAGGGCCGAACTGGGCGAGGATTTCGTCGTGCGTCATGTGGGTTGGATCGATAATGATTTTTCGGGGCGCGGTGGCAGCCCAGGACTGCGGGGCATTTTATGCGGCGTCCAGGCATGCTCCCTGTCGCCCGCGAGCGGGGCTTCCCCGCGTCACCTGCGCGACTCCACAGGATCCAGTTCATGGCTTACAGCATCGATCTCTCCGGCCGCGTGGCCTTCGTCACCGGCGCCTCCAGCGGGCTCGGCGCCCAGTTCGCCAAAACGCTGGCGCGCGCCGGCGCCGCCGTGGTGCTCGCGAGCCGCCGCGTCGAGAAGCTCAAGGAACTGCGCGCGCGCATCGAAGGCGAGGGCCACGACGCCCACGTGGTCGAGCTCGACGTGACCGACATCGGCAGCATCAAGGCGGCCGTGGCGCGCGCCGAGACCGAGGTGGGCCCCATCGACATCCTCGTCAACAACTCGGGCGTGAGCACCACCCAGCGCCTGCAGGACGTCACGCCCGACGACTACGACTACATCTTCGACACCAACGTGAAGGGCTCCTTCTTCGTGGCGCAGGAAGTCGGCAAGCGCATGCTGGCGCGCGCCCGCGGCACGGCGCCGGGCACCTACATCGGCGGGCGCATCATCAACATCGCATCGGCCGCGGCGCTGAAGGTCATGCCGCAGATTGGCACCTACTGCATGAGCAAGGCGGCAGTGGTGCAGATGACCAAGGCCATGGCGCTCGAATGGGGCCGCTTCGGCATCAACGTGAACGCGCTGTGCCCGGGCTACATCACCACCGAGCTCAACGAGGAGCACTGGAACACCGAAGGCGGCGCCAAGCTGGTCAACATGCTGCCGCGCAAGCGCGTAGGCAAGCCCGAGGACCTGGACGGCCTGATCGTGCTGCTGGCCAGCGGCCAGAGCCACTTCGTGAACGGCGCCGTCATCGCGGCCGACGACGGGTTCGCGCTCTGAGCCCGCGGGCCTGGATCGGCATTGCCGCCGGCCTGGGGGCGGGTGCGCTGTGGGGGCTGGTGTTCGTGGCGCCGCGCATGGTGGGCCACTTCGGCATGGTCGACATCACCGCCGCGCGCTTCCTGGTGTTCGGCGCCGTCTCGGGGCTCGCGGTGTTCGCGCGGCCTGCCGCATCGCGCTGGCCGAATGGGCGGCAGGCGCTCGCGGCGCTGGGGCTCAGCGTGCTGGGCTTCAGCGGCTACTACCTGCTTCTGGCCTTCGGCATCCAGGCGGCGGGCACGGAGGTGCCCAGCCTCATCATCGGCACGATCCCCGTCTGGATGATGCTGCTCGGCCGTCCCGCCGGCCTGCGCATGAGTGCGCTGCTGCCGGGCCTGCTGCTCACCGGAGCGGGCATCGCGCTGATGATCTACGGCGCATGGTCGGCGCAGCACGGCACTGGCTCGGAGACCGGCAGCCGCTTCGGCTGGGGCATCGCGCTGGCAGTCGCATCGATGGTGAGCTGGACGGTGTACGGCCTGCTCAACGCCGCCTGGCTGCAGCGCCACACGGAGCTCAACGCGACCGACTGGGCCAACTGGCTGGGCGTGGCGACCGGCCTTGGCGCCTTGCTGCTTTGGCTCGTCGCGGGCAGCGACGCGGCCACGCTGAAGGCTCAGCCCGACGGCATGCTCTTCGTCTGGATCGCGCTGGCCAGCGGCTTCGGCTCTTCTTGGCTCGCGACCATTCTCTGGAACATCGCCAGCCAGCGGCTGTCGGCCAGCCTCTGCGGGCAGCTGATCGTCAGCGAGACGCTGTTCGCGCTGCTCTATTCCTTCGTCTGGGACGGCCGCTGGCCGCAGGCCACCGAGTGGGCCGCGGCGGCGCTGTTCGTGCTGGGCATCCTCGCATCCATCAAGGCGCACCGATGAGAATCGAAATTCCCGAAAAGAAGAAGCTGGTGTACGAAACGTCCATTCCCATCCGCTGGGGCGACATGGACGCCATGGGCCACCTCAACAACGGCACCTACTTCCGCTACCTAGAGACGGCGCGCATCGACTGGATGCACTCCATCGGCTTCGAGCCGCAGCCCAACGGCGAGGGCATGGTGATCGTCAACGCCTTCTGCAACTTCTACCGTCAGATCGAGTACCCCGGCAACGTGCTGCTCAAGATGTACGTGAGCGACCCGGGCCGCACCACCTTCGAGAGCTGGGCCACGATGGCCCGTGAGGAAGAGCCCGACGTGATCTGCGCGGCCGGCGGCGCAACCACGATCTGGGTCGACTTTCCCAAGCAGAAGGCGCTGACCTTGCCCGACTGGCTGCGCGCGCTGGTGAGTGCCGAATGAGAAGGGCGCTTCTGGCAGCGGCCTTGCTAGCATCGCTCGCTGCCGCAGGCCACGCACAGAGATCGCCCGCAAAGAGCACGGTCGAGTGCGTTCCCGGCGCTTCGTACCTGAGCGCGGACACGCTGAAGAAGACCGGCTTCGAACTCCCGGTTTTCAAGTGCTATTGCTATTCCGACAAGGCCGGCAGCCACGTTCTGCTGCTCGGCGAGAAGCAGGACCTGTCGTTCGCTGAAGAGAAGCTTTCCTCGGCCATCCAGGCCGCGCTCTACAAGGTCGGTGCCGACGGCGCCAGCCTGACGCCCGAGTGGTCGATCCGCGACTTCGCGGGCAAGTACGAGGCAGGGCTCAATTTCCGCACGAAGCTCATCGAGCTCGCCGACATCGATGGTGACGGGCTGGTCGACCCGGTCCTCGTCTATCGCTTCTTCGAGCGCGACGGTGCCGGCCGCATCGTCGACGACGATTACTCCGGGCGCATCAAGATCGTCACGTTCCACCAGGGCCGCAAGGCGACGATCCAGGCGATCACCGGAGAGTTGGACGGCGACCGCAAAACCACCGCCAACACCGGCTACTTCGCCTTGCCGAAGCCCGTGCAGCAGCATCTCGTGAAGAAGATGGCGGCGATGTACGACGCCCATCATTTCGGCTTCGACAACTCCTACGGCTTCGTGCCGAGGAAGGAAGCCGCCCGGCGCTGAAGCCGGGTCGGCGAGCGGGTCAGGCCTGCTGCAGAACGATCCGCGCCTCGAAGCCCTGCGCAGCACCTTCCGGCGGCGAAGAAAGCTCCAGCTTCGCACCGTGCTTCTCGACGATGGTGCCCACGATCGAGATGCCCAGCCCGTAGCCTGCGCGGTCGGAGCTGTGGCGCACGTGGCGCCCGCGCAAGGTGGCGAGCTGTTCCGCGGTGACGCCCTTGCCGGAATCGCGCACGGCCAGGGTGGAGGGATCCATCACCTCGATGACGACGCGGCTGCCGCCGTAGCGCAGCGCGTTCTCCACCAGGTTGCGCAGCGCAATGGCGAGGGCGTCGACGTCGCCGAGGGCAGTCGGCGCGCCCATGTCCGGCACCTTGAGCGCCAGGCGCTCGATGTTCTGCGGGTCCTGCCAGAAGTCCTGCGCCACGGCGCCTGCGAGCTGCACCAGGTCGACCCGGCTGCGCGCAAGCGAGGCGCCCGATTCCGCGCGCGAGAGCTGCAGCAGCTTTTCGGTGCGATGGCTCAGGGTGCGCAGCGCATCGAGTGCGCCCTGCACGTCATCGCGGCGCAGGTCGTGGTCGAGGGCGGTCTGCAGCCGCAGGCGGGCGGCGGCGAGCGGCGTGCGCAGCTCGTGCGCGGCGTTGGCCGCGAGGGCGCGTTCCACGTCCAGCGAGTGCGACAGCCGCTCCAGCAGCCGGTTGAGGTGGTCGCCGACGGTGCGCAGCTCCCTGGGCAGCTCGGAGGGCAGCGCGATCGGCCGCAGGTCGGCGCCGCTGCGCTTTTCGATCTCGGCGGCAACTTCCTGCAGCACCCGCAGCTCGGCGCGCGCCACGTTGCGCAGCACCAGCGCGAGCAGCGGCAGTACCGCGCCGAGCGGAATGATCAGCCCGAAGAGCGTGCGGTTGAGCGCGTGGCGCCGCTCGTCGAGCGGATCGGCCACCTGGAAGAACAGGCCCAGCGTGGGGTGGCGCACGGTGTAGATGCGCCAGTTCGAGTTGTTCGCGAAGCCGGAGGCCAGCGGCACGTCGAAGGTGTCGGCGGGAGCCTCGGCGGAGCGCAGCAGCACGTGCTCGTGCGGGTCGACGATCTGGTAGATCACCGCGTCTTCCGAGAACAGCTGCTTGGGCGCGATCAGCGGCTCGCGCGGCTGCTGGGTGCCCGAATGCTGCAGCCGCTCAAGCTCCTGCACGGCCATCGCGAACATGCGGTGCGAGACCTCGACGAGTTCGTTGTCGAAGTTGTGGTTGATCTCGCGGTCCACATACCAGACCACCGCGAGCACGCACAGAAGCCATACGCCGCCGACCCACAGGATCAGCGTGCGGGTCAGCCGCCCGGCGAGCGAATTGCGTCCGGCGGCAAAGCTTGCGGAATTCAACGGGCAGCCTCCGCGCCTTGCGCCTCGGCGCGGGCACCTTCGAGCGGCCGGGCGGCGCTCATTCGTCGTCGTCCGTGGAGAACGACAGCCGGTAGCCGAGCCCGCGCAGTGTCTGGATGTGGCTGCGGCCGAGCTTGCGCCGCAGGCGGCTGATGAAGACCTCCAGCGTGTTGCTGTCGGCCTCGTCGCCGAAGCCGTAGAGCGCGTCGGCCAGGTTCTCGCGCGTGTGTATGCGCTCGGGCCGGGTCGCCATCACGCGCAGCAGCGCCCACTCCTTCTGGGTGAGGGTGATCGGAGAGCCGCTCTTGCGCACCATGTCGTGCGCCAGGTCGATCTCCAGGTTGCCCAGTTGCAGCACCGGCGAGCTGTTCGAGCTGCGCCGGCGCTCGACCGCGCGCAGGCGCGCCAGCAGCTCGGCGGGGTCGTATGGCTTGATGAGGTAGTCGTCGGCGCCGGCGTCCAGCCCGCGGATGCGGTCGGTGACCTGGTCGCGCGCGGTCAGCACGATGACGATGGGGCGCTCGGGCAGGGCGCGAATCTGCGGCAGCAGGGAAAGGCCGTCGCCGTCACCCAGGTGCAGGTCGAGCAGCACGGCCGCGTACTGCACCGAGAGCAGGGCGGCGCGGGCGTCGGCCAGGCTCGGCGCCACGTCGACCACGAAGGCCTTGGCCAGAAGGTAGCTGCAGACGGCATCTGCCAACGCAGTGTCATCTTCGACCAGCAATATGCGCACGCCATGTCCTTCCAGGAAAAATTGAAGTCTAGCGCCACCCAGTTGCACGGGCCCTTTGAGTCAGGTTCGGTTCATCTTGCTTCAGGCTCGGTTCATTCCGCAAACGTAGGCTCGCGGCTGGTTTCCAGTCCTGCCTTCGTTCATGACACGCTTTCCCGATCTCCGCCTGGGGATACTGACCCTCGCCGCACTGATTGCATTGATGGCGTGGGACGCGACCGGCGCCGACCTGCTGCTGGCGCGCATGGCGGGCTCCCACCTCGGGTTTCCCCTGCGAGAGAACCCCTTCATGGTCCACGTCATGCATGAAGGCGCCCGCAACCTCAGCTGGGCCCTGGTGTTCCTGCTGTTCGCGGCGATCCGCTGGCCCTTCGGCGTGCTGCGCCGGCTCGACACCGGCTCCCGCGTGCAACTGGCCCTGACCGTGCTGGGCTCGGTGATCGCGGTCAGCATCCTCAAGCACGCGAGTCACACCAGCTGCCCCTGGGACCTGCAGGAGTTCGGCGGCGTGGCGCGTTATGTGTCGCATTGGTCGTGGGGCGTGGGCGACGGCGGCCCCGGCGGGTGCTTCCCGGCCGGCCATGCCTCGGCGGCCTTCGCCTACCTTGGCGGGTATTTCGTGCTGCGGCGGGCGTCGGCCCGCGCGGCGGCGATCTGGCTGTGGACGGCCATGGCGGCGGGCCTCGTGCTGGGCGTGGCCCAGCAACTGCGCGGCGCGCACTACATGAGCCACACCCTCTGGACCGCCTGGGTCTGCTGGACGGTGGGCTTCGTCATCGAGATGGCTGTCGCGCGCTTCGGCTCGCGCGCCTCGGGCAGGGCGGTTCCCGCGCATGCAGGCCCTTGATTTCGCGCTCTTCGGGCTGATCAACGCCGGCTCCACGGTGCAGCCGTGGAGCCTGGGCTTTGCCGAGTTCTGCTCCGATCTGCTGCCGGCCATGCTGACGCTGGCGATCGGCGTCTGCGCCTTGTTCAGCCGCCGCTGGCGCTATGCGCTGTTCACCGTGCTGCTGAGCGTGCTGGCCGCGTGGATCGCCGTGACCGTGATCCGCACGCTCGCGCCGATCCCCCGGCCCGCCTTCTACGGCCTGGGCATCCAGTGGGTGCCGCAGGGCGTGCGGCCGGGCTTCCCGAGCATGCATGCGGCCGGCACCTTTGCCGCGGCCTTCGCGCTGTGGTGCCTGCCGTCGCGCGTGCCCATGCTGGCAGCGCTGGTGGTGGCGGCCCTGGTGGCGTGGAGCCGGATGTACCTGGGCCTGCATTTCCCGTCCGACATCATGGCGGCGACCATGCTCGGCGCGCTGGTGGCGATCGTGGTGGAGCGCGGCGTCAGCCGGCCGCTGAGCCAGGCTGCATCGGGCGCCCTGGTGGCGCGGCGGCGGCGCTCGGCGAGATTGCGGCTGCGCAGGGCGGCGAGTCTGAACATGGACTGAAGGGGCAATTCAGCCTCGCTTCAGGCGGGCTAGTTACATTCGCGTGATGTCTGTTTCGCGAATTTCGCCTGTTCCCGTGCAACAGGCGGGTACTTCTGAGTCCCAAACACCACAGTTGCCCCCCTCCGGCGCCCCGTGGACACGGTTCGACCTCTGGCTGCAGCGTCCGCGCTCGGCCGCCGCGGTCGTCCTCTGGCTCAGCCTCTACCTCGTACTGACCACGAACTGGCCGCTGTGGAACGAGCTGGCCCGCATCGGTGGTGCGCCCAGCAGTTACATGTCCACGGTCGTGTCGATGAGCCTGCTCACGCTGTGCGGCTCGGCGGCCATCCTGTCGTTCACGGCCTGGTCGCGCTGGATGAAGCCGCTGTGGCTCGTGGTGGTGGTGCTGGCCGCGGTGGTGCAGCACTACATGCTCGAGTACCGCGTGGTGATGGACCCCACCATGATCGCCAACGCGCTGCAGACCGACCCCAACGAGGCGCGCGACCTGCTGAGCTGGCGCATGGCCTTCAACGTGGCGGTGGTGGTGCTGCCGGCGGCCTGGCTGATCTGGCGGGTGCGCGTCGTGCCCATGCGCTTCCTGCCCAAGCTCGCGCGCAACGTGGGGCTGCTGCTGCTGTCCGTTGCCGTGGCCGTGGGCACGGCGGTGGCCATGAACCGCGAGCTGGCGCCGCTGATGCGCAACAACGTGCACCTGCGCTACATGATGAACCCGATCGCGTCGATCTATTCGACCGGATCGCTCTTCATCAAGCCTCTTTTCAAGCGCAGCGGCAAGCTGGTCTCCATCACCGCCGGAACGGCGCTGGGCGCGAGCTATGCCGCCCAGACCAAGCCGCCGCTCTTCGTGGTGGTGGTGGGCGAGACGGCGCGGGCCGACCACTTCGCGCTCAACGGCTACGCACGCGACACCACGCCGGAGCTCGCCAAGCGCGGCGTGCTGAGCTACCGCGAGGTGCGCTCCTGCGGCACCAACACCCTGGCTTCGGTGCCCTGCATGTTCTCGCCGCTGGGCAAGGAAGGCTACGAATCGCGCAAGGACGACTACGAAACCCTGGTCGACGTGCTGCAGGCCGCCGGCCTGGCCGTGTTCTGGCTCGACAACCAGGCCGGCTGCAAGGGCGTATGCGAGCGCATTCCCAATGCGTCGGCCTTCGCCGGGCTCGACCCCGCCACCAAGAAGGCGCTGTGCGATGGCGACGAGTGCCTCGACGACGTGATGCTCAAGGGCCTGGACGAGCGCATCGCCGCGCTGCCGGCAGAGCGCCGCGCCAAGGGCGTGGTGCTGGTGATGCACCAGATGGGTAGCCACGGCCCGGCCTACTACAAGCGCTCGGCACCCGACGTGAAGCGCTTCCTGCCCGAGTGCAAGACCAACGCGCTCGCCGACTGCGGCCATGCCGAGCTCATGAACGTGTACGACAACTCGATCGTGCAGACCGACCGCTTCCTCGGCCAGACCATCGACTGGCTCAAGGCGCAGTCGAAGCAGTACGACCCGGCGATGCTCTACGTCAGCGACCACGGCGAATCGCTCGGCGAGTTCGGCCTGTTCCTGCATGGCGTGCCGTACAGCTTCGCGCCCGATGCGCAGAAGCACGTGCCCATGGTCACCTGGTTCGGCGAAGGCATGAGCGAGCGGCGCAAGCTCTCGCGCTCGTGCATGGAAGCGGGGCTGGACGCACCGCTCACGCACGACAACCTGTACCACACGGTGCTGGGCGTGATGGACGTGACCACGCCGACCTACAAGCCCGCGCTGGACGCGCTGGCTTCCTGCCGCGGCAAGGGCTGAAGCAGCCTCAGCTCACTTCTTTTCGCGAGGCACCCGCCCCATCAGGAAGAACTCGCTGTTCGGCTGCATGCCGCTGAAGCTGGCCAGCCGGTTGCTCAGGCCGAAGAAGGCGGTGATGGCGGCGATGTCCCAGATGTCCTCGTCGTCGAATCCGTGGGCGTGCAGCGGGGGGAAGTCGCTCTCGTCGATCTCGTGCGAGCGTTCGCAGACCTTCATCGCGAAGTCGAGCATCGCGCGCTGGCGCGGCGTGATGTCGGCCTTGCGGTAGTTCACCGCCACCTGGTCCGCCACCAGCGGTTTCTTCTCGTAGATGCGCAGCAGCGCGCCGTGCGCCACCACGCAGTAGAGGCACTTGTTGGCCGCGCTGGTGGTGGTGACGATCATCTCGCGGTCGCCCTTGGTGAGCGAGCCTTCCTCCTTGAGCATGAGCGCGTCGTGGTACGCGAAGAAGGCGCGCCACTCGGCGGGGCGTCGCGCCAGGCCCAGGAACACGTTGGGCACGAAGCCGGCTTTCTCTTGCACGGCGAGGATCGCGGTGCGGATGTCTTCGGGCAGGTCTTTGAGTTCGGCGAGGGGGTAGCGCTCTGCGGCCATGTTGTCTCCGGTTCGGGTTGCCTTGATGGAGCCATCATAGGCAAGCCGCGCCGAAGACCGTGCAGCCGCTCCCGTTCTCTTGCTACTTGAGCGCCTTGCCTTGGGTCGCGCCCAGCGGCGTGTGCAGCTGCGAGCTCACCCACGAGCCGGTGTTGTCGTCGCGCCCCTGCAGCAGGTAGCGCGTGTCGGCCTTGCCGTAGTTCTGCACGGCCATGGCCGAGAACTTGCCGATGTCGGTCTTCGGGTCGCGCAGGCGGTTGACGATCAGCACCTTCTTCGTGTCGGCGAAGTCGGCCATCATGTTCTGGTCGCCTTCGCTGTCGCCGGCCACGAAGCTCGGGCCGTAGCCGTACTTGCTGACCAGGAAGCGCCGGATGTTCTTGGTCTTGCCCGGGCCCTGCGTCTGGTCGTAGCCGCGGCGGAACTCGGGCTGGATCACACCATTTGCGTCGCGTTCCAGCTCCATCGCGAGCACGCGCTCGGGCGGGTTGTTGTAGCCGAAGGCGGGGTTCGACGAGATCTCCTTGATCACGTCGACGAAGGAGGCCGAGCACACCCACACGTCGAAGCCAGCGTTGCGGAAGGCGGCGTAGAGCTGCTGCATCTCCGGCTGCAGGCGCAGGCCGTTCTTCCAGCTCACCGAGACCACGCCCGCACGTCCCGGCAGCGCGGCGGGCGAAGTCCACTTGACCTTGGCCACCGGCTCCTTCAGCTGCCAGGCCACGGTGTCGACCGTGAGCTTGCGCACCTGCGCCTCGGTCATGCCGGCGAAGAGGTAGGTGACCCACGGGTAGGCCGTGTCGTGGTCGAAGGTGTCGCCGATGGCCTCGTAGAGGTAGCGCACCTTGGTGGTGAACGCGCCGTAGTGCGGGCTCAACGCCACCACGGCCAACGATTGCTCGCCCTTCAGCCCCTTGTAGTTCTGGTAGAGCCACGTGTAGCTCGCAACGATGTCGGGCACCACGGCGTCGATGTTCACCGGCTGGCCGGCCGCGTTGTTGTACGCGGGCAGGAAGTCCTTCTTCGGGATGTTCCGGCGCAGCGCCACCTCGAGCTGCGCGGGCGTCGCGCCGAAGACCAGGTTCTCGAGCTGGTAGATGAGCGCGGCTTCCTCGATGTCGAGGAAGACGCTGGTGTTGTCCCAGTCGAACACCACGTACGGCGGCTTCGCGGCGTCATAGCCCGGGCTGCCCTTGCCGAGGCTGGCGATCAGGCCCTCGATCTGCGCGCGGTTGAAGGCGTCCCAGTTGGCGGGTGCGAGTACCGGGCCCTTGGTGGCCGTCAGGCTGGCGCAGCCGGTGGCTGCGAGTGCCGCGGCCAGCGGCGTGAGAAGGAGGAGGCGGCGTTGCATTGCGTTTTTCCTTTTTGAGTGAATGCGGTGTGCGAAAAGTCGTATTCGAAGTCGTGCGAAAGAGAGCCGCGAGCGTACGAAGCGCCTGTGACAGTTCCGGCCTTGCCGGCGGCGTTCAGCGCGAGATGGAAGGAGGCCGGCCCGGCTCGTCGAGCACCGCGAGGTCGCTCTCGTCCTTGAGCCCGACGCCCGTCAGGCCCCTGCGCAGGGACTCTCGCATCAGCCATGCCAGCTTGAACGCGGCCGCCTCGTAGGGCAGGCCTTCGGGGCGCACGTTGGAGATGCAGTTGCGCTCGGCGTCGTGCCGGCCGCGCTTGGGCGTGTGGGTCAGGTAGATGCCGAGGCTGTCCGGCGAGCTCAGGCCCGGGCGCTCGCCGATCAGCATGACGGAGAGTGCCGCGCCGAACAGCTCGCCCACCTCGTCGGCCAGCGCCACGCGCGCCTGCGTGGCGATGACCACCGGGGCGAAGCGGATGTCGGGCGGCAGGTGGGCGCGCAGCGCGGCCAGGAGGGGCACCGCGTGGCGCGCGACAGCCAGCGAGGAGAGCCCGTCGCCGATCACCACGCAGACATCGCAGCCGTAGCGCCGCTCGCCGAGCAGGCGGGTGGCGCAGTCCTCGTCGAGCTGGCGGCCGAGGTCGGGGCGGCGCAGGTATTCGGTGCGGTCCGCGGCGCGGCTGCGCGCGCGGGCCACTTCCCAGTGCTGTGCGGCGAGCGCTGCCTCGAGCGCATCCGCGTCGAGCGCGGCATGGATCGCGTCGCGCGCCATCGCATGGGCCCAGCCGAAGCGCAGCGTCTCGTCGGTGGGCATGCCCGAGCCGGCACGGCCCAGCGCGAGCCGCGCGGGCGTGGCCGAGCGCCATTGCGCCCACGGGTTGAGGGTGACGGGCGATTCGGGGCTGCTCATGACGCGAGTGCGGACAGCCCGCTCATGTCGGCCAGCAGCCGGTTGGAGGAAGAGGGCGAGGGCGGCGCCAGCCTGCCGGCCCCGTCGGTGATCTGCATGCGCTGCAGCCATGCCTCGAATTCGGGCGCGCGCTTGAGGCCCAGCGTGTCGCGCAGGAAGAGCGCGTCGTGGAAGGAAGTGCTCTGGTAGTTGAGCATCACGTCGTCCGCGCCCGGGATGCCCATGATGAAGTTGATGCCCGCCGTGCCCAGCAGCACGAGCAGCGTGTCCATGTCGTCCTGGTCGGCCTCGGCGTGGTTGGTGTAGCAGACGTCGCAGCCGATGGGCAGGCCCAGCAGCTTGCCGCAGAAGTGGTCTTCCAGCCCGGCGCGGATGATCTGTTTGCCGTCGTACAGGTACTCCGGCCCGATGAAGCCGACCACGGTGTTGATGAGAAAGGGCTTGTAGCGCCGCGCCAGCGCATAGGCGCGCGCCTCGCAGGTCTGCTGGTCGACGCCGAAGTTGGCGTTGGCCGACAGCGCGCTGCCCTGGCCGGTCTCGAAGTACATGACGTTGTCGCCCACGGTGCCGCGCTTGAGCGACAGCGCGGCGGCGTAGGCCTCGTCGAGCAGCTCGGGCGTCACGCCGAAGGAGAGGTTCGCCTTCTCGGTGCCCGCGATCGACTGGAACACCAGGTCGACCGGCGCGCCGGCTTCGGCGAGCTTGAGCGTGTTGGTCACGTGCGTGAGCACGCAGCTCTGCGTGGGAATCTCGAAGCGCTGGATGACCTCGTCGAGCATGTGCAGCAGGCGGCCGAGCACGGGCATGCTGTCGGAGGCGGGGTTGAGGCCGATCACCGCGTCGCCCGCGCCATAGAGCAGGCCGTCGAGCGTGGAGGCGGCCACGCCGCGCAGGTCGTCGGTCGGGTGGTTGGGCTGTAGGCGCACCGAGAGATGGCCGGGCAGGCCGATGGTGTCGCGAAAGCGCGTGACCACGCTGCACTTCTTGGCGACCGACACCAGGTCCTGGTTGCGCATGAGCTTCGAAACTGCCGCGGCCATCTCCGGCGTGAGGCCCGGTGCGAGCGCTGTGAGCGTGGCGGTGGTGGCCGCGTCGGACAGCAGCCAGTTGCGGAAGTCGCCCACCGTGAGATGCGACACCGGCGCGAAGGCCTGCGCGTCGTGGCTGTCGATGATGAGGCGCGTGATGTTGTCGCTCTCGTAGGGAATGAGCGCTTCGGTGAGGAACTGCCTGAGCGGCGTTTCGGCCAGCACGTGCCGCGCGGCCATGCGCTGCTGTGCGGTGGCCGCACCGATGCCCGCGAGGTAGTCGCCAGAGCGGGCCGGGCTTGCGAAGGCCATGACCTGGCGCAGGTCATCGAAGGCGAAGACCTGGCCGGCGATGGTGGTGCGATAGAGCATCTTCTGGAGGGGCCCGGTGTCAGGAGCCGGTGGTCCGGGAAGACAGCATCTCGTCGGGCGCTGCCGCATCGCGCTGCCCCGATGTCAGCAGGAAGTAGCCGTAGGCGGCGGCCATCAGCACGATGAACAGCAGCGTGAGCATGCCGTTGAACGACACCATCGCGCCCAGGCACACCACGCCGAGGCCCAGGGCGATGGCCGGGAACACGGGGTAGAAGGGCGCGCGGTAGGTGCGCAGCAGGTCCGGCTCGCTGCGGCGCAGCTTGAAGAGCGCGGCCATCGAGATCAGGTACATCACGATGGCGCCGAGCACAGCCATGGTCACGATGTTTGCCGTGAGCGTCTGGCCGCCGAACTGCACCCACTCGTCGCTGAAGATGGCGATGACGCCGATCACGCCGCCGGCCAGCAGCGCGCGGTGCGGCGTGTCGAAGCGCGGGCTCAGGCCGGCGAAGTAGCGCGGCAGGTAGCCCGCGCGCGCCAGCGCGAAGATCTGGCGCGAGTAGCCCATGATGATCCCGTGGAACGATGCGATCAGCCCGAAGAGGCCGATCCACACCAGCATGTGCAGCCAGCCGCTGCTCTCGCCCACCACGGCCTTCATGGCCTGCGGCAGCGGATCGTTGATGTTGGCGAGCTTGCGCCAGTCGCCCACGCCGCCCGCGAAGATCATCACGCCGAAGGCCAGCACTACCAGCGTGACGATGCCCGTTGTGTAGGCGATGGGAATGGTGCGGTGCGGGTCGCGCGCCTCCTCGGCCGCCATGGCCGCGCCCTCGATGGCCAGGAAGAACCAGATCGCGAACGGGATCGACGCGAAGATGCCCGCGATGGCCGCGCCGTTCAGCACGCTGCCGCCGGCCCAGCCGTTGGCCACGAAGTTCGCCATGGTCCAGCCCGGCGTGACCACGCCCATGAACACCAACAGCTCGACGATGGCCAGCACCGTCACGAAGAGCTCGAAGGCCGCGGCGATGCCCACGCCGATCCAGTTCAGCCCGATGAAGATCACGTACGCGCCGAGCGCGAACCACTTCGGGTTGATGCCCGGGAACTGCACGTTGAGGTATGCGCCGATGGCCAGCGCGATGGCCGGCGGCGCGAACACGAATTCGATCAGCGTCGCGAAGCCTGCGACGAAGCCGCCGTTGGGCCCGAAGGCGCGGCGCGCGTAGGCGAAAGGACCGCCCGCGTGCGGAATGGCGGTGGAAAGCTCGGTGAAGCTGAAGATGAAGGTGGTGTACATGGTCGCCACCAGCACCGTGGCGACCAGGAAGCCCAGCGTGCCGGCCGTGTTCCAGCCGTAGCTCCAACCAAAGTACTCACCCGATATGACGAGGCCCACCGCGATGCCCCAGAGCTGGACGGGGCCGAGCACCTTCTTGAGATGGCCTGTGCCTGCGGGGGCAGGCGATGCGGCCGTGCCGGCGGCGGTGGTGGAGTTCATGCGACTTCCTCTCTTCGTGAATGTTGACAGTGCACATTCGCCAAAGCAAGGGCCGTTCCACCAATGCGGCCGCGCATGAGGAGACCGGTATGGACCGCTGGCCATAATCGGGGTCTCCCAACCTTCGAGGTGTTCTGTGAAGTCTCTTTTCTGTGCCGCTCTCGTGTCCGTCCTTGCCATGCCCGCCGCGTTCGCGCAGTCCGCGCCCGTGACCACGTCCAGCGGCCTGGTCTACCAGTCGCTCAAGGAAGGCACCGGTGCATCGCCGGCGGCCACCGACGTGGTCAAGGTGCACTACCGCGGCACCTTCCCCGACAGCGGCAAGGAATTCGACAGCTCCTACAAGCGCGGCGAACCCACCGAGTTCCCGCTCAACGGCGTGATCCCGTGCTGGACCGAAGGCGTGCAGAAGATGAAGCCCGGCGGCAAGGCCAAGCTGACCTGCCCGCCTTCCATCGCATACGGCTCGCGCGGCGCCGGCGGCGTGATCCCGCCGAACGCCACGCTCAACTTCGAGGTCGAGCTGATCTCGGTCACGAAGCGCTGATCGTCAGATCTGCGCCATGCCGCCGTCGACGAACAGCTCGATGCCATTCACGAAGCTACTGTCGTCGGAGGCCAGAAAAACCACGGCCTTGGCGATTTCGTCAGGCGTGCCGACCCGGCCCAGCGGGATGTTCTGGGCCTGGCCCTCGATGAAGCCCTGCACCTGCTCCGGCGTGAGGCCCAGCAGTTCATGGGCGGGGGTCGGCACCACGCCGGGGCTCACGGCGTTCACGCGGATGCCGGCGTCCTTCAGGTCCACCGTCCAACTGCGTGCAAAGCTCCGCACAGCCGCCTTGGTGGCGCTGTAGACGCTGAAGGCCGGATTGCCCTTGATGCTGGTGATGGAGGCGTTCAGAACAATCGATGAGCCCTTGGGCATCAGCGGCAGCGCCTTCTGTACGGTGAAGAGCAGGCCGCGGACATTGGTGCCGAAGATCTTGTCGAAGTGCTCCTCGGTAATCTGACCCAGCGGCACAAGGCTGCCGCCGCCCGCGTTGGCGAACAGCACGTCGAGGCGGCCTTTTTCCTGCTTGATGGTGGCGTAGAGCCGGTCGAGGTCGTCGAGCTTCGACACGTCGCCGAGCACGCCTGTCACGTTGCGGCCGATGGTTTTCACGGCCGCGTCGAGTTCGGCCTGGCGGCGGCCGGTGATGAACACGTGCGCGCCTTCGGCCACGAAGCGTTGAGCGGTGGCCAGGCCGATGCCGCTGGTGCCGCCGGTGACGAGGGCGACCTTGTTGTCGAGCTTGAGGGTCATGACTACTTCCTTGGTTGTTGCCGCAGTGCAGCGTTGTCGGTTGGAAGAAGTTTGGGCGCGACCCCCACGCGGACCAAGACGGCGCGCGGGATTTGTCTATTCACGAATCGCCAACAATCCGGAGTTCGGAATCGGAAATCCGGCGGCAGGCCGGAAAGGCCATGGGCGTGTTTGCCCATGGCCTTTCCGACCGCCCGGCACCTGAGCGCCGAGCTTGGTTTCAACTTGGCTGGTACTGGTACAGCCAGGTTTCGGTGAGCGTCTGGTCGCCGTTCTTCAGGTACAGGCGCATGTCGATCGGTTCGTTGCCTTCGGGCGTGAAGTCGAACTGCGCGCGCCAGTGGCCCGGCACGCCGTTGGGCACGGCCTCGGCGAATACGTACGAGAACTTGCCCTTTGCCGCCGTCAGCACCACCTCGGGCTTCACGCCGAAGGGCACGGTCGTCAGCGGCTGGCCGATGAACTCCACCATGAACTTGCGCACGCCCTGCGGCCTCGGCTGGCCCGGCTGGCCGCCGCGGCCGATGCGCGTGGCCACGCAGCGCGCCAGCGGCGACGGGAAGGGCTCCTGGTCGGTCCAGTGCAGCCGGTACTGCAGGCTGTAGCTGGAGCCGGCCTTCGCGTCGGCCTTGGGCACCCAGAAGGCGACGATGTTGTCGTGGATCTCGTCGTCGGTCGGGATCTCGATGAGTTGCACCGAACCCTCGCCCCAGTCGCCCAGCGGTTCGATCCACAGGCTCGGGCGCTTCTCGTAGTTCACGCCGTCCTGGTAGTGGTCGAAGGCGCGGTCGCGCTGCAGCAGGCCGAAGCCGCGCGGCCTGGTGTCGGCGAAGGCCGATGCGCGCGTTTGCGTCGGGTTGTTGAGCGGGCGCCAGATGCGCTCGCCCGCGCCGTTCCAGATGGCCAGGCCGTCGGAGTCGTGCACCTCGGGGCGCCAGTCGATGGCGGTGGGCTTGATGGTTTCGGAGTACCAGTACATCGACGTGAGCGGCACCAGTCCCAGGCGGGCCACGTCCTTGCGCATGAACAGGCGCGCATCGATGTCCATGATGACGGCCTTGGTGCGCTGCATGACGAACTTGAACACGCCCGTCACGCTCGGCCCTTCGAGCAGCGCGTAGACCGTCATCGAGGTCGTGTTGCTGGCGGCCGGTGTCTCGAAGTAGAAGCGCGTGAAGTTCGGGAACTCCTCGGGCCGGTCGGGCACCGCCACGTCGAGCGCGATGCCGCGCGCCGAGAGGCCGTATTGGTAGAGCTCGCCGATGGCGCGGAAGTAAGAGGCGCCGAGGAAGGCCACCCAGTCGTTCTTCTGCCAGTCGAGCTTGCCCTGGTCGCCCAGGCGGCTTTCCTGAAGGCGGAAGCCGGCGAAGCCTGCGCCGGGCGGCAGCGAGCGCGCGGGGCTGTCGGGCGGCATCGAGAAGTAGGAGGGGCTGTAGAGCACCTCGCGCGCGAAGGCGTCGCCGTCGGTGTTCTCCAGAACGTTCATGCGTACCGGGGTCTGGAAGAAGCGCCCCAGATGAAAGAAGGTGACCGGGAAGGCGCCCGGGCCGTCGCGGAAGAGGGCGTTGGCCGGGTCGAACTTGATCTTGCCGTGCGCGTCGTAGTCGATGCGCTCGAGCACCTCGGGTGCCAGCGGCGCGGGTGCGGCATAGGGCTTGGCGGCCAGCGCCTTCGCCTGCGCGACCAGCGCGTCGAAGGAGAAGGGGGTGGGCTGGCTCAGTTGCAGGCCGTTGGCGGCCAGTGCCTCTTCGGGCAGTCCGAGGGCGGCGAGTGCGGCAGCGGCACCACCGGCGGCAAGGAAGGATCGGCGATCAAGCATGTGGTTCTTGAGGGTTGCGAATCTTGGGGAAGAGGGAGATGAGAGGAAGAAAAAGGCCGTCGAGGTCGGGTGGAAGGCGGGAACGATAGAGCATTCTCCGCCTCATCCCGCCCGATGCCCCGCTCGATGACCGGGAACACCCCCGAGCTTGGCACGGCCAGGCGGCTTGCCGCGTCAGCCAATCCGCGCAGCGCAGGCCGGACAAAGCCGGCAATCCGCCCCGTCTCCGGAAAATTGTGCCTTCATGTATCGGCGGTTTGGTCCGTTGCCGTCAGCGCGTAGAGCGCGTAGAGCGGCACGCCCAAGAACAGCATGACCATCGGCGCGAACAGCGTGTAGGGCAGGCCGAAGCCTTCGAGCACCCGGTAGGTGCCGTCGAGGCCCAGGCGCGGATGGGGCTGCGTCAGTTCGGCCGAGCGGCGGATGCCCCACTTGAATTCGGCCCCGGTCACGCGCACCGACGGATGCTGCCTGCCGCGCCCCACCGCCAGCCAGCACATCGCGTCGAAGGCCAGCACCGAGCCCGCAGGGGCGCGCTCGCCGAAGGTGGCGAGCACCGCCTGGACCTGCTCGGGCTCCAGGTACATCAGCACGCCTTCGGTGAAGAGGAACACCGGCTGCGCGTCGCGCTTGCCCGGCAGGCCCAGTTGCTCCCACCAATCGGAGGCGGTGAGGTCGAGTTCGCGCAGGTCGTGGCGCTCGCCGGGCTCGGGAAGCAATTCGCGGCGCAGTTCGAGCACCTCTGGCAGGTCGGCATCGGTCATGCGCGACTTGCCGTCGTCGAGCCACTGGAAGTAGTGGCTCAGGCCGCAGCCCATGTTCACGATGCGTGCGCCGGGGTGCAGCTTGAGGAAGTCCTGTGCCAGGCTGCGGAAGCGCCGGGTGCGCGAGAGGATGCCGTAGATGGTGGCCCGGTCTTCCGGCAGCGGGTCGCCCTCGTCGCGGATCTGTTCGAGGATGCCCGCGGCATATGCGTCGCGCACGGCCACCTGCGGGAACATCGTGTCGCCCGAGGCGCGCGCGGCCAGGGGAATCCGCAGGGTGGAGGGAACGGCGGACAGGCGGCGGACGGATTTGCGGGTGGTCATGAATGCTGAAGCTGCGCTTCGCGCAAAGTCTGGCCGCTCCGGCACCCCGGGGCAAGTCAGTCTTTGGTAGCGGTCGGCGGTGCGTGCCGGGCGTGATATGGGCCCGGGCGCGTACGTTCGACGTCAGTCGGCGGCTGGCTTGCCGCGCTGGCGCGCGAGATGCCGGTAGATCGTGCTGCGATGAATGCCCAGCCTGCGCGCGGCTTTCGCGACGTCGTGGTCGCAGGCCTTCAGCGCTTCGTCGAGGGCGTGGCGCGTCATCGCCTGCAGGGGAGCCGCCTGCGGCGGTTCCGACATCGGCGCCTGCCCGGCATGTGCCACGTGACCGCTCAACAGATGCGGCGGAAGCATGGCCGCCGTCACCGCATCACCCGCATCGGCCAGCGCCACGATGGAGCGCAGCGTGCTGCGCAGTTCGCGCACATTGCCGGGCCAGCGGTATGCAGCCAAGGCTTCCAGCGCGTCGGCCTCCAGCTGCAGATGCTTCGCCGCGCCGCCCGCTTCGAGGAACAGCCGCGAGATCAGCGCATGCCTGTCGTCGCGCTGCCTCAGCGCCGGCAGCGTGACGGTGAAGCCGGCCACCCGGTACATCAGGTCCGCACGAAAGCGGCCGGCCTCCACCAGCGAGGGCAGATGGCCGTGCGTGGCGCAGACCAGGTCGAAGTCCACCGGCACGCCCTGGCCGCCGCCCAGAGGGGTGACCACGCGTTCCTCCAGCACGCGCAGCAGGCGGGTCTGCAGGGCCAGCGGTATCTCCGCGATCTCGTCGAGAAACAGCACGCCGCCGTCGGCTTCGCGGATGCGGCCGGCCATGCCCTTGCGCCTGGCACCGGTGAAGGCGCCTTGCTCGTAGCCGAAGAGTTCCGACTCGATCAGCGTCTCGGGCAGCGAGGCGCAATCCACCGCGACGAAGGGACCTGCGCTGCGCCGGCTGGCGGCATGCAGCCGGCGCGAGAACACCTCCTTGCCGCTGCCGGTCTCGCCGTTGACCAGCACCGAGACGCCTTCGTTGAGCACCCGCACGGCCTTGTGCAGCAGCGGCTGCACGTCGTCGGTCTCGGCTGCGCCCTGCGATGGCACTGATGACACGCTGCGCCGCTGCGTCGCACGTGTGCTGCCCGGCGTGCTCGAGCGCTCCATCACCGTCGCGATCTGCCGCCCGCCCGGCAGTGTGAGCAGGCCGCGCCGGTACTCCATGCGCGGCCAGTTCGGGCCGAGGAAGTCGTCGGCGTCCAGGTCGAGCAGGTCTTTCCAGGAGCGGCCGAACAGCTCGAGCGCCACGCGGTTGGCCGCGACGATGCGGCCTCCCTCGATCACCATCAGCCCCTCGCGCGCCGTGCCGATCAGCGCCGGCCGCGCATGGAAGCGCAGCACGTGGCCGCCGGCCTCGGCCAGCAACATGCGGTGCTCGACCTGCTGCGCCGCCATGCGCACCAGTCCGAGCGCGTGCGTGTTCACGCGCACGGTTTCACCCGAGATGTCGAGCGCGCCCGCGAGCTCGCCGCGCCCGGTGAAGATCGGCGCCGCCGCGCAGCCGAGCCCGCCGTTCTGCTCCAGGTAGTGCTCGCCGCCCAGCACCATCAGCGCCTCGCGCTCGGCCAGCGCGGTGCCGATGGCGTTGGTGCCCCGATGGTGCTCCGACCATTCCACGCCCGGCTGCAGCGCAATGCGCTGGGCCTTGGGCAGGAAGTCGGGGCTGCCGATCTCCTCGAGGATGAGCCCGCTGGCGTCCGACAGGATCACCACGCAGCCGTTGCCTATCGCATGCTCGGCCAGGCCGTCGAGCTCGGGCTGCGCGCAGTTCAAGAGGCGCACGGCCTGCTCGCGCCTTTCGCTCAGCAGGGCGAGCGCCATCGGCTCGGGGTCGACGGCATGGTGGTCGACCGGGCGGCTGCGCTGCCAGGAGCGCGAGATGTGCGGCGCGATCCAGGGCGCAGGGTCGGCGCCCTGGCCGAAGAAGAGCTCCCGGGCCTGTGCCACTGCGATCGACGGCAACTGCGCCTGTGCACTCATGCGTGTCTCCGATGGTGTTTCGCCTTGTGCGACATCGTAGTCGCCATGTTCGCCGGAACATGTCGCAGATTGCGAATGAAAACCCGCTGCCGGGGCCGGCTTCCTCCGGCACGGCGCTCCGGGAATCTACCGATCCGGCCGGGTACGCGGCTTGCGCTTGAGCGTGCGGCCGCCGCATGTCGCGGTGCCATCACTCTGCACATGGAGACAACGTCATGGACATGCTCGAACCGGGCAAATTCGGTACCGCGGTGCCTTTCAAGAAGCGCTACGGCAACTACATCGGCGGCGAATGGGTCGCACCGGCGGAGAACCAGTATTTCGAGAACATCACGCCCGTCACCGGCAAGGTCTTCTGCGAGGTGCCTCGCTCCACCGCGGCCGACATCGAACGTGCGCTGGACGCCGCGCACAAGGCCAAGACTGCCTGGGGCCGCACCTCGACCACCGAGCGCGCGAACATCCTCAACAGGATCGCCGATCGCATGCAGGAGAACCTGGCCATCCTCGCGGCGGCCGAGACCTGGGACAACGGCAAGCCCATCCGAGAGACCACCGCCGCCGACCTGCCGCTGGCCATCGACCACTTCCGCTACTTCGCCTCGTGCGTGCGCTCGCAGGAAGGCGGCATCAGCGAGATCGACCATGAAACCTTCGCGTACCACTTCCATGAGCCCATCGGCGTGGTCGGTCAGATCATTCCGTGGAACTTCCCGATCCTGATGGCGGTGTGGAAGCTGGCGCCCGCGCTCGCGGCCGGCAACTGCGTGGTGATCAAGCCAGCCGAGCAGACGCCGGTGTCGATCCTGGTGCTGATGGAAGTGATCGGCGACCTGCTGCCGCCGGGCGTGCTGAACGTGGTCAACGGCTTCGGCGTGGAGGCGGGTAAGCCGCTGGCGTCGAGCAACCGCATCGGCAAGATCGCTTTCACCGGCGAGACCACCACCGGCCGGCTGATCTCGCAGTACGCGAGCCAGAACCTGATTCCGGTCACGCTGGAGCTGGGCGGCAAGTCGCCCAACATCTTCTTCGCCGACGTGATGGACAAGGACGACGCCTTCTTCGACAAGGCGCTCGAAGGCTTCGCGATGTTCGCGCTGAACCAGGGCGAGGTCTGCACCTGCCCGTCGCGCGCGCTGATCCAGGAGTCGATCTACGACCGCTTCATGGAGCGCGCACTCAAGCGCGTGGCCGCCATCAAGCAGGGCAGCCCGCTGGACATGGCCACCATGATCGGCGCGCAGGCCTCCAGCGAGCAGCTGGAGAAGATCCTGTCGTACCTCGACATCGGCAGGCAGGAGGGCGCGAGGGTGCTGATCGGCGGCGAGCGCCAGCAGTTCGAAGGCGACCTCGCCGGCGGCTACTACGTGAAGCCGACCGTGTTCAGGGGCAACAACAGGATGCGCATCTTCCAGGAAGAAATCTTCGGCCCGGTGGTCTCGGTCACCACCTTCAAGGACGAGGAAGAGGCGCTGGCGATTGCCAACGACACCCTCTACGGCCTCGGCGCCGGCGTGTGGAGCCGCGACATGAACCGCGCCTTCCGCATGGGCCGCGGCATCCAGGCCGGCCGAGTGTGGACCAACTGCTACCACCACTATCCGGCGCACGCGGCCTTCGGCGGCTACAAGCAGTCGGGCATCGGCCGCGAGAACCACAAGATGATGCTCGACCACTACCAGCAGACCAAGAACCTGCTGGTGAGCTACAGCGAGAACAAGCTGGGCTTCTTCTGATGAGCGGCAACGGCGAAGTCCTGCGCGTCACCGCGACCGATGCCGCGCTCGCGCTGACCGACAGGCTCGCCGCCAGGCACGGCCCGCTGATGTTCCATCAGTCGGGCGGCTGCTGCGACGGCAGCGCGCCAATGTGCTACGCCCTGGGCGAGTTCATCGTGGGCGACTACGACCGGCTGCTGGGGCACATCGGCGGCATGCCGTTCTACATCAGCGGGCCGCAGTTCGAGTATTGGCAGCACACGCAGCTGATCATCGACGTGGTGCCGGGGCGCGGCGGCATGTTCTCGCTGGAGGGGCCGCAGGGCGTGCGGTTCTTGACGCGCTCGCGGCTCTTCACCGACGAGGAGTGGGCGGTGCTGGAGGCCGGGGAGGCGAGCCGGACTCGTCGAGCCTGATCGGGTGGGGTCTCAGGCTCCGGCCGGGTGCAGGAGCTGTCGCACCAGCAGCTTCGCAGCAGGGGACAGGTCGGCCCCCGTCTTCGTCGCCATCAGCAGCCGCCGCGTGGCCCACACATCCCTGAGCCGCACGACCTTCAGGTCGAGCGCCTCCACCTGCGCCTTGCACGCCGCCAGCGGCACCACGCCGATGCCCAGGTTGGCGGCGATCATGTGGCACATCGCGTCGAAGCTGCGCACTTGCACGCGCAGGCGCATCGGGATGCCGGCCTGCTCGGCCGCGCGCGAAGTGAGTTCGAGCAGCGAGCTGCTGCGGTTCAGCCCCACGAACTCGTGCGCGAGGCAGCTCCTGAAATCCGTCTGCTTCACGCGGCTTCGCGCCAGCGGATGCTGCCTTGCGCACAGCACCACGAGCTCGTCGGTCTGGAAGGGCTGCACGTCGAGACCGTAGGCAGGGGTGTTCTCGGCGAACACGCCGACGTCTGCCAGCCCGTCGACGAGCGCGCGCACGATGTCGCCGCTGAGCTGCTCCTCGACCTCGACGCGGATGTCGGGGTGCTGCGCGAGGAAGGCCGCGAGCGTGGTGGGCAGGAACTCCGTCAGCGCCGACATGTTGGCCCACAGCCGAACATGGCCGCGCACGCCGCTCGAGTAGTCGCCGAGCTCGCTGCTGAACTGCTCGAAGCCCTGGAAAAGCCGCATCGCATGCTGCATCGCCACATGGCCCGCGGGCGTGAGGGCTATGCCTTGCGAACTGCGCTCTAGCAGCTTCGATCCGGTGGCCGCTTCGAAATCGGAGAGCCGCCTGCTCGCCGCCGAGAGCGCGAGGTGGCATGCCTCCGCGCCCTTGGTGATGCTGCCGGATTGCGCGACAGCGCAGAACAGGCGAAGCGTCACGAAATCGACACGCGCGGGATTGATGGTGCTGGCCATCGGCGGATTCTAGGGAGAGCCGAGGGCGCCCCTTCGCATTTCGCGAAGAGGTGCTGCCGCCAAAGCAATTCCGCATTCCGCGATCCGTTCCTAGAGTCGGGGCCAGCCCAACCAAGGAGACGGACGCGGACATGAATGCACTCGAAGGCCTGAAGGTGCTGGAGCTCGGCCAGCTCATCGCCGGACCCTTCGCCGGCAAGACGCTGGCGGAGTTCGGCGCCGACGTGATCAAGGTCGAGTCGGCCGGCGTCGGCGATCCGCTGCGCAAGTGGCGGCTGCTGCGCGACAACGGCACCTCGGCGTGGTGGGAGGTGCAGTCGCGCAACAAGCGCTCGGTGTGCCTGGACCTGCGCAGCACCGAAGGTCAGGAGGCCGTGCGCGCACTGGCGGTCGAGGCCGACGTGCTGATCGAGAACTTCAAGCCCGGCACGCTCGAAGGCTGGGGCCTGGGCTGGGAAGAGCTGCATGCGCTGAACCCGCGTCTCATCATGCTGCGCATCTCGGGCTACGGGCAGACAGGGCCCTATCGCGACAAGCCCGGCTTCGGCGTGCTCGGCGAATCGATGGGCGGCCTGCGCTACCTGAGCGGCGAGCCGGGGCGGGTGCCGGTGCGCGTGGGTGTGTCGCTGGGTGACACGCTGGCGGCGCTGCATGGCGTGATCGGCGTGCTGACTGCGCTGCACCACCGCACCGTCCATGGCGGCGAAGGGCAGTTCATCGACGTGGCGCTCTACGAGTCGGTGTTCAACGTGATGGAAAGCCTGCTGCCGGAGTACGACGCGTTCGGAGCCGTGCGCGAGCGCGCCGGCAGCGCGCTGCCCGGCATCGCGCCGACCAACGCCTACCGCTGCGCAGACGGCCACTACGTGCTGGTGGCCGGCAACGGCGACAGCATCTTCCGGCGCCTGATGCGCGCCATCGGCCGCGAAGACCTGGAAAACGACCCCGGGTTGCTTCATAACGACGGCCGCGTGCTGCGCGTGGAGGAGATCGACGCCGCCATCGAGGCGTGGACGCTGCAGCGCAGCCGCGACGAGGTGCTGGCCGCGCTCGATGCGGCGGGCGTGCCGGTCGGTCGCATCTACACGGTGGCCGACATCGCGAGCGACCCGCAATACCTGGCGCGCGGAATGATCGTGGAAGCACCGACTTCCGACGGCTCCACGCTCAAGGTGCCGGGCGTGGTGCCCAAGCTCAGCGCCACGCCGGGCCGCATTGCGCACCCCGCGCCGCGGCTGGGCGAGCACGATGGCGATCTGCGCGGCGGCGGATGGCCCGTGCGCCGCAGCGAAGGAGTGGCGGCATGAAGGCGGGCAACGGCACGCGGCTTTTCATCAACGAGGTCGCCACGCGCGACGGCTTCCAGATGGAGAGCCGCTTCATCCCCACGGAGGACAAGATCGCGCTGATCGACCGGCTCAGCGGCCTGGGCTACGCGAAGATCGAAGTCACGTCGTTCACCTCGGCGAAGGCGATTCCCGCGCTGCGCGACGGCGAGGAGGTGATGAATCGCATCGCCCGCCGCCCCGGCGTGGTCTACACAGCGCTGGTGCCCAATGTGCGCGGTGCGGAGCGCGCGCTGGAAAGCCGCATCGACGAGTTCAACATCGTCATGTCCGCGAGCGAAACGCACAACCTCGCCAACCTGCGGATGACGCGGGAGCAGTCGTTCGCGCAGCTGGCCGGCGTGATCGGGCTGGCGAAGCAGGCTGGCGTGCCGGTGAACGTGTCGCTCTCATGCGTGTTCGGCTGCCCGATGGAGGGCGAGGTGCCGCTGGCTTCCGTGCAGGACTGGATCGACCGCTTCGCCGCGCTGGAGGTGCAGGGCATCACGCTGTGCGACACCACGGGCATGGCCTATCCCACGCAGGTGGGCGAGATCTGCGAAGCGGTGATGGCGAGTCATCCGGCGCTGCAATGGACGGCCCACTTCCACAACACGCGCGGCATGGGGCTGGTGAACACGGTGGCGGCGGTGGAGGCCGGCATCCGCCGGCTCGACATGTCGCTCGGCGGCATCGGCGGCTGTCCCTACGCGCCCGGCGCGACCGGCAACGTGGCGACCGAGGACGTGGTCCACATGCTGCAGTGCATGGGCTACGACACCGGCATGGATCTCGCGGGCCTTATCGGCACCGCGGTGGCGCTGGAGGCGCTGCTGCAGCACGATCTGCCCGCCCAGGTTTCGCGCGCCGGCCATCGGCTGAAGCGGCATGCGCCGCCGCTGGATTTCAACGACATCGTGGCTCGCGCACGGGAGCGCGGGCACGCACCGAAGGAGCTGCAGCCATGATCGACCACCTGGACCACCTCGTGCTGACCACCGCGCACGAAGAAGCCTGCATCCGCTTCTACGTCGACGTGATGGGCATGTCTCTGGAAAGCTTCGGCGCCGGGCGCAAGGCCTTCCGCTTCGGCAACCAGAAGATCAACCTGCATGTGAAGGGCCACGAGTTCGAGCCCAAGGCGCAGCTGCCCACGCCCGGCTCGCTGGACCTGTGCTTCATCGCCAGCGTGCCGCTCGACGAAGTCATTGCCCGTCTTGCCGAGCAGGGCGTGCCGATCCTCGAAGGGCCGGTGATGCGCACGGGCGCGACCTCGCGCATCCGCTCGGTCTATGCGCGCGACCCCGATCTCAACCTGATCGAGATCTCGGAGCTGTCGCCCTGAGGGCGAGGCGCCGAAGACAGCCAGCAAATACAAAACCACCGGAGACAAACCATGAAACCCATCCACCGCCTGATCGCGGTCGGCCTCGCGCTGTCCGCTTCGGCTGCGGGCGCTGCCGACGCCTGGCCCTCGAAACCGATCACGATGGTCGTGCCGACCGCGCCGGCGGGCTCGACCGACATCATGGCGCGCCTCGTCGGTGAGCCCCTGCAGCGCGCGCTGGGCCAGCCCGTCGTGGTCGACAACAAGCCCGGCGCGAGCGGCAACATCGGCACTGAGTTCGTGGCGCGCGCCGCGCCCGACGGCTACACGCTGCTGATGCAGTACTCGGGCTACCACGTGGGCAACCCGTCGCTCTACCCGAACATCAAGTGGAGCCCCACCAAGGACTTCGTGCCGGTGGCGATGGTGATGCGCGCGCCGCACGTGGTCGCGGTGAGCGGCAAGCTGCCGGTGAAGTCGATGAAGGAGCTCATCGAGTACGGCAGGAAGAAGGAGGGTGGGCTGTTCTATGCCTCCTCGGGCAACGGCTCGATCCAGCACATCGCGGGCGAGTTGCTGTCGCGGCAGGCGAAGCAGGCGATGACGCACGTGCCCTACAAGGGCTCGGGGCCGGCGATCAACGACCTGATCTCGGGCAACGTGGACATGTTCATCACCACGCCGCCCTCCGTCATCGGCCACTTCGCGGGCGGGCGCATCAAGCCGCTGGCGTACACGGGCAGCAAGCGTCATCCGTCGATGCCCGACGTGCCGACCTCGGCCGAGGCGGGGCTGCCGGGCTACGAGGTCGAGTCGTGGTTCGCGGTGTTCGCGCCTGCGAAGACGCCGCCGGAAGTCGTCAACAGGCTCGGCGCCGAGCTGCGCAAGATCGTCGAGAGCGAGGCCTTCCGCAAGAAGGTGGACGAGCAGGGCGCCTTCGCGACCTACATGGACTCGCCGACGCTCGCGAAATTCGTCGACCAGGAACTGGCGACGTGGTCGAAGGTGATCAAGTCGGCGGACATCAAGCCCGATTGATTCCGGGCGCGGCTGGCTACAGCCTGACGTTGATGATCGACAGGATGATCGCGGACAGCGTCATCGCAACCGGCAGCTGCCGCACCGCGAGCGCGTGGGCGCGGGCGACCGAGGCCTGGGTCTGCAGCAGGAGGCTGCGTTCGGAATGGATGGGTGTGGACATTTCGGACTCCTGTGTGTTGCGGGCTTCTTGCCCCGGATGGCCTCCACGATAGGCCTCGTGGCGCGCCGCGGCACAGGCGTTTCGTCGACACGGCGTTTCCGTTTTCGCAACGATGGGATGGCCGCCGGACGGAACTTCGGCCGGGGCTTTCGAGTCGGCGAGCTCGCTGGTCAGCCGGCGATCAGCTTCTGAACCAGCTCCGCCGTGGTCGCGGCCGAGTACTTGCGCATCAGCCGTGCCCGGTGCAGTTCCACCGTGCGGTGGCTGATGCCCAGCGCCTTGCCGATCTCCTTCGAGGTCAGCCCTCGCATCACCTGCGCCGCCACTTCGCGCTCGCGCGGCGTGAGCTCGGCCTTGACGGCTCGGCGCGAGCCCAGGTCCTCGAAGGTCCAGATGCCGGCCTCGTGGGGGGCGTCGCGGTTCATGGCGTGGCCGGTGACGTGGCACCAGAAGGTCTCGTCGGCGATGGCGCCGTGCAGGTTGCCCAGCCGCTTCATCATGCGGTTGTCGGCGTAGTGCCCGCTGGCGTTGAGAAACGGCTCCATGCGCTTGCCGATGCGCTCGAACTCGGCCACGCTGGGGTAGAGGATGCTGAACGAATGCCCGACCAGCGCGGAGGGCGTTGCTCCAAAAATCTCGCAAACGCGCACGTTGCACGCCACGATGGTGCGGTTGCTCGACACCACCATGCCGACGGGGGCGTGTTCAAACGCCAGCCGGTAATCGATCTCGGGCATCGGGGGTCTCCATTACGAAATACTACGTATGCGAGTAGGTAGTATCGTTCAGGGGTTTCCCCACCCTTTCTCACCCACTTTCATTCATCCATCGAGGAGCTCGAGTGAACAAGATTTTTCCCACCGCTGACGCGGCACTCAAGGGGATCGTCGCCGACGGGCAGATGCTCGCGGTCGGCGGCTTCGGCCTCTGCGGCATTCCGGAAGCGCTGATCGACGCGCTCAAGGACTCCGGCGTGCAGAACCTCACCGTCATCTCCAACAACGCGGGCGTCGACGGCTTCGGCCTCGGCAAGCTGCTGGAGACGCGCCAGATCAAGAAGATGATCGCGTCCTACGTCGGCGAGAACAAGGAGTTCGAGCGCCAGTACCTCGCGGGCGAGTTGGCCCTGGAGTTCACGCCCCAGGGCACGCTGGCCGAGAAGCTGCGCGCCGGCGGCGCCGGCATTCCGGCCTTCTTCACCAAGACCGGCGTGGGCACCCAGGTTGCCGAAGGCAAGGAGCTGCGCGAGTTCGACGGCGAAACCTACGTGATGGAACGCTCGCTGGTGCCCGACGTGGCGCTGGTGAAGGCCGACGTGGCCGACAAGTCGGGCAACCTGCGCTTCCGCCTGACGGCGCGCAACTTCAACCCGGCCGCCGCCATGGCCGGCAAGATCTGCATCGTCGAGGTCGAGAAGATCGTGGAAGTGGGCGAGCTGGCTCCCGACGACATCCACCTGCCGGGCATCTACGTGCACCGCATCGTGCTCAACGCCAACCCCGAGAAGCGCATCGAGAAGCGCACCGTGAGCGCATCGGTCGATGCCGCCGCCGCCAAGGTCGAGGCGCAGACCGCCATCGCCGCCGCGGCAGCAGCCGGCAGCGAAGTGCCTGCCAAGGTCGTCAACAAGAAAGAAGGAGCCTGAGATGCCCTGGACCCAAGACCAGATGGCGGCCCGCGCCGCCCAGGAACTCGAGGACGGCTTCTACGTCAACCTCGGCATCGGCATCCCGACGCTGGTGGCCAACCACACCGGCGACAAGGAAGTGTGGCTGCAAAGCGAGAACGGCATGCTCGGCATCGGCCCGTTCCCTACTGAAGATCAGGTCGACGCCGACCTCATCAACGCCGGCAAGCAGACCGTGACCACGCTGCCGGGCTCGGCGATCTTCGGCAGCCACGACAGCTTTGCGATGATCCGCGGCGGCAAGATCAACCTGTCGATCCTCGGCGCCATGCAGGTCAGCACCAAGGGCGACCTCGCCAACTGGATGATCCCCGGCAAGATGGTCAAGGGCATGGGCGGCGCCATGGACCTCGTGGCCGGCGTGAAGCGCGTGATCGTGCTGATGGAGCACGTCGCCAAGAAGAAGGACGGCACCGAGGATCTGAAGATTCTCGAGAAGTGCACCCTGCCGCTGACCGGCGTGGGCGTGGTCGACCGCATCATCACCGACCTGGCCGTGATGGATGTGGTGCCTGAGGGGCTGAAGGTGGTCGAGCTGGCGCCGGGCGTCACCTTCGATGCGCTGCAGGCGAAGACGGGCGCCAAGCTGATCCAGTAAGGGCAGCATCGACACTGCAGTACGCAAGGGCCGCTTTCGCGGCCCTTTGTCATGAGGGGTGAGACACTGGGCGCATGGCTTACCTCGACCTCGAAAATCTGCGCACCATTTTTCTCGACGACGAGGCGCTGCGCGTGCGGCGCCTGCAGCGGCAGTCCTGCGGTTTGCTCCAGATCACGAGCGGCCGCATCGTGGCTTGCGATCCGCTGGTGCAGCCCGAACGCCCGCCGTTCGTGCGCAGCGTCTCCGGCCGAGGCGCTTTCTCCGCGGAGGTGCTTCAGCATGAAGGCCGGCATGCGCTGGCAGTGCTCTGGCTGCGCGATCGCGGCGTACTGCAGCCTGCAGACCTGCATTGGGAGCCCGCGCTGCTCGATGGCCAGTCGCAGGGCGAGCTGGGCGACGACGAGTTCTACGGCTACCCGGTCGACGCAGGCGTCGGCTGCTTCATGGACGCGGACTGCGCGGCCGCCATCGCCGAGCGCGAGGCGCGCGAAACCTCGGCCAATCCCGACTACGGCAGCTACTACGACGACGTGCTCGACGAGGAACTGGGCTCCAAGGACATGGCGGACCACTATCCGCTGGGCGAGGGCAGCGCCAACAACGTGCTGATCTTCAGTTCGGGCTGGGGCGACGGCAGCTATCCGAGCTTCTGGGCGCTCGATGCCGCCGGCGAGCCCGTGGCGCTGGTGACCGACTTCATGACGATGCAGGGCGGCGATGCGCGCAGCGAGGACGACAAGCGCGACGATGCCTATCTGGCGAGCCTCTCGCCCGAAAGGCTCGCCGCGCTCGAAGCCCTCGGCGCGGCGGCGATCAGCGGGGACGCGGCGGCAATCCGGCCGCTGCTCGATGGCGGGCTGGCGGGAGCCAACGACATCATTCCGTCACTCGGCGAAACCGCGCTCTTGAGCGCGATCCGGATGAACCGGCTCGAAGCCTTGCGCGTGCTGTTGGGTACGGCACCGTGTCCCGCCATGCCCGAGCAATTGCACATCGAGGGCAAGGCGGAAAGCTACCTGGCCTTTGCGCGATGGCTCAAAAAGCCGCGCGTGCCGGGGTTGATCGAACTGCTCGAGGGCGCAGAGCCCGCTGCAGCCGCCGATCCCGCCGAAAAGAAGAGCCTCTGGAAGCGCCTCTTTTCGTGAGTGCTAGGCCCCAAGCGCCGCCCGCACCTTGTCTCCCAACCCACGCAGCCGCTCCACCGGTTCGTTGGAAAACACGAAGCGCAGGTACTGCGCCCCATGCGTCTCGCCCCATCCCTTCATCGCGGTGGCGCAGACGCGGTGTGCCAGCAGGCGTTCCGACAGCGTCTGCCCGTCGATGCCGAAATCGCTCGTGCGCAGCAGCAGCGACCAGCCGCCGCCCGGCACGCCGACCGGCAGGCCCTTGAGTTCGTCCAGCACCGCGTCGCGCCGCCGCTCCAGTTCCGCCACGTAGGGCGCGAGCGTGCGGGGCGATTGCTCCAGCGCGGTGGCCACCGCGTCCTGCGCGATGCCGACCGGCACCACCACGTTGGCGAGCGACACGGCAACGAGGTCGGGCATGTAGCTCTCGGGCGCAACGGTCCAGCCCACGCGCCAGCCGATCATGCGCAGTTCCTTGGCCGATGAGCCCACCGTGATGGTGCGCTCGGCCATGCCGGGCAGGCCGGCGGGATGGATGACTTTGCGGCCGTCGTACAGCAGGCGCTCCATCGCGGTGTCGAGGATCAGCGTGATGTCGTGCTGCACGCACAGCGCGGCGATGGCGCGCCAGTCTTCCTCGTCGAAGCAGCCGCCCGTGGGCATCGAGGGCGACATCAGCAGCATGGTGCGCACGCGCGGGCCGACTGCCCGCTGCAGCGCCTCGCGGTCGAGCTTCCATTCGCCGCCCGGCGTGAACTTGAAGGGCACGTACTTCGGCGTGCCGCCGGCGAGGCGGATGCGGTTGAGCAGGCCAGCGTAGGTCGGGTCGGTCACCAGCACCTCGTCGCCGACCTCGACGGTCGCGAGCAGCGCATTGAGGATGCCCGAGAGCCCGCCCGCCGAGATCACGCAGTCGCGCGCGCCGCTGTACGCCACGCCCGAGAGCGCCGACACATGCCGCGCCGCCACGTCGCGCAGCCGCGACTGGCCGACGAAGGGCAGGTAGCTGTTGTCCGGGTCGAACGATGCAGCCTGCACGGTGCGCGCGACGGCCTCGGGGTCGGGCGGGATGTCGACGTCGAGGTTCTCCAGCCGCAGGAAGGGCGGGCCGCTCGCGTCGTCGGCGATGGCGCCCATGCGGTCGACGCCGATGCCGGCGATGTGTTCGAGTCGGGCGGGGCGGTGGCGTGGCATGGGCGTGACTCCTGTCTCCGTGTCAGGGGAATCGGTTGCTCGTTACGGGGTCGGCTTGCGCGGGCGGGCCTGACGTTGCGGCGGGCCGCTCGCCTCATTCTCTTCGCCGGGCGGCAGCAGCAGCAACACCGATTGGCGCTCCTGCACCGTCTCGCGCAGGAAGTTCCACACCGCCTGCATGCGCGCGAGGTGCTTGGTCTCCGCCGGCATCGACATCCAGAAGGTGCGCGTGAAGTTCGCCTGCCCGGGCAGGACGGGGCGCAGCGCGCTGTCGTGTTCGGCAAGGAAGGCCGGCAGCACCGCGATGCCCGCGCCCGCCGCCACCGCGCTGTGCTGCGCGAGCACGCTGGTGCTGCGCAGCGCGAAGGCGTCGGGGCGATGCAGCTCGTCGAGGTACTGCAGCTCCTTGCTGAAGAGCAGGTCGTCCACGTAGCTGATGAAGGTGTGGCCGCGCAGGTCCTCCCGGGTGCGGATCGGTTTGTGCGCCGACAGGTATTGCTTCGACGCGTACAGGCGCAGCGTGTAGTCGGTGAGCTTGGCCACCACCACCGGCCCGCGCGCCGGGCGTTCGAGCGAGATCACGATGTCGGCCTCGCGCCGCGACAGGTGCACCAGGCGCGGCATCGCGAGCAGGTCGATGGTGAGCTTCGGGTGCCGCACGGCGAACGATGCGAGCTGCGGCGCCAGCACCACCGTGCCGAAGCCCTCGGTCGCGCCGATGCGCACCAGGCCCGAGAGGCCTTCCTGCGAGGCCGGCGCGGTGCTCTCGACCGCCTGGAAGGCGCTCTCCATCGCCTCGACCTGCGGCTGCAGCCGCCGGCCCGCCTCGGTGAGCCGGTGGCCGCCGGATTCGCGCGAGAAGAGCGGGGCGCCGACCTCCTTTTCGAGCGCCTGGATCCGCCGCGCCACCGTGGTGTGGTCGACCTCCAGCCGCCGCGCCGCGCTCATCAGCGTGCCCGAGCGGGCCAGCTCCAGGAAGTACCGCAGGTTGTCCCAGTCCATGTGCTTTCGTGCGTCAGGTCGTATCGAGGGGAAGGCTCTGCATTTTTGCAAAGTCGTCGCGCAATTTTGTCTATTGTCATGGCAAATCTGCAAAGCTAGGATGCGTGACCGACCCGGCCTTCCGGGCACCGATTTCACAGGATTCACAGGAGACAAACCCCATGGACGCCACAACCACGCCCTCGACCCAGGTCGCCACCGTCAAGCTGCTGATCGGCGGCAAGCTGGTCGAATCGAAGACCACCGAATGGCGCGACGTCGTCAACCCGGCCACGCAGGAAGTGCTGGCGCGCGTTCCCTTCGCCACGCAGGCCGAACTCGACGCGGCAGTCGCTTCCGCCAAGGAAGCCTTCAAGACCTGGCGCAAGACGCCCATCGGCGCCCGTGCGCGCATCTTCCTGAAGCTGCAGCAGCTCATCCGCGAGAACATGGGCGAGCTCGCCGCGATCCTCACGGCCGAGCAGGGCAAGACGCTACCCGATGCCGAAGGCGACGTGTTCCGCGGCCTCGAAGTGGTCGAGCACGCCTCGAACATCGGCAACCTGCAGCTGGGCGAACTGGCCAACAACGTGGCCAACGGCGTCGACACCTACACGCTGCTGCAGCCGCTGGGCGTGTGCGCCGGCATCACGCCGTTCAACTTCCCGGCCATGATCCCGCTGTGGATGTTCCCGATGGCCATCGTCACCGGCAACACCTTCGTGCTCAAGCCCTCCGAGCAGGACCCGATGGTCACCATGCGCCTGTGCGAGCTGGCGCTCGAAGCCGGCGTGCCGCCGGGCGTGCTGAACGTGGTGCATGGCGGCGAAGCGGTGGTCAACGGCATCTGCGACCACAAGGACATCAAGGCGATCAGCTTCGTCGGCTCCACCAAGGTCGGCACGCACGTCTACAACCGCGCCACGCTGGCCGGCAAGCGCGTGCAATGCATGATGGGCGCGAAGAACCACGCCATCGTGATGCCCGACGCCAACAAGGAGCAGACGCTCAACGCACTGGCCGGCGCGAGCTTCGGCGCCGCGGGCCAGCGCTGCATGGCGGTGTCGGTGGCGGTGCTGGTGGGCGAGGCGCGCAACTGGGTGCCCGAGCTCATCGAGAAGGCGAAGACGCTGAAGGTTGGCGCCGGCGTCGACAAGGGCGTGGACGTGGGCCCGCTGGTTTCGTGTGCCGCCTACGACCGCGTGAACAGCCTCATCGAACGCGGCGAGGCCGACGGCGCCAAGCTGGTGCTCGACGGCCGCAAGCCCACGGTGCCGGGCTACGAGAAGGGCAACTTCGTCGGCCCGACGATCTTCACCGGCGTGAAGCCCGGCATGACGATCTACGACCAGGAAATCTTCGGCCCCGTGCTGTGCGTTGCCGACGCCGAGAACATCGACGAGGCCATCGAGCTGATCAACAGCAACCCCAACGGCAACGGCACGGCGATCTTCACGCAGTCGGGCGCCGCGGCGCGCCGCTTCCAGGAAGACATCGACGTGGGCCAGGTGGGCATCAACGTGCCGATCCCGGTGCCCGTGCCGATGTTCTCGTTCACCGGCTCGCGCGCTTCGAAGCTCGGCGACCTGGGCCCGTACGGCAAGCAGGTCGTGCTGTTCTACACGCAGACCAAGACGGTGACGGCGCGCTGGTTCGACGACAGCACCGTCTCGCACGGCGTGAACACGACCATCAGCCTGAAATAAGCTCGCCCCCAGGCTCCCGGGGCCACATCTGCGATCCGGCAAGGCCGGCTGCGCGATGTCCCCGGAAAGAGGACTCGAGAAATGATCTGCTGTGGGGCACCAATTGGACTTTGAACTTTCCGAGGAGCAGCGCGCCTTCGCCGAGACGGCGCGCGATTTCGCTCAGGCTGAATTCGCACCGCATGCGGCGCAGTGGGACGCGCAAGCCATCTTCCCCAGGGAAGCGATCGCCAAGGCTGGCGAGCTGGGCTTCTGCGGCCTCTATGCGCCCGAGCGCATCGGCGGCCTCGGCCTTCCGCGCCTCGACGCCGCGCTGGTGTTCGAGGAGATGGCGGCGGTCGACCCTTCGACCACGGCCTTCATCACCATCCACAACATGGCGACGTGGATGCTGGGCACCTGGGCGACCGACGAAGTGGCGCAGCAGTGGGGCGAGGACCTGACGGGCGGGCGCAAGCTGGCCTCTTACTGCCTGACCGAGCCGGGCGCCGGATCGGACGCAGGTTCGCTCAAGACGCGCGCCGAACTGCAGGGTGCCGAGTACGTCATCAACGGCGGCAAGGCCTTCATCTCCGGCGCGGGCTCGACCGACGTGCTGGTGCTGATGGCGCGCACGGGCGGCGCCGGTGCGAGCGGCATTTCGGCCTTCGCGGTGCCGGCCGACGCGCCGGGCATCAGCTACGGCAAGAAGGAGCACAAGATGGGCTGGAACAGCCAGCCCACGCGCACCATCAACTTCGACAACGTGCGCATTCCCGCGCAGAACCTGCTGGGCAAGGAGGGCGAGGGATTCCGCATCGCCATGAAGGGGCTGGACGGCGGGCGCATCAACATCGCGACCTGCTCAGTGGGCGCGGCGCAGGGCGCGCTCGACGCCGCGCGCCGCTACCTGCACGAGCGCCAGCAGTTCGGCAAGCCGCTCGCGAGCTTCCAGGCGCTGCAGTTCAAGCTGGCCGACATGGCGACAGAGCTGGTCGCGGCGCGGCAGATGGTGCGGCTCGCGGCATCGAAACTCGATGCCGGCCATGCCGACGCCAGCACCTATTGCGCAATGGCCAAGCGCTTCGCGACCGATGCGGGCTTCAATGTCTGCAACGATGCGCTGCAGCTGCACGGCGGCTATGGCTACCTCGGCGAATTTCCGCTGGAGCGCCTGGTGCGCGATACGCGTGTGCACCAGATCCTCGAAGGCACGAACGAGATCATGCGCGTGATCGTTGCGCGAAAATTGCTGGAAGGGGACAGCGACATCCGCTGAAGTCCCCGCATCCGGAACCCCTCAAGACAATGACAGACAACGTAGTTCTCTTCGACGAAATCAAGACCGCCGGCGGCCAGCGCTTCGCCGTTGCCACGCTCAACGCGCCGGCTTCGCTCAATGCGCTGTCCGTGGACATGGTGCGGCTGCTCACGCCCAAGCTGCGCGAGTGGGCGAGCGACGCCGGCATCGTTGGCGTGCTGCTGCAGGCCGCGGGCGAGAAGGCCTTCTGCGCCGGCGGCGACCTGCGCCAGCTCTACCAGACGCTGCTCGACTGCGGCCCCGAACGCAACACCTACGCCGAGGACTTCTTCCGCGAGGAGTACGAACTCGATTACCTGATCCACACCTTCCCCAAGCCCTTCCTGTGCTGGGGCCACGGCATCGTGATGGGCGGCGGCGTGGGCCTGCTGGCGGGTGCTTCGCATCGCGTGATGACGCTGCAAAGCCGCATCGCCATGCCCGAGATCAATATTGGCCTGTACCCCGACGTGGGCGGCAGCTGGTTCCTGCGCCGCACGCCGGGCCGCACCGGGCTGTTCCTCGCACTCACTGCCGCGAACATCAACGCGGCCGACACCATCTTCTGCGGCCTTGCCGACGTGCTGGTGCCGCAGGAGCGCAAGGGTGAAGTGCTCGAAGCCATCGCCGCCACCCGATGGGCCGGCGACGACAAGGCCGACCGCGCCACGCTGTCGCGCATCCTCGCCAAGGCGGGCGAGGGCGCCGAGAAGCCGGCATCGAAGGTGCGCGAGCACTACGACACCATCAATGCGCTGATGGCGGGCGACGACCTGCTCGACATCTCGAAGCGCCTGCGCGAGCTGCAAAGCGACGACGCATGGCTGCAGACCGCGGCCAAGACCTTCGCCAAGGGCGCGCCCAGCTCGGCCGCGCTGAGCTTCGAGCTGTGGCAACGCGTTCTGCGCATGTCGCTGGCCGAGGTGTTCCGCCTCGAATACTGGGCCTCGCTCGGTTTCTGCGCGCACAAGGACTTCGCCGAAGGCATCCGTGCTGTTCTGGTCGACAAGGACCGCAACCCGCGCTGGAACCCGGCCACGCTCGAAGAGATCACGCCAGCCTTCATCGAAGACCACCTGCGTCCGCGCGGCGAGATGCCCGCAGAGCTGGCGTCGCTGGCCTGAGCTTCACCTTTCCTGCACAGAACAACGGAGACAAGACAAATGAAGATCGCATTCATCGGCCTCGGCAACATGGGTGGCCCGATGGCCATGAACCTGCTCAAGGCCGGCCACACGCTCGCCGCCTTCGACCTCTCGAAGGAAGCCTGCGCCAAGTTCGGCGCCGATGGCCTGCCCATCGCCAGGTCGGCAGTCGAGGCAGTGGCCGATGCCGAGGTCGTCATCAGCATGCTTCCGGCCAGTGCGCACGTCGAAGGCCTGTTCCTGGGCGGCGCGGGCAAGCCCGGGCTGCTGGAGAGCATTCGCGCAGGCTCGCTGGTGATCGACAGCAGCACCATCGCGGCCGCGACCTCGCGCAAGGTGGCCGAGGCGGCGGCTGCGAAGGGCATCGCGATGATCGATGCGCCGGTGTCCGGCGGCACGGGCGGCGCCATCGCGGGCACGCTGACCTTCATGGTCGGCGGCGAGACGCAGGACCTGGAGCGCGCACGCCCGGTGCTCGAGAAGATGGGCGCCAACATCTTCCATGCCGGCGCGGCCGGCGCGGGGCAGACCGCGAAGATCTGCAACAACATGCTGCTGGGCATCCTGATGATCGGCACCTCCGAGGCGCTGGCACTGGGCGTGGCCAACGGGCTCGATCCGAAGGTGCTGTCGGAGATCATGCGCCGCAGCTCGGGCGGCAACTGGGCCCTCGAGAAGTACAACCCGATGCCCGGCGTGATGGAGACCGCACCCGCCTCGAAGAACTACGCCGGCGGCTTCGGCACCGACTTGATGCTCAAGGACCTGGGGCTGGCCCAGGAGAACGCCACCGCCGTGCGTGCCGCCACGCCGCTGGGCGGGCTGGCGCGCAGCCTGTACGCGGCCCACAGTCTTGCGGGCCATGGTGCGCTCGATTTCTCTAGCGTGCTGAAGCTGGTGCAGAAGGCTTCCTGAGCCCGCTGCGTCGATCGACCCGGTTCAGCTGTAGCGCGATTGCAGCAGCCACAGCAGGCCGAGCACGACCACGAGTAGCACGGCGAACAGAACCCAGGCGCGGGTGAATGCCTGCGTTTCGGTGAGTTCGGCCTGCGAGGCCGCCGCGGCGGGCGCGCTGGCGGTTACGTCGGGTTGCGGTTGTGTCATTTCCCCACTGTACAGCGCAGTCTGCCGGCCGGGGCCGGCTTTGCATTGGCATCCATCCGCGACATCGACCGCACGGTGGTGGCCGCCACCATGTTGGCTCCCACGCTGAAGAGGATTGGCGGAAGGTAGCTGCTACCGGTCGGGCGATGCGGCGCGATCAGACGGCGGCGAGAAAGGCGTCCGCGTCGCCACCTTCGCATTTCCAGTCGGCGAAGACGCCGACCAGGCTGCAGCTGGTGCAGCGGCAGCCGAGGTAATACCAGCGCACGTCGTTGCTGTCGGCGTAGAGCGCCACGCCCGACAGCAGCTCGAAGGACTCCTCGCCGCAGACGCATTCGTGGCCCTCGAACTCTGCCTCGTCCGCGTACTCGGCGCTGTCGCCCATCAGATGCACGCTGCCGCAGGCGGTGCAGGTGCGCCGTGCCGCGCCTTCTTCCTCGTCGCTTTCGAGCCTGAACGCGCGGTGGCCGCAGCCGCATGCCGATGCGGCGAAGCGCGTTGCCGCATAGACGTTGGCCTTGCTGTAGCGCTGCATCTCGGCCCGCGTGTCTTCGGGGCCGTCGCCGTACCAGTAGCGGCCTTTCTTCTTCAGAGCCATCGGGTCTTCCTCTTTCCTCTGGTTGGTGTTCGGGGGATTCTGCCGCGCGCCGCTACAACAGCTCGATCCCCGGCAGGCTCTTGAAGCAGCTCTCGCGCGTGACGCGCACGAAGTCGGCGAGCCAGGGCTGTGCCGAGGTGCCCTGCGCGCACGCCATGTAGAGCCGCCCGGTCAGCCCCTTGCTGCCCACGCGGCGCGCCGTGACATAGCCCCGGTCGAGGTAGTTCTGCACCGCCCACAGCGGCAGCGTCGCCACGCCGCGCCCGCTGGCCACCAGCTGCAGCATCGCGACGGTGAGCTCGGTGGTGCGCCTGTGGGCGGGCTCGACGCCGGCGGGGGCCAGCACCTGGCGAACGATGTCGAGCATGTCGTCGGGCACCGGATAGGTGATGAGCGTCTGGTCGGCGAAGTGGCGCGCCGTGAGGTTCGGCCTGGCTGTCAGCGGATGGTCGTTGGCGAGCAGCGCCATGATCTCGAAGCGGAAGAGGGCGTGGTAGTCCACGGTTTCGCCGGGGTCCTGCTCGGACACGATGGCCACTTCGGCGCGGTTCTGCATCACCAGCGCGATAGGGTCGGGGTGGAAGCCCGAGACGATGTCGAGCTCGATCTCGGGCCAGCGCTGGCGGAAGGCGTCCATGGCCGGCATGAGCCAGTCGAAGCAGGTGTGGCACTCGACCACGATGCGCAATTGGCCGCTGCGCCCCAGCGCGAGCCGTGCCACGTCGCGCTCGGCTTCCTCGATCAACGGCAAGGCGGTGTCGGCCAGTTGCAGCAGCCGCAGGCCAGTGGTGCTGAACTGCGGCGGCACCGACTTGCGCTCGAAGAGCTGGGCGCCGTAGCGGTCTTCGAGCAGCTTGACCTGGTGCGACAGGGCCGACTGGGTGAGGTTGAGCAGCTGCGCCGCGCGCACGAGGCTGCCGGTGTCGCGCAGCGCGACGAGCGTGCGCAGGTGGCGGATTTCAAGTATCGATTGCTGCATGAAAAATATTCAATCGAAAGAGCAAAAGGTTTCGTTTGAATCATATGCCTCAAACGCCGACCATCGCTGGCTCACAAGATTTCCAAGATCAGCGACCGGACTACCTGCAAATGACTACCCGTATTCACACCCTCGGCTTTCCGCGCATGGGCGCGCACCGGGAACTCAAGTTCGCCCTCGAGAAGCACTGGCGCGGCGAGATCGACCGGGCCGCGCTCGAAGCGGTCGGCGAGGAACTGCGCGCGCGCCAGTGGCAGGCCCAGCGCGATGCGGGGCTCGACTTCGTGACGGTGGGCGACTTCGCCTACTACGACCTTGTGGCCAACCACATCCAGCTGCTTGGCTGCGAGCCCGAGCGCTTCGGCTTCCATGGCGACGAGCCCGAGCTCTCGCGCTATTTCAAGATGGCGCGCGGCGTGGAGAGCGAAGCCGGCCACGTCCACGACGAGAGCTGCAACCACGGCACCGAAGGCACTTTCGCGCTGGAGATGACGAAGTGGTTCGACACCAACTACCACTACCTCGTGCCTGAGTTCAAGGCAGCCACGCAGTTCAGGCTCGGCTCGACGCGCCTCTTCGACGAAGTGGCGCAGGCGCAGCAGGCCGGCCATGCGGTCAAGGCCGTGCTGCTGGGGCCGCTGAGCTTCCTGTACCTGGGCAAGGAAAAGGAAGCCGGCTTCGACCGTTTCTCGCTGCTCGATTCGCTCCTGCCCGTGTACGAACAGGTGCTCACGCGGCTGAAGCAGCAGGGCGTGGAGTGGGTTCAGATCGACGAGCCCATCCTGGGCCTCGACCTGCCCGATGCATGGCGCAACGCCTTCGAGCGCGCCTACTGGCAGCTCGCCCGCAGCGCACCGAAGCTGCTGCTGGCCACGTATTTCTCGCCGCTGTCGGACAACCTGCGCCTGGCCTGCCAGCTGCCGGTGGCCGGCCTGCACGTCGACGCGGTGCGTTCGCCGCAGGAGCTCACCGGCGTGGCCGACTGGCTGCCGGCGCACAAGGTGCTGTCGGTCGGCGTGGTGGACGGGCGCAACATCTGGCGCACCGACGTCGATGCGGCGCTCGCCAAGCTCAGGCAGGTGGCCGGGAAGCACCAGGGGGAGCTGTGGATCGCGCCGTCGTGCTCGCTGCTGCATGTGCCTTTCAGCCTGGCGGCGGAGACGAAACTCGATGCAGAGCTGAAGTCCTGGCTCGCCTTCGCCGTGGAGAAGCTCGACGAGCTGCGCGTGCTGCGCGCGGCGCTCGATGGCGACGAAGCGTCCGTCGCGGCGGAGCTCGCCGCGGCCCGCGCAGCGGTGGAAACGCGCCGCAGCAGCCCGCGCGTGCACCGCGCCGACGTGGCCCTGCGCCTCGCGCGCAGCGTGGCCGGCGACGACAGCCGCGTCTCGTCCTTCGGCATGCGCCAGCTGGTGCAGCGCACGCGCTTCGCGCTGCCCGCGCTGCCGACCACCACCATCGGATCTTTCCCGCAGACTGGCGACATCCGCGCCGCACGCGCCGCCTTCAAGCGCGGCGAACTCGACGCGGCCGGCTACCGCGAGAAGATGCGTGTCGAGATCGCGCTCGCGGTGCGCAAGCAGGAAGAGCTTGGCATCGACGTGCTGGTGCATGGCGAGGCCGAGCGCAACGACATGGTCGAGTACTTCGGCGAGCAGCTCGACGGCTTCGCCTTCACCGCCAACGGCTGGGTGCAGTCGTACGGCTCGCGCTGCGTGAAGCCGCCGGTGATCTTCGGCGACGTGGCACGCCCCGCGCCGATGACGGTCGAATGGACCGCCTACGCGCAAAGCCTCACCAAGCTGCCGATGAAGGGCATGCTGACCGGCCCCGTCACCATCCTGCAGTGGTCCTTCGTGCGCGACGACCAGCCACGTGCCACCACCTGCGAGCAGATCGCATGGGCCATCCGCGACGAGGTGGTCGATCTGGAGAGCGCGAGCATCGGCATCATCCAGATCGACGAGCCGGCCATCCGCGAAGGCTTGCCGCTGCGCCGTGCCGGATGGCCCGCGTACCTGAAATCGGCCACGCGCGCCTTCCGCATCAGCGCCTCGGGCGTGCGCGACGAGACGCAGATCCACACGCACATGTGCTATTCCGAGTTCAACGACATCCTGCCGGAGATCGCGGCGATGGACGCCGACGTGATCACCATCGAGACCAGCCGCTCCGACATGGAACTGCTGCGCGGCTTCGGCGGCGATAGCAACGTTGGCGGCTTCCGCTACCCGAACGAGATCGGCCCGGGCGTGTACGACATCCATTCGCCACGCGTGCCTTCGGTCGAGGAGATCGTGCGCCTCATGCGCAAGGCCGCCGACGTGGTGCCGCCCGCCAACCTGTGGATCAACCCCGATTGCGGCCTCAAGACCCGCGGCTGGCCCGAGACCGAGGCGGCGCTGTCGAACATGGTGGCGGCGGCGAAACTGCTGCGCGAGGAACTGGCGCAGGCCTGACGCACGCAAGAGACCGGGGCGGACGGGGGCAGCGGGAGCGAAGGGCCGGCGTGCCAATAATGGCGCCATGCTTTCCCTGAACCGTTTCCTTCTCTTCCGTTTCTCCCTGTTGCTTCTCTTGCTCCCGGCCCCCTTGATGGTCTGGGCGCAAAGCCGTGCGGAGGCGCTGCTGCAGTTCGAAGGCGTGCAGCAGCGCTACCAGGCTTCCTACGGGCCCGGTGCCGTCTCGCGAGGCGCCAGGGAACTGCTCGACCCCGACGACCAGGCCATCGCCGACAAGGCGCTCAAGGCCCTGGACACGGCAGCGGCCCGCGCCTTCAACACCAACGCGTCGGTGGCGGCCATCCAGCAGGAAGTTGCATCGGCTGGTAACGGCGGCGCGGCACCCAGCCCGCAGCTGCTCGCAGCCGTGGCGCGCTTCGCGAAGCTGCGTACCGACTACGCAGCGATGAGCGATGCCGGCAAGGCCGAGTTCTTCAACCGCGAGCGCGCCAAGCCCGTCGACCCTGCACGTGCCGAACTGCTGGAGCGCATGGCCGTGGCCGACGTGCGCGAGATCGATTTCTCCAGCCAGTTGCTGATGAGCGCGGTCGTCAAGCAGCTGGCGCGCGGCAACGGCGGCCAGTTCAGCTCGCTGCCCGACCGCACGCTCGACATGGCCCTCGACACGCTCTGGTCGCGCGGCGTGACTTCGACCCGCCCGCGCAACCTGATGCTCGTGGCGCGCGAATTCGAGAGGCAGGTGACGCAGGCGCAGCTCGCCGCGCTGCCCGATGCCGACGTTGCTGTTTTGCTGGCATGGCGCAACGATCCGCAGGCGGCGGCCGAGCGCGAGGCGCTGGTGGGCACCTACCGCGCCGAGGTCAAGGGCAGCGGCGGCGTCGCGCTGCGCACGCTGATACGTGCCTGGCCGCGTTCCTGATCCCGAGGCTGCTGCTGGGGCAAATCCCGAGGCCAAAGCCTCCCCAGGAGCGTGCAATGGGCGCTGTACCTGACAACGACTCACAACACGCAGGAGACTTCCCATGCTTTCCAACCGCATCGCATCGCTCGCCGTCGGGCTGGCCGTGTCCGTCCTCGCCCAGGGTGCCGCCGCGCAGGCCTGGCCCACCAAGCCGATCAGGCTGGTCGTTCCCTTTTCCGCAGGCGGCGCCAACGACCTGATGGCGCGCGCGGCGGCAGAAGGCGCATCGAAGCAGCTGGGGCAGCCGGTGATCGTAGACAACAAGCCGGGCGCGGGCGCGGTCCTCGGTGCCGACGTGGTCGCCAAGAGCGCGCCCGACGGCTACACCTTCCTGGTGAGCGCGGCCGGCGTGGTGTCGAACAGCATGATCAAGAAGAGCATGCCGTACAAGGACGAGGCGCTCGTGCCGGTGGCCATGATCGGTCTGGCGCCCTCGGTGATCGTGGTGCCGGCCAATGCGCCCTACAAGGACCTGAAGGAGTTCGTCGCCGCCTCGAAGAAGTCGGCCAACGGCTTCCACTGGGCCACCGCCGGCACCGGCAGCACGCCGCACTTCGTCGAGGGCATCCTGCAGACGAAGTACGGCAGCAAGCTCGACGTGGTGCCCTACAAGAGCGGCTCGGAGTCGATCACCGCGGTGCTCGGCAACCAGGTCGAGGCCACCTCCGAGGCCAGCATCGTGGTGCTGCCCTACGCGAAGAGCGGCAAGCTCAAGGCGCTGGCGGGCACGTGGACGCAGCGCATCTCGGCCTACCCCGAGCTGCCGACGGCAGCGGAGGAGGGCTTCCCCGAAATCCGCATCGCCCACTGGGCCGGCGTGCACGCGCCGCGCGGCACGCCCGACGCGATCATGGACAAGATGGCCGCGGCCGTCGACGCCGCGATGAAGTCGCCCGAGACCGCGAAGCGCCTGAAGGACATGGGCATCGAGCCCGTCGGCGGCACGCGCGCGAGCTTTGCCAAGTTCGTCGACGAGGAGCGCGCGCGGCTCGGCAGCGTGGTCAAGGCCACGGGCATGAAGGAAGACTGAGCCGATGCCCCGGAATCGGGTGCGTCGGCTGGCACGCAACGTGCATTGCACTTAACACCTTTTGCCGAAGTGCAAGGGCTGGCCGGCAAGTTCCGCTTGACGGTCTAGAGGAAAAGTATGCAAACTGCGCGCGTTTTCGACGACTGAAAGGGCACTTGGATTAGCGTTGTCTAAAAGTTCCCGGTCATTGTTTCAATTTCGTGAACACTGCGATTCATTCTCCATAGGGTTTGCCCTAGGTTTCGTGGTGCACACTTGCGGCACCAAAAGCCCAATGAAGAAGGAATTGAAATGAAGACCTCGAACATCCTCGCCGCCGCCGCTCTGTCCCTGCTCGCCGCTGCTGGCGCTCACGCAGAAACCTACGAAGGCGTTCAGCCCCTGACTTCCGGCTACAGCCGCGCCGACGTGGCGCCCCAGGCCGCCGCAGCCGCCCGTGCCGGCAACGCCTACGGCGACAACGAAGGCGCCGCTTCGACCGCCACCCCCGCTCTGGCCGCATCGGTCGACCGCGCCACCGTCCGCAGCCAGGCCGTCGCCGCTGCACACGCTCCGGGCCAGAACCTGCGTCCCGAAACCTTCGCCGGCAGCGTGATCCCCGCGCAAGCCAAGGGCCTGACCTTCACGCGTCAAGCCGGCCTGTAATTCGATGCGGCGCAAGCCGCTTCATCGAATCACAAGTCACACATCGGGAAAGACCGGACCTGCGAAAGCAGCGTCCGGTTTTTTCATTGGGGCTTCGGTTTGCGTTTCACCCCGTGCCGGTGGCAATCGTGCGCGTGGTCGTCCACGATGCCGGTGGCCTGCATCCAGGCGTAGACGATCACCGGCCCCACGAACTTGAAGCCGCGCTTCTTCAGTGCCGCCGAGATGTCTTCCGACAGCGGCGTCTTCACCGGCACGCTTCCGGTGCGGTTCACGATGGGCTTGCCGCCAGCCATGCCCCAGATGAACTCGGAGAAGTCCTCGCCCTTGGCCTGCATCTCAAGGTAGGCGCGGGCGTTGCCGATGGTGGCCTCGATCTTCGAGCGCGAGCGCACGATGCCCGCGTCCTGCATCAGCCGCTCGATGTCGGCCTCGGTGAACCTGGCGATCTTCTCGGGCACGAAGCCCTTGAAGGCCTTGCGGAAGGCATCGCGCTTGCGCAGGATGGTGAGCCACGAGAGCCCAGCCTGGAATCCGTCGAGCATGAGCTTTTCCCACAGCGCGCGGCTGTCGCGCTCGGGCACGCCCCATTCGGCGTCGTGATAGGCCATCAGCAGCGGGTCGGTCTGGGCCCAGGCGCAGCGGATCTTGTCGGTGCTGTTGCTCATTGTTCTTTCGATTCTTCGCTCGGCTATCGTCGCGGGATGTTTTCAGAATGAGGGGGAGACCCTGATGCAGCAATCTCGATTTTCATTGTCGGCGCTTTCGCTGGGCCTTGCGCTGGCGCTCGGCTCGCTGGCGCATGCGGAAACGATCAGGAAGCCCCAGCTCGATCAACTCGCCGCCGCATGGCAGGCCGGCAAGCCGCCCGCCGACTTCGATGCCTTCCTTGCCCAGGCGGCGAAGAGCCAGCCCGCGTTGCAGGGCAGCGTGGATGCCTACCGCGGCGGCAGGGCATCGCTGGCGGGCGACGATCTCGTCAACGTCGCGCGCCTGCTCGGTCTCTACAACAGGCTGAAGAACCAGCAAGCCGTGATCGCGAGCATCGGCACCATGGTGGCGATCCCCACGGTGCGCAACGTGCAGGTGCCGCCCCACGAAAGTGCGCCGATCATCGAGTTCGGCCAGCTGGTCGAGAAGATGGCGCGCGACTTCGGGCTCGCTTACCGCAACGTCGACAACCGCATCTTCGAAGTCAGCCTGAAGGGCAGGGGCGCGGAGGAGTTCGGCATCCTCACCCATGCCGACGTGGTGCCGGCCGTGCTGTCCGAATGGGTGCTCGACGACGGCACGCGGCTCGACCCGTTCTGGATGACGCGCGTGGGCGACTTCCTCTACGGCCGCGGCACCATCGACGACAAGGGCTCCATCGCGGCGGTGCTCTACGCGATGAAGGCCGTGAAGGAAAGCGGCCTGCCCATCGACCGCAGCATCCGCCTGATGATCGAGACCACCGAGGAGACCGGCGGCGACGCGATGCAGTACTACCGCACGAAGACGCAGCTGCCGGCCTACAACATCGTGCTCGACAGCAAGTACCCGGCGGTGGTGGCCGAGAAGGGCTCGGGCGCGCTGAAGGTGCTGTTCCCCGCTGAAGCGGCCGACGCGGCATCGACAGCGATCACGGCAATGACGGGCGCCGCATCGGCCAATGCGATCTCTCAGACGGCCACCGCCACTCTCAGGGGCGGCGACCTTGGAGCCGCGCTCGCGAAGCTCGAAGCCGCGAAGCCGGCCTTCCTGCAGAAGTACGAAGGGCAGGGCGGCAAGTTCGCCATCGACATTGCACGCGGCGCCGACAGCATCGAACTGAAGGTGACGGGCGTCTCCGCCCACGGCTCGCGGCCCGAGGAGGGCGTGAACCCGCTGCCGCGCCTCGCGCTGTTCCTGCTGGAGTCGGGCGTGCCGCTTGCCTCCAATCACTACCTGAAGGCCGCGAGGTACATCGACGCGCTCTACGGCACGGGCTATCTCGGCGAGAAGATGGGCCTGGGCTATGCCGACGACTTCATGGGCCCGCTGACCTTCTCGCCCAACCTCGTGCGCATGGGAAACGACGGCAGGCTCGAAGTCACGGTCAACGCGCGCATGCCTCGCGGTCGCACGCCCGAAGAACTCAAGGCGCAGGTCACGGAGAAGATCAATGCGTGGGCCAACGCGAACAGCGTGAAGCTCGAAGTCGCCTACGAGCAAGGCAACTGGATGGCGCGCGACCCGAAGGGCGCATGGCTGTCCACGCTGTTGAACATCTTCGGCGACACCACCGGCCTCGAGGCCAGGCCCGTGCCCACCGCCGGCAGCACCACCGCGAAGCTGATGCCCAACGCCATCAATTTCGGCCCCGCGATGCCGGGCAAGAAGTACACCGCGCACAACGCCAAGGAGTACAAGGAAGTGCCCGACCTCGATGCCGACATGCAGATGTTCACCGAGATGCTGGTGCGCATCGGCAACCTGAAGCAGATGCAGTAGCGAATGCGGCGTTCGCGAACTTAAAGCCGCGCTTTTCGCCTCGTGCGCAACGTTTCTTCGTAGTGCGCGAGGGCCTGTAGCGAAGCGTGGCTCGGGTATCTTTGAAGGCTTCCATTTTTGTGAACAGGGAGTCGCTTTCATGCCCCAATTTCGCTTCTCGTTGCCAGCCCTCACCATGGGCCTGATGGCAGTTGGCCTCACCGCACCGGCCTTCGCAGAGACGATAAGGAAACCCGAGCTCGACCGGCTGGCCGCAAGCTGGCAAAGCGGCAAGCCGCCATCGAGCTTCAATGCATTTCTGGCGCAAGCCGAGAAAGCCAACCCCGCGCTGAAGCCTGCCGTGGCGGCCTATCGCAAGAAGGCGCCGCTGGCGGGCGACGACCTCACCAACATCGCGCGCCTGCTCGGCCTGTACAACCGCCTGCACAACCAGAAGGCCGTGATCGCGAGCCTGGGCGCGATGGTGGCGATCCCGACGGCGCGCAACGTGCAGATCCCTCCGCACGAGAACCCGACGATCATCGAGTTCGGCAAGCTGGTCGAGAAGACCGCGCGCAGCTTCGGGCTGGAGTACCGCAACGTCGACAACCGCATCTTCGAGGTGAGCCTGAAGGGCAAGGGCAGCGAGGAGTTCGGCATCCTCACGCATTCCGACGTGGTGCCCGCGGTGCTTTCCGAATGGGTGCTCGACGACGGCACCCGGCTCGACCCGTTCACCATGGTTCGCATTGGCGACCGGCTTTACGGCCGCGGCACCATCGACGACAAGGGCTCCATCGCGGCAGTGCTCTATGCGATGAAGACGGTCAAGGAAAGCGGCCTGCCCATCGAGCGCACCATGCGCCTGATGATCGAGACCACCGAGGAAACCGGCGGCGACGCCATGGAGTACTACCGCAACAAGGTGACGCTGCCGGCCTACAACATCGTGCTCGACAGCGGCTATCCGGCGGTCGTGGCCGAGAAGGGCGCTGGCTCGCTGAGCGTGTTCTTCCCTGCGGAGAAGACCGATGGCGGCGTTACCGCGATCACCGACATGGGCGCCGCCGCGGCGGTCAACGCGATCTCGCAGACCGCGACCGCCACGCTCAAGGGTGGCGACCTCGCGGCCGCGCTCGCGAAGCTCGAGGCCGCGAAGCCGGGCTTCCTGCAGAAGTACGAACCGCAGGGCGGCAAGTTCGCGATCGCCGTCACGCGCGGGGCGGACAGCATCGACATCAAGGTCACCGGCACCTCGGCCCATGGCTCGGAGCCGCAGAACGGCGTGAACCCGCTGCCGCGGCTGGGCCTCTTCCTGCTGGAGTCCGGCCTGACGCTGGCCGACAACCAGTTCCTCAAGGCGGTGAAGTACGTCGACGCGCTCTACGGCACGGGCTATCTCGGCGAGAAGATCGGCCTGGGCTACAGCGACGACTTCATGGGACCGCTGACCTTCTCTCCCAACCTGATCCGCACCGGCGCCGACGGCCGGCTGGTGGTGGCGGTGAACACGCGCATGCCGCGCGGCCGCACGCCCGAAGAACTGAAGGCGCAGGTCACCGCGAAGATCAACGAGTGGGCTGCCGCGAACAAGGCCGCGGTCGAGATCAAGTACGACCAGGGCAACTGGATGGCGCGCGACCCCTCCGGGCAGTGGCTGACGACGCTGCTCAACATCTACGGAGACACCACCGGCCTTGAGGCCAAGCCGGTGTCGGCGGCCGGCGCCACCACTGCCAAGCAGATGCCCAACGCGATCAGCTTCGGCCCGGGCATGCCCGGCAAGAAGTACACGGGGCACAACGCCAAGGAATACAAGGAAGTGCCGGACCTCGACGCCGACCTGCAGATGTTCACCGAGATGCTGGTGCGCATCGGCAATCTGAAGCAGATGCAGTAGCCGCAATAGCCGGCAGGGAAGCGAAGCCCCTGAGCTCCAGCAGTTCGTCGAGGATGGGGCAGGCGGGCTGGTGATCGCCCAGGCACAGCCCGGCGAGGCGCTCCAGCACGCGCTTCGTCGCCTGCAGTTCCTCGATGCGCGCTTCGAGCTCCTCGGTCCGGTTCAGGGCGATGTGTTTCACTTCGGCGCTGCTGCGATGTTCGTCGTGCCGCAGCGCGAGCAGCCTGGCGATGTCGTTCATGCCGAAGCCCATCGCGTAGGCCCTGCGGACGAAGCGCAGCACGCCGACGTGCTCGTGCGTGTACCGGTGCCCGTAGCCGCCTTGCAGCAGGCCGCGGGCTTCGCACTGGCGCAGCAGTCTTTCAGAAACGCCTGCACGGGCGATGACCTCTTCGATGCCCAGCCGCCGGCCGGCCTCGGGGGCGCAGTTCCTGGTCGTTGCTGCCTGGGGCGTGACTGCGCGGCCGTGCGCCGCGTTGGTGCGAGGGTTCATGCGAGCTCCTGTTGAAGAGGCTCGCAGTCTTCGGCTTCGCACGGTGTCAAGGTCAAGCGGGCGATCCGCTGTCCCCTGGGGCCGAAGGGGAAAGCCGCGTATCAGCCCAGCCCGCGCGCGTGCAGCGCCGCCTTCAGCCGCCGCACCTCGTGCTGCAGGTCGAGGATCAGCGCGGCGGCGTCGAGGTTCACGCCGAAGTCGCGCTCCAGCCTGCGCGCCTCGAGCGCGCATTGGAGGTCTGTGCTCGAGAACTGCCAGCGCTCGGGCGGCGCCTCCGTGGTTTCGATGCGCAGGATGCCGACTTCGACCAGCTGCACGACCCATGCGGTGTCGGCGCCGACGGCATGCGCCAGTTCGCTCGCCGCGAGCGGCTGCGACGCGCTGATGGCGGTGGTGCTCGTGAGAGTGAAATTCACCATGCTCAGACTCCCAGATGCTGGCGTGGATTGAAGGATGCGGTGGCTTGCGCCAGCTGCTCGTAGGCCTTGCGAGCGCCGTCGCTGTCGGCGGGTGGCACAGCGACGTCGAGCAGCAGGTACAGGTCGCCCGGTGTCTTGCCGGGGAACCCGCGGCCCTTCAGGCGCAGCTTCAGGCCGCTGCGCGCGTTGCGCGGCACGGTCACCTCGACCACGCCGCCGGTCGGCGTCGGCACCTGAACCTGCGCGCCCAGCGCGGCCTCGGTGGGCGTGACGGGCAGCGTCATGTACAGGTCGCGCTCTTCCACGCGATAGAGCTTGTGCGGGGCGATGCGCACTTCGAGGTACAGGTCGCCCGGCGGCTCGCCGCCGTGGCCCGGCATGCCCTGGCCTGCAAGGCGGATGAACTGCCCCGGATGCACGCCCGGCGGGATCTTCACGCTCAACGTGCGGTTGTTCCACTGCGGGTGGCCCTGCGCGTCGATGGTCTGCGCGCGCAGCGTGATCTCGCGCTCGGCGCCGTTGAGGGCGTCTTCCAGCGTGATCTCGATGGCCGCATGGTGGTCTTCGCCGCGCGCGCGGAAGTTCTGCCGCGCGGCGCCGCGGCGCTCGGCCTCGCCGAAGAGCGACGAGAAGAAGTCGCTGAAGTCGGCATGGTCGGCCGGACCCTGGCGCGGGCCGCGGTGGAACTCGAAGCCCTCGTCCCAGCCCGGCGGAGGCTGGAAGTCGCCCTCGGGGCTGCCGCCGCGCGCGACGCGGTCGGCCAGCGCGTCATAGGCGGCGCGCTTTTCCTTGTCGCCCAGCACGTCCTTGGCCTCGTTGATGTCGCGCATGCGCTGTTCGGCATCGGCCTCGGTGCTGACGTCGGGGTGGTACTTGCGGGCGAGCTTGCGGTAGGCCTTGCGAACCTCGTCGTCGGACGCGGTGCGGTCGATGCCCAGTGCGCTGTAGTAGTCCTTGAATTCCATGGTGCGTGGTGCTTCGTTGGGTGGACGGCATCGAGGTGGGGGAGGTCCCTGGCAGCTAGGCCAGGGCCGCGTCGCCGTCGGCGTGCCGCAGCAGCGGCGTCACGGCCCATGTGGGGCCGCGGCGCTCGAAACGCAAGGGCTGGGCGTTGCCGAGCAGGCCGAGGTCGACGGGCACGCCCAGCAGGGCGGCCAGTGCGTAGAGCGTGCCGCCATGCGCCACCACCAGCACCGGGGCCGGCAGCCGCAGGGCGGTGTCGATGGCTTCGCGCGTGCGCGCGATGAACTGCGAGAGCGTCTCGCCGCCTTCGGGCTCGCAGGCCCAGTCGATGTTGGCGGACGAAGTGCCGATGAGCGCGCCGAAGTTGCGCTCGCGCAGTGTGGCCTGCGCGGCCGGCACCAGCTTGAGCGCGGTGGCCACCGCATAGGCGGTGTCGTTCGCGCGTCGCGCGTCGCTGCACACCACGGTGCGGATCGGCTCGCCCGCCAGCAGCGTGGCGGCGCGCGCGGCCTGCTGCAGGCCGAGTTCGCTCAGCGGCTCGTCCACCGCCTGGAAGATGCGCAGCGCATTGCGGCCGGTCTGGCCGTGGCGCAGGAAGTAGAAGTGGTCGCAGTCGGGCGAGAGCGGCTGGTCCGCGGCAATGCGGATCAGCTGGTCGAGCCCGCCGGGTCTGGTGTGGGCGGTGGTAGCGGTGTGTGTCGACATGAATGGAAGGCGGTATCGATCGATCAATCAGTACGCGAGCTGCAGCGGCGCACCCACGCGCTGCGCCTGCACGTCGGCGCGGTGGTAGGGCAGCGGATGCCACTGTTTGGCAGCGAAGAGCGGCAGCTGGTCGTAGGCGCTGCCGTAGGCCAGGCCCAGCGAAAGGTCCGTAAGCGGAAACCGGGAGGGCGTGGCGTCTTTCGATGTCATGCGGGCGTCTCTCTTCTTGGGTGGGAACAAGCAAGCCGATTAAAGAGCGTGCCTCCGCCGCGCGTTGTCACCAGCGCGGCACGCCGCGCCGCGTTCAGCCGAACTTCATGCCCTTGGGGCGGGCCTGCAGGCGGTGGATGTAGGCATCGATCTTCGGCCGGTTCGAGCGGCCGCCGAATGCGCGGTGCCAGATGAACATGGAGCCGATCATCACGTCGGCCGCCGTGAACTGCGCCCCGAAGAGGTAGGGGCCGTCGCCAAGCTCGCGCTCGACCGCGTCCTTGGCCGCCTCGAAATTCGTCCAGCCGCGCGCGCTGTTGTTGCTGCGGATCTTCAGCAGGCTGTCGCCCATCGCGGGCTCCAGCTGCGAGGTCGAATAGACCATCAGCGACAGGTAGCGGCCCCGCTCGGGCGAACCCACGGGCGGCGCCAGCCGCTTGCCGGGAAACTTCTCCGCCACGTACATGCAGATGGCCGCGTTCTCGAAGATGCGCGTTCGGCCGTCGACCAGCGCCGGCAGCTTGCCGGCCGGGTTGATCTTCAGGAACTCGGGCGTCTTGTGCGCCTTTTCCCTGATGAGGGTGGGCACGATCTCGTAGTCGACGCCGGCTTCGTCGAGCATCCATTTCGCGACCTGTGAACGGCTGTGCGGGTCGAAATACAGCTTCATGGTCATGGGAGTGTCTCCTGCGGCCTCGATGGGCCTCAATGGGCGATCTGTCGGTCAGAACTTGGGAATGCGCAGCGTCTTGCTGATCATGAGCGTGCCCGAGAGCGCGAACAGCAGCGCCAGCGGGTGCAGCTGCCACGGCCCGACGACCCATGCGCCGCCCCACAGGCCGTCGCCGATGCGGCCCTGCCACGCGGCATACGCCAGCACGCCCACCAGCACCACGCTGGTCGGGATGGGCGTTCCCTCGAAATACTTCACCTTGTCGGAACCGGCCGAAAGCGTTTCGGCCGTCACGTTGAAGCGCGCCAGCCGGCTCACGCCGCAGCAGACGAAATAGACCAGGATCGCGCAGTCCCAGCCGCCGTTGAGCCCCGCCGCGAAGCCGAGCGCGGCGGGCGCCACGCCGAAGGAGATCACGTCGGCCAGCGAGTCGAGCTCGCGCCCGAGGGCGGATTGCGTCTGGCGCCAGCGCGCGATGCGGCCGTCGAGCACGTCGAAGACGAAGGCCGTGGGCGCGAGCGCGGCGGCCCACAGGAACTGCGCGAGCGAATGGCTCGCCATGAATGCCATTGCCAGGAACACCCCGCCCACGCCGCAAGCCGCGTTGCCGAGCGTGAACGCGTCGGCAAGATGGAACTCCCGGATCATCGAGAAATGCTTGCGGGCCGGCACGGGGGAAGGGGTGGTCATGAAAGGAAGGAAAAAGAGGAGCTGGGGAAGCTGGTGGACGGCCAATGGACCGCACCATAACCGAAGCAGCGAGCGTAGCCTGTAGTCGCGGTCCGACGTGCGGGCGCCGCCTGTCGGACAGATTTCAGGGGTGGTCAGGCCACGCCCTGGCGGGTCTCCACGATCCGCGCGAAACGCCCGAGCAGGCTGGACGCGGCGTCGGTATCGACCACGCGCTCGCGCAGCGCTGCCGGGTCGGCGCCCTGGGAGGCCAGTTCGCCGGCCAGCATCTCGATGTAGCCGCGCATGGCGTCGGCATCGAACTCCGGGTGGAACTGCACGCCCCATGCGTGCCCGCCGACCCGGAAGGCATGTATGGGCTCGTGCTCGCTGCCGGCCAGCCGCACGGCGCCTTCGGGCAGTCGCAGCGCGCTCTGCCAGTGCACCGCATGGGCCGGGAATCGGGCGGGCAGGCCGTTCAGCAGCGGATCGGCAGCGGCTGCCTCGTCGAGGGCGACGGTGACGGTGCCGACCTCCGCACCCAGCGGGTGGTCGCCGGCCTCGCCGCCGAGCGCGTGCGCGAGCAGCTGGTGGCCGTAGCAGATGCCCAGCACCGGCGTGTCGAGCGCCACGGCCTGCGCGAGCCAGGCGGCGGTGGCCTCGCTCCAGGGCTCGCGGTGCGACACCATCGCGTGCGAGCCGGTGACGACCACCCCCGACACCAGTGCCGGATCGGGCAGGGCGTCGCCGCGGCGCGGATCGACCACCAGCAGGGGCAGCGCCTGCATCCCGAGCCCGTCGGCGATCCAGTGCTCGAAGTCGCCTTGCCGCGCGCGCAGCGCGTCGAAGGTGCTTCCGAGCTTGACGATGACGAGGGGATGCGGTCGTTGAGTGTCCATGCCGCGATCATGCCGCAGGTGCGCAACGGGCCCGCAACGGCTAAAGTGGGCGACCCGGGGCTGTTCCCGGGCGTCCGACCCGACCGAAACTCTCACAGAGACATCCGATGCGCACACTGACGGCTTCCCTCGCGATCTTCGCCGCGGCGCTCGGCGCGCAGGCCGCCGAGGTGGTGCGCTGCACGGATGCCAGCGGGGCCATTTCGTACACCAACGTTGCCTGCCCGCCGGGCAGCAAGCAGTCGCGGCAGGTGCCGATCCTCGAATCGCCCCCGTCCGACCCCGCGCGCCGAGATTCCACGCCGCCGCAGGCCTCCACGCCGCCGCCTCCTCCGCCCAGCCAGGTGGCGAGCAACCCGCCCTCGGGCCCGGCCATCATTCCGCGCTATCCGGCCGAGGCCCAGCCGCAGGCCGCGGCCGAGCCTCCGGGCGTCGTCATCCTGAGCCCCGACCCGTACTACGACGGCGTGCGGCCTATCCACAGGCCGCGGCCGCCGCACGCGCACGACCCGGGCCCGCCGCCTGGGCAGCGCCCCTGCCAGAACCTCGCGGGCATCAAGCGCAACAACTGCTGAAGCCTGGATGAGCGTGGGAGAAAAACAGGGCCCCGGCAGCCTGCCGTGGACCGTCTACTGCGACGGCAGCGCCATGCCCAATCCGGGCCGCATGGGCATCGGCGCGGTCATCACCGCGCCCGACGGCAGCCGTCACACGCTGTCGCAGGCCACGCACACCACCGGCTGCAACAACGAAGCCGAACTGCTGGCGCTGACGCTCGCGCTGCAGGATCTGCGCGAACGCGGCGCGACGGCGGTGCGGGCCTACAGCGACAACAGCATCCTGGTCGAACAGCTCGGTCCGCCCGGACCCGAACCGGTCGCGCCGATCGTCCGGCTGGCGGGCCTGTTCGACGAAGCCCGCGCCCTGCTCGGCAGCTTCGACGACGCGCGCGTGAACTGGATTCCACGCCATCGCAACGGCGAAGCCGACGCGCTGGCACGTGCCGCGCTGGGGTTTGGCCCCAAGCCGCCGGCCCGCCGGCACCGCAAGCGCCGGTAGGCGCCCAAAAGGGGCTCGATGCGGGAGCCCCTATCATCACGCGCCATGACAGAAGCCACTTCCCGCCCACCTCTTCCCGACCATCTCTCCATCGACCCGCGCAGCCCGCACCACGTGGCCGCCGCTTTCGAGCACGACATCGGCATCCGCTTCAACGGCAAGGACCGCCTCGACGTCGAGGAATACTGCATCAGCGAAGGCTGGATCAAGGTGCCCGCCGGCAAGACGCTCGACCGCAAGGGCAAGCCGCTGCTGATCAAGCTCAAGGGCACCGTCGAGGCGTACTACAAATAAATAGAGAGAGCGTTCATCGCCACTGGAGCAGCAGCGACCACGGCTGTCGGCTCATGTGGCGATCGATGCAGCCTGGAGTGCCTGGCGTGCATCCCTCGGGCAGGTAGCTCGGGTCCAGCCGGTGCGTGCCTGGCGCGAAATCGAGCCGGCGCCGCGTGACCGACTGCAGCACGTTGCCGCCCACGGCGTCGAATCCCGTGGCATCCACCGCCACCACCACGTCGCAATGCATGGGCAACGGCTCGCCGCCGGTGTCGCGCGCGGCCAGCACCTCGCCGATCTTGTCGAAGGTGTCGAGCTCGGCGCCGGTGCCGCGCGCCTGGCAGACCAGGTCGCCGACGCGCGGCGGCGTGCGCGTGAGGTCGCAGGCCCGCATCGCATAGTGCGTGCCGCGGCCGGCCGATTCGTCGAGGCCCGCCTGCCACGCGGCTCCCGCGTAGTCGGCATGCGCTTCGGAGAACACGAATTCCTCTTCCGTCAGCCCGGCCTGCCGTGCCAGCCAGCTGACGAAGGCTGCAGACCATGGCGTGTCGATCACCGCCACCCGCGCCAATGCCGCCTGCACGGCGCGCAGCTCCGCCGAATCCAGTCCCTCGTCGGGGCCCACGCCCATGCCTTGCAGCCGCCCGGCCGTCGCCTCGTTCAGCGCCTGCATCAGCAGATGGCGGTCGGCCGGGCGCAATGCGCCGAATCGCACCTGCGAGGGCAGCCGCGGATCGACCGCCTTCCAGTAGCCCAGCACCCGCTGCCAGGGCGCGAGGCCGGGCACGGTGCGGCGCGTGTCCTCGGCTTCGGAGTCGCCCGCCTCGGTCATGCGGCCTTCGGCATCCATCGCCTGGCCGCCGAAGGCTTCGTGCTCCTGCATGGCGAAGGTGGCCATGGCGAGGGCGCGCGCGGGCGGCGGAACCTGCGTGGCGGTGTCGAGGCAGGCCGGCGCGGCCGATGCCGGGCCAGAGGTGGTCGCCAGACACAAGGCGCAGGCGAACGCCCCCGCCCATTGCCGCGGAGAACCTGGATGCTTGTCGCTGGGCAATGGCATGAGGCTCCGGGGCGGGTGCATCAGGCCAGGATCACTCGTTCGCAGGCCTTGCGCAGACCCGAAAGGCCGGGCAGTTCGCGCGCCTTGGCGTCGGTGACGACCACGTCGACGTCCGCCGTGCGCGCGTAGGTCACGCGGCTGGCCTGGCCGATCTTCGCGTGGTCGGCCAGCAGCACCAGCTGCTGCGCCTGCTCGGCCATGGCGCGTGCGACGGTGGCCTCGTGGTGCTCGAAGCTCATGGCGCCGTGCTTCGCGTGCAGCCCTACCGGGGACAGCAGGGCGATGTCGGCGCGGTAGCGGCGGATGGCCTCGACCGTCGTGTCGCCGAAGGTGGCCTGGGTCTTCACGTCGATCTGGCCGCCCAGCAGGATGGTCTGGTTGCCCGTGAGCCGGCCTTCGCCCGCGCCCGCGAGCTTGAGCGCGATGCTCACCGAATTGGTGATGACGGTCATGCCGCTCAGCGTGGCGAGTTCCTCCGCGCAGATCGACATGGTGCTGCCCGCGTCCATGAAGATGGTCTGCCCCGGCTGGAGCAGGGCGACGGCGGCCTTGGCGATGGCGCGCTTCTCGCGTTGCCGCGCCACCAGCCGCACCGCGAGCGGCGGCTCGGGCTCCGCCCGGATCGAGATGGCGCCGCCGTGCACGCGGCGCAGCTCGCCCAGTCCCTCGAGTTCGAGCAGGTCGCGGCGCACCGTTTCGCGCGACACCGCGAGGTCCTGCACGATGCGCTCCACGCTCAGCCGGGAGAAGGTGGCCAGCAGGCTGCGGATGCGCAGGAATCGTTCTTCTTGGAGCATGGAAATGCGGCTTGAGGGAAGAAGTGAAAAAGGCGGCGTCGCGAGACGGCCGCCCTGGACAGGCGCGAAAGCCGCGCCATTGTGCCTATGTGTGCCCGTGCGTACCTCGTGCGGATGCGCGATCGACTGACCGCGCGACCGCACATCGATGCCGCCCTCAGAGGTCGGCCAGGCCCATCGCCGGATCGCTCACCGAGTGCCTGCCGGTCTCGACGCGGCCGGCGAAGCGGCGGTAGAAGGCCGGGTCGGCGTCGCAGGTGACCGCGAAGTCGTACCACTGGCCGCTGCTCGCCAGCACCCATGCCTGCTCGGCCTTGGCGCCGCCGGCCACGTTGGCGGTCCACGGGCCGTCGTCGCGATAGGCCTTGGCACGCACGGTAAACCTGCAGTTGCCGCCACCGCCGTTGAGCATTTCCACCGAGACGTTGCCGTTGGTCACGTCGTAGCACACGCGCACCTCGGGATTCGGCACGCCGCCGGCGCGAAGCCTGTTGAGGTCGCCCTTGAAGTGGCGGTGGAAGCCGTTGGGGCCGAGCACCCACAGGTCGTAGAAGCCGGCGTTGTCGGCAGCGGGGTTCCAGGTGTCGTCGAGCTGCTTGCCGGGCTCGACCATGTAGCGGCGCGGCAGGCGGTCGAGGTTGAGCTTGTCGTAGACGTGGAACACGGCGGCGGCCTTGCCGCTGTTCTTGAAGATCAGCCGCATCTGGCCGGTGGTGGCGTCGGCGCGTCCGCTCACGTGCAGTTCGTAGGGCAGGGCGCGCGAGGGGCGCGAGCCGGTGGCCTGGCGGGGCAGTTGCGGGTCGAGCGGCAGCGCCACCTGTGCGAGCGCCTGCTGGTCTGCGCGCAGCTTGTCGGCGTCGGTCCTGGTGGTACGGCCGGCCAGCGTGGGCAGCGCCTCGTTGTTGGGCGTGGCGAAGTTGAACGCGCTCGTGAGGTCGCCGCACACCGCGCGGCGGAACGGCGAGATGTTCGTCTCCTTCACGCCGAAGCGGGCCTCGATGAAGCGCAGCACCGAGGTGTGGTCGAAAGCCTGCGAGTTGACCCAGCCGCCGCGGCTCCAGGGCGAGATGACGTACATCGGCACGCGCACGCCGGGGCCGTACACGCGGCCGTCCGGTGCCGGCTGGCTGGTGGTGCCCGGCGGATTCGGGTGCGTGAAGCGCTCCACGGCGAGGTCGGCCTCGGGCAGCGTGGTCTTGCCGGCCATCGTGCCGTCGGGGTTGAGCGAGGGCGCGGCCGGCGAGGGATAGTGGTCGAAGTAGCCGTCGTTCTCGTCGAAGTTGATGAGCAGCGCGGTCTTGCTCCACACGTCCGGCACGGCGGTGAGGGCGTCCAGCACTTCCTGGATGTACCAGCCGCCCTGCACCGGGCTCGACGGTCCGGGGTGCTCCGAGTAGGTGGCCGGCGCGATGATCCACGACACCTGCGGCAGCTTGCCGTTCTTGATGTCCTGGCGGAACTGTTCGAGGAAGCCGCCGTCGGGCATGGTGTTGGCGATGCCCTTGTACAGCGGGTTGCCCGCATCGTCGCTGGCCGGATCGTAGGCGGGCGACGCGGTGTCGTTGCTCACGGGCTTGCCCGAGGCCTCGTTGGCCTTGCGGTACTGCTTGAAGCCGGCCAGCGGGTTGTCGGTGAAGTTGTCGGGCATGTTCTGGTAGATGAACCAGCTGACCTTGGCTTCCTGCAGCCGCTCGGGATAGGTCTTCCACTCGTAGCCGCTGGTCGAGGGGCCGATGTCGTCCCACTCGTTGACGACAGAGGCCACGCCCGCGACGCCGGTGCCGATCTGGCCCGAGGGGCCGTTGGTGCCGGTCCAGTGGAACATGCGATTCGAGTTGGTGCCCGTGTGCATGCTGCAGTGGTAGCCGTCGCACAGCGTGAAGGCGTTGGCCAGCGCGAACTGGAAGGTGACCTCGGCTTCCTTGAAGTAGCCCATCGACGCGTTGTTCTTGTAGCGCGGCCACTGGTAGGCGCGTCCGCCGTCCCAGGCGTTCTGGCCGTCGTTCCAGGAGTGCGGCGTGCCGCTCACGCGCTGCGCGTTGCCTTTGCGGCTGTCGAGGTGGTAGGGGAGGATGACCTTGCCGTTGGCATCGCTTTGCTGCCAAACGTTCAGGCCCTTGGGCAGCGGAATGGTGAAGCGGTCGCCGAAGCCGCGCGCGCCCATCAGCGTGCCGAAGTACTGGTCGAACGAACGGTTCTCCTGCATCAGGATGACGATGTGCTCGACGTCCTTGATGGTGCCGGTGGCGTTGTTGGCCGGAATGGCCAGCGCGCGGCGGATGCTGGGCGGAAACGCGCTGAGGGCGAGGGCTGCGGCGCCGGTTGTGGCCGTGCCGGTGAGGAATTTGCGACGGGAGTTGGTCATGGGCTTGTCGTTCTGGCTGGACATGGCGTGCGGCTCGGCTCAGGGGGCGCAGCTTTTCACGGGGGCGGCGCCGGTATCTGGCTGCGTCGGCGTCGTGGGCGTGGTCGGGGTCGTCGGCGTGCCGCCGAAGAAGCCACCGCCGCCGCCACCGCCTCCGCCGCAGGCGGAAAGGGCGCAGGCCAGGATGAGCGCGGGCGCGAGGCGCGCGCTGGAGAGAGCTTGGATTTGCATGAAGGGGTCCTCTTGATTCGTGGTGGCCTCGAGGGCTGTTGGGCTTGGGGGATCGGGGGTGGTGATCGGGCAGTTACGGCAGCGTCGACAGCGGCTGGCCCGACTTGAAGATGCTGTTGAGCTCGTCGCTCGTGAGCGCGCGATTCCAGATCGCGAAGTCGTTGAAGTCCATGGCGCCGCGAGGCGAGGAGGCTTCGCGCTGGTAGTAGGCGCCGGTGCCGTCCTCGTTGAGGCCAAGGCCGTTGCCCAGGCCACCGAGCTTGTCGACCAGCGCGGAGGTGATGACGGTGCTGTTCGTCTGCGTGCCCCTGACGGGGTCCATCACGTAGCCGCGCATCGTGAGCGCTGCCTTGTCGATGATCACCGCCACGTAGGCCCATTGGCCCGCGCTGAGGCTGTAGCCGTTGCTGTCGGCGCGTGCGCTGCCCGTGCCCACGTTGAAGCGGATCTCGCAGCTGCCAAAGAGGCCGATGGCCAGGCCCGCGTTGCCGCCGGTGGTGTAGTTCTTGTTGCCGATCACCGTGCCGCCGTTGCTCACCCCCTGGCTGCAGCTGTTGTCGGTGCGCATCCAGAAGCCGATGGTGAAGGCGGTGACGGCCGGGTTGGTGGTGACGTCGTTGTTCTGCACCAGGCGATAGCCGGCCGTGCCGCTTGCGTTCTTCACGGTGCTGTCCACGCGCAGCGCCTTGGCCTTGTTGGGTGCCACGAAGCCGTCGTCGACCAGCGAGCCGCCGTTGGCGTCGGCTGCCCAGGGGCCGAGGATGGATGCGTTCTTCGCGTCCACGGGCGGCAGTGCGTCGAGCGGGTAGTAGTCGACGAGCCCGTTCGCCAGTGTTGGCGCGAGCGTCACGGGCGCCTCGGGCTTGATGTAGGCGATCTGCGCATACAGCGCCACGCTGGCTTCGCCGCTGGCGAGCGTGTACTGGTAGCCGTAGACCCCGTCGCTGTCGGCCGCGATGGGATCGGTGTAGGTGGTGGTGCCGGCCGGCAGCGTGGTCACCAGCTTGCCGTCGCGCAGCACCTGCACCGGCGCGGTGGTGGTGCCGGCAAGCGTCCACGACAGCACGATGCTGCGCTTGTCCGCTCCCGTCTTCGCCGAGAGTCCGCGCAGCCAGGTGGACGCTTGCAGCGCCTGGCCGTTGAAGCGGTAGTCCGCAGCCGCGGGCAGCGCGCCGAGATGACGCAGCACGGTCGGCGCGATGTCGGTGGCCGCGGCGAGCGAGAGCAGGGAGGTGTCTGCGGGAGCGGCAGCGCCGACGCCGGGTTGTGCCGCAAGCGTCTTGTTGCTCGCGATGAAGATGGTCTTGCCGTCGTTGTCCTGCAGGCCAGAGGCGCTGCCGAAGGCGTCGAGGCCGTGGCCGGTGGTGAGGATCACCAGCCAGTCTTCATTCGGATCGTTGGCGGTGCGCCGCGCGACGCGCGCGAGCAGCTGCCCCAGGCCGGCGGAGGTGTCGGCGATCGCCCGCTGGTAGGCGGCGCTCTTGAGCCCGTTGCTCGCCGCCGCGGCCGGTGCGCCGTACTGCGCCACCAGCAGGTCGTAGCCCGAGTCGATGAGTTGCGCCGTGCGGTCGGTGACGCAGGCATCGGCACCCGCGCAGTCGACGGCGCTGTCGACTGCGCCGGCTTCGTTCGCGAGCAGCAGCGGGTAGAGCGCGCCCGAGGTGACGGATGCCGTCTTGTAGCCGGCCGCCTTGTTGTTCTGCCTGGCCAGCGCGAAGACCGAGGGCGCGAGCTTGACGTCGACGCGCTGGTCGGCGGTGTCCCAGCGAACGCCATGGCGCTGCGCCCATGTGCCGGTCAGCAGCGTGGCCCAGCCCGGGCCGTCGGTGGTGCGTTGCTCGCTGGGCGTGCCGTTGGCGCCGCCGGTCCAGGCCGGCGAGAGGTGCAGCGACTGCAGGGCCGGCACCTTGTTCTGCGCCATCGCATCGCGAAGCGCCGCGTGCGTGAGGCCGTCGATCTCGACCACCAGGGCCTTGGGCCCGCTCTTGCCTTGATTGATGCTCGGTGCCGGGCCGTTGCCTCCGCCGCCGGGCGACGATGTACCCATGGGCGCAAAGCCGATGCCGCCACCACCGCTACCGCCACCGCCGCAGGCGGCTAGAAGCAGCAGCGCGCAGATGTTTCCCGCCGCCCACACGCCGCGCGTGTTGTTTCCTCTGATCATGTTTCCCTCGAAGTCTCGAGATGCATGCCCCTCGGCCATGCGAGGGACCGCGGGCATTCACCCGCGTTCTGGTGAACCGGTGCATTTGCAACAAAACGCACAAATGCTCTGAATGCCTCAGATGTTGAGCTTCGCGGGTGACAACGGTTTGACAGGACCGTGAAGGTTGACGGCCAAGAAAAACGGGACCCGAAGGCCCCGTGGAGAGAGATGCAAGAGAGGTGAGTGGGTGAAAGAGCGAGAACGCGCAGCCTCAGCCGATGTGCGCCTCGTATTCCTGCCCGAGCGCGACGAGGTTCGTCCAGAAGCCCTGCGGCTTGCCGCCCGCCAGGGTTTCGATGAGCACGTCGACATGCGCGTGCCAGCCGCTCGCCACGCTGAGCATGCCCTTGCGATTGGGCAGGCGGCTGTGCGTGAGCACGAGCCGCGTGGCGTCGCCCTGCGGCGTGAGTTCGAAGGTAACTTCCGACGGCGTCGCACCTCCTTCGTTCCAGCTGATCGCCAGCAGCCTGGGCGGCTCCATGCGCAGGAGCCGCGACTTCTGCAGGATCGGCTCGCGGCACTCGGCAAAGCGATCGGGCGCCACTTCACCGGTGAGGCTGGTGTGGTCGAAGCGCAGTTCGAAGAGTTCGCCCTGCGCCCGCGGCAGCGCTCCGCCGGCCAGCCAGGTGGCGCGCTTGCCGGGGTCGGCGAGGTAGGCCCATACGCGCTCGATGGGCGCGGGGAGGATGCGCTCCATGCGCAGGGTGGTGGCGTCGACCTGGGTGCCCAGGCTGTGCTTGGTCGTCATTTGCTGATGCTCCTTGGGTTGGATGGGGGAGAAACGCTCACTTGCGGGTCTGCGAATCGCGCTGCAACTCCTGCTCCAGCGCATCGAGGCGATTGCTCCAGAAGCCTTCGTAGTAGCGCAGCCATGCATCCGCCATGGCCAGCGCCGAGGGCTCGAGCCGGCAGACGTGCGCACGGCCTTGCACGGTGCGCGACACCAGGCCCGCGCGCTCCAGCGTCTTCACGTGCTTGGACGCCCCGGCGAAGGACATGCGGAAAGGCGCACCCAGTTCGCCCACGCTGCATTCGCCGTGCGACAGCAGCTGCAGCATCGTGCGGCGCGTGCTGTCGGCGAGAGCGTGGAAGACGGCGTCGAGCCGATCGTCTGCGAGTTCTAGTTCAACCATGAGGTTGAATATAGATGCGATCCCATAAATGCTCAACTGTTTGGTTGAATAACCATGTGCGTTACACCCGATACACCCGGGACGGGAAACGCGGGCATCCGACTGGATCGGGGCACGAGGCGCTCCTAGGATTCGTTCCGTTCCATCCACTCGCAGAAAGAAAGAGAAAACGAAATGACATCTCCCGTCCAGCGCCGCACCCTGTTGCTCGCCGCCTCCGTACTGCCGCTCGCCGGCGCCTGCACGGCGTGGTCGGGCACGGGCTCCCGGTCTTCCGCCGAAGCGCAGCTTGCCGAGCTGGAGCGCACGTCGGGCGGGCGCCTGGGCGTGGTCGGCTTCAACACGGGCAGCGGCGCGCGCCTGCAGCACAGGGCGCACGAGCGCTTTCCGCTGTGCAGCACCTTCAAGCTGATGCTGGCCGCTGCGGTGCTCGAGCGCAGCGCCAGGGACGGCAGCCTGCTGTCGCGCAACCTGAGCTACGGCAGGAGCGACCTGATCGACCATTCGCCGATCACCGAGAAGCACGTCGCCACCGGCATGACGGTGGCTGCCATGTGCGCCGCCACCATCCAGTACAGCGACAACGCCGCGGCCAACCTGCTGCTGAAGGAACTCGGCGGCCCGGCCGCGGTCACTGCCTTCGCGCGCGGCATCGGCGACCAGACCTTCAGGCTCGACCGCGCCGAGCCCGAGCTCAACACCAGCATCCCCGGCGATCCGCGCGACACCACCACGCCGGCCGCGATGTCCGACAGCATCCAGCGCCTCGTGCTGGGCGACGCACTGGGCGCAGCGCAGCGCGATCAGCTCAAGACCTGGCTGCTGGGCAACACCACCAACACCGAGCGTTTCCTGGCGGGCGTGCCGGCGGGTTGGAAGGTGGGCGACAAGACCGGCGCGGGCTCGTACGGCACCACCAACGACGTCGGCGTGCTGTGGCCGCCGGTCGGCGCGCCGATCGTGCTGTCGGTGTACCTGACCTTTCCGCGGAAGGACGCGAAGGGGCGCAACGACGTCGTTGCATCGGCGACGCGGATCGCAACTGCCGCGCTGGCCGCCTGATATCGACGAGCGCGTTCAGCGCACGCCGAACAGCCCGGCGGCGTTGCCCCATGCGATGCGCCGCGCCACGTCGTCGGGCAGGTCGCCCAGCCAGGTCCGGTAGCCGCGCATCGTTTCGTCGTAGCTGCTCCAGCGCTGGTTGACCCAGGTGTCGGAGCCGACCATGAAGCGCTCCGGGTACTTGAGGATCAACGCTCGCCACTCGGGGCACAGCCTGCCGCCTTCGCAGGTGAGCCCCGGCCGGTAGGAGAGTTCGCCCATCAGCAGCGGATAGCGCTCCAGCAGCGCCTGCACCCGCTCCACCGGTGCGCCGCCGATGCCCGTGTGGGCCCAGATGAGGCGCAGCGACTGTCCCTTCGAAGGCGCATTTGCCATCAGCAGGTCGACCGCCACGTCGTCGACGTGAGCGAGCACTGCCAGCTTTTCCTTTTCCGCCAGCACGATCAGCTTCTTCGCCACCGGGCCGTTGGCGTTGGCGCTCTCGTACAGGTGGAACTCGCCCAGGCCGCGATAGGGGCCGCTGGCGGTGCCGCGAGCGAGTTCGGTCTGCACCATCTCGTAGATGGTCTCGTCGCGGAACCAGTTGGTGTAGTCGTCGCGGTTGCGGTAGAGGCGCACGAAGGGCACCACCGTCACGCCCGCCGCGCGCGTTTCGCGTGCCGCCGCGAGCGTCTGCGTGCCGGCATTGGGGCGCGAGTTCGCGATGATCGCCTTCACGTCGTTGCGCTGCATGCGCGCAAGCGCCTCGGAGGGCGGGAAGGGGCCGGTGTTGCCGTCCCAGGCTTCCTGGTTGTAGTGCAGGTGCGTGTCGAAGAGGGGGCCCTTGTAAGGAGCCGGTGTTCCCTGGGCGAACACGGTGCCGGCGGCCAGGAGCATGGCGATGGCGGATGCGGCGGCTTTCATGCGTACCCCTCGTGATGAAAGGAGCCGGATTATCCGGTCCTCGATGCGATGCCGAACGCTAGAGCTTCTTCCAAGTGAGGCCATCGGCCGAGCGATAGGTGCCGCCGCTCGCGCAGCAGCCGCCCGCACCGAAAGCGCGTCGCCCGAGCCTTGCCGTGAGCTGCCCCGCATCGAAGCTCAGCGACTGGCGCTCGCACGCGGTCGGCAACGGATAGGGCTCCGGAGCCAGCACGCTCTTCCATTCGAGCCGCCCTTGCGCGGTCTGCTGGACGCGCAGGACTTCGCAATCGTGGACGACAAGGTAAACCGCCTGGCCCGCCAGCGTGCCCTGGAACACCTGTTCGGCAGGCGCGGTGCGGATTGCGATTTCTTCCGCGCTGGGCTGGGGCGATTGCGTCGAAGCGGAAGAGCCGATGCCATCGCAGCCGGCGAGGAGGTCGGCCATGCCCGCCATCGACAGGAGCATGGCGCAGGCGGGGCGAGAGACGAATCTGGACACGGTCTACCCGATTTCTGCGCCGCACGGACCCGTTCAGGTCTGCAGGAAGCCTGCGGGCTCGGCCTCGGCCGACGCCGCCGGCTGGGGCTCGCCCAGCATCTCGCGCAGGGTCGACTCGATGGTGCGCGACATCGCGTCCAGCGCCAGGTCGTTGGGCTGCGTGCCGAAGGGCTCCTCTATCTCCGCGCCCAGCGCTTCCAGCGCGAAGAAGGTGTAGGCGACGAAGGCGACCACCACCGGCGTCATCGGGCCGATCGCGTCCACCAGCCCGAAGGGCAGCAGCACGCAATACAGGTAGATGGTGCGGTGGATGATGACGGAGTAGGTGAACGGTATCGGCGTGCTCGCGATGCGCTCGCAGCCGCCGAGCGCATCGGTCAGGCGCCCCAGCGGGAGTTCCATCGCCTGCACCAGCGATGGTTCCAGCCGGCCCTGCCTGCGCTGCTCGCGCATCCATTCGCCCATCATCAGCAGCAGCATCGCCGGCTTGAAGCGCGCGGTGCGCAGGCGGGCGCAGTCTTCCTCGGGCAGCAGCCGGGCCATGTCGGCCGCAGGGTCGGTGCCGCGCAACTGGTGGCGCAGCGCATGGACGAAGGCGATGAGGCGCATCGCGGCCGTGCGGGCTTCGGCGGGGTCTTCAGTCAGGGTCAGTGCCTGCCGGACCAGCACGCGGGTTTCGTTGAGCAGCGTGCCCCACAGCGTGCGGGCTTCCCAGAAGCGCGAATAGCTCGTGCTGTTGCGAAAGCCCAGGAAGATGGCCAGCGTGAGGCCGATGAGCGAGAAGGGCACGAAGTTGAGCGGCACCTTCCACTGGAAGAGCCGGCCGTGCAGCACCGTCACCAGCACCGCGAAGGCGGTGGTCCACACCAGCTGGGGCGCGATGTCCGACAGGACGGAGCCGCGCCATACGAAGAGCATGCGCAGCCAGTGGGGACGGGGTCGGACGATCATCGGTCGGCGATTATCCCCGCGACCAGCAGCGGAGAGCTAAAGCACGAACCAGCCCACCGCCACGTAGTGGCTCGTCGTTCCCGCGAGCACGAACAGGTGCCACGCTCCGTGCGCGTGGCGGAAGCCTTGCCTGTTGCGGTAGAACACCGTGCCCACGGTGTAGAAGGCTCCGCCGATCAGCAGCCAGGCGAGGCCTTCTGCGTCGAGCCGCGCGGCCAGCGGCGCGGCGGCCAGCACGACGAGCCAGCCCAGGCCGATGTACAGCGGCAGCGAGGGCTTCTTCGGCATGCCGTCCTTCGCCGGCAGCAACTCGCGCCGGATGCCGAAGAGCGCCACGCCCCAGATCGTGGCCAGCAGCAGCAGGCCCCACGGGCCTTGCATGGTGACCAGCGCGAAGGGCGTGTAGGTGCCGGCGATCAGCAGGTAGATGGCGCAGTGGTCGGCGCGCTCCCACACGCGCTTGAGCCGCCCGCGCGTGCTGTGGAAGAGGGTGGAGGCCGCGTAGAGCGCCACGGCCGAGAGCGAGAACACCAGCGCCCCCGCGATGCGTGCGGGGTCGCCCGTGGGCACGGTCTTCACCAGCAGCAGCGCCATCGCGGGCAGCGCGAGCAGCAGGCCCAGCAGATGGCTGTAGCCGTTGAGCCTTTCGCCCGGGTACATCGCTCGCGCCTTGCCCGGCCTGCGCGCCTCAGCGGCCCGATTCCTTCAGGTAGGTCTTGCGTGCCGCGAAGGCGGTGTTCGCGAAGTCCGAGAACACGCCGTCGATGCCGGCGCGGAAGTACGCGAGGTACTCTGCAGTCGGGTCGCCCTTGTAGACGCCTGCCAGGTACTTCGCCTCGTTGCGGAAGGTGTATGTGTGCACGAAGAGGCCGGCCTTGTGCGCGTCGGCGATCAGGCTGGTGGGCTTGATGGTGTTCACGTCGGCCAGGCCCTTGCCCGCGACGAAGGGCACGACGGTGTGGGCCATCACCTGCGGCTTCCAGGGGCCGATGCCGTCGGCGTAGGTCTTGACCTCGGCCAGGCCGGCGGGCGTGAGCATCTCGCCGAACCACTTCGGGTTGCCCGCCAGCGTCCAGCTGTAGGGGCGGCCATCGACGAAGGTGTAGACGTCCTTCGTGACGTAGATCATCTCGCCGGTCTGGTAGTTGATGTCGTTGCCGTCCACCAGCTGCACCGCGCGGGCCTTCATGCCGGCCGAGCGCAGGTACTTCAGGCTCTCGGGCTCGAAGCTCTGCACGAAGATCGGCGCGTCCTTGCGGTTGAGGTCGTTGAAGTTCATGACCTTCAGCAGCGCATCTTCCAGCGGATGGCTGCCCGCCGGGCCGCAGCCGTTGGCGATGGCCTGGGCGTTGTTCCAGATCGGATTCTTGGTTTCCGGATACACGGTGAGCGTGCGGCCGGTGGCGGCGCTCTTGGCCTTGGCGATGTCGATCAGCTCCTGGAAGCTGATGATCGGCAGCTTGCCGTTGAGGTCGGTCGGGCGCTGGTCCCTGGCGTCGTAGGTAGTGCCGCGAATCCACTGGCGCAGTTCGTCCATCGTGAAGTCGGTGATGGACCAGTCGTTGGTGTGGTCCTCTCCATCGACGATGAGCGACTTGAGCACCGACTTCGGATCGTTCGGGTCGGTCAGGTCGCTCAGGTACTGGGCCGGGCCGTTGGCCTCGATGGGCGGGTATTTCACGTCGACCAGCACGCCCGGCACGGTGCGCTTGCGGCCGGCGACGGTGGTGTTGGTCTTGGCGACCTCGGCAATGTTGGTGTTGTCGCTCAGCCAGGGGTTGTGGCGCGCGACCAGCACGCAGTCCTTCGTGAGGTGCAGGTCGGTCTCCAGCGAGTCGGCGCCGGCGTCGGCCGCGGCTTCGTAGGCGGTCTTCGTTTCTTCCGGATAGAGGCCCGGCAGGCCGCGATGGCCGATGACCAGGGGCACGGAGCCGTCGAGCGTGCCCAGCGGCGCGGGGGCGGGGGGCGCCGGCGTGGGAGCCGGTGCCGGGGCCGGTGCGGGCGGAAGGACCGGAAGCGAGATGCCTCCTCCGCTGCCGCCACCGCAGGCGGCGATCACCAGGCTTCCCCCGATGGCTGCGATGGTTGCGAGAACGGGACGAGGCGCGGGCGCAGGAACGCTCTTCTTCATATGCTTTTCGGATGTTGTTGAAAGAGAAACGAAGGCGGCCGGATGCTAGGTTTGCCCCGTGACGGGACAGTGACCGGCCAGGGGCCGCCGCGCCTGGGAGAGGGCGCTCAGGTGCTGCTGCCGCCCGCGCGACCGGTGCGCGCGAACGAGCTCGGAGACTGTCCGACCGAACGGCTGAAGGCCGCGCTGAACGCGCTGGCCGATTGATAGCCGATGGCATGCGCGACCTCGCCGAGCGAAAGGCCGTCGTGCCACAGCATGTCCTTGGCGAGCGCCATGCGCCATCGCAGCACGTATTCCATTGGCGGCACGCCGAGGATCCGCATGAAGTGCGAGGCAAACGCGGCGCGCGACATCCCGACCTTGCCCGCGAGATCCTCGATGGTCCAGCGCCGCGCCACGTCCTCGTGGATGAGCCGCAGCGCCTGTGCCATTCGCGCGTTCGCGAGGCCGGCGAGCAGGCCGGAGACCGGCGCATCGTCCTGCGCCGGGCGCCAGCGCAGCGCCTCGATCAGCATGATCTCCACCAGGCGCTGCAGGATGGCGTCGCCGCCGGGCCTGGGCGACGTGTTCTCCTCGTCGATGGCGCGTGCGATCCAGGCCAGCCGCGCCGCCTGGGCGTCGGTGGCCTTGATGTGGACCACGGCCGGCAGGAGCCCCACGAGCAGCGGCGCGCTTGTCGGATCGAACAGGAAGTAGCCGCCGAGCATCCGGACCGCCGCCTCGTCCCCCTGCGCGCCGTGGCGGATTTCTCCCACCGGGTTCGCGTCGGCGACGCGCATGGTCGGGCGCTTCATGGCCTCGAGGTCGCTGCCCATGCGGAAGCCGGGCGTCGCGGGCAGCAGGACGTAGTCGCCGGCCTCCATCAGGAAGGGTTCCGCCGACTCCAGGCCCAGCCAGCAGGAGCCCTCGAGCATCAGGCAGAAGCTGGGGTGCCCGTGGTTCGGGTACTGCACGGCCCAGCTTCCCGCCCCGCTGATGAACTTGGACAGCACGGTCCGCGGACGCAGCAGGGCCACGATGGAGGCCAGCGGGTCTGGATTTAGACGATCACGCATGAAATGCAGATTGCACGAGATGGATCGTCTCTGTCAACCAGCCTAGCATCAGCCGGTCTTGAAAGGAAACCCACTTGAAAACCGCACTCATCACCGGCTGCTCCTCGGGCTATGGCAAGGCCACGGCAGAGCACTTCCTGAAACAGGGCTGGAACGTCGTCGCGACGATGCGCAGGCCCGATCCGGCGCTGCTGGGCGAGCCGTCGCCGCGCCTTCGCGTGGTCCGCCTCGACGTGACGGACGCCGACAGCATCGCGCAGGCCATCGGCGAAGGCATGGCCGCCTTCGGCAGCATCGACGCGCTGGTGAACAACGCCGGCATCGGCCTGTTCTCGGCCCTGGAGGCCACGCCGATGGACACCATCCGCGAAGTGTTCGAGACCAACACCTTCGGCGTCATGGCAATGACCCAGGCCATGGTTCCGCTGATGCGCGAGCGCGGGGAGGGGACCATCGTCAACGTCACCTCCAGCGTCTGCTTCGCGGGCATGCCGCTGGTGGCGCCCTATGCGGCGAGCAAGTTCGCCATCGAAGGCTTTACCGAGGCCCTGTTCTTCGAGCTCGAATCGGTGGGCGTGCGCGTCAGGCTCGTCGAGCCCGGCTACGGCCCCGGCACGGCCTTCACGGCCAACGGCATGGAGCGCATGAACGGCCTGATCCCGCCGCCTTACCAGGCCTACGCGGGCCAGCTCATGGCGCAGTTCGCGAATGCCGGCGCGGTGACGACGCCCGACCAGGTGGCGGCGGCCGTCTTCGCCGCGGCGACGGAAGAGGCGGAACGGCTGCGCTTTCCGGCCGGGCCGGACAGCGCGCACCTGGCGGATGCACGGTGGAACAGCACCGACGAGCAGTTCCTTGCCGGCATGCGGTCGATGCTGCGCATGAAGAAGTGAGGCTGGCTCCGAAGGCTCAGCGCCGCGTGCCCACCAGCACCGGCTGGAAGAAGGTGTCGTCGATGCGCCGCACGTCCTGCAGCCCCGCCTCCTGCATCAGCTCGCACAGCCTCGTCGTCGCAATGGCGTAGTAGCGCGAGCGCATCACGCGCGTGCTCACGGCCTGCGTGGCGAGGTCTTCCGTGACGAAGAAGAAGCCCAGGTCGTAGTGTTCGCCCTTGCCGCCGTCGTCGAAGTCCCAGACCTGGAACAGCACGTGGCGCTTGCGGCCGTCCACGCGCGCGCCGTAGTGCTTCACGAGGTTGCTGCCGCGCTCTTCCTTCGCGTAGTCGCGCACGCTGACCACGCAGCCGCCGCCGGGGCGCAGGCAGGCCGTCATCTGGCGCAGGGCGGTGAGCAGGTCGGCGTCGGTCTGCAGGTGCGGCATGGAGTTGTCGCAGGAGATCACGACGTCGAAGCCGCCGCCGTGGTGCGTGTGCGCCTCGCGCATGTCGCACACCGAGAAGGCGATGCCGAGACCGCGCTGGCCGGCTTCCCGTTTCGCGCGCTCGATCTCCTCGGGCGACAGGTCCGAAGCCGTCACCGCATGGCCGAGCGCCGCAAGCCCCAGCGCCTGCGTGCCGATGCCGCATGACACGTCGAGCACCTTGCGATGCACGCCGCCGCCAGGCCATTCGGCTTCGATGAGCTGCGAAAGCTTGTCGCCCTGCACGCGGATGCTCTCGTTCCAGTCCGGATAGATCAGGTGATAGAGCGGGGCGAGTTCGTCGTAGAAGTCGTTGGTCATCCGCGCATTGTGCGGGGCCTAGCGCGGCACCTTGCCCGCGTTGCCCGGCGCGCGGAGGAAGTCGAAGTCCACTCCCTTGTCGGCCTGCGTCACGGTCTGCAGGAAGAGCTTGCGGTAGCCGCGCTCGGCGGTCGGCGCCACCGCTGGCGATTCCTTCGCGCGGCGCGCCAGTTCCTCGTCGGCCACCAGCAGCGAGATCTCGCGGTTCGCCACGCTGAGCCGGATGCGGTCGCCGCTGCGCACATAAGCCAGCGGCCCGCCGATGGCCGACTCGGGCGTCACGTGCAGCACGATGGTGCCGAAGGCGGTGCCGCTCATGCGGCCGTCGGAGATGCGCACCATGTCCTTCACGCCGGCCCGGGCGAGCTTGCGCGGGATCGGCAGGTAGCCCGCCTCCGGCATGCCCGGCGCGCCCTTGGGGCCGATGTTCTTGAGCACCAGCACGTCGTGCGGCGCGACGTCGAGCTGGTCGCTGTCGATGCGGCGCGCGAGGTCCTCGGCGTTCTCGAAGACCACGGCGCGGCCTTCGTGCTCCATCAGCGCCGGGTCGGCGGCCGACTGCTTGATGATCGCGCCGCCCGGCGCCAGGTTGCCCCACAGCACCGCGATGCCGCCCTGCGGGTAGATCGGCCGCGCCACCGGGCGAACCACGTCCTGCGCGAACCCGGGGCCGGCACTCTCGATCTCCTCGCCCAGCGTGCGGCCCGTGACGGTGAGGGCGTCGAGGTGCAGCAGCGGCTTGAGCTCGCGCAGCAGCGTGGCCATGCCGCCCGCGGCGTGGAAGTCTTCCATGTAGTGCTGGCCCGAGGGCTTCAGGTCGAGCAGCACCGGCGTCTCGCGGCCCATGCGGTCGAGCGCGTGCAGGTCGATGTCCAGGCCCATGCGCCCGGCGATGGCCGCGAGGTGGACGATGCCGTTGGTCGAGCCGCCGATGGCCAGCAGCACGCGCATCGCGTTCTCGAAGGCGGCCGGGGTCAGCACCTTGTCGATGGTGAGGCGCTCGCGCGCGATCCGCACCGCCTGCGCGCCGGTCTGCTCGGCGATGCGGATGCGGTCGGCCGTGACGGCTGGCGGCGAGGCCCCGCCCGGCACCGTCATGCCCAGCGCCTCGGCGATGCAGGCCATGGTGCTGGCCGTGCCCATGACCGAGCAGGTGCCCACGCTCGCCACCAGCTGGTTGTTGACGTCGGCGGTTTCCTCCGCGTCGATCTCGCCCGCGCGATAGCGGGCCCAGTAGCGCCGGCAGTCGGTGCAGGCGCCCACGCGCTCGCCGCGGTGGCTGCCGGTGAGCATCGAGCCGGTGATGAGTTGAATGGCCGGCAGCCCCGCCGACGCCGCGCCCATGAGCTGCGCCGGCACGGTCTTGTCGCAGCCGCCGATGAGCACCACCGCGTCCATGGGCTGCGCGCGCACCATCTCCTCGGTGTCCATGGCCATGAGGTTGCGCAGGTACATGCTGGTCGGCGCGGCGAAGCTCTCGTGCACCGAGATGGTCGGGAACTCCATCGGCAGCCCGCCCGCGAGCATCACGCCGCGCTTCACGGCCTCGATGAGCTGCGGCGCGTTGCCGTGGCAGGGGTTGTAGGCGCTGCCGGTGCTGGCGATGCCGATCACCGGGCGGTCGAGCGCGGCATCGGTGTAGCCCGCGCCCTTGATGAAGGCCTTGCGCAGGAAGAGCGAGAAGCCGCGGTCGCCGTAGCTGGTGAGGCCCTTGCGCATGCCGGCGTCGGCGTTGCCGTCGTTGTCGTCGGGCTCGAATTTGGATTCGGTCATGGGATTTGGAGTTGGTTTTTCTTCGGGGCCGATGCCGGATCAGGCCAGCACGGCTTCATAGATGGCAAGGTCGCCGGCCGAGAAGCAGCAGAAGACGACTTCCTCGACCGGCGACGCCGCATCCGCCAGTGCCTCCCGCACCGTGCTCACCGCGAGCCTTGCCGCCGGCTCCACGGGGTAGCCGTAGATGCCGGTGCTGATGCCAGGAAACGCGATGCTGCGAACGCCGTGCGCCGCCGCGAGCGCCATCGAACGCCGGTAGCACGAGGCCAGCAGCTCCGGCTCGCCCGACCCGCCGCCGCGCCATACGGGCCCGACGGTGTGGATGACGAAGCGGGCGGGCAGCCGGTAGCCCTTGGTGAGCTTCGCATCGCCCGTCTTGCAGCCGCCCAGCAGCCGGCATTCATGCACCAGCTCGGGCCCGGCCGCGCGATGGATAGCGCCGTCCACGCCGCCGCCGCCGAGCAGCGAGGAGTTGGCGGCGTTGACGATGGCGTCCACCCGCAGGGTCGTGATGTCGGCGCGGATGGCGCGCAGAGTGGTCGTAGGGGTCATGTGCCGAGGCATCGTAGGCGTGCTGGCCGGAGTCGGGCAAACCCGATTACGAAGAAGGTTTCAAATACTTACGATTCCAGCGCCGGACGCATTCGCCCGGCACCCGTCGCCGCGTGGCTTCGATCTTGCATGGGGTGCGGGCTGTTCTCAACCCGAGGGAGAGTCGATGAAAAGCTTGTTGCCGTGGCGCCGCGCTGGTGTTTTTCTCTGCATGGCGTTCGCGGGCGCGGTGGCTGCCCACGCGCAGGTGCTGCAGTTCAAGTGGGGCCACGTCTACGAGCCCACGAGCATCTTCCACCAGCAGGCCGAGCTGGCGGCGCGCAAGATCGCCGAGCAGTCCGAAGGCAAGATCAAGATAGAGGTGGTGCCTTCTTCCAAGCTGGGGCAGGAGGGCGACTATCCGCTGATGCTGGCGAACGACTCGGTGCAGATCGCCTACGTCGGGCAGGCCACGCTGGCCGAGGGCTATCCGCCGCTGAGCCTGGCGAGCTATCCCTTCGCCTTCAAGGACCTCGACCACATGCGCAAGTACCTGGCGAGCCCGCTGCTGGCCGAGCTCATGAAGGGCTACAACGAGAGGAGCGGCAACCGCATGGTCGCCTCCGTCTACTACGGCGCGCGCCAGGTCACCTCGGCCAAGCCGCTGGCCAGGCCGGAAGACTTCCGCGACCTGCGCCTGTACGTGCCCGCCGCCGCGGCCTACCAGCTCTTCGCCACCGCGGTCGACGCCAAGCCGGTGACGCTGCCCTTCATGAGCCTGTACGGCTCGCTCAAGAAGAGCGAAGTCGAGGCGCAGGAAAACCCGCTGGATATCGTCAAGTCGAAGAAGCTCTACGAGGTGCAGAAGTACGTGCTGCTGACCGCGCACGTCTACGACACACTGGGCATCGTCATCGGCAAGGCCGCGTGGGGCAGGCTGAATCCGCAGCAGCAGGCGATGGTCGAGAAGGTGCTGGTGGAAACCGCCAAGTGGACCAACGTCGGCGTGATTGCCGGCGAGCTGGAGGACGAGAAGTTCCTGCGCGACAAGGGCATGACCGTGACGCAGGCCAACCGGCTGCCGTTCCTGGAACGGGTCGGCAAGCGCTCCACGCCCGAGCAGATGGGCGCGCGGCCGGGCGACTACGCGCGGCTGCAGGCGCTGGTGAACTAGGGCGCTTCGACGAAGGCGCGCTGGAGCGCCAGCGACAGCTCCGCCACCAAGGACTCGCGCTGCGGTGAAGGGCGCCAGAAGCTGCGCGTCGTGATGCCGCCGGCTTCCCACTCAGGATGGTTGCGCGCCGGCTGCGCGCCGCGCACCGCGGCGGCGGCAGCGCGCGTGGACGCATCGCCGTCCTCGGGCGATTCGGCGGTGATGCGCTGCGTGGCCGCATGCCCGCGCAGTTCCAGGGCCTGGGTCAGCTTCAACTGCCACGCGGCCAGCGCGAAGAGCACGCCGTCTTCCACGGTGAGCTCGTGCACGTCGCGCAGCTTGTTGGCCAGCTTGCGCCCGAGCGGCCCCAGGCCCTGCGACACCGCGCCGCCGATGGCTCCGCCGAGCGCCGCGCCCGCGCCCAGCGATATGCCGGCCACGGCCAGGTCGGCCACCACGCCCACCGCCGCGCCGATGACCGCGCCCTTGCCCAGGCGCAGGCCGGCGTCCTTCATCGCCTCGGGGCTGAAGAAGTCCAGCGTCCAGCGGCCTTCGATGATCGGCAGCGGCGCCTCGTCGGTATCGCCCTGGCGAAAGCCGTAGAGCGCGAGCAGGTCGTCGGTGCAGCGCTGGGCCTTGTCGAACACGGCCTTCTGCAGCGCCGCGACGAGCGCCTTGCGGCGTGCTTCGTCGGCGAACTCGGTGGACGGCACCGTGCGGCGCACCGCCGCGGCATCGACCAGCAGGTCGGCGATGCGCGCGCATGCCGACTGCCGGCGCCCGGCCGCTTCGGAAGCCAGCGCCTCGACCACGCCGCGCAGCAGTTCGCGCCGATCGCGCAGCAGCGTGGCGAGGTCGCCGTACAGGTCCTGCTCGGCGCCGACGAAGGGCGCCGCCGCATCGAAGCGCACCTGCACATGCAGGCCGTAGGCCGAGAGCAGCTCTTTCCACGCCGGCTCGCGGCTGGCGGTGTCGCGCACGAAGTTGAGCACCGGCAGCACCGGCCGCGCGCAGGAGTTGAGCAGCTCGATCTCGTCGCGGAACTTGGGCAGCACCGGCTCGCGCACGTCGATGACCAGGAAGGCGGCGTCGATGTCGAGCATGGTGCGCAGCACCTTGGCCTCCTGCTCGAACACCCCGTGGGCCTCGGGGCCCTGCAGGAAGCGGCGGATGCGTTCCGGCGGCGTTGCCTGCGCATCGAAGCCGGCGAGGTGCTCGCGCAGCGCGACGGCGTCTTCCAGGCCCGGCGTGTCGAAGAAGCGCACGGCGGCTTGGCCGTTCACGTCGAGATCGACCGATTCGACATGGCGCGTGGTACCCGGGCGCTGCGACACCTCGCCGAAGTCGACGCGCCGCGTGAGCGTGCGCAGCAGCGAGGTCTTGCCGGCGTTGGTGTGGCCGACGACGGCGATGCGGATGGCTTGCTGTGGCTGGTGCGTCATGGCGCGATGTCCGGGCGGTCGCTGGCGGTGATGCGTTCGAGGCCGGTGTCGCGCAGCCAGTCGAGCCAGCGCTGCGTGGCGCCGGCATCGGGGGCGCCGGCCAGCCAGAGGCGGCATTCGCCGCAATGCATCAGCACCTCGCGCAGGAAGCGTTCGGTGCCCCGGTCGGGGCTTGACACGGCATGGCAGACCACCATCACCGTGCGCGGGCGGGCCTGGGCCAGCTGGTCGAGCAGGGCGCGCCGCGCGGGGGCGCTGCCGTCGATGCGCTGCGCGTGCGCTGCGAACTCGGCGGGAAGCCCGGCTGGCGGCCAGGGCATGTCCGGCGGCAATTCGAAGCCGATGACGAAGAGGGTGTCGTGCAGCTGCGAGGCCGGCAGGCTCGCGGGCATGGCGCCGCGCAGGCGGCCCGGGTCGGCATCGACGATGCTTGCCGGCGCGAGCGCGGTGAAGCGGGCCGCCAGCTTGCGGTAGTAGGGCTCCTGCCATTCGGGCTGCAGCGCCTTGCGGCGGCTGCGCAGGACGGCGGCGCTGAGCAGCACCAGCAACAGGCGCGGCAGCAGCCCGTAGACCGCGATGCAGCCGGTGAGCCACAGCGCCCAGGTGCGCTGGCCCGCGGCGCCGGGGGTGGCGGGGGTGGCGGCCATCACCGTGGCGGCATCGGGAACGGGAAAACCCAGCTTCGCCGGCGCCCAGCCCAGCGCCTGCACCGCGCGCACGAAGAATTCCGGATCGAGGATCGTCGTCTCCCAGCTCAGCGTGTAGCTGCGGAACGCGAGCGCGAACAGCATCGCGGCGAGCACTACCGTGAACGAAAGAGACCAGATCCCGTGGCTCACCAGGCCGAAGGCCCAGGGCAGCAGCTTCGCGCGCGACAGCAGCCCCGTGGCCGCGCGCACCAGCACCGGCGCCTGCCCGCGCTTGCCGCCTGCCACGCGAGCGGTGAGCGACAGCCAGATCCAGCCGAGCGAAGCGGTATTGACGGAGCCGAGCGGCAACAACAGGCCCAGCAGCCACATCAGCAGCGTGAGCGCGTGCAGGCCCAGCAGGCTCGCGAGCGCGACGATCACGTTGATGTGGCGCTCGCCGCCGCCGACCACGTTGCCCGCCAGCCCCAGCCCCGCAATCACGATCAGCGCCGCGAGCCCAAGCAGCACCCAGGGTGCCCATTGGCGGGCGCGTGCGAGTTCGGGCTGGAGGCCGATGCGCTCGCCCAGCAGCAGCGCGCGCTGGGTGATCCCTTCGTGGGCATCGGCTGTGCGGGAGGCCGCCAGGCGCAGGGCCTGCGCGTCGTCGAGCGGGCCGTTCTGCTCGGTCCATCGGATGGCCTCGGTGATCACTGCATCCGGAAAGGCAGGTTCGCGCAGCGCGGTCAACGCGGTGTTGGTCAACAGGGTCCCTTCGCAGCCAGTCGTATCGCTCACTGATCGCTTGGAGATCGCTCAATGAGGCTCCTGCGCGGCGCAGGGGCGCGCAAATTATGCCCGGCAGGTTCCGAGCGGCCGGGACCAGGCACGACGAAGAACGGGGCCGCGAACGGCCCCGTTTGAGGGGATGCGCGCGGGGCTAGCGGAGGCCGAAGAACGAGAGCACGGCGACGACGACCACGACCAGACCGACGATGTAAATGATGGAATTCACGCGAGGACTCCTCTGCTGTGTTGAAGACGAATTCAGCATTGCGCTTCCTTCGGGTCCTCGCTGTCGGCAGGGGGCGGCGGGCGCTGTAGGCGTGTGTGAAGCACCGCACCGGGTTTGTCCGGCATGCCGGCGGCCGTCAGCGCTTCCTGGCCGGGCCCAGGGTGCGTTCCAGCAGCCACAGCATCGCCGCCCGGGTTTCTTCCACGTTCGCGCCTGCATCGATGGCCAGCGCGGTCCGGTCGAAGGCCGCCGCGAGCAACTGCGTTACAGCATCGAGCGACACCTCGTCCTTGCCCACGCCGGCACGCGCCAGCCCTTCGCGAAGCGATGCGGCCGAAGTCGCGTTGTCCATGGCCACGATCTCCTCCATGCCCAGCACCGCGGGGCCGTCGATCAGCAGCAGCCGCGTGCGGCCCGGTGCCGTCATCGCGCTCAGGTAGGCCTTGCTGCCTTCGAGCAGCGCCTCGCGCGCCGAGAGCTGCTCGGGCGCGGCCGCCTCGATGTCGGCCGCCACGGCCTGGCCCTCGCGCAGCAGCACCTGGCGGAACAGGTCGCGCTTGTCGGTGAAGTGGTGGTATAGCGCGCCACGCGTGATGCCTGCGGCCACCGCGATCTCGGGCGTGGAGGTGTCGCCGTAGCCCTTGTCGACGAAGAGGGCGCGCGCGGCGTCGAGCAGGGCGAGGCGGGTGGTTTCGGTGCGTTCGCGGTTGGTCCTGACCGTTTCGGAACTGGTTTTGCTCATTTACATGCAGCCTGTCGGTAAGTTATATTCAATTTACATGCAGTCTGTATGTTAAATGAAAGGATCGATCGTGAAGGTGACGAGCTACTACCCCGTTCTCATGACCAACGACGTCGCGGGAACGGCGGATTTCTACAAGGCGCATTTCGGCTTCGTGCCACTGTTCACCAGCGACTGGTACGTGCACCTGCAACTGGCGGACGAGCCTTCGGTGAACCTCGCCGTGCTCGACGGCCGGCACGAGACCATTCCGGCCGCCGCGCGCGGGCAGGTGGCGGGCGGCACGCTGCTGAACTTCGAGGTGGAAGACCCCGACGCGGTGCACGACCGGCTGAAGGCCGCCGGCCTGCCGATCCTGCTGCCGCTGCGCGACGAGGCCTTCGGCCAGCGCCACTTCATCACGCGCGACCCGAACGGCGTGCTGATCGACATCATCAAGCCGATCCCGCCGTCGGGCGAATTCGCCGCGCAGTACAAGGCCGGCGCTCTCCCGACCTGATTCAGATCAGGCGCGCAGCGCCTCGTCTTCTTCCAGGCTGTCGCCGAGGAAGCCGCCGCTCTGGTGCGCCCACAGCCGCGCGTACAGCCCGCCCTGGGCCATCAGCGTGCGGTGGTCGCCTTCTTCCACCACGCGGCCTTCGTCGAGCACGATGAGCCGGTCCATCGCGGCGATGGTCGACAGGCGGTGCGCGATGGCGATCACGGTCTTGCCTTCCATCAGCGTGTAGAGGCTCTGCTGGATGGCAGCCTCCACTTCCGAGTCGAGCGCGCTGGTGGCCTCGTCGAGCAGCAGGATCGGCGCGTCCTTCAGCATCACGCGCGCAATGGCCACGCGCTGGCGCTGGCCGCCCGAGAGCTTCACGCCGCGCTCGCCCACGTGCGCCTCGTAGCCGCGCCGGCCGCTCGCGTCGCCCAGCGTCTGGATGAAGTCGTGCGCCTCGGCGCGCCTGGCGGCCGCCTCGATCTGCTCCTTGGTTGCATCGGGCCGGCCGTAGGCGACGTTGTCGGCCACCGAGCGGTGCATGAGCGAGGTGTCCTGGGTGACCATGCCGATATGGCTGCGCAGCGAGTCCTGCGTGACGTGCGCGATGTCCTGCCCGTCGATCAGGATGCGGCCGCTTTCCAGGTCGTGGAAGCGCAGCAGCAGGTTCACCAGCGTCGACTTGCCCGCACCCGAGCGGCCGACCAGGCCGATCTTCTCGCCGGGCTTCACCGTCAGCGTCAGGTCGTCGATCACGCGGCGGCCCGCGTCGGCGTAGCGGAAGCTCGCGTGCTCGAAGCGCACCTCGCCGCGCGGCACCTCGAGCGCCTTCGCGTCGGCGGCGTCGACCACCGTGCGCGGGCGCGACAGCGTCTTCATGCCGTCCTGCACCGTGCCGATGTTCTCGAACAGGCTGGTCATCTCCCACATGATCCAGTGCGACATGCCCTGCAGCCGCAGCGCCATCGCCGTGGCCGCCGCCACCGCGCCGATGCCGACCGCGCCGTGCGACCAAAGCCACAGCGCCACGCCCGCCATGCCGGCCGTGAGGCCCATGCTCAGCGTGTGGTTGACGATCTCGAAGGCGCTCACCAGCCGCATCTGGCCGTAGCCCGTCTTCATGAATTCGCGCATCGCATCGCGCGCGAAGCCGGCTTCGCGCTGCGTGTGCGAGAACAGCTTGACGGTGGCGATGTTGGTGTAGGCGTCGGTCACGCGGCCGGTCATGAGCGCGCGCGCGTCGGCCTGCTCCTTGCCGACCTTGCCCAGGCGCGGCACGAAGTACACCAGCGAGCCGATGTACAGCGCGAGCCAGATCAGGAAGGGCCAGACCAGCTGCGCGTCGAGCAGGCCCACCAGGATGATCATCGTGGCCACGTACACGCCCATGGCCACCAGCACGTCGGCCAGCACGAACACGGTGTCGCGCACCGCCAGCGCGGTCTGCATGACCTTGGCCGTGATGCGGCCCGCGAACTCGTCCTGGTAGAAGGCCATGCTCTGGCCCAGCATCAGCCGGTGGAAGTTCCAGCGCAGGCGCATCGGCAGGTTCACCGCGAGCGTCTGGTGCTTCACGATGGTCTGCAGCGCCACCACCACGATGCTGATGACCAGGAAGGCGGCCAGCCACATCAGCGTGCCGCCGCGGTCCTGCCAAAGGCGCGAGGGCTCCTGGCCCGCGAGCCAGTCGACGATGCGCCCGAGGATGGCGAACAGCGCCGCCTCGAAGATCGACATGGCGGCGGTGAGCAGCGCCATCACCGCGATCTTGCCCCGCACGCCATGCGTGCAGGCCCAGAGGAAGGCGAGGAAGCCCTGCGGCGGCAGCGCGGGTTCTGCGGCGGGGTAGGGGTGAAGGAGTTTTTCGAAGAAGCGGAACAAGGGCACAGTCTCCCGGAGAGCTCAGGACTTTAGCCGCGCATGCATGACCTTGCCCCGAAAAGGTGCGTTCTTCGGCAAGCGCTCGGCAGGCTCCATCTCGCCCAGCCTTTCGCCCAGGAAGTCGATGAAAGTACGCAGCTTGGGCGACATGTACTGCCGGCTGGTGTACACCGCGAAGAGCGTCACGGGCGTGGCCTCGAAATCCGGCAGCAGCCGCACCAGGCGGCCCTGCACGATGTCGTCGTCGATCAGCCAGGTGGGCATGTAGGCGATGCCCATGTCCGCGCGCACCGCATGCAGCGTGAGCGTGGTGTCGTCCGAGCGCATGGCCGGCACCAGCCGCAGCGGAAACATCCGCCCGCCCGGGCCCTTGAGCGCGAGGTTGTCCAGGTTCACGTAGCTGGGCACGATCGCGCCCACCCGTGCGAGATCGGCCGGCACCGAGGGCATGCCGCCCGTGCGCTCCAGGCAGGCCGGCGTGCCCGCGAGGAAGAAGGGCACGCGGCACAGCGGCCGGGCGATCAGCGCGGGCGAGGGCTCCTGCGTGGCGCGCAGCGCGAGGTCGTAGCCGTCGGCCGCCAGATCGACCTTGCGGTTCTCCAGATGCATGTCGACCAGCACTTCGGGGTACTTCTCTCTGTAGTCGGCCAGCACTCGGGCGAAGCGCGGCGTGGCGCACCACACGGGCGCGCTCACCTTGAGCTGGCCGCGTGGCGTGTCGTGCGCCTGGCCGATGGCGGCCTCGGCCGCGTCGAGCAGGTCGAGCGCGCGGCGGCTCTGCTCGTACCAGGCAGTGCCGGCCTCGGTCAGGCTCAGGTGGCGGCTGGAGCGGTGCAGCAGCCGCGCGCCCAGCGACTTCTCCAGCTGAGCGACATGCTTGCTGGCCATCGGCGGCGACATGCCCAGCCGCTCGGCCGCCGCCACGAAGCTGCCCGCTTCCACGACTTCGCGGAACACCCGCAGGCTGGTCATCCGGTCCATGAGAGAACGTCCTTCTCGAAGATTTCCTGGCAGGAACTGATTCGATGCATCGTAGCCTGTCGATTTCTTACGGGGAAATGTCTAGAGTCGATGCAACGCTTTCAAGGAGCATCGACTTGACCCACGACAACACCGCTGTTTCGCCGCGCCTGCCCACGTACTTCATTTCGCACGGCGGCGGCCCCTGGCCCTGGATGAAGAAGGAAATGGGCCCGACCTACGACCGGCTCGAAGCCTCGCTGGCCGACATGCCGCGCCAGATCGGCCGCACCCCCGCCGCCATCCTGATGGTGTCGGCGCACTGGGAGGCGCCCGCCTTCACGGTGCAGGGCAACCCCAAGCCGCCCATGATCTACGACTACGGCGGCTTCCCTCCTCACACCTACGAGGTGCACTACGACTCGCCCGGTTCGCCCGAACTGGCGCAGCGCGTGCAGTCGCTCATCGCCGCCGCCGGCCTGCCGGTGCAGATCGACCCCCAGCGCGGCTACGACCACGGCATGTTCTCGCCGATGGCCGCGATCTACCCCAAGGCCGACGTACCGGTGGTGCAGCTGTCGCTGCGCCGCGGCCTCGACCCCGCCGAGCACCTCGCGCTGGGCCGTGCGATCGCACCGCTGCGCGACGAGAACGTGCTGATCGTCGGCAGCGGGCTGAGCTATCACAACCTGCGCAACTTCGGCCCGCAGGCGCATGGCGTGTCGAAGGCTTTCGACGATTGGCTCGAAGCCGCGGTGGCGAAGAGCTCCGCCGGCGAGCGCAGCGCGCAGCTGCTCGATTGGGAGTCAGCCCCCGCGGCGCGCATGGCGCATCCACGCGAGGAACACCTGATTCCGCTGATGGTGGCCGTCGGCGCCGCCGAGGGCGAGGCCGGCGAGCGCGTCTATCACGAGGACGCGTTCATGGGCGGACTGGTGGTGTCGAGCTTCCGCTTCGGCGCCTGACGTTTCAGCTGCGCCGCGCGCCGTCGGCATCCACCAGCCCCACGCGCGTCTGCCGGCCCCAGGTGCCGCGACCCGTCAGGAACGTCCACCAGCCCCAGGCCGCTCCTGTGTGCCGCAGGATCTGGAAGGTGAAGGGCTCGACCAGCGCGGCCGCGAAGGCCTGCACGAAGTTGGCTTCGCCGCCGTTGCCCAGCCAGCGCCGGTAAAGGTGCACCGACCACAGGTGGAAGACGAGGTCAAGCACGATCTTCGCGCCGATCACGCTGGCCACCGGCGCCAGCACGCCGAGGTTGCCGCGCGCCAGGTACACCAGCAGCAGCCCGAAGGCGGCCAGCCCGTAGAGCGGCTGCAGCGTGTCGACCGCCTTCACCGGCAGCATCGCGACGCCGAGCCAGCCGTAGCGCCGGTCGCCGACCATGGCGCGGTACCAGAACTGCGTCTGCAGGAAGCCGCCGAACCAGCGGCGGCGCTGGCGCAGGAAGGCGCCGGTGCTGCTCGGCGCATCGGTGTGTGCCTGCGCGTCGCCGAGCACGCGCACCGTCCACGGCAGGCCGTGGGCCTGGGCGTGGCGGTGTAGGCGGTGGATGAGCTCGTAGTCTTCGACCAGGCAGTCGGTGTCGAAGCCTCCCACCGCGCGCACGGCCTCGGTGCGAAAGCCCGCGAAGGCGCCCGAGATCAGCAGCAGGCCGTTGACGCGCATCCATGCGTAGCGCGAGAGGAAGTTGCGGATGTACTCATAGGTCTGGAACCACTGGAAGCAGCGGCCGGCCAGCGTGCGGCTGCACACGGGCGTGATGACGCCGGTGGCGGCCACGAGTTCCGGTTCCTCCGAGAAGGCGCGGCGCACGGCGCCGATGGCGCGGCCGTCGAGCAGGGTGTCGCCGTCGACCGTGAGCACGATGTCGGTGTCGATGCACAGGATGGCCGCGTTCAGCGCCACCGCCTTGCCGCCGTGCGGCAGCCGCAGCCAGCGCAGGGAAGGATGCAGCGTGCTGGGGGCGCTCAGCGCGCCGAGCTCGGGAGCGACGAGCCCGTAGCGGGTGGTGAGCAGTTCGGCCGTGCCGTCGCTCGAGCCGTCGTCCGCGATCACGATGCGGTCGGGCAGGTCGGTCTGGGCGAGCAGGGCGGCCAGCGTCACCGGCAGCACGGCGGCCTCGTTGTGCGAGGCGACGATCACGCCCAGCGTATTGCGCTGGGCGGCTGCGGCGGGCGAAGGCGCCGGCCGCGGCCGCAGGATCGGCAGCGTCATCCACGCGACGAAGAGCAGCAGCACCGTGTCGTACAGCACGTAGGCCACGCCCACCGACCACGCTCCCACGTCGACGGCCTTGAACGCCATGGCGAAGAGCAGCGCCCACAGCACGAGCACGCCCCCGTGGATGAGCCAACTGCGCAGCGGCGTGGCGGGGGGAGACAGGCGCGGCGACGCGGCCAGGAAGGCGCTTTGCAGAGGATCGTTCAAGGGAAGTGGCCCGGGCGGCAGTCGGTCGGTCGATTGGTGGTTCGTGATACGCAAATACTCGGCCTGCGGTTTCGAAAAGCCCGGGGAATGCCCGGACAATCGCACGCGCTTCCGACTGAGTCGGCCCCCGCCCGAAAATTCCCCGCATGCTCGCACAAACCCGCTACACCCGAACCGCGATCGCGCTGCACTGGCTGATCGCGGTGCTCATGATCATCAACATCGCGCTGATCCTGCTGGTCGACCGCTATCCCGACGAGTGGGTGCGCCCGGCCGTCGACACCCACAAGTCCATAGGCATCACGGTGCTGGGCCTGGTCATCATGCGCATCCTCTGGCGCGCCACGCACAAGCCGCCGGCCATGCCGGGCTCCTACGGCGCCTTCGAGCGCTTCGCAGCCCACCTGGCGCACGGCGCGCTGTACGTGCTGATGATCCTTCTGCCGCTGTCGGGCTGGATGCACGACTCGGCCTGGAAGGACGCCGCCACGCACCCGATGCAGCTCTTCGGCCTCTTCGAATGGCCGCGGATCGGCTGGATCATGGCCATCGAGCCGACGGTGAAGGAAACCTGGCACACCGTGCTGGGCGGCGTGCACGAATGGGCCGGCTACGTGCTGTACGTGCTCGTCGGGCTGCACGTGCTGGCCGCGCTGAAGCACCAGTTCCTCGACGGCGAACGCGAACTGCAGAGGATGTGGCCATGAACGCCGACCTCATCGCGCGCATCGACGCGCTCTCAAGCCATCACGACGCCGTGCACGAGGGCGTGCGCGTGCGCTGGCGCCGCTTCGGCACGGACGCCAGCCGCCCACCGCTGGTGCTGCTGCACGGCGGCCACGGCAGCTGGATGCACTGGCTGCTCAATGTCGAGGCGCTCTCGGCCGGCCGCACGCTGTGGCTGCCCGACATGCCCGGCTTCAACGAATCCGACGCACCGCCGCGCGTGGCACCCGGCGAAGACCCGCTGCGGCCGCTGCTCGCCGCGCTCGGCGGCACGCTCGACCAGCTCATCGGCGCAGGCACCGTCATCGACCTCGGCGGCTTCTCTTTCGGCGGGCTGACGGCCGCGCGCTTCGGCGCCGGTCGCGGTGCGGTCCGCCGGCTTGCGCTGATCGGCAGCGGCGGCCACGGCACGCTGCGGCGCATGACGGCGCAGATGATCAACTGGCGCGCCGCCCCCGACCGCGAGGCCGAGCGCGCCGCGCTGCTGCACAACCTGGCGGCGCTGATGCTGCACGAGGCGGCCGCCATCGACGAACTGGCCTTCGCCATCCACGACATCTCCTGCCACGGCACGCGCTTTCGCAGCAAGGAGGTGTCGCAGTCGGGCGGGCTGCAGCAGGCGCTGGCCACGATGGGCGTGCCGACGCTGCTGCTATGGGGCGAGTTCGACGTCACGGCCGATCCGCGCCCGCTGGTGGCGCAGCTCGCGGTCGAAGGCCCGGGGCGCGAAGGCGTGGTGATCGACGGCGCCGGGCACTGGGCGCAGTACGAGCGCGCCGACGAGGTCAACGCGCGGCTGGTGAGCTTTTTCGACTGACCTCTACTGCTGCTTCACCAGCCCCAGCTTGCGGATGATGTCCCCCCACTGGTCGTAGGTCGAGCGCGTCAGGTCGGCCAACTGCTTCGGGCTCGACGACTCGGCCTCGTACGCGCCCTGGCGGAAGAAGTCGCGCGTGGCCGGCATCGCCAGCACCTGCGCCAGCGCGGCATTGAGCTTCTCGACCACCGGCGCCGGCATGCGCGCCGGGCCGTAGAAGCCCAGCCAGCTCGGCATGTCGACGCCGCTCACGCCCTGTTCACCCATGGTGGGCACGTCGGGCAGCATCGGGCTGCGCTTGGGCGCGGCCACCGCGAGCATGCGCACCTTGCCGGTGGCTGTGTTCTGGATGGCGTTGGGCGCCGCGTCGAAGTAGTACTGCACGCGGCCCGCGAGAAAGTCCTTGGCCGCGTCGGCGCCGCCCTTGTAGGGCACGTGCACCACGTCCAGCCCGGCCTGCCGCGCGAAGGCCTCGCCGTAGATGTGCGAGGAGGTGCCGGTGCCGAAGGAGGCATAGCTCATCTTCCCCGGGTTGGCCTTGATGTACGCCACCAGTTCCTGTACGGTGCGCGCCGGCACGCTGGTGTGCACGGTCAGCACCAGCGGGCCTCGCGCGCCGAGCGAGATCGGCGTGAGGTCCTTGAACGGGTCGTAGCGCACCTGCGCCAGCGTCTGCGGGTTCTGCGCCACGACGGAGGAGGGCGCGTACATGAAGGTGTAGCCGTCGGGCGCGGAGCGGATCACTTCCTCGGTCGCGAGGATGAAGCTCGCGCCCGGCCGGTTCTCCACGATCACCGGCGTCTGCAGCACTTCGCCGAGCTTGTTCGCGACGAAGCGCGCCTGCGCGTCCGAGGCACCGCCGGCCGCCAGGCCCAGCACGATGCGGATGGTGCGGCCCTTGTCGGGAAAGGGGGCGGCGGCATGGGCCGGCAGCAGGGGGCTTGCAACGCCGAGCGCGAGCCACGCCGCGAAGCGCCGGCGGTGCAGCGAAGAGGGGAAGGAAGAAGCCGTCATGTCGCTCATTGTTTGACCAACCCGACCTGCTGCACCATCGCGCCCCAGCTGTCGTAGGTCGAGCGCGTGATGCTCGCGAACTCGGCCGGCGTGGTGGCGCCCGCCTCGTAGCCGCCGCTGCGATAGAACTCCTGCACCTGCGGCATCGCCAGCACCTTGGCGAGGGCCGTGTTGAGCTTTTCCACCACCGGCGCCGGCATGCGCGCCGGGCCGTAGAAGCCCAGCCAGCTCGGCAGGTCGAGCCCGGCGTAGCCCTGCTCGGCGAAGGTGGGAACGTTGGGCAGCGCCGCGATGCGCGAGCCGGCGGCCACCGCGAGGATCTTCACCTTGCCGGTGGAGGCGGTGATGATGGCCGAGGAGGCCGAGTCGAACATGTACTGCACGCGTCCGCCGATCAGGTCCTTCGCCGCGTCGGAGCCGCCCTTGTACGGGATGTGCACCGCGTCGATGCCGGTCTTCTTCACGAAGGCCTCGCCGTAGATGTGCGAGGAGGTGCCCGCGCCGAACGAGGCGTAGCTCACCTTGCCCGGGTGCGACTTCACGTAGGCCACCAGCTCCTTCACGTTGTTCACCGGCACGCTGGTGCTCAGCGACAGCACCAGCGGCCCGCGCCCGCCCATCGAGATGGCGGTGAAGTCCTTGAACGGGTCGTACGGCACCTGCGCGAAGGTGTGCGGGTTCTGCGCCATGGTGGAAGAGGGCGCGTACAGCAGCGTGTAGCCGTCGGGCAGGGCGCGCGACACCTCGTTGGCCGCGAGCATGGTGCTGGCGCCGGGCTTGTTGTCGACGATCACGCTGGTGCCCAGCACCTCGCCGAGCTTCTGCGCAACGATGCGCGCCTGCGCGTCGGTACCGCCGCCGGGCGTGAAGCCCACGACGATGCGGATGGGCTTGCCGCGCGCCGGAAAGTCCTGCGCCATGGCCAGGGGCGCGAGGCCCAGAAGGACTGCGGCGCCGATGGCCGAGCCGAAGGCACGGCGGGTGCCGTGGGGTTTCTTCATCGATGTCTCCGTTGGAATGCTTTTTCAATATTGATCTTGAAATCCATAAAAATCCATATTTACTAGGGAATACCCCAAATATTGGACTTTTAACTTTCAAAAAATGGAAAGTGAAACCAAAATACGACGAAACAAGCCAAGCCGAGAACGCATCCATGAAAACTGTCGTCCGTACCGACGAGCGCATCCTGTCCTCCGACATCTTCGACCGCGACAGCCGCGTCAAGCGGCCTGACCACGGCAGCTGGGCCGAGCCCGGCAAGAGCATTCCGGTCTATCACCGCTGCGGCGTGCTGGTGGTGGGCGGCGGCCCTTCGGGCACCGCCGCCGCTGCCGCGGCCGCCCGCGCGGGCGCAGACGTGGCCCTGCTGGAGCGCTACAACCACCTGGGCGGCCTTTCGACCGGCGGCCTCGTCATCTGGATCGACCGCATGACCGACTGGGAAGGCAAGCTGGTGATCCGCGGCTTCGCCGAAGAACTGTTCGACCGCCTTCCCGCCGAGGCCATCGCCGGCCCGGTGCGCGAGGACTGGGGCTCGCAGGACGCGGCCAAGGCCGCGCACTGGTCGCAGCGCACCGCCGCCTACCACGGCGTGGTCACCTGGTCGCCCACCATCGACCCCGAGCGGCTGAAGCTGCTCTCGCAGGAGATCGTGCTGGAGCGCAAGGTCAAGCTCATCTACCACTCGTGGGCCGCCATTCCCATCGTGCAGGACGGCGCGGTCAAGGGTGTGGTGTTCGAGAGCAAGGAAGGCCGCATGGCCATCATGGCCGACGTGGTGGTCGACGCCACCGGCGACGGCGACCTGTTCGCCCGCGCCGGCGCCGAGTACGTGAACGACATCGAGGAGGCCGACGTGCATCACTGCATGAACACCTCCTGGCTCTTCGGCGGCGTGGACATGAACCGCTGGATCGAGTTCAAGGCCGGCCAGCCCGAGGCCTTCACCGCCTTCATGGCGGGCGGCCGCGAGCAGTGCGGCCTGTTCGAGCGGCCCTTCGTCTCGTGGCGCAACGACGTGGCGCTCTTCATGGGGCCGCGCCAGTCGGGCTATTCGGCGCTCGACGTGGACGACCTCACTGCGGTGGAGGTGCGTTCGCACCGCGCGATGGCCGCGCACCTCGACTACTTCCGCGCCCACGCGCCCGGTTTCGAGAACGCCTACCTGATGCTGAGCGCGCCGCAGATCGGCGTGCGCCATGCACGGCGACTCGTCGGCGTGGGTTCGGTGCTGCGCAGCCAGTGGCCCGACGGCGTGCCGCTGGCCGACGAGATCGGCGTGTCGCCCGCCGTCTCGCCCAAGTTCCCGAACATCTCCATCCCCTACGGCGCGCTGGTGCCGAAGCAGCTCGACGGCCTGCTGGCCTGCGGGCGCCACATCTCCTGCGACCGCAACTCGCACGGCTTCATGCGCGAGATCCCGCAGTGCTGGATCACCGGCCAGGCGGCAGGCGTGGCGGCCGCGCTGGCCTCGCGCGGCGGCATCGAGCCGCGCTTCGTCGACGTGGGCGCGCTGCAGTCCGCGCTGCTGGAGCAGGGCGTGCATCTGCGCGCCGGGGCCGGTACGGGGCAGGGCGCGGCGGCTTCGCCCGCCACGGCCGAGGCCGGCGCCTGATGAGTCTGCACTGGAACCGGCGCGGCCATGAACCCGGCAACCCTCCATCCGCGAGCCTCTACATTCGGGACTCCCGATCCTGAGAGTCTTGCGAAGGGTTCCTCCATGTCCACCGAAAAGAACGACACCTCTTTCCCCCAGGCCGAACAGCAGGCCGACACGCGCGGCGAGCGCTCCGACACCGTGAGCGCGCTGGAGCGCGGCATCTCGGTGCTGCGCTGTTTCAGCGAAGACCGGCCCGTGCTTGGCCATGCCGACCTGGCGCGCATGACCGGCATTCCGCGCGCCACCGTCAACCGGCTGGTCGCCACGCTGCTCTCGCTGGGCATGCTCAAGCCGGCGCAGGCGCCCGACCGCTTCATGCTCGGCCCGGGCGTGGTGTCGCTGTCGCGCGTGTTCCTCGGCAGCCTCGACGTGCGCGCCGCCGCGCGGCCCAGCATGCAGGCGATGGCGGAGGAGGTGGGGGCTTCGGTCTACCTTGCGATCCGCGACGGCATGGAGATGGTGCTGATCGAAGCCTGCCGCCCGCGCTCGTCGATGCTCTCGGCGCGGCTCGACGTCGGCTCGCGCGCACCGCTGGCCAACTCGGCGCTCGGCCGCGCATATCTCTCGGCGCTGCCCGAGTCGCAGCGCAACCAGCTCGTCGATTCGATGCGCCTGCTGCGCGGGCCCGAATGGGACAGCATCGCGCCCGGCATGAACCGCGCCATCGGCGAATCGAAGCGGCTGGGCTACTGCCTTTCCCTCGGCGAGTTCCACCGCGAGATCAATTCGGTGTCGGTGCCCCTCATCGGGCCCGACGGCGAGGTGATGGCGCTCAACGGCGGCGGCGCGGCCTTCGTGTTCACGGAAGACCGGCTGCGCAAAGAACTCGCGCCGCGCCTGCACGACATCGCGCTGAGCATCGCGCGCGACATCGGCGGCCACGTGCCGACCCCGACACCCACACCCTCGCCGGGCTAGCAGTCCCGGCCGGGGTTCATTCCCCACGACACAGAAGAACGGAGACACAGGTCATGCACCTGAGCGATGAAGAAAAAGCCATGTACGACGGCCGCGACGGCCCGGCCGTGCAGAAGGCGATGGACCTGCTGATGCGCTACGGCGAGGCATTGGGGGCAGAGCGACTGGTCGAGACGCGCAACGTGTGCGCCACCATCACCTCGACCACGCCCTTCCAGCGCGACTTCGCGCTCGCCAAGGGCGGCGGCATGGACGCGGTGTTCTCCGAATTCAGCCTCGACAGCCAGGAGACGGTCGAGATCCCCAAGTTCAAGGTCTTCACCAGCCACCTGCAGCTGGGCTTCGACCCCGGCCAGCCCGAGCGGATGGGCGTGAGCGAGGAGATCGTGCGCTTCTACGAGAAGAGCGAGCGCCACGCGGCCGGCCTCGGCGCGCAGATCATGAACACCTGCACGCCCTACCAGGTCGGCAACATCCCGACGCGCGGCGAGCACTGCGCGTGGATGGAGTCGTCGGCGGTCGTGTACTGCAATTCGGTGCTGGGCGCGCGCACCAACACCGAAGGCCGCGAGAGCACCGGCGCGGCCATGCTCACCGGCCGCATTCCGTACTGGGGCTACCACCTCGACCAGAACCGCCACGCCACGCACGTGGTCGAGCTCGACATTGAGGTCGAGTCGGTTCAGGACTGGGGCCTGCTCGGCTATTACATCGGCGAGCATGTGCAGGAGCGCGTGCCGGTGGTGCACAGCCGGCGCGGCATCTCGCGGGTGCCCAACCTGCCGAGGCTCAAGCACTTCGGCGCGGCGGCCTCGTCCTCGGGCGGCGTGGAGATGTATCACATCGCTGGCGTCACGCCAGAGGCGCTGACGCTGGAGCAGGCGCTCGGCGGCAAGGCGCCGGTGGAGGTGCTGCGCTACGGAGAGGCCGAGCGCCGCGCCACCTACGAGAAGATCAACATCACGGCCAGGGACGCCGAGGTGCAGTACGTGATGCTGGGCTGCCCGCACTACACGATCGAGCAGATCTGGGAGGCCGCGCAGCTCATCGAAGGGCGCAAGGTGCACCCCGATTGCGAGCTGTGGATCTTCACGCCGCGCGCCATCAAGGCGCTGGCCGACCGCAACGGCTACACCAAGATCATCGAGGACGCGGGCGGCATCATCATGGGCGACAGCTGCTCGGCCATGAGCCGCGCCGTGCCCAAGGGCACGAAGACCGTCGCGCTCGATTCCGCCAAGCAGGCGCACTACCTGCCCGCCATCCTCGGCGTGCAGGCCTGGTTCGGCAGCACGGCCGAATGCATCGACGCGGCCTGCACCGGGCGCTGGAACGGAGCCTACGCATGAACGCTGCAGTCATGAACGAACAACAAACCATCGTCATCCGCGGCCGCAAGGTGGTGGGCGGCGTGGCGGAAGGCGACGCGCTGGTCACGCGCGACCGCATCTCGGGCTGGGGCGGCATCGATCCGCGCACCGGCACCGTCATCGAGACGCGGCACGAGCTGCGCGGACAGAGCTTCGCCGGCAAGGTGCTGGTGTTTCCGGGGGCCAAGGGCTCCTCGGGCTGGTCGGCCATGTTCCACATGACGCGGCTCATGAACTCGGCACCTGCCGCGTTCCTTTTCAACGAGATGACGACCAAGATGGCGCTGGGCGCCGTGGTCACGCACTCGCCCGCGATGACGGACTTCGAGCGCGACCCGCTCGAATGCATCGAGACCGGCGACTGGGTGCGCGTGGACGCGGACCGCGGCGTGGTCGAGATCACGAAGAAGAAACAGGAAGGTGCCGCATGACCCGCCCGCTACGCAGCAACTTCCCGCGCGGCTCCTATCTCTGGTCGGTGCGCAATGCGCACTGGCGCGCGCTCGGCATTCCGGAGGAGGACTGCGAGAAACCCAAGATCGCCATCGTCAACAGCTCCTCGGAGCTGGCCGCCTGCTTCAGCCACCTCGACCGCGTGGCGGCGGAGATCAAGGAAGCCATCCGCGTAGCGGGCGGCGTGCCCTTCGAGATCCGCACCGCCGCGCCCAGCGACTTCATCACCGGTGCGGGTGCACGCGGCGCCTACATGCTCGGTGCGCGCGACCTCGTCACCAACGACATCGAGGTGGCCGTCGAAGGCGCGCAGCTCGACGGCATGGTCTGCCTTACCTCCTGCGACAAGACCGTGCCGGGCCAGCTCATGGCGGCCGCGCGGCTGAACATCCCGACGCTGCTCGTGCCCTGCGGCTATCAGCCCAGCGGCGAGTACAAGGGCCACCACATGGACATCGAGGAGGTGTTCATCGGCGCGATGCATGCCGTCACCGGGAATCTTCCCGTTGAGGAACTGGTGGGCATGAGCCGCGAGGCCATCCGCGGCCCCGGCGTGTGCTCGGGCCTGGGCACTGCCAACTCGATGCACATCGTCTGCGAGGCGCTCGGCATGGCGCTGCCCGGCAGCGCGCCGGTGGCCGCGCTGAGCCCGAAGATGATGGCCGACGTGCGCGCGGCCGGCACGCGCATCGTGCAGATGGTGTGGGACGACCTGAAGCCCCGCGACATCCTCACGCCCGGCGCCTTCGCCAACGCGGTGCGCGCGGTGCTGTCGATCGGCGGCTCGCTCAACACCGCCAAGCACCTGCAGGCGGTGGCGACCGAGGGCGAGACCGGCGTCGACGTGTACGGCATGTTCGAGCGCCTGGGCCCCGAGACGCCGGTGCTGGCCGGCGTGCGGCCCATCGGCAACGACTCCATCGAAGCCTTCGAGGCGGCCGGCGGCTGCCGCGCGCTGATGAAGCAACTGGAGCCGCTGCTCGACACCGGCGTGCGCACCGTCACCGGCGGCACGGTCGCCGACAACCTGCGCGATGCCGAGGTGGCCAATGCCGAAGTGATCCGCCCCATCGGCCGGCCGGTGGCGCCGCTGCCGGCCATCGTGCTGCTGCGCGGCAACCTCGCGCCGGAGTCGGGCCTCATCAAGACCGGCATCGCCGAGCGCAAGGTGCGCCGCTTCACCGGCCCGGCCGTGTGCTTCTGGACTTCGGACGCGGCCATCGCCGCGCTGAAGAAGGGCGAGATCGTGCCTGGGCAGGTGGTCGTGATGCGCGGCGCCGGTGCCTGCGGCGGTCCGGCGATGGGCGGTGGCGCATCGCGCGTGGTCTTCGCCGTCGACGGCGCGGGGCTCGGCGACCAGGTCGCGCTGCTGACCGACGGGCACCTCTCGGGGCTGGTCTGCAAGGGCCTCGTGGTGGCCGAGGTGTCGCCAGAGGCCGCGCTCGGCGGGCCGCTCGGTCTGGTGCGCGACGGCGACGTCATCACCATCGACCTCGACGCGCGCCGCCTCGACATCGACCTGAGCGACGCCGAACTGCAGGCGCGCCGCGACGGCTGGCAAGCGCCCCCGCTGATGCATGACACCGGCTGGCTGCAGCAGTACCGGCGCAACGTGAGTCCGCTTTCCAAGGGCGCGGTGCTCGTGCGCACCGAACGCACCGTGCCCCCGGGCTAGGCCTTTTTCAACCCAGGCTTTCGCCAACCGGTGCGGACCCCCGTCCGCACCCGGTGGCGCAGCCCTGCGCGCCTTCGTTAGTTCGACAGAGTTTTCAACCCAAGAAAAGAAGCAGGAGACAAGGAAACCATGAAGAGAATCTTGATGTGGTCGGCGCTGGGGCTGGCCGGCGCCGGCGTGGCACAGGCCCAATCCAGCGTGACCGTGTTCGGCGTGATGGACCTCGGCATCCAGTACACGAACGGCGCAGGCCCGGGCGGCGGCTCGGTGAAGGCGCTGTCGAACGGCGGGCTCTCCACCAGCCGGCTGGGCTTTCGCGGCACCGAGGACCTGGGCGGCGGCCTGCGCGCGGGCTTCTGGCTCGAAGGCAGCCTGAACCCCGACACCGGCACCGGCCGCCCGAGCAATTCCAACAACCAGGCCAGCGGCGCGGGCACGGCGGGCCCGATCACCTTCGACCGCATGTCCTTCGTGAGCCTCTCGTCCGACACGCTGGGCGAACTGCGGCTGGGCCACGACTTCATTCCCACGCACTACAACAGCATCTACTTCGACCCCTTCAACGCCAACGGCGTGGCGCGCGCGGGCAACCTGACCTTCGCGGCCGTGGGCACGGGGCCGCTGCCCACCACCATCACCGGCAGCAACACCGTGAGCTACTGGCTGCCGCCCAACCTCGGCGGCTTCTACGGCATGGCGATGGTGGGCACCGGCGAGAACGACTCGACCCTGGCGAACCGCCACGACGGCAACTTCGCCGGAGCGCGCTTCGGCTTCGCATCGGGCGCCTTCGACGTGGCGGCGGCGGTCACGCGCTCGAAATTCAACGCCACCGCCACCGTCGGCAACTACACGCACGCCAATATCGGCGGCTCGTGGGACGCGGGCTTCGCCAAGTTCTTCGCGCTCTACAACAAGGTGACGGTGAAGCTGGCGGCCGGCACGGTGCGCAAGAACACGGCCGAGATCGGTGCGCACATCCCGGCCTTCGAGGTCGGGCGCATCCGCATCAGCTACGCCTACCTCGACGACCGCAGCGACGAGAGCCTGCGCAACGCCAACGGCATGCCGCGCAACCGCGACGACGCGCGGCAGTTCGGCATCGGCTACGTGCACAACCTGTCGAAGCGCACCGCGCTCTACGGCACCTACGCACGGCTGATGAACAGCGGGCAGGGGCGCTACGTGGTCAGCGGCGGCGTGGCACCGGCGGTCGGGCATCGCTCGACCGGCTGGGAATTCGGCGTACGCCATCTCTTCTGAAGCGGAGGCATCCCATGCGACGCAGAACCCTGACCCTGGCGGCCCTCGCGGCCGCGGCACTGCCCGGCACGGCGGCATGGAGCGCCGATGCGTTCCCCAACAAGCCGCTGAAGCTGATCGTCGGCTTCGCGGCCGGCGGCGGGGCCGACGTGCTCTCGCGCATCATCGCGGAGGGGCTGGCCAAGCAGCTCGGCCAGCAGGTGATCGTGGAGAACCGCCCCGGCGCCGACGGCGTGCTCGCCGCGCAGGCCACATCGTCGGCCAGGCCAGACGGCTACACGCTGCTGATGGGCACCAACACCGCCATGGTGGCCGCGCCCACGCTGCGGCCGACGCCGCCCTACGACCCCTTCAAGGCCTTCACGCCGATCAGCTCGGCCGGGCAGTTCTCGATGTTCCTGGTGGTGCCTGCGAGCCTGCCGGTGAAGAGCGTGAACGAGCTGCTGGCGCTGGTTGCGTCGAAGCCCGGCGCGCTCAATTCGGCGTCGAGCAACAGCGCCTCGGAGCTCGCGATGCTGCAGCTGCTGGGTGACCGCAAGGTGGTTAACGCGCGCTACAAGGGCGACATGCAGGCCATGACCGATCTGCTGGGCGGGCAGATCCAGATGATGTTCACCACCGGCACGCTGGCGCCGGGCTTCGTGAAGGAAGGGCGCATCCGCGCGCTGGTGACGCTGCTGCCGCAGCGCAGCGCCCTGTTGCCCGACGTGCCCACGGGCGGCGAGCTGGGGCTGGGCAAGCTCACCATCACGCCCTGGGCCGGCTTCTTCGGCCCGCCGGGGTTGCCGCAGGCGATCACCGACAGGCTCTCGCAGGAGCTTCAGAACACGCTGAAGCGCCCCGAGGTGCACGCGCAGCTGGTGCAGCAGGGCTTCGAGGGCTACGGCATGAGCCCCGGAAAGTTCGCCGAGTTCTTCCGCACGCAGTACGACGCCTTCGGCGCCACCGTGCGCGAGCACAACGTCAAGTTCGAATAGCGGCCGCCTCGCGGCGCCAGAAGGCCGCGTCGGGAAAGCTGCCCGCGCCGGCCGCCGCGTTGTCGGCCATGTGCTCGCGGCGGCTGGTGCCCGGGATCGTGCAGGTCACGGCCGGGTGGCTCAGCACGAACTTCAGCAGCACCTGCGCCCAGCTGGTGCAGCCGATCTCGGCGGCCCATGGCGGCAGCGGCTTGTCGCGCAGCCGGCGCAGCAGTCCGCCGCCGCCGAAGGGCATGTTGACGATCACCGCCAGCCCACGCTCGGCGGCCAGTGGCAGCAGCCGCTGCTCGGCTTCGCGCGCATCGAGCGAGTAGTTGATCTGCAGGAAGTCGAGCTTCGCTGCCTTCAGCACCGCCTCGACCTCGCCGTAGGCCGAAGCGGTGTAGTGCGTGATGCCGATGTAGCGCACGCGGCCCTGGTCCTTCCAGCCGCGCAGCGTGGCGAGGTGCGTGCGCCAGTCGACGAGGTTGTGCACCTGCATCAGGTCCATGCGCTGCGTGCGTAGCCGTGCGAACGACTGCTCCATCTGCGCGATGCCGGCCTCGCGGCCCGAGGTCCAGACCTTGGTGGCGAGGAAGGCCCGGGCCTGCTGCTTCGATGCGGCCAGCAACTCGCCGGTGGTTTCCTCGGAGCGGCCGTACATCGGCGAGCTGTCGATCAAGGTGCCGCCGGCCGCGAACAGGGCGTCGAGCACGCCGGGCAGGCGCGCGTATTCCTCGCTGCCGGGGCGCTGGTCGAAGCCGATCCAGGTGCCGCAGCCGATCACGGGCAGCGCTTCCTTGGTGGAGGGAATGGGGCGGGTGTTCATCGTGGGCTGGGACGGGGGTTGGGCGAAGGCCGGAAACGCGGCGCCGGCGCACAGCGCGACGCCCAGGCGGAGCAGTTCGGCGCGGGTGAGGGCGGGGAGGTCGTTCCGGGGTGGCATCGCCGGCCAGTATCCGGTGGCGCGACGGCGGGCGCGATGCCTCACCCTGTGCTCCAATCCGCCTTTTCGCTGCCTCATATTCACCATGGGAATGCCACTCTCCCTGCTTCGCATGCCTTCGCTGGACCTGGTGCGGGGCTTCGTCGCGGTGGGTCGGCGCATGAGCATCTCGCTCGCTGCGCAGGACCTGTGCCTCACGCAGTCGGCGGTCAGCAAGCAGATCCACGCGCTCGAATCGCAGCTCGGCGTCGCGCTGCTGGTGCGCGGGCACCGCTCGATCTCGTTCACGCCCGAGGGCGAGCGGCTCTTTCGCAGCGCCGACGGCGCCGTGCAGCAGCTGCAGGACGTGATGGGCGGCATCCGCCAGTCCGGCGAGCAGCGCCCCGTGACGCTGAGCGCGAGCATCGGCATGACGGGGCTGTGGCTGCTGCCGCGGCTGGGCAAGGTGCAGAAGCTGCATCCGGGCGTGGACGTACGTGTGTCCTCCAACAACCGGCTGGCCGACCTGCGCAACGAGGGCATCGACCTGGCCATCCGCTACACCACGCCCGCGCTGGCGCCGGCCGGGTCGGTGCGGCTCTTCGGGGAGACGGTGGCGCCGGTCGCGCACCCCTCGCTCGGGCTGCGCTCGCTCGATGGGCCCGGTGTGCTGTCCGGCCAGTGCCTTCTGGCCTTCGACGATCCACAGCACCCCTGGCTGCAGTGGAAGGACTGGCTCGCGGCGGTGGGCTGGGCCGACGCGAAGCCGCAGGCGGTGTTGCACTTCAACCAGTACGACCAGCTGATCCAGGCCGCGCTGGCCGGGCAGGGCGTGGCGCTGGGGCGGCTGGAGCTGATCCAGCCGCTGCTCGACGAGAACCGGCTGGTGCGCATCGCCGCGCCGGTGCCGGAGCAGCCCTCGGGCCATGCCTACTGGCTGATCCAGGCGGAGGAATCGCCGCGCGAGGACGTGCGCCACGTCGCCGAATGGCTGGTGGACGAGGCGCGAAGGTCGTCAGTCGGCTGAGGCCTGCGCCTTGCAGAACGCGATCGCCTCGTCGAGCCGGTCGTTGCCCCAGAACATCTCGTCGTCCACGAAGAACGTGGGCGCGCCGAAGATGCCTTTCTCGGCCGCCGTCTCGGTCTGTTGCCGCAGCCGCAGCTTGTTGGTGTCCGACAGCGCCTCCTCGATGACGCGGTGCGCCGGCAGGCCGAGCGAGCCCAGCAGCTCGTGCATTGCCTGGGGCGAATCGATGTCGCGGTCCTCGGCGAAATTCATCGACATGGTGCGGCGGCAGAACTCGCCCATCCACGGCTGCGAGGCACCCACCAGCGCGATGCGAAGCGGCAGCACGGCCGGGCGCGGAAAGTGGGTTGGCCGCTGCCACGGCAGGCCGTACTTGCGGCACTGGCGGGCCATGTCCTTCCAGGTGTAGTCGCCCTTTTCCCTCTGCAGCACGAAGGGCGAAGACTCCCAGCCGAAGGAACGGAAGATCGGCCCCAGCAGGAAGGGCCGCCAGCGGACGGCGATGCCGTGCGCGGCGGCATCGGCTTCGATGCGCATGGTGCTCAGGTAGCTGTAGTTGCTGCCGAAGTCGAACCAGAACTCGAGTGCGGCGCTCATTCGAACACCACCAGGCAGCGGGCCTCGATGCTCTCGCGCAGCGGCGCGTCGGCGGGCGTTTCGGGGTGGTCGAAGGCCGCGTGCGGCGTGTAGCGCGAGACGCCGCCGAGTTGCGAGTCGTACTGCTTGAAGACCAGCGCCTCGTGCCGGTCCATCGCGGAGAAGTACGACCAGCGGTGCGTGGGCGAATGCGTCGCCAGATAGATCTCGCCGGTGCGGCGCGGATAGCGCACCTCTGCGCTGACCAGGTCCTTCGCCATCACCGAGCGCGCGTCGCACACGGCCAGCGGCGTGTCGAGCACCGGCCCCTTGATCGAGCGCCAGACATTGACGATGCAGTAGCGCCGCACGGCTGCGGCCTCTTCGGGGTCGGTCAGCACCAGCGCGAGTCTTCGGCGGCCCGATTCCTCTGTGTAGTCGTTGTGGATGCGGCCGTTGGCGGCGGCCCGGCCGTCGGTCGCGCGGCGGCCGAAGCTTAAAGCGGCGCGGTCGGCCTCGCGCCGGCGCACCAGGTGGTCGAACACATAGGCGCGCGCGCCGCCGGTGACGGCCAGCGCCAGTTCGGCCACCTCGCGGTGGTAGACGGCCTCGACCTCCGCGTCGTCGAGGAAGTCGCGCACGGCCGTGGGCGCATCGCGCAGCACGAAGCCCTCGCGCTCGATGTCGGGCGGCGTGGCGGCGGTGCGCGCGTCGGCGATCGGCATGGGGCGCAGCTCGTAGCTGCCGCTTTCCCATGGCGTGTCGGGCGGGGGCTGGAAGGTGTAGCTGAAGGGGCGCAGGGCGGAGGGCTGGAGGTAGTTCAGGCCTGCGGTGACGGTGCTCTGGGTGGTCATGCGTGGCTCCTTGTGGATGGGGCCATTGGAGCGAAGCGGCGCCCCGGGCTCAAACGACTTCTTTTCGCCTTCGCATGAGCTTCAGGAATGTGAAGGCCGACGGTAAAGAAGAAAAACAGGGAAAGCGGCGTTCCTGTTGTAGGCTGCGAAATACTGTATGAAAATACAGTTAACAGTCATCGCCATGGGCCTTCCTTTCCTCGATTCCTTTTCCGCTGCCGCGGGCCGCGGCGTCTGGCACGCCGACGAGCTCGGGTTGGCCGACGCTCAGGTCGTCGCCACCGGCCATGCTGCGCTCGACGCCGAGCTGCCGGGCGGCGGCTGGCCGGTCGGCGCGATGACGGAACTGCTGCTGCCCGCGCCCGAGGCTCATGTCTGGCGGCTGCTGCTGCTCGCGCTGGCGCAGGCGGTGGCCGCGCGGGGCGGGCCGGTGGTGCTGATCGGCGCGCCCTACGAGCCCTGCGGCGCGTCGCTCGCGGCGCAGGGGCTGCCGGTGGAGGCGCTGATGTGGGTGCGCAGCGAGGCCCCGGCCGCGCGGCTGTGGGCCTGTGAGCAGGCGCTGCGCTGCGCCGACGTGTCCGCCGTCGTCGCCTGGCTGCCGCAGGCGCGGGTGGGCGAGTTGCGGCGGCTGCAGCTGGCGGCCGCGCAGCACGAGGTGCTGCTCTTCGTGTGCCGGCCCGAGTCGGTGGCGCTGTCGGCATCGCCCGCGCGGCTGCGCATCCGGGCCGATCGCAGCGAAGCCGATGCGTCGCAGATCGAACTGCACATCCTCAAGCGCCGAGGCCCGCCGCTGGCCGCGCCGGTGATGCTGCCTGCCCGCAACGAGCGCATGGCCGCGCTGCTGGCCGCCGCCCGGCTGCGGCGCAAGCTGCGCCTGCAGCAGCAGGGCGTGGCCCCTGCGGGCGAACCGGCAGCCTCGGCCACGGTGGTGCGCATCGACGCATGGAAAGGAGGCCAGGATGCACTGGATCGCCTTGCGGTGGTTGCCTGAAGCCGGCACGCCAGACACGCCCGATGCCCTGGCGACCATGCCCACGCCCGAGGCTCTGGGCTGGTGGGCCCTGAAGTACACGCCCCACGTCGCCTGGCTCGACGAGGCGCTGATGCTCGAAGTCTCCGCCTGCGAGCGCCTCTGGGGCGGGCGTATGCAGCTCATGCGCCTGCTGCAGGCCGACAACCCCGCGCCCGACGCGCGCATGCTGGGCACGCAGGGCGCCACCAGCCTGATCGCATTGGCGCGGCTGCGACTGTTCGTGCGCGACGAGAAGCGCCCGAAGGACGTGCCTGCCGGCCTTCCGCTCGACACGCTGAGCGCCGCGCATGAGCACCTCGACCTGCTGGCGCGCCTGGGTTGCCGCACCTGGGGCGATGTGGCGGCGCTGCCGCGCGGCGGGCTCACGCGGCGCTTCGGCACCGGGCTTCGCGAGGCGCTAGACATCGCCTGGGGCCTTCGCCCCGAAAGCCATTCATGGCTCACGCTGCCCGACGTGTTCGAGCAGAAGCTGGAGCTGCCCGCGCTGGCCGAGACCGCGCCCGAACTCATGTGGTCGGCCAACCGGCTGCTGACCTCGCTGCAGCTCTGGCTGCGCGCCCGCCAACGCGGCGTGCGTGCGCTGGAGCTGCAATGGACGCTCGACCTGCGGCGCTTCAACGGCGTGAACCTGCCGCCGCACGAGCAGCTCACCGTGCGCACGGCAGAACCCACGCAGGACATGGCGCACCTGCGCCGGTTGCTGTCCGAAAAGCTGGCCCTCGCCACGCTGGCCGCGCCCGCGAGCTGGATCAGGCTGCGCACGCTCGAGACCGACCCGTGGGCCGGCGCCAGCACCAGCTTCCTGCCGGAAGACAACCGCAAGGGCGACAGGCTGCACGAGATGGTCGAGCGGCTCAGCGTGCGGCTCGGTCCGCAGCAGGTGGTGGTGCCGTCTGCGCAGGCCGACCACCGGCCCGAGCGCAAGCAGGCGTGGCGGCCTGCATTGCAGAAGGAAAAGGACAAGGAGAAGCCGGCCGGCGACAAGAGCCGGAAGGCGGCTGCCGCAGCGGCCTCGCAGCCCGACGCCGTCTACCCGCCGTGGCTGTTGCCCGAGCCGCTGCTGCTAGAAATGGACGGCGAGCGCCCCTGCTACCGCGGCCCGCTGAGTCGGCTGATCGGCCCGCAGCGTGTCGAAACCGGCTGGTGGGGCGACAAGGAAGAAGGCGGCCAGCCCGCGATGCGCGACTACTACGTCGCGGAAAGCCCCGAGGCCGGGCTGGTGTGGATCTTCCGCGAGCGGCCCGCAGCGCGTTTTTCTTCCGGCGAGGTCCGCTGGTACCTGCAAGGCTTCTATGCCTGAGCTGAGCGGCAAGCAGGAAAGCAGGCGGCAGCCCGCCAAGGTGCATGCGCTGCCGGTGCCGCTGCGCAAGCCGCCTTCGTTCGACTTGCCCGACTACGCGGAGCTGCACTGCCTGACCAACTTCAGCTTCCAGCGCGGTGCCTCGACGCCGGAGGACATCGTGGACCGGGCCTACCAGCTCGGCTACAAGGCGCTGGCCATCACCGACGAATGCTCCGTGGCCGGCATCGTGCGGGCGCATGTGTGCCTGCGCGACATGGAGAAAAAGATCGACGACTACGCGAGGAGCTGTCCTGACGAGCTGCCAATCCCGCGCAACGCCGATTTCCGCCTGCTGTTCGGCAGCGAGTTCCGCTTCGAGCGCTTCAGGCTCGTGGTGATCGCGAACGACACCGAGGGCTGGGGCAACCTCTGCGAGTTCATCACCGCCGCTCGCAACACCGAGCTGCCCAAGGGCGAGTACCGCGTGAGCTGGGAAGAAAGCGACGTGGCGTCGCTGCAGCATTGCCAGGTTCTCCTTGTACCGAATCGCAACCCCGGCGGCGCGATGGATACGGCCACGCTGCACGAAGACCTGCTGGCTGCCAAGGCGCTGTACGGCGAGAACCTCTGGCTGGCGGTTGAACTGTTCAACGAACTCGACGACGACCTCTGGCTCGTGACGCTGATGCAAGCGGGCGAGGACGCGGGCGTGCCGCTGGTGGCTGCCGGCGACGTGCACATGCATGCGCGCTCGTGCAAGCCGCTGCACGACGTTCTGACAGCCGTGCGGGAGGGCAAGACGGTCGCCGAGTGCGGCTTTGCACTGCAGTCGAACGCCGAGCGGCACCTGCGGCAGCGCGTGCGGCTGGCCGAGCTGTATCTCTCGCAGATGCTGGACAACACGCTGGTGGTGATGGAACGGTGCAGGTTCGATCCGGAGGTGATCCGGGAGAACTACAAGTACCCGCTGGAAAACCTGGGCAACGACGAGACGCCAGCGCAGACGCTGGTGCGAAAGACGTGGGAAGGCGCGCGGAATCGCTATCCAGGCGGTATTCCCGAGAAGGTACAGGCACAGGTACAGAAAGAGCTCGACATCATCATCGAGCTCAAATACGAGATGTTCTTCCTCACCGTGGAAGACATCGTGCGCTTCGCCCGCTCGAAGAACATTCTTTGCCAGGGGCGTGGCTCGTCGGCCAACTCGGCGGTCTGCTTTTGCCTTGGCATCACGGCGATCGATCCGGCCAAGGGGCACCTGCTGTTCGAGCGCTTCCTCAGCCGCGAGCGCCGTGAACCACCCGACATCGACGTCGATTTCGAGCATCAGGAGCGCGAGAAGGTCATCCAGTACATCTACGAGAAGTACGGCCGCCATCGCGCAGCCATCGCCGCCGTCGTCATCTGCTACCGCTCCCGCAGCGCATTGCGCGACGTGGGCAAGGCCATCGGCATCGACGAGCGGTTGATCGACGAATTCGCGAAGGACCACTACTGGTTCGACGACACCGTGCTCGGCGAGCAGCTGCGGCAGGCTGCTGCTCGTGTCGGTGTCGAAGAGGACGAACTCAAGCTGATGCACTGGATCGAGATGACGCAGCGGCTCAAGGGCTTTCCGCGCCATCTGAGCCAGCATGTGGGCGGCTTCGTGCTCACGCACACCAAGCTCACGCGGCTGGTGCCGGTGGAGAAGGCGTCGATGAAGGATCGCTCCGTCATCCAGTGGGAGAAGGACGACCTCGAAGCCATGGGCATGCTCAAGGTCGACGTGCTCGCGCTCGGCATGCTCAGCGCGATCCGCCGCGGACTGGAGCACATGAACCGCTGGCGCAACTCGGCGCTGGAGATGCATCAGATACCCAGCGACGATCCGAAGGTGTTCGAAATGATCTGTGACGCCGACACCATCGGCGTGTTCCAGATCGAGAGCCGCGCTCAGATGTCGATGCTGCCGCGCCTGAAGCCGCTCACCTACGAAGACCTGGTGATCGAGGTCGCCATCGTGCGGCCGGGGCCCATACAGGGCGGCATGGTGCATCCGTATCTCAAGCAGCGGGAGCGGGTGCGCAAGGGCTTGCCGATTCACTACGAAAAAGAGGAACTGCGCGAGGCGCTGGAACGCACGCTGGGCATCCCGATCTTCCAGGAGCAGGTGATGCAGATCGCCATGATCGCGGCCAGGTTCACAGCCGACGAAGCAGATCAGCTGCGCAGAGCCATGGCCGCATGGAAGCGCAAGGGCGGCCTCGGAAAATTTCATGACAAGCTGGTGCGCGGCATGGTCGACAACGGCTACAAGGAAGCCTTCGCCGAAGCCATCTTCAAGCAGGTCATGGGCTTCGGCGATTACGGCTTTCCCGAAAGCCACGCCGCCAGCTTCGCGCTGCTGGTGACGGTGAGCAGCTGGCTCAAGAACTACGAGCCGGCCTGCTTCCTGGCCGCGCTGCTCGATTCGCAGCCGATGGGCTTCTACAGCCCCTCGCAGCTGGTGCAGGACGCCCGCCGCCATGGCGTGGAGGTGCGCCCGGTCGACGTCACGCGCAGCGATTTCGACACCACGCTCGAAGCCCGCGACCCCAATGTTCCACGCATGCCGGCCGGCACCGACGAGCGCTATGCCGAGCGCCTGGGCAGGGAGGACCAGCCCGCGGTGCGGCTGGGCCTGAACCGCATCGCGAGCCTTAGTGAAGGCGGTGTCAAGCGCCTGCTTGAAGCACGCGCGCAGGCACCTTTCACGAGCACCGAAGACCTCGCCCTGCGCGCCGAACTCGACGGCAAGGACATGGCCGCGCTGGCCGCGGCCGATGCGCTGATGTCGCTCTCGGGCCACCGGCGCCAGCAGGTGTGGGACGCCACCGCGCAGCGCCGCGCGCCGGCCCTGCTGCGGGGCGTGCCGATCAACGAGCAGGCGCTGCTGCTGCCGGCCGCGTCCGAGGGCGAGGAGATCGTGGGCGATTACGCGTCGCTGCGGCTCACGCTGCGGCGTCATCCGCTCGCGCTGCTGCGCCCGCGACTTGCGCGCATGAAGCTCATGAGCGCGGCCGAGCTGCGTTCGCTGCCCAGCGGGCAGACAGCGCGCGCCTGCGGCATCGTCAAGGGGCGGCAGCGCCCGCAGACGGCCAACGGCACCATCTTCGTCACGCTGGAGGACGAGACCGGCAACGTCAACGTGATCGTCTGGAGCCACGTCATCGAGGCCTGGCGCGAGCCGCTGCTCAAGTCGCACCTGCTCGCGGTGCAGGGCACCTGGCAACGCGACGACGACAGCGGCGGCAAGGTGCAGCATCTGATCGCCACCGGCTTCAAGGACCTGACGCCACTCATGGGCCGGCTCGCGCAGAGCAACACGAGCCGGGACTTTCACTGAAGCGAGGGAAGAGACCGGATGCAACCGAACGTTCCATGCCTCGCGCCTTCCGCCGCTTTTCGCTAACCTGCTTTTGCCATGTCCGAATCAGCCGTTCTCGATCCTGTCGTTGCCATGCCCATCGGCCCACCGCCACCCGCGCCCGACGTGCCGGTGCCCCTGCCTCCGCCATTGCAGCCGCCCATGCCGCCGCCGGAGGGCGATCCGCCGCCGGGCGAGCCGCCGGTGACCGACCCCGGCTTTCCGCCGCCCGTGGTGGACCCGCCACCGCCGATGCAGACGGCCGTGCCCTTCGGCAAGCTGCATGCGCGGCGCCTGCGCGAGATCTACCGCTCGGCCGGCTGGCCGTGCTGCGACACCATCGAAGTCGAACTGCTCGCGGGCGGCTACCTGGAGCGCGTGCGCACGGCGCACGGACATGAGACGCTGCGCGTGACCGACGCCGGCATCGCGCGCATCGCCACCACGCTCACCGTCAACCGCGCGGCGCTGTCGCCGCACGAGGCGCTGGTGGAGCGCGTGGCGCGCGAGATGACGCGCGGCGGCCGCATCGCATGGCGCGGCCTGGGCCTGCGGGCCCGCCTGCCGCCGCTGGAAGAGGGCGGCAAGCCGCGCTGGTGCATGGCGCGGCCCGACGTGTTCTCGATCCGCAATACCACCGTGGAAGCCTATGCGCACCCCATCGTGCACGAGGTGAAGGTGAGCCGCGCCGACCTGCTGGGTGACCTGCGCAAGCCCGACAAGCGCGCTGCGTACCTCGACCTGGGCGGCGAGTGCTGGTACGTGCTGGGCAACGATGCTAAGGGGCGCTGCATCGCCAAGCCGGAGGAGGTGCCGGCCGAGTGCGGCGTGATGGTGCTGGATGGCGAGCGCCTCGTGGTGGCGCGCGCGGCCGTGCACCGCGCCTTCGAGCGCATTCCGTTCGCGGTGTGGCTGGCGCTGGCCAAGGCCCGGCCGGTCGAGGGCTTCGAGGACGAGGCGCAGGACATGCTGATCTGACGGAGCCTGGCCCCGCCGGCACGGACCCGATCAGGTGATGTCGTCGTAGCTGCGGTGCGCGATGGCGACGACGTCATCGGGCAGGAACTGTTCCTGCATCTGGCGCAGGCCTTCTTCGCGGTCTTGCGTGCTGGCCGCGGGGTCGAGCATCTGGTCGCAATACTCGAGCAGGTCTTTCACGATGCGCTCGTAGCGGTAGTAGGCGAGGGCGACCAGGTCGAGATCCCGCTGGCCGTAGCCCTCGTAGAACAGTGCCTCTTCCCGGGCTTGGTTCCAGGCGTGGCCCACACCGCCGCCGATGAACATCAGGTCGCGCTCCTTCGGGGCGAGGATGAGCGTGTCCCAGTCGACGATGGCAAGGCGGTCGTTGTCACCGAGCAGCACGTTGCCTGCGTGCAGGTCGGAGTGGCACGGCATCAGCTGCGGCGGGCGTTCGAGCAGGATGGAAGCGAGCTGCTCGCTGCGGTAGACGACGGTGTCGATCTCTTCCGCGCGCTCTTCCCAGAAGGCGAGAAAGCGTTCGACGATGCCGTCGCCCTTCACACCGTTGACGAAGCGCCGCTGGTAGCGGCGCACGCCCTCGCGCGAGTGATGGTCGTAGCGTTCGCGGAGAAGGGCGGCCGATAGCGATTCGGACAGCTCTGTGCGATGGATGGCTCCCAGCGCGGTGCCGAGCGCGATCCACTGCCGGTCGGTCAGTGTGCGTTCGAAGCCGCTGCTTCCGTCGAAGAAGGGGTAGAGCGCCCAGTCGAATCCATGGCCCTGCACGCTCAACTGGTGACTGGTCGTCGGCAAGGGCGCCATCACCGCTTCGATGCCTCGCTCGTGCCGCAGGAAGGCCGGCACGGCGACCACGCCCTGGTCGAAGCCACCACGGCGCAGCTTGAGGAAGTAGGTGGTGCCGTCGTTCGCGTGGATGCGAAAGACCGCGGAGTTCACATCGGCGCCGAGAGGCAGGAACTCGGCGCGGATGCCGTGCAGTTCGTAGGCACTGGCCAGGTGCTGTGCGATGGCGTCGTGCGGCAGGTCGGGAGGCGTCAGCATCCGCAGACTGTAGCGCCGGATGCGCGCGGGCCTCAGTGCAGTGGATAGGAGCCCAGCGGCTCGTGGCGGAACGGGTAGGTGAAGTGCGAGCGGACCAGGCGGAATTCCGTCGCGGTCCAGCGGATGGGTTTGAGCGAGCCGGGAGCCGCGGCGTGCATGGAATTCCGCGCGATGGTGATGTGCGGCGTCCAGCCCCGCTCGCCGATCCGCAGAGCAAAGCCGGCTTGCACCAGTGCGCGGCTGATGTCGTGCTGAAGGCGCCGCAGGCCTTCGTGCTCCGAAGGCTGGACCACCGAGACATCGTTGGACCATGTGCAGGAGCTGTCGAGCGTGAGCTGCAGCGGCCGCATCGACACCGCGGCGAGCGCCGTGCGCAGGCACTGCTCGGCATGGCCCTGCTGGTCATCGAGGTACTGCAGCGTCAGATGCATGCGTTCCACGGGTGGAAAGGAACAGCCCTTCGGCCACAACCAGTCCTTGCGGTGCGCTTCGATTTCAGCCTGCACCTGCGTGGTGGGGAAGAGTCCGACGAGAAGTCGATTGCGCTCGGTCATGGTGGGCTCCTTGGGGTGGTTTCAGGATTCCGGCGGCCACCAGCTCTCGGCCGTGGTCCGGATGACGCGCGCAGCGTGTGCGCGGATATCGTCCCGGGCAGACCCGTCGTCGTCGTGGTCCTTGTCGCGGGCCACCTTGAAGGGCCAAGTCGAGACTCGGCCTGTGCGGGTGCGGGATGGCTGCAACCGGTGCAGCCTGGAGAAGAAAAGAACCTGCGCGGTGGGCGCAGGCGGACTGGCGGTGGTCATGGGCGTCGCCTCGATGTTGTTCTTGGAGACGACGAATTCTAGAGAAATACTGTATGCATGTACAGTATTTGAGGAGGTCTCAAACCCTTGAGAAAAAGGTTCCTCAGGGCTGCGAGGGAGTGCCGAGCAGGGCGTCCAGATCGATGGACGCGGCCATCGCCCTGTAACCGGCATCGCCCGGGTGCAGGTGGTCGCCGGAGTCCATCGAAGCCTTCAGCCGCGAGGGCTGTGCGGGGTCGCGCAGCAGGGCGTCGAAGTCGGCCACCGCGTCGAAGGCGCCGCCTTCGCGGATCCACCGGTTCACGGCCTGGCGCACCTTGTCCTTGGCGGGCGAGTGGTGGCCTTCGAGCGGCGTGCCTTCCAGCGCCCGCTCGTTCGGCGGAATGGTGCCGGCCACGATGCGCACGTTGTGGGCATGGGCCATTTCCGCGAGCTGCTTCAGGCCCTGGATGACGGTCTCGGCGCGCATGGCGGGTTCATCGGGCGCGAAGGGGCCGCCGGGCCAGCCGATGTCGTTGGTGCCCAGCAGCACGATCATGGCGCGCACGCCCGGCTGGGCGAACACGTCACGGCCCGCGCGCTCCAGGCCCGCGCGGCCCATGCCGTCCTTCAGCAGGCGGGCGCCGGAGATGCCGGCGTTGAGCACCGCCACGTTCCGGCCGGCCAGCCGCTCGGCCAACGCATCGGGCCAGCGGGTGTTGGCGCCGGGCGTGGAGCCGTTGCCGTCGGTGATCGAGTCGCCGAGGGCGACGACGGTGGTTGGCGGCTGCTGCGTCTCGACGATCAGGCCGCTGAGGAATATGCGGGTGCTCCATTGCGTGGCCGACGCGGGCAGGCGGGCCGCGCCGGTCAGGTCGCCGTCGGCGACGTAGGCGGTCTGGCGCGCGTCGAAGTGAAAGCCCGCGGGCTGGCTGGGCCGCGGCAGGTAGATCGACACCGCAATTTCGCCCAGTGCCGGTACGGCAAGGTCGACCGGGTCGCTGACGAGGCGCGCCCCGGGCGGGACGGTGGCATCGGCCTGTCCGCCGAAGCGCAGCGCGCGGTCGCTGCCCTCGACGACGCCGGAGCCTTCCGCATGCCGGGCCACGCGCGCCGCGCCGACATACAGCGGTGCCGTGCCGCCTTCGTTGCTGATCACCACGCGCAGCCGCGAGCCGCCGATGCTCAGGCGCGCGACCTGCCGCACGGTCTGGCTGTTGAACTGGAAGGGCAGGCCCGAGGGCAGCACGAAATCGCCGCCCCAGATGGGCTGCGTGCTGGCCATCCAGCTCGGGCTCCAGTAGGTGGCGGCAGGGCCGGCCGTCGAACTGGCGGCCGTGGCGGCCAGGGTGAGTGCGAGGGCGCCGTGGCGCAGTACCGAGGCGAATGTGGATGCGGTCATTGGGATGGATCCTGGTGATGAAAGTCGAAGCGATGCCGCGACTTTCATTCATGCCCATCAAGATGGGTAGACGGCAGAATGGCATCCACGCCATTCCACATTCGAATACTCCATGGACACCCTGCGCGCCCTCGAAGCCTTCGTGAACAGCGTGGAGCTGGGCAGCCTCTCTGGCGCGGCCCGCGCGCTCGGCACCACGCAGCCGACCGTCAGCAAGCTGGTGGCCGGACTGGAGCGTTCCCTTGGCGTGCGCCTGCTGCGCCGCACCGCCGCCGGCCTGAGCCTCACCGAGGAAGGCCAGCGCTTCCACGAGCGTGCCCGCCGGGTGCTGGAGGAATACGGCGACGCGGTGTCCGACGCGCGCGAAGGCGTGCAGCAGCCGCGCGGCCTGCTGCGCATGAGCGCGCCGGTGACGCTGGGGCAGCGCCACCTCAACGCGATGGCGCTGGAGTTCCTGGGCCTTCATCCCGACATCGAACTCGAGCTGGTGCTGGACGACCGCTTCATCGATCCGCTGGAAGGTCGCATCGACGTCTCGCTGCGCGTGGGCGGAACCCTGCCGCCCGACCTTGTCGCCCGCCACCTGGGCTCGTGGCCGCGCGTACTCGTCGCCTCGCCGGACTACGTCGCCGCACGCGGCAAGCCGCGCAAGCCGCAGGACCTGCTCGGGCACGACTACCTGCGCTATGGGGCCGGCGATGACGGCGTGCTGCTGCAGGGCCCCGAAGGCCCCGTCGCGGTGCCCGTGCGCAGCCGCTACCGGGTGAACAACGCGGTGGCGATGCTCGATGCCGTGCTCGGCGGCGCCGGCATCTCGCTGCAGCCCACCTGGATGGTGGCCGACCTGCTCGCACAGGGCCGGCTGGTGCGCGTGCTCGGCCGCCACACCGGTCCCGCGCAGGAGATGCACCTGCTGTATGCGCCGCGCCGCCACCAGCCGCAGCGTGTGCGCGTGCTGGTGGACTTTCTCGCCGAAAGGGTGGCGAAGCTGCCGGGCGCGTCGCCGCGTCGGGCAGCCTGATAACGTCGAGGGGCAGCGCGCGCTCCGGCGAAGCGGGAGCGGGTTCAAGGCCCGGGCGTCAGGCGCTGCGCAGCTGGCGCGTGCCGGCCGGCACCTCGGGGCCGGTGCGCAGGTTGCGTTCGATGAACTCGCGCGCGATCGCCTCCGTGTTCGCCGGCGTGGGTGTGTTGAAGGAGATGCGGTACTTCAGCAGCTTGCCGTTGCGTACAGCGAGGTAGGTGAACGAGTCGTAGGGAGTGCCGTCACGCGCGCGCACGAGGCGGAACGAGACCGAGCGGAAGGTCAGTCCTTCGATGCGCACGTCCCGCGTGGGTCCGACCCTGGCGCTTGCGTACATGCCCTGCGCGACGGCGCGCTGCACCTCGGCAATGGTGCTCCTGAAGTGTTCGTCGAACTGCGGATCGCCGACGCCTGCCTGCCAGCTGCGCTTCATGTCGTAGACGTAGACGTCGACCCACCCGGCGCTGCTCTCGAAACGATGGCTGATGCCCAGGCCGGGGCTCACCGCTTCGTACGACTTGGAATCGATGTAGCGCCACTGGATGCCAGTGGGCGGGGCTGGTGCCGGCTCGGTCGCCTGCTCGACGCCCGACGGTGCTCCTCCCGTGTTGCCCGGCGCGGTGCCGGGCGTGCTTGCGCAGGCGCAGAGCAGCGCGGAGAGAAACAGGGCGAACAGCAGCTTCATGGACCGGCTCCGGATGAAGGAAGAGAGGTCAGGCGACCCATCTGGCGATGCAACTGGAGCCGGATGCTACGTGATGAGCGAGGCCGGATGAAGGCCGTTCCGCGCGGCGGCTCGCGACCTCGGTCTGTCGGGCCGGCGGCGCAGGCAGACGCGCGGGCCAGGCCTGCCCTCGCGGGCATGGCATTGCCACTGCGCTTTCAAGGCTGGCTCTGCAACCCCCTCAATCGGAACAGGCCTCGCAGTCGCTGTTCCGGTCCTTGGCGTGCATCCTTTTCAGTTCCGCCCTGCCCAGCGGAGTGATGCGCAGGATGACGCCGCCCTGGCCGGCCCCCGTACCTGGCTCGGGCAGGCTTGCCTCCACCAGTTGGGCAGCCGCCAGGACCGCGGCGCACTGGATGTCCGCGTCGGTGTGGATGGCCAGGGGAAACGAGGCGTCCTCGATGCGCCTCAGGAAATTCATCGGCATTGCCGTCGCTCCTTCCGAATGATCCGCGATCGGACTGCAGGTCCGGCACACAGTATCGAAGTCGAAGGTTTCCATCGACAAGAGCGAAGCCCCTAGGCGGGGGAAAGACGGGCTGTATTCCTACAGGGGATGGGTACCTATGGCCTAGTTCCCATTGGAAGAGGGCGCAGTGCGGCTCGTTACGAGCGGACGTGCCGAGCACCGGCGACTGCAGGCGTCCGACGCTCGCCCTGATCAGGACCGATCAGGATCCACGGGCGGCCTCGCAGTCCAGCAGGGCGCGCCGCGCGAGCAGGAAGGTCGCGGCATTCCAGCTCTGCCCGGCCATGCCCATGGGCGACAGCGTCCGGCCGTGGAACCACTCGGTGAAGCGCCAGTCGTCGAGCGCGTTGACCTGCGCCAGCCGCGCGAGTTCGGCGCGGGCCATCTCGAGTGCGCCCAGCCTGGCCAGCGCCATCACCCAGAAGCCGCCGACGAAGGGCCAGATGCCCCCGTTGTGATACTGGTGCACGATGTTCTGCTGGTGGCGGCCCATGTAGGCCCGCCACAGCGGGTGCTGGCGCGACAGCGGGTGCAGCACCACGCGCACGGGGTAGGGATCGCTGGCTCGCGCCTGCGTGATGGTGTCGACGATGCGCTGCGCCATGGCCGTGTCGGCCAGCCCGCTCTGCATGGCCAGCACGTTGCCGAATACGTCTCCCTCGTCGCCGACCACGGCCAGGTTGACGAAGCTGAGATACAGCCCGGGGTCGCGCCGGCCGCGGCGCGCGTAGTGCTGCAGCAGCCGCGCGCGGTGGTATTCGGGCAGGTCCCGCTGGAAGGGGTTGAACAGGTGGTTGAAATGGTGCTGCGTTGCCTCCGCATGGTCCAGCGCGTATCGGCGCTTGACCTCGTACCAGAGCGCATTGGTGTAGAGCACGTAGCCCGAGCGCGGCATGATGTCGGCCCAGTCGCTGGCTTCGTTCTGCTGCAGCAGCCGGAAGTGCTGGTGCTCCTGTGCCAGCAGCCAGTCCAGTGCGCGGCCGGCCTCCGCGCTCCAGCGCGAGGAGCCGACCTGCCCGTGACGGCGCACATGGTCCACGGCAATCAGCCACCACAGGGTGGCGTCGATGCAGCCCAGGTACCAGAAGTCGGCATCGCGGCCTTCGGGGTCGACGTACTTCGGGATCTGTCCGTTGGCGGCCTGCCGCGCCGCGAGCGAGTCGATGCTCGCCACTGCGCCTTGCTCCAGCGCTGGAACGCCGCTGCCGCACATCGCCATCACGCATATCGCGGCGTCGCGTCCGAAGATGCGCGTGTAGCGCCGCGCCTCGGCGGCTTCGGTGCGCGAGGCCGCGAGGATGCCGTGCGGCGTCAGGTTGCGTTCCAGAAGAGCGAGGGAGGCCTGCGAGCAGGTTTCGATCAGGTCGAGCGTGGGGGCATCCAGGTCAGTCATGCGTTCGTATCGTGGCGTGGCGCTCTCTTTTTATCAACCGCCCGCTCGACAGTGGGGCATTTCGACGCGGCCCCGCCCGCCGCTCCCGTCCGGTTCGGGCGGACGCACGGGCTTCTCTCCGACATGGTGAATCGGCGCCGGCCTTAACCACGGTGCCCCGCACGCCAGCAAATTGAGGAGCACCAGACGAGAGGACTCTGAAGAGAGGACTCCGAGAACTCTTTCTCAACGGGAGCACCGTGCCGCCGAATCATCCACTCCATGGTGAGCGAGACGCCTATCTTTTCCGCGAGGGCACCCACTCCCGGCTCTACGACGTGCTGGGATGCCACCCCGCGAAAGAGGGCGGTGCGCACTTCGCGGTGTGGGCGCCGAACGCCGAGTCCGTCTCGGTGATCGGCGACTGGAACTACTGGTCCGGCGACGCCGATGCGCTGGCGCCGAGTGCCGACGGCACCGGCATATGGCATGGACACGTTCCCAACGCCGCGGTCGGGCAGGCCTACAAGTACCGCATCCGTTCACGCCACGGCGGCTACACCGTCGACAAGGCCGATCCGGTCGCCTTCAGCGCGGAACTGCCGCCGGCCACCGCTTCGCGGGTCTGCGAACTTTCCTACGAATGGAACGATGCCGAGTGGATGGCCACGCGCGGCCCGCGCAACGCGCTCGGCGCTCCCATGTCGGTCTACGAGGTGCACCTGGGCTCATGGCGGCGCCAGGACGGCCGGTTTCTCGGCTACCGCGAAATAGCCCACCAGCTGGCTGCCTACGTGAAGGAAATGGGGTTCACGCACGTGGAGCTCATGCCCGTGACCGAGCATCCCTTCTACGGCTCATGGGGCTACCAGACCACCGGCTACTTCGCGCCCACCGCACGCTTCGGCTCGCCGCAGGACTTCATGTACCTCGTCGACCACCTGCACCAGCAGGGCATCGGCGTGCTGCTCGACTGGGTGCCTTCGCACTTCCCGACCGACGAGCACGGGCTCTCGTACTTCGACGGCACGCACCTCTACGAACACGCCGATCCGCGCCAGGGCTTCCACCCGGAGTGGAACTCCAGCATCTTCAACTACGGGCGCTCCGAGGTGCGCAGCTTCCTGGTGTCGTCTGGGCTCTTCTGGCTCGACGTGTACCACCTCGACGGGCTGCGCGTGGACGCCGTCGCGTCGATGCTCTACCTCGACTACGCGCGCCGGCACGGCGAATGGATTCCGAACCGCCACGGCGGGCGCGAGAACCTGGAAGCCATCGACTTCCTGCGGACGCTCAACCGCGCCGTCTACCGCGAGCACCCCGACACGGTCACGGTGGCCGAGGAATCGACCGCGTGGCCGCGCGTGTCTCGGCCCACCGACATGGACGGCCTGGGCTTCGGCGAGAAGTGGAACATGGGCTGGATGCATGACGTGCTGGCCTACATGAAGGAGGACCCGGTCCATCGCCGCTATCACCATCACAAGCTGACCTTCTCGCTGGTGTATGCCTTCCACGAGAACTTCGTGCTGCCGCTTTCGCACGACGAGGTGGTGCACGGCAAGGGCTCGCTGCTCAACAAGATGCCCGGCGACAGCTGGCAGCAGTTCGCCAACCTGCGGGCGCTCTACGGATTCATGTGGGCGCACCCGGGCAAGAAGCTGCTCTTCATGGGCGGCGAGTTCGGCCAGCGGCGCGAATGGACGCACGACGGCGAACTCGAATGGTGGGTCTGCGAACTGGAGGGGCACCAGGGGCTTCAGCGCCTGGTGTCGCAGCTCAACCGGGTCTACAGGGACGCGCCCGCGCTGCACCAGGTCGATTTCTCTTCCGCGGGCTTCGAGTGGGTGGCGGCCGACGACGCCGACACCAGCGTGTTCGCCTTCCTGCGCAAGGCGGAGGACGGCAGTCCGCCCCTGCTGGCGGTGAGCAACATGACCCCGGTGCCCCGCACCAACTACCTGCTCGGCGTGCCGCTCGGTGGCCGCTGGCGGGAGCTGATCAACACCGATGCGTCGGAATTCGGTGGAGCGGGCTGGGGCAACTTCGGCGGCGTCGAGGCGGCGCCCGTGCGTTCCCATGGCCGCAGGCAATCGGTGTGCATCACCTTGCCGCCGCTGTCCACGCTGATCCTGGAGCACTGTCCCTGATGAAGAACATCTTCTCTGCAAAGACTGCCTCCCCGCCGGCGGGAGCGGACATGGAGTTCGCGAACGGGGCGTCAGGCACCGTCCGCGCGGTCATCGACGCCGTGTTGCCCTGCGTGGACGGCGGCCGCTTCCCGGTGAAGCGCGTGGTGGGTGAGCCGGTGCGGGTACGCGCCCATTGCTTCACCGACGGGCACGACGTGCTGCGCGTGCAGCTGTGCTGGCGCGCGCACGACCAGGCCGGCTTTCGCGAAGTGCCGATGAAGCCGCTGGGCAACGACGTGTGGGAGGCCAGGTTCTCGCCGCCTTCGATGGGGCGCTACGTCTACACCGCCGTCGCCTGGGTGGATCCGTTCGAGTCGTGGCGCAGCGAGATGACGCGGCGCGTCGATCCCGACGACGTGCGCATCGCCGCGCAGGTCGGCGCGCTGGAGATCGCGGCCGCCGCCGCTCGCGCCGAGGGCGCCGACCGCGTCGCCCTGCAGCGGTGGGCCACCGAGCTCGACGCCGTGGCGGCCAGCCCGGCATCCGACGTCGTCTCGCTCAAGGCCCTGGCGCTCGACGAGGAATACGCCGAGCTCGCGCGGCGCCATCCCGACCGCCGGCACGCGGTGCGCCATCCGGTCGAGCTGCCGCTGGTGGCCGACCGCGAGCGCGCGCGCTTCAGCACCTGGTATGAGCTGTTCCCGCGTTCGGCCAGCCCCGTGCCCGGCGCGCACGGCACCTTCAGGGACGTGGAGGCGCGCCTGCCGGCCATCGCCGCCATGGGCTTCGACGTGCTGTACTTTCCGCCCATCCATCCCATCGGGCGCGAACAGCGCAAGGGCCCCAACAACGCGCTGGAAGCAGGCCCCGGCGATGTGGGCAGCCCCTGGGCCATCGGCGCGGCGGAGGGCGGGCACAAGTCGATCCTGCCGGCCCTGGGCAGCGCGGAAGACTTCAGGCGCCTGCTCGACCGCGCCGCGGCGCATGGCCTGGAGATCGCGCTGGACATCGCCTTCCAGTGCGCGCCAGACCATCCCTACGTGAAGGCGCATCCCGACTGGTTCCGCTGGCGCCCCGACGGCAGCGTGCAGTACGCCGAGAACCCGCCCAAGAAGTACCAGGACATCTATCCCTTCAACTTCGAGTGCGAAGACTGGCGGGGCCTGTGGGCCGAGCTCAAGAGCGTGCTCGACCACTGGATCGGCGAGGGCGTGCGCATCTTCCGGGTGGACAACCCGCACACCAAGGCCTTCCCGTTCTGGGAGTGGGCCATCGGCGAGGTGAAGCGCGCGCATCCCGACGTGATCTTCCTGGCCGAAGCCTTCACGCGGCCGAAGGTGATGCACCGGCTCGCCAAGCTCGGCTTCTCGCAGTCGTACACCTACTTCACCTGGCGCAACACGAAGAAGGAGCTGCAGGAGTACTTCACCGAGCTTTCCAGCGGCCCCGGCATCGACTATTTCCGCCCCAACGTCTGGCCCAACACGCCCGACATCCTTCATGAGCAGTTCCATGCCGGCGAGCCGGCCGTGTTCATGTCGCGGCTTGTGCTGGCTGCCACGCTCGCGGCCAACTACGGCATCTATGGGCCGGCCTACGAACTGTGCGAACACCTGCCGCGCGGACCCGGCAGCGAGGAATACCTCGATTCCGAGAAATACCAGCTGCGCCACTGGAACCACGACGACCCCGCCAGCCTCGCTCCCTTCATCGCGCGGGTGAACCGCATCCGCCGCGAGAACCCCGCGCTGCACTGGGACAGGAGCCTGCGCTTCCTGCACATCGACAACGACCAGCTGCTGGCCTATGCCAAGGAGTCGCCCGACGGCTCCAATGTGATCGTCACCGTGGTCAACCTCGATCCGCACAACACGCAGTCGGGCTGGCTCGGGCTGGAGCCCGCCAGCGTGGGCGTCGCGGCCGGCGCCAGCTTCCAGATGCACGACCTGCTCAGCGGCCAGCGATTCATCTGGCAGGGCGACTGGCACTACGTCCGGCTCGATCCCCACAGCGTGCCCGCGCACATCTTCGTGGTCCGCCGCCGCCACGGCGACGAACGAGACTTCGACTACTTCCTCTGAGGTCGCTCGCCCATGAACGCACCTGTCTCCCACATCGCGCTCGAAACCGTCGAGATCGACAACAGCGACGATCCGCTGTGGTACCGCGACGCGGTGATCTACCAGCTCAACGTCAAGGCCTTCTTCGACTCCAACAACGACGGCATGGGCGACTTCAAGGGCGTCACCGCCAAGCTCGACTACGTGAAGGAGCTGGGCGTCAACACCATCTGGCTGATGCCGTTCTATCCCTCGCCGCTGCGCGACGACGGCTACGACATCTCCGAGTACGAGGACGTGCATCCGCAGTACGGCACGCTGGACGACTTCCGCGAGATGCTGGCCGAGGCGCACAAGCGCGGCCTGCGGGTGATCACGGAGCTGGTCATCAATCACACCTCCAGCGAACACCCGTGGTTCAAGGCCGCGCGGCTCGCGCCGCCGGGCTCGCCGGAGCGCAACTTCTACGTGTGGAGCGACACCGACCAGATCTACCAGGGCACGCGGATCATCTTCACCGACACCGAGGCCTCCAACTGGACCTGGGACCCGGTCGCCAAGCAGTACTTCTGGCACCGCTTCTTCAGCCACCAGCCCGACCTGAATTTCGACAACCCGGCTGTGCTGCAGGCCATCTTCAAGACGATGCGCTTCTGGCTCGACATGGGCGTGGACGGCTTCCGGCTCGATGCCATTCCCTACCTGGTGGAGCGCGACGGCACCAGCAACGAGAACCTTCCCGAGACGCATGCGGTGATCAAGCAGCTGCGCGCGGCCATCGACGCGGAGTACAAGAACCGCTTCCTGCTGGCCGAAGCCAACATGTGGCCCGAGGACGTGCGCGAATACTTCGGCGACGGCGACGAGTGCCACATGGCCTACCACTTCCCGCTGATGCCGCGCATGTACATGGCCATCGCCCAGGAAGACCGCCACCCCATCGTCGAGATCATGGCGCAGACGCCCGACATTCCCGAGGGCTGCCAGTGGGCCATCTTCCTGCGCAACCACGACGAGCTCACGCTGGAGATGGTCACCAGCAAGGAGCGCGACTACATGTACACCATGTACGCGGCCGACATGCGCGCGCGCATCAACCTGGGCATCCGCCGGCGGCTGGCGCCGCTGATGGAGAACGACATGGACCGCGTGAAGCTCATGAACGGCATGCTGCTGTCGATGCCGGGCTCGCCCATCATCTACTACGGCGACGAGATCGGCATGGGCGACAACGTGTTCGTGGGCGACCGCAACGGCGTGCGCACGCCCATGCAGTGGAGCCCGGACCGCAACGCCGGCTTCTCGCGCGCCGACCCGCAGCGCCTGTACCTGCAGCCGATCATGGACCCGCTGTTCGGCTACGAGGCGCTCAACGTCGAGACGCAGGCGCGCGACGCGAGCTCGCTGCTGAACTGGACCAAGCGCATGCTCGCCGTGCGCAAGACCAGCCATGCCTTCGGCCGCGGCAGGCGCCGCTTCCTGAAGCCGGGCAACCGCAAGATCCTGGCCTACCTGAGCGAGTACGACGGCGACGTCATCCTGGCGGTGTTCAACCTCTCGCGCGCCGCGCAGCCGGTGGAACTCGATCTCTCCGAGTTCAAGGGCTTCGTGCCGATCGAGATGCTCGGCCGCGCGCCGTTCCCGCCCATCGGCGAGCTGCCGTACCTGCTCACGTTGGCCTCCTATGGCTTCTACTGGTTCAGGCTCACCGCCGAGGCCAACGCGCCCAGCTGGCACCAGGAGGGCGTGGCTTTGCAGGAGCGGCCCACGCTGGTGCTCTTCGACGGCTGGACCAGCTTCTTCCGCGACCGGGTGATGCCGTGGCGCATCGGCATGGCCGAGCGCATGCGCAACCAGTTCGAGCTGGAGACGCTGCCGCGGCACATCGAGATCCAGCGCTGGTACGCCTCCAAGGGAACGGCCATCCAGCGCGCGCGGCTGGCCGACCACGCCGTCTGGGAGGTGGACGGCCAGAGCTGGATGCTGTCCCTGCTCGACCTCGAAGGACCGCCCGGAGGCGCCACCTACTTCATGCCGCTCGCGCTGGCCTGGGAAGAACGCGATGAAGAACGCATGGCCGGCGTGGGGCAGGCCGCGCTGGCCAAGGTGCGGCAGCAGGCGCAGGTCGGCCTGATGGGCGACGCCTTCTACGACGAGGCCTTCTGCCGCGCACTGGTGCGCACCATCGCCGCGGGCGCCGAGCTGCCCACCCTGGGCGGCAAGCTGGTCTTCCGGCCGACCGCCGCCTTCGCGGAGATCGCCGTCGACATCGATGCGCTGCCCGTCGGCCGGCCCAGCGGCGCGAGCAGCAACACCGCGCTCACGCTGGACGAGACCCTGTTCCTCAAGGGCTACCGCCATGTGCGCGAGGGCATCAACCCCGAACTGGAGATGGGGCGCTTCCTGACCGAGGTGGCGCGCTACCCGCATTGCGTGCCGGTGCTCGGCGCGCTCGAGTACATGACCAGCGACGGGCGCACGATGACGCTCGCCATGGTGCAGGGCTACGTGGCCAACCAGGGCGATGGCTGGGACTACACGCTCGGCTACCTGGAGCGCTTCCTGCGCGACGTGCTCACCACCGACGGCACCGCGCCCGGCGTGCCCGATGCGTCCAGCGTGCACGGCGGCTTCCTCGCGCTCATGGCCACGCTGGGCCGGCGCACCGCGGAACTGCACCGCGCGCTCGCCACGCGCACCGGATCGCCCGCCTTCGACCCCGAGCCGCTGGCCCCCGCCGACTTCGCCGGCTTCAAGTCGCACGCGGCGAACGACGCCGCCGCCACGCTTGCGCTGCTGCGCGAGCGTATCGAGCAACTGCCGGCCGCCGCGCAGGCCGACGCGCGCAGCCTGCTCGATGCGGAGGATGCGCTGCGCACCAGCATCGAGGCCCGCCATCCGGTGGAGGGCGGCGGCATCAAGAGCCGCTACCACGGCGACTTCCATCTGGGCCAGGTGCTGGTGAAGGACAACGACTTCGTCATCATCGACTTCGAGGGCGAGCCGGCTCGCAGCTTCGAGGAGCGCCGCACCAAGAGTTCGCCCCTGCGCGACGTGGCGGGCATGCTGCGTTCGTTCAACTACGCCCGCTGGTCGGCGCTCCGCCGGGTGGCCCAGAGCCCCGACGAGGCCGAGCGGCTTGCCGCGCCAGCCATCGCCTGGGAGCGGGAAACGCGCGAAGCCTTCCTGGGCGGCTACGGCGCCGCGCTGGCAGGGCCGGACGGCGCGCCGCTCGATGCCGAGCTGCTCGCGCTGTTCGAGATCGACAAGGCCCTCTACGAGCTGCGCTACGAGCTCGAGAACCGCATCGAATGGGCGCAGGTTCCGCTGCATGGCGTGCTCGCGCTGATCCAGCAGCCCCGTGCCTGACCCACCGCCGAGGCCACCTTCAACGGAAGACAGATCATGGAAAACTTCGGCATTCACCTGGAGCCGCTGCGCGCGATCCTGTATCAGGTCGGCGCCTTCATTCCGCGCCTGCTGATCGCGCTGGTGGTGGTCCTGGTCGGCTGGCTGGTCGCCAAGGCGGCCCGCTTCACGGTGACCAAGGCGCTGCGCGCGATCAACTTCAACGTGCTGACCGAGCGTGCGGGGCTGGACAACTTCCTGCGCCAGGGCGGACTGGCGGGCGACACCAGCAGCCTGTTCGGCATCCTGACCTACTGGCTGGTGATATTGGCCTCGCTGCTCATCGCCTTCAACGGCATGGGGCTGAGCTACATCGCCGACCTGCTGGGGCGCATCGTCTGGTTCGTGCCCAACGTGTTTGTGGCGCTGCTGGTGCTGGCCTTCGGCTCCTACTTCGCGCGCTTCGTGGGCGAGGCGGTGAGCAGCTATTTCCGCAGCGTGAAGATGCAGGACGCCGTGCTCTTCGGCAAGGTCGCGCAGTACGCGGTGATGGCCTTCGTGATCCTGATCGCGCTGGACCAGATCAAGGTCGGCGGCGACATCGTGCGCGAGAGCTTCCTGGTGATCCTGGCGGGCGTGGTGTTCGCCCTGGCCCTGGCCTTCGGCCTGGCCGGCAAGGACTGGGCGAAGGCCCAGATCGAGCGCTGGTGGCCCCGGCAGACGGGAAGCGCCAAGCCGCCGCCGAGCGTGACCACCGTCGGCGGCAGCCGCCCCCCGCACTTCGACAACGACCGTCCTCCACACTGAAACACAACGCATGATTCGAAAGACCAACCTGGCGATCAGCGCCGTCTGGCCCGGGCGACCCTATCCGCGCGGCGCCACCTGGGATGGGGAGGGCGTCAACTTCGCCCTGTTCTCGCAGCACGCCGACAAGGTCGAGCTTTGCCTCTTCGACGAGCAGGGCCGCCATGAGCTGCAGCGCATCCCGGTGCTCGAGCGCACGGACGGCGTGTGGCACTGCTACCTGCCCGAGGCGCGCCCCGGGCAGGCCTATGGCTATCGCGTGCATGGGCCCTACAAGCCGGAGGAGGGGCATCGCTTCAACGCGCACAAGCTGCTCATCGATCCCTACGCCAAGGACCTGGTGGGCGAACTGCGCTGGGGCGACGCGCTCTACGGCTACACCGTCGGAAGCAAGCGCGAAGACCTTTCCTTCGACCGCCGGGACAGCGCGCCGCTGATGCCCAAGGGACGCGTGCTCGAAACCGCCTTCACCTGGGGGGACGACCGCCGTCCCTCGGTGCCGTGGCAGGACATGGTGATCTACGAGATGCACGTGCGCGGCTTCACCATGACGCACCCCGACGTGCCGCCCGGGCTGCGCGGCACCTACGCCGGACTCGGCTGCGCCCCGGTGGTCGACTACCTCAAGCGGCTGGGCGTGACCACGGTCGAGCTGCTGCCGGTACACAGCTTCCTCAACGACCGCCACCTGGCCGAGCGCGGCCTGCGCAACTACTGGGGCTACAACACACTGGCCTTCTTCGCGCCCGAGATGCGCTACAGCGCCTCGGGCAAGGTCAAGGAATTCAAGACCATGGTGAAGACGCTGCACTCGGCGGGCATCGAGGTGATCCTCGACGTGGTCTACAACCACACCTGCGAGGGCAACCAGCTCGGCCCCACGCTCTCGCTGCGCGGGGTGGACAACGCCTCGTACTACATCGTCAACGGCGACAACCGCCGCTACTACGACGACTTCACGGGCTGCGGCAACACCGTCAACCTCGAGCACCCGCATGCGCTGCAGCTGGTGATGGACTCGCTGCGCTACTGGGCCGAGGAGATGCACGTGGACGGCTTCCGCTTCGACCTGGCCTCGGCGCTGGCGCGCGAGTCGGGCAAGGTGGAAAACCTCGGCGGCTTCTTCGATGCGATCCGCCAGGACCCCACGCTCAACCGGGTGAAGCTGATCGCCGAACCCTGGGACCTGGGCCACGGCGGCTACCAGGTCGGCAACTTCCCGCTCGGCTGGGCCGAATGGAACGACCAGTACCGCGACGGCCTGCGCGGCTTCTGGAAGGGCGACGGCGGGCTCCTGGGTGAGGTGGCCAGGCGCATCAGCGGCTCCGAGGATCTCTATGGCTGGTCCGGCAAGCGCCCCACCGCGAGCATCAACTTCGTCACCGCGCACGACGGCTTCACGCTGCACGACCTGGTTTCCTACAACGACAAGCACAACGAGGCCAACGGCGAGGACAACCGGGACGGCAACAGCCACAACATCTCGTGGAACTGCGGCATCGAAGGGCCCACCGACGACCCCGAGGTGGTGGCGCTGCGCGAGCGCCAGAAGCGCAACCTGCTGGCGATGCTGCTGCTGTCGCAGGGCGTGCCCATGCTGCTGGCCGGCGACGAGCGCGGCCATACGCAGCAGGGCAACAACAACGTCTACTGCCAGGACAACGAACTCGGCTGGATCGACTGGACTTCCACGCCCGAGCGGCTCGCGCTCACGGCCTTCGTCGAGCGCATGGTGGCGCTGCGCCGCGCGCACCCGTCGTTCCGGCGCCGCAGCTTCTTCGCGGGACAGCCTTCCGAAGGCGAGACCGTCACCGACGTCCACTGGCTCAAGCCCGACGGTGGAGAGATGCGGCCGGAAGACTGGAACGACCCCAGCGCGCGCTGCATCGCGATGTACATCCCCGGCAGCGGCATCGTCGACCGCGGGCTGCGCGGCGAAGTTCAGCACGACGACGACTTCCTGGTGCTGCTCAACGCCCATCACGACGAGATCGCCTTCACGCTGCCGCCGATGCGGCACGGCGCCTGGCGGCTGCTGGTCGACACCGCCAACAGCTCGCCGCCCGCCACCACGGAAGACGCGGCCACGCTGGCGCCCGTCTGGTCGGAGCCCCAATATCCCCTGCAATGCCGCTCGCTCGTGGTGCTGAGCCGGCCGGACGTGCGGCCATGACGGCTCACACGGACACCCACGTGCATCGCATGCCGTTCGGCGCGACGGTGCTCGCCGACGGCACCGACTTCGCGCTCTGGGCACCTTCCGCGGAGACCGTGGTGCTCGAACATCATCCGCACCATGCGCCCGGCGGCGGCGAAACCTCCTCGAAGCCGATGTCGCGCGACGGGCGCGGCTGGCATCGCCTGAGCGTGCCCGGCGCGGGGCACGGAGACCGCTACCGCTACCGCCTGCCCGACGGCACGCGCGTGCCCGATCCCGCTTCGCGCTTCAACCCCGAGGACGTGCATGGCCCGAGCGAGGTCGTGGACCCTCGGCGCTTCCAGTGGACGGACGGGGCCTGGCGCGGCCGCCCCTGGGAAGAGGCGGTGGTCTACGAGCTGCACGTGGGCACCTTCACCGAAGAAGGAAGCTTTCGCGCGGCGCGCGAGCGGCTGGCCGAGCTGGCCGAACTGGGCATCACCGCCATCGAGCTCATGCCGCTCGCGGACTTTCCGGGGCGGCGCAACTGGGGCTACGACGGCGTGCTGCCGTTCGCGCCCGATGCCTCGTATGGCACGCCCGACGAACTCAAGGCGCTGATAGACACGGCGCATTCGCTCGGGCTGATGGTGCTGCTCGACGTGGTCTACAACCACTTCGGGCCGGAAGGCAACTACCTGCATGCGTACTGCCCCGAGTTCTTCAATGCCGGGCGGCAGACGCCGTGGGGCGCGGCGATCAACTTCGACGGGCCGGAGTCGCGCACGGTGCGCGACTTCTTCATCCACAACGCGCTCTACTGGGTGGAGGAGTTCCGCTTCGACGGCCTGCGCCTGGATGCGGTGCATGCCATCCACGACCAGAGCCGGCTGCACATCGTGCGCGAGATCCGCGAGGCGCTCGATGCCGGGCCGGCGCGCGGGCGCCATGTGCACCTGGTGCTGGAGAACGAGGACAACCGGGCCTCGATGCTGGTGCGCGACGACCGGGGCTCGCCCTCGATCGGCACCGCGCAGTGGAACGACGACCTGCACCACGCGGTGCACGTGCTGGCCACCGGCGAGCGCGACGGCTACTACGCCGACTATGCCGACGACCCGGTGCGCCGCTTCGCCTGCGCGCTGGCCGAGGGCTTCATCTACCAGGGGCAGCCGTCGGTGTTCCGGCAGGGGCAGCGCCGCGGCGAGCCGAGCGCGCGGCTGCCGTCGCAGGCCTTCGTCTCCTTCCTGCAGACGCATGACCAGGTCGGCAACCGGGCCTTCGGCGAGCGCATCCACGCGCTGGGCGACCCGGTGCTGGTGCGTGCGGCGCTGGCCTGCCTGCTGCTGTCGCCGCATGTGCCGATGCTCTTCATGGGCGACGAGTTCGCGGCTTCCTCGCCGTTCCTTTATTTCTGCGACTTCGGGCCCGAACTGGCGACGGCGGTGTCCGAAGGCCGACGCGCGGAGTTCGGCGGCTTCGCGGCCTTCGCCGACGAGGCTGCCCGCGCGCGCATTCCGGACCCGAACGCCGAAGAGACTTTCCTGGCTTCGAAGCTGCGCTGGCGCGAGCGTGGGGCTCGTCCGCATTTCTCGCGGCTCAGCGAGGTGCAGCAGCTGCTGGATCTGCGCCATCACCTGCTTGTGCCCCGGCTCGGCGGCGCGAAGGGCGCGAGCAGTTACCGGTGCGAGAACGACACGCTGCAAGTGCAGTGGGAGCTGAAGCCGGTGAACGCCGGCGATGGCTCGACACGCCTGCATATGCTGGCCCACTTCGGAGCACGGCCTGTGGAGGATGTGGTGGCGCCGCCCGGCGAAGTGGTCTACAGCGACGGCGCGACCCACAGCGATGGCGCCCTGCGCCTCGCGCGCGGCGCGGTGCACGTGACACTGGAAGCGTTGAATGACGGATGAAGCACGCCACGGCCCCGCCGCGGACGATCTGGGGAGGCTGTGCGCGCACTTCGGCATTTCGACCGGCTACTCCGATGCGTTCGGCAAGCATTGCGAGGCGTCCGCCGAGAGCCTGGTCGCGCTGCTGGGCGAATTCGGCGTGCAGCTCGACGGCACGGTGCCGGCGGGCAAGGCGCTCGAGGCCGCGCGCCGCGCGCGCTGGGCGCAGGCGTTGCCGCCGGTGCGGGCAGTGCTGGCCGGCCAGCCCGCCTGGCCGGTGACGCTGCGCCTGCCGGCGTCCATGCGCCGGATCCGCTGGCAGCTCGACGACGAACACGGCAGGCAACTGGAGGGTGAAGCCGATGCCCAGGCATTGCCCGAGACCGGCCGCATCGACATCGACGGTGCCTGCCTGTGCGAGCGCGTGCTGCAGATGCCGGTCGGCCTGGAGATGGGCTACCACCGGCTGCGCATCGAGGGCCTGCGCGGCGAGACCCTGGTGCTTGCCTCGCCCGGCCGCTGCTATCGGCCACCTGTCGTACGCGACGGCGGCCGCGTCTGGGGAGTGACGGCGCAGCTCTACGGTTTGAGCTCGCCGCGGAACTGGGGCATCGGCGATTTCAGCGATCTGGAGGACCTGGCTGTGCGCATGTCGGAGCAGGGCGCCGACATCATCGGCCTGAACCCCTTGCATGCGCTGTTCACGAGCACGCCGACGGATGCGAGTCCGTACAGCCCCTCGTCGCGCCAGCACCTCAACGTGCTCTACATCGACGTGGAAGCGGTGGACGGCTTCGCAGGCTGCGAGCCGGCTCGCGACAGGGTGCGTTCGCCCGGCTTCCAGGCGCGCCTTGCCGCGCTGCGCGCCGCGCCGCTGGTGGACTACGCGGGCGTGGCCGCGGCAAAGCTCGAAGTGCTCGAATTGCTTTACGACGACTTCTGCGCGCGCCACCTGCCGCCGGAGGGCGCGCCCGACGAGTCGGGCAGGGAGTTCCTGGCCTTCGTCGCGGAGCGCGGCGAGTCGCTGCGGCAGCACGCCATCTTCGAGACGCTGCAGGCGCGCTTTCTTGCCGCTGGAGACGGCGCACGGGACTGGCATGCATGGCCGGCCGCCTGGCGCGATCCGGATTCGGCCGAGGTCACGGCCTTTGCGGTCACCCATGCGCGGCGCGTGCAGTTCCATCAATACCTCCAGTGGATCGCCAGCCGGCAGTTCGCGCGTGTGTCCGCGCGCTGCGATGCGCTCGGCATGGGCGTCGGCCTGTACGTGGACCTTGCGGTGTCGGTCGATCGCGCCGGCTCCGATGCCTGGGGCGCGCAGCAGATGTTTGCCCAGGGTGCCAGCGTCGGCGCGCCGCCGGACGAGTTCAACCCGGCCGGGCAGGGCTGGGGCCTTCCGCCGCTGCGCCCCGACCGCCTGCGCGCAGACGGCTACCGTTTCTTCATCGACACGCTGCGGGCCTGCATGCATGGCGCGGGCGCGTTGCGCATCGATCACGTGATGGGCCTGATGCGGCTGTTCTGGATTCCGCAGGGCCGGAGCGCGCGCGATGGGGCTTACGTCCGCTATGCGCTGGACGAGATGCTGGCCATCGTGGCGATAGAGAGCCAGCGGCAGCGTTGCATGGTCGTGGGCGAGGATCTCGGCACGGTCGAAGAAGCGATGCGCGACGCGCTGGCGCAGGCCGACGTGCTGTCCTACCGACTGCTGTATTTCGAGAGGCAGGGCGACGGCGGCTTCACGCAGCCCGACGCCTATCCGCCGGCCGCCCTCGTTGCGCTCAGCACGCACGACCTCGCGACCTTCGCGGGCTGGTGGACGGCCTCCGACCTGCGGGAGCGGCTCGCGCTCGGCCTGTTTCCCGACCCGGCGATCTTCGACAGGCAGCTGATGGACCGCGCGCGCGAGCGAATCGCCTTGATGCAGGCCCTGCGGCAGGCGGGCCTGCTGTCGCGCGAGGAGGTGGCGCAGGCGGCCGGGCTCGCGGTGCCGTCCGCGCGCATCGTCGAGGCGGCGCATGCCTTCCTGGCCGCGGCGCCATCGGCGCTGATGATGGTGCAGCTCGAGGACGTGGCGGGCCTCGTGGCCCAGGCCAACATGCCGGGCACGGTGGACGAGCATCCGAACTGGCGGCGCAAGCTGCCCGAACCGGTGGCGGCGCTGGCTGGCGGCGAACTCATGCGCGGATTGGGCGATGCCTTGCGCGCCGAGCGGCCGCGCCGGGCCGAGTCGAAGGGGCAGGGCTCGTCGCCGGGCCTGCGGACCCGCGTGCCTCGCGCCACCTACCGGTTGCAGTTCCACAAGGACTTCGGCTTCGACGACGCGATCCGCGTGCTGCCGTATCTGGCGGAACTCGGCGTGAGCCATGTGTACTGCTCGCCCATCCAGCGTGCGCGCGCCGGCAGCATGCACGGCTACGACGTGGTCGCGCACGGGGAGATCAACCCCGAGCTTGGCGGCGAGGAAGGCTTCGCGCGCTTCACCGCTGCGCTGAAGGCCAACGGCCTCGGCCAGCTGCTGGACATGGTGCCCAACCATATGGGCGTGTTCGGCGCCGACAACGCCTGGTGGATGGACGTGCTGGAGAACGGGCCCGCGTCGCTGTTCGCACAGCACTTCGACATCGACTGGCAGCCGCTCAACGCCGAGCTGACCGGCAAGGTGCTGTTGCCCGTGCTCGGCGCGCACTACGGCGAGGCGCTGGAGAACGGCGAGCTGGTGCTGCGCTTCGAGGAGGCGACAGGCAGCTTCGCCATCGGCTACTACGACCACCGGTTTCCGCTGGCGCCCGAGAGCTATCCCGTGGTGCTCGAACGGGCGCTCGCGCGGATCGGCGATGCAGCCGCATCGGGGGAGCTGGCGAGCCTGGCTACGGCTTTCGGCCATCTGCCGCGGCGCGATGCGGTTTCCGCGCAGGGGCAGGCCGAACGCGTGCGCGACAAGGAACTGCTCAAGCTCCGGCTGGCCCGGCTCGCCGGGCACCATGCCCCGGTGGCGCGGGCGCTCGCGTCGTCGGTGGCGGAGCTGAACCTGGCCGTGCCGGAAGCCCGCGACGCGCTGCACCGGCTGATCGAACTGCAGGCCTACCGGCTTGCGCACTGGCGGGTGGCGGCGGACGAGATCAACTACCGGCGCTTCTTCGACATCAACGATCTCGCGGCCGTGCGCATGGAGCGCGACGAGGTGTTCGAGGCCACGCAGTCGCTCGCGCTGGATCTCGCCGCGTCCGGCGTGGTGGACGGCCTGCGCATCGACCACCCTGACGGGCTCTACGACCCGGCCGACTACTTCCGCAAGCTGCAGGAGGGCTATGCGCGGCGCGCCGGACTGGTACTGCCCGCGCACGACGCGCAGGGGCGGCCCGCACGGCCCCTGTACGTGGTGGCGGAGAAGATCGCTGGGGCGCACGAGGAAGTGCCCGAGCGCTGGCATGTGCACGGCACCACCGGCTATCGATTCGCGAACGTGGCCAACGGCGTGCTGGTCGACACCGCGGCCGAGGCGAGCGTGGTGCACACCTGGCAGCGCTTCACCGGCGATGCCGCGGACTTCGCCTCGGTGTCGCGCGCAGGCCGGCGCGAGGTGATGCGCAACGCACTCGCGTCGGAGCTGAACGTGCTGGCGACCGAGCTGCGGCGCATCGCGGGCGCTGACCGCGGCACGCGCGACTACACGCTCAATGCGCTGCGCCACGCGCTGGCCGACGTCGCCGCGTGCATGCCGGTGTACCGGACCTACATCGTCGAAGGGCCATCGCAACAGGATGGGCGCTTCATCGATACGGCCGTCGACGAGGCCGCCAGGCAGAGCGGCGACGCCGACCGGTCGATCTTCGATTTCGTGCGAAGCGCGCTGCGCGGAGAGGCCGTGGCTTCCGCGCCGCCGGCGCTGCGCGAGCGTGTGCGCCGCTTCGCGCAGCGCTTCCAGCAGTTCAGCGCGCCCGTGGCGGCGAAGGGCGTGGAGGACACGGCCTTCTACCGTTACTTTCCGCTCAGCTCGCTCAACGAGGTGGGCGGCGAACCGGACCTGTTCGGCATCGAGGTCGAGGCCTTCCACGCGGCGAGCGCCGACCGCGCCCGGCGCTGGCCTCACACCATGCTGGCGACCTCCACGCACGACAACAAGCGCTCGGAGGACGTGCGCAACCGCATCGACGTGCTCTCGGAAATGCCCAACGAGTGGACCCTGGCGCTCACGCGCTGGCATGGCCTTTGCCGCAGCACGCGCCAGAGGCTGGCGGGCGGCGAGGCGCCATCGCGCACCGATGAATACCTGCTGTACCAGACCCTGCTCGGCACCTTGCCCCTGGGCGGGCTCGACGCCGGCACTGCACCCGGCTATGGCGATCGCATCTGGCAGTACATGCAGAAGGCCGCCCGGGAAGCCAAGCTGCGCACGCGGTGGTCACGGCCCGACGCTGAATACGAGGCCGCGCTCGAGCGCTTCGTTCGCGATCTGCTGGCCGAACCAAAGGAGAGTGCATGCCTGGCGGACATCCAGCAGCTGGCGGACAGGCTGGCCTGGTTCGGCGCCTGGAACAGCCTCACCCTCACGCTACTGAAGTACGGCTCGCCCGGCGTGCCCGATCTCTACCAGGGCAGCGAATTCATCGAGCTGAGCCTGGTCGATCCGGACAACCGGCGCCCGGTGGACTACGCGCTGCGGCAGCAATGCCTGGCCGGGTTGAAGGCGATGGCCGGGCAGGACGGCCTGGCGCAGCAGGTGCGCTCGATGGCCGAGGCACCGCACGACGGCCGCGCCAAGCTCTGGTTCATCTGGCGGCTGCTGTCGCTGCGGCGGGCGCATCCCGAGCTGTTTCGCGAAGGCAGCTACGAGCCGCTGGTGGTCGACGGGCCGCTGTCGAGGCACATCGTGGCTTTTGCGCGCAGGCGTGAAGGCCGGATGCTGGTGATCGTGGCGGGACGGTTGTTCGTGGACCTCGCGCGCTCCGATGCGCACGACGATGGTGTCGTGCCGGCTCTGCCCGCTGCCGGGAAGTGGAATGGCACGGCGGTGCGGCTTCCCGCGGACGTTGGCGCGGCCGCGTTCAAGAACCTGCTGACCGGCGAGCCGCTGGCGGTGGAGGAGGGGCGTGTTCGCCTGGTCGACGCGTTGCGACGGATGCCGTGGGCCGCACTGGTCTGTGAAACCACCGCTGCCCGGGAGACAGGCGAGCCGAAATCGTGAACGGTCCGTCGTCAGCCCGGCGGCGCATGCCTGCGTCCGAGGAAGTCCCGCATCAACGCCACGACTTCATCGAGGTGGGTCTCCAGCAGCCAATGCCTGCCGTCTAGAAAGTAGAGTTCGGCATCGGGCAGGTCGTCGAGGAACGGCGACGTTGATCGGACAGGCAGGTTCGCCAGTCGAGGCATCTGACGCTTGTGCGTCCGAGTCGATGCAGAAGGAGGGCGGGGGCGGTAACTCGTTGCCGCAGGGGGCGTCACCGGCGGTGAATTGGAGCGGGTGAAGGGAATCTAAGTGTGGCTTGAAAGCCGCATCTAGCTTACGTTTCAATCGTTTGATTAGGGTTTGTTCCCCGTACTGTTCCCCGTGCCAAGCTGACTGTCAGTTGCTAGTGGATTTAAATCCATCAGGGCCGAACCATCGATTCATCAGCCATCGCAAATGGCAGTACGTCCGATCATTTTTGGCAACAGCAGCGTCAATCCAGTGCTTTGAATAACTGGTGGTGTTTCCGATGATGGAGAAGAGACTGCGCTGCAGCATGCCTTCGTGCAGGTCGCCGTAACGAATGCCGAGTGCGATGTATTCGAAGTAGTTCAGGATGTAGCGCAGCGAGGCTTGATCGATCCCCTGTGTCGCGTCTACGGGCCGGCTCGCCGGAGCCTTCGACAAATGCTCGCCGAAGTGCTTGTTCACGGCATCTGCGTAGTCCATATAGGTCTTGGACAACCTAGACTGCAACAGCGTGTTGATCGTGTGCTGCTTGACAGAGTTTTTGATCGCAACCCATGCGGTCACGCACCAACCAAGTGTTGCGAGGATAGCCGCGAAAGCAATGAGCCACTGTCCGGCCGCCAGCTTGTAGATTGACTTCTCGTCTAGCACATACTGCCAAGCGAGGAAACTGCCGAAGATTATCAGCAGCACACAAAGCAAAAGGCCCAGCACTCGGCTGGGCCTCCAGAACGATGGTTCGACCTTAGGCGAAACCATCTCCGTCTTTGATCAAGTGTTTCATGGACCAATCTCCTTGTAAAAACTTGGTGGACCGGGGATTCGGACTTACCAACGTTCTGGCTTTCGAGCTCAGGTCTGTATTGTGGCCCAGTTACTGACGATACCGTCAATAGCAGTGCTCAAAAAAACCTAAGCTTTGGGGCCAAAACCACGTGGGACAGGTCTTGCAAGTGGGGATCAAGGTCCGTAGGGCAAGGGCTTTTGCAATCAATTGCACTGCAAGCTCCATACTTGGCGTACACGTAGTGTACGCCATGCGACCCAAAAACCATTTTAGAGAAAAGGTTTCTTCCTCCGCCTGCACCGGCACCAGCTATGCTCGCAAACATCAATCTCGCAACCGAGCATAGCTGGTGCCGGTGCAGGCGGATGACCGAACGAATTCCCTAGGCGGGCTTAGTTCACCGACGAGCAGGCTTTCCCAGCCGTCGCCCTTGTCCCGCCATCCTCCCTGTCGTGTCTCTCACAATGATGTGCTCAATGTAGGCGAGTACGTCTCTGGTGAGCAGCACGTACGCTCGGCCGACGCGCCCGGCGGGCAGCGCTCCTGCGCCAATCAGGTCCAGCACAGTCTTGGGGTGGACCTTCATTAGATCGGCCGCGCCGCGTACATCGACGGTCGGGCTCATCATGAGCCTCTGACAAGCCAGCGCTGCACGCCTTCACGGTCGATGAAAACGTGACCATCGGGCGCACGCACGTACTCGCGCCCTTCGCTCCATACCCCCTCTTTAATCTTCGACCGGATGGCAGCTTCGCTGTAGCCGCTGACCGCGGCGTGAAGCTTGATCGTCACGAAGCGATCCGGTGCCAGGTAGACCGGGCAGGGGCTGATCTCGCACGCCACGTGCGCCGCGACGGACCGTGCAAATGCGTCGAATGCCTCTTCGATCATTGCGGAAGCTCACGCATGAGGCTGGCGACTGCGAATGCATGGCCCGCGTCTGCCGACACGCGATCAACCGCGGCGGCGTCGGTGCCGCACAGCAGCATGTGGGAGGCCACACACGAGTGCAGCATGTAAATTACGTCGGAGAAGTCGACGCCAGTTTTTGCGGCCAAGCTTCGCACCGCTCCCACGCACACCTGACGCATCATCGCCAGGTGGCAAACATCCGCTCCGTGCCTGCTCGTGAGTTCGTTGACTAGGCCACCAAATTCCGTATTCCCGATCACCATTTTTGCGCTCCAAGTTGGTTGCTGGTGGGGGCAGTCTAGGATGCAGTAACGCTAAGATACAAACAGGATACGGCGTGTCGCACTCTGGAAATAGGGCCTTATCCTTTATGCGAAATGCCAAAGGAGCATCAATGGCGACCTACGAAGTGAAGCTGAACGGCATCGTTGTGGGCGCTATCCCGAACACCGGTAACCAGATGGTGGACGTTGCTGCCGGCCAAAAACTCATCAAGGACCTGGGGCTGCACAAAGAAGTTTCGAAGGCACAGCAAGCGATGGGGCAAGCCCGGGCGTTTGCCGACACCGCTGCGCAACTCTACGAACGCGGGCTCAAGATGGGCGCCATCGTCCCGACTACCTTGGTCCCCTTCGTCGTAAACAGCGCGTTTGCGATCGAGCTCTACCTGAAGACGCTGAGCGAAGCCCACGGACTCAATACCCGCGGACACGTGTTCGTCAGAATTTTTGATCCGTTGCCGGCAGACACCCGGGATCGACTCGAAGCCCTCGCGCCACAGTTCGCGCAGCAATACAAGGCGAAAACGTTCGTGAACTTTCGAGCGGCCCTTGCCACCCTAGAGGGTGCATTCGTGGCGTGGCGTTACCTCTACGAAGACGATAGGCCGCTGACCTACGACGTTCCCCTGGCAATCGCAGTCCTCGCGACCCTCCATGAGAGGTGCCGCGAAGTGGTGCCCGTTATCGCATAGGGCTCATCGCTTGGTCCTCTTCGCAAGGTTGGTCAGGGTCTTGGTGAAGCGAGCGGCGTCATCTTCGGACGCCATGCCGAACTGTTCCGATCCGCCATCGGGGAACTTTAAGTCGACGACGTGCCGGCTATCTCTCGTCTCTTGTCGCACGGGTGCTGACGCGTTGGGTTGCTGACGGTTGCCCGCGCCGAATGTCACGCTCTCCGCAGCCTTGAGCAGCGCCATCGACAGCGTGCTCCCGTCTCCGCCGTACTTCTTCTGACCGGGGTTGTTGAGAAACGGGATGTCGCCTCGGCTGTCGGCGAATTCGTTCGTGATTCGCCGTGCTTGCTCGTCGTTCGTGACACCCGCGCCCTTGAGATATTCGAGCACGCTCGTACGGGTGGCCCCACCTGCGTTGATCGTGTTTCCCGCCTTGTCCAAGCTGAAGCCGTTCTTGTCGACACCCTTGCGCCTGTTCTCCAGCGCTAACTGACGCTCGGCTAGGTCGAGGGCTTTTTCTTGCGCCGAGATGCTCGCCTCCAGCGCTGCGGTGCGCGCCTGTTCGCTGTTTGCAAGGCTGCGAATCTTGTCGGCCAGGATGTCGGCTTTCTGTGCCTCCAGGTCTTTGAGGTCGGCGCTGCGTCGGGTCGCCTCGACCTCGGCCTGTTTCTCGGCAGTCAGTTGCCCAGTAGCGCGGAGCTCGTTTTCTCGGGCGTCCGCCGCCTCGCGGATGGCCTGCGCTTCGCGCCGGGCGCTGGCGGCTGCTTCGTCGGCTGCTCGGGCCTGCAGCGCCGTCGCTTGCATCTGCGCCTGCGTGGCGGCGGTGGCGTCGCCATTGGCCTGTGCCACCTCGCGCATTGCGTTGGCCCGCTCAATGTCCACACTGATTGCCGACTGGGTGACTTGCCCGGCCCGCTGCTCGGCCTGCACCTTGCGCTGCGCCGCATCGGTCGCGTCACGCAGCGCATCTCGGTAGAGTGCGATCGCGCCGGCAGCGCGTGTCTGCGCTGCGGCCACATCGTCACTTGATGCCTTACCCTTCTTCTGCGCTTCGACCAGTCGTTCTACTTCGCGGGCTGCCTCGGCCGCGGCGCCGCGGAGCTCGTAGACGCGCGCGGCGTTGTCCTTGTACGCCTCGGCCGCTGTTTGTGCTGCAGCCACCTCGACCTGTTTGGAGCGCGCGGCCGCGATGGCCTGATCGGCTTCCGCACGCTTCGCGTCGGCCAACTGCTGCGCCGCCTTGATCTGGTCCTGCGTGGCGCGGGTCGTGTCCCTGCGTTGCAAGGCTTCTTCCTGCAGGCGCAGGCTGTAACTCTGCGCGATGATCGCCTCGGCGTTACGCGCGTCGGCCAGGTCCTTTGAGGCTCGCGCCTGCATGCCGGCGGCCTCGGCCGTAGCTTGGCGGCGCTCGGCCTCGGTGCCGTAGATGTTCACCAACGACGTGATCGTCGCGGCTTCGGCCTGGCGGGCTGCTGCGCTTTTCGTCATCAAATCGGTGTACTGCGCGGCGCCCTTGATCAGTTCGCCGTAGGAGGCACGCACGGCCAAGTTCGAGGTCGTGCGCCGCTCTTGGGCGGCGATGTCGTTGTCGACGGCGCGCACCTGTGCCTGCGTGGCCTGTGTGGCGCCGTCCTGTGCTTTAGCAACCAAGCCGGCGGCTTCGGCGGCTTGGCGCAATTCTCGGTCGTACTTCGCGTTCAGCGCAGCCGCCTGCTGCAGGTCGAAATTGCCGGTGCGCACTGCGGCTGCAAATTCGCCGATGGCCGTGCCCGCCACGTCGGCCGCGTTGCTGAGGCCGCGCACGCCGAGTGCCGCCCAGGCTAGACCCTTCGCGATTCCCTTCGAGGCGCCACCTTCGCCGATGGCGTTGGCCGTGTCTGCCATGACGTTCTTCAGGCGCGCCCACTCGCTGTAAATCGTCTGCGGCGGGACGGCATTGGCATAGAGCTCGTTGAGCCCCAAGGTCAGGGCGGGCAACAGGTCCTTTGCAAGCACCTGGCCCGCTTCGACCATATTGGTTAGCTCTTCTACGGTCATGCCGGCCCCCTTCGCGGCTGCCTGCATGGCGTTTGGAAGTGCTTCACCGAGTTGGCCGCGCAATTCCTCCATGGAAACGGTGCCCTTGGAAGCCATTTGGCTGATGGCTGTCAAAGCTTGATCGGTCTGTGCACTGCTCTTGCCCAGGGAAGACATGGCGCGAGCAGTTGCCTCGAAAACCGCTCGGGTAGCTTCGCCTTCTATCGCGGTGCCCTTCGTCGCAGCGGCCAGCGATGTATAGGAGCGCGCCAGCACCTGCGATTCAATGCCGAGCTTGTTCGCGGTGGTCCGAACAAATTCCATCTCGTGTGCGGCACGTTCCGCGTTTCCAAAGACGGCCTGAAACGAGAGGGCAAGTTGCTGCTGTTCAGCGATGGTTTGCGCGAACTGCTGCGCGCCGAAGGCTGCAGCTATCGCAGACACCAGGGGGCGCAGTGCATTGGCAGTCTCCCCGGCCATTTTGCCCAGTCCGCCAACACTGTCGCTCGCGTCCTTGGTGGCCTTGACAGCGGCGCGCGCTTGCGCGGCGAGTTCCTTTTCCGCGTCTGCAGCCCGTCTAACCTCTGCAGTGGCAGCCTTGCGCGCCTCGGTCGCGGCGCGGTGCGCCTTCGTGGCCTCGAATTCCTGCAGTTTCGCTGCGCGGAGTTTCGTCTCGTATTCCTCGGTTCCCTTGGCGGCTTTGCTGGTCTCGATGTTCAGCAGTTTGATGGCATCGGCAGCCGCCTGTTTGCTGCGTGCGGTGTCTCGCTCGGCGCCTGTTGCCTTCTTGATGCTCTCCGCTGCGCGGGCCGACGCGGCGGCCGCTGCTTCCATGTCGTCCGCAAGTCGTTCGAACTGGGGCGCGGCTTCCCCGCCGGCCTTCGCCAAGTCTCGCACCTGAGCCTGCAGGTCCTTGACCCCTTGGCTGCCGTCGGTCGTTACCTTGATGCCGAGCTCGACATCGCGTTTATTCGTCGCCATTGGAATTCCTAGATCGGTGTGTTGCGATGAGCAGGGCGTGCCCGCTTCCAAGCTGTGATGCCCGCATCCGCGCGCGGCGGTGCTCCGTAGAGGTCATCCCATGTCACGGCTGAGATGTCTTCGACACGCAGGTCTATAGACGCGGGACCGCCCCTCAGCCGCCAGGCGCCGCCGAGTCGGTAGACGCGAATCTCCAGAGTCGCGCAGCGGGCCAGGGCGGGCGCGTGGGGGGCGAGTAGAGGACTCGACTCGGCATCAGACCAGCGCACACGGCGCGGCTCATCGGTGTCGAATCGATCATTCTTCATCGCTCGTGGAGCTTTTGTTCGAGCGCCTTGACCTTGGCGCTGAGTACCGCAACCTTTTCGGCCTTTACCTTCCGCTCTGCGTAGTACTGGCGCGCCATCTCGTCGAGGGTGGACATGGGCGCAGGGTTGTCCGCGCTGCGCGTGCCGTCAACGTGCGTGTCCATGTCCCACTCAGCCAGTTTATTAAGGACCGCGGCCCGGTAAGCCGGTGCGGCCGCGCCGCCTTTCACGACGCGGGCCATCTCGATTTCGGGGTCGATGCCCCGCGCCTTGTAGGCCGAAGCTGCGGCCTTGACGATGCCGCAAATCTCGGATGCACGGGCCACGGCCGCACGCGTGTTCTCGGGCGTGTCCAAGTTGATTGAATCGCTGAACACGAGCGCTTGCACGACGCGGTTCGGGAGATTCGCGTCCGCGGCGAGTTTTGCTGCTAGATCGAAGTGGCTCACGCAGACACCTCCACGTCGAGCACGACGACAGGATTCGCGTTGGCCCGGCGCAGCGCAAGACCGCCCGCGGCCTCGACCTCACGAATCAGCGCCTCTTCAGCGCGTTCGAGTTGAAGGAGTTCTGCGTCGAACGCTGCCAGGCGCGCCGCGCGCTCGGGCTTCGCCAGATCATCGCCGTCGTCGAAGTGACGCGTGAGCGCGGACAGCACCGCATCTACGCCGAGCAGAGGGACCAGCAGATCGCCGAGGCTCACTGTACGGTCGACGTGCACAGTGAAGAACTGACCATGCGATCCGGTTAGAACATTCGACCATGCATGCCGTGCTGCGCGCGCGCCGCGTTCCTCGTGTGCGACCAACGTTGCGCGCACCTTCGCGACTGCTTCGTGGCGAGAGAGTTCGAACTGCTCGATGGTGGCGCGCTCGGCCAGCTTGGCGACGCGCTGCGCGCGGATGGCGGTAAGCTTTTCGAAATGTGTTTTCAGGGTCATCGGGTGCCTTCGCTGTTTACTGAATGAACGCTTCGAGTCGCTCGACAAGCGCCGATTGCTGCTTGCTGTGCTCGGTTGCGCGTGCTGCGTCTGCCGCCGCGTAGTCAAGTTGCTCTAGCAGTCCGACCAGTTTGCGCAACTGCGCCGGGCGGATGCCAATGGCTTCCAAGTCCGGCGTGTCGTCGACGAGCGCCTGCAAGCTAGCGCGGTCGCACCTAAGAATCTTGGTTGCTTCAGCGTCATACGGATGAATCTGACAAGCGCGCCGCGCCGACGCGACTTCGTCACGCAGAGCGAGAAATGCCGCGTTGGCCGCGAGCGCATTGAGGCGCGAGCTCTCGGCCTGCGCCGAAAGCCGCGCAAACCGTGCCCGGTCATAGATGAGTTTGCTCATTCGCCGTCCTTCTGCGCATTGCGCTTGCTCCAATAGTCGGCCGCGACCTCTGCCACGCTCCTAGCGCCTTTGCCGCGAGCGTCAAGGCGCGTCAGGGCATTGGTCATGCGAATGCTGGCGACCAGGTTGGCGGTCTGCTTCTTTTCTTCGAGCGCGCGCCGGCACTCGGTGCTGTACTTCAAGACTACGGGCGCATCGACGAATTGCTCGGCCGTCAGCGTGCCATTGGCGAGCGCGTCAAGCGCGGTGCTTAGGTCCTTCGGCGTGCTCATTGCTGTACCCCTTGAAGCTCCAAAATCTTGGCGGCGCCTTCGGGTGTGTCGAGCCATGCTTGCAGACGATGTCCGTTGACATAGGCATCGCTCTCAAGCAAGCGCTCTTTGGAAGCAAGGCTCATGCGCCCGGCGATCTCGCTCGATGCCAGCCCCTCGGCGAGCTGCCCCGGCGTGATGCCTGCAACCCGCGCGGCTGCGTGCAGGCGCCAAAGTTTGACGTGGGTGTGATCGACACGGACTGTCATCGCGCACCTCCGCGCACGAGTTGCACCACGTCAGCGGCGTTCACGAACCGCATGCCGCGATCATTCGGGCGCAGCGTGCGGACGGGGCTCGGAAAGGTGTTGTCCAGTGCGCCGCGCCACAGCAGTTCCGGGGGGATGCCGAGCATTTTGGCCGCGGCAGGGAGGCGCCAATAGCCGGGCGTCGACGGGGCAGGCGTCTCGACCAGTTCAGCGAAAGAATCGGAATTCATCGGAAGATCACATAAAGTTGCGATCTAGGCACTTTGCTCGGCTTGAGCCGAAAATGCCTGCGGATGAATTTCGCGGCTTGAACAACTAAGGGGGAACAATTGAGAAGAACACGTCCTTCGCGAATTTATCGATGGGCGCTGACGGTGTCCGAACTGCTCATCGCAATGTCGTTCGTGACAGTTGTGTTTGTCCGGATGATGCTGTTTCAGTTCGCAACTATCGGAGCGATCTATTTTCCTCTGGTGCTGGCGGCGTCCGAAGCCTCTATGCAGCAGAACGCGCTACGCAGGGCGTCTTCTTTCTGCTCCTTGCGGGGGTGTTGGCCGGCGGGCTGTACACGGTATTTGTGTACCTGGGTTTTGAGCCCGTCTATCAGATATCCGACCTCCGGTCTAAGCATGCATGGCTCATCTTGTTCCTAGCGCCGATGTTTCTGGCGATCCCCGGCGTCGTATGCCTGCGCCTAGCAATTGAGATTGCTGCTGCAGATTTCCTCGGACGCAGGGGGCCACGGGAGCTCCGGCGTCGCATTAAAGATGGTCTTGGCGAGTAAGGCCGCCGGACGCCGACCTGAATATCTGCAGAAACTTGCAAGCATCTTGATCATCAAGATTGAAAATTCGAAAAACGAGCGACCACCGGGCCTCTCTGCCCCCGCGCGGCTGTCAGATTTACCAGGGTCCCCGACGATCCGCCGCGCGTCGGCGCAGCCGCTCAAATCGCGCAGGGCAGTGCGTGGTTTCACAGGCGCGACAACCTATGCTGCTCGGCGTCGAGCCGAAGGCCAATGAACCACGTGCGTGCATTTATCTGCTCGATGGTTTCTGCTCTTGTTGCGATCCAGCCGACAGATGGGCGCGAGGCCGATGCGACCGTCAACCAGTCGTCGGGCGTCAGGTCCGATACAGGCGCAGCGCGCGCATACAACGCGATGGCTGACGCCTCGCACCATTCGGTGGGCACGCGACTTACGTCCGCTGTCAGCAGTGTTTGCAGCGCGATGCGCGCGGCGCGCGGCGAGAGGCGCGAGGCAGCATCCAGGTAGTCAGACATTCGACACCCCCATGGTCGGCGCGCGCTCGCTTGCCAGTTGTTGCACACGACGCACCGTCACACCCATGCGCTCGGCGATCACCGGGCAGGGCACGCCCTCAGACAGCAGGCGGGCGACGCTCTCGCGTCGACGCGCGGCTGTCGTGGTGCGGATGGCCGGTACGCGGATCGTTTGCCCAGCGAGTTCGCGAGTGATCCGAGCAACCAGGGCAGGGCCGCAGATGCGAAGTAGGGTTTCTTGAACGTCGGTCATATTTGGGCCTTTCGTTACGGGGATTTGCGATGCGGGGTTTGCGGGGTTCCGCAGGTTAGGTTTCATGCCCGTTTTGTTGCCAAGAGCATTTTTCAGATAATTGAGTTCAGCTTGGAATCGAGCGGGTAGCTAACTTTTAGAACCCCGCAAACCCCGCAAGATCAACTTCGCGCATGACGCGAAACGCGGTCACACCATTGCGGTCGAGTGAACTGGTCAGGTAGAGGCTCTCGCCGCCGTCACTGGACACACGACCGACGACCGCGGCAAGGGCGCGCCCTACAGAGCGAACCGAAGTCACGTTGCGACATTGCAGCCCTTCGAGAGCATCGCGTGCAGAGATTGGGGCGTCGTTGACCACGTCTCGCGCCGCGAAGGTTTCGCCCTCGAACAGGGTGTGCAATTCGCGCAGCAGCACGCGAAGGGACTGGAGATGCTCGGCCTGCTCGTAGTTGGTATCAAGCGCTCGGAGCGGGTCGCAGCCACCGGCCCACAGCAACGGCTGACGCGCCAAGCAATCCCATTGCGGGAAGCGGGTGCCGCCCGATACCCGCTCCACGGTTTGCAGATAGCCGGCCACGATGCCGATGACGTGCTGCAGCACTTCGCTACGGATCGATAGAGCGTGCTGCAGCACATCGGGATGCTTGAAGGTTCGAGTCTCGGGCCGATGCGCGGAGGGAGCCAAACGCGTTTGCAGCAGTCGGGTCGTTTCGTCTGCGCCTAATCTCAGGTTGTTGCCCGTGATCACCCAAAAGACATTGGTCGGCGCCTGCTGATTTCGATTCGCCCCAAGCATGCGGCATTCAAAAATCGGTGAGGTCATCGCGCTGTTTAGTGCAGGGCCGCAGTGCACCGTCAGCCCGTCGGGCACGTTGTCGAAGCACACCATTTCCGGCGATGCGAGAAGGATTCCGAGTAGCCGCTTTTCAATCTCGCTGTCGTCGCCTACCGGCAGGGTCCATGTCGGCATTGGGCGCCCGGTGAGAATCGCGTGCAGACGCAATGCAAGTGTCGTCTTTCCCGACGATTGGGATGCAGCGATCACGGCCATGCCCGGCGCGCTGTCCATCAGGCGACGCTCCACCGCTGCAAATAGGCTCACCAGTGCGACAGCCTCGTCGACCTCGCTCGCGAACTCAAAACCCTCTAGGAATACGGACCGTAGGCGGGTCAATGCTGCCTGTGCTTCGGGACGGTTATAGGGGCGCAGCGTGCCGTCGGCCAGGCCATGAAGAAATAGCCCGGTGCCGCGATGCAGCCCATTCGCCGCCAAAACCTCGCCTCGCGGCGTCACGATCGGATGCGCCAAGAGGCCCACAACGCGCGGTGCGTCGGTGGTCTCGCGCAGTTGTACCAGGTTGTCGATTACAGGGGGTGGAACTTGAATCGCCGATGGGCCGTTCTCCCCTTCTACTGCGAACACTGCCACGCTCTCGACCAGTGCGCGCATGCTCGTCATCGTGTGCATCTCGATCAGAACCTGCTTAGGCGGGCGGGCGTCTTCGTCGTCTTGCGCATGGGCGAACGGCGGGTCTAGGTCTACGATGCGCGACGGCCGACCTGCGAACTGAACCAAGTCAGTCGTCGGCCTGTTTTGCGCAATGAGTTGTCCGACCTGCGCCGCTTGTTTGGCGCTGTCCTCCGGTGCCACGATGATGACTTGCCGGCCGTCGGCTTTGCGCTGCACGCGACTCGATTTCTCATCGCGTCGCGTAGCCGTGGTTGCATCCTTGAGCGCGGCATTCAGCACGCGGCGGCCGATCCGATGCTGACGCTCCATCTCGTCGATTACAGCGCCTTGTCGGTCCTTCGGTAGGGTTGCGGCACGTGCGGCCCATGTGCTGATGACCGCGTCCTTGGGCTTCGTGGCGATGTCTGCCATGAGCTTTTGATAGTCGGCACTGGCCCGGTGCTCATTGGCTCTTTTGATGACCCATGCCATCGTGGTCGGTGCGCCGGGGAACTTGCCGAAGGATTGCCATCGCTCTGCGCAATATCGCTCCGTCGTGTACTTGGGGCTTGCCTTCGACCAGGCGTGCCAGAGGTCAAACCCCGTGCCGTGCGTTTCGTGGTGCACAGCCATTCCCACTCTGACCCACGTGTCATAGTCCAGGTCGCAGGGCAGGTTGTTGAGGTGGCCTGCGATATCGGTGCCACTCAGATCGAGCACCGGCGAGAGGGCCATTAGCCCGGACGCGTCATTGAAGGCGGAAGGCGCGGCCGCCAGTGAGCCGAAACGCATCGTGTAGTCGGCGATCACGTCCGGCGTGAGCTCGCGTAGCGAATCTTCGCAGCCGAACATAGCGCATTCGTCGGTGACATCGCCGGTAAAGGTCACGAATCCGTTATGACCGAAGTATTCGACGGCAAAAGGGCCGCGCTCGGCGTCCACGTCCTTTGCGGACTGCAGCGAGCCGCGCACGAAGGCTCGCACACCGCTGCCGGACGGGCTGATCTCGCTGTAGGTACCGGCGACCAGCGCCGCGACGCGCGGATCGATGACGCGATCGACCACGCAGTTGTCGAAGTCCAGCGCAACCAGGTTGAAGTCGGCGTGCATCGCGAAGCCGACACCGTCATATCTGCCAACACGGGCCGCGTGCAGTGCCTCGTCGAAGCTGACCATCGCGGCGCGATCCTCGGGGCTCCCTTGTGTGCCGCTGCGGGGCAGCCCCGACGCGTAGTAGGGCACTTTGCGCGGCTTCTTCGGTGGGTTCGGTACGTACTTCCACACCAGCCAGGCACGCAGAGTGCGCATCTGGCCGGGAGGTGGCGAAGCATTGCGCCCCGAAATTTCGCTATCGCGATCTAAGATTTGCATTGCTGATTTCTGTTTGCGCCGAGCCCTACGCTCGGCGCTTTTCTTTATGCCACTGGGCGAGGCGAAACACACTGCGGCTCAATTTCGCATTTCGCGTTTGACAATCCCCACGGCAACGGCGTACGCCTCGCGATGCCACCATCCGGGCTCTTGCCCGCGTTCAGCGGCGTCGATCCACTGCTGGTAGCACCATGCGGCGCAGATTGGTCGCGGGAGGCCAGTGCGGCGCGAGAGGAAGGCGACCCGCTGCAGGTCCCGGTCGGTATGCCCTCCGTGAGCCTTGAATTGCGGATCGACGACCGCCAGCGCGCAACATTCCGACTCGCTGACTGCGGGAAGGCCCGACAGGCGGGGGATCACGCCGACGGCGCCGTCTCAGCCTTCGAGCGAAGCCACTGCGTCACGTCGCCCGCGCGCCAGCGGGAGCACCGAGCCCCGAGCTTGATAGCCGGTGGGAATGTACCGGCAGACATACTTCTGTAAATCGAAGTGCGCGACAACCCGGTGACGGCGACAACAGTGGGCAGGCGCAACAAGGCGTCCGCTATCTGGACCGCTTGCATATTGCGGGTGAGACTGGGCGTATCTTTGGGATTCATTTGGCACCTGCTGGGACGAACAAGTTCAGGATGCCAGTGCCCGGCCGCTCCCGCCTGCGGCCCAATTTCGGTAACGGACGCCTACGTTTGAAGGCGCAACTTGTCGAGATAGTTCGCCCAGGCCACCATCATCTTGCGACGTTGGTCCTTGAACTGTGCACGGTTGTAGGCCGTGCCGAGCGGCCCGCGTTTACCGTGGGCAAGTTGCTCTTCAATGACTTCAGGGTCGATGTGGAGCTCGTCGACCATGATCGTTCGTGCCATCGCGCGGAAGCCGTGGGCAGTCATCTCGGTATTGTCGAATCCCATGCGCCGAAGGGCTGTGTTGATCGTGTTGTCCGACATCGGCCGCTCGCCGGTTAAGAGACTCGGGAAAACGTAGCGCCCATGGCCCGTTAGCACGTGCATACGCTTCAGGGATGCCACTGCCTGCGGTGCCAGCGGTACTAGGTGCGGCTCGCCGCTGAGCTTTGCCTGTTTGGTCCGTTTCATGGACGCGGCCGGGATCGTGACCAGGGCGCCGTCAAGATCGACCCATGCCCATTCCATCGCGCGAATGTTGCCGGGGCGCTGGAAGAGCAGGGCGGACAGCAACAGTGCCTCCTGCGTGGCCGGTAGGCCGTGGTAACTGTCGATGGCTCGCATGAGCGCACCTGCTTTCTCCGGGGTGAGCACCGCGGCCATGTTCTTGACGATGACGGCCCCCAGTGCGTCGCGCAGCTTCGTTGCGGGGTCGTCGTCGCATCGGTCTGTTGCAATGCCGTAGCGGAAGACCTGCCCCGCATACTGACGCAGCGAGACGGCGGTCTCGTTGAGCCCCTTGCTCTCGACGCGGCGCAGCGGCTCCAAAAGCACGCGAGCCGTGATCTCGCGAAGGGGCAGGTTGCCAATCCAAGGGAAGAGATTTGCCTCCTGCAATCTCAGCCACTTCGTGCTGTGCGCCTCGCTCCATTCCTTCAGCTTGATCGCGTGGAACTCGCGGGCGACCAGTTCGTATGTGGCCACGGCGCTGGCGCGAACGAGTGCCTTGTCGAGCCGACGGCGCTGCGTGGGATCGGCGCCTGACTGGTGGACCTTCCGCGCTTCGTCGCGCGCAGCGCGTGCGTCCTTGAGTTTGACGGCGGGGTACACGCCGATCGCGAGCCGCTTTTCTTTGCCGGCGAAGGTGTACTTCCAGAACCAGCGCTTCGAGCCGTTCGGGGCAGCTTCAAGGTATAGGTTGCCGCCGTCGGCAAAGCGCGCACGCGCCTTATCAGGAGGGCATGATGCGTTCTTGCACGCGACTTCTGTGAGCATAGGGGAACAAGCCCATGAAATGGCGGCAAAGGTGCCGCTGTTCCCCGAGTTGTACCCCGCACAAGCTTGGGCTGCAACGTGTCAACATGGGACGTTGAGAGTCAATCTTTGCGCCAACCTATTGATTTACAACGGTTTTTAGAACGCCCTGGGACAACGTGGCACAAACTATGGAGCGGGTGAAGGGAATCGAACCCTCGTATGAAGCTTGGGAAGCTGCCGTTCTGCCATTGAACTACACCCGCAGCAGGCGCGGATTCTAGCGTGATCTCCCGATCAGGCTGACCCGCCGGCGCGTCTAGTCATCGACAAAGATTTCGCCGAATCCTTGGAAAGCCCAGCGATCGTCGCTGCGCGCGTATACAGCCGTGAACTCGTTGTTGATGCGACGCGACCAGAAGTGGAGGCCGAGTCGGCCGCGGAACAGGATGATCTGCGCAAGATCGGCATCGATCTCTCCGAGCCCTTCGACCATCTCGTCGATCAACGGCAGGACCGCTTCCAGCGTCGGGATGATCTCTCGTTGCAGTGCCTGCTGATCGACGGCATACACCTGCACCGTGATCTCGTCCGGTGTTCCGCGGTACAGGTCGCTGTCGAACTGCACGCGCCCCTCGGGATCCGGCTGGTAGTGGAGGCCGAGTCGGCCGCGGAACAGGATGATCTGCGCAAGATCGGCATCGATCTCTCCGAGCCCTTCGACCATCTCGTCGATCAGCGGCAGGACCGCTTCCAGCGTCGGGATGATCTCTCGTTGCAGTGCCTGCTGATCGACGGCATACACCTGCACCGTGATCTCGTCCGGTGTTCCGCGGTACAGGTCGCTGTCGAACTGCACGCGACCCTCGGGATCCGGTTGGTCGTCCGCCTGGCGGAAGCCTTGACGTCTTAGTTCGGCGAGGTAGTCCATTGCCATCGGCGGTCGCGCAGGTTGCTTGAGAAGTGATCGTCGAGCGAATGCTCAGGTTTCGCGGCACTGTACGCTGACGCGAACCGGCGGCCTCATTCGCTACGCCGAAGCCGCAGAACCCCGAGCCGCACCACCCGATATATCCGGGACACCCGCCCCGAGCACCTGCACATCGAGCGGATCGCAGCGGCTGCTGATCTGCTTCCCATCGAACTTCACCCGGAGCAACGGACCGCTTGCCCTGACGATCGTGCCGGGTCGTCCCTCGCATAGCACCCGGCTTCCTCTTTCGAGCTGGAGTCCATGCCGTGCGCAAATTTCCCTGATGGTCATCGGTCGTCCTGCTCGCGGGTGCGAATGGTCGGCAGATTCTTGCCGGACATGTGGTCAGAACCCCCTTCTGGAATTCGGTCGGGCATGTAGGACAGGCGTGTCGGTTCGGGTGGAGATAAAGCTCACAACACGGGATTCCGGCCCTGCGCATCGCTGCGCAGCCAGAAGTGATACCCCTTCGGATGTGTTCCCCGGCGCAGCGGCCTCCCACAAAAGCAGGATTGCGCGCAGCGAGGCGCAGGGATTTACTGGCGACTCAGATTGCCCAGAGGAACATACATGGCCAAGGCCACTCATCGCAAAGCCACGGTGACTTTGAAGCTGCCGCTCGACATTCCCTCCGACGCGGAGCTGACAGCTCTTCGGGACGCCGGCATTCCTGTCGACGACCGTGGCGTCGCGGCTTCCGGGTTCCTGTACATGAGGACGACCAGCGACTACCGTTCCCATATTTTTCGCTGGTTCGCCAACAGCGGGTCGATGGACGGTCCCATGGATGGTTCTGGTAGCGAAATGGCCTCGATGCGATGACGGTGACGGTGCCGTCGCCCGGAGAAAGACGGTTCAAGGCCGTCCCGGGCGTCGCGGCGCAGGCGTCGAGGGCTCGTCGGGCCTGTTGCCAGGCACTTCGTAGTTGAGCGTCGCGTAGGCCACCGCGGCCGCGTCGCGCGGGTCGCGGTCCATGTGGACCTGGTAGAGCGTCGTTGTCAGGCCGTCGAGCCATTCCTCGTCGAGTTCGCCGGGGAAAAGTTCGTGGAACGCATCCTTGAATTCGTACCACCAGGCTTCCTGATCTGTCAGGGCAAGGCCGGCGAGGACGATGGGCTGGGCGGGCTTCCACATGGCGGCATGCTACTTACTGCCGGGCCGGTGTGCCGTCAGAATAGGCCGGCGGCGAGGCGCAGGTTTCGGCATCAGTCGAACCGCCCCGCAAAGCCGACCGACCTCATACCGTGCCGAGCATGAAAGCCAAGTCCATCCGATTCATCCTTCCCGCCTTCCTTGCTGCCGCGGCAACCGGCTCGGCCATCGCCGGAACGATCTCCTGCGTTCCCGCACCGGGCAATGCGGGGCCCGCTCCCTGGATCCGCCGCATCGCCATCGACGAACACGCTCGCACCGTCAACATGGACGTCGTCCGCCACAGGACGAAGGAAGCCGACACCATGGGCAAGATGCGGGCCGAGCTGCTGAGCATGGACGAGACCCAGGGCGGCGAGCCGGTCTACGTGTTCAATGCCATTCCGACGGCGGGCAGCGAAGTCACGAACCTCTTCAGGCTGTTCAAGGCCGGCGAGTGGCGCCTGGCCAGCGCGGGGGTGGCCTTCATGGGCAAGGTGCCGGTGCTGCGAGGGATCGAGCCGGGCATCGCCTTTGACTGCAGGCGTTCGGACCTGGGATAGCGCCGCGGCGCCTCGATGGGGTCCGAGGAAAGAAAATTTTCCGGTGCTGCCTCTTTCGCGGGCATCGCGTTGCAGGCCACGCCAGGCAAGGCTTCCGGGCGATGGGCACACGGTTTTCCACAGCGTTGTCCCCATCGGAACGGGAAAACCTGTCACGGCTTTGTGGTAGGGCGGATCAACCGAAAAAGGTAGCCCGAGGGTAGGCGTGTTCCGACAGACTTGGCGGCGCGCGCGGAGGAACATGGTTCGCACCGCAGTTCGTTGCGGAAAGGAGCGTGAAATGACGTTCGACTTCCTGTTTCGCCCGAATCACACAGCGTATCTCCGGCGCGCGGCGGCCCTCCTCGAGGAGGCGCAGATGGCGCGCATCGAGCACCAGGCGGCAGCAGAGCATCACAGCGCGCTCGCCCGCATGTACGCAGAACGCGTCAGGCGTCTTGAGAACGAGCTCTATCGCCAGCCGCAGGGCGCGGCGGCGCACGGTGTGGTGGCGGAAGGCGCCGCGGACGACCGGCCCCAGCTGTATTCGCTGGACGGAAGCCGCAAGCCGGGCCTGAGCTCGGCAAGCTGAGCGCGGCAGTGCCGGGGCGCAGACGCGGGTCGCCGGCGTGACGGCTCGCCAAAAAAATACCCGCCGAAGCGGGTTTCGAGTTGCCCTGGCGGGCATGCTCAAGCACTGACGGAGAGCTCTTCTTTTATGCGGCCCTGTTGCGTGACAGCGTCGCTATCGTCGGTGGTCGCCTGGAGAGCCGGTGTCAGCCGGAAACAGGCAGTCGCCGTAGGACACTCATTAAAACGTGAACTATTTGGCAGTTTTGATGGGTCGCCGCAGCATTCACGGGGTGGCGCCGAGCCAGATCGATTCGAAGTGTCGGTCCCGTCCGACAAGACGGCGGCGCATGAAGCCCTAGATTTTGTGGGCTCGCTTTGAAGTGCGAGTTCTCTGTGCGTGACAGCACTCAAGAGGTTCAACCCAGCCTTGCGCTGGGTTTTTTTTGCGTCGCTCACGGCGCCCTTGGTGCAAGAGCTCAGAAAGGCTCGAAGCGGAAGGTGGTGCTGTGCGGCTGGCTCAGCAGGGGCGTCGCGATTCCGCTGGCGTGTTCCCAGGCTTCGCGCCAGAGCCTGGCGTTGGCGATCTGCGTGTCGCTCATCGATTCGATGCCGGATTCGAGCTGGTTCATCCACGCCCGGTGGCACTTCAGCAGTCTCGCCGGGGTGCCGATGCGATCCTCGAGCAGCCGCAGGAAGGTGAAGCGCACTTCCATCAGATCCCGTATCGACAGGCTGGCGCCCTCCAGCCGGATCGTGTAGGGCTGCTCGCGGTTTGCTTTGTGATCGAACATCGGGCGCGCGTGCAACAAGGCTGCGAGCCGACTTGCCAGGAGCGCGAAGGCGCTTGTCCGAAGGTCTCAGGCCTTGTCTCTCTGTATAGAAAGAATGTGTAACCGCAAATATTAGCCAAGCACCTGTTGTGCGAAATGGAATCAGCGTTCCGGTTTGTCGCTTTGCGCCTGCGGGCCCCAGGCGCTTGGCGTCCGAAAGAGGGGTGAATGGTCAGCGCAGGAACACGTGCTGCATGAACTGCCTGATCGGGTACTGGATCACCGTCTGCACCTTCGCCGGCAATTCGAGAGGCCGCATCAGCATCTTCAAGGTGGTGCCGGGGCTCAGGTTGGTGCGGATGGTGCTGTTCATGTCGGCGCTCAGTTTCTGCACGTAGGCCGTGTCGCTGGCGCGCTCGGGCGAGCGGGTCTGCACCACGTGGCGGATCGCGCAGTCGGCGTCCTCGCTCTTGAGTTCGAGGGTGCGCCGGCCGATGGTGCCCATCACGCGCAGGCGGCTGAGCTTCTCCTGCTCGCGGTAGCGGCGGTAATAGCGGTAGAAGTGCTTGTAGTGGTTGACCTCGTCGGTCGCGATGCGCGTCGCCAGGTCCTGCAGCACGGGCTCGCTGGTGCTGCGGGCCATGGCGCGGTAATAGGTGGCGGTGCCGGTCTCGACCACGCAGCGGGCAGTCATCTCGAGGCCGCGGGTGGGGGCGAGCAATTCGACCTTGCAGTAGGTCGCATATTCCGCCAGGAAGCTCCGGTAGGCGGTGTCCCAGTCGAACTCCGGCCAGACGTGGCGAACGTAGGCACGCAGGGCCCTGCCGTGCTGGAGTTCTTCGAGTTCCCAATGCTGCGAGAGCCATTCCGTGACCTCGTCGTCGCCCTGGAAGAAGTCGACCAGGTTGTGCGTGTAGAGGTCCGAGCCGCTCTCGATGAAGGAGGCGGAGGTCACCAGGTAGAAGAGGTTCTCGTCCGGGCGTACCTTGTCGAGCGCGATGCGCGAGAAATCCAGGTCTTCGATCGTCCAGTGCCTTTCGGCATCTTGGCTTGCCATGCGAACTCCTTGATCTTTTTTGTCCGTACAAGTACGGATGGCGCAGCCCCTCGTTGGTTCTCGTTTTTTGCGCCAGGACACATATTAGCCGTGGAGTACGGATCGTGGTGTCGTCCGGCAGCCCTTGGCCGGCGCGGGCCGCATGGCCAAACCTATAATCGTTTGTTCAAGCAAATCAAGCAGTTAGGCCGGTTCGCCGCAGTGGGTTCGACATGAGGGTCGCCATCGCCGCGCCGCCCTCGACGGCAGAAGACGAATCCAAAGATGAGCCAGCCCACATTCACGGTCGCGGACATCCGCAAGACCTTTATCGATTTCTTCGCTTCCAAGGGCCACACGGCGGTGGCGTCGAGCCCGCTCGTGCCGGGCAACGACCCGACGCTGATGTTCACCAATTCGGGCATGGTGCAGTTCAAGGACGTGTTCCTCGGCACCGACAAGCGCCCCTACAACCGCGCGGCCTCCGTCCAGGCCTGCCTGCGCGCCGGCGGCAAGCACAACGACCTCGAGAACGTGGGCTACACCGCCCGCCACCACACCTTCTTCGAGATGCTGGGCAACTGGAGCTTCGGCGACTACTTCAAGCGCGAATCGCTCACCTGGGGCTGGGAGCTGCTCACGCAGGTCTACAAGCTGCCGGCCGACAAGCTTTTGGCCACCGTCTACCACGAGGACGACGAGGCCTACGACATCTGGACCAAGGAAATCGGCCTGCCGCCCGAGCGCGTGATCCGCATCGGCGACAACAAGGGCGGCAAGTACAAGTCCGACAACTTCTGGATGATGGCCGACACCGGCCCCTGCGGCCCGTGCTCCGAGATCTTCTACGACCACGGCCCGCACATCCCCGGCGGCCCCCCGGGCAGCCCCGAGGAAGACGGCGACCGCTTCATCGAGATCTGGAACCACGTGTTCATGCAGTTCGACATGCAGGAAGACGGCAGCGTGGTCAAGCTGCCCGCACCCTGCGTCGACACCGGCATGGGCCTGGAGCGCCTGGCCGCGATCCTGCAGCACGTGCACAGCAACTACGAGATCGACATCTTCGAGGCGCTCATCAAGGCGGCAGGGCAGGCCACCGGCACGCAGGACCTGTCGAACAACTCGCTCAAGGTGATTGCCGACCACATCCGCGCCACCTCGTTCCTGGTGGCCGACGGCGTGATCCCGTCGAACGAAGGCCGCGGCTACGTGCAGCGCCGCATCATCCGCCGCGCCATCCGCCATGGCTACAAGCTGGGCCAGAAGAAGCCCTTCTTCCACAAGCTGGTGCCCGAGCTTGCGAGGCTCATGGGCGAGGCCTACCCGAAGCTCGTGGCCGACGAGAAGCGCATCACCGACACGCTGAAGGCGGAAGAAGAACGCTTCTTCGAGACGCTGGCCAACGGCATGGAGATCCTCGACGCGGCGCTGGCCGGTGACGCCAAGGTGCTGCCGGGCGACGTGGCCTTCAAACTGCACGACACCTACGGCTTCCCGCTCGACCTCTCGGCCGACGTGTGCCGCGAGCGCGGCGTGAGCGTCGACGAGGCCGGCTTCAATGCCGCCATGGAAAAGCAGAAGGCCGCGGGCCGCGCTGCAGGCAAGTTCAAGATGGACCGCAACGTCGAATACGCCGGCGCGGGCAACACCTTCACCGGCTACGAGAAGCTGGAAGAAAGCGCCAAGGTCGTAGCGCTGTACTTCGAGGGCTCCGCCGTCAACGAGCTCAAGGAAGGCCAGAGCGGCATCGTCGTGCTCGACACCACGCCCTTCTATTCGGAAAGCGGCGGCCAGGTCGGCGACCAGGGCGTGCTCGTGGCCGAAGGCGTGCAGTTCGGCGTCGAAGACACGCAGAAGATCAAGGCCGACGTGTTCGGCCACCACGGCACCCAGACCCAGGGCACGCTGAAGGTCGGCGACACGGTCAAGGCCGCGGTCGACACCGCGCGCCGCGCCGCCACCATGCGCAACCACTCGGTCACCCACCTGATGCACAAGGCCCTGCGCGAAGTGCTCGGCGGCCACGTGCAGCAGAAGGGCTCGCTGGTCGATGCCGACAAGACGCGCTTCGACTTCGCGCACAACGCGCCCGTTACGCACGAGCAGATCCTGGAGATCGAGAAGCGCGTGAACGCCGAGATCCTCGCCAACACCGAGACGCACGCCCGCGTGATGGACATGGAATCGGCCCAGAAGACCGGCGCGATGATGCTGTTCGGCGAGAAGTACGGCGAGACCGTGCGCGTGCTCGACATCGGCACCAGCCGTGAACTCTGCGGCGGCACCCACGTGGGCCGCACGGGCGACATCGGCCTCTTCAAGATCGTCAGCGAAGGCGGCGTGGCCGCCGGCGTGCGCCGCATCGAGGCCGTCACCGGCGCGAATGCGCTGTCTTACCTGCAGGATCTCGAATCGACCGTGCATAGCGTGGCCGCCACGCTCAAGTCGCCGGCCGCCGAGCTGCAGGGCCGGCTCTCGCAGGTGCTAGATCAGGTGAGGGCACTCGAGCGCGAAGTGGGCGCGCTCAAGGGCAAGCTCGCGTCGTCGCAGGGCGACGAGCTGGTGTCGCAGGCGGTGGACGTCAAGGGCATCAAGGTGCTGGCCGCCAAGCTCGACGGCGCCGATGCCAAGACGCTGCGCGAGACCATGGACAAGCTCAAGGACAAGCTCAAGACCGCCGCCATCGTGCTGGCCGCCGTCGACGGCGAGAAAGTGCAGATCGCGGCCGGCGTCACCGCCGACAGCACGGGCAAGGTCAAGGCCGGCGAACTGGTCAACTTCGTGGCCCAGCAGGTCGGCGGCAAGGGCGGCGGCAAGGCCGACATGGCCATGGCCGGCGGCACCAACGCGGCAGGCCTTCCGGGCGCGCTGCAGTCGGTGCAGGCCTGGGTCGCCGAACGCGCCTGACCGACAGCCACACACCCGGAACAAGCACTCCACCCATGCCAGAAGCAACCCCCGGTGAAGTGCTTGTGATGGGGGCGGGCACCATCGGGTGCTTCATCGGCGGCAGCCTCGCGGCCGCGGGCGTGCCCGTCACCTTCGTCGGCCGTCCGCGCGTGCTCGAGAAGCTCGCGAAGCATGGCCTGACGCTCACCGACATCGACGGCGCCAAGCGCAGCCTGCCCGCAGGCAAGCTGCGGCTCGCCGAGCAGGTTCCTGCGGGCGCCAAGCCTTCGCTGGTGCTGCTTTGCGTGAAGAGCGGTGCCACCGCCGAGGCGGCGGGCGAGCTGGCCTTCTCGCTGCCGGCCGGTACCGCGGTGATCTCTCTGCAGAACGGCATTTCCAACCGCGCCGCGGCCGCCCAGACCGGCCCGTCGCTCAACGTGCTGGCGGGCATGGTGCCTTACAACGTGGCCGAGATCGGCCCGGGGGCCTTCCATCGCGGCACCCCCGGCCGGCTGGCCGCCGAGGACGATGCGGCGTTGCGTCCCTGGCTTCCCGTCTTCGAGCGCGCCGGCGTGCCGCTCGACCTGCATGCCGACCTGCTGCCAGTGCAGTGGGGCAAGCTGATGCTCAACCTCAACAACCCCGTCAACGCGCTTTCGGGCCTGCCCCTGCGCGAGGAGCTGATGCTGCGCGGCTACCGCCGCTGCTTCGCGTCGCTGATCGACGAGGCGCTGGGCATCCTCAACGTGGCCGGCATCGTGCCGGCGCAGGTGGCGGCGGTGCCCGCGCACCGGCTGGTCAGCCTGTTGCGGCTGCCCGACTGGATCTTCCGCATCGTCGCCGCGCGCATGCTGCGCATCGACGCCAAGGCGCGCTCCAGCATGGCCGACGACCTTGCGCTGGGCCGCCGCACCGAGATCGACGCGCTCAGCGGCGAGGTGGTGCGCCTCGCGCAGGAGCATGGACTGAGCGCACCACGGAACGCCCGCATGGTCGCGCTGCTCGAGGCCTGGCCGCAACAGCCCAAGCGCTGGACGGCACGGCAATTGCAGGACTCGCTGGGTCTGTAGCGCCTGCCGAACCTGTACTCTCGGGCCGTTGCAGCATTCGGCTTTCAAGAGACAGGGGGAGTTCTCATGCGGGTCCTGATTCTCGGCAGCGGTGTCATCGGCACCTCCATCGCGTATTACCTTGCGCGCGCCGGACACGAGGTGACGGTGCTGGAGCGCCAGCCGGCGCCGGCGCTCGAAACCAGCTTCGCCAATGCGGGCGAGGTGTCGCCCGGCTACTCGGCGCCCTGGGCCGGGCCCGGCGTGCCGGTCAAGGCGATCAAGTGGATGCTGATGCAGCACAGCCCGCTGGTCATCAAGCCGATGCTCGATCCGGCGATGTGGCGCTGGGGCCTCTCGATGCTGCGCAACTGCACGCAGGCGCGCTACGAGGTCAACAAGAGCCGCATGGTGCGGCTCGCCGAGTACAGCCGCGATTGCCTGAAGGAACTGCGCGCCGACACCGGCATCGCCTACGACGAGCGCATGCAGGGCACGCTGCAGCTCTTTCGCACGCAGCAGCAGCTCGACGGCACCTCGAAGGACGTCGAGGTGCTGCAGGCTTCCGGCGTGCCCTACCAATTGCTCGACCGCGAAGGCTGCGTGCAGTACGAGCCGGCGCTCGCGGCGGTGAAGGGCAAGTTCGTCGGCGGCCTGCGGCTGCCGGGCGACGAGACCGGCGACTGCTTCAAGTTCACGCAGGCGCTGGCGAAGCTGGCCGAGGCCGAGGGCGTGAAGTTCCGGTTCGGCGTGAACATCCAGGCACTCGAGCACGACGCGGCCAAGGGCGTGACGGCGGTGCACACCGACGCGGGCAGCTTCACCGCCGAGCGCTATGTGGTCGCGCTCGGCAGCTACTCGCCGGCGCTGGTCAGGCCGCTGGGCATCCGGCTACCGGTGTATCCGGTCAAGGGCTTCTCGATCACCGTGCCCATCACCGATGCGGGCGGCGCGCCCGAATCCACCGTGATGGACGAGACCTTCAAGGTGGCGGTCACGCGCCTGGGTGACCGCATCCGCGTGGGCGGCACCGCGCAACTCTCGGGCTTCGACCTGCGACTCAACGAACGCCGGCGTGACACGCTCGAACACGTCGTGACCGACCTCTTCCCGCGAGGCGGCAACGTGCGCGAGGCTTCCTTCTGGACCGGCCTGCGTCCCATGACGCCCGACGGCACGCCGGTGATCGGCGCCACCCGCGTTCCCAACCTGATGCTGAGCACCGGCCACGGCACGCTCGGCTGGACCATGGCCGCGGGCACCGGCCGCGTGATGGCCGACCTGATCGAGGGCAGGTCGCCCGAGATCGACATGGAAGGCCTCACCGTGGCGCGCTACGGCGGCTGACGCCTCGTTCTCTCCTCGTTCTCTCTCACGCCAGCCAGGGCGGCCCGAAAAGGCCGCCCTGTTTTCGTTGCGATACGAATACGGGTTTTCCCTTAGTCATGAAGTTGTCTTCTTCGATATTCTTCGTGGCGTTCCATTAATAAATCGTTGTTTCTTTAGTGAAACAATCCTAGATAGAACGGACACGATGAAACCCACTCGCCGCCATGCCATCGCCGCCGCCATTTCCATGGCCGCCGCTTGCGCCTCCGGACTCGCCTGGGCAGCCGACAGCTATCCGGCCAAGCAGATCACGCTGGTCGTCGCCTATCCGGCCGGCGGCGACACGGACGCGCTGGCGCGCCTCTTCGCGGAGAAGCTGTCGGCGCGCGTCGGCCAGACCGTGCTGGTCGACAACCGCCCCGGCGCCAGCGGCATCATCGGCAGCGCCTATGTGTCGAAGGCCGTGCCCGACGGCTACACGCTGCTGCTCGCGCCCAGCACCTTCTCGATCGCGCAGCTGGTGCTCAAGACCAACGGCTCGGGCTACGACGTGCTGAACGGCTTCACGCCGATCGTGCAGACGGGCAGTCAGCCGCTGTTCCTGGTGGCCGGCGGCAACAGCGGCCTCTCCTCGGTGAAGGATGCGGTGGCCGCGGCCAAGGGCGGCAAGACGCTGAGCTACGCCAGCCCGGGCAGCGGCTCGCCGATGCACATCCTGGGCGAGATGTTCGCCCGCGCCTCGGGCGCCACCCTCGCGCACGTGCCCTACAAGGGCGTGGCGCCCGCCATCAACGACGTGCTGGGCGGCCACGTGCCGGTCACCTTCGTCACGCTGGGGCCGGTGGCGCCGTACCTCGCCGGCGGCAAGCTGCGCCCGCTGGCCGTGGCCTCGGCCCAGCGCTCGCCGCTCGCGCCCAGCGTGCCGACGATGGCCGAGCAGGGCTACAAGGACGTCGAGGTGACCGCCTGGAACGGCCTCTGGGGCCCGCGCAACCTGCCGCCCGAGATCGTCAAGACGCTCAACGCCCACTTCAACGAGATCCTGAAGATGCCCGAGATCGTCTCGCGCATGGCCGTGCTCGGCACCACGCCCGTGGGTGGCGACGCCGACGTGCTCGGCAAGACCAATGCCGCCGACTACGCGCGCTTCGGCAAGGTCATCAAGGAGCTCGGCATCCAGGCCGACTGACCTTCGTTTCCACCAGCTTCATTCCATGACCGAACTCAAAGCCATCGCCGATCCATCGAGCCTGCAGGCGCTGCTCGCCGAGATGCCCGCCAACCTGCTGGCCGGCCGCCGTGTGCTCGTGACCGGCGGCGCGCGCGGGCTGGGCCTCGCCTTCGCGCAGTGCATTGCCGCCGCGGGCGCGAGCGTGGTGCTGGCCGACATCCTCGGTGAGCTGGCCGAGACCGAGGCGAAGGCGCTGCGCGAAGCGGGCCGCGACGCCCACGCGCTGCCCGTCGATCTGGCCAACCCGGGTTCCATCGTGGCTTGCGCCGACGAAGCCATCCGCCTGCTCGGCGGCCTCGACGGGCTCGTCAACAACGCCGCCATCACCAACTCCGGCGGCCGCGACGCGCACCAGCTCGAGATCGACATGTGGGATCGCGTGATGAACGTCAACGTGCGCGGCAGCTGGCTCATGGGCCGCGCCTGCCGCGCCGCGCTGGCCGAAAGCGGCCGCGGCGCGATCGTCAACCTCGCCTCCGACACCGCGCTGTGGGGCGCGCCCAACCTGCTGGCCTATGCGTCGAGCAAGGGCGCAGTCATTTCCATGACGCGCTCGCTGGCGCGCGAGTGGGGCGGCGACAACATCACCGTCAACGCCGTGGCGCCCGGCCTCACGCTGGTGGAAGCCACCGAATACGTGCCGATGGCGCGCCACCAGAAGTACCTCGAAGGCCGCGCCATTCCGCGCGAGCAGCAGGCCGCCGACGTGTGCGGCGCCACCGTCTTCCTTCTTTCGGGGCTCGCGCGCTTCGTGACTGGCCAGCTGCTGGCCGTCAACGGCGGCTTTGCGATGCACTGAGAACCAACCCACGCACCCGATTTTTCCGACCAAGGAGTCAACCCGATGAGCGACCTGTCCGAACAGCAGAAGATCAACCCCGCGGCTACCAGCACCCTGGCCCAGCCCGAAGGCAGCAGCCTCGCGGAGTGGATGAACACCCGCATCGCGCGCTACGAAACCCGCAAGTACGACTGGGACGCGCTGAAGTTCCAGGCCGACTTCGACCCCAAGTACCGCCGCGCCCAGATGCGCTACGTGGGCACCGGCGGCACCGGCGTCGCGGCCGACGTCAACACCGTGCCTGCCGAGCACTTCACCTTCTCGACCATGGTGATCCCCGCCGGCCACGAAGGCCCGCCGCACCTGCACACCGACGTGGAGGAAGTGTTCTTCCTGATCCGCGGCAAGCTCAAGGTGGTGATCGAGAAGGACGGCGAGCGCTTCGAGACCATCATGACCGACCGCGACCTGATCTCGGTGCCGCCCGGCGTGTACCGTGAGGAGATCAACATCGGCGACGAGGACGCGCTGATGTGCGTGATGCTCGGCGCGAAGAAGCCGGTGACGCCGACGTACCCGGCCGATCACCCCCTCGCCAAGATCAAGCGATAAGGCCGCCCCCCAGGCCCGCCCACTCCGTGCGGCCGCCGCCCCCTTGCAGGGGCGGTACCTGCGGCCCGGCAAGGCCGGTTCCGCGGTATTCCCGAAAAAAGACCCTCAGCCCATGAACCACGCTGCCCATCCTGATGCGCTCCTGCCGGCCTCCGAGCTGGCACGGCTCGACGCCCGCTTTCCGGCGCGCGATGTCGCGGTCGGCGGCGGCGCGGTGGTGTCGGTGCGCGAGTGCGGGCGGGGCGCGGCCATCGTGTGCCTGCACGGCATCGGCTCGGGCGCAGCATCGTGGATCGACACCGCCGCGCTGCTCGCATCGCAGGCCCGCGTGATTGCCTGGGATGCGCCCGGTTACGGAAGCTCCACGCCGCTCGAGGCCCGTGCGCCGACCGCCGCCGATTACGCGGCGCGCCTGGGCGCCTTGCTCGATGCGCTGGAGATCGATTCGTGCGTGCTGGTCGGCCATTCGCTCGGTGCCATCACCGCCGCCTCGGCCGCGCGCAGCGATGCGCGCGTCCACCGGCTGGTGCTGGTCAGCCCGGCCATCGGCTACGGCGCGGCGTCTCGTGCGGAAGCCCGCGCCAGGGTCCGCGCCGAACGCCTCGCCACGCTCGACGAACTCGGCATCGCAGGCATGGCCGCGAAGCGTTCGGCCCGGCTGGTTTCCGACAAGGCCTCCGAGCACGCCCGCCAGTGGGTGCGCTGGAACATGGCCCGGCTGAACGACCGCGGCTACCGTCAGGCGGTCGAGCTGCTGTGCAACGCCGACCTTCTGGCCGACCTGCCGCCGCCCATGCCGGTGCGCGTGGCCTGCGGCGCGCTCGACGTGGTCACGCCGCCGTCGGCCTGCGAAGAAGTCGCGCGCCAGTGCGGAGTGCCGCTCGAATTGGTGGAGGATGCGGGCCACGCCGGCTATGTGGAGCAACCACAGGCCGTCGCCAAGCTGCTGCGCGAATCGCTCGCCGGCTGACCGCAACCACACAGAGACATCCGAGGAAGGAACCACTGGCATGGCCAACAACAACGACGGCAACGAAGCGATGGAAGAGGGCGCCGACCGCTACAACGTGCCCGCGCTGGAGCGCGGACTGCGCGTGCTGTGCGAGTTCAGCCGCGAAAGCCGCACGCTCTCGGCGCCTGAACTGGCGCGCCGCTTCGACCTGCCGCGCTCGACCGTCTTCCGCCTGCTCACCACGCTGGAGAACATGGGTTTTCTCGAGCGCACCGAGGGCGGTCGCGACTACCGCCTGGGCCTTGCCGTGCTGCGCCTGGGCTTCGAATACCTCGCCTCGCTGGAGCTCACCCAGCTGGGCACGCCGCTGCTCAACCGCCTGTGCGACGAGCTGCGCACACCCTGCAACCTGGTGGTGCGCGACGGCCGCTCCATCGTCTATGTCGCCAAGGTCGCGCCGCCCACGCCCTTCGCTAGCTCGGTCACCGTGGGCACGCGGCTGCCGGCCCATGCCACGGTGCTGGGCCGCATCCTGCTCGAAGACCTCACGCTGCCGCAGCTGCGCGCGCTCTACCCCGAAGACAAGCTCGAGACCTTCTCGCCGAGCACGCCCAAGACCGTGAACGAACTCTTCGACATGGTGCAGGCCGACCGCCAGCGCGGCTACGTGCTGGGCGAGGGCTTCTTCGAATCGAACATCTCCAGCATCGCCGCGCCGGTGCGCGACCACAGCGGCCACATCGTCGCCGCCCTGGGCGCCACCGTCACCGCCAGCCACATCGAGGAAAGCCGCATCGACGAGATGGTGCAGCGCGTGCGCGGCACGGCCGACGAGATCTCCGGCCTGCTCAATTACTCGCCCGCGCGCACCGCCAAGGTGGTGCCGCTGCGCTCCGCATGACCCTGAAACCATGACAGACCAGGCTCTTCCTTCCTTCTTCGCCGCCGATGCGCTGGCCGGCCGCGTGGCCGTGGTCACGGGCGGCTCGTCGGGCATCGGCCTGGCCACCGTCGAGCTGCTGCTGGGCTGCGGCGCCGCCGTCGCGCTGTGCGGCCGCAATGCCGAGCGGCTCGACGGCGCCGTGGCCGGCCTGCGCAGTCAGTTCCCGGACGCGAAGCTCTTCGCCCAGCCTTGCGACGTGCTCGAAGCCTCCTCGGTGCGCGCTTTCGCCGCCGCCAGCGAAGCCGCGCTCGGCCCGGCCTCGATGCTGGTCAACAACGCGGGGCAGGGCAGGGTCTCGACTTTCGCGAACACCGACGACGAGGCCTGGACCGAAGAGCTGAACCTGAAATTCTTCTCCGTCATCAATCCCACGCGCGCCTTCCTGCCGCAGCTCGCTGCACAGCGTGCGGTGCTGGGCGATGCCGCCATCGTCTGCGCCAACTCGCTGCTGGCGCGCCAGCCCGAGCCGCACATGGTCGCCACCTCGGCCGCGCGCGCCGGCCTGCTGAACCTCGTGCGCTCCATGGCGACCGAATTCGCGCCGCAGGGCGTGCGCGTCAACGGCATCCTGATCGGCCTGGTGGAGTCGGGCCAGTGGCGCCGCCGCTTCGAGGCGCGCGAAGACAAGTCGCTCGACTGGACCGCCTGGAGCGGCCAGCTCGCGAAGAACAAGCACATCCCGCTGGGTCGCCTGGGGCTTCCGACCGAAGCCGCGCGCGCGATCCTTTTCCTCGCTTCGCCCCTCGCGTCGTACACGACGGGCAGCCACATCGACATTTCCGGAGGCCTGTCACGCCATGCATAACCCCAACAACACCGTCACCGTCGGCGCCGTCGTCGCCGCCTTTCTCGAACAGTGCGGCGTCAAGGCGGCCTTCGGCGTGATCTCGATCCACAACATGCCGATCCTCGATGCCTTCGCGCAGCGCGGCACGGTGCGTTTCATCTCGGCGCGCGGAGAAGCCGGCGCGGGCAACATGGCCGACGCCTACGCGCGATCCACCGCCAGCCTGGGCGTGTGCATCACCAGCACCGGGCCTGCCGCGGGCAACATCGCGGGCAGCATGGTCGAGGCCCTGACGGCCGGCGCGCCGCTGCTGCACATCACTGGGCAGATCGAGACGCCGTACCTCGACAAGGGCATGTCGTACATCCACGAGGCGCCCGACCAGCTCACGATGCTCAAGGCCGTGTCGAAGGCCGCGCTGCGCGTGCGCAGCGTCGAGACGGTGCTCGGCACGCTCAAGCGCGCGGTGCAGCTCGCGCTGACGGCGCCGACCGGCCCGGTCAGCGTCGAGATCCCGATCGACATCCAGTCGGCGCTGACCACGATGCCGGCCGACCTGTCGCCGCTGCCCGTCGAGCGCGCCGTGCCGTCGGCCGCCGCACTCGACGCGCTGGCCGCGCGCCTCGCCGTTGCAAGGCGCCCGATGCTGTGGGTCGGCGGCGGTGCCCGCCATGCCCGCGCCGCCATCCAGCGCCTGCAGAAACTCGGCTTCGGTGTCGTCACGACGACTCAGGGCCGCGGCACGGTGCCCGAGGACGACGCCGGCTCGCTCGGCGCCTACAACATCCAGAAGCCGGTCGAGGCCCTCTACCAGACCTGCGACGCGATGCTCGTGGTCGGTTCGCGCCTGCGCGGCAACGAGACGCTCAAGTACGAGCTGAAGCTGCCCCGCCCGCTTTACCGCATCGACGTCGACGCCGCCGCCGAAGGCCGCTGCTACGCGTCCGAAGCCTTCGTCTGCGGCGATTCCGCGCTGGCCCTCGAAGGCCTGGCCGACCGCCTCGAAGCCGCCAGGTACAAGGCCGACCCGCAGCTGCTGGTCGACCTGCGCGCCGCGCACGACCAGGCGGTTGCGGGGCTGCGCGACGGCCTCGGCCCGTACGCCGAACTCGTGCGCCAGCTCCAGTCGGCGGCCGGGCGCAACTTCAACTGGGTGCGCGACGTTACCGTCTCCAACAGCACCTGGGGCAATCGCGAGCTGCGCGTCTTCGAACCGAGCGCCGGCGTGCACGCCACGGGCGGCGGCATCGGCCAGGGCATGCCGATGGCCATCGGCGCGGCCATCGGCGCGGCAGTGACGGGATCGGGCCGCAAGACCTTCTGCCTGGCCGGCGACGGCGGCTTCATTCTGAACCTGGGCGAGCTGGCCTGCATGGTGCAGGAGAAGGCGCCGATGGTGATCGTGCTCATGAACGACAAGAGCTATGGCGTCATCAAGAACATCCAGGACGCGCAGTACGGCGGCCGCCAGTGCTACGCCGAGCTGCACACGCCCGACTACGACCTGCTGTGCAAGTCGATCGCGCTGCCGCATGCCCGCGTGCAGGACCTGGCCGAGCTGCCCGCCCGCATCGGCGAGGCGCTGGCGGCCGAGGGCCCGTTCCTGCTTGAGATCGACATGCTCTCGATCGGCAGCTTCAAGACCACCTTCGCCGGCCCGCCGACCAACACGGTCACGCAGATCCCGGCGCTCGGCACGGTGGGCAAGTGAGGGAAGGCCGTTCCATGCCAACGCCCACGCGGATCGCACTCGTCGGCTGCGGAGCCATCGGCACCTCGGTGCTCGAACTGCTCCACGGCGATCCCGCCCTGAAGGTGGTGGCTGTCGTCGTGCCCGCCGACGCCATCGCCGCCGCGCAGAAGGCTGCACCCGACGCGCAGGTGGGCAGCGCCTTGCCCGCCGACGGTATCGACCTCGTGGTCGAGACCGCAGGCCATGCCGCCATCGAGCAGCACGTGCTGCCCGCGCTGGCACGCGGCACGCCCTGCGTGGTCGCCTCGGTCGGCGCGCTGTCGGCTACCGGCCTGGCCGAGAAGCTCGAAGCCGCCGCCATTGCCGGCCGCACTCAGGTGCAGTTGATTCCCGGCGCCATCGGCGCCATCGACGCGCTCGCTGCCGCGCGCATCGGCGGTCTCGACAGCGTGCGCTACACCGGCCGCAAGCCGCCTCAGGCCTGGAAGGGCACGCCGGCCGAGCAGGGCCGCGACCTCGGCGCGCTGGCGCATGAAACCGTGATCTTCGAAGGCAGCGCGCGCGAAGCGGCCTTGCTCTATCCGAAGAACGCCAACGTCGCGGCCACCGTCTCGCTCGCGGGGCTGGGGCTCGACCGCACCATGGTGCGGCTCATCGCCGACCCGGCCACCACCGAGAACGTGCACACGGTCGAAGCCGAGGGCGCATTCGGCAGCTTCGAACTGACCATGCGCAACAAGCCGCTGGCGGCCAACCCCAAGACATCCGCGCTGACCGTCTACAGCGCCGTGCGTGCGCTGCGCAATCGCGTGGCCGCGCTCGCCATCTGAACCCGCCGTTTCCCATGATCTCTTCCGAACTCCTTCCGATCTGCATCGCCGGCGAATGGCGCCTGGGCGGCGGCGACGTCTACGAAAGCCTGTACCCGGCCACCGGCGAGCCCATCGCGCGCCTGCGGGCCGCGAGCCTGGCCGACGTCGAGGAAGCCATTGCGGGCGCAGACCGCGCCTTTCGCACCAGCGGCTGGGCGCAGCGCCTGCCGCACGAGCGCGCGGCCGTGCTGCACCGCGTGGCGCAGCTGATCCGCGAAGAGGCCGAATCGCTCGCGCAGAAGCAGCGCCTGGACAACGGCAAGCCGATCAACGAGACCCGCAACCTCGTGGCCAGCGCCGCCGGCACCTTCCAGTTCTTCGCCGCCGCGCTGGAGACGCTGGAGGAAACCATCACGCCCTCGCGCGGCGCCTTCGTGACCATGAGCGTGCACGAGCCCATGGGCGTGGTCGCGGCCATCACCCCGTGGAACTCGCCCATTGCCAGCGAGGCGCAGAAGCTGGCGCCCGCGCTGGCCGCCGGCAACGCGGTGGTCGTGAAGCCCGCCGAGGTCACGCCGCTGATGGCGCTGGAGCTGGCGCGCATCTGCGAGAAGGCCGGCGTGCCCAAGGGCATCGTCAGCGTGCTGCCGGGCAGGGGCTCGGTGATCGGCGACGCGATCACCAAGCATCCGCTGGTCAAGCGCGTGTCGTTCACCGGCGGCACCACCACCGGCAAGCACATCGCCCACATCGCGGCCGACAAGATGATGCCGGTGTCGCTGGAGCTCGGCGGCAAGTCGCCGACCATGGTGCTGGACGATGCGGACATCGACCACGCGGTGAACGGCGTGCTCTACGGCATCTTCAGCTCGTCGGGCGAGTCGTGCATCGCGGGGTCGCGCCTGTTCGTGGCGCGCGGCATCTACGACGAGTTCCTCACGCGGCTGGCCGAAGGCGCCAACGCGCTGCGCGTGGGCGACCCGGCCTCGGAGCGCACGCAGATGGGTCCGCTCATCACCGCGAAGCACCGAGAGGGCATCGAGCGCTACGTCGATCTTGGCGTTTCCGAAGGCGGCAGGATTCGCACGGGCGGCGTACGCCCGCACGGCGATGGCTATGACCGGGGCTACTTCTACAAGCCGACCATCATCGAAGGCCTGACGAACGGCGCGCGCATCAGCCAGGAAGAGATCTTCGGCCCGGTGCTGGTCGCCATGCCCTTCGACAGCGAGGAAGAGCTGATCGCGCAGGCCAACGACAGCGTCTACGCGCTGGCGGCCGGCGTGTGGAGCCGCGACTTCAAGCGCGCCTGGAAGCTGGGCCGCGCGGTGCAGGCCGGCACGGTCTGGGTCAACACCTACAAGCAGTTCTCGGTGTCCACGCCCTTCGGCGGCTGGCGCGACAGCGGCCTGGGCCGCGAGAAGGGCCGCGAAGGCATCTTCCAGTACATGGAGCAGAAGAGCATGTACTGGGGTACCAATGAACAACCGCTCCCCTGGGCGAACTGAAGAGGAGCGCACGATGAGCGTACTTGGCATCGACCAGATCACCTACGGCGCGGACGACCTGCCCGCCTGCCGCCGGTTCTTCCAGGACTGGGGCCTTTCCCTGAAGTCGGAGGCCGCCGACGAACTCGTCTTCGAGTGCCTGAACGGCTGCAAGGTGGTGGTCGCCGCGCTGGACAAGCCGGGCCTGCCGCCCGCGATGGAAGAGGGCCCGACGCTGCGCGAAGTGGTGTGGGGCGTGGAAAGCGATGCCGACCTCGACCGCTACGCCGCAGCCATCGCGCAGGACCCGGCCTTCTTCGACGCCACGGTGGACGGCGCGCGCCGCATCGGCTGCATCGACCCCAACGGCCTGGCCGTGCGCCTGCAGGTCAGCCGCAAGCACGCGGTGCAGGTCGATTGCGGCGCCATGAACACCTGGAACGCGAAGCCGCGCGTCAATCAGCCGGCGCCCATCTACGAACGCGCCACGCCCATCGAGGTCGGCCACGTCGTGTTCTTCGTGAGCGACGTGAAGGCCACCAGCGCCTTCTACGCCGATCGCTTCGGCTTCGTGGCCTCCGACAGCTACCCCAACCGCGGCGCCTTCATGCGCTGTGCGGCCGAAGGCGGCCACCACGACCTGTTCCTGCTGCAGATTCCCTCGGGCAAGCGTGGGCTGAACCACGTGGCCTTTACCGTGCGCGACATCCATGAGGTGTTCGGCGGCGGGCTGCACTTCTCGCGATGCGGCTGGGAAACCCAGCTCGGCCCGGGGCGCCACCCGGTGTCGTCCGCGTACTTCTGGTACTTCAAGAATCCGGCGGGCGGCCTCATCGAGTACTACGCCGACGAAGACCAGCTCACCGCCGATTGGCAGCCGCGCGAGTTCGAGCCGGGCCCCACGGTCTTTGCCGAATGGGCGGTGGACGGCGGCCTCGATGGCAACACGCGCCGCCAGAAGAACGCGGAAGGCCCCAAGGGCGCCTTCCTGACCGAAAAGAAATGAACTCCTCGACTCTCATGCAAAGACGTCTTTCCTTCTCCGTCCTGTTCGCCGCACTCACTGCCTTCACGCTCGCCGCGCCCGTGCACGCGCAGCAGAGCGAGGCGCAGAAGCAGCTCTCCAGCGAGCGCTTCACCATCATCTCGCCGTTCCCGTCAGGCGGCCCGGTCGACACGCTCGCCCGCGTGCTCTCCGACGGCCTGGCCAAGCGCTACGGCCAGGCGGCCGTGGTCGACAACCAGGTGGGCGCGGCCGGCAACATCGGCATGGACAAGGTCAAGCGCGCCAAGGGCGATGGCCACACGCTGCTGGTGATCCCGGCGGGCAACGTCACCATCAACCCGACGCTGATGCCCAACTTCCCCTTCGACATGGCGAAGGACTTCGTGCCGGTCACCATGCTCGCGAAGGCGCCCAACGTGCTGGTGGCATCTCCGGCCTCCGGCATCAAGGACGCGAAGCAACTGGTGGCGCAGGCCAAGGCCAAGCCCGGCACGCTGTCGTATGCCTCGCCCGGCGTGGGCAGCGGCCTGCACCTGGCGGGCGAGCTCTTCAAGCAGCAGGCTGGCATCGACATGCTGCACGTGCCCTACAAGGGCACGGCGCCCGCGCTCAACGACGTGCTCGGCGGCACCGTGCCGCTGATGTTCAGCAACCTGCCGGCGACGCTGCCCTTCCTGAAGAACGGCAAGCTGGTCGCGCTGGGCGTGACCGAGGCGAAGCGCAGCGCCGCGGCACCCGAAATCCCGACGCTGGCGGAGCAGGGCATCCAGGGCGTGACCGTGACCTCCTGGTACGGCCTGATGGCGCCCAAGGGCACGCCGCCCGCCGTGGTCGAGCAGCTCGCCAAGGACGCGGCCGAGATGCTCTCGACACCCGACGTGCGCGAGCGCCTGAAGGCGCAGGGCATGACCGACGCGGCCATGAAGCCGGCCGAGTTCGCCGCCTACATCCGCGACGAGACGGCCGTGTGGGCCAAGATCATCAAGGCCCGCAACATCGTTGCCGAGTGAGCCGGCGCAGGAACGAAAGCACAGTCTCATGAAGACCACCAGCGAATCCACCATCGGCATCGTCGGCGCGGGCATCGGCGGGCTCGTCGCGGCCATCGCGCTGCGGCGCGCGGGGCACGACGTGATCGTGTTCGAGCAGGCGAAGCAGTTCGCCCGCGTCGGCGCCGACATCAACCTCACGCCCAACGCCGTGCGCGCGCTCGACGGCCTCGGCGTGGGCGAGGCGGCCCGCGTGACGGCGGCGCGCCCGTCGCACCGCATCAGCCGCACCTACGACACCGGCGAGGAGACTTCGCGCCTGGAGATGGCCGACACTGCCGAGCAGCTCTACGGCGCGCCGCAGCTCACCATCCACCGCGCCGACCTGCTGGCTGCGCTGGCCGACATGTTCCCGATCGAGCGCGTCGCGCTCGGCAAGCGGGCCGAGAAGATAGCCGCCGACGAAAAGGGCGTGAGCCTCTCGTTCGCGGATGGCAGCGATGCGCGTGTCGGCGTGCTGATCGGCGCCGACGGCATCCACTCGTGCGTGCGCACCGCGATGTTCGGTGCCGAAAGCCCGCGCTTCACCGGCATCGTGGCCTACCGCGCCGTGGTGCCCGCCGAGCGCGTGGCCGGCGTGCCCAACCTCGGCGCCTTCACCAAGTGGTGGGGCCCGAATCCGCAGAGCCAGATCGTCACCTTCCCGCTGAACCGGGGCAAGGACGTCTTCATCTTCGCGACCACGCCGCAGGACAGCTGGCACCTCGAATCGTGGACCGCGCCCGGCAGCGTCGAAGAACTGCGCGAGCAGTACGTGGCCTACCACCCCGAGGCGCGCGCCTTGCTCGACGCCTGCGACACGGTGCTCAAGACCGCGCTGTACGAGCGCGACCCGATGCCCGCCTGGACCAAGGGCCGCATGGCGCTGTTGGGCGATGCCGCGCACCCGATGCTGCCCTTTATGGCGCAGGGCGCGGGCATGGCCATCGAGGACGCGGTGGTGCTGTCGCGCCACCTCGAAGGCGTGGCGATGGCCGACGTGCCTGCCGCGCTGCAGGGCTTCGAAACCGCGCGCATCGAGCGCGCCAGCCAGGTTCAGCTCGGCTCGCGCGGCAACAACTGGCTGCGCGAAGGCGGCAACGCCGACTGGGTCTACGGCTACGACGCCTGGGCCGCGCCGCTCGCAACCCCGGCCATGGTGGCCGCCGCCTGATTCTTCAATTCATTCCGCCCCACGGAGGCTCACGATGCAAAACCAAGACCGCTACCTGCAACCGCACCAGGCGCGCCGGCGCCCCGCGACCACCTACGAAGACCTGCTGGGCGACGTGATCGAGCGCGCCTTCGCCGACGGCATCCACGACCTACCGGGCCTGGTGCAGCGCCTGAACGACAGCGGCCTCGCCACGCCGGGCGGCCAGCAGTGGACCGAGGAGCTGTATCGCAAGGAGATGGCTGCGCTGGCGGCCTGAGAGGAACGAACATCATGACCATCGCCATCCAACCCGTTCCCGTTGATCCGGTCGACCACCTGCTCGAGATCGGCCTGAAGGACCTCTGGTACCCCATCTGCCCCTCGCACTTCATCAAGGAGAACCCCATCTCCCTGCGCCGCCTCGGCCGCAAGCTCGCGCTGTGGCGCGACGGCGAGGGCGTGCTGCACGCGCTGGAAGACCGCTGCCCGCACCGCGGCGCGCCGCTGTCTCAGGGCGTGGTGCTGGGCGACCGGCTCTCTTGCCCGTACCACGGCGTCGAAGTGCGCCACGATGGCGTCGTCACGCGCGTGCCCGGCAGCCCCGGCTGCAAGCTCGAGGGCTCGAAGGCCACGATGCACTTCCACGTGCAGGAGCGCGCCGGCGCGGTGTTCCTCTACAACTCGAAGGAGCCGGTCGACGTGCCGCCGCCGCTGGTGCTGCCCGAGCAGCTCACCGACGACGCCGAGTACAGCAGCTTCCTCTGCTACACCGAGTGGAAGGGCGACTACCGCTACGTGCTCGACAACGTGATGGACCCGATGCACGGCACCTACCTGCACAAGCAGTCGCACTCGATGGCCGAGGGCGATTCGAGCGCCAAGTTCGGCATCCGCCAGACCGACATCGGCTTCGTCTTCGAGAAGGAAGGCCAGCGCAACGTCAACTTCGACTGGACCGAGTGGGCCGACACCGGCATCCACTGGATGCGCCTCGAAATTCCGTATCCGAAGACCGGCGGCCCCGGCGGCAACTTCATCATCATCGGCGCCTTCTCGCCCATCGTGAAGGGCATGACGGCCACCTTCTTCTGGCGCGTGCGCAAGCTGCAGCCGGGCTGGCAGCGCGACACCTGGCGCTTCCTGTACAAGAACCGCCTCGAGGCGCGCCACTGGCACGTGCTGGAGCAGGACCGCGTGATGCTCGAAGAGATGGAGCCCGACGCCAACCAGCACGAGAACCTGTACCAGCACGACCTGGGCATCGTCCGCCTGCGCCGCCACATGCGCACCCTGGCCGTTGCGCAGCTGGCCGAGGCAGGCGAAGCCGCCACGGCCTGACGGGGAAGCGATCGCCATGTCTTCTCCCACGCTCAACGCCCTCGTGCACACCATGCGCTACGAGGCCGACGGCATCGTGAGCGTCGAGTTCCGGCCGGCCACGCCCGCGGTGGACTTCCCCGCCTTCGAGGCCGGCTCCCACATCGACCTGCACCTGCCCAACGGGCTGGTGCGCAGCTACTCGCTGTGCAACCCGTCGAGCGACCGCCAGCGCTACGTGGTGGGCGTGCTCAACGACCGCAAGAGCCGCGGCGGCTCGCGCTACGTGCACCAGCAGCTGCGCGTGGGCATGACGCTGCCCATCTCGGCCCCGCGCAACAACTTCAGGCTGGAAGAGGGCGCTGAGCGCTCGGTGCTCGTGGCAGGCGGCATCGGCGTCACGCCCATCTGGTGCATGCTGCAGCGGCTGGTGGCCATCGGCAAGCCGGTGGAGATCGTCTATTGCGCGCGCACCCGCAAGGAGGCCGCCTTCTGCGACGCCATAGAGGCGCTCGCGAAAGAGAAGTCGGTGCAGCTGACCTGGCACTTCGACGACGAGAAGGGCGCGCCGCCCAATCTGGTCGGGCTGCTGGCGGGCAAGGGCGCCTCCAGCCACTACTACTGCTGCGGCCCCACGCCGATGCTCGATGCCTTCGAGAAGAGCTGCGAGCAGCTGGGCTATGCCAACGCGCACATCGAGCGCTTTGCCGCCGTGCAGGTAGAGGCGGGCGCCGCCTCGCAGGCCTGCGTGGTGGAGTGCGCCAAGAGCGGCAGGAGCGTGGAGGTGCCGGCGGGCAAGTCGATCCTCGACAGCCTGATCGACGCCGGCCTCAACCCCGACCACAGCTGCAAGGAAGGCGTGTGCGGCGCCTGCGAGACGGCGGTGCTCGAAGGCGAGATCGACCACCACGACGGCATCCTCACCAAGATCGAACGTGCGTCGAACAAGACCATGATGATCTGCGTCTCGCGCTGCAAGGGCGCGCGGCTGGTGCTCGACATCTGAACGGGGCCACCGGCCGACAGAAGAAAACTACCCGAGACAACTCAATGAAAAAGTACCTGATCGCGCTGGCTGCGGCCAGCGGGGCTGGCGGAGCGCTGGCCCAATCTTCCCTCACGCTCTTCGGCGTGGTCGATGCAGCCGTCACCTACACCAAGGGCAGCGGCCCGGGTTCGGCCAGCAAGACGCAGCTGACCAACAGCGGCAACATGTTCAGCCGCCTGGGCTTTCGGGGCACGGAAGACCTTGGTGGCGGCTACTCGGCCAACTTCTGGATGGAGATGGGCCTGCAGAACGACAGCGCGCAGGGCTTTCCGTCGAACTCGAACAACCAGGCCAGCGGCAACGGAACAGCAGGAGTGTTGAGCTTCAACCGCCGCTCCACCGTGAGCCTCGCGGGTCCCTTCGGCGAGGTGCGGCTCGGCCGCGACTACGTGCCGGCCTTCTGGAACACCGCCATCTTCGATCCCTTCGGCACGGGCGGCGGCATCGGCGCCAACCAGATCTACTTCTCGGGCCTGGGCGGCCTGGTCGCGCCCACCGGAACGCGCGCGTCGAACAGCATCGGCTACCTGCTGCCGGCCGACCTCGGCGGCTTCTACGGCCAGGTGATGTACGCCATGGGCGAGAACGACTCGAACGCGGTGCTGCCGGGCACGAAGGTATCGAACAGGCACGACGGCGACCACACCGGCGCGCGCTTCGGCTACCAGGGCGGCGGGCTCAACATCGCGCTGGCCACCGGCCGCACGCGCTATGCGAGCGGCGACCTGCGCGTGACCAACCTCGGCGCCTCCTACACCTTCGACGCCTCGCTCATGAACCTCAAGCTCACGAGCGAGCTGTACAAGGAGTCGAAGGGCAGCACCGATGCCAGGGGCGTGCTGGTCGGCTTCCAATTGCCCATCGGGCCCGGCGAGATCAAGGCCTCATATGCGCGCTACCGGCTGGAGCCGGCCGGTGCGCTGCTGAAGCCCACTTCGTCGAAGCTCGCCATCGGCTACGTGCACAACCTCTCGAAGCGCACGGCGCTGTACGCCACCATCGCGCGCATCAGCAACAGCAACGGTGCATCGCAGGCCCTCTCGGGCGCGATCACCGCGCCGAACCGTGCCTCCAGCGGCACCGAGTTCGGCATGCGCCACATGTTCTAGGCGCGCGCCAACACCCCCATACCGGCAGGACAGGTCATGCAGAACAGCAACAGCGACAACAACAGCAGTAGCAGCAAGAGCTTTCGTTGGTACGGCGTCATCACGCTGTTCGTGATCGTCGCGATCTCCTACGTGGACCGCATCAACATCGCCGTGCTCATCACGGACGCGGCGTTCCTGAACCATGTGGGCCTCGCGGCGACCGACCGCGTGAGCCAGGGCTTCCTGGCGACGGCCTTCATGCTGGGCTACGGCGTGTCGGCCTTCGTGCTCACGCCGTTCTGCTCGGCGCTCTTCGGCGTGCGGCGCAGCCTGGTCTACGGGCTGATCCTCTGGGGCGTGGTGACGTGGGCCTCGCCGATGTTCCACAGCTACGGCCTGCTGCTGGCCTCCCGCGTGCTGCTGGGCGTGTCGGAAGGGCCGCTCTTCTCGCTGGCGTCCGCGTACATCAAGGCGCACTTCCGCAGCGACGAGAACGGCAAGCCCAATGCCTTCGTCAACATGGGCACGGGCCTGGGGCTGGCCATCGGCTATCCGCTCGTCGGCTGGCTGCTCACGCAGTTCGCGTGGGACAGCTCCTTCCACGTGCTCGGCGTCATGAACATCGTGCTGGGCATTCCCCTGGTGCTGGCCTTCGTGCGCATGCCGCCGGGGCACGCCGACGGCGTGAAGCCATCTTCCTTCGGCGAGGCGATGTCGCGCGTGGGCGGCATCGTGAAGGGCGCGCTGCAGACGCGGCACCTGTTCCTCATCACGCTGCTGACCTCCGCCGCGCTGGCTTACCTCTGGGGCAGCAGCAATTGGCTGCCGACCTACCTGCGCGAGGCGCGCGGCTTCTCGATGCGCGAGATGGGCTGGCTGGCCTCGCTGTCGCAGTACGCCACCGTGCTCGCGGTGTTCGTGGGCGGCGTGCTCATCGACAAGGTGGGCCGCGAGCGCGTGCCCTTCATCTTCATGGGCGCGAGCGTGGGCGTGGCGCTGTCGGTGCTGATGGCCATCAACGCGCGCGACCCCTACGCGGCCGCATGCTGCCTGGTGGCGGCCAACTTCTTCTGGGGCCTGCAGAGCCCGGCCATTCCGAGCACGGTGCAGTACTGCTCGCGCGCTGAGCACACGGCCAGTGCATTCGGCGTGACCAACGGCGTGGGCAGCCTGGTGGCGGGCTTCATGCCCGCGCTGATGGGCGGCGTGATCGGTGCGATGTCGCATGGGGCCGGTGCCGGCCCTGCGGCAGCGGCTTCGTCGGCCTCGGGCTTCTTCGCGGGCTTCGCGCTGCTGATCGGCACGCAGGTCGTCGTGTTCGTCTGCGGCTTCATGCTGTGGCTGCGCGACCGCTCGCGCAGTGCGCACACAGTCTCTGGTTCACAGCTTTCATAGGCTTTTCGAAGGCTTGTACCTTCGTACTGTCGTGGTCGGGTCACAGTGCGGTGGCCCGATTTCCGTCATCTGCGTGAGCAGGTGTTTCGGCGGCTGAACCATCTTCGTATTGCATGGCATGCATCGCGTGCCATGACGCCATTCGGCCTATCGCGCGCGAACATTTTGAGAAGGAAAAGTTCCGCGATTCGTTGAGCACGCAGCGCCCATCAGCTACAACTGTGTGACATCAATGGACGAGGGAATGCGCGTGAAATCAACGACAAGAGCCGCAGCAAGTCTTGCCATCGCCAACACGGTTCGCACCGTTCCCGCTTCGCGGGAGCATGCTGCGCCGACGATGCGCATGCACTGACGAAGGCCTTCGCGCTACAAGCCCCGCCTCCGCATCCCATCACCCCGCGATTGCCGGGAATGGAACCTCTTACGCCTCGCATCCTGGGACCGCCGCTTCGTGCGCGGTGTGTCCCTGCATGACTGTGTGGTCCTGACGAACGAATGAGTTCGCCGGGAGGGCCTTGTGTTGCCCGTTTCTTCCCGATTCCCCCGTTGTTCATCTCACTCATCACCGCGCGCGTCTTGTGCATCGCCGGCTATCCGCCGGCGGCTGCGAAGCCGGCGCATGTTTCTTCTTACCAAGAGTACTCAGAGGCGATCATGAAAAGATTCAATACACCCGTGGTCAATCATCTTGCCATCACCGCAGTGACCCTTGCCGTTCTCACGGCTTGTGGCGGCGGCGGAGACAGTGGTGGTTCTTCGTTGGGCGGTGGAGGCGTTGGCCTCAACGCACCTTCGGACCAGGTCGTTTCCGCTCCCGTGTCCGATCCCTCCGCCAAGGCGCCGGACGATGGAGTACCCAACTCGGCGAACAATGCGGTCGCCGCCGTCGACCGCTCTGCAAAGCCGATGGAGCTGCCCGACACCGTCTGGCCCAGCAACTACAAGCTGTGGTTCCGACCCGATGCCGCGCTCAAGACCTTCGTGGGCCGCGGCGATGTGGAGATCGAAGTGCTCAAGCCGGTCGATGCCATCGTCGTCGCCGCACACAACCTGAATTTCGCGAAGGGCCGCACCACGCTGCGCAAGGTGTCGAATCCCTCGGAGGCGATCCCGCTGATTCCCACGCCGCAGACGCTGGGCGACTTCGTGCAGCTGCGCCTGAACGACGGCCAGATCGCCAAGGGCAAGTACCTGCTGCACATGGAGTGGGACGGCAAGATCCAGTTCTCCGATGCCGAGTACTGCCCGCCCGCCGAGGTGGCGCGCAACCCGTTCTGCTCGGCCGCCACCGGCATCTTCAAGGTGGGCCTCTCCACGCCTGAAGGCGTGAGCAGCGATGCCATCGTGACGCAGGGCGAAACCAACTACGCGCGGCAGTGGTTCCCGGGATGGGACGAGCCGGCCTTCCGCCATACCTTCGAAATTTCCGCCGAGGTGCCGGGCGACTGGAAGACGGTGTCCAACGGCGCGCAGACCGAAGCGACCAAACTGCCCGACGGCTACCAGCGCGTGGCCTTCGAGAAGACGCCCTCCATGCCGATGTACCTGACCTTCTTCGGCGGCGGCAAGTTCGACATCCTGGCCGACAAGTTCAAGAACCCGCTGGACGGCAGCGAGATGCCGCTGCGCTGGTTCACGCCGCCGGGCCGCTCCGACTGGGCGAAGTTCGCGATGGAGTGGACCAAGGTGTCGATGGACTATTACTACAACTACACGGGCATTCCGCTGCCGTTCAAGAAGTTCGACACCGTCGCGGCCAACGACAGCTACGACAACAAGCCCAACACCGGTTTCGGCGGCATGGAGAACTGGGGCTCGATCTTCGAGTTCGCGGACTCGGTGCTCACCAAGCCGGGCGACACGCCCACGCTGTACTCGGTGACGGTGGTGACGCACGAGGTGGCGCACCAGTGGTTCGGTGACCTGGTCACGCTCGACTGGTGGGACAACGTGTGGCTCAACGAGTCGTTCGCGCGCTGGTTCGAAAGGCGCACCACGATCAAGTTCCACCCCGAGTACTACAGCTTCTCCGACTACGTGCTCGACAAGCACAACGTGATCGTCGCCGACCTGAAGAACACGGCCGTGCCGGTGCAGCGCAACCTCAACGACGCGGGCTCGTTCGGCTTCATCAGCCCGTCGATCTTCGTCTACAACAAGGGCAGCCACGTGCTGGAGACCATCCAGAACTACATCGGCGAGGAGGCGATGCAGAAGGGCCTGCGCATCTACCTGAAGGACTACGCCTTCGGCAACGTCACGCCTTCGCGCCTGTGGAGCTCGCTGGAGAAGGCGAGCAACGGCAAGAAGGTGAGCGAGATCGGCGACAGCCTGATCCGCCAGACCGGCATTCCGCTGCTCACGGTGGACGCGCAGTGCGCGGGCAACAGCACCTACGTGAACATCACGCAGGAGGCCTTCCCCAACCAGAACCTGTACCCGGCATCGACGTGGACCATTCCCGTGACGCTGGCCTACGGCGACTCGATGGAGCAGCGCAAGACCTTCGTGATGTCGGGCAACAGCACGCAAGTGGAGCTGCCCGGTTGCACCGCGGTGCTGGCCGGGCCGACCGGGCAGGACTACTACGTGAGCAACTACAGCGCCCAGTCCTGGAGCGCGCTGCTGGCCAAGGCGCAGAATTTCGCGGGCAACAAGCCGCTCTTGCTGAACATCGAGCGCGATGCGTTCCGGCTGCTGGGCGTGGGCCGCATCACGCAGGCGCAGTACGACCAGATCAAGGGCGTGCTGAACCTGCCGGCGCCGCTGCTCGCGAAGACGCAGGTGAGCGAGCAGAAGATGGTGGCGGTGGCCACCGGCGAGGAGAAGGAGTCGTACCCGCACGCGCTGCGCTTCCAGGGCAGCCTGAAGCTGCGCGACAACGAGAAGCGCTGAGCGGCATCGCCTGAACCGGCGCGCGCCGCCTTCGGGAAAAAGGCGGCGCGCGCCACTTCGACAAAGGATCACCATGAACACAGCACTGAAATGGCTGGCCGCAGGCGCGTCGGCATTGCTGCTCGCCGCCTGCGGCGCGAACAGCGGCGGCGCACCCGAGGCCGAACTGGTCGGCACCTACGCCGTGAAGCAGAACGGCGCGCTCAAGGAGCTCATCAAGATCGAGAAGCAGGGCGACGCCTACGTGATGCGCGACAAGGTTCGCACGGCCGAATGGAGCGAGCCGAAGATGACACTGAAGCCCGTGACGCGCGAGCACTGGAGCCGCATCACCACCGACAAGGAGAACACCGCCTTCGTCGGCGTGGCGAGCGAGCAGCTCGGCATCTTCAAGGTGCCGGCGGGTTGGCAGAAGAACGGCTTCCAGACCTCGACCGGCTACTTCCTGTTCTATTCGCGCGGGCCGGTGGAGGCTTACAAGCTCTGAGCCTGAAGGCTCAGGCCGCGGGCGCCACGCTCGCGCCCTCGATGCGGTGGCGCTTCAGTGCATCGGCCACGAAGCCGCTGGCCTTCATCTCCTCGACGAAGGCCGCGAGCAGCGCCTGCGCCTCGGCGCCGCGGCTCGCGGGCGTGCCCATGGCCTGCTGGATCACCATGAAGCGCCCCGGCAGCACGCGCAAGCCGGGTGCGCGCTGCGCCTCGCCTTCCAGCAACTGGCGGATGCCGGCCGCCACCTCGACCTCGCCTGAGCGCAATGCAGCCAGTGCGGGCCCCGCGCCCTGGAGGCGCACGATCTCGGCTGCCTTGATCTCGCGCGTGAGGAACAGGTCGTAGGCGCTGCCGGAGCCCACCGAGATGCGGTTGCCCTTGGCATCGACCTGTGCGTTGTCGGTGAGGGCAGAGGCTTCGGGCACGAGGTAGCTGCCTTCGATCAGCACGTAGGGCGCGGTGAAGCGCAGCCCCTCGCTGCGCGCCGGGTCGATGGCGAAGAAGCCGATGTCGGCCTTCTCGTTCTTCACCGCGTCCACCGATGCGGCGGCCTTCTCGAACACCACCAGCTCGATGCCCACGCCCAGGCGCCGCGCGAACTCGCGGGCCAGGTCGATGGACACGCCGACGGGCTCGCCGGTGGCGGCGTCCTTGTTGGCCAGGATCGGGTTGCCCAGGTTGATCGAGGCGCGCAGCGTGCCGCCGGGCGCGAAGGCGGAAACGAGGGCGGGCGTGATCGTCGGCTGCTGTGTCATGGCGTTCGGCATCGATGGATGGAGATGGCCGCCAGTTTACGGGGCGCCCCTCGGGACCAGGCCGGTGTCGCGATCCCGAGCCAACCCGTCAGCCCGGGCGGCTCTGACGTTGCGCCCTCAGCGCGCCGTCAGTGGCTCCAGCCCGGTCTTGGCGATCGTGGGCGCTGCAGCGGGCGAGTTGAGGTAGCGGATGAGCTGTCGCGCCGCGTCAGGCTGCTTCGAGGCGGTGGCGATGCCGGCGGAGAACACCGTCACGCGCTGCACCTCGGCAGGCAGCGGGCCGATGTAGTCGATGCCGGCGATGGGCAGCAACTCGCTGACCTGCTGCAGGCCCAGCGCCGCGTCGCCGCGCGCCACCACCGTGCCGACGCGCTCGCTCAGGATGCGCTTGCTCTTGGGCTTGACCTGGTCCTCGATGCCCAGCTTCTTGAGCAGCTCTGTCTCGTAGTAGGTGCCGCTCGCGCTGGCCGAGTAGGCGATCGACGGCGCGGCGATCAGCGTGCGCTTGAGCGCGTCGACGGTGCTGATGTCGGGTTTGGGCGCGCCCTTGCGCACCGCGAAGCCGATGGCGGAGCGCACCAGGTCGACCTGGCTGCCCGGCACCACCTTGCCCTCGGCCACCAGCGCGTCGAGCGCGGGGCGCGCGAGGATCACCACGTCGGCGGGCTCGTTGCGGGCGAGGCGGCTGGGAATGGAGTCTTCGGCATTGCCCATCGAGGCGCCGTAGGCTGTCTTCACGCTGCGGCCGCTGCTGCGCTCGAACTCGGGGCGCAGGTCGTTGTAGGCGGCAGTGAAGCCGCCGGAGGTCATGACGTGGATGTCGGCGCCGCCCGCGGGCTTGTTGCTGCTGCTCGTGCCGAGGCTGCCGCAGCCTGCGAGCGCGAGGGCCGCGACCAGCGGAAGCGCGGCGCGGCGGGTGAGGGTGCCGATGGAAGAGGGGAAGGAAGAGCGGGTCTCGAAGGGCTTCGTCACGATGTCTCCAGGAGGAAGAAGGTTGCGGCGCGGTTGCCGTTTGCCGCTGTCATCGTAGAAGCCGGGGCTGTCATTCGGCCTTCAGCGAAGTCGGGGTTATCACTGAGACGCCGGTGGCTCGTCGGGCGTGCTCTTGCCTGCATCCGCGGCCGGCAGCCGCCCGCGCCGGGCCAGCCCCTCGCGCAGCAGGAACTCGACCTGCGCGTTCGCACTGCGAAGCTCCTGCGCGGCAAGGCGCTCGATCTCGGCCCACAGGGCCGGATCGATGCGCAGGGGATAGGCTTTCTTGCCGGGGCTGGCCATCGGGTGGGTACGGATCGGAGGGCGGGTACGGTTCGCGCCTCAGGTGTAGAGCGTACCGGTGTTCACCACGGGCTGCGTCTCGCGGTCGGAGCACAGCACCACCAGCAGGTTCGACACCATCGAGGCCTTGCGCTCGTCGTCGAGCACGACGAGGTTGCGCTCCGACAGGCCCTTGAGCGCCGCCTCGACCATGCCGACCGCACCCGACACGATCTGGTGCCGCGCGCTCACGATGGCCACCGCCTGCTGGCGGCGCAGCATCACCTGTGCGATCTCGGGGGCGTACGCCAGGTGCGTGAGCTTGGCGTCGAGCACCTCGACGCCCGCGCTGGCGAAGCGGCGGTTCAGGTCGTCCCGGAGGGCATCGGCCACGGTGTCGAGGCCGGCGCGCAGCGTGGTTTCGTCGCTGGGCAGGTCGTCGCCGCTGTCGTAGGCGTAGAGGGTGGCGAGATGGCGGATGGCGGCCTCGGACTGGATGGCGACGAACTTGTTGTAGTCGTCGATCTCGAAGACGGCCTGCGCCGTGTCGTAGACCCGCCAGATCACCGCCGCGCCGATCTCCACCGGGTTGCCGCGCTTGTCGTTCACCTTCAGCGGCGGCGTGTTGAGGTTGCGCGCGCGCAGCGAGATCTTCTGGCCGCTTTGCAGCGGGTTGGTCCAGCGCAGGCCCTCGGAGCGGTCGGTGCCCTGGTACTGGCCGAAGAGCGTGAGGATGATGCCCTCGTTGGGCTGCAGCATATAGAGGCCAGGGATCAGCACGAGGCCGACCACGATCAGCAGGATGCTCATGGGCAGCGGCATTAGGCGCTGCACCATCGCCCAGACGCCGATGGCGATCAGCAGCAGCGCCACGGCGGACACGCCGTAGCCGTTGATCGACCGGTAAGGGCGCTCCTTGCGGACCGGTCGCGAGTTGATGTTGGGGGTCTTCTCTTGCATCGCTGCCTCCGTTGAAAGTGATATCACTCTAATATCTTTTTGAGGCCAGTCAAGAGGTTTTCGATGTCCTGGCGAATGCGCCGGATTTCCGCCGCTGGGTGCAGGCGCCAAGGTAGAGACGGCGCGGCACGCGGTGTGGGGACCTCGCCGGCCGCCCGCCCAGCAGCGCGCGATGCAGGCGCAAGACCGTGCGCGCCGCATGCAGGCGGCGAGCGATGCGCTGTCGAAGCTCTACGACTCGATGACGCCAGGGCAGCGCCATACGGCCGACCGGAACCTGCCGGCCGTCGTTCCCTGATCCACCGGATCGGTCAGTCGATCAGGTCGAAGCAGCAGCCCGCGTAGTAGGGCTTGTCGCCGCCTTCGACGAAAGGCACCTCGATGGGCTTGCCCTCGTTGCGCCACACGTCGCGCTTTCGGTAGCCCGAGCGCGAGAGATCGGCCAGCAGCTCGTCGTGGTGCTGGATGCGGTAGGGGCACACCGCGATGCCGATGCTGTTGAGCGTGTAGATCGTGCGCTCGGGGTGCACGGCGGTGGTGTTCATCACGATGCGCCGGGGCTTCACCGCAAGTTCGGAAAGGATCGTGTCCATGCGCACCGGCAGGTACTGCAGGCTGCCGGACACGTACAGCACGTCGCAGCCGCTCGCGTCGCGGTAGTCCGTGGTGAAGCTCAACTGCTCGGTCGCCTCGCGCTTCACGGCCATCGCGCGGCCGCTCTCGACCACGCCGGGCACGTCGCACACGGTCCACCGCAGTGTGGAGGGATAGCTCAGCACGCGGCGGAAGGCGTAGTACTTGATGCCGACGTGCCCGCCCAGGTCGAACACGCGCGTCATGCCCGCGTCGATCGAGCGGCCCAGCCAGAAGAGGCCGGGGTAGTCGTAGAAGTAGATCTGCGGGCTGTAGAGCTCGCCCGCGTCGGCGTTGGCATAGCCCACGGCCTTGCTGGAAGGCGCTCCGGCCTCGGCCGCGGCGAAGCTCTCGAACGAGCCCATGAAGAGGTTCTCGTCGGTGTTGTTCAGGAACTTGCGCTTGTAGGCACTTTCGCGCGGCGGAAACTGCAGAAGGCTGGACAGCATTTCTTTCTCCGGTGGCCGGCCCATTCTGGGCGCAACCGGCGCTTTCGGGCGCTATAGCCCAGTGCCGTTGGGGCAGTTACCCCAAGCGGGTTACATACCGCTGGCCAGCGCCGCCGCCGCTGCCCGCGTCTCCACGCCCAGCTTCTCGAAGATGTGCTCCAGGTGCTTGTTCACCGTGCGCGGGCTGGTGCCCAGGATCTCGCCGATGTCGCGGTTCGTCTTGCCCTTGGCGAGCCATGAGAGCACCTCGGTCTCGCGCGGCGTGAGGGCCGCGTCGGCCAGCCGGGCGGCTGGGCCGTCGCGCTGGATGGCGAAGAGCAGCATCGTCTCCCCCAGCGCAGCCGCGCCCAGGTTGCGCACCGACAACCGCATGCCCGTGGCCGTTCCGACGGCAATGGCCGCGCCCGGCACCAGCGCCGCTTCGAGCGAGGCCGGCAGCAGGCCCGGCGCCACCGGCTCTTCCAGCGCATGCAGCCACAGCGCGGCCTGCGGCGAGCGCCACGCGATGCGCCCGCGCGTGTCGACGAAGACCACGCCCATGCCCGCCACGTCCACCGCGTCGCGGGCCATGCGTGTGATGCGCGCGTTGCGCGCGTGCGTGTGCAGCCGCGCGAGCACCTCCTGCGCGCGGATGGGCTTCACCACGTAGTCGACGCCGCCGCACTCGAAGCCCTCGACCACGTGCGTGGTTTCCGAGAGCCCTGTCATGAAGAGCACCGGAATGTGTGCCCACGCGGGATTGGCCTTGATGCGCCTGCAGGTCTCGAAGCCGGAGAGCCCGGGCATCAGGCCGTCGAGCAGGATCGCGTCGGGCACCACCAGTTCGAGCCGCTGCAGCGCGGCCTCGCCGTCGGCCGCGACCAGCACGGTGTAGCCGCTGGCCTCGAGCGTGTCGCACAGCATGCCCAGGCTGCTGGGGGCGTCGTCCACCACCAGCACCACGGGGCGCTCGGCCGAAGGCGAATCAGGGAGCGAGGGTGTCTGCATCTTCTGACAGTGCGTTGCGGAGTTTGTCGAGTTCGAAGCGCGTGACCATGCCGCGCAGCCAGGTGCAGGTCGAGGCCGCCGCGGGCGATGCGGCCACCAGCCGGTCGAGCGTGGTGTGCAGGCCGCGCACGTGGCCCATCTGCGCCAGGCGCATGAGTTCGGCGCGTTCGTCTTCGGAAAGGGCGAGCTGGCGCGGGCGCGGCTGCGCTTCCGGCTCGTCGGTCGCGGCTGGGCCCATGGCGTCCCCGGCCGTGAGCCATTCGAGGCCCAGGTGCCGCTCCAGCGTGGCGATGAGCTCCGACTCGATCACCGGCTTGCCCACGAAGGCCTGGCAGCCCGCCGCGCGCAGCCGCTCGGCCTGGTTCTCGAACATGTTGGCCGAGACGATGATGATCGGGATCTCGCCGAAGCCCGAGGCGCGCACCGAGGCGGCGGTCTGCCAGCCGTCCATGTCGTCCATCGTCAGGTCGAGCAGGATGGCCGATGGCAGCTCCTCGCGCAGGCTGTCGAGGCACTCGGTGCCGCTCGCGGCCTCGCGTACCTCGAAGCCCAGCGGCGCGAGCATGCCCGCGAGCATCTGGCGCTGAACCGGCTGGTCGTCCACCACCAGCAGCGTGCGGCGCGCGCCGATGTAGCCCGACACGGGCTGCCGCAGCGCGCCCGCCTTGCCGGCCTGCGGGCCCGGGTCGGCCACCTCGCGCAGGTACACGCGCACGCTGAAGGTGCTGCCCTGCGAGGAGGTCGATGCAAGCTTGAGCTCGCCGCCCATCAGCGAGGTGAGCAGGCCGGTGATGGTCAGGCCCAGCCCCGTGCCCGGCTCGCCGCGCCGGCGGCCGGCCGCGCCGCGCTCGAAGGGCAGGAAGATGCGCTGGTGGTCCTGCGGCGCCACGCCGATGCCGGTGTCGGCCACGTCGAAGCGCAGCACCTCGCGGCGCGCGTCCACGTGCAGCGTGACGGTGCCGCTGTCGGTGAAGCGCACCGCGTTCGTCAGCAGGTTGATGAGGATCTGCCGCAGCCACTTCGCATCCGCATGCACCCATGGCGGCAGCCGGCCCGCGTGCGTGTAGACGAAGGCCAGGCCCTTGTTCTCGGCCTGCGGGCGCACCATGTGCACGAGCTGGTCGAGAAAGGCCGGCAGCGCCAGCGGCGCGGGCTCCAACTGCAGCCGGCCGGCCTCGATGCGCGCGAGGTCGAGCAGGCCGTCGATCAGGCCCAGCATGTGCTCGCCGCTGCGGTGGATGGTCTGCACCGCCTCGCGCGGCGGCTTCACCGAGTCGCCCTTCAGCAGGATCTGCGAGTAGCCGAGGATGCTGTTGAGCGGCGTGCGCAGCTCGTGCGTCATGCCGGCCACATAGCGGGTCTTGGCCTGGTTGGCGGCCTCGGCGGCCTCCTTGGCGGTCTGCAGCGCGGCGTCGGTGCGGCGGTGCGCCTCGATCTCCAGCGCCAGCAGGTTGTTGTGGCGGTTCGATTCCTCCTGCGCCATCTGCCGGCTCTCGCTGCCCAACACCACCCACCAGGCGGCCACCGCGGCCACCACGGAAAGCAGCGCGAACACCTTCAGGAAGGCCGTGGCCATGACCGGGTCGCTGGTGCCCGCCAGCGCCTCCTGCGCGTACACCACGCCCACCACGGTGGCCAGCAGCGCGACGAGCGACGTGGCCACCAGCAGGTAGTGCGCCACGCGGAAGTTCAGGCGTGCCGACAGGGCAGGCGGCAGCAGCGCCTGCAGCCAGCCGCTCATCTGCTCGGCCGCGCGCGAATCGGTCTTGCAGCGGTCGTGGCAGCGCGACTCGAGCGTGCAGCACAGCGAGCAGATCGGCGCGCTGTAGGCCGGGCAGTGCGCCATGTCCTCCGACTCGAAGCTGTTGTCGCACACCGAGCACTTCACGCCCTGGCCCGGCGTCCAGCGCTCGATGTCGTTGCGCGCGAGGTAGTAGCGCCCGCGCGTGCGCCAGGCCAGCAGCGGCGACAGCGCCATGGCGGTGGCCAGCGCGATGAAGGGCGAGAAGGCCTTCGCCCATTGCCCCAGCGTGCCGGAGTAGGCCAGCATGGCCAGCGCCGCCGCCACCAGCATCGACACCAGCCCCACCGGGTTGATGTCGTACAGGTGCGCGCGCTTGAACTCGATGGTGCGCGGGCTCCAGCCCAGCGGCTTGTTGATGACCAGGTCGGCCACCAGCGCACCCACCCAGGCGATGGCGATGTTGCTGTAGAAGCCCAGCACGTGCTCCAGCGCGGCGAACACGCCCAGCGCCATCAGCAGGATCGCGATGGCCACGTTGAACACCAGCCACACCACGCGCCCTGGGTGGCTGTGCGTGAGCCGCGCGAAGAAGTTCGACCATGCCAGCGAGCCCGCATAGGCGTTCGTCAGGTTGATCTTCATCTGCGACACCAGCACGAACAGCACCGTGATGCCCAGCACCCAGGCCGGATCGCGCAGCACGTAGGAGAAGCCCGTGAGGTACATCTGCGTGGGCTCGACCGCGTGGTTGGCCGGTATCTCGTGCTGCAGCGCGAGGAAGGCGAGGAATGCGCCGCCCATCATCTTCAGCATGCCCGGAACGATCCAGCCCGGCCCGGCGACCAGCACCGCCGTCCACCAGCGCACGCGGTTGGCAGCGGTTTTCTCGGGCAGGAAGCGCAGGTAGTCGACCTGCTCGCCGATCTGCACCACCAGCGAGAAGGCGACTGTGGCGGCGGCGCCGAACATCAGCGGGTCGAAGCCGCTGCTGTCGGAGGTGCGGCCCACGAGGCCGGTGAAGTCTGCATAGAGCTCGGGCTTCTTCACCAGCACCGCGACGAAGGGGCAGATGAACAGCACGATCCAGATCGGCTGCGTCCACAGCTGCAGCCCCGAAATGAGCGTGATGCCCCGCGCCACCAGCGGGATGATGACGATCGACGACACCATGTACAGCAGCCACAGCGGCCAGTCGAGGTACATCTGCAGCGCCAGCGCGAGGATGGCCGCCTCCAGCGCGAAGAAGATGAAGGTGAAGCTCGCGTAGATCAGCGAGGTGAGCGTGGAGCCCAGGTAGCCGAAGCCCGCGCCGCGCGTGAGCAGGTCCATGTCCACACCGTGGCGCGCCGCGTAGTACGAGATCGGCAGGCCCGTGAGGAAGGTGATGAGCCCGACCACCAGGATGGCCCACAGTGCGTTCGAGAAGCCGTAGCTCAGTGCGATGGCCCCGCCGATGGCCTCCAGCGCCAGGAACGACGTGGCCCCGAAGGCCGCGTTGGCGACGCGGAACTCCGACCACTTGCGGAAGCTGCGCGGCGTGTAGCGCAGCGCGTAGTCCTCCAGCGTCTCGTTCGCGACCCAGGCGTTGTAGTCGCGGCGGATGCGGAAGATCTTCTGTCCGGAGACGGATTGCATGAGGGGTTCTCGCGGCGGCGGTGGCATGGCGCGGGTACAGCAAGAAGCGCTCCCTGCGTGCTTGCGCCGCGCTTGCACTGGTTTCTGGCTCGCGAGTCTGCAGGCACGGCGTGCTCTGGCCGCTACGTTGAATGACGTATTCGCGCATACGCCACTGATTTCTAAAGTTCCAGCCATGGTGCTCGGGGCACCGTCCGATGCACTGCGATGGTGCGCGGCCTTCCTTTCCAACAACCTGCCTGGAGTTTCCTGATGTCGCGTGATTCCGATCTTTCCCTCGATGCCATGGCATTGCGCCGCCGCCGCCTGCTGCAGGGCGCCGCCGCGCTGCCCGTGATGGGCCTCAGCGGCCTGAGCTTCGGCCAGGGCCAGTTCCCCACGGCCAAGGTCAACACGACGAAGCTCGCCGTGACCGACACCGAGGTGACCGTGGGCCAGCTGCATTCGTCCACCGGCACCATGGCCATCTCGGAGACCGGCTCCATCCAGGCCGAGCAGCTCGCCATCGACCAGATCAACGCCATGGGCGGCATCCTGGGCCGCAAGATCAAGGTCATCAAGGAAGACGGCGCCTCCGACTGGCCCACCTTCGCCGAGAAGTCGAAGAAGCTGCTGGTCAACGACAAGGTCGCGGCCGTGTTCGGCTGCTGGACCAGCGCCTCGCGCAAGGCGGTGCTGCCGGTGTTCGAGAAGGAGAACGGCCTGCTGTACTACCCGACCTTCTACGAAGGCCTGGAGCAGAGCAAGAACGTGATCTACACCGGCCAGGAGGCCACGCAGCAGATCATCTGGGGCCTGGACTGGGGCGCGAAGGAGAAGAAGGCCAAGACCTTCTTCCTGGTGGGCTCCGACTACATCTGGCCGCGCACCTCGATGAAGATCGCGCGCAAGCACATCGAGAACTTCCAGAAGGGCTCGGTCAAGGGCGAGGAGTACTACCCGCTGGGCCACACCAACTTCAACTCGCTGATCAACAAGATCAAGGTGGCCAAGCCCGACTGCATCTTCGCGGCGGTGGTGGGCGGCTCGAACGTGGCCTTCTACAAGCAGCTGAAGGCCGCGGGCATCACCGGCGACAAGCAGTTCCTGCTGACGCTGGCCGTCACCGAGGACGAGATGACCGGCGTGGGCGGCGAGAACTTCGCGGGCTTCTACTCGTCGATGAAGTACTTCCAGACGCTGGACAACGCGAACAACAAGAAGTTCGTGGAAGCCTTCAAGGCCAAGTACGGCAAGGACGCCGTCATCGGCGACGTGACCCAGGCCGGCTATCTCGGTCCCTGGCTGTGGAAGGCGGCGGTGGAGAAGGCCGGCAGCTTCGACGTCGACAAGGTCGTGGCCGGCTCGCCGGGTATCGAGCTGAAGACCGCGCCCGAAGGCTACGTGAAGCTCGACGCCAACCACCATCTGTGGAGCAAGGCGCGCATCGGGCAGGGGCAGGCGGACGGCACCTTCAAGGTGGTGGCGGAGTCGGCCGAGCTGATCAAGCCGGATCCGTTCCCGAAGGGCTACCAGTAAGCAGGCCGCCGGCCCTCACCCCAACCCTCTCCCGCAAGCGGGAGAGGGGGTAACTCCAACTTTCCGGACTTCCCGCCATGACTCTGTCGGACATGCTGAACATCGGCCTCATGCAGGGCTTCGCGGGGCTGAGCCTCTTCGCGGTGCTGCTGCTGATGGGCCTGGGCCTGGCGATCATCTTCGGCCAGATGGGCGTGATCAACATGGCGCATGGCGAGTTCATGACCATCGGCGCCTACTCGATCTACCTGGCCGCGCGCGTCACCGAGAGCCTCGCGCCCGAGTTCATGCCGTACTACTTCCCGATCGCCATCGCGCTGGCTTTCGTCTTCGCCTTCATCGTCGGCTGGATCGTGGAGTGGGTGCTGATACGCCACCTCTACAAACGCCCGCTCGACACGCTGCTGGCCACCTGGGGCGTGAGCCTGGGGCTGCAGCAGATCTTCCGCACCTTCATCGGCCCGAAGGAGGTGAGCCCGACGCTGCCCGAATGGCTCATGGGCTCGTGGACGCCGCACGAGGGGTTGGACATTCCGATCAACGGCATGTTCGTGCTGGCGCTCACCGCGCTGGTCACGGGCGGCGTGCTGATTGCGCTGCACAAGAGCCGCTGGGGGCTGAGGGTGCGCGCCACCGTCGCCAACCGCACCATGGCCAACGCCACCGGCATCGACACCAAGAAGACCGACCGCCTCACCTTCGCCATCGGCTGCGGCATTGCAGGCGTGGCGGGCGCGGCCTTCACCACCATCGGCTCCACCGGGCCGACCTCGGGCTCGCTCTACATCGTCGACGCCTTCCTGGTCGTCACCTTCGGCGGCGCGGCCAGCCTGTTCGGCACGGTGGTCTCGGCCTTCGGTATTGCGCAGACGCAGTCGGTCTCGGAGTTCTTCATGACCGGCTCGATGGCCAAGGTGCTGACGCTGTCGCTGATCGTCTTCATCCTGATGCTGCGCCCCCAGGGCCTGTTCGCCGTCAAGGTGCGTCGCTGAATCCGATTCCTTCCTGGAGAACGTTCCGATGAATTTCATCAAGGCCTCGATCCAGCGCTACCAGCTCGGAAGCCTCCTGCTGCTGGTGCTGCTGCTCGCGGTGGTGCTGCCGCTGTCGCTCGACATCTTCCGCCTCAACCTCGTGGGCAAGTACCTCACCTACGCCTTCGTGGCCGTGGGCCTCGTCATGGTGTGGGGCTACGGCGGCGTGCTGAGCCTGGGGCAGGGGGTGTTCTTCGGCATCGGCGGCTACGCGATGGCGATGTTCCTCAAGCTCGAGGCTTCCGACCCCGTGTCGACCAAGATCCAGACCACGCCCGGCATTCCGGACTTCATGGACTGGAACCAGATCACCGAACTGCCCACGCTGTGGCTGCCGTTCAAGAGCCTGCCGGTGAGCTTGGCGCTCGTGGTGCTCGCACCGATGGCGCTGGCCTGGCTCGTGAGCTTCGCGATGTTCAAGCGCCGCGTGGGCGGGGTGTACTTCGCGATCATCACGCAGGCGGTGGCGCTGATCTGCACCGTGCTCATCATCGGCCAGCAGGGCTACACGGGCGGCGTGAACGGCATGACCGACCTCAAGACCCTGCTGGGCTGGGACACGCGCACCGACAGCGCCAAGTACATCCTCTACTACGTCTGCGTGGGCCTGCTGGTGGGCAGCATCGTGCTGTGCCGCTGGATCCAGACCAGCAAGCTCGGCACGCTGCTGCTGGCGATGCGCGACAAGGAAGATCGCGTGCGTTTCTCCGGCTACGACGTGTCGAACTTCAAGGTCTTCATCTTCTGCCTGGCCGCGGGGCTCTCGGGCATCGGCGGCGCCATGTTCGCGCTGCAGGTGGGCTTCATGTCGCCGAGCTTCGTGGGCATCGTGCCCTCCATCGAGATGGTGATCTTCTGCGCCGTGGGCGGCCGCATGAGCCTGGTGGGCGCGGTGTACGGCGCGCTGCTGGTGAATGCGGGCAAGACGCTGTTCTCGGAGAGCTTCCCGGACCTGTGGCTGTTCCTGATGGCGGGCCTGTTCATCGGCGTGACCATGGCCTTCCCGATGGGGCTTGCCGGCGTGTGGGAAGAAAAGATCCGCCCGTGGTGGAAGTCGCGTCGCCAGGCGCTGCGCGACGCGGCGGCGAAGCCGCCGGTTGCCCCCGCCGCGTCCGCCCCTGCAGCAGCACCAATTGCAGCAGAGACCGAGCCTGCGCTGCCCGAAGGCATCGGCAGCCAGCGCGCCTGAACACACGCGGAGCCACCTCATGAGCAACACAGACTTCGCGCTCGCCGTGGAAGACCTCACCGTCTCCTTCGACGGCTTCAAGGCCATCGACGATTTGACGCTGTACATCGACCGCAATGAGCTGCGCGTGATCATCGGCCCCAACGGCGCGGGCAAGACCACGCTGCTCGACCTGATCTGCGGCAAGACGCGCGCCAGCGCCGGCAGCATCAAGTTCAGGAACACCGAACTCACGAAGATGGCCGAGCACAAGCGCGTGCGCCTGGGCATCGGCCGCAAGTTCCAGACGCCCTCGATCTACGAGAACCTTTCCGTCTTCCAGAACCTGGAGGTTTCGTTCCCGAAAGGCCGCTCGGTGTTCGGCGCGCTGGCCTTCAAGTGCGACGACGAGGTCAAGTCCAGGGTGCAGTCGGTCGCCGAGGAGATCGGCCTGGCCGACCGCCTCGACACCGAGGCCGGCCTGCTGAGCCACGGCCAGAAGCAGTGGCTGGAAATCGGCATGTTGCTGATGCAGGAGCCCGAGCTCCTGATGCTCGACGAGCCCATCGCCGGCATGAGTGCGCGCGAACGCGAGCTCACGGCCGAACTGCTCAAGCGCATCTGCCAGAACCGTGCGGTGATCGTCATCGAGCACGACATGGCCTTCGTGAAGCAGATCGCGCACAAGGTCACGGTGATGCACCAGGGAAAGATCCTCGCCGAAGGGCCGATGGAGAAGGTGCAGGCCGATCCCAAGGTCATCGACGTTTATCTGGGGCACTAGATGGCTTGCCGTTTTTCAGGGCGAGCTCACGCCGACGGGGTACCTTGCTCCGCGAATGTCCCCCGGCCTTCGGCCTCCTCCTTTATTTCGCTGCGCAAGGCACCCCATCGGCGTGAGCGTTGGACGGGGCAGTCATTGATCAGTCGTGCACCAGCGGCGTGTCCTCTTGCACAGGGCGTCGGGTGCTCCCCGCAGCGAAATAAAGGAGGAGGGCAAAGCCCGGGGGACATTCGCGGAGGGGAGTACCCGATGGCCTGTGCAAGCACCCCGAACACAACCCAAGAGAGTCCAACGAGATGAGCAACATCATGCTGAAGGTCGAAGACCTGCACGTAGCCTACGGCCAGAGCGAGGCCCTGCACGGCATCTCCTTCGAGGGCCATGCCAACGAAACCATCGCCATCATGGGCCGCAACGGCATGGGCAAGACCACGCTGTTCAAGAGCCTCATGGGCGTGCTGCCGCTGAAGAGCGGGCGCATCGAGGTGGCAGGCCAGGACGTGTCGCGCGACGAGAGCTTCCGCCGTGTCGCCAAGGGCATCGCTTACGTACCGCAGGGCCGGATGATCTTTCCGACGCTGACGGTGGAAGAGAACATCCAGACGGGCCTGGAGAACTCTAAGACCCGCCGCATCCCCGAAGAAATCTATGCGCTGTTCCCCGTGCTGTGGGACATGAAGAGCCGCAAGGGCGGCAACCTCTCGGGCGGCCAGCAACAGCAGCTCGCCATTGCGCGAGCCCTCGTCACCGACCCCAAGGTACTGCTGCTCGACGAGCCCACCGAGGGTATCCAGCCTTCGATCATCAAGGACATCGCCAAGGCGCTCAACGAGATCCGCAAGCTGCGCGGCATCACCATCGTCGTGTCAGAGCAGGTGCTGAGCTTCGCGATGGACGTGGCCGACCGGCTCTTCGTGATCGAGGGCGGGCGCCTCGTGCACGAGACGGCGCGCGACAAGACCGACGTGGACCACATCAAGGCCTATCTCTCCGTTTGATTCTTCCGTTCAACACAACCCAACCAGGAGCCACTGCAAATGACGGACACGCTGATCAAGGTCGACCTGACCAAGCCGCCCACCGAGAACGAGATGATCCACAACCGCTGGCATCCGGACATCCCGATGGCCTGCTGGGTCAACCCGGGCGACGACTTCATCCTGGAGACCTTCGACTGGACCGGCGGCTTCATCAAGAACAACGACAGCGCGGACGACGTGCGCGACATCGACCTGAGCACGGTGCACTACCTCTCCGGCCCCGTGGGCGTGAAGGGCGCCGAGCCCGGCGACCTGCTGGTGGTCGACCTGCTGGACATCGGCGCCAAGCAGGACAGCCTCTGGGGCTTCAACGGCTTCTTCTCGAAGAAGAACGGCGGCGGCTTCCTCACTGACCATTTCCCCGAGGCGCAGAAATCGATCTGGGACTTCAAGGGCATGTTCACCAGCTCGCGGCACGTGCCGGGCGTGAACTTCGCGGGCCTGATCCACCCCGGCCTCATCGGCTGCCTGCCCGACAAACCCATGCTCGACATGTGGAACGAGCGCGAGAAGGCGCTCATCGCCACCGACCCTGAGCGCGTGCCTGGCCTGGCCAATCCGCCCTTCGCCGGCACCGCCCACATGGGCAAGATGACCGGCGAGGCGAGGGCGAAGGCCGCTGCGGAAGGCGCACGCACCGTGCCGCCGCGCGAGCACGGCGGCAACTGCGACATCAAGGACCTGTCGCGCGGCTCGAAGGTGTTCTTCCCGGTGTACGTCGACGGCGCGGGCCTGAGCGTGGGCGACCTGCACTTCAGCCAGGGCGACGGCGAGATCACCTTCTGCGGCGCCATCGAGATGGCCGGCTGGGTGCACATGAAGGTCACGCTCATCAAGGGCGGCATGGCCAAGTACGGCATCAAGAACCCGATCTTCAAGCCCAGCCCCATCACGCCGCAGTACAACGACTACCTGATCTTCGAAGGCATTTCGGTCGACGAGAGCGGCAAGCAGCACTACCTCGACGTGAACGTGGCCTACCGCCAGGCCTGCCTGAACGCGATCGAGTACCTGAAGAAGTTCGGCTACTCGGGCGCGCAGGCCTATTCGATCCTGGGCACGGCTCCGGTGCAGGGCCACATCAGCGGCGTGGTCGACGTGCCGAACTCGTGCGCCACGCTGTGGCTGCCCACGGGCATCTTCGACTTCGACATCAACCCGAATGCATCGGGCCCTGTGAAGTTCATCGACGGCAGCGTGAGCATGCCGCTGTCGCCCGACCTGCGTTGAGGAAAGGCCCGCCCATGCCCACCTACGACTACGCCTGCGGGCATTGCGGCGGCTTCGAGGCGCTGCGGCCTTCGGGCCTGCGCGACGAGCCGGCCGCATGCCCCGACTGCGGCAGCGCATCGCCGCGCGTGCTGTCTGCCGCGCCGCGTCTTGCGCTGATGGCCTCGGGCACGCGCCGCGCCATCGAGACCAACGAGCGCGCGCGGCACGAGCCAGTGAGTTCTCGCGACTACGCGCGGCTGCGGCATCCGGCGGGCTGCGGGTGCTGCGGCTCGGGCAAGCGCGGGGCGACGGTGACCGCGCCCAACGGCGCGAAGGCTGCCCCGTCGAGGCGCCCCTGGATGATCAGCCACTGAGGCTGCCTGCTGGGGCTGCCCCCATTGGCGGGCATCTTTTCAAGGCCCTGATTGTTTCAATCCCGTGAACGCCGCGGTTCGTTTTGCGAGCGTTTTTCGAGGTCATTCAGGATCAAACTTCTCCTCACCAACCAACCGTTTGCCCTGAAGGAGATTGAAATGAATGCCTCGAAGATCCTCGCCGCTGCTGCCCTCTCGCTCCTGGCTGCTGCCGGCGCTCAAGCAGAAACCTATGACGGCGTGCACGTCGTGAATTCCTCGGTGAGCCGCGCAGAAGTCGCCCCGCAAGCCGCTGCCGCCGCTCGCGCCGGCAACGAATACAGCGAAGCCTCCGCCGCCGGCGCACAGACCTTCACGTCGACCGCCAACCGCGCCACCGTCCAGGCCGAAGCCGTCGCCAAGGCCCATGACCCGCTCGCCAGCCTCGACCGCCGCGCGTTCTACCGCGACGAAGTGCCGGCCGCGTACAAGAAGCCCAGCGTGTCGTTCACGCGCCAGGCTGGCCTGTAAGGAACCGGACGCGACACGTTTGGGTGTTGCAGAAAAGGACGGGCCTTCCGCTGTCTGTGTAAACAGGCTGCATTGAGCGCTTGAAATATGCCCTTCAGGCTTTGTCTGAAGGGCATATTTCTATGAATGCCCCAGTCGATGGGGTTTCGCATGGGCTTGTCTCGCGCTGCTTCGCTCACGGCTGCTTGACCGTCTTTGCCGACTGCTCCTTGATCCAGTTGTCGTGTAGCCATTTCTCCGTCTTCCGATGTCCGGGGAAGGTAACCCACACTACGTCCCGCTCGAAGACCATCGGACGTTCGTCGCGACCCACAATGACCCAGAACCAGCGGCCATCGGCAAGATTGACCGCTTTGACCTTCATGCCCGTCACCTTCACGGTGTCACTGCGGTCATTGCGCTGAACGCGTAGGGCTTCGTCGTGCGGCTCGATCCAACTGATTTGCATGTGCGACAGCAACTCCGGTGCGTGGTTTTGCAAAAAGGCCCGTGCAATGGCTTCGGTTCGTTCCCGCGACGGCAGCGGCCCGTCAGCCAGGTCCGCTGATATGTTGACGAAACCCTTGAGCGTTCCGTCTGCTGCAACCACTGTGCTGAAGTGCTCCCCTTGCAGGCCGGCGTTACGGCCATCCTTGCGTTCGTAGCGTGTCAACCTCGCTGATTCCCCGTCTACGACTACGCTACGGTGCCCGGCTAGTTGATGGGAGGCGGGAATCAATGCGGACAACAAGGCTGCATTCTGCGGGAGCATGGACGTTCCTTTCTGGAAAGCGGCTGAGGGTGTGGGCGAATGCTGGGTTTGTGCATTGGCGATCAATGCCCCTGCGACGCACGCAGCAAGAATCAGTGTCGTGGCTGATTGACGAGTACTTTTCATGCGGAATCTCTCGTTGAGGTGGTTGAGAACTCCAATAGGAGTACGGCGCCGTTGCCCGTTACGTAGCCCTCATGGAGGGTGTACTGGCGTTGCGGCCGGTGAAGACGTACAGAGCCGCCACGGTGAGCAGTACCGCCAACAGCGACAACGTGCGTGCCAAAGGCCAGTGCGAGATGCTTTGCGCGAGCCATGGGCCAAGGCTTGCACCTACAAACAGCACGAAGGTGTAAAGCGCTACCGCTAGGCCGCGCAGGGGTGGATCAGCCAGCCCGGCCACACGCGCAATCAGGCTGGGCACGCTGATGCCGACGCCAGCGACAAACAGCACACTCGCCGCTAGCAGGCCATGCAAATGTGTAGAGCCGGCCCAAGCGCACAGGGCCAGCCCCGCCGCGGCCATGCCTAGGCCGGCGATGACCATGCGCTGTGCGCCGACGCGAGGTATTACCGCGGCGATAGCCAGTGGCGCGAGGAAGGCTGGCAGCGCCACTGCTCGCAATAGCAAGGGGGTGATGCCTTGGTTGAGCAGCGCGGCGCCGGCATGAGCATCCAGTGTCAGGTAGAACGTCACGAAGCACATGAGCAGCAGTGAGGCCGGACCATAGACACGCCGCAAGCTCGCATCGGCTAGCAGGCGACCCACCGGGCGGTAAGCGGCCAGCAAGGACGGGTGGCTGGGGGCTTGGCCTGCATCAGCGTCCGTCAGGAGCAAGGCTCCTGCAGTGCAGGCATACACCAGCGCCAGCGGCAGCATGGCGGCGCCAAAACCCCAGCGGCCCGCCACTGTGCCGCCATAGATCTGCCCCAGCAGGCCAGCGGACAAAAAAGCTGTGCTGATCCAGGCCACGCCCCAGGTACGCTGGCGCGGCGTACCGCGCTCGGCTAAGTATGCGATGACGACCGGGGGGAAGGCAGCTGCGGCAAAGCCTTGCAGTGCGCGCCCGGCAACCAGCAGAGATGCGGAGTCTGACCAGCCGATCACTGCGGAAACCAGGGCTAGTGCAAAAAGTCCCCACGCCATCACATGGCGTCGACCAAGGCGGTCCGACAGTGGGCCGAACACGATGAAGCCCACGGCATAGGCGAAGCCGAACGCGCTCATTACCGCTGCCGCCATTCCGGGCGTCATGTGAAGCGTCTGGGCCAGTTGCCTCAGGATGGGCAAGGGGACATAGAGTTGGGACACCACGGCCAGCGCACACAGGGTCAACATCAGCCGCAATCCGGTCGAAGGCTCGTGGCGAGTAAATTTATTTTGGTTCATAGCTGAAATGAAGCTAACTACATATAGATTAGGAAAAAGGCCATGCACCGAAGATGGCCTGTTTACTTGGATGCGAGGCCCGCGGCGTGGAGCTTGTGCATGAGTTGGTTGAGCATCTGGCGTTCCTCAGCATCAAAGTGACGCATTAGATTTGCTACCCAAGCGTAGTGCGCGGGTAGGGCCTGATCCAGCAACTTATCGCCCGGTGGCGAAAGGCGGATCAGCCAAGCCCGGCGGTCTTGCGGATCGGGGGCCCGCTGGCACAGTCCCGCGCCCTCCATGCGGTCGATGATGCGAGTCATCGTTTGGGAGGTTACGGCCACTCCTTGCGCCAGAGCCCCCACGCTCAAGCCGCTGGGATTGCGTTTGAGTAGCAGCAGAACGAAGAACTGCGACTGCGACAGGCCGCCGTGCCGGGCCAGATTGCCTTCAAATTCGGAGAGCATCTCATTGGTGGCGGAGGCCCAGACCAGCCATGTGTACAGGCCGCCCACGTCCGGGTTGCCATAGGCCTCCCCGAAGGCGGAAAGCGTTTCGTAACTGGGCAGGTCCTTGAGTTCAAACATTAGATTGATCCTTAGCTGAAATGTAGCCGGCTGTATAAATATCGGCAAGGATTAAAAGATTGGATAGCAAGCCTGTGGGCACTGTCGAATTAACGAGCAGCAAGGTTCATTGTTCCCATTGCGAAGCGGCACCGCTCGCCGGTTGGAATGGCTAGGGCTCGTTATTGTCGCGCTTGCTTTGAAAATATACGCATTGAGTATATATTCGAGGCCCATGAACACGCCCCAACAGGTGCTCCTACGCGACGCAATGCGTCAACTCAACATGACGCGCGACGCCTTCGCCGAGCGCATCGGCAGCCGAAGAAGGGCACTCGACGCCTGGCTGCTGCCCGACGAGTCCAATGAATTCAGGGCCATGCCCGAGGTCGCGCGGCGCTTCGTGAGTGAGATCCTCGCGTCCGACGGTCGGCGTGATGAATATACGCAAAGCGCACATGGCGGTGCGTTGCGCCAGTCGATGGCGGTCGGGGGCTCGCATCACCTGCTGTCGGTCAGCCAGTTCAACCGCGACGCCATCGACGAGCTGTTCCAGCTGGCCGACGTGATGCAGCCCATCGCGCGCCGCCGCAAGGTGAGCCGCGTGCTCGAGGGGGCGGTGCTCGCCAACCTGTTCTTCGAGGCCAGCACGCGCACCCGCGTGAGCTTCGGTGCCGCGTTCTGCCGGCTGGGCGGCTCGGTGTGCGACACCACCGGCTTCACTTTTTCGTCGATGGCCAAGGGCGAGTCGATCTACGACACCAGCCGCGTGATCAGCGGCTACGTCGACGCCATCGTCGTGCGGCACCCCGAGCAGGGCTCGGTGGCGGAATTCGCGCGCGCCACCAACGTGCCCGTCATCAACGGCGGCGATGGCCCGGGCGAGCACCCGAGCCAGGCGCTGCTCGACCTCTACACCATCCAGCGCGAGTTCTCGCGGCTGGGCAAGCTGGTCGACGGCGCGCACATCGCGATGGTCGGCGACCTGAAGTACGGCCGCACCGTGCATTCGCTCATCAAGCTGCTGGCGCTGTACAAGGGCCTGAAGTTCACGCTGATCTCTCCGCCTTCGCTGGCCATGCCGCCGGAGATCGTCGATGCGGTCAGCCGCAACGGCCACGTGGTCGAGACGGCTGCCACGCCCGCGCAGGGCCTGGCCGGCGCCGACATCATCTACGCCACGCGCATCCAGAAGGAGCGCTTCGCGCACGACGAAGTGCTGGAAGGCTTCGACAACGCCTTCGAGATCAACCGCGCGCTCGTCGAATCGGCCTGCAAGCCAGACGTGGTGGTGATGCACCCGCTGCCGCGCGACAGCCGCTCCGGCTCGCACGACCTGAGCGTCGACCTGAACAACGATCCCCGCCTGGCCATCTTCCGCCAGACCGACAACGGCATCCCGGTGCGCATGGCCATCTTCGCCACGCTGCTGGGCGTGGACAAGCTGGTGAGCCGCTCGATGCGCGACGCTGCCTGGACGCCGCCTTCGCACATCGGGCCGGACGACAGCATCTTCCACGGGCTCGACTGACGCCCAGGACCTTCAGTGGCGTCAGCTGTGGGCGAGGATGTTGACCAGCTTGCCGAACGGATCGCGCACGTAGAAGCGCCGCACGCCCCAGGGCTCGTCGACCGGGCCGTATTCGATGGCGAAGCCCGCGGCCTTCATGCGTTCGAAAGCTTCGTTCACGTCGTCCACCTCGACGGAGAGCTCGGGCACCGGCGTACCGGAGCCGCCTTCGGATGCGAAGCTCAGCTGCACCGTCATGCCGGCCTGCGAGCCGTAGGTCTGGATCCAGCCGTGGTCCATGAGCAGGTCGAGGCCGAGGATGTCCTTGTAGAAGATGGCGGCGCGCGTGGGATCGGGCGTGGCGAAGTTGGCGACTAGGCGTTTGACTTTCATGGCGTGGGTTTCCCGATGATGAATGTCTGGGGCTGGCCGTTGCACTCGACATGCAGCAGATCGTCTTCGACGCGGATGCCGTCCCATCGCTCGATGCGGCCGTTCGAGTCAATGATCTCTACCGAGTCTTCGGAGGTCACGCGGTAGCTGAACACCGGCGCAGCCAGCGGGCCGTTCTTCGCGCCGATGGTTGCGCTCACGTGGCCGGCGGGGTGGAAGCTGTAGCTGCCGACGAGGGTGTCGGATACGAGGTTCAGTTGGTGGCCGATGGGCAGGCGGTGGTTGGACATGGGCTTTGGAAGACGTCTTTCTTGTCTCTATGCGCAGGATGGCCGGGCGTTCGGATCATCGCGCCGAATCGTGCTGGCAGGCGTGCTCATCTACACCTAAGCGAACCCTCACCCCAACCTAAGCAGTCCCTCAGCGGCCGATAAGTACCGCGTCCTAGAGTGAATCCATAGTCATCACTCACAAGGAGACAGCCATGAGAGTTCGAACCATTGCCCTGTGCATCGTCGCCGCGCCCACGCTGGTGCTGGCATCGCTTGCGCACGCGGGCGGACGTGCGGAGCCGGACTATCCGCAGATCTCGCACTCGACGCAGTCGCGCGATGCGGTGGCTGACGAGGCCATGCGCGCGAACAACGGCGTCCATGCGACCGAGGTCGCCGAGTCGCAGCCGGCGCCGAGCGTGTCGGGGGCCGATCGCGCGCAGGTGCAGGCCGAAGCGATTCGCGCGAACAACGGCATCCATCCGACCGAGGTGATGGAGTCGCAGGTGGCGCCGCCCGTGGCGTCGGCGAATCCGTCGGGTTCGCCGGTCGCGCACGCGATGGGCGAATAGACGGACGAACAGATGAACGAATAGGGGGCTCGGTGCCGGCGGGCCTCAATCCCGCGTGAGCACGAAGCGCTTGCGGATGCCGCTCGCGGCCGAGGGCGCCACCCACAGGTCGAACTCGCCGGGCTCCACGGTGGGCTTCATGTCGCGGCCGATGAATGACAGGTCATCGGCCGTGAGCGTGAACTCGACGATTTCCGATGCGCCCGGCGCAATGGACAGCTTGCGGAATCCCTTGAGCTCGCGCACCGGCCTCGTCACGCTCGCGGCGCGCTCGGCGACGTAGAGCTGCACCACTTCCTCCGCCTCGCGCGTGCCGGTGTTGGTGACGGTGGCGCGCACGCGCAGCGTGCCCGACAGCGGCATGCGCTCGCTGCTCAGTTCCACGTTGTCGTAGCGCACGGGCGCATAGCCGAGGCCGAAGCCGAAGGGATAGAGCGCCTCGTTCGTCGCGTCGACATAGCGGGTCTTGAAGGCCATGTCGGGCGCGTTCTCCGGCGAGGGGCGCCCGGTGCGCTTGTGGCCGTAGTAGTAGGGCACCTGACCGGCCGTCTGCGGAAAGCTCACGGGCAGCCGGCCCGAGGGATTGAAGTCGCCGAACACCACGTCGGCGATCGCGTTGCCGGTCTGCACGCCGAGGAACCAGGTCACGAGGATGGCGCGCGCATTGCGCACCGCGCCCTTGAGCGCCATCGCGCGGCCGTTGCTCAGCAGCATGACCACGGGCTTGCCGGTGGCGGCCACCGCCTCGGCCAGGTCCTGCTGCGCCTGCGGCAGGCCGATGTCGCTGCGCGAGCGTGCTTCGCCCGACATCTTCTGGCTTTCGCCGATGGCCAGCAGCACCACGTCGGCATCGCGCGCGGCGGCCACCGCGGCGTCGATGCCGCCGGGCAGCGCCGATTCGATGCCGGATCCGCGCACCACGTTCACCGACGAGTTGGGCCCCAGCGCGTTGCGCAGGCCCTGGTCGATGCCCACCGGCGCCGACTGCCCCGGGAACAGGCTCCAGGCGCCCATCAGGTCGATGGTGCCCTCGGCGAAGGGGCCGATCAGCGCGATCTTCGTGCCTGCCTTGGGCAGTGGCAGCAGCATGCGGTCGTTCTTCAGCATCACGATGGAGCGGCGCGCGCTTTCGCGCGCCAGTGAGATGAATTCGGGGTTCTCGGCGCGCTGGGCGGCAGGCAGGCCGTCGAGGCCGCGCATGGGGTCGTCGAACAGGCCCAGCTTCTGCTTTACGCGCAGCACGCGGCGCACGGCCTCGTCGAGCCGAGACATCGGCACCTCGCCCGAGGCGACGAGATCGGGCAGGTAGCGCATGTACAGGCCGCTCTGCATGCTCACGTCGGTGCCCGCCATGAAGGCCTGCTTGGCCGCCTCGCGAGGGTTGGCGGCGTAGCCGTGCTCCACGAGTTCCTCGTCGGCCGTGTAATCGGAGACCACGAAGCCGCGGAACTTCCATTCGTCGCGCAGCACGCCTGTCAGCAGCGCGGGGTTGGCGGTGGAGGGCACGCCGCCGATCTCGTTGAAGGCGCTCATCACCGACAGCGCGCCCGCGTCCAGCGCCGCGCGGAAGGGCGGCAGGTACACCTCGCGCAGCGTGCGCTCGGAGATGTCGCTCACGTTGTAGTCGAGGCCGCCCTCGGCAGCACCATAGGCCGCGAAGTGCTTGGGCGTGGCCAGCATCGAGTCGGGCCGCGACAGGTCGGCGCCCTGGAAACCGCGAACGCGCGCGGCCGCGAACTGCTTCGCGAGGAAGACGTCTTCGCCCACGCCTTCGAGGCCCCGGCCCCAGCGCGCGTCGCGTGCGATGTCGACCATCGGCGCGAAGGTCCAGCGGAAACCGTCGGCCGTGGCCTCCACTGCTGCGGCGCGTGCGGTGCGCTCGGCCAGCGCGGGTTCCCAGCTCGAAGCCTCGGCCAGCGGCATCGGGAACATCGTGCGAAAGCCATGGATCACGTCGGCGCCGAAGATCAGCGGAATGCCCAGGCGCGATTCCTTGATCGCAATCTGCTGCAGCCTGCGCTTGCCTTCGAGGCCTGCGTTGTTGAAAAGGCCCGTGAGCCGGCCGGCGCGAACGTCGGCCGTCTCCTGCTGGGCGTTGCGCCAGCCGGCCTGCGGGTTGTTGGGCGTGTCGATGTCGGCAGGGCCGTACAGGCTGAGCTGGCCGGCTTTCTCCTGCACCGTCATGCGGGAGATCAGGGCTTCGATGCGGGCCTCGGCGTCCTGTTGCTGCGGCTGCTGCTGGGGTGCAGCGGTCGTTGCATCGGCGGCGGCCGATGCGGAGGGCAGGAGGAGCGCGAGGGAGAGGAGGGCGCAGGCGGGGGCGAGAGAGCGCGCCGGAAGGCGCGGGAGTCGGACGTGCATGGGCTCCTATTCTGCAGACATCGGGAGCCGCACCTTTCGATAGGCCTTCGCGCAGGTTGTTGCCGGATGTGACGCTCGGCGAAGGCGAGCGCGCATCGGCGCCGCGGCCTTCGCTGCGCCGTTCAGTCGGCGCCCAGCTGCAATCGGCTCGGCAGCCTCTTCTCGATCGCGAACTTCAGAAGCGCCGCCGAACGGAAGATGCCGTGCGCGAACTTGCCATAGGGCAGCGTGAGAAAGAGCGCCATCACCACGCCCAGGTGCACCGCCAGCAGCAGCGCCATGAAGCGGGTGTCGCGCCACGCCAGCAGCGCGAGGCCGGTGAGGCTGGTGAGCAGCAGCAGTGCGATGAAGCCCCGGTCCATCGGGCGCTGTGCGGTGTCGCCATGAGCCGGGTCGCGCCGCAGGTTCAGCCACAGCAGGCCTGCGGGGCCAATCAGCAGCCCGATGCCGCCGGCGGTGCCCAGCAGCACCGGCAGGCTGGTCAACGCATAGGGGGCGTGCAGGCCGAGCAGGTAGTGATAGAGCGTCGCCACGCAGGTCGATGCGAAGCACAGCATGAAGCCGTAGAAGGTGAAGTGATGGAAGCGCCTGCGCCACAGGGTGAAGCGGTCGTCCTCGTTGTTGCAGCCTTCGCCGTGACCGCCGTCGAGGTACTTCAGGCGCAGCGCATCGCGTGCCGCCTCGGCGCCGGCGGGGCCGCGCACGCCCGGCAGGTCGGGCGCGTTCTGAGGATCGTTCGCCGGCGAAACCTCGCGCCAGAAGCGGCGCACGCCCATCGCGAGCGCGAGCATCACGAAGAGGAACACCGCGCCGAAAACCAGCGCGAGCAGGTTGTGCGGAAAGATCGCATAGAAGTTGCCCGCCATCGGCCCGTGCAGCAGCGAGCCCGACATCGCCACGGCCAGCACCAGGAAGAGGGCGAGTCCGCCCGCCAGGGCCAGTGCGACCGTGAGGCCGGCTCTGCGGTAGAGCGCGCCCATGGCGGGCGGCCAGGCGTAGTCGTGATAGGTCTGCATGCGAACCCGGGCCATGGCCTGCGGCACATTCACCGCGAACTCGTGCGGCGGCGCGTACTGGCAGGCGTGCAGGCAGGCGCCGCAGTTGTGGCAGAGGTTGGCGAGGTAGTGCGTGTCGGCCTTGTTGCCGAAGTCGAGCCGGCGCGTCATGGCCGGGAACACGGCGCAGAAGCCCTCGCAGTAGCGGCAGGCGTTGCAGATCTGCAGGATGCGCGCGACTTCGCCTTCACCGGCGGTCAGGGGCAGCGCGGGGGCGATGGGAATCACGCGCTGCGCGGGCGTGCCCTCGGCATCCGCCCGTGCGCGCGCGACGAGATCAGTGAGCTGCTGCAAGCGCGGCCTCCTTGTCGTTCTTCGTGGAGGCCCGCGCGGCTTTTGCCGCCTGCGTGCCTGCGATGCGGCCGAAGGCCGTGCCGATGCTCATGCCCACGCCCGCCGTGTAGCCCTTGCCGAGCACGTTGCCGGCCATCATTTCGCCGGCCACGAACAGGTTGGGGCTGGGGCGGCCGCTGAATCGCACGGCCGCCGTCTCGTCCACCTTCAGGCCCAGGTAGGTGAAGGTGATGCCGGGCCGCAGCGGATAGGCATGGAAGGGCGCTGTATCGATGGGGCGCGCCCAGTGCGTCTTGGCGGGCGCGAGGCCCTCGGTGTGGCAGTCGTCCAGCGCGGTGTGGTCGAAGCGGCCGACGCGGCATGCGGCGTTGTAGTCCTCCACGGTGCGCACGAAGGTGGCTTCGTCCAGGCCGATCTTGCGCGCGAGCTCGCCGAGCGTGTCGGCCTGCGTGCCGGGAAACACCGGCGGCATGAAGCGCCCGACCGCCTTCTGGTCGATGACCGACCATGCGATCTGCCCCGGCTGCTGTGCCACCAGCCGGCCCCAGATGGCGTAGCGCTTGGGCCAGAAGTCCTCGCCCTCGTCGTAGAAGCGCTTCGCCTCGCGGTTGACCACCACGCCCAGCGACACGCAGTCGATGCGCGTGCAGATGCCGCCGTCGTACAGCGGCGCGCGCGCGTCGATGGCCACCATGTGACCCTGCGACGGATCGCCGATGCTGTCGGCGCCCGACTCGATCATGTGCTTCAGGAGCACGCCCTGGTTGAAACGCGTGCCGCGGATCAGGAAGTTGTCGGCAGGCCATTCGCCGCGCTCGTTCCGTCCCCATGCCTCGCGCAGCCATTCGCGGTTCGACTCGAAGCCGCCGGCGGCCAGCACGCAGCTCTTCGCTTCGATGCGCTCGCCGGCTTCGGTGCGCACGGCCACGAAGCGCTCGCCGTCGAGCTCGACCGAGGCCACGGGCGTGTCGTAGCGGATCTGCACGCCGAGCCTTTCGGCGCTGCGGAAATAGGCGTTCACCAGCGCCTTGCCGCCGCCCATGAAGAAGGCGTTGGTGCGCGCGACGTGCAATGCGCCCGACAGCGGCGGCTGGAAGTGCACGCCGTGGCTGCGCATCCAGTCGCGGCAGCTCGACGAGGCGCGGATCACAAGGCGCGCGAGTCGCTCGTCGGTGAGGCCGCCGGTCACCTTCAGAAGGTCCTGCCAGTACTCCTCTTCGGGGTAGGCATCGACCAGCACGTCCTGCGGCGCGTCGTGCATGCAGCGCAGGTTGCGCGTGTGCTGCGAGTTGCCGCCGCGCCATGCTCTGGGCGAGGCTTCGAGCAGCAGCACCGAGGCGCCTGCCTCGCGCGCCATCAGGGCGGCGCAGAGGGCGGCATTGCCGCCTCCGACCACCAGTACGTCCATCACTCTCACTCGTGGGTCTCCTTGGGATGAGGAGACTGTAGGCAGGCAGGCCTTCAGGCGAAAGGCCGGTTCGGGCAACGGGTGTTCACGTTTCGAGAAGACTGGCGCCTGCCCAGCGGCCCTCGCGCACCAGGGTGCGCGCCGTGTCGGCCACCACCACGCGGGTGGCCAGCGCGGCGGGGGAGAGCTCGTCGTCCGACAGGCTCACGAGCAGGTTGCGCCGGCCCACGTGCGCGTCGGCGATCTGGGTGAGCTGCAGATCGTCGCGCTCGTGCCGCGCGGTGGCGGCGCCGGGCTGGATGGTCGCGCCATGGCCGGCGCGCACCGCGTCCATCAGCAGTGCGAGGCCGTCGACCTCGGCCACGATGCGTGGCGAGATGCGTGCCCGCGTGAAGGCGGCCGTCAGCGTGGCGCGCAGGCCGTGGCTGCCGGTGGGCAGGATGAGAGGCAGCTCGGCCAGTTGCGCGAGCCGCACGCGCGCACCGGTGGGGCGATGGGCCAGCGTGGGGGATGCGATCACGAAGAGCTTCTCGGCCAACAGTGGCGTCACGCTCCAGCGCCGCGGCGTGTCGGTATGGAACAGCACGGCCAGGTCGAGCTGCCGCGCCTGCAGCATGGTCGTGAGATGGCCCGAGAGCGCCTCGATCAGGTGCAGCCGCACATCGGGGTAGCGCTCGCGCATGGCGCGCATCAGCGGCACGCCGAGCACCGTGGCGGTGGTGGGCGCGAGGCCCACGCTCACGTGGCCAGAGAGCCGCGCCTGCTGCGCCGCGAGCACCGCGTCGTCGGCATGGCGCAGAACGAGCTGGGCCTGGTGCAGGAAGGCCACGCCGGCATCAGTGGGCACCACGCCGCTGGCGCTGCGCTTGAGCAGCCGGGTGGAGAGCTCGCCTTCGAGCCGGCTGATCTGCTGGCTCAGCGCCGAGGTGACGACACCCAGTTCGACCGCGGCGCGGCCCATGCTGCGAAGCTCGCAGACCTTGACGAAGTAGCGCAGTTGCCTGAGTTCCATCGGGCGATCATCGCACCGGCAAGGAGTGCCGCACTCGGCACTCACAGCAGCGGCCAGGCAAAAAAATGGCCGCCAACACCCGTCGCGCAGGCGCTGGCAGCCGTGGAAACCGTGACCGGCGAAGGTCGGTCTTACTGCTTGTAGCTGTCGTCGATGCGGTCGAGCTTGCGGATGAGCGACGGCCAGACGAACTGCCCGCCCAGGCCGCCGGTCTGCACCTTCATGGCCTGGCCCACGCCCTCCACGATGCGCGGATTCACGTGCGTGAGTTCACTTCCGCCCGACTGCGCCGCGATCTGGATCTGGCAGGTGGCCTCGAAGGTGTACATCGAGAGGAAGGCGTCCGCAATGGTCTTGCCGCAGGTCAGCAGGCCGTGGTTGCGCAGCATGAGGAAGTTGGCGTTGCCCATGTCGGCCTGCAGGCGCGGCTTCTCGTCGTCGCGGAAGGCCACGCCCTCGTAGTCGTGGTACGCCAGCGAGGCCAGCACGAAGGTCGACTGCTGGCTGATGGGCAGCACGCCGTTCTTCTGCGCGCTCACGGCAATGCCGGCGCGGGTGTGGGTGTGCAGCACGCACTGGATGTCTTCCCGCGCCGCATGCACCGCGCTGTGAATCACGAAGCCAGCGGGGTTCACGGGGTAGGGCGAGTCGATGACCTTGTTGCACTGCTGGTCGACCTTCACCAGGCTCGACGCGGTGATCTCGTCGAACATCAGGCCGTAGGGGTTGATCAGGAAGTGATGCTCGGGGCCCGGAATCCGCGCACTGATGTGCGTGAAGACCAGGTCGCTCCAGCCGTGCAGCGCTACCAGGCGGTAGCACGCGGCGAGGTCGACGCGCAGCTGCCACTCCTCGGCGGAGACGAGCTTCTGGATTTCGGGTTGTGCGAAGGCGTTCATGGGTGTTTCCTAAGGCTGGTTCAGGCGGCCGCGGGCTCGGTCAGCGCGGCCTTGTAGATGCTCTGCTTCGGCTGTGCCATCACGCGGCGCAGCATGGGTTCGAACTCGCTGATGGGCAGGGTCTCGGCCTTGGGGTCGAAGGCGGGGTTGTCGTAGAGCGCGCAGAACTCGGCCGTGCGCTCGTAATGCGGATGGCCCTTGAAGTTGTCGCGCATGTCGCGGTCCAGCCCGATGTGGTGGAAGAAGTAGTGGCCCTGGAAGATGCCGTGGTTCTGCACCATCCAGTGGTTGGCTTCGCTCACGAAGGGCTTGAGGATGGCCGCGGCGATGTCGGGGTGGTTGAAGCTGCCAAGGGTGTCGCCGATGTCGTGCAGCAGGGCGCACACCACGTATTCCTCGTCGCGGCCGTCGCGCAGCGCGCGGGTGGCGGTCTGCAGCGAGTGGGTGTAGCGGTCGACCGGGAAGCCGCCGTAGTCGCCTTCGAGGATCTGCAGGTGCTTGATCACGCGGGCGGGCAGGCCGCCCGCGAACTGCATGAACTCGCCACCGATCAGCTGCCAGTCTTCGCGCGTGCTTTCCTGCATGCTCTTGAAACTTGCGCGTGCGTTCATCGCCGGAGTCTCCGTTCTTTTGTGTCCTGTGGGGGAGCTGGCCACTGTATGCCTGCGCTTGACCATGAACTGTCAAGAATTTGACAATGCGGGGTTCTGGTAAACCCCCGTTCCCTCGTCATTCCCCTGTCATTTCCTCTTTCTTGATGGCCGCCTCTTCGAAGCCGCGCCTTTCCGCCGCGCACCGCGCCGCGCTGGAAGGCAACCCGTGGTTCATGAGCATGCCGCGTGCGCAGCGCGAGGCGCTGGTGGGCGCGGCCGAGCTGCATCACGTGCGCCGCGGCGCGATGGTGTTCCGCCAGGGCGACCCCATCCACGCTACGGACGGCGGCTTCTACGGGCTGGTGGCGGGCACCATCAAGGTCTCGTCGCTGCGCCAGGACGGGCGCGAGGCCATCCTCGCCGTGCTGGAGCCGGGCAACTGGTTCGGAGAGATCACCCTGATCGACGGCTCGCCGCGCACGCACGACGCCACCGCGCTGGAGGCGCTCGACCTGCTGGTGGTGCCGCCCGCGGCTTTCGTGCAGCTGATGCGCGACGTGGTGTTCTCCAACGCCATCGCCGCGATGCTGGCGTCGCGCGTGCGCATGCTCTACGGCCTCGCGGAGGACGCCACCCTGCGCAGCCTGCGCGCGCGCGTGGCGCACCGTCTGCTGGTGCTGGCGCGCGGCGACGCCACGCAGTCGGTGCAACTGCGGCACGAACTGCAGCTGCCGCAGGAGGCGCTGGCGATGATGCTCGGCGTGACGCGCCAGACGCTGTCGAAGGAGCTCAATGCGCTGGCGGCGGAGGGCGTGCTTTCGCTGGGCTACGGGCGCATCGAGCTGCGCTCGCTCGATGCGCTGCGGGCGCTGGTGAGCACCGGTTAGGTGGCGCGCCGAGAACTATCGCAGCACGCGCCCGTCGGCCGAGATGCTGATCAGGTCGATGTTGCGCACGCTGTCGCGCAGGCCCGGGCGCAGGTTGATGCGGAAGCCGCCCACGTCGTAGTCGGTCATGCCCGACATCACGCGCAGCAGGCTCGCCGTGTTGAAGCCGCGGCCCGCGCGGCGCACCGCCTCGCCGGCGGCCTTGGCCGCGATGAAGCCTTCGAGGCCTTCGTACGACGCGGTCTGGTCGGAGTTGTCGACGGCCGCGAGGTACTCCTTGACGATCGGAATGGCCGAGGGGCGCGGCGAAGGCACCACCTGCGAGATCACGATGCCGCCGATGTCCTTGCCGAGCGTGGCGTACAGCGGGTCGATGCCCACGATGGAGAAGGCCATGAAGCTGCCCGCGTAGCCGCTCTTGCGCAGCTTGCGGATGGCGTTGGCCGTTGTGCCCGAGAGCGACACCAGCACGATGGCCTGGGGGGACTGCTTCTGCACTTCCTTCAGCGCCGCGTCGAGCTTGTCGCCGTTGGCCGGCACCAGCGCGGTCGCGACCAGCGGCGTGAGCCTGAGCTCGGTGATGGCCTGCTCCACGGCCGCGAGCCCGGCGCGGCCCATGGCGTCGTCGTCGCCCACCAGCGCCACGCGCGTCTGGCCCACCGTGGCGCACTGCCTCACGATCTTCAGGGCCTCGTCGATCATGCCGGGGCGCACGTGGAACACATTGGGATGCTCGGCGCCGCGCAGCGTGTCGGAGGCCGCGAAGGGCGCGAACAGCAGGCTGCCCTGCTGCGTGGCGACGTTCGCGCCGGCCTCGCTGCTGGCCGTGCCGACGAAGCCGAAGAGCATGTCGGCCTTGTCGGTGGTGAGCAGGGTGCGCGCATTGGCGGTGGCGCGGGCCGCGTCATAGCCGTCGTCGAGCTGCAGCAGCTTCAGCTGCAGGCCGCTGGCCGCATTGCGTTCGTTGAACGCGGTCACCGCGAGTCGGCTGCCGGCCGCGAAGGCGGTGCCGATCTCGGAGGCGCCGCCGGTCAGCGGCACCGATTGCCCCAGCAGCACGACGCGCGCCCCGCCGGCCGCGGCCGCCGTCCGCGCGGTCTGCGCCATGACGGGGTGGGCCATGCCGATGCCGCTTCCGAGCACCAGGGCGCCTGCCTTGCCCAACCATTCCCTGCGTGACGTGTTCATTGGACACCTTCTTTCACATTAGTAAAAAAGTGTAGCAATATCGGGGCCAGGGTGAAAGGCGGGCTTACCAGGTGAAGGGGCTTCGATCAGTCTCCCTTCACGTAGCCTGCGAGGTGCTTGCCTGTGAGCGTCGGGCGCTTGGCGACGAGCTCCGCCGGCGTGCCCTCGAAGACGACCCGCCCGCCCTCGTGCCCCGCACCGGGGCCGAGGTCGATGATCCAGTCGGCATGCGCCATCACCGCCTGGTGGTGCTCGACCACGATGACCGACTTGCCCGCATCCACCAGCCGGTCGAGCAGGCCCAGCAGCTGCGCCACGTCGGCCAGGTGCAGGCCGGCGGTGGGCTCGTCGAGCACGTAGATGTCGCCCTTCTCGGCCATCTGCGTGGCCAGCTTGAGCCGCTGCCGCTCGCCGCCCGAGAGCGTGGTGAGCGGCTGCCCGAGCCGCAGGTAGCCCAGCCCCACGTCGGCCAGCCGCTGCAGGATGGCGTGCGCGGCCGGCGTGCGCGCCTTGCCCTCGCCGAAGAAGGCGAGGGCCTCGTCCACCGGCATCCCCAGCACCTCGGCGATGTCGCGCCCGCCGAAGCGGTACTCCAGCACCGAGGCCTGGAAGCGCTTGCCGCCGCATTCCTCGCAGGGGGTGGCCACGCCGGCCATCATCGCGAGGTCGGTGTAGATCACGCCCGCGCCGTTGCAGGTTGGGCAGGCGCCTTCGGAGTTGGCGCTGAAGAGCGCCGGCTTCACGCCGTTGGCCTTGGCGAAGGCGTTGCGGATCGGGTCTAGCAGCCCGGTGTAGGTGGCCGGGTTGCTGCGCCGCGAGCCGCGGATCGCGCCCTGGTCGATGCTCACCACGCCCGCGCCGGGCGGAATTGAGCCGTGCACCAGCGAGCTCTTGCCCGAGCCCGCCACGCCGGTAACCACCGCGAGCACGCCCAGCGGAATGTCGACGTCCACCTTGCGCAGGTTGTGCGTGGCCGCGCCGCGTATCTCAAGCTTGCCGGTCGGCTTGCGAACCTTCTTCTTCAGCGTCGCCCGGTCGTCGAGATGCCGGCCGGTGACCGTGCCGCTGCCGCGCAGCCCCTCGACGCTGCCCTCGAAGCACACGCTGCCGCCGGCCGAGCCCGCGCCCGGCCCCAGGTCGACGACGTGGTCTGCGATGGCGATGACCTCCGGCTTGTGCTCGACCACAAGCACCGTGTTGCCCTTGTCGCGCAGCCGCAGCAGCAGCTCGTTCATGCGCTGGATGTCGTGCGGATGCAGGCCGGTGGTGGGCTCGTCGAACACGTAGGTCACGTCGGTGAGGGAGGAGCCGAGATGGCGGATCATCTTCGTGCGCTGCGCCTCGCCGCCCGACAGCGTGCCCGAAGGCCGGTCGAGCGAGAGGTAGCCCAGCCCGATCTCCACGAATGAATCGAGGCTCGCCGCCAGCGCCTTCAGCAGAGGCGCCACCGAGGGCTCCTTCAGGCCGCGCACCCACTCGGCGAGGTCGCTGATCTGCATCGCGCAGGCGTCGGCGATGTTGACGCCCTTGATCTTCGACGAGCGCGCCGGCGCCGCGAGCCGCGTGCCCTCGCATTCGGGGCAGGTGGAAAACGTCACCACGCGCTCCACGAAGGCGCGCACGTGCGGCTGCATCGCCTCCACGTCCTTCGACAGGAATGACTTCTGGATCGTCGGTATCAGCCCCGCGAAGGTGAGGTTGACGCCGTCCACCTTGATCTTCGTCGGCTCCTTGTAGAGCAGGTCGTGCAGCTCGTTCTTCGTGAACTTGCGGATCGGCTTGTCCGCGTCGAAGAAGCCGCAGCCGCGGAAGATGCGCCCGTACCAGCCTTCCATGCTGTAGCCGGGAATCTTGAGCGCGCCCTCGTTGAGCGACTTGCCGTCGTCGTAGAGCTCGGCAAGGTCGAAGTCGGTCACCGCGCCGCGCCCCTCGCAGCGCGGGCACATGCCGCCGATGCGGTTGAAGCTCTCCTTCACCGTCTTCGTCTTCGCGCCGCGTTCCACGGTGATCGCACCCGCCGCGCTGACCGAGGGCACGTTGAAGGCGAAGGCGCCCGGCGGCCCGATGTGCGGCTTGCCCAGGCGGCTGAAGAGAATGCGCAGCATCGCGTTGGCGTCGGTGACCGTGCCCACGGTCGAGCGCGGGTCGGCGCCCAGGCGCTGCTGGTCGACGATGATCGCGGTGGTCAGGCCGTCGAGCACGTCGACGTCCGGCCGCGCCAGCGTGGGCATGAAGCCCTGCACGAAGGCGCTGTAGGTCTCGTTGATGAGCCGCTGCGACTCGGCCGCGATGGTGCCGAACACCAGCGAGCTCTTGCCCGAGCCCGAGACGCCGGTGAACACCGTCAGCCTGCGCTTCGGGATATCGATGCTGATGTCCTTCAGGTTGTTCTCGCGCGCGCCGTGCACGCGGATCATGTCGTGGCTGTCGGCGGCGTGCTGCGCGGAAGGCGCTGCCTTGGCGGTTGCTCGGGGGGAGGTTTTCTTCGCGGCCTTCGTGCTCATCGGTTCGCCTCTGCGCCTCAGCCCAGCTGCTGGATGCGGATCAGGCTGCCCGCGGGGTCGCGCACCGCGCAGTCGCGAACGCCGTAGGGCTGGTCGGTCGGCTCCTGGACGATCTCGGTGTCGCTGGCCTGCAGCTTCGCGAAGGTGCCTTCGAGGTCGGGCGTGGCCAGCAGGATGGCGGCATAGGTGCCCTTGGCCATCATCTCGGCAATGGTGCGGCGCTCGTCGTCGGTGATGCCGGGGTAGGCGGCCGGCGGCGAGAGCACGATGGAAACATCGGGCTGGCCCTTGGGCCCGACGGTGATCCAGCGCATGCCGCCGTATCCCACGTCCTTGCGGACCTCGAAGCCGAGCAGGTCGCGGTAGAAGGCGAGCGAGGCCTCGGGGTCGTTGTGCGGAAGAAAACTCGCGTGGATGCTGATGTTCATCGTGATCGCTCCGGTCTGTTGTTGTAGAGGAGCGCTCAGTCTAGATGCGGCTCCCCCACCGGCGCTTCTCGATTCCTGATCGGTCGCGTGACCTGCTTCGCCACGCACGAGGGCATTCCCTCGGTCTGCTGCGCGGCCTCGCGCCGGTAGGCGCTGGGCGACATGCCCACCAGCTCGGTGAAGCGCGTGCTGAAGGTGCCCAGCGAGGAGCACCCGACCTCGAAGCAGACCTCGGTGACGCTCAGGTCGCCCCGGCGCAGGAGCGCCATCGCGCGCTCGATGCGCCGGGTCATCAGGTAGGAATAGGGCGCTTCGCCGTACGCGAGCTTGAACTGGCGGCTCAGGTGGCCGGCCGACATGTGCACGCCGAAGGCGAGGGCCTCGACGTCCAGGGGCTGTGCGTATTCGCGGTCGATGCGGTCGCGAACCCGGCGCAGCCGGGCGAGGTCGCGCAGATGGAGCTGCTCTGCGTCGGTCTTGTTGCTGGTCATCCGCGGGATCGTGCCATGTCGCGGCGGCAGGCTCAACCCGGCATGGCCCGCGTGGGCCGATGCGAAAGCGTCAGGCCTTGCGCTCGAACACCAGGTCCCACACGCCGTGGCCCAGCTTGATGCCGCGGTTCTCGAACTTGGTCAGCGGCCGGTAGTCGGGCTTGGGCGCGTAGCCTTCGGCGGTGTTGCGCAGCAGCGGCTCGCCTGAAAGCACCTCGAGCATCTGCTCGGCGTAGGGCTGCCAGTCGGTGGCGCAGTGGATGTAGCCGCCGGGGCGCAGGTGCTGCGCGAGCTTGGTCACGAACCCGGGCTGGATCAGGCGGCGCTTGTTGTGGCGCTTCTTGTGCCACGGGTCGGGAAAGAACACATGCACGCCGGCCAGCGTGCCGGGCTGCAGCATGTGGTCGAGCACGTCGACCGCGTCGTGCGCGCAGATGCGGATGTTCGACAGCTGCTGCTCGCCGATGCGCTTGAGCAGCGCGCCCACGCCGGGCTCGTGCACTTCGCAGCAGAAGAAGTTGGTGTCGGGCAGCACCGTCGCGATGTGTGCGGTGGCCTCGCCCATGCCGAAGCCGATTTCCAGCACCGTCGGCCCGGCGCGGCCGCCGAAGGTGGCGGTCAGGTCGATCGGCTCGGGCTTGTAGGGCACGAGGTACAGCGGCCCCAGTTCGGAGAAGGCGCGCGCCTGGCCCTCGGTGGTGCGGCCGCCGCGCTTGACGAAGCTCTTGAGGCGGCGGTGCAGCGGATGGGGCTTGTCGGCGCCTTCGTCGGCACCCTCGTCATGGCCCGGTGGGAGGTCGTTGGACACGGTATCGGAAAGATTCATCACGGGCGCGAATTGTAGAGAGCGCGCCATTGAGGCACCCAGCCGGCCAGCGCCGCGGGGCAGTCCGGGGCCGTGGCGGGCTGCAGGCCCAGCGCCCGCGCGGCCGCGTCGAGCGCCGCCAGGGCGGCGGCCGGGGAGCCGGTATCGATGGAGGTCGCGCCGTTCTGCTTCGAGAGCTTGTCGCCGTCGGCGCCGCGCACCAGCGGCGTGTGCAGGTAGCTGGGCGTGGGAAAGCCCAGCGCGCGCTGCAGCAGGATCTGGCGCGCGGTGTTGTCGGTGAGGTCCTCGCCGCGCACCACGTCGGTCACGCCCTGTTCCGCATCGTCGACCACCACCGCGAGCTGGTAGGCCCAGGGGCCGTCGGCACGGCGCAGCACGAAGTCGCCGACCTCGCGGCTCACGTTCTGGCACTGGCGGCCGAGGCGGCGGTCGATGAAGCAGAGCTCGCCGCTGGCGGCCGCATCGCCGGCGTCTTCCTCCCACGGCACGCCGGGCGTGGGTGGCAGGTCGGTCTCGAATTTCTCGGTGGCAAAGCGCCAGGCGCGCGCGGGCTTGCCGTGCAGCCCGTCGCGGCAGGTGCCGGGGTAGACGCGTTCGCCGTGGCGCTCGTGCCGATGGCCGAGCCGCGCGAGCGCTTCGTTGATGTCCTTGCGCGAGCAGCCGCAGGGGTAGGCCAGGCCGCGCGCCTTGAGCCGATCCAGCGCGGCCTCGTAGCGGTCGGTGCGGCGGGTCTGCCATACGGGGGGCTCGTCGGGCAGCAGGGCGCAGTCGGCCAGCTGCCGGAGGATGTGCTCGCCCATGCCGGGCAGGCAGCGCTCGGTGTCGGCGTCCTCGATGCGCACCAGCCAGCGCGCCTGCGGGCCGCGCGCGCGCACGTCGAGCCAGCTCGCAAGCGCGGCCACCAGCGAGCCCGCGTGAAGCGGGCCGGTGGGCGAGGGCGCGAAGCGGCCGGTCTCTCTCATCTCCCGGATGGACTGCCTCAGATCACGTCGAGCGCGAGCGACAGGCCCGAGAGGAAGGCGTCTTCCACGCGATGGCCGGTGCACCAATCGCCCGCAATGCCGATGCGGGCCTTGGCGTCCCACAGATGGGTGGTGCCCACGGGCACCTGGGTCTGGGCTTCGTTCCAGCAGATGGCCTGGGCGTGGGCCGGCGTGGCGTGGATGCCGGTGATCTCGGCGAAGGCGCGCAGCAGCTTGGCTTCCACGCGCGAGGGCGCGTCGCGCAGATGCTCTTGCGACCAGGTGGCGCTGGCCTGCAGCGTCCAGCGCTCGACGGGCTCGCGCCCGGGCTTGGACGACTCGCGCGCCAGCCAGGCCACGCGATGGTGCGTGCTGCGCGCCGCGTTCCACTGCGGGCCGAGGTGCGACATATTGGGCTGGTTGGCCTGGGGGAAGGCGATCATCAGCGTCCAGCAGGGCGCGATGCGCACGGGTTCGATCTTGCGGGCCAGTGTGGCCGAGAGCTTGCCCTCGCCCAGCAGCGCACGGGCGCCGGCCGGCGGCACCGCGAGCAGCACGGCGTCGAAGCCCGAATACACATGCTGCGAATCGTCGGCACCGGCGGTGCGCAGCTGCCAGCGCTTCGCGTCGAGCGCATCGGGCTCGATATTCGTGACGCGCGTGCCGGTGACCAGGCTGTTGCCCAGCGGCGCCGCCCAGCGGGCTACCAGCGAATCCATGCCCGGCTGGGCCACCCAGTGCGGCTCGAGGGAAGGCAGCGCAGCCTCGGCCACGCGGCCGTGCGCATCGAGCACGCGCACGAGGTTGGCGCTCCAGCGCTTGCACACGCCAGGGGCGTTCTCCAGCGCCAGGGCAAAGCGCGGATCACGCACGGTGAAATATTGGGCGCCGCTGTCGAAGCGGCCGAAGGCGGTGTCCACGCTCGCCATGCGTCCGCCGGCGGCGTCGTTGCGCTCGAACAGCGTGACCTTGTGGCCGGCCTGGACCAGCGTTCGCGCACAGGCCACCCCGGCGATGCCGGCGCCGACGACGGCGAAGTGGCGGGAGGGGCGCGGCTGGCCAGGGCCGGCTGGGGTTCGGTGGCGGTCGGCGGCGGCCTTGGCCGGCTTCTTTGCAGTTGCGCGAGTGCTCATGAACGGCTCTTTTCTTCTGGATGGAATGCGGATGGATGTGTCTGCACTCTACATCGGTCCGGCAGCCGCTCCGCCTGAGGGCACACCCTTAGCGGCGCGGCGCGATCCTCGGCAATACTCGTCGGCCCCACGCCGGTTTTCTAGCGGCCTCGATGCCGTTCGAGCAGCGCGCGCCGCGTGCCTTCGTGCTCGAACTGCGCGAGCCACCATTCGAGCGCGCGTCCCGGCTTGCCGGCGCTTGGCACGCGCCAGGCGCAGTGCATCGATCCCATCGGCGGCTTGCGCTCCGTCTGCAGCTCGACCAGGTGCCCGGCCTCGATGTACGGCCGCGCCATCGGCTCCGGCAGGAAGCCGCCTCCCAGGCCGTGCAGCTGCGCGGCGATCTTGGCCTGCATGCTCGGCACGGTGAGCACGTCCTGCCCACCGACGAGGTTCACCGTCATGCTCGGCCCGTGGCGCGCCGAATCGGCCGCCGCCACCGCGCGGTACCGGCGCATCACGGCGTCGGTCAACGGCTGGGTTTCGCGCGCCAGCGGGTGGTGCGGCGCCACAGCGTAGACGAAGCACAGCTCGCCGATCAGCCGGCTGCGGATGCCGGTGGCGCTGAAGGCCAGGCTCGCGGCATCGAGCACCGCGCCGATGGCGAGGTCGGCCTCGCCGGTGGTCAGTGCCTCGATGGTGCCCAGCAGGGTTTCGTCGCGCAGCTTCAGCCGCGTGGGCGGTTCCAGCGCGAAGAAGGCGGTGGCCAGGTCGAGAAGCGGGTCGCGCGCGATCACGCTGTCGACCGAGATGGTCAGCATCGCCTCCCAGCCGGTGGCCACGCGCTTCACGCGGTTGGCCACCGCGTCTATCTCGCCCAGCAGCCGCTCGGCTTCGCGCAGCAGCTCGGCGCCGGCCTCGGTCATGCGGGCCTGGCGGGTGCTGCGGTCGAACAGCAGCACGTCGAGCGCGTCCTCGATCTGGCGCACCCGGTAGCTCAGCGCGCTGGGCACCAGGTTCAGGGCGCGGGCGGCGGCGGCGAAGCTGCCGGTGGCGGCCACCGCCTGGAGCATGGCGAGGGCGTCGGGGGTCAGCACGTCTCTGGGGCTGGGCATGGCGGCTCCATTGATCAAAATATTTGAATGGTGCCATCAAACCGCGGCGTCTTTCGGACGGGGGCCGCGTCCCAAAATTCTTCACATCCGCTGCGCATCCGGCGCGGCATACGAAGAAGGCCCGCACACCCCACAGGGGCAGGGCAGAAGGAGTCAGACGATGTTGCAAGTCCGTAAATCACAGGAACGCGGTTATGCCGACCATGGCTGGCTGCGCTCCTTCCACAGCTTTTCCTTCGCCAACTATTACGACCCGGCCCACATGGGCTTCGGCAACCTGCGCGTGATCAACGAAGACCGCGTGGCGGCGGGCGCCGGCTTCGGCACCCACGGCCACAAGGACATGGAGATCATCAGCTACGTGCTCTCGGGCGAACTGGCGCACAAGGACAGCATGGGCAACGTGGAGAGCATTCCTCCGGGCGACGTCCAGCGCATGAGCGCGGGCCGCGGCGTGATGCACAGCGAGTTCAACCACAAGGCCGACCAGACCACGCACTTCCTGCAGATCTGGATCCTGCCGAAGGTGCGAGGCATCGAGCCCGGCTACGAGCAGAAGAAGTTCAGCGACGACGAGAAGCGCGGCAAGCTGCGCCTGGTGGCCTCGCCCGAAGGCAGCGAAGGCTCGGTGCAGGTGAATGCCGACGCAAGCCTGTACGCCGGCCTCTTCGACGGCGACGAGAAGGCCAGCCTCTCGCTCGACCCGAAGCGCAAGAGCTACGTGCACCTGGTGCGCGGCGAGCTCGAAGTGAACGGCCAGAAGCTCGTGGGCGGCGACGCCGCGATGCTCGAAGGCGAATCGCAGGTGACGCTGGCCGGCGGCAAGGACGCCGAAGTGCTGGTGTTCGACCTGGCCGCCTGATCTTTTCCCCTTGCCGGGCGCTTGCCGCCCGGCTTTTTTCACCCGTGTCTTTTCAATCCAAGCAACAACCGAGGAGTTTTCAACCATGGCAACCGCAAACACCGCACCGAACCCCGCACAGGACACCCTGGCCCTCATCGGCCGCATCCTGATCGCCTACCTGTTCATCCCGGCCGGCATCGGCAAGCTGATGGGCTTCGGCGGCACCGTCGGCTACATCACGTCCGTCGGCCTGCCGCTGCCCGAAGTGGGCGCGGTCATCGCGATCGTCGTGGAACTGGGCCTGGGCATCGCGCTGCTGCTGGGCTTCAAGACCCGCTGGACGGCGATCGCGATGGCGATCTTCACCGTCGCTGCCGCGCTGTTCTTCCACAAGTACTGGTCGGCCCCCGATGCGATGAAGATGATGCAGCAGATCAACTTCAACAAGAACATCGCGATCGCCGGCGGTCTGCTCGCACTCGCCGCCTTCGGCCCCGGCCGCTTCAGCATCGACAAGCGCTGATCCGGCACCCTTTCTGTCACACATCATCAACCTGCTCAGGAGCATAGAAAAAATGGCAAACATCGTCGTCGTCTTCCATTCCGGCTACGGCCACACCCAACGCGTGGCGCAGGCCGTCGCCGATGGCGCGGGTGCGCAGCTGCTCGCCATCGACGCGGACGGCAACCTGCCCGAAGGCGGCTGGGAGCTGCTGGCCGCGGCCGACGCGATCGTCTTCGGTTCGCCGACCTACATGGGCGGCGTGAGCTGGCAGTTCAAGAAGTTCGCCGACGCCTCGTCGAAGGTCTGGTTCACGCAGGGCTGGAAGGACAAGCTCTTCGCCGGCTTCACCAACAGCGCCACCATGAACGGCGACAAGGTCACGACGCTGAACTACCTCTGGACGCTGGCGATGCAGCACAGCGGCATCTGGGTCAGCATGGGCATCCTGCCGAGCAACAACAAGGCAGCCACGCGCGATGCGCTGAACTACGTGGGCGGCTACGGCGGCCTGCTGACGCAGTCGCCTTCGGACGCCAGCCCGGCGGAGATGTTCAAGGGCGATTTCGACACCGCCCGCGCCTTCGGCGAGCGCATCGCCACGGTGGCAAGATCGCGGGGCTAGAGCTCGCCCCCAGGCTTCGCGCAGCCCGCCCCCTTCGCCGGGGGCGACACCTGCGGCCCGACCCCGCCGGTCCTGCGGTGTCCCGCGAACGGGCCGTCATGAGCGAAGCCGATCCATAACCCACGGAGAAACACGATGACCGACGCCACCCCCGAAACCCGACTGCTCAAGCCGCACGACAAGGACCTCGGAGGCGGCTTCAAGGTCAGGCGCCTGCTGCCCGCGGCGCAGCAGCGCTCGGTCGGCCCCTTCGTGTTCTTCGACCATTTCGGCCCGGCCACCGAGCAGCCGGGCACCGAGCACGACGTGCGCCCGCATCCGCACATCGGGCTTTCGACCGTCACCTATCTCTTCAAGGGCGCGATGATGCATCGCGACAGCCTCGGCAGCGTGCAGGAGATCCTGCCCGGCGCCATCAACTGGATGACCGCCGGCCGCGGCATCGTGCACTCCGAACGCAAGCCCGAGCGCCTGAAGGCCGACACCTACGTGAACCACGGCCTGCAGCTGTGGGCCGCGCTGCCGCAGGCGCACGAAGAGGTCGAGCCCAGCTTCGAGCACACCCCTGCTGACGCGATTCCCGAACTGACGGAGCAGGGCGCTGCGGTGCGCGTTCTGGTGGGCGAGGCCTTCGGCGCCCGCTCGCCGGTGAAGACGCTTTCGCAGACCGTGTACCTCGACATCGCGCTGCCGGCAGGCGGGCGCTTCGAGCTGCCCGCGCTGGCGCCCGAGCTGGCCGTCTACGCGGTCGATGCCGACCTCGCGGTGAACGGCGAGCCGGTCGAGGTCCACACCATGGCCGTGCTGCCGCTCGGGCAGGGTGGCACCATTACGGCCGACGCCGCCGTGCGCCTCGTGGTGATCGGCGGCGAGCCGCTGGACGGCCCGCGCTACATCACCTGGAACTTCGTCTCCAGCAGCCGCGAGCGCATCCTCGAAGCCGGCGCCGACTGGGCAGCACAACGCATGGGCCATGTGCCGGGCGAGACCGAGTTCATCCCGCTGCCCGGCAAGCCCTTCGGCGTGCGCGAGCCCGATACGGGCACCACGCCGGTCTGAGCCGTCTGTGCCGCCCGGCGGCGCGCCGGTTACTTGCCGCCGATCGACACGCTCTCGGCAGGCGGTGCGCCCTCGGGCGCCTTCGGCAGGTCGAGCATGGCCTTGCGGCTGCCGCGGCCGCGCCATGCGGAGTAGCTAACGCCCAGCAGCAGCAGCGCGCACAGGCCGATGAAGGTGGCGCTGATCGGCCGCGTCACGAACACCGACATGTCGCCGCGCGACAGCAGCAGGGCGCGGCGGAAGTTCTCCTCCACCATCGGCCCGAGCACGAAGCCCAGCAGGATCGGCGCGACCGAGAACTCCAGCGTCATCAGCACTGCGCCGACGATGCCGAACACCAGCACCTCCCAGATCTGGAACAGGCTGTTCTGCGTGCTGTACACGCCGGTCGCAATGAAGAACATCGCGGCCGGGAACAGATACTTGTAGGGCACCTTCAGGAGCTTCACCCACACGCCGATCATCGGGACGTTCAGGATCACGAGGATCACGTTGCCGATCCAGAACGAGGCGATCAGGCCCCAGAAGATGTCCGGGTGCTCGGTGATGAGCTGCGGACCGGGCTGGATGCCCTGGATCAGCAGCGCACCGAGGATCAGCGCCATGACTGCGTCGCCGGGAATGCCCAGGCTCATCGTCGGAATGAAGTCGACCTGCGTCTTCGAGTGAGCCGAAGCCTCGGGGCCGGCCACGCCTTCGATCATGCCGGTGCCGAACCTGTTGGGCGTCTTCGACACCTTTCGCTCCAGCGCGTAGGCGATGAACGTGGTGATGGTCGGGCCCGTGCCGGGCATAGCACCGAACACCGTGCCGACGATGGTGCCGCGGATCATCGCGGGGAAGGCGCGCTTGAGCTCTTCCTTGCTCGGGCGCATGTCGCTGAGCTTGAGGGTGCCGGTGTCGCCGATGGCTTTCATGCGGTTCACGTTGAGCAGGAAGTCGGCCACGCCGAACAGGCCCATCGAGATCGCCACGAGTTCGAGGCCGTCGCTCAGCTCGGGCAGCCCGAAGGCGAAGCGGAAGCTGCCACTGTTCACGTCGGTGCCGACCACGCCGCACAGCAGGCCGAAGAGCGTCATCGCCACGCCCTTGAGCGGCGAGCCGCGCGACATGGTGGAGCCGGCCAGCAGGCCCAGCAGCATGATCGAGAAGATCTCGGTCGGGCCGAACTTGAACGCGATCTGCACCAAGAGCGGCGAGGCGAAGATCATCACGATGATGCCGACCGAGGCCGCGAGGAACGAGGCGATCATCGTCACCCCGAGCGCGACCCCGCCCTTGCCCTGCTTGGTCATCGGGTACCCGTCGAGACAGGTCACCGCATGCGGCGGGTGCGAGGGCATGTTCATCAGGATGGCGCCGATGGCGCCGCCGTACTGCGAGCCGTAGAAGATGCCGGCCAGCATCAGGATGGCAGGCACCGGATGCATCACGTAGGTGAGCGGCAGCAGGATCGAGATGGCCTGCAGCGCGCCCATGCCCGGCAGCACGCCGATCAGGTTGCCCACCAGCACGCCGAAGAAGGACCACATCAGGTTCGAGCCCTGGAAGGCCACGCCGAAGCCGTACCAGAGGTCGTGGAGCGATTGACCGATCATGGCTTCAGCCTCCCCACTGGAACAGGGGCAGCTGCAGCTTCAGCGCCCACCAGAAGACCACTACCGCGATGAAGCACATCGCGAGCGAGAGCAGCAGCGCCTCGGTCAGCGTGTTGTCGCGGTCGCCCAGCGCCGAGATGAACACGATCGCGAAGGTCGCGGGCAGCAGCCCGCCGTATTCGCCGAAGAGCAGGAAGGCGAGGATGCCGAGGATGATGCAGACGCCGCCGCGCAGGTCGGGCATGCCGCCCGGGTGGCCGTGCGAGGCCGCTTCCTCGCTTGCGACTTCGGTGGATTTGTCGCCGCGCGCGGAGACCGCGATGAGCAGGCCGGTGAGTGCCAGCAGCGCGCCGAGCGCGACGGGGAAGAAGCCCGGCCCCATGTGCGCGAGCTCGCCCACGCGGTAGCCGACGCCGGCATACACGGCTGCCAGCCCGACGACGATCAGCAGTGCGCCGCCGTAGTAGTCTTTCTTGAATTTCGAAGCGGGCCGGGGCGCGTGCGAGGCCGGATCTTCACCGAGCTGGTGCTGCATAAATCTCCTTCGTCTTGAAGGAGGGCAGTCTAGGAATCGGGGCTTTCAGTCCCCTTTCGGGAGAGGCTCTTGCAGCCCTGCGCGCCTCAAAATACGTGTAATCACGTACCGGCCCATCCGGTGAAACCCTTGCAAAAAGCGGATCCCGATGCGGGGCTCGCGCGATGTTCAGGAAGCGTGCAGCGGCAACCTCAGCGTCGCGCGCAATCCGCCACCGTTGGGACGCTCGGGCGTGTCGGCATTCGAGAGTTCGATCTCGCCGCCGTTGCGCCGCGCGTAGCCGCGCGCGATGGCGAGGCCCAGGCCCGCGCCTTGCGCCGGACCGGTGGTGGTGGAGCTGTCGCGATGGAAGCGCTCGAACACGCTCTCGCGCCGCTCGGGCGCGATGCCGGGTCCGCTGTCGCACACCTCGGCCAGCGCATGCGTGGCGTCGCGCCGCACGGTCACGGTGATGTTGCCCCCGCGCGGCGTGTACTTGATGGCGTTGTGCACGAGGTTGGAAAGCACCTCGTGCAGCTCGGCCGCGTCGGCTGCCACGGGCAGCACGGGCGGGTCGCCTTCGTCGTCGGCCGATTCGTCCGTGCCGATGTCGCCGCGCGCATCGACCCAGCCGAGGTCCTGGTCGTTCTCGCGCGCGAGCGGCAGGTACTGCAGCACCACGTCGCGCGCGACGGCGTTGAGGTCTGCCACCGCGGCGCCGGCCGGCGCGGCTTCGTCTCCGGCGGTGGCATGGGCCAGCGCCAGCAACTGCTCGCTCAGGCGGCGCGTGCGCGCGAGTTGGGCGACGATGGCGTGCAGCGATTCGCGCATGCGCGCCGGGTCGGTCTCGCGCACCGCGTAGCCGGCCTGGATCGACAGGATGCTCAGTGGCGTGCGCAGCTGGTGCGAGGCGTCGGCGAGGAACTGCGACTGCTCGGCCACCATGCGCCGGTGGCCCGAGATGTGGTGGTTGACCGCGTCCACCAGCGGCGCCACCTCGCGCGGCACGCCGCTGGCGTCCAGTGGCGTGAGGTCGTCGCGCTGGCGCTCGCGCAGCGAGCGGCGCAGGCGCTCCAGCGGGCGCAGCGTCCACGCCACGCCCAGCCACACCAGCAGCGCGGTCACCAGCACCATGCGCGTGTCGCGCAGCACCTCCTGGCGCAGCGTCTCGGCCTGTGCCCGGGCGCGCGGGCCGGTGCCCTCGGCCGCCTGGATCAGCACGCTGTAGGCGATGCCGGGATGGGCGTTGTCGTACACCGTCTGCCGCAGCGCGGCCACGCGTACCGGATGGCCCTCGTGCTGCGCGTCGTAGAACACCGGCGTGCCGTCGGGCGGGCGCTGCGCCGGGCGCGGCAGGGCGGGCACGCCCATGAGGGTGGTCTCGGGCGAGTTCACGTCGAGCGTCTCGCCCTTGGGAATGCGCTGCACGCCGACGTGCAGGTACTTGTAGCGCAGCCGCGTGGACTCGAACATCGCCTGGATCGAGAAGGGCTCCTGCACGCGCACGCTGCCGTCGCTGGCCACCACGATGCCGTTGGCCAGCGCCTGCACCGGCTCCAGCAGGCTCTGGTCGTAGGCGACTACGAGCGAGTCCGTCAGCGCGCGGTAATCGTTCCAGCTGTCGAGTGCGAGCAGCGCGACGATGCCGGGCAGCAGCAGCGCGAGCAGGCGCGCGCGGATGCCGAAGCGCCGCGGCTGCTGTGCCTCAGTCGCCTTCGCCGGGGAGTGGGGTGCTGGCCGGGGCTGTGGATCCATCGGCGATGCTCTCCAGCATGTAGCCCAGGCCGCGCACGGTGACGATGCGCACGTCGCTGTCGGCGAGCTTGCGCCGCAGCCGGTGCAGCACCACCTCGATGGCGTCGGGGCCGGCGGTGCTGTCGTTGGTGAACACCTTGGCGAAGAGCTGCGACTTGCCCACCGGCGAGCCGCTGCGCAGCAGCAGGGCGGTGAGCGCGGCCTGCTCGCGCGGGGTGAGCGACAGCAGCGTGCCGCGCAGCGTGAAGGCGCGGCTCTGGCTGTCGTAGGAGAGAGAGGCGCACTGCAGGCGCGGGTGCTGCTTGCCGCGGCTGCGCCGCACCAGCGCCGCGAGCCGTGCCTCGAGCTCTTCCAGCTCGAAGGGCTTGGTGAGGAAGTCGTCGGCTCCGAGGTTCAGGCCGCGCACCCGGTCCTGCAGCGCGCCCTGCGCGGTGAGGATCAGCACCGGCGTGCGGTCGTCGGCGGCCCGCATGTCGGCCAGCACGCTCAGGCCGTGCTTGTCTGGCAGGCGCAGGTCGAGAACGATGGCGTCGTATTCGGTGCCGGCCATAAAGGCCTCGGCCGTGCGCGCGTCGGGCGCGTGGTCGGGCACGAAGCCGCTCTGCGTGAGCGCCCGGACCAGCCACGAGGCCATGTCCAGTTCGTCTTCCACCAGGAGGATGCGCATGGGGCCTGTCGCGTGCTGCGTTGTTGTTGCAGGCTTTACTGCTTGATGGCGAGGTCGGGGTCTTCGGACGCGCGGGCGCTGGCGCGTGCCGAGCGCGCGCTCAGGTCGGGCGCCAGGGCCTCGCGGCCGTCGAAGACGAAGCAGTCGCCCTTGTAGTGTGCGCCGCCGACTTCCTCGAAGTACTTGAGGATGCCGCCTTCGAGCTGCAGCACGTTCTCGACGCCTTCCTCGTGCATCAGGATGGCCGCCTTCTCGCAGCGGATGCCGCCGGTGCAGAAGCTCACCACCGTCTTGCCCTTGAACTCGTCGCGGTGCGCGCGCAGGGCGGGCGGGAATTCGGTGAACTTGCCGATGCGCCAGTCGATGGCGCCCTCGAAGCTGCCGTAGTCGACCTCGAAGGCGTTGCGGGTGTCCAGCAGGGCGATCTCGCGGCCCCCGTCGTCATGGCCCTGGTCGAGCCAACGCTTGAGCGTGGCGGCGTCCACGCCGGGCGCGCGGCCGGCGGCGGGGCGGATGGCGGGGTGGTCCATGCGGATGATCTCGCGCTTGAGCTTCACCAGCATGCGGCGGAAGGGCTGCGTGGCGGACCAGCTTTCCTTGGCCTCCAGGTCGGCGAAGCGGGCGTCGGCGCGCAGGTGGGCCAGGAAGGCCCGCACGTTGTCGGCCGCTCCGGCCAGGAACATGTTGATACCTTCGGGTGCCACCAGGATGGTGCCCATGAGCCCCAGGGCCTGGGTGCTGGCACGCAGGTCTTCACGCAGCGCGGGGCTGTCGTCGATGGCCACGAACTTGTAGGCCGCGATATTCAAAATCTCTTGCACGGGGCGGGATTTTAGGTGCCGGCGGAATATCGCCCGGGTGCGGGGCCTCTGCCGGGGCAATTTCAGGGATTGCCAACCCACATCGTGGAGGGGCTGCTTTCTACAATGGAAGCATGTTTGTTCACCTGCGCCTGCACACCGAGTTTTCCGTCGTCGACGGCACCAATCGAATCGACGATGTCGTCAAGGCCGCCGCTGCCGACAAGCAGCCCGCACTGGCCATCACCGACCTGAACAACCTGTTCGGGGCCGTCAAGTTCTACAAGCAGGGCCGGGGCAAGGGCGTCAAGCCCGTCATCGGCGCCGAGGCCTTCGTGGACGGACTGGGCAAGGAGCCCGGCGCGCTCACCCGCATCGTGCTGCTGGTGCAGAACATGGAGGGCTACCTCAACCTGTCCGAGCTGCTGGCGCGGGCATGGACGCAGAACGTGGGCCGCGGCCAGTCGCAGGCGGCCTGCAAGCTCGAATGGCTGCAGGAGCTTTCGGGCGGGCTGATCGCGCTGTCGGGCGCGCAGGCGGGCCCGCTGGGGCAGCCGCTGCTGCAGGGGCAGGGCGAACGGGCGGCCGAGCTGGCGCTGCAGCTGGCGGGCATCTTCCCGCACCGCTTCTACATCGAGCTGCAGCGCGCGGGCCGTCCCGAGGACGAGCCGCACGTGGTTGCCGCCGTGCAACTCGCGGCCCGGCTGCACCTGCCGGTGGTCGCCACGCACCCGGTGCAGTTCGCCGCCCGCGAGGACTACGAGGCGCACGAGGCGCGCGTGTGCATCTCCGAAGGCGAGATCCTCGGCAATCCGCGTCGGGTGCGCCGCTTCACCGAGGAGCAGTATTTCAAGTCGACCGCCGAGATGGAGGCGCTCTTCGCCGACGTGCCCAGCGCGCTGGCCAACACGGTCGAGATCGCCAAGCGCTGCAACCTCACGCTGGTGCTGGGCAAGCCGCAGCTGCCGGACTTCCCGACGCCCTTCATCGCCGAAGGCGTGCGCATGCCCATCGACGACTTCTTCCGCCAGGAATCGTTCGAGGGCCTGGAGCTGCGCCTGAAGCACCTCTACCCCGACGAAGCCAGGCGCGACGCCGAGCGCCCGCGATACGTCGAGCGGCTCGAGTTCGAGATCAAGACGATCCTGAACATGGGGTTCCCCGGCTACTTCCTGATCGTGGGCGACTTCATCCAGTGGGCCAAGAACAACGGCTGCCCGGTGGGCCCGGGCCGGGGCTCGGGCGCCGGCTCGCTCGTGGCCTACGCGCTGAAGATCACCGACCTCGACCCGCTCGAATACAAGCTGCTGTTCGAACGCTTTCTGAACCCCGAGCGCGTCTCGATGCCCGACTTCGACATCGACTTCTGCCAGGGCAACCGCGACCGCGTCATCGACTACGTGAAGGACAAGTACGGCCGCAACGCCGTGAGCCAGATCGCCACCTTCGGCACCATGGCCGCGCGCGCGGCCATCCGCGACGTGGGCCGCGTGCTCGACATGAGCTACATGTTCTGCGACGGCATCAGCAAGCTGATCCCGAACAAGCCCGGCATGTCGGTCACGCTGCAGTACCCGCCGGAGAAGAAGATCGAGGGCGACAAGAACAACTACGCCATCGAGATGGAGCCGCAGCTCGCGGAGCGCATCGAGAAGGAAGAAGAAGTCAGGATGCTGGTCGAGCTCGCGCAGAAGCTCGAAGGCATGACCCGCAACATCGGCATGCACGCCGGCGGCGTGCTCATCGCGCCGGGCAAGCTCACCGACTTCTGCCCGCTCTACCAGCAGCCCGGCAGCGAATCGGCCGTGAGCCAGTACGACAAGGACGACGTGGAGGCCATCGGCCTCGTGAAGTTCGACTTCCTGGGCCTGGCGACGCTCACAATCCTGGAGATCGCGCGCGAGTTCATCATGAAGCGCCACAAGGGCCAGGAGAACTTCGCGTTCGAGAACATCCCGCTGAACGACGCGGCCACCTACCGGCTCTTCTCCGACGGCAAGACCGAGGCCGTGTTCCAGTTTGAAAGCCGCGGCATGCAGGGCATGCTGAAGGACGCGCGTCCCACGCGCCTGGAAGACCTGATCGCGCTGAACGCGCTGTACCGCCCGGGCCCGATGGACCTGATTCCCAGCTTCGTGGCGCGAAAGCACGGCCGCGAAGAGGTGGAGTACCCGCACCCGGCGGTGGCCGAGATGCTCTCCGAGACCTACGGGATCATGGTCTACCAGGAGCAGGTGATGCAGACGGCGCAGATTCTGGGCGGCTACTCGCTCGGCGGCGCCGACCTGCTGCGCCGCGCGATGGGCAAGAAGAAGCTCGAGGAGATGGCCGAGCACCGCGAGAAATTCCGCGCGGGCGCCCTCAAGACGCACGGCATCGAGCAGGACAAGGCCGACGAGATCTTCGACTTGATGGAGAAGTTCGCGGGCTACGGCTTCAACAAGTCGCACGCCGCCGCCTACTCGCTGCTGGCGTACCACACGGGCTGGCTCAAGGTTCACTACACGGCCGAGTTCTTCTGCGCCAACATGACCGTGGAAATGGACGACACGGACAAGCTCAAGCTGCTGTTCGAGGACGCCCAGAAGAACTTCGGCATCACCTTCGAGCCGCCGGACGTGAACCGCGGCAACTACCGCTTCGAGCCGGTCACCAACAAGGTGATCCGCTACGGCCTGGGCGCCGTCAAGGGCACCGGCCAGCTCGCGGTCGAGGCCGTGGTGCGCGCACGGGAGGAGGGCGGGCCGTTCAAGAGCCTGTACGACTTCTGCGTGCGCATCGACCGCCAGCGCATCAACAAGCGCACGGTGGAAGCGCTGATCAAGGCCGGCGCCTTCGACGCCATCCAGCAGAACCGCGCGGCGCTGGTCGCCTCGCTCGACCGCGCCTTCGAATTCGCCAACGCCACGGCGGCCAACGCCTCGCAGGTCGACATCTTCGGCGACTCCGAGCACGGTTCCGCCACTGCCGAGCCCGACCTGGTCGACGCCACGCCCTGGGGCGTGAAGGAGCGCCTGACGCTGGAGAAGACGGCCATCGGCTTCTATCTCTCGGGCCACCTGTTCGACGAGGTTTCGCACGAGGTGCGGCGCTTCTGCAAGCGCGAGATCGCCGACCTGCTCGACAGCCGCGACCAGCAGGTCATTGCCGGCATCGTGAGCGACTTCCGCGTCATCAACGGCCAGCGCGGCCGGCTGGCGATCTTCAAGCTCGACGACAAGTCCGATTCCATCGAGGCCACGGCCGACGAGGCGCTGATCAACGCCAACCGCAACACGCTGAAGGACGACGAGCTCGTCATCGTCAGCGGCCGGCTGCAGCCCGCGCGCGGCGGCTTCGAGGCGCGCTTCCAGGTGCAGCAGGTGTGGGACCTGGCCTCGGCGCGCTGCCGCTTCGGCAAGTTCCTGCGCGTGGCGGTCAACGGCAAGGCGCCCGACATCGCGCGCCTCTTGAAAGACTTTCCGCCGCGCACCGAGCAGACCGAGGTGGGCGACCTGATCCAGGGGCTGCCGGTGCGGCTTTCGATGGCGCGCTCGGGTGCGCAGGTCGAGCTGCAGCTGGGCGACCGCGCGAAGTTCTTCCCGACCGACGCGGCGCTGGCCAGCTGGACCGCGCAGGCCGAGGCGGGCAAGGCGCTGATCGTCTACGACTGATTTCTGCCGGCGCGGTGACAAGTGCCCGGCGGGCGTGGGCTCTTTGAGGCCCTCGCTACGATGCCTCCAGCCTTTCAGTCGAGAGGCACAAGGAGGATCCCGTCATGAAGAAACAGTCTCTCGTCATCGCATTGGCACTGGCGTTGCCCCTGGCATTGCCGCTTGCCGCATCGGCCCAGTACACCGGCCCGAACACCCAGCCGGCCGCCGGAGCCGGCGCGTCGGGCACGCCGTACGCCGGCCCGAGCACCGTGCCGGCGATGAGCGTCAAGCAGCTGATCGACACCGGCAAGGACGACCAGTACGCCACGCTGCGCGGCTTCATCGTGTCGCACGACGGCGGAGAGCACTACACCTTCGCCGACGAAACCGGCCGCATCAAGGTGGAGATCGACGCCAAGCATTTCCCGCCGGGCGTGAAGATCGACGACAAGGTGCGCGTCGAGCTCACGGGCGAGTTCGACAAGGACCTGATCGGCAGCAAGGTCGAGCTCGACGTGAAGCGCCTCGCCGTGCTGCGCTGAGCCCCGGGCCGGCCTGGCGGCCTCAGTGCGCCATCGACGCCACGGCGAGGTCGGGCACCACGTTCATGATGCGCAGCGTCTGCTGCACCACCTGGCTGAACACCGGCGCGGCCACGAGGCCACCGAAGTACTTGCCGGCGCTGGGCTCGTCGACCATCACCGCGACGATGATGCGCGGCTTGTCGATGGGCGACATGCCCGTGTACCAGGCGCGGTACTTGTTGCTCGCGTAGCCCTTGCCCACCTGCTTGTGCGCAGTGCCGGTCTTGCCGCCCACCGAGTAGCCCACCGTCTGGGCCAGCGGCGCGGTGCCGCCGGGCGCGGCGGCCATGTGCATCATCTGGCGTACCTCGCTGGCTACCAGCGGCGAGAACACCTGCACGCCGGCGGGCTCCTCCCCTCGGTTCTTCAGCAGGCTGATGGGGATCACCTCTCCGTCGTGCGCGAAGGCCGTGTACGCGTGCGCGATCTGGAAGAGCGAGGCCGACAGCCCGTATCCGTACGACATGGTCGCCTGCTCGATGGGCCGCCACGACTTCCACGGCCGCAGCCTGCCGGTGACCGCGCCGGGGAAGGGCGTCTGCGGCTTCTGGCCGAGGCCCACGGCGGTGAGCGAGTTCCACATCTCCTGCGCCGACATGCGCTGCGAGATCTTGGTGGCTCCGACATTGCTCGACTTCTGGATCACGCCCTCGACTGTGAGCACGCCGAAGTTCTCGTCGTCGTGGATGGTCGCGCCCGAGACGGTGATGCGCCCGGGGTTGGTGTCGATGATGGTCTTGGGCGTGACGCGGCCCAGCTGCAGCGCGGTGGCGACGGTGATGGGCTTCATCGTCGAGCCGGGCTCGAACACGTCGGTCATGGCGCGGTTGCGCAACTGCTCGCCGGTGAGGCTGCGGCGGTCGTTCGGGTCGTAGCTCGGATAGTTGGCCATGGCCAGCAGTTCGCCGGTCTGCGCGTCGACCACCACCACGCTGCCGGCGCGCGCCTTGTTGGCGACCACGGCATCGCGGATCTTCTCGTAGGCCACGAACTGCACCTGGTCGTCGATGCTCAGCTGGATGTCGTGTCCCGGCGTGGGCGGCACCTGGTCTTCCGTGTCCTCGATGATGTGGCCCAGCCGGTCCTTCAGCACGTGGCGCGAGCCGGCCTTGCCGGCCAGGTCGTGGTCGAAGGCCAGCTCGATGCCTTCCTGGCCCACGTCTTCCACGTTGGTGAAGCCCGCCAGATGCGCCGCCGCTTCGCCCTCGGGGTACTGGCGGCGGTAGTCGCGGCGCAGGTAGACGCCCTTGATGTTCAACGCGGCAACCTGCCTGGCGATGGGCTCGTCGACCTGGCGCTTGATCCAGACGAAGCTCTTGTCCTCGTCCTCCAGCTTCTTGTCGAAGTCCTTCTGCGGCATGCCGAGAAGCTTCGCGGCCTGCCTGAGCTTTTCCTGCGTGGCCGGATCGTCGCGCTCGATGTCTTCCGGAATGGCCCAGATGCTGGGAGCCGGAATGTCAGATGCCAGGATCAGCCCGTTGCGGTCGAGGATGCGGCCGCGGTTGGCCGGCAGCTCCAGCGTACGCTGGTAGCGGACCTCGCCCTGGTGCTGGAAGAAGTCGTTGGCGAAGATCTGGACGTAGGCGGCGCGTCCGGCCAGCAGCAGGAAGCCGAAGGCGACGCTGGCCACGATGAACTTGCTGCGCCACACGGGAGTGGGGCTGGCGAGCAGGGGACTGCTGCCATAGCGGATGCGGCCGTTGGGGGTCATGAGCCCTGATTATCGAGTTCCGGGTGACGTGAAAGTCACCCGGAAGGGCCCCGTTTTCTTAGCTGCGCGTTAGGCGCGCGAGGAAGGAAATCAGCGCTTGGGCCGCAGCGTGACGATCAGCGACGGGAAGATGCGCCCGTCGGTGTCGCGCGGCAGCTTGTCGGTCTTGCGCAGGCCGCGTTCGGCAGCGTCGTCCCAACCCGGCAGGCCGCTCGACTTGCTGAGCTTCACGCCGACGATGGTGCCGTCGGGCGCAAGGCTCACCTCGAACTCGGCGGCCGGATTGCCGTTCACTGTGTCGGCATCGGGGAAGGTGATGTTCGGCCGCACCGCTGCGGCGATGCGGCCGGCATAACCGCTCGACGGGCCCGAGGAGCGCAGCGCCGTGCCCTTCGAATCGTCGGCGCCGCTGGCGCCCGCGAGACCCTGCATCCGCTTGAGCGCGGCGGCGCGGTCCGCGGCCGCCTGCTTCGCAGCAGCCTCGGCCTTCTTCTGCTCGGCTTGCTTGGCTTCGGCTTCCTGCTGCTTCTTCTGCTCGGCCAGCTTCTTCTGCTGTTCCTTTTTGCGCTCGGCCTCGTCCTCTGCGCGCTGCCTGGCTTCCAGCTCTTTCTTCTTCTGCTGTTGCTGGCGTTCGAGCTCGCGCTCCTGCTGTTCCTTCTGCTCCTTGAGCTTCTTCTCACGCTCGAGGGCGATGTCGGGGGCCTTGGGCGCAGGGGCGGGCTCGGGCGCCTTCGCAGCCGGAGGAGGCGGCGGCGCAGGAGCGGGCGGCGGCGGCGCGGGAACCGGGGTGGGTGCCGGCGGCGCCTGCAGGCGAGGCGCTGCCTGCTGCACCGTGGACGACCACAGCTCCGCGTCCACGGCGCCCTCGTCGGCGTCGCTGCGCCAGCGCACGCCCCAGGTCAGCGCCGCGATCAGCAGGCCGTGGGCAATGAGCGCCAGTACCAGTGCACGCCCGGTGCCGCGCTGCGGCGGCGGTGCGAACTCGGGGCGATCCAGTGCGAGCGACATGCCTTACTTGCCGCCCGTGGTCGTGACCGACAGGCCCACGCGCTCGATGCCGCTGCGCTTGAGCTGGTTCATCGCCTTCACGACGGTCTCGTACTTCACGGCCTTGTCGGCGCTGATGACCACCGGTCGCTGGTCGTCGCCGCCCTGGGCCTGCTTGGCGGCCGAGCCGATCTGGGCCATGGGGATCGAGGTGCCGCCCGTGCCGGTGGACGGGTCCTTCTTGATCTGCACTTCGTCTTCGCTCTTGATGACGATCTCGATCGGCTTGTCGGGCTGCTTGCTGGCGCGGTCGACCGAGGGCAGGTTGATCACGCTCGGCGTGATGAGCGGCGCGGTGACCATGAAGATGATCAGCAGCACCAGCATCACGTCGATGAACGGGACCATGTTGATCTCGTTGATCGTCCGGCGGCCGCGGCCCCGGGATGAAACGGCGGGCATGCGCTGCGCCTCCGTTCAGCGGTTGGCCGGAGCCACCGAGGAGCCCGCGCCGCCGCCCGCGGCCGGGTTGGCCGACAGGTTGCGCTGCAGGATGTTGGAGAACTCCTCGATGTAGGTCTCGAGGGCGATGGCGATCTTGTCGATCTCGCGGGCGAAGCGGTTGTAGCCCACGACCGCCGGAATGGCGGCGAAGAGGCCGATGGCCGTGGCCACCAGCGCCTCGGCGATGCCGGGGGCCACGGTGGCCAGCGTCACCTGCGCCAGCGCGGCCAGGCCGGTGAAGGCGTGCATGATGCCCCAGACCGTGCCGAACAGGCCGACGTACGGAGAGACGGAGCCGACGGTCGCCAGGAACGAGAGGTTCTGCTCGGCCGCATCCAGCTCGCGCTGGAAGCTCGCGCGCATTGCGCGGCGGGCGCCGTCGAGCAACGTGCCGGCGTCGGTGACGTGGCGCTCGCGCAGCTTCTGGTACTCGCGCATGCCCGAGGCGAAGATGCGCTCCATGGGGCCGGCGAACTTGGCGTTCTGCGCGGCCGAGGCGAACAGTTCGTTGAGGCTGGTGCCCGACCAGAACTCGCGCTCGAAGTCCTCGTTGAGGGCGCGCATGCGCCGAAGCGCGAAGTACTTGCGGATGATCGCGGCCCAGCTTGCGATCGAGACGATCACCAGCAGTGCCACCACCAGTTGAACCACGAAGCTCGCATGGAGCAGGAGATTGATGATGGAAAGGTCTTGGTTCATGGCTTGAAAGTTTGAGTCATGGAGCCGCTGTAGCGCTCTAGGGTTCCCGTCACCTGTTTCGGAATGCGTGCGGGCCGCAACGTGGCCGCGTCCACCCATCCGATGCGGATCGTGCCTTCGCACAGCAAGACTGGTTCGGAGGCCCCCGTTCGTTCCTGCTCTGTTTTCGATAGCACGCGCTGTCCGATTATCAATGACGCGGTGCCCAATTGTTTGAGATCGGCAGTCACGAGCAGCTCGTCGTCCAGCCGCGAGGGCCGATGGTATTTGAGCTGCGTCTCGCTCACCACGAACTGGCCGCCGGTTTCGTCGCGCAGCTTGCGCTGTTCCACGCCCAGCGAGCGCAGCCATTCGGTGCGGCCGCGTTCCATGAATTTCAGGTAGTTGGCGTAGAACACGATGCCGCCGGCGTCGGTGTCTTCCCAGTAGACGCGGATCGGAAACGCGTAGCTCATCGGTCCCGGTTCTCTGCCATCGCCCGCAGGCGCTCGATGGACTCCTGCAGGTGCGCCATCGAGCTGGCGGTGGAGAAGCGGACGAACTTCGCCGTCTCGGCAGTGCCGAAGTCGCGCCCCGGCGTGACGGCGACGTGCGCGCGCTTCATGGTCTCGAAGGCGAAGTCCCAGCTGCCCGAGATGCCGAGCTTCCCGGCGAAGGCGGTGCAGTCGGCCCAGGCGTAGAAGGCGCCGTCGGGCACCACGGGCACGTTCAGGCCCAGCGCATTGAGCTGCGGAATGAACCAGTCGCGGCGCGCCTTGAACTCGGCGCGGCGGCGTTCGTACTCGGCGATGCTCTCGTCCTCGAAGCAGGCGAGCGCCGCGTACTGCGACACGGTGCTCGCGCAGATGAACAGGTTCTGCGCCAGCCGCTCGACCACCGGCACCAGCACTTCGGGCACCACCAGCCAGCCCAGGCGCCAGCCGGTCATGTTGAAGTACTTGCTGAAGCTGTTGATGCTGATGACGTTCTCGTCGATGGCCAGCGCCGTCTGCCCGAAGGCATCGTCGTAGGAGAGGCCCAGGTAGATCTCGTCGATCAGCGTGATGCCGCCGCGCTTCGACACCACCTCGTGGATGCGGCGAAGCTCGTCGGGCGCGATCGAAGTGCCGGTCGGATTCGAGGGCGACGCGAGCAGCACGCCGCGCGTCTTGTCGGTCCAGGCGGCCTCGACCTTGGCGGCCGTGAGCTGGAAACGCTCCTCGGCTGTGGTCGGCAGCAGCACTGCCTTGCCTTCGGCAGCGCTCACGAAGTGGCGGTTGCACGGATAGCTCGGGTCGGGCATCAGGATCTCGTCACCCGATTCGATCAGCGCCAGGCAGGCCAGTTGCAGCGCGGCCGAGGCACCGGCCGTGACGACGATGCGGCGCGCCGGCACGTCCACGTTGAAGCGCTGGCGGTACCAGGCGCTGATGCGTTCGCGAAGATGGTCGAGGCCGGTGGCCTGCGTGTACTGCGTGGCGCCGGCACGCACCGCGCGGGCGGCGGCTTCCTGGACCAGCGGCGGGGCGGTGAAGTCGGGCTCGCCGATGTTCAGGAAGATCATCGGCCGGTCGGTGTGGGCGACCTCGCGGGCGAGCACGCCGGCCGCCTTGGCCACTTCCATCACGTAGAAGGGCTCGATGCGCTGCGCGCGCGTGGAAATTCTCATCGCACCCCCAGGCTGCGGCGCCGTGCGCCCTCGGTCGGCCGAGCGGTGCCGCTCATGCCCTTGCTTTTCCGGAAGCCCGGTCGGCTTCCACTTCGAGCGGGCGAAGCTGCGGCGCCAGGCCGTTGAGCACGGCATTCACGTACTTGTGGCCGTCGGTGCCGCCGAATTCCTTGGCGAGCTCGATGCACTCGTTGAGCACCACGCGCCAGGGCACGTCGGGGCAGTTCTGGAATTCGTAGACGCCGATCCACATCACGGCGTGCTCGATGGGCGAGATTTCCTCGAACTTGCGGTCGAGCAGCGGGCGGATCAGTGCGTCGAGCTGCTCGGCACCTTCGATGGAGCCGTGCAGTAGCGCGTCGTAATGCAGCGCGTCGGCCTTGTGGAAGCCGGCGAGGTCGCGCGTGAAGTGGTCGATGTCGGTCGGGTCGTTGCGGCCCACCAGGTGCTGGTAGAGCGCCTGCAGCGCGAATTCGCGCGCACGGGTGCGGTTCGACTTGGCCGCGGCCTTGCGCACGCCGGTGCTGGTGAGGCCCACGCGGGACTGCTTGGGCTTTTCGCCGGCGGCCTTCAGGGCCTTGAGGGACTTGGAGCGGTCTTCGGTCATGAAAGGGTGGCCAGCAGTTGCGCCATTTCGACAGCCACGCGGGCAGCGTCGCGGCCCTTGTCGGTCTGGCGGGCGACGGCCTGTTCGAGGTTTTCGGTGGTGAGGATCGCGTTGGCGATGGGCAGGCGGTAGTCGAGGGCAACGCGGCTCACGCTGGAGCCCGACTCGTTGGCCACGAGCTCGAAGTGGTAGGTCTCGCCGCGGATGATGCAGCCCAGCGCCACCAGCGCGTGATAGCCGCCGCGCTCGGCGAGCGCCTGCAGCGCCACGGGCACTTCGAGCGCGCCAGGCACCTGCAGGTGGTGGATGTCGCTGGCGGCCACGCCCAGCGCCTCTAGCTCCGAGAGGCAGGCCGAGGCCAGCGCGTCGGTGATATCGGCGTTGAAGCGCGCCTGCACGATGCCGATGCGCAGGCCCTTTCCGTTCAGCGGCTTCGCGTCCGCTCCCTTGTTTGCACCTTGCATGGTCTTCAGTCTTTCGTGAGGTAGCCGGCGATCTCGAGGCCGTAGCCCGCTGCCATGCTGGGCATGCGCCGCGGCGTGCCCAGCAGGTTCATCTTGTGCACGCCGCATTCGCGCAGGATCTGCGCGCCGATGCCGTAGCTGCGCAGGTCCATGCGGCCGCGCTCGGGTGCCTGCGCGGGGCGGGCGGTGCCGTCGAACTGCGCGAGCAGCTCGCCGGCGGTCTCGCCGCAGTTCAGCAGCACGGCCACGCCCTTGCCCTCGTTCGCGATGTGCGAGAGGCTGGCGTCCAGGCTCCAGGAGTGCAGCGAGCGGTTGATCTCGAGCGCGTCGAGCACCGACAGCGGCTCGTGCACGCGCACCGACACCGTCTCTTCGGGCGCCCACTTGCCGCGCACCAGCGCGAGGTGCACACCGTGGCTGGGCTTGTCGAGGAAGGCGTGGGCGGTGAAGCTGCCCCAGGCGGTCTGGATCTCGCGGCAGCCGACCTTCTCGACCAGCGATTCGACGCGGCTGCGGTGCTCGATGAGCGCGGCGATGGTGCCGATCTTCAGGCCGTGCTCGGCCGCGAAGACCTGCAGGTCGGGCAGGCGGGCCATGGTGCCGTCTTCGTTCATCACCTCGCAGATCACCGAGGCGGGCGAGCAGCCGGCCATGGCGGCAAGGTCGCAGCCGGCTTCGGTATGGCCGGCGCGCATCAGCACGCCGCCGTCCACCGCCTGCAGCGGGAAGATGTGGCCGGGCTGCACCAGGTCGGCGGCCACGGCGTTGGGCGCCACGGCAGCCTGCACCGTGCGCGCGCGGTCGGCAGCGGAGATGCCGGTGGTCACGCCCTCGGCCGCCTCGATGGACACGGTAAAGGCGGTGGAGTGCTTGGCGCCGTTGCGCTGGACCATCGGCGGCAGTTGCAGCCGCTCGCACATCTCGCGCGAGAGCGTCAGGCAGATCAGGCCGCGCGCATGGCGGGCCATGAAGTTGATCGCCTCGGGCGTGATGTGGTCGGCCGCGATGACGATGTCGCCTTCGTTCTCGCGGTCTTCCTCGTCGACCAGGATCACCATGCGGCCGGCTGCGAGCTCGGCCACGATCTCTTCGACCGAGGAGATCGGGGCTGGTGCGCGCGCGGCGCGGGAAGCGGCGCCGATCGGCGTGACGGAGGCGTTCATTTGGAGATGTCCTTGGATGGAGTCGGTGCGAGCACGCCCGCCTGGAGCATGCGCTCCACGTAGCGCGCCACGGTGTCGATTTCGAGGTTGACCTTCGAGCCGGCCTTCAGGCCGCCCAGCGAAGTGTTCTCGACGGTGTGCGGGATCAGGTTGATGCTGATCTCCGCGCCGCCGACGATGTCCTCGACGCTGTTGACCGTGAGGCTCACGCCGTTGACGGTGATCGAACCCTTGTAGGCGAGGAAGCGGGCCAGCTCGGGCGGAGCGACTACGCGCAGTTCCCAGCTTTCGCCGACCGGCTCGAACTTGCTGACGCTGCCGATGCCGTCGACGTGGCCCGAGACGATGTGGCCGCCGAGGCGGTCGCTCGCGCGCAGGGCCTTCTCGAGGTTGATGCGGCTGCCTTCGTCGGTCAGGCCCGCGGTCTTGTCGAGCGATTCGGCCGAGATGTCGATGGTGAACTGCTGGCGCTCGGGAGCGAGCGTGGTGACTGTCATGCACGCGCCGTTGAGCGCGATGCTGTCGCCGAGACCGACGTCGTCGAGATAGCCGTCAGGCACCTCGATGCTGAGTCTTTTGCCGTAGGAGGAGGTGGTGCCGAGGTCGTGGATGGCGGCGATGCGCCCCACGCCGGTGATGATTCCGGTGAACATCCCGGCATTTTCGCAGAGAACGAAGGGGCTACGCGGCGGGCGGGCTAGAAGGCATCCCTTCCGGCAATCCTGGCGACGATGCGCAGGTCGGGGCCGATCTGCTCGAGACCTCGGAATTCGAGGGGCAGGGCGCCCGCCAATTCGGTCAGCGGGCCGCTGGCGTGAATACCGGAGGCGATATCGAGCCCGTCGCCGATCAATTTCGGCGCCAGATAGACCAGCAATTCATCGACCAGGCCTTCGCGAAGCAGCGAGCCATTGAGCTTGTGGCCGGACTCGACGTGCAATTCATTGACCTCGCGGCGGGCAAGATCCTTCAGCATCGCCGCCAGGTCGACCTTGCCCTGCGCATTGGGCAGGCAGGTGACCGTGGCGCCGCGCGCCTCGAGGGCGGCGGCTTTCCGTTCATCCTGCACCGCCGCGTAGATCCAGACTGCGCGGCCGGGCATGAAGAGCTTCGCGCCCGGGGGGGTCTGGAGCTGGCTGTCGACCACCACCACGCGCGGCTGCCGTGTGGTCTGCACGAGGCGAACGTCGAGCCTGGGGTCGTCCTCCATCACGGTGCCCACGCCGGTCAGCACCGCGCTCGCGCGCGCCCGCCAGGCGTGGCCGTCCGCGCGTGCGAGCTCGGACGTGATCCACTGGCTCACGCCGTTGCGCAGGCCGGTCTTGCCGTCGAGCGAGGCCGCGACCTTGAGCCGCACCCACGGCGTCTTGCGGATCATGCGACTGAAGAAGCCGAGGTTGAGCTCCCGCGCTTCATCCGCGCCGGGCCCGACCTCGACTTCGACCCCGGCGGCGCGCAGCCGCTCGAAGCCCTGGCCGGCGACCAGCGGATTGGGGTCGGCCATGGCCGCCACCACCCGGCCCACGCCGGCCGCCACCAGCGCATCGCAGCACGGGCCGGTGCGGCCGTGGTGGGAGCAGGGCTCCAGCGTGACCCAGGCAGTTGCCCCGGCAACCGAATTGCCCCGCGCCGCTGCATCGCGCAGCGCCATGACCTCGGCGTGCGGCCCGCCGACCTGCTGGGTGTGGCCCTGGCCGATCACCGTGCCGTCGGGTGCCACCAGCACGCAGCCCACTCGAGGATTCGGATCGGTTTCCGCGCCGGCCTGGCGCGCCAGATTCAGCGCCTGGATCATGAAATTCGGATTTTCTTTTGTCATTCTTTTGTCAATTCAAATGCGTTGCAAATGTCAATTCGAAATCAGTCGAAAACAATTCTCCGCCGATCTATTTGTCTTGACCGTTTGTCGCGCTATTCCGGGAATATTCCGATTGGTACAGAACCAGAAAAATAAGATTCGCGCCTATTGAGATCAGGGGGAAACGCTTGTCCGGCACGGTGTGCAAGGCGACGAGCGGCATGGCATGAACCAACACGGATTCTGCGCGTTCGAGCGGGGCTTCACGCTCGTCGAAATGATGGCCGTCATCGTACTGATGGCCGTGATGCTGGGATTGGCGCTGCCCGCTTTCAACGGGCTCGCCGAACGGTATCGGGTCGAAGGCATGGCCAAGGTGCTGATGGCCAGCGTGAGCCATGCACGCGCCGAGGCAGTCCGGCGCGGAAAAACCGTGACCATCCGGCAGCGCGAGGGGTGCGAGGGGCGGAACTGGAGTTGCGGCTGGGACACGCTTGCCGGTAGCGGAAACGCCGCTGAAATCCTGAAGCGGCAAGACCCGGACGGCCGGGTTGTGGTCGAAAAGAGCGCGAACGGCGCCGTGTCGTTCGACGCCATGGGGCATTCGATGGGCGTGGCCAGCTTCCGCCTGCGTCCGTCGGGCAGCAGCGGCCCGTCCAACGCCGTTGCCGTGTGCCTGGCACTCGGCGGGCGCGTTCGTCTGGCGAAGGGAGGCGACGCATGCTGATGCCAGCCCCGCCCGTTCGCGGCCTGCACGTTCGCGAGGCAGGCGTTTCGATGATCGAAGCGCTGGTGGCGCTCCTGGTGCTCTCGCTGGGACTGCTGGCGCTCGCAGGCGTGCAGATCCGCGTGCTGGCCGCCAGCGTCGGCGCGAGCAACCAGAACGTCGCCGCGCGCCTGGCTGGCGACATGGCCGACCGCATCCGCGCCAATCCTGCGGCGGGCGCGGCAACGGCCAGCCCCTATGTGGCGGACTGGTCGCCGGCGGACGAGGGCGAATCCGGTCCGTCATGCGTGGGCGCCGCTGCCAACTGCGGCGCGGCCGAGCTTGCCGCGCACGATCTGCGGCACTGGAAGCGCGCGGTGGCGGACGCGCTCCCCGGCGGAGTCGCCGACGTGCAGGGCAGGCCGACGGCGGGCGCGCTGCTGTTCATTCACATTGCATGGAGCGAACCGTCGGCCGTCAACGCGATCACGCCGGACCCTGCCTGGAACTGCCCCGCGGGCAAGGCATGCATGGAACTCGCCGTCGCGGTGCTGCAGCCATGACCCGCCAGGTGATCACTCAAGGGCTGCGGCAGGCCGGCCTCACGCTGGTCGAGTTCCTGGTCGCGCTGGTCATCGGCATGCTGGTCGTGCTGGCGTCCGTCGCAACCATGCTCGGCGTGCGCAGCGTCGCCATGGCGGGCGACGACGTCAACGCGCTCAACCAGTCGTCGGCGCTGGCGTTCAGGCTGCTGGGACAGCAGATCCGCCAGGCCGGCTATACCCCCATCGATGCCACCGGGCCGCTGTACCACTTCGATGTAGACCCTGGCAGGAGCACCAATCTCACGGGCGAGCCGGCGTTCTTCGCGATCAAGGGCGTGGAGTCGCCGGGCGGTTCGGCGAACGACCGGCTGAAAATCGGCTACGCGCCGAATCCCGATCACTTCAAGGACTGCCTGGGGCAGGAACCCGGGCGGAACTCGGGCGGCAAATACGATGCAGCCGATCCCGCGGCGCCTGGCAGTGCCCGGCTGATCACCAGCGAGTTCTCGGTCGCGGACGGTGCGCTCCGGTGTCAGGGCAGTGGCAACACGAAGCCGCAGCCGGTCATCGACGGTGTGGAGCGCTTCGACGTCATGTACGGCGTCAGCGCCGGGGTCGGGAGCCGGCAGGTGGTGCGCTACGTGAGGGCCGACCAGGTGGCGGAGTTCGCCAGCGTGCGCACGGTGCGCGTCTGCCTGCAGCTCGCGGGCACCTCCAGGAACAACCCGGGCGGCAGCCATGTCGACTGCGACGGGAAACCGCGAGCCAGCAGCGACGGCAGGCTGCGCCGCGTCTATACCGCGGTGTTCTCGCTGCGCAACGACCTGGGGGCGCCATGAGGTTTCCACGTGGGCTTCCTGGCGCACGCCCGGCGCAGCAGGGCTTTTCGCTCTTCATCGTGATGACCATGCTGCTGCTCTCGGCGCTGCTCGTTGTCGCAGGCGCGCACACGGCGCTGCTGCTCGAATCCGTGGCGGGCAACCAGCGCGAGCACCAGCGCGCCTTCGAGGCCGCCGAAGCCGCTCTGCTGGACGCTGAGCGTGACATCCGGCAACTGGCGTTCGATCCTGCGAGCCAGGCCTATGTCGCATGTTCGGCGCTCGCAGAGCACCCCTGCCGCAGGGCCGAATACGACCGCGTCTTCCCCAATCGGGACACCGGCTGGGTGGGCGCCTACCTGAACGACGGCGCCAACAGTTGCGCGCAGGGCATCTGTTATTTCTCCGGGCGCGATTCGGTGGCTGCCGCATCCGGCAGCGAGGCCTTCCGGTTCTGGGGGCGCGATGCATACAAGAACAAGCACGCATCCTTCGGGCAATTCACCGGCGCGCCGGACGCGGGCAATCCGGCGCTGGCTGGCGCGAAGTACTGGATCGAGGTCATCGACCGCGAGAACAGCCGATACCCGCTGTACCGGATCACCGCGGTCGCCACGGGAGCGCGCGGCAGCACGGGTGGGGCGGGTGGCACGAAGGTCGAACTGCAGGTTTCCTTCGATCCGGACCCGGTCAACAAGATCAATTGAGCATCGCGAGAGGGGGATATGAACATCAAGCAGTTCCTGGGAGGCGCCGTCGCGTGCGGCCTGTCATTGGCGCAGGTCGCGGCGCATGCGGGGCAATGCCAGCAGGCGCGGATGCCGCGCAACGCCGCGGCGGGGGCGGCGTCGCCGAAGATGATCCTTGCGGGGAGCCTGGCGGACACCAGCCCTCGGCGGACCTCGATCGCGGCAAGCACCTCCAGGCTGTCGACCGGCACGCTCGTCTACCAGGCGGGCTACGACCCGTCGAGCGGGTCGGGCACGCTCACCGCCACGAAATTCGGCGCCGGCGGCAAGCTGGCGAGCGCGCCCGAGTGGTCTGCGAGCGAACTGCTCGATGCCCGCATGGCAAAGGCCGGCGCGCACGACGGCGATCGCAAGGTGCTGAGCTTCTCGGGCACCGCGGCGGCCACGGCCACCCGCGCGGCGGCCGCCGGCTTGGGCGTGCCGTTCAGATGGAACCATCTGAGCGAAGCGCAGAAGGCGGCTCTCAAGGCAAGCACCGCCACCGATGCCGGCAGCACCGCGCGCGGCCAGGCGGTGCTCGACTTCCTGCGTGGTGACCGCAGCAACGAGGGCGCCGGACCGGGGTTGCGCAGGCGCGCCCACGTGCTCGGCGACATCGAGGGCTCCAGCGTCTGGTTTGCCGGCCAGCCCCGCGGCAGTTTCACCCGTGGAGGCTATGCGACCTTCGCCTCCGCCATCCGCACGCCGATGGTCTATGTAGGGGCCAACGACGGCATGCTGCACGCTTTCAACGCGACAACCGGCAAGGAGGAGTTCGCCTACGTGCCCGAAGGCCTCTACGGTACGGCGGCAGCGCCAGGTCTTCAACGGCTCAGCGACGGCGGCTACGTCCACAGGTATTACGTCGACGGCAGCGCATTCGTGGCAGACATCTACATGGGACCGGCGGAGTCGGCCGGCATGACCGAAGTTCAGAAGGCGGCCTATTGGAAGTCGCTGCTGGTAGGGACGCTGGGGGCGGGCGGCAAAGGCTACTTCGTGCTCGACGTGACCAGGCCCGAAAGCATCGGCGAGAGCAGCGCAGCCGGCGTGGTGCTGATCGACACGACCGCGCTCGACGACGATGACCTGGGCCATCAGTTCCAGCAGCCGGCGCTCGATGCCTACTCGAAGCGCGCGTTGCAAGTGGCGACGCTGAACAACGGGCGCAGGGCCGTGATCCTGGGCAACGGCTACGGCAGCAGGAGCGAGAAGGCGCTGCTGTGGATCCAGTATCTGGACGGCGACAAGTCGGTCCTCAGGATTCCCGCGCCCGCCGCGCAGGCGAGCGGCAGCGGCAACGGCTTGTCCGCGCCGCGGCCGGTGGACCGCGACGGCGACGGCAATGTCGACCTCGTCTATGCGGGAGACCTGCACGGCAACCTCTGGAGGTTCGACCTGGGCGGCAGCGACAGCAGCAGGTGGAAGGCCGCCCTGGGGCCCGTCGGTCCGAACGCTCGGGCGGCGATGGCATCCAGCCTCGACGACAAGCCGCTCTTCGCGGCCGGCGCCAGCCAGCCGATCACGGCGGCGCCGGTGGTCGTCGGGCATCCGCGCGGCGGCTACATGGTGGTGTTCGGCACGGGTAGGCCGCCTGCCTCCGGCGACGAAGGCTCGACCGCCGAGCAATACCTCTACGGCGTCTGGGACCCGGCCGACGGCGGCGCGGACACCGCGACACCGGCCGACCTCGTGGCCCAGACCGCCGGCGCCGCTTCCACCCGGGAAGGCGAAATTGGGCTGCGCACCGTCTCGCGCCACGGCGTGAGCTTCTCCGGCTCCGATGCCAGGCGTGGCTGGCATCTGAAGCTGCCGACGGCGGGGGAGCGCATCGTCTATCCCGGCGACGTGCTGGGAAGCGGCGTGGGTTTGTTCTCGACCACCATTCGAGATGCCGGCGGCAAGCCGGGCGCCTGTGCGTCCGGCAGGGGAGACGGCGGGTGGTCGATGGTGATCGACCTCTTCAGCGGCTCCGCTCCCGAAGGCATCGCGTATGGCACGTCCGATGCGCTGGGGGCCTATGCCGGCTTCCGGAACAGCTCAGGCAGGGATGACATCTTCTTCGAGCCGCAGAGCGGGGAGAGGGGCAGCGACGTGATCTGCAATGCCGCCGGCGACTGCAGTTCGACGAAGCGGCCGGTCATCGGGCGCCGCTTCGGCTGGCGCAACTTGATTTCCACCCACTGAGGCACGGACCATGAAAAGGCACTCCAGGCCAAGGGCTGGCGAACGGGCGCGCCCGCGTGGCTTCACGCTGATCGAGGTCATGATCGCGATCGCGGTGATCGGCATCCTGGCCTCCATCGTCTACCCGAGCTATACGCGCTATGTGCTGTGGGCCAAGCGAGCCGATGCCAAGCAGCAACTGCTGCAGGCGGCGCAGTGGTCCGAGCGCTACCTGACCGCGAACGGCAGGTATCCGCCGGAAGGCGTCGTGCTGCCGGCGGGGCTGAGCCAGTCGCCGCCGTCCGGGCCGGCCAGCTATGTCATCCGCTACGGCACGAGGACCGCGAACACATTCACCCTGCATGCCGTGCCGCAGGGCGCGTCGAGGCGCGATGAATGCGGAACGCTCACCGTGAACCAGCAGGGTGCCAGGCTGGCCGCCGGCCGCGGCAGCGCCTCGGATGCGCTGGTGCAGCTTTGCTGGGACCGCTGAAGGCTGAAAAGGGCGACGGCGGCGCGGCTCAGATGTCGCGCAGCAGCTGCCTGAACTCGTCCACGTCCTCGAAGCTGCGGTACACCGAGGCGAAGCGCACGTAGGCGACCTTGTCGAGCTTCTTGAGTTCGCGCATGACGAGCTCGCCGACCTTGGTCGAGTCGATTTCGCGCAGGCCGCTGGCCAGCAGCTTCTGCTCGATGCGCAGCAGGGCGTTGTCGATCTGTTCGATGCTCACGGGGCGCTTGCGCAGCGCCAGCATCATGGAGGCGCGTACCTTGGTCGAGTCGAAGTCGGCGCGGCTGCCGTCCTTCTTCACGACCACGGGAAAATTGACGTCGGGCCGTTCGTAGGTGGTGAAGCGCTTGTCGCAGGCGCTGCACTGGCGGCGCCTGCGGACGAAGTCGGCGTCTTCCGAAACGCGGGTCTCGACGACCTGCGTTTCAAGATGGCCGCAAAAGGGGCATTTCATGCGGCCACGTCTTCTGCGACCCGGAAGAAATCAGCGGTAGACAGGGAAGCGGCTCGTCAGGGCGTGAACCTTGGCGCGCACGGCATCGATGTTCGCCGCATCGCGCGGGTTCTCGAGCACGTCGGCTACCAGGTTCGCGGTGATGCGGGCCTCTTCGTCCTTGAAACCGCGGGTGGTCATGGCGGGGGTGCCGATGCGCACGCCGCTGGTGACCATCGGCTTTTCCGGGTCGTTGGGGATCGCGTTCTTGTTGATCGTCATGTGGGCGCTGCCCAGCACGGCTTCGGCTTCCTTGCCGGTGATGCCCTTGGCGCGCAGGTCGACCAGCATCACGTGGCTTTCGGTGCGTCCGCTCACGATGCGCAGGCCGCGCTGCGTGAGGGTCTCGGCCACGATCTGGGCGTTCTTGACCACCTGCTGCTGGTAGGTCTTGAACTCGGGCGACATGGCTTCCTTGAATGCGACGGCCTTGGCGGCGATCACGTGCATCAGCGGGCCGCCTTGCAGGCCCGGGAAGATCGCGCTGTTGATGGCCTTCTCGTGCTGCGACTTCATCAGGATGATGCCGCCGCGCGGGCCGCGCAGGCTCTTGTGGGTGGTGGAGGTGACCACGTCGGCGTGCGGAACGGGGTTGGGGTACACGCCCGCGGCCACGAGGCCGGCGTAGTGGGCGATGTCGACCATGAAGATCGCGCCGACGTCCTTGGCCACCTTGGCGAAGCGCTCGAAGTCGATGCGCAGCGAGTAGGCCGATGCTCCCGCGATGATCAGCTTGGGCATGTGCTCATGCGCCTTGCGCTCCATCGCGTCGTAGTCGATGGCTTCGTTGGCGTCCAGGCCGTAGCTCACCACGTTGAACCACTTGCCGCTCATGTTCAGCGGCATGCCGTGGGTCAGGTGGCCGCCTTCGGCCAGGCTCATGCCCATGATGGTGTCGCCGGGCTTGAGGAAGGCGAGCATCACGGCCTCGTTGGCCGAGGCGCCGCAATGCGGCTGCACGTTGGCGGCGTCGGCGCCGAAGATCTGCTTGATGCGGTCGATGGCCAACTGCTCGGCCACGTCGACGTGTTCGCAACCGCCGTAGTAGCGCTTGCCCGGATAGCCTTCGGCGTACTTGTTGGTGAGCTGCGAGCCCTGGGCGGCCATGACGGCCGGCGAGGCGTAGTTCTCGCTGGCGATCAGCTCGATGTGGTGTTCCTGGCGCGCGTTTTCGGCTTGAATCGCAGCCCAGATTTCGGGATCGGTCTGTTCGACCAGGATATTGCGTTGGTACATGGCAGTCCTTTGAAGACGAGGTCCTTGTTCTTCAACCAAACAAGGGCTGCCCAGGCGAACGGCTGAACGCCTGCGTGACCAGGCGGTACGCTTCCCAGTGGTATTCCACGTCAGCGCGTGGCACCTTGTGCGGGTGCTGCGCCTATCGCCAGTCGCGTACCGGCCGAGTGTAGCTCAGTAGCCCCCACCCGGACCGCAATGTTCCTTCTTCAGGAAACGGAGGAAAGCAGGGCCACCTTGGCCGGCTCGGAGCCTTCCTCGCGCTTGGCCGGGGGCACCGCCACGGGGATGGGTTGCGGACGCACGGTCGGCGGCGTGACCGTCGAGGGCGCGCGGCCGTTGGCCACCTGCAGCAGGCGCTCGTGTTCGGCCATCACCTTGGCGGCGTAGCCGCCGTCGTCCTCGAGGTTGGCGGCGCCCACGTAGTAGCGCAGGCCGCCTTCGAGGGAGCCGGCGCGGGCGATGCATTCCTGCAGCACCTTGACGCCGACGCGCATGTTGGTGACCGGGTCGAACGCGGTGAGCGTGCCGCCCGCGCTTTCATACTTGTCGCCGTGCACGCGGGTCATGACCTGCATCAGGCCCTGCGCGCCGACCTGGCTCTGGGCGAAGGGGTTGAAGCTGGATTCGACGGCCATGATCGCGAGGATCAGGGTGGGGTCGATCTTCGTGCGCTTGCCGATGCCGTAGGCCTCGGCCACCAGCACGCTCAGCGGCTCGGCGGCCACGCGGTACTTCTTGCTCAGCCAGTAGGCCACGGCGGCCTGCTGCTTGGGCAGGTCGGCGGGGCTCGCGGCCGTGGTGCGCTCGATGGCGGTCGGCTCGAGGTCGGTGGCCTCGGGCGCGGGCTTGCGCGACTGCAGCCAGCCCATCAGTTCCTCTTCGCCGGTCTTGCGCAGGTCGGGCCGCGCCACCAGGGCGAGTGCCGCGAACACGATGGCCAGGCCAACCAGTGCGAACCCGTTGTGGGTGATTTCAAAAAAGCCGTCTGCCACATCGGACACGAAGGTCCTCAGCCCTCGGGCCGTGGCATCAAACGCCTTGTTCATCGCTCTTCCTTTCTGTGCGGCACCCGGGTCGCAACGCCACGGAAGGCGATGGGTGAGGGCAGCGGCGCTTGGATTGGTACGAATCAGGCTCCGCGCATGGAGTGAAGGGTTGGTGGGAGCGCAGCGGCCTGATCAAGCCGGGGGAGTTCGGCAGCGGATTCAGGTGGCCCCTCCGCGTCGGGCGGTCAGGGCAGCGCGGATTCTAGCGTGGCTAAATACACGGTCAAGCATAAGAACTTGTTTTATTATGCTAATAATTGTTTAAAAGTTGGCTCCCACAGAGGTGTTTCGGCTTACGGGAAATCCCTTTGTAAAACACGTTTGCAATCGGAGGGGGCGACGCCTAATCTGGACGGGCCTGGCTTTTCAGGCGTTCTTCCGAGGCCCGGGAAACCCGAGGTGCAAGTCCGAGGGTTCAGCGGTCGAGGAGCAACGGTGGCAATCTCTTGCTGCCAGCACGGCGGGAACCATTGACTTCCGGTCGCGCGAATCGATGGCATGGGTTTTGTGCCCGCCATCAAGCCCGGTGACGAGACATTCCGTCGACTCACCGGGCTTTCTTCATCTGAGAGATCCCGATGAAGACCTTTCTTCGGTAATTCTTCCGGGACGGGGCCTGCGTCCTTTCTGCGTACCTAGCGCCGACGCATGTTTGCGGCACACTCCAGCGATGGACGTAGCTTCGATCAAACAGAACAAATGGGTGCGACGTGGGATCGTCGCGTTGCTGGCGCTGTTGGCCTTCTGGGTCATCGCCTGGCTGGCAGTACCGCCGATCGCCAAGAGCCAGATCCAGAAGATCGCCAGTGAAAAGCTCGGCCGGCAGGTGACGGTCGGCAAGATCGACTTCAAGCCCTGGACGCTCGAACTCGCGCTGAACGACCTGCGCATCGCCACCGCCGACGGCAGCAAGCCGCAGGTGGCCATCAACCGCATCTATGCCGACGCCGAACTGCAGTCGATCTTCCGCCTCGCTCCGGTGATCGACGCGGTCACCCTCGACGGCCCGGCCATCCTGCTCACGCACCTGGCGGACGGCAAGTACGACATCGACGACATCCTGGCCAGGCTCGCGGCCGGCCCGCCGCCCGATCCGAACGCCAAGCCCGCGCGTTTCGCCATCTACAACATCGCCATCAATGGTGGCTCGGTCGACTTCGACGACCAGACCGTCAAGCGCAAGCACGAGCTGCGCGACTTCGTGCTCAAGGTGCCTTTCCTGAGCAACCTCGATTCCAAGCGCGACATCAATACGGAGCCCAAGCTCGCCTTCGCCCTCAACGGCAGCAAGTTCGACTCGGCTGCCTTCACCACGCCTTTCGCCGACAACCGCAAAACCGACGCCCACGTGCAGTTCAAGGGGCTCGACCTCGTGCCGTACCTCGGCTACATCCCCGGCGGCCTGCCGGTGAAGCTGCAGGCGGGCAGCCTCGACGCCGATTTGAAGATCGGCTTCGAGCAGGCTGCCACCACCGGCCTGAAGATCACCGGCACGGTCGAGGCCCACACCACCAAGGTGGCCGACGCGCGCGGTCGCGACCTGCTGGCCTTCGAGTCGCTCAAGCTGGGGCTGGCCGACGTGCGTCCGCTGGAGTCGGTATTCCATCTGAGCGAGGTGGCGCTGGCCAACCCGCAGCTTGCCGTGGCTCGCGACGCGGCCGGCAAGCTCAACCTGCTCGCGACCGACCCGGCGACTGGTGCGGCAGAGAAGGTGGCCCCGCCGCCCGCCGCGGCAGCGAGCGCGCCAGCGGCAGGCAAGCCCGCGCCGAAGCCGGCGCTGAAGGTGCAGGTGGACAAGGTGGCCCTGAACGGCGGGCGCATCGGCTGGCGCGACGAAACCGTCAATCCCGCGGCGGCAGTCGACCTGACCGACCTCGGCATCGACGTCTCGGGCGTCACCTGGCCGATGGAAAAGCCGGCCGAATTCAGCGGCAGCACCGCCGTTGCCGGCGCCTCGCTCAAGTTCAAGGGCAACGCAACCGACAAGGTGGCCGACGTGCAGACCGAGGTCGCCGCGCTCCCGCTGTCGCTGGCCGCTCCTTATCTGGCGCAGAGCCTGGAGCCCACGCTCGACGGCAAGCTCAGCGGCCAGATCGACATCGCCTGGGCCCAGCCCGACTTGAAGTTCAAGGCGCGCCGGGTGTCCGCCGACGGGCTGGCGCTGACCCAGGGCAAGACGGCGCTGGCAAGCGTCGGACGCTTCGAGCTGGTCGACGCCGAGGCCGACATGACGAAGCACACGCTGAACGTAGCCTCGTTCACCGCGACCAACCCGAAGATCCGCGTGGAGCGCGACAGCGAGAAGCGCTGGATGTTCGAGCGCTGGCTCAAGACGCCGGCCGGCGGCGGCACGAAGGAGGCCGAGGCCAAGGTCGCAGCGCCCAAGCCCGCCGCCGCCGAAACGCCGCAGCCTGGCGCCAATACCAAGCCCTGGGCGCTGACCGTCGGCACGCTGGCGGTCGACAACGGCGCGCTCTCTTATTCAGACAAGGCCGGCGCAACGCCGGTAACGGTGGAAGTAACTGCCTTCAAGCTGCACGCCCAGAAGCTCGCGCCCGAAACCAGCACGACTTCGCCGCTGGAGGTTTCGGGCCGCATCGGTTCCGGACGCTCCGATCCGGGCCGCTTCGACTACAAGGGCAACATCGTGCTCAAGCCGCTGGCGGCCGAGGGCAGGGTGGAGATCGCGTCCTTCCCGGCGCACGCTTTCAAGGCCTATTACGCCGACGCGCTCAACGTCGACATCCGCCGCGCCTTCGCGAGCTATCGCGGCACGGTGCGCTACGCCACTTCGCCGGTGGGCATGAGCGTCAAGCTGGCCGGGGACACCGCGCTCGACGACTTCCGCGCCAACAGTGTCTCGCTGACCCAGTCGCCGGGCTTCGACCGCAGCAACAACCAGCTGCTGAGCTGGAAGACCCTGAGCCTGCGCGGCCTGCAGGTGACCATGGCGCCCAACGCGCCGCCGAACGTGGACGTGCGCGAAACCACGCTGACCGATTTCTTCGCCCGCGTGATCGTCGACCCCACCGGCAGGCTCAACCTGCTGAGCCTGACCAAGAAGGGCGAGGCCGAAGCGAATGCGGCCGCCGCGGCAGCCGGCGAGGCCAGCACCCGCAAGGGGCCGGGCGGAACGACCACCACCACGGCGGCGGCGCCGGCGCAGCGGTCCGCCGGCCGTGCGGTGTCGGCGGAGGAAATGGTCGGCGGAGCGCGCGAACCGTCCAAGCCGGCGGCCGTTGCCGCGGCGGCGCCCGCGCCCGCGGCGGCCGATGCGGGCCCGGCGCCGGTCATCAACTTCGGCCCGATGAGCCTGGTCAACGGCAAGATCGATTTCACCGACCTGTTCGTCAAGCCCAACTATTCGGCCGACCTGAGCGAGCTGACCGGCAAGCTCAGTTCCTTCTCGTCCAATCCGCCGAAGGGCGAGAGCGGCCGGCCCGCGCTGGCCGACCTCGAGTTGCGCGGCAAGGCGCAGCAGACCGCGGCGCTGGAAATAACGGGCAAGCTCAATCCGCTGGCCAAGCCGCTCGAGCTCGACATCACCGCCAAGATGCGAGACCTCGACCTGGCGCCGCTGTCGCCGTACTCGGTGCGCTACGCCGGCCACGGCATCGAGCGCGGCAAGATGAGCATGGACGTCAACTACAAGGTCGCGCCCGACGGCCAGCTCACCGCCACCAACAAGCTGGTGCTCAACCAGCTGCAGTTCGGCGACGAGGTGGCGGGCTCCACCAACAGCCTGCCGGTAAAGCTGGCCGTGGCGCTGCTGGCCGACCGCAACGGCGTGATCGATGTCGACCTGCCTCTCAGCGGCTCGCTGAACGACCCGCAGTTCAGCGTCGGCCCGCTGATCTGGAAGGCGGTGGTCAATCTGGTCGTGAAGGCCGTGACGGCGCCGTTCAGCCTGCTCACTGGCGGCCTGGGTGGCGGCAGCGGCGAATCGAGCGCCATCACCTTCGAGGCCGGCAGTTCGGAGCTCAGCGCTTCCGCCAAGGAAAGCCTGGACAAGGTCGCCAAGGCGCTGACCGACCGGCCCACGCTGCAGATGACGGTGGTCGGCACCTCCAGCCTCGAGAAGGAGCGCGACGCCTACCAGCGCCAGCGCGTGCGCCAGCTCGCCTATGCCGAGAAGCGCCGCGTTGCGGTGCGCGGCGGCCAGACGGGCACCGACGTTGCGCCCGTCACCGATGCCGAATACCCCGAGCTGCTGACCGCCGTGTACAAGCGCGCCGACATCACCAAGCCGCGCAACATGGTCGGCCTCGCCAAGGACCTGCCGCTGCAGGACATGGAAAAGCTGCTGTTCGCCAGCGTGCCGGTCGACGAGGAGTCGATGCGCCAGCTTGCCGTCGAGCGCGGCGCGGCGGTGCGCGACTACCTGCTCTCGAAGAAGCTGCCGAGCGAGCGGCTCTTCCTGGGGGCGGTGCGCACCAGTGCCAGCGGCAGCGACTGGAAGCCGGGCGCCGAACTCAGCCTGACCATGAAGTAACCCGACGCCAAATGGGGTGGGGCGCGATCGCACCCGCCCACTTGGTTTTTTCCTCCGGCTCGCTATATATGTAGTCCGTCGGCTCCACCACCCACTACCTTCGCGCGCAGCGCCGTTTCGGCATGGATTTCTGCGGCCGGCCGCAAGTGGGTGAAAATGTCGATGTGCGCCGGCCTTTGCCGGCGCCTTCGCTTTCTCTACCAAGACAACGATTTCGCGCAGTGACCTCTACTTCTTCCAAGCCACACGACATTCAGGCCCTCGATACGCTCACCGGCGGCGCCTTCACCGCGCCGACTTCCGGCGAGCGCGCCGCGCGCATCCGCGACTGGCTCGCGGGCAACCCGGCGCCCGAGCAGATGCAGGAAGTCTTCAAGGAACTGAGCGGTCGTGACAAGGGCGCCGCACGCCTGCTGCGCGAAAAGCTCGACGAACTCAAGCGCGCCAAGGGCCAGGAGGCGATCGCCGCCGAATGGGCGCAGAAGGCGGAAGCGCTGCTCGCCCAGTCCAAGCTCAACATTGCCGATGCGCTCGCCTGGCAGCGCGACGCCGCCAAGGCCGGTGCGCCGCTGTCGCGCGAGCCGCTGGCGGGCCTGAAGCTCAAGCTGTCGGAGCGCGTCAAGGGCATCGAAGACCTGCAGCACCGCGCGCAGGTGCACCGCGAAGCCGCCGTGCTGCTGGCGCAGCGCTTCGAGGTGCTGTCCACCAAGGGCTGGCAGGACGCCCAGGTCGCCGAAGAGTCGCTGCGCGCCGACGTGGCGCACTGGCAGCAGCAGGCCGCCGAGATCGTCGGCGATGCCAACTGGAGCAGCCTCGACGCCAAGTTCGCGCCGCAGCTCGAATCGTCGAAGTCGCAATTGCTGGTGGTGTCCGACGCGTTCCATAGCGCGCTGGCCCAGGCCGTCGCCGCCGCCGCCGATGCAGCGGCACCGCTGCCGCCCGTGCCCGTGTGGGCCGACGAACTGCGCGCCGCGCGCGGCGAGGTCGTGGCGCCCAAGCCCGTTGCTCCCGCCCGCCCGGCCGCGCCCAAGGTCGATCCGGCCGTGCGCGCCGCCGCTCAGGACGCCGTCCAGGCCGCGCTCGCCAAGCTCGAGCAGGAAACCGCCGAAGGCCACGGCAAGGCCAGCGCCGGCGCGGCTGCCGCGCTGCGCGCCGTGCTCAAGGAACACGGCAAGCTGGTCGATGCGCCGCTCGAAGCCCGCGTGCATGCCGCGCTGGTGGCTGCCGGCGAACTCGAAGGCTGGCAGCGCTGGAGCGCCGACAAGGTGCGCGAAGACCTCGTCGCCAAGGCCGAAGGCCTGCTCAAGCGCCCCGAAGGCCAGGCCCTCGGCGGGCGCAAGATGCAGGAAACGCTGCGCGCCCTGCGCGACCAGTGGAAGCAGGCCGACCAGGGCGGCGTGCCCAACCATGCGCTCTGGAAGCGTTTCGATGAAGCCTGCAACGAAGCCCACAAGGTTGTCGAGGCCTGGCTCGAGAAGGTCCGCGCCGATGCGGCAGAGCACCGCGCGCTGCGCGTTGCACTGATCGAGGAGGTCAAGGCCTGGGCCGCCGAGCATGCCGGTGCCACCGACCTGAAGGCGCACAACCGCGCGCTGCACCAGTTCGCCGACCGCTGGCGCGATGCCGGCCACGTGGGCGAGAAGGTGTTCGCCGAGCTGCAGCCGTTGTGGAACGAAGCCTTCGGCGCCGCGCGCGCACCGTTCGAGACGGCGCAGAAGGCAAGCGTCGAACGTCGCCAGGCCATGATCGCCGAGGCGACCGAGCTCGGCGCCCAGCCGGTGCTGCGCATCGACGCCGTCAAGGCGCTGCAGCAGCGCTGGCAGGCCGAGGCGCAGAGCGTGCCGCTCGACCGCCGCCATGAACAGAAGCTGTGGGACGCATTCCGCGCGCCCATCGACGAGGCTTTCAACCGCAAGACCGCCGAGCGCGAGAAGGCGTCGGCTGCGATGAATGCGCACGACCGCCATGTGCTCGAGGCGTCCAAGGCGCTCGACGCGGCCAACGCCGGCGGCGATGCGCAGAAGATCCGTGCGGCCATTGCCAATCTCGAGGCCGCGCTGCGCGGCGAGGTGCCGCCGCCCGCACCGAAGGCCGATGGTCCGTCGGTCGGCGCGACCGAAGTCGTGGCGCCGGGGCAGGCAGCCGCCGAATTCAGTGAAAGTGCCGAACAGGCGCCGAGCCCGGGTGATGCGGAAGCCTCGCCCGGCACATCCCACGAAGCAGGCGCGGCACCCGCGGACCTCGTGGCGCCGGCCGACGGTGCCGACGCTTCGGCGCGTACCGATGGCGAAGCGCATGACGCCGGCGAAGTCGCAGCCGTCGAAGCACCGGCGGCAGCGCCGAAGGCCGCGCCCAAGCCCGTCGTGGCGATGCGTGGCGACGACCGTCCGAGCAGCAAGAAGGCCGAGGCGGCACCTGCCGCGCGCGGCGGTGCCGGTGGCCGCTTCGGCGACCGCCGCGATGGCGGCCGTCCCGGTGCCGGTGGCCCGGGTCGTCCTGGCGGTGATCGCGGCGATCGCGGTGACCGTGGAGCCCCTCGTGGTGGCGACCGTGGCGCGCCCGGCGGCCGTTTCGGCGACCGCCCCCCGCGTGAAGACCGTGGCCCGCGCCTGGGCGATGCTGCCTTCCGTGCACAGCGCGAAGCGCTCGAGCGCGCCGACCTGGCGCTGCGCAAGCTCGCTGCGCAGGCTCATGGCGAAGCCCTGACCCAGGTGCTGGGCGCCTGGGAGCAGCGCGACGCCAGCCGTCTGCCGAGCATCCAGGAACTGGGCCGCGCGGTTACGCCGGCAGTGCGCAGCGGCTGGTCGCAAGCCATCGGCTCCGCGCCCTCGGCTGCCGCGAACGACGCCGCCGAAGCGCTGCTGCGCCTCGAAATGGCCGCCGAAGTGCCGACGCCCGCCGAACAGCTCGAAGCACGCCGCGCCCTGCAGCTCAAGCTGCTGACGAAGCGCGGCGACCCGGCGCCTGCCCAGACCTGGGGCCAGGACGCCGGCAAGGTGCTGGCCGCTGCGCACGACGCTGCCAGCGCACGTCGCCTGCAGAACGCGCTGAAGGCGCTGCTGCGCAAGTAAGGGAAGAGAAGGCTTCGGCCACGAAAAAGGCGCCCCGCAGGGCGCCTTTTTCATTGGCGCGTCGGCGCAGATGCCGAAGCCCTTCAGGCCTTTTCGCCGACGGCCGGTGTCTGCACGGCGGCACCTTGCTCGGCCAGGTAGCTGTCGCGGATCTTGCGTCGGGCGAAGAGCCCGCCGATGCCCAGCAGCAGCGCAATGGCGCCGACGATCAGCGTGCCCTTGTCGGTGGCGCTCGATGCCGCGGCCTTGTCCTTCACTTCCATGATCTGCTGCACGTCGGCCAGCGACACCACGGGCTTGCCCTTGAGCTTCACCTCGTAGACCAGGTTGTTGTCCGAAGGATCGACGCGCACTTCGACGGCCTCGTCGATCAGCGGCTCGAGCTTGCTGCGGCCCACCGCGTAGTCGACGCGCCATTTCTCCGTGTTGCCGTCGGCCAGCTTGGCGTCGAGCACGAAGTAGCGGCGCGTGCTGCTGCCACCGCGGCGGCGCTTGGTGGTCTCCGTGACCTCGCTGCCGCTGACGATCGTGCCGCTCTTCGCGACGAGATCCTCGACGGCCGCGCCGTGCGTATCCGAGCTCGCCTTGAACTGCGCATATCCCGCCCAGCCCAGGATGCCGATGCCGAACACCAGCGCGATCCACGCCTTGCCCGTCAGCTGATAGAACCAATCCCTCATGTTGTTTACCTTTTTGGTGAGTTGATAACCCATCAATGGTAAGGGTTGTGGCGCTATCGAATCGGTAGCTGAAGGGCAAGGATTGGCGAGGGCTCAGGGCCGTTTAGGCAGAAAGAATTCATCGAAGATCGCGAGCACGCCGGGGAAGTCGCGGGCGAAGTTCGGTCGGTTCACGAAATAGGCCTCGCAGGCCACCGCGAAGAACTCGCTGATCGAGGTGGCGCCATAGGCATCGAGCCACGGCGCCTCGGTGCCGAAGCGCTCGGCCTTGATGGTCTGCTCGCGGAAGTCGTCGTAGGCGGGCTGCAGCACGGCCATCCAGGCCGCGCGGGCCGCGCGCGAACTGCGCTGGCCCGCGAAGCCGGGCGGCAGCGGCGGACAGCCGTTGGCATCGCCGCTGCGCATGTCGATCTTGTGGGCGAACTCGTGGATGACGACGTTGTAGCCGCGCTCGCTGGTGACGCTGCTGGCCAGCACGTCGTCCCAACTCAGCATGACGGGGCCGCGGTCCATGGCCTCGCCGGCGACGATCTCGCCGTATTCGTGCACCACCTGGGCTTCGTCGATCACCTTGCGCCGCGCTACCACCTCGGAGCGGTGCACGACGATGCCGACGAAATCGTCGTACCAGTTCAGCCCGCCCTTGAGATGCAGCACCGGCAGCACGGCCTGCGCCGCGATGGCCAGCGCCACTTCGTTGGTGATGGTGAAGCCCTTGGCGCCGTGGAACTCCTTGTCGCGCAGGAATTCAGCGGTGAGCGTCCGCAGCCGCTGGCGGTCGGCCTCCGGCAGTGTGCCCAGGAAGGCATAGCGCCTGAGCGTGGCCTGCCAGGCGGCTTCGGGGATCGGGGGCAGGGCGCGCAGGCGGCGCAGCCACTTGAACATTGCTGGCGGCGGCGCGGCTAGCGCAGGTCGACGCGCTGCGCGCCGGCGGCGGACAGGCACAGCAGCTGCGCGCGCGGCGGATGCGCGTCGGCATCCCAGTCGCTCAGCACGATGCGGCGCAGGCCCTCGCCAAGGTCATGGTCGGCCGGACGATGCGTGTGGCCGTGCACCAGTGCCTGGGCGTTGGCACGATGCAGCCAGTCGCGTGCCGCGGCCGTATCGACATCGGCCCAGACCATCGACGGATTGCGCTTGCGGTCTTCGCTCTGCACGCGCATGGAGCGCGCGAGTGCGCGGCGCTCTTCCAGCGGCCGGGCGAGGAACGCGGCCTGCCATCCGGGCGTGCGCACCTGCGCGCGGAACTTGAGGTACTCGGTGTCTTCCAGGCAGAGGATGTCGCCGTGGCTCAGCAGCCAGCGCCGGCCGTGCAGCACCAGCACCGTCGGGTCGTCGAGCAGCGTGAGGCCGCATTGCGCGGCGAAGGCGGGGCCGACGAGAAAGTCGCGGTTGCCGTGCATGAAGAACACGGGCAGCCGCTGCGCGGTCTGGCGCAGGAGTTCGGCGCATTGCGCCTCGAAGCCGGGCTGGGTGGCCGAATCGTCGCCCACCCACACCTCGAACAGGTCGCCGAGGATGACGAGGGCGTCCGCCGGCGTGGTCTGCAGGTAGCCCTGCCAGGCCTCGAAGGTGGCGGGCTCGCCGGCCTGCAGGTGCAGGTCGGAGATGAGGTCGACCGTGCGCCACGCGGGCGGCGCCACCAGCTCCGCAAAAGCCGGGTTCGCCACCGCAGTCATGCCGTCGTTGCAGCTGCCACCGAGCCGAGCCGGGTGCCGGTCATTCAGCGATGACGACGGCCTTTTCGATCACGACGTCCTCGAGGGGCACGTCGTCATGGAAGCCCTTGCGGCCGGTCTTCACGGCCTTGATCTTGTCGACCACCTCGGTGCCCTTGGTGACCTTGCCGAACACGGCATAGCCCCAGCCTTGAGCCGTGGGGGCGGTGTGGTTCAGGAAGCCGTTGTCGGCCACGTTGATGAAGAACTGGGCGGTGGCCGAGTGGGGCGCGCTGGTGCGGGCCATGGCCACGGTGTAGTTGTCGTTCTTCAGGCCGTTGTTGGCTTCGTTCTGGATCTCGGCGTCGGTGGGCTTTTGCTTCATGCCGGGCTCGAAGCCGCCGCCTTGCACCATGAAGCCGGGGATCACGCGGTGGAACACCGTGTTGTCGTAGTGGCCCTTCTTCACGTACGCGACGAAGTTCTCGACCGACTTCGGCGCTTTGGCGGCGTCGAGTTCGAGCGTGATCACGCCGAGGTTCTTGATGTGCAGTTCGACTTGGGGGTTGCTCATGAGAGGACTCCTACTTGAAAGGGATTACTTCGCCACCACGGTGGCGGACTTGATGGTGACGGCCTCGAGCGGCACGTTCTGCATGCCGCCCTTGTTGCCGGTGGCCACCGCGCGGATCTTGTCGACCACGTCGGTGCCGGCAACGACCTTGCCGAACACGGTGTAGCCGTAGCCGTCGGGGTTGGGTGCGTTGAGCGAGTCGTTGTTCTTCACGTTGATGAAGAACTGCGAGGTCGCCGAATTGGGGTCGCCGGTGCGGGCCATGGCGATCGTGTACTTGTCGTTCTTCAGGCCGTTGCCCGCTTCCAGCGGAATGGGCGCGCGCGTGGGCTTTTGCTGCAGGTCGGCCGTGAAGCCGCCGCCCTGGATCATGAAGCCGTCGATCACGCGGTGGAAGACCGTGCCGTCGTAGTGCTTGTCCTTGACGTACTGCAGGAAGTTCTCGACCGTCTTGGGCGCCTTGGCCTCGTCGAGCTCGACCACGATGTCGCCCGCCGAGGTGGCGAGCTTGACGCGCGGCGTTGCCGACTGCGCGTGGCCGCTGGCGGCGAACGCGAATGCGGCTGCCAGCACGAGGGCGCCGCGGCGGCTGAAACGGGAGAAGGAGTTGATCGTCAAATGAGGCTCCGTTTGCGGATGAGGGAACGGGGTCGCGTGGTGGGCGCCATCGCGGCGCCCCGGTACGGCGGCGACCGGCTGCTTACTTGCTTACTTGCTGGTGCGGCCGACCGGCTTGCGGATGACCGCCGGCGCAGCGGGCAGGGCGGCCGCCTCGGCTTCGGTCTTCGGCGTGAAGATCTGGCGGATCAGCGCGAGCTTGGGCGCGACGCTGGCGTTGGTGCTGGCGAACTGCTGGGCACGCACGTATTCCTGTGCCGCGAGACGCGCATACACGTCGCCGAGGTTCTCGTGCGCCGTGGCGTAGTTCGGGTTGAGCTTGAGCGCCTGCTCCAAGGCGGCGCGCGCCTGGTCGAACTTGCTCTGCGACGCATACAGCGCGGCCAGGTTGTTGTAGGGCTCGGAAAGCTCGGGGAAGTCCTGCGTGAGCTGCGTGAAGGCGATGATGGCCTCGGCCTGCTTGTTCTGCTCGGTGAGGATCACGCCGCGCAGGAAGCGCATCTGCGGATCGCGCGGCTTGCCGGCGATGTAGGTGTCGGCCTTGGCGAGCGCCTCGTTCGACTTGCCCTGGCGCAGCAGCGCGTTCACGTCGTCGTATTCGTTCGCATGGACTGCGGAGCCCCAGAGGCCGAACAGCAGCGCGAAGGCAATGGAGAATCTGGAGAAGGCGGAGCGCTTCATGAAGCCTCGACGGAATTTGGGGGGAGATGCGGGAAGCGAACTCGGTGCAGCGGGCTTGGGGAACACCCCGACGCTACCCGATGGCAGCCGTTTATACTTGAGCCGATTGTAACCGAGGGGCCATGTCGAACCCCTCGCGAACACAGTCCCAGTCACCCCTGAAAAACACCGTCTTTCGCCCGTGCCGCACGCGCGCGAAATGACGTTTTCCGAATCTCATGAGTCTGCGCATCTACAACACGCTGTCGCGTGAATTGGAGGAATTCTCCCCATTGCAACCGGGAAAGGTGCGCATGTACGTCTGCGGCATGACGGTCTACGACTTCTGCCACATCGGCCACGCCCGCATGATGATGGCGTTCGACGTGGTGCAGCGCTGGCTGCGCGCCAGCGACTACGACGTGACCTACGTGCGCAACATCACCGACATCGACGACAAGATCATCGCCCGCTCGGTGCAGCGCGGCATCACCATCCGCCAGCTGACCGACGAAGTGATCGCAGCCATGCACGAGGACATCGGCGCGCTCGGCATCGAGCCGCCCACCATCGAGCCGCGCGCCACCGAATACGTGCCGCAGATGCTCGGCATCATCGAGAAGCTGGAGCAGAAGGGCCTGGCCTACCGCTCCGAGAACGGCGACGTGAACTACGCGGTGCGCAAGTTCCCGGGCTACGGCAAGCTCTCTGGCAAGTCGCTCGACGAGCTGCACGCGGGCGAACGCGTCGCGGTGCTCGACGGCAAGCAGGACCCGCTCGACTTCGTGCTGTGGAAGGCCGCAAAGCCGACCGAGCCCGCCGATGCCAAATGGGAAAGCGCCTATGGCGCCGGCCGTCCGGGCTGGCACATCGAGTGCTCGGCCATGAGCTGCGCCACCCTCGGCGAAACCTTCGACATCCACGGCGGCGGCGCCGACCTGCAGTTCCCGCACCACGAGAACGAGATTGCGCAGAGCGAGGGCGCCAACGGCAAGCCGCTGTCGCGCTTCTGGGTGCACAACGGCTTCGTGCGCGTGGACAACGAGAAGATGTCCAAGAGCCTGGGCAACTTCTTCACCATCCGCGAGGTGCTGCAGAAGTACGACGCCGAGAGCCTGCGCTTCTTCCTGGTGCGCACGCATTACCGCAGCGCGCTCAACTACAGCGACGCGCATCTCGACGACGCACGCAATTCGCTCAAGCGCCTGTACACCGCGCTCGACCTGGTCGCGCCGGCCGACGTGGCCATCGACTGGACCCAGCCCCATGCCGCGCGTTTCAAGGCCGCCATGGACGAGGACTTCGGCACGCCCGAAGCCATCGCCGTCCTGTTCGAGCTGGCCGGCGAGGTCAACCGCACCAAGTCCGCCGAAACCGCCGGGCTGCTGAAGGCGCTGGCTGCTTCGCTGGGCATCCTGCAGGGCGACCCGCGGGCCTTCCTGCAGGCCGGCAGCACGCTCGACGAAGCCACCATCCAGGCAAAGATCGACGCGCGCGCCGCCGCCAAGGTCGCGAAGAACTTCGCCGAAGCCGACCGCATTCGCCAGGAACTCCTCGAGCAGGGCATCGTGCTCAAGGATTCGCCCACGGGCACGACCTGGGCGGCCGCGCAGTGAACGGAACCACGAACCCCATGCCTGCCCCCAGGAAGCCCAGCGTCAAGATCTACACGCCGGACTACTGGGAGGAGGCGTGCAAGCACCTCTCGCGCAAGGACCGCGTGATGAAGCGGCTGATCCCGAAGTTCGGCGACGCCTGCCTGGAGTCGCGCGGCGATGCGTTCACCACGCTCGCGCGCAGCGTCGTGGGCCAGCAGATCTCGGTGAAGGCCGCGCAGTCGGTCTGGGACAAGTTCGCCGCGCTGCCGCGCAAGCTGACGCCGGCCAACGTGCTCAAGCTCAAGGTCGACGACATGCGCGGGGCTGGGCTTTCGGCACGCAAGATCGAGTACCTCGTCGACCTGGCCCTGCATTTCGACTCGGGCCTGGTGCACGTCGATGCATGGAAGGACATGGACGACGAGCAGATCATCGAGGAGCTGGTGGCCATCCGCGGCATCGGCCGCTGGACGGCCGAGATGTTCCTCATCTTCCACCTGATGCGCCCGAACGTGCTGCCCGTGGACGACCTGGGGCTGCTCAACGGCATCAGCGTCAACTACTTCTCGGGCGACCCGGTCAGCCGCAGCGATGCCCGCGACGTCGCCGTGGCCTGGGCGCCTTATTGCAGCGTGGCGACTTGGTATATTTGGCGATCGCTGGATCCCGCTCCAGTTACGTATTAGCAACACCCCCAGGCTTCGCGCACTTCGTGTCGCTTCGCCAACCCCCTCAAGGGGGTAACACCTAAGGCCCGGCAAAGCCGGTTCCTTGGTGTTCCTGGAAGGGATGCGGCAGGCAGGCGGGTGTTTGGCAAATTGAAATAAAACAGGAGAAGACGTTGGCGAAACGAACCTTCCTCGACTTCGAGCAGCCGATTGCCGAGCTCGAAACAAAGATCGAAGAATTGCGCTATGTGCAGACCGAATCCGCGGTCGACATCTCTGAAGAAATCGATCAGCTCGGCAAGAAGAGCCAGCAGCTCACCAAGGACATCTACAGCGACCTGACGCCCTGGCAGATCACCAAGATCGCACGGCATCCGGAGCGCCCCTACACGCTGGACTACGTCAACGAAATCTTCACCGATTTCGTCGAACTGCACGGCGACCGCCATTTCTCGGACGACCTGTCGATCGTGGGCGGCCTGGCCCGCTTCAACGGCGTGCCTTGCATGGTCATCGGCCACCAGAAGGGCCGCGACACGAAAGAGCGCACCGCGCGCAACTTCGGCATGAGCAAGCCCGAGGGCTACCGCAAGGCGCTGCGCCTGATGAAGACGGCCGAGAAGTTCAAGCTGCCGGTCTTCACCTTCGTCGATACCCCCGGCGCATACCCCGGCATCGACGCCGAGGAGCGCGGCCAGTCGGAAGCCATCGGCCGCAACATCTTCGAGATGGCGCAGCTCGAGGTGCCGATCATCGTCACCATCATCGGCGAGGGCGGCTCCGGCGGCGCGCTGGCCATCTCGGTCGGCGACCAACTGCTGATGCTGCAGTACTCGATCTATTCGGTGATCAGCCCCGAAGGCTGCGCTTCCATCCTCTGGAAGACCGGCGAGAAGGCGCAGGAAGCGGCCGATGCGCTGGGCATCACCGCGCACCGCCTGAAGGCGCTGGGCCTGGTCGACAAGATCGTGAACGAGCCCGTGGGCGGCGCGCACCGCGACCATCGCCAGATGGCCGCGTTCCTCAAGCGCGCCCTCAACGACGCCTTCCGCCAGGTCAGCGACCTGAAGCCGAAGGAACTGCTGGAGCGCCGCTACGAGCGCCTGCAGAGCTACGGCCGCTTCAACGACACCAAGGCCGACAGCAACGGCAGGTAACCCGCAGGCGCGCCATGAACTCCACTTTCGAACGCGCCATTGCCGCGTTCGAGCCGGCGCATTGGCCGCTGGCGGTGGGGTTCAGCGGCGGCGCCGATTCGACCGCCTTGCTGGCTGCCTGCGTGTTGCGCTGGCCAGGGCAGGTGGTCGCCTTCCATGTACATCACGGGCTGCAGGCGGCGGCCGATGGCTTCGAGCAGCATTGCCATGCGATCTGCGAGCGCCTGGGTGTGCCGTTGGTCGTCCATCGCGTCGATGCGCGGCATGCGTCCGGTGAAAGCCCTGAAGACGCGGCTCGCCGAGCCCGTTACGCGGCATTCGCCGAAATGGCGCGTGCCGACGGGGCGAGGGCGGCGATCCGGTCGGTGGCGCTGGGGCACCATGCCGATGACCAGGTCGAGACGCTGCTTCTCGCCTTGTCGCGCGGCGCGGGGCTGCCGGGGCTGGCCGCCATGCCGGCGCTGGCGCAGCGCAACGGGCTCGACATCTACCGGCCGCTGCTCGCGGTGCCAGGGGGCGAGATCCGCGAATGGCTGGCCGGGCGCGATCTGCCCTGGATCGAGGACCCGACCAACGACGACGCGCGCTACACCCGCAACCGCATCCGCTCCGTGCTGCTGCCCGCGCTGGAGCAGGCCTTTCCGCAGTTCCGCGCCACTTTTGCGCGCAGCGTGGGCCATGCCGCGCAGGCGCAGCAACTGCTGAGCGAACTCGCGGCGCAGGACCTGGAAGGCGTCGGCAGCCCACCGCGCATCGCCATACTTCAGGCGCTGTCGCGTGCCCGGCAGGCCAATGTGCTGCGCCATTGGCTGGCGCAATCGCACGGCTGCGCGCCGAGCGCAGCGCAGCTCGAACAGCTGCTCGACCAGGTCCGCGCCTGCACCACGCGCGGCCATCGCATCCACCTCAAGGTGGCTACCGGTTTCGTCGAGCGGAAGGGCGATTTGCTGCATTGGTACAATGCCCCGCCCTCGCCGAAGACTTCGCTCTGACCGCTTGCAGGGCGCCGCCTATCCAGCGGCCCTTTTCTTTTCTCTGATTTCACCCATGGCATTGATCGTTCACAAATACGGCGGTACGTCGATGGGCTCGACCGAGCGCATCAAGAATGTCGCCAAGCGTGTCGCCAAGTGGGCGCGCGCAGGCCACCAGATGATCGTGGTTCCGAGTGCCATGAGCGGCGAGACCAACCGCCTGCTCGGCCTGGCCAAGGAGCTGGCGCCCAGCAAACCCGGCGTGGCCCACAACCGCGAGCTCGACATGCTGGCTTCCACCGGCGAGCAGGCTTCGTCGGCGCTGCTGGCCATCGCGCTGCAGGCCGAGGGCGTCGAGGCCGTGAGCTACGCGGGCTGGCAGGTTTCGGTGCGCACCGACAACTCCTACACCAAGGCCCGTATCGAGAGCATCGACAACGAGCGCGTGATGGCCGACCTGAACGCCGGCAAGGTGGTGGTCATCACCGGCTTCCAGGGCGTCGACGACGACGGCAACATCACCACGCTGGGTCGCGGCGGCAGCGACACATCGGCCGTGGCCATCGCCGCGGCAATGAAGGCGAACGAATGCCTGATCTACACCGACGTCGACGGCGTGTACACGACCGATCCGCGCGTCGAGCCCGATGCGCGCCGCCTGACCACGGTGAGCTTCGAGGAAATGCTCGAAATGGCGAGCCTGGGCTCCAAGGTGCTGCAGATCCGCTCGGTGGAATTCGCCGGCAAGTACAAGGTGCCGCTGCGCGTGCTTTCGAGCTTCACGCCGTGGGACATCGACATCAATGAAGAGGCCAAGTCCGGCACGCTGATCACTTTCGAGGAAGACGAAAACATGGAACAAGCCGTCGTATCCGGCATCGCATTCAACCGCGACGAAGCCAAGATCTCGGTGCTCGGCGTGCCCGACAAGCCGGGCATCGCGTATCACATCCTCGGTGCCGTGGCCGACGCCAACATCGAAGTCGACGTGATCATCCAGAACCTCAGCAAGGACGGAAAGACCGACTTCAGCTTCACCGTTCACCGCAACGAGTACGCGAAGACGATCGACCTGCTGCAGTCGAAGGTGATGCCCTCGCTGGGCGCGACCGAAGTGGTCGGCGACACCAAGATCTGCAAGGTCAGCATCGTGGGCATCGGCATGCGCAGCCACGTGGGCGTTGCGAGCAAGATGTTCCGCGTGCTGAGCGAAGAGGGCATCAACATCCAGATGATCTCGACCAGCGAAATCAAGACTTCGGTCGTGATCGACGAAAAATATATGGAATTGGCAGTGCGCGCACTGCACAAAGCCTTCGATCTGGATCAGCCGGGCGCCTAAGTAGTGGCATAATCTCGGCTTCTTTCAGGAACTGTGACCGAGTGGCCGAAGGTGCTCCCCTGCTAAGGGAGTATGGGGTGTAGAGCCTCATCGAGGGTTCGAATCCCTCCGGTTCCGCCAAGTTGATGAAGCCCCGTTGATCTCAGGATTGACGGGGCTTTTTTCATTCTCTGGGAAGGCGGCGAGCATCGCCTTAAAGCCTTCTGCGGCTTGTTTCTCGTCTTCCCTTTCCGACTGTTCGAGGTCTTCCGCCATCGCGGTGATGAAGGCGCGTGTCGGGTCTTCTCCCAGGACTGCCCGTAGCTTGCCGCGCACTCGCCAGTTGCACGGCCTAGTGCCGTTTTTCATCTGGATCAGTGTCGGTGCAGCCATGTCTAGAAGTGCTGCCAGCTTGACTTGGCTGCCTGCGATCTCGGCGGCGGCCTCGATGAGTTGTTTTACGTCCATGGGGTGTAGCAAAGTGCTTCCGTGTGTGATAGGCTGCTACCTATAGCAATTTGCTTCAGTAGCTGATTGCTCATTCTAGGAGTCTTACATGCGCGACCAAACAGACAGCCGCACCCTCCCGCTGCCGTTCCCCAGTCCGGGGAAGTCCGGCCTTCCTCCCCTCAACGCTTGGCAGCTGCGCCAGTTGGCCGCGATCAAGCGGCGTATTTCGCGCGTCCCCAAGTCGGGGAGTCGGTGATGCGTATGGTCGCCGCGCATTTCGCAGCTGGCTACGTGTCGCCACAAGGACGGCCTAGCTGCAGGGACTGCAAGCATTCGCAGCTTGCTGATGAGGGTGGCATCGGCATCACGCCGTACACCAGCTGTCGGAAGCATGGGTTTGAAGTGCGTGCTGGTGGCGTGTGTCCGGACCATCCGCGTGCGCTTGCTGGTGCCACCGTGGCTTCCCCAGTCCGGGGAGCGCATGCCTAACTGGCTGAGTCGCCCGCTCGTTGCTCGCTTCCAACGCGAGCATCCGGCAGTCGATTTGGCTGCGTCTTCCCAGGACGAACACACCATGCAATCCATTCTTCAAATTCTCGTGGTCAACACCAAAGAGGGCACCTCGAAAAAGTCCGGCCAGCCGTACAAGATTCCTGAGGCGCAGTGCGTGCTGATCAACGATGACGGAACCGTGGCGGCGGTCGGCGTGCTGGTCATCCCTAAGCAGTTGGAAGAGGTCGCGAAGCCCGGTACGTACACCGGCGCATTCGCCCTCGAGGCTGCGTCCTTCGGCGAGAACCAAGGCCGCATCGTGGCGAAGCTGGTCGGGCTGACCCCTCTGCCTCCGAAGGGCGGCAAGCCGCAACCTAGCGCAGCAGGCGCCTGATGTTCCACGCCATCGCGTTCACGCTGGCGGTCCCTTCAGCCATCGCGTGCATGTGGGTTCTCTCCACGTTGACCGCTCCGAAGCGTGTACGCCATGGCTGACCCCACCGTCATCGATTGCGCTTCTGCGTGCACCGTCACCGTGGTGCACGAACTCTCTTTGCCTCCTCTCCAGCTCACGCTGGAAGAAGGCGCACAAATCGCGCTCGCCATCAGCGCGGTCTGGGTCGTTGGATGGGCCGTGCGAATGGTCCTGAAGACGCTCAGTACTTCCGATGGAAACCAACCTGAGTAGGAAAACTGAAATGAATGCAAACGTGATTCGCGGCCTGGTTGCCGCTGGTGCTCTGACCATCGTTGGCGGCGCGAACGCTGCCGCTGTGGACGTGGCTGCAGTCGTGACCGACATCGGCGCACAAGCCGCCCCCGTGGGCCTGATCGGCGTGGCCGTGCTGCTGATCTACGGCGCGGTGAAGGCCTTCAAGTGGGTGCGTTCGGCCCTGAGCTGATCCACCGCTGAGCGCATCTGCGGGGACGCCTGCAGGTGCCTTGTTCAAAGCGGTCGCCGACTGCTTCGCACAGGGCAAAACGTCATGGGACTGTTCGTCATCATTGCAATCCTCGGGGCGCTATGGCTCATTTTTTCTGTCTGATCGTCGGGGCGGTTTTGCTCCTGGCGTCGTTTGCCGCGAGCGCTCTGGTGCCGACTGTTCCGGAGTATCAAGTGGTTGGTTCCGGGCGTCCTTGGTTTACTAGTCAGCAGTCATCGTGCGATGACTACATCGGCTATCTCAATGGTGCTCAGGCGGTCTATGACTACGTGAGTGCGGTTGCCAATGTGCCCGGGCTCAGATGTGACGTGCAACGCAAGGCACGTGGCAGCAGTGGGCCGTTGCAAGCTGTCTCGTATGCACAAGGGACACGCGGTGGTGCCTGTCCTGCAAACAGCACGTTGTCGGGTTCGGCGTGTCAGTGCACGTCGCCGTACGTGGAAGATTCCACGCATACCTCCTGTGTTGCGCCTCTTAGCGATCTTGAGCAGTTTTGTCAGCAGCACGCTGCTGCAAAGAATCCGTTCACTCAGAGGGGTACGGTTGGGAGTGCTTCGGCGTTGCCGGGCGCGTCTTGTTATAAGCCGTACCCGCCATTCGAGGGGCCTGACGCGGTGAAGGGCTGTCAGATGACGCTCAACAACACGATTGCGGTGCCGCGTGAGGGTGACCCGTTGTTGCGTGATTGGTCTGCGACGGGTGTTCCGACCGGTGCAACCTGTTCGGATGAGCCAGCGACGGATGCGCAACCAAAGGCAGACCCGAACCCATGTCCTGATGGTTTTCCGGGATCGTTGAACGGTACGAGCGTTTGCATCAAGCGCGAGCCTGACAAGGGCATCGAGGGAGTCCAAGGCACTGAGACAAAGAACGCGGACGGCACCAGCACGACGACGAAGGAAACGACGAAGTGCAATGCGGGCATTTGTACGACCACGAAGGAGACGACCAACCGCGATGCGACGGGCGCGATCATTGGCACCGTCAAGGTCGATGAGAAAAAAGAGACTATCGGCGCGAAGTGCAATGCCGATCCCGGAAACAAGGTCTGCGCGTCGACGGGAACGGGCGTCGAGGGCGGCGGTGGCCTCACTGGAAACTGTGTTGCTGGTTTCGTCATCAAGGGTGAGGATCCGATCCTCAATGCTATGGCGTTGGAACAGCACAAGCGCAATTGCGAAGTCCTTCGCACTGATGCCGAGCCGTCCACCTGGGCGACTGCGGAGGGGCAGAAGACGGGCAACGTGATGGCGGACAGTCCGAACAATGCCGAGTTCAGTATCGGCCCGGGTAGCTTCGATACTTCCGATGCGCTCGGCGGTGGCGGGTGCAGCCTGAACAAGACGGTGAGCGTGCGTGGCTACAGCGTGGCCTTGCCTTTCAACGTCCTGTGTGATCCGTTGGCCATCTTCGGCCAAATCCTTGTTGCCTTCGCATTCCTGCTGGGCGCTCGCATCGTCACAAGGGGGTAACCATGCCATTGATCATCGCGTTGTTGTTGCGGGGCCTGCTGTGGGTCTCCGGGTCGCTTGCCGGGCAGGTGCTGCTCCGCCTGGGCATTGGTGTCGCGACGTACACCGGCATGAATGCCAGCTTGGGCTATCTCAAGTCGCAGGCCGTCGCAGCGTTGCAGGGCATGGGGGCCGATGTGGTCAACCTGCTGTCGTACATGAAGGTTGGCGTCGCCATCAGCATCGTGATGAGTGCCATCGTTGCGCGGGCCGTGGTGACCGGCGTCACGAACGACAAGGTCAAGCGCTGGGTGATTAAGTAATGCTGTATCTCCGCACCGGGGCCAACGGCTCGTGTAAGACCCTGTTCACGCTCAAGGATGTGCGTGAGATGCAGATGAAGGAGTTGCGCCCCGTTTGCTATAACGGTCGATTCAAACTCAAGCCTGAAAAGCTCAAAGAGTTCGGCTGGAAGTTGATCGATTTCAAGGACTGGCAGGCAGAGCCGGACGGCACCATCTTCCTGATGGATGAGTGCCATCTCGATCTGCCCAAGCGGCCCAACGGTTCGGCGGTCCCGCTCTACGTCAGCAAGCTCGCCGAGCACCGTGCACGCGGCTTTGACTTCTTCTTGCTCACCCAGCACCCCAGCAACATCGATAGCTTCGTCACGAAGCTCGTCGGCTCGCCCGGCTGGCACCAGCACCTGAAGCGTGCGTTCGGTGCGTCGAACATGACCAGCGTGCTTCAGTGGTCGGCTGTCAACAACACCTGCGAGAAAGACGGTTCCGGCAAGTCGGCGCAGGTGACCATGCGCGGTCAGCCGAAAGAGGTGTACGACTGGTACGACAGCGCTGAGCTGCATACCGGCAAGCGCAAGATTCCTAAACAGTTCTGGATGGTCGTGGTCGGCGTGCCTGTAGCGCTGTCGATGATGTACATGGCGGGTAAGCTGCTGTGGGATCGAACGCACAAGGCTCCTGCCGTTGCTGCTGGTTCTGCCTCGGCGTCCGGTGCGGTTGCAGGGGCCTCAGGTGCAGCGCGTGAGCGGCCTTCAACCCCTGCGGAATACGCTGCGAGCTATCGCCCGCGCATTGAGGGCCTGATGCACACTGCGCCGGTCTATGACAAGCTCACTGAGCCGAAGCGTGTGCCCGTCGCTGCGGCGTGCATTTCGATGCCGTCGAAGGGCTGCAAATGTTTCACCCAGGACGCCACGCCCTATCCGATCGATCAGGCGATGTGTGAGGCTTTGGTCAAGCATGGGGCGTTTTACGCCTTCGCGGCTGAAGGTGAGCGTCGGGCCTTCGATCAGCCGCAGACCCCCCGCCAAAGCCCGGAAACGGCCCTTCCTGCGCCTTCCGGCATTGTCTTGATCGACAGTGGCGGCAAGTCTCCCGGTGCGCCTACGGCCATCGCGGCCGCACCGGCACCAGCGCCGCAACCTCGGGTGCAGCCGGGCTCCAAGTGGTCATTCCAGACCGGCGGCGAATGATCACCCTGTACTACGGCCGTCTTGGCTGCGGGATGCTCTTTACGTGCCCCTGCGCCAGCGCTCGCGCTACTGCTAAGCCAACGTCGGAGCGAAGCGCAGACACGCCTCCGAGTGGCGCACTGTGTTTACGTGCCCCGGCCTCCGTGTCCAACGTGAAGCAACACGCCCGCGGCTGCGGGCTCCTGTCGTTCGTGTGCGGCTGCGGATGCGATGGGGCACGCGCTGAGCCGGCCGCAGGACCAGCACGTAGTGCGGGCCAAGGCCGCGCGCAGCGCGGCCTTAATTTATTAAAAGAACACATCTCGACATGGGGGTACGCAACCCGGTCGGGTCGATAGGGCGAAGCCCAAAAGAAAGTCCCCGCGTAGCTGGCAGGCCACCGGGGACGGGATACCGCAACGTTTTCGAGGGATCACGGTATGAGCGCGATGGTAAAGCACAAAGGTCTTTGGTGCGAGAAAGTTCAGGATGGAGTCAAGGTGCGCATGCAGGTGTTTGACAATGGGCAGCGCGAGACGTTGATCCAGCCGCGCTATCTTTTTATCCCGGGCACCAGCGATCCTGATGACCCTGACGCATGGGTTTCCGAGGTCGATCAGACCGGCACGCTCGAGGAACAAAAGCGCCTCGAGGAAAAGGCTAAGCGCTCCCGCTGGAAAAGCGGTCAGCGTGCAAAGAGGGGCTGTCGCTGGAAGATCAAGCAGGCGGGTTTCAATGAAATGCTGACGATCACCTACCGGGAGAATCAGCAGGATCTCGCCCTCTGCCGCAAACACTTCGCGGCGTGGCTGCGCAAGATGCGCAGGGCCATTCCCGGCTTCCGTGGGGTGTGGGGCTTCGAACGGCAGGAACGCGGTGCGTGGCACGTTCACGTGGCCTGTGACCGCCTTCCCATGCTCATGCAGTTTCGTGGCGGCAGGGTGGTCAGCTGGAAGGTCGGCACGGCCTTGTGGCGCGATGTGGTCGGTCGGAACAATGGCCTTTGCTTCGTCGGTGGCAAAGACGGCCGATTCAATCGCTACCGCAGCCCGGCCAAGATCGCGGGTTACGTGTCGAAGTACCTCACCAAGGACCATGAGAACGGTGAGTTCGGGGCGCGCATGTGGGATAGCACGCAAGGGCTGACGCCGCCTCCCGCGATGACGATGCATTTCCCAGGTGTTTCGATGGCCGATGCTATCGGCATGGCGTGGGAGCTACCGCAGGGTCATGTAGTAGTGCAACACATGTGCAATAAGTTCAACACCATGTGGATGCTCTACAGCGAGCCTGACCCGCTGGTGAAGCGAACGACCGAAGCGGTGATGGTCGATGCTGCTGCGCAGCGCTATGCGCAGTTCGCTACGCTGGCGGCTGAGAGCGGCTTCGCGTGTCGGCGCGTGTGAGGCTCATTTTGGGGTGGGGTAGTCGCACTCGGGGTGCGGTCGTGTCCGTCTGCTCTGGCCTCGTGGCGGGGGGCCGTAGAGTTTGTTGTCTGATACCGATGCGCGCCATAGGCATTCAGCGTGCTTCACGTGTTCCGTGAAGTTCCGTGCTGTTTCTGTTAGCAGGAAACTCCCGTTGTTGTCGTCACCTTGTGCGCACGCGTCTGGGGTCCAGTAGGCGAAGGTGTTGTCCGTCTGGCATCGGTTGAGGTTCACCGGCTGGCCAAAGGCTGCGCTTGCTGAAAAGAGGGTGATCGCGAGTAGTGGCGTCTTCATGTTGCCAAATGTACTATGCTATTAAAACAATAGCGCGGGGTGAGGTGGGGTCCACGGCGTAGCAGTGAGCCTTAGCGGTGCGCTCGGGGCCTAAGCGCGTTGGGATTGGGCGTGTCTAACGGAGGGAGGTTGCGCTTTTGATCCCGCCTCGGAAGGGTGTTTATGCTGATTGGGTACGCGCGGGTTTCGACTCGTGAGCAGGAGACGCATTTGCAAATTGATGCGCTGAGGGCTGCTGGTGCTGAGGTCATCTTTCAGGAAAAGACGTCTAGCGTTGGGGAGCGAGCGGAGTTGAGGCGTTGCCTTCGGGAGCTTCGGCCCGGCGACGTGTTCATGGTGTACAAGCTGGATCGGGTGGCTCGGTCCTTGCCCGACTTGCTTGCGATCTTGGAAGAGATTCGGCTAGCCGGTGCGCTCGTGAAGAGCCTGACTGAGCCGCTTGATACGACCACTGCGATGGGGTCGTTTGTTATTCAGATTCTGGGTGCCGTTGCGCAGCTTGAGCGTGGCATCATTCGAGAGAGGTCTATCGCTGGCCAGCGTGCGGCGCGAGACCGTGGGAATCTCCCAGGGCGAACTCGTGCGCTGTCGTTAGATGCTGAGGCTGAGGTGGTGCGGTTGTACGCCACTGGCGAGCACACGATGCATGCGATTGCTTTGATGTTCGATGTGTCTGACTCCGTTGTGAAGCGTGCCGTATATCGCGCGAAAAAGCCGGGCCATTCGAGTCTGAATTAGGGTCGAAACCTTCCGGTTCCGCCAAGTTGATGAAGCCCCGTCGATCGTTTGATCGACGGGGCTTTTTCTTTTGCCTCGCGGCGGATCGCGCAAGGCCTGAGCGCTGTGCGGCGTCGCCGCCTAACGACTGCCCGAAGCCTGGGCCTTGCGCATCTCGGTGGTGGTGATGCCGGCGAAACCCCAGTTGTCGGTGTCGATCTCCTCGATGGTGATGTGGGTCCACTCCGGAGGCTTGTGCAGTACGCGTTCCAGCGTCTCGGTGACTTCCTTGATCACTTGCGCCTTCTGCTCGGCGGTGTTGCCCTCGCGGGTGATGCGGATGCTGACGAATGGCATGGCGTCTTTCTCCTTTTGGCTTGCGAATGAAAAAGTGCCTCAGCGGCCTGCGCTGAAGCCGCCGTCGACCGGCAGCACCGTGCCGGTCACGAAGTCGGCCTCGACGAGGTAGAGCACCGCGTCCGCGATCTCGCGCACGCTCGCGATGCGATTGAGCGGCGCCAGCTTTGCCAGGAAGTCGTGCGACTGCGGCGCGTGCATCGGCGTATCGACCAGGCCCGGCGCGACGGCGTTGACGGTGACGCCGTGCGGTGCCAGCTCGAGCGCCAGCGCACGCGTGGCGTCGTTGATGCCGCCCTTCAGCGCGACCGCCAGCAGCGCCGGCACACCGCTGTGCGGCTGCATCGCCAGCGCGGCCGTGATGTTGACGATCTTTCCCCGCTTGCGCTCGATCATGTGGCGGGCCGCCTCCTGCGATGCGTACAGCACGCCCTTCAGGTTGGTGGCGATCTGTTCCTCGATCTGTTCGGGCGTGAACTGCACGAAGGGCTGCGCGGCAAAGATGCCGGCGTTGTTCACCAGCACGTCCACCTTGCCGAAGCGGGCGATGGCTTGCTCGAAGACACTCTTCGCGGATTCGGGCCGGCCGGCGTCGCCCGCCACGGCGAGGAAGCGGTCTCCCGCATCCAGCGTGCGGGCCGCGGCCTGCAGGCGATCGGCGGAGCGGCCGGTGCCGACCACGTTGTAGCCCCGCTTCAGGAATGCCTCGGCCAGGCCCAGGCCGATGCCGCTGCTGGCGCCGGTGATGACGGCGGTGTTCTGTTCAGACTTGCTCATGAAGTACCTCGTAGTGGGTTGGGTTTCAGGGAGGCCGGCGGCTTTTTTCTGTGTGCCCACCGGTTGAGTGGGACTTTATTGACAACGTCAGGCGCAAAAAATAGGCTCCAGAGCACTTGTATTGATACATGGCGTAATGAATATGCACCGGCAATTCGACGACGTGCTGCTGGGCAGCATCGAGCTGTTCTGCCTTGCGGCGGAGTCGGGCAACTTCACGGCGGCAGCCAGCATCGCGGGCGTGACGCCCGCGGCGGTCAGCCGGTCGGTCTCGCGCCTCGAAAAGCGCCTGGGCGTGCGCCTGTTCGTGCGCTCCACGCGCAGCAGCCGCCTCACCGAGGCAGGCCGGGAATATTTCGAGCAATGCCGTGCCGCGCTCCAGCAACTGGTGGAGGCCGAGCGCAAGGTCACGGGCGAGCAGGTGCAGCCCAGCGGCACCATCCGCATCAGCGCGCCCACCACCTACGGCCACCACCGCCTGCTGCCGCTGCTGCCGGCGTTTCGCGCGCAGTACCCGCTGATCCGCGTGGAAGTGCACGTCAGCAACCGCAACATCGACTTCCGCGAAGAGAACTTCGACGTCGCCATCCGCCTGCGGGCCCAGCCCGATTCGACGATGGTGGCCCGGCACCTCGAAGACGCCGAACTGGTCGTCGTCGCCAGCCCCGGCTATCTCCAGCGCGCGGGCCGGCCTGCCACGCTCGCGGACCTGGCGCAGCACGAGTGCATCCAGTTCGACCTGCCCAGCAGCGGCAGGCAGATCGCCTGGCTGTTCATGGAGGACGGTCGCGAGAAGGAAGTCTTCTCCACGGGCCACTACAACTGCGCGGAAGACGTGCTCGCCGGCGTGACGCTGGCCAAGGCCGGCGCGGGGCTCTTCCAGGCCTATCGCTTCACGGTCGAGAAGGAGCTGGCCAGTGGCGAGCTGGTGGAACTGCTGCAGCCCTTCGGCGGGCGCTCACGCCCCGTCAGCCTGATGTATCCGCACGGCCGGCTGCTGCCTTCGCGGGTGCGGGCGTTCGTCGATTTCCTCGCGGAGCGCGGCCAAGGCGGTTCAGGCGGTTCAGGCGAGTCGTCGTCTGCCTCGTCCTGAGCAACGCGCCTGCCTCGCCCGCATCAGGCGCCCGACAGCTCCGGAAGACCGGCCAGCACCGTCGTGCACCGGCCGCAGAGCATTGCCTGTTCGGCATCGGCGTCGTCACGCACGGAGGCATCGTGCCGCCAGCACCGCATGCAGCGCAGCGAAGCGGTGCGCCTGACCTTGACGTCGACCCTCTCGGCTTCCTTCAAGGCCACGTCGGCAACGATGAAGATGGCCGGCAGCTCCGAACGAAGCATGGAAAGCGATTCGATGATTTCCGCGGGCGCCTCGATGACCACGCTCGCTTCCCCGGAGCGGCCGATGCTTCCGGATGAGCGGACATCCTCGATGGCCTTCATCACGCTCGGGCGGAGCTGTCTCGCGTGGCGCCAGAACCCGGCGGTTTCCGGATCGTCGGTAGCCGGCGGCACGGCCTCGTCCCAGGTGTGGAGGAACACGCTGTCTTCCCCGGACGATCCGCGCAGTACCGCCCACGCTTCCTCGGCCGTGAAGCTGAGGATGGGGGCTACGAGCAGCAGCAGGTTCTCCAGGATGATGTGCAGCGCGGTCTGCGCGGAGCGCCTTTCGCGGCTGTCGCGCGCGCTGGCGTACAGGCGGTCTTTCAGCACGTCGAGATAGAAGCCGCCAAGTTCGTCGGCGCAGTAGCCGTGAACGAGCCGCGTCACCGAGACGAAGTCGTAGTCGCCGTAGCCCTTGCGGCATTGCTGCGCCAGTTCGCGGCAACGGGCCAGCGCATGCCGGTCGACGCTTTCGAGACAGTCCAGGGGCACCCGGTCGGCGCCCGCATCGAAGTCCGACACGTTCAGCAGCAGGAAGCGGATCGTGTTGCGGATGCGCCGGTACATCTCGACGACGCGGTCCAGGATCTCTTCCGAGACGGAGATGTCCGTCGAATAGTCGGTGCTCGCGATCCACAGCCGAATGATCTCCGCGCCCCGCGTGCCGGCCACCTGCTGGGGGCTGACCGTGTTGCCCAGCGACTTGCTCATCTTCTTGCCGTTCCCGTCGACGGCGAAGCCATGCGTCAGCACGGCCTTGAACGGCGCGCGGCCGTCCGCCGCGCAGCCCGTCATGAGCGAGGAGCCGAACCAGCCCCTGTGCTGGTCGGAGCCCTCCAGGTACAGGTCCGCCGGATGGCCGTGCGCGTCGGGGCGGCGCGGGTCCCTGTAGACGGTTGCGTGGATTGAGCCGGAGTCGAACCACACGTCGAGGGTATCGGACAGCTTTTCGAACTCCGACTCATCCACGCCCAGGTCCGCGGGACTCAGCCGAGTCCAGGCGGAAATTCCTTCGCGCTCCACGCGCCGCGCCACTTCCTCGACGAGGCGCGAGGTCTCGGGGTGCAGCGAGTTGTCGCTGCGCCTGACGAAGAAGGCGAGGGGAACGCCCCACGCGCGCTGCCGCGAGACGCACCAGTCGGGCCGGCCGTCGATCATCGCTTCCATGCGCGAGCGGCCCGAGGCAGGGTAGAACGGCACGTTCCTGATCGCCTCGCGCGCGGTCTCGCGCAGCGTGCGCTCGTCGCCCTTCGCGGGATGGTCCATGGCAATGAACCATTGCGTCGTCGAGCGGAAGAGGATCGGCGTCTTGTGGCGCCAGCAATGGGGATACGAATGCTCGATGCGCTCCTGCCGCAGCAGCGAGCCGTCGGCCTTCAGCATTTCGAGAATGGCCTTGCTGCCTTCCTCGAGCGACATGCCGCCGATGGCGGGCAGGTTCGCCACGAAGCGGCCGGCACCGTCGATCACGTTGTCGCCGGTGATGCCCAGGCCGCGGCACAGCTCGAAGTCTTCCGCGCCGTGCGCCGGCGCGAGGTGGACGAGACCGGTGCCGGTGTCCAGCGAGACGAAGTCGGCCGCCACCATGGGCACTGCTGCGTCGTGCAGCGGATGCTTCAGCACGAGGCCGACCAGGTCGGCGCCGGGCACGACCGCGCAGAGCTCGTGCTCGACACCGAAGCCCTGCAGCAGCTTGCCGCCGGTTTCCGCCGCCATCACCAGCATGCCGTCGGGAGAGTCGTACAGGCCGTAGCTGGCCTGCGGGTCCAGGCCCACCGCCGCGTTGCCGGGCAGCGTCCACGGCGTCGTGGTCCAGATCACGACGCGCGCCGGCTTGCCGGCAACGTGAGCGCACTTGAAGCGCGACGCCAGATCGGCCGCGTCGACTGCCTTCATGCCGACGTACGCCGTCGTCGAGCGCTTGTTCGCGTATTCGAGCTCCGCCTCCGCCAATGCCGACTGGCAATCGACGCACCAGTTCACTGGCTTCTGGCCGCGAAACAGCAGGCCGCGCTGCCGGATGCAGTCGAGAAAGCGGATCTCGTTGGCCTCGGTTTCGAAATCCATCGTGCGAAAGGCGTTGTCCCAGTCGCCGAGAAGGCCCAGGCGCAGGAAGTCCTTCTTCTGGCTCTGCGTCTGCGAGTGCGCGTATTCGCGGCAAAGCTGCTGCACCTGCTCTGTCGGCAGGCCCCGGCCGTTCATCTGCTCGATGCGGTGCTCGATGGGCATGCCGTGGCAGTCCCAGCCGGGAATCCACTGCGCGTCGAAGCCGTCGAAGAAGCGGCTCTTGAAGACCATGTCCTTGAGCACCTTGTTCACCGCGTGCCCGATGTGGATGTCGCCGTTGGCATACGGCGGGCCGTCGTGCAGGATGAATGGCGGGCGTCCTGCCGCCGCGGCGCGCATCCGCTCGTAGATGCGCAGCCGCGCCCAGCGCTCGACCAGCGCCGGTTCGCGCCGGGGCAGGTCTCCCTTCATCGGGAACGAGGTCGTCAGCAGGTTCAGGGTGCTCTTTAGATCTGGCATGTGGCGTGGTGTTTTCTTTTTCGAGAGAGACGATTTGTCGATCGATTGATTGGTCGAGCGATCGGTAGCGTCGGCCTCAGTCCCTGTTGCGCAGGGCCGAGCCGGCGGCCAGCAGCGCGACCAGGCTGGCCGCCGCCGCGAACACCACGTACCAGGCGGGAGCGAGCGGATTCCCGGTCCGCGCGATCAGCGCCGTTGCAATGAACGGCGCGAAGCCTCCGAAGATCGTGACAGCGAAGTTGTAGGCAATGGAGAGGCCCGTGGACCTCACCTCCGGCGGATAGAGCTCGGCCATGGCGGCGGGCGCGGGGCCGGTGAAGCCGGCGATCAGCACCGCGAAGACCAGCAGCACGATGGTCAGGGTCGACGGGTTGGGCACGGCCGTGAGGAGCCACAGCGCCGGATAGGCCAGCACCAGGATCGCGGCCGCGAAGCCGATCAGCAGGGGCCTGCGGCCGATCCGGTCCGACAGCGCGCCGAAGAAGGGCGCCAGCACCACCAGCACCATCAGCCCCGCGCCGTTGGCCCACAGCGACACGCTCTGCGGCAGCTTCAGCGTGCGCACCGCGTAGGTCGGCATGTAGACGAGGAAGAAATACGTGCACACGGTCCACACGATGGTCACGCCGAAGCCGGCGATGATTTCCTTGCGGTAGGAGCCGAGCGCCCGTCTCAGCGGCGAGGCCTGGCTGTGCTGGCTCCGGGCCGCCGCCTTCGCCTGCACGAAGCTCTCCGACTCCTGGGTCCGGGTGCGGATGTACCAGCCCACCGGCCCGATGATCAGGCCGAACAGGAACGGAACTCGCCACCCCCACGCCTCGAGCTGCTCGGGCGTCAGCACGTCGGTGAGCGTCGCACCGAAGACCGAGCCCAGCAGCAGCGCGCCGGCCTGGCTCGCCTGCTGCCAGCTCGCGAAGTAACCCCTGCGGCCTTTGGGCGCGTGCTCGACGAGGAACGCCGTCGCGCCGCCGACCTCGCCGCCGGCGGAGAAGCCCTGGATCAGCCTTGCCAGCACGATCCATGCGGGCGCCCAGAGGCCCGCGTCGGCATAGGTCGGCGCGAAGCCGATCATGGCCGTGCCCAGCGCCATCAGCAGGATCGTGGTGGACAGCGCGGCCTTGCGCCCGCGCGAGTCGCCGAGCGCGCCCAGCACCACCGCGCCGATGGGCCGCATCACGAAGCCCACGCCAAAGGTTGCCACCGTCAGCAGCAGCGAGGAGGTCTCGTCGCCCGTGGGAAAGAAGAGCCTGGAAATGGTGAGCGCGAAGAAGCCGTAGACGGCGAAATCGAACCACTCCAGCGTGTTGCCGATGACCGCCGCAAGAATCGTCCGGCGCCTGGCGTCGCGGGTTTGCACGCCGTGCGCCACAGGGGCGCCGGGGGCGAGCGGAGAGAAGTTGCTGGTGGCGTCCGCCAGCGCGGCTGCGTCGATGTTTTTCATGCTGTCCTGAGGGTTGAAGTAAGACGGGCGGCCGGCTTGGCCAGCGCCCAGGCGCCGGCCGACTGCATGAAGCGGTCGGCCGCCTGCAGCTGCGACGCGGCGATCCATTCGTCCGGCTGGTGGGCCTGGGCGATGGAGCCCGGGCCGCACACCACGGTCGAGATGCCGACCTGCTGGAAGAAGCCGGCCTCGGTGCCGAAGGGCAGTTCCGCCTCGGGCCAGAGGGCGCCGAGCTCGCGCGCCACCGAGACGGCCGCGTCGTTGTCGCGCGCCGAGAGCGCTGGCACGCCGGCGACCTGCGAAGCCTCGACGGTGACGCCCGCGGGCAGGTCGGCCAGCGCTTCGCGGACCGTGCTGCGCACGAGCTCGGCTGTCGCCTCGTCCTTCGGGCGGAACTCCCAAAGCACCTCGCAGCAGCCCGGCACGATGTTGATTGCCGTGCCTCCGTCGATGCGGCCGATGTTGATGGTGGCTTCGCCGCCCTGGTCCGCCAGGCGACGCCGCAGCCCGGCCAGGCGGGTGACCAGGTACGCCGCCGGCTCGATCGCGCTGGCGCCGAGCGACGGGTCGCTCGAATGCGCGGGCAGCCCGGTGAAGACGGCCCGGTGCCCGAAGAAGCCGCGGTGCCTCACGCCGACCCGCATCCCGGTCGGCTCGCCGATGATGGCCAGCGCAGGCGCCGGCACCTGGGCCTTCAGCTGCTCCACGAGCTGCGGAACGCCGAGGCAGCCGATCTCCTCGTCGTAGGAGAAGGCGAGGTGGATCGGCCGGCGCAGCTGTTGCCGCCGCCATGCGGGCACGGCCGAGAGGCAGGCGGCGATGAAGCCCTTCATGTCCGCCGCGCCGCGGCCGTGGAAGCGGCCGTTGCGCTCGGCGAGCGCGAAGGGGCTCGACGTCCAGTTCTGGTCGGTCACGGGCACGACGTCGCTGTGCCCCGAGAGCACCATGCCGCCGGCAATGTCGGGGCCGATGCTGGCCAGCAGGTTCGCCTTTCGCCGGTCGTCGCTGTGCACGAGCTGCACCTTGACGCCGTGCCTCGAGAGGTAGTCGGCGATCCAGTGGATCAGGTCGAGATTGGAGCGATGCGAGGTCGTGTCGAAGGCCACCAGGGCGCGAAGGATCTCTATGGTGTTCATGCGACACGCTCTGCCAGGTTGTTGTTGCTGCCGCTGCTGCTTTGGATGCCGCCGGCGGCATGTCCGCCCAGCCGCTCCTGCACCAGCTGCATGGCCGCGGACTGGGTCGGCGTGCCGCTGCGGGAGGCGAGTTCGAAGATCCGGTGCAGCGTGGCGCCGATGCCCTGCACCTGCGCATCCACCTTGGCGGCATTGAAGCCCTCGTGCTCCGACGCCACGCGGATGAGGCCGCCCGCGTTGATCACGAAGTCGGGCGCGTACAGGATCTCCCTGTCGCGCAAATGCCTGCCGTGTTCGTCGCGCGCCAGCTGGTTGTTGGAGCCGCCGGCGATCACCCGGAACTTCATCTGCGGCAGGGTCCGGTCGTTCACGACGGCACCCATCGCGCAGGGCGCGAACACGTCGGCCTGCACGGCGTAGATCGCCTCGGGCTCCACCACCCGCGCGTCGAATTCGGCGGAAGCCTTGTGCGCGAGCGTAGCGTCGATGTCGGTCACCACCAGGTGCGCGCCCGCATCGGCGAGCAGCCGGCAGAGATTCCAGCCGACGTTGCCCAGGCCCTGCACGGCCACCGTCAGCCCGCACAGGTCGCGACCGAGCCGGTGCTCAACACTGGCCACGATGCCGTGGTAGACACCCAACGCCGTGGTCGGCGAAGGATCACCCGTGCCGCCCAGTGCCTCCGGCAGGCCGACCACGTGCCGCGTGCTCTGCCGCACCCAGGCGAAGTCGTCGACGGTGGTGCCCACGTCCTCGGCAGTGATGTAGCGGCCGCCGAGGCGGTTGACCGCCACGCCCATGGCCCGCAGCAGCTCGGGCGTCTTGTTCTTGCGCGGATCGCCAAGGATCACCGACTTGCCGCCGCCCAGGCCCAGCCCCGCTGCAGCGGCTTTGAAGGTCATGCCGCGCGACAGCCGCAGCACGTCGCGCAGGGCGGAGGCTTCGTCGGCATACGGATACATCCGGCAGCCGCCGAGCGCCGGCCCGAGCCGCGTGCTGTGGATGGCGATGATGGCCCGCAGCCCGACCTTGTCATCGGATATGAAAACGACCTGCTCGTGGTCCGCGAAAGACTCGGTGGAGAAAACTGTCATCTGGTGCTTCTTGGAATTCGTGTGAACGAGTGCGGACCGGCTTCGATGCAAGGCCGCCGCTCAATGCCTGCGAAAGCAGGCTAGGAACAGCAACAGGCGACGCAGGCGTAGTAGCAGCTCCACCGGACGGACGTCGAGATCCATGCCCGATAGAGGAAGGACTTCAGTGCTTGCTTGGCGAAATGATTGCGTCATGTGTAGGCCTCGCTTTGAGGTGCAGCATGACAGGTGGATTCGCCGCGATATTGGCGAAAATTTCCGCCCCGATGGGGATCAGGCGGCAGATGAGGGAAGAGGGCTTGTCTCGCTGCCGAAGCCAATTCCCGAGAGAAGCCTTTGGTACTCGGAGAGTCCGAGATTTCTCAGCGATTGATGATTTTCAGGTTCGACGATTCCGCTTCCGTCGCGAAATTCGAAAATCATCGACTCAGCGAAGTATTCGCTGGAAAGTTTGAATGGCGAGTCCGGAGTTCCATCGGGAACCTCCGTTCCTTCCTCCGGAATCAGGCAGGTCCAGACAAGGCCGTGCCGTTCGATTGCCGGGAACATCGTGACGCTGAAGCAATCCGCCGTCTTCGGCGCGAGCTTCTCCGGCACCTTCGTGCACTGGCCGTCGGAACCGAACCGCAGGCCGTGATAGGCGCAGACGAGTTCCCCGCCTTCGATGCGGCCGCCGCTCAGCGGCAGCCCGCGATGCGGGCACATGTCGCGGCCGACGCGGATGCCGTCGGGCATCCGGTAGACGACAAGACGCAGGCCCAGCACCACCACCTGCCTGGGCCTGGCGAGCGCATCGTCTGCGCGGCAGACCGGGAACCACTGCCTGGCCAGAACGGGCCAGTCCTGCTCGGAGTAGGTGCAGTTCGAGGGCAGGAAGCCCTCGGGCAAAGGGCGGAAGGAGCCTGCCTCCCGAGGTGCTTCGGCCTGCATGTCCTGCCGCCTAGGCTTGCTTGAGCAGGCCGATGCGGATCCGGCGGTTGTGCTGTCCCTTGTTCTCGATCTTCAGGATGCGCAGCGGTGACGATTGGGAGGTTTTCACGAGATGCGTTCCGCCGCAGGCCTGCCGGTCGAGGCCCACGATCTCGATGATGCGCGTGGTGCCATCGTCTTGCGGAGGCGGCGCGACCGAGCGGCTGCGCAGCACGCCCGGCTCGCGCGACAGCGCCGCGGAATCGAGGTAGACCGCGTTCACGTGCAGGCCATCGGAGATCAGGCTGTTGAGCTCCGGTTCGAGCTTGCGCAGTTCGTTGTTGTCGACCGCGGGCAGGTCGAAGTCGATGCGGGCCGTGCCGTCGGCCGCCATCTGCACGCCCGTGACCAGCGAGCCCTCGAAGCGCTGGTAGACCAGGGCGTTGAGGATGTGCAGGCCGGTGTGCAGCTGGCTCATCATGAAGCGGAAGTCGTGGTCGACGCTGGCGACCACCTTGTCGGCGGGGGCCTTGCCGATGTCCGCTTCGTCGAAGACGTGCCAGGCATTCTTGCCCTCCATCTCGATGCGGTCGATCTTCACCGTGCTGCCGTTCCATTGCAGCGTGCCGCGATCCGCCAGTTGCCCGCCGCCGCCCGGATAGAAGTAGGACTTGTCGAGAAGAACTGCGTTCGGCCGGCGCGCGATGACGTCGGCTTCGAACTGGAGGCGGTCGGGTTCGATGTGGCAAAGATACTGGGACATGAATTCCTCGGGTTGTGCGGAATGCGGGGTTGCTTGGATGCTTGCTTGCGGGTTGCTGCTCAGGAGAAACGCCGGGCCGTCACGATGCCGGCCAGGATCACCACGGCTCCCACGAACTCGGTGACGCTCAGGTACTCGTGGAAGAGGTAGGCGCCGAACACCGTTGCGATGACGGGCTGTATCAGCAGCGTGATCGACGACATCGCGGCCGGCAGCTTGGCCAGCGCATAGGCGATGAGGCCCTGGCCGCCGACGTGCGACACCACGGCGAGCGCCACCAGCATCAGCACGCCGTGCAGCGTGTGCGGCACCAGCGATTCGCCGCGCAGCAGCGTGATAGGCAGCAGCACGATGAAGGTGCCGACGCTGCTCCATGCCATGACCGTCATCGTCCGGTAGTTGGAGCGCACGAGGCTGACCGCCAGCAGATACGAGCCGTAGAAGACGGCAGTGAGCAGCCCCAGCAGGTTGCCCGCCATGTAGCTGGAGCCGAAGTCGAGCCTGTGGCCTATGAGGATGAACGCGCCGGTCAGCGCGAACAGCATGCCGAACAGGAAGCCCCGCTTGAACCTCTTGCCGAGAAAGATCCTGGAGCCGAGCACCACGAAGATGGGCGCCAGGTTGGCCAGCAGGTTCGAGTTGGCCAGCGTGGTCAGCGTCATCGACCAGTGATAGAGCGCGAGGTTTCCCGAGAAGATGAAACCCACGAGGATGAGCTTGAAGGGAATGCCCGGCGTGGATTGCCGCGCGGATTGCTGCCCGCCCGCCGGCGCCGGCTCGGCCCTGGCCGCGAGCATGTCGAGCAGGAAGAAGATCGGGATGGCGAGTGCGACCCGGTAGACCGCGCTGGCCGTCGGAGGCAGTTCGCTGTGGCGCAGGAAGACGCCCCCCAATGCCAATGCCGCCGCGCCCAATAGCAGCGCGACGAAAGAGAAGAAGCTGCTCTTCGATGCAGCCGGTAGTGCGATGGTTGTCGTCATGTTCTGTTCGATACGACCGGGTCTCCATCGGCCGTATCGCTCGGTTTGTTGTGAATGATCTGGAGGACAGACATGGCGAGGACGGAAGCTAGGGCCGTAGGGGCTCTTCGAATCCTTCGATCACCATGAGCTGCATGTCGACCGCTGCGTCTTTTCGCAACCCTCTTGCGTGGGTGTATTCGGGCGACTCGTAGAACTTCCTCGCCGCGTCCGCGGTCTTGAACTCGACAAGAACCACGCGCCTGTCGTCGTGAGCGCCTTCAAGGTGCATGCGCTCGCCTCCCCGTGTCAGGAACCTGCCGCCGAACTTCTCGACGATGCCGGGCGTGAGTTGCTTGTATTGGTTGTACTGGTCCGGATTCACGATGGACATCCGGCCGATCAGATAGGCGACCATGTGGCTACCCGACTCGCTTCGGTGAATGAATGCTGTGTCCGAGCGCGCAGAAGATGCCGTCGGGCCGCCGTTAGACGTAGGCCACCTTGCGCTGCTGCTGGGCCTGCGCCGCGACGCCGGACTGCAGCAGCGCCGCGTCCAGGATGTCCCAGAGGCCCGTCAGCGAATCGAGGAAGTCGTCTGCGCCTTCGATGACCAGGTGCGCGTATTCGGTCTTCAGCGCGAGCTCGACCGCGGTGCGTGCGTTCTGCTCGTGGTGCTGCTCGGCGCCGACTTCGCCCCAGTGCTCCAGCAGGTAGTGCATCTCGGGCACTTCGAGATCGGCGTTGTAGATGCCGCTGTCCACCAGGCAGTACTTCTCGCCGGGAATCAGCTGCTGGTTCGAGATCATCTCCAGCGCCAGCGTGGTGCCGAGGTTGCGGTAAGTGTTCTCGATGTCCGTCAGCTTGCGGTGGTCGAACACGCCGATGGCCTTGCGGACCTGCGTGGTCAGGCCGGTCTCCATGTCGTAGCCGGGCAGGGAGCCGAGCAGCTGGTCGGAGAAGGCCTTCAGCTTCGCCTCGACCTTCTCCTGGTTGTAGAGGTCCGCGAAGACGGGCTGTTCGGCCGACTGGTTGACGATGTAGCCGGCCATCGTGGCCAGTTCGGGGCCGTGGCCCGATTCGCTCTCGACGATTTCCTCGAGCAGCTCGCTTTGCCTGTGCAGCCCGTGCGTCTTCAGGGCTTCGGGGAAGTTCCACCCCGGACGGGTCGACGCACAGAAGCTCTGGATCTGGTGGAAAAGGGCCCCGACGACGGGCGGCTCCGGCTCGACCTTCGCCCAATTCTTGAAAATCGGGTGCGAATAGCAACGATGACTTTTAACTCTTTCGACCAGATCGGAAATGGTAACGCTCATTTCTTTCTCCTAATTACGGTTGGTTAAAAAATGCCATGAGGAAAAAATTGACGGATGAATTGCTTTGATTACTTGCTTGCCATCAGCATGCGCCCTCCAGGGTGATCGAGTACTTCGATCCGCACATTGGAAAATCCCGCGCGGAACAATTTTTCAGTCCATTCCTCTTCGCTCAGAAGACGCCTGGACATGAAATGGTTGTGCAGATGGTTGAATGCCGCCGCAAACGGCTTTTCCCAATTCGACTGGGCGACCGGAATTGCGTCGACGATGATCAGCGTGCCCTTGATGGCGTAGGTGCAGCAGGCGCGCAGCAATGCGTCGAGCGTCGCTTCTTCGGCCGGAAGCAAGTCGTGCATGACGAAGCCGGCGTGGATGATGTCGGCGTCCTTGATGAGCGACGCGTCTTCCACGAGCACCTGGATGGGGGCCGTCACGAACTGCAGCCGGTCGCTCATGCCGGCGTCCTTGGCGGCCTGGACGGCCTGCTCGGTGGCCGATGCGCTCAGGTCGATGCCCACGCCCGTGGAGCCGGGGATCTTGCGCAGCATGCGGATCAGGAAGCCGCCCGAGCCCGATCCAAGATCCACGATTTTCCTTGGTGCCATCGCGACGATGGCGTTCTCCGGCTGGGGATAGAAGGACTTTTCCCCCATCCACTTCGACGTGCGGGCCACCAGGCCGCCGCTGCGCGGGTACTTGGCCTGCGCCTCCTCGTTGCGTTCCGAGAATTCCTTGGCGTTGTTGATCAGCGGCGCGCATGCGCGAAGCGCCCACGAGAGATATCCGACCTCGTTGATCAGCTCGTCGAAATTGCTGCCGACCTTGTAGGTTGCCGGAGTCTTTGTGCCGAGGTCCTCGATGATGCCGGCCTTGCTCAGCGAATCGAGGTAGGCCGAAATGACGGATTCCTTTATGCCGCAGGAGCGCGATGCCGATTCCGCATCCACGACGGGCGATTTCTGCAGGAATTCGATGACTCCGTATTCAGCGCCTATTTCCAGCAGGATTGCAGAACCTGCGAGGGAAGAACCAGTAATGCCGCGATCGACGTTTTGCATGGGTCACCTGTGGGTTGAATGCTATTGAAAACGAACTGATTACTTTGCAATGGCCGAAACCATTTAGTTGCACGATAGTCAGGGGGCCGGAGGCCGTATTGGTAAAAATTGCGGCACAGCAGCAAGAGGCAAAAAAGAGCTGGCCGAAAGAATTCGGCCGAGGTGCCAGGGCAGGCGCGCGCGGGTAAAGCCGACCCGGCGCGGTCATGCCGCGCGGGGTGGTATGGGGAAAGTGGAGGCCCCGGCTCGTACCGCGGGGCGAGTCAGGCTCTCGGCCTTTCAGTCCCTCAGTTGATCCGCGCGCGGACGTACTGCAGGGGCGTCATGCCGAAGGTGCGCTTGAAGTGCCGGGTGAGGGCGCTCTGGTCGTAGAAGCCGCTCGCCACCGCGGCCTCGATCAGCGGGCGGCCCGCGGTGAGAAGACCGATAGCGGCCCTCAGCCGCAGCTGCGTCAGGTACATGTGCGGGGTCAGGCCGATCGTGCGGTTGAACGCGCCGATCAGCTGGAAGGGCGTGAGGTCGGCCGCGGCCGCCATCTGCTCGAGGGTCAGGCGCTCCGCGAAGGCATCGCGCAGCAGCTCCAGCACCGGCGCGAGCACGCTCGCATCCGCCGGCACCGGAAGCACGCGCTGGCCGGGCTGCGCGTGGTTCTGGAAGAGCGTGCCGAAGCTGTGGACGAAGAGCTCCTGCTGCCGCAGCGGGTCCCATTGGCCGCTGTCTCCGTCGAAGGCCCGATGCAACTCCAGGAAGCAGGCGATGAGTTCCGGGTCGTCGTAGATGTTGGAACCAAAGTACCGAGTCTGGTCGATGCCCAGCGTGCTCATCAGGTGCCTGATGCCCGGGTCGGCCAGGTAGAGCGCCCTGTATCGCCACCGGTTGCTTCCGCCCATGCGGCCCGAGTGGGGCTCCGAAGGGTTGAAGACCAGCAGAGCCTGTTGATCGGCGATGCCCGTGCGGCCGCGGCTCTTGAATTCCGCGCCTCCGACCTCGGTGACCGCGATCACGAAGGAATGGTGCACGTGCGGCGCGTATTCGTGCGTGGTGAAGTCGGCGTGCAGCATGTCCATGCCGGGGATGCCGGATGCATGCCAGTAGCGCGACGTGTTCAGAGGGTCCAGCTTGGCCAACGAAAACCTCCGTTTGGATCAGCGGTTGCAACGCACCCTTCGTTCAACCGGTCGATGGCACCTGAATGGTGAGCAAGGCCGTCTCTTTCCGGTGATTACAGCGCGATCTTGGGTGAAGCGGGGAGCTTCCGGTCGCTGCGGCTCGTTTCAAGCAAACGCTATGCCATTTTGCGGGCCGCCCGCATTGCCCCGGGAAAGATCAGATTCACGAATCGCGGCGAATGATTCACCATGCTTCGCGGCGCAAAGCCATTCCATGGAGATCTTTCATGAACATGCCTCTCGAGAGCACAGAACTGGCGTTTCAGTTTTCGCTGGCCGACGGCGTCGAAACGCACAAGGTATTCAACCAGGCCGAGCCATGCATCGGCCACAACGCGTTCACGGGCGACGTTGCTCTACGGGAACTAACCAGGAAGCATGCACCGTGGAGCATTCCGAACGCGACGGCCGTCGGTGCATTGGCAGGCGACGAGCAGGTGCAGGATCTCGCGCGACTGGCCAACGAGCACAACCCGCAACTGCGTACGCACGACCGCTTCGGCAACAGGCTGGACTGGGTCGAGTTCCATCCCGCGTGGCACCAGCTGATGAGCCTGGCCTTCGCGCATGGCGTGCCCGGCCTCGCATGGACGACCACGGAGCGCTCGGGCCATTTCGCGCGCGCGGTGCTGAGCTATCTGTGGAACCAGGTCGAGAACGGCACGGGCTGCCCGACCGGCATGGCGTATGCGGCCTGCGCCGGCTTCGAAGGGCGGCCGGAATTCGCGCCGTGGAGAGAGAAGACGCTCTCGGGCCGGTACGACCCGCGACGCCTGCCTCTGTCGCAGAAGACCGGCGCGGTGATCGGCTATGCCATGACCGAGAAGCAGGGCGGTTCCGACCTGCGCCAGACGCAGACCACCGCGGCCTTCGTCGGCACCGACAACGGTGTGCAGGTCTACAGCATCACGGGCCACAAGTGGTTCTTCTCGGTGCCGACTTCCGATGGCTTCTACACGCTGGCCCGGACGCAATCGGGCGTGAGCTGCCTCTTCGTTCCGCGCTTCCTGCCGGACGGCAGCGCCAACCGCGTCGCGGTGCAGCGCCTCAAGGACAAGTGCGGCAACCGCTCCAACGCATCGAGCGAGGTCGAGTTCAACAAGACCTGGGCGATGCTGGTCGGCGAAGAAGGGCGCGGCATCCGCGAGATCCTCACGCACGCGCATCTGACGCGGCTCGACTTCGCCGTCGGCTCTGCCGGCCTCATGCGGCAGGCGCTGACGCTGGCCATAGGCCACGCATCGACGCGCGACGGCTTCGGCCGCCGCATGGCCGACCTGCCGATGCAGACCAACGTGCTTGCCGACCTCGCGCTCGAAAGCGAGGCGGCCATGCTGTCGGCGATGCGCGTCGCGCGCGCGACCGACGGCATGGCGTCTGACGAACGCGAGCGGCTTCTGGCCCGCGTGGCGACGCCGGTGGTCAAGTACTGGAACTGCCAGCGCGCGGCCTACTTCGTCTACGAGGCATTGCAGGTCCACGGCGGCAACGGCTTCATCATGGAGAACCCGATCGCGCGGCTGTATCGCGAGGCGCCGCTCAACTCGATCTGGGAAGGCACCACCAACATGATGTGCATGGACGTGGTGCGCGCGCTCGGACGCGAGAAGGGGGCGCTCGAAGTCTTCCTGGACGAGGTTTCGCCTCCGCAGGCGGCTGGCGATGCGGCGCACGCGAAGTTCATTGCGAAACTGCGCGACGACCTTGCGGGAGGAGCCATCGACGAGGGCAACTCGCGCGCCATCGTGACGCGCATGGCCCTCGCGCTGCAGGCGAGCGAGATGCTCAGGCACGGCGACGGCGCGGTCGCCCGGCGCTTCATCGAATCGCGCCTGGGCGGACGGCACGCCGGCGTGATGGGCACGCTGGCAGACGGCGCCGATCTGCGCGAGATCGTCTCGCGCGCCGAAGTGGCGCCCGTGCCTCAGGCCGCTTGAGCCTCGCGCCGCAGCGGCAGCCACAGCACGAAGCGCGTCCCCGTCGGCAGGGATTCCCAGTCGACGGTGCCGCGGATCGAATGCGCGCGCCGCCGCTGGTTCTGCAGGCCCCGGCCCGAGGACGCGGCCATGGCCTTGGCGACGTCGAAGCCCTGTCCGTTGTCCTCGATGGTCACGCGCACGCCCGCGCCGTCGAGCGAGGTGGCCACGCGGATCTCGGTCGCGCGCGTGTGGCGCAGGATGTTCGAGATGCTCTCCTGCACGATGCGCAGGATGTGCAGCGCGCTCGACGGATCGAGCCATTCCAGCGCGGGCAGCTCCTGCACTTCCCAGCGCAGCGAGACGCCGGTGCCTTCGAGGCGCGGCTCCAGCCGGTAGCGCAGCGTGGCCAGCAGCAGGAGCACGTCGGCCTCCACCGGCTCCAGCGAATCGAGCGTGAGCTTCAGGTCGTCCAGGCAGCTCTTGAGGATCTGCGAGACCTTGTCGTCGCTCATGCCGCCGCCTTCGACCGAGCGGATGGCGCTGATCAGCGAGGAGCCCAGCCCGTCGTGCATGTCCTGCATCAGCCGCTGGCGCTCGTCGCTGATGGTCTGCCGGCGCTCGATCTCGCGCAGCCGGCGGTGGCTGTCTTCCAGCTCGGCCTCGCGCTTGTGCAGGCGCTGCGCGAGGCTCGCGTTGAGTTCCTCGACTTCGCCGATCGCATGGATGTAGCGGCGGTACATCAGCACGCCGAACACGCTGAAGGTGACGGCGTTGGTGTACGCGCCCAGATACCAGCCCTCGGGGCTGATGAAATTGTTCTGCAGCAGCCAGTCGGTGATGCCCAGCAGCACGCAGGCGCCGATGCCGGCCGCGACCAGCCTTCCCTCGGTGGAGCGGCGCCAGGCGCTGACGGCACCCACAAGGCAGACCGCCGTGCCCATGAGCGCCGCCACCGCGTAGATCAGCGGCGTCACCTGCGGCGTGTTCTGCACGATCGCCAGCCCGGGGATCGTGACGATGCCGATGGCCGTCGTCGTCGCGACCACGCCGCGGGTGAGCCACACGAGCTGCCGCCCATGCAGCTGCCGCAGGAAGAAGTGCACGACCATCACCAGCCAGAAGAGCGAGTTGACGGTCAGCCATGCGAACCAGTCGTTGAGGACCGGCAGGCTCACGTAGAAGTGCAGCCCCCGCATGAAGGACGTGGCCGCGAGGTTGAAGAACAGCAGATAGCCCGTTTCGTCGCGGCGCCTGAACCACACGAAGAGCGCGAACACGCCCACCGCCATGAACGCCGCGCCGAGCATCGCGGGCAACTCCTGCTGCAGCCACTGGCGCATGCCGTGGCGGCCCCGCAGCGCATCGACAGGGCCGATCCACAGCGAGGACAGCGCCACCTGGGCGCCGCGGGTGTGCTCCAGGCGCAGCAGGATCTCGGCCGGCGGGCCGTTGCCGCCGGCGCCGTGGTCGTCGAGCTGCACCCAAAGCGGCATGCGGGTGCTGTTCCACAGCGGGCCCGACTGCTGCGCGCGATGGACCAGCTGGCCATCGACATAGACCGCGATGGTGCCGTCGGTCTTGATGCGCGCGCCGTACAGCGCCAGCGGGCCGGAGCTGGCCGGCAGGCCGCGGGTGCCGAGCCTGATCCAGGTGGTGCGCGTGGTGCTGGTGGAAGTGTTCTCGGCCTGGCGCAGCAGCGCGATCGGCAGGGCCAGGGGCAGTTCGACCTTCTTCCAGTTCCGCGGCAGGGCGCTGCTGTCCTGCCGGGGCGGCGGCGTGCTGAAGCCCGATGCATCCTCGACCTGCCAATCGGCGTGCGTCATGTGCAGCAGCGCGTCGGACTGCCGTACGCCGGTCGCCCCGACCAGGTAGGCGCCGACGATGCCCAGCAGTGCCATCGAGAGAACGAGCACCACGTGGGCGAAGAAGGGTGCGGGGCGGTAGTTCAAGGAAGGCTGCAAAGTGCCGCGGCCGAAGCGGGGGCGGAGGTTTGTGTAACCTATTTTCTCACTTTGTTACCAGCCGGGCGAGCTTGCGCCCCGGGATGGGCCTCAGCGCGGTGTGGGTTGCGACAGGATCCATTGCGCGAGCGCCTGCGCGTCGGCCTGGGAAACCTGTGTCTGCCGCGGCATGATCACGCGGCCCCAGGTGCCGACGCTGCCGTTGCGGATCTTCCCGGCCAGCCGCGTTGCGGCTTCGCCGTCGCCGCGGTAGCGCTCGGCGATCTGCGCGAAACCCGGACCCACCTGCTTGTGGACCAGGCCGTGGCAGGCCATGCAGGCATTCCTGCGCGCCAGGTCGGCCGGCGTCTGCGCCGTCGCGCAGAAGGGGTGGAGGGCCATCACGCAGCCGGTGAGGAACGGGAAAAGGAGCTTGCCGGGAGTCTGGATCTTCATTTGTGGCGGGGCTTGCGCCCGGCATGGTCGCATGCCGCGCCGGCGGGGGCAGTCGTCGTGCATTCACGACAAGACGATTCAAGAGTAACTATATGTATGGTTAAATCCGCGCAACTATCGCGAAGAAGACGAGGGATTGCATGAAGCTGTTGCTGAGCATTGCGTTTGCCGCCGTGGCCCTGGCCGGTTGCGCCAGCGCTCCGGTCACCCCCACGGAGCCCGGAACGGGCACGGGCACTTCCTATGTGCCGATGGTCGCCATGGAAGGCGTCGATAAGGTGCGCTACGACAACGACGTGGCCGACTGCCGCACCGCCGCCACCCGCATTTCGGCCCGCAGCGAAACCGGCGACGCCATGTGGGGCGCGCTGGGCGTGGGGCTGATCACCGTGTACGGGCAGGGCATCGTGGCCGCGGCCTCGTACACCGGCATCACCGCGGCCATCATCGACTGGAACGGCCGCCCCAGCTCGGAACTCATCGCCGAGCACCAGCAGATCGCCGTCGTGCATTGCATGGCCAAGCGCGGCTATCGCAATCTCGACCCGAACGTGCGCGACACCTTCTACGGCAACACCTTCGATCCGGGCGTGATCGTCAAGCCGCGCCGCACGGGCGTCGACACCTACAACGTCGAAACGCTGGCCAAGGCCGGCCGCTGCAACCTGCAGCCGCGCGCCGAGCTCACGGCCAAGGGCCCCGGCTACGAAACCTACAACGTGCCTTGCGACAACGGCGGCACCTGGGCGGTGCGCTGCGAGTTCGGCAAGTGCCGCGTGCTGGCGCAGGCCGTCATCCGCCGCTCCTGAGCCTGAACCCCGGGCCGGGCCGCTCCGCCGGCCCCGGGCTCGTCACTTGACGATCATTCCCTTGAGCGCCGGGTCCGGCGGCGGCGGCTTGAGCTTCATCTGGCGCATCGTCTTCACCAGCAGCCGGGCGATCATCACGTTGCGGTGCCGCTTGCTGTTGGCGGGCACCACGTACCAGGGCGCATGTTCCGTCGACGTGGCGGCCAGTGCGTTCTGGTAGGCCTGCTGGTAGGCGTCCCACTTGGTGCGCACTTCCAGGTCGTCCATGCTGAACTTCCATTGCTTGCCGGGCGTGTCGATGCGCGCCTGCAGGCGCTCGCGCTGCTCGTCCTTGTCGATGTGCAGCATGCACTTGACGACCACCGTGCCGGTCTCGGTGAGCAGCCGCTCGAAGTCGTTGATCTGCGCGTAGCGGCGCTTGGCCTCGGCCTTGTCGATCCAGCCTTCGACCACGGGCACCAGCACGTCCTCGTAGTGGCTGCGGTTCCACACCATGATCTCGCCGGTGCGCGGCACCACGGCGTGGCAGCGCCAGAGGTAGTCTCGCGCGCGCTCGTCCACGGTCGGCGCCTTGAAGGCGGTCACGCGCACGCCCAGCGGCGAGGTGCGCGAGAACACCCAGCGCACGGTGCCGTCCTTGCCGCTGGTGTCCATGCCCTGCAGCACCAGCAGCAGCTTGCGCCGGCCTTCGGCATTCAGCAGGTCCTGCAGCTCGTCGAGTTCCACCGCCAGCGCATCGACCTCGGCGCGCTGCGTGGCTTCGTCGCCTTCGCAGAAGGGCGTGTCGCCGGGGTCGACGTGCGAGAGCTTGAACTTGCCGCCGACGCGGTATTTCTTGAAGCTGGCCATGAAGCGGGACTCCGTGAAGAACAACGAAGCCGACAGCGTAAGCGATCGATCCGGCGGCCTGCCGTCAGCGCTCGTCGTCCTCGGGCGGCAGCGAGGCGCTCCAGCGGCTGTCCCAATCGGTGTGCCGGCGCACCGCGCCGTCGAGCTCGCGCCGGTCGCGCTTGGTGGGGCGGCCCTGCTCGATGGCCAGTGCCGGCTCGATGCCCGCGCGGCGCATTTCCCTGAAGGCAGCCTGCGCCGCCAGGCTCTCGGCCGTTTCCTCGTAGAGATGCTGCGCCACCGGCGCCGGCCCGCGCTGGCCGCTGAGGCCGCGCACCGTCACCGTGCGCGTCAGCGGGCCCATGCGCATCGCGACGGTGTCGCCCGCCTTGACCTCGCGCGAGGCCTTGGCGATGTCTCCGTTCACCTGCACGCGGTTCTTGCCGATTTCCTCCGCGGCCAGCGAGCGCGTCTTGAAGAAGCGGGCGGCCCAGAGCCATTTGTCGATGCGCAGACGGTCCATGAAAGTCGAGGAGTGGAGGTCAGGCATTGTGCCGCGACGGCGCCGGCTGCGGCGGCGCGAGCGGAAGGCGCACGACGGCGTCCAGCCCAACGACTCGCTCGCTGCCGTCGGGGGCGATGCGGTTGTCCAGGCTGATGCTCCCTCCCAGCGCCAGCACGATCTCGCGGCAGATCGCCAGCCCCAGCCCCGAGCCGCTGGAGGTGCTGCCCGCCGAGAAGGGCGCGAACAGGCGCTGGCGAAGCTCGGGCGAGATGCCGGGGCCGCCGTCGCGCACGACGAGCACGGCGTCGGGGCCCTCCGCGCGCACCGCCACCGACAGCGCGGCGCCCGGCGGGCTTTGCTTGATCGCGTTGTGCAGCAGGTTGCGCGTGAGTTCGTGCAGCATCCACTGGTGGGCGCGCACCGGCACGGGCTCGTCGATGGCGAGCTCGAAGTCGAGCGCCTTGTCGGCCACCAGCGGCGACAGGTCGAGCGCGATGTTGCGCGCCACCTCGGCGAAATCGAGCGTCACCGATTCCGGCTGCTGGCGCAGCTGTTCCACCTTGGCCAGCGACAGCATCTGGTTGGCGAGCGTGGTCGCGCGATCCACGGTGCCGCTGATCTCGTGCAGCGCCTGTTCGGGGGCCACGTCGCCGCGCTGCGCCGACTGCACCTGCGCCTTGAGCACCGCCAGCGGCGTGCGCAGCTGGTGGGCGCTGTCGCGCACGAAGCGCTTCTGGTGGTCGAGCAGGCGCTGCAGCCGGCCCATGACCTGCGTGGTGGCGTCGATCAGCGGGCGCAGTTCGCGCGGCGCGTCGGGCGCGTCGATGGGCGAGAAGTCGTCGGCCTGGCGCCTCCCGATGGCCTCGCCCAGTTCGCGCACCGGCCGCGTGGCGCGCTGCACCACGAACACCGTGACCAGCGCGATCACGCCCATCAGCAGCAGCTGGCGCCACAGCGTGTCGATGAGCAGCTTGCGCGCGAGCGTCTCGCGGATCTCCAGCGTCTCGGCTACCTGCACCACGGCCATGCCGCGGCCGGTGGCGCTGGCCACCGGCTGGAGCAGCACCGCCACGCGCACTGGCTGGTTGCGGAACTGCGCGTCGTAGAAGTCGACCAGGGCCGCGTAGGCGCTGCGGTCGGGGATGCGGCCGCGCCAGAAGGGCAGCTCGGCAAAGCCCGAGATCATCTCGCCGTCGAGCGCCGAGACCCGGTAGAAGAGCCGGCTACGGTTGTCGGCCTCGAAGGCCTCCAGCGCGGAGTAGGGCACGATGGCGCGCAGCCGCGCCATGTCGTCGTAGCCTTCCACGTCGAGCTGCTCGCCGATGGTCTTGGCCGACGCCAGCAGCGTGCGGTCGTAGGCTGTGGTGGCCGCCGCCAAGCTCTGGCGGTACAGGCTCACGCTGTTGATCACGATGAACACCGCCACCGGCGCGAGGATGCCGAGCAGCAGCCGCGCGCGCAACGAGATCGCGCGGGTCATCGAACGGGCTTGCAGGCGTTGCCCCCTGCAAGGGGGTTGGCGAAGCGACACGGAGTGCGCGCAGCCTGGGGGTGAGTCATGTCTCGGGGCGCAGCAGGTAGCCCAGCCCGCGCATCGTCATCAGCACGGCACCGGTGCCCGCCAGCTTCTTGCGCAGCCGGTACACCACCACCTCGATGGCCTCGTACTGCACGTCGGTCTCGCCCGGGAACACCAGCTCGAAGAGGCGCTCCTTGGTCACGGCGTGGCCGGGCTTCATCATCAGCGCCTTCAGCAGCGCCAGCTCGCGCGGGGTGAGCTCGAGCAGTTCGGCGCGGTTGTAGATGGCGCCGTTGTCGGGCTCGAAGCGCAGGCCGCCGATCTCCTGCGGGTTCAGGCCCGCGTCCGGCCCGGTGGCGCCGTGGCTGCGCCGGCGCAGTGCGCGGATGCGGGCTTCCAGCTCGTCGAGGTCGAAGGGCTTGGGCAGGTAGTCGTCGGCACCGGCGTTCAGGCCGACGATGCGGTCGCCCACCGTGCCGCGCGCGGTCAGCAGCAGCACCGGCGTGCGCAGGCCCTCGGCGCGGGCCTGGGCCAGCACCTGCATGCCGTCGACGTTGGGCAGGCTCAGGTCCAGGGCGACCACGTCGGGCTCGATGGCGCGCCACTGCGAGACGGCCTCGGCACCGTCGCCGCAGACGCGCACGTCGATGCGGCGGCGCCCGAGGGTGCGCTGCAGGGTGATTTGCATCGTGGGGTCGTCTTCGACCAGCAGCAGCTTCATACGTGGGGCTTCGGGGTGCGTACTTTGGTGTTTTCCCCAGTCTGGCGGACAGCCAACTGACAGCGGGGCGGCGCATGATAGCGCTCAGCTACAAGTCAGCTTCCTTTCAAGTTCCTTCCAATCAGGAGACCCAAGCATGCGTCGCGACACCTTTCTGAAGTCACTGGCCGCCATGGCCGCCGTCGGAGCCCTGCCACTGTCGGCGCGCGCGGCCGCCAACGTCAAGATGATGATCCCCGCCAACCCGGGCGGCGGCTGGGACACCACCGGCCGTGCGCTGGGCAAGGCGCTGACCGACGCCAAGGTGGCCGACACCGTCACTTACGACAACAAGGGCGGCGCCGCCGGCGCGCTGGGCCTGGCCCAGTTCGTCAACGGCTCCAAGGGCGACGCCAACGCGCTGATGGTCATGGGCTCGGTCATGCTGGGCGGCATCATCACCGGCAAGCCGCCGGTCAACCTGTCGCAGGCCACGCCCATCGCGCGCCTGACCACCGAATACAACGTGTTCGTGCTGCCGGCCAATTCGCCGTTCAAGTCCATGAAGGACGTGGTCGAGCAGCTCAAGAAGGACCCGGGCAGCGTCAAGTGGGGTGGCGGTTCGCGCGGCTCCACCGAGCACATCGCCGCGGCCATGATCGCGCAGAAGGTCGGCGCCGATCCGTCCAAGATCAACTACGTCGCCTTCCGCGGGGGCGGCGAGGCCACCGCCGCCGTCCTGGGCGGCAACGTCACCGTCGGCGGCAGCGGCTACAGCGAGTTCGCCGAGTACATCGCCGCCGGCAAGATGAAGCCCATCGCCGTCACCTCCGCGCAGCGCCTGCCGGGCGTGAACGTGCCCACGCTGAAGGAGCAGGGCATCGACGTCGAGATCGGCAACTGGCGCGGCGTCTACGGCGCCCCCGGCATCTCGGCCGAGCAGCGCAAGGCGCTGACCGACATGGTGCTGGCCGCCATGAAGAGCCCCTCGTGGGCCGAATCGCTCAAGAAGAACGACTGGACGTCGGCCGTGCTCTCGGGCGACGCCTTCGCCAAGTTCGTCGACGACGACTTCGCCAGCCTGCGCGCCATCATGACCAAGTCGGGAATGATCTGATCCTGCGGCTCGCGCCGCAGCCATTGGTCCGCTCCACGGCGCGCTGTCCTCGCAAGAGACGACAGCGTGCCGTTTTCAAATCCAGCTCCACATCCCGGGAGAAAAAATGACAACTCCAGACTCCTCGGCTCCGCCGCAACCCGCGGCCACCTGGCCGCAAACCCTGGTCGGCGCCGGCGTGCTGCTGACCGGCCTGGCGCTGGCCTTCGGCGCCATCGGCATTTCCTCCGACGCGGGCTACGGCGGCGTCGGCCCCAACTTCCTGCCCTGGCTGGTGTCCGTGGTGCTCGTGCTGTGCGGCGCCTGGATCCTGTGGGAGGCGCGCACCGGCGGTTTCCGCGAACTCGATGCGCCATCGGGCGCCGAGCATGCCTACTGGCCCGGCTTCATCTGGGTGTCGGCAGGCCTGCTGCTCAACGCAGCGCTCATCACCACGCTGGGCTTCATCCTGAGCTGCACGCTGTGCTACCTGCTGGCGGTGCAGGGCCTGCGACGCGCGAGCGGGCAGGTCGGCGTCAATTCGCCGCGCACCTGGGCGACCGACTTCATCACCGGCGCGGTGATCTCCGCCCCGGTGTTCTGGATGTTCACGCAATTCCTGGCCATCAACCTGCCTGGCCTCACCAACACCGGGTGGATCTGACATGGAAATCTTCAACGCCCTGATGGCCGGCTTCGCAGCCGCCATCACCCCCGTCAATCTCCTCTGGTGCCTGGTCGGCTGCGCCCTGGGCACGGCCGTCGGCGTGCTGCCCGGCATCGGCCCGGCCGTGGCGGTGGCCATGCTGCTGCCGATCACCGGCAAGGTCGACATCACGGCCTCGATGATCTTCTTCTCGGGCATCTATTACGGCGCCATGTACGGCGGCTCGACCACTTCCATCCTGCTGAACACGCCCGGCGAGACCGCGAGCATGGTGACGGCGATGGAGGGCAACAAGATGGCCAAGAGCGGCCGCGCGGGCGCGGCGCTCGCCACGGCGGCCATCGGCTCGTTCGTGGCCGGCACCATCGCCACCGTCATCGTCACGCTGTTCGCGCCCTTCGTGGCCGAATTCGCTGTCAAGCTCGGCCCGCCGGAATACTTCATGCTGATGCTGCTGGCCTTCACCACGGTGAGCGCGGTGCTCGGCAAGAGCACGCTGCGCGGCATGACGGCGCTGTTCGTCGGCCTCGCGGCGGGCTGCATCGGCCTCGACCAGATCTCGGGCCAGGGCCGCTACACCGGCGGCATTCCCGAGCTGCTCGACGGCATCGAGATCGTGCTGGTGGCCGTGGGCCTGTTCGCCGTGGCCGAGGTGCTGTACGCCGTGCTGTATGAAGGCAAGGTGGTCGAGGGCCAGAACAAGCTCAGCCGCGTGCACATGAGCAAGCGCGACTGGAAGCGCTCCATTCCCGCCTGGCTGCGCGGCACCGCCATCGGCACGCCCTTCGGCTGCATTCCGGCCGGCGGCACCGAGATCCCGACCTTCCTGAGCTACGCCACCGAGAAGAAGCTGGCAAAGGACAAGGACGCCAAGGCCGAGTTCGGCACCACCGGCGCCATCGAAGGCGTGGCCGGCCCCGAGGCCGCCAACAACGCCACGGTGACGGCCGCGCTGATCCCGCTGCTCACGCTGGGCATTCCGACCTCGAACACCACCGCCATCCTGCTGGGCGCGTTCCAGAACTACGGCATCCAGCCGGGGCCGCAACTCTTCACCACCTCGGCCGCGCTGGTATGGGCGCTGATCGCGTCGCTCTACATCGGCAACGTGATGCTTCTGGTGCTGAACCTGCCGATGGTCGGTCTGTGGGTCAAGCTGCTGAAGATTCCGAAGCCGCAGCTCTACGCCGGCATCCTGATCTTCGCGACGGTGGGGGCCTACGGCATGCGCCAGAGCGCGTTCGACCTGTTCCTGCTGTATGCCATCGGCATCCTGGGCGTGGTGATGCGCCGCTTCGACTTCCCGACCGCTCCCGTGGTGGTCGGCATGATCCTCGGCCCGCTGGCCGAAGCGCAGCTGCGCAATGCCATGTCGATCGGCGAGGGCAGCGCGGCGGTGTTCTTCCAGCGCCCGATGTCGATCGCGCTGGTCGTCATCGTGGTGGCCGTGCTGATCCTGCCGCGCCTTGCGAAGCGCATGAGCGAACGCAAGCTGGCGAAGCTCGCGCAGATGGACGCCTGATCTTCCGAAGGCCTCATCCGGGGCCTGGCCAAAAAAAGCTGCGGCATTGCCGCAGCTTTTTTCGTTTCTGCCGGGAGCTTCTATCTACCGTCCCGGCGCAGGCGTCTCGACCAGATCGTCATCGATGTGCGGATCGGCCGGTTGCCCGCGCAGCTTGCGAACGGTTCGCCTGATCCAGTGCTCGATGTCGTCGATGTAGGTGAACACGGCCGGCACCACCAGCAGGCTCAGCACCGTGGAAGTGATCAGCCCGCCGATCACCGCCATCGCCATCGGCGAGCGGAAGCTCGAGTCGGCCGCGCCGAAGCCCACCGCGATGGGCAGCATGCCCGCGCCCATGGCCAGCGTGGTCATGATGATGGGACGGGCGCGCTTGTGGCAGGCGTCGCGCAGGGCGTCCCAGCGGTTCATGCCGTGGTCGCGGCGCGCCACGATGGCGTACTCCACCAGAAGAATGGAGTTCTTCGTCGCGATGCCCATCAGCATGATCAGGCCGATCAGCGAAGGCATCGACAGCGCCTTCTGCCCGATCAGCAGGCCCACGAAGGCGCCGCCCAGCGCGAGCGGCAGCGCGCACAGAATGGTCACCGGGTGCAGGAAGTCCTTGAAGAGCAGCACCAGCACGATGTAGATGCACAGCACGCCGGTGAGCATGGCCAGGCCGAAGCTCGCGAACAGCTCGGTCATCACTTCGGCATCGCCCACCTCGGCGATGCGTACGCCCGGCGGAAGCTTCTGGATCGACGGCAGCTTCTGCACCGCGTCCTTCGCGTCGCCCAGGCCCACGCCCGAGAGCTCGATCTCGAAGTTCACGTTGCGCGAGCGGTCGTAGCGGTCGATCACGGCCGGGCCGCCTTCCATGCTCAGCGAAGCCACCTGGTTGAGCATCACCGGCCCGCGCGTGCCCGGCACCGACAGGCGCCCGAGCAGGTCGATGTCCTTGCGGGCCGAGTCTTCCAGCTTCACCACGATCGGCACCTGCCGCTGCGCGAGGTTGAGCTTGGCGAGCGACTGGTCGTAGTCGCCCAGCGTGGCCACGCGCAGCGTCTCGGCGATGGCGGAGCTGGTCACGCCCAGGTCGGCGGCCCGCGCGAAGTCGGGGCGCACGGCGATCTCGGGGCGGATCAGGCTCGCGGTGGAGGTGATGTTGCCCAGGCCGGGAATGGTGCACAGGTCTTTTTCCACCGCGCTGGCCGCGCTCGACAGCGCCACCGGGTCCTCGCCGGTGAGCGCCAGGATGTACTTCTCGCCCGAGCCGCCCAGGCCCACCGTGCTGCGCACGCCGGGCAGCGTTTCGAGCGCCGCGCGGATCTGGTTCTCGATCACCTGCTTGCGCGGGCGGTCGCCGCGCGGGTCGAGCTTGATGGTGAGCGTGGCCTTGCGCGTCTCGGGCGTGCCGAAGTTCGCGAACGGGTCGCCGCCCGCGCTGCCGCCGGCCACCGTGGTGTAGACGCTCTTCACGTGCTGGATCTTCATCACGCGGTTGCGCGTTTCTTCCGCCGCTGCCGTGGTCTGCGCCAGCGTGGAGCCGGGCGCGAGCGAGAGATAGATCTGCGTCTGCGAGTTGTCGTCCGGCGGAATGAAGCCCGTCTTGAGCAGCGGGATCATCGCCAGCGAGCCGAAGAAGAAGAGGGTGGCGAGCACCATCGTCTTGAAGCGGTTGTGCGTGCTCCAGGTCACGGCGCGCATGTACCAGCGCATCCATCCCGGTTCCGTTTCGGCGGTGACCACCGGCTTGAGCATGTAGGCCGCCATCATCGGCGTGAGCACCCGCGCCACCACCAGCGACGCGAACACCGCCAGCGATGCCGTCCAGCCGAACTGCTTGAAGAACTTGCCGGCCACGCCGCTCATGAAAGCCGTGGGCAGGAACACGGCAATGAGCGTGAAGGTGGTCGCGATCACCGCCAACCCGATCTCGTCGGCCGCTTCCATCGCCGCCTGGTAGGGCGTCTTGCCCATGCGCAGGTGGCGCACGATGTTCTCGACCTCCACGATGGCGTCGTCCACCAATATGCCCACCACCAGCGACAGCGCCAGCAGCGAGATCACGTTGACCGAGAAGCCCAGCAGATGCATGCCGATGAAGGCCGGAATCACCGACATCGGCAGCGCGATGGCAGAGACGAAGGTGGCGCGCCAGTCGCGCAGGAAGAGCCACACCACCACCACAGCGAGGATGGCGCCCTCGTACAACAGGTGCAGCGAGCCGTTGTATTCCTCTTCCACCGGGTCGACGAAGTTGAAGGCCTCGGTCAGCTCGATGTCGGGGCGCGCGGCACGCATGTCGGCCAGCGCCTTCATCACCGCGTGGCCCACTTCCACTTCGCTGGCGCCGCGGCTGCGGGCCACTTCGAAGCCCACCACCGGCTTGCCGTTGAGCAGCGCGGCGGCGCGCGGTTCGGCGATGGTGTCGCTCACGCGCGCCACCTGGTCGAGGCGGATGCGGCGGCCGTCGCTCAGCACGATCTGCATGTCGGCGAGCTGATCGGCCGACTTCACCGTGGCCATGGTGCGCACCGGCTGCTCGCTGCCGCCCAGGTCGAAGCGGCCGCCCGCGCTCTCGGTCTGCACCTGGCGCAGCTGTCGCGAGATGTCGGCCGCCGAGGCGCCCAGCGCCTGCAGCTTGGACGGGTCGAGGTCGATGTGCACCTGGCGCGTGACGCCGCCCACGCGGTTCACCGCGCCCACGCCGGGCAGCGCGAGCAGCTTCTTGGTGACGTCGTTGTCGACGTACCAGCTCAGCGCCTCGGCATCCATGGCCGAGGAGGCGATGGTGAAGGCCAGCACCGGCTGGGCCGCGAAGTCGAGCTTGGTGACCACAGGGTCGCGCACGTCGGCCGGCAGGTCGGCGCGCACGCGCTGCACCGCGGAGCGCACGTCGTCCACGGCTTCCTGCACCGGCTTCTCGAGGCGGAACTCGACGATCAGCGTGGCGGCGCCGTCCTGCACCTTGGTGGTGATGTGCTTCAGGCCCTGCACCGTGGCGATGGAGTTCTCGAGCTTGCGCGCGACGTCGGTCTCCAGCTGCGAAGGTGCGGCGCCGGGCAGCGAGGCCGAGACCGTCACGGTCGGCAGGTCGATGTCCGGAAAGTTCTGCACCTTCATCGCGTTGAACGACAGCAGCCCGCCGAAGGTGAGCAGCACGAACAGCATCACCGCCGGAATCGGGTTGCGTATGGACCAGGCGGAAACGTTCATGGGCGTGTCCTTTGCGTCATCTGGCTTTTCATTTCTTCTTCTTTTCTTCTTTACCTGGCAACGGCGGCGGAGGCCGCGCCCGTGGGAGCCGGCGCCGCCGACGTGGCGGCGGGCGAATCCACCACGCGCACCAGGTCGCCGTCGTTGAGGAAGCCCGCGCCTTGCACCACCACCTGGGCGCCCTCGGGCAGCGCGCTGGTGATCTCGATGCGGTCGTTCAGGCGGCGGCCGATCTGCACCTTGAGCTGCGACACCTTGTTGTCGGGCTTCAGGATGAACACGTTGTTGAAGCCGTCGCGCGGCACCACGGCGGCCTGCGGCACCGTCGGCGCCGTGCTGCGGCCCAGTTCGAAGTCGCCGCGCGCGAACATGCCGGCCTTCACGCCGGTGTTCTGCTGCACGTTGGGCAGGTCGACATACACCAGCGCCGCGCGCGTCTGCGGATCGACCGTGGGCGCGATGCTGCGCACCTTGCCGCGCACCTGCGCACCGCTGGCGCTGACCACGAATGCGGTGGTGCCCACAGCGACGCGGCTCAATTCGGCCGAGGTCACTTCGGCGCGCCATTCGAGGCGGCCCTGGCGGATCAGCCGGAAGAGCTCGGTGCCCGCCGCGACCACGCTGCCCACCGTGGCTGTGCGAGCCGAGATCACGCCGTCGTCGGGCGCCAGCACCTGCGTGTTGCGCCCGCGCACCTGCTGCGCGGCCAGCACGGCCTCGGCCGCCTCGACGCGCGCCTTGGCGGTCTGCTCGGTGGTCTGGTACTGGTTGATCTGCTGCTGGCTCAGCGCGCCGGTGGCCTGCAGCGTGCGTGCGCGTGCCGCGTTGCCGGCGGCGTCGGCCGCGGTGGCGCGGGCTTCGGCCAGCGAGGCGCGCGCCTGTGCGATGTCGGCCTGCACCGTCTCGGGCGAGAACACGGCGAGCACTTGGCCCTTCTTCACCGTGTCGCCGACGTTCACGCGAACTTCGGCCAGCTTCAATCCGTTGGACTCGGAGCCGACCACGGCTTCCTGCCAGGCGGCCACGTTGCCGTTGGCCGCGAGCGTGAGCATCAGCTCGGTGGCTTCGGGCTTCGCGACGGTCACGGTCAGCGCGGGCTTGGGCGAGGCGGCGCCGTCCTTGGTCCTGGCTGCGGCGGCCGGTTCGGCGGTCTTGTCAGCCGGCTTGCCGCGCGTCATGAAGAAGACTGCGGCGATGACGACGACCAGCGCGGCCAGCGCGATGGCGAGGGTGGAACGCTTCATTGTTTTCATGGCGACGTCGCGACCTTGGCGGTCGGTGTGGTGGTCATTGAGGTCGAATCGGAAGAGGAGGGAGCCCCCGCGGACTGGCGGTTCCAGCCGCCGCCCATCGAGCGGTACAGCGCCACCCACGCCTCGGTGCGCTCGCGCTGCAGCGTCACGCGCGCGGTCTGTGCCGAGAACAGCGTGCGGCGCGAGTCCTCCAGCTCGAATAGGCTCGCGAGGCCGCTGCTGTAGCGCGCCTGCGTGGCGTCGAAGGAGGCCTGGTAGTTCTTCACCGCGGCGTCGGCATCGGCGGTGCGGGCGTTGGTCGCATCGAGGTTGACCAGCGCCTCCTCGACTTCGCGCACCGCCTGGCGCACGTTGGCGCGGTAGAGCGACACGGCTTCGGCGTAGCGTGCCTTGGCCGCGTCGGCATTCGCCTTGCGCGCGCCGCCGTCGAGCAGCGGCACGGTCAGCGAGATCGGGCCCACCGTCCAGGTTTCGAGCGACTGGTGCACGCCGCTCACGCGGTATTGCGAACGGCCGATGGAGCCGGATACCGTGAGCTTGGGATAGCGCTCGGCCTCGGCCGAGCCCACGTCGGCGCTGGCCGAAGCCACGCCGAGCTCGGCCGCGTAGACGTCGGGCCGCTGCGTGATCGCTTCGGCCGGCACGCTGGCGATGCTGCCCACGGCAGGCAGCGCGCGCTGTGCCGGCGCGGCTGCGAGCTTGCCTTCGAGCGTGGTCTCGTCGATGCCGCTGAGCGCGACCAGCGCCTTGCGCTGCACCGCGCACTGAGCGCGCTGCTGCGTGAGGCGGGCCGAAGCGTCGGAGGCGCTGGCGCGCGCGAGCGAGGCATCGGCCGGCGCGGTGAAGCCGGCCTTGGCCGACAGATCTGTGAGCCGCGAGGTCTCGGAGCGTGAACGGGCGTCGGCCTCGGCCACGCGCAGCTGCTGCTGGCAGGCGCGTTCGGCGAAATAGGCGTTGGCCGTCTCGGCCGCCACCGCCACGCGGGCGTCGTGCCACTTGGCGTTGGCGCTGCTCTGCTTGGCCTCGGCGGAATCGCGATCGGCGCGCAGGCGGCCGAACAGGTCGGCCTCCCATTTCGACTGCAGGCCGGCCTGCAGCGTGGTGATCGGCGTGCTCGACGACAGCCCGCCGCTGCTGCCGCTGTTGGTGCCAGAGGAACTGCCGCCTGAAATGCCGACGGGCCCGCGGCTGGCCGATGCGGTGCCGTCGAGGCTCGGCAGCAGCGCGGCGCCGGCCTGAACGCGCGTGAAGCGCGCCTCGGCCACGCGTGCGGCGGCGCTCGCGACATTGGGGCTCGCGGCTTCCGCGGCGGCAATCAGCTCGACCAGCAGCGGATCGTCGAGCTGGCTCCACCAGTTGGCCAGCGAAGCCAGCGAGCCGCCATGGGGCAGGGGCGCGTGCCACTGCGCGGGGATGGGAGCTTCGACCTGCGTCGGCGGACGCATCAGCGAGCAGCCCGAAAGACCGATGCCGAGGCAGACAGCGGCCGTCAGTTTGAATCGGAGTTTTCTCATTGTTTCTTCTGCTTTCTCTCGGCGCGCCGGCGGGCGGCCTCGACTTCGACCAGTGCCAGCGCATAGGCCGTGAGCCGGTCGGCCCAGGCGTCGATGGCGCGCGGCGTGCGCAGCAGCGAAGGGCGGATGGCCTCGATGAAGTCCTGGCTCACGTAGAGCTGCATCGACAGCCCGGTGATCGCGAAGGTCAGGCGATGGATGTCGTCGTCGGCCCGGTCCACCTTCAGGTGGCGGCACAGCAGGTCGGCGATGGCGCGATGCGGGCCCTTGATGTCGCGCTCCAGCTCCTCGGCCCAGCGGCTGGTGGGCTCCAGCATCTCGCGCATGTGCAGCTGTATGCACTGCCGCACGATCTCTCCCTGCTTGAGCGGATCGATCATCGACACCATGCACGTGCGAAGCGTTTCCTCGAGCGACTGGCCGGGTGCATTGCAGGCGGCGATGAGGTCGCTGGAGTCGCCACCCATCGGCTCGCTGAAGGTGGCGGCGTACAGCCCCTCCTTGTCGCCGAAGTAGTAGCTGATGGCCGAGATGTTGACCTCGGCCTCGCGGGCGATCTCGCGGGTGGAGGTCTTGGCGAAACCCTTCTGCGCGAAGAGCCGCAGCGCGGTGTGGAGCAGCCGGTGGCGTGCCTCGGCACCGTCTGCGCGCGGTGCGCGGCGAGGTGCCTGGGTGATCGGATCTCTCGCGTTCATGGCCGGCATTACACCACGCACAAAATCAAACGATTGATTAACTTAAGGCTTCCTGAAGGTCTTTGCCGACCTGTGCTCGCCGAAGCGAATCCTTAAGACTTAAGGTGCGGATCCGGCCCGCGCTACGATTCCGCCATGCCTGCAGCCTCCACCGCAACACCCTCGCTGCCTCTCGATGCCGAGGGCATTCTCGCGCTCGCCGCGCGCTCGATGTTTCATTTGTTTTCCAGCATCAGCCAGGGCATGTTCCTGGTCGACAGCACCGGGCGCATCGTGTGGGTCAACGAAGGCTACCGGCGCTTCCTGCCCGCGCTGGGCTTCTCGTCCATCGACGAGTTCATGGGCCACATGGTGGAGGACGTGATCCCCAACACGCAGATGCGGCGCGTGCTCGAGACCGGCGAGCCCATCCTGGTCGACTTGCTGACCAACAAGGCCGGCACCTTCGTCGTCAGCCGCATTCCGCTTCGCGAAGAGCGAGAGGGAGGTGAGGGAGGAATGGGCAAGGTCATCGGCGCCATCGGCATCGTGCTCTTCGACCAGCCCGAGACCACGCTTCAGCCGCTCATCAGCAAGTTCGCGCTGCTGCAGCGCGACCTCGACGATGCGCGGCGCGAGCTCGCGAGCCAGCGCAACAACCCGCTCTACCAGCACTCGGCCGACGGCCAGCGGCGCTCCAAGTACACCTTCGCGAGCTTCATCGGCAGCAGCCCCGCCGCGGTGGAAGTGAAGCGGCATGCGCGGCGCGCGGCGCAATCGACGAGCCCGGTGCTGCTGCTGGGCGAGACCGGCACCGGCAAGGAGCTGCTGGCGCATGCCATCCACGCATCGTCCGCGCGTGCCAAGGGCCAGTTCGTCAGCGTCAACATCGCGGCCGTGCCCGACACGCTGCTGGAGGCCGAGTTCTTCGGCTTCGCGCCCGGCGCCTTCACCGGTGCCGACCGCAAGGGCCGCGAAGGCAAGTTCAAGCTGGCCGACGGCGGCAGCCTCTTCCTCGACGAGATCGGCGACATGCCGCTGGGCTTGCAGGCCAAGCTGCTGCGCGCGCTGCAGGAGGGCGAGATCGAACCGCTCGGCTCCAACAAGCTCGTGCCCTTCGACGCCCGCGTGATCGCCGCCACCTCGCGCGACCTGCCCGAACTCGTGCGCCGCGGCCAGTTCCGCGAAGACCTGTACTACCGCCTCAACGTGCTCCCGCTGCGCGTGCCGCCGCTGCGCGAGCGGCGCGCCGACATTCCCGCGCTCGTCGAGGCATTGGGCGAGGACATGGCGCTGCGCAGCGGCGAAGCGCCGCCCGAACTCACGCCCGACGCGCTCGCGCTGCTCGCCGGCCAGCACTGGCGCGGCAACATTCGCGAGCTGCGCAACGTGCTGGAGCAGGTGACGATGCGAAGCGACTCGCAGCGCATCGACGCCGTGCAGCTCGAACGCATCCTGCGCGAAGCCGGGCTGGAGCAGATCGAGCTTCCCGCCACCTTGCAGAGTGCGCACGACGCGGATGAAGAAGCTGCGTTGCTGCGCCCGCTCGCGCAACAGGTGGCCGAGCTGGAGCGCAAGGCGATCGCGGCGGCGCTGGCCTCCACGGGCGGCAACAAGCTGGCGACGGCGCGGCTGCTCGGGATTTCGCGGGCGACGTTGTATGAGCGGATGACGAGCCAGGAGCGGTCGACATGAGGCCGCTGCCTGCCATGCGCCAGATCGGCCGCGGCGACATCGAGGCTGGCGAGCGCTTGATTGCCGTCGAGATGCCGTACCCGGAGTTCGTCAGGCGATTCGGCGCAAAGCACTTGGATCAACCCGCTGACTGGGATGCGCCGGGACCGGTCGAGCTATGGTTCTTTGAGCTTCCTTGGGGGCACAGGATCACTCTTGAGCGCCACAAGTCCATCGACTTGTTCAACATCTACCTCGAGTGCCTGGAGATCGAGGCTGTGCTTGATTTTCTTGAATTGAGAGCGTTCGAGATACACGTCGAGGCTTTCATGGTGGAACTCTTGCGGACGAAATATCCTGTCTACACGAAGGATCTGGAGCCCTGCCGCCTCTTTCGGCTGGACGACAACGGCAACCGCATCCTGATGCACGAGTACGAGAGCCGTCGGGTCGCCGACTACTACCAAAGAGTCTATGAGGGCAGGGGCCACAAGCAGCTCTACTGGGTCGAGGGTGTGAGCGAGGGGCACTGAGGCCCGAAGGCCGGGCGATACTCCCGCCCTGGATGAAACCCCACCCGATATCCCGATGACCAAGACCCCTTCCCGCACTGCTGCAGCAAGCAGCAACTCAAGGTGCCCGAGGTCTGGAGCTCGATCTGCAGGGGCAGCTATCGGATGAGGCTGGTCTACTTCGTTTCGGGCGCCGACTGCACATCGATGCGCCTGAAAATCAAGGAGTGCGCAATCCTATGAGCGTCAAGGCCCTACGCTCCACCTTCGGCCCCAACTGCCATTGGTGCGGCCTGACCATGGACTTCGACGAGCCCGCGGGCCGGCCGGAATCCGCCACCGTCGAGCATCTGGTCGATTCGACCTTCGGCGGCATCCGCTCGTCGAAGCATCGGCGACTCGCGCACGCGGCCTGCAACCATGCGCGCAACGAGTTCCGGATGCAGGCCGAGCGGCAGTTCGAGCAGTGGATCGCCCAGCGCAAGGCCTCCGCGAAAACCCTGACTGAAAATCAGGCAATCGACTGAAATTCAGACATTGCAAGTGTTCTGAATTCAGCCGGAAAGCGCTTCTCCCGAATGGAGAAGCGTTTGTTATCAATGGCTTAGCGGATGGCACGAACTGTGCAATATTCAGTCACCTTTTTCAGGAGACAAAGAATGAACCGTCGCCACCTCGTCGCCCTGGCCGCGCTCGCCGCCTGCACCGCGGCCACTGCTCCGGCCTGGGCTCAGTCCAACGAAATCCGCATCGCCCACATCTACAGCAAGACCGGCGCGCTGGAGGCCTACGGCAAGCAGACCCAGACCGGCTTCATGATGGGCCTGGACTACGCCACCGGCGGCACGATGACGATCAACGGCAAGAAGCTGGTGGTCATCGAGAAGGACGACCAGGGCAAGCCCGACCTCGGCAAGTCGCTGCTGGCGGCCGCGTATTCCGACGACAAGGCCGCGCTGGCCGTGGGCCCGACCGCCTCGGGCGTCGCGCTGGCGATGCTGCCGGTGGCCGAGGAATACAAGAAGATCCTGATCGTCGAGCCCGCGGTGGCCGATTCGATCACCGGCGACAAGTGGAACAAGTACATCTTCCGCACCGGCCGCAATTCGAGCCAGGACGCGATCTCCAACGCGGTGGCCATCGACAAGCCCGGCGTCACCGTCGCCACGCTGGCGCAGGACAACGCCTTTGGCCGTGACGGCGTGAAGGCCTTCGGTGCCGCGCTCAAGAAGGCCAAGCTGGTCCATGAGGAATACCTTCCGCCCACCACCACCGACTTCACGGCCGGCGCGCAGCGCCTGATCGACAAGCTCAAGGACCAGCCGGGCCGCAAGATCATCTGGATCGTCTGGGCGGGCGCGGGCAACCCGTTCAAGATCGTCGACCTCGACCTCAAGCGCTACGGCATCGAGATCGCCACCGGCGGCAACATCCTGCCGGCCATGGCTGCCTACAAGGCGCTGCCGGGCATGGAGGGCGCGGCCTACTACTACTTCGGCATTCCGAAGAACCCGGTGAACGAGGCGATGGTCTCGGCCCACTACAAGGAATTCAAGACGCCGCCCGACTTCTTCACTGCCGGCGGCTTCTCCGCCGCGATGGCGGTGGTGACGGCGCTGAAGAAGACCAACGGCGACACCAACACCAACAAGCTCATCAGCACGATGGAAGGCATGAGCTTCGACACGCCCAAGGGCAAGATGACCTTCCGCAAGGAAGACCACCAGGCGATGCAGTCGATGTACCACTTCAAGATCAAGGTCGACCCGGCGTTCGCCTGGGGCGTGCCGGAGCTGGTGCACGAGATCAAGCCTGAAGAGATGGACATCCCCATCAAGAACAAGAGGTAAGAACTCGCCCCCAGGCTGCGCGCACTTCGTGTCGCTACGCCAACCCCCTACCGGGGGCAACACCTGCGGCCCGGCAAAGCCGGTTCCGCGGTGTTCCTTGAATGTTCCAAGTTCGCCCCGGATGGCCGCCGGGCGAAGCGCCAGCCTGCGCATTTCTTCGCGGCGGCGTGTTGTTCCCTCGGCCGATTCGATTCGTCAGTCAGCAAAGCAAGCGTTCGATACCCACAACACAAGGAGACAGCGATGCAAGCGATGAAATGGAAGAAGTGGAAGAACTGGAAGGCGCTCGCCGCGGCCGCGGCGATGACGGTGGCGGCGCATGCCGCGCAGGCGGCGGTGCCGCTGCCCGCGCTCGGTGCCAACCCGGCGGAGGTGAGCGTGTCGGGCCTGTCGGCCGGCGGCTTCATGGCGGTGCAACTGCACGTGGCGTACTCGGCCACCTTCAAGCGCGGCGCGGGCGTGGTGGCCGGTGGGCCTTACTACTGCGCCGAAGGTTCGGTGCTCAATGCCACGGGGCGCTGCATGACGCACAGCACCAGCATCCCGGTGTCCTCGCTCGTGAGCACCACCAACAGCTGGGCCGCCAGCGGCGCGATCGACCCGGTGTCGAACATGAGCGGCTCCAAGGTCTACATGTTCTCGGGCACCTCGGACAACACCGTCAAGCAGCCGGTGATGGACGACCTCAAGACCTACTACCAGAGCTTCGTGCCCGCGGCCAACGTGGTCTACAAGAACAACATCGGCGCGGGCCACGCGATGGTCACCGACGACTACGGCAGCGCCTGCAGCACCACGGCCGCGCCCTACATCAACAACTGCGGCTTCGACCTTGCGGGCGAGATCCTCACGCAGCTCTACGGCCCGCTGAACCCGCGCAACAACGGCACGCTGGGCGGCACCTTCACCGAGTTCAACCAGTCGGAATTCATCTCCGGCCACGGCATGGCCGCCACGGGCTGGATCTACGTGCCGCAGGCCTGCACCACCACCTCGTGCCGCGTGCACCTGGTGCTGCACGGCTGCAAGCAGAACTACACCGACGTGAGCGACCAGTACGTGCGCAAGACCGGCTACAACCGCTGGGCCGACACCAACAACATCGTGCTGATCTACCCGCAGACCAGCACGGCGGCCACCAACAGCTGCTGGGACTGGTGGGGCTACGACAACGCCAACTACGCGAAGAAGTCGGGCCCGCAGATGGCCGCGATGAAGGCGATGATCGACCGCGTCACCGGCTCCTCGGGCGGCAGCGGCCTGCCCGCGCCCACCGGCGTGGGCACATCGGGCGCGACCGCCAACAGCATGGTGATCGCCTGGAACGCCGTGAGCGGCGCCAGCGGCTACAACGTGTACCGCGGCGGCAGCAAGGTCAACGCCTCGCCGGTGACCACCACCAGCTACACCGACACCGGCCTGGCCGCCTCGACCACCTACAGCTGGACCGTGTCCGCGCTGAACGCGAGCAACGTCGAGGGCGCCATGTCGTCGGCTGCCACCGGCACCACCACCGGAGGCGGCAGCGGCGGCACCTGCTACACCGCGAGCAACTACACGCACACCATCGCCGGGCGGGCCTATGCCTTGTACGGCCTGACCTATGCGTACGGCTCGAACCAGTCGATGGGCCTGTGGAACATCTACGTGACGACCACGCTGAAGCAGACGGGGCCCAACTACTACGTGATCGGGACCTGTTGAGGCAGGCCGGTCTTCTTTCCTGTTTTCCGATTCGCAATGACCAACGACGATGCTTGAGACCCGAGATCTGACCATCCGCTTCGGCGGGCACGTGGCCGTCAACAGCGTGAGCTGCGCCTTCGCGCCGGGCACGCTGACGGCCATCGTCGGCCCCAACGGCGCGGGCAAGACCACCTACTTCAACCTGATCTCGGGCCAGCTCAAGGCGAGCGCGGGCACGGTGTCGCTCGACGGGCAGTCGTTGTCGGGCCTGTCCCCCTCGGCGCGCACGCACGCGGGGCTGGGGCGGGCCTTCCAGCTCACCAACCTGTTCCCCAACCTCACGGTGCTGGAGAACGTGCGCCTCGCGGTGCAGGCCACGCGCGACGGCGCGCACCGGCGCGGGCTCAACCTGTGGAGCATCTGGAGCGACCACAAGGCGCTGACCGAGCGCGCCGACCAGATCCTGGCCGAGGTGGCGCTGAAGTCGCGCGAGCACGCCACGGTGGCGAGCCTGCCGCATGGCGACCAGCGCAAGCTGGAAGTGGCGCTGCTGATGGCGCTGGAGCCCAAGGTCTTCATGTTCGACGAGCCCACGGCCGGCATGAACGCGGCCGAGGCGCCCGTCATCCTCGACCTGATCCGCAAGCTCAAGAAGGACAAGACCAAGACCATCCTGCTGGTCGAGCACAAGATGGACGTGGTGCGCGAGCTCGCCGACCGCATCATCGTGCTGCACAACGGCACGCTGGTGGCCGACGGGGAGCCGGCCGAGGTGATCGCCTCGCCGGTGGTTCAGGAGGCCTACCTGGGCGTTTCGAAGGAGGCCGCATGAGCACGAACAACCTGCTGACCCTCGAGGGCGTGCACACGCACATCGGGGCGTATCACATCCTCCACGGCGTCGACCTCGCCGTGCCGCGCGGGCAGCTCACCATGCTGCTGGGCCGCAACGGCGCGGGCAAGACGACCACGCTGCGAACCATCATGGGCCTGTGGCATGCGTCGCAGGGCAGGGTGCGTTTTGGTGACAAGGAAATCACCACGCAGCACACGCCGCAGATCGCCGGCCTGGGCATCGCCTACGTGCCCGAGAACATGGGCATCTTCTCCGACCTCACGGTGAAGGAGAACATGCTGCTGGCAGCGCGCGGCGCGAAGAACGCGGCGCAGATCGACGACACGCGGCTGAAGTGGATCTTCAAGCTCTTCCCCGCGGTCGAGAAATTCTGGAACCACCCGGCGGGCAAGCTCTCGGGCGGGCAGAAGCAGATGCTGGCGGTCTCGCGCGCGATCGTGGAACCGCGCGAGTTGCTCATCATCGACGAGCCCAGCAAGGGCCTCGCGCCCGTGATGATCAACAACATGATCGACGCCTTCGCCGAGCTCAAGCGCAGCGGCGTGACGATCCTGCTGGTGGAGCAGAACATCAACTTCGCCCAGCGCCTGGGCGACACCGTCGCGGTGATGGACAACGGGCGCGTGGTGCATGCGGGCTCCATGGCGGAGTTTTCTGCTAACGCGCAACTTCAGCAATCGCTGCTCGGACTGGCTCTATGAAGAAACTCGAATTCGACTGGCGGCCGTTGCTGCTGGCCCCAGCGCTCGCACTGGCCGCGCTGCCGCTCACCGGCTCTTTCTCCACCTGGCTCACGCTCACGGTGGCGGGGCTCGCCATGGGCATGATCATCTTCATCATCGCCTCGGGCCTCACGCTGGTGTTCGGTCTGATGGACGTGCTGAACTTCGGCCACGGCGTGTTCATCGCGCTGGGCGCCTTCGTGGCCAGCAGCGTGCTCGGCCTGATGGGCGACTGGACGGGCTCCGGCGAGCTGTGGCGCAATCTGGTGGCGGTGTTCCCGGCGATGCTGGTCGCGATGGCCATGGCCGGCGCAGTCGGGCTGGCCTTCGAGCGCTTCATCGTGCGGCCGGTGTACGGCCAGCATCTGAAGCAGATCCTCATCACCATGGGCGGCATGATCATCGGCGAGGAGCTCATCAAGGTGATCTGGGGCCCGGCGCAGGTTCCGCTGCCGCTGCCCGAGGCGCTGCGCGGCTCGCTGCTGGTGGGCGATGCGGCCATCAGCAAGTACCGCCTGCTCGCGGTGGCCGTGGGCGTGGTGGTGTTCGGCGTGCTCGCATGGACGCTGGGGCGCACCAAGATCGGCCTGCTCATCCGTGCCGGCGTGCAAGACCGAGAGATGGTCGAGTCTCTCGGCTACCGCATCGGGCGCCTCTTCGTCGGCGTGTTCGTGGTCGGCAGCGCGCTGGCCGGCCTGGGCGGCGTGATGTGGGGGCTGTTCCAGCAGAACCTGGTGCCGCAGATGGGCGCGCAGGTCAACGTGCTGATCTTCATCGTGATCATCATCGGCGGGCTGGGCTCGACGGGCGGGGCGCTCATCGGCGCGCTGCTGGTGGGGCTGATGACCAACTACGTGGGCTTCCTGCTGCCCACGCTCACGCAGTTCGCGAGCATTTTCCTGATGGTGGCCGTGCTGCTGTGGCGCCCGCAGGGCGTGTACCCGGTGGCGAACCGTTGAAGAAGGGGAGGAAGAAAACATGTTCCTGAAACGACTCCTCTCCAACGACATGCCCCGCAGCCGGCTGCTCGCCGTGCTGCTGCTGGCGGTGTTCGTCGCGCTGGCCTTCGCGCCATTCATCTTCCCCGGCGTGAAGGCGCTGAGCGTCGCGGCCAAGATCCTGGTGTTCGTGGTGCTGGTGGCCAGCTTCGACCTGCTGCTGGGCTACACGGGCATCGTGAGTTTCGCGCACACCATGTTCTTCGGCATCGGGGCCTACGGCATCGCCATTTCGGCCTCGCGGCTCGGGCCCAACTGGGGCTCGGTGCTGGTGGGGCTGGGCGCGTCGCTGGCGATCTCGCTGGTGCTGTCGTTCGCCATCGGCCTGTTCTCGCTGCGGGTTCGCGCGATCTTCTTCGCGATGATCACGCTGGCCGTGGCCTCGGCCTTCCAGACGCTGGCTTCGCAGCTGTCGGACTTCACCGGCGGCGAGGACGGCCTGACCTTCAAGCTGCCGGAGCTGATCTCGCCTAGCTTCGAGTTCGCCGAAGAGCCTTTCCTCGGCGTCTCGCTCGACGGCCGCCTGCTGTGCTACTACCTGCTGTTCGTGGCGGCGGTGGTGCTGGTGCTGGCGCTGCTGCGCATCGTGAACTCGCCCTTTGGCCGCGTGCTGCAGGCGATACGCGAGAACGAGTTCCGCGCCGAGGCCATCGGCTACCGCGTGGTGGTGTATCGCACCACGGCCGCGGTGCTGTCGGCGCTCTTCGCCACGCTGGCCGGCGCGATGCTCGCGATCTGGCTGCGCTACAACGGGCCCGACACCTCGCTGAGCTTCGAGATCATGATCGACGTGCTGCTGATCGTGGTGATCGGCGGCATGGGCACCATCTACGGCGCTGCCATCGGCGCGGTGCTCTTCGTGGTGGCGCAGAGCTACCTGCAGGACCTGCTGCGCATCGGCAACGAGGCCGCCAGTGGCCTGCCGTGGCTGGCGGCGCTGCTGTCGCCCGACCGCTGGCTGCTGTGGCTGGGCGTGCTGTTCGTTCTTTCCGTCTATTACTTCCCCACCGGCATCGTCGGAAAACTGCGAGCAAGGGCAACGCGATGAGCGACAACCACATTCCCCTGTCCCGCTACGCCCAGCTCGCGGGCCGCGAGATCCACTGGCTCGAATGGGGCGCGCCCGAGGCCCCCGTGGTCATCGCCTGGCATGGCCTGGCGCGCACCGGCCGCGACATGGACGAGCTGGCCCAGCATTTCGCCTCGCGCGGCTTCCGCGTGATCTGCCCCGACACCATCGGCCGTGGGCTGAGCCAATGGAGCCCGCTGCCCGACGAGGAATACACGCTCGCGTTCTATGCGCGCATCGCCAACGCGCTGTGCGACGAGCTGCGGCTCGGGCGCGTGCACTGGGTCGGCACCTCGATGGGCGGCGCCATCGGCACCGTCTGCGCGTCGGGCCTCTTCGAGCCGCGCATGAAGGCGCGCATCGCGAGCCTGGTGCTCAACGACAACGCGCCCGAGCTGGCGCAGCCAGCCATCGAGCGCATCCGTGCCTATGCGGGCAGTCCGCCCGCCTTCGATACGGTGGCCGAGCTGGAGGCCTTCTTCCGCACGGTCTACAAGCCCTACGGCTGGCTCAGCGACGCTCAATGGCGCCGCCTGACCGAGACCTCCACGCGCCGCCTGCCCGACGGCCGCGTGACGCCGCACTACGACCCGGCCATGGTCCGGCAGTTCAGCGCGCACGACAACGACTACCTGATCTGGCCGCACTACGACGCCATCGAGGTGCCGGTGCTGTGCCTGCGCGGAGCCGAGTCAGACCTGGTGCTGCCCGGCGTGGTCGAGGAAATGAAGCGCCGCGGCCCCGGCGCGGCCGGCAGGCTGCAGGTGATCGAAGTTCCTGCCTGCGGTCACGCGCCCGCGCTCAACGTGCCCGAACAACTTGAGCCCATCGAGGGGTTTATCCGCGCGGCCGGCCGCTGAGGCTGCGGCGGCGTGACAATCGCCGCCCACCTCAACCACAAGGCCGAGACAAGGCCTCGAACACCATGGCGCTCTCGATGTACGACCTGTCCGTGCCCGTCTTCACGCGCGGACTCGGCCAACTCACCCATATCCTCGACAAGAGCCTCGCGCACGCGAAGGCCAACGGCATCGACCCGGCCACGCTGGTCGATGCGCGCCTCGCGCCCGACATGCTCACGCTGGTCGGCCAGATCCAGCGCGCGAGCGATGCCTCCAAGCTGGGCACGGCCCGCATCGCCGGCATCACCGCGCCGAGCTTTGCCGACGAGGAGAAGACCTGGGACGACCTGGTCGCGCGCATCGCGAAGACGCAGGACTTCCTGGCGGGCGTCGATCGCGCCCTGATCGACGGCCACGAGGACCGCGCCGTGACCATCAAGACCCGCGAAGGCGAGGCGACTTTCACGGCGCAGCGCTACCTGCTGCAGTTCGCGCTGCCCAACTTCTTCTTCCACGTGACCACGGCCTACGACGTGCTGCGCCACAAGGGCATGCCGATCGGCAAGCTGGACTATCTGGGCAAGTTCTGACCCGGGCGGCCTTCACGCCGCCGGGACAAAGTTCAAATTGCCGTGACACATGCGCACGCCCGGCGTGCGCCGCGAACAATCGAGCCTGACCGCTTTCGGTCTGACATTCGAGCGAGGTTCGCGATCATGAAGATGTTGTCCAGAAGGGCGTTCTCGGGACTCGCCGTCGGCTCCTCCGCGCTCGCGGCTGCCGTGGGCGGTGCGTGGCCGGTGCGCAGCGCGCTGGCCGCGTCGCCGGGGTTGCGGGACTACGGCAAGGCTCCCGAGTTCACCGGTATCGACAAGTGGCTCAACTCGGAGCCGCTCACCATGCAGGGCCTGGCGGGCAAGGTGGTGCTGGTCGATTTCTGGACCTATTCCTGCATCAACTGCATCCGCACGTTGCCCTACGTGGTGGGCTGGTACGAGAAGTACAAGGAGCGGGGCTTCGTGGTGGTGGGCGTGCATTCGCCCGAGTTCGCCTACGAGAAGTCGACGCGCAACGTGCAGGACGCGATCCAGCGTTTCGGCATCCGCTACCCAGTGGCGCAGGACAACGGCTTCAGCACCTGGAAGGCCTACAACAACCAGTATTGGCCGACCTTCTACCTCGCCGACAGCAACGGGCAGGTGATGCGGCGCCATTTCGGCGAAGGGGAGTACGCCGAGATGGAGGCCGCGATCGAGGCGCTGCTGGCGCGCAGGCCGCCGGCCTGAGCCCGGGCTGAGCCAGCTTTACTTGCCCGATTCGACGATGCGCCGCACCGCGGCCTTGCCTGCGGGCGTGAGGACCGGGTCGAGATCGGCGTAGGGCACTTCGACCTCGATCTCGCAGCCGTTGCCACGGGCGGGCTGGGCGAAGCGCATGCCCTCGGCTTCCAGCGTCAGGTCGTAGTAGGCGCCTTCTTCGTGGTTGGACTGGCAGTTGTCCTCGGCCTTCGACGCGTCGATGCCCGCGTAGCGGAACAGGAAGCGGCGCAGCTTCGGCGGCATCGAGCCGCCTCCGGTGCCGGATATTCGCCCCTCGGTCGGGCGCGACTTCGACAGCGAGCGCAGGCCGAACCAGGACCACGGATCGACCTGCTTGCCCGTCTGCAGGTCCCAGGTGCGATAGAACCAGGAGATGCCATTGCGGCCCATGCCGGCCGCCCAGGTGTAGTTGCGGATGCTGAGCCACTGCGAGGTCCAGTACTCGGGCTCGGCAGTGTTCTCGTCCTCCGCAGGCACGCCGACGCGGTCGAGGAATTCGCGTCGCTTGTCGAAGTACGCCTTGACCGCGTCCTTGCTGGTGTCGAAGTCGCGCCGCAGTTCGCGGTTGATGGCCGCCAGCGTGGGCTCGGGGCCGGAGAGCTCGACGGTTTCCTGGCCCGCGAAGCGCAGGCGACGGAAGCTGCGGCCGGGCGCGTATTCCTCCTTCTTGCCGACTTCGATCTTCGGCGGCGCTTCGAGCTGGCCCGCGTAGCCGTCGCTGCCGCAGGCCCGGTCGCCGCCCGTTGCATCGGCAAGGTCCAGCTTGATGGGCAGCGTGACGGGCGTGCCCTTCACGTTCTTCCAGGTGCCGGTCAGCGTGTTGCCCTTGGCCGGGTCCAGCGACCACAGGCCGGTGTCGCCGGCTTCGTGCCAGAAGCTGTCCTTCTCGGTGCGGCTCAGCGGGATCGCCTTGCGGTACTGCTTGTAGAAGTAGCTGCCGCTACGGAACTCGGCATTGAAGCAGGCCACGATGGCCTTGGTGCCGAGCGTGCCTTCCCACACGCCCTTGGGCACGTCCGCGGTTGCGGCCGCGCAGGGCAGCAGGGGCAGCAGCGGGAGCAGGCCGGCGAGGCACCGGGCGTGGAAATTTTTCATGGCTTACGGGCGGAGATCGAATACATGAGCGGGATGCGCGGCATGCCCTCGGGCGGCGCCATGCGGCGCCCGCCGATGTCGCGCATGCCCTCGAAGGGCTTCCAGCCGTTGGCGTACGGATACTCGTCGAACTGCTCGATGACGAGGCCGGCCCGCGACAGCGCGGTCGTCACCTGGCCCACGCCCCAGGTGAACTCGAAGCTCGGATGCGGGTTGCTGAAGTTCTCCACGCCGCGCTCGTAGCCTTCGCGCACCAGGCCGTCGCCGGACTCGGCCACGTAGTCGCTCACGCCCTGTTCGGGCACGGCGGCCTCGTTGAAGTAGTCGTAGTGGAACTTCCAGTCCTGATCGAACACCAGCGCGAAGGGGTGGAACTCGACGATGACGAAGCGTCCGCCGGGCTTGAGCATCTGCGCCACACCGCGGGCCCAGGCGGCGATGTCGGAGAACCAGCAGAGCGTGCCGTACGAACAGAACACGATGTCGAAGCGCTCGCCGCGTGCCTGCGCATCACGGAAGTAGTCGTAGACGTCCGAGCGCACGAAACGCGCCGCAATGCCCGACTGCTGCGACAGCCGCGCCGCGAAGTCGACGGCTTCGTCGGAGATGTCCACGCCCGTCACATCGGCGCCCATGCGAGCGATGCTCAGGCTGTCCTGGCCCGCATTGCACTGCAGGTGCAGCACCGACAGGCCCTTCACGTCGCCGAGCAGACCGGCTTCCTCTGGAAAGAGCGTGGAGCCCCCGTTGCGGAAGAAGGCAGCCTGGTCGCCCTTGTGGCTGTTGTGCGCGAGGGTGGCCGCGTTCCATGAGAGCCGGTTGGCTTCGTGCAGGTCTTTCTTCATCGGGCAGTGGGCGCCGTCTGCGTGGGCCAGCCGGCAAGGTTGCGTTCGGCGATGCCCGCGAGCGCGGTGATCCATGCGGGGCTGTCGTTGAGGCAGGGGATGTAGCTGAAGGCTTCGCCTCCCGAGTGCAGGAAGGCTTCGCGGCCTTCCATGGCGATTTCTTCCAGCGTCTCGAGGCAGTCGGCCGGGAAGCCCGGGCACACCACGTCGACACGCTTCACGCCGGACGCGCCGAGTTCGCGCAGCGTGGGCTCGGTATAAGGCTCCAGCCATTTGGCCTTGCCGAAGCGCGACTGGAAGGTCACGCGGTACTGCGCGCTCGAAAGACCGAGCCGCGCGGCGAGCAGGCGCGCAGTTTCGAGGCACTGCGCCTGGTAAGGATCGCCCAGTGCGATGTTGCGCGCGGGAATGCCGTGGAAGCTCATCAGCAGCACTTCGCCGCGAGCCTCGGTCTTCCAGTGCTTTTCGATGCTCAGGGCCAGCGCGTCGATGTAGGCCGGGTCGTCGTGGTAGTCGTTGACGAAGCGGAATTCGGGCACGCGGCGCTGCTTGCGGCTCCAGGCGTTCACGGCGTCGATCACGCTCGCGGTGGTGGTGCCCGAGTATTGCGGGTAGGCCTGCAGCACCAGCACGCGGCCGACGCCTTCGGCCTGCAGCGCGTCGAGCCGGGAGGCGATGGAGGGGCTGCCGTAGCGCATCGCGTCGCGCACCGTCGCGCGGTGGCCGCGCTCGCCGAGCCATCCGGCCAGCAGCGTGGCCTGCTTCTGCGTCCATACCTTGAGCGGCGAGCCTTCGCGCATCCAGATGCTCGCGTACTTGGCTGCCGACTTGGCCGGGCGCGTGCGAAGGATGATGCCGTGCAGGATCGGCGCCCAGACCGCCTTCGGAATCTCGACCACGCGCGGGTCGCCCAGGAAGTCGGCGAGGTAGGGGCGCACGGCGGCGGCGGTGGGGGCGTCGGGAGAGCCCAGGTTGCACCAGAGCACGGCGGTGCGAAGGGAACCGGGGGTACTCGGGGCGGCGTTCTCGTGGGTCGAAGGCATGCGATATTCTCGGGCATGACTTCCGCTTCCCCGGTGCCCACAGGCGCCGCGCCTCTCGATCTCAAGCCTCTGGACCTCAAGCGTATTTCGGCGATCTCGCTGGACCTCGACGACACCCTCTGGCCGATCTGGCCCACCATCGAACGCGCCGAGGCCGTGCTGCACCAATGGCTGCTGCGCGAAGCGCCCAAGACGGCCACGCTGCTGATGACCCCGGGCATCCTTCGCGAGCTGCGCGAAGCCACTGCCAAGGAGCGTTCCGATCTTGCGCACGACCTGAGCGCGCTGCGCCGCGAGTCGATCCGCACCGCGCTCACTCGCGCGGGCGAAGACCCGGCGCTGGCCGAGCCGGCCTTCGATGCCTTCTTCGCCGAGCGCCAGCGCGTGACGCTGTACGACGACGCGCTGCCTGCCCTGAAGTGGCTCAGCGAACGCTATCCGCTGGTGGCCATCTCCAACGGCAACGCCGACATCCACAAGACGGGCGTGGGCCGCTGGTTCCGCACCGCCTTCAATGCGCGCGCCTTCGGCAGCGGCAAGCCGCACGCGCCCATCTTCCGCGCCGCTGCCGCATCGGTGGGCCTGCTGCCCAAGGACGTGCTGCACGTGGGCGACGATGCCGAGCTCGACGTGGTCGGCGCGCTCAACGCCGGCATGCAGGCCGCCTGGCTGGTGCGCGACGAGCGGCCCTGGGTGCACGGCGCGCGGCCGCAGCTGATCGTGCCGAACCTGCACGCCCTGTGCATGGCGCTCGACGGCTGAGGCGTCAACGGGTCCGACAAGAAACTTGGTTCATTCCAGGAACACTGCGGAACCGGCTTTGCCGGGCCGCTGGTGTTGCCCCCTGCAAGGGGGTTGGCGAAGCGACACGAAGTGCGCGCAGCCTGGGGGTTAGCCAAATACCGGCCGGAAGAAGCTGCGTTCGTAGCTGAGGATGCAGCGCGTCTCTTCCGCGTACTTGAACGCGGCCTGGCATTCGGGGTCTTCCATCGAATCGGCGCGGTACTTCTCGTAGGCCGCCAGGCTCGGAAAGCTGAACATCGCCAGCGCCACGTTGTTCGTGCCCTCCGACGGCAGGAAGTAGCCGTGGTGCTTGCCGCCGAACTTCTCGACCAGCGGAATCCAGAGCCGGCCGTAGTGTTCGAATTCCTTGAGCTTGTAGGGATCGACGATGTAGCGCAGGTAGCAGGTGACCATGGTGGTTCGATTGGTGTCGGGTTGAGGGGCGCGCAGGGGTATTGGCGCGGCGCCAGCGATGAGGCGCCGGGCTGACTATAGTTTCCCGTTCGTCCCTCAACGTCTTTCTTGCGGCTTCGCGCCGGGCAGGATCTCTGAAGTGCATCTCTCCAACTGGCTCATCTTCTGCGGCGTCACGCTGCTCGTCGCCTTCACGCCGGGACCGGCCGTGCTGCTGGCGGTCTCGAATTCGATGAGCGTGGGCCCGCGACGCGCGATGATCAGTTCGCTGGGCAATGCAACAGGACTGTTCGTGGTGTCGGCCGCCGCGATGGCTGGGCTTGGCGTGGTGCTCTCCACCTCGGCCCATGCCTTCATGCTGCTCAAGCTGGCCGGCGCGGCCTACCTGATCTATCTGGGCATCAAGCAGTGGCGCAGCCAGGGCAGCGTGTTCGCCGATCTGCAGGGTTCTTCGGCGGCGGCCTCGCCGCGTTCGAGCTGGCGTCTGTTCGGGCATGGCCTGACGGTGGCGCTGACCAATCCCAAGGGCATTCTTTTCTTCTCGGCGCTGTTCCCGCAGTTCCTCACGCAGGATGCACCGCTGGCCATGCAGTTCGCTGTGCTGACGACGACCTTCGCAGCCGCCTCGGTGTTGTCGCATGCGTTCTACGTGCTGCTGGCGCGCCTGCTGCGCAGGCAACTGTCGGACCCGCGCCGTACGCGGCTGTTCAACAAGCTGTCGGGCGGCGCCTTCGTGCTGTTGGGGCTGAGCCTGCTGCGGCTGCCCAACAAGACGGCCTGATTCGCTTTTCTCAGCTTCTTCAGTCGAGCGCGAACTGCTCGCGCAGCGCCGCGCAGAAGTCGGCCGTGCCGCTGAGCGAGAGGGTGCACGTGACGAAGCGTGCGTCTTCTTCCTGCGCCTGCTGCAGGTCGTAGTCCCAGACACCGCCTTCCTCGAGTGCGCCGCGCGCATCGGGGAACACGGCTTCGGCCCAGGCCAGCACCTGCGCGATCTCGGCCTGGACCTCGGGCGTCCTGTCGGGCGTGGTCGAAGCCATCGCGTCGAAGGTGCCATGGCCTTCGGTGTCTTCGCTGTAGTCGAAGTCGAGGTAGCGCAGTTCGGTCGTCATGGTGTCGTCAATGCTCTCGCGACGGCCAGTCCGCTGAGGACCGCGCCTTCGAGTGTGGCGGGGTAGGGGCCTTCGACATAGTCGCCGCAGGCCTGCAGGCCTGGTGCGATGGCCGAGGGCGGCCGCGCGAGGCCCGGTGTGCAGGCGAAGGTGGCGCGCTTCTCGACCACGGTCTGCACGAGCCGCAGGTTCGCTTGGCCCAGTTGCGCGGCGGCTTGGGCAATGACCTGTTCTTCCAGCACTTCGCGCGACGCCTCGTTCGCACTCACCACCATTGCGAGCACGCCTTGCAGGCCGCCGAGCTGGCTCCTGTCGAAGACGAACTGCGCCGGTGCCGTGGCCGGATCGCTGCGAAGCGCGAGCATCGGCTCGGCGAGCGTCGTCGCGCCGCGCACGTAGACGGTGGCGATGGCCTCGAAGCGCAGCGCCTCGGTGGTCTCGCACCAAGGGTCCGCGGGCAGGTTGGACGCGCGCACCAGCCGGGCGGCATCCCAGGGCGCGCAGGCCAGCACGAGCTGATCGAAAGCTTCGCCGTCGACCAGCCATCGCCCGACCTCGGATGAAATGGCGCGGACGCGGGTGCCGATGCGCACGGTTGCGCCGCGCTCTAACAGCCACTGGATGGCGGCATCCGGCAGCAGCGCGCCCAGATCGGCGCGCGGCAGCAGCAGGTCCGCACCGCCGCTGCCACTGAAAAGCGCATCCTTCAGCACGCGCAGGAAAACCTCGCCGCTCGACTGCGCCACGGGCGTGTTGAGCGCGGAAACGCACAGCGGCTCGATCAGTTCCCGCATCACGCGCGGAGTGAGTCCGGCACAGAGATCGGCAACCGTCGTGCCGCGCTCACAGCGAAAACCCGAGAGCCTCCAGCCCACGGCGGTGCGCAGCAGCGACGACTTGTCGCGCCACGTCCAGCCGCGCGCCGTGAAGATGCCCGCAAGCAGATCGAGCGGCGCCGGCAGCCGCGGCAGCTTCAGTCCGCCCCCGTCGGCGAAACGCAGCGACAGAGGCAGCCGCAGCAGCACGCCGTCGACATCCACGCCCACATCGCGCATCAGCTGCAGCGTGGCGGTGTACGCACCGATCAGGATGTGCTGGCCGTTGTCCAGCGCCAGCCCGTGCATGTTGTCGACCCGCCGCGCCCGCCCGCCCGGCGTGTGCGCCGCCTCGAACAGCGTGACGGCATGTCCGAGCCGCGTGGCCTCCACCGCGCAGGCGAGGCCGGCCCAGCCGGCGCCGATGACGGCGGTCGTTCTCATTGACAGTCGCGTGGAAGCAGCACGCGGTCGTAGTAGGGGGCCAGATCGTCGTCCGGCTTGGCGCATCTCACGAAGCACCTATACGTCAAAAGCTCGATGCGCTCGCTTCTTGTCAATCCATCCTCGCGCAGCGCCTGATTGCGATCGTTCAAGTCGTACTTGCCATCTGCGTTGAAGAGCAGCTTGTCACCCACGATGTAGTCACGCCTGAATTGCGTTCGCCATTGCGAATTGGAGCCCCAGCCGTCTGCCAGATCCTCACGGCGGCGGAACTTGCGTCGATGCGCCCAGTACAGCGTTGACGATGTTGCGATTTCAGGGTTCAGCGTGCCAGCCAGGCAGGACACGGCAACACCGGCGCGCGAGAACATCATGGGGCCAAGCATGAGTGCGGGCCAATCAATCCGTTCAAGATCGATGTAGTCGCTGCGAGGCCGGAGAGGAGCGGCTTCGACGATGTCGACGATCTCGTGGAAAAAAGGCGAGTAGGCGGGCTCGTCAACCACGCGAAAACCCAGGCCGGTCATGAACGCGAGGTACTCGAGCAAGGTCAGCGTCGGCCCTTCCCAACTGTCGTAGGTTCCCCGCTGAAAAGCCATCAACAAGATCTCGTTGATGCGAGACAGCGCGTAGAGGCGCCAGGAGTCTTCGATGGCGATCGGCTCCGGCGACGTCTGCTGTGCGAACGCCGTCAGCCAGCCGCGCTCCCTTTCCATCCAGGGGCAGAGCAGTTCGTGGAAAAGGTTGGCCTTCGGGTCGGAGTTCAGGATCGCCCTGAAGAGGCCCACATGCGAAAGTTCGGATGCATCCATCTGACCGGGCGCTAGATGCGCCCCAATGCCTGTACCTTCCACGCCAGCCAGAACTTGCGCACCGGAGTCAGGCTCACCCGCTGGTTCAGCACCTGGAAGTTGTCGCGCTCGATCTCGCGCAGCAGGGTGCGGTAGATGCTGGCCATCATCAGGCCGGGCTTCTGCGAGCGGCGGTCGGCCAGCGGGAGCAGGGCGAGCGCTTCGTCGTAGGCGGCGTGGGCGCGCGCGGCCTGGAACTTCATGAGTTCGACAAAACGGTCGGAGTGCACGCGGTTCAGGATCTCGTGCGCCTTCACGTCGAACTTCTGCAGTTCGTTGACCGGCAGGTAGATGCGCCCGCGCATGGCGTCCTCGCCCACGTCGCGCAGGATGTTGGTGAGCTGCAGCGCCAGGCCCAGCTTGTGGGCGTAGGCGGTGGTCTGGGCGTCGGTCTGGCCGAAGATGCGGGCGGCGACCTCGCCGACCACGCCGGCCACGAGGTGGCAGTAGCGCGAGAGGCCCTGGAAGTCGAGGTACCGCGTCTGGTCCAGGTCCATCTGGCAGCCGTCGATCACCTCGTTGAGCTGGCGCGCTTCGATGCCGTAGGCCGCGGCGTGGGGCATCAGCGCCTGCATCACCGGATGGCGCGGCGTGCCCGCGAACGACTGCGCCACCTCGGTGCGCCACCAGGCGAGCTTGGTGGCGGCCACGCCGGGGTCGCTGACCTCGTCGACCACGTCGTCGACTTCACGGCAGAAGGCATAGAAGGCCGTGATCGCTGCGCGGCGCGGCTTGGGAAGGAACAGGAAGGCGTAATAGAAACTGCTGCCCGAGGCGGCGGCCTTGTCTTGCACGTATTGCTCGGGGGTCATCGGGGAGGCGCTGCTTTCATGGGGCGTGATTGTCTCCGCATCCGCACGGCCTTCCAGAGCAGCACCGGGGCGTCGAGCTTGCCGATGGCGGGGCGCTGCGAGAAGGTGTCGAAGCCCAGGTCCTCGATCTTGTCGAGGATGCGCAGGCCGCCCTGCACGACCAGGCGTAGCTCCCAGCCGGCACGGCCCGGCAGGCGATGCACGAGGGGCGCGCCCTGGTGCATCAGCTCGCGCGCCCAGTAGACCATCACTGCTATCAGATTGATAGCTTCCTGAGGTGGCTCGGAGGCGGACAGCGGCGCGAAGACCTTGAAGTTCTCGGGCGTCAGGCCGCGCCGGTCGCAGTCGGTCAGCGGAAAGTAGAAGCGGCCGCGCGGCAGGTCGACGCTCGGGTCCTGCCAGAAGTTGATGAGCTGCAGCGCGCTGCAGATGGCGTCGCTCTGGGCCAGGGCCCCGGCGTCGTGCACACCGTAGAGGTGCAGCAGCAGGCGGCCGACGGGGTTGGCGGAGCGGCGGCAGTAGTCGAGCAGCTCGGCGCGGTCGGCGTAGGTGCCGCGGTCGCGGGTTTTCTCGATGTCCTGCACGAAGGCGCTCAGCAGGTCGGCGAGCAGGTCTTCGGGCAGTCCGTGCCGGGCGATGCTGTGGGCGAGCGGGCCGAAGACGTGGGGCCAGCGCGACTCGGGCCGCACTTCGCCGCGGGCGGCCGCGGCCAGCTCTTCACGGTAGGCGCGCAGGTCGGCCAGGCGCTCGGTGGGCGATGCGCTGCCTTCGTCGGCGATGTCGTCCGCCGTGCGTGCGAAGTGATAGATGGCCGCGATCGGCGGGCGCAGGTGCGGCGGGCATAGCCAGGAGGCCACGGGGAAGTTTTCGTAATGCGCAGGTGGCGCGGCGTGTTGGGGAGTGGCGGACACGCCACGATTGTCAGCGACGACGCAATGCCCCGGCACTATGCTCGCAGCGTCGCCACTACGAACTCCCCCGCTTCATGAAAGCATCCGCTCCGGCTTCCGGGTCCCAGGTTTCAGCGTACGGCGAGGCGGCGCATCCGACGGGCCCGGCGCTCATGGTCGCGGCGCTGGGCGTCGTGTTCGGCGATATCGGCACCTCGCCGCTCTACGCCTTCAAGGAAACGATGAACCCCGAGCACGGCGTGCCGTTCACGCCCGATTCGGTGCTGGGGCTGCTCTCGCTGATCTTCTGGGGACTGATGTTCGTGGTCACGCTGAAGTACGTGGTGTTCGTGCTGCGTGCCGACCACGACGGCGAGGGCGGCATCCTGGCGCTGCAGGCCTTGGCGCGAAGCGCCGTAGCGGGACCGAAGACGAAGCCCTGGGTGTGGAGCGCCATCGGCATGCTGGGCCTGGTGGGGGCGGCCATGTTCTATGGCGACAGCCTCATCACGCCGGCCATTTCGGTGCTGTCGGCGGTCGAGGGGCTGGAGGTGCAGGCGCCCGTGCTGCAGCGCGCGGTGATCCCGACCACGGTGGTGATCCTGGTCGCGCTCTTCATGGTGCAGAAGAAGGGCACCGGCACGGTGGGCAAGATATTCGGGCCGGTCATGCTGCTGTGGTTCATCGTGCTGGCGGTGGCCGGCGCGTGGCAGGTGCTGCAGCAGCCGCAGGTGCTGGCGGCACTCGATCCGCGCCGCGCCTTCGGCTTCCTGATCGAGCACCGGGCGCAGTCGCTGGCGGTGCTGGGCGCGGTGTTCCTGGCCTTCACGGGCGGCGAGGCGCTGTACGCCGACATGGGGCATTTCGGCGCCAGGCCGATCCGCCTTGCATGGATCTTCATCGCGTTGCCGGGGCTGGTGCTGAACTACTTCGGGCAGGGCGCGCTGGTGCTGGCGAACCCGGCCGCCATCGACAACCCGTTCTTCCGGCTCTTTCCTTCGTGGGGCGTGCTGCCGATGGTGGTGCTGGCGGCAATGGCGACGGTGATCGCCTCGCAGGCGGTGATTTCGGGCGCCTTCTCGCTCACGGCGCACGCCATGCGCATGGGCTACCTGCCGCGCATGCGGGTCATCCAGACATCCGGCACGGCCATCGGGCAGATCTACGTGCCGGCGGTCAACTGGCTGCTGATGGTGGGAGTGCTGCTGCTGGTGCTGGGCTTCAGGAGCTCGGGGGCGCTGTCGGCGGCGTACGGCATCGCGGTGTCGATCACGATGGTGACGACCACGCTGCTGGCCGGCATCGTGGCCTGGGGGCTGTGGCGCTGGAACAAGGTGGCGGTGGTGATCGGCGTGGCGGCTTTCGCGGTGGTCGACCTGACTTTCGTGATCGCCAACAGCCTGAAGGTGGCCGAGGGCGGCTGGCTCACGCTGGCCGTAGCGGCCGTGGTGATGGTGCTCTTCACCACCTGGTCGAAGGGGCGCCGGCTGGGGCTGGAGGCGGCTGCGGCGGAGAGCCTGCCGCTGCGGCCCTTTGTCGAGTCGCTGGCGCAGCACATGCCGCACCGCGTCAGCGGCACGGCCGTGTTCCTGAACCCCGACGCCACGGCGGTGCCGCATGCGCTGCTGCACAACCTCAAGCACAACCAGGTGCTGCACGAGCAGGTGATCGTGCTGCGCGTGCTGCCTTGCGACACGCCGCGCGTCGACGCGCGCATCCGCATCGAGGCCGAGCAGCTGATGGAGGGCATCTGGATGGTCACGGCGCGCCACGGCTTCATGGAACGGCCGGACGTGCCGGAATTCATTCGCATCCTGGCCTACCAGAAAACGCTGGCGATCGACTCGATGAAGACGTCGTACTTCGTCTCCCGGGCCTCGGTGGGCGAGGAGAACCTGCCGGGCATGAACCCCATCCGGCGCGCGCTCTTCGGCTGGCTGCAGCGCAATGCAGGGCGGGCCTCTGACTATTTCGAACTGCCCGACAACCGGCTCGTGGAGATGGGCCAGCGCACCTAGAAGATTCGGCGGCTGGCAGGCCCTAGTGACCGGCGGGTCATTGACACCGGTTCACGTTTACCCTAGATTACTAACCAGTGGGTCAGTAATGATCCGGTTCGTCCTTTCCAGGGTGTCTCATGACCGCTTCCGCCGTCTTCCCGTCCCGCCTCCGCAGCGCCGCCTGGCTGCTGCTTCCCGCCATCTTTCTGGCTGGCTGTTCACCCAAACCCGCGGCTGAAGACCCGGTCCGGGCGGTCAAGTTCGTGACCGTGGGGGCGAGCGAATTCGACGCCCAGCCCGAGTTCTCGGCCGAGGTTCGCGCCCGCGTCGAGTCGCGACTGGGCTTCCGCGTCGGCGGCAAGATCACCAAGCGCCAGGCCGAGCTCGGCCAGCACGTGCAGGCCGGCCAGGTGCTGGCCCAGCTCGATCCGCAGGACTACCGCCTCGCCGCCGAAGCGGCACGCGCCCAGCAGGCCGCCGCGCTGACCAATCGCGACCTTGCCGCCGCCGACCTCAAGCGCTACACCGAGCTGCGGGCCCAGAACTTCATCAGCGGCGCCGAGCTGGAGCGCCGCGAAACCACCTGGAAGGCCGCGCAGGCCCAGCTCGAGCAGGCACAGGCGCAGCTCGCCTCGCAGGGCAACCAGGCCAACTACACGACGCTGGTGGCCGACGTGGCCGGCATCGTCACCGCCATCGAGGCCGAGCCCGGCCAGGTGGTGCAGGCCGGCACGCCGGTCGTGCGCATTGCGCAGGACGGCGCGCGCGACGTGGTGTTCGCGGTGCCCGAAGACCGCGCCACGCTGATCAAGACCGGTTCGCCCGTCACGGTGCGCGGCTGGTCCGGCGGCAACGAGCTGCAGGGCCAGGTGCGCGAGGTGGCGGCGAGCGCCGACGCGGTCACGCGCACCTACTCGGTCAAGGTTTCCATCGACGCGGCCACGGCGCCGCCTCTGGGCGCCACGGTCTACGCCCGTCCGCAGGCCCTGGCGCATTCCAGCGCTCCTGTGATGAAGCTTCCGACCAGCGCGCTGCGCCAGGAAGGCAAGGGCACTTCCGTGTGGGTGCTCGACAAGTCGACGATGACGGTGCGCTCGCAGCCCGTGCAGGTGGCCACTGCCGACGGCAACGAAGCCGTGATCGTGGGCGGCGTCTCGCCCGGCATGATGGTCGTGGCCGCTGGCGTGCACGTGCTGTCGCCGGGGCAGAAGGTCACCATCTACCAGTCCAAGGAGGCGGCCGCGGCCGCCGCCAATGTCGGCAAGGAGTCGGCGCAGCCCGTCACGGCCGTCGCGGCGACGAACAAGGAGATCGCAGCGGGTGCCGCCAAATGAGCGGCGGCGCAGCGAACCCCAACGACAAGCCCTCGGGCTTCAATCTCTCCAAATGGGCGCTGGACCACGCGCCCCTCACGCGCTACCTGATGGTGGTGCTGATGGTGCTGGGCGCGTTCGCGTACTTCCAGCTCGGGCAGGACGAAGACCCGCCCTTCACCTTCCGCGCGATGGTGGTGCGCACCTATTGGCCCGGCGCCACCGCGCAGCAGGTGGCCGAGCAGGTCACCGACAAGCTCGAACGCACGCTGCAGGAGGCGCCCTACGCCGACAAGATCCGCAGCTATTCGAAGCCCGGCGAGTCGCAGATCATCTTCAACATCAAGGACTCGTCGAAGTCCACCGAGGTGGCGAACGTCTGGTACACGGTGCGCAAGAAGATCGGCGACATGCGCGCCACCTTGCCCGCCGGCGTGCAGGGGCCGTTCTTCAATGACGACTTCGGCGACGTCTACGGCGTGATCTATGCGCTGGAGAGCGAAGGCTTCAGCTATGCCGAGCTCAAGACCCTGGCCGACGACGTGCGCCAGCAGCTGCTGCGCGTGAAGGACGTGGCCAAGGTCGACCAGTTCGGCGTGCAGGACGAGAAGGTCTACATCGAGATCTCGCAGAAGCGCCTGGCGCAGCTGGGGCTCGACTTCAACGCGGTGCTCTCGCAGCTCGGCTCGCAGAACGCGATCGAGAGCGCGGGCACGATCCAGTCGCCGCTGGACGTGGTGCAGGTGCGCGTCGCGGGCCAGTTCACCAGCGTCGACCAGCTACGCGAGATGCCCATTCGCGGCAGCTCGGGCAACCAGCTCAAGCTCGGCGACATCGCCGACATCCATCGCGGCTACGTCGATCCGCCCTCGGTCAAGATGCACCACCAGGGCAAGGAAGTGATCGGCCTGGGCGTGTCGATGGCCAAGGGCGGCGACATCATCGCGCTGGGCAAGGCGCTGAAGGCCACCACGGCGACCATCGAGCAGCGCCTGCCGGCCGGCGTGAAGCTGGCGCAGGTGCAGGACCAGCCGGTGGCGGTGGCGAGTTCGGTCAACGAATTCGTGGGCGTGCTGATCGAGGCCGTGGCCATCGTGCTGGCCGTGAGCATCATCTCGCTGGGCCTGCACAAGGGCGGGCGCTTCGGCTGGTACATCGACATGCGCCCGGGGCTGGTGGTGGCCATCACCATCCCGCTGGTGCTGGCCGTGACCTTCCTGGCCATGAATTACTTCGGCATCGGGCTGCACAAGATATCGCTGGGCTCGCTCATCATTGCGCTGGGCCTGCTGGTGGACGACGCCATCATCGCGGTCGAGATGATGGTGCGGAAGATGGAAGAGGGCTACGACAAGGTCCGCGCCGCCACCTTCGCCTACGACGTGACGGCCAAGCCGATGCTCACGGGCACGCTCATCACCGCTGCGGGCTTCCTGCCGATCGGCATCGCCAAGTCGGTGACTGGCGAGTACACCTTCGCGATCTTCGCGGTGACGGTGATCGCGCTGGTGCTGTCGTGGATCGTCTCGGTGTACTTCGTGCCCTACCTGGGCACGCTGCTGCTCAAGGTGAAGCCGCACGACCCCAACGCGCCGCCGCACGAACTCTTCGACACGCCGTTCTACAACGCCTTCCGCCGCTCGGTGAACTGGTGCGTGCAGCACCGCTGGATGACCATTGGCGCCACGGTGCTGATCTTCGCACTGGGCATCTTCGGCATGGGCAAGGTGCAGCAGCAGTTCTTCCCGGATTCGAGCCGGCCGGAGATCCTGGTCGACATCTGGTTCCCCGAAGGCACCTCGTTCGCCGCGAACGAGGAAGTGGCCAAGCGCGTCGAGAAGCGCCTCATGCAGGAGGCCGGCGTGAGCACCGTCAGCACCTGGATCGGCTCGGGCGTGCCGCGCTTCTACCTGCCGCTGGACCAGGTGTTCCCGCAGACCAACGTGTCGCAGCTGATCGTGCTGGCCAAGGACCTCAAGGTGCGCGAGACCCTGCGCATCAAGCTGCCGCAGGTGCTGGCGCAGGAATTCCCCGAGGTACGCGGTCGCGTGAAGCTGCTGCCCAACGGCCCGCCGGTGCCGTACCCGGTGCAGTTCCGCGTGATCGGGCCCGACCCGGCGCTGCTGCGCGGCCACGCCGACGAGGTGAAGGCGGTGCTGCGCGACAACGCCAACATGCGCGGCGTGAACGACAACTGGAACGAGTCGGTGAAGGTGATCCGCCTCGAGATCGACCAGGCCAAGGCGCGCGCGCTGGGCGTGACCAGCCAGGCCATCGCGCAGGCTTCCAAGACCATGTTCAGCGGCACGACCGTGGGCCAGTACCGCGAGAACGACCTGCTGATCGACATCGTGCTGCGCCAGGCGCCCGACGAGCGCCAGGCCATCTCGGACATCGGCAACGCCTACATCCCGACGACCTCGGGCCGCTCGATCCCGCTCACGCAGATCGCCAAGCCGGTGTTCACCTGGGAGCCGGGCGTGATGTGGCGCGAGAACCGCGACTACGCCATTACCGTGCAGGGCGACGTGATCGAGGGCCTGCAGGGCGCCACCGTGACCGCGCAGCTGCTGCCCAAGCTGCGCGAGCTCGAGGCCGGCTGGGTCGCGGCCGGGCAGGGCGCCTATCGCATCGAAGTGGCGGGCGCGGTGGAGGAAAGCAGCAAGGGTTCGGCCTCCATCGTGGCGGGCGTGCCGATCATGCTGTTCCTGGTGTTCACGCTGCTGATGCTGCAACTGCACAGCTTCAGCCGTTCGTTGCTGGTGTTCATCACCGGTCCGATGGGCATCGCCGGCGTGGCCGGCGCGCTGCTGGTGCTGAACCGGCCCTTCGGCTTCGTCGCGCTGCTGGGCGTGATCGCGCTGATGGGCATGATCCAGCGCAACGCGGTGATCCTGATCGACCAGATCGAACTCGACCGCGCGGCGGGCGTGCCGGCGTGGGATGCGATCGTCGAATCCGCGGTGCGCCGCCTGCGGCCGATCGTGCTGACGGCGGCCGCAGCGGTGCTGGCGATGATCCCGCTGTCGCGCAGCGTGTTCTGGGGGCCGATGGCCGTTGCCATCATGGGCGGGCTGATCGTGGCAACGGTGTTGACCCTGCTCGCGCTGCCCGCGATGTACGCCGCTGCATTCCGTGTGAAGCGCGAGCCGGAAACGCTGCCAATTAGCGTCTAAAATCGCTGGCTGACCGATTTCAAGCGGATGGTCTTTGGCCCACGGGAATCCGTGGTGCGAAAAGCCCGTCCGCTTTTGCATTCACCTGAAAAAAGATTGGCATCGCGCGGGTGGCGAAATTGGTAGACGCACCAGGTTTAGGTCCTGACGTTCGCAAGAACGTGCCGGTTCGAGTCCGGCCCCGCGCACCAGCCCTGCACGTAGCCCGTTCTATCGAGCAGACTGAAAGCCCCGTTCCGCAAGGAGCGGGGCTTTTTCTCTTTCCCTTTTCCCCGGCTTACCAGTCGCTACTGCTGCTGCTGCTGCTGCTGTCGCTGCTTCCGCTGTCGGAGCTGCTGCTACTGCTCGAGTCGTCCCACGAGCTCGTGTCGCTGATGCCGAAGTCGTTGTCGACGAAGCTGCGGTCGACCTGGCGCTCCGGCTCCGGGTCGGACGTGGGCCACAGGCTGCTGCCCATCCTGTCGTTGCCGCTGTCGTGGCCGCGGTGGGTGTTGAAGATGTTGACCGTACTGCCCCGGTGCTCGTCGGAGCGGTCGTTCATCATGTGGCGCAGCAACTCGCCCGCGACAACCGCGCCCACGCCCGCTGCCGCACCCGCGGCCAGCGCGCCGCCGATGCCGGGCCCCTGGCTGGGTGCGGGAGGTGCGGAGCCGTAGTCCCTGTAGTCGTCCGTCCTGCCGTAGCCCATCGACGAATCGCTCGTGGGCCTGGAGAACCTGGTTCCGCTCCCGGCGGGGACAGGCGCCTCGAAGGTGGTGGCGCGGCGGCGCTGCTGGAAGACCACATAGGCGACGACGAACAGCGCCACGATGCCGATCGGCCCCCAGGGGATCGGGCCGGACGATGAGCCCGTATCCGTCTTGCCGGACGCCAATGCTGCAGCCGGGCTGGGTACGGGCGGTGGCTCGGGTTTGGTCTCGACCGGTTTCTCCAGCTTGCGCTCGAGCTTGGCGACCGATTCGGCCTTCGCGAACTTGAGTCCCGGCGAGAGCTCCTTGGCCAGGGCCAGTTCGTCGCGGGCATCGTCGAGCTCGCCCTTCATCGCGAGAAGCTCGGCGTGCACATAGCGGGCCTTCGCGCTCTTCGGATGGTTCTTCAGCACCTTCGCGATCATCGCGTCGGCATCGGCCATCTTTCCGTTGCTCGCAGCTTCGTAGATCTGCTGGATGGTTGGCTCCTTCGCCGCCGCTGCAGCCGGCGTGGCGGTCTTGGCCAGCGCGGGCGCAAGCATGCCGAACGCGAGGGCCACGGTGAAGGCGAGGGAGGCGAGCAGTCGCTGGAAGAGCATGGGCATTCGTTTCTCGGGGAAATGTCGAATCGCAGCCACTGTAAAGGCGAATTCGGTGCCGGATCGGACATGTTGTGCGATCTCCATCGCCATCGGTCCTTGGCCCGCTCAGAACGGGCGCTTCCAGCCGATTAGAATCATCGGTTGCCCAGTTTTGCAGGCGGCACGCACGTGCCTCCGCATAAATCCCGCGAGCGCGTGTAAGTCCTTGATCTGTATTGATAAAAAGATGCAGGCCCCGCGCACCAGCCCCTTACCAGGAAGACATCATGACCGTGACCGTTGAAACTCTCGAGAAGCTCGAACGCAAGATCACGCTGACCCTGCCGGTCGGCACCATCCAGTCCGAAGTCGATTCGCGCCTCAAGAAGCTCGCGCGCACCGTCAAGATGGACGGCTTCCGTCCCGGCAAGGTGCCGATGAACGTCGTGGCCCAGCGCTATGGCTACTCGGTGCACTACGAAGTCATGAACGACAAGGTCGGCGAGGCCTTCTCGCAAGCCGCGAACGAAGCCAAGCTGCGCGTCGCCGGCCAGCCCCGCATCACCGAGAAGGAAGACGCGCCTGAAGGCGAACTGGCCTTCGACGCGGTCTTCGAAGTGTTCCCCGACGTCAAGATCAACGACCTGTCGGGCGCCGAAGTCGAGAAGCTGTCGGCCGAAGTCGGCGATGACGCCATCGACAAGACCCTGGACATCCTGCGCAAGCAGCGCCGCACCTTCGCCCAGCGCGCGCAAGACGCCGTGGCCCAGGACAGCGACCGCGTGACCGTCGACTTCGAAGGCAAGATCGACGGCGAGCCCTTCCAGGGCGGCAAGGCCGAAGACTTCCAGTTCGTCGTCGGCGAAGGCCAGATGCTCAAGGAATTCGAAGACGCCGTGCGCGGCATGAAGGCCGGCGACAGCCGCACCTTCCCGCTGTCGTTCCCGGCCGACTACCACGGCAAGGACGTGGCCGGCAAGCAGGCCGACTTCCTCGTCACCGTGAAGAAGATCGAAGCCTCGCACCTGCCCGAAGTCAACGAGCAGCTCGCCAAGTCGCTCGGCATCGCCGAAGCCACGGTCGAAGGCCTGCGCGCCGACATCAAGCGCAACCTCGAGCGAGAAGTGAAGTTCCGCCTGCTGGCCCGCAACAAGAACGCCGTGATGGACGCCCTGGTGGCCAACGCCGAGCTCGACCTGCCCAACGCCAGCGTGCAGTCGGAAGTCAACCGCATGGTCGAAGGCGCCCGCGCCGAGCTGAAGCAGCGCGGCATCAAGGACGCCGACAAGGCTCCGATCCCCGACGAAGTGTTCCGCCCGCAAGCCGAGCGCCGCGTGCGCCTGGGCCTGGTGGTCGCCGAACTGGTGCGTGCCAACAACCTGCAGGCCAAGCCCGAGCAGATCAAGGCCCACATCGACGAGCTGGCCGCCAGCTACGAGAAGCCGGCCGACGTGGTGCGCTGGTACTTCAGCGACAACAACCGCCTGGCGGAAGTCGAAGCCGTCGTCATCGAGAACAACGTGACCGATTTCGTGCTGAGCAAGGCCAAGGTCAACGAAAAGTCGGTGTCGTTCGACGAACTGATGGCTCAGCAGCAGGGCTGATCTCCGTCTCGCCCGCAACGCCAATGGGGCTTGTGCTTTGCGGCACGAGCCCCATTTCACTCAGGCGTACAGTTCAGAAACAGCGAACGATTCCATTTCCCGGAGAGCAAATACATGAGCGCACAGGATATCCAGGCCCTCGGCATGATCCCGATGGTCATCGAGCAATCCGGCCGCGGCGAGCGGTCGTATGACATCTATTCGCGTCTCCTCAAGGAGCGCATCATCTTCCTGGTGGGCGAGGTCAACGACCAGACCGCCAACCTCGTGGTGGCCCAGCTGCTGTTCCTCGAGAGCGAGAACCCGGACAAGGACATTTCCTTCTACATCAACTCCCCGGGCGGCAGCGTGAGCGCCGGCATGGCCATCTACGACACCATGCAGTTCATCAAGCCCGACGTGTCGACCATGTGCCTGGGCTTCGCGGCCAGCATGGGCGCCTTCCTGCTGGCAGCCGGCGAGAAGGGCAAGCGCTTCTCGCTGCCCAACTCGAAGATCATGATCCACCAAGTGCTCGGCGGCGCACGCGGCCAGGCGACCGACATCGAGATCCACGCCCGGGACATCCTGCGTACGAAGGACCAGATGAACCGCATCCTGGCCGAACGCACCGGCCAGCCGCTGGAAAAGGTCAAGGCCGACACCGAACGCGACTATTTCCTCACGGCCGACGAGGCCAAGGACTACGGCCTGGTGGACCAGGTCGTCGCCAAGCGCGGTTGAACGCCGGCGCCGAGGGCGCCAAATGGCAAAAAACGGCGTTTTCCACACGGGAAACGCCGTTTTTGTTTAGTTATCATTGTCCCTACCCTGTAACGAGGCAAATGTCCATGGCCGATAAAAAAGGCTCCTCCAGCGAAAAAACGCTTTATTGCTCGTTCTGCGGCAAGAGCCAGCACGAGGTCAAGAAGCTGATCGCGGGCCCTTCGGTCTTCATCTGCGACGAGTGCATCGACCTTTGCAACGAGATCATCCGCGACGAACTCCCGGCGGGTGAGGAAGCGCGCGAGGCGCGCAACGACCTGCCCACGCCGCTGGAGATCAAGGCCAACCTCGACAACTACGTGATCGGCCAGGAGCCGGCCAAGCGCATGCTGTCGGTGGCCGTCTACAACCACTACAAGCGCCTGCGCCACAAGGAAAAGGCCAAGGGCGACGACGTGGAGCTCAGCAAGAGCAACATCCTGCTGATCGGCCCCACCGGCTCGGGCAAGACGCTGCTGGCGCAGACGCTGGCGCGCATGCTCGACGTGCCCTTCGTGATGGCCGACGCCACCACGCTGACTGAAGCCGGCTACGTGGGTGAAGACGTCGAGAACATCATCCAGAAGCTGCTGCAGAGCTGCAACTACGAGGTCGAGCGCGCCCAGCGCGGCATCGTCTACATCGACGAGATCGACAAGATCTCGCGCAAGTCCGACAACCCCTCGATCACGCGCGACGTGTCGGGCGAGGGCGTGCAGCAGGCGCTGCTGAAGCTCATCGAAGGCACCATGGCCAGCGTGCCGCCGCAGGGCGGGCGCAAGCATCCGAACCAGGACTTCCTGCAGATCGACACGACCAACATCCTTTTCATCTGCGGCGGCGCGTTCGCGGGCCTGGAGAAGGTCATCGAAAACCGCACCGAAGCCTCGGGCATTGGCTTCGGCGCTTCGGTCAAGAGCAAGCAGCAGCGCAGCCTCACCGAGGTGTTCCGCGAAGTCGAGCCCGAAGACCTGATCAAGTTCGGCCTGATCCCCGAGCTGGTGGGCCGCATGCCCGTGGTCGCCTCACTCGCGGAGCTCAGCGAGGACGCGCTGGTCCAGATCCTCACCGAGCCCAAGAACGCGGTGGTGAAGCAGTTCACCAAGCTGCTGCAGATGGAGGGCGTGGACCTCGAGATCCGCCCCGCGGCGCTCAAGGCGATCGCCCGCAAGGCGCTGGCACGAAAGACCGGTGCGCGCGGTTTGCGTTCGATCCTTGAACAGTCACTGATCGACACCATGTTCGAATTGCCGAACGCGACCAATGTCGACAAGGTGGTGGTCGAGGAATCGACCATCGACGAAAACAAGCCCCCGCTGCTCGTGTACCGCGAAGCGGCGAAAAAGGCTTAAAGCCAAAGACGCGAAGGATCTGCATGTCTGGCCATACCCCTCTGCCTCCCGAAGCCCTCGACCTGCCGCTGCTGCCGCTGCGCGACGTCGTGGTGTTTCCACACATGGTGATCCCGCTGTTCGTGGGGCGCCCCAAGAGCATCAAGGCGCTCGAACTCGCCATGGAGGCGGAGCGCCGCATCATGCTGGTGGCCCAGAAGGCCGCCGCCAAGGACGAGCCCTCGGTCGAGGACATGTTCGAGGTCGGCTGCGTCTCGACCATCCTGCAGATGCTCAAGCTGCCCGACGGCACGGTGAAGGTGCTGGTCGAAGGCCAGCAGCGCGCCCGCGTGAACCGCATCGATGACGGCGAGACCCACTTCTCGGCCAACGTGACGCCCGTCGAGGCGCCCGAAGGCGGCGAGAAGGGCACCGAGGTCGAGGCGCTGCGCCGCGCGGTGATGCAGCAGTTCGACCAGTACGTCAAGCTGAACAAGAAGATCCCGCCCGAGATCCTCACCTCGATCTCGAGCATCGACGATCCGGGCCGCCTGGCCGACACCATCGCCGCCCACCTGCCGCTCAAGCTCGACAACAAGCAGGCCGTGCTGGACCTCGACGACGTCAAGGCTCGCCTGGAGAACCTGTTCGGCCAGCTCGAGCGCGAAGTCGACATACTGAACGTCGACAAGAAGATCCGTGGGCGCGTGAAGCGCCAGATGGAGAAGAACCAGCGCGACTTCTACCTCAACGAGCAGGTCAAGGCCATCCAGAAGGAGCTCGGCGAGGGCGAAGAGGGCGCGGACATCGAGGAGATCGAGAAGAAGATCAAGCTCGCGAAGATGTCCAAGGAAGGCCTGAAGAAGGCCGAGGGCGAGCTCAAGAAGCTCAAGCTCATGTCGCCCATGTCGGCCGAGGCCACCGTGGTGCGCAACTACATCGACGTGCTGATCGGCCTGCCGTGGAGCAAGAAGACCAAGATCAAGCACGACCTCGCCAACGCCGAGGCGGTGCTCAACGCCGACCACTACGGCCTGGAGAAGGTCAAGGACCGCATCCTCGAATATCTCGCGGTGCAGCAGCGCGTGGACAAGGTCAAGGCGCCGATCCTGTGCCTCGTGGGACCTCCGGGCGTGGGCAAGACCTCGCTGGGGCAGTCGATCGCCAAGGCGACCGGCCGCAAGTACACCCGCATGGCGCTGGGCGGCATGCGCGACGAAGCCGAGATCCGCGGCCACCGCCGCACCTACATCGGCGCGCTGCCGGGCAAGGTGCTGCAGGGCCTGAGCAAGATCGGCACGCGCAATCCGCTGTTCCTGCTGGACGAAATCGACAAGCTGGGCACCGACTTCCGTGGCGACCCGTCGAGCGCGCTGCTGGAGGTGCTCGACCCCGAGCAGAACCACACCTTCGGCGACCACTACGTGGAAGTCGACTTCGACCTGAGCGACGTGATGTTCGTCGCCACCTCGAATTCGATGAACATCCCGCCGGCGCTGCTGGACCGCATGGAAGTCATCCGCCTCTCGGGCTACACCGAGGACGAGAAGACCAACATCGCGATCAAGTACCTGCTGCCCAAGCAGATGAAGAACAACGGCGTGAAGGACGACGAACTGTTCGTCACCGAAGAGGCCGTGCGCGACATCGTGCGCTACTACACGCGTGAAGCGGGCGTCCGTTCGCTCGAGCGCGAACTGTCCAAGATCTGCCGCAAGGTGGTGAAGGGCCTGCTGCTCAAGCAGCTCACGCCCAAGGTCACCGTCGACGGCGCGAACCTCAACGAGTTCCTCGGCGTGCGCAAGTACACCTTCGGACTCGCGGAGAAGCAGAACCAGGTCGGCCAGGTGGTCGGCCTCGCGTGGACCGAAGTCGGCGGCGACCTGCTGACGATCGAGGCCGTGACCATGCCCGGCAAGGGCGTGATCAGCCGCACCGGTTCGCTGGGCGACGTGATGAAGGAGTCTGTCGAGGCCGCGCGCACCGTGGTGCGCAGCCGCTCGCGCCGGCTCGGCATCAAGGACGAGATGTTCGAGAAGCGCGACATCCACATCCACGTGCCCGACGGCGCCACGCCGAAGGACGGCCCGAGCGCGGGCGCTGCGATGACGACGGCCTTCGTGTCGGCGCTCACGGGCATTCCGGTGCGCGGCGACGTCGCGATGACCGGCGAGATCACGCTGCGAGGCGAGGTCACCGCCATCGGCGGCCTGAAGGAAAAGCTGCTGGCCGCGCTGCGCGGCGGCATCAAGACCGTGCTGATCCCGGAAGAGAACGCCAAGGACCTGCAGGAGATCCCCGAGAACGTGAAGAACGGCCTCGAGATCGTGCCGGTGAAGTGGATCGACAAGGTTCTCGAGATCGCTCTCGAGAAGCAGCCCGAGCCGCTGTCCGACGAAGAGGTCGCTGCGTCCGCTGCTGCGATGGCCGAACTGGCCAAGCAGCGCACGCCGGCACCGGCCTCCGAAGGCTCGGTCAAGCACTGATCGAACGGTCGCAAAAGTTGCGGGACCTTGAAAAATTGGTATATACTTCAAGGCTCGAAACGCGGGAATAGCTCAGTTGGTAGAGCGCAACCTTGCCAAGGTTGAGGTCGAGAGTTCGAGACTCTTTTCCCGCTCCAGTTTTGAAAAAGGGAAGCTCCAGCTTCCCTTTTTTTCGCTAGTTCGATTTCGTATTTCTGCGTGGCGCGATAGCAAAGCGGTTATGCAACGGATTGCAAATCCGTCTAGTCCGGTTCGACTCCGGATCGCGCCTCCACTCTCTCGGTTCAAACTGATTCGACCCCGAACGCCAAGCCCCGCCAACCGACGTTGCCGGGGCTTGTTTTATTTGGGTTATCGTCGATGTCCAACCTGACGCCCGGATGGTGAAATTGGTAGACACATCGGACTTAAAATCCGCCGCTTCCTTAATCGGGGCATACGGGTTCGACCCCCGTTCCGGGTACCACTCTTACAAGGGAGCATTAGATGCCTCGCTACAACGCTCCATTTGAAATTCATGTGCACGGCGACGTGCCGCTGCGTGCGGACGCGACCTTCGAGCAGATCCAGGAGGCGCTCAAGCCGCTGTGGAAATACGCCGGTGCCAAATCGCTGGCCGACGGCGCCACCAGCAGCTACGAGGAAGAACCCGGCATCCGTTTCGAGCAGAAGGACCACATGCTCCAGATGTGCTGGACCGTGGCCGGCGACGAGGACTTCCGCCAGGCGCTCGACGAGATGTGCATGGGCCTGAACGAACTCTCAGAGCGTGGAGCCGCCATCGAGGTCACTTTCTACGACACCGACTTCGACGAGGAAGAGGGCGACCCCGAGGAAGAATCGCGCGACGACTTCGTGATGCTGTTCGTCGGCCCCAACCCGGCCGCGATCATGCAGGTGCAGCGCGACTTGCTGGTGGAAGACGTGGTCAACCTCATGGAGCGCCACTTCGACGGCTCCGAACTGGGTGGCGTGGTCGCCGAGATCGATCGCCTCTTCAGCGACCGTTTCGATGCGCTCGTGAATTCGCTCGAGATCGGCAAGCGCCCGCGCGGCACCGGCGGTTCGGGCAGCGGAGGCAGTGGCGGCGGGCATGGCGGCGGCCGCCGTCCGCGCCACCTGCACTGATTCCGCGGCACCCCGCGAAGACGCGCCACAACAAGCCACAGGCCCTCGCATGGCCCTGTTCCCCGCCTCGGCGCTGAGACCGGGCGTGCGCAAGCGCGAGGTGTTCGGCTGGGCGATGTACGACTTCGCCAACTCGGGCTACACCACGGTCGTCATCACCGCTGTGTTCGCCGCCTACTTCGTGGGCGGTATCGCCAAGGGCGCTCCATGGGCCGCCTTTGCGTGGACCGCGGCGCTCAGCACCTCGTACGCCATCGTGATGCTCACGATGCCCGCCATCGGCGCATGGGCCGACCTGCGCGCGGCCAAGAAACGCGTGCTCATGCTGGCGACCATCGGCTGCGTCTTCGCAACGGCGGCGCTTGCCATCACCCCCAGCTTCTCCGGCGCTGCCGGCGTGGCGCTGGCGATGGCGCTGATCGTCGTTTCCAACGCCTTCTACTCGTACGGCGAGTCGCTCACCGGCGCCTTCCTGCCTGAGCTCGCGACGGCCGAGGGAATGGGCAAGGTGAGCGGATGGGGCTGGGCCTTCGGCTACGTCGGCGGCATGCTCGCGCTGGGCATCTGCCTGGCCTACGTGCTGTGGTCTCAATCCAAGGGCCTGCCGGCGGCGCACTTCGTGCCGGTCACGATGCTGATCACGGCCGCCATCTACGGATTGGCCGCATGCGCCACCTTCGCCTTGCTGCCCGAGCGCGCACAGCCCAGGGCCGCCGATACCGGGCTCGGCGCCTGGCAGCAGCTGCGCGCAACCTACCGGCAGGCGCGGGCATATCGCGACTTCATGTGGCTGCTGGCATGCACCGTCTGCTACCAGGGCGGCGTGGCGGTGGCCATCACGCTCGCGGCCATCTATGCGGAACAGGTGATCGGCTTCGTGGCGAGCGAGACGATGGTGCTGATCTTCGTGCTCAACATCGCGGCGGCGCTGGGTGCCTTCGGCTTCGGCTACGTGCAGGACCGCGTCGGCCACAAGGTTTCGCTGGCCGGTACGCTGGCCGCGTGGATAGCGGTCTGCGTGATCGCCGCGATGGTCACCACCAAAGGCGGTTTCTGGTGGGCCGCGGCCATCGCGGGACTCTCGATGGGTTCGAGCCAGTCGGCCGGCCGCGCCATGACGGGCTACCTGGCACCGCCGCAGCAACTCGCCGAGTTCTTCGGCCTGTGGACCTTCGCGACGCGGCTGGCGAGCATCGTCGGCCCGCTGAGCTTCGGCGCCATCACCTGGATGACCGGCGGCAACCAGCGCATCGCGATCCTCTCGACGGCCGTGCTCTTCGTGGCGGGGCTGTTGCTGCTGCTGCCGATCGACATGCAGCGCGGCCGGCAAGCCGCGCTGCGCGCCTGATCAGGCTTCGATCAGGGCAGCCTGTCGCCGAACAGGCTGTCGTTGGTCAGCGGCCAGCCCACTTCTGGCGCATAGCGCACGGTCCAGTTCGCCGGGTTCTTCACACGCGCCGCGAAGGCGGCCAGGTCGGAGCGGTCGAGCGAGCCGGTGTAGATCGCGCTGGTCTGGTTGGCGGGACTCACTGTGAAGCTGAAGGCGGTGCCGGCGGTCGTGACGGCGTCGGGAATGGTGCCCGCGGTGCCACCGAGGGTGATGGTCGCGAGGTAGTCGCCGACGGCGGTGATCTGCCCCGCCACGCCGTCGCCCAGTCCGGCGATGGTGCCGCCTGCAATCGCATAGACGGTTTCCGACTTGCCGATGCCGCCCGGCGACCCGAGCGTGAAGCCCTTGTCCGCGATCGGATTGCCCGTGACGTCGGTCTGGATCGTCACGATGGTGCCTGCCGGCAGGTTCTGGTCGGCGGTCCAGAAGAAGGCCGTCTCGTTGGTGATGCCCGTGAACTCGTTGGTGCCGGACTTGCGGTCGCGGTCGGTGAACAGCACCTTCGTGCCGCCGTTCACCGCCTTCAGGAGCACGAAAGCGTAGGCGTCGGGCGCCTCGGCGTTGGCGGCCATGAAGAGCAGGTCGCCGGTGGCGAGCGTGGTGGCGCCGGCGGTGGTGGTGAAGCTCAGCGTCGTCGCGTCGCCGATGCCGGCAAAGGCGTTGCCGGTGGGGTCGGTGATCGCGTTGCCGTCGATGGTGACGTAGTAGCCGCTGCTCGCCGCCAGCGGTGCGGTCGGCACCAGCTTCAGCTTGTTGAAGGCCACCTGCAGGCGTGCGGCGGGGCTGCTGGCATCGAAGGTCTCGACCACGCTGCCGTCGGCCTTGTGCAGCACGATGCTGCCCGAGCCCAGGCGCACGGCTTCGTTGAACGTCAGCGTGAGCGATGCATCGAGGTTCACGCCCACGAGGCCCGCCAGCGATGCCTTCTTCAGCTTCGGCGCAGTGGTATCGACCAGGGGCGAACCCAGACGCACCACGAAGCCGTCGAATTTCTGGTCGGCGGGCGGCAGGTCCTTCGAGGCGGTCTTGCCGTCCCACTTGGTATCGCCGTTGTCCAGCAGCAGCTGGACCTCCGTACCGGCCTTCACGGGGCCGGGCACCTCCACGACGGACTCGAAGCTGCCGCCGGTTTTCTTCGACAGCGAATCGAGGTCGTTCGACAGCTCGACCGGTGCGCTGCCGGGATTGCCGTTCCATGCGAAGAGCGCGAAGTTTCGCTCCACGTCCGGGCTCGCGGGGCCTGCAGGGCCGGCGACGATCAGGTAGTTGCCATCGGTGCCCTTGTCGATCGAGCGGATGCCGCGGCCGCCCAGTTCGAGCTCGATGGGCGCACCGAAGGCGGCCTGGGTGGCGGTGCCTGCGACCAGCGCCGCGTAGTTCTGCAGCGGCACGATCAGCGCCTTGGAGCGCACGGTGGCACCCGTCTGCGGCGCGCGGAAACCGAGCCACAGCGCGGTGTCGCCCGGCGAGCTGGTCATGCCCTCGATGGAGAAGCCGTCGACCCGCTCAGGCGCGATGCCGGCGCCGGCCGACACGGCAAAGCCGAAGTGATTGGCGCCGAGGCCGTGCGCGTTGCCGGAATCCCAGGCGATGAGCTGCGCCTCGAGCAGCGCGAACTGGCCGACATAGTCGAACGCGGTGGCCGCGCCGGTGCCGCTCACCTTGACGGCGAACAGGTGCGATCGGTCGGAGACGGCGTCCGCGCCGTCCTTCTTGTTGCTGTTGGAGCCGGTGAGGTACAGCGTGTCGCCGATGCGCGTGGCGGCCTCGAGGTCGAGTTCCTTGGCGAGCTTGGGGCCTTCGAGCTTGTAGCTCCATTCCTTCACCGCGGCGCCGCCGGCGCGCGGGTAGACGCGCAGTACGTTGGCTTCGTCGTCCGCCACGATCATGAAGTTGTCGGGCAGGGCGATGGCGGTCGATGCGTCGGACGAGCCCTCGGTGGTGCCCGCATTGGGCGTGAATCGTGCCTTGGAAACGAGCTGGTCGGGCTCAGGCTGCGCGGCGGGCGGCTGCGCCGGTGGCTGGGCAGCAGGAGGCGGCGCAGTGCTTGCCGGCGGAAAGATCGCGCCGAAACCGGAGCCACCGCCGCCGCCTCCGCAGGCGCCCAGCACGAGCGCAAGAGCGCCGGCGAGGATCATGGGCTTGAAGGGAATGCGGGCCTGGGAGAGTGAGTTCATCGTGCGCGGCAATACTTTTTGACAAACCGCGCATGCTGGTACTTCTGTATGACGGCCCGGTGAAAAGCGGGCCTTGAATCAGGCTCCCGTCAGGGGACTTGCTGCTGGAGCGACTTCGGCACCTTGTAGCGTTCGCCGTCGTAGCGCAGCGTGACGGTGTTGAACTTCGGGGGCAGCGCCTTCTCCACGCAACCCTGGTCTTCCAGCTCCTGCGCGCGGCTCTGCAGCAGCGTGCGCGACAGCTGCAGGTCGTCAAAGCCGTTGCTGCTGCCGTTGCCGACCGACACCATGGTGCGCAGCTTCTCGAAGTGGCCGGTACAGGTGGAGTCCCATCCGCCATGGTCGTGGTCGAGCTCGACCTCCTGCAGCACCTGGCGCAGCTGCTTGCCGTGGTGCACGTAGAGCCGCATGGTTTCGCTGGCCAGAGGGTTGCCGGGCGCGTTGCTGCCGCGATAGCGCACGCGCAGCCCGAAGGCGCGCGCCTCGGGCGAGAGCACGTAGCGCGAGGTGTCGATGCGCAGGTCCTGGATCGAGGTGGTGGCGTCCTCGTCGAGCGCCTCGGGCTGCATGAGGCGGCCGATCACGGTGTCGCGATCGGTATTGCCGTTGTCCGGGCGCTGGATCAGCAGGATCTCGATGTCGAACACCTTGGCGCCGCGGTCGGTGGTTTCGCGGGGCATCGGAAGAACGACGATGCTGCGTCCCGGAAAGGCCGGCCAGATCTTGCAGGCAGCGAGCCGCTCGTCGAGCTGGCGGTTGGGATGCAGCTTGGCGTGCATGCGCTCGGCAAGGCCGCTCTCGCAGGCCGCATGGCTCAGGCCGGCTGCCGAAAGACCCAGGAGGAAGAGGGCGCAGGAGGCGATGCGGCGCGGCAGGCGCATGGTTGTCCGGTCGTCCGGCTCAGGCCGTGGCCGCGGCGGGAAGCCCGAGCCATTTCGCGGCAGCCGCCTCGAGCACGGCGACATCGCCGCTGCTCTGCAGCAGCAGACCGCCGCTGCCGCTGTCGGCAAGCCGGCCCGCCGATGCCAGCAGGCGCCGCGTCTGCTGCGCGACCGGCACGCCCGTGTCGATGAAGCGCAGCGTGGCCGGCGCATGCCTGCCCAGCTCGTCCTTCACCAGCGGATAGTGGGTGCAGCCGAGCACGACCGTGTCGACCTCGCCGGGCCGATCGCCGAAAGGGCCGGCCTCGGCCATGTAGCGTTCGGCCAGCGCCGCGATGCCGGCCGAGTCGAAACCTTCGATGGCCTTCACCAGCCCGTCGCAGGGCACGGGCCGGACATCGGCCGATCCTGCGAAGGAGGCGCGCAGGGTCGCGTATTTCGCGCTGGCCAGCGTGCCGCGCGTGGCCAGCACCGAGATGTGCCCCGTGCGGCTCGCAGCCACTGCAGGCTTGAGGCCGGGTTCCAGCCCCACGATCGGCAGGCTGGGGTGGTCGGCACGAAGCAGGTGGATGGCGGCAGTGGTCGCCGTGTTGCAGGCCACCACCAGCGCCTTGATGCCGTGCTCGCGCAGCAGGTGTTCGACCACCGCGCGCGAGCGCTCGATCACGTAGGCGTCTCCGCGTTCGCCGTAGGGCGCATAGGCCGTGTCGGCGAAGTAGACGAAGTGCTCGTGCGGGAGCTCGGCCCTCAGCGCGGCCAGCACGCTGAGGCCGCCGACCCCGCTGTCGAAGACGCCTACCGGGCTCAACTCAGGCTTCTTCCATCATGATGGTCTTGAACTCGCCCGTGGCGATGCGCTTCTGCCACTCGGCCGGGCCGGTGATGTGCGCGCTGGTGCCGCCGGCGTCGACCGCCACCGTCACGGGCATGTCGACCACGTCGAATTCGTAGATGGCTTCCATGCCCAGGTCCTCGAAGCCCACCACCTTGGCGGTCTTGATGGCCTTGCTGACCAGGTAGGCGGCGCCGCCCACGGCCATGAGGTAGGCGCTCTTGTGCTTCTTGATGGCCTCGATGGCGACCGGGCCGCGCTCGGCCTTGCCGATCATGGCGATCAGGCCGGTCTGCGCCAGCATCATTTCGGTGAAGCCGTCCATGCGGGTGGCGGTGGTGGGGCCGGCGGGGCCGACGGCCTCGTCCTTCACCGGATCGACCGGGCCGACGTAGTAGATGACGCGGTTGGTGAAATCGACCGGCAGCTTCTCGCCCTTGGCCAGCATGCCCTGGATGCGCTTGTGCGCGGCGTCGCGGCCGGTGAGCATCTTGCCGTTGAGCAGCAGGGTGTCGCCCGGCTTCCAGCTCGCCACTTCGGCGGGCGTGAGCTTGTCGAGGTCGACGCGCTTGCTCTTCTTTTCATCGGGGGCCCAGTTCACATCGGGCCACAGGTCGAGCGAGGGCGCTTCGAGGTAGACCGGGCCGCTGCCGTCCATCGTGAAGTGCGCGTGGCGCGTGGCCGCACAGTTGGGGATCATCGCCACGGGCTTGCTCGCCGCGTGCGTGGGGTACATCTGGATCTTGACGTCCAGCACGGTGGCCAGGCCCCCCAGGCCCTGAGCGCCGATGCCCAGCGCGTTGACCTTCTCGTACAGCTCGACGCGCAGCGCCTCGACCTTGCTCAGCTCGGCGCCCGAGTTCTTCTTGGCCAGCAGCTCGTGCATGTCGAGGTCGTCCATCAGGCTTTCCTTGGCCATCAGGGCGGCCTTCTCGGCGGTGCCGCCGATGCCGATGCCCAGCATGCCCGGCGGGCACCAGCCGGCGCCCATGGTGGGCACTGTCTTGAGCACCCAGTCGACCACGCTGTCGCCGGGGTTCAGCATGACCAGCTTGCTCTTGTTCTCGCTGCCGCCGCCCTTGGCGGCCACGGTGACCTCGAGTTTGTCGCCCGGCACGATCTCCGTGAAGATCACCGCGGGCGTGTTGTCCTTGGTGTTCTTGCGGTCGAACTGCGGGTCGGCCACGACCGAGGCGCGCAGCGTGTTGTCGGGGTGGTTGTAGCCGCGGCGCACGCCTTCGTTGATGGCGTCGTCGAGGCTGCCCGTGAAGCCGCCCCAGCGCACGTCCATGCCCACCTTGAGGAACACGTTGACGATGCCGGTGTCCTGGCAGATCGGGCGCTGGCCGGTCGCGCTCATCTTGCTGTTGGTCAGAATCTGCGCGATGGCGTCCTTGGCCGCCGGGCTCTGCTCGCGCTCGTAGGCGCGGGCCAGGTGGGCGATGTAGTCGGCGGGGTGGTAGTAGCTGATGTACTGCAGCGCGGCGCTGATCGATTCGATCAGGTCGGCCTGCTGGATCGTGGTCGTCATGGTGGGGGGGCTTTGTAGGAGTGTGGAAACGCCCCCCGATTATCTCAGCCGCCGCGCCTGCCCCGCTTACCTTGCCGCTTCCCGGGCCTGCTCCACCCAGCCGTCGAAGAGCTGCCGGTGCGCCCGGATCCACCCGTCGGCATGGCGCTCCACGTCCTGCTGGGTGTTGGCGTCCTGGCTCATGCGCAGGTTCTGGGCGTTGATGTCGCCGATCGGCAGCTTCATCACCTCGAACAGCTTCGCCGCGGCCGGGTTCTTCTCGACGAAGGCCCGGTTGGCGACGATCTGCTCGTTGTTGGCCTGGAAGCCGTAGTTCCTGCCGTTGGGCAGCTGGGTGTCGACATTGCCGCCGTCGCCCTGCGACGACGAGAACGGCACCTGCAGCCACACCACGTCCTTGCCCGGGCGCAGCACGGCGCTGACCCAGTACGGCGTCCACGTGTAGTACAGCACCGGCTTGTCCTGCCTGAATCGCGCGATGGTGTCGGCCATCAGCGCGGCGTAGCTGCCTTGCCGGTGGCTGACGGTGTCGCGCAGCTGGTAGGCCGTCAGGTGGTTCTCGATGGCGAGCTCGCAGCCCCAGCCGGGGTTGCAGCCCGTGAGGTCGGCCTTGCCGTCGCCGTCGATGTCGAACAGCTTCGCGATGGCCGGGTCTTTCAGCTGCGCGATGTTGGTGATGCCGTACTGCTCGGCCGTCTTGCGGTCGATCAGGTAGCCCTGCACCGCGCCTTCGGAATACACGCCCTTGCGCCAGAGCTTGGCGTCGCCGCCGCTGTTCTTGTAGAAGTCGGCGTGCAGCAGGCTCCAGTGGTGGGCCATGAAGGTGGCGTCGCCGTTGGCGATGGCCAGGTGCTCGGTGGCGGGCTCCAGGTCCTTCATGGGCTCGACCTTGTAGCCGAGCTTCTCCAGGCCGCGCATCACCAGCAGCGTCTGGAAGGCTTCTTCCGCAAGCGAGCTCTTCAGCGGCTGCACGGTGACGCCCTTGCCGGGCAGGTCGTTGGCGGCCTGGGCGGCCGCGCCCGAGGCCACGAAGGCGAGGGCGAGCAGGCCGCGGGCGATGAATCCGGTCTTGTTCCTGACGAAGTTCATGTGGCGGGTTCCTCCGTTCATCGCGCCTGTGCGGAAAGGGCGGGCGCGGGCTCGGCGTCGTTGCGGGCCGGTGCCACTGCACGCTGCAGCATGCGAAGCGCAAGGCCCACCGGCCCCGTGTGCCACCAGCGGCGGCCGCCGCCGCGACGCGACTTGCCCATGGCCTGCGTCAGGCGGTCCAGCGAGATCGCCAGCAGAACGATGCCCAGGCCGCCCACGGTGGCCAGGCCCATGTCGAGCCGGCCGATGCCGCGCAGCACCATCTGGCCGAGGCCGCCCACGGCGATCATCGAGGCGATGACCACCATCGACAGCGACAGCATCAGCGCCTGGTTGATGCCCGCCATGATCGACGGCATGGCCAGCGGCAGTTGCACCTTCACCAGCATCTGCCACGGCGAGGCGCCGTAGGCGCGCGCAGCCTCGATCAGGTCGGGGCGCACCTGGCGCAGGCCGAGGTTGGTCAGGCGCACCAGCGGCGCCAGCGCGAAGACGATGGTCACGATCACGCCCGGCACATTGCCGATGCCGAACAGCATCACCACCGGCACCAGGTACACGAAGGCCGGCGTGGTCTGCATCGCGTCGAGCACCGGACGCATCACGCGCTGCGCGCGGTCGCTGCTGGCCAGCAGCACGCCCAGCGGCAGGCCCACGGCCATGCAGAACACCAGCGAGGTCAGCACCAGCGACAGCGTCACCATCGCCTCGGGCCAGATGCCCAGCATGGCCACCAGCAGCAGCGCCACCGTGGTGCCGATGGCCAGCGCGCGGCCGGCGAACTGCCAGGCCAGCAGGCCGATGAGCGCGATCATCGCCAGCGTGGGCAGGCCGGTGAGCAGGCCCTGGATCCAGTTCAGCGTGCCGTCGATGGGCAGGCGCACGGTCTGGAAGAAGGGGCGGAAATGCTCCACCACCCAGCCCAGGCCGCTGTTGATCCAGGATTCGATGGGCAGCGAGCCATCCCACAGGCGGTGCAGTTGCAGGCCGCCCGCGGCATCGGCGTGGCCGGCGAGCTGATGGGCGCTATCGAGCGGCGCGGGGGCGTCGAGCCAGGCGCTGGTTGCGGAGGTGTCGGGCGCGGCCGACAGGGCTTCCCACGGGTCGACCGGCGCCGGCGCGGCAGCGGGCGTCGCGAGCGCGGTCGATGCGTCGTTCATCGGCGCGAGTTCGGAGGGCAGTGCGGTGTCGTTCATCTGTTGTGTCCTTCGATTTCGTTCAGGCGGCAGTGGCGGCGGCGGTGGAGACAACGGCGGCCACGGGTTGCTGCGGCTGGTGCGCCGGGTCGATGGGCGGCGTGTCGCGATCGAGGAACTTCAGCAGCGTCGTCTTGCTGATCGCGCCGCAGAAGCGGCCGTCCGCCGCCACCACCGGCACCGCGCACGGCGCCTGGGCCACCTGGCCGAAGAGGCCGGCCACGGGCGCATCGGCGTCGATCGTGCCGAGGTCGTTCAGGAACGCGTGGCGCAGGCCCAGCGGGCCGGAATGGCCGTCGAGCGCCGCGCGCAGGGTGTCGGCCGACACGGTGCCCAGGTAGCGCTTGCTCGGGCTGGTGACGTAGGCGAAGTCGCGGTCCTGGTCTTCGAGCTGCTTGAGCGCCGCGCGCGCGCCGCGCTCGGGGTGCTCGCAGACCACGGTGAGCTGCTTGCGCGCGATATCGCCCGCCTTGAATACGGCGGCCGCGTCCACGCCGCGCACGAAGCTGCGCACGTAGTCGTTGGCGGGGCTGCGCAAAATCTCGTCGGGCGTGCCGACCTGGATCACCTGGCCGTCCTTCATGATCGCGATGCGGTCGCCGATGCGCATGGCCTCGTCGAGGTCGTGCGAGATGAAGACGATGGTGCGGCGCTGCTCCTGCTGCAGGCGCAGTAGCTCCGACTGCATCTCGGTGCGGATGATCGGATCGAGCGCCGAGAAGGCCTCGTCCATCAGCAGGATCGACGGATCGGAGGCCAGCGCGCGCGCCAGGCCCACGCGCTGCTGCATGCCGCCGGAGAGCTCGTCGGGGTAGCTGTCGCCCCAGCCCGCCAGGCCCACCTGCGCGAGCGCCTTGTCGGCCTGCGCGAGGCGCTCCTTCTTGCCGGTGCCCGAGAGCTCTAGGCCGAAGGCGGTGTTCTCGCGCACCGTCATGTGCGGCATCAGCGCGAACGACTGGAACACCATGCTGATGTCCTTGCGGCGCAGCGCGCGAAGCCGCGCGTCGGAATGCTCGTTGATGTCGGCGCCGTCGATCACGATGCGCCCGGCGGTCGGCTCGATCAGCCGGTTCAGCAGCCGCACCAGCGTCGACTTGCCCGAGCCCGAGAGGCCCATGATGACGAAGATTTCCCCGGCCTGGATCTCGAAGGTGGCGTCGAACACGCCGATCGACTGGCCGGTGCGCGCCAGGATCTCCTTCTTCGAAAGTCCTTGGCGGACCAGCTCCAGCGCTTGTTCGGGCTCGTCGCCGAACACCTTGAAGACATGGTCGATGAGAATTCCTTTGGCCATACGTCGGGGCTCCTTGGGTGAAGGGTTGACAGATCGCCGTCCTTCGGAAGCTCCGGAAGCTCCAAAAAGGGCGACGCGACCACGCCCCAGCCCGTCAGATGGAGGGGCTGCCGACAGGCACTGAAGACGACAGGGCGACGAAGCCAGTGCCCGCCGGATGCTTCATCCGCAGCGCGACGGGCCTGGTCGAGGGGCGCCGGCTGGATGAGCTTGACGTGGCAATGGGGCTGGAAAGATCCGGCCGGTTTGCCGGGCAGGGCCCGGCGGGAGCACCTTGCACCGCGACGGGATTCGGAGATCCGCGAGTAGTGCAGGCTTGACCAACGTTGTCATCATGACTTGTTGGTCGTCAGAAGCTGTCAATTATAACTTTTTGACATGATGAGGTCAAGGCAAGCGGCAGGGCGCCGGTGTCGGCGGCGGTGCAATGCCCTCGTCAGATGAGAGCTACTCTCATCGGGGCGATACTCCATGGCGCGCCGGCAAGCGGCGCGACCTTTCATGATCCTGCGGAGCTTTTTCTCATGACGACTTCCCCCAAGACCCGTGCCGAGCGCGATACCTTCGGACCCATCGACGTGCCGGCCGACAAGCTGTGGGGCGCGCAGACGCAGCGCTCGCTGCAGAACTTCGACATCTCCGGCGAGCAGCAGCCGCGCGAGATCATCAAGGCGCTGGCCCAGGTCAAGCGCGCTTCCGCCGTGGTCAACCACGCGCTGGGCCTGCAGGACGAGAAGAAAACCAACGCGATCGTGGCCGCGGCCGACGAGGTCATCGCCGGCAAGCACCCGGGCGAGTTCCCGCTGGTAGTCTGGCAGACCGGCTCGGGCACGCAGACCAACATGAACGTCAACGAGGTGCTGGCCAACCGCGCCAGCGAAATCCTCGGCGGCGAGCGCGGTGAAGGACGCCTCGTGCACCCGAACGACGACGTGAACCGCAGCCAGTCGAGCAACGACGTGTTCCCCACGGCGATGCACGTGGCGGCCGTCGAGGCCATCACCCACAAGCTGCTGCCGGCCATCGCGAAGCTGCGCGGCACGCTGGAGCAGAAGTCGAAGGACTTCGCCGACATCGTGAAGATCGGCCGCACCCACCTGCAGGACGCCACGCCCCTCACGCTGGGCCAGGAGTTCTCCGGCTATGTCGCGCAGCTGGCTCATGGCGAGGCGCACGTGCGCGCCGCGCTGCCGCACCTGTGCGAACTGGCGCTGGGCGGCACGGCCGTCGGCACCGGCCTCAATGCGCCCAAGGGCTATGCGGAGCAGGTGGCGGCCGAACTGGCGAAGCTCACCGGCCTACCGTTCGTGACCGCGCCGAACAAGTTCGAAGCCATGGCCAGCGTCGATGCGCTGGTGCACGCGCACGGCGCGCTGAAGACGCTGGCCGCCAGCATGAACAAGATCGCCAACGACGTGCGCTGGCTCGCCAGCGGCCCGCGCAGCGGCATCGGCGAACTGAGCATTCCCGAGAACGAGCCGGGCTCGTCGATCATGCCGGGCAAGGTCAACCCGACGCAGAGCGAGGCGGTGACGATGCTGGCCGCGCAGGTGTTCGGCAACGACGTGGCCATCAACATCGGCGGCGCCTCGGGCAACTTCGAGCTGAACGTGTTCCGTCCGATGGTGGCGCACAACTTCCTGCAGAGCGTACGCCTGCTGGCCGACGGCATGGTGAGCTTCAACGACCACTGCGCGGTGGGCATCGAGCCCAACCGCGAGCGCATCACCGAGCTGGTGCAGCGCTCGCTGATGCTGGTGACGGCGCTGAACACGCACATCGGCTACGACAAGTCGGCCTACATCGCGAAGAAGGCGCACAAGGAAGGCACCAGCCTGCGCGATGCGGCGATCGCATCGGGCCACCTGACGGCCGAGCAGTTCGACCAGTGGGTGGTGCCGGAGAACATGACCGGGCGTTGATCCGGCCGGCTCAAACGAAAAAAGGACCCTCGCAGGTCCTTTTTTGTTTTCTGCCTGCAGCTCAATATCCGATGGTGTAGCGCTGGCGCGAGTGCGCGGGCTTTTCGAGTTCGTCGATGAACGCGATCGCGTAGTCCGCGAAGCTGATCCAGCTGCGGCCTTCGGCGCTCACGAGCAGGTCGTCCTTGCCCAGGCGGAACTTGCCGGTGCGCTCGCCTTCGACGAATTCGGCGGAGGGCGAGAGGAAGGTCCAGTCCAGGTCCTTCTCGTTGCGCAGCGTGTCGAGGAACACGCCGCCGGCCGAGGCTTCGGCGCGGTACGCGTCGGGGAAGTTGGGCGTGTCGATCACCTTCAGGCCGGGCGCCGCGAACAGGCTGCCCGCGCCGCCGACCACCAGCAGGCGCTTCACGCCGGCGCGCTTCGTTGGCTCGATGATGGCCGCGGGCGGCACGGTGGCGAAGTGCGCGGCGCTGAACACGGCGTCGTGGCCGGCCAGGGTCTTCTCAAGCGCAGCGCCGTCGAGCACGTCGAGATCGACGGCCTTCACGTTGGCGCGGCCCGCCAGCTTGGCGCTGGCCTTGCGGGCGATGGCGGTGACGGTGTGGCCGCGGCGCAGGGCCTCGTCGAGAAGCTGGCTGCCGGCGCGTCCGGTGGCGCCGATGATGGCGATGTGGCTCATGGTGACTCCTGTGAAAGATCGGAAGGATCGAGAGATCGGGATGGGATGGAGCGAATCTTAGGTTTCTGGTTTCGAAAGAAATACCTCGATTTGCGCGCTTGTTTATTCCTAAAATCGTTCGAATGGATCGATTGAATGCAATGCGCGTGTTCGTCGCCGTGGTCGATTCGGGCAGTCTTTCGGCCGCGGCCGACAAGCTCGACATGTCCCGCCCGGTCGTCACGCGCTATGTCGCCGAACTGGAGCAGTGGACCGGTGCGCGCCTGCTGCATCGCACGACGCGTCGCCTGAGCCTCACGGCGGCGGGAGAGGAGCTCCTGCCGCGCTGCCGCCAGGTGCTGGAGCTCACGGGCGACATGCAGGCCGCGGTGCGGCATCCGGCGGAGGCTCCGCGCGGGCAGCTTCGCATCACGGCCAGCACTTCGTTCGCACAGGCCCAACTGGCCGATGCCATGGCCGACTATGTGCGGATCTATCCGGGCGTGGCGGTCGACCTGGTGCTGCTGGATCGTGCGGTGAACCTCGTCGACGAACGCATCGACCTCGCGATCCGCGTGGCGGCCGAGATCGACCCGAACCTGATTGCGCGGCGGCTCACCGATTGCCGTTCGGTGGTGTGTGCCTCACCGGCCTATCTGAAGGAGCACGGCAGGCCGTCGAGCGTGGAAGAGCTGGCGCAGCGTAACTGCCTCACGCACTCGTACTTCGGGCGCAGTCTTTGGAATTTCACGCGCAAGGAAAGCGGGGAGCCGGTGTCGGTGGCGGTCGGCGGCAACGTGTCGACCAACGATGCGGCGAGCCTGATGTACCTGGCGAGGGCAGGGGCCGGCATCGCGATGCTGCCGACATACCTCACGTCGCAGCTGCTGCAGTCCGGCGAACTGGTGCGGCTCTTCGGTGATTTCGAGCCGCAGGTGGTAGGCATGTACGCGGTGTATGCATCGCGCAAGCACATGCCGGCCACGCTGCGCACGATGCTCGATTTTCTGGCCGCGCGCTTCACCGATCCACCCGCCTGGGACGTGCTGCCGCAGGCGGGTCGGGGCGGCTGAACAGGCTCAGTGCGGGTCGGCGGGCGGATGGGCAGGTGCCATCAGCCGGTCGGTGTAGGCGATGGCCATCGCCGAGAACAGGAACGCGATGTGGATCACGGTCTGCGCGATCAGCACGCGGTCTGTGTAGTTGTCCGCGTTGATGAAGGTCTTCAGCAGGTGGATGGAGCTGATGCCGATGATGGCGGTGGCCAGCTTCACCTTGAGCACCGAGGCGTTCACATGGCTCAGCCACTCGGGCTGGTCGCGGTGGCCTTCGAGGTCCATGCGGCTCACGAAGGTTTCGTAGCCGCCAACGATCACCATGATAAGCAGGTTGGAGATCATCACCACGTCGATCAGCGCGAGCACCACGAGCATGATGACCGTCTCGTTCAGCGTGCCCACTGGCGCCGTGGTCTTGTAGCCGATGCTGGTGATTAGCGCCTGCAGCGCATCCTTGGAGCCGAAGGCGGCCTCCACCAGGTGCAGCAACTCGACCAGGAAGTGCACCACATACACCGCCTGCGCCACGATCAGGCCCAGGTACAGCGGCAGCTGCAGCCAGCGGCTTGCGAAGATCAGCTTGGGCAGGGGGCGAAGCGGCGAACCACGGCGTGGTACGGGCGGGTTCCGGGTGTCGAAAGGGTCGGGAGCAGACATCTGCAGTCCGGTTGTGGAGGACCGCGAATTCTAGGGGTGTCCCGGTGACGCCCTCGTGATAACCCCGAGAGGGCCATCGAACAGGCTCTAACATGGCAGCCGTCAGTGACCCGTAAGTGGGTCCGCCGACATTACGGCCGCACCCATCCTGGAGACAAAGAGCATGAGCAGCAGCGCATCGAAGAACATTGAATCCGTCCTGGTCGAGAACCGCGTCTTCCCGCCGGACGGCCGCGCCACGCAAGGCGCACGCATTTCCGGCATGGCCGCCTACGAGGCCCTGTGCAAGGAAGCCGAGAACGACTTCGAGGGTTTCTGGACCCGCCTGGCCAAGGACAACCTGAACTGGACCAAGCCCTTCACCAGGACGCTCGACGAATCGAATGCGCCGTTCTACCAGTGGTTCGGCGACGGCGAGCTCAACGCCAGCGCCAACTGCCTCGACAGGCACATCGGCACCCCGGTCGAGAACAAGACCGCCATCGTCTTCGAGGCCGACGACGGCACCGTCACCAAGGTCACCTACAAGGAGCTGCTCGCGCGCGTGAGCCAGTTCGCCAACGCGCTGAAGGCGCGCGGCATCAAGAAGGGCGACCGCGTCATCGTCTACATGCCGATGACCATCGAGGGCGTCGTCGCCATGCAGGCCTGTGCGCGCATCGGCGCCACCCACAGCGTGGTGTTCGGCGGCTTCTCGGCCAAGGCGCTGCAGGAGCGAATCATCGACGCGGGCGCGGTGGCGGTCATCACGGCCAACTACCAACTGCGCGGCGGCAAGGAGCTGCCGCTGAAGGCCATCGTGGACGACGGCATCGCGCTGGGCGGCTGCGAGTCGATCAAGACCGTGCTGGTGTACGAGCGCACGCCCACCGCGTGGAACCGCGTCGAGGGCCGCGACATCAGCTTCACCGAGGCGCTGAAGGGGCAGGGCACCGAATGCGCGCCTGTGCCGGTCAACGCCGAGCATCCGCTCTTCATCCTCTACACCTCGGGCTCCACCGGCAAGCCCAAGGGCGTGCAGCACTCCACCGGCGGCTACCTGCTGTGGGCGAAGCTCACGATGGACTGGACCTTCGACATCCGCCCCGAGGACGTGTTCTGGTGCACCGCCGACATCGGCTGGATCACCGGCCACACCTACGTCGCCTACGGCCCGCTCGCGGCCGGTGCCACGCAGGTGGTGTTCGAGGGCATCCCGACCTTCCCGCACGCGGGCCGCTTCTGGCAGATGATCGAGAAGCACAAGGTCAGCGTGTTCTACACGGCGCCCACCGCGATCCGCTCGCTCATCAAGGCGGCCGACGGCGACGAGAAGGTGCATCCGAAGAACTGGGACCTCACCAGCCTGCGCATCCTCGGGTCGGTCGGCGAGCCGATCAATCCCGAGGCCTGGATGTGGTACCACCGCAATGTGGGCGGCGAGCGCTGCCCCATCGTCGACACCTTCTGGCAGACCGAGACCGGCGGCCACGTCATCACGCCGCTGCCGGGCGCCACGCCGCTGGTGCCGGGCTCGTGCACGCTGCCGCTGCCGGGCATCATGGCCGCCATCGTCGACGAGACCGGTAAAGACCTGCCCAACGGCGCGGGCGGCATGCTGGTCATCAAGCGGCCCTGGCCCTCGATGATCCGCACGATCTGGAACGACCCCGAGCGCTTCAAGAAGAGCTACTTCCCCGAGGAAATGGGCGGCACGATCTACCTCGCCGGCGACGGCGCGGTGCGCAGCGCCGACCGCGGCTACTTCCGCATCACCGGCCGTATCGACGACGTGCTGAATGTGTCGGGCCACCGCCTGGGGACGATGGAGATCGAATCGGCGCTGGTCGCCAAGACCGACCTGGTGGCAGAAGCCGCCGTGGTGGGCCGCCCCGACGACGTGACGGGCGAGGCCGTGTGCGCCTTTGTCGTTCTCAAGCGCTCACGCCCGACCGGCGAGGAAGCCAAGCAGATCGCCAACGAACTGCGCAACTGGGTCGCCAAGGAAATCGGCCCCATCGCCAAGCCCAAGGACATCCGCTTCGGCGACAACCTGCCCAAGACCCGCAGCGGCAAGATCATGCGCCGCCTGCTGCGCAGCATCGCCAAGGGCGAGGCGATCACGCAGGACACGTCGACGCTGGAAAACCCTGCGATCCTGGAGCAGTTGTCGCAGACGAACTGATCCGGGATCCGGCCGGAGGCCGGTACGTGCGAAGCACGTTAGCAGGTGAAGACGGCACTCATATCGCGCAGCGATGTGAGGTGCCGGCAGAATCCGGCGATCCTGGAGCAGTTGTCGCAGACGAACTGACCAGCAGTGCATTAGTGCTGTAGGACATGGCCGTTTATGCGGCCATTTGCGCCGAACGGGGCTCTTCGCTGAGGTAAAACCGTCGCAACCACCGCGCGCCTCGATGCGCACGGGTTCCGACGTGTTCGATCTTTCCGAAGGAGGCCCCAAATGGGCGTGAGATCCGCTTTTCTTTTCGTCGTCGTGCTGCTCATCGTGGCGCTCGCCGCGCTCAACTGGGGCACGCTGGCCACGCCCACCGACGTGTGGCTGGGCTTCATGACCGTCTCGGCCCCGCTGGGCCTCCTGATGCTGGGGCTGACCGCGGTGCTGGCGGCCTTCTTCCTCGTCTATGTGCTGTACCTGCACAGTTCGGTGCTGATCGACACCAAGCGCCACACCAAGGAAATGCAGGCCCAGCGCGACCTGGCCGACAAGGCGGAGGCATCGCGCTTCACCGAGCTGCGCAACTTCCTGGAGGCGCAGGAGAACAAGCACATGGCGCAGAACGCCGATCGCCAGACGGCGATCCTGGCGCGGCTGGAGCAGCTCGAGACGGCGATCCGACTGCGCTCGGACCAGACCGACAACACCCTGGCTGCCCACATCGGCCAGCTCGAGGACCGCATCGAGCGCCGGCCCGTGCCGGCCGACATCAACCCGCAGATCTGACGCAAAGCCAGGCCCGGCGGCGGGCTTACTTCGTCGACAGCACCCAGGCTGCGAGCTTCTTCGCGTCGGCTTCGCTGACCTGGTTGTTCGCTGGCATCGGCACCGGCCCCCACACGCCGGAGCCGCCCTTCATGATCTTGTTGGCGAGGGTGTCGACGGCACCCTTGTCGTCCTTGTACTTGGCGGCCACGTCCTTGAACGAGGGGCCGAGGACCTTGCGCTCGACCGCGTGGCAGCTCATGCAGTTCTTCGAGGTCGCCAGCGCCAGATCGGCGAAGGCAGGCGCGGCGAGTGCGGTGAGGCCGAGGCCCAGGACTGCCGGCAGCAAGACTCTTTTCATGGGGTGTAATTGTTAAATGCTGAGTTACATTCGACTCAACGCGATTGTAGGTAGGCCCGTGCACGGCGCCGGATGCGTTGCCAATACAACCCTGAGGGATTCGCGATGTGGTTTCTGGGATTGGGCCTGCTTGCTCTGGCCCTCAAGTATTTCGAGATCGGCATGGTCGCCACATGGAGCTGGTGGATCGTGCTGTCGCCGTTCGCGATGGCCGTCGCATGGTGGGCGTGGGCCGATTCGTCGGGCTACACCAAGCGCAAGGTCGTCGAGCGGGAAGACCGTCGCAAGCAGGCGCGCATCGACCGCCAGAAGAACAACATGGGCATGAAGACCGGCAACGGGCAGCGGCCGCGCCGCTGAGCCGCTTGTTCTTCCATCGGCCGGAGTCCGCGCACCGCATGCATCACGCTGAAGTGCCATGGACGAGGAAGCCACCACCCGCGCGCTGATCGTCTTCGGACTGTCGCTGCTGATCGGCCCGGCCATCGGCGGGCTCGTGGGTTGGCTCAAGAACTTCTTCTGGGGTGTGGGCGTGGGCGCCTTGCTCATCGGCTGCGCCGGTCTCTATGGCGCGGCCACCCTCGGCTGGAATCGCTACCAGTCGATCGCCGGCACCGCGAGCGTGCAGGGCAGCCTGGTCGAATTCGTCGACGAGCAGAGCAAGGACAGCAAGGGCCGCGTCACCGTATCGCGCGCGCCCATCGTCGAGTACGTCACGCCGGATGGGCAGAAGCGCCGCGTCAAGGGCCTCGGCGGCGGACTGTCGGGCAAGGAGTGGGGCGATCCGGTAGAGGTGCGCTACCGCGTGGCCGACCCCGCGCAGGCGCTGGTGGCCGATTTCCAGAACATGTGGGGTGGCGTCTGGGGGCTCGGCATCTTCGGTGCCTTTCCCGCGATGTTCGGCCTGTTCTTCATAGGCATGGCGCGCCAGGACGCGCGCGAAAGGCAAGGCACCTATGAGCGGGCGCAGGTACGCGAACCCACGCCCGGCCAGAAGCGCTGGCGCACGCGCGGCACCGTGCTTGCCAACCTCGTCTTCCTGGCCGGCTTCGCGCTCGTCTTCCTCTATCCGGACCCGAGCCCGATGAAGCAGTTCGGCGCGGGCTTCATGACCGTCGGCGCCGGCGCCATGCTGCACTTTCTCGTGCAGAGCCTGCCGCCGGCGATGGATTTCCAGTCGCGCAGCATCCTCGCGATCGTCGGCCTTGGTTTCCTGGCCTTCGGCTACGGCGCGTGGATGATGGCTTAGGCAAGGCTCGCCCCCAGGCTGCGTGCACTTCGTGTCACTTCGCCAACCCCCGACCGGGGGCAACACCGAGGCCCGGCAAAGCCGGTTCCTCGGTGTTTCGCGCAAGGATCAGAACTTGTCGAGCACCGCGCCCGAGCTGGCGCTCGACGCGTTGAACGCGAACTTCGCCTGCACGCCGCGCGTGTAGCGCGGAGCGGGGGCCTTCCAGCCTTCGCGGCGCTTGGCGATCTCGGCTTCGGGCACGTTCAGTTCGAGCTTGAGCTGGTGCGCGTCGATGGTGATCGAGTCGCCCTCGTTCACGAAGGCGATGGTGCCGCCGGCAGCGGCTTCGGGCGCCACGTGGCCCACCACCATGCCCCAGGTGCCGCCGGAGAAGCGGCCGTCGGTGATCAGGCCCACGCTCTCGCCGAGGCCCGCGCCGATGAGTGCGCCGGTCGGCGCCAGCATCTCGGGCATGCCGGGGCCGCCCTTGGGGCCGAGGTAGCGCAGCACCATCACGTCGCCGGCCTTGATCTTGCCGTCCAGGATCGCCTTGAGCGCCGACTGCTCGTCGTCGAACACGCGGGCCGGGCCGGTGATGACGGGGTTCTTCAGGCCGGTGATCTTGGCGACAGCGCCCTCGGGCGACAGGTTGCCCTTGAGGATGGCGAGGTGGCCTTCCTCGTACATCGGGTTGTCGATGGTGCGGATCACGTCCTGGTCGGCGCGCGGCACGTCCGGCACGTCCTTGAGCACTTCGGCGATGGTCTGGCCGCTGATGGTGATGCAGTCGCCGTGCAGCAGGCCCGCGTTCAGCAGCACCTTCATCACTTGCGGGATGCCGCCGGCCTGGTGCAGGTCGACCGCGAGGTACTTGCCCGAGGGCTTCAGGTCGCAGATCACGGGCACCTTCTTGCGCATGCGCTCGAAGTCGTCGATGGTCCACTCGACCTCGGCGGCATGCGCGATCGCCAGGAAGTGCAGCACCGCGTTGGTCGAGCCGCCCGTGGCCATGATGACGGCAACGGCGTTCTCGATGGCCTTCTTGGTCACGATGTCGCGCGGCTTAAGGTCTTTCTTGATGGCCTCGATCAGCACCTTGGCCGATTCCTTGGCCGAGTTGGCCTTCTCGTCGTGCGGGTTGGCCATGGTCGACGAGTAGGGCAGCGAGATGCCCAGCGCCTCGAATGCGCTCGACATGGTGTTGGCGGTGTACATGCCGCCGCACGAGCCGGTGCCGGGAATGGCGCGCTTCTCGATCTCGTGCAGGTCTTCGTCGCTCATGTTGCCGGCGGCGTTCTGGCCCACGGCCTCGAACACGCTCACGATGTTCAGGTCCTGGCCCTTGTATTTGCCGGGAAGGATGGTGCCGCCGTAGACGTAGATGGCCGGCACGTTGGCGCGCAGCATGCCCATGAGGCCGCCGGGCATGTTCTTGTCGCAGCCGCCGACCACCAGCACGCCGTCCATCCACTGGCCGCCCACGCAGGTCTCGATGCAGTCGGAGATGACTTCGCGGCTGACCAGCGAGTACTTCATGCCCTCGGTGCCCATGGCCATGCCGTCGGAGATGGTGGGGGTGCCGAACACCTGCGCGTTGCCGCCGGCTTCCTCGATGCCGGCGATGGCCGCGTCTGCCAGCTTCTGCAGGCCCGAGTTGCACGGCGTGATGGTGCTGTGGCCGTTGGCGACGCCGACCATCGGCTTCTTGAAGTCGCCTTCCTCGTAGCCCATGGCGTAGAACATCGAGCGGTTGGGGGCGCGGCTCTTGCCTTCGACGATGTTGGCGCTGCGGCGGTTGATCTGGATTGGCTTGGTGTCCATGGTGTCTCTTCTGTCGTGGGGAGATCGGGGGGGGGGCTCAAGTATCGGACTTCTGATTGATTGCTTCCAATCCATTTTCAATTGCAGATTGATATGCTCGGCATATGAATGAAGCCCTCGTCGACCTGCGGGCCTGGCGCCAGTTCGTCGCCGTGGCCGAGGAACTGCACTTCGGCCGCGCCGCGCAGCGGCTGCACATGACGCAGCCGCCGGTCACCCAGGCCATCGCCCAGCTGGAGAAGACGCTGGGCGTGGTGCTGTTCGACCGCACCCGGCGGCGCGTGGCGCTCACGCCGGCGGGCGAGGCGCTGCTGCCCGACGTGCGAGAGCTGCTGGCCCGCGCGCAGGCACTGCCTGCGCGGGCACGCGCGGCGGCGGCGGGGCAGGTGGGGCGGGTGCGGATCGGCTTCGTGTCGACGGTGGGCTTCGAGCAGCTGCCCGCATGGGTGCGCGAATTCCGCGTGCTGTGCCCCGAGGTCGCGCTGGAGCTGGTGGAGGCCACCGGCGACGTGCAGCTCGAAGCATTCGCGCGCGGCGAGATCGATGCCGGGCTGATGCTGCATTCGCCCGGCGCCGCGCCGCCCGGGCTCGCGCGCCTTGCCGTGTCGGAGGAGCCGCTGGTGCTGGCGCTGCCCGAGCGGCATGCGCTCGCGCGCACCGGCAAGCTGCTCCTGGCGGACGTGCTCGCCGAGCCGCTGGTGATCTTTCCGCGCCGCATCGTGCCTTCGCTGCACGACGCCATCTTCGACCTGTACCACGCTGCCGGCCGCACGCCGCAACTGGGGCAGGAGGCGATACAGATGCAGACCATCGTGAACCTCGTCTCGGGCGGCATCGGCGTGGCCTGGGTGCCGGAGAGCGTCACGCAGTTCCGCCGTGCGGGCGTGGTGTACCGGCGTGCCGAGGAGTTCGCGCCGGCCCCGCGGCGTCGTACCCCGCCGGAGTTGCCTGCCTGCGAGACCAGCCTGGTGTGGCCCGAGGGAGCGGCCAGTCCGGCGCTCGCGCGCTTCATCGCCTTCGTGCGCGAGCGGGGGGCTGGTTCGAAGAGCCGGGGCGAGGCTTAGCGGGCCTTGCGAGTACGTCCGCCAGCGGGCTGCGCCGGCTTGTCGAGCGCATCGGCCAGCACCGTCTCGAGCCAGCCTGCGAAGGCCTGCATGCGCCGCGAGAGGTTGCGCCGGTGCGGATATACCAGCTGCACGGGCAGCGGCTCGGCGCGGGCCTCGGGCAGCACCTCGACCAGCTCGCCGGCTGCCAGGTGCTCGCGCACGTCGTAGGCCGGAATCTGGATCAGGCCCAGCCCGGCCAGCGCGCAGGCGATGTAGGTCTCGGCGTTGTTCGCCGCCACCTGGCTGCGCATGCGCAGTGTCGCGGTCTCGCCGTCGCGCAGCCATTCCCAGGGCGCGGCGCGGCCGCTGGTCGGCGAGGCGTAGTTGACGGCGACGTGCTGCGGCAGGTCGGCGGGCGTGCGCGGCGTGCCGTGGCGCTCGAGGTAGGCTGGGCTCGCGCAGTTGATCAGCGTGAAATGCCCGATGGGACGCGCCACGAGGCTGCTGCTGGCCAGCGGGCCGACGCGCAGCGCGCAGTCGACGCCTTCGAGCACGAGGTCCACCGCGCGGTCGCTGGAGCCCAGTTCCAGTTCGATGGCCGGATGGCGCCTGAAGAACTCCGGAAGCGCGGGCGCGATGAGCCGCCGCGCGATGCGGCTGGGCACGTCGACCTTCAGGCGCCCGCTCACCTGGCCATGCGCGGGCAGGAACTGCTGCTCCATGTCCTCCATGTCGGCTACCAGCGCGCGGGCGCGCTCCAGCATCACTTCGCCGTCGGGCGTGAGGCCGACGCGGCGCGTGGTCCGGTGCAAAAGGCGGGAGCCGAGGCGGGTTTCGAGCTGCTGCACGGCCGTGGAGACGCTGGCGCGCGGCAGGCCCAGGCGGTCGGCGGCGCGCGTGAAGCTGCCGGTTTCGGCCACGCGTACGAAGACCTGGAGGAGGTCGATGCGGTCCATGGAGTGGAGAAGGAAAGGGAACTCGATTGTTCGTGAAGTCCTGAATAGTCTAGCCTTGAACGATCTATTTATCTCTGCGAAGGCGATCAATAGACTGGCCTCTCCCGTCACACATCCAAGCTTCAACCAAGGAGGCCATTCCATGTCCGCACGCACCCTCAAGAACAAGGTCGCCGTCATCGCCGGCGGCGGCAAGAACCTCGGCGCTCTCATCGGCCACCAGCTGGTCGACGGCGGCGCCAGGGGCATCGCCATCCACTACAACAGCGACGCCTCGCGCGCCGATGCCGAGAAGACCGCCGCCGAACTCAAGGCCAAGGGTGCCGACACGCTGCTGGTGCAGGGCGACCTCTCGGTGGTCGAGAACTGCGTCGGCCTGTTCGACAAGGCGGTGAAGCACTTCGGCCAGGTCGACATCGCGATCAACACGGCCGGCGTGGTCATCAAGAAGCCGATCCTCGACGTCACCGAAGCCGACTACGACAAGAGCTTCGACGCCAACGCCAAGGCCGCCTTCTTCTTCATCCAGCAGGCCGGCCGCACGCTGGCCGACGGCGGCAGCATCGTCACGCTGGTGAGCTCGCTGCTGGCGGCCTACACGCCGTTCTATGCGATCTACCCGGGCTCGAAGGCCGCGGTGGAGCACTACACGCGCGCCGCATCGAAGGAGTTCGGCGAGCGCGGCATCTCGGTCAACGCCATCGGCCCCGGGCCCATGGACACGCCGTTCTTCTACGGCCAGGAGAGCAAGGAGGCCGTGGAGTACCACAGCAGCGCTGCCGCGCTCAGCAAGTTCTCGAAGAAGGGCCTGACCGACATCGAGGACATCGCGCCCATCGTGCGTTTCCTCGTCACCGAGGGCTGGTGGATCACCGGCCAGACGATCTTCGCCAATGGCGGCTACACGACGCGCTGACCCGCGTGCAGATCCGGCAAGATGCCGCGAGGAGGACGAACGACATGCACACGATCATGGTGATGGGCGGCGGCTTCGTGCTGCTGGCGGTGTTCCTGTTGGCCGGGCGCCTGCTGGGCGACGGCTCCCCGGCGGCGCTGGCCGTGGCGGCCAAGTGGTTCATCCCGGCGTGGTTCGTCGGGGCGGGCATCAACATGGCCGTGGGCGTGATCAAGGCCGGGTATTCGGTGGCCGAGGAACTGCCGATCTTCCTGCTGATCTTCGCGGTGCCGGCCCTGGTCGCGGGGCTCTTGTGGTGGAAGTTCGGGCGCTGATTTCCACCTGAAAAGCCCCGTCCCGGCCCCGACATCCGGCCGGGGCACAATCCGCGGATGCTCATGTATCCGCATATCGACCCCATCGCCCTGCAAATCGGGCCGGTGGCCATTCACTGGTACGGCCTGACCTACCTGGCCGCGTTTGCGCTGTTCTATTTCCTCGGCACGCGCCGCCTGCGGCACGAGCCTTTCCGCAGCCTGGTGGATGCGGGCGTGTGGCAGCGCAGGGACATCGAGGACATTCTTTTCCTCGGCGTAATGGGCGTCATCGTCGGCGGTCGGCTGGGCTATTGCCTGTTCTACAAGCCCGAGTTCTATCTCACGCATCCGCTCGAGATCCTCTACGTGTGGCAGGGCGGCATGAGCTTCCACGGCGGGCTGCTTGGCGTGATCGGCGCGATGGTGTGGTTCTCGTATTCGCGCAAGCGGCCGTTCTGGCAGGTGATGGACTTCGTCTCGCCCTGCGTGCCGACGGGCCTCGCGGCCGGCCGCGTGGGCAACTTCATCAACGGCGAGCTGTGGGGCCGCTTCAGCAGCCCCGACCTGCCCTGGGGCATGGTGTTTCCGCAGAGCGGATCGATGCTGCCGCGCCATCCCTCGCAGGTCTACCAGTTCCTGCTCGAGGGGCTGCTGCTCTTCGTCGTGATGTGGCTCTATGCACGCAAGGAGCGCAAGCAGGGTCAGGTGGCCTCGGTGTTCCTCATCGGCTACGGCGTGCTGCGCTTCGTGGCCGAGTTCTTCCGCGAGCCCGATGACTTCCTCGGCCTGCGGGCGCTCAACCTGAGCCAGGGGCAGTGGCTGAGCATCCCGATGATCGTCGCGGGCATCGCGCTGTGGTTCTGGTTCGGCCGCACCGGCGGCAAGACGGCCAGCGCCGCGCGCGCCTGAGCTTTCAGGGAAAAGGGCCCTTCGGGGCAAAGGGCCCTTCGGGGCCGTTTGTTTTAAGGGTAACTACCCGCCGTGCATTCGACGTGCGGCACTTGCGCCGGGCGGTGAGCGGGCTCAGAATTACGTGTAATTACAGGAAATTATGCGCCCCTGATCCCATGCGCCTGGTCCCCAACTCCCTGCACGACGAAGTCGCCGCCACGCTGCGCGAGCAGATCTTCGACGGCTCGCTGGCCCCCGGGAGCTTCGTCGACGAGATCGCCCTGTGCGAGCGGCTCTCCATCTCGCGCACGCCGCTGCGCGAAGCGCTCAAGGTGCTCACTGCCGAAGGCCTGCTGCGCCACGAGCCGCGCCGCGGCTGCTTCGTCAACGAGGTGACCGAGCGCGATCTCGACGAGATCTTCCCGGTCATCGCGCTGCTCGAAGGCCGCTGCGCCTACGAGGCGGCCCGCAACGCCAGCGACGCCGAACTGCAGGAGCTCGACGCGCTGCACGAGCGCCTCGTGCGCCACGCCAGGGCCAAGCGCATCAACGACTACTACGCGACCAATCACATCATCCACGAGGCGATCATCAAGCTGGCCGACAACAAGTGGCTGGCCCAGGTGATCGGCGACCTGCGCAAGATCCTCAAGCTCGCCCGGCTGCAGCAGCTGCATGCCCCGGGGCGGCTCGAGCAGAGCCTGTCGGAGCACCTGGCCGTGTTCGCGGCGCTGAAGGCGCGCGACAGCGAGGGCGCCGACGCAGCCATGCGCACGCACCTCACCCGCCAGCGCGAGGCGCTGCGCGAGGTCGCGCGCCAGCAGAAATCCAGGGTGATGTCGTGACAGGCGTGACAACCCCTTCAAGCATTGGAGTGCCCCAATGAGTGCGACCGAATGGTTCCAGGCGCGGCTGCGTTCTGGAGAGAAATCCAAAGTGCCCGTGGCGCCCGAAGGCGTGGCAAAGAGCGCATCGAAGAACGCGCCCAAGCCCAGCGTCCGCACGACCGCCGAGCGCCTTCAGGCCACGCTGCGCAAGGCCGACGAGGCCCTGTCGCCGCGCGCGCTGCGCCGCGTGCTGGCCGACCTGCAGGCCGTGATCGACCCGCGCGTGAGCGAGGTCGAGGGCGGCCGCCGCGCGCATGCCATTGCCGACGCCTACCGCGCCGCCACGGCCGACGAGCGCCGCGATTACTGGGCGCTCATGAGCGAGCATTTCGCCGCCGATGCGCAGAAGCTCAAGACCGCGCGTGACCAGCACCAGGCCGCAGTCGGCACGCCCGACGAGGGCCAAGCCGAGCTGCGCCTGCGCCGCGCGCTGGTGTCGCCGCGCATGCGCCTGCTGCAGCGCTTCGCGGTCGAGCCCGAGGGCATGCGCTTCCTGGTCGACCTGCGCGCCGACCTGCTGCCGTGCCTGAAGGCCGACAAGCGCCTGCTCGCGCTCGATGCAGAGCTCGAACAGCTCTTCTCCACCTGGTTCGACGTCGCCTTCCTGGAGCTTCGCCGCATCGACTGGGATTCGCCGGCCTCGCTGATCGAGAAGCTCATCCGCTACGAGGCGGTGCACGACATCAAGAGCTGGTCCGACGTGAAGAACCGGCTCGACGACAGCGACCGCCGCTGCTACGGCTTCTTCCATCCGCGCCTGCCCAACGAGCCGCTGATCTTCGTCGAGGTGGCGCTGGTCGACCGCATCAGCGACGGCATCACGCCGCTGCTCGACGAAACCGCGGTGCCGGTGCCCGCGGCGCGGGCCACCACCGCCATCTTCTATTCGATCAGCAACACGCAGAACGGCCTGCGCGGCGTGAGCTTCGGCGACTCGCTCATCAAGCGCGTGGTCGAGACGCTGCAGGAAGAACTGCCGCGCCTGAAGACCTTCGCCACGCTCTCGCCGATTCCGGGTTTTCGCACCTGGCTCGCGAAGAACGCCGCCGACCTGCTGCCGCGCCTGGACGAGAAGCGCGAGGCCGAACTGGGCCGCCTCGTCGGCTCGCTACCGCCGACGGCCGAGCGCCTGCTCGCCGCCGTGGACGGCGCCGCGAGCTTCGACGCCAAGTCGCCGCTGCGGCAGTGGCTGATGCAGGCGGCCGCCGAGTATCTCGGCCGCGCTCTGGTCGACGGCACGCCGGCCGATCCGGTGGCGCGATTCCACCTCGGCAACGGCGCGCGCGTCGAGCGCCTGAACTGGGCCGGCGATCCGTCGCCCAAGGGGCACAAGCAGTCCTACGGGCTCATGGTCAACTACCTTTATGACCTCAAGCGCCTGGACAAGCACCGCGCCTGGCTGGCCGAGGGCAGGGTGGCGGTATCGGGAGACATCGAAGGCCTGTATTTCAAGAAAGGCTGAAGTCCGTCAAAGAGGAAGCAGAGGAAGTCGAAGCAGAGCAAAGAGCCGGCGCACACAAGGCCGGCAGCCGCACGGGGCGGCAAGATCCACAACGACACACAGGAGATGAGACAAATGAATTCAAGCTTTCAGCGCCGCGACGTACTGCGCGTGGCCGCCGCCGGTGCGGCCGTTCTGTGCGGCGCCGCGCGGGCCCAGCAGGGCTGGCCGACGAAGCCCGTGACGATGATCGTGCCGTTCCCGGCCGGTGGCGGCACGGACGCTTTCGCGCGGCCGCTGTCGGGGCAGTTCTCGCGCGTCGCGGGGCAGACGCTGGTCATCGACAACCGCGGCGGGGCAGGGGGCACGCTGGGCGCCAGCATCGCCGCCAAGGCGCCGGCCGACGGCTACACGCTTTTCATGGGCGCGGTGCACCACGCGATCGCGCCGTCCATCTACCCGAAGCTCGACTACGACATCGAGAAAGACTTCGTGCCGCTGATGCTGCTGGCCAACGTGCCGCAGGTGGTGGTGATCAACCCGAAGCGGGTGCAGGCCAACACCATCCAGGAATTCATCGCGCTGGTGAAGCGCAACCCCGGCAAGTTCAACTACGGCTCGGCCGGCTCGGGCACCTCGCACCACCTGGCGGGCGAGCTCTTCAAGATCCAGACCGGCACCTTCATCACGCACATTCCGTACCGCGGCGCGGGCCCGGCGCTGTCGGACCTGATCTCGGGCAACGTCGACCTGATGTTCGACGGCCTGGGCTCCTCGGCGCAGCACATCAAGAGCGGCCGCATCAAGGCGCTGATGGTGGCCGGCACCAAGCGCAACCCGGCCTTCCCCGACGTGCCCTGCGCCGCCGAAGTGGGCCTGCCCGAGTACACCGTGACCACCTGGTACGGCCTGTGGGCGCCCAAGGGCACGCCGGCCGACACGCAGGCGCGCGCCATCGACGACATGAAGAAGTCGCTGGCCACCGACGACCTGAAGGGCATCTGGGCCCAGAACGGTTCCGAGATCCCGAACCTCACCACCACCGCCTACGGCAGCTTCGTCAATGCCGAGATCAAGCGCTGGGCCGCGGTGGTGAAGGCCTCGGGCGCCAAGCTCGAATGACGACTGGAAGCTCCATCTCCCTGCGCCGCGACGGCGCCATCGCGGTCGTCACGCTGTCGAACGCGGGGCGGCTCAACGCCATGACGCGCGCCATGTGGCGCGAACTGCGCGCGGTGTTCGACGGCCTGCGCAGCGATGGCGATGGCGACAGCGACAACGCCCTGCGCTGCGTGATCGTGCGCGGCGAGGGTGGCGCCTTCTGCGCGGGCGGCGATATTTCCGAGTACCCGTCGTTCCGCTTCAGCGAGCCCAGCCTGCGCGAGTTCCACGAGAACGAGGTCTGGGCCGCACTGCAGGCCATGCTCGACTGCCCGCTGCCGCTGGTCGCGCAGATCGAGGGCGCCTGCATGGGCGCGGGCATCGAGATCGCGAGCTGCTGCGACATCCGCCTGGCCGGCGCGTCCGCGAAGTTCGGTGCGCCCATCGCCAAGCTCGGTTTCCCGATGGCGCCGCGCGAAGCGGCGCTGGTCCATTGCGCCATCGGCGACGTGCTCGCGCGCGACATGCTGCTGGCCGCCGGCGTGCATGGTGCGCAGCGCCTGTACGACGCAGGCTTTTTGCTGCAGGTGCTGCCCGACAACGAAGTTCCGCTCGCTGCCCAGTCGCACGCCGAGCGCATCGCCGCGCTCTCCCCGCAGGCCGCGCGCCTGCACAAGGCCACCTTCGCCGTGCTGCGCGCCGGCGCACCTTCGGCCCACGGCCTGCTGGCCACCGCCTACGATTACGCCGATTCCGCGGAACACCGCGAGGGCATCGCCGCCTTCCTTGCCAAGCGCACCCCGAATTTCTGAAGCCAAGCCAAGCAATCGTCCGAATGAAGAAGTCCGCCAACGCCAACCTGTTCGCCGCCCTGCGCGCGGCATTCCCTGCCGACCTCGACGGCATCGCCGTCGAAACCGACAGCGGCCTGTTCTATTCCTGGCGCGACCTCGAACGCGCCAGCGCCATGATCGCCAACCTGCTCGACGCTCTGAAGCTGGAGAAGGGCGCGCGCATCGCGGTGCAGGTCGAGAAGTCGGTCGAGGCGATGCTGCTGTACCTCGCCACGCTGCGCGCGGGCTACGTGTTCCTGCCTCTGAACACCGCCTACCAGAGCGCAGAGATCGAATACTTCATCGGCAACGCCGAGCCGGCCGTGGTGGTGTGTACCAGCCGCAACGCCTCGTGGGTCGCGCCCATCGCCACCGCGGCGGGCACGAAGCACGTCTTCACGCTGGACGACGACCGCACCGGCACGCTGCTCGACGTGGCCGCGCAGTGCAGCGACCAGCACTTGCCCGCGCAGCGCAAGGCCGGCGACATGGCAGCCATCCTCTACACCAGCGGCACCACCGGCCGCAGCAAGGGCGCGATGCTCACGCACGGCAACCTGCTGTCGAACGCCGAGGTGCTGAAGGACTACTGGGGCTGGACCGAAGGCGACGTGCTGATCCATGCGCTGCCCATCTTCCACGTGCACGGCCTGTTCGTCGCGCTGCACGGCGCGCTGCTCAACGGCAGCAAGATCCTGTGGTTCGCGAAGTTCGATCCGAAGCGCGTGGTGCAGAAGCTGCCCGAGGCCACCGTGTTCATGGGCGTGCCCACGCTGTACGTGCGCCTGCTGGCCGAGCCCGGCCTCACGCGCGAGGCGGTGCGCAACATGCGCCTGTTCATCGCGGGATCGGCGCCGCTGCTCATCGAGACCTTCGACGAATGGCGCGAGCGCACGGGCCACACCATCCTGGAGCGCTACGGCATGAGCGAGACGGTCATGCTCACCTCCAACCCCTACCGGCCCGAGCAGGGCGAACGCCGCGGCGGCACCGTCGGCTTCGCGCTGCCGGGCGTGCAGCTGCGCGTGCGCGACGACAGCGGCCGCGACTGCACCACCGACGAGATCGGCAACATCGAGGTCAGCGGCCCCAACGTGTTCGCAGGCTACTGGCGCATGCCCGAGAAGACGAAGGAAGAGTTCACCGCGGACGGCTTCTTCAAGACCGGCGACGTGGGCAAGATCGACGGCCGGGGCTACATCACCATCGTCGGGCGCAGCAAGGACCTGATCATCAGCGGCGGCTACAACGTGTACCCCGCCGAGATCGAGGGCTACATCAACGAGATGGCGGGCGTGGCCGAGAGCGCGGTGGTCGGCGTGCCGCACCCCGACTTCGGCGAGGTGGGCGTGGCCATCGTCATCCCCAAGGCGGGCGCGGCGCTCGACGGCGATGCCATCGTGGCGGAGCTGAAATCGAAGCTCGCCAATTTCAAGATTCCGAAGCGCTGCTTCGTGGTGCCCGAGCTGCCGCGCAACGCCATGGGCAAGGTGCAGAAGGCGCTGCTGCGCAACGAGCACAAGGGGCTGTTCGCGGCCTGAGCCGGTTCAAGCCCCGACTGCTGCTGGCGCGAGTCCGTTCATCAGCCCGCTGCCCGCGTGGCAGTTGACGTACTCGTAGCTCTGCTCGTCGGCCTTGAGCACCGACACCTCGTGGTACACGCGCAGCTGCAGCTGGAAGTTCAACGCCTGCACGTAGCGCATGAAGCTGCCGAAGATCGCGACGTGCGTGGGGTGCGACTCGGCCCAGCGTTCCATGTCGGCCAGCGAACGCCAGTAGCTCAGGCCGAACGATTTCTGCAGCGGCGCGCCCTGCGCGTCGAGGTGGCGCATGTAGCGGTTGCTGTAGCAGCCGATGCCCAGCCCCTGGTCGCGCAGGAAGTCCATGCCCTCGCGCAGCACCGGTTCCATGTCTTCCAGGTAGAGCTTGCGCTCCTGGCCGGTGGTGTCGGTCCACTCCTGGCCGGAGCGGATCATCGCGACGTTCTCGTGCCCCGCGATGCGCACGCGCTGCCCCGGGGCCGGCGCGCCCGCGATCACCGCCCGCGTGCCCGATGGCGCCATCGCATCGGTCTGCGAGAGCGGAATGCGGTCGCGCATCGAACCCCAGTAGCCGTGCTCCTGAAACTCGCCGCTGACGCCGCCCATGACCACGCCGACGCCCTCGAAGCGGTCGGGCGTGTTGAACATGGTCTCGAAATGCTCGACGCGCGGCGAGGCGATCTCGCGGAAGTAGCCCAGGCCTTCCCTGAGGCGCTCGTCGGAGCGCCACCAGGCGTCGATGGCGGGTGTCGCGCACCAGCGGGCGTAGGCGGCGGGGTCGCTCCAGTAGGCGATGGCGACCATGTTGTCGAAGCCCTGCGCGTCGACGTAGTGCGTGAGGTCGTGATGGCCGGGGCCGTCGGGCAGAGCGAAGTCGCGCGCGATCTTCATCAGCGCGGCGCAGGCGCGGCCCTGTATCTCCGGGCCGCGCGACTGCACGCCGAAGTAGCCCATCACGACCTGCTTCACCGACACAGGGGCGCGGGCCGACCATGCGGGGTAGGGCGGCACGTAGTCGTCTTCCACGCGGCGGTGGCGCGTGCGGGGGCACTTCAGGTGCCCGTCGATGGCGGATTCCATGGCTTGCCTCCGAGGGTTCAGACCGCGACGGGCTCGGACACGCTGGCTTCGGGTTCGGACGGCGCGGGCAATGGCGACGGCGCCTGTTGCACCACGACCGGCTCGCGACGCGTCTTGTTGAATAGCAGCTGCGTGCAGTCGGGTCGCGAGTAGTGGCCGCTCGGGTCGCCGGCGGCCTTGGCGAGCGAGATCATGCCGAGGTCGATGTCGGCGACGACCAGGCCTTCCTCGTCCTCTGCCAGAGGCGTTCCCAGTGGCGAGCCGTCGGGCGCGAAGATGCGCGCATAGCCGCCGCCGATGCGCAGCATCTGCTGCTTGCCGGCGTCGGTGCACATGAGTTCGCTCATGGCTTTCGACACGGTGGCACAGGGCGCGATCACGAAGCACTGGCCCTCGGCCGCATACACCTGGCTCGCGGCGTTGTTGACCTCGGGCCCCAGCGCGTAGGCCGCGCCGCGGTAGAGCGAGAAGCTCGGCCAGGCGCCGCAGTGGATCTGCTCGTTCTGCGAATACATCGCGTACTTGCTCAGTGGCTGCAGGTGCTCCCAGCAGGCAAGCGAGCCGATGTTGCCCAGCGGCGTCTCGACCACGGCGAGGTCGGAGCCGTCGCCCTCACCGAACACCGTGCGCTCCACGTGCGTGGGCTTGAGCTTGCGCCGCGTCTGCACCGTGCGGCCCTGGTCGTCGATGAGCGCCTGCGCGATGTAGAGGCTGCCGGCTGCCTTCTCGCTGTAGCCGAGCGACACCCAGATGCCGAGCCTGCGCGCCGCCTGCGCGATGCGCTCGAACTCGGCCGAGCCGACGACCAGCGAATTGTCGTGGTAGCGCTGCACGAACTGCATGCCCCAGGCCGGCGAATCGAGCCAGATCCACCACGGGTAGCCGGGCACCCAGGTCTCGGGGAAGGCGATGAGCTTCACGCCCTGTTTCGCGGCCTGCGCCATCAGGTCGATGGTCTTGTCGATGGTGCCGTCGAGGTCGAGGAACACGGGGGCGGCCTGCACTGCGGCAACGCGCAGCTTGGGGTGGACGGTGGTCGGCATGATGCTTCTCCAGATGCAATGAAAGTAACGAGGCGTGGTCCGCAGTCACCGGGTTTGCGCTGTGGCATGCGGGTTGCTTGAAGCGTAGATTCGCGCCGCCTGAACGCCTTGACCCGGTTTGGCAGCGTTCTTGTTCCAGCGTTGCATCCGTTCGCTGCCCCTCAGGCCTTCCGAGGAACCCCGATGACCCAGCTGCTCAGCACCGACGCCGTCCCGCGCGACCAGCGGCTCGCCTACTGGACCGACATGATCTGCAACGTCTACGTGCAGCTGGGCTGCGACCCGGTGCGCGAGGGCAATTCGGGCGGCTCGGGCGATTTCGAGGGCAGCATCCGCCAGCACACGCTGCCGGGGCTCGACGTGTCGGTCGTCACCTCGAGCCCGCAGAAGGTGATGCGCACGCCGGGACACATCTCGCATTCGAGCGACGACTATTTCCTCGTGAGCATCCAGGCGCGCGGCCGGGGCGTGGTGCGGCAGGACGGGCGCGACGCGGTGCTGTCGGCCGGCGACTTCGCGCTGTACGACAGCACGCGGCCCTACCAGCTGCTGTTCGACGAATCATTCGAGCAGATCGTGCTCAAGCTGCCCGGCGAGCGCCTGCGCAGCGAACTGCGCGACACCCAGGCGCTCACGGCCACCACCGTTTCGGGCCGCGAGGGCGCGGGGCACCTGCTGCTGGGCATGATCCGCACGCTGCGCGAGGACATCGACACGCTGCAGCCGGCCTCGGCCCTCGCGGTGGCCAACGGCGTGCAGAACATCCTGGTGGCGGGGCTGCAGACGTTGCCGGCGGCCAGCGCGCCCTCGCTGAGCAATCTGGTGGCGTACCACCTGGCGCGCGTGAAGCGGCGCATCGACGAGCAGCTGGCCGATCCTTCGCTGTCGGTCAGCACGCTGGCGGCGGGGCTGGGCGTGTCGGTCAGCCACATCCACCGCGTGTTCAGGAGCGAGCCGCTCACGCCTTCGCAGTACATCTGGGAGCGCAGGCTGGAGGCCTGCAGCCGCGACCTGCTGGAGCCGCGCCTTGCGGGCCGGCCCGTGGCGGACATCGCCTACGGCAGGGGCTTCAACGACGCGGCGCATTTCAGCCGCGCGTTCAAGGAGCGATTCGGCTGCTCGCCGCGCGAGTGGCGGCAGCAGCGTACGCAGTGACGGATCGGCTTACTGAACCAGCAGCACCGTGGTGTTCGTCTCGGCGATCACCTTGGTGGCGACCGAGCCCATCAGCGCGCGGCCCAGGATGCCGTGGCCGTGCGTGCCGAGCACGATCAGCCCCGCCTGCGCGGCGGCGGCCGACTTGAGGATCTCCTCGGCGATGTGGCCGTGGCGCGCATCGACCGTGTAGTTTGTGATGCCCTGCGCCGCGAGCTGGGCCTTCACGGGCTCGATCACCTTGGCGCTTTCCTCGGCGTAGTACTCGGAGACGATCTCCTTGCTGAGGTGGCGCGTGACGTGGCCCGAGATGCCCGTGCACACGTGCACGATGACCAGCTCGTGCCCGTCCACGAACATGGCCCGGTTGGCGACCAGATAAGCCAGCGCCTTCTGCGTGTAGGCGCTGCCGTCGACTGCGATGAGGATTTTCATGGCCCCGTTATACGGCTCGCGGCGCGCGGGCGGCAACGAGTCGCACCTCTGGCGCAAGGGCCTTGGGCCCGAAGGGAATCAGCCGTGCAGGCCCTTCCAGAGCATGTAGGCCGCCAGCAGGTAGAGGATGCTCGCGAACACGCGCTTGAGCTTCTTCACCGGCAGGCTGTGCGCGGCCTTCGCGCCCAGCGGCGCCGTGATCACGCTGCACAGCGCGATCACCACCAGCGCGGGCTGCCAGATGTAGCCGAAGGAGCCGGCCGGCAGGCCCTGCACCGACTGTCCGCTGACCGCATAGCCCAGCACGTTCGCCACCGCGATCGGGAAGCCCAGCGCCGCGCTGGTTGCCACCGCGTTGTGGATGGAGATGTTGCACCACGTCATGAACGGCACGCTGATGAAGCCGCCGCCCGCGCCCACCAGGCCCGAGATGAAGCCGATGGCGCCGCCCGCCGCGAGCTGGCCGCTCGTGCCCGGCATCTGCCGCGTGGGCGCGGGCTTCTTGTCGAGGAACATCTGCGTGGCCGAGAAGCCCACGAACAGCGCGAAGAAGATCGCCAGCGCCGTGCCCTTGAGCAGCGCGAACACGCCGAGGCTGCCCACCAGGCTGCCGATGACGATGCCGGGCGCGAGGCGCCGCACGATCTCCCAGCGCACCGCGCCGCGCTTGTGGTGCGCGCGCACGCTCGATACCGAGGTGAAGATGATGGTCGCCATCGAGGTCGCGATGGCCATCTTCACCGAGAGGTCGGCCGGCGCGCCTCGGTGGCCCATGATGATCGTGATGAAGGGCACCATCAGCATGCCGCCGCCGATGCCCAGCAGGCCTGCGAGGAAACCGGTGCCGAGCCCGAGGGCGGCGAGTTCGGCGATGAGGAGGGGGTCGAGCAGGCTGGAGACGTTCACGGAAATTCTGTATCGCAAAAAGCAACGGCCCCGAGCAGCGTGTGCAGGGGGCCGTGGCGGAATTAGGTGTCTGCAAGTGGGCGCCGGACTCGCATCCTGAACCGGGGTTCAGGTGGGCGAGGGCAGCAAGACTTCGGGTTCATCTGACGCGAGATGATCACACCCGTCGAGCGATTTACCAAGCCCGGCTCCGTAGAGCATTGGAACAAGGACATATAAAGCCCAACGCGCACCGCAGACAGTTTGGATTTTACCGCTACAGCCCTGCCGGCGGAACCCGTTCACAGCAAATGTCCATCGCCCGCCAGGGCCTGATCGAGTCTTTGAATGAGCTGGGCGGCTTTCGGGTCGGTTTCGGTGGTATCGGGCGCTGCTGTCGGAGCAGGCGCCGCGCTGGCGGCGGCCTGCTGCGCGGCAAGGTCGAATGCCAGGTTCAGCGATGCCAGCACCGCGATGCGGTCGCGGGCCTTGACTTTTCCCGCGTCGCGGATCTTGCACATGGCGGCATCCACGCGTTCGACGGCTTGGCGCAGCTGCGCCTCGCCGCCGTCGGGACAGCCGAGCAGATAGCTCTGTCCCATGATCTGTACTTCAATCTGCTTCATGCGGGGGAATCTTCGGAAGGTGGTTCTGCCGGCAGCCGTTCGAGCAGGGCATCGAGGCGCGTGCGGGCCGCGACGAGCCGCGATTTCAGTGCGTCGCGTTCGCGCGTGAGCGCATCGACCTGTTCCTGCAGCAGCGCGTTGGTGCGCTGCACCTCTTCGTGACGCACGAGCAGTCGTTCGACGCGCTCGGCGATCTGATCGATGGGGCTGGAGGCGGGCATGGTTGGCGATTGTAGTTTCCCGGGGAGGCGGTCCCGCCGAGGCCGGACGCGCTGCCCGGCGTGGCAGGGATTTGAACTGACCCCAAGAAGTTGGACAGTTAGAAGCTAATGGCACAAGGCCTGAGTTCGGTACTGTACTGGGCTCAGGCCTTTGAGTTTGAGCTTGA
>NZ_JABMJG010000006.1 GCF_013376045.1 Variovorax sp. SG517 | reverse complement strand
CCTCATCACCGTGCGCAACGGCCAAGCGCCCCGAAAGCACTTGCCCCAAGTCCAGCTCACCCGAGCTCCGTAGCTTCTGCCGCCCAGACTCCTAGCCGCCTGGCCGGCTGGACTGGGATGCCACCGCATGGCGCCAAGCCCGCGGCACCCGGATACTGCCTCCATGAAACTCACTCTCCGCCAACTGCGCTACTTCGTCGCCATTGCGCAAAGCCGCAGCTTCTCCCGCGCTGCCGCGCAACTGGCCATCGCCCAGCCGGCGCTGAGCCAAAACATCGCCGCGCTCGAAGGATTGATGGGCGTCCGGCTGTTCGAGCGGCATGCGCGCGGCGTGGACCTGTCGCTGGCCGGCGAGCGCCTGTTCGCCGAGGCCGTCGAGCTGCTGGCGCGGCTGGACACCCTGCCGGCGCAGGTGGCGGGCAGCGAGGCCCGCATCCAGGGGGTGGTGCGGCTGGCCATGGCCGGATCGCTGGCGGCAGTGGTGGTCGCCCCACTGCTGCGGCAGGTGCAGGAGCGCCATCCCGGTGTGTCGCTGGACGTGAGCGAAGGCCTTTCGTCCGAGGTGCGAATGCAGCTCGAATCCGGCCGGGTGCACCTGGCCGTGATGCCTGGCGCCTCGGAGCTTCACGGCATCGCCTCAGTGCCGCTCTACGAGGAACGATTCATGCTGTATGGAACGGTCGAGGCGATGCATGCGCTGCCGGCCACGCCCTCGTTCGCGCGCGTGGCAGGGCTGCCGCTGGCCGAGCCCGACGGCGCGCACGACCTGCGCAAGATCATCGAGCGCGCCGCGACTCAGCAAGGCCTGCGGCTGGACGTGCGCTATGAGCTGAACAGCCCGCCGATGCTGATGGCGGTGGTCCGCGAGGGCCTGGCCTTCGCCATCATGCCGCCCAGCGCCTGCGTGGATGCGGTGGCGCTGGGCGATGTGGAGGGACGTCCGATCCGCGGCGGCGACCTCGCACGCGTGCAGGCCGTGGCCTGGCCCGAAAGCCCCACTCCGGGCCCCGTCGAGCTGGCGGTGCGTGACCTCGTCGTCGATGTGGTCCACCGCCTCATCTCAAAGGGTCGGCTGCCAGGGCGGCGCCTGCGGCCGTCTTCCTCGACGAGCACCGAGCCATAAGAAAAAACAAAGGCTGCTGCATCACAGACGGTATTGGACGCGGCCTCCGCCGGGTTGCACAGTAGCGACGTCGTGCCCTTCGAGCGGCGCGCATCACACGGAGACAACCAGCATGAGCCGACGCAACCTCGTCGTCATCATGTCCGACGAGCACGACCCCCGCATCATGGGCTGCTCCGGACATCCTTTCGTCCAGACCCCCAACCTCGACGCGCTCGCGGCGCGGGGCCGGCGCTTCACCGACGCCTATACGCCAAGTCCGATCTGCGTGCCGGCGCGTGCCGCCTTCGCCACCGGCCTGCGCGTGCACCAGCTTCGCCTGTGGGACAACGCCATGCCCTATACCGGCCGGCAGCGTGGCTGGGGCCACGTGCTGCAGGACCATGGCGTGCGGGTGGAGAGCATCGGCAAGCTGCACTACCGCAGCGAGGAAGACCCGGCCGGCTTCGATGCCGAGCACCTGCCCATGCACGTGGTGGGCGGCCACGGCATGGTGTGGGCCTCGATCCGCAATCCGTACCGTCCGCGGCCCGATGGCCCGCGCATGCTGGGCGAGCGCATCGGCCCCGGCGAATCCTCGTACACGCAGTACGACCGCTCCGTGGCCGCGCGCACGATGGAGTGGCTGCGCGACGCCGGCAGCCGGCCCGACGAGCCCTTCGTGCTCTATGTCGGCCTGGTTGCGCCGCACTTTCCGCTGGTAGTGCCACAGGCCTTCTACGACCTCTATCCGCTCGACAAGCTCGGCGAGCCCAAGCTGCATCCGGGCACGGGCTACGCACGGCATCCCTGGGTGCAGGAGTACTGCGACTTCATGGGCTCGGAAGAAAAGTTCAAGGACGCCGACGAGCGCCGCCGCGCCTTCGCGGCCTACTACGGCCTCGTCTCCTGGCTGGACCACAACGTGGGACAGATCCTCGGCGCGCTGAACGACAGCGGCTTGGGCGGCAGCACCCAGGTCGTCTATACCTCGGACCATGGCGACAACCTGGGGGCGCGCGGCGTCTGGGGAAAGAGCACGCTCTATGAGGAGAGCGTCAAGGTGCCCATGCTGCTTGCGGGCCCCGGCGTGGAACCAGGCGTGTGCCGCACGCCAGTCGACCTGCTCGACCTGTTTCCCACCATCCTGGAGTCGGCGGGCATCGATCCGGCGCCCGAGATGGGCGAGCGCCCCGGTCGCTCGCTTTTCGCGATCGCCAGATCGCCGGATCGGCCCGATCGGCCGGTGCTGTCCGAGTACCACGCGGCCGGAAGCAATTCGGCCGGCTTCATGCTGCGCCTGGGCCGCTGGAAGTACCACCACTACGTGGGTTTCGCACCCGAACTCTTCGACTTGGAGACCGATCCCGAGGAGCTGCATGACCTGGCCGGCGACCCGGCACATGCCGAGACGCTGGCACGCATGCGCGCCGCGCTCGGCCGCATCTGCGATCCCAATACCGTGGACGCCCAGGCCAAGGCCGATCAGGCCGCCATGATCGAGGGCTATGGCGGCGTCGAGAAGGCGCACATGCTTGGCTCCTCGACCTCGACGCCGGTGCCTGCGGGCGCGACATCATGAGCAGCACCATGAGTGAGGCCGAGGCCGACATTGATCCGCGCTTCCTGGCCGACTGGAGCGGCCTGCAGGGCGGCCGGCCGCGCGAGGTGCTTCGGCCGACCTCCACGGCCGAGGTGTCGGCCATCCTGCAGCGCTGCCATGCGCAGGGCCAACGCGTGACCATCCAGGGCGGCATGACCGGCGTGTCCGGCGGCGCGGTGCCCGATGCCGGCGATGTGGTCATCAACCTGGAGCGCATGAACCGCATCGAGTCGCTCGATGAACTCGAAGGCCTGATGCAGGTGCAGGCGGGCGCCACGCTCCAGAGCGTGCAAGAGGCGGCGACCGCTGCCGGCTGGCACTTCGCGGTGGACCTGGGTGCGCGCGGCAGCTGCCAGATGGGCGGCAACGCGTCGACCAATGCCGGCGGCATCCGCGTGCTGCGCTTCGGGACCATGCGTGACCAGGTGCTCGGGGTGGAGGCCGTGCTGGCCGACGGCACCATCGTCGAGTCGTTGGGCCGGCTGATCAAGAACAGCACTGGGCTGGAAGCCCGCCAGCTCTTCGTCGGCACCGAGGGCACGCTGGGCGTCATCACGCGGCTGACCCTTCGGCTGCATCCGCCGATGGGCGAGCCCCAGGCGGCGTGGGTGTCGGCCTCGCGCTTCGAGCATCTGCCGGCGCTGCTGCGTCGGCTGCGGCAGAGGCTTGGTTCCTCGCTGTGCGCCTTCGAGTTCATGTCGGGCGATTTCGTCGCACTGGCCTCGCAGCTTAGCGGCACGGCGCGGCCGCTGGCCGATTCGCCCTGGCATGTGCTGGTGGAAGTCGCCGGCGAGGCGCATGCCAGCGTCAGCGACCTAAGCGAAGCGCTTCAAGCCAGCCTAGCCGATGCGGTGGAGGCCGAGGAGATCGAGGACGCGGCGATTGCCACATCGCTGGCCCAGCACGAGGCCTTCTGGCGGCTGCGCGAAGCGATCCCCGAGGTGCTCACGCGTCTGAAGCCCGCCGGCACCTACGACGTGGGTCTGCCCTGGCGCGAGACCGGTCCTTATGTGCAGGAAGTCGACACGGCCCTGCGCTCCGCCTTGCCCGCGGCCCGCCACCTGTTCCTGGGCCACCTGGGCGACAACAACCTGCACCTGATCTGCGGTCCACTCGACGACGCGCAGCACGCCGCGTGTGACCGCATCGTCTACGAGGCCCTGCGCGGCCGCAGCGGTACCGTGAGCGCCGAGCATGGCGTCGGCCGGCTCAAGAAGGAGGTTCTTTCCATCACACGCGGCGAGAGCGAGCTGGCGCTGACCCGCCGCATCAAGATGGCCCTGGACCCGGCGGGCATCCTCAACGCGGGCCGCGTGCTGGACTGACCGCCGACAACGACAACGACAACGACAACGACAACGAGAATACGGAGACACGCGATGAAGAGACGAGACATCCTCGCGGCCCTGGGCGCCGCCCCCGCTGCTCTGGCGCTGCCGCGCCTGGCAAGCGCACAGGCGTGGCCCACCGCACCGATCCGCATGGTGGTGCCCTACGCCGCGGGCGGCGGCATCGATGCCGTGGCGCGCCTGGTCGCCAAGGCGATGGCCGATGACCTCGGCCAGAGTCTGGTGGTGGACAACCGTGGCGGCGCTGGCGGCATGCTGGGCGCCGAACTCGTGGCGCGTGCGGCGCCCGACGGCTACACGGTGCTGTTCGCGGGCAATCCGGAGCTCACCATCACGCCCTGGCTGCAGAAGGCGAGCTACCAGCCGCTCGTCGACTTCAAGCCGATCGAGCTGGTGTCGCAGTCGCCCAGCGTGATCGCCTGCCTGCACTCACTGGGTGCGGCCACGCTGAGCGAGGCCCTCGCCGCCGCCAAGAAGCGCCCGGGCGGCGTCACCGTGGGCACGCCAGGCAATGGCTCGCCCATGCACGTGGCAGTGGAGCTTCTGCGTGTGCAAAGCGGCCTGGACATCGTGCACGTGCCCTACAAGGGTGCTGGCCCCGCCACCGTCGCTCTGCTGGGGGGCGAGATCGCTTTCGCCTTGGTCGGCGCGCCACCGCTGCTGCCGCACATCACGGCCGGAAAGATTAGTGCGCTGGCCGTGACGCAGCCACAGCGCTCACCGCTGCTGGCGCAGGTGCCCACGATCGGCGAAGCCGCGGGCCTCATGAAAGACGTCGACTTCGTCGCCTGGTATGGCCTTCTGACGCCAGCCAAGGCGCCGGCTGAGGCGGTGGACCGCCTTCAGAAGTCCGCGGCCGCGGCGCTGGCCCAGCCCGCCGTGCGCGAGCGCCTGCAGGCTCTGGGCACGGATCCGGTCGCCATGCCTGCGGTTCCTTTCGCACAGCGCATGAAGAACGAGTCGGAGCAGTATCGGCAGATCATCCAGCGCTTCCAGATCAAGGCCAGCTGAGCGCCCCGGACAGGGACACATCGCGCGTGGCCTTCATCGGCACGGCCGATGCTCTGTGCGTCGCAGAGCACAACGACGCGGCGACAGGGTGGTCTCCATAGATAGCAGTCAGTCCCTTCCACAAGCATGCTCAAAAGTTCAACTTCGATCTGCCATCAGGGAAGGCCCGTTTCGGAAGATGAGCGAAGAAGTGTTAGGTATTTCGCAATGCCAGTGTGACCAGCGACCGCCGACCAACACACGGCGTTCATCACGCGCAGCAGATTCAGGATCTGCGCCTGCGCCGACTCGTCGATCGCCGCCACGGGCTCATCGAGCACCACCAGCGAGGGCATCAGCACCAGCGCGCGAACCAGCTTCCCAGCACAGGCGCTGTACTCCGCAGAAGTAGCGTTGCGCTTTGGGCGAGACCACCGATTTCCCTGAAAGTGCGCCTGTGGGACCGGCGCGTCGTTTACGCTCATCGTCGAAGATGTACACGCCCGTGTCTCAATCGGCATACTCGCCAGCCGCCTTGATAGGTCCAGCCCAACGATTGATCTCTTCGTGCAGATACTTGCGATGCCCAGCCGGGGTCAGGCGCCAGTCGTTGACCGGGTTCAGGCCGGAGTCCATCTGCTGTTTGCGAAAAGCAGCGCTGTTCGTCACCGTGGTCAGTGCGGCTGACAGCTGTTGAATGACCGGCGTCGGCGTGCCGCGAGGAGCGTACAAGCCGTACCAGATGGTGAGGGGGCCTTGGGCAATGCCCAGCTTCTCCATCGATGGGACGGCCTCCAGCGGCGTACCGCTCATCGGCTCGCGCACCGTGACAGCAATCGGACGCACCTTGCCAGCTTGAATCTGCGGCAGCGCATTGGCTGTCAGGTCGCACATCAGGTCGACCTGGCCGCTCATCAAGTCGATCATGGCCGGGCCGGTTCCTTTGTACGGGACAGTGGTCATGCGCAGCTTCAGCGAGGACTGCAGCAGCAGGCCGCACAGGTGCGAGGCCGATCCGATGCCGGCATTTGCCAGGGTCACTTGGGGCTGCCGCGCCATCCAGCGCAACAGGTCGGCGAAGACGTTGGGAACGTCAGTTCTGCTGATGAGAATCAGCGGCGACTCGGCAACCACGCCCAGGGGCTCGAAGTCGATTGCGGGCGCAAAGTCGAGCTTGCGGTACAGCGAAGGGGCCGTGGCCATGTGCACGTGATCGAGCAACAGAGTGTAGCCATCGGGCGCAGCGCGCTTGGCCATGGCCACGCCGATGTTTCCGCCCGCCCCACCCTGGTTTTGCACGATCACGGGTTGACCGAGCAAACTGCTCATCTGGGGCGCAAGCTGGCGGGCTAGCTTGTCCATCGGCCCTCCCGCAGCGTAGGGAACGATGATGTTGATGGGCTTGTCCGGAAAACCAGCGTGGCAATTTCCGAAGAGGACTGCGAGCATCAAAACGGCGGTCGAACGTAGAAGCGAAGACATGTCGCGCTCCTTCGTTCACGCAGTCGGGATTGCCGCGGCGCCCATGGCCGCTGCGGCGCGTGCGACTGCTTGGCTGCGCAGCGCGTGTCGCTTGCGCGTGGCCTCCAGGCACCGCTTCACGATGTAGTCGGGCGACGTGCGGGGAGTGCCGCCCTCGAATGGCGGCTCCGGGTCGTATTCGATCTGGAGCTGAATCTGCTTTGCGGCGTCTTCGTCCAGCATCACTGCCACCGCCCGAAGGGCCATGTCGATCCCGGACGTCACGCCGCCAGACGTGATGATGTTTCCGTCGATGCAGGTGCGCGCGTCATCGGGAATCGCTCCGAACGAAGCCAGAAACTCTCTCGCTTGCCAATGGCATGCTGCCCGCTTGCCGTGCAGCAGTCCTGCGGCCCCCAGCAGGAGCGAACCGGTGCACACGCCGAGGATGAATTGTGCGTTGGCGGCCTGGCTCGCCGTGAATTCCACCCAGGCCGGGTCCACCAGCGCGTCATCCGTGCCGGGGCCGCCCGGCACCACCAGGATGTCGCAAGGGCCGGCGGTCGCGAAGGTGGCCGTCGGCATCATCGTCAAACCCCGATCCGAGCGGATGGGGTCCATGGTCGGCGAGACGAAGTCAATCTTGAAGCCTGGCGCGCGTGCGAGCACCTCGAATGGGCCAGTCAGATCCAGTTGTGTCAACGCCGGAAATAGCAGAAAGTTCACTTGCATGAAGACGCTCCTTAAAACGAGAACTCTAGAAGTCGGGCCCCTTCCAGGTGTGCCAAAAATGGGGGGCGGCGCGCCAATACGCGTGGCGTTTCTGGTCTTTCCGAACTTCCAGCCTCTTGACCTCAGTGGCCCCTGGCAGGCATTCACCACGGCCAACGAAGAGTTGGGACACGTGCGCTACGAGCTCGCCACATTCGGTCCCGAAGCAACGGCGTCCACCCCTGATGGCGGGCTGCGCATACTGGTCGGCCATTCGCTTGCGGAATCGGTGAAGTGGCAGCCCCACACGCTTGTCGTTCCCGGCGGAGAAGGTGTGTATGCAGCGAGCAAGGACCTGGCGCTGCTGGAATGCCTGCGGGCGCAGGACCGCACGACCGAGCGAACCTGCAGCGTCTGTACCGGCGCCTTCCTGCTGGCCGCCACGGGATTGCTGGACAGCCATCGTGTGACCACCCATTGGCGTACCGCAGAGCGGCTGCGCCGCGAGTTTCCTCGACTGGACGTGGCGGACGAGCAGATCTTCTGCGAGAGTGGAAAGTACTGGACCACAGCAGGCGTGACTGCCGGCATTGATCTCGCACTTGTACTGGTGGAGCGCGACTGCGGTGCCCTGATCGCTCAGCGCGTCGCGCGCCGCCTTGTTGTCTACCTGCGCCGCACCGGCGACCAGCGACAGTACAGCCAGACGCTTCGGCTGCAGGACCGGGCGGGGGCACCGTTTGCGAAGCTCATCGAAAAGATCGAGGCGCAATTGTCTTTGCGCTGGACCGTGGACGACATGGCGGCGCTGTGCCACATGTCACGGCGCAGCTTTCAACGCAAATTCAAGGAAAGCTTTGGCGTGGGCCCATCCGATGTGCTGAAGATTCTGCGCTCCGAGCGAGAACAGCAGCTATCGAAGGCAGGCCATCTGCCCAAGAAGGAACTGGCCCGGATGATGGGAACCACAACCGGCCGTCCGCGAGTCGATTGAACGGGCCGTTCCGTATCTCTGGCTTTCAGTCGGTTGCGAGCTTGGCCTGAAAGGTCAGGAAGGCCCGCGGTCGATCGCCTGATGATCACCTCGCGCAGCAGGCCCAGAAAATAGGCCGGGATGACAGACGACGAGGCCGAGACGGCGTTCCGCATGCCTGCCAACGAGAAGGCAGAAGAAGCGCGCTAACTTGGAAGGCGGATCGATCCGAGTGGTGAAGGCGTCCCCGCGAAGTGCCTGCATCACGCCACCATGCCGCCATCGACATGCAGGTCTGCGCCGCCGACATAGCGGCTGTCTTCGCTTGCGAGGAACAGAGTGGCGGCTGCGATCTCTTCCGGCCGGCCAAGGCGCCCGAACGGAATCCGGTTCGTCAAAGCCCGGCGCACGTCCTCGCCCACCCCATCAAACATCGGCGTGTCGGTAGGTCCCGGGCTGAGCGTGTTCACGCGGATGCCCCGGCCGGCCAGCTCGTGGGTCCAGGTCCGGGCATACGAACGCACCGCTGCCTTGGAGGCCGAGTAGGTGGCATAGCCGGGGTTGGCGATGCTGCTGGCGATCGAGCCGACCAGCACGATTGATCCGCCATCCGTCATCAATTGCGTTGCGCGCTGAACCGTCAAGACCATCGCGCGGACGTTCAGGTCGAAGGCGCGGTCGATGTGCTCCTCGGTGGTGTCTGCAAGGGTCGCGTACTCGGCGATCCCGGACGACGTGACCAGCACGTCGAGCCGGCCGGTGCGTTTGGACAGGGTTGCAAAAAGCCGCTCGAGGTCGGCGGTTTGGGTGACGTCTGCCTGGATCCCCTCGGCACCGTTGCCGATCTGGGAGAGCGCTTGGTCGAGCTGCCTCTGCTTGCGGCCGGCAATGAAGACCTTTGCGCCCTCCGCCGCGAAGCGGCGCGCGACGGCCAGCCCGATGCCGCTGCTGCCGCCGGTGATGAGGGCAATCTTTCCAGGAAGTCTTGACATGGCGTAGCTTTGCTTGAGTGAATGAACCATGCATGATGCATTTCGTATATCTAGTGTCAATTACGCACTCGATCTATGCTAGATATACGAAAGGAAAGCGTCATGCCTCAAGACGTCGCGACCGTGCTCGCCGAAATCAACAGCACGAAGCCGGTGCTCGAACAGATCGCCAGCAAGTGGTCGGTCCTCGTCCTGGCAGTTCTTTGCGAGGAGCCGGCGCGCTTCAATGCGATCAAGCGCCGCCTCGATCCGATCACCCACAAGGCGCTGACAGAAGCTCTGCGCCGACTGGAAAGGAACGGCTTGATTAACAGACAGGTCATCGCAAGTTCGCCAATTGCCGTGGTGTATTCGATTACCCCGTTGGGACGCACGCTGCAGCAGCCGTTCGAGAGCCTGATCCGCTGGGCCCAGCAGCATGGCGGGGAATTGATGGCCGCTCAGTCGGAGCGAGGGAGCCCGTGAGATCGCGACATTTGCTGGGGCGCAGATCTGCCTTCTCAGGCGCTTTCCGCCATCCGGGGCTCGGCTTGCGCGATCTTGCCGTGCACTACCCGGCGGCATGAATTGGCGATGCGGTTGCCGGCGCAGCACAAGCTGCATGTGTTGCGTTCGTGCGGACTGTTGTCAACGCCTTGTACCCACGTGCCAGCCGGGCAATCGAAGCGTGCGTTAGGTATGCGATTCAGACGCTTGCTGAGGGGACAATTGCAATCCATTAGGGCGTAGAAGGAACCCAGTGAACTCGCCTGCCGGCGTCTTGCATGTTCAACTCGAAGTTGTGGGTGGCAGAAAGATAGGCCTGCTATTTGGGGTGCTACGGATGCGCCTGAGGCGGAGGCAGGCGAAAGAAGCGAGTGTCTCAAGCGCCAGATGCACGCAGCAAGTCGGAGCAGCCCCTCCACGTTCTGGTCGTAATCCGCGTCCTGTGGGTCCTCCAGCCCAATCAAGTCGCAGATGCAGTCCAGCCCCGCCGCAGGATCGAGGCCCAGGCCCGCGCGCGCCATCTCGATCGTCGCCACCAAAACGTCCTATTTTTTATAGAGTTCCGTAAATCAGGAGACGTATCCACTGATCTGCAGCGAAGACGCTCGCCCTTGATCGCCGGCAGGCGTCCATCGGTGGTGGACGGCAGAGGCACCTTGAAGCGATGGAGACGGACCGGGTTGCGCCGGTGAATGCCGATGAAGAAGTCGCTGCGGTTGCAACTCTCGCAGGGCGAGACCCTATCTTCGAACTCCAGCAGAACCCTGCTCCATGCACATTCAACTCACGGGGAGAATTTGCCGAGGCGCGGCGAGCAAGTGACAACGGTGCGCACATCAGTCGTACTCTGCAGAGGAGCGGAGCGAGACTTGGACGCGAGCAAGATGGGTCGCACTGCATCAAGAGGCGTACGCATTGGTCGGCTACCGATAGCCGTATCGACCATCTGTTCAAGGTGAAGTCTGCCTTCCCTAGAGGTCGAGCACCAATGTTCGGCTGCGTGCGCGGGAACAGCAAACCATCATCGTCTTGTTGCTCGACCGCCCTGCATCGGTCAGGATTTCGTCCCGATGATCCGCGACGCCTTCAAGAACGCGGACCTCGCAGGCGCTGCAGATGCGTTGACGGCAGGAGCAACCTATGTTTACGCCCGACTGAAGCAGTGCATCGAGGATGCTGACGTCAGATCCGACAACGATCTGCTGTGCGCTCTTGACCAGATGCACTTCGAAGCTGTACGAATCTGCGGACGGTGCGGCAAGGCCAAAGCGCTCCATAGTACCTGCTGCAGGCCGCTCTCAACCTCGTGGAGTGCGTCGCCTTCGCTGCATCCATGACCGCCGCTTGAAGATCACGGACTCGGGCTGGGCTCCGGTCGACGGAAGGACGGGGCGCTCACCATTGGTTTGACGAGAGATGTCGGCGCGCCGATACGAGTGCGAGAATGGACCGCAAACTCGCGGCAGTCCGAAGTGGACTCAGTCCTGCCAGGGCAGCCCACGCATGCGCTCGCGCTTTTCCTCTTCGTCGAAGTGCGCGAGGGAAGGCTTGATGAGGTCGCTGCGCGCCACGATGCCCACCAGCGCAAGCGACTGCGCTTCTTTCACCACCGGCAGGCGCTCCAGCCGGTGGCGCGCGAGCCGCGTGGCGACGGCGCGGCAGTTCTCCCCCGGCAGCGCGAAGTAGAGCGGCACGTCGGCGCAGGCATCGCCCACCGTGGCGATGGGGTCGCGCGTGCTGCGCGCGGCGAGCATCGCGCGATCGGCCACGCCGATCACCGCGCCGTTGCGCAGCACCGGGAAGGCGCGATGCGCCTGCCCTTCGCCGAAGTGCTCGAACAGCGCCTGCGTCACCGGCATGGCCGCGTCGATGCTGCGCACCTCGCGCGTCATCACCTCTTCCACCGAATGCCGCTCCAGCGGATCGATGCCGTATTCGCGGTAGATGTGATAGCCGCGGCGCGCGATCTTCTCGGTGAGGATCGAGCGGCGCATCGTCAGCACGGTGAAGCCGTAGGCCACGGCCGATGTGGCCAGCAGCGGCAGTAGCGCGTTGCTGTCGTGCGTGAGCCCGAAGGCGAAGATGGAGGCGGTGAGCGGCGCGCGCATCACGCCGCCCAGCGTGGCCGCCATGCACACCAGCGGCCACAGCATCGGATCGTTGCCCGGCAGCACGTGCGACAGCACCACGCCCAGGCCGGCGCCCATCATCAGCAGCGGCGCGAGCACGCCGCCCGAGGTGCCGGAGCCCAGCGAGATGACCCAGATGACGGCCTTCACCGCCAGCAGCGCGAGCACCACGCCGAGCGCGAGGTGGTTGTGCAACAGGTCGCCGATGACGTCGTAGCCCACGCCCAGCGCGCGCGGCTGCAACCAGCCTCCGATGCCCACGGCCAGGCCGCCGATGGCGGGCCACCACATCCAGTGAATCGGCAGCTTGCCGAACCAGTCTTCCACCTTGTAGAGCGAGATCGAAAGCGACGCCGACAGCGCGCCGCACAGCACGCCCGCGATCACGCACGACAGCAGGGCGAGCGGGCCCGGCACGGCCGTCTGCAAGGGGAAGAGCGGGCCCGGGTCCATCAGCAGCGGACGCGCGAAGCCCGCGACCGCGCATGCCACGGCCACCGGCAGCAGGCTGCGCGGGCGCAGCTCGAACAGCAGCAGCTCGACGGCCAGCAGCACCGCAGCCACCGGCGTGCCGAACACGGCCGTCATGCCGGCTGTCGCGCCCGCCACCAGCAGCGCCTTGCGCTCGACCGCGGTGAGATGGAAGTGCTGCGCGATCAGCGAGCCGATGGCGCCGCCGGTCATGATGATCGGCCCCTCGGCGCCGAAGGGCCCGCCGCTGCCGATCACGATGCCCGAGGACAGCGGCTTGAGCAGCGCCACCTTCGGCGACATGCGGCTCTTGCCGAACAGGATCGCCTCGATGGCCTCGGGGATGCCGTGGCCGCGGATCTTGTCGGAGCCGTAGCGCGCCACCAGCCCGACGATGAGCCCGCCGATCACCGGCACCACGATGACCCATGCGCCCAGCGTGTGCGTGGCCGGCGAGCGCTCGGCCAGCGAGAAGGTCTGGAAGAAGAACAGGTTGGTGAAGAAGCGGATCAGGTCGAGCAGCACGCGCGCGGCCACGGTGCTGATGGCGCCGATGAAGGCGGCCATGAGGGTGATGCGCATCAACCGCGTGTTGAGCGCGAAGTCGCCGCGCGGCGGGTGGGAGGAAGCCTTGGTCGTCATGGTGCTCACGAGGCGTCGGGAAGATCGATCTGCGGCACGTCGAACACGCCCTTGAGCGAGCGCAGTTCCGCGCGGTGGAGTTCGGCCAGCCTCGACAGCAGCTTCTCGCCCTCGGCGAGCAGGTGCACCTCGACCTGGCGGCGGTCGGTTTCGCTGGGCCGGCGCTGCACGAGTTCGAGCGCCTCGCAGCGCGTGACCAGCGCGACCGCGCCGTGGGGCTGCAGCTGCAGCCTCTCCGCGATCTCGCCCACCGTGGCCCAGTCGCGCCCCGGCACGCCCTTGATGTGCAGCAGCACCAGGTACTGCTGCGGCGTGAGGCCCTCGGCCTGCGCGGCGCGTTCGGAAAAGCGCTCGAAGCGGCGCATCTGGTAGCGGAACTGGGAGAGCGCCTCGAAGTCCTTCTTGGCGAGCTTGCGGGGTGTGGGAGCCATGGCGGTGCGGTCGACGGAACGGCCGCGAATATATCACGTCATGATATATATCCTCTGACGGCACGATTCCCTTCAGGATCGCCCGGGATACTTCTTCCCCAGATTCAGCATTCAGTTCGGCGACTAAATGCGGCAGGAGAAAACCTTCATTTGGCGTCCGGGCTCTTTCCAATTGACGGAACCGCGGCAATCGCCCACGGCGAGCAGCCTCGAAACGTTCGTTCCAGACAGAACAGAAGTGAAAACGGGCAGGCGGCCGAGTGGCCGTCTGCCCGTTCGTCATCACGCGATTGCAGGCGCCGCCCCCAGACGCACCGGGAGGGCGCTCGTTCGCCTGACGCCTCAGCTCTTGAAGAACGCCAGCAGGTCCGGATTGAGGACGTCTGCGTTGACGGTGAGCATTCCGTGGGAATAGCCCTTGTACACCTTGAGCGTGCCGTTCTTCAGCAGCTTGACCGACTTCAGCGCGGCGTCGGCGATCGGAACGATCTGGTCGTCGTCGCCGTGCATGACCAGGGTCGGCACGGTGATCGCCTGGAGGTCCGCGGTCTGGTCGGTCTCCGAAAACGCCTTGATGCCGTCATAGTGGGCCTTGGCGCTGCCCATCATGCCCTGGCGCCACCAGTTCTGGATCACCCCCGGGTAGACCTTCGCGCCCTCGCGGTTGAAACCATAGAACGGACCGGTCGGGACGTCGACGAAGAGCTGTGCCCGGTTGTCGGCGACACCCTTGCGAAAGCCGTCGAACACTTCGATCGGCAATCCTTCCGGGTTGCTCGCTGTCTTGAGCATCAAGGGGGGGACTGCACTCACGAGCACGGCCTTCGCAGCACGGCCGCTGGGCTGACCGAATTTGGCGACGTAGCGCGCAACCTCACCGCCGCCGGTCGAGTGGCCGACGTGGAAGACCTTGGTCAGGTTCAGTGCCTCGACGACGGCGAAGGCATCGGCAGCGTAGTGGTCCATGTCGTGACCTTCGCTGACCTGCGCCGATCGCCCATGGCCGCGCCGGTCATGCGCGATTACCCGGTAGCCGCGCTGCACGAAGAAGAGCATCTGGGCATCCCAGTCATCGCTCGAAAGAGGCCAGCCATGATGGAACATGATGGGCTGGCCGTCCTTGGGTCCCCAGTCCTTGTAGAAGATCTCTACGCCGTCCTTGGTGGTGATCGTGTTCATGAGGTGATGCCCTTTCTGAGAATGCGCGGTTGCGCGGTGCTTGGTGGAGGGGGTTGCATTCCCCACCATCGGGAGACCGGCGATCGCCATGCCCCCCGCGCTGGCGAGAAGAAGCTTGCGCCGTTCGCTGTCAAAAACGGTTTGAAGATCGAGCTGTTTCATGTGTTACCTCGGCAGCGTCAAGCTTGCGCTTCAAGGGGAGCGACTGCCCGGACAGTCTCGAGAACGACGTGAACCAGCAAGACGGTGATCCTGGGATCGGCGGGAATATTCATGGTTTCCTTGAAAGAAATCAACGGGCTTGGATCGCGCAAGGCACCCCGTTTCGAGAGGGCGACGAACCATGGGGCCCGACTATGAGGCGCAGCGCGACGCGCGTATTGCAGATTCGGCGCCCAAATTGAACGCTTGTTTTTCTTGCGCCGCCCGAGGCGCCGCATCGGCTTGCGCGACAGCCTCGCGACCGCGACTGCCTTGAACGCCCGCACAACTGTTGATTTTCAGGAACAAGTTTTTTGCTGATGAAGGGGGTTTTCGTGCAGGAGGGGCGAACGCACACTCGGCACCGATCGAGCACCGCTTCACCTCGCTCGAGACTCACCGGGGCTCGGCCGTGGCGGCACTCCACATCTACACTGACGGCTGGCACGCAATGTGCGACGGGAAGAACGAGGTCGAGCCGACAAGGGTGCGACCTCACAGGCTCGATCGACTGCGCGAGGAATATCTTCAAGGAAGCGCGCAAAATTTCTATCCATCATTCCTCGCAGCGCCGCCAATCGGATACCCCATCACTCCAACTCCCGCCCTCCCAGTTCATGCGCGCCGAAAGCAGTCTCAACGAGGCGAGAAGTCAACCTCTCCCCACAGGTCTAGGGCTCATGCCACAAGACCTGCTCGGCTGCACCGTCGGTCATCTGCAGAGAGATCAGGAACTTTCGGCTGACGGCGTTCGGATCTATCGCAAGACCGTGAACGCCCATGAGCGGCACCATGTGGAGACAGCCCCCAGCGGTCGCGGCGTCCTGCTCGGCATCTCGTTGCGCGACGGTCATCGCCGGCGAATCCTTCATGAACACCATGCGTCTTGTCACGACTTCGGCAAGGGCTCGATCTACGTCCGCGATTTCTGCGACCGCTATCGCGCGGACATGCAAAGCGGCTTCGACTTCGTGCTGCTCGAGATCTCCCATTCGGCCCTGGAGCGCGCCATGGACGAAAAACCGGGGCCGCGCGTGGGCGGCCTTGTCGATGTCGCAGGCGTGAGGGACGAGGTCCTCGCCCATCTCGCGAGCGCCCTGACCCCTGCGCTCGAACGCCCTGCCGAGGTCAGCCTGCTGTTCGTCGATCAGCTCAGCGTCGCGATGACGAGCTACCTCATCGACAACTACGGCCGCGTTGCGACTGCGACCGAGCCCCGGGCCAACCGGCTGCTTTCGCGCTCGCACGAGGCGCGCGTCAAGGAGATGCTGCGCAGCAAGATGGACGGCAGCATTTCGATCGCCGAGATTGCCGACGCCTGCAACCTGTCGCGCAGCTATTTCATCCGCGCCTTTCGCGAGACCACCGGCCAGACGCCGCACCAATGGCTGACCGCACAGCGGCTGGAACGTGCGCGCGCGCTGCTGAAGGACTTCGAACGGCCCCTGGCGGACGTTGCCGCGGCTTGCGGCTTTGCCGACCAGAGTCACTTCACGCGCGTGTTTTCCCAGTACACCGGCATGCCGCCGGGCAGCTGGCGCAAAAAGACGCAGCTTGAAAAATAAGAATGCCCGAACGCGGATACCGATGCGAAACGCCGAGCTCCGCAATCCTTCGTACCCACTACCTCGAACAGGCCCGCCATGAGCACGCCATCCCACGCGAAGCCCGATCTCGCCCTTCTCGCACTGCTCTCGCCGGACGCGGCCACTGACCACATCCTCGGGCCAGCGTCGGCCCCCGTGACCGTGGTCGAGTTCGGCGACTTCGAGTGCCCCTCCTGCCGCCAGGCTCACCCGACCGTGCAGTTCACGCTGTCGCACTTCGGGCCACAGCTGCGCTTCGTGTACAGGCATTTCCGCTGCGCGAAGTCCATCCGCATGCGGAGCTGGCAGCGCAAGCCGCCGAGGCTGCGAGCGCGCAGGGCAAGTTCTGGGCTTACGCAGACCTGCTCTTCAATCACCAGAGCCACCTCGACAGCCGGCACCTGGATGCCTATGCCAGGCAGCTCGACCTGGACATGCCACGCTTTGAGAACGAGCTGAAGGACGGTGTCTACCGCCAGCGCGTGCAGGAGCAGGTCGAAGGCGGGCGCCGGCTGAACGTGCGCGCCACGCCCACGTTCTACGTGAACGGCGTCTTCACGGATGTGTCCTTCGGTTTGCTGCAACTGCGGGACGCCATCGAGCGCGCCTTGCGAAAACCGCCCGCGCCCTGACCGCGCTCCGAGCCTTGCGGCCTGCGGCTAGATGCCGAGCTGCGCTGCGATCCCCTGCCCCAACCCGGCGTCAACCAGACGGAAGTGCTCGACCTGGCGTCGCTGGATGGCCTCGGGCACACCTGCCATCGCCGCCGCGATATTGGCGGCCAGGCGCTCCCGCTCTGCGCTTCCCATGCGGCAGTACAGCGCCGTGGCCTGCACATAGTCGCCGAGGCCCTGGCGATCGTCGAAGCGCCCGGCGTCGCCGCTCAGCGGGAACGTCGGCTCGGCGTGCTGTCGATCAGGGCGCGGTCCGCCGAAGGAGTTGGGTTCGTAGTAGGCATCGGTGCGAGGCGGCACGTCCAGCCGCATCGCACCGTCGGCGTGGTAGGTGTGCACCGGCGCGCGCGGGCGGTTCACCGGCAGCGCTGCATGGTGCGTGCCGACGCGGTAGCGCTGCGCGTCGGCATACGCCAGCAGCCGTCCCTGCAGCAGCCTGTCGGGCGAGATGCACAGGCCCGGCACCATGTGCGCCGGATTGAAGGTCGCCTGCTCCACCTGCGCGAAATAGTTGTCGGGGTTGGCGTCGAGCGTGAGCTCGCCCAATTCGACGAGCGGAAATTCGGCTTGCGGCCAGACCTTGGTGGGGTCGAAGGCATCGAAGGACAGTGCCTCGGCCTGCTGCTGGCTCATGAGCTGCACATGCAGCGACCAGCACGGATGCTCGCCACGCTCGATGGCCTCGAACAGGTCGCGCTGTGCGCTCTCGCGGTCCTCGGCGATGGTGGCGCGGGCCTGCGCATCGGTGAGGCAGCGAATGCCCTGCCGTGTCTTGAAATGAAACTTGACCCAGCAGCGCTCATTGGCATCGTTGATGAGCCCGAACGCATGTGCGCCGTAGCCGTGCATGTGGCGGTAGCTGCTGGGCAGGCCGCGATCGGAGAACAGCATCACGATCTGGTGGATGCTCTCCGGCGAGAGCGACCAGAAGTCCCAGATGGCGGTGGGCGAGCGCAGGTGGCTCACCGGGTGGCGCTTGAGCGCGCGCACCAGGTCGGGGAACTTCTGCGGATCGCGAATGCAGGCCACCGGCAGGTGGCTGCCGACCAGGTCCCAGTTGCCTTCTTCGGTGTAGGCCTTGAGGGCGAAGCCGCGCATGTCGCGCTCGGCATCCGCGCAGCCGCGTTCGCCCGTGAGGCCCGAGAAGCGCACCAGCACGGGCGTGACCCGGCCCGGCTGCAGAAAGCGCGCGCGGGTGTGGCGCGCGATGTCGCCCGTGATGCGCAGCTTGCCCAACGCGGCGGCGCCCTTGGCGTGCAGCACCCGCTCCGGAATGCGCTCGCGCGCCAGGTAGGCGAGCTTTTCGGCCATCTGGTAGTCCTGCAGGAGGATCGGTCCGCGCGGCCCGGCGGTGATCGAGTGCTGGCTGTCCGCCACGGGTGCGCCACCTGCGGTGGTCAAGGTCGGCGGCCTTGGGTTTGTCGTCATGGCGATCTTCCTGATCGAGTCTCGCAGCATGGTGAGCCGGCTGGGCGCGCGTGTCTTGAACAGGAGTCGCCCGTTTTGAACGACTGCGAATTGCAAGCCACCCACGCAGCAACGCAGCAACGCCCGAATGTGCAAAGCCGCGCCCAACCCGACAAGACGACGCGACGCACCGGGTGCACCATGGAGCCCCACCCCACGACAGGCACCTCCCATGAAACCCACCCTGCCCCAGCTCATGAGCCTCAACGGCGGCTTCGTCGACACCGCCGGCTTCCTGGCGCTGCACGGCCTGTTCACCGCGCACGTGACGGGCAATTTCGTGACCATTGGCGCGGCGCTGGTGCACGGCACCTCGGGCGCGCTCACCAAGCTGCTCGCGCTGCCCGTGTTCTGTGCGGTGGTGATGCTCGCCCGCCTGCTGAGCTACGGCCTGCCCGGCCTGGGCCTGCCGGTGCTGCGCACGATGCTGGTGCTGAAGGCCGTGCTGCTGCTGGCGGGTGGCGTGCTGGCCATCCGTTTCGGCCCCTTCGCCGACGGCGACAGCGCCATGGCGATGCTCGCGGGCCTGGTGCTGGTATCGGCCATGGCCATCCAGAACGCGGTGCACCGCATCCACCTGGGCAGCGCGCCACCCACCACGCTGATGACCGGCACGACCACGCAGGTCATGGTCGACCTGGCCGACCTGATGCGCGGCGGGCAGGCACCCGAAGAGAAGGCCGCCGCGCATGCCCGCATACGGCGCATGTCGGCCGCGGTGGCGTGGTTCGCCGCCGGCTGCGCAGCGGCGGCGCTCATCTACGCGCGCTGGGACATGTGGTGCTTTGCCGTGCCGCCGGTGCTGGCCGCACTGGCCGTCGTGCTGCAGGGCGGCACGCACGAAGGCGACGGCGTGGCGCCGCCGCCCCAGGCTGCGCTACCACGTCACTTGTAGAGCCAGCGCGCCATCAGGCGCGTATACCTCGGCATGATCAGGTACACCATCAGCCCCACGACGGCGGCCGACGCCAGCAGGTGCTCGACCCCATACAAGGACAGCACGGGCACCGGCGCGAGCAACCAGTGCAGCACCGCGGGCACCAGCATGGTCAGGGGGTAGATCACCGACAGCGTCAGCAGGAACTGCTTGTAGCGTTTGGCCGGCGGCTGCCCCGCGGGCGGGTGGAACCAGAACTCCAGGCCGCTGCGTGTCTCGACCTTTTCTTGCGCCTCCAGAAGCGGCTGCGCCTCTTCGATCAACTGGCGGCGCGCGTCCGAATCGAACCAATCCTGCGCATGCGCGAGCGAGTCGAAGCGGATGGTGATGGTGTACTGCAGGCTCCCTGCCGCCGGGTGAATCACATTGACGCCGCGGTGTCCGGGAAAGCGCGACGCAATGGGCACCACCTTCTTCAGCCATCGCTCGTAGTCGGCCACCCGCTCGCGGCGAACGGTCTGCTGGATCACGGCGGTGACGGTTTCGGCCCCGGGCGTCGCGCGCCCGGCAATCTCGTCCAGCGTGGCGGTGCGCAAGGCCGGTTGTCGGTCGTCGGTGGTCATGAATGGCGCCCTGTTCAAAGGTCTCAGAGGCCGATCAACTTGCGGCCCTCGTCGCTCAGCAGGTCGTGCGTTTCGGGGTGCGCGCGCATGTAGGCATTGAACACCGGGCACTGCGGAACCACGCGCAGTCCGCGCTCGCGCGCCGAGGCCAGGCCGGCGAGCACCAGCTGCTTGGCGATGCCCTGCCCCTGCAGGGCTTCGGGCACCAGCGTGTGAATGAACGTGATGACGCCACCCTCGAGCGAATAGATGGCGACTGCATGGTGGCCCTGCGACACGTATTCGAAGCGGTGTTTCGCCGGGTTGTCTTGAACCACGGGAGAAGCAGGAAGGGAAGGAGAGGATGAAGAAGCAGTGGTCATGAAAAGTTCTCGATAGGGGCGGTTCGATCAATGCAGGTGCTGCAGGTGCTGCAGCTGCAACGGCCAGCGGGACGCTGCGGCGGTGACGTCGTCATTGTTCCCGAACCGGTGCACCAGGTGGGCGCAGATGGCCAGCGCCAGATGCTGCTGCACGCGCGAGCCGGCGCGTTGCGGCCGCTCGAACAGGGCCAGCACGGCCGCGCCCAGGCTGCACATCACCGGGTCGACCAGCCCGGGCGCGCACGCCAGGCCGCTCACGCGCGCCATGCCCGCCGCGCGCGCCACGGCGCGCACCAGTGTGTACGGCACGTAGAACTGCAGCGCGTCTAACGGGTTGCCCAGGTAGCTCGCGACCTCGTCGCGCAGATCGACGATGCCGAGCGCGCCCGGCACATAGCCACGCACCACCGACGGCCGTCCGCGCACCCAGGTTTCGTGGTGGCGCATGCCGACAAGGTGCAGCGTGACAAGGAAGGCGTCCTCGGGCGGGATCTCCCGCTTCATGCCCAACTGGTCGGGCAGGCAGGTGATGCGCGTGACGACGAAGGGCGCCATGAAGGACTCCGCGCCGGTGGCCGGCGCGTCGAGCGCCGGCAGCATGACGAGCGAGGGCGCGGATGGCAACTCGAAGTACCGTCCCAGCAGGTCGCCGTAGGCGCCCTCGCGCGTCACGGAAAGCATCGGCCCTCGATGAGCGCCGGCGAACCGGCGTTCACGCCCGAATCCCGTTCCTTGCAGGAACGCTCGCTGCCGTCACGCAAGGCAAGGGTGGTCACAGAGGGAATAAAACGCAGGGGGCTCAGCCTTGGCGCACCGACTCGAACAGGAACCACGTACGGCGCTCGGCCTCGTCGATCCAGTTCTCCAGCACGCTGGCCGTGGCCACGTCGCCGTACTCGTCGCACACCGCGTGCGTAGCGCGCATGAAGCCGGCCAGGCGCTGGTTGTCCTCGCGCAGTTCGGCCAGCATGCCAATGGGGGTCACGAAGTCGGCGTCGTTGTCCGAGAGGCGCTGCAGGCGCACGGCATGGCCGGTGGAACGCAGCGTGGTGCCCCCCACCTTGCGCACGCGCTCGGCAATGGGGTCGACCGTGGCGAAGATCTGGTCGGCCTGCTCGTCCAGCAGCAGGTGGTAGTCGCGAAACGACGGGCCCGACATGTGCCAGTGGAAGTTCTTCGTCTTGAAATACAGCGCGAGCACGTCAGCCAGCAGCACGTTCAGCGCGGCCGAAATGTCGCGCGTGGCATCGGCGCCCAGGTCGCTCGGCGTGTGCAGCGACGCCACGCGGCGCGCCTTGGTGCTGTCGGCCAGGACCTTGACGGCCTTGGCCGTGTTTGCGGTCTTTGCAGGCTTGGTGGACTTGGATGTGGCCATGTGTCTTCCTTGGAAAGTGCTGTGTGTTGGCGAAATGCCGTGTGTCGTCAAAGGGAAAGAAAGTGATGCACCGCGGGCTTCTCAGGCCCGATGTGGAAACGCAGCGCCTCGCTCTGCAGGTCCGCGTCGGCGTGCGACACGCGGTGGTGCTGGCGCAGGTGCTCCGCCCACGACTCGACGAGGAACCACTCCATCACCCGCTCCGGGTCGGCCGTGTGCTCGTGCACGCCCCAGGCGTAGGCGCCATCGCGGCGGCGTTCGAGCGACAGGCGCTTCATCGCGGCCAGGAAGGCCTCGCGGTCCTCCTTGCGGATGCGGTACTCGACCTGGATCATCACCGGCCCGCGGTCATGCGCCACCGGCTCGGCCAGCAGCGGCTCGGGCCAGTGGTGCGAGGCCTGCAGGTCGGCCTCGCCGGCGGGCAGCCGCACGCGGTGGAAGACGACGCCCGCCACGACCAGCCCGATCGCACCGGCCACCAGCGTCATCGGCACCCCGATCTGCTGCGCCACCAGGCCCCAGCCCAGGCTGCCGGCGGCCATCGCGCCGTTGAACACCGTCAGGTACACCGCGAGCCCGCGCCCGCGCACCCAGTTCGGCAGGATCGACTGCGCCACGCTGTTGAGCGTGGTCAGCGCCACGATCCATCCCAGGCCCAGCACCAGCAGCAGCACGATCGCCAGCCACTTCGGCGGCGCGAAGACCAGGCTGCCCATCACGGCCGCCGTGAGCAGCGCGGCCAGCAGCAGCATGCCGTCGGCATCGAGCCGCGCGCGCAGGCGCGGCATCACCAATGCACCGCTGATGGCGCCCGCGCCCACCGCGCCCAGCAGCACGCCGTAGAAGCCTGCCGAGCCGCCGAGCATCTGGCGCGCCACCAGCGGCAGCAGCGCCCACACGGAACTGGCGAACAGGAAGAACACCGCCGCGCGCAGCAGCACCACGTGCAGCTCCTTGCTGGCGCGGGTGTAGCGCAGGCCCGCGCGGAAGGCGCCGAGGAAGTTCTCCGACAGCGCGGTGTCTTCGGCCGGCGGGCGCTTCCACCACAGCAGCGCCGCGATCACGAACACGTAGCTCAGCACGTCCACGCCGTAGGTCGCCGCCGCGCCGAAGCTCGCGAGGATGAGCCCCCCCGCGGCCGGCCCGATGGAGCGCGCGATGTTGATGCCCAGCGAATTCAGCGCCACGGCGCCCTTGAGGTCGGACCGAGGCACCAGCTCGGGCACGATCGACTGCCAGGTCGGGCCCATCAGCGCCGCGCCGATACCGCCCACGAAGGTCAGCGCGATCAGGTATTGCACCGTGAGCGCGCCGGTGTGCGAGAGCACCAGCAGCGTGCCGCTGACCGCCGCGAGCACCAGCTGCACGAAGATCAGGAAGCGCCGCCGGTCGAGGATGTCCGACAGCACGCCCGCCGGAATGGCCAGCAGGAAGATCGGCAGCGTGGCCGCCGTCTGGATCAGCGCCACCGCCGTCGGGCTGGCCGACAGGTCGGTCACCAGCCAGGAGCTGGCCACGTCGCGCATGAAGCTGCCGATGTTGCCCAGCACCGTGGCGGCCCAGAGCACCGCGAAGACCGGCTGGCGCAGCGGCGCGAAGGCGCCGGGCTGGTTCGGCGACGGTGGTGCCGGCGTGGTCGCGCCGTGCGAGGTGTCAGACATCTGCACGCTCCTTCAGGTCGAGCCAGGCGACGAGCAGGAAGCCACCGACCAGGCCCAGGTGCTCGAAGAAGGAGTTCGCCGCCATGAAGCGCTCCTGCCCCACGGGCATCTGCCAGAAGCGCAGCGCCACGAAGGTCGCCATCAGCGTGAAGCCGGCCAGGGCCAGCGCGCCGAGCCAGCGCAGCCGGCCCGTGAGGATGAGCGCCGAGGCGCCCAGCTCCAGCACGATCACCGCCACGGCCAGCGGGCCGGCCGGCGACAGGCCGAAGTGGTTCATCTCGGCCAGCGCCGCGTCGAAGTCCATCGCCTTGTTCAGGCCGCCCTGCAGGTAGGCCGCGCACAGCAGCAGCAAGGCGACCCAGCGCAGCACGGGGGAGGTTGTCCAGCGCATCGTCATCTTCCTCACACCGCCCAGCAGGCGCAGCCCAGCGCGCCCCAGAAGCTCTTGAGGTCGGCCACGGGCAGCTTGCTGCTCCAGGCGGTGGCGTGGCTGTGGCCGTGCACGTTGCAGTCGTTGGCGCAGCCGCAGGACATCGCTGCTTTCCTCATGACCTTCTGCAGCGGCGCCCCCTCCTTCTTGTCGGCCCAGCCGGCATAGCCGCCGAAGGTGCGCGCGGGCGACCAGTCGGGCATGGCCGGGGGCACCGAGCCCTCGTCGTGCGAGGCGAAGGGGCCGGCACCATAGACCACCTTGCCGCCCACCATCGTCAGCAGCGCGGTCGTGTCGGCGATGTCCGATTCGGGGCAGGCGAAGAAGTCGCGGTCGGGCACCACGAGGTCGGCGAGCTGGCCGGCCTGGATGCGGCCCTTCTTGCCCTCCTCGTTCGAGAACCAGGTGACGTTCTCGGTCCACATGCGCAGGGCTTGTTCGCGGTCGAGCAGGTTGCGCTGCGGCGTGATCTGCAGGCCACCCACCGTCTTGCCCGTGACCAGCCACGACAGCGACACCCACGGGTTGTACGAGGCCACGCGGGTCGCGTCGGTGCCGGCCGAGACCTTCAGGCCGCGCTCCAGCATGCGCCTGACCGGCGGCGTGGCCTCTGCGGCGGCTGCGCCGTAGCGCTCCACGAAGTATTCGCCCTGGTAGGCCATGCGGTGCTGCACCGCCACGCCGCCGCCCAGTGCGGCGATGCGGTCCATCGACTTCTCGGAAATGGTCTCGGCATGGTCGAAGAACCAGTTCAGGCCGGCCAGCGGGGTGTCCTTGTTGACCTTCTCGAACACGTCGAGCGAACGGCTGATGGTCTCGTCGTAGGTCGCGTGCATGCGCCAGGGCCAGCGGTTCTGCGCCAGGATGCGCACCACGCCTTCGAGGTCGCCTTCCATCTCGGGTGCCATGTCGGGGCGCGGCTGGCGGAAGTCCTCGAAGTCGGCGGCCGAGAACACCAGCATCTCGCCGGCGCCGTTGTGGCGGAAGTAGTCGTCGCCCTGCTTGTACTTGGAGTTGGCGGTCCAGTTCAGGAAGTCTTCCTTCTCCTGCTTGGGCTTCTGCGTGAACAGGTTGTAGGCCAGGCGGATGGTGAGCTGGCCGTCGTCGGCGAGCTTCTGGATCACTTCGTAGTCGTCGGGGTAGTTCTGGTTGCCGCCGCCCGCGTCAATGGCACCGGTCACGCCCAGGCGGTTGAGCTCGCGCATGAAGTGGCGCGTGGAATTGAGCTGGTAATCGAAGGGCAGCTTCGGGCCCTTGGCCAGCGTGGCGTAGAGGATGGCCGCGTTGGGCTTGGCCAGCAGCAGGCCGGTGGGGTTGCCGGCGCTGTCGCGCACGATCTCGCCGCCGGGGGGCGCGGGCGTGTCCTTGGTGTAGCCCACGGCGCGCAATGCGGCGCCGTTGAGCAGCGCGCGGTCGTACAGGTGCAGGATGAACACGGGCGTGTCGGGCGCGACCGCGTTCAGCTCGGCGATGGTCGGCAGGCGCTTCTCGGCGAACTGGTGCTCGGTGAAGCCGCCCACCACGCGCACCCACTGCGGCGCGGGCGTGATCGCCACCTGGCGCTTGAGCATGTTCATGGCGTCGGCCAGGCTCCTCACGCCGTCCCAGCGCAGCTCCATGTTGAAGTTCAGGCCGCCGCGGATGATGTGCAGGTGGTTGTCGATGAGCCCCGGCAGCACGCGCTTGCCCTGCAGGTCGATCACGCGGGTGGCGCCGCCGGCCAGCGGCAGCACGTCTTCGGCGCGGCCCACGCGCGTGAAGCGGCCGTCCTTGATGGCCACGGCGTCAGCCACCGGGTTGGCGCGGTCCAGCGTGGTGAAGCGGCCGTTGTGCAGGATCAGGTCGGGGGTTTCGGTGGTAGTGGACATGTTGTCGGAGAAGGATGCGACCGCAAGGCCGGGAGCTGCGAGGGTGGCGCCGAGCGCTCCGAGAGAGCCAAGGAGCCGGCGGCGGTTGGAATCTGCGGATGATTTCATGCGTCGTGCCTGCCGCGGGACGGTGCCTCCGCCTTGTTCGCCGCCGTGGGCTGTGCGCACGTCGGCAGTTCGCCGAACACGTGCGGCTTGACCTGGTGGTGCAGCCACGAGGTGGCCACCGCATCGGGCTTGATCACGCTCTTGATGAGCGGCGGGATCTGCTCGCCGAGCAGGATCCCCAGAAGCCCCACCAGGGCGATGACTGGCGGCGCCGGCGAGCGCACCTGGAAGAGCGCGTAGATCACGCCGACCAGGAGGCCGAGCGCGAGCGAGAGGACATAGGGCTTCATGATCTCGTCGGCCTCAGTGTTGTGATCAACCTTCGTGCGCGCCGAACATGGTCTTGGCGTAGGTCACGCCCAGGCCGTAGGCGCCGCCGACCTTCTTCGCGATGCCGGTGGTCAGCTCGTAGGTCTCGCCGCGGGCCCAGTCGCGCTGCAGCTCCAGCAGGTACTGCAGCGAGGTCATCGGCTGCGCGCCGGCCTGCACCATGCGCTCCATCGCGCGGTTGTGCGCCTCGCTCGAGACGTCGCCGCAGGCATCGGCGATCACGTACACCTCGAAGCCCTGGTCGAGTGCCGACAGCGCCGGGCCCACGATGCACACGCTGGTCCACAGGCCCGCCAGCACGATGCGCGGCTTGCCGATCTGGTTCACGCGCTCGATCACGGCAGCGTCTTCCCAGGTGTTCATCGAGGTGCGGTCGAGCATCTTCTGGCCCGGGAAGGCGTCGGTGATCTCGCTGAACATCGGGCCCGAGAAGCTCTTCTCGGCCACCGTCGTGAGGATGGTCGACACGCCGAAGCCGGCCGCCGCCTGCGCCACCAGCGCGGCGTTGTTGCGCAGGTTCACGGCGTCGATGGAGTGCGTGGCGAAGGCCATCTGCGACTGGAAGTCGATCATCACGAGCGTGTGATCGGTGGGCTTGAGCAGCTTGGAACCGGCGGTGGGGGTGGCTTTGATGGACATGAAATGACTCCGTGATGAGGTAGATGAGAGATGGAAAAAGTGGGGGTCGCCCCGTCGAGCGCATCCTCGCTGCAGCGGGGGGTGCGTGTCTTGTCGATTAATGAGGCCGTTTGGACATTTGCCGTCGCGGCGCTCAGAGCACGGGCAGCTCGTTCGGGCGCAGGTCGAACACCAGGACCTCGGCGCCTTCGCCACGAGCCAGCGCGAGCTGGCGCTCATCGCGCACCCGCGCACCGTCGCCTTCGTTCAGGCGCTGGCCGTTGAGCTCCACGCTGCCGCGGGCCACGTGCACATAGGCATGGCGGTCGGCGTCGAGCGTGAGCGTGGCCTGCTCGGCGCCATCGAACAGCCCGGCGTAGACGCGGGCGTCCTGGTGCACCGCGAGCGAGCCGCCGGTGCCTTCCGGCGAAATGATCAGGCGCAGGCGCCCGCGCTTTTCTTCAGGTGCGAAGTGCACCTGCTGGTAGCGCGGCGCCACGCCCTTCTTGTCCGGCACGATCCAGATCTGCAGGAAGTGCAGCGCATCGGTGGCCGAGGAGTTGAACTCGCTGTGGCGCACGCCCGTGCCGGCACTCATCATCTGCACGTCGCCCGGGCGGATGATCGAGCCCGTGCCCATCGAGTCCTTGTGCTCGAGCGCGCCGTCCAGCACGTAAGAAAAGATCTCCATGTCGCGGTGCGGATGGGTGCCGAAGCCGCGGCCGGGCGTGACGCGATCGTCGTTGATCACCAGCAGGTCGGAGAAGCCTTCCTGCTCGGGATCGTGGTAGTGGCCGAACGAGAAGGTATGGCGGGACTTGAGCCAGCCGAAGTCGGCGAGGCCGCGGTCGTTGGCGCCGCGAATTTCCAGCATGATTCACTCCTTGGCAAGGGTTTGAATTCGATTGAATTCACAATTGGCGTCGGAGGTATTTCCGAGGCATGGGATGAATCATCCGGCTTTGCGTGGGGTCTTTTGGCGAAACCTTTTGCCGTTTATCATCGGATTTTTCGAACATTGATTCGAGCCCCTTTTCCTGCAGGAAGCACCGCATGCTCAAGCTCAGCCTGGAAGCCATCGAGGTGGTCGATGCCATCGACCGCCACGGCTCGTTCGCAGCCGCCGCCGCGCGCCTGAACAAGGTGCCCTCCACCATCTCCTATGCGGTAGGCAAGCTCGAGGAGCAGCTGGGCATGCGGCTCTTCGAGCGCAACGGACCGCGTATTGCGCTTACCGCTGCTGGCAGCGAGATGCTCAAGGAGGGGCGCTGGCTGCTCGGTGCCGCCAACGATCTCGAATCGCGCATGCGGCAGATCGCCACCGGCTACGAGTCGGAGGTCCGCCTGGTGCACGACTCGCTCATTCCCACGAACGCGCTCATCGACGACATCCGCGCCTTCGAGGACCTGCGCTGCGGCACACGGCTGCGCATCGGCTGCGAGGCGCTCACCGGCAGCTGGGAGGCGCTGCGCGAGGGGCGTGCCGACATCGTCATCGCGGCGGGCGACGGCCCGGCCGGCGGCGGCTACCAGGCCGTGACCGTGGGCAGCCTCGATTTCGCCTTCTGCGTGGCGCCTTCGCACCCGCTCGCGCGCCTGGGCCGCCCGCTGCAGCGCGGCGACCTGCTGGAGTGCAACGCCATCGTGGTGGGCGACAGCGCCCGCACGCTCTCGGAGCGCACCGTCGGCCTGCTGGCCGGCCAGCCGCGCATCACCGTGCCCTCGATGCCCGCGAAGATCGCCTGCCAGGTCGCCGGCCTCGGCCACGGCTTCCTGCCACGTGCCTGCGTCATGGACGAGCTGAAGCGCGGCACGCTGGTCGAACTGCCGACGGAAGAGCAGCGCCCGCCCGAGGCCTTCTGGCTGGCCTGGAAAACCGGCGCGCAGGGGCGAGCGCTGCGATGGTGGGTGAGCCAACTGAGCAGGCAATTGGTGCCCGCCCTCCTGCCGCGCTCGACATCGATACGGTGAGCAGCAATACGAAGCGGTGTGCCGATCAACCGGAGCTCAGACGACGCCAGCGGGCCGGAGAGGTTCCGATATGCGCGGAGAACACACGGGTCAGATGGCTCTGATCGGCGAAGCCGCAGGTCGCAGCGATCTCCGAGATGGGAAGTTCAAGCTGGCGCAGCAGGCGGCACGCGGCATCGATGCGCTGCGTCACCAGCCATGCATGTGGCGCCTGGCCCGTCGTCTGCTTGAAGGCCTTGCTGAAATGGCTGCGCGACAATGCGCACTCGCGCGCCACGTCCGCCAGCGATACATCACCAGCCAAGTGCTCCATCAGGAAGGCCTTGGCGCGGCGCTCCTGCCAAGGCGCCAAGCCCCGTGAACCGGCATTGGCCGTGCCCGCAACACCGCCATAGGCATGCAGCACATGAGCCTTCAATGCCAACGTGAGGTGATCGACAAACAGCGTGCTCGCATCGCCAGGCTCCTTCAACACCGGCAACATCGCACGGCCAAGGCTCGCCACCACCGTGTCGACCGTGCCTGCGTCACAACGCAACGCGCCGACACGGGGCATGTCCATCTCTTCCGAGAACGCGTCGAGGGCTTCGCGCGGCACGTGGAACAGCACCGAATGGAATGGACTGCATACATAGGCAGCGCTGCATTCGGACAGGTCGGCGATGCGAAAGGCCCCTTCCTGCTGCAAACCCAACCGCAGCATGGTGCCACCGCTGGAGATCCCCCGACAGCCGCCCGACGCGATTTCCACGCTGAGCAGGAAAGCATCTTCCGTCGGCAACGGCGGCAGCACAAAAAGATGCGGAAGCTCGTGGCACATGTACGCAATGCCGAGTTGCGAGCCCCAACGCGACGTGGCGACAAGCGACGGGACGCCGTCGACGCCGTACTGTTGCGCCAAGCGCTGACCGAAACGATTGTCAGAGCAATGGGTGATCGGCATCTGTGAGCAAGAGGGTGTGGTACCTGTCCTGGCGAGAGCGGGTATCTTAATTCGCGGCGTACCACTCGCATCGAATCTCGGCCGACGCGGAACAACGACACCTGGGATGCGTTGTAGAAACGAGGTCATATCCCACCGCCAGCCAGATCTTGGAGGTAGGCGCACACAGCATCGCCCTCTCGCCCCGGCGCACCACATCCATGCCGCCGCGCCAGCGAAACCGACCACCGGAGGAGGCCCTCTCCGCCCCACGGCCATCCCCCGCAGCCAGCAGATCCGACCAGCGCACCACCGGAACCGAGATCCGCGGCAACGAAGAAGTCGCATGTATGACAAACCGTTCTGCAAGCGCACCCGGGCTCGTCAACCGAGAGAACCTCCAGCGCCGCACTCGCCTCGACACCGGGTTCTCGCGTACTGCAACTGACAAACAAAAAGAAGAAAGAAGGGCGCGTGCCAAAGACAGCCGATCCGCCTCTACCGCCTCACTCCCTGAGCGTGAAGACCACCGAGAGGTACGACACCGGCCCCGAATGGATCGCCTCGATCCCATGCAGCGCCGTCGCATCGAACAGCAGCGTGTCCCCTGCCCTCACCTCCACCGCCTTCGCGCCGTAGCGGTAGGTCACCGCCCCGGACAGGAAGTACAGGAACTTGAGCCCCGGATGCTGGAAGGTCACGTACGGCCCCGCCTCCGGCAACAACGTCACGAGGTAAGGCTCCACAAAGAGGTTGCCGGACAGCGAGTGCCCCAGCAACTCGTAGCGGTAGCCCGCCACGGCCCCGATGCGGTCGACCGCCAGCCCCTGCCCTGCCCGCACATGGCAGAAGTCCGTGCGCCGCGCCTGGTCCCCGAAGAAGCGTGAGACCGGCACGTGCAACCCCTGCGCGAGCCGCTCCAGCGTCTCCACCGAAGGTGAGACCAGCCCCCGCTCGATGCGCGAGAGCATCGAGGCCGAGATCTCCGACGCCAAGGCTAACTGACCCGCAGACCGCCCCGCCGCCATGCGCAGCGCCCTCACCTGCGCGCCGATGCGCGCGGCGGACAAGCTGCGCACGACAGGCGCAGGTCGCCGGGACCGCACACGCGTCACCGAGACCGGCAAACGCAGCGGGCGGGCTGTCGGCAAGGGAGAAGCAAGCGTTCGATGCGTCACGAGTAGCAGCCTGGCGTCGATATGACTCACCCAAATTCTACGTTAAACGTAGAGACGCGTGAAGCCAATCTTACGACTATCGTAGAGTGAAATCTGGCCCATCCCCGTCTCGCTCCGTCTTTGGCGCTCGTTTGCGACTTGCCAGGCTGGCGGTCGGGTTGCCACAAGACAAACTCGGCGTGAAGGCAGGGCTTGACGAAGGGACAGCAAGCGCACGCATCTCTCGGTACGAGAGCGGAATACACGAGCCGAACGTTTCGTTTGCGAATCGACTGGCAGAGGAGCTTGGTGTGCCGCTTGCCTATTTCTATGCAGCCGATGACGACCTGGCCAAACTTATCCTCTGGTTCGGGCAGTTGGACACGAAACAGCGGAAGTCACTCCTCGAATACGCCAGCCGGCTCAAATCGGCCGTTTAGGATTCGAGTGGAATCGAGAGTCGCAGGACTCGGTCTCAGGAGTACTCGAGAAATGAAGAGCCAAACCCGGCTTGCGTTCTCGATACGCGCAAATCGCAGCGGCGACAACCCAATACATCTACTCACAAGGATGCCCCCCGCTGCAGAGACATGGCAGTCATGCTCATCGCGCGTAAACGTTTTAAAGCCTCCAATGCCTGCTTCGCAGGGCGGATTCAACCGGCCGGTCGCCGATTCACCTCTTATGACCGCTTCAGCCTGGGCCACTGACTGACGACAGCGCTCGGTGGACGGAGCCGTGACAGCCTGGGCTTCGACCACGGGAAGAGGCTCAGTCGCCTCTCTCAAATCCCTCTTCGTGCCGGCAGCTCGAACCGCGGCTTGCCAAGCACTTGGGTTGCCACGCGCGAGGCAAACCGCCGCGTCAAGAAGCGCACGCCGAAGCACGACACCTTGTTGAAGAAGCCGGGCACAACCGTGCGCTTGCCGCGCAGCATCGCGCGGATCGCGGCGTGCGCGACGAACTCCGCGCTTTTCGTCGACGCATTCGCGATCCACGAGTAGTCACCTCCGCCGGACGCGGCATGAAACGCGGTTTCGGTGCCACCAGGGCAGATGCAGGTCACTGAAAGCGGCGTGCCACGGTGCTCGTCATGGAGGGCTTCGCTGAAGTTTCGAACGAACGCCTTCGACGCGGCGTACAGCGCCATGTTCGGTACTGACTGGTAGGCACCGGTCGACGCGATGTTCACGATGTTCGCGGGTTGGGTACTTGTCTTGTGCGCATCGACGAAACACCGCGTGAGAGCGACCAGCGAAGTCATGTTGAGCTGAATGAGTTCCGCATCGCGTGCCCAATCGACCTCGTCGAACCGGCGGAAGTAGCCGAATCCGGCGTTGTTGATCAGGATGTCGATCGGACCTCCAGCGATCGTGGCCTCCCACAGTGCGCGCGCTGCATCGGGCTTGCCGAGATCCGCGGTGACAATCTCGACCTTCACGCCCTCACAACTCGCGGCGACCGCATCGAGCGCATCGCGGCGCCTTGCCGTCAGCACAAGATCAACGCCGAGCGCCGCGAGCTCACGCGCGATGGCCGCGCCTATGCCACCGGACGCGCCGGTCACCAGGGCGCGCCTGCGCGTGTCAGTGCTCGTGGATGGACTCAAGATCGTTCTCCTATCTCCTGAACATGCGGACCGTGCGATGGCCAGGGCTTGATCGAAGGCATGGCACAGGCATGCGGCCGCTACGCCACTTGCACCACGGCCTTGCCTTTGGCGCGGCCACTGTCGACATAAGCGAGGGCCTGGCGGGTGTCCTGGAAGGGGAATACTTTGTCGACGACCGGTTGGATGGCACCCGATTCGATGAGGCTCGTGATCTCGCGCAATTGCGGCCCATCGGCCCGCATGAAGACGAAGGTGTATTGCACCCTCTTCTTCTTTGCCTTCGTTCTGATGCCGGAGCTCAGCAGCCGCAGCACTTGCCTGAGCGGCCAGGCCAGCCCTCGCGCGAGGCCGAACGCCGGGGTGGGCGGTCCCGAGATGGAGACAAGGTGTCCGCCCGGCTTGAGAACCTCGAGGGATTTGAGCAGCTCGCCGCTTCCGAGGCTGTTCAGCACGACGTCGTAGTCACGCAGCACTGTGGCGAAGTCCTGCTGCTTGTAATCGATGACGACGTCCGCGCCCAACGCCTTCACCCATGCGATGTTGGCGCTGCTGGTGGTCGTGGCCACGAACGCGCCCAGATGCTTCGCGAGCTGGATGGCGATCGTGCCGACGCCCCCGGAGCCTGCATGAATGAAGACCTTCTGTCCCTTTTTTAGCTTGGCGGTTTCGACCAGCACCTGCCAGGCGGTCAGGGCCACCAGAGGAACGGAGGCGGCTTCGACCATGCTGAGATTCGTGGGCTTGAGCGCCAGTGACGATTCCTTGACGGCAATGAACTCTGCAAAGGTACCAATGCGGTCATCGTCGGGGCGCGCATAGACCTCGTCGCCAGGTTCGAAGCTGCGAACGCGAGCACCGACCCGAACCACCGTGCCGGCCACGTCATTGCCCAGGATCAGGGGAAGGCGGTAGGGAAGGATCAGTTTGAATTCGCCGCTTCTGATCTTCGAGTCCAGCGCATTGATGCTCGCCGCGTGGATCCGGACCAGGACGTCGTCGTCCCGCACCACGGGTTCGGGCACTTCGCCGATGCGGCCGACTTCCTTCTTTCCGTAACGATCAATGATGAAAGCTTGCATAGAAATTTTCTGAGTTCTTGGTTGAAGTCGGTCGCGAAAAAGCCGCCATTCAGTCATTGAGGAAAGCGAGGGCCTTGGGCACGAATTCGCCGTGGTACTGGAAGATCCCGCCATGCCCGGCGTCCCTGTAGATGACCAGTTGCGAGCCGGGAATGCGACGCGCCATGTCATGGCTGTTCGCGGTCGGCACCATGATGTCGTTGTCGCCATTGGCGATCAGCACAGGGATTCGGATGCCTCCCAGATCCTGGGGCGCCTGCCGGCCCCAAGCCTGGATCGCCTTCAGCTGCCGCAGGAAGGCCCTGGGCGTCGGCCCTTTGTCCCGACCCGTCTTGCGCTCCGCCAGTCGCTTCAGGAAGTCCTTCGCGGCTTGCCGGCCGTTGTCTGTGGAGGTGAAAAACAGGTAGGTCTTGGGATCACGCCGTGTCAACAAGCCCTTGACGATCAACGGCCAGGAAACCGCTCCCACCTTGTCGATGCCTGTGCCACCTGCGGGCCCCGTCCCGGTCAGGATGAGGCGTCGCACGAGGCCAGGAGCTTTCAGCACGATGTCCTGCGCCACGAACCCTCCGAGAGAGAAGCCGAGCAGATCGACCTTCTCGAAATCCAGTGCGTGGACCAGCGCGATCGCATCCCGTGCCATCGCATCGATGGTGACTGGCGCGGTTCCGCCCGAAGCGCCGATTCCGCGGTAGTCGATGGCAATGACACGATGCCTGCGGGAAAGCCCGTCGACGATGCGAGGGTCGAAATTGTCGAGAACCGCGCCCCAGTGGTTGAGCAGTACCAGCGGCACGCCACCGCGCGGCCCGAGATCGCGGTACGCGAATGCAGTCCCATCGAGATCGATCGATCGAGTGGAGGTGTCAATGTAGGACATGTACGATCCGCGGTCTTTTCGACCGCGTTGCAGTCTGGATTTCTCGTGACTTCAGGCGACGGGACGATAGCGCGCTGCCACATGCGCCTGCCGGATGTCCGCGATCAGTGTCTGCCGGGCGGCGTTCAGTGCGTCCCAGCGAGCAGCCTCGTGCAGGGGCGGGATGGTCACGAGTTCCCGGCGGTCGAATCCGACCAGCGCGGCATCTACCAGTTCATCCACTCCCATCAGATCGGGCATCGCATTGACATCGATGCCCGCGCGCTCCCATATTTCGGTACGGGTTCCGGCAGGCAAGACCGCCTGCACGTAGACCCCTTTGGGCGCGAGCTCCAGGCTCAGTCCTTGTGAAAGGAAGAGCACGAAGGCCTTGGTCGCACCGTAGACCGACATGCCGAACTCGGGCGCCAGGCCCACCACCGAGCCGATGTTGACGATCGCGCCCTTGCCGGCGTGCACCAGGCGCGGAGCGATGGCGCTGGCCAGCCTGACCAATGCGGTGGTGTTGAGAGCGACAAGGCGGGTCACATCGTCTGTCGATTGGTCGACGAAGCGACCGGACAGCGCCGCTCCGGCGTTGTTGATCAGGGTTTCGATCCTGGCGTCCTCGCGCAGGCGCGCCTCGACGGCGTCCAGGTCGCCGGGTTGGGTCAGATCGGCCGGAAGGACTTCGACGGCGGCGCCGGTCTCCGCTCGCAGGCGCGCTGCGAGCGATTCCAGACGTGCTTTGTCTCGCGCCACCAGCACAAGGCTGTGCCCGCGACGTGCGAAGCGTTCGGCGTAGGCGGCGCCAATGCCAGTTGAGGCGCCGGTGATGAGAACTGTGGAATGGGTGGTCATGGTTGGGTCTGGATCAAAAAAATGGGCCGATACGCGATATGCAGCATGGGAAAGTGACTAGCGGGCGCTGGAACCTGCGAAGGTCGGATAGTCGGTGTAGCCCTTGGCGCCACCGCCGTAGAGCGTGGCGGGATCCAGCGCGGCCAAGGGGGCACCGACCCGCAGCCGTTCGACCAGATCGGGGTTGCTGATGAAGGGGCGGCCGAAGACGAACAGGTCGGCTTTGCCTTGCAACAGCCTTGTGTTGGCCAACTCGAGGTCATAGCCGTTGTTGGCCAGGTACGTGTGCTTGAAGCGGCTGCGCAAGGCATCGAAATCAAACGGCGCGACATCGCGTGGACCACCCGTCGCGCCTTCGACCACATGCAGGTACACGATGCCCAGCGCACTGAGTTGCTCGGCGATGTAGTCGTACTGCGGCTGCGGGTCGCTGCAGGAAATGGCGCCAGCGGGCGACACCGGCGAGAGGCGCACTCCAGTGCGTTCAGCACCGATCTCCTTAGCGACGGCAGCCGTGACCTCGAGCAACAGACGCGCACGGTTCTCGATGGAGCCGCCGTATGCGTCTGTCCGGGTGTTGGCGCTGTCTTTGATGAACTGCTCCAGCAGGTAGCCGTTGGCACCATGGACCTCGACGCCGTCAAACCCCGCAGTGATCGCGTGGGCTGCGGCCTGGCGGAAATCCTCGACGATGCCTGGAATCTCTTCCAGCGTCAGGGCACGTGGCTCGGAGACATCGTGAAAGCCGTTGTTGACGAAAGTCTTGGTTGCAGCGCGGATCGCAGATGGCGCCACGGGGGCGGTGCCGCCGGGCCGCAGGTCAACGTGCGAGATGCGCCCCACGTGCCACAGCTGGACGAAGATCCGCCCGCCCTTGGCGTGAACGGCATCGGTCACTTTGCGCCAGCCGTCGATCTGTTGCTGCGTGTAGAGACCCGGCGTGTCCTGGTAGCCCTGCGCATCGGCCGAAACCTGGGTGGCCTCGGAAATGATCAGGCCAGCCGAGGCACGTTGACTGTAGTAGTCGGCCGCGTGTTCGCTGGGGACCAGGCCCGAGCCCGCACGGTTGCGGGTCAGCGGCGCCATCACGATGCGGTTGGACAGTTTGAGCGGGCCGAGTGTGTAGGGCTCAAAAAGCGTTTTATCAGTCAGGTCGTTCTCGCCGTTTGCCTCGACGAAGCGGGTGGGGGTCAGGTGGGTATCGCTCATGTCCAGAAGCCTTTCAAGCTGATCTGGCTCAATGATGTCGATCATCATCTTTATTGTCAATGGTTTTGATGATAGTCAACATCAATGTATAGTCGAGGCCTTCTTTGATGGGACTTCTAGAGAGATCCGGACATGAAGGTCACTAAAGCTCAGGCCCAGGCGAATCGGGCACATATCGTCGAGACGGCCTCCACGCTGTTTCGCGAGCGTGGCTATGACGGCGTGGGGATTGCGGACTTGATGGCAGTCGCCGGGTTTACCCACGGCGGGTTCTACAAGCACTTCGGATCCAAGGCCGACCTGCTCGCGGAAGCAGCGACCTGTGGTTTTGCGCAGTCGGCAGCGAAAGCCGAGGGGGCCGATGCGGCAGAAGTCGTCAAGCAATACCTGTCTCGGAAGCATCGCGACGCTCGAAGCGAAGGTTGCACGATGGCCGCGCTAAGCGGAGATGCTGCACGTCAGCCGGCGTCGATCAAGGCGGCTTTTGCGGACGGCGTGGAAAGCCTGCTCGATACCCTGGCAAACCAGCACGGCGCCCCTGAGGGCGGGAAAGAGGAAGGCGACCTTCGCGCCAGGCGCATCGATGTTCTTGCGCAATTGATCGGGGCCATCGTGCTGTCGCGGGCGTGTCCTGATGACTCACCCCTCGCCGATGAAATTCTGGATGTCTGCCGCACCTCAGTGCTGTCGAGGCTTTCCTCTCCGACTGGTGGCTCATCCCCTGCCCAGGCCAGCTAGTCCCATTTCTTGCACACGCTGAAAGAGGGGATGCGGATCAGGCCTCGGACAGGTTCCATGCCGCTGGTCCAAGGCTCTCTCGGCGTTCGGCAGCGCTGAGAGAACTGAGCGAGATCTCGCAGTTCAAGTTTTCCGCCGCATCCCGGTTCAACTTCCGGTCGACACCACCCCTTCCGGTTCGAAAGCGATGTGGTGTCCGAATGTCAAATCACGTGCCCCGAGGCCTCACTAGAGTGCCTGCCAAAGCGTCGGAAAGCGAGTTGCTCCCACCGCGGATCGCCCAAGAAGCCCCAGCCACAAATGAAACGACCACACGGCATAGCCATCGGCGCTCTTGCAATTGCCTTGCTCTACGGAGGAGCCGCCAATGCCTCTCCACCGGTGCAATCTTCGACAGCGACACGTTCCTCGTGCGGGATGAACTTCAGGTGGTTGAATAACGCCGGCTTCGAGCTTGAGCTTCGCGGCGAAGCTGCACGTGCTCATCGAGCACGAACCATACGTTCAGCTGCGCTGAGCGGCTGCTTCGTATGCGACCAGTTGTCCCACCTGGACCACGTCGCAGCCTTTCGCCTCGCAGGCTAGACTTCAGCTGCCGGCCGGGAACTGACTTTCAGATTGGCCGTTCAGTCGCCACGAGATGACATCGAGAGGGATAAATGAAGACGAGTCAGACCGCCTTGGCATACGCGTTGGACGGGCACGATGACGGCTCGTACATGCTGGGGAACGAGACGTACAAGCCCGATCCTGAGAATAGCGAGTGGCGTTTCGGGAGCATGGGGCAACCGCATCCGGCCACGTGCCGGGGATGCGGCGGTAAGCTGGAATCCGACTACACCAATCCCGGGTATCGCGTGAGAAAGCGTCGCAGAGACATCACGGCTACTCATGACGGCTATCTCCTGGTCTCGGCGCACCTGCGCAAGGTGCTCCAAGAGTCGGGTGCCACGAGAGAGGATTTTGTTGCACTACCGGCCGACCCAGACTACTTCTGGCTACGTCCCCAAATGACACTGCCATACTCTGCAGCTGAACGTGCAAGACGTTGTTCGTCCTGCGGCCGATTTGCCGATGAAGTCGTTCCCATCCCGCTGTTCTTGAGGGAACTCGTTCAGCCCCTCGCTGCAGGGGTGTATCGCTCGTGCCTCGAGTTTGGCTCAGCACCTCTGAAGGCGTTTCAGGTCGTCATCGGGGTGCGTACCGCACTGACGATCCAATCAAACTCCTTGGTGGGTATCGAACTCGAGCAACTTTGTGCGTAGCTGTCCCTGCGCCCCGGCCGCCGGCTCGCGCTCTGGCGCCGAGGCCGAGCAGCGGGCCCTGTTGGCTCGCAGCCATGCGTCCACCTTGGGTGCCGGCAAAAGCGCGGTGGCCATCACCCGCTCGATGAATGTCCCGTACTTGATGGCACCGATGAGGTCCGCGCCTGTCTCCGTCGGGATCTTGATGCCTACGACATCGGCGCCATCGAGCGTTCACTTTGCAGCATTGACTTGCCGCGGCTGATTCACATACTGGGAGGGAATAGCGTCTCTGTAGTAGGCCTTTCCGGTGAGATTCTGATTTGCCGAATGCGCCTCTTTGACTGCTTCGGCATTGACGGTTTCCCGGGACTTCGAATACCCGAGCGGCGCAATGACTCCGCTGGATGCAGCCTCCCGATAAGGGTCTTCCTTTTGCGTGGCGACCGCAGCCTCTGCATCGACTTCCGCCCGAGAGCGAACGCCGGAGCTCTGGAGTACGCCGTCGTAAACCTCCGCCTGGGCAGTTGACGCAAACATGAGGGCAAGAATCGCGCTCTGAGCAATTTGAAACTTCTTCATGGGGGTCCTTGAAAATTGTCGGCCAGTACTTCCTCGACTCAAACTTTCATCAATCTGAAAGTTGTCGTCCGGGGAACGCAATTTTCTGGTGCTTGGTTACCGTCTGAGTACGAGTACGCAGCAACGCCGCGTTTTCAAAGAGGAAACCTCATCCCTCTTCGCCTGGCATGTCGAGCAGGTCGGCCGCTCTCGCTCAAGCACCGCGAGCATTCTTGAGAGCCTTGATCCGGCCCTCAAGAAAACTCAGGAAGGCGCGCTGTACGGCCGTACTGTGCCGCCTCTGCAAGTAGACAGCCGACAACCACATGTCGCTGCGAACGAAGTCCGACAACACCGGCACCAGCCGTCCGCTCTCGATGTAAGGCGCCAGCATCGCCGTAGGCAAGTAGAGAACCCCCGCGCCCAATAGCGCGGCCTGGATCAGCGGCGCCGCCTCCGTTGCATTCAGGCGTCCGCTCACGGGAACATCCAATGGAGCACCGCCCACTTCGAAACGCCACTTTGGTTGAGGGTTCAGATGTGTGCTGACCAGCGCGTTGTGACCCGCAAGTTCTGCGGGGTGAACTGGCATGCCGTGCGCTGCCCAGTACATTGGCGCCGCACAAACGCTCAAGTCCATCGCAAGCAGTTTTCGAACAATGAGGTTCTCATTGGCCGTCGGCGCAAACCGCAGTGCGATGTCAATGCCGTCCTCCGCCAGGTCTACGATCCGGTTGGTCAGAACCATGTCGATGCTGACTTCCGGATAGTGACCCAGGAAGGTATTGATGAGCGCTGGAAGCTGCGTCTGGTCTATGCCATGCGGCGCAGAGATGCGCAGACGTCCTCGGGGAGTCAACGCCCGATTCTGGAGTTCTGCTTGAGTTTCCTCCACCAGCTCCAGCATTGGCTTGCTTCTTTCGAGCAGCAACACGCCGGCGTCCGTCAGACTGACAGCGTGGCTGGTGCGATTCAGTAGGCGGACACCGAAGCGACTTTCCAGCGTCGCGATGTACTTGCTGACGGTTCCTCTGGACAGCTTCAGCTGACTCGCGGCGCGGGAGAAGCTGCCGGAGCCTGCAACTTCGCTGAAGGTTCTCAAGAGATCCAGGCTATCCAAGGGTTTCTCCTGGCTGTGCGAACCACAAGACGGACTCTTCAGGTGAGGCCGAGTTTCTTCCTGAGGCTTGCATCGACGGGCCCCGCGGGCATGAAGCGACGCAGCTTCGTCAAGAGCGACGCCAGCCCTGGCGGCGTGCGGCGCATGCGCCAGGGGCCGAGCGCCGCCTCGACGATGGTGTTGGCCACGCTCTGCGGCGGCGGCGCGTTGTTGACGCTGTCGGCCACCGAACGCTCGACCAGGTCGCGTTCGCGGTCGTAGTCCCCGATCGGCGCCTTGGCTCGGGGCGCGTTGGCGTCGAGGTTGGTCCGGGTGAACGCCGGCTGCACCAGCGTCACACGAACGCCGAACTGGCGCACCTCATGGTCCAGCGACTCCGAGAGCCCCTCGACCGCGTGCTTGGTGGCCGCATACATGCCCATGTAAGGCGCCGGCAGCACGCCGAACAGCGAGCTCACGTTGACGATCCGCCCTCGATGCTGCTTGCGCATGTAGGGGAGAACGGCACGCGTGACACGCAGCACGCCGAAGACGTTGGTGTCGAACAGCGCCGCGGCCTCGGCCGTCGCTGTCTCCTCCACCGCGCCGAGCATCATCATTCCCGCGTTGTTGACCAGCACATCGATGCGCAGGCCCTGCTCGATGATGGCGTCGATGCCAGCCTGCACCGACTCCTCCTCCCGGACGTCCATTTCGACAAACTCGACACCGGGCACCACGGGCGCCTTGCGCAGGTCGCGCACGGTGCCGAACACCCGGCAGCCTCGCGCGGCGAAGACTTCCGCAGCGACGCGTCCGATGCCCGACGACGCGCCGGTCACGACGACAACCGATGAAACCGACATGATGTTTTCCTTCGATCTGAATGAATTGGTGAAGAGCGTTGTCAATGTGGCGCGGGATTGCCGTCGCCCGGCCTGATCCTGAACCAGATGGAATACATGGCCGGCAGAAACACCAGGGTCAGAACCGTGCCCGCCAAGGTGCCACCGATCAGCGTGTAGGCGAGCGCTCCCCAAAACACCGAATGGGTCAAGGGGATGAAGGCCAGGATCGCAGCCAGCGCCGTCAGGATCACCGGCCGCGCGCGCTGCACCGTCGCTTCGACGACCGAATGGAACGGGTCGAGCCCCTCCTGCTGGTTATGGTGGATCTGCCCGATCAGGATCAGCGTGTTGCGCATCAGGATGCCCGACAGCGCCACAAGGCCGACCAGCGCATTGATACCGAACGGCGCCTGGAAAAGAATCAGCGTCGGCACCACGCCGATCAGGCCCAGCGGACTCGTCAGGAAGACCATGACCATCGCCGACATGGAGCGCACCTGGAAGATGATGAGCAGCAGTGTGGCCGCCAGCATGATCGGGAAAAGCGGCAACATGGCCTTGGTTGCTTTTTCCGATTCCTCGATGGAGCCGGCCTGATCGATGCGATAGCCGCCCGGCAGCTTGTCGACGAGGGGCTGCAGCTGATGGGTGATGGCCGTCGATACGTCCGGCGGCTGCAGGCCATCGGCGATATCGCCGTGTACGGTGATCGTAGGCATGCGGTCGCGCCGGCGCATGACGGGTTCTTCCATGCGTATGTCGACCTCACCCACCTGCGACAGCGGGATGCGTTGCCCGTTGGCACCGGACAGCGTGAAGTCCGCAATTCGCGCAGGGTCGAGGCGGGTGACGCCAGCCGAACGCGCCACAACCTGCACCGTGCGAATGTCCTCGCGCACGGTGGTGACCGGCACGCCGCTCAGGAAGAACTGCAACTGCTGCGCCACCGCGGTGGAGGTCAGCCCCACGGCCTGCAACCGATCCTGGTGCAAGGTGAAGTGCAGCGTGGGCGTGCGCGTACCCCAGTCGGAGTTGACCGTGCGCATCATCGGACTCGCATCCATGACCTTCTGGACCTCGGCCGCAATCTCGCGCAACTTCTGCGGATCCGGCCCCGTGACCCGGTAGGCGACAGGAAACGGCGAATACGGGCCGAAGACGAGTTGGGTGACGCGCACCCGCGCCTCGGAAGCCAGCCCGTCGGCGATCGCCTGGCGCAGCCGGTGCTTCAAAGCCTCACGCTCTTCCTGGCTGGCCGTGCGAACCACGATCTTGGCGAACGACGGATCGGGAAGCTCCGGCCCCATCGCGAAGAAGAAGCGCGGCGCGCCCTGCCCGATGTAGGCCGTGACGATATGGGCTTCCTCTTGCTTGGCCAGCCAGGCCTCCACCTTCGCCGCGGCGTCGCTGGTCTGCGCGATCGACGTGCCATACGGCATCTGCACCTCGACCAGCACCTCGGGGCGATCGGAGATCGGGAAGAACTGTTTCTTGACCAGCCCCATGCCAAGAATCGCCGCCACGAAAAGGCCCACCACTGCACCGGCGACCAGCCACTTGCGCGCAATGACGCGCCCCAGCACCCCGCGCAGGCGGTTGTAGCGCGGCGTGTCGTAGATCGCGGCATGGCCACCTTCGACCTTCTTGAAATCGGGCAGCAACTTGACGCCCAGGTAGGGAGTGAACACCACCGCGACGACCCAGGACGCGATCAGCGCGATGCCGACGATCCAGAACATGTTGCTGGTGTACTCGCCCGCGGTCGATGGCGCGAAGCCATTGGGCATGAAGCCGACGGCCGTGACCAGCGTGCCCGAAAGCATCGGCGCCGCGGTATGGCTCCAGGCGTACGCCGAGGCTGCGACGCGGCTGTAGCCCTCTTCCATCTTCACCACCATCATCTCGATGGCGATGATCGCGTCGTCCACCAGCAGGCCCAGCGCAAGGATCAGCGACCCGAGCGTGATGCGATCGAAGTTCTTGCCGGTCGCGGCCATCACCACGAAGACAATCGCCAATGTCAGCGGCACGGCGGCGGCAACCACCAGGCCCGCGCGCCAGCCCATGCTCAGGAAACTCACGAGCATCACCACCAGCAGTGCGGCGAAGAACTTGACCATGAACTCGTCGACCGAGGCGGCGATGTTGACGGCCTGGTCCGTGACCTTGGCCAGGCTCATGCCCAACGGCTGCTCGGCATTGATCGCTGCGACCTCGTGGTCCAGCGCCTTGCCCAGGTCAAGGCCGTTCCAGCCTTCTCGCATGACGACGCCCAGCAGCAGGGTCGGCTCGCCACCGTTGCGGATCATGAAGGTCGCCGGGTCTTCATAGCCGCGCTTGACCGTGGCGATGTCCGACAGCTTCAGGGTGCGGCCCTGCGCCACAACCGGCGTGTCCCGGATCTTCTGCAGTTCATCGAAAGAGCCGTCCAGGCGGATGAACACCTGGGGTCCCTTGGTTTCGACGGAGCCCGCCGGCGTCAGGGCATTCTGGCCATTGAGCGCACCGAACACGTCCTGCGGACCAATGCCCAAGGTTGCCAGGCGCTCGTGCGAGAACTCAACATAGATGCGTTCGGATTGCTCGCCGGCGATGTTGACCTTCTTGACGCCTGGCACATGCAGGAGGCGCTGACGCAACGTCTCGGCGTCGCGCACCAGCAGGCGCGGCGCTTCGCCCTTGGCCTTGAGCGCGTACAGCGCAAAGGTGACGTCCGCGTATTCGTCATTGATCATCGGCCCGATCACACCGGCTGGAAGGGTTCCCGCCTCGTCGCCGAGTTTCTTGCGGGCCTGGTAGAACTGCTCCTGCACCTGCGAAGGTGGCGTGCTGTCGAGCAGGGTCAGGGTCGTGAAGGCCAGCCCGGGCCTGGTGTAGGTCTCGGTGCGGTCGTAGTAGCGCAACTCCTGCAGGCGCTTCTCGAGTTTCTCCGCGACCTGATCCTGCATCTCCTGCGCGGTGGCGCCGGGCCAGGCAGTGATGATGGTCATCACCTTGACGGTGAAGGCGGGATCTTCCGCCCGGCCCAGCTTGAAGAACGCAACAAGACCCGCCAGCGAGATCAGGCAGATCAGGAACAGGGTGATGGAGCGCTCGCGCACAGCGAGCGCCGACAGGTTGAATCGGCCTTCGCTCACCGACGCGCTCACGGACGCACTCCCGGCTTTGCCGCATCAACGGCAACGACCTGGTCCGCCACCCGCACCTGCTCGCCCTCGTGCAACAGGTGGGCGCCGAGCGCGACGATCCTGTCGCCTTGCTTGAGTTGGCCGGCGGCGATGCGTGCGCCGTCGTCATCCAGGTGCTCGACCACGACCGACCGCCAGTTGACCTTGGCCGGCTCGCCGCCGATGACCCACACGCCTGGTCCCTTGCCAGCATCGAACAGGGCGCCGATCGGCACCTGTACGCTCCCTTGCGCAGAGGAAAGCCCGTCCGGAACCCGGATCGTGACCGTGGCGCCGAGCGGCGCATTGGCAAGATCGCCCTTGAGCACATAGCGCGCCTCGAAGGTGCGCGTCTGTCGATCCGCGGCCTCCGAGAGCTGCCGCAGCGTGGTCGGCACGGTCGCACCCTCCTTGCCGAAAAGCGTGGCCTGTCCGGCGGAACCGACCGCCGGGCGCAGGGTTTCTGGCAGCTGGACAACGGCTTCGCGCGGACCGGCGCGGGCCACGCGCACCACGACCTGCCCCGCGCTCACGACCTGGCCGGGTTCGGCCAGCGTTTCCATGACAACGCCATCGCCGTCCGCCACGAGCTCGGCATAGCGACTCGCGTTGCGGGCCACGTCGGCCTGAGCCTCGGCCGCGCTGAGTTGGGCTTTGGCGGCATCCGCGGCCGCCTTGATCTGGTCGTAGGCCGATGCCGAGATTGCACCGGTGCCGCGCAGATCGCGGTAGCGGGCTTCATCCTCCGCCGCCTGCTGCGAGCGCGCCCGCGCGGCGGCGACCGCCTCCAGCTGCGCATGGGCTGCGAGCTTCAGATCGGCAGGATCGATGCGCATGAGCAATTGGCCGCGCTTGACGGCCTGCCCCGCGTCCACCAGCCGGTCCAGCACCTTGCCGGAAACCCGGAATCCCAAGTCACTCTGGACCCGGGCGGCTACGGTGCCGGTGAAGGCGCGCGATGTGACACCAGCCCCTTGGACGGTGGCGATGCGCACCTGCGGCGCCTGGGTGCGCGGATCGGACGGCGATTTTTCGCCGCAAGCGACCAGCGCGAACGGCAATGCGCAGATGACTGCAGAGGTGGCAAGGCGGCGCCAAAGCATGAGGGTCCCAGTGACGAAGTGATCAGGACCCGCATTCTGAGACCAGTGACTATTTCAGTCAATGGTCACCAGTAAATTTAGTTCATGGCGAAAGGCTGCGCAGCACGAGGCTGGACAGTTGCACCGGCGCCTGGGCCGCGTGATCGAAGCTGTACTGCAGGAGCAGCGGATTGATGTAGGGGTGCATGACGAGGTAGATGGCTCCCGCCGCCTCGTCCAGCGGCGTCTTGCGCTCGAACTCACCCATTTCCCGGCCTTCGCGCAGGATGTCCTGGAGCAATTGCCGAATGCGCTCCTCATAGACGACCACGGTCTGCCAGCGCTCGCTGGCGGCCGACATCGCGATTTCATAAAGCTTGCGATCCTCGGAAAACAGTCGAAGGGTCGACTCGACCACTGACTTGAACATCCGGCGCAGTTTCTCGGGCGGGCGGTCGGCGACATCGACCGCCGCTCGGACCTCGGCCTCGATCTCGCGCAGGCAGTTCGCGCAGATCATCTCGCCGATCGCCTGCTTGGACTCGAAGAACTTGTAGATGTAGGCCTTGGAAAATCCGATGGCCTTGGCGAGGTCGGAGACGGTCGTCTTCTCGTAGCCATACCGGCCGAAGTGCTCGGTGGCCGCGGCAACAATCTGGTCCCGCACATCGTGATCGGCGGGGCCGCGCGCCACAGCCGGGGAAAGAGTTGCATTGCTCATGGCAGACAGCTTACCGCGAGCAAGGGAAATCAACAACGAGTGACCATTTTGAATTATAGTCACATCGATTCGACGTTTTCTTTCCCCCTTCTTTCCGAAAGAAGCCCATGCTCCAGCGCATTCTTGTCCCGCTTTTCGCTGCCAGCCTCGTCGCAGGTTGCGCCGTCGGCCCCAACTATGTCCGGCCCGACGCGCCCCTGCCGCCGCAGTACCTCGGCCAGGCAGCCGTCGATGCACGTCCTGCCTCGACCAGCGTCGACCGAAACGCGTGGTGGACAGGTTTCGGCGACCCGCAACTGGCTCGGTTCGTCACGCTTGCGCTGGCGCAGAACCTCGATCTTGCGCAGGCGTCCGCGCGCATCGATCAAGCACGCGCCGGGCTGGGCGCGGCGAATGCCGCTTTGCTGCCTTCCGGAAACCTCAGTGGGCAAGCCGCCCGGGCCTATCAGTCGGTTGAAACGCCGCTGGGACAGGTCTTGAACTCGAGGCCCGGCTTCGACCGCCACGGCAGTGCCTACGAAACAAATCTCGGTGCAAGCTGGGAAGTGGACGTTTTCGGCGGCCTGCGCCGTGGCCGCGAAGCGGCACTTGCCGAGTACCAGGCCTCGGAAGCAGGCGCGGCCGCCACGAGGTTGACCGTGGCGGCGCAGACTGCCGACATCTATATCAGCATCCGCGGACTGCAGACCCGGCTGGACGTGGCGCGCCGGCAGGTGCGCACGCAGCAGGAGTTGCTGTCCAAGGTCCATCTTCTGTACGGCAAGGGGTTGGCGGCCGAACTCCAGGTGCGGCAGGCCGAAGGCGCGCTGGCCCAGGTCCAGGCATCCGTCCCGGCGCTCGAGGCTGGGCTGGACGCGGCGATGAATGCGCTGGATGTGATGCTGGGCTCGCCCCCGGGCACACATCGGGCGGAATTGGCCGACCCGGGCGCCATCCCCGTCGCCCCGCAGATCGCGGACGCGGGAACGCCGGGCGACTTGCTCAGGCGGCGGCCCGACCTGATCGCGGCCGAACGCCGCCTCGCCGCATCGAATGCACGCATCGGTGTCGCCATTGCCGAGTACTACCCCAAGCTTTCCCTGAGCGGCCTGATCGGCAGCGCGACGTCGGTGTCCGGCGGCAACCTGTTCACCAGCGGCGCAAGCCAGGCCGCCGGCGTGCTGGGCCTGCGCTGGCGCCTCTTCGACTTTGGCCGCATCAACGCGCAGATCGATCTCGCCAAGGGCCAGGATGCCGAACTGCTGGCCGCGTATCGGCTGGCCGTGCTGCGCGCTACAGAAGACGTGGAAAACGCTTTCTCGACCCTGGTCAAGCGCGAGGAACAAGCCAGCGTGCTTGCGCAGGGCGTCGACTCGCTCGGCCGCGCGCGAGGCGCGTCATTCGCCGCCTACCAGAAAGGCGTCGTCAGCCTGATCGAGGTACTGCAGGCAGACGAAAACCTGCTGCGCGCTTCCGACGCGCGAGCACAGGCGCAGACCGAATCGGCACGCGCCGCGGTCACCGCCTTCAAGGCATTGGGGGGTGGCTGGCAACCAAGCGGAACCGACACGGTTGCAAGCCGATAGACAGGTGTCGTCCGTGCACGACCCTTCGTGCGCACTTGAACTGGGGAGATCCAAATGAGCGATGACCGCGGTGCTACGGAAAAACCCGCGCCAGGTTTCTGGCGGAAATTGATGCTGGCGTTTGAAGGTATGGACGAGTCCTGTGTCGCGGACTTGGAATCGCGCATTCGCATGCTCGAAGTCGAGGTAGCTCGACTGGGTGACATCGAAAGAAGGCGCGGCAGCGCCTCGCCGCACGACGTTACCTGAAGTGCTTCTGAAGCCTCCGGTTCGATGACGTCCTGACCCGAAGGCACGAGGTCTTGGGCGGCCACCCGAATGGCACGAGGCCCTCACTCCGAGTGCTCGCGCGCGTACACACGCAGGCCATCGACGTTCAAGACGTCGATGCTTCCGTAGCGGATGTGAAGCAGGCCCGCTTCCTCCAACTCGTGCAGGGCGCGATGGGCAACCTGGCGGGAAATTCCGGCCAGCCGGCCGATCTCCTCCTGCGAGATGTGCAGGACTCGTTGGGTCCGGGGGTTGAGCTGAGGATTGAAGAGTTCGGCCAGGCAGCCTGCCACGCGCGAACTGATGTCGTGCATCCGGTAGCTCTCGGCCAGCGCAATGAATTGACCCAGCCTTGCGTTGAGCTGATCGATCATGAAATGGCAAAAGCTCAAGCTGTTGGCGACCAGGTAGTGAAAGGTCTGGCTCGGCATCAACGCAATGCGGGTGTCGCGCAGCGCGACAACGCCGTAGGGACGCAACTCCCCCTTGAGCACGGAACCTTCCCCGAGCCAGCCGCCATTGGTGACCCCGGTCAATGTGGTGCTTCGGCCATCCGCCGAGAGGACGTCCACTTTGACCATGCCTTCGACGATTCCGATCCAGTGCGTCGCCGCGCTTGATTTGTGGCAGACGATCTCACCAGCCGAATAGAAGCGGTCCTGCGTCTCCAGCTCGACACGCTGGAGTTGCTCGCGCGTCAGACCGCCAGCCCAAGCAGCCGCTCGCAACATCGAGATGGTCTGCGCGTGATTTGTCATCGGAAAGACTTTCTTCCCCGGCCTTAGTGCCTAGCATGCGCTGCGCAGGCGATGGCCTGAGTCGTCTGAGTTTATGTGGCAGTACGAACAGGAGACAAATCATGAGAAACCCTCTCTCGATGGCAGGCTACGCGCTGCTGAGCATTCCCATGCTGCTGACCGCCTGCGGCGGCGGAGGTGACGGCGCAGGCAGCTGGCCGGTGCTGTTCCCGGCGCCGGCGCCCACGCAAACGCCGCCACCGGCACCGGTTGCGACAACGCAGGAGAAGTGCGCGGTCTTCGCCGGCGCTTCGCTTGCCGGTGCAGCGCTCAAAGAGGCGACGCTCGTCCCGGCAGCAGCAGGAGCCGCGGAGTACTGCAAGGTCACGGGCACCCTTCATGGCACGCTCAATTTCGAAGTGCATTTGCCTACCGTGTGGAACAACAAACTCCTGTATGCCGGCGGCGGCGGTTGGGACGGCAGCATCAACATCACGCCCGTCTCGCCAAGCGGCGCAACTGCGGGTTACGTACTCGTGGCCTCGGATGGCGGGCACCAGGGAAACGCCCTGGACGCTTCGGCCTTCCTGAACAATCCCACGGCCCAGGCAGACTTCGGCTATCTCTCGATCCATTCGGTCAATGAAGTCACCAAGGAGATCGTTCGCAAGCGCTATGGCTCTGATGCCGAGTTCAGCTATTTCGAGGGCTGCTCCAACGGCGGCAGGGAGGCATTGATCCAGGCCACGCGCTTCCCGAACGACTTCGACGGCATCGTCGTGCGTGCGCCGGCCTACTCCTTCACCGAGTTGTTCCAGGCCTTTGTGGCGAATGGAAAGGCGCTCGCCGCGCCGGGCGGGCAATTGAACGATGCGAAGGTCTCGCTCATCGGCAAGACCGTCACCACGCAGTGCGACGCCCTGGACGGTGTGTCCGACGGCATCGTGAGCAACCAGGAAGCCTGCACGTTCAACCCGGTGGTGTTGCGCTGTACCGCAGGCGATGCCGACACATGCCTGACCGATGCGCAGATCGCGACTGCCAACACGATCTACTCCGAACTCAAGCGCAAGGACGGGACAACCGTCTACCCCGGCTGGGGACCTGGCGGCGAAGACCAAGGCTGGCCCCTGTGGGTGACAGGCTCCGCCATCGGCGGCACCGGCCTCCAGTTCCAGTTCGGGAGCGGCCTCGTGAAGTACTGGGTCACGGGCGATCCGGCCTTCGACGTGCTGGGCTTCGATCCGGAGTTCTATTCCGCGGGGCTGCGGCTCGCGGCCACCACGCTCGATGCGACGCCGGACCTTCGCTCCTTCTTCGGCCAGGGCGGCAAGATGATCCTCGCCCATGGAACGAACGACTGGGCCATCAGCTACAAGGGCTCGATCAAGTACTTCAACGATGTAGCGACCACGGTCGGCAGCGCGTCCACGCGGGATGCCTCGATGGAATTCTTCCTCCAGCCGGGCGTTCAGCATTGCGCCGGCGGTGTCGGTCCTGACACCGTCGACCTGGTGGACGCAGTCGCGAAGTGGCGAGAGGGTGGCGCCAAGCCCTCCATGCAAAACATCGTGGCGACGAAGCTGGATTCGACGACCAAGGCGCCGGTACTCGCGCGCCCCCTGTGCAAGTACCCGACCTTCCCGAAATACAAGGGCAGCGGCGACGTGAATTCGCCGGACAGCTACAGCTGCCAGAGTTCGTGAGCGTCTTCGTCTGCTGAGTTCGCCCTCCTTTCCCGCGTGTCCGGTCGCCACCTCCTGCGGCCGGTTCACGGCGAAGTACCAGACTGCCGCGACATTCATGGCACGGCGCGCCAGCGGAGAAAGAAGGCGCGGGCAGACAAAAGAGGGTCTGTCAGGACCGCCGCCTGACGATGCTCAGCTTGCCGTCGCGTTCGAGCACTGCGCGTTCCACCTCGTCCAGCCGCACGCCGCCGGCCTGCTGGCGCAGGGCCTCGTCGAGGTCCTTGCGGGACACCAGTGCGTGACGCATGGCGTCGTAGTCCATCCGGCCGTCGCGCACCAGCGTGATTTCATGGCCGTTGATCAGGTCTTCGAAGCCTTGCCAACGCATGCTGGCCAGAGCGACCAGTCGGTGCGTGACGACGAGCGCAACGCCGGCCGCCATGGTGCTCCAGAAAGGAGAGGCACCGACCACCGCGCGGCTAAGTACCGCGCCGAGCAGCACCGTGATGCAGGTGTCGAACGGACTCTGCTGCCCGAACGAGCGGCGCCCCGATGCGCGGATCATCGCCAGCGCGAGGAAGAAGACCACCAGCGCCCGTGCGCCCATCTGCCAGGCAGCGAGTTCCGACCCTTCGCCGAAGAGCCAGTCGATGAACTGCATTGGCTTCGCCATCATTGGGCTGGCGGCTTGGAGGTCTCGGGTGGCTGGTGCTGCTCGGAGGCTTGCTCGCTCTTCTCCTTCTTGAACACACTGAGCGTCCCGTCGCTCTCCAGCCGCGCGACGCGCACCTCCGAGAAATCGGCCACACCTTGCTCTCGCAGCTTGCCCCTCAATTCGTCCGTCGTGATCATTTCGCGCCTGAGCGCGCGTCGGTTCAGGCGGCCATTTCGAATGAGCACCTCGGGGCGAGGCTCCAGGAAGCGCGCAACGGGCTCGAAATGAAAGCTGAGCCAGTCGAGCGCAAAGTTCCACGCAACCAGGGTGGCGAGCAGCACGAAGCCGTCGTCGATGGACTTGTATTCGCCCTGCATCGCATTGCTCGATGCATCGGCGACCAGCACCACGAAGAGCAGATCGGCCACGCCCATCGAGCCGATGTCGCGCCGCAACACGAAGCGAAACACGAGAAGCAGAAACCAGTACACGAGCGTGCCGCGCACCACCATGTGCCACACGGGAAACTCGCGGGCGAAAAGTTCGGCGACCTCGCTCATGGTTGTATGAATTCCTGGAACTTGAAAATCGACCGACGTCCAACCTAGGGCGAAATACGGTGGCGCCATGTCAGAGAGCGCTTCAGCGGCTTGTAGGCGCCGCAGAGGCGGACCAACGAGAAGGAATCACGGCATCTAGCAGGTCCGCATATCAATTGGATGGCAGGGATGCCGTCACGCCGGGGCCACGGACGGTGGCCTGCACGGACCCGTTGCCCTCACGATGAAAAGGAGAGACACCGGTTCGCGCCGCAGGTCCAGGGCAGTCAGGTCTTTCCCGACCCGCCTGACCCGCGCGCGATCAGGCAGCCCACTGAGCCTGACACCGGGAAGTGCCATCCGACATGTCGTGGTCCATGCATACGGCCTCAGGTTGCCCCCTTAGCTGAGACTGGACCGACGACCGACTGCCGTCGCCGTCTGGTAGAGGCGTGTGAAATCGCAGGTCTCCTGCGCCAGCCGGAGCACCGAGGCCATCAGTGAACTCCGCTGGTCGCGCCGGATCACCGCAGCGTAGGGCGCGTCGGGCAGCGCGGGGCGCACTTGCAGCACCTCCAGCAATCCCTGCCCCACGAGGTTCTGCACGGCGGCGGGCGGAAGGTAGCTCACGCCGAAGCCGGAGACGGTGAGCCCGATCAGCGCGATCAGGCTGTTGCTCACCACCAGGTCTGCCGCCTTGAGCCCATGCGACTGGAACCAGTCATGGAACAGGATGCCGGTGCCGGACTGCGGGCCTTGCGTCAGGATGCGGTAGTCCGCCATCGCCTGCACTTTCAGCGGCTTGCCCCCGTGGGCCACCAGTCCGGGCTTGCACATCCAGCGCAACCGAAGCTTGCCGACGGGCGACACCTTGAAGCGTTCTTCGCGGAACGTGTCGGCGACGATCATCAGGTCGATCTCACTGGCCAGCAGCTTGTCGCGCAGCCGAGAGCCGGTGTCCACCTCGGGATCGATGATGACGCCGGGATGGGCTTGGTAGATGCGCTCCACGAAGCGCGGCAGCCAGGTCATGGCCGTCACCTCGGTCACGCCGATACGCAAGCGCCGCTCGGGCTCGCCGGACTCGAGTGCGCCTCGCATCAGCTCTTCGCGCCCCTGCAGCAGGCGGTCGGCCAGGGCGAAGACTTCCTCGCCCTTGGATGTCAGGCGCGCCGTGCGCAACGAACGATCGAACAGCGGCGCATGGAAGAGCGCCTCGAGTTCCTGCACGCGCTTCGACACGGCCGACTGGGTCGTGTGCAACTTCTGCGACGCACCCGAAAAGCCGCCCAGTCGCACCACCCAGTAGATCGCCTCCAGCTGCTTGAAAGTCACCATCGGCGCCGCCCTCCGGGTTAGAAAAAAAGTGATGCTAATTAAATCGCAAATATCGCTTTTATTTGCTCTTTCGACTATCCAGAATTCGCCTCATGCCTGCCTCCGACCTGATCATCCACCCCGCCCCGCCGCTCGTACCTTCCGCTCTGGTAGACGCATTCCGCGGCGTCGTCACGCCGCACCTGAGCGACAACCTGGCCCGCCTTGCCGGCATCGTCGGCCTGCACCGGTTCCATGGGAACCGCAAACTCGTCGGAACCGCCGTGACCGTCAAGACGCGTCCCGGCGACAACTTCGCCATCTACAAGGCGGTCATGGACATGCAGCCCGGCCACGTGCTGGTGGTCGATGGGGGCGGTGACCTGAACAACGCCTTGGTCGGCGAGTTGCTCCTGCAGTACGCGTTGCAGCGCGGCTGCGCCGGCTTCGTCATCGACGGCGCGATCCGCGACAGCTCGGCCTTCCGGGAGCGGGACTTCCCCTGCTACGCACGGGGCGTCACGCACCGCGGTCCCTACAAGAACGGCCCGGGGTCGATCAATGTCCCGGTCACCGTGGGTGGCCAGGTCGTGCATCCCGGTGACATCGTGGTCGGCGACGAGGACGGCATTGTCAGTTTTCCTGCCGCGCAAGCCTCCCGCCTGCTGGAGGCCGCGCGGCTCAGCGCGGCCAAGGAAGCGGCGATCCAGCAGGAGATCGCCACCGGCCGCGTCGCGCAGAGCTGGTTGACGGCCATCGGGCTGTAAGAAGGGATGCCGCCATGACCCAACTCCTTGCCCACCGCCTCGACGCCATCAAGCCGTCCGCCAGCATGGCTGCGAAGCAGCGCGTCGACAGCCTTCGCGCCGCCGGTCGCCCTGTTGTCGATTTCACCATCGGCGAGCCTGACTTCCCGACGCCGCCGCACATCGTGCAGGCGGGCATCGAAGCCCTGCTTGGCGGCCAGACCCGCTACACGGCCTCGGCCGGCACACCGGCGCTGCGCCAGGCGATTGCTGCGAAGTTCGACCGCGAAAACGGCCTGGCGTATGCGCCCGAACAGATCGTGGTGGGCAGCGGGGCCAAGCAGATCATCTTCGAGGCGTTGGCCGCGACGCTGAATCCCGGCGATGAAGTGATCGTGCCCGCGCCGTACTGGGTGTCGTATCCCGACATGGTCGTGCTGCACGGGGCCGAGCCCGTGGTGGTGCGCTGCGGCGAGGAACAGAGGTTCAAGCTCGGTGCCGAGGCCCTCGAACAGGCCATCACGCCGCGAACACGCTGGCTCATCTTCAATTCGCCCAACAACCCGAGCGGCGCGGTGTATTCGCGCGAAGAACTCGAAGCGCTGGCCGGTGTGCTCGCACGGCATCCGCAGGTCTGGCTGCTCACCGACGAAATCTATGAGCACTTCGTGTTTGGCGAAGCCCGCCATGTGTCCATCCTTGCGGTGGCGCCGGAACTGCAGGACCGAACGCTCATCGTGAACGGGATGTCGAAGGCCTATGCCATGACAGGCTGGCGCATCGGCTACGGCGCAGGCCCCCTTCCCCTGGTCAGGGCGATCGCGCTGCTGCTGTCGCAAAGCACAAGCTGCGCGAGCAGCGTGGCACAGGCCGCGGCATCGACGGCGCTGCAGGGCGACCAGACCTGCGTCAACATCGCATCCGAGGTGTTCCAGCAGCGGCGCGACAGGATGGTCGGGCTGCTGCGCCAAGTGCCGGGTCTGCGGTGCCTGTCGCCCGACGGTGCCTTCTATGTGTTTCCCAGTGTCGAGGGCCTGCTCGGTGCCCGCACGCCGGAAGGCAAAGTGCTCGCGAGCGACCTCGACGTCATGATGTACCTCCTGGACGAGGCGCAGGTCGCCACCATCGACGGCAGCTCGTACGGCATGCCCGGCTACCTGCGGATGTCCTTCGCCACGTCCACCGCGCAGATCGAGGCGGGCTGCGCCGCGATCGCCCGCGCCGTCGACCTGCTGCAACCCGCCACCGCTTCTTCGCCCAAGGAAAACGACCATGCCTAAGCTCTTGCCGCTCGCCCTGCCCTTGCTTGCCGGCCTCACTCTGTGCGCCGCGGCGGCCCACGCCGACCAGTTGGAGGACATCAAGAAGCGCGGCACCCTCGTGTGCGGCACGCTCGGCATCGCGGAGCCTTTCAGCTTTGCCAATCCCCAGACACGGGAGACCCAAGGGTACGACGTCGATTTCTGCGGTGCCATCGCAAAGAGCCTCCGTGTGAAGCTGGAGCTGAAGCTCGTGGCCGTTCCTGCGCGCATCCCCGAATTGCAGCAGGGCCGCGTCGACGTGCTGGCGGCCAACCTGGGCTGGACCGCCGAACGTGCGGAGCAGATCGCCTTCAGCGACAGCTACTACGTGAGCCTGACCAAGGCCGCCACCCGGCGCGCAGACAAGTACACGGCGGTGAACAACCTGTCGGGCAAGCGGGTGGCCACCGCCAAGGGCTCGACCTCGGAGGTCGCTGCGCGCAAGGCCATTCCCGACGTCCAGGTCATCACGTACCAGGATCCGCCGTCGATCTTTCTCGCGCTGCAGCAGGGAAAGGCCGATGCCGCCGTGGCGTCGGAGCTGGTACTGGTCAAATGGAAAACGGAGGTCGAGGCCAGTGCCCCGATCGACATCCTGGAGCCGGCACTGCTGAACGAGAGCTGGGGCATCGGCATGCGCAAGAACGAGACGGCTCTGATCAAGCACGTGAACGGGGTGCTGGATAGCATGGAGAAGTCGGGCGAAGCTGCGAGGATCTTCGACAAGTGGCTCGGGACCGGCACGCCCTACAAGCTGAAACGCGGCTTCCAGAGCGGTCCCATCAAGGGCTGACCCATCTCCTGCCAGGCGAGCTGCCGTGAACCCCATCGACTTTTCCGTGCTGTTGCGGGGCGACAACCCGCAGTTGATCGCGAAGGGACTCGCCACCACGTTCGAGCTCACGGCGGCGGCCTGGCTGCTGGCCGTCGTACTCGGCACGCTGCTCGCCTTGCTGCGGATGGCGCCGAACCGCGCAGCGCAAGGTTTCGTGGCGGGCTATGTCGAGTACCACCAGAACGTTCCGATGCTGGTGCAGCTCTTCCTTTGGTATTTCGGCATCCCGACCCTGCTGCCGGGCGATTGGCAGCAGTGGATCAACCGGCAGGGAAGCGAGTTCTTCTTCGCCTTCTTAGCGATCGCCCTGGCCATGGCGGCCTACATGTCCGAAGGACTGCGCGGCGGCATCCGTTCGATCCCCAAATCGCAGCTGGAGGCTGCCCGGGCTCTCGGGCTCACCTACTTGCAGTCGCTGCGCCAGGTCGTGCTGCCGCAGGCCGTCCGGATCGCGCTGCCCACCTTCGTCAACCATACGGTGCTGCTGTTCAAGAACTCCAGCCTCGCCATGGCGGTCGGCGTCGCGGAGCTCACTTACGTCACCCGCGACATCGAGAGCCAGTCGTTCCGGACCGTGGAGGTGTACCTCTTCACGACGCTCGTGTACCTCGGGTTCTCGTTCCTGATCATGGCCGGCGGCAGCCTGGCCGAGCGCCGCCTGCGCATCCCGACGAGGTAACAAGGCATGAACGAATTTCTGGCCATCCTGCGCGACCACGGCATGCTGCTGCTGGTCGGGCAGTATCCGAACGGTCCGCTCGGCGGGCTCGCGATCACGTTCGCGCTCGCGGTGCTCGGCATCGCGCTGGCCTTTCCGCTCGGGGTGCTGCTCGCGCTGGCGCGCATCAGCCCCTTTGCCGTGCTGCGCTGGCCTGCCACGGTGCTCGTCTACGTGGTGCGCGGCGTGCCGCTGCTGATGTTCATCTTCTGGGTCTACTTCTTCCTGCCGATGCTGATCGGGCGGCCGGTGGGCGGTTTCGCCACCATGCTGGCCACGCTCGTGATCTACGAGGCGGCCTACCTGTCGGAAGTCGTACGTGGCGGCATCGAAGGGCTGTCGAAGGGCCAGATGGAAGGCGCGCGCGCCGTGGGCCTGAGCCACATGCAGGCGATGCGGCTGGTGATCCTGCCGCAGGCGCTCTACAACATGATCCCTGCGATGCTGGGTCAGTTCGTGTCCACCATCAAGGAAACTTCGCTCGGCTACGTGATCACTGTCAACGAACTCACGTTCGCTGCCAACCAGGTCAACAGCGCGCTGATGACCAAGCCATTCCAGGTGTTCGTGCTGCTTGCCGTCATCTATTTCATCCTGTGCTTCTCGCTGACGCAGCTGGCGCGGCACCTCGAGCGGCGCATCGCGACCCGGCGCGCCGGCCAGCCTGCCGTGTCGGCCTCCCGGCCCGCCCACCCCGTTCCAGTTCCTGCCGAGTGAACCCCATGAACACCTCTCCCATGATTGCCTTCGAGGCCGTCGACAAGTGGTACGGCGAATACCATGCGCTGCAGCACGTGACGGCGGAAGTCGCCCGCGGTGAGGTGGTGGTCGTCTGCGGCCCTTCCGGTTCCGGCAAGTCCACGCTGATTCGCACCGTGAACAGGCTGGAGGAGATCCAGCAGGGCTGCATCCGTTTCGATGGCCGCGACATCCACGCGAAGTCGGTCGACGTCAACAAGTTCCGCAGCCAGGTCGGATTCGTCTTCCAGAACTTCAACCTGTTTCCGCACCTTTCGGTGGCTCAGAACATCATGCTGGCACCCACCAGTGTGCTCGGCCGCAGCCGGGGCGAGGCCCGCGATCGCGCCGAGCAGTTGTTGGCGCGCGTGGGCCTGGCGAACAAGGCCGATGCTTATCCGGGCCAGCTGTCAGGTGGCCAGCAGCAGCGGGTGGCGATCGCACGCGCGCTGGCCATGGACCCGCCGGCCATGCTGTTCGACGAGCCGACGAGCGCGCTCGACCCGGAAATGGTCGGAGAGGTGCTCCAGGTGATGAAGTCGCTCGCGCGCGAAGGCATGACGATGATGTGCGTGACGCACGAGATGGGCTTCGCCCGCGAGGTGGCCGACTGCGTCTGGTTCATGGACCACGGCGGCATCGTCGAGACCGGCTCGCCGGAAGCGTTCTTCGCCAATCCACAGAGCGAGCGGGCGAGGAAGTTCCTGTCGGATCTGCGAATGCACTAAGGTGTTTGGTCACCAGTCATTTCAACGTCGGCTTGTCCAGAAGGACATCAGCTATTGAGTCTCCAGAGACTCCAATGTAGCTTGCGCATTGGGGTATCCGCTGTCCTTTGCCCGTCTCGTCCAGTAGATGGCCCTCTCCTTATCGCCATCATGCAGATAGATCTGACCCAAGTTGTACTGCGCAGGAGCATGACCGAGTTCGCCGGCCATCAAAAGCCACTCCATGGCCTTCGTCTGATCATTCAGAGCAGAGCGATAGTGTCCGTAGACGTTGAAGGCAGCTCTTTTGTCACCTGCGTTCGCCAGCTCCTTTTGACGCGCTAACTCTGCATCCGACATGGTTGCAATGCCCGCAACAAAGACATTGGGGTCATACCTGATCCCTGTTGGTGGAGGCGGGCGGTTGAAATGAGGAATGTTGGTACATGATGCTGTACTCAACACTGCGAACGACGCAATAACGATGTGCTTCATTGAAGACAAGAGAATATAGAAAAGGCTTTCCTGCAGCATTGCGGTCACGGAGTCGCGCCTGTTTGAACCGCTGACTAGGATCATGAGTGGGTGCCTCTGGCACTTGAAAAGATGCGCGGCGTGCCAAGCACTGGGGTTGCAACGCTCGAGGCAAACCGCCGCGCCAAGGGCAAGAACCACACCTTGGCGGTCGGCAATTCAAGCAATCCCATGCGTGAGAGACCGGAACCCATGACCCATCGACACACAACGCAAGGAAATCCCAAAAGTCGGAATCGATGGTTGACCGGGAGTGGTGGCATTCCGCGACGGATTCAACCGGTCGGGCGACTTTGAAGAGGCTGACAATGACGAGGCCAAGTCCTCCCTCATTCATGCAGCCGGTCGGGAAGCGAGTCGCCAAGTCCTGATATCTTGCAATCCACCTTACATGCGTCCTTCGATGAAAAAATTGCTGCAGCTATTTCTCTGTGCCCTGTTCGCCTGCCACGCCCACGCGGCACCTCCGTACTCGGAGGATCAAGCGAGAGCGCTGCTCACGCATCTCAGCGCCCATGTGTTGATCATCAACTCCGATCTGACCCTGATCAAGAAGAAGCCGGCGAGCGAGTTCGACTTGTTGACTTACTACCCGCTATCCAAAACCAAACTTGACGAGTACAAGCGCAATGGCCACATCGCCAATACGAACGACGACATCGCTGACTTCGTAACCTACAAGATCAAGGACTACGAGCTGACCAATGAGAAGAACGAGAGGCTGCAAGTGAAGGAAGGCAGCAAGGCGTCGTCGCTGCGGGAGTTCGCGCTCTGGACCTACGACAATGTGCTGTGCAGCCAACGAGGTTTCCACGTAAAGCTGGACAAACCCTTCGAACGGGTCAAGGGGCACATCACACTGATGTTCGAGATGCCTGGAAGCATCACACGCGAAATTCGGATTCCGATCAATCTCGCCATCACGGACAAGGACCCGCGGCCCGAAATCTGAAAGTGCGCTCACTCAGGTTGGGCGGCTTCATTCATCTTCCGGTGCACCCATCCGACCGAGATCCGGTCGATTTGGCTGACTGGCGTCCTCGATGCCTCTCTCTGCTTTCCGGCGCCCCCGTGGTCCGCGGGATGACCGTGATCCTTGCTGGCGGGAGCCGCAAGCCCTTGAGCCGTGCGGCGTCGGAGGCTTGTCTGAACGCCAGCAGGACTCGCCTGCTTCAGCGCCCGCGCTTATTCCGACACGGTCGCGACAAATGAATCGATCAGCGCTCTCGATGCCGACGACAGTCGCCGGTGCGGTGCGTAGATCACGGAAAACGGCCGCGAACGCCCACGTGCCTGTGTCAGCACCTCGACAGCTCGTCCCTGTGCAATGAGATCTTGCGCGATGAAGTCATAGGTCTGGCAGATGCCAAGGCCGCTCTGGGCAAGCGTGACCACCCCCAGTACATCGTCCGAGACCTGCAAGCCGCCTTGCGGCACCCAATCGATGTCGCGTCCATCCGCCCGCAGGATCCAGGGCGAGACGCGCCCCGTGCTGGGCATCACGAAAGCCAGGCAGCGATGACGCGCCAGGTCGCCGATGTCCGCGGGCGCACCGGCGCGGGCGATATAGCTCGGTGCGGCGATCAGGCACATGGCTGCGTCCTCGAGCTTGCGCGCGACCAATCCGCTGTCGGGCAGACTGCCCATGCGGATGGCCAGGTCGTAGCCTTCCGCCACGAGATCCACGTTGCGGTTGGCGATGTTCAACTCGATACGCACCTGCGGGTGCTGAGCCGAGAAGCGCTGCATCAGCCCAGGCAGCCGGTGATGGGCATAGGTGGTGGGAGCACTTAGTCGCACGCTGCCCTTCAACTCATCGCCTTGTCCCTGTATCGTGCGCTCGGCATCGTCGATCAGCGCGAACGCCGCCCGCGCCTGCTCCAGGTACAGCCGCCCCTGCTCGGTCAGGCTCAGGCGCCGGGTGGTGCGTCGCAGCAACTGCACGCCCAAGCGGGCCTCGAGGCGCGTGATCGCCCGGCTCAGCACTGACGGTGTCGTGGCCAGCGCGACCGCGGCCGTGGTCATCGACCCCTTCTCGACCACCGTGACGAAGGTCTCCACGTCACCAAGGTGATCGAATCTGCGACTCATTTGATCCTTTCAAGAACAAATATTTTCCCCTAAGGCCAGTTTATCCCCGAAGGTGCAATCAATACATTCAAGTCATCGCAGCACTGCGGTTCTGCACTTTCCCGCTACAGGAGCAACACGATGACTTCCACTGCCACGGCCCATTCGCTCAAGCCCGTGCTCATGGTCCTCACAAGCCACGGCACCAAAGGCACCACGGGCGAGCCGACCGGCTTCTATCTCGGCGAACTGACCCATCCCCTGGCCGAACTCGAAGCTGCCGGCATTCCCTGCGAACTCGCTTCGATCCAGGGCGGTGACCCGCCGGTCGACGGACTGGACTTCCAGGACGAGGTCAACGCTCGCTACTGGGCGGATCTCGCCTTTCGCGAGACCCTAAGCCATTCGCAGCGCCTGGGCGAGGTCGACGCCTCGAAATACAGCGCCATCTTCTTTGCCGGCGGCCACGGCGCGATGTGGGACTTCCCCGCCAGCGCCGATGTCTCGCGCGTCACCCGCGAGATCTACGAAGCGGGTGGCGTGGTCGGGGCGGTGTGCCACGGCCCCGCAGCACTGGTCAACGTGAAGCTGAGCAACGGCACCTACCTGGTCGCGGGCAAGAACGTCAGCGCCTTCACCGACGACGAGGAACGCGCAGTTCAACTGGACGAGGTCGTGCCCTTCCTGCTCGCCAGTACGCTCGAGCAGCGCGGTGCACACCACCATCCGGCGCCCGATTGGACGGCCAAGGTCATCGTAGACGGCCGCCTCGTCACCGGGCAGAACCCGCAGTCGGCCGCCGGCGTCGGCGCTGCCATGCGCGATCTGCTGCTGAGCCGGGGCTGAGCGTGCCGCAACCTGGCCGAAAGCAATCGGTGAATCACATGCACAAGCACCTGTGGTCCCTCGCCGCCGCACTCTGGATGCCTTGCGCGCCAAGGCGGGGCCTCCGATCGGCGCCTTCGAATTGCTGCAGATGCATGCACCGGGTGGCCTGAGCCGCCGTCGGTTTTTTCCTTCCTGTTTCGAACTTCTCATGACTCTTCACATGCCCAAACTGGCTTCCATCGCGCTGGCCGCGCTCGCCACTCTCTGCGCGGCGGCGCATGCCGCCGATACCACGCCCCTCGAACGCTGGCGCAGCTATGCCGGCGTCAGCTGGGAACCGTCGAAGGACGGCGCGGGCCCGGCCCCCTTCGCCGGCTCCGTCAGCGCACCGATCGCCGGGCTGCATTTCGATGCACGGGGCACCGCCTACGTGAGCACGCCGCGCCTCGTTTCTGCCGGCGCCCCGGCAACCCTCAGCAGGCTGGACACCCGCGCGCAAACGGGACCGGCTCGGCTGACCGCGTTCCCCTCGGTGCAAGGCAATGCGGTCACGGCCGCGCCGGAGCAAAGCCTGCGCAATGTCCTGGGCTTCCGTGTCGATCGCAAGAACGGTTGGCTGTGGGCGCTGGACATGGGCTTCGTCGCCGGGGAGACCGAGGCACCTGCAGGTGCTCAGAAGGTGTTGGTGCTCGACCTGAAGTCGGGTCGGACGGTCAAGCGCATCGCCCTTGACGGCGTGGCCGATCGCAAGGGCAGCTTCCTCAATGACATCGTGGTCGATGAGCGCCGCCGCGTCGCGTACATCTCCGACAGCGGCATGCGCAGCGCGCCCGCCAACATGGTGGGCTTGATCGTGGTGGACTTCGCCTCGGGCGAGGCTCGACGCGTGCTCGACAAGCATCCGAGCCTGCAGATCGAGCCTGGCGTCAAGGTCGTTTCCCATGGCGCCGAGGTGTGGCCCGGCAATCCACTGCTGCTCGGCGTCAACGGCATTGCGCTGTCGCCTGATGGCCGCACGCTGTACTGGACCGTGACGACAGGGACTCGCGCACGCGCCGTTCCGACTGCAATCCTGCGCAGGGCCGATGCGAGCGATGAACAAATCTCGGCAGCCATCCACGACCTGGGGGCAGTGGGCGGCAACACCGACGGGATCGTGACCGACGCCAAGGGAGCGCTCTACATCACCGACGTCACACACAACGGCATCGTGAAATACGAACCGCGCACGAAGACGATGTCGCTGATCGCAGCCGATGACGGTGTGCAATGGCCAGACACCCCCGCGATCCGTCCTGGCGGAGATCTGATCTTCACGTCCAGTTCCTTGAACAACCACTTTGCGGGTTCGGTCAAGAGCGGGGACGAACGCTACGACCTGTGGCGCCTGCCACTCAACGACCGCAAGTCGAAGCTCCGCTGAGCGCCTGATCTCAGCGCAACAGGGGATGTGGATGAGCAGCAAGGTCGCTGGCGCATCGTGCGTCGCGCATGCGCATCGCTGCGGCAGCGACGGTTGTCCTTCTCGTCTGCCCGCGTGGTTTCGATACCATACCGGCCATGAGTCGCGCACCAGCACCCGCCGCACCTGTCGAGTGGGTGAGGCATACCGAACCCATCGACGGAATGAAGCGCATCGAGGCGCGCTTTCACGGCAAGGCGTACGCGATGCACCGCCACGACACATACGCGGTCGGCAGTACGCTGGCCGGCGTCCAAAGCTTCAACTACCGGCGCAGCCGGCGCGACAGCCTGCCGGGCCACACGATCGTGCTGCACCCCGACGAGGCCCACGACGGTCAGGCGGGTACTGACGAAGGGTTTCAGTACCGCATGATCTACGTCGAGCCCGCACTCTTTCAAGCGGTGCTCCAGGGGCGGGCCTTGCCCTTCATTGAAGGCGGCGTGACCACCGACTCGCGCCTTGCGGCCGCGACCCGGAACTTGCTGCAGGGTGTCGATGCCCCGCTCGAACCGCTCGAGTACAGCGAGGCAATTGCCGAACTGGCGCTCGCCCTCGAAACAGTGGCGGGTACACCCGCACGACGACCGAAGGGCGACTTTCTTGCCGCGCAGCGCGCGCACGACTACCTGCGCGCGCACCGGGCGCAGGTCATCACGCTGGACGACCTCGAAGCTGCCACGGGGCGTGATCGCTGGAGCCTTTCGCACGACTTTCGCATGTTCTACGGCACAAGTCCCTACCGCTTTCAGACCATGAGGCGGCTCGACATGGTGCGCTGCATGCTGGTGCGCGGCACCTCGCTGGCCGACGCCGCGGCGGCGGCAGGGTTCGCCGACCAGAGCCACATGACGCGACACTTCGCAAAGACATTCGGGCTGACGCCCGGGCGGTGGTTGCGCATCGCGGCGAGCGAGCGCGACGTTTAGCGATCGGCCACGAACGTTCAATACAGCGGTGGGAGCGCTGCTTATCTTCGACGTCATTCCCAAGAACGGAGCAATCGATGTCCCTGCCCACCAGCTCAACCACAACGCCAGCCGGGCGTGGCCAATGCCAGGCCATTGACCTGATCCAGAAGATCCACCGGATCGATGATCACTGGCAACCGCGCGTCGTCGCCGAAATGAACGACTACCAGTTCAAGGTCGTAAAGGTACAGGGCGAATTCCAATGGCATGTGCACGCCGAGACCGACGAGACCTTCATCGTGCTCGAAGGCGAACTGCACATCCATCATCGCGCCAGCCTTTCCGACGAAGGCGTCATCGTGCTGCGCGCGGGACAGATGGCGGTGGTGCCCAAGGGCGTGGAACACAGGCCTTCCGCGCACGCGGAGGTGAAAATGCTGCTGGTAGAGCCGCGAGGCGTGGTGAATACGGGCGATGGCGCGCCCGGGGTACGGACTGTCGAGAATGATCAGTGGATCTGAGACGGGACCTTCGTAGGGGTTCTACTGCCTCGGCGTAGAACTGCGAGCAGCGGCAATGTCGCTCGGCGGATGCGCGCCCCGGTGGCTTAGGACCCGGCGCCCGGCGTCGCCCTTTCAGCCAATGCCGCTTCGGCCTGGTGGTCCGCCATGTTGCGGATCACATCCATGAAGGCCAGCGCGGCCGTGCTGGGAGGCTCTCCTTGCAGCGTGATCAGGCCGAAGTCGGGCATGCGGGTGGGGAGCTCGGTCGCGATGCGCGTCAGCAGCCCGCGCCTTACATACTTGTCCACCAACGCGGCGGGCTGCAGCGACAGCATGGTCGTGCTCTGCAAGAGCTCCAGCGCGAACAGGAACGACGGCGTCTCGACGATGCCCGAGGTGAGCGACAGGCCCGTGCTGCGGAAGATGTCGTCCGACACCTTGCGCAGCGCCGTGGATGTCGGGTACAGAATCCACGGCCAGTTCGACAGCTCCCTCAGCCCAGGGGCGTTCGGTCCGCGCAATGGATGGTGCACGCCCGCGGTGATCTGCAACCTTTCACCGGTCAGGTTCTCGTAGTGGAACTGGTCGCGCTGGGATTCGTCGGTGAAGCGGCCGATCATCACGTCGATCTTGCGCTCGGCCAGCCACACGATGAGCTGGTCGCTGCTTTGCTCCAGCACCTTCACCACCAGCAGCGGCCGCAGGCGCTGCAGCTCGGCCACCGCGCCGGTCAGCAGATGCGCCGCACCTGAGACGGCGCCGATCGACAAATGGCCGTGCCCTCCCTGCTTCAGGGTGCTGAACTCGTCCACGAACTTGCGATAGCCGTCCAGTGCCGAGTGCGCGTAACGCAATGTGAAGAGCCCCAGCTCGTTGGGTTGCATGTCGCGCGGCAGGCGATCGAACAGGCGCGCCTCCAGCATCTCCTCGATGTCCATGAGCACCTTGGTGGCCGCCGGCTGCGTGATGTACATCTGCTCGGCAGTCAGGCGCAAGTTGCGCGTCTTTCCGAGGATGTCGAGGAACTGCAGGTGGCGGAAACGCAGACGCGAGACCTGCGCCAGCATCAGGGGTTTACCAGAGGTCTTGCCTGAACTCATCAGCATTTGGAATGGATGCTAGCGAAAAAGTCAGTGGACCGTCAGGGGGCCGTCACCTAGCCTTCGGGTCGGTCAACCAGGGCTCCGCAGAGAGCCGGCGAGTCGCGGCAAGTTCGCCGCACCCCGCATATTCCATTCCGGAGACATCATGCAAATCAGATCATCGGGTCTGGCGACCGCACGGCCGGCCGCATCGACCGGCCCCGCCTACAGATCGAGGAACACGCGCAGCACGAACCCTCCGACCCTCAGGACCGCCAGGAGGATCGGGACCATGTTCACAAGGCCTTGCATCAAGAGCCTCCTGATTGCGCTGCCAGCCGGACTCGTGATCGCGAACGCCGCCCTGGCGGCCGACCGGCCAACGAACCCTGCCGAATGGCCGGCGCTGAAGGACGTGTACAAGAACCACTTCCTGATCGGCAGCACCAATCTCGACGCGCGCAACTTCGGCGCCGACGTGGTGCCGGGCGAGAACTCGGTCGCCGCCATGACCGTGAAGCACTTCAACGTGGTGACGCCCGGCAACGCGATGAAGCCGGAGTTCTGGAATGGGGGAATCAGCAATCCGACCCCGAACTTCCTCACCAACCTGACCTCGGGCATCAATGCCGACATCGGCGCAGCCAATGCGCGCGGCGTCAAGGTCACCGGGCACGTGCTGGTCTGGCACAACCAGTCGGCCCAATGGCCCGCCCCCAATGTCCTGACTGCGAGCGGCGGATGGGAAACCCCGTGGGACTACGCGACGGCGAAGACGAATCTGGAGTACTACATCCGGACCGTGGCCGGCCATTTCGACCAGGAACCGTTCAAGACCTACGCCTGGGACGTCGTCAACGAAGCGTTCAAGGACAACCCCGACAACCCCGCCGACTGGAGGAACGCCCTGCGAACCGGCTACAGCCCCGAGGAGCGCCCATCCCGATGGGCCCAGGCCTACGCCAAAGGCGGGAAGAGCTGGGACTACATGTATGACGCCTTCTCCGCCGCGCGCCAGAACACGACCGCGATCCTGAACTACAACGACTTCAACGACAACGAGCGAGCCTCGAAGGCCACCGCGATCGCTTCGATGGTCAAGGAGTTCAATGAACGGTATGCGGCCGAATCGGCCGCAGGCAAGGGGCGGATCCTTCTGGACGCCAAGGGAAATCCCAGGCCGCTGGTCGACGTCATCGGCACGCAGGGGCACTGGGACATGAGGCTCAACCTGGATGCCTTCGAGAGGACCATCAAGACCTATCTCGAGACGGGGGTGAATGTCGATCTGACCGAGCTGGATCTCGCACCCACCCTGGGCCTGGACAAGGGCCAGCGGATCCAGAACGGCCCCGAGATGGATGCGCTGTTCAAGGAGCAGGGCATCCAGTATGCGAAGCTTTTCAGCCTGCTCAAGGAATACGCCGCCGGCCCCGGAGGCCGTCACCCCGGGTACAAAGGCGGTGTGCACCGGGTGACCTGGTGGGGGATGACGGACCCGGGCTATCACACCAACGGCTATCCGTGGTCCGCCGTCGGCCAGCCGAAGGAAGCGTACTGGGCCACGACGAACCCCGAGCAGTACCTCATCGATGCGGGCTTGCCGCCGAACGGGGTCACCGCGACCTTCAGCTATGGAGGAGAAAGCTTCAAGGCCAGGACCTGGGGCGGCAAGAACGCTCAGGCGATGATCGACATCAACGTGCCGGTCGCAACGAAGAACGTCGTCTTCACCGCTGCCAACGTCTCGCTGCCCGCGGGGTTTGCCGTCGAGAGCATGAAGTTCAACCCGCCCGACTGCGCCGTGGTTCCCGGAAAGCCGTGCCACGTGACGGTGACCGCGCGGGGGCCCGCGCCGGCCACTGCCTCCGTGGAGAACACGGCGACCTTCGTACTGTCCTTCGGCAAGATGACCGTGGGGTGGATGGATGCCGCCAACGCCCTGGAGGCGCCCTTCTCCTATGCGGACGTTCGCTTCAGCGACGGTGTGACCGCATTCAAGCAATACAAGACCTCGTATGGAAGCGACGGCATGGCGAGGGCGTCTGGCGTCGCTGAAACGAAGGCTGTGCCGAAACATGGTCGCACCACGCTTGTCCTGCTGCCGCAAGACCCGATCGCCAGCCCGTTTGGACTGAGGTTGCAAAAGGATGCGTCGACGGAGAAAGCCTGGCGACTCGCCACGAGATTCGAACCCGGCAGGACATACATGGTCGTGTCCGGCGAGTCGACTTTCAGCGGACAGACGCAGGCTGCGGCTCTGACCAACAGAAGCAAGCCCGCGACCACGACCTCGCCGGAATCGCTGTCGCGCACGCCCGTCGTCCTGCGTGGCGACATCCTCGTGCCATCGCGCAATTCGAATGCGCCCTCGGGCGAGCCCGCCCTGGCCCAGGACAACCTCAAGTTCGTCTTCGAGGAGGCGAAGAGCCCTGCCGCAGGACCGTACGCGGCCCAGGAAGGGCACACGATGCAGAGCTTCATCCATGGCACCAACGCCTACCCGCACATCGTCTTCCGAGGCAACGGAGCGACCGGCACCGTCGTGGCGGGTCAGAATTCGCTGATCACGCGACAGACGAACGGCCAGGAGGGTTCGCAGATCGCCGAAAGAGCGCTGGATCAGGCCGTGTGGTTCAACACGCCCATCGACCCGAAGTCCGGCGAGATAAAGATGTTCCTGTACACCGAGAAGGACGGAGTCAAACAGCACCATGTCCTGAAGGAAGTGGGCGATGGCGAGACACCGAACAGGGACGCCGGAAACGCCATCAGCCAGCGGCAGGGATCCGTCGGCGGGTTCGTCGCCATGCAGGCGGAGAGCCCCAAGGAGGGCACGAGTGTCAGGCTCTACGCCTACGACATCGAGTCCTACGCGCCGGCCGATGAAGCGCCGCCGACGACGAATCCGCCTACGACGGAGCCTCCCTCCCCGCCTCCGGTGATGCCGATCGCCTTCCCATTCCGCAGAAGCGGCGGATCGCTGGATGCGGGCGACCTCGCGCTGGCACTGGCGGCCCTCGCGGCGCTTGCGATCGCCCGCCGCCGTCGGCCCTGAAGCGGTGAAGCCGGCACCGAGGCCAGGTCTCGGCGCCGGCTCAGACCCGCCGCAAGTACGCCCACGCACCCTGCCAGAGACAGAGCGCCAGCGCGCACAGGGCGCCGTACAGGTGAGCCTCGACCATCACCTCGCCGCCGATCAGCGCACGCTGCACCTCCGCAGGCGGATGGAACATCTGCCAGCCGATGCGTGCAAGGATGGCGACCAGGACGATCAAGGCCACTCGTTCGCCACGCCAGGCGCGCGGCAACAGCACCCAGATGAACAGCCCGTAGAGCACGCCCGAGAGGCCCGCGTAGTTCGTGGCCCGGGGCGATGCAACCAACAGCAGCATCCCCACGCCGAGGGCCAGCACAACGATCGCGGTGGCCCAGGCGCGCCAACTGAGGGTGCCTGCCGCGAACGCGGCGCACAGTACCAGCCCGCCCACGTTCATCAGGCAATGCACCCAACCGAGATGCACCGCATGCGCCGAAAGAAGACGCCAGGGCTGTCCGCCGAGCACAGCCGCGCGTTCGTAGCGCAGCACTTCGTACACCGGCTCGCCGCCTGCCTGCAAGGCCAACCCCAGGCAGACGAGCCCGATAGGAACGAGCCAATTGGCGAAGGACCGTTGTGGGAGAGGTCGCACGGCACGCGGCCTGTTCAGGGATTTAGGGAATTGCCCATGAGGCAGTCGAAGGTGCTCGGTGATGCTTTTGGTTTTGGCCGGATTCTGACCCAAGCCCATGTCGCGGTGGGGCCGTGAGCGGAAGCCTGGTTTCATGAAAGAAATCACTGCGGCTGCGCAGTGGATTGCCGCCCAGAACGGACTGGTGGAGCAAGTGGCTATTTTCGGCGAGGACTACCGTCCCTGGTATCGCACAATGGCCCAGTTCGACGTGCATGCCAACCCGTCCAAGACCCAGCGCGGCGAGATTCCCTGGATGGTGGACGGCCACAGCGGAGTCCTCGACAAGTTTTTCCGGTTCGGCGGCCCTCCGGTCATCAGAACCAGACCAGTTGTGCGCGCGCCAGTCATCGACGGCGGCATCATGGCCGCCAGCCTCATCGCGCACACGCTGACCAGCCGCTTCGTGGACTACCCGCCGTACTACCGGTTACCTGCGTTCGTACGCTGCCCGCGTTTCGTTAGTCGCTCTTAGCGAGTGCGGCGATCTCCACGGCACTCAGTGCGCCCACATAGATGCGGAAGTCCTGCAGGCGGCCGTTGAATGCCGGATGCGCCCAGTTGCGGCCCAGGAAGGCCACCTGGTCGCCCACCTGGCGCGGCGTCAGGGTCATGTAGTCCGCATTCGCCACTTCGACGCCATCGAGATAGAGCCGCCCCGTCGTGCCCTCCTGCGTGTACGCCACATGAACCCAGCGCCTCGTGGGGAGGGCGCTGGGGCCTTCCAACGCACGTGCATCATTTCCGGTTGCGCCGAATATGCCGAACCGCAGTCCACCTCGGCCGGCCTGAGGGGCAATACCGAGGGCGGAATTGGCATCGGTCCCGGCGAACAGGATGCAGGTGTCCCAGCGATACCCGTTGGCATAGGCCCATATCGACACCGTGAAGTCGTCCAGGTTGCTGAACAGGCCCGCCGGCAATTGGATGCCCGATGACTTGCCATCGAACATGGGCGCCTTGTCCTTGTTGCGCCCTTCGCCCCAGGTCACGCCGTCCACCAGCTTGCCCTCCACGACCGTCGTGGTGCCATCCGGGCGCAGCAGCGTGCCGGTGGGGACCAGGCCGCTCGCCCCGTCCAGCGGCATCCGAAAGCCCAGTTCGCCGGGGACTGCGACCCGGACGATATTTGAACCGGTCCCCGGTGCCCCGGGGCCCTGCGCGATGACCTGGTAGAACCACGTGCCGCTGGAGGGCGCATCGGTGTAGGTCAGCAGTTGGTCCGCTGCCACTGTGGCCACCGTCGTGAAGGGGCCGCTGGCCGAACTGCCACACTGCACCACATAGGAAGTCGCTCCCACGCTCCCCCACCACGACAGCAGCACGCGGCCGTCATTCAGATAACCCGTGAGACCCGAGGGCGGCTTCATCGGCCCGGCATACGGCACGCGGCGATGGATCAGCGTCGGCCACCAGATGTCGTCGCTGCTGCCGCCGTACTTCGCCTCGCAGTACGGCACCATGCGCGCAACGTTCGGTGCCGCGATGCCCAGGCGGTTGACGTAGTGGTTGAACATCGGCTCCCAGCAGTTGCGGCCGAATCCGATGTATTTGCCGTCAGGGGTGGGACCAAAGGCCACCTCCGTCCATTGGCTGGTGTGGGGCGCGGTCGGGTTCTGCTCAAGCACGTACGGCATGACGTACGGCTTGCCGTTCTCGTCCTGCAGGTTGGTCCGCGCCACGTACTCGGCGGCCGAGAGGAAGCGGTTGTTGTACAGCCCGTAGAGGTCGTCGCCCTGGTTCCAGGCCATTTCCATCACGTCGCCGCCGAGCGACATGCCCAGCGTCGCATGCCCCTGGTCGCGTCCGCTCTCCTCCCATTGCCCGAAGTGGCCCGGGTGCATGTAGTACACGCCGTGCAGGGCCGAGCCGTTGCCGAAGTTCCGCAGCTTGCCGCGGTTGTTGGCGGCGTACGAATCGCAGGCCAGCCGGTACAGCTCGGCGTTGTCGCAGAAGATGCCGATGGCCATCGCACCGACCATGGAGGCCATGTCCCAGTTGGCATGGGACCCCATCCGGCCTTCGCTGAGGAACCACGACGAAATGGGCGCACACACCGTCATCAGCATGTCCTGGAAGCGCTTGAGCTTGTCCCGCGGCCAGCCGGGGTAGGTGCGCAGGATCTCGCCGATCTGCGCGAATTGGTGGCCCTGCATACCCGCCATCAGGATGAAGGTGTGGTCGTCATGGGCGGTCGACCCAGGCGGAACCGTCCCGATCTCCTTCAGCGTGTCCGCCCAGGCGTCCAGGAACTCTGCCGCCTTGTCGGCAAAGCGATCGTCGCCCGAGAGTTTCCAGCGCAGCGCCAGGCTCCAGGCACGCCAGATGTCGACGTACAGATTATTCTTGCTGCCGTCCTGCCGGTATACGCCCGCTAACGGGTAGGGCCGGGTTTCCAGGATGCTGAATTTATCGGCGCACAGCTTTTTGTACCAGTCCGTCCACGGTTGCTGGCCGGTCTTGATCAGCTCGCGGATACGCGCGAAGTCTGGCTCCGTGACCAACAGTCCGGGGTGTTTGAACACGCCCGTGACGGACGCGGGCTGGCGCTCAGGAACCGCTGCTGGCGCCGCAGCAGCTGGCTGAGCTGCTGGCGCAGCAGCCGGCAGCTGACCTGCGTCGGACGCTGCGGGCTGCGGCAAAACAGCGACTCCCGCAGCCTGAGGTACGCCAGCCGAAGAGCCGCCACCACCACCGCAAGCCGTCGTGCCGAGGGCGAGTGCACTCGCAGTGCCGATGAAGAAGGTGCGACGGTCCAGCACGGCCGCCTTCTTGTCGTCGTCGTTCGAGTAATGTGTCATTGGGCGCGATTTGTAAACAAATGATTCAGCAAGCTGCATGCCATCCGATTCGATGGCTCAATAAAATGAAATCGGTAAAACCGATGAATGCATTGCATGCGTTGCGATAGACACGCTGCGGCAAGAAGTGACATTCGTTGTCACATGCGACGTCAGCTACGCGACATTGAATGTCACTACCCTTGTCATGCGCGCATGGATTCGACGAGAAGCCCATGCGGCATCGACCTGCACGACAGGCCGGGATTTACGAGTGTGACCTGTACAAAGGCGGTAACGAGCGTTGAATTACCTCTGAAAATGAGCGACTGAATTTCATTTTCGGAATGACCGAAGGCAACGCAACCTGCTTGCGTTTATCGCGCAGCGATGAACCTGTGCGCGATGCGCGGAACCGGCTGTGGCAGCCCGTGCCGGCGTTGCTCAACGACTGTCTGAAGAATCGCTGCAAGGCGCTGTAGGGCGAGATCGCCCACGACAAGCTGCCAGACAGCATCGCCGAAGTCTGGGCGCAGGAGCGTGCGCTGCTGATGCCGGTGCCCAGGCCCTTCGATGGCTTCATCGAGTCCACCACGCGTGTCTCGCCCATTTGTCTGTTGCACTTCGAGCGCAACCGCTATAGCGTGCCGGTCTCTTTGGTCAGGACCTATTCTTGCGCAGTCCCCCAACTAACCTGGGTCGACCGCGTGCCCACGACTCTTGCGCCCGTTCATACCGAAGTCCTCGGCATCGCGCCGCCCCAGATGCCCTGGATAGACGAGGCCATAGCGGTTCGTCATCCAGCCGCCGCCGAGCACTTGAGAAAGCTGGATCTGGTTTTGCATCTGGGCCAGCCGTATCGAAGCATGGGCGACCTCTGCCGTACGCAGACGCTCCTGCGCATCGAGCCAGCTTCTCAGCGGCAGCAGCCCGACCAGGAAGCGTGCCTCGTAGACCCGTGCCGCTTCCGCCGCCTGTTGCTGGGCCTGGCGCAACGCGACCTCCTGCTCGGCGAGACGGGTGCGGGCGGAGAGGGCCTGGTCCACTTCGCCGAGCGCGGTGTACAGCGCCTTGCGAAAACCCACTGCCGCCTCCTCGTAGCGAGTGCGGGCGATGTCCGTCTCGATGCCCAGCGTGCGCGCCTGCAGGAAGGGCAAGGTCATGCCGATGCCCAATGTCGCGACCGGATTGGCAAGTACGTCGAGGAGGGCTCTGCTGGAGCTCCCCAGGGCACCGGTGAGTGCGATACCAGGGTAGTAGCTCGCAACCGCCGCGTCGATGCGCGCGCCCGCGGCCTGAAGCCGCCACTGGGCAGCGCGCAGGTCGGGCCTGCGACCGAGAAGCTCGGCCGGAAGGCCCGGCTGTACTGGCGGCAAGGCGAGCTCGGGCAGTGTCCGCGGCTCGGGTTCCGGCACGGAAGCGCCATCCAGCAGCACGCGCACGCGCTCGCGCAGCACCGTGGCTGCCTGGCGCTGGGCCGCCAGATCAGCGGCACGTTCCTCACGCACTTGCAGCGCCTCGTGCAGCGCCAGCCTTCCTTCCGCCCCCGCCTGGAAGCGGGCCTGCACCAGAGCCACGATGCGTTGGGCGTCGCGTTCGCTGGCTTCGGCCATCGCCACGCGGCCGTTGGCATGGGAGAGCTGGAAATACAAGTCGGTGACGCTGGCGACCAGTACGAGCCGCACGGCCTGCCTGTCCTGTTCGCTTGCCTGCGCCTCGAAGCTGGCGGCATCCTGCAACGCCCCGAGGCGCCCGAAGAGATCGAGTTCCCAGCTCACCGCGATCTGCCCGGTGCTGCCTGAGCCTGGATCCGCTTGTCCACTGCCCAGGCCTCTCGCGACGCGGGTGTTCCATGCGCCCGACACGGTTGGTGCCAGCTGCGCGCCGGCGAGGCGGGCCTCCAGCATCGCCCGGCGCCACCGCACGCCGGCGACGGCAAGGTCTGCGTTACGTGCAAGGGCGGTGTTGACCCAGGCGTCGAGCACGGGCAGTTCGCCCGCGCGCCACCAGACCAAACCCTTGCTGCCTGTCTGGGCCGCCGAGGTGGTCCCGGCATGGGTATACACAGGCGGCAGCATAGGCATCGGCTTGGGGGCCTCGGGCGTGGCGCATCCCACCGCTGCGCAGGCCAACAGCGCGGTGACCATGACTCGGGGCAAGGACGCCCGAAGGCGAAGAAGAGAGAAAGATAAGGAACGCGTCATGTCAATCCCGCGCGAGGGCCTGCACCGGCTCGAGCCGCGCGGCGTTTCTTGCGGGCAGGTAACCGAAAGCCACGCCGACCAGGCAGGAGCTGGCCACGGCCAGCACCACCGAGAGCGCGGAAAAGGACATCGGCAGTTGCGGCATCGCCAAGGCGATGAGCGCACCCAGGCCGAAGGCCAGCAACACGCCGGCTGCGCCGCCAATGAGGCAGATCAGAACGGCTTCCATGAGGAACTGCGCAACGATGTCGGCGCGCCGCGCACCCACCGCCATTCGCACGCCGATTTCTCGTGTGCGCTCGGTCACCGACACCAGCATGATGTTCATCACGCCGATGCCTCCCACCATCAGCGACAGGGTCGCCACGCCGGAGATCAGCAGCGCCAGGGTGCGACTGGTGCGCGTGGCGGCCTGCCGGACCTGGTCCGAATTCATGATGAAGAAGTCCTGGCTGCCGTGGCGGTCGCGCAGCACCGAAGTGACGGCGCCTTGCGCTGCTCGGCTGGAGATTTCGTCCTTGATGCGCAACGTGATGCTTTCGAGGAATTGCCTTCCTGCGAGGCGGGTCGCCACCGTCGTGTAGGGCACGAAGAAGCCCGGCGTGCTCGACGCGAAGCTGCTCTGCATCGGGCGCAGCACGCCGACCACCTGCACCGGCATCTCGCCGAGGAGCACGGTCTGCCCCAGCGGCGATGCGGTACCGAAGAGCGCCGTGGCTGCGCGTTGATCGATCACGGCCACCTGCGCGCGCGCTTCCTGCTCGCGGGCGTCGAAGAAGCGGCCCGCAGCCAATGAAAGGCCGCGCACGCGGAACAGCCCCGCGCCCACGCCATTGACCTGGGCCGATGCCACCGCAGAGTCGCGCAGTGCCGCCACTGACACCGAGATGTTGGGCGAGGCACTGTCCACGTAGAACTGCTGCGCCAGCGCCTCGGCGTCGGCCACCGACAGGTTCTCGATCGCGCTCGCCCTCAGGTCACCGAAGTCGCGGCCGGGGAATATCTCCAGCGTGTTGGTGCCCAGTTCGCGGATCTGGGCCATGACCTGATCCTGCGCACCGCGCCCCAACGCGACCACGCACACCAGGGCTGCGATGCCGATGACGATGCCCAGCATCGTCAGCAGCGCGCGCAGCCGGTGGGCATGCAGGGCGAAGAGCGCCATGCGCAGCGTCTGCGCCATGCGTGCCGGCGTGGCCGTGCCTTCGCGCCCGCTCTCGCCTTCCGGCGGTGCCGGCAACATGGTGGTGCACGGCACCATCGCAGCTTCGCTGCGCCGATCGGAGACGATGCGGCCGTCGCTGATTTCGATCACGCGCGACGCGCGGCGGGCCACCTGGGCATCGTGCGTGACGATGATCACCGTGTGCCCTTGCGCATTCAGTTCGGCGAGCAGGCGAAGCACATCCTCGCCGCTGGATGTGTCCAGGGCGCCCGTCGGCTCGTCGGCCAATATCACGCTGCCGCCGTTCATCAGCGCGCGCGCGATCGAGACGCGCTGCTGCTGTCCGCCCGAGAGCTGGCTGGGCCGATGGTCCGCGCGCGCTCCCAATCCCAGGCGCTCGAGCAGGAGCAGCCCGCGGGCCTGGCGCTGCTGCGCACTGCAGCCGGCGTAGATGGCGGGCAGCGCCACGTTGTCCAGCGCGGTCAATTCGCCCAGCAGCTGGTAGCGCTGGAAGACGAAGCCGAAGTGCTCGCGCCGCAGCCTCGCCAGGCCGTCCGCGTCCAGATCCGCGACCTCCTGGCCGGCCACGCGGTAGCTGCCCGAAGTCGGGCGATCCAGCGCGCCGAGGATGTTCATCAGCGTCGACTTGCCGGAGCCCGAAGCACCCACGATGGCCACCATCTCCCCCGCGTCGATCCGCAGGTCGATGCCGTCCAGCACGGCGAGAGTGCCCTCCCCCGCCACGAACTCGCGGCGCAGGCCGCGCGTCTCCAGCAATGTCCGGGACGTGCCTACCATAGCGCCGGTCCTTGAGGCACTGCGGCATCCGCCGCGACCGGCTCACCGACCACGACGCGTTCCCCGACGGCCAGGCCGCCGAGTACCTGCACCTGCAGGGGCGTGCGCAGGCCGGTCTGCACCTGGCGCTCGACCACGTCCCCGTCCGGCTGCAGCAAGCGCACCGTTCCGTGTCCGGCCTTCGCACCCGGTCGCAGCGCCACGGCGGGAATGAGCAATGCGTCCTCGATCTTCTTCACGTGCACGGAGACCTGGACCGTCATGGAGGGGCGCAGCATGCCGTGTTCGTTGGGCACATCGAACAGGGCGTTGTAGTAGACGGCCTTGGCCGCGGCGGCTGTGGACGAGGCGCCTCCGGCCGCCGCAGCCTCGTTGGCGATGGAGTCGGGAGCCGGCTCGATCAGGGCGATGCGTGCCTGATAGCGGTCGGTGCGGCTGCCCGGCACGACGAAGCTCGCCGCCATGCCCGCCGCCACCAGGTTCACGTCGGCCTCGGAAATCTCGGCGCGCACGGTCATCACGTCCAGCTTCGCCAGCATGACGATGGTGGGGGTGCTCTGGAAGGCGTTGAGCGTCTGTCCCTGCCGGGTGACCACCGCCACCACGACGCCGTCCATCGGTGCCACGATGCGTGTGTAGTCGAGCTGCGTGCGCGCCGTGTCGACCTGCGTGCGCGCCTGCACGACCTGGGCCTGCAACGAGTCGATCTCGGCTCGCTGCGTATCCACCGCCGCCTGCGCTGCTTCAAGATCGGCCTGCGCGGTCGCCTCGGCCACGGTCAGCGTCTGCTGGCGGCGCAGCAGCACCCGGGCCTGCGCCATTGCAACGCGCCGCGCGTTGAGCTGCGCGCGCAGCGAGTCGACCACAGCCTCGGCACTGCGCAGCGCGATCTGCTGCGGCTGCGCATCGACTTCGGCGATCAGCTGTCCCTTGGCTACACGCTGCCCCAGGCTCACGTGCAGGCGCTCCACCCGGCCCGACACCTGTGCGCCGACGGCGACCAACTCCTTGGGACGGACCCGGCCCACCGCCTGTACTTCCTGGGCCAAGGTGCCGCGCTCGACCACTGCGGTGGCCAGATCGGATTGCGGGCCTGTGTTCATTTCCACGAGCGCGAACGCGCCGGCAGTGGCAACGACGACGGCGCCGACCGCGAGTGCCCATTTACGAGCTGTCTTCAATGCATCGCTTTCAAGGTTGGGGTTCATGGCCCTGTGCCGGACAGCCAGGGGCGGCCATCCGTGCGGCAACGAGGTCCGTCCCATCGAAGGGACCGGAGAGGATTCTTGTGAAAGCGCATCGAGAAAGAGCCTGCGCACGATCCAGATCCGATCGAGAGCCAAAGCGCTCGGGCGCGCTCAAGGGCCGTTCAACGCGAATTGATCGAACGTTGATGAAACCCCCAGTGCTTCTGCATCGTGCGAAGAGAGCATTTCGTCACAGTCAATCCTGAAGCCCGCCTGGGCTCGCGCGCCTTCGAATGCACTCTCCGCTTCCAGATTCCAATCCCGGTCCATCCTTGTCGGCCGTGGTCCGCTCCGCCGAGGCCGTGCTCAGCGGCCCTGTACCGCGGCCCGATCGCGCCAGGCCGGCATCGCGGTCCGCCGAGTCCCGAGGCACCTCGCCGCCCCGGCCCAGCGGAGCCTGGGTCATCGCGCTGCTCGCCGTGTTCGCCGCCATCTGGCTGCCGCACCTTGCGCAGTCGAGCCTCGTGCCGCCCACGGACAACATCGAGCAGCTCACCTGGGTGCGCAGCCTCGAATGGGGCTACTACAAGCATCCTCCGCTGCCCACGTGGGTGCTTTGGCTTCCCGTGCAGTTGATGGGCTTGTCGGGGGCCATCACCTATGTGCTCGGCGCGGCCTTCGTGCTGGCGGCGATGGGCATGCTCTGGCGATTTCTTGCCGCCCTTCGCGGCACCGTGTATGCCACGGTGGCACTGCTTGCGGCCCTGTGCATCACCTACTACAACGGCCGTCTCTACTACTACAACCACGAAGTGGTGCTGATCCCGTTCGCAGTGGCCAGCGCTGTTCTCACCTGGAAGGCATTTGTCTCGAGGCAGCGCCGCTGGTGGCTGTGGTTGGGGGTTTGCCTCGGCGTCGGAGGGCTCGCGAAATATCACATCGTCGTGATGGCCCTCGCCGTGGCGGTGTTCTGGGTGTGGCAAAGAGGCTGGCGAGATGCGGATCATCGACGGGGCCTTGCCCTGGCCGCGACCGTTTCGCTGGCTGTCATGGCTCCGCATCTGTACTGGCTCTGGACGCACGACCTCGGTCCGATCCGCTATGCGATGGAGTCGTCGCTGGGCCTCGATCTCCACGGGATGCGGAGGCTGGGCGTCTGCTTGCGCTGGTTGTTCGATCAGCTCCTGAACCGGGCGCTGCCTGCGTGGCTGCTACTTCTGTCGGTGCTCTGGCTTGCAGTCCGCGCACGCACGGATGTCCACGCGCCACCGCGTGCGCCGCTGCCCGACGACGATGGAATGAGCCGCAGGCTCCTGCTGTGCTTCGGCCTCACGCCGCTGGTCTTCACTCTCGTGCTGGGCCTGGCCGTGGGCGCGGACCTGCAGTTGCATTGGGGGGCTCCGTTCCTCCTGCTCGCCGTTCCGGCCTTCATGGAGCTGGGTCCCTGGAAAGAAGTGTGGCCCCGCGTCTCGTTGAAATCTGCGCTGGTGAGCTTCTGCCTCATTCAACTGGTATTGCTGGCCTGGGGCCAAATGATTTCCGCCAACGGAGAGTTTCGGCTGCAGCGCCATCACTGGCGGAATTTCGATGCGAAAGCGCTGGCCGACGCGGTAGCGCCGGCAGCACGCGCTCAACTCGGAGGACCGGTCCGCGTGATCGCGGGGCCTCCCGCCGAGGCAGGCGCACTGGCGCTGCAGCTCGGTGAACGCCCTCTGGTCCTGATCGATGGCCGCTTCGACATCAGCCCTTGGGTGAACAAGGAGCTGGTCGACAACTGCGGCGTCCTGGAACTGAGCAAGGCTGCATCACACCCGGGCTATCGGCCGGTAGGCGAGAAATTCCCCGGCTTGTACTGGCGAACCGTCGTCCCTCGCTCGCCGTCCATCTACTGCACGCGGAGAGCAAATGCAGCGAATTGACTCGTTGACCCGCAGAGCGCTGCTCGACGCCCACATGCGCTTGCACCTCGATGACTTCAGGCCGGCCGAACGGCCGTCGAACGATGCGCCTCTGGCGTCGGCGCAACCCAGACAACCCGCGCAGCGAGATCACGGCGCCTCCATCAGCTGCGTCATTCCCTGCCGGAACGAGGCCAGGAACCTCGAACTGCTTCTGCCGCGGCTGATCGCGGTGCTGGTCACGCTGTCGCGGGAGTGGGAAGTCATCGTCGTCGACGACGGCAGCACCGACGCCACCTGCGAGTCGGCGTTGCGCTGGCAAGACCAGGGCGTGCGGCTGCTGGAGCTCTCGCGCAACTTCGGCAAGGAGGCGGCCCTGAGCGCGGGCCTGGACGCGGCGCGCGGCGATCTCGTCCTCTTGATGGACGGCGACGGCCAGCACCCTCCCGAACTGATTCCCGAGATGATCGCCCGCTGGACGCAGGGCGCCGATATGGTCTGCGCGAGGCGCTCGAATCGCGATGCGGAGGGCTGGGTCAAGCGCATCGGGACGCGGATCTTCTACAGGCTTCTCGACTGCGATCGACGCTATCGGGTACCCGCCGACGCAGGCGACTTCCGGTTGCTGGACCGCGTGGTGGTCGACGCGCTGTGCACCCTTCCGGAACGCAGCCGCTTCATGAAGGGGCTGTTCGCCTGGGTCGGCTTCCGCGTAGAGCACATTGCCTACGTGCCGCCTGCGAGGCCTCACGGCCGGAGCCACTACAGCTTGCAGGCGCTGTGCAGCCTGTCCCTGACCGGCATCACCATGTTCACCAGCTGGCCTCTGCGCGCGGCCAGCGTGCTTGGAGGACTGCTCGCGCTTGCCGCGTTCGGCTACGGCGGCATGCTGGCCTTGTCGTACATGCTTTGGGGCAATGAAGTGTCGGGATGGACCACGATCGTCGTCGCCATGTTCCTGCTGGCGGGCGTGCAGCTGATGTCGCTCGGCGTGATCGGAGAGTACCTGGCGCGGGTCTTTGATGAAGTGAAGGGACGCCCGCTGTATCTGATTCGCAGGTCTCAGGGAACCGGCCTGAAGGACAGTGGTCCGGACGGCGGCGCGGATCCGCTGGAAGCCGCACCTCAAGAGGAACGGCACCGATGAAGAACAAGCAACCCACATCCGTGGCGCCGGAGGCTTGCCGCATCTCGCCCGGCAATGCAGACCCGGCAGTCGCATGCGGGCCATGTGCCGAGCAAGTCCAGATGGGGGGCGATGAGGTGTCCGCATGTCCCGAGCGCACCATCGCCGTGTGCGTGGATGATTTCGGCCTGAATACCGGTGTCAATGCAGCCGCGCTGCACCTGGCGGAAATGCGGCGCGTGAGTGCGCTGAGTGCAATGACCCAGGCACCGGAGTGGGAAGACGGCGCGGCGCGTGCGCGGCTCCTGGACAGCCGGCGGATCGATGTCGGGCTTCACTTCAACCTGACGCAGTCGTTCAGCGGAGCGCCCGCGCTGGGGTCGGTGCAGACCTTGATCGCAGCGGCCCATCTCCGGCTGCTGCCGAAGCGCCTTGTGCGCGAAGCCCTGCTGCGCCAGCTCGACGCCTTCGAGGAAGAGATGTTCCGCGTTCCCGCCCATGTGGACAGCCACGAACACGTGCATCACCTGCCCGTGATACGGGACGTGGTGCTGGACGTGCTGCTCAGGCGGTACGGCGGCACCTTGCCGTGGCTTCGCGTGAGCGCCGCGCCGGCTGCCTCGCTCTCGGGTGGCCTTCGAAGTGCCGACGGACGCAAGGCATGGCTCATCGATCACCTGGTGGGCGCCGAGCCTTTCCGCCGCCGCGCTCGCTCGCTGGGCTTCGTCGCCAATCGCCGTCTGCTGGGTGTCTACGGCTTCGATGCCACCGAAAGCGGGTACGGCTCCTTGTTGCGGCGATGGCTGAGGCAGGCCCGCAGCGGCGATCTGCTGATGTGCCACCCCGGGAGCTTGGCGGTGGGCGATGTCATCAGCCGCGGGCGCTGTGTCGAGTTCGCGGTGTGGTCCGACCCTCACCTCCCGCACCTTCTGCGAGAGCTGGGCGTTCGCATCGCACCTCTGTCGGCTCTGAGGGCAGCGACGGCATGAAGATCGCGAGCCCAGGCTGCGTCTTCGGCGGCAGCTTCATCTGCTCGCTGGAAGCAGAACTCGGCGGGTTCGAACTGGGCGTGCTGCCGGCCGCCACTGCACCAGCGCGCGGCGGCTCAGGGCCCGAACCAGTAGAACAACCACGATGCCACGGCAAAGAGCACGACCACCATGAGCACCTTGTCGCCTCTGGCAGAGACCCATGCCACGATCGTTGAGTCACGCCGTATGCCCCTGCCCCTGCCCCTGCCCGTGGCCGTGGCCGTGCGCGTATCCGAGGACTTCGGCGTGGGGAATGCCTCGACCTGAAATTCCATGGCTTGTTCTCGATGAAAATGCAAGCCATGTTCTCGTGCGCCGATCAAGCCGCGATTGAATGTCTATGTGGTTTCGTTCAAGAAGCGTTCTTATCTGGAAATTTCAGGCGCGGCTCGATTCAGCTTGGCCTCCCCAACTCCGACGACTACCGAGTCTTGATCAGATCTTGATAAAGGGTGGTTCGAGCTTTGACAGATGGACCTGACAATGGCTCGAGATCCCGTTCATTACGCGCGATGCCCGCGTTGCCATCGCAATGCGCGTTTCGATGCGGCAGCGGCAACGATGTCTCTGCCTGCGCTCTTCGCACGCGCCGGATAATGCCGGGGTTGTTCGCGAGAGTGTTCCCGCACAGGCTCCAAACGAAAGTTCCCGCCCTCGCGCATGTGCGATTCCATCGCGAACCCAGGTCATGCCCGCCGCAAACAAGAAACACGATTCCCATGGCCAACGAACGCATCCTGATTGTTGAAGACGATTCCCAGATCGCCGAGGTGCTGGCCGCCTATCTGCAGCGCGATGGCTATCTCACGTCCATTTGCCGCGATGGCGGCGAGGCCATGCAGATGTTCCGGCAATGGCAGCCGGACCTGGTGCTCCTCGACTACATGCTGCCGCAGGTCAATGGGAACGAGATCCTCGGCGCCATTCGCAGGGCCGGCGATATACCCGTCATCATGGTCACGGCCGTCGATGGGGAAGTGGAGAAGCTGGGTGCGCTTCGCTACGGCGCGGACGACTATGTCGTTAAGCCCTTCAACCCCAAGGAGGTGGTCGCGCGCGTGCAGGTCATCTTGAAGCGCGTGCGCAATGGCTCTCAACAGAGCAGCCAGACTCACCTTGCGTGGGGGCCGCTGGAGCTCGATCTCGACGCCGTGATGGCACGTGTCGCGGACAAGTCAGAGCCTCTCGACCTGACCATCACCGAGTTCAAGCTCCTGGCGACCCTGATGCGCAATCCGCGCAAAGCCTTCAGCCGCCTCGAATTGCTGGAAGCATGCCTGCCGGAGAGCGATGCGCTCGAGCGGGTGGTCGACACGCATGTGCACAACCTGCGGCGAAAGCTGGAAGAACAAGGCGTCCAGGGCACCCCGACGGCCGTGCGGGGCGTCGGCTATCGCCTTGGCGATTCCAGATGAAGCCATCGCGCCGTTCGCTGTGGGCGTGGCTCACGTGGCGGATGATCGCGCTGGCGATTGCCGCCACGGCGGCCGTGCAGGCGGGCATGTGGGTGCGCTACAGCTACTGGGAATCGAAGAACGAGGCCCAGCTGCCGCCCGGCGTCGCCGAAGAACTCAGGCAACTCGAGAACGCGCCCAAGAGCGAGGAGGTCTCGAAGCGCCTGGTCGAGCTCTATACCCAGTACGGCGACCGCTTCGCAATGCCGTCGGATTCGGACGACTTGCTCATCCAGATGCTGCTGAGCCTTTCCATCACCCCCTTCGTAGCGGCGTTCGGATTGCTCCTGGCGCGCCGCATCGTCGAGCCCGTCTCCGATGTCGCGACGGCGGCGGAATCGGTCTCGATGGGGCGTTTCTCCGCCCGTGCGCCGGTGCTCGAATCCGCACCGGCCGAACTCCAGCGCCTGGCCAACCACTTCAACGCGATGGCCGAGCGCCTGGAGGCCTACGACCGCGAACTGCAGGACTCCAGCGCCGCGATCGCCCACGAGCTTCGCACGCCGCTGACTGCCGCAATGGGGCGGCTGCAGGGGATCGTCGACGAGGTGTTCCCGCTCGATGAAAAGCAGATCCGGACCGTGCTCGATCAACTGGGGCAGATCAACCGCATCATTGGCGATCTCCAGGTTCTGTCATTGGCCCAAGGTGGCCGCCTGCAGCTGGAAATGACGGAGTTCGACCTGCACGGTTTCGTCGAGGAGCGCCTCTCATGGGCTCTTCCTTCCCTTCAGGAACGCGGCATGACGGCGGCCAACCATGTGAGCAGGAAAGAGACGGTGCGCGCCGACAGGGGCAGGCTGGGCCAGGTCCTTTCGGCGCTGGTCGACAACGCGGTGCGCTATGCGAGCGACGGCCGCCTGGTGGAGATCGACTGCCGTGCAGATGCATCCACACTCGAACTGATCGTGCGGGATCGAGGCAAGAGTGCTTCGGTGGACGACGTGTCGCGTTTCTTCGAGCGCTTCTGGCGCAGCGAACGGTCGCGCTCCCGCTACGCGGGGGGAACCGGCCTGGGGCTCTCCGTCGTGCAGGCGATCTGCAAGGCACATGGCGGCGAGGCAAAGGCCGCTGCGCGCCCCGGAGGCGGGCTGGAGATCCGGATCTGCCTGCCGCGCGATCAAGGCCTGCGCAGATCGATCGGCGGATAAGCGTTCTTTCTTTCCCTTGAGGGAGGAAGGCGCGGTTCGCCTGCTCGGGGCACGACATAGCGCTGCAAGGCTTTCGAAAAGAAGGCTGCTTGACCAATCCTTGATGCTGCACCCACCGATCTTCGATGAAGCATCGGCAACATCGCGGTATGAATCACTTCAAGGGCCTCGGGAACCGCACGCCGCTGCCGCTTCCGGAAACGCAGGTCCGCCCCTCCTGCCACACCTCAAGGACTTCAATGCAAGGATCTTTCATGAAGAACCCGCAACGCAAAAGACTGTGTTCATCCGCAATGGCTGCGCTCTTGCTGCTGGCAGCGGGGTCCGCGACCGCTGGCGTGACCTGGTCCATTGGCATCAGTTCCCCGACTGTGGTCGTGGCGCCCCGGCCGCCGGCCGTGGTCTATGAAGCCGCACCGGCCTACGTGGTCCCAGCGCCTGTGTACCCGGTCGCGCCGCGGGTCGTCGTTGCGCCACCGGTCATCTATCAGCCGCCGTCCGTCGCCCTGCGCGTCGACCATGACCACGGCCCTTACTACTACCACAGGCACGACGACGACTGCGATGACGACTGAAGCTCGCCGATGAGCGCCGCGGCGTGAGGCGCCGCGCGAAACGCGCCTGCCCTGAAGTCATTGTCCAACCGCGGGGTCGTCGCTCGCCCGCGTCGCTGCCCATCATGCCTGTTGCATTCGCGGCAGCAGAACTCCATTGCTCCGATGAACGCCTTGCCTCCAGGCCTTTCCCCCTTTGCCACCGACATGTGGCGTCTTCTGAAACCCTTCGCCGGTGTCGCCGCGGTCGCCACGCTCATCGGCAGCGTAGGTGGCCTGGCCACGGCCGCGTTGCTGGAGCAGATCAATTCGGCTCTGCACGGTAGTGCGGCCATTTCCGTTTCCGCCATCGCCGGACTCGCGGTACTGGCCGTGTTCGCCGTAGGGGGGCATACGGTGGCAGGCGTCCTCAACAGCGTGACGGGCCAGCGGGTGGTCGCAGCCCTTCGCAAGGACGTCTCCCTGCGGATCATGGGCGCGCCGATCGCCGCCGTCGAGCGCATGAAGAGCCACCGGCTGCAGGCCATCCTCAACGAGGACATCGACACCATCAGCGACTTCACCTCGGAGTTCGCCGGCCATGCTTCGGCCTTCGCGGTCACGGCGGGCTGCGCGATCTACCTGTTCAGGCTCTCGCCCGTTCTTTTCCTCGTCAGCGCGCTCGCGCTGGTCGTGGGCATCTGGATCAATTTCGCCGCGGCAAGGGCCTGGAGTCGCAACTTCGAGAAGGCCCGGGCCGGCGAGGATGAACTGCAGAAGCACTACCGCAGCGTCGTGGAAGGCGCCAAGGAGCTCCGGCTCAACCGAATGCGCCGTGCCCAGGTGCATGGCGTGCGCCTGTCGGGCGCAGCGGATCTCGTCGCGCGGCTGAAGGCTCGGGCGCTCGGCCTGTTCTGGGCCGCCGAAGGTACGAATTCGGCGATCTTCTTCCTGGTCGTCGTCTGGATCCTGGCCGCGCGTCCGTCGCTGGGAATCGATGCCCAGGTCGTCAGCGGCTTCATCATCGTGCTGCTCTTCGTCAAGGGGCCCATCGAGGAGCTGGCCGCCCTGCTGCCTTTCCTGAGCCAGGCGCAGGTGGCTTTTCGCCGGATCGCGCGCCTGTCGGCGGAGTTCCGCAAGGAACCGCACGCCGCTGGCCCCGCGCAGCCGGCATTTCTCGCGAGCCAGATCGAACTGCGGCAGGCCCGCTACCGTTTCGAAGCGCGGCAGGAAGGCGCCAAACCCTTCGAGGTGGGGCCGATCGACCTCAGGCTCCGGCGCGGCGAGACGCTGTTCATCGTCGGCGGCAACGGCAGCGGGAAGACGACGCTCGTCAAGCTGCTCCTGGGCCTCTACCAGCCGAGCGAGGGACGGCTTCTGCTCGACGGAGCGCCCGTGGACGACCGCAGCCGCGAAGCCTATCGTGGGCTCTGCTCCGCCATCTTCTCCGACTACCACCTGTTCGATGAACTGGTCGCGCAGGATGCCGAGCACATCCGGTGCGCCGGCGAACTGATGGAGCGGCTGGGAGTCGCGGACAAGGTCCAGCTCGTCGACGGCATGTTTTCCACAACGGACGTCTCGACGGGCCAGCGCAAGCGCCTCGCGCTCGTCCATGCCTGGCTGGAAGACCGCCCGGTGGTCATGTTCGACGAATGGGCCGCGGACCAGGACCCGGAGTTTCGCAGCGTCTTCTATCGCGAGCTGCTGCCGGAACTCAAGCGCGAGGGCAAGACCCTGATCGTGGTCTCGCATGACGACCGCTACTTCGACGTCGCGGACCGCGTGATTCGCATGAGCGCGGGTCGGATCGTCGAGGCGTTCGTCCCGCCTGGGAAGCCGAAGTCATCCAGGGCGTTCGTGGCGGATGTCCGATAGGGCACGCTGCGGCTGCATTGCCGTAGCCGGACCAACGACGACAGCTGCGCAAACCGACCGAGCCTCAGAGCCTTTGCTGGGATGCGGCAACGCGAATGCCCCCGCAGACACCCCAATCATTTGTCGTTGAAGCTTGCTCGATGTGTATCCCGAAGACAACCTGGGCAGGCAGCTGACTCCCTATTTGACTTCAGTTGCCGGTTCGGTAAGTTGGCCGCTCCAAGCTTCAACCAGCTGCTGAACCAACTCCGCGACAACGCGGCTCGCCGGCGAGAGCTTGCCCTGCTTGGGAAAAGCCAACGTCACATGTCGGACCAGGTCGGGCTTCACCAGCTTGCTGGCTTGCAGACGGCCACTCTGCAGCTCGGCAGTCATCGAGTACGGACCGAGCACCGAGTACAGGCCCGGCGTCCGGGCCACCAGTTCCTTCTGCACCGTCAATGAGTCCGCCTCGGCGACGGATACGAGCTTGAACCCGAGGCTGCGTGCCGCCTCATCGAGTGCTTCGCGCCAATGACTGGGCCTGCGCGGAAGGACCAACTGCAGTCCGGACAGACGAGAAAAATTAACGGTGGCCTCCCGTGTGATCTCGTCACCAGGGGCAGAGACCAGGTACGTATGCGCGACGCTCAACAGCTTCTCCTCTCGGCCGCTCGGGCGGTTGAAGCGAAAGAGAACCGCCATATCGACAGCACCACTGTCCAGCAGCGTGTCGAGTTCAGTGCCTTGCGACTCGGTGATGTTGAGACGAATACCCGGGTGCTCCGAGCGCAGCCGCTCGAACAACCGGGTCACCAGTGGATGTGCGCCTGAAGGAATGATGCCCATCCGGACTTCACCGAGCAGCTTGCCTGATTCCGTGCGCAGTTCCTCCGTAAGGCGTTCCGTTTCCTGCAGCCATGAGCGCAGTCGCACCACAGCCCTTGCGCCCAGTTCGGTCAGGGTCACACCGCGGCCGGTGCGGCGAAAGAGCGGGCCGCCCAGTGCCGCTTCGAACTCGCTGATCTGGCGACTGACATGCGATTGCACCGTCTGGCGGCGTGCAGCCACCTTGCTGAGGCTACCGGCCTCGACCACTTCGAGGAAGAGCCTGACGCTTGCGACGTTCATAGGGATTTCCCTTAAGAGCCATGCCTAAATTGGCAACTCTGAAACGCCTGAATTCTATCTAGGCGGATGGCTCGCCGATTTCTACATTTGGTCCAGCGCTCCACAAGGGCATACGAAATTCCAAACCCGCAGAGATCTATTCCAAGGAGATACCTTGAAACTCGCCAGCTTCAAACACGACGGACGAGCTACCTACGGAGTGGCACAGGCAGACCGCTATCTGCAGCCCCCGGCCGACTTTCTGAGCCGCTATCCGGACCTCGCAGCGGTGCTGCGCGCCAACGCACAACGCGAACTCGAACAGGCCGCAATCAGCAGTGGTATTTCAATTCAGGCCGCAGCGACGCAGGCCCTGCCGGTCCTGCCCACCCCGCAGAAGTTCATCTGCGTCGGCCTGAACTACAAGACCCACGTCGCCGAGACGAAGCGCGACGACAGCGCATACCCCGCCCTGTTCGTGCGCTTCGCGGATTCACTGGCCGCGAATGGGGACGTCGTGCATCGCCCGTCTTTCTCGGAGCGCTTCGATTGGGAGGGCGAGCTCGCCGTCGTCATCGGCAAGGGAGGGCGTGCGATCTCTCAGGAACAAGCCTTCGACCATGTTGCCGGCTACGCGTGCTTCAACGACATCACCGTGCGCGACTGGCAGCGCCACACGCACCAGTGGACGCCGGGCAAGAACTTTCCCGGAACCGGTCCGCTGGGCCCCTGGCTCGTGACCGCCGACGAAGTCCCGGACGTCAACGCCTTGACCCTCGAGACGCGCCTCAACGGCGAAGTCATGCAGAAGGCTTCGCTTGCCGACCTGCTCTTCACCATCCCGGTGCTGATCGAATACATCTCCCGCTTCACCCCCCTGTCCCCTGGTGACGTGATTGCCACCGGCACGCCCGGTGGCGTGGGCGACCGCCGCACGCCGCCTGTGTACATGAAGGACGGCGATGCGGTCGAGGTCGAAATCACCGGCCTCGGCATTCTCAAAAATCGCATCGGTACCGCGGCCTGACCGCACGAAATCACCATGGCAAACAAATCCCAGGCGGTGCCTCCCGCCAGCGCCAAGCTGCGCATCGCGGTCGACATCGGCGGCACGTTCACCGACATGGCGGCTTTCGATGAAGTCTCCGGCAAGCTCCTGTTCGGCAAGGCGCTGTCCACGCACGGGCAACTCGTGGACGGTATCCAGCACACGCTGGACAGCGCCGACATCGACGTGCACAACGGCAATCTTTTTCTGCACGGCTCGACCATCGCGATCAACACGCTGCTCGAGCGCAACGGTGCCAAGACGGCGCTGCTGATTACCGAAGGGTTCCGCGACATCTACGAGATCGGCCGCGTCAATCGCCCCGACGCGTACAACCTCTTCTTCAACAAGCATACGCCGCTGGTCAAGCGCTCCTTGCGCTTCGAGGTTGCGGAACGGCTGCGCGCCGATGGCAGCACGCACAAGCCGCTCGACGAGGCGGCCGTGCGCGAACTCGCGCGAGAACTGCGCGGACAGGGCATCGAGGCGGTCGCCGTGCTGTTGCTGCACTCCTATCGCAACCCCGCGCACGAGCAGCGCGTCAAGCAGATCCTGCAGGAGGAACTGCCTGGCGCGTTCGTCAGTGCCTCGCACGAACTCTCGCAGGAATACCGGGAGTTCGAGCGCGTCTCCACCGTCGTGGCGAATGCCTACGTCGGCCCTCGCGTGTCGGCCTACCTCGGCGAACTGGAGAAGCATCTTGCCAAGGGCGGGTTCGAGGGCGACTTCTACGTCGTGCAGTCCACCGGCGGGCTCTTTCCCAGCGAGCATGCCCGGCGAGACTGCGTGCGCATGCTGGAGTCGGGCCCGGCGGCCGGCGTCATCGGCGCGCAGGCCATCTGCGCCCAGCTCGGCATGGGGGATGCGATCGCCTTCGACATGGGTGGCACGACAGCCAAGGCCGGCGTGATCAGCGAGGGACGCCCCCTGACGACGGGCTCAGCACTCATCGGTGGCTACGAACGCGCGCTGCCGATCCAGATCCCGATGATGGACATCCACGAAGTGGGCACCGGCGGCGGCAGCATTGCGCGCGTTGAAACCGGCAGTGCACTGCGTGTCGGCCCCCAGAGCGCCGGCTCGATTCCGGGGCCTGTGGCCTATGGCCGCGGCGGCACCGAACCCACCGTGACGGACGCCAACCTGCTGCTGGGCCGGCTCGACGCCGACCACTTCCTGGGCGGCGAACTCAAGCTCGACATGGCCGGCTGCGAACGCCAGATGCGCGAGCGCGTCGCCGGGCCGCTGGGGCTGGATCCGACCGAGGCGGCCGACGGCATCCTTCGCATTGCCGTGACGCAGATGTCGCACGCTGTGAAGGCGGTGACCACGGAGCGCGGCCTTGATGCCGGCAGCTTCACCATGGTGGTCTACGGCGGTGCGGGGCCCCTGCACGCTTCGGCCATTGCGCGCGGGATCGGCATTCGCAAGGTGCTCATCCCCTTCGCTCCCGGCTACTTCTCGGCCTACGGCATGCTGTTTTCCGATTTGCGCTACGACTACGTGCGCTCGGTGTTCCGCAAGCTCAACGACGTGTCATTCGAAGAGATCGAATCGCTCTACCAGGGGATGGAAGACGAGGGCCGCGCCGCGCTGGCGCAGTCCGGCGTCAAAGCCGACGGGATCGTCATCGAGCGGGCCGCCGACATGCGGTATGTCGGCCAGGAACACGCAGTGACCGTCGACCTCCCGATGGCCTTCTTCGAGAGCAAGGACCGTTCTGCGATCAAGCGTCAGTTCGACGAACTTCACAAGGTGCGCTACGGCACCTCTGCGCCGAAGGAACCTGCAGACCTGGTGAGCCTGCGCGTCACGGTGCTGGGCACCATGAAGAAGCCGCCAAAGCACAGTGTCGAGGCGGGCTCCGAGCAGCCCGAAAAGGCAGCCCTGCGCGTCGTCAAGCGGGTGTATTTCCGTTCGGGAGGCTGGGCGGACACGCCAGTCTACAAGCGCGACCTGCTGCTCTCGGGCAACGTCGTGGCAGGGCCTGCGCTGATCGAGGAGCACGCCTCCACCACCGTGGTGCAGCCGGGCGATGAATTGCGCGTCGACGAACTGGGCAACCTTCAAATTTCCATTGGGAGCGACAGGACATGAGCAACCCGCACGACAAGCCGATCGACCCGGTCACCGTCGAGATCATCCGCAACGGCTTGTACGCGGTCACGGAGGAGATGAAGACCAACCTCACGCGTACCGCCTACAACCTCATCATCTACGAGGCGCTGGACTTCACGGTCGGCCTGTTCACCAAGGAGGGCGACACCGTCTCGATCGGCCTGGGCCTGCCGATGTTCATCCGTGGCATGTCCGAGACGGTCAAGGCGAAGATCAAGCACTTCGGCTACGAGAACATCCTGCCGGGCGACATCCTCGTCACGAACGACGCGTACACCACGGGCAGCCATCTGAACCACTTCACGTTCACGATGCCCATATTCCACGAGGGCAAGCTGGAAGGCTTTACCTGCTGCATGGCGCACTGGCTGGACGTGGGCGGCACGCTGGGCAACGTGACCACCGATATCTTCAGCGAAGGGATCCAGATCCCCATCCTGAAGTATCAGCGCGAGGGCGTGGTCAACCAGGACCTGATCGACATCATTGCGATGAATGTGCGGCTGGCCGAGCGGGCCCTGGGTGACCTGCGTGCCCAGATCACGGCCATCACCACCGGCGAGCGCCGCTACGTCGAGCTGCTGCAGCGCTACGGCGCCGAGGCGGTGAATGGTTCGATCCGCCAGATCATGGATTCATCCGAAGCGGTGGCGCGCAAGAACACGCTGTCGATTCCAGACGGAGTCTATGAAGCCGAGTCCTTCATGGATGACGACGGCCTGGAGATCGGCAAGCGCATTCCGATCCGCGTCAAGGTGACGGTCGCGGGCGACGAGATGACCGTGGACCTGTCGGACGTCAGCAAGCAGGTGCGCGGCTTCTACAACTCCGGCTTCACGACAGGCATCGCTTGTGCGCAGGTGGCCTACAAGTGTCTGACCACGCCCACCGACTACCCGGTCAACGACGGCAGCTTCCGGTCGCTCAAGGTCATCATGCCGATGGGCACGGTGATCAGTGCCGAGCGGCCATACCCGATGCGGGTTTGGATGACGTTCCCGATGACGGTGATCGACACCATCTTCAAGGCGCTCGCACCTGCCATTCCCGACCGCTCCATTGCCGGCCACCATGCCGACCTGGTGTTCCCCAATATCCACGGCATCTCGCCGGAAGATGGGAGGCTGTTCATCGTGGGCATTGGCCCGCTGGGCGGCGGCTGGGGTGCCAAGAGCACCGAGGACGGCGTCTCGGTCACCGTCTGCATCAACGACGGCGACACGCACAACAGCCCGACCGAGCAGCTGGAAGCCAAATACCCGGTGCTGGTGGAGAAGTACGAGATCCGCAGGGACAGCGCCGGCGCCGGCAGGTACCGTGGCGGGCTGGGTGCCGAGATGGTGGTGCAGGCGCTGTCGCCGTTCACCGTCACCACGCGCATCGACCGGGTGCATTGCAAGCCCTGGGGGTTGGAGGGTGGTGGCGATGCCATGGGCAACGGCCTGGCGGTACGCCACAAGGGCGAGTGGAAGACCGACCATCTGAACGCCAAGATCTTCAATGTGCGGCTGGAGCGCGGAGACGCCTACAAGATGCTGTCTGGCGGCGGCGGCGGCTTCGGCGACCCGTTGGAGCGTGACGTCGACTTGGTGGCCGAGGACGTGCGCGAAGGCTATGTGAGCGCGGAAGTCGCCCGCGAGGTCTACCGTGTGGCACTGGATTCGCGCGGCGAGGTGGACAGGAACGCCACGCAAGGTCTGCGCCGCGCTCCCGGGAAAGCCGCGAGCCTCCCGTCTCCTGCAGTCGCCTGGGACGGTCAGTGATCGCAGTCATGGCCGACGAGGTCTCGCAGCGCGCCGACCGCCTGTTGTCGCTGTGGAGCGAACTGTCGATGCTCCATGTGGCGTTGGGCGGTGCCTGTGCTTGCGGCACAGGCGGCATCAGCCTGCGGCTCGATGACTTCGAACTCGACATCGTCGGCTACCTCGAAGACAACGGCCTGCGATCAGGCATTGCGGAGGTGGTCGATTTCTTCAGTGACCTGCAGAAGGCAGGGATGCCACCGCAACCGTTGCGCCAGATTCTGGAAGACGCTCGCAACGACCAGCTCTCGGCGGCAGTGGCCGAATGGCTGCTGCCCAAGCTGGAGAAGACCTTGCGCTCCTTCGCAGAGCTGCACGGACCCAGGGCGCGGGACTGACCATGGGCGGACATTTCTCTTCCTTGCTGGCCGAGCCTGAAGCGCTTGCCGCCCGGGTGCCGGTGACCGTGCTCACGGGTTTCCTCGGCAGCGGCAAGACCACGCTGCTGAACGCGCTGCTGCGCGAGCCCGAGCTCCATGGGGTCGCCGTCATCGTCAACGAATTCGGCGAAGTGGGGATCGACCACGACCTGATCGCACAAGCCCATGACGACACCGTGCTGCTCGCCAACGGCTGCCTGTGTTGTGCCGTACGGGGCGATCTTGTCGACGCGCTGGGCCGGCTCGCCGCGCGAACGGATCGCCCGTTGCGCCATGTGCTGATCGAAACCAGCGGCTTGGCCGACCCCGGTCCGATCATCCGCACACTGACGGGCGACGCCGGAATCCGCGCCCGATTCGCATTGGGTCGGCTGGTGTGCACCGTCGATGCGGTGCTGGCCATGGGGACACTGGACCGTCACTTGGAATCGGTTCGGCAGATCGCGGTCGCGGACGACCTGTTCCTCACGAAGACCGATTTGCTGGAAGCCACAGCACCTCCAACGGCCCTGCTCGAGCGCGTGCGTGGCATCAACGCCGCGGCGCCTTGGCGTACCGGCCGCGAGGAACAGCTGCGTTTGCTCGCCCATCTCGTACGCACGGCCTCGGGCAGCGATGTGGATGTGGACGAGACGCCTTTCTACAGGCCGGCAGCGCAGGCCGCGCAGCCTGCCACACAGCACAGGGACGGCATCTCGTCGTTCATGGTGGTTCGCGATGTCGCGTTGCCGCGCGCTGCGTTCTCCGCCTGGCTGGACATGGTCATCGCGATGCGCGGCGAGGACCTGCTGCGCGTCAAGGGGCTGGTGCAGCTTGCCGAAGAGCCCGATCGCCCCATGGTCATCCACGGCGTGCAGCACCTCTTTGCGCCACCGGAATTTCTTGCGGCCTGGCCCAGCCCGGACCGGAGTACGCGGATCGTCTTCATTACCCGCGGCGTCGATGCGGAGTCTCTGGACGAGACGTTGGACGTGATGGTGCGCCGGCATATCCGGCGAGACGGACCCAGGCCAGCAGGCGCGCCGCCCTGATCCGCCGCTCCAACACTCGAACAGAAAAGATTCCGGAGACAAGATGACAGTCGATTCGCCCCAGACGGGACAGAGCAGGAGCGCCATTCAACAGGCTGCCGGACTGCTGTTTCGCATCGAGAACGTGCCGTTCAGCCGCTGGCACACCAAGGCCCGCATCATCATGGGCAGCGCCACTTTCTTCGACGCGTTCGATGCGCTCGCACTGGCGTTCGTGCTGCCGGTCCTGATCGGGCTCTGGCATCTCTCGCCGCTGCAGGTGGGCATGCTGATCGCCTCCGGCTACGCGGGTCAGGTCATCGGTGCTCTCCTGTTCGGATGGCTCGCGGAACGCTACGGCCGGGTGCCGAGCGTCACGGCGACCGTGGCCCTCATGTCGGTAATGAGCATCGCATGCGCGACGGCCGGCAGCTTCGACGTGCTGTTTGCACTGCGCTTCCTGCAGGGCATCGGCGTCGGCGGCGAGGTGCCGATCGCGGCTGCCTACATCAACGAACTCTCCCAGGCGAGGGGACGCGGCCGCTTCTTCATCCTCTATGAACTGATCTTTCCCCTGGGGCTGCTCGCGGCGGCCCAGGTCGGCACATTCGTTGTGCCTCGCCTCGGCTGGGAATACATGTTTCTCGCCGGCGGCATCCCGGGGCTGCTCATCCTGGTCTTCATGGCGCGCCTGCCGGAATCTCCCCGCTGGCTCACCTCGAAGGGAAGGTTTGCCGACGCCGAGCGTGTGATCGCCGGCATCGAGGCGAGCACCCCGAGGCGGAGCCTGGACATCACGCGAGAGAAGGACCAGGTGGCGGCGCGCATTGCCGCCCTCGCGACCGGGTTGGCCAACACCCGAAAGGGGTCGTGGAAGGAACTGTTCTCACCGCTGTACCGACCACGCACGCTGGTCGTCTGGGTGCTGTGGGCGTCCTCCTACTTTGTGGCCAACGGCATCAACAACTGGTTGCCCACGCTCTACCGCACGGTCTATCACCTGCCGCTGCAGGAGTCGCTGCGCATGGCGTCTCTGACGAATGTTCTCAGTACCTGCGCCGTGCTGGTATGCGCCTTGATGGTCGATCGCGTCGGCCGGCGCCGGTGGGCGACCTCCAGCTTCCTGGTCAGTGGCCTGTTGCTCGGCCTCCTCGCCGCGATCGGGGCCGGCAGCCCCTGGTCGGTAGTGGTGCTGGCGTCCACGGCCTACGCGGTGATGGGCACGACCACCGTGCTGCTCTATCTCTACACGCCGGAGATCTACCCGACCCGGATGCGCGCGATCGGAACGGGATTGGCGACATCGTGGTTGCGCGTGGCATCGGCTACCGCTCCCGCCATTGTCGGGATCGTCCTGACTTCCCATGGCATCGCGACGGTCTTCCTGATGTTCGCGCTGGCCAACGTGGTCGGATTCTTCGCGGCGCAGCGCATGGTCGAGACGGCCAACCGTGCGCTCGAGGAGATCTCGCCGTGACCAACCCAAACCAAAACGAACTGGAGACGTGATGAGAATCCCAAGCCTGATTGCCCTCGCTGCAATCTTTGCGGCACCCGCGGGGGCGCAGACTGCCAAGTTCCCGGATCGAATGATCCGGATCATCGTTCCCTTTGCCGCAGGCGGTGGGGTCGACTCTACGGCTCGGCTGGTCGCCAACAGGTTGCAAACCCAGCTCGGTGTCTCGGTGATCGTGGAGAACCGCGCCGGCGCGAACGGTGTGCTTGGCGGCAAGGCAGTGCAGACAGCGGCCAACGATGGCTACACGCTGCTGTTCTCGGCGGCCACCCATGTCCTCGCCAAACAGGTGCTGAGCAACGCACCTTACGACCCGGTCGTCGATTTCGCCCCCGTGGCACGCGTCGCCGAGGCGCCGTTGATGCTGGTGATCGCGCCGCAACTCGAAGTGCAGAAGTTGCCGGAACTGCTTGCCGCCGCGAAGCAGACGACCTGGACGGCCGCGATCCCGGCGGCTGGCGCGCCGAGCCACCTGGCCACGCTCCTGCTGGCCAAGCAGGGCAACGTCACATTCAGCTTCGTTCCCTACAAGGGCACGCAGCCCGCGCTGGTCGATGTCGCGGGTGGCCATGTGCAGCTGATGCTGGACTCGATGATCTCGGTGCTGCCGTTGGCGAAAGCCAGCCGCGTCAAGCCCGTCGCGATTACCTCGCCGAAACGCAGTCCGCTCGCGCCGGACGTACCGACAGCGCAGGAAAGCGGGTTGCCCGGCTTGACCTATGCGTCCTGGTACGGCATCTGGGCGCCGAAGGGCACGGCACCGGAGCGTGTGCAACTTCTCAACAAGGCGATCAACGCCTCCGTCAACGAGCTCACCAGATCCGGCGCATTCGCGGGCCTGGGCATCGACCCCGTGAACCAGGATGCGGATCAATTCGCTCGCTACATCACAGGGTACGTAACCCAGAGCGCCGACCTCCTGAAAAGCGCGGGCTTCAAGCCCGAGTGACATCCCCCTTGTCTTTTCCCGCCCACCAGAAAAAGGAGACATCCATGAAAACCGCCTTCGTGGCAACAGCGCTGCTGTCCTCTGCCGCCGCTGCTTCCGCTCAATCGTCCGTGACACTTTTTGGCGTTCTCGACGCAGCCATCAGCCACTACACAGCTCGAAGCGAGTTCTACAACGACTCCGGCCGCATCGTGCCCCTCCCCGCAAATGGCAATGCGGTCACCCGAACTCAAACGGTCCTGTCCAATAGCGCCAACTCGAACAGCCGGCTGGGATTCCGCGGAACCGAAGACCTGGGCGGTGGCCTGGCCGCCAGCTTCTGGCTTGAATCCCCACTCGCCAACGATTCGGGCGCGGGCGGACTGACCAGCTTCTCGCGTCGCTCGACAATCAGTCTTTCCGGCGGCTTCGGTGAAGTCCGGCTTGGGCGCGATTTCACACCGACCTTCTGGAACGATTCGGTGTTCAGTCCATTCAGCACCATCGGCGTCGGGGCGAACGTCATATCCACGGTAGGAACGAATCTGGCCATCGCCAGGGGACCGGGTTCCGCTGTCGCGGCTTCCGACAACTACCTGCGCACCAGCAACAGCATCGGCTACTTCCTGCCGCCCACCCTCGGTGGCTTCTACGGCCAGTTGCAATATGCGCTGCACGAGAACGTTGCGCAGAGCGGCTTGCCCGGAAGCCCGACACGAAAAGGGCAGTTTGCCGGCGGGCGTTTCGGCTATGCCTCCGGACCGCTCGATGTCGCCGTGGCCTATGGGCAAAGCACCGCGGCGGATGCCACTGCCGTGAATGCGCTCGGACTCCCCACCGGCGTGGGAGCGAACGAAAAGATCAAGACGTTCAATCTCGGAGCCTCCTACAACTTCGGGGTTGTCAAACTCTTCGGTGAACTGTCGCGGGTCAAGGATCAGTCGACCACGACGGCGCCATCTGGTTTGGGGACCCTGCTCGTCGTCCGCGACGTCGACAAGTACAACGGTGGTCTCGTCGGGGTCACGGTTCCGGTGGGCCCCGGGTTGATCAAAGCGGCTTATTCCCGGGTCAAGTTCGACAATGACCTGGGGCCGCTGGCGACGCCATTCATGCCGCGTCGCGACGCTTCCGTCAGCAAGTTCGCGATCGGATACGAACATAACCTCTCCAAGCGGACGGCACTGTATGCAACGGTTGCCTGGATCCGGGCAAAGGATGCGCAGAACAATGCCGCGATCATCGGCGCGGCCACCGGAACTGCGCCCTATCTGTCGACCGGTGCGGCGGGTGGTTCGGGCTACGCACCGAGCCGGTCTACGGGATACGACTTCGGGATCCGGCACGTGTTCTGAGGTGCGCCGACATCTGGCTGCGTTCTACAGTCGCACCGGTCGGTCATCGATCGATCTTGAGGTCACGATTCGCATGTTCCTTACTCCGACCTGCGAGTTCCTTTCGGACCCGCTCGACATGGCATCACTGCAGCCGGACCAGCGATGACAGCTGCGCAAACCGCTGCGGGGATCGGAAGCGCAGATGGAGCGCATAGATCGCCGCCAGCAATCCGGCTGCCAGCACGCTGAAAGCCAACGCGTAGCTCGGTCCGGGCGGCAGCCCCGACAGGAGCTGGACGTGGGTGATCATCTGCCACAGGAAGGACGTCAGCACGGCCGCGCTGATCACCGGTGCAAGCAGCGATCGCCAGCGCGAGACCTTCATCGGATGCTTTCGGAAGAATGCGATGACGGCCAACGCGGCGAGCACCTGGCAGGTCAACACGCCGATCGCCGACGGAACGCTCGCCCAGGGCAGGGCCTGGAGCATCGGATCCAGGCCCGCCATTGCACACAGCAGAACCAGCATCACCGATATGCACAGCGTTGCCGCGGACGCCACGTGCGGGGATCTGTGCCTGTGGTGCGTGCGGGACAGGCGGCTCCAGACAAGGCCGCAGACGGCGAGCGCGTGCCAGTATCTCGCCAGCACGTTCGTGAAACTCAGTACAGCGGCAAAGAGACTGGTGATGACCAGCACCGCGCCGATCCTGGCCGCGGTGGGTCCGGCCAGGGTCGAGAACATCGATAGCCACATGCCGCCGGGATCGTTTGTTGCCACGGCCACCGCCTGCGAGAGGCCGAAATGATTCAGCATCAGCAGGATGGACCCCGCATACAGAATGCCGATGAATGCGATCGACAGGTACATCGCTCGAGGCACCGAGCGTCGAGGGTCCCTGGCCTCCTGCGAGTAGATCGCCGCGGTTTCGAAGCCCATGAACGATGCGACGACGAAGATCAGCGAAGGCCCGAACCCGGGGGTGAACACGGCCTGCGGCGAGAACGGCGCGAGGGACAGCGAGTGGCCGACGAGCCGCAGGTTGAAGACTTCGAGAAGGTCCGCCAACAAGATGGCACCGACCTCCGACAGCATCAGGATCAGGAGCAGTCGCCCGCTGAACTCGATGCCGCGTACGCAAAGCAGGTGCGCACCCACGGCGCAGCCCATGGCCCAGGCCCACCATGGCGCGTCAAGGCCCAGTGAAGCCATCGCGATGTGGACGAAGTGCCCCAGCATCGCATAGCAGGCCAGCAGGATCGCGATGTACGACAACACCGCGATGCATGCGCCCCCGATGCCCGCAATGGTGCCCAGGCCCTTGGTGATGTAGGCGTAGAAGGCGCCGCCGTTCTCCACATGGGGACTCATGGCGCAGAAGCCGACGGCAAAAAGCAGATATGCAGCACAGACGATGGCGTAGGAGCCCGGCAGGCCGATGCCATTGCCCAGCGTGATGCTCACGGGCACACCGCCTCCCATGGAGGTCAGCGGGCCATTCGTCGTGATCACCATCAGGAAGATGCCGAACCAACCGATCGCATCCCGCTTGAGGCCCGTGTGTTCCGCTGGCGGACTCGCTGGTTCAGACATCGCATGCTCCTTGCGCATAAATCGTGGACCTGCCCATCGGCCTAGGAGGTACCGAAATCGCCCATGCCATACATGTCGGCCGCGATGACCCAGGATGCCCCTTGCCTGCGCCAGGCCGTGAGCGATCGTAGCGTGATCAACTCGCCGGCCGGCCCGTCTGCCGGTGGGGAAGTCCACTCCAGCCAGGTGACAGCCGCGCCTTCCGAGAGCTCCATCGTCCGCACGGAGCGAATCGAGAGCTTGGGCGTCATCTTGAGCATTTCCGTGAGCGCTGGCAGCAAGTCGGCACCCACGGTGATGCCGGGAGCTCCCTCGCCGCTGACGCTCGCGTCCGGCGCGAACATCTCCTGCTGCAGCAAGCGAGCGTCGCCTTGGCGGCACAAGGTCTGAAGTCTTTCGATGGCCTGTTCCAGTGTCATTGCTTTGTCTTCCTTTGAAAAATGGTGTGTCGGATCGGGGGCTCTTGGGACTCTTATTGCTACTGCGATCGCAAGAATTCGAGTGCATCCCTGGCACCTCGAATCCCGTCTTCGATCGCGCCATCGATGAACCCCCTCCAGCCGGTGGCCCAATCGGTGCTGGCGAAGAAGAGTGGCGGCGCCTGGGTCTGGAGCGTTGCCAAAACCCTGGAGGTCTGGTTTGGCGAGAACCAGGTCCAGCCTCCCTTGGCATACGGGTCGTGCGTCCAATCGTGCGCAACGACCTCCTGCACATTGATTCCCGGTAGGAACTTGCGCAGTTCTGCTTCGACCACGCGGATGTCCTGAAGGTCGACCGCGTCGTCCGGCCCGAAGCCGACCAGGACGGACTTGCCGTCGACCGCGCGATCGGCGACCACCATGGTCAGCGGATTGGGATAAGGCGCGAAGCCGACCCACGCGCCGACATTGCGATCGACACGGGCAATGAATTTCGTGCCCGCGCAGACATGTCGTTCGCGATGTGCAGCCGAGCGTGCTTCTGGCAGCTTTGGCACGAAGTCGATGTCGCTCAACACGTTCATCGGAACCGCGACGACCACCGCCTTGCATCCGACGGAAAAGCTCTTCGCCTGGATCCGGACCTTGCCTTCCACCGTTTCAACGCGGGTGACCGGCTCTCCGAGCGCCAGATCGGCATTCGAATCCTTCAGCAGCGCAAGCGCCAGCGCGGACGTGCCTTTCGCGATCTTGTAGCGTCCCAGGCGCTTGAGCAGCGAGTCCGCCGAGTAGTCGCCCAGCGCCCACCAGCGCAGCTGGTCATACAGGCCGCCTTTTGCCGGATCGGTCGCGGCGTTCATGGAGATGAAGGAGAACAGCAAATCGCGCTGCCGGCCGGAGACGGGCATGTCCCTGAATCGATCCGCCAGGCTCTGGCCATCGAAGTCCGACAGCAGGTTGTCGGAATCGACATGAGGGTTCGCGAATGCGATCCGGCCGTTCGCTCCATCCACGTTGCAGTACGCGCTCAGCGCCGCGTCGAGGTCATTGCCCATTGCTTCCGCGGAGTCCGTCACCAAGCCCTCGGCAGTCAGCAGGCTGATCGAGTCGGCCGTGCCGCTGACGGACTCGGTGGTGTCCAGCCCGTATCGATGCAGTTCATTCCAGACGTACGGCTGGCCCCAGTGAACCCAGGTGCCGCCGACTTCGAATTTCTGACCGTCCTGCTCCGCGGTGAAGGTCCGGCCGCCGATTCGATCGCGCGCCTCGACGATGGCCACGCGCAAGCCCCTCAGGCCCAGCTCCCTGGCCGCCGTCAGGCCGGCAAACCCGGCGCCGATCACGACCACGTCATAGTCGTCGTGCGGCAGGCCTTTTGCAGGAAGCGCCGCAGGCGAGGTCAAGCCGCGGCTCAACGGGAGTCCTGGCTTGATGTTGAATCCGTCTGAAGTTTTTTTCACGGGATGAATGGATGGTGTTGTGTCGGGAATGGGCGCAATGATTGCGAATCCCTTCGGGTGCAAATAGCCGAAATCGGCAAGCGCTGCAGTGTGCGTTCCGGCCCGCCGCCATGGCAGCGGACTTGCCGATTCGGGCTAACGGACTCCGGTGATCGATGGAACCATCACCGCAGCTGGCGTGCTGAACGCGCCTGCACTCAAGCACCCAGAGACTCAACGAGGCATGCTGTGACCGACATCGAATCCCTTCTCGAAACCCTGCACTTCCCCGACGCACCGAAGATGGTTGCAGGCCCCTATCCCGGACCGCGCGCGGCCGAAGCCCTGGCGCTGTCTGCGCGCACCGAATCCATGGCGCGCGGCGGCGGCCGCATGCCGGTCGTGATGGACCGCGCCTTCGGCGCCACCTTCAAGGACCCGGACGGCAGCACCTTCATCGACCTTTCGGCCGGCGTCGGCGTGAGCAGCGTGGGCCGCTGCCATCCCAAGGTGCAGAAAGCGATCGCCGAGCAGTCGCAGCACCTGATGCATGCGATGGAGGTCAACAGCACCCGCCGCACCGAACTGGCCGCGCGCCTGTCGGCCCTGATGCCCGAAGGCCTGCGCAACGACTGCATCACCTTCTTCGCGCAAAGCGGCAGCGATGCGCTCGAGGCGGCTGTGAAGTTCGCGCGGCGCGTGACGGGCCGTCATCAGATCATCGCCTTCCACGGCGGCTATCACGGCGTGTGGCATGCGTCGAACGCGCTGACCACGGGCACGGCCTACCGCAAGGGTTATGGGCCCTTCATGGGCGGCGTGATCCATGCGCCCTACCCGTACGCCTATCGCTTTCCGTTCGACACCACCCACAAGTCGGCGGAGCAGATCGCCGGCGAATACGTGGACTACCTGCTGAACACGCCCTACACGGCCGCCGACGACGTGGCCGCCGTGATCGTGGAGCCGGTGCAGGGCGAAGGCGGGTACGTTCCGCCTTCACCCGAGTTCCTGCAGCTGCTGCGCAAGGCCTGCGACCGCAGCGGCACGCTGCTGATCGTGGACGAGGTGCAGTGCGGCGCGGGCCGCACGGGCCGCATGTGGGCGGTGGAGCACTCGGGCGTGAAGCCCGACATGCTGACCTTCGGCAAGGGCATCGGCGGCGACGTTCCCATGGCCGGCATCGCCATGCGCAGCGACCTGGCCGCGCGCATTCCCGATGGCTCGGTCCCCAACACCTTCGCGGCGAACTCGCTGTCGGCCGCGGTGGCGCTTACCAACCTCGAGATCCTGCACGACCCCGAACTCGGGCTGATGCCGCGCGCGGAGCTTCTGGGCCAGGAGGTGCAGGACCGGGTGCGCGGCTTCCAGAGCCCCTACGTGGGCGAAGTGCGCGGCAAGGGCCTGATGATCGGCATCGAGCTCGTCGAGGACAAGGCCACCAAGGAGCCGCTGGCGCCGGAGAAGGTCGGCCGAATCATGGAGTACGTGCTCGGCCACGGCGTGCTGATGGTGCCCTGCGGGCGCTATGGCAACGTGATGCGCGTGATGCCGTCACTGACCATCTCGAAGCGGCTGCTGCACCGCGCGCTGGATGTCTTCGGCGAGGCGCTGGCCTCGCTCTGACCCGGCCGTGCCGCGCGCGGTACGTCCGCCTCGCCTACTGCTGGGCGATGCGGGCCGTAAGCTCCGACGCGGCGGTGGTCACCAGCGTGCACAGGTAGCTTTCCTGAAAGGCCCTGAAGCGTTCGTTGCGCCCCACCAGCGTCATGCTGCCAAGCACGCGCTGCTTCTCGTCGAAGATCGGCGCGGCCACGCCCGTGCGGCCCGGATGCAGTTCGCTTTCGCTGATGCAGTAGCCCTGCTTGCGGATCGCCAGCAGGCCCTTGGAGAAGGACTTCCATTCAAGCCCCTGCTGCTGCCCCTCGGGCGTGCTGGCATGGGCATCGAAGACGCGGCGGATCTGCCTCGGCAGCAGGTAGGCCAGCACCACGCGCGAAGTCGCGCTGTGGAACAGGTCGATGGGGCGGCCGCGGCCTCCGCCCACGGGCCCGGGGTCGGGGCCGCGGCGGATCAGCACGTTGACCACCGAGTCGCCGTACCACTCGCTGATCACAGCGTCCAGGCCCGTCTCGGCCACCAGCTTCTCGACGAGGTCGCGGCTGCGCACCAGCACCGGGTCATAGTCGGTCATCTGGTGCTCCAGCGCGATGATGCGCGGCCCCAGCGCATAGCCGCGGGGCAGGCGCACGAGAAGGCCGGCATCGCCGAGTTCGCGCAGGTAGCGGTAGGCACTGGCGGGCGTGTAGCCGAGCTGGTTGCAGATGATCTCGACGTCGATGACCGGCTGGTCGGGCCGGAAGAGATCGAGGACATCGAGCATGCGGCGAAGGCTGTTCATCGTCTGGGAAGGCTGCGGTCGTGAAACAAGAAATCGTACGGGCACGCGAAGGCGTGGTGCCCTTCATTGTCGGGCACCATCCGAGGACCTGATCGGGGCCCGCGGCGGCGCCGGATCCCCGAGGCACAGACACCTGAGACAGGACGCAAGTAAAGACCATGCCCCTTGAGAAACCCATCCACACCCCGAGGCTCGTCCTCCGGCGCTTTCGCGAGCAGGATGCCGCTGCCCTGTTCGACTACCTGCATGCGCCGACTGCGAGCTGCTTCCTGTCGCTCGCGCTCGCGGACGTCGAAGCCGCTCGGGCCGAGGCCCGAAGACGCAGTACCGACGGCGAGCACGTGGCCGTGTGCCTCCAGGAATCGGGGCAGCTCATCGGCGACCTGTTCGCCATGCAGGAGGAAGACACCTTCTCGGTCGGCTGGAACCTCAATCCGCGTTTCGGCGGCACGGGCTACGCCCACGAGGCTGCCGCGGCGCTGTTCGCCCATCTCTTCACTGCCCGGGCCGCCCGCCGGCTCTATGCCTACGTGGAGGACCACAACGGTGCCTCCCGGCGGCTGTGCGAGAAGCTGGGCATGCGCGCCGAAGGGCTGTTCCTGGAGTTCATCTCGTTCAGGAACGACACGCAGGGAAAGCCCATCTACGAGAACACCATGCAATACGCGATCCTTCGCAAAGAATGGCTGCGCGCTTCATCGGCCTGACGGGCGCCACGCCGGCGTTCAGCCGCGGTCCTGGCCCAGCGCGGCAAAACGTTGCGGATCGCGCCTCGCCAGCCGCGATGCGGCCAGCCAGCCGGCCGCCGCGGCAAGGGGCACGGTGATCACCAGCGCCGCCGAGATGCCCCGGCTCGCGCCGGTGAGCACATGGAAGTTGCCGACGGCCAGCACCAGCACCGCCAGCAAGCCCGCGCATGCCAGCAGCGGCAGCGCGCGGATCCGCATCTGGCCGTAGCCATGCGAGTCGGCCCGAAAGAAGCGCACCACTGCCACGCCAGTCGCGATCATCAGCACCAGCAGGCACAGCGTGGCCAGGTTGCTGAGCCAGGCAAACAGCGTCAGCACCGGGTCGGCGCCCAGCAGCGCGAACAGCCCGACCGCCACGGTGCTCAGCACCGTCTGGAGCACCGAGGCCACATGCGGGCTGCGGTGGCGCGCATGCGTCCAGCCCAGGCGAACGGGCATCAGGCCCTCGCGGCCCATTGCATAGAAATAGCGCGCGCTGGAGTTGTGGAAGGCGATGAGCCCCGCATAGATGCTGGCGATGAACATCAGGCGCAGCAGCACCGTGAGGCCGTGCCCTGCATAGGTGTCCGACAGCAGGTACAGCAGATTGGTCGGATCGGCCAGCCCGGTGATGGTGGCCGCCACCCGGTCGCTGCCCACGCCGAGCACCAGGCACCACAGCGAGAAGGAATAGAAGCCGCCCACCAGCAGCAGCGCCGCATAGGTGGCAATGGGAATGCTGCGCTTCGGGTCCCTGGCCTCCTCGCTGTAGATGGTGGTCGCCTCGAAGCCGATGAAGGCCGCGAAGCAGAACAGCAGGCCGATGAAGGGGTTGCCGCTGGTGAAGGCCTCGGGAGAGAAGGAGTGCGCATCGATGCCGTGGGCGCCGCCCTTCGACAGGATCAGCACGTCCAGGACCAGCACCGCCAGGTACTCGGCCACCACGAAGCCCGCGAGCACCCGCGCCGAGAAGTCGATCTGCCTGTAGCCGAAGACCGCCACGCTGGCCAAGGCGGCGAAGGCGCAGGCCCACCACGGCACCGCCAGGCCGAACTGCGCCTGCAGCGTCTCGGACGCCACCGCGCCCAGCATGCCGTAGAGGCCGAACTGCAGCGTGACGTAGCCGAACACGGCCACCATGGCCGCCGCCCCACCCGCCCTGCCGCCCAGGCCGCGCGCCACCATCGCATAGAAGCCTCCGGCGCTGGTCACGCAACTGGCCATGGCGGTGTAGCCGGTTGCGAACATCAGCAGCAGGCCGAGGGCCACCAGCACCAGCACCGGCGTGCCGGCGCCGTTGCCCAGCATCATCCCGATCGGGAAGCCGCCTGCCACCACGCTCAGCGGACTCGCGGCCGAGATGACCAGCAGCGTGATGAAGCCGGCGCTCAGTGTGCCGCGGCGCAGGCTGGTGGCGTGGGGGTGGCGCGTTTCGTGGGCAGGCGTCATCGCGGGGTTCAGCGTTTCCATGGTGCGTCGCAATGCATGCCGCGCGCGGACGCGTGCAGCGGGGAGAGAGAAAGAAGGCCGCGCACCGGAGTGCCGGCCGCCGACAGGGGCAGTCTAGGAAGGCATGCGCGCGCAGCGGTATCCCGGATCGGCAATCCGGACGCACTCGCCCGCTTCAGGCGTCATGCCACTTCGCCGCGCGCGGCGTCTGCGACGGCAGTTCGCCGAAAAGCTCCTGGTACTCCGCCGCGAAATGGCTCAGGTGGAAGAAGCCCCACTGCCCCGCCGCGTCGCCCACGGTCAGGTCGCCGGCGCGGCTGCCCATCAGGGCGCGCCGCACGCCGTTCAAGCGCACCGAGCGCAGGTAGCTCAGCGGCGTGGTATCCGCCACCGCGCGGAAGCTGTTCTGCACCGTGCGCCGGCTGACCTGCAGGCGCTCGCACAGCTCCATCACGCTGGGCGCGCTCATGGTCTCGGCCATGGCCATCCGGTGGCACTTCTCGACGATGAAGTCCTGGGTGGAGCTGCCGCTGCGCTGGTGCCGGTCGCAGGCCGGGTCCATCACCAGTTGCAGCAGTTCGCCCAGCAGCGCATGTTCCAGTTCGTCCTGCCGCGCGGGCGTGCCGCTCATCTCGTCGTTGACCAGGGCCTCGGAGAATATCGCCAGCAGGCGCTGGCGGCATTCGACGAAGCGCTGCGCCGGCACCTTGATGACGGGCTGGCGCAGCAGCCGTGCGATCTCGTCGGCGAACGGCACCTCCCGGAGCGTGGCGTCGAAGAAGGCTCGGTCGAAGGCGATGGACAGAAGATCCATCCCGGTGGGCATGTGGCACATGAACTCCTCGCCGCCGCGCAGGAAGTACAGGCTGCTGCCGTCCGCATCGCGCCCCTGCATCCGGACGGTGCCCGGCATGGAGATCGGGATTGCAAAGCAGACGCTGTCGCGGGGTGCTTCTCCCTGCTGCACAACACGCTTGTTGATGCGCTCGCGGAAAGCATGGCAGTGTTCGCTGGACAATTGCTGCAGCGAGCTCTCGAGTGCGCCGGCCGCGAGCTGGCTGTACAGGAGCTGGCTCCAATGAGCGACTGATGCGGCATGCGCATGCACGTCCTGGAAGTGGTGGATGCTTCGGTTCATGTTGCGGGGTCCTGGATCTGGAAGGCTGCGTTGATCTGTAGATATGCATTTTTCTCAGATAGGGAAAATTCTGCATTTTTCATGCCTACCGCCAGACAGGGGAAACCCGGTGGATAAGTATTGGAAATTCTTGGAATTTCACGCCTCAGCCTGTGGCTGAGGACGGTTTTCGGCTTGCTTGATTTGTTCAGAGCAACAATCGTGCACAGATGCGGCACGCCAACCGCACCCTTGCGGTGCGTCGGCGCCGCGCATCGTTGCTGATTTGGGCTAACGCCGGGCGGCAACGTCCCGGACACTGCGGCCGCTCGAACACCCGCAGACACCATGACCCAGAACCTCAAGCATTTCATCGAAGGCGCCCACGCCGAAGCCTCCGACGGCGCGCGCATGCGCCTCGTCAGCCCCGTGGACGAACAGGAGTACGGCAGTGCCGCGCGCGGCACCGCTGAAGACGTCGACCGCGCCGTGGCCGCGGCCCATGCCCAGCTCGAAGGCGGCGCCTGGAGCCGGCTGCACGCGGGCCAGCGCGCCCAGCTGCTGCTTCGCCTTGCCGACCTGGTCGAGCGCGACACGGCCCTGCTGGCCGACATGGACGCCGACGCCATCGGCCGCTCGCCGATGGAGCCGCGCATGATGGACGTGCCCAACGCCGTCGCCAACCTGCGCGCGGCCGCCGGCTGGACCAACCAGCTCGAAGGCCGCACGGTGCCCACCGGGGGCTACATGGGCACGCCCACGCTGTCGTATACGCTGCGCGAGCCGGTAGGCGTGGTCGGGGCCATCGTGCCGTGGAACTCGCCGCTGATGATCACCGTGTGGAAGCTCGCCGCCCTGCTGGCCGCCGGGTGCACAGTGGTGGTCAAGCCCGCCGAGGAAACGCCCCAGTCCGCCCTGCACTTGGCGCGGCTTGCGCAGGAAGCGGGCTTTCCCGACGGCGTCATCAACGTGGTGACCGGCTTCGGCGACGTGGTGGGCCGCGCGCTGTGCGAACACCCGCTGGTCGCGAAGATCAGTTTCACCGGCAGTCCCGAGGCGGGCCGCGCCATCCAGCGCATCGCCGCGCCGCTGTTCAAGCGCGTCACGCTGGAGCTCGGCGGCAAGAGCCCGCAGATCGTGTTCGACGACGCCTCGTTCGACAACGCATTGCGCGGCTGCGCCATGGGCCTGTTCGTCAACCAGGGGCAGGTGTGCGCCGCCGGCTCGCGCATCCTGGTGCAGCGCAGCCTCGCGAAGCCTTTCGCGCAGGCGCTGGCCGAGGCCGCCCGCGCGGTCACTGTCGGCAACCCGCGCCAGGCCGGCGTGCAGATGGGGCCGGTGGCCAAGAAGGCGCAGTTCGAACGCGTCAACCGCTACATCCAGCTCGGCCGGGACGAAGGCGCGGTGCTGCTGGCCGGCGGCGTTTCCCGGCCCGAGAAAGGCTGGTTCGTGCAGCCCACCATCTTCGCCGAGGCCACCAACCAGATGACCATCGCCCGCGAGGAGATCTTCGGGCCGGTGGGCACCGTGATTGCCTTCGACACCGAGGAAGAAGCCATCGCGCTGGCCAACGATTCGTCCTACGGGCTGGCGGCCACGGTGTGGACCACGCAGCTCGCGCGGGCGCATCGCGTGGCCGCGCGCGTCAAGGCCGGGGCCGTGGGCGTCAACTGCTGGAGTCCGCTGGACGCCAACCTGCCCTGGGGCGGCCTCAAGACCAGCGGCATCGGCCGCGAGGGCGGGCTGCCCGGCGCGCTGGCGTACACCGAGGAGAAGGTCGTCACCGTGCTGCTGCCGGCCTGAGGCCCGGCCTCACAATGCACCACACAAGGAATCCTGACATGGGTTGGCGCAACACGATCGACGCCTGGGGCCGGGCCTCGATGCTCTTCCACTGGGCCACGGCCGCGGCCTTCATCACTGCCTACGTGGTCGTGTACTACGTGATCTGGTTCGTCGATCCGCAGACCAGCATCAAGCCGGCGCTTTTTGGCACCACGCCCAATGCCGAGCGGGTGGTGCCGCTGCTCAACATCCATTGGGTGCTGGGCCTGTCCATCGGCTTTCTCACGCTGCCCAGGCTGGTGTGGCGCATCGCCGGCGGCGTGCCGCGACATGTCGCCGGCTCGCGCCTGGAGCGTCTGTCGGCCGACGCGGCGCACTGGGCGCTCTACGCCATCCTGATCCTGATGCCGCTGTCGGGTTACATGACGACCTACGACCCGACCGCCTTCGGGCTGTTCGTGATCCCCGCCTGCCGCGACACCGCCATCGCAGCCGCGATCCGCGACGCCTTCGGCCTGTCCGTGGCGCAGCTGGAAGATGCGGCCTGGGCGGTACACAGCTTCATCGGCGCCTGGCTTGCCTGGCCGCTGGTGGTGCTGCACATCGGGGCCGCGATGCTGCACCACTTCGTGCGCAAGGACGCCGTGCTGCGGCGCATGCTGCCGCTGCGTCGCAGCGCCGGCTGATCCACTCCCCTCCGTTACCCGACCCGCACCACCACGCACCGCATCGCGGTGCGTGGTGGTGCGGCGTCGTGCTGCCACGCCCGAAGCGGCGCGACGACGTACCTGCAAGCAGATGCCGATCTCGGATAACGGCCGGCATCGCCTCCCTCCGATAGTCCAAAGACCCCACTGCCGGTTGGTAAAGCGGGCATCGGCGCAGCCCGGTCACGGTCCGGGCGATCCGGATCCACACACCTCGCCTCTTCATCTTTCAGGAGTTCCCATGACCCAGCACTGTGCAAGAACCCTTCGCCCTCTCGCCCTGGCGGCGGCCATCGCCGCCGGCCTGCTCTGCCCCGGTTTCTCCGCCATGGCCGCGCCCGACGCGGCCCAGCTCGACAAGCTCACGCCCTCGGGCGCCCAGCGCGAGGGCAACGCCGACGGCAGCATTCCCGCCTGGCAGGGCGCGGAGCCGCCGCTGGCCGGGTGGGAGTGGGGCAAGCTGCGGCGCGACTTCTGGAAGCACAAGGACGAGAAGCCGCTGTTCACCATCGATGCGGCCAACGTCGACAAGTACGCCGACAAACTCTCGGCCGGCCAGGTCGCCATGCTCAAGCAGCGCAAGGACTACCGCATGGATGTCTACCTCTCGCACCGCACCTGCGGCGTGCCGGACTTCGTGGCCGCCAACACGCGCAAGAACGTGGGCACCGCCCGCCTCAACGACGACGGCTGGAGCCTGAAGGAGGCGACCGTGCCGGGCTATCCGTTCCCCCTTCCCTCCAACGGCGTGGAAGCGATGTGGAACTCCAAGATGCGCTACCGCGGCGTGGGCGTCGACTACAAGGGCACCATCACCGCCGTCTCGCCGCGCCGTGGCAGCACGGAGTGGATCCGCGCCGATTCGGAGCAGACGGTGTTCATTCCCTCGGGCGCCAAGGGCTCGCAGCAACTGTCCTCGCTGCCGCCCGTGGAGTTCTACGTGTACTTCGGCTACACCTCGCCCGCCGCGCTGGCCGGCCAGGCCCTGGCGATCACCCAGTACATGAACCAGGCCGAGAACGAGACCTTCTACTACTTCCCCGGCCAGCGCCGCGTGCGCCGCATGCCGACCTACTCGCACGACTCCCCGCAGATCGGCATGGAGAACCAGTACACGCTGGACGAGCCGCAGGTCTTCAACGGCGCGCTCGACCGCTTCGACTGGAAGCTGGTGGGCAAGAAGGAAATCTACGTTCCCTACAACGCCTTCGGCGCCTACGACTTCAAGGCCAAGTTCGAGGACGTGGCGCGCGACGACTTCATTGCGCAATCGCACCGCCGCTACGAGCTGCACCGCGTGTGGGTGGTGGAGGCCACCGTCAAGGCCGGCATGCGCCATTCGGCGCCCAAGCGCACCGTCTACCTCGACGAGGACAGCTGGGCGCCGCTGCTGATGGACGACTTCGACGGCCAGAACAAGCTCGCCAAGATGCGCGAGGGCTTCCTCATCCCGGTGTACGAGACGGGCTCCTGCGACGCGATGGCCATGGTGCAGAACAACCTGGCCGAAGGCCGCTACGTCTTCGACACGCACACCGCGGGCGTCGGCAAGGACATCCGCTGGTTCACCGAGCCGACCGGCCCGCGCATGCGTTCGGGCTTCTACACGGCCGACAACCTGCGCGCCATCAGCGAACGCTGATCTGCGCGCTTCGAACCACGACAACAAGCCCCGAGGAGAAGAACCGATGAACTTCACCGCCCGCCCCTCCAACACCCTCGCCCGGCTGAGCGCCGTGCCCGCCGCCTGCCTGCTCGCCGCGACGGGGGCCGCCCACGCCTTCACCTTCGAGACCGACAACGTTCGAGGAAGCTTCGATTCCACCATCACCATCGGCACCGGCATCCGCGTCAAGGATCCCTCCTGCACGCTCGTCATCCAGGGCGCGGTGGGCGTCGGCGCGCCCGCCGGCTGCCTGGCGCCGACTTCGTCGATGGGCGACCAGGGCAACCTGAACTACCGCAAGGGCGATGCCTTCACCACCTACGTCAAGGGCAGCCACGAGCTGCTCCTGAAGATGCCCGACGACGTCACCTTCCTCGGGCGGGTGAACTGGGTCCGCGACCTCACGGCCACCCGCACCTCCGGCTACACCAGCGCCGCCGCGACGCAGTACCTGCCCGACGGCCTGGCCAGCGACGCGCGCAGCGACCTGCGCTTCAAGGCCCGGCTGCTGGACTTCTGGGTGAGCAAGACCTTCCAGCTCGGCGGCGAGACGGCGCGCGTGCGCGTGGGCAACCAGGTGATCAGCTGGGGGGAAAGCCTTTTCCTGCCGGGCGGCATCAACTCCACCAACGCGCTGGACATCATGCGGCTGTCGCAGCCGGGCACGCAGCTGAAAGAGGCGGTGCTGCCCGCGCCCATCGCCAGCTTCGCCACCGGCCTGGGCCACGGCCTCAACTTCGAGGCCTACGTGCAGTCGCGGTGGAACGGCAACTACATGGCACCCACCGGCTCCTACTGGTCTGTGGCCAACGGCATGGGCAAGGGCCACGACGCCTACGGGCTGATCGAGACGAAGCCGAAGAACGGCGGGCAGTGGGGCACCGCCCTGAAGTGGCAGCCCGAGGGCACGCAGCTGAACCTGGGTGCCTACGTGATGAACTACAACGACAAGTCGTTGAACTTCAGCACCAATGCGGGCGGCACCGGCCGCTCGGGGTGGGCCTACCCGGAGAACCGCCGCCTCTACGGCCTGAGCGCCAACATGCCGGTGGGCGACTGGTCGGTGGGCACAGAGCTGTCTTACCGCCCGCGCGATGCCGTGGCGCTGAACCCGGCGGCCAGCGGTTGCTCGTTCAACCACGGCAACTGCTGGGTCGACGAGAAGAAGCTGCAGTGGCACCTGACCGGCATGCTCAGCCTCACGCCGAGCAATGCGCCCGGCGTGCTGCGCCTCCTGGGCGCGGACACCGCGACCCTGATGGCCGAGACCGTGGTGGTGCGCTATCCCAACCTCAAGCAGTACTACGGGTCCGATCCGATCGCCGCCGGCGCGTGGGGCTGGGGCCAGGAGTTCAGCGCCGCGGGCACGCCGCAGCCGGTGGGGTCCAAGACGGCGTGGGCCTACAACCTGGACTTCAGCTGGGTCTACGACGGCACGCTGATCCCCGGCTGGCAGGTGATTCCCGAGGTGTACTACTTCCAGGCCGTGAAGGGACGCACGCCCAACGGCGCGGGCCAGTTGATGGAGGGCGCCAAGTCCGTCAACCTCGTCGTGACCTTCGTGCAGAACCCGGCGAAGTGGCAAGCCTCGATCAACTACGCGGCCTTCTTCGGCGGCAAGCGCGTGTTCGACCAGCCCTATCGCGACCGCAACTTCGTGGGCCTCACCCTGTCGCGCAACTTCTGACCCGTCGCGCCGCGCACCGCCCGCGCGGCGGTGGCTGCGCCGCCTGCTGAAAGCATTCCGTGTCCGATTCCAACCCCGCCCCGGCCTCCGCGCTGCAGCGCACCGTGCAGCGCCTCGAGGCCTTCTGCTTCTCTCATCGCCGCGGCATCCTCGTCGCGCTGGCCCTGTTCACGCTGGCCATGGCCTGGTTCGCGGCGCAGCTGCGCATGGATGCCGGCTTCGACAAGCAGATGCCCTCGGGCCACGAGTACATCCAGACCTTCCAGGCCTACCGCGAGGACGTGCTGGGCGCCAACCGGCTCAACGTGGTGGTCAAGGCGCGCCACGGCACCATCTGGAGCGCACCGGCTCTCAAGCGCCTGTACGAAGTGACCCAGGCCGTGACCTACCTGCCGGGCATCGAGCGGCTGGGCGTGCAGTCGATGTGGACGCCCAACAGCTTTGTCAACGAAATCACCGAGGAAGGGTTCCGCGCCGATCCGCTGATCGACGCCACCATCACGCCCGAGCGGCTCACGCCGGAGATCATTGCCGGCATTCAGCGCGCGGCCGCGCAGGGCGGCTTCATCGGCACGCTGGTGTCGCGCGACCAGACCAGCGCCATGGTCACGGCCGAGCTGGCGGAGTACGACGCGCAGGGCCGCAAGCTGGACTACGTGGCCTACAACCATCTGCTCGAAGAAAAGATCCGCGCACGCTTCGAGGACGGCGACTTCGAGGTCCAGATCATCGGCTTCGCCAAGCAGATCGGCGACATCGCCGACGGCGCGCAGTCGGTGCTCAAGTTCTGCCTGGTCGCGCTGCTGCTGACCGCCGGGGCGGTGTACTGGTACTGCCGCTCGGTGCGCTTTACGCTGCTGCCCATCGCCTGCTCGCTCGCCTCGCTGGTGTGGCAGTTCGGCACGCTGCGGCTGCTGGGCTTCGGGCTCGATCCGCTCGCGGTGCTGGTGCCCTTCCTGGTGTTCGCGATCGGCGTGTCGCACGGCGTGCAGCAGATCAACTACATCGTGCGGCGCATCTCGCAGGGCCACACGACCTACGAGGCCTGCCGCGACAGCTTCGGCGGCCTGCTGATCCCGGGCACGCTGGCGCTGGTGACGGCCTTCGTCTCCTTCGTCACGCTGTTGATGATCCCGATCCCGATGGTGCGCGAGCTGGCCATCGCGGCCTCGCTGGGCGTGGCCTACAAGATCGTGACCAACCTCGTCATGCTGCCGGTTGCCGCCTCCTTCTTCGAGGTGAGCCGCGACTTCGCCGACCAGGCCCTGCTGCAGCGCGAGCGCCGCTCGGGCTGGCTGCGCGTGCTGGCCCGGCTCGCCCAGCCGCGCGCGGCGGCCGTGATGCTGCTGGTCACCGCGGTGGTGTTCGGCGCGGCCGTGTGGCAAAGCCGCGACCGCGTGGTCGGCACCTTGCAGCCCGGCGCGCCGGAGCTGCGCGAGGACGCCCGCTTCAACCGCGACGCCGCGTCCATCGCAGGCAATTTCGACACGGGCCTGGACTGGCTGACCGTGGTCTTCGAGGCACCGCCCGAGAGCTGCGGCAACGTGAACATCGGCCTTTACCAGGACCGCTTCGTCTGGGCGATGCAGCCGGTGGAAGGCGTGCTCTCGATCTCCTCGTACGCCGGGCAGCTGCGCCTTTACAACGAGGGCTACAACGAAGGCAACCCCAAGATGGCCGTGGTACCCATCGACTCGGCCAACTACGCCGCCCTGTCCACCGAGATCGCCCGCATCCGCGGCACCATGCGCAAGGACTGCAGCATGACGGCGGTGAACCTCTTCCTGACCGACCACAAGGCCACCACCATCCAGCGCGTGATCGACGCGGTGAAAACCTTCCGCGCCGGCCACCCCATGCCCGGCGTGAACATCCGCCTGGCCGCGGGCAATGCCGGCGTGCTGGCGGCCATCGACGACGAGGTGGAGAAGAGCGAGCTGCCCATGATGCTGTACGTGTACGCGGCCATCGTGGTGCTGGTCTTCCTGGTCTACCGCGACCTGCGCGCCGTGGCGGCCTGCTGCCTGCCGCTCACGGTGGGCACCTTCATCGGCTACTGGTTCATGAAGGAGCTGCAGATCGGCCTGACGGTGGCGACCCTGCCGGTGATGGTGCTGGCGGTGGGCATCGGCGTGGACTACGCCTTCTACATCTACAACCGCCTGCTGATGCACATGGCCGCGGGCCAGACCATCGTCAAGTCCATCGAGCATGCGATCCTGGAAGTGGGCACGGCCACCATCTTCACCGCCATCACGCTGGCCGTGGGCGTGGCGACCTGGTCCTTCTCGCAGCTGAAGTTCCAGGCCGACATGGGCAAGCTGCTGGCCTTCATGTTCATGGTGAACATGGTGATGGCGATGACCGCCCTGCCCGCCATGGCGGTATGGCTCGAAAGGCTCTTCCCGCGTCGCAAGCCGGTGCGGGCGACCGGGCTGCAGCACCACTGAATTCCATCCGACGATCGAAGATGAAACCGACTTCCCACCTTGCGCGCACGGCATTGGCCGGCGCCCTCGTTTCCCTGTCGCTGGCTTGCGCGGCGCAGGCGCCGCAGGCAAAAGAGGTCTCCGCCGCCACCGACGGCGCACCCGTGCTGGTTCCCGCGGTTCGCGCCGCGCATGCCGCCCGCGCCACGATGCTTGCCAGCACGCGGGCCGGCGGGCGCATCGTCGCGGTCGGCGACCACGGCGTGGTGCTGCTGTCGGACGACGGCGGCCGCAGCCACCGCCAGGCGCGCCAGGTGCCGGTGGATGTGGCGCTGACCTCGGTCTCCTTCATCGATGCCAGTCGCGGCTGGGCCGCGGGCCACTGGGGCGTGATCCTGCACACCACGGACGGTGGCGAGACCTGGCAGGTGCAGCGCAGCGATGCGGCGCAAGACCGGCCGCTTTTCGCCGTGCACTTCTTCGACGAGAAGCAGGGCGTGGCCGTGGGCCTGTGGTCGCTGGTGTTGCGCACCGAGGACGGCGGCGCCCACTGGCAGCCCGTCGAACTGGCGCCGCCGGAGGGCGGCAAGCGCGCCGACCTCAACCTGTTCGGGTTGTTCGCCGACGCGCGCGGTCAGCTGTTCGCGCCGGGCGAGCGCGGCATGGTGCTGCGCTCGGACGACAAGGGCCGGAGCTGGAAGTACATGAAGACCGGCTATGCGGGCTCCTTCTGGAGCGGCATCGCGGCCCCCGGCGGCGGCCTGCTGGTGGCGGGGCTGCGTGGCTCGATGTACCGCAGCGTCGACGACGGCGGCAGCTGGCAGCGCGTGGACACGCACACGGAGTCGTCCATCACCGCACTTGCCGGCGCCGGCAGGAAGATCGTCGCAGTCGGCCTCGACGGCCTGGTGCTGGACAGCGAAGACGGCGGTGCGAGCTTCACCGCCAGCACGCGCGAAGACCGCCAGCCCCTGACCAGCGTGGTGCTGGACGGCCAGGGCCGCGCGACGATGTATTCGCGCCAGGGCGTGGTGGCAGCCGCTGGCGCCAAGGATCCGTCGGCGCGCTGAGCGCCACGGACCCGGCAGGAACGCAGGCTACTGGCGGAACACGCCCTCGGCGGCCGTCTCGGCGAGCGCACGTCGATCATTGGGCGTCTCGAGCTTGCGCACGCCGTCCGGCAGCACGGCCGGATCGCCCTTCTTGCCGACGGCCACGACCGTCTCGATGGCATAGCCCTGCGGCAGCTGGATGGCCGCGCGCAGCTTCTCGGCGTCGAAGCCGGCCATCGCATGCGCCGACCAGCCCGACAGCGTGGCCTGGAACGCGAGGCTGGCCCAGGCGGCACCGGCATCGAAGGAATGCCACTGGTTGGGTGCCGCCTCGGTGCGGCCCGGGAACAGGGCCTCGCGCTGCGAGACCACGACCACCAGCGCGGCGGCGCGCTTCGTCCACATCTGGTTGAACTCGACGAGGCTGTCGAAGATGGGCTGCCAGGCGGGCGTGTCGCGGCGCGCGTAGATGAAGCGCCAGGGCTGCACGTTGTACGCCGAGGGCGCCCAGCGGGCCGCTTCGAGCAGGCTCATGAGCGCGGGCTCGGCGATGGTCTCTTCGGCGAAGGCGCGCGGCGACCACCGGTTGGTGAACAGCGGGTCGATGGGGTGGGTGGATTGGCGGGGGTTGCTCATTGATGACTCCAGGGAACGAAGAAAGATGAAAGAAGGTGCGGCACGGCGGTGCCGCGCGGATGTACGCAGAGGTGCGCCGCGAAGTTGCCGCGCGAAAAATGCGAATGCGCTTCAGCCGGGCATCAGTCGATGCCGGCCATGTTGATGTACTTGATGACCAGGTAGTCCTCGATTCCGTGGCGCGAGCCCTCGCGGCCCAGGCCCGACTGCTTGACGCCGCCGAAGGGCGCGACCTCGTTGCTGATGAGGCCGGTGTTGACGCCGACCATGCCGTACTCCAGCTGCTCGGCCACGCGCCACACGCGGCCCAAATCGCGGGCATAGAAGTAGCTCGCCAGGCCGAACTCGGTGTCGTTGGCCATGCGCACGACCTCGGCCTCGTCGTGGAAGCGGAAGAGCGGCGCAAGGGGGCCGAAGGTTTCTTCGCGCGCCACCGTCATCGCCTGCGTCACGCCGGTCAGCACGGTGGGTTCGAAGAAGCTGCCGCCCAGCGGATGGCGGCGTCCGCCGCTGAGCACCTGCGCGCCTTTCGCCACCGCATCGGCCAGGTGTTCCTCCACCTTGCGCACGGCGGCCTCGTCGATCAGCGGGCCGATGCGCACGCCCTCCTCGTCGCCGGGGCCGACCTTCAGCGCGCGCAGCGCCTCGGCCAGCTTCTGCGCGAAGGCGTCGTGAACGCGCTCGTGCACGTAGAGCCGGTTGGCGCACACGCAGGTCTGCCCCGCGTTGCGGAACTTGGAAACCAGCGCGCCTTCGACCGCCGCGTCCAGGTCGGCGTCGTCGAAGACGATGAAGGGCGCGTTCCCGCCCAGCTCCATCGACACCTTCTTGACCGTGGCCGCCGTCTGCTGCATCAGCAGCCGCCCCACTTCGGTGGAGCCGGTGAAGCTGAGCTTGCGCACCACCGGGTTGGTGGCCAGTTCGGTGCCGATGTCGCCGGCGGACCCGGCCAGCACCGACAGCACGCCCGCGGGCACGCCGGCGCGTTCGGCCAGCACCGCCAGCGCCAGTGCCGTGAGCGGCGTCTGGCTCGCGGGCTTGACCACCATCGTGCAGCCGGCCGCCAGCGCGGGTCCGGCCTTGCGCGTGATCATGGCCGCGGGGAAGTTCCATGGCGTGATGGCGGCGCACACCCCCACCGGCTCGCGCACGACCACGATGCGCTGCGAGGCCACGGGCGAAGGGATGGTCTCGCCATACACGCGCTTGGCTTCTTCGCCGAACCACTGGATGAAGGAGGCCGCGTAGGCGATCTCGCCGCGCGCCTCCGCGAGCGGCTTGCCCTGCTCGGCCGTCATGATGCGCGCCAGGTCTTCCTGGTTCTGCAGGATGAGCGCGTGCCAGCGCGCGAGGATGGCCGAGCGCTCGTGCGCGGTGCGGCGGCGCCACTGCGGCCAGGCGGCCTCGGCCCCCTCGATGGCACGCCGTGTGGCGGCGGCGTCCAGCCGGGGCACGTGCGCGATCAGCGCGCCGGTGGCGGGGTTGGTGACGGCGATGGTCCGCTCGGCGGATATCCATTCGCCCGCCACCAGGCATTGCTCGCGCAGCAGCGAGGGGTCGTCGAGAGTCAGCATGGGGTTCCGATTCAGATCTGGGTGATGAGCTTGGTACTGAGAAAGCTGTCGAAGGATTCGGTGCCGCCTTCGCTGCCGAAGCCGCTGTCCTTCACGCCGCCGAAGGGCAGCTCCGGATGCGCCATGCCCGAATGGTTGATGTTCACCATGCCGGCCTCGAGGCCGTCGCCCACGCGGGTCGCGGTTTGCAGCGAACGGGTAAAGACATAGCTCGCCAGACCGAAGGGCAATGCATTGGCCTGCTGCAGCGCCTCTTCGACGGTGTCGAAGCGCGACAGCGCGGCGACGGGGCCGAATGGCTCTTCGTGCATCACGCGTGCATCGGCGGGCACGTTGGCCAGCAGCGTCGGCGCATGGAAGTGGCCTTTTGCTCCGATGTGCCCGTCGCCCGCTAGCAGCTCAGCGCCGCGCGCGCGTGCGTCGTCCACCAACGCCTGCACGGCCTGGAAACGGCGCTCGTGGATCAGCGGGCCCATCTGCACGCCATCCTCCAGGCCGTGGCCCACCTTGACCGCGCCCAGCGCATCCGCAAAGGCGGCGGCAAAGCGGTCGTGCACGCCCGACTGCACATGGAAGCGCGTCGGCGACACGCAGACCTGGCCGGCGTTGCGCGTCTTCAGCCGCGCCAGCAAGGCCACGGCGGCGTCCACGTCGGCATCGTCGAACACCAGCACCGGCGCATGGCCGCCCAGTTCCATGGTCATGCGCTTCATGTGCTGGCCGGCCAGTGCGGCCAGCTGCCGGCCCACGGGCACCGAGCCGGTGAACGAGACCACGCGCACCAGCGGCGACTCGATGAGCTGGCGCGAGATGTCCGCCGGCACGCCCCACAGCAGGTTGAACACGCCCGGCGGCAGGCCGGCATCGTGGAAGAGGCGCGCCATGGCCACCAGCGCGCTGGGCGATTCCTCCGGCCCCTTGAGCACGATGGGGCAGCCAGCCGCGATGGCGGCGGCGGCCTTCTTCATCGCCTGGCCGAAGGGAAAGTTCCACGGGCTGAAGGCGGCGCACACGCCCACCGGCTCGCGCACCACCAGCTGGCGCACGCCCGGCTGACGCGCGGGCACCACGCGGCCGTAGACGCGGCGGCCCTCCTCCGCATGCCACTCGACGTGCTCGGCGGCGTTCAGCACCTCGGCCACGGCGTCGGCCAGCGGCTTGCCGTTGTCCAGCGTCATGGCGCGGCCGATCTCCGGCGCGCGCTCACGGGCCAGCGCGGCCACGCGGCGCAACAGGTCCGAGCGTTCGAGCGGCGACACGCGCCGCCAGCCCGCGAAGGCCGCATGGGCGGCCTGCACGGCGGCCTCGACGTCTTCGGCCTCGGCCCACGGCAGCAGGCCCAGCGGCTGCAGCATGGCGGGATCGTGCACGGCCTGCGTGCGCCGGCCCTGCGCGTCGATGAAGCGGCCGGCGATGTAGAGCGAGAGTTCTGGGTACATGGTGGGAGGGCTCGCGGGGCGGGCGTTTGGGCGCGGGCGTTTGGGCGCGGTTTGCGCGGGGCTTCAGGCCGCCAGGGCCTCGGCCTGCTTAAGGGATTGATTGGCCGCGGCCTGCGGCCGCGCCGTGTCGTCGGGGGCCAGCACGGCATCGCAGAAGCTGCCCAGTTCGGCCGCGGCGTCGGCCCGGCGGCCGACGGCGGCGATGAAGCGGTCGGGGCGGATCAGCACCCAGTCCACGTCCTTGCCTTGGAACCAGAAATGCAGCGTGTTCTCCAGGTCCTCGATCACCGTGCCCGAGAGTTGTCCGGGCATCGGCGAGCCGGCCTCGTTGCCCATGCTGCGCGAGCGCACGGCCACGTAGTGGTCACAGCCCAGCCGGGCGAGCTGCGCGTGCAGCGCGGTGGGCGCGCCGGCCAGCGCATCGCAGCGCCAGCTCAGCAGCGCGAAGCGCGCGCCGACCACGTCGTCGAGCTTGCGCGGCAGGCCGCGTTCGCGCTCCACGTTGGGCTGGATGAACATGCGGCCCACGAGCGCGTCGCGCCCGGCCACGCCGCTGTTGCGCACAATGCCCTTCGCGAAGCGCGGCATGGGCTTGAACTTCATCTGCAGCACGTAGTCGCGCACCTTCGGAATGTTCCGGATCGCCATGAAGAAGCGATCGCGCGCCCAGGCCAGCGGCGGGTTGCGCTGCGACAGCACGGCGCCGAAGGTGTCGGCCAGGTCGATCATGGCCTTGGCATGGGCATGGCGTTCGTCGTGGTAGCTGGCCAGCAGCTCGGGCCGCAGCCGGCCCTGGAGGATCCAGGCGAGCTTCCAGCCGAGGTTGAACGCATCGCGCACGCCAGCGTTGAGGCCCTGGCCAATCCACGGCGGCGTGATGTGCGCGGCATCGCCGGCCAGGCAGACGCGGCCCGCGACGAAGCTGCCGGCCACGCGCGAGTTGTGGGTGTACACGCGCGCCCGTATCACGTTCAGCGCCGCCGGGTCGGCCACGTGGCGGCCCAGCAGCTCGCGCACCTTGTCGGGCGCGAGCATCTGCTCGCCATCCTCGCCGGGAAAGAGCATGAACTCCCAGCGCCGCAGGCCGTAGGGCAGGCGCAGGCAGACGTAGGGGCGCTCGGGGTCGCAGTGCAGCGCGGTGTAGGGCGCGTCGAGCGGATCCTGGTCGCATTCGATCACCACCCACTTGGCAGGGTGGGTGCGCCCCTCGTAGGACAGCCCGAGCATCTCGCGCACGGCGCTGCGCCCGCCGTCGCAGGCCACCGCATAGGCGGCGCGCACCTGGTGCTCGGCACCGGCTTCGTCGCGCAGGGTGGCGGTCACGCCCGCCTCGTCCTGCACCAGGCCCACCAGCTCCAAGCCGAGCCGCAGCTGCACGTGGTCGAAACGCGCCAGGCCGCGGCGCAGCGTCTTCTCGCCCAGGGGCTGCGAGAACAGGTTGCGGCGGAACCAGCCGAACTCGCGCGTGCTGGGCAGTATCTCGGCGAAGCACTGCTTGCGCGCGGTGTACATGCGCATGGGTACGTTCTGGATCATGTCGCGCAGCATCTCCTCGGCCAGGCCGGTGGCCTGGAAGGTGCGCAGGGCCTCGTCGTCCAGCCCCACGGCGCGCGGAAAGTCGAACACCGCCGTGCTGCGCTCGACCACCAGGGTCTGCACGCCGTAGCTGCCCAGCAGGTTGGCCAGCGTCACGCCGACCGGGCCGGCGCCGATGATGAGGACGGGGGCTTCCACGGAAGCGCTCATGGGAACTCCTTGGGACTGGGACGGAAACGGCGGCCTGCGCGAGCGCCTCAGACGGGCGAGAGCAGCCGGCTCTCCTGGCGCACCAGCAGGTGGCGCACCTGCTTGCGGAATTCCGCGAAGGCCGGGTCGGCCATCAGCGCGGTGCGGCGGCGCGCGCGTTCTTCGAGGCTGTCGAAGGCCCAGTGGAAGACCAGCTGGTTGATGTCGCCGCTTTCGGGCGTCATCAACGCGACCAGCTGCCCGAGCGTGCGGGTCTGCAGCTCGCGGCCGCACTCGTTGTAGATGCGCAGGTAGTCGCGCACGCCGCCGGGGACGAGGGTGTAGGTTCTGAGTTCGTGGATCATGGATGGGACTGGCCCGCGGCGGCCGCCTCGGGCCGCTTCAGGAAGGTGGTGACGGCCTCGGCGAAGAGCGCCGGCTGGTCGTCGTGGACGTAGTGGCCCGCATCGGGAATCTCAAGCGTGGAGATTCGCGGGTTGAGCGCGCGCATGTGCTCGGCCATGGCCGGCTGCAGGTAGTCGGAGCGGCCGCCGCGCACCACGAGGGTCTCGCACTGCAGCTGCCTCACGTATGCGGCAAGGTCCACCTGGCGGGTGGGGTCGGGGTTCAGGCGCGTGGCGGCGATGCCCGCATGGTCGTAGCGCCAGGTGAAGCCGCCGCCGCTCATGGGCTTGAGCATGCTCTGCAGCCGCTGCTGGCGCGCTTCCTCCGTCACCGTGGGGCGCAGCGCGCGCATGAACGCGGCGGCTTCGTCCCAGGAAGCAAAGGCGTTGGGCGTGCTCGCCAGTTCCCTGCGGATGCGGGTGGCGCCGTCGCTGGCGTCGAAGGCGCCGGGGCCGGCGTCCTCGATCACCAGGCGGCGGACCTGGCCGGCATGGCGCGCGGCATACACGATGGCGTTGATGCCGCCCATCGAATGGCCGAGCAGGTCGAAACGCTGCAGGCCCAGCTGCGCCACCAGCGCCTCGACGTCGGCAACGTAGGTGTCGGTGTAGTAGTCGTGCCTCGGGTCCCAGTCGGTCTCGCCGCGGCCGCGCTGGTCGAAGGCGATGACGCGGAACCCGGGCTGCAGCGCCGCCGCCACGCCCGCGAAGGTCTCGGCATAGCCGCGGATGCCATGCAGCATCAGCACCGGCCACGCATCGGGCTCGCCCCATTCGGTGACGTGGAAGCCCAGGCCATCGTGGCTCAGGCGGAAATCGCGGCGCTGCATGTGCGTTGCTCCGGCCGCGCTCAGACGAGGCCGTCCTCGCCCTTGATCTCCGAGGCCTTCAGGCCGCCCAGGCGCGCGTTGAGCCGCCCGCGCGTGGCGAAGGCCCAGATCAGCACCACCTCGTCGCGGTTGGGGCCGTCGCCGAACATGGCCGAGACGGTGTCGTAGTGCGAGCGCACGTACAGCGCGTCCTTGTGCGCCAGCGGAATGTCGATGACGGTGCCGGGCCCGCCGCGCTTGCCGGTGGAAGGCACCCACGACTTGCCGCCACCCACGCCTTCGCGCACCGGGTTGGCGGCGGGATTGGTCAGCAGCGCGTTGCCGTGCTCGTATTCGCCGTCGATGCCCACCAGGCAGGCCTTGCCGTAGCTCTCGATGGCCTGCCCGCCCGCGGCCTCGCGGATGCGGCGGCCGAACTCCTTGCCCAGCTCGGGCGAAGGCGCGATCCAGGACGACAGGTCTTCGACGTAGCGGCCCGCGAAGGGGTTGCGCAGGCAGGCGGCGATTACGATCTTGCGCAGCGGCTCGCCGTCGGCGGGTGCGCCGGTCTCGCCGGCCAGGGTGTCCTCGATCTGGAGGTACCACTTGCGGATGTGGAAGGCGCTGAGGTCGGGGGTGCTCATGATGATCTTTTGCGGAAATGGGAGTGGATGGAACGGATGTGCAGCGGGCTGTCGCTCACAGCGGCTGCAGGTCCAGGGCGTTGCTGGGCGCGTTGTATTCGCCCAGCAGGCGCTTGGCTTCCTCGTCGTCGTGGACGAGCTCGAGGAAGAACTCGAATCGGTGGCCGTCGGGGTCGTGGAAGTACAGGCCGTAGCCCACCTTGTGGTCGGTGGTCTTGACCACCTCGACGTTCTTGCGCAGCAACATGCCGTAGAGCCGGCGCAGGTCGTCCAGGCCGCCTTCGATCTCCAGGCCGTAGTGCTGCATGTTCACGGTGCCGCGGGTGGCGGCCTCGGGCTCGTCCACCTGGATGAGCGCGATGTCGTGGTGCTTCTGCCCGAAGGAGAGGAACACCCAGCGCGTCCCGCGCGCCGTGACCTGCATGCCCAGCACCTCCTCGTACCAGGGCGCGGAGGCGAAGGGGTCCTTCACGAACAGCGCCAGGTGCGTGCGGCGGATGCGCGGACGGACCTCTTCGGCAGTGCCGCCGGCGGTGGATGCGGGGTTGCGGGTGTTCATGGCCGGCCTCCGTGCTTCAGTGGATGGACTGCGGATGCGCGTGCACCGGCGCCACGAAGGGCGTCCAGGCCACCGAGGTGATCTCGCTGAAGTCGCGCCACTCCTTGAACCAGCTGCGCCCGCCGTTGGTGGAGCGCAGCAGGTGGCCGTACTTGGTGCCGGCAAAGAGCAGCCCACGGTTGCTCGCGTGGCCGCCGAAGGCCCACACGGTGGAATTGGGTGCGGTGTTCAAGAGCGTCTGCGCCCAGGTCTCGCCACGGTCGGCGGAGCGGTAGATGCGCGTGCGCGAACCCGGCGTGCCGTCGCCGATGGCCAGCAGCAGTTCGCGGCCTTCAGGGTCCAGCGGCTGCACCGTGCGGGTGTAGTACAGGCCGTCGAAGCGGTCCTTGGAGGGATGGCAGACGAAGCTCTGGGCATCGTCGATGCTCTCGCACACCGAGTTGACGGTGACCACGATGTGCTTGGCAGGCGCATCCTGCGTGGCCGGCAGCACCGAGATGGCGTGGATGTCGGAGTTGTTGATGCCGCGCCCGGGCGTGTCGATGCGCTCCCAGCTGTCGCCCGCATCGCGCGTGCGCCAGGCCCCGCCTTCTTCCACGCCGAACCAGGCCTCGCCCGCGCGCTGCGGGTGGAAGGCGATGGTGAGGATGCGCGGGCGGTGCACGCCGGAGCAGAACTCCGGCAGCTCCACGTCCAGCAGCTGCCAGCTCAGGCCGCCGTTGCGCGAGCGGTACATGCGCGCCCGCGAAGGTGCGCCGGTGCCGGCGAACACCAGCTGCGGGTCCAGCGGGCTGAAGGCCAGGGCCCACACGGTCTGGCCATCGGCCGGCGAGGCCATGCGCTGGAAGTGCGCGCCACCGTCGATCGACAGGCAAATGCCCGCGTCGGCGCCCGCCAGCACGCGGCTGGGGTCCGATGGGTCCACGGCCAGCGCGCGCACCGTGCCGTCGAATTCGATGGCCTCCTTCAGGCCCAGTCGGTGCCAGGTGGCGCCGTCGTCCACGCTGCGCAGGATGCCTTGCCCTGCCGTGCCCACGAGAATGGTTCCGTTCATGTCTGCGACTCCTTGGATGGATGGCTCAGAGGAAGATGCCGCGCGTGATGCCGCCATCGACCGCGATGGATTCGCCGGTGATGGCCGCCGCGCGGTCCGAGGCCAGGAAGAGCACCACGTCGGCGATCTCATTGACCTGCAGCACACGGCGGATGGGCGTGGCCTTGGCGTAGTTCGCCTCGACCTGCGCGGGCGTGAGGCCCTGCAGCCTGGCTTCCTTGGCGTAGAGCTCGTGGATGTGCGGCGTCTCGACCACGCCGGGGTGGAGCACGTTGACCGTGATGCCCGAGGGGCCGAGCTGGTCCGACAGCGTCTTGGTCATGTGCGCCACGGCCACGTTGCGCATGCCCGAGAGCTGCTTGCTGCCGCGCCCGGTGAGGCCGCCGATATTGATGATGCGGCCCCAGCCGCCCTTGCGCATGTGCGCCGCGCAGGCCTTGGCGAAGCGCATGTAGCCGACCACCTTGATGTCGATGTCCTGCAGCAGCCCTTCGGGGTCGGCGTTCTCGATCTCGCTGCGCACCAGGCCGCCCGGATGGGCTGCGCCGTTGATCAGGATGTCGATGCGGCCGAAGTGCGCCGCCGCCTTGTCGACCGCGGCCTGCACCTGCGCGGTGTCGCTCACGTCGGCGGGGGTGGCCAGCACCTCCACGCCGGTCTTGGCGGTGATTTCGCGCGCGGCTTCCTCCAGCGCGCCCTGGCTGCGCGCCACGATGGCCACGCGCACGCCCTCGGCCGCGAAGGCTTCCGCCACCGCCCGGCCGATGCCCAGGCTGCCGCCCGTCACCACGGCCACTTTGCCCTTGAGTCTGAGATCCATGTTCGATTGCTCCTTGGATGTTGGGAAAGGCGCCGGCCTGCGGCTCAGAGCGCCATTTCGATGAGGGCCGGCCCGCGGCGCCCGAAGGCGTCACGCAGCTGGACCGAGAGTTCTTCGGCCGTGGTGGCCCGCGTGGCCGGCACGCCATAGGACTGCGCCAGGCCCACCCAGTCGATGCGCGGCGAGTCGAGCGCAGTGAGCGCCTCGGCGCGCGCGCCCAGCGCGGCGCCGCCGCGGCGCAGTTCGTTGCGCAGGATGGCGTACTGGTGGTTGGCGGCGATGAGCACGACCACGTCGAGCTGCTCGTGCGCCATCGTCCACAGCGACTGGATCGTGTACTGGGTGCTGCCGTCCGACAGCAGCCCCACCACCCGCCGCCCGGGGCAGGCGATGGCCGCGCCCACCGCCACGGGCAGGCCCTGCCCGATGGCGCCGCCGGTGTTGGTCAGCGTCGTGTGCGGCGCCGCGGCAGCCGACGCCGCATAGAAGGGATAGCCGCAGGTGCCGCCTTCGACCGAGACGATGGCGCCTTCGGGCAGCGCACGCGTGAGCACCGCGCCGATGGCCGCGGGCGTGAGCGCGCCGGCGGGCTCCGCCGGCAGCGGATGCACGGGCGCCTCTAACGGGGGAGCCTGCAGCGCATTGGCCAGCTGCTCGAGTGCCTCGGCCACGGGATGGCCGGGCTCGCCCAGGCTCAGCAGGCGATCGGTTTCGACCATCAGGCTGGGATGGCCCGCGTAGCCGAAGTAGGTGACCGGCGGCAGCGCGCCGGCCAGCACCACCAGGTCGGCGGGATCGAGCACGGCGCGCGCCGGCTCGGGAAAGTAGGGCAGTCGGTCGAAGGCCGGCAGGCCCTGGCCGCGTTCCGCACGAGCCGGGAAGGTCTCGGCATAGGCCGTGGCGCCCAGCGCCGCGCACAGGCGCGCGGCGGCGCGTTGGGCGCGCCCGCCCAGGCCGCCCAGTTCGCCACCGCCGCCCAGCAGGAAAACGATACGGCGCGCCGAGCGCAGGCGCTGCGCGCAGGCGGCGATGTCGACGGGCGCAGTGGATGCCGCGGCCCGCGCCGGAGCAACGGCATCGGCCGCCGCGGCCTGCAGCGGATCGGCCTGGTAGTCCGCCGGAAAGATCAGCGTTGCGCCCTGCCCGCCGTTGGCCAGCGACTGGCGCACGGACTCGGCAGCAGCGCGCGGCGCATCGGCCGTGCTGGCGATGCGGTGCACCCAGCCCGACACCGGCCGCGCCAGCGACTCGATGTCCGAGGTCAGTGGCGCATCGAAGGGCAGGTGCCAGCTGGTGTGGTCGCCGATCAGGTTGACGATCGGCGTGCGCGCGCGCCGTGCGTTGTGCAGGTTGGCGATGCCGTTGGCGAAGCCTGGGCCCAGGTGCAGCAGCGTGGCGGCGGGCCGCCCAAGCATGCGACCGTAGCCGTCGGCCGCGCCGGTGCAGACGTTCTCCTGCAGGCCGATCACGCAGCGGATCGAGTCCTGGCCTTCCAGCGCGCGCACTAGGTCCAGCTCCGTCGTGCCGGGGTTGGCGAAGCAGGTGTCCACCCCTTCGCCGGAGAGCGCTGCCCACAGGGCCTGCGCGCCAGTCTGCTCAGTCATCGCCGATGTCCTCTCATTGCTTCTGTGTTGGGAATGCAGCGACCGACGTCACTGCACCTTGATGCCGCGCTCGCGCACGAGGCGGCCGATGCGGTCGTTGTCCACGGCGATGCGTGCGTCCAGTTCCGCGGGCGTGGAGGCGCCGGCGCCCAGGCCGCGCTCGGCCGCCCAGCGCTTGAGCTCGGGCTGCGCCAGCACCTTGGTCAGCGCCGCGTTCATGCGCGCCAGGATCTCGGGCGGCACGCCGCTCTTCGCGTGGAAGGAATAGGAGGTGGACAGCAGCATGTCCGAGCCGCCCGCCTCCACGATGGTGGGTACGTTCGGCACGATGGCCTGGCGCGTGGGCGCGCCCACGGCCAGCAGCTTGAAGCTGCCCTTCTGCACGTAGGGCAGCATGGCCTCCACGCCGCCGGAGGTAACTTCCACCTGGCCGCCGAGCATGGCCGGAATCACCTCCGCCAGGGCCTTGTAGGGCACGTGCAGGAACTTGACCCCGGTGCCAGATTCGAGCAGCTCCATGTTCAGGTGCATCACGCTGCCCACGCCGCCCGTGCCGAAGGTGACCTTGCCCGGGTTGGCCTTGGCATAGGCAATGAAGGACTTGAAGTCGTTGGCCGGCAGCTGCGCGCTGGTGACCAGGTACAGGTTCACGTCGGCGATGTTGCTGACGGAGACGAGGTCCTTCTTCGGGTCGTAGGGCGGCTGGTAGAGCAGCGGGTTGACGGTCAGCGTGAGCCGGTCGACCAGCAGATAGGTGTAGCCGTCGGCCGGCGCCTTCACCACTTCGGCGGTGCCGATGATGCCGTTGGCCCCGGCCTTGTTCTCCACCACGACGGAAGCCTTCAGCTCCTTGGAGAGCCCCTCGCCCACGAGCCGGGCCATGACGTCGGGACCCGTGCCCGGCGGGTAGGGCACTTCGATGCGAATCGGCCGCGAGGGCCAACTGCCCTGGGCCGAAGCCAGCGGCGACACCAGCCCGCATGCCGCCGCCAAGGCGACGGCACCACAGACCTGCAGAACGGACTTTCTATTCATTGCGCGATTCCTCGGTACCCCTGCGAAGACGGGGCCGACACCAGGAGCCAGAGGGGACGCTCCTGGGCGGCAATGGACGACTGACGACACCGAACACTCATCGGTCGCCGAATCATATGCTGATTTGTCGAATAAACGAAATTCAGCAATCTAATTGGCTTTTAGTGGTTTCCCTTAGGATCAACTTTCGTCCATGTGACACATGAGCAAGCAATCGGCGTTCCAGGGCGAGTGTGGGCCGACAATCTACGTATTACTGCATAGTGATAAGTGATGATTCAGGCACCACGTCCTAGGGAAAAGGATGTCACCGCCGGCACGAAACGCGCGCCGCAACCAAGCGTTTGTCAACTATCCAGGTACTTCTACCGACACGTGCGGCCCAGATCGAATGGCATATTTATCGCATAGAAGTAATTTCATGACCATGTCTTCGACCCTATGCAACACAACGGGGCACCGTTGCACCAGAACGCTGCGCGGGCAGCGGGTCGGCACCGCATCCGCGCCCGCAACGGCGCTCATCCCGGGTCTGCCGGCACGCAGGCGCGCCCCTCCATCCCCGCGAGGCGCCTTGCTGCCATGAAGCTCTATCTCACTCCCAGGACCTGCGCACTGGCCGTCGACATCGTGGCGCGCGAGATCGGCCTCGCGCTCGAACTCGTCTGGGTCGACGTGCGGGCCAAGAAGCTCAAAGACGGCGGTGACCTCCACCGCATCAATCCCAAGGGCCAGGTGCCCGCGCTGGAGACGGACGACGGCCAGTTCCTCACCGAGGGCGGCGTGATCATTCAGTACCTGTGCGACCGCCACGGGGCGGACCACCTGCTGCCTGGCAGCCTCGACATGGAGCGCTACCGCGTGCTGGAGTGGATGAGCTTCATGAGCTCGGAGCTGCACAAGACCTTCACGCCGCTGTTCCGCGCCAACACGCCGCCCGCCTACCGCGGCATCGCCATCGAGAACCTGCAGCGCCGCTTCGCCTGGCTCGACCGGGTGCTCGCCGCTCGAAGCTTCCTCCACGCGCAGCGCTTCACCGCGGCAGACGCCTATTGCTTCACCATCGTGATGTGGGCCGAGCTGCACGCCATCGACCTGGCGCAATGGCCGCACCTGCACGGCTACCTGCAGCGCATCGGCGCGCGCCCCAGCGTGCGGGCGGCGCTGGCCGACGAGCGCGACGAGCTCGCCACCCACCCGGCCGCCTGAGCCGCCGGCGCCGTTCCATTCCCGGAGAACCCCATGAAGCTCTATCACGAAGTCCGCGGCTGCTCGCTCTCGGTGGACATCGTCGCGCGCGAACTGCAGCTGCCCCTGGCGCTGGAGTGGGTCGACATGAAGACCAAGCGGCTGGCCGATGGCCGCGACTACTTCGGCGTCAACTCCAAGGGCACCGTGCCCACGCTCGAGATGCCCGACGGCCAGCACCTGAGCGAAGGCTGCATCGTCATGCAGTACCTGGCCGACCAGTGCCCCGGCAACACGCTCCTGCCCGCGTCGGGACTGCCGCGCTACCGCGTGCTGGAGTGGATGAGCTTCATCGCGGCCGACCTGCACAAGGGCGGCTTCATGCCGCTGTTCAAGGCCGTCACGCCGCCCGAGTACAAGGCCATCGCGCGTGGCATCGTCGAGGCCAAGCTGCAGTGGGTCGACGAGCAGCTGGCGGGCCGCACCTACCTCACCGGCGACACCTTCACCATCGCCGACGCGCACTGCTACACGATCGCCATGTGGACGCGCGCGCATGCCATCGACACGCGGCGCTGGCCCGACCTGGAGGCCTACCTGGCGCGCTGCAGCGCCCGGCCCAGCGTGCGTGCCGCGGAAGCCGCCGCGGCCGCGCAGGGCGAACGCGAGCGCGCTGCAGCGGCAGCCGCAGTCGCGCACTGAGCCCGTCTTCGCCACCCTCGCAAGGACCGACCATGCCCATGCTCCGACGCCTCCCCTGCCTGGCCGCCCTCGCCTGCCTGCTGCCGGCGCTGGTCTGCGCCCAGGCCTCTCCCTCGGCGCCCATCCACCTGGTGGTCGCCTTTCCGCCCGGCGGCGGCACCGACGGCGCGGCGCGGCTGATCGCCGAGAAGCTGGCGCCGGAACTCGGGCAGTCGATCGTGGTGGACAACCGCGCGGGTGCCGGCGGCACCATCGGCGCCCAATCGGTGGCACGCGCCAGGCCCGACGGCCAGACGCTCTTCTTCGGCACGGGCGCCGAACTGCTGATCAACCCGGTCACGCGCAAGACCGCTCCCTACGATCTCCTGAAAGACTTCGTCCCCATCATCGAGGTGGGCACCGTGAGCTTCGTGCTGGCCGTGCCCACGGGCTCGCCGGTGCGGGACGTGCGCGAACTCATCGCCGCCGCCAAGTCGCAGCCGGGCAAGCTCAACTACTCGTCCTTCGGCATGGGCTCGACCAACCACCTGATCGGCGAGATCTTCCTGAAGGCCACCGGCACGCGGGCTGCGCACGTGCCCTTCCAGGGCAGCCAGCAGGCCATGACCTCCTTGCTGGCCGGCGACGTGGACTTCACCTTCGACACCACCGCCGTGGTACTGCCGCAGATCAAGGCCGGCAAGCTGCGCGCCCTGGCCACGCCCTCCCCCAGCCGACTGCCGGGCCTGCCCGACGTGCCCACGCTGCAGGAACTGGGCTACGGCGGGCTCGTGGCCGAAGGCTGGATGGGCGTGTTCGCGCCCGCGGGCACGCCGCCGGCCGTGGTGGCGACCCTGGGCGCCGCGCTGGACAAGGTGATCCGCACGCCCGACATGGAATCGCGCCTCAATGCGCGCGGCGTGGCGGTGACGGCGGCCGACGGCCCGCAGTTCTGCGCCAAGCTGCAGGCCGAGCTGGACAAGTGGCGTCGCGTGGCCCGCGAGGCCAACGTGTCACTGGACTGACGCCGCTGTTGCACCTTTTCCTGGAGCCCGCCATGCCGATCCTTTCCTCCACGCGTCGCCGCGCCCTGCTCTCCCTCCTGGCCGCGGCCTGCCTGCTCGGCAGCACCGCCGCCTGCGCCGATGCCTGGCCCTCGCGCCCGATCACGCTCATCGTCTCCTTCGAGCCGGGCGGCTCCACCGACATCTCGGCGCGTGCCGTGGCGCAGGCACTGTCAGTGGAGCTCAAGCAGCCCGTGGTGGTCGAGAACCGCGCGGGCGCGGGCGGGCGCATCGGCACCAAGGCGGCGGCCATGGCCAGGCCTGACGGCTACACCCTGCTGTGGGGCAGCGGCAGCAGCCTGACGGCGGCACCGGCGATCTACCCCAACCAGGAGCACGTCGCTACGCTGGTCCCGGTGAGCCTGGGCGCCACGCAGGCCTTCGTCTTCGTCACGAATCCGGGCCTGGGCGTGCGCACAGTGCAGGAATTCGTGGCGCTGGCCAAGCGCGAGCCGGGCAAGCTCAACTTTGCCTCGGCCGGCGCGGGCTCCAGCAACCACCTGCTGGGCGAGATCTTCCTGGCCGCCACCGGCGCGCCCGTGGTGCACGTGCCCTACAAGGGCGCCGTCATGGCCAAGGACGCGGTGATCCGCGGCGAGGCGCAGCTGATGGACGAAGTCACCTCGCCCCTGATCGGCGCCCTGCGCGCCGGCCAGCTGGTGCCGCTGTTCATGACCGGCGAGCGGCGCGACCCGGCCTTCCCCGACATTCCCACCGCCGCCGAGGCCGGCCTGCCCGAGATGACCATCCAGGGCTTCTTCGGCCTGCTGGCCCCCGCCGGCACGCCGCTGGAGACCGTGGCGCGGCTCAACGCGGCCATGCGCGCCGCACTCGCTTCCGAGCCCGTGGCCAGGACCTTCGGCAACCTGGGCTTCACCACTGTCTACAGCACGCCCGAGCAGATGGCGGCCCGCATCGCCGAGGGCCGCGCAACCTATGACCGCATCGTCAAGGCGCGGCAGATCCGCGTCGACTGACGCGCAGCCCTCTTCTTCTCCCAGTTTTCCCGCCACACCATGACTTCAGCCCCGTTCCATCGCGAACTTCTCGTCCATCGCCGCAAGGCCCTCGGCGCACTCGCCGCCCTGGCCGCCTGCGGCAGCGGCCTGGCGCGAGCGGCGACCTGGCCGGAACGGTCGATCAACCTCGTGGTGCCCTTCGCCGCTGGCGGTGGCACCGACACTGTGGCCCGCCTCATCGGCCAGAAGCTGCAGGCCGCGCTGGGCGGCACGGTCGTGATCGACAACAAGCCCGGCGCCAACGGCCTGATCGCCGCGCGCACCGTGCTGCAGCCGCCGGCCGACGGCCACATGCTGATGTTCGGCAGCAACTCCACGCACGTGATCGCCGCGCTCGCCTCGAAGCAACAGGTGGCGCCCGGCAAGAGCATGCAGGAGGCCTTCACCATCGTCAGCGTGATGGCCAACGCGCCGCTGGTGCTGGCCGTGCGCGCCGACAGCCCCGCGAAGGACCTGCGCGCCTTCCTGCAACAGGCCAAGGCCGGCAAGCTCAGCTACGGCAGCTTCGGGGCGGGTTCCTCGGCCCATGTGATGGGCGAGGTGCTGGCCGGGTCGGCCGGCGTCGAGCTGCTGCACGTGCCCTACAAGGGTTCGTCGCCCGCCATCACCGACCTGATGGGCGGCCAGGTGGATGCGGTGTTCCTCACCGTCGCCGCCGTCGAGGCCATGGTGACGGCCGGCTCGGTGCGCCCGCTGGCGGTGACCGGCCTGCGCCGCGTGAGTTCGCTGCCGGCGGTGCCCACCTTCGAGGAACTGGGCGTGCGCGACATGGGCAACGCCGGCTGGTTCGCGGTGTTCGCTCCCGCGGGTACGCCGGCCCCGGTCGTCGCCAGACTGGCGACTGCGCTGCAGTCCATCGCGGGCGATGCCGAGGTGCAGTCGCGCATGGTGGCGCTGGGCCTCGAACCCGTGGTGAGCACGCCCGCACAGGCATTGGAGACCTGGCGCCGCTCGCTGGCCGCGGCTGCGCCCATCGTCAAGAAGGCCAACATCGTCTTCTGAAGTGGCCAGCCTGCCGGGTCGACTGGGGTGTCTACAGGTGCCCGTCGGCCGACAGCCGCACGCTGATCATGTGCGCGGTGCGCTTGACCAGCTCGGCGATGGCCTCTGCATCGAAAAGCGCCAGCCGCGCATCGCTGCCCAGCGCAGTGACGCTGGCGACCACGAGCCGCCCACGACCGAAGATCGGCGCGGAGACGCCGGTCTTGCCCTCGTTGAGTTCGCCCGAGGTACGGCAGTAGCCCTCGCGGCGGATGCGCTGCGCCTCTTCGTAGAACGCATCCCATGGCGGGGTGTCGACCGCCTCGCCGGCCATTTCCTGGTGCAGCTTGCGCAACCGCGCAGCCGGCAGGAAGGCCACCAGGGCCTTCGCGCTCGCGCCGCGCGACACCGGCACTGGCCTGCCGCGGCCATAGCGCAGGTGCGGCAGCGGGTCGTTGAACTCGGTGTGCACCGTGATGATGGAGTGGCCATAGAGCTTGGACAGGAACACATCCAGCCCCGTCTGCTCGGCCAGTTCGCGCATCGGCGGCGCGGCGGCACGGATCACCGGGTCGGACTCGCGGATGCAACGGTCCAGCTCGATGATGCGCGGACCCAGCGTGATGCTGCGGTCCAGCCGCACCAGCAGACCCACCTTCGACAGTTCCTGGATGTAGCGGTAGGCCGTGCTCTTGGGCACCTTGAGGCGGGTGGCGATCTCTTCGACGGTGAGCGAGGGGCTGGCGGTGGAGAAAAGCCCCAGCGTGCCAAGCAGGCGCGAAAGGCTCGACTCCGCCGCGCCGCGCGATGCGGCGTCGAGCTGTCCATCGATCTCGCCGGACAGCGCCGGCGCACCTGCATCCGCAGGTGCGCTGCGCTCCACGCTTACTTTGCGGCGCGACTCGCGCCCGCCCTCTTGCTTCATCGGACCGATCTTAGTGGATGCGATCTGCGCGGGGCGGGTCTTGCGATGCTTCACTCGCTGCTGAGCGGCAGGCGCCGCGTCCGACCCGATCGGCATCGGCGAGGCCCGAACTGAGCTCGGCGTTGCCATGCTTTCGAGGCCTCGCTCCGAAGCGACATATCGCTCGGGCCAGGTCACTCGGCCGGGCAAGTTCATCTTGCCGAGGCACTCAGGCCGGCATGCTTGCTTTGAGCAGGCCGCGCGCCGATGCACCGCCGGCCAAGAGGGCATCGGTATCAGTCTCTGTCTCGGGATCGGAGCTCACCGACTTTCGTGGCACGCGACGACGAGTGACGTAGTCCGGATGAATGCAACGCTGGGTGCCATCCTCGAAAGCCACGGTGATGGACCCCTCGGTCGAGGCGACGACGACGCCCGCACCAAAACGCCTGACCTTGACCGGATCGCTTTCGGCGAAACGCAGCTTCCGTGCGGGCGCCTTCGCCGGAGGGTTCGGAGCCACGGCCACAGTCGCCGTTGTCGACTGCGTGTTCATGAGGATCGGCTGCGCCATCGCGGCCTCATGGGCTGCAATACGACGGCAGTTGTCGCATGTGTCGCAGCGCTTCGCCTCGGCCGAAGGATCCAGATCGGCCAACAGCATCTGCCAGCGACACTGACCTGCCTGGGCGTACGACAGCATGCGCTCGAGCGTCTCCCGGTCCTGCAGCCGGCGCTCCTTGTAGGCGTCCAGCATCGTGCCCAGGTCGGCGCGCGAGGCCGCCTCCTGTCGAAGCGCAATCTCTCCTCGCCGGCCGATGCGCAGCAGCTTTTCCTGCCGCAGCAGTGCAACAGCGGCCTGCATCTTGCTGCGCGGGCGATCCATTGCGTCGAGGAGACTGGCCGAGGTCCAGCCCTCGCCCGCAGGCGGTGTGGCGAGCAACTGCCGATAGACCGCATCGAGGTCCTCGAGCTGGGGATACTTTCCGGCCAGGAAAAACTGCTGAACCGCCCGGTCCTTGGCATGGAAGAGCAGCACACAACGCGCCCGCAGCCCGTCGCGGCCGGCGCGCCCCGCCTCTTGGTAGTAAGCGTGCAGACTCGATGGCATCTGTGAGTGAACGATGAAGCGGATGTCCGGCTTGTCGATGCCCATGCCGAAGGCATTGGTCGCCACCATCACCCGCGTGGCACCGCTCATGAAACGCTCTTGGGCTTCGCCACGCTCGCGCGTTCCCAACTTGCCGTGATAGAGCGCGACCGACTCGCCTCGCGCGCGCAGCGTCTCGAAGGCCTGCTCCGCGGCCTTCACCGTGGCTGCGTAGACGATGCCGCATCCGGTCTCCTCCTGCACCAGCTCCACGATGCGTCGCTGGCGATCGTCCTCCTGCTGCATCTGCTCCACCGAGAAGTGCAGGTTGGCGCGATAGGCACCCGTGTCGATCAGCCCGCTGCGCGGGATCCCGAGGTGTTTCATCACGTCTGCGGCAACCTCGGAGCCGGCCGTGGCGGTGAGGGCCAGCACGGTGGGGGCGCCCAGCGCCCGAACGGCGGGGCCGATGTCCAGGAACGCCGGCCGAAAGTCGTGGCCCCATTGCGAGATGCAGTGTGCCTCGTCCACCGCCACCAGAGCGACGGGATGGGTCGCGAGCTGCTGCAAGAAGGCGTGATCGGCAAGCCGCTCGGGCGTGGTCAGCACGATGCGCGCGCTGCCATCGCGCAGTGCCGCCTCGGCCGAAGCGAGCTCGTCTGCGGAAAGGGCGCTGTTGACCTGGATCGCCTGAATACCCAGGGCTCTGAGCTTGTCGCACTGGTCCTTCATCAGCGCGATCAGTGGAGAGACCACTACTGTGCGCCCCTCCAGCAACATCGCCGGCAACTGGTAGCACAGCGACTTTCCTGCTCCCGTGGGCATCACGGCGAGAGTGGACAGCCCCCGCATGACCCGCTCGATGACTTCGGCTTGGCCGGCACGCAGACGGGTGTGACCGAACACGCTGCGCAGGGTGCGGTTCAGCTGGCTGGAGGATGGCCGCCCTCCGGCAGCGGCAGGCAAGCGGGTTGAAGGCATCAGCGCTGCCCGCTGCCTTGGTCCTCAGGCTCCTCGCTCCCCTCGCCCTCTTCGCCTTCAGCCGCTTCGCCCTCGCCTTCTGAATCGACTGCAACCTCGTCGGCCAGGTCCTGCGCGCTCAGCGCCTCCGGGTCGTCCACCGAACCCTCAACCTCGGCCGCGGCATCCGGGAGGACGCCTACGCGGTCCGGAAGAATGTCGGCATTGGTAGGGGTCTCGAGTCCGCCTTCGTCCGCCGCATCATTGGTGCCCGATGCGTCGCTCCCGCTGTCGCTGGAGTCGCTCGGCCCGAGGCTCTTCGCATCGGTGCCCTTGGGGGTGATCGGCGCGCGCTCGCCGCCGAGGATGCTGCTGGTTGCCATGATCTTCCGTGCCTCGAAAAGAAAAGATGCACCAAGCCTGCGCGCTGCCGGGCGTCGAGGAAGTAGGAGATTGGCGCGTTCCGGCCGCTTCTGATTTCGGTCGAGACGCAGACAGGCGCTGGGGCGATGCATGCAGTCACGTGCCACGCCGCGTAGCCGACTGCACGGGCGCGCGCAGGGCATGTACGGCATTCCATCAAACTGACCGCCGCGGGCGAAGCGCTCATGCCCTGGCTCATCGCGTGGCGCTGCCAGACGAGATTTTCAGCCGGACGCCGGCGAACATTCGAGAGCTGAGTTCGTGCTCACGGTCCGCGCCTGCGCGGTCCACGCACTTGCCTGCATGCGCAAACGACTGGCCGTGCGCTAAGCGCTAGACGCAGAAAGGCTCAAGTAGCTTGCGCAGGATGCTGAACATGCGGCAATCCTGGGACCCGGAACGGCGAGGCCATGCCTACCCGCCAGTCGCGGACATGTGGCGGACCAGCTTGACCGGCAAGACGCGTCCTTGAAGCGAGAATTCGTGTCCCTTGGGCTTTTGCTCCACGGCATGGCCGATGGCCTCATGCACGTGCGCCTCGCTCATCGAGCTACGCAACAGCTTTCTGAGATCGATGCCGTTCTCATGCCCGAGGCAGGTATAGAGAGTGCCGTCAGCCGTCACGCGGACGCGATTGCAGTCACCGCAGAAGTGCGCGGTGAGCGGCGTGATGAAACCAATAAGCCCTCCTGTTTGCTCGACCCTTGCGTAGCGCGCAGGGCCTCCGCTGCGGTCCGTCAGGTCGCTGAGAGTCCAGCGCCTGCTGATCTCGCGGCGCAACGCGTCCAGGCCCAGGAACTGTTCCGTGCGATCGCAGCCGGTCTGGCCCAAGGGCATGGTTTCAATAAGGCTCAGGGCCATGCCGCGGCCGTGTGCGAACTCGATCAGCTCGTGGATCACGCGGCATCAACTCTCTCCGAGCACCCCGAAATCGCTGTCGCCCTGCTGCACGGCATTGACCAGCTGCACCCGGTTGCGCGCTGCAAAGCGGCGCCGCAGCTGCCGCATGTGGTAGTCCACCGTATGGGACGAAAGGTCCAACCGGTTGGCGATTTCCTTGTCGCTGCGCCCCTGCAGCAGATGCTGGAGGATGTCCTGCTGCGTGGCCGAGATCTCGATGCGGCCCGCGCCCGGCGCACCGACGATGCGCGTGTGGCGCGACACGTACTCGTGCACGCCCAGTCCCAGTATCAGCCCCTGCCCGATCACGCTGTCGCTGATCCAGTCGCTTCCTGGCCTGCGCGACAGCAGGCTGATCACCGTGTGCTGGTTCACGTGCGTGGGAGATGCCAGGCGAAACAGCAGCCCGCTGCGGATGCCGCTGGCATACAGGTCGTCGAGAAACCGCTGCCGCTCTTCGCTCAGCTCGTCCGACGTCTCCGCCGCCAGGGCCTCGAGCTGGGCCACGTCCCAAGCCAGCGGAAGGCTCGACGCGGGCACACCCTGCTGCCTGAGGTCGACGCCGCAATGGTTGTGCGCGAAGTAGCGTTTCGTCCATTCGGGGTTCGCGTAGGCGGTGAAGAAGCTCAGCGGCCACCAGTGGCCCCGCATGTACGCCACCGTGCCGTAGCCCAGCCAATCGAAATCGAGCGCGTGGAGCATGCTGCGCACCAATGCCGTGCGGGCTTCATTGCTGGGCGCATCCAGCAGCTCGCCGACTATGGCCGGCACGCCGCCGGCATGGGGCGGCGCACTTCGCGGCAGGTACAGATGTTCTTCGTCATAGAACTGCGGAACCGGATTGGCGGGTTGCTGCTCCGCTTGCGACCGCGACACCGGATCGAAACCCTGCGCCTCGGACGCCGACGCAGGCGAGGCACGATGAAACAAGGTGGACAGAATCATGGAAGGCCTGATGGATGTACCGCCATGCCGGAGAGGACGACGGACTTGGGCCAAAGTACCGCAAGGGCCTTGTCATCGCCTTGTAAATTTTTAGCTTCCGGCGCATTTGCCAAAACCCCACGCATCCAATTGAGTACCTTCGCTTGAACAAGGCGTAGTCTGCACGGGTCCTTGTCCGGCGGAGGCTTCACAGATGCCGGCGGCGCTGGCATGCTGCACATCGCGCGAGGCAAACGCCCGACCTCCGCACACACCCCGGTCCTCCATGGCACTGCCTGCCTCCCAATACTGGCGAGACGCGGATCTCGCTGGTCTTCAATTCACGATCAACCGGTTTCGCCATCGCGAAGTCCGGCCGCACCGGCACGTGGGTTTCACGCTCGCGGTGGCCGACACCGAGCTCCAGGTGCGCAGCGGCACGCGCGTCACCGTGGTGCCGCCGGGCGCACTGTTCCGGATCGCGCCGCATGTCTGGCACTCCGTGCAGGCGTGCTCGCATGCCTGGCGCGAAGACGCCCTCTTCTGCAGCCTTGCCGTGGCACGCTGCATCAGCCCCGCGGACGATGCGCCGCCGCTCGCGCGCGTGGAGAACGATGCGGGTGTCTCGGTGTTCATCGACGCCGCCGCCGCGCTCGAATTTCTCGAATGCCACCGCCTGCTTTTCGTTCCCACGAGCACCGGCGACCCCGAGGACATCGCGGCCGGCCGCGCACTGCTGCGCCGGCGCCTCGCGCAGTGGCTCCCCGCTCCCTCGCCCACGGAGAACGACTCCCTCGACGCGGAACGACCATTCCCCGACAGCGGCGACGAACGCCTGAACCGGCTCTATGCCCTGATCGCGTCGGGCTTCCATCAACGCATGACCCTCGACAGCCTGGCCGATGCGGTCGGCTGGCACCCCGTGCACGTGCAGCGGCGCTTCAGCGCGGCCTGGGGCTTCACGCCGCACGAGATGCTGGTGGGCCACCGCATCGAGTACGCGCGCGACCTCATCGCCGGCGGCGCCCATGTCACCTACGCGGCGCATGCGGCGGGCTTCACCGACCAGAGTCATCTGCACAAGACCTTCATGAGCACCTACGCCGTGCTGCCGGGCGACTACCGCAGGCTCGCCGCGCTCGACGCGCTGCAGCCACCCTCGGCCAGGAACGGCATCGCCGGATAGCTCGCGACCCGGTGTCATCCGAGGCCCTGCGCCCAGCGCAGCAAAGTGGCCACAGGCGCATACAGCGAACGCGGAATCGGCTGGTCCACCGGAACCTCCGCATAGATGCGCTCGGCCAGAGAAGGCTCGAACTCCATCGGCACCAGGCCCTCGCCGGCAAAGCGCCGGATCTGCGCCGCGACTTCGCCCTCGCCGCGCGCGATCACGCGCGGCAGGTCGGTCTCGCCGAGGTACTGCAATGCGACGGCCGTGCGGGCCGAATGGATCACGGCCGAAGCCATGCGCACACGATCGCCCAGGCTGGCATACACCGCCTCGAAGTGCGCGGAGCGGCGGCGCGACTGGTTGATCGGGTCCCCCTCCACTTCCTTGTATTCCTGGCGGATGTCCTCGATGGACATGCGCTGCTGCTTCATGAACTCGAAGTGCTCGTGCGCGTAGTCCACCGCGGCCATCAGCGCGAAGATCACGACCGACCACCCGAAGGTCACCAGCACCATGTGGGCCGAAGCGGTCATGATGGCTGCAGGGTTGGCATACCCCAGCTTGAGCGAGGTATCGACGAAGCCGCGCACCACCACGAACATCAGGCCCGCGAGCAGCAGCGTCTTCAGGCTCATCTTCAGCAGGTTGATGAGGTTGCGCGTGGAGAAGATGCGCTGCAGCCCCTGCGCCGGGTTCATGCGGTTCACGTCGGGCTTCAGCCGCTCCCACGCCGCCACGCCCCCCACCTGGGCCAGCGAGCCCGCGATGCCGGCTACGGCCGCGATGGCCATGATGGGCAGCGTGCCCCACGCGAGTGCCTCTCCCGTGTGCAGCAGCAGTTCGGCGAAGCGGTCGTCGGGCTGCGTCAGCAGGCTGGTGCTGGTGGCATGCAGCCAGAGTTCGCGCAGCAGGCTGTAAAGCGCACCGCCCCCGAGCCACATGCAGACCACGACCACGGCGAACACGACGGTCGATGCCACGTCGCTGCTGAACACCACCTCGCCGCGCTTGCGCGCGTCGCGCAGCCGCTTGGGCGTTGGGTCCTGGTCTTTCTCCGCCATGGCACTAGAGCGTGGCCCGCAGGAAGTCGAGCACGCCGTTCTCGGGCCGCAGGAATTCCTGCAGCGACTCGTACACGAAGAACACGAACAGCAGCATCATCAGATGCGCCAGCAGGCTCTTGAGGGGCTGCGAGAACACGAACACGTTGAGCTGCGGCGCCACGCGGCTGACGAGGCCCACGCCCAGTTCGACCAGCAGCAGCACGAAGATCACCGGCGAGGCCAGCTTGACGATCCACAGGAACAGCGTTTCGCCCTGGCGGATCGCGAACTGCTCGATCACCAGCCCCAGGTTCGGAAAGAACGAGGCCACCGGCCAGAGCCGGTAGGAGTCGACGACCACGCCCAGCATCGCGAGCAGCCCGCCGGCCGAGACGAACAGCGTGATCACCATCCAGCCAAGGAACTCGCCCGTGGGCCCGTTCTCGTAGCCCGCCACGGGGTCGAAGAACGACGCGTTGCTGGAGCCGGTCTGGAAGTCGATCAGGTCGCCCACGCTCTGCACCGCCCAGATGAAGATGCCGAAGCCCAGGCCCAGCAGCAGGCCGATGAAAGCCTCCTTGCCGGCGATGAGCACCCAGGTGCCGATGGAGGCCACCGGCATGTCGCCCGCCACGGGCGACATGAACAGCGCGAGCATCAGCAACAGGCCGTTGCGCACCGTGCCGGTGATCATGCCGCCCGAAAGAAAGGGCACCACCGCGAAGATCGCGAACAGCCGCGGCAGGGTGAGCACCACCGACGAGAAGAACCTCTCGAGGCTGGCCAGTTCGATGGAAGCGTCCACGGCAATGGATCTCTCTGGTTGTCTTTTCGTCTTTTCGTTGCCCCTAGGCCCGGCGCCGCGCAGCCCATGCCTGCGAGGTAGCTTCCTCGGTCGCATCGTCGAGCCGGAGCTCGCGCAGGCGCAGTTGCTCGCTGCGTGCGCGCTGCAGCATCTGCTGCGCCTTCTCAACATCGCCGCTGACGGCGCGCAGCTTCTGCCGGCTGGCTTCGAGCGTGCTCTCGCGCAGCGCGTGGGCCTGTCCGGCCTGCGCGGCGAGCTGGCCTGCCTCGGCGATCCGCGCATCGAGCGCGGTGCTCCAAGCACCCGCATGCCGCAGTTGCGCAACGCTGCATTCCCCGTGCGAGAGCGCGCCAGTCGTCGCCTGCCAGTGCGCGGCCTTGTTCTGCACCTGCTGCTGCTGCCACGCCTCGGCCTGCCGGAGTTCGGCGTGGCTCTGTTCGGCGGCGGCCCTGTCGCGCGCGACCACGCCCATGGCCGCGGTCTTCTGGCGCTCCCGCACGCCCACCAGCAGTTTCCAGTCGACGCCGCTCATCGCGCGCGCTCCCCGGTCCAGCCGAACTGCCGCAGTACCTCGACCGATTGCGCATAGGGCAGGCTCGCGTCCGGCGGCTGCGACAGGAATTCGAGCGTCGCCGGTCGCGCGCCGATCGCCTCGTCGGCCAGCGCGTCGGCGCCGGCCTTGTACTCGCCGATCTGCACGAGCAGCTCCATCTCCTGGTACTTGGCCAGCAGGCCGCGAAAATGCGCCGCCGCCGCGCGGTGCTCGCGCGAGGTCACCAGCGGCATCACGCGGCTGATGCTCGCGAGCACGTCGATCGCCGGATAGCGGTTGGCCGCCGCGACCTTGCGCGACAGCACGATGTGACCGTCGAGGATCGAACGCACCTCCTCGGCGATGGGGTCGCTCTCCTCGTCGCCCTCTGTGAGCACCGAGTAGACGGCCGTGATGGAGCCGGTCCTGCCCTGCCCAGCGCGCTCCAGCAGCTGCGGCAGCATCGAGAAGATCGAGGGCGGATAGCTGCGCCGCGTGGGCGGCTCGCCGCTCGCGAGGCCGATCTCGCGCTGCGCGCGCGCGAAGCGCGTGAGCGAATCGACCAACAGCAGCACCTTTTTGCCCTGGTCGCGGAAATGCTCGGCGATGGTGGTGGCCACGTAGGCCGACTTGATGCGCTCCATCGGCGGCCGGTCGGAGGTGGAGACCACCATCACCGTCTTCGCCAGCCCCTCTGCGCCGAGATTGTGCTCGATGAACTCCTTCACCTCGCGCCCGCGCTCGCCGATCAGCGCAATCACGTTCACGTCGGCCGTCGCGCCGCGCGCGAGCATGCCCAGCAGCGTGCTCTTGCCCACGCCCGGCGGCGCGAACACGCCCACGCGCTGCCCCTCGCCGAGCGTGAGCAGGCTGTCGACCGCGCGGATGCCCGTGGGCAGCGGCGCCTCGATCATGCGGCGCGCCAGCGGACTCACGGGTTCGCGGTGCACCGGCAGCAGCGTGCGGGTCTTCAGCGGCCCCTTCTCGTCGATGGGCTGGCCCAGCGCATCGAGCACCCGCCCGAGCAGGCCCGCGCCGACGGGACAGACATGGCCGCGCCCCGTGGGCAGCACCTCGGTCAGCGCCGAAATGCCGGTGATCGGCCCGAGCGGCGTGAGGATGGCGGTGTTGTCGCGAAAGCCCACCACCTCGGCCAGCAGCGGCGGCTCGCCTGGCGTGACCAGCTCGCACAACTCGCCCACATGGGCCTGGATACCCGATGCGTCGATCAGCATGCCCACCGCCTTGCTCACGCGCCCGCGGATCGTCGCCGGCGTGACGCGGCCCAGTGCCTGCTCGAGCTCGGCGACGATGCCCAGCGCCGCGTCGGACACCGGATTCACTGCTGCCCCTCCCCGCCCTCGCCAAGGCCGCTGCGCTCCACCGCGCGGCGAAAGGCCTCGAGCTGTGCATCGGCGCCGATGTCGAGCACGCCGGACGCCGTCTGCAGCACGCATGCACCGACGGGCAGCGCCGCGTCGGCCACGAAGTGCACGGTCATGGACCAGTTGGCGTCGCTGCGCAGCCGCGCGACCACGCCGCGCAGGATCGCCTCCTGCGCTGGCGCCACGCGCACGGTGATGAAGGGCTCCTGGCGGATCAGCGTATCGACGCGCAGCAGCGCCGCCTCGAACAGCGCCGTCGGGTCCGCGTCGGCAATGAACTGCCCCACGGCCTTGACCACGATCTGCGCCATGGACTCGCGCAGGGCATGGAGCTGGCGCTCGGCCGCCACGGTGTCGGTCACCAGCTGGGTCGCATATTCCGTCCTGGCCTGCCGCAGGCCCTCTTCGTAGCCCTGCCTGCGGCCGGCCTCGGCATCCTGCGTGGCCTGCTGCACGATGCGGCGCGCCTCGCGCCGCGCGGTCTCGACCACGGTCGAAGCGTCGAGCAGCGCCGCGTACTCGTGTTCCTTCAGAACCTTGCGCTCGCTCAGGAGCTGAAGGTTCTCGGTGGTGATCAGAAAAGCCAATCCCATTGGGGCAGTCTTTCGGGAACGATGCACGAGAGCATCAGTTCGTTGAGTTGCAGGATCTGGCGTCGCCGCAGCGGCGGCGCGCCGAGCACCGAGATGCGGCGCGGCAGCTTGTGTTCCAGGCGGCGGCGCACCACCTCGCCTTCGGCGGCGGCCGCCGCCAGCAGCAGGCGATAGCCCCGGTCGACCGCGACCCGGCCCGCGGAAAGCGGCCACTGCTGCAGCGCGGCGTTGTCCATGCGCAGCTCGGTGAGCTGCGGCACGCGCTCGAGCAGGAACTGCACGGCATCCGCGTCGAAGCGGCGGGCCTGGCGGCGGATCTGCGCGCCCGCTCCGCCACGCAGCCGGAACAGCGGCAGGTGCACGCAGAAGCCCATGTAGGCCGCGAGCCGTCGCAGCGCGGCGCCGTCGAGCAGCACCACGCGCTTGAGGCGGGCGTCGAAGTTGTAGTCGGCGGCACCGTTCGCCGGCCCCTGGCCGCGGCGAAGCTGGCCGGCAAGAACCGTGCGGCCCGCTTCCCCCAGCCGCGCCGGGATGCGGTGGCGCGCCGGCCAGTCGGCGGGCAGCCAGCTCGGGTGCAGGTCGATCTCGGGATGCAGGTTGAAGCGCATCACCAGCCGCACGAGGTCCATCGGGCCGGGCGCGGCCTGTGCGGTTTGGGGGTCGACGGAAGGAGCGGATGCCGGCATGGCGTGTCAGCGCCTGAGCACCTGGCGGCGCGCCCAGTTGCGCCAGTCGACGCCCTGCCTGCGCAGCAGCACCGGCAGCACCATCAGGCAGACGGCGGCCACAAGCAGCAGGCCCAACAGCACCATCGCGGTCGAGGCCGGGAACAGGCCCAGCACCATCGGGCGCTCCCTGGCGCCGCCTGCCAGGGCGGCCGCCGACACCGCCGGCCGGCGCGCCTCGAACAGCGACAGCGACACCTGGTCGTGCGTCAGCCCCTCGATGCTGTGCGCCACCATCTCCTTCACGGCCGGCGCCAGCAGGCGGATGTCCACGTCCGGCCGGTGCTTGATGAACACCGCGGCCGACGACGGCCGCGTCTTCTCGCTGAGCGGATCGTTGGCCGGGATCACTACGTGCACGCGCGCGGACACCACGCCGTCCACGTTGCGCAGCGTCTGCGACAGCTCCTGTGAGACCGCATAGATGTAGCGCATGCGCTCCTCGGAGGGCGTGGACACCAGCCCCTGCTTCTGGAACACCTCGCCCATGGTGGCGAAGCGCTCGTGAGGCAGGCCTTGGGCGCGCAGCACGTCGAGCGCGGCGCTCATGCGGCTTTCGTCGACCTCGACCTGCCAGTTGCTGCCCTCCACGCGGCTCTTGGCCGCATCGATGCCTTCGGACGACAGCGCGGCGACGATCTCGTTGGCTTCCTGCTCGTTGAGGTTGGAATACAGGCCGACCTTGCAGCCGCCCAATGCCATCAGCAGGGCCAGCGCCGCGAGCCAGCGGCTGCGGCGCGGAATGAATGAAAGGGTGCGCGACAGCAGCTTCACGGCGTCCTCACTGCTGGTTCTTCAGCAGGGTGCCGAACAGGCTGGTGGCGGCGCTCGCCAGGCCCGTGGAAATGTGCATCTTCGCGAACATCATGTGCGCCTCCATGGCGTGGTCGGTCATCGCGAACATGGTCTTGATGGGGTCGGACATGTCGATCGACTCGAGCATGCTGCGGCGCATCTCCTCGTAGGAGCGCACGTTGCCCGAGAGCTGGGACGCGAGCGCCTTGGCGGCATCGCCCAGCGCACTCGGCGCGGCCACCGCGGACGGCGGCGCCTGCACGCCCTGCATCATGTTGGCGAACATCCGGGTCTCGCCCGGATCGAGGCGCGAAGGGGCCGCGGACTGCTGCGGCGCCGCGGGCCCGGACACGCCGGCCGGCTGCGCGCCTGCCGCGACCAGCGCGGTGGAATCGGTCATGGTTCACCTCTTTCGGGGGTCCTTGGGGAAAAGGGCCGCGCGATGCACCCCGGGGGCATCGCGCGGACCTGCTTACGAGGACTTGGCCGACTGGCGGATGTCGTTGCCGGTGGACTTGGCCACCTCGCCGCCGGCGGCGCTCGCACCGTTGACCGTGTGCGCGGTGGAGGCCGCGCCCTGGATGCTGGTGGAGGCGGCCATGCTGGCCGACATCAGCCTGGCGTTGTCCGCCGCGGCCTGGTTCATCTGCTGGATAGAGCTGTCAACTGCGCCTGCCATGTGTATCTCCTGGTCAAGAAAGGATGATTTACGAGGGTTGAAGCGCTCCGTCCCGGCGGGGCGGAGCCATTCCACGCGGCGCACGGATGCGGCGCCGCATGAAATCCGGAGTGCGCGCGAGGAGGACCTTGCCGATGGCCATGCCTCACCTCCCGCGCCTGTTGTTGTTGCCGCTGTCGGGCACGCCGCCGCTCAGGACCAGCCCATCGGCGTCGATGCGCTTGAGTTCCGCGCCGGAGCGCAGCACCGAGCCTTCGTAGTACCTGCTGCCGTTGGACAGCTGGATGTGGCGCAGGCCGTTGCCGTCCTCGGTGATGCTCACCATGCGCGCCGGCAGCACGCTCTGCCAGCCGTCCCACTGCGTGCGCAGGTCGGTCTCCTTGGGCTCGGCGGCGGGCTTCTCGCGGTACTGGACCTTGTCGGAGACCAGCACCGACGGATGCAGGTCTTCGCTGAGCCTGCGGATCTTCTGCCGCACGGCCGCGTCTTCCACGGTGCCGGTGAGCACCAGGCGGCCCTGGCCGGTGTAGGTGACCGCCACGCCGGGGTCGCCGACGTAGCGACGCGCCTGCTCGACCATGTCCTCGGCGGAATGCACGTTGACGCTGACCTGGCTGCCGAAGGGCTCCATCGCCTGCTGCAGGGCCTCGCGGCGCTGCCTCGACTCGACATAGCCCTTCACGCCGAGCCGGCCGCCCTGCGCGGCCACTACTTCCACCTCGGGGAACGGCACGAGCGCCTTCTCCACCGCCGCCAGGTCCACGCGGGCGGTGCGCCGCGAACTGGCGCCCGCATCGCCGAGCGACACGGCGGCCAGGCCGACGAGCGCCAGCATCGCCATCACGCCGCCCGCCCAGTAGCCCAGGCGCCGCGATCGGGCCGACGACGGGCTCGCCTGTGCGAGCGCATCGGGCTGCGCCACATGGTCCGGAGCGAACATGCGGTCCTCGCGCACGCGGGTCGCATAGCTGCGGTCGAGCTGGAAGTCGATCTGCCCCAGGCTCACGACATCGCCCGCCACCACGCTCCTGCGCGGCTGCCGCATATCCTCGCCGTTGAGCCGCGCCGAGGCCGCTCCCAGGCGCTGCATCGACACCACCAGTTCGCCGACGGTGAACGCCAGATGGCGCGGCAGCACGTCGCCGCCGGGCAGCATCACTTCGCAGTCGCCGCCCGAACCCAGCACGTTGAGGCCGGGCTTGAGCGCGATGGTCCGCCCCTTCACCGCGCCGCTGAGGAAGCGCAGGCACCAGCCGTCGCCGAGCGCCGCCGGAGCCGGGCCGGCCGCGGCCTGCTCTTCGCCGTCGAGGGAGATGTCGTCGTCCTGGTCGCGCACGTTCAACCTCCCACTTCCGGCAAGGGCAGCGTCGGCACGTTCGCCGTGGCGCCGGGCAGCACCAGGCGCGGCGTCAGCAGGTAGAAACGCTCCATGTTCGACTGCTTCTTCTCGGTCGAGCGGAAGAGTCCGCCGACGCCCGGAATGTCCTTGAGCAGCGGCACGCCCGTGACGGCATTGCTCCTCTCTTCCGACGAGTAGCCCGCGATCAGCAGGCTCGCGCCCTCCTCCACCAGCGCCTGCGTGTTGACGGTGCGGCGCCGCACGATCGGGATCTTGTCGACCGACATCGGGCTGAGGTCGCCGTCGACGATGTCGATGGACATCATCACGCCGCGGGAGGCCTTCTCGTCGATAACCAGCGGCGTCACCCGCACGGCGGTGCCGGCCGTGATGCTGAACAGGCCCGCGTCCTGGAAGCCGTCCACCCGCACGTAAAACTCGCTGAGGTTCTCCAGCACGGCTTCGGTGTTGTCCAGCGTCATCACCTTGGGGCGCGCCACGAAGTTCGCGTTGCCGTTGGTGGCCAGCGCGGTCACGCGGGCCAGCAGGTAGTTGCGCGCGCTGTTGCCGATGGCGGCGGTGAACATGCCGCCCAGCGGCGTGAGCGGATTGCCCGAACCGTCGGAGCTTCCGATCTGCCCGGCCTCGCTGCCCGTGCCGCCCCAGGTCAGCTGCCCGCGGTCGCCGCGGCCCGTCTGGAAGTCGGCGTGCCGGCCATGCAGGCGCCAGTCGATGCCCAGGCTGTTGAGCGTGTCGGAGCTGATGTCCATGATGGTCACTTCGATCTCGACCAGCCGCGGGCGCACGTCCATCGACTCGATCAGCTTCGCGTACTGCGCCATCTTGTCGGGCATGTCCCGCACCAGCACCGCGTTCATGCGCGTGTCGGCCTGGAACTGGGGCAGCTCGCCGCCCGCGATGCCCGAGACGCCGCCCGGTGCGATGGCATCTCCGCCGCCGCCCCCGGCGATCTCGACCTTGGGGGCGTTGATGGTCTCGCCGCTGCGCAGCTTGATCTGCCGGTTCGGCCCGAGCGACATGCCGCCGCTCATGCCCCGCGCGCCGCCGCCGCCCGACGGGGCATTCCCGCTGGCGCGGCCATAGAGGCTGCGCAGGACGTTGGCCACACCGGGAATGACGGTCTCCTTGCCTGAGCGGTTGATCCGGAAATCCGACGCCCACGCGTACTTGAGCGGAAACAGCCTGATCTCGGCGCCCTCGGCCATCGCGCTCTTCTGGTCGGCCAGCTTCACCGCCTGGCGCACCATCTCGACGTAGCGGCGCGGCCCGGTCACGTACACGCTGGCGTCGCGCTCGCTGATGCTCAGCGGATAGCGCTCGTCGGAGATGTGCAGGCGCACCAGCGTCTCGGCGATGCGCCCTGCGTTCTCTGCCGCGATGGGCAGCACCTCGCTCTTCGCGTCGGCGGCCAGGTCGATGAACAGGAAGGCGCCGTCGAAGTACCAGGTCAGCCCGTTGACCGCGCACACGCTGTTGAGCGTGGCCAGCGCGGAGCCGGCGAACTTGCCGCTGATGACGCCGGCCACCTTGGTGTCGATCACCGCCGTGACGTTCTGCGAAGACGCCAGCTCGCGCAGGAAGTCGGCCAGCGGCTTCTCGTTGGCGACGATCTGGAACGGCCGGTTGCTCCAGCGCAGCTCGGCCGCGCGCGCCGGCGGCTGCACGGCCAGCAGTGCGAGGGCGGCGTAACCCCACAGCACGAGGCTGCGCAGGCTGAAGGTTTTCAGGCGCGGTGCGGGCATGTCGAAGAAGTTCCTCACGGCAGCGAACTCAATGCCTGGATCGCGCGCTCGGCGAAGCGCATCACGTCGCGCCCCATCCAGCCCGCGGTGGCGATGATCGCGACCATCACCGCGATCATCCGGATGGACTGGCCGATGCTCTGGTCCTGCACCTGCGTCACGGCCTGCAGCACCGCCACCACGAGGGCCGTGAGCGTCGCCACAGCCACCACCGGCAGCGAGATCCACAGCACGAGGAGCAGGCCCTCGCGCGTGATGTCCAGGATGTTCTGCGGAGTCATTGCGTTGTTCTTGCGGTGCGCCTTCGAAGGCTGTGAAAAGTTCATCAGTGGGCTTGCGGATTGGTGACCCAGCCCACCGGCTGCAGGGCCACGTCTTCGTCGACTTCCTGGTAGGACAGCACCGGCAGCAGCGGGGCCACCGGCTCGATCAGCGTCTTGATGTAGCGGCGCACGTCCGATGAGGCGATGGCCACCACGCGCGTCGCGGCCGACCCGAGGATGCGGCGCACCTGCTCGCGGATGTCCTGCGTGACCGCCGGGCTCAGCAGCAGCAGGTTGCCGCGGGGCGAGCGCTCGATCGCGTTCTGGACGCGCTCCAGCAGGCTCGACTCGAAAAGGATGGCCTCGAGCTGCCGGTTAGGCCCCACGTAGCGGCTGGTGATGTAGCGCCCCAGGTCGATGCGCACCAGCTCGGTCAGCGCGATGGCGTCCTGCTCCTTCGGCGCCCAGGTCGCGAGGCATTCGAAGATCGCATGCAGGTTGCGGATCGGGATGCCTTCCTGCAGCAGCCGGCGCAGCACCTCGGCGATGCGCTGGCTCGAGGCCACGCGCGACACCTCGGCCGCGAGCTCGGGCGCATCGCGCTGCACCGAATGCAGCAGGCGCTGCACCTCCTGCAGGCCGATGAGCTCGCGAACGTTGCCGCGCACCGCATGGTCCAGATGCAGGCCCACCACCTCCTCGTTGTCCCAGGCCTTGAAGCCTGCAGCCTCGCCCGGCACCCAGACCACCCGCGCGAAGGGACCGAAAGGCTCGGCCACCTCGGCACCGGCCGGCGGTGCGGCCGCTTCTGCCGGATCGAGCATCAGCCACCCGGGCCGGAGCGTGCCCTCGGTCACGGCGACGTCGTGCACCAGAACCTGGTAGCCGTGCTCGGCAAGGCCGTCCGCGTACGCGAGCTGCAAACGCGGGAACACGGGACCGAGATCGGACTCGACCGAAGTCTTGACCCGGGCCAGTTGCAGGTCGAGCGCATGACGGTCGATGCCGCCGCGCAGGCCGCTCGACAGCCGCACCGCCAGCGGCGCTGCGATCGCGTGGTCGCCGTCGGTGTCCTCCTGGTCGGCGCCCTCGCGGTGCGAGATCCAGCCCGGCGTCTGGTTCTTCTGGCGCCGCATGCGCACGGCGAAACCCAGACCCAGCAGCACCGCTGCCAGCAGGCCGAACACCCACTTCGGAAAACCCGGCACGACCAGGAAGCTCGCGACCGCGAGGCCCGCGATGATCAGCGCGCGCGGGTGCGCCATCAGCTGCTGCCCGATCTGGTTCGCGAGCTGCGTGTCGCGGCGCTCGCCGGTGCTCACGCGCGTGATGACGATGCCGGCCGCGATCGACACCAGCAGCGACGGGATCTGCGAGACCATGCCGTCGCCCACCGTGAGGATCGCGTAGCGCTGCAGCGCGCCGCCCAGGCTCATCTCGTGCATCATCGTGCCGATCGCGATGCCAGCGAGGATGTTGACCAGCGCGATCACGATGCTCGCGATCGCGTCGCCCTTGACGAACTTCATCGCGCCGTCCATGGCTCCGTGGAGCTGACACTCCTGCTCCAGCATCTGGCGGCGCTTCTGCGCCTGCGCGGACGACAGCACGCCGGCGCGCACGTCGGCGTCGATGCTCATCTGCTTGCCCGGCATCGCATCGAGCGCGAACCGCGCGGCCACCTCGGCCACCCGCTCGGAGCCTTTCGCGATCACGATGAACTGCACGATCGCGATGATCAGGAACACCACGCCGCCGACCACCACGTTGTTGCCGACGATCAGCTTGCCGAAGGTGTCGATGATGTGGCCCGCGTGCGCATGCAGCAGGATCAGCTTGGTCGACGCGATGTTCAGCGCGAGGCGGAACAGCGTGGTGAACAGCAGCAGCGACGGAAAGGTCGAAAGCGAAAGCGCCGAAGGCACGTACATCGCCACGATCAGCAGCACCAGGCTGATGGCGAGGTTGCTCGCGATCAGCAGGTCGAGCAACGGCGTGGGCAGCGGCAACACGAACAGCGCGACGATCACCACCAGCAGTCCCGCGAGCAGCAGGTCGTTGTAGCGGCCCGCATTGCCCAGCAGGTCGCGCACGCCGCCGCTGTAGGCAGGGAAGGGTCGCGGAGAACTCGCCATGGTGTCTTTTCTTCTTGCGGGTGTTCCGAAGTGCCGTGCGATGCCGATTGCATTGCATCGCTTCGTTGTCGATCGCGGGGATTCGCGTCGCGACGGACTCTATGCGCCGCCATCCATTCACGGCAACCACGAGTTTTCGTAAACGCTCGCCGCGTGTGGCGCGCACGGCACTACGTGTTTGCGGACTACCTTCGCGCAATGCGTCTGGCTAAGCTGCCGGTCCCGATGCGAGCCGTCTCGCGTTGCTCCGAGGCATGAAGAAGGTGACAAGAAGCACAGCCGCCAGCATCCGCATACCGACCGAAAGCACGCATGCCTGACGCAGGCGCCGACGCAGTGACTGAGCTCGGCGAAGCCCGCGCATTGCCGCGTGCCGATGCAGCCAATGTGCGCGCGCTCAATCGCCTCTACGGCGCCGCGCCGCTGCCCGACATGGCGGCCGCGCGCGGCGCGCGCTACCGCATCCGCTGGCACCACGACCCGGCCTCCGGCCGCACCGCGCGCGAGAGCTTCCGCTTCAGGCTCGGCGCGCACATCGGTCATCTCTCGATGGATGCGCCCAGCCTCCAGGCGTTGCTGGGCGAACGCCGCATCGACCTGCTGCCGCGCGACCTTCGCTACATCCTGCTTGCCGATGCGCTGCATCCACTGGTCGATGCGCTCGAGAAGGCGCTGCGGCTTCATTTCGAATGGCAGCCTTCCGAAGCGGAAGCGCGCGAGGCCCGCGAGCGCAGCCCGCAGGCGGTGCCGCTTCACTGCGATCCGGAACGCGCGGCCTTCTTCGTCGCCATGCCGCTGGAAGGCAGCGCCGTGCTGCACGGCTTCGTGCAGTTCGAGGATTCATCCACGCTCGACGCGCTGGTGCCCGCGGGCTCCGGCCCGCGCCACAACGCCCACGCCGCCAATGCCTTCGACGCGCTGCGCCTGCCCGTGAGCTTTCGCCTCGGCAGCACGCCGATCCGCCTGGGCGAGGTGGGCAGCATCCGGCCCGGCGACATCGTCGGCATCGAGCAATGGAGTTCTTCTGGAGCCGCCATCGTGGTCACGGCGGAACTCGGAGGCCCCGCGGGGCGGCATCTTTCCGCCTTTGCCGAAGGCTCGCGCATCACCGTTCAGCAATCGAGAGACAGTGCCATGAAGCCAGACACACCCGCCCTCGCGACCGACGTCGCGGACAACGCCAACCTGCCGATCGACCGGCTCGACGCGCTGGAGGTCACGCTGCGCTTCGAGGTCGGCGACCTCTCCGTGTCGCTGGGCGAACTCCGGAGCATCCGCGCAGGCCACGTCTTCGACCTGGGCCAGCCGCTCAATCGCAGCCCGGTGCGCATCCTTGCGCACGGCAACGTGCTGGGCAAGGGCTATCTGGTCGCGGTGGGCGACCGACTGGGCGTGCGCGTGTCGGAATTCGCGCCGGGCGAAGTCTGAGAGGCCGCCCCTCAAGCGGTCCATACCCATGCAAGGCGGACTTCCCGAACCCCTCACGCTGGTCGCGCTCATCGTCGCCTTCGGCATCGCGCCGTTCGTGGCGCTGATGGTGACGAGCTACACCAAGCTGGTCATCGTGTTCGGCCTCCTGCGCACCGCGCTGGGCCTGCAGCAGACGCCACCCAACATGGTGCTCAACGGCATCGCGATCATCCTGTCGGTCTACATCATGGCGCCGGTGGGCATGGACATCGGCGACACGCTGCGCAGCCGCAGCTTCGGCGCCAAAGGCGAAGGACTCGGCGACATCATGGCCGTCATCGACGCGGCCAAGGCACCGGTCAAGGAGTTCCTGCAGAAGCACACGCACGAGCGCGAGCGGCAGTTCTTCCTGAAGTCGGCCGCCAACATCTGGCCGAAGGCACGCGCCGAGCAACTGAAGGACGACGACTTCATGGTGCTGGTGCCGAGCTTCACGCTCAGCGAGCTCACGCGAGCGTTCCAGATCGGCTTCATCATCTACCTGGTGTTCGTGGTGGTCGACCTGATCGTCGCCACGGTGCTGCTGGCACTGGGCATGTCGATGATCTCGCCCACCACCATCTCCCTGCCCTTCAAGCTGCTCCTGTTCGTGATGCTCGACGGCTGGACGCGACTGGTGCACGGGCTCGTGCTGTCGTATCGATGAGCTCGCGACGGCGCATGACTCTTCGGCTGCCGCGCGCATCGCGCAGCCCCTCGAATCCACGCATTGGCGCGCGCCCGTCTACGAGAACTCGTTGTTGCCCGCGCGCGGGTATGCCACTTAGAGTTCGCGCGGCATCGGAGCCGGCCGGGCAGTTCCGCGCGCCCTTCTTTCAATCTGCAACTTCATCCGGGGTCTTATGGTTCTAGCAGTCAGCAGCGATGGGTCGGGAACGCAATCCGCCGCACAGGCAGCGATGGAGGCATTGGCGGCCGCCAGGGCTGCCGAAGAACTGCGGCGCCAGGCGGAAGCCGCGGCGAAGCGCGCGGCCGAGGAGGCACGTCGGCAGGCCGAGGAAGCGCGCAAGCAAGCCGAAGCGGCACGCCGCAAGGCGGAGGAAGCGCGCAAGGCCGCGGAAGCCGCCGAGGCCAAGGCCGAGAAAAGCAAGGCCGAGGCCGACCAGCAGGAAGCCACCAAGGCGCGCAGTGCCAGCGACGCGGCCGAGCGCGATGCGCTCAAGCAGGAAGCGGCGAGCAACCTCAAGCAGAAGCAGTCCACGCTCGCCGATGCCAAGCTCGACGACATCCAGCAGCGCCGCGCGGACAACAATCCGTCGGAAGCCACGCGCGCCGCGCAGGGCGAGGTCGACGCGGCGCAGAAGATGAACGCCATCTTCGAGCCGCCGGCCAACCAGCCCAAGGGCCAGGCCCCCGCGACCAGCCCGGGCACGCAGGACCTGCTCGAGAAGGCGCAAACCGCTGCCAAGCCGGTGTTCAAGGCGCAGGCGAACGGCGGCGACGGCACCAAGGAACAGAAGGCCGCCGTCGACACCGCCATGACGGACTGGCTGCAGGCCGCCGAGCAGGACATGCGCAAGGCCAGCCTCAAGGCGATCGCCGAAGGCAAGGACCCGAACGACGCGATCGACAAGGTGGCGGCCGACGCCCACGACGCGCTCGACAAGGGCGGCGTGTTCGACCCGAAGAGCATCGGCGAGTACATCGACAAGGCGCGCGACGGCGTGCGCGCGGACTCGCCCGAGGTGCGGCAGTTGCGCGGCGAGCAATACGACGCCGGCCAGGCCGGCAAGGCGCACGTGGCCGACGCGCGCAGCCGCGCACAGGACGCCGACGCCGCCGCGACCAAGGCCGAGAAATACGCCGCCAGCTTCGGCACCGGCGGCGGCGGCAACGACACGATCATCACCGCGCAGCAGAACGCGAAGGCCGAAGCCGAGCGCCTGCGGGCCGTGGCCAACCGCGCCAAGTCCGAACTCCAGAGCGCCGAGAAGGCTTTCGGCACCACCGATCCGTCGGACCCGCAGAACCCCAAGACGAACACCCTCGGCACGGTCGATGCCGACTACAACGCGCGCGTCGCCGACGCCGAGGTCAAGGAGCTGAGCTTCAAGTACGACCAGGCGGTGGCCGGCGGCGATGCCAAGGAGATCCAGAAGGCCGACGCCGCCCTGCGCGATGCGCAGCAGGGCCAGCGCTACATGCACGCGCTGAGCGACGACCTCGACGCCAAGCTCGGGGCCAGCGACGCCGAGAATGCCAAGACCGACGCCGAGAGCGCATGGAGCGCGGCATCGCTGCAGCGCCCCGCCCGCGTCACCGTGACCGAGCACGACGGTGACAAGACCACAACGCGGAACATCGATCCCGACGGCTACGACCCCGCGTTCTGGGCCAAGCCCGGCAGCGAGGAAGGCAAGAAGGTCAAGAACATCGACGGCAAGTACTTCTACGTCGACGGCGACAAGAAGACCGAGCTCGATCCGCTGACCGCCGCGCTGTACGCCGCGAACGAAAAACAGGATGCCGCCAAGGCCCGCGGCGACCAGACCACGACCACGCTGAACGCCGTCAAGGACGACCTCTTCGGCGGCGCCGACGGCAGCCGCGCCAAGCTCGACGAGGCCGGCTATCTCGATCGCGCGGACAAGATCAACCGGGGGCTGACCGACGCCAACAACGCCGTCGCCAACGCCAGGCCGCAGGACCTGGGCCGGGCGCTCGAGCAGCAGCGCGCCGCGCAGGCCGACGCCAAGGCGCTGAAGGCCATGCAGGACCTGCGCGCGGCCGAGCGCGACCAGGCCGCGGGCAAGACCGTGGACGGCGGCAAGCTGGATGACCTGCGCGTGGCGGCGCGCGAGGCCCAGCGCCTGGCCGACGGCGCGAAGCCGAAGCTCTCGGCCGACGACGAGAAGAAGATGCGCGAGACGCAGTTGCCCGCGGCGAAGGAGGCCTACGACAAGAAGGCCGCGGAGGTGACGACGCTCACCGCGCCCGGCAGCAAGGCCACCGGGGCCGAGCAGCAGAAGGCGCTCGACGAACTCGACGCGCTCGATCTCTCCAAGCGCGACATCGAGACCCAGCTCGGCCTAATCGACGCCGAACGCGCCTGGTATGCCGCTCGCTACCAGTACGACCGCACGACCTTCGCCAAGCCGCAGCTGACGATGTTCATGAACGGCGACAAGTCGACCACAGGCGACGTCTACCCGAAGAACTACGACCCGACCTGGAACATCAAGCGCGGCGACGACGGCAAGGTCAGCGCCGAGGGCCTGCCGCGCGGCCTCTCGCCCGACGACATCGAGGTGCACTCGGACTGCAACGGCGGCTACAACGTCACGATCAAGAAGGACTCGAAGGTCTTCGGCTGGCAGCAGTCCGACCAGGGCAAGATGGTCGACTTCTCGGTGCGCGCCGGCACCTACAAGATGAACCCCGCCACGGCCGCGCGGTGGAAGACCTCCGAGTTCGGCGACGGCGACCTGGCGAAGGCGCGCGGTGCGCGCGCCGACGTCGAGAAACGCCTTGCGCAGGCCGCGGCCGATGCGCCGCCGCAGCCCGGCGCACAGCCGGCGCCCGGGCCCGACGGCAAGCCCGCGCCCACGCTGAACTTCGGCGACGACCTCGCGCCGCGCAAGAAGACGGTGGACCAGAACCTCACGGATGCGATCAAGGCACGCGACAAGGCACAGGCCGACTACGACGCAGGCACCGGCGACCGCACCGCGCTGGGCAACGACCTCGACGACGCCAAGACGCGCGTCACCATCGCCCAGAACGAACAGCTCGCAGTCGATGCCGCGATCGCCTGGCAGGAGGCCAACCACGCGCGCCAGCGCATCGAAGCCGACAAGCGCGCGGGCCGCGCACAGCTGTGCTACGCCACCTCGCCGCAGCAGACCGCCGACGATGCGCGCGACAAGGCCGACGCCGCGCGCAAGGACTGGCTCAGCTCGGTCAACAAGTTCCACACCGACACTGCGGCGCGCGATCTCGCAGCCGCGAAGTCGGCGCACGAGAAATGGAAGAGTGCCAACCCCGGCCTGGCCGAGACCGGCAGCGACACATGGAAGAAGCTGCAGGCGGCGCAGACCCAGTCGGACACGGCCGTGCGCTACCAGGCCGCCGGCGCACGCGACAACGCCTACGCGCAGCAGCAGGAATTCACCATCCAGAACCTGCCGTTCAACCAGCGCGAGGACAAGCGCGCGCTCTACCGGCTTTTCGAGAAGAACCCGCAGGTGATGGCACAGGCCATCATGAACGACCAGTTCGTGCAGTACGGCGGCGGCCCGATCGAGATGAAGAGCCGCACGCAGCTCGAGAACGAGATCGGCCTTGCGCTCGGCTGGAACCCCAGCCGCTCGCTCGATGCCGCGACGCCGGCCGACAGCGAGCGCATCCGGCAGAACCAGCGCCTCTTCGGCAACCTCGGCGACGCGCAGAAGGACCTGCTCTCGAAGATGGTCGACAAGGTGGTGGAAGTCGGCGGCGAGCACGCGCACGTGACCGTGCTGCCCGTCGTCTACGCCCTCGACAGCGACGACGGCGGCATCATCAAGACGGCGATCTTCAAGGTCGAGAGCAAGGACAAGCCGGGCGAGACCAAGCTCGTCGACGAACAGGCCTGGACCTACAAGAACCTCACGGACTACCGCGCCAACAACAGCCTGCCGGTAGAGGGCGTGAAGCTCGTCACGCCCGAGGACGCCAGCTACTCGCTCGACCAGAACGGCAACGTCAAGCTCTTCGCCGGCGACGCGCGCACCGAGACCGGATGGGAGACCTTCCGGCGCGCGACCCACCTGGACATGGTGGTCGCCGGCGTGGGCCTGGTGGCCGGCGTGGCGCTGACGGTGGGCTCCTTCGGCACGCTCGCGGCGCCTGGCGTCATGCTGGCGGCCGGCGCGTTCACCGTGCTCGCGGCCGGCTACGGCGTCGCGACCTCGGTCGAAGACCTGAACAAGCTCAGCGCGCACGGCCAGAGCATCAATCCGGCGAACAGCGAGCAGGCGCGCATGGACTGGCTGAACCTCGGTCTCTCGACGGTCAGCGTGCCGGTGGTGGGCGCCTCCACGCGCGCCACCATGGCCGCGCTGCGCGCAGGCCGGGCCGCCAAGGCGGCCACGGCCGCCGAAGCCGCCGGCGACGCCGTGACGGCACAGGCACGCGCGGCCGACTTCGCGCGCTACGCGAAGACTGCCCAGGCCTGGGGCAAGCCCGCGGCGATGGCCTCCAAGCCGCTCGGCCTCGGCAGCGCCTACGCCACCGGGGAAGGCGTGCACTCGCTGGTGAAGAACTGGGACCAGATGAGCCCGGCCGAGCGCGAGCAGCAGATCATGATGCTCAGCGTCAACGCCGCGGGCTTTGCCTCGCCTATCTTCGCCAAGGGCTACGTGCGCGTGCACAACGCGATCAAGCCGCCATCCACGAACACCGCGCGGCCCGCGGTCGTGAACCGGCCGGCCGGCACGGTGGGCGACGAGGCGCGGAACACGACGCCCACCGACGCGGCCGTGCCCGGACGACCGGCGCAATCCGCGTCGCCCAAGCCTGTCGATGCGGTCGATGCCGCCGATACGGCCGGTGCCGCCAGGCCGGCGGACGCAACGACAAAGCCCGACGCGCTCACGCCGTTCCGCGAGCCGCCGCGCATGAGCGTCGCATGGCCGACAACGCCGCGTACGGTGCCCGCCGACGTGGCCGGTCCGGCGGCGCTGCCGTCCATCGTGACCGATGTCTCGTTCAACCCGGTCATGGCCTCGGTGCGACGCGCGGGCGATACCGCCGATGCCCCGGGAGCCGCGCGCGCACCGACGGGCGCACGCAGTCCCCAGGAGAAACGCGCGGCCCCAGGCTCGAACACCGCGGAAGACGCACCGCGCGCCAACGCCCCCTTCGTGCGCTCGGCGCAACGCATCGGGCTGAAGCAGAACGCAGGCACCAAGGACCTGGTGAGCGTGAAGTCCACGCCGGCATCGCCCGCCAAGGGCGACGAGGGCAGCTTCGCTGTCTACAAGCCGGCACAGGACCCCGAGCTCGGCGGGCCCACGAGCTATCCGCTGCCGGCAACCAGCCGTCTCGGTCCGACGAACTGGTCGGATTCGCTGCTCACCGTGTTCGCCGCCGGCGGCGAAGCCGAGGGCGTGCGCTACTACGTCTATCCGCGCACCGTTGACGACAACGGCTTCGTCTTCGCCGCGCATCGCGACGGATTGCCTGCCGGCACGGACAGCCCCAGCGCCGCGCAGCGCGCCAGCGCCCATGCACAGGGCGAAAACAGCGGCGACTTCTCCGGCGTCCTGCCCGCTCACTACGCCACCCTCGACGAAGCGCTCGCGACGGTGCAGCCAGAGGGCTTCGTCGCGCTGGGCGACGAGATCGCGATCGTGCACGCGGCAAGCATCGCGCCGGACGGCAGCGTCCCACCCTCGGCCGTGATGGCCACCGTGAAGGTCGAAACCACCCAAGGCGGCCCCGCGAAGGCCATGCAGGTCACCGCCCATCCGGGCAGGCCCGCCCTGCGCATCGCCTACCCCGAGGGCTATGCGCCGGGCCGGCCGCTGATCTACACCAGCGCCAACGGCCAGCGCGTCGACCTGCTCAACACGCAGTCCGGCCGCAGCGAGATGGGCATCAACGCCTTCCGCCGCCGCGTGGCCGACCTCGAGATCTTCGCGCCGGGCGAGCGCGCCGTACGCAGCGACGGCAAGCCGGGCAGCGAGGCGGTCCCCATTCCCGAGGGCTACTTCGCGGTCAACGGCCACGGGCTCGAAGGCATGATGAACGACGCGAGCGGCAATCCGCTCACGGCCGAGGGGTTGGCGCGAGCCATCGTCGCGCACGAGAACTATCACGGCCAGCCGGTGCTGATGCTGTCGTGCCTCAGCGGAGACGGCGCGGTGCCGATGGCGCAGCGCCTGGCCACGCTGCTCGGCCACGACGTGTACGCGGCAACCGAGTCGGTCATGATGAACAACCGCGACGCGAACGCGCCGGGCTCCCTCTACACCCGGCGCATCTCCCTGAGCAACGAAGGCAGCTCCTACAACGGTGGCGCACTCAAGGCCGAGCCGCTGCAGTCGCTGCCCATCGTCGGAATCCGCGAGAACGGGCGTACCGTCTACGACGACATCGCGGTGCAGGGCACCCCGGTCTACGCGCGCTTTCGGCCGGGCCTGTCGATCGAGCCGGCCGGTGCGCAACCCACCGCGCCCCGCGCCGCATCCGCCATGCCGGAGCCCCCGCGCGCGACAAGACCGATCGCGCCCGAGCTGCCGCGCACCGCCGGCACCGGCCGCGGCGACACCGACACGCCCTCCGTCAAGACGGCCGGCCAGCCAAGGGACCCCGCCGCCACCGGCGTGGATGCGCACGGCGCTCCCCTGCCGCCGACCACGCTCGGCAACGGGCGCAGCTGGCTGCAGATCGCGCTGCGCGGCGACAGGCTCGTCGCGTTCCACCAGCGCGCGAGCGAGCCCGGCTCGGGGCTGCGGCCGCTGCAGCCCTCGCCCGACGAGGCCGCGGTGACGGCCCGCATCACCGAGGACCCCGCCGCGGGTTCGAACGTGCGCTTCGCCGTCCATCCGATGGCGCCGGGCGAAACCATGTACGGCGGCACCGGCGTGCGCGCCAAGCGCAACAACACCTTCGGGACCTTCGCCGAGGCCTCCGCCGCGGCGCAGCAGAAGGGCGGCGCGTGGGTGTACCGCATCCATCCCGACGGCACCATGGCGCCGCTGACGAAGCGCGGCCGCGCGACGCCCGAGGAGATCATGGGTTCGGTGCACGTCGGTGCGAACGGGAAGCCGATGCCCATCGGCATTCCGAACGTGCGCTCGGCCGCATGGCGCGAAGGCGCAACCGCGCCGGCAGCACCGAGCACGGCGGCGGCCAATCACCAGGCAGGCGAGTCCACCGGCCTCGCGATGGTCGAGCCCGACATGGACGCGCTGCTCGAAGGGGGCAGCGACTACACCAAGCCGCGCCCCGCCTACGCGGGCCCGGCCACGATGCGAGAACTCCAGGCAAGCAAGGCCCCGGCCACGCCCGAGGACGTCGAGCAGACGCACTACCTCGCAAGCGCCGGCTCGCCTGACGGCCATGCCGCGCGCGACGTTCCGCTGCGCACGCGCTTCATGCAATGGGCACGCGGCCAGGCGCCCTCCTTCATCGGTGCGCCGGACTACGTCGGCGGGCGCTACGTGCTGGCCCGGGACGCGGCAGGCCTCAACCAGGGCGCGCCCGACGCCACCTTCTCGCTGCTCGACCGATCGCACGTGTACTCCAGCTTCGAGACCGCGCGCGCGGCGGCGGCCGCGCATGCGAACGCCGAAGGCAGCGGCCTCGTGGGCGTGGTGCGGCTGATCGGCCCGAAAACCGAGATGGCCCAGGTCGCGGCCACCGGACGCTTCACCCAGGCGCAGGTCGACGGCATCGTGGGCGTGCGCCCCGACGGCGCGATACACCCCGTCAGCATCAGCAACCGCCAGGCCGCGCATGCGCCGAAGCCCGGCGAGGTCTTCGTCGATCCGCACAAGACGATGGAGCAGAACGATCAGGTGATGACGCCGGCGCAGAAGAGGAAGATCTTCCTCAAGTCGGTCGGCTACATGGTCGGCACCGGCGCGGCCTTCTATGGCGCCGTGCGCTTCGGCGGCGCGGCACTGGGCCTGCACATGACCAACCCGGCGCTCGGCGTCGCCGGCGCTTCGCTCGGCGGCTACGTCGGTGCGCGCGCCGTGTTCCTTCGCTACGCCTACGAAGCCTTCTTCTACCGCGGCAGCATCGCGGGCCTGAAGCAGGGCGGCAAGATCCGGCTGCAGAAGTACCTCAACCCAAAGGACCAGGACACCTTCGCGCTGATCGGCAACATCGCCGATCCGGCCAAGCGCGAGGCCTCGCTGTTCCAGCTCAAGAGCCAGCTCGACAGCTGGCACGCGGCGCGGCGCGGCATCGAGGGCCGCCACGACTATGCCAAGGCGCTCAGGATCCTGTCGAGGAACCCCGACAGCACAACCGCCCTCGACACGCTCTACAAGGGCGCGATCGAGCGCAGCGCTCGCCCGGTGATCGGCAAGCGCGGCTGGCTGAACCGGATACCGCCGGCGCTTCGCAACGACTACGCCCAGGCGCTGAAGGCATTCAACGCAAACCCCCGCGACACCCAGGCCGCGGCGCTGCTGATGACCGCACCGGAAGTGGGACGCGGCACCCAGCATGCGGGATTCGTGCGCGGGCGCCTGCTGCGCAACGTGCCGGGCGCGGACCGCGCGCGCTACCGCGAGGCTGTGCAGACCATGGCGAACAAGAGCGGTGACGTCAACGCCGCGCTCAAGACGCTGGAGGGCATTCCGCTCGACACCGTCGCGCGCCAGACCACGGGCGCCCGCGGCGCATTCCGCGGCATTCCGAAGGCCGACCGCCAGACCATCGCGATGGCCACGGAAACGCTGCGCGCCAACCCGTCGGACGAACGCTCGCGCGCCGTGCTGGACCAGAGCCCCGGCAAGCTCACCTCGCCGAACTCGCCGGTGGGCCGCGCGCTGTTCGGCGCGCGCGTGCTGAGCTTCGGGCTGAGCCACTCGGCGGGCACGCGGCTGTACCTGAACCCCTTCTTCGACGCGCCGAGCCACCAGTGGACCTGGGACATCACCACGCTCGACGGCGTGCGCCAGTGGATCAGCAACGAGGGCAGCCTGCACTATGCGGTGGGCAACGCCACCGGCCTCGGCGCCAGCGTGGCGAACCGCTATGCATCGATCGCGCAGGCGCGCGGCGGGCACGTCATGAGCGAGCGCGGATCGACCGAGGCCCCGGCCCCCAAGGCCGGCGAGACGCCGCCGCCCAAGGCCACCACGGCGCCGCTCGACAAGGACGGCAATCCGCTGCCGGTCTACAAGGCAACCAACGGCTACTCGTGGTTCAGGCGCGCCCTCATCGGCCTGGGCAACCCGAAGGCCGTCACGCACGACGGCGTGGCACCCGACGGCGGCCCGATGGTCAAGCGCACCTTCACGCAGCGCCTGGCGCAGTTCTCGTCGTGGGGCGACTCCAGCGGAACGATCGGCCTGACGATCTCCGACAGCATCCAGGCCTACATGTACATCCGCGCCGGCCAATGGGACCTCGCGACACCGCAGTTGATGAAGGTGGCGAGCGACATAGGCATCTTCCGCGGCACGCAGAAGGACTACATCGACGAATACCGCTCGAACCGGCAGATGGGACCGATGGTCTACCACTCGCGCCTGACCAACTACTTCAACGCCCCGCTCGGAGAGGCCAGGACGAATCCGACCGAGACCTCGCACGGCTGGATCCGCCGCGGCGCGGCGCCGCTGGTTCTGCTGGGCGTGGCCGTCGCCGCACGGGTGGCGGCCGAGGAATGGTCGATGCACGAGAAGAACAAGAAGCCGCAGCAGCCGGCTCCTACACCCACACCGACGCCCACTCCTTCGCAGACGACCACGCCGGTGCCGACTCCGTCCCCCACCCTGACGTTCACTCCGACACCGATACCCAAGTCGACGACAACGCCCAACCCGACACCGAATCCGAAGCCAACTCTGACGCCAACGCCGACACCGACACCGACGCATCCCCAGCGCGGCGGCGTGCGCTTCATCGTCGACACGATGCAGCCCACGGCCGTCGAACTCCAGGCGATGCTCGATGCGGGTACGGCGCAGGACCCGCTGCAGCCCGTCAACCCGGCGCTGTCGGGCTTCCTCAACGTCGATCCGGGCCACTCCCAGCGCACGAAGGCGGCGGAGGTACTGCTCGCCTGACTTGGACGCGACCCGTGCGGGGCCGCGTGGGGTCGCGCGGCGTCAGTCGACGATGCCGTTCCTCGCCGCCGGCGGTTGCAGCGCATCGAGCGCCGACAGCCGCCGGTACTCGCTCGGCGCCACCGCGTAGGTGCTCATGAAGGTCTTGTGCAGGTGGCTCTGGTCGCTGAAGCCGGCCGCGTGCGCCGCATAGGTCACGCGGGCGCCGCCGGCCATGAGGTCTCGCGCGTATTCGATGCGGTGCCCCACCAGCAGCTCGTGCGGCGTGAAGCCCCATGCGTCCTTGAAGCGGCGGTGCAGATGGATCGGATGCCAGTTGACCGCCTCGGCAAGGTCGTCGAGCGTCAGGCGTTGCTGGAAGCCGGTGGCGATCAGGCCGTAGGAGCGGCGCAGGCGATCGTCCGCCTCGCCTGACTCGGTCGTCTTGCCGGCTTGCATCGGGATCCACTGCGCGAGCAGGCGGCGCACCAGTGCGCGCGCCGCGATGCCCGCGTCCTCGCGGCCCGTGTCCGCGATCTCGTGCAGCAGCCTGTGGCACTGCGCGAACTCGCGCCCCCAGGGCTCGCACGCGAACACCGAGACCGGTTCGGGCTCTGGCCCGTGCATGCCGTCGTCCGCCTCGGGCACCGGGTTCACGCAGCGCGCAACCGCCACGCTGCAGTACATCGCGTCCTCGCGCCACGGCGTGCTTCGCGCCTTGATCGAATGCCAGACCTGCGGACCGATGCGCAGCAGCGCACCAGGGGGCACCACGGTGACGCCGGCGCTCGTTCTCACATGCAACTCGGTATCGGAAACCGACAGCGTGTAGCCGCCATGCCGGTGCGCCCGGATCTCTCGTTGAACGAACCGGTTGGCGGTGAACTGCAGGCCTGCCAACTCTTTGTCGCGCCAATAGGAAGATGCAAGAAGTTCCATGGAAGCTAAGAATCTACATGGCGGGGAAGCCGCCGCTTGCTAATGTCCCGGCATCGATTTGCGCCCACGGATCCAACGATTCAAGCGCATGAATGTGTGTCGATGGCGGGCTGGATTCTATGAATCCCGAACCGTTGCGACAACCGGAATTCCAACGGAGACAGAACCCATGAGACCGACCCTGCGTCACTGGCGCGCGCTGCTGTGCGGCGCGCTTCTCGCATGCCTTGCATGTCTTTCCAATGCGCAGGAACTGCGTATCGGGCTGAGCAGCAATCCTTCATCGGTCGATCCGCATTTCGTGAACAACGATGCGATCAGCGCGGTGGTGAGCCACGCCTACGAAACCCTCGTCGCGCTCGACGCCGACGCACGCCTGACACCCGCGCTCGCGACCTCGTGGCGCGCCATCGACGACACCACCTGGGAGTTCAAGCTGCGCGACGGCGTGAAGTTCCACGACGGCAGCCCGCTCACCGCGCAGGACGTGGTGTTCTCGCTCGAGCGTCCCGCGACCATCGTGAACAGCCCGAGCTCGTTCGCCGCCTACACGCGTGCCATCACGGGCAAGAAGATCGTCGACCGCCTCACGCTGCAGCTGACGACCGCCACGCCGGCGCCGCTGCTGCCGAACGACCTCACGCGCATCTTCATCGTCTCGCGCAAGTCGGCCGAGAAGGCCAGCAGCGACGACTTCAACCAGGCGAAGGTGCAGGCCGGCACCGGCCCCTTCAGGCTCGTGAAGTTCACGCCCGGCACCGGCGTGCAGTTCGCGCGCTTCGACGGGTACTGGGGCTCGAAGCCGGCGTGGTCCGGCGTCACGCTGCGCGCCCTGCCGGCCGAATCGGCGCGCATGTCGGCGCTGCTGTCGGGCGACGTGGACCTGGTGGAGAACGTGCAGGCCAACCTGGTCTCCCAGTTCCGCCAGAACAAGAGCCTGAGCGTATTCACCAAGGTGTCGAGCCGGGTGATGTTCCTCTACACCGACCATCGCGATACCTCGCCCTTCGTCACCGACAAGGACGGCAAGCCGCTCGATCGCAATCCGCTGAAGGACGCGCGCGTGCGCCAGGCGATCTCCAAGCTGATCGATCGCGGCGTGCTGGCCGAGCGCGTGCTCGACCAGCTCGGCGTGCCCACCGGCAACCTGGCCGCGAGCGGCATGTTCGGCTTCAACCCCGAGCTCAAGCCCGATGGCGTCGACGTGCAGGGCGCGCGGCAGCTGCTCGCCGAGGCAGGTTATCCCGCGGGCTTCGGCCTCACGCTGTTCGGGCCGAACGACCGCTACGTCAACGACAAGCAGGTCGCGCAGGCCATCGGCCAGATGCTCACCCGCGGCGGCATCGTGACCAAGGTGCAGGTTTCACCGATGGCGACCTATGTCGGGCGCGCCTCGAAGAAGGAACTGGGCTTCGGCCTGCTCGGCTGGGGCGTGGGCGGCGGCGAGCCCTCGGGCGCGCTGCGCGGCCTGCTCGCCACGCCCGACAAGGAGCGCGGCATGGGCGCGACCAACTGGAGCAGCTACAGCAATCCGCAGTTCGATGCGCTGCTGAACGAAGCGCTCAACACCGTCGACGACGCGAAGCGCGAAGCCCTGCTGCAAAAGGCCACCGCGCTCGCGCTGAAGAAGGACTACGCGATCATTCCGCTGTACCACCAGGTCTCGACCTGGGCCGCGCGCAAGGGCCTCACGATGGTGCCGCGCGTCGACGAGTTCACGCAGGCCCAGCAGGTCCATGCCGAGGCGGAGGACCGCAAGTGAGCGACATGTCCGACCTGCCGCATGTGCTCGACCACCTGCCGCCCGCGTTCATGGGCGCGTCGGCGCGCACGCTGCACGAGGTGCTGCCGGCACCGACGCTGATCCACCTGCCCGGTGTGCGGCCCCGGCCGGTGTTCGTCTCGGTGCTGCTGCACGGCAACGAAGACGCGGGCCTGCTGGCGCTGCAATCGGTGCTCGCGAAGTTCGAAAACCAGCCGCTGCCTCGCGCCCTCTCGATCTTCGTCGGCAACGTGGAGGCCGCGCGCGCCGGCGTGCGCCGGCTGGAAGACCAGCCGGACTACAACCGCATCTGGCCGATCGCCGTACCGGCCACGCCGCACCAGCGCATGGCGGCACGGGTGATGGAAGCGATGCGCGAGCGCGAGGTCTTCCTGGCCATCGACCTGCACAACAACTCGGGGCGCAATCCGCTCTATTCCTGCCTGAGTTCGACCGGCGCGGAGCATCTGCGGCTCGCACGCATGTTCTCGCCGCTCGCGGTGCTCATCCAGGCGCCGCAATCGCTGGGCGCCGCGTTCACGCCGATCTGCCCGACGGTGTGCTGCGAATGCGGGGAAATCGGCAACGCCGAGGGCGTGGCACAGGCCGCGACGCTCATCGAACGCTGCCTCGCCGACGACTTCGGGGACGGCACCGCGCACGACGACGCGAAGGCGATCGACATCTACCAGGCCTTCGCGATGCTCAAGGTCGCCGAGGGCCTCACGCTGAGCTGCGACGGCCAAGCCGCCGACCTCCAGCTGCCGCCAGAGATCGAATCCTTCAATTTCCGCGCGCTCGAGCCCGGCCACGTGATCGCCACCACGCTGTCTCACCCCGACACGGAACCGCTTCGCGCCTACCGGCTCGACGGCGAGGCGATCGCCGGCATGCTGGTTCGCAAGGGAGCCGACGTCTGCCTTTCGACGCACGCGGTCGCCGCCATGTTCACGCGCGACCTGCGCGCCATCCGCCAGGACTGCCTCGGCTACCTCATGCAACGCGTGCCGGTGCTCGCGCCCTAGGGCGCACGCGCAACCTTCGATACAGGACCTTCACCTTCATGCTGGTTTATGTGATTCGCCGCCTGGCGCAGAGCGTCGGCGTGCTGCTTGCGATGTCGATGCTGGTGTTCGCCAGCGTCTACCTGATCGGCAATCCCGCCGACATCCTGATCAGCATGGACGCCGATCAGGCCGAGCGCGCGCGGCTCGTGCGGGCCATGGGCCTGGACCAGGCCCTGCCGCTTCAGTACTGGAACTTCCTGCAGCACGCGCTGCGCGGTGACCTGGGCAACTCCTTCGTCCATGGCGTGCCCGCGATCTCGCTGGTGTTCGAGCGGCTTCCCGCCACGCTCGAGCTGGCCTGCGTCGCGATGCTGATCGCCATCGCGCTGGGCGTGCCGCTCGGGCTGTGGGCCGGCCTGCGGCCTCATTCGTGGATAGGCAGGAGCATCATGACCGGCTCGATCCTGGGCTTCTCGCTGCCGACCTTCTGGGTCGGGCTGATGCTCATCGTCGTGTTCGCGGTGCAGCTGGCCTGGCTGCCCGCGGGCGGGCGCGGGCCGACGCGCGAGGTGCTGGGGCTTTCGCTGTCGATCTTCAGCGTCGAAGGCTGGAAGCATCTGCTGCTGCCGGCGGTGAACCTCGCGCTCTTCAAGCTCGCGCTGGTGACGCGACTCACCCGGGCCAGCACGCACGAGGCACTGACGCAGGACTACGTCAAGTACGCCCGCGCCAAGGGCCTCTCGCCGGCGCGCGTGGTGGGCGTGCACGTGCTCAAGAACATCCTCGTGCCGATCGTGACGGTGGTGGCGCTGGAATTCGGCGCGCTGGTCGCGTTCGCCGCCGTGACCGAGACCATCTTCGTCTGGCCCGGCGCGGGCAAGCTGATCATCGAGTCGATCGGCTCGCTCGACCGCCCGGTCATCGTCGCCTACCTGCTGGTGGTGGTGTCGATGTTCACCCTGCTCAACCTGCTCGTGGACATCGCGTACTCGAGCCTCGACCCGCGCGTGCGGCTCGACGAACAAAGCGCATGACGACCATGTTCGAAGAAGACGAATCCCCCCTGCGCCGCCTGCTGCGGCAGTACGCCCGCTCCAGGCTCGCCGTGCTCGGCGCGGCCGTGCTGCTGGCGCTGATGCTCGCCGCGCTGTTCGCACCCCTGCTCGCGCCGCAGAACCCGTACGACCTCGCGCAGCTCGACATCCTCGACTCGCGCCTGCCGCCGGGTTCGCACGGCGGCAACGATGCCGCCGGCCAGGGCAAGCTCTACCTGCTGGGCACCGACGACCAGGGCCGCGACATGCTCTCGGGCATGCTCTACGGGCTGCGCATCTCGCTGGGCATCGGCGTGGTGGCAACGCTCGCGGCGCTTTCGCTGGGCGCGACGCTGGGCCTGCTCGCGGCCTACGCCGGCGGCCGGCTCGATGCGCTGCTCATGCGCATCGTGGACATCCAGCTGTCGTTTCCCGCAATCCTGGTCGCGCTGGTGCTGGTCACCGTGCTCAAGCCGGGCGTCGGCAATGTCGCCATCGCGCTGGTGGCGGTGCAATGGGCCTACTACGCGCGCACGGTGCGTGCCGCGGCGCTCGTCGAGCGCCGCAAGGAATACATCGAAGCCGCGCAAGGCCTGGCGCTGAGCGATACGCGCATCGTCCTGCGGCACCTGCTGCCCAACTGCCTGCCGCCGGTGATCGTGGTGGCCGCGCTGCAGGTGGCCAACGCGATCTCGCTGGAGGCCACGCTGTCCTTCCTGGGACTGGGCGTGCCGATCACCGAGCCCTCGCTCGGCCTGCTGATCGCCAACGGCCAGCAATACCTGCTGGCGGGCAAGTACTGGATGTCGCTCTACCCCGGCGTCCTGCTGCTTCTCACGATCCTCGCCATCAATCTCGTCGCCGATCAGCTGCGCGACGTGTCGAACCCGAGGCTGCAGAAGCAATGACGAGCGCATCTCAACCCGTGCTGCTCGTCGAGGGCCTGAAGACGCAGTTCGCCACGCGCGCCGGCATCGTCAAGGCCGTGGACGACGTGTCGTTCTCGATCGAGCGCGGCCAGATCATGGGCCTGGTCGGCGAATCGGGCTCTGGCAAGTCGATGACGGGCTACTCGCTCATAGGGCTGATCGACCCGCCGGGCCAGGTGGTGGCGGGCCGGCTGCGCCTCGCGCCGCGCAACGGCGAGGTGCTCGACCTGCGGCGCCTGTCTTCTCGCGCGCTGCAGGGCGTGCGCGGCAATCGCATCGCGATGATCTTCCAGGATCCGATGATGACGCTGAACCCGGTGCTGCGCATCGACACGCAGATGATCGAGGCGGTGCGCGCGCACCACCGGGTCAGCGAGCGCGTGGCGCGCGAACGCGCCGCCGCGGCGCTCGCCAAGGTCGGCATCCCGTCGCCGCACGAGCGGCTGCTGGCCTATCCGCACCAGTTCTCGGGCGGCATGCGCCAGCGGGTGGCGATCGCGATCGCGCTGCTCAACGAGCCCGACGTGATCATCGCGGACGAGCCGACAACGGCGCTCGACGTCACGGTGCAGGGCCAGATCCTCGCGCAGATGCAGAGCCTGTGCCGCGCCTCGGGCACCGCGCTGATCTGGATCTCGCACGACCTGTCGGTGGTGGCGGGGCTGGCCGACACGGTCTCGGTGATGTACGCCGGGCGCATCGTCGAGCAGGGCCCCGTGGCCGAGGTGCTCGACCGGCCGCGCCACCCGTACACGCGCGGGCTGATCGCGAGCGCGCCGTCGCGCAACCCGCGCGGGCGCCCGCTGCAGCAGATCCCGGGCATGACGCCCTCGCTGCTCGCGCTGCCGCAAGGCTGCGCATTCCAGGCGCGCTGCGCCAGCGCGGACGTGGTCTGCCGCAACGAGCCGCCGCTGGTGGCGCTCGACGGCCGCAGGCTGCGCTGCTTCCACCCGGCGCCCCTGCCCTCTCCCTGTGCGATTGCGAACTGACACCATGGACACCGTCACCCCGTTGCTCGAACTGCGCGCCAGCGCCAAGCGTTTTGTCCGCAAGCCCGATGCCGCGGCAAAGATCGCGCGCCTGTTCGGTGCCCCGGTGCCGTCGCGCACCGTCCACGCCGTCGACGGCGTCTCGCTCGCCGTGCGCCCCGGCGAAGTGGTGGGGCTGGTGGGCGAATCGGGCTGCGGCAAGTCGACGCTCGGGCGCATGGCCGCGGGGCTGCAGTCGCTGAGCGAGGGCGAGCGCTGGTGGCAGGGCGAGAACGCCGAGCTGCGCAAGCGTCGCCTTTCGGCGAGCGCGCACCGGCGCGACATGCTCGGCGTCCAGATGATCTTCCAAGACCCGTATGCGAGCCTCAATCCGCGCATGCGGGTGCGCCAGATCATCGGCGAGGCGCCCGTGGCGCACGGGCTGGTCGACGCCGGGGACCAGGAGGCGCACGTGGCTGCGCTGATGCAGAAGGTCGGCCTCGACCCCGGCTTCATGCGCCGCTTTCCGCACCAGTTCTCGGGCGGCCAGCGCGCGCGCATCGGCATCGCCCGCGCGCTGGCCGTGCGGCCCCGGCTGCTGATCTGCGACGAAGCCGTGGCCGCGCTCGACGTGTCCATCCAGGCGCAGGTGATCAACCTGTTCATGGCGCTGCGCGAGGAGCTCGCCCTCACCTATCTCTTCATCAGCCACGACCTCGGCGTGGTGCGGCACATCAGCGACCGCGTGGTGGTGATGTACCTCGGCCGCGTGGTCGAGTCGGCGAGCGCCGACGCGCTGTTCGAACAGCCGCTGCATCCCTACACCGAGGGCCTGCTGGCCGAGGCGCCGAAACTCGAGGTGCGCAAGAAGGCCTTCGTGGCGATCCGGGGCGAGATCCCCTCGCCGCTGAATCCGCCGCGCGGCTGCCATTTCCATCCGCGCTGCCCGCGCGCGACGCGACGCTGCGCCGAGGAGATACCGGCGCTCGTGCGCGTGGGTACCGATCATTGGGTCGCCTGCCATCTGATCGAGCGGGCGGGCAGCGCATGAAGATCGTCGTCATGTGCTGGCTCGCGCGGGCATCGGTCGATGTCTTCGTCGCGCGCAACATCGTGCTGCGGCCCGATCTCGCGGCCAAGGCGCCGCACCAGGTCGCCGCGGAGCTCGCCGCGCTCGCGCCCGACGTGGTGATCGCGCGCGAGGCGCAGTACGAGGCGGTCTCGGCCATCGCGGCCGGCCCCCCCGGCTGCCGCTTCATCTTCTGCGGCCTCTCGGCCTCGCGGGTCGCCATCGATCCATCGACGCTCCAAGGGCGCTGCGCCTTCGTGACCGGATCGAACTGGGAGCGCGCCGAGTACGAAGCCTTCGTGCTTGCGGAATCCATGTGCCGGCCGAGGCATGAGCCGGCCGCCAAGGCGGTGGCCGGTGCGCCGGGCGAGGTGATGCTGGTCGGCGCGGGCGTCGTCAACCTGGTCACGGCCCTGACGCTGTGCCGGCGCGGCCATCGCGTGTCGGTGTACGACCGCATGGCCGATCCGCGCCGGGGCGACACGCCGCACGCCGAGCGCGCCGGCGCGACCTTCGGCGGCAGGGACGCGCGCATCTTCTCGTACAACGAATCGCGCCATCACCTGGCCTGTTCGCCGCTCTATACGCCGCGGGACACGCCGCGCTTCCGCCTTAGAATTTCGCGGGACGGCTGGCTGTCTCGCGACTACGAGACGATGTCGAACGCCGACCGCCGCTGGATCGACCAGCTCGAACAGGTGCCACCCTGGGCGGCGCTGCTCTATGGCAACGACATCGTCGGCTTCAACCGGCAGAGCCACCGGCTGTGGCGCGAGCTCTTCAGCCTCTATCCGGAGCTGCTGCGCGAGACACACCACGTCGGCCGGCTGCTGCGCATCTACCCGAGCGAGGCGTCCCTGCGCTCGGCGCAGACGGCCGAGGCCGAGATCGGTGCGCTGATCGGCACGGTCCCGCTCACGCGGTTGCGCGAGCGCGAGCCCGCGCTGGGCAGCGCGATCAACGAGGGAGCGATCGCGGGAGCGCTCGATGTGCAAGGGTTCTCGCTCAACATCGTCTCGTTCTGCCGCAACCTGATCGGGCTGCTCGAGCGCCTCGGCGCGAGCTTCCACTGGCAGCATGAGGCGAGCGAGGTGCGGCATGCCAGTTCGGGCGCGGTGACAGGCATCGTCGTCAACGATGCCTTGCGGCGAGCCGACCACTATGTACTCTCCCCCGGCGCGCAGGCGCACACCCTTGCCGCGAGGATAGCGGGGCTGCCCGCCATCGGCGCGATGGTCGGCATGTGGGTCACACTGCCGAACGACGGCGCCGCGCTGAACACGCCGCTGAAGGTGCGCCGGCGCGCATTCGCCAGCAGCGAAGCGGCCCAGGGCGCCAACGTGGTACCGGGCCGCGACGCCGCCGGGCGGCCGGTGCTGCACTGCAGCTCGGGGCATGGCTTCGTCGGCGTCTCGGCCGACGACGTACGCCTGGCCGACCTGCCCGAACTCGCGCGCTGCGTGATGGAAACGGCGGAGGAACTCTTCGGCGACAAGTTCAGGCGTGCCAGGGAGTCCGGCATGCTCGGCGAGCGTCCGCGCTTCTGCGTGCGGCCCTGGACGCCCTCGGGCCTGGGAGTGCTCGAAGTTCAGGAAGCGGACGCAGGCGGCAAGATGGTGCTCAGCGGCGGCCACAACACCGGCGGCTTCGCGCAGTCGCCGGCCGTCGCGGAGGCCGTGGCCTGCGCGCTGGAGGCAGGCCCCCATGCGATGCACACGCTCTACCACCCACGCCGCTTTGCCGACGTGTTCGAGGTGACACTGTGAACGCGCCGCGACCATCTCTCACCGCGCTACTGCGAGACGGCCTGCGCACCGGTGCGGCGACGCTCTGGATCGACGACGACGGCGCCATGAGGCGCGACGAATTCGCGGCACTCGTGGTCGCGCAGGTGTCGCTGCTGCGCCGGCAAGGCGTGAAGGCTGGCGAGCGCGTGGTGCTGCATGGCGTGGCTTCGCGCGGACTGGCGGCGATGCTCGTGGGCTGCCTGCTCGAGGGCGTGGTCGCCGTGCCGGTCGACGCGGCGCTGCCGCCGGCGCGCAAGCAGGCGATGCTGGACGCGGCGGCCGCCACGCTTGCCATCGAGTTCGCGATGCAGTCGCCGCTCGGGGCCGACGGCATCCGGCGTGTCGCGGGCGTTGCATCGCCGCAGGCCGGGTGGACGCTCGACGACCTGGGCCTGCCGAAGATCGCGCCCGATGCGGGCTGCTACATCTTCTTCACCTCCGGCACGACCGGACGGCCCAAGGGCATCCTCGGGCGGCGCGGCGGCCTCGCGCATTTCTTGGCCTGGGAAGCCGGCATGCTCGGCCTCCAGCCCGGCGACCGCGTGGGTGTGCTCACCCGCCTGTCGTTCGACGTGGTGCTGCGCGACCTGCTGCTGCCGATCGTCGCGAGCGTGACCGGCTGCCTGCCGCCGGCAGACGCCCCGCCGACACCGGCTGAAGTGCCGGACTGGCTCGCAAGGATGGGCGTCAGCGTGCTCCACGCGGTGCCGTCGCTGGCGCAGGCCTGCCTGGCGGCGCTGCCCGCGGGCGCGCGCAACGCTACGCTGCGCCACACGCTGTTCGCAGGCGAACCACTGGGCAGTGCGCTGGTCGGGCGCTGGCGCACGGCGTTTCCTTCGAGCGCGGTCTACAACCTGTACGGGCCGACCGAAACCACGCTCGCCAAGTTCTGCGCCCGCGTGCCCGACCCGGCGCCCGAGGGCATCCAGTGCTGCGGCCTGCCGCTGCCCGAGGTCGACGTGCGCATCCTCGACGAGGCGCTGCAGGCGTCAGGCCCGGGCGAGCCCGGCGAGGTCGCGATCCGCACGGTGCACCGCTCGCTGGGCTATCTAGACCCGGAGGAGCCCTCGGCCGCGCGCTTCATCGTGCTCGACGGGCAGCCGGCCTACCTGAGCGGCGACCTCGGCTTTCTGGACGCGCAGGGTGCGCTGCACCTGCGCGGACGCAAGGATCATCAGGTCAAGATCCTCGGCACCCGCATCGAGCCCGCCGGCGTCGCGGCGGTGCTGCAGTCGCACGAGTCGGTGACCGACGCGGCCGTGGTGTGCGTGACGAACGAGGAAGGCGGCGCGCAGCTCGTGGGCTACTTCAGCACGCACGCCGATGCACAGGCCGTGCGCCGGAGCCTGCGCCCTTTCCTCGCGGAGCGCTTGCCGGCGGCGGCGATACCGAGCCACCTGATCGCGCTCGATGCGCTGCCGCTCACGCCCAACGGCAAGCTGGATCGCGCACGCCTGCCCGCGCCTGCGCCGCGCGCGGACGCCGCTGCCGCCGCCTCCGACGCGGATGTCGACGAGCTCGCGCTCGGCGTGGCCGCAGCGATCGCACTGGTGCTGCGGAAGGCGCATGTCGGCGTCGACGAGGACTTCTTTGCGCTCGGCGGCGACTCGCTCGCGGCGATGCGGCTGTGCGCCGAGCTCGAAGCACGGCTCGGCGTGCATGCGCAGCCGCTGTTGCTGATGTACGCGCCCACCGCGCGCGAGCTGGCGCGGCAGCTGCAGGAGGCCGGTTCGGCCGCGCCGGCGCCGATCCCGCCCGCCCCGCGCACCCGCTGGTTCGCGCTGAGCCCGCAGCAGCGGCGCTACTTCCGCACCTTCTGCGCGGGCGGCAACCGCAACTGGTGCAACATGGTCGCGCTGTTCGAACTGCCCGACGAAGTCGACGCCTATGCGGTAGGCCGCGCGCTGACAGAGATCGCGCTGCGCCACGACAGCCTGTGCCTGCGCTTCGACCATGACGAGGAAGGCGCCGTGCGCCAGTCGATCGTGCCGACGGAAGACGTTCCTGTGGCTCTGTGCGACCTGAGCGCTCTCGACGCGGAAGCACTGGCGCGCCGCATCGACGCGCTGCGCGTGGCCCAGGGCGAGGCGGAGATCGCGCTGTTCTCCGACGCACCGCTGTTCCGCGCGACCCTGCTCGTCCTGCCCGGCAGGCGGCGACGGCTGCTGTGGACCGTCCACCACCTGGTCAGCGACGGCACGAGCCAGGGCCTGCTCGGGCGCGAGCTGGCCGCCCGGCTTGCGGGCCGACCCTGGACGACGGATGCCCCGCCGTCGATGCGCGACATCGCGGCCTGGGCCGGCGCGCGCAACGCCTCGGCACAGGCCGCGCGCTCGCATTTCCGCGAGCTGCTCGCCGCGCCCTACCGCCACCGCTATATGCCCGACAGGCTGCGCTGCGACGATCCGCAACGCTGCCATGCCATCGAGGCCGCCATGAGCGGCACGCTGCGCGATGCGGTCGTGGCGGCGGCGCGGCGCCTGAAGTGCACGCCCTATGTGCTGTACGTGGGCGCGTATTTCCGCTGGCTCGCGGCGCTGACCGAATGCGACGACCTGGTGGTCGTGACGCCGCTGGCCGGCCGTGCCCACCCGCAGGTCGCGCAGGCCATCGGCGATTTCATCAACCTGGTGCCGCTGCGCGTCACGGGGCTGGGTACGCTGTCGCCCGGGCAGCTTGTCGAGCGCGTGCGCGACGGCATCGCGCTGGCCGCGCGCCACCAGGACTTCCAGTTCGACCAGGTGCTCGACGAACTGGGCCTGCCCCCCGGCGCGGACCGCAACCCGCTGACCGGCTTCTCGCTCAACTTCATGCCCCAGGCCGATGGCGACGCGCCCGGACTTGCGACGCCGCGGCACGCCGATCGCGGCTACCGGCTGAAGTACGACCTGCTCATGCTGATCCGCGGATGGCACGACGCCACGCACGTCGAGTTCCAGTACCGCGCCGGCCTGCTTTCGCCCTCGGAGATCGAGGAGTGCTTCACCGACTACTGCTCACACCTGGAGGCACTGAGCCATGCCTGAGAAACAAGGGACAAGGGCCCCGGCGCCGCCGGGCGAATACATGCTGCTGGTGCTGCTCGCGATCCTCTGGGGCGGCTCCTTCACGCTGATCAAGGTGGCGGTGGCCGGCTATCCGCCGGCCACGCTGGCTGCGGCGCGCATCCTGCTCGGCGGCGCGCTGTTGACGGCGCTGGCCCTGGCGAAGGGCTTCACGCTCCCGACGCGCGCCGGCCGCTGGGGGGCGCTCTGGGTGCAGGGGCTGCTGCAGGGCGCGCTGCCGTTCACGCTGATCGGCTGGGGCGAGCAGCACATCGCAAGCGGGCTCGCGGGCGTTCTCAACGCCACGGTGCCGCTGTTCGCCTTCATGCTGTCGGTGTTCGTCGTCGGCTCGGCGCCCTTCGTGTTCACGAAGTTCGTGGGCGTGCTGCTCGGCCTTGCGGGCGTCGCCGGGATCGCCGGCCTCGGTTCCCACGCTGCGCTGGGCGGCAGCGACTTTCTCGCGGTCATTGCGGTCCTGGGCGCGAGCGCGTCGTATGCGTGCGGGGCTGTATTCGGCCATCGCTTCGGCGACCAGCCCGCCGTGGTCACCGCGGCCGGCTCGCTGCTGTGCGGCGGGCTCACCATGCTGCCTTTCAGCCTGGCCATGGACCGGCCCTGGACGCTCACGCCAAGCCTCGAGGCCACGCTGGCACTGCTGGCCCTCGCGGTGCTGTCGACCGCGCTGGCCAGCGTGATCTTCTTCAGGCTGATTCGCACGCTGGGCCCGGTCACCACCACCAGCAACGCATATCTGCGGGCACTGGTGAGCGTGGCGTTCGGCGTGGTCTTTCTCGCGGAGCCTTTGAACTGGAGCCTGCTGGCCGCGAGCACGCTGATCGTCGCCGGGGTGATGCTGGTCACGCTGCCGGGCAGGCCCAGCGGGGAGCTGCGCCGTGCGGGTTGAGATCGCGATCGTCGGCGCCGGACCCTGGGGTCTGGCGGTGCTCGATAGACTGGTCACCGCCGCGCGCCGGTGGCCACGGCTTGCGCTCACCGTGCACGTGATCGACCCCGACGAGCCGGGCCCGGGCCTGCACAAGCCCCACCAGGAAGACTTCCTGCTGCTCAACACCGTCACCGGCCAGCTCGACAGCTTCAGTGCACGTCATTTCGGCGAAGCGCCGCTCACGGGCGCCATGGCGTTCATCGACTGGCTGCGCGAGGCGCGCGACATCGTGGCCGATCCCCACGGCTTTCTGCCTCGCGCACTCTTCGGCGCCTACCTTCGGCACGTGTATGCAGTGCTGTGCGACAACGCGCCCACGCAATTTCGGATCTCGGAGGTGCGCCATCGCGCGCTCGATGTCTCGATCGTGGCTAACGAGCGGGCGTGCGTGCGCCTGGGCGACGGGTCTGCGCTCACGGTGGACCACGTCTTTCTCTGTACCGGCTATGGGCTGGCACGTTCCGAGGTCGAACGGCCGGCATCTCCGGCCACGCCGCTGGCCCCATATCCTCTCGCGCCGCTGCAGGCCCGCATCGAGGTCGGATCGGCAGTGGGCATCTCGGGCGGCGGACTGGTGGCCGTCGACGTGGTGGCAGCCCTCACGGCCGGGCGGGGCGGGCGCTTCATGCGCGACGAAGACGACATGCTGCAATACCTGCCGAGTGGCCGGGAACCCGTCATGTTCGTGCACTCCCGCAGCGGCATGCCGTTCGCGTGCCGTCCCGCGCAATCGCTCGACCTATCGGGCAGTTTCGCGCCGATCTACTGCACCGATGCCTATCTGGCCTCGCGACGCGCGGCACGCGGCCCCAAGGGCCTGCTGCTCGACGAAGACCTGTTGAGCGTGCTGGCGGCCGAGATGCGAGCGGCCTACCTGATGCGCGCGATAGCGCTGCCACAAGGCCCGGATGCTGCCGCGGCGTGCCGGCGCGTGCTTGCCTTGCTCGCACCCGCTGAGGTGAGGGATTTTTGCGAGGCGAAGCTCCCATCGATGACCACGTTCTCGCCTGAAAGGCTGCTCGCATCGGAATCCGCGTCCGTACCCTTACCGGCGCCGCGCAGCAGCGCGGAATTCAGCGCCGCCTTCGCAGCTTGGCTGCGCTTCGACGTGGACGAATCGCGCAAGGGCGAGGCACACAGCCCATACAAGCACGCGGTCGAATTGCTGCGCGTACTGCGCGGCTTCATTCGTCAAGCCGTGGAGTTCGATGCGCTCGCCCCGGCATCGCGCCACCGTTTCTTCGATGTCGTGGCCCCGCGGATCTCGCAGCTGGTCGTCGGCCCTCCGATCCGGCGAGGGCTCGAATGGCTGGCATTGATGCGCGCCGGGCTTCTGCGTGCCGATCTCGGCCCGGCGCCTATGCTCGAACGCGATGCGGCGCTCGGCGTCTGGCGGGCGCGCTCCAGCGCATTCGAGGTACCCATCGTGGCCTGTCTCGATCATCTGGTGAATGCGCGGGCAGGCCAGCGCGGCATCGACACCAGGGATGGCTCCCTGCTCGCTGCCCTGTGCCGCTCAGGCTTATGTACCGGCACCGCGCCGCCCGAACCGGCACACACCCGACGGCGAGTGCCTCGCACCGACGTGGCCGGCCATCCGCTCGACGCGACGGGTCTGCCCGTGCGGCAGTTGACGCTGATCGGCGTGCCGACCGAAGGCCTGCGCTACTTCAACCACTACCTGCCGTCCCCCAAGAGCAGGTCAAGGGTTTTTGACAACATTGAGTTGGCACTCGGCGCCTTGTGGGAGCGACTCGCGGCGACGCCTGGCAGGGGGGTGCCGAGGGCGGACTCGCCCTGTGCTTGAGCGCAACTGCTAAGGACGAGACGTGCCCCGACTGGTCGAGGGACGGGGGCGGGATGAAATGCGTTCATTACTTGCCCGAAAGAAGGGGCTCATATCGCGCTGCGCCTGCGAGGTCGTGGCCGCCGCGTCTGACCCGATCAGATGGCCTTGACCGGCACATCAGGCAGACTCAACGCCAGTTCCGCGATCCGGTCCTTGCGCATGAACACCACGCCTGGGTGCTGCTTCGCATAGCGCAGGAAATCGCCCAGAACCTTCACGCGCGCTGGCGTGCCGCCGATGCGGTCGTGGGTCGACATCGACATCATTCGGCGTCGGTGGGCGGCTTCCTCGTAGAGCTGGTCGAATTCGTCCTTGAGCTCTTGACCGAAAGCCGAGGCCGTGAGCGGGCCTTCGGCGCCCCAGCGCGCGATGTCGTTGTTGCGCAGGGTGTAGGGAACGATGGCGAAGGGCTTGCCGTTCACCCTTGTGGTCAAAGGCGTCACTGGACAGATCATTGATGCGGTACGTGAAGCCCAGGTCCTGCAACACACCCAACGTCCGGGGCGTGCCACGCAGCCAGAAGGCATTGAAGCCGACCGGACGCATGCCCGTGGCCTGTCGATCGCCGCGATGTTGGCAGCGTAGGAGGCGCGCTCCTCGGCTTCGGTCAACGTCCAGTGCGGTGTCCAGGTCTGGCCGTGAGCGGCGGCTTCATGCCGGCGCGCCACGATCTCGCGCGCCAATGCCGGATTGCGCTCGACCGCCTGTCCCGTCATGTGCAAGGTGATTTGCAGGCCATGCGCATCCCACAGGTCGAGCATGCGAGGGATGCCTTCGCGCACGCCATAGTCGAACCAGGTGCGCGCCGGGAGGTCGGGCACGTTCTCGGCGAGTGGCGGAAATGGCACGCCGTTGTCGTGTTCGCCTTGTGCGCCGGCTTCGAACTGCATGGAGACGAACACCACCAGGCGGATTCCGTCGGGCCAGAAACTGCGCCGGGGTGCATGAAATGTGGACGTATCAATCTTTCGTGGAATGGAATGAGAAGAGAAGAAGACAAGGGGTCTCGTCTTTCAGTGGACGGCGGTCACCAGCTCGACCACCTGCCCCTCTGGAATCGCGATGAAGAACTGACGCACGCCCCTTCCAGGCACGTTCGCTTCGTGGTACGACCAGGCACAATCCTTCAGCCGCTGGCGGATTGCCCGCGCATCGGCGATCCGGAAAGCCACGTGATCCACCACGCCGGCGCCCGGAGCGCGCAGGGCACCTACCTGCGCCGCAGGCCCGCGATTGTCCCGGCGCAGCGCGAGGTGTACGAGGGCCTGCGCCCCCGCGTAGAGCACCAGCCGGGGAAGCGAAATGCCGGACGAGGCCCGATGCGCAGGCCGACTACGTCCGTCAGGAACGAGAGCGTCGTCTGCGCGTTCCGCACAACGAGCAGCACATGATCAAGCCGGGGATGCGCCGCGGACGCCATGCTCAGGCCACCAGCGCGCCACTGTCGATGTCGATCACCGCGCCCGTGAGCGCTCGCGCCTGCATCGCAAACAGGTAGCCCGCGGCGGTATCGTCTTCGTCGGCCGCGAAGCCCACGGGCAGCGTACCGTCGAGCCTCGCGAACATCGCGGTCCTACTGGCGTCGTCCATCAGCCGCCAGCTCGGCGTATTCACCGGACCAGGGCTGATGGCGTAGACACGCACGGGAGCGAGCTCGCGTGCCAACTGCCGGGCGGCGGCTTCCAGCGCCGCATGACGGCGGTCTTCACGACCGCATGAGGCGAAGGCTTGCGCGCCAGGACGCCGGAAGATCAATGGGCTCGCATCCCAATTCGTCCGAGCAACGGCAAGAAAGTCGAGAAGGCTCTGACCTTGGCCGGGACGTGGGACCGACCGGGATGGCAGACACGGGGCGTCGAAGGGGGCGCACGCGTCCTGCGCATGTCAGCCAAGCCGTTTTTCCAGGCCGGCGATTCCAGGTCACCGCATTACGCAGCCGAGCTGAAAGCCGCTCTTCGTGGCGATCGGCAATCCGGCCACGGAACCGGTGGGCTCATGAACCATGTTGCTGTCGGGCCGAGGAGAACCGCATGACGGCGCATTCGGGCGAACCTTGGCGGCGGCGGACTACAAGCGACTTTGGGCAGACCTTTAGATTCACCGCGCAACACCACTGAAGGAAACCGATGGCCGAAGAAGTCAACCACGCTGCTTTCATTGACTGGTTGACGGCGGAAGCCGCCGCCTACACGGCCATCCATCAGCTTCACCAGCGCACGCAGGGCGGACGCCGGGGCATTCCGAACCACGGCATCGAGCAGATTGCCAGGCTGCGCAAGGAGGCAGACCTTCGGTTCGCCGGCTTGGCGAAGACGTTGGGCGCGACATTGCCACAGCCCGCAACGGTCGTGCCAGTGCGGCGCGAGCACAGGTCGCGACCGGCCTTCGAGCTTCTCTCGCGCGTGCCTGTCGAACGGTCGAGGACCACCTCGGACGGCGCCTGCGCTCCTGTCCAGCGATCGGCGGGATAGAGGGCGCGCGATTTCGCGCCTGTTCGCCCCGCCATTCCGTCTCTTGGTTGGGCCTGATGAAGATCGCAACATTCAACATCAACGGCATCAACAGCCGCCTCGCACGCCTGCTCGAGTGGCTGGCCGAGACGAAGCCCGATGTCGCATGCCTGCAGGAACTCAAGAGTCCCGATGGCAACCTGCCCATCGATGCGATCCAGGGTGCGGGCTACGGCATCGTCGCACTCGGGCAGCGCGCCTGGAATGGGGTCGCCATCCTTGCGCGCGGAAAAACGCCGATCGACATCGGACGCGGCGTGCCGGGCATGGAAGCCGACACGCAGAGCCGCTACATCGAGGCGGTGGTCGACGGCGTGCTGATCGGCTGCCTCTATCTTCCCAACGGCAATCCGCAGCCGGGGCCGAAGTTCGACTACAAGCTGCAGTGGTTCGAGGCCTTCAACAGACATGCGGAGAAACTCTTCGCTAGCGGCATGCCCGTCGTGTTGGCCGGTGACTACAACGTCGTGCCGACCGATGCCGACATCTACAACCCGGCCTCATGGCGCGACGACGCGCTGCTGCAACCCGAAAGCCGGGCGGCGTTCGCACAGCTTCTCAAGCAAGGCTGGACCGACGCGATCCGCACGTGCCATCCCGAGCGCGCACCGTTCACCTTCTGGACGTACTGGCGCAACCGCTATCCACGCGACGCCGGGCTTCGCATCGACCATTTGCTGCTGAACGCGGAACTCGCACCGATGCTTCGCAATGCTGGCGTGGACCGCGACGTGCGCGGGCGCACCGGTGCGAGCGACCATGCGCCGGCCTGGATCGAACTCGACATGCCAAAAGCGTAGACAAACGCGCCTGCATCGGCGTGGTCCTCGGCAGCACGCAGGCTACGCTGGTGGGGCTCTGGCCAGAAGGGCGAACCTACCGCCGGACAGAAGCGCCGTCGGCCTCGCGGCGCAAGGCGCGGCGATGGGCCTGCTTACTTCCTGTACCCGAGCCGCTTCATCGCTTCAGCGAGCGGCTGGCGCTTCTTCCAATAGCCCTTCCAAGGATCCTCCGCCCGAAAGGAAAGGTACTCGCGCGCGGTTTGGATGTTCCACTGCGAACCGCTCTTGAGCTGCCCCAGATCGTCCCAGGCCACGGGCATCGAGACACCGAGCCCGGGCCTGGCCCGCGCGGAGAACGCTGCCGCCGTCGTCGCGCCATGGCCGTTGCGCAGATAGTCGACGAAGAGCTTGCCGACGCGATTGCTCGGCCCGCTCTTGGCCACGAAGCGTGCCGGGATCGTTCGTGCCAGGTGCTGGACGATGGCCTGCGAGAAACCCTTGACGGTCTCGTAGTCGTAGCGCGGTGCCAGCGGCACGACGACGTGCAGGCCCTTGCCGCCGCTGGTCTTGAGCCAGGCCTGCAGCCCCAGGGCGTCGAGCATGGCGCGCACCAGCGTTGCCGCCTCCTGCACGTGCTCCCAGGTCGTTCCTTCGCCGGGGTCCAGGTCGAACACCATCCTGTCCGGCCTGTCGATGTTCTTCGCGGTGGAATTCCACGTATGGAACTCGATGACATTCATCTGCGCCGCGCCTGCCAGCGCCTGGGCGCTGCCGATCTCCAGCAGCGCCGCATGGCCCGGCCACAGGTCTTCAGGCAGCTCGGTGATGCCGGGAATGCCGATCTTCTCGCCGTGCTTCTGGAAGAACAGTTCCCCGCCCACCCCCGAGGGACCGCGCACGAGCGAGCACGGCCGCCCCTTCAGATGCGGCAGGATGAACTGCGCGACGGACTCGTAGTAGCGCACCAGGTCCAGCTTGGTGGCGCCGGTGGCCGCGTCGATCACGCGCTCGCCATGGCTCACCTTGACGGAGGCCACCGCCGATCCGTCAATCTTTCGACCGGGCGGTGCGGCGGATGTCCCGAACTGCCGGGGCCGCTCGCGAACGATGACCTTCGCGGGCTTGTCGTCGCGCAGTCCGATGAAGGACGCGTGCCGGATCTGGTCGTCAGGGGTCCACTCGGCGAAGCTCACCTCCGCCAGCAGCCGGGGCTTCACCCAACGCTCGCTGCCCGCCTTGCGCCTGGACCAGCGGCCCGGCCTGGGGTCGCCCTTGTCGAACGGGGACGTCGCCGCGGCCAGCGGCAGCAGCCTCTGCTTGAGCTCGCTGGCCTCCTCGCTGCTCCAGCCGGTGCCGACACTCCCCACGGACACCAGCTTGCCGCGGTCATCGTGGATGCCCAGCAGGAGGCTCCCGACCTGATCGGTGCGGTCCGTCCGGTCGGTGTAACCGCAGATCACGAACTCCTGGCGAAGCTTGCACTTGAGCTTGAGCCAGGTTTCGCTGCGCCGGGAAACATACGGTGCATCGGCGCGCTTGGCGATCACGCCTTCCATCTGCATCTGGCAAGCGGAGCGCAGCAGCGATGCGGGATCGGCTTCGAAGTTGTCGCTGAAGCGCACGTGGTCGGTGGCTTTTTCCGCGAGGAAGTCCCGCAGCAGCTGTCGGCGCTGCGACAGGGGGAGCTCGCGCAGGTCGTGCCCTTCGAAGAAAGGCACGTCGAAGACAAAGAACACGATGTGCTCGGCACCCTGGCCCCGGTCAAAGGCGTTCTGCAGCGCATTGAAATCCGGCGCACCGTTGTCGCCGAGCACGACGATCTCGCCGTCCAGGAAGCTCGCATGAAGGCCCAGCCCGGCGAGCTCCTGCACCAGCGTCGGCATGCGCGCCGACCAGTCGTGACCGCCGCGGGTGATGAGCGCGACCTTGCGCTTGTCGAATCGGGCCATCAACCGGTAGCCGTCGAACTTGATCTCGAAGAGCCATTCGCCACCTGCAGGCACGCCCGCGACGAGGGTTGCCAGCTGCGGCTTGATCTCGGCGGGAAGCGCGCTCTTGCGCGCCGGCCTGGGGGGGGCGGGGGCCTTGCCGGCGCGTTTCGCTCCAGGCGCAGCCGCCTCGCGACCGGGCGACTTGAGGGGCCTGGCGATGACGCTGTCCGGCAGGGCCGTGATCACGTCGTACTCGGCATGGGGGCGGGCGAAGGCATCCTTCTTCTTGAACAGGATCCAGGGCTCCTGGCGCTCACCACCCTTGGCGATCTTCACGAGTTCCCACAGACCTTCGAGCTTCTGGCCGTGCAGCCGGAACACCAGCTTCCCGGCGGCCAGGCCCGCGCGGGGATCGCCCACCGGCTCCCACGTGCCGTTGTCCCAGACGATGACGGTTCCCGCGCCGTACTGCTTGGGCGGGATCGTGCCTTCGAACGAGGAATAGGAGATCGGATGGTCTTCCACGTGGATGGCCATCCGCTTTTCCTTCGGATCGAAGCTCGGCCCCTTGGGCACGGCCCAGGACACCATCACCCCGTCGAGCTCGAGCCTGAAGTCGTAGTGCAGCCGCGAGGCGGCATGCTTTTGCACCACGAAGGTGAGCGCGTGCGGGCTGGGTCGGCCACCATCGGCGGGCTCCGCGGTGACGGCGAAGTTCCGCTTGGCCTTGTACGTGGACAGCGCATCGCTCTTGGCCATCGGGCGTCCTTCGCAGGGGCGGAGTGCGTGCTCAAGCCGCCTTTCGGGTGGGAGTCGCCGCCTTCTTCGAAGCCGCCTTCGAAGCGGTCTTCCGCGCGGTGCCGCCCGACTTGCCTGCCGCCTTGGCAGTGCGCTTCCGCGCGGCGGGAGCGTCGGCCTTGGAGACCTTGCCACCCTTGAGACTGCGCTGGAGCAGCTCGGTCAGGTCGATCACGTTCGAGCTGTCCTCGGGCGCTTCTTCCTCGGGCTCGATCACGGTCTCGGTGTCGCCGGCCTTGACCTTCTTCTGGACGATCTTCATGACGGCGCTCTTGAACTCGTCCTTGAAGTCCTCCGGGTTCCATTTGCCCGACATGCTGTCGACCAGCTGCTCGGCCATCTTCATCTCCGCCGCGCTCACCTTGGCGCCCTTCATCCCCGCGGCAGGCAGATCGAGGCCTTCGAGCGTCTTGACCTCATCGCCCCATCGCAGCAGGTTCAGCACCATCGCCTTGCCGGAGGGCACCAGCACGGCCAGATGTTGCTTGGTGGCGATCACCACCTTGGCCAGGCCGACCTTGCCGGTCTTCAGGAGCACCTCTCGCAGCAGCGCGTAGACCTTCTGGCCCTTGTTGATCGGCGCGACGTAGTAGGGGCGTTCCAGATAAAGGAAGGGGAGCTCCTGCGCGTCGATGAAGCGCTGGATCTCAATCGTCTGGGTGGTGCGCGGGTAGACGGCTTCGATTTCCTCGGGCGAGATCACCACGTACTTGCCGTCCTCGTACTCGAAGCCCTTGACGATGTTGTCCTTGTCGATCTCCCGGCCAGTCCTCTTGTTGACCCGCTTGTAGCCGACAGGGTCCATGCTGCGCTTGTCCAGCCAGTCGAAATCGATGCCTTGCTCGACGCTTGCAGTGTGCAGGCCCACCGGGATGTGGACGAGTCCGAAAGTGATGGCGCCTTTCCAGAGGGTTCTGCTGCCAGTGGCCATGTCGAGTTCCTTTCGAGCCGCACGGGAGATGTAGCAAGTGAGATCGGCGTGCCGAAACCACCTCGAAACCTCGACTTTTCCGGATCGGGCCTCTGGTCCTTGTGGGACATGAGCGAACCCGGAGGGCAGATAAGTGCCAGTGCCATCGGCATTCGCCGCCGACGACGTATCCGGTGGCCGCGCACCCTGGCCACGCTGCCCGGCGGCGACATGGTTTTCTCGTCAAGTGCGTTGAAAGAGCAATTCGCAGGTTCGTTCAAGAGCGGCGAGGAGCGCTACGACCTTTGGCACCTGCCGGTCGCCGGCATGCTTCATCTCCAGTTCGCCGCGCTTTCCACGCCAGAACACCACTACCTCTCCTGGTCCAGCCACGCCTGGCCGCGCGCATAGAGTGCCTCGACCTCCGCTCCCTGCAGCTGCGGCATGTCGCGTTTCACGGCATAGCCGATCTGGGTCTGGACATAAGCCAGGTGACGATAGCCCGCAGGAAAGGCAGCCAGGCGGTCCGTGTCGAGTTGCAGCGGCACGGCGGGGTCGACGGGGTCGATGCGGCCTTTCTCGTAGATGGGCTGGCGCACGACCAGACCCCAGCGGCCATCGCGCTTCTCGAGGAAATCGTAGAAGCGCCCCGTGCACACCACGTCGCAAAGCACGCCCTGAACCTCTGCGCGCGGCGAGATCGTCATTTTGGTCTGCGCGATGGCGCGCTCGCCCGCCAAATCGATCGACGTGCCGCCGAGGAAATGCAGGATGCTCACGCCCTTGGCCATCCCCTCCTGGGTGACCCGGATGAACTCGCGCGCAGGCCCCTGGAACCACGTCGCGTGCATGTAGCCATCGTCGTGCCACACGGTGGCGAAGCGCTTCCAGTCGCCGGCATCGCGCCATACGGCCCAGTTCTCGACGAGCTCGCGGATTGCGAGCTTGTCGCTCCATGCATCGGTCATGTCCATGTTCCTGTTCGACTTCAAAAAAACTCAACGCGGCGGCAGCGAGCCGGTCTTGCCGGTGCGCAAGCGATAGACCTTGCCTGCGCCGACGGTGGCGACATACAGCGTGCCCGCCTCCGGCCCCCGCCCGAATCCCAGGTTGACCGGGCTTTCGTTGTGGGGCAGCGCCAGGCGCGCGGCCAGCACGCCGGCCGGCGTCATCACATAGATGCCGGGTCCCGATGCGGCACTGGGCAGCGCGAGGTAGACGTTGCCTTCGTTGTCGGTGGCCATCCCGTCGACGCAGCCTGACTTCTCAAGATCGAGCAGCACGCGCGCCGCTCCCCGGCCGGCCAGACTCATCGAGGGGGTACGCGACGAGGCCGCCCGCTCCGGTACGGTCGAGCGCCGCCTTCCCCTGCTCGCCGAGCGCATTCGTACCAGGGTCGCACAGGCCCACGTAAAGGGTTCGCTGATCGGGCGAGAGCTCGACGCCGTTCATCTTCGAGTTGTCGCCGAGGATGCGCGTGAGCGGCCGCAGCCCCTTGGCGCCGGGCTCGGGCGGATCGATCCTGTAGACGGCGTTGATGCGCTGCTCGATCGTCTCGGGGCCGAAGAGGCGCAAGTCCGAGAAATAAATGCGGCCCGCGCGATCGATCGCCACGTCGTTGGGCGCGTTGAACTGGCGGTTCTCGTGGAAGTACGCGACAACGCGATAGGCGCCGGTGCGCAAGTCGGTGATGGAGACGCGGCGCCCGCCGTAATCGGCGCCCTCGGCGGTGACCATCCGGTCCTGCGCGTCGATGGCCAGGCCGGCGGCCATGTTGCTGGGCTCGCGGAAGATGCGCGGCCTGCCGCCGGGCGGTACGACCCAGATGCGGCCACCCTGCACGCCGCCCGCGTCGGAGCAGCCGACCGAACGCGTGATCTCGGTGAAATACGCGCTGCCATCCGAGGCGCTCGCGATGCCTTCCATCACACCGCAGCCTCCCGAGTGAACGAGTTCGAAGCTCGGCGCGGGGAAGAACTCCTGCTGTCGCGCCGGTGTTGGCACTTCGGCGTGGCTTTGCAGGACGCACAGCAGCGCCGCAAGGATCATCGGCAGTCGCATGGCTCGGTCTCTCCTTTCGATCGTCAGGCGTGACGCTGCAGAAACGGCAGCACGTGCACCAGCACCTCGTCGGGTGCTTCTTCCGCCATCAGGTGGCCGCAGTCGATGGCCGCGCCCTCCACATGGTCGGCCCATTGGCGCCAGATCTCCACGGGGTCGGGCCGCGCGGTGTTCGATGCGCTCCACAGCACCTGCAGCGGACAGGCGATCCGTCGGTCGGCGGAGAGGTCTTCGTTGTCGTGGCGAAGATCGATCGACGCAGCAGCTCGGTAGTCCTCGATCATTGCGTGGCGCACCGACGCCTTGGCGAACGCACGGTGGTATTCGGCGAGCGCCTGGGGCGTGACCGCGTCGAACCTGAGCACCGCACAGCGCAGCGACCAGTCGAGAAAGTACGCGGGATCCGCGTCCAGCAAGCGCTCGGGCAGGTCGAACGGCTGCGCGAACAGATACCAGTGAAACGCCTTGAGCCCGAAGTCCATGTTCGCGCGGCGCCACATCACCTCGGTCGGCACCACCGTGAGCGAGGTGAAGGCACTGACCACGCCGGGCTGGTCGAGGCACAGCCGGTAGCCCACGCGTGCGCCGCGGTCGTGGCCGACGATGGCGAAGCGATCGAAGCCCAGCGTCTTCATGAGCCCGACCTGGTCCCCGCCCAGGGTGCGCTTGCAGTGATGGATGTGCAACGGATCGCCGCCGGGCCCGGTGCTGTCGCCGTAGCCGCGCAGGTCGGGCGCAACGACCGTGAAATGCCGGGCGAGTGCGGGCGCGACGCGGTGCCACGCCACATGCGTCTGCGGATAGCCGTGCAGCAGCAGCAAGGGCGGGCCGCTGCCGCCGACCTCGGCGTGGATCGTGGCGTCGCCAAGCTCGGCGCGATGGACCTCGAAGCCGGGGAAGAACGGCGCGCTCATGGCTGCGCCTCGCCGAAGAAGAAGTCGGCCATCGCCTCGAGCTGCTCGTTCATCATGTGCCGGCCGTGGACGATGCGCGCGCCGCGCGCCTGCGCCTCCAGGAGCAAAGGCGTGGTGGCGGGCTCCATGATGACCTCCGCGACCGTCTGGCCGGCCTGGATCGCCGAGAGTGCGAAAGGCAAGGCATCGCCTGGCTTCATGCCCATGGGCGTCGCGTTGACGACGAGATCGCGAGGGCTTGCCGCGTCCCAACGGCCCGCCGCATGTCCGAGCGCGCGCAGGCGCTCGACCAGCTCCGCGCACTTTGCGGCATCAACGTCGTGCACGTGGATCGACGCCGCACCCGCCGCCGCCAGGGCCAGCCCGATCGCGCTGCCTGCGCCCCCCGCACCGGCCATCCCCACGCTGCGCCCCTTCACGTGGAAGCTGTTGCGCGCGAGCCCTGCGACGAACCCCGCGCCGTCGAGCAGGTCACCCTGCCAGCCGCCGCTGGTGCGGCGAAGGACGTTCACCGCCTGTGCCTGCCTTGCCGAGGGCATCAGCTCGATCGACAGACCAGCCACGCGCTGCTTGTGCGGCACCGTGACGACGATGCCCTCGACGTTGTGCACCGCATGCAGCGCGCTCAGCAACGCCGCGACCCCGTTGCCGTGCACATGCAGCGGCACCAACACCGCGTTGATGCCCCGCGCCTGCAGCAAGCGCGTCAACGGCAGGGGTGCCTTCACCTGCGCAATGGGGTCGCCGATGATGCCCAGGACGGTCGTTTGGCCGTCCAGTCGCAGTCCGCCGAGGGTGTCATTCGTGGTCATGGCCATGTCCTTGCAAGAAATCCCGGGTGGCACGGCACGCCGCCGCCGCGCGCGCATGCACGTCCAGCGTGGCCATGCGGATGGCGCTCGGCGCCTCGATCGAGAGGATGGCGTCGTCGTTCAAGTGCGCCAGCAGGCGGTGCACGGGCAGCTCGCCCTCCCCAGGGAACAGGCGGTGCGCACGGCCTTCCTCGGCGGGCGACAGGCCGGGGTGGCGGCGCGCGAGCGCATCGTTGACCTGCATGAAATCGCGATCGATGTACGGGCCGGACATCTCGTCGGGCACGCCGCCCGCGCGAAAAAAATGCAGCGCGTCGACGAGCACGCGAACCGCAGGGAAGCCCGAGGCGACGGCGAGCTCACGCGCGATGCGCAGCGAGCGTGCCGCCGTGTAGATCATGAACTCGAGGCCCAGCATGAGGCCGTGCGACTGGGCGCGGGCGGCCAATGCCCCGATGTTGTCCGCCGCGCGAACCAGGTCCGGATCGTCCACGTTGACCATGAGCCTGCGCGCGCCCAGCCGCTGGGCCGAGGCGAGCACGCCCGACAGCGCCTGCACGTCGAAGTCCGGCCTGATCCGCACGATCTCGATGTCGTGCACCGTCATGCCCAGGTCGCGCACGCGTGCGAGCGTCTCGCGCAGCATCGGCCCGCCCTCCTCCATCGGGAACGGCGCCTCGCCGGGTCGCGCGGGCTGAAGGCGGATGCCGACCCCGCGCAAGCCCGCCGCATGCGCGGCCTCGACCAGCAGCGGCGGAGACGCATCGAGCATGCCCAGGTGCGCGAGCGAGAGACGGAACTTCATGCTGTCACCGGCACGCTGGCCTCGCGCAGCGGCACGCCCTGTGCGCGCAGCAGGGACTGCAGCCGCGTCACATCCACGTCGCGCGGCAGCACGCCGCTATCGGCCGCCAGCGCCGCCGCCGTGCCGGCCGCCTGGCCCGTGAGCCAGCACTGAGGGATCTCGCGCAGGAAGCCATGGGAGTTGGTGTCGCAGGCGATGTGCTTGCCGGCCGCAAGCACACCGTCGAGCGACGCGGGTACCAGCGCGCCGTAGGGCACGGAGATCGATGGAAAGCGCGGCGACGGGCTCGGGCTGATGCCGATCTCGTCGGGCTCCACCGCGCCGGCATCCCACGCGCTGCGCAGCACGCGCTTCACACCCACCAGGCGCCGGCCATGGCGGGTGCCGATCTGCGGCGCCATCAGCATGACCCACGCCTTCTCGAAGCCCGGGGCATGCGCCCTATAGAAAGCCAGGTGCTCGTTCATGCTCTGGCGCGACTCCCATTCGACCTGCGTCATCTCGTCCACGTCGAGCGCGCTGTAGCCTGCCTTGCGCGGCCCGAGGAAGGTGGCGACGTCGGGGCGCCACGAGACGATCGGCTTCTCGAAGCTGCCCAGCGCTTCGCGCCCGCGCGCCATGAAGGCCGAGAAGGCCTCCGGTTCGCCTGCCCTGAAGTCGAGCCAGCGCTGCATATCCACCCCTGCGAACAGCCATGAGGTATTGATGCAATGGTGGATGTCGTGCGCGTCGATGTCTGATTCGAAGGCCGCGCCCGCCGCCGCGTAGAGATCCCCCTCGCCGGTGGTATCCACCACCACGTTCGCCAGGATCGCGCGACGGCCCTGCTTGCTCTCGAAGATCGCGCCCTTCACGCGGCCCGTCTCCTGGATCGGCGCGGCCATCCAGGCATGCAGGATCAGGTCGACGCCCGCCTCGCGGACCATCTGGTGGTACACGCCCTTGAGCATCTCGGGGTCGATGGTCGGCGAATGCGTGACCACGCCATGGAAGGCGGCCGTGCGCAGGCCCCAATACGCGGCGGCGTCGGGGTCCTGCGAGCCCCATTCGTCGCGCGGCGGGCCGGCCACGGCCTCGGCACCCATGCGCGCCATGAACTCCGCGGCGAGCCCCTGGATGACATGCTGGCCCTGCCAGTCGCTCATGCGGTCGATCCAGATCACGAGGCCGCCCGTCGAGAGGCCGCCCAGGTGGTTGTAGCGCTCCAGCAGCACCACGCGCGCACCGTTGCGCGCGGCCGCCACGGCAGCGGCCACCCCCGACGGCCCGCCGCCCAGGACGAGCACGTCGCACTCCGTGTGCACGGGCACGTCACGCGCGGGCTCACTGACATGGCCGCCGGGTACGCGCTGCCGGCGCTGGCTCTGGCGAGCATTGACGTCGGAGCGAAAGAAATAGCGTTCTTCGGAGGTGAGGGTTCCCATCGCGGGCTTTCGAGAAGAAGGAATGTGGAAGTGAATGAATGGATGAAGGGGATCAGACAGCGATCTCGCTCAGCAGCATGTCGCTCAGCGGGCCCGGCGCAATGACCATCGCGTCGTGGCCCGTGGCAAGGGTGCGTGTGCGCCACCCCGCGTCCGCACGCACGCGCGCCTTGGTGGGCTCCAGCGTCGCGATCGGCTCGGTGGTGCATTCGATGTAGGTCTTCGGCAGGCCGTTGCCCAATGGCGCCCTCAGCTGCAGCGGCTGCAGGTAGGTGCCCACGGGCTGCGGCGTCATGCGTCGCTGCACCCAGGCCGCATCGGCGGCGTCTTTCACACCGAAGGCGGAAGGCGGCAACGCAGGAGCGGCGCCCACGCCTGCACCGGTTTCGCGGATCGTCTTCAGGCGCTGCTGCACCACGGCCTCGGGGAAGTCCGAGAACAGGCTCTTGCCGGAATCGAGCAGCAGGGCATCCAGGAACACGAGTTGGCGCAGTCGGTCGCGGGCGCGGTCCGCCGCGCCCGAGATCACGATTCCCCCATAGCTGTGGCCCACGAGCACGACGTTCTGCAGCTCCTCGCACTCGAGCAGATTGACGACGTCGGCGATGTGCGTGTCGAGGTTGACCTGCGGCGACAGCAGATGCCGCCGCTCGCCGAGACCCGTGAGCGTGGGGGTATGCACCGCGTGTCCCGCCGCGCGCAGCCGTGCCGCCACGCGCGACCAGCTCCAGCCGCCATGCCAGGCACCGTGCACAAGCACGAAGGCCGGCCTGGACGCTGGATCGGCCGCAATCTCGGCCGCCCGCACAGGCGGCACGAGCGCAGCGGCGGCGCCGGCAAGGCCGGCGGTGAAGACCTGCCTGCGTTGCATCGCACGCCTCCTATTCGGCGCGCGCGCCGGTCAGGCGGATCACGCCGCCCCACATCGCGGTGTCCTCGGCGATCTTGTGCGCGAGGACGCCCGGCGCGCTGCCGGCCGCGAGCCAGCCCTGTTCGAGCAGGCGCTGCTTCACCTCGTTCGTCTGCAGGATGCGCGCGATCTCCTGCGAGAGCCGCTCGGCCAAAGGTGCGGGCAGGTTCACCGGACCGAAGACCGCGTTCCACGAGGCGACGTCGAAGCCTTGCCTGTCGAGCGCCGACTGGATCGGCGGCACGTCGCCCGAGCCGGGGAACGCCGCGGCCGTGCTGACGCCATACAGGCGCAGCCGCCCATTCTTTGCCTGCGGTACGGCGATCGACGGAATCATGAACGAGAGATCGATCTGCTTGCCCATCAGCGCCGTCGCCACCTGCGGAAAGCCGGGGAACGGCACGTGCACGGCGCGGATGCCCGTGTGCGTCTTCAGCAGCTCCATCGCGAGGTGCGAGCCCGAGCCCGGCCCGATGGAGCCGTAGCTGAGCTTGTCGCCCTGCGCCTTGGCGAAATCGAGGAAGCCGCGCAGGTCGGTGGCCGGCATCGCCATGCTTCCGGCCAGCACGAAGGGACTGGTGGCCACGAGCGAGATGGGGCGCAGGTCGCGCGCCACGTCGTAGGGTGTGGAAGGCGTGAGCGCCTTGGCCGTGGTCAGCGGACCGTTGCCCGTGAGGCCGATGGTGTAGCCATCGGTGGCCCGCGCCACGGACGCCACGCCGATGCTGCCCGCGGCGCCGACCTTGTTGTCGACGATGACCGGCTGCCCCAGCGCCTGGCCGAGCGGTTCGGCCACGGCGCGCGCCAGCATGTCCGGCGACGAGCCCGGCGGAAAACCGACGATCAGGCGCAGCGGCTTTTGCGGCCAGGTGCCCGCCGCTGCGCTCGCGGCTGCAGGCACGAGCGAGGCCGGTAGGACCGAGGCGGCGAGCGTGCCGCACAGCAGGCGGCGCCGGCGCGAGAAAAAGTCGGAATCGGTGTGCATGGCTGTCTCCGTCACTTGTTGTTGAACGCATTCTTGGCCCGTCATGCAGCGTGCGACGTGATACTTTATGATCCCTCGCATCACGTTTCGTGATGCCTTGCCCGGGAGTCCTGTGCCCGCATCCACCCCGCCTCGCGCTCCGCGCAGCCATACCGTCGACATCGATCTGCTGCGCGTGCTCGACACCGTGCTGCGCGTGGGCAGCTTCACCACGGCGGCCAAGGCGCTGTCGCGCACGCAGTCGGCGGTGAGCATGCAGCTCAAGCGGCTCGAAGAGCAGCTGGGCGTGCAGCTCGTGGAGCGCGGCACGCGCAAGCTCGCTGCGACGCTGGAGGGCCAGCAGCTGCTGCCGCTCGCGCGCCAGATGCTGAGCCTGAACGATCAGCTCTTTCATGACATCGACGCGCAGGAGGTCTCGGGCAGCATCCGCATCGGCGCCATCGAACACTACGCCACGCGCGTGCTGCCTGCGCTCATCGCGGAGTTCTGCAAGCTCCATCCGCGCATCCACGTCGAGTTGCAGCACGGCGTGTCGGCGCTGATGCACAGGGAACTCGGCGCACGCTACGACCTCGTGATCGGCATCGGACCGGTGGGTTCGGGCGAAGGCCTTCGGCTTTCGAAGTCGCGCGTGGTGTGGGCTTCGACCGCGGGTTCCACCACGCACCTGCAGCGCCCGCTGCCGCTGGCGCTGAACCCCGAGGGAGCGATGCTGCGCGACTGGGCTACGCACGCGCTCGACCAGGCGGGCATTCCATGGCGCATCGCCTACACGAGCACGACGGTCACGGGGCTGGAGGCCGCCGTGCGCGCGGGGATCGCGATCGGCGTCTTCCGGGAGGCCACGATCTCGCAGCGGCTCAAGGTGCTGGGTGCGCGCGAGGGCATGCCCGGGATGCCCGAATGCGAAGTGTGGCTGGCGGCCACTCCGGGTCCGGGGCGCAAGGCGGTCGAGCTGCTGGAGGCGTTCCTGATCCACAAGCTGCGCAGGGCAAGGCGCTGAGCCAGCGGCAGTCGCGAAAAGCCGCGCCGACGATGGGCTCTCTCGTCGTGGCATCGGTCCGCCCGGCAGCGGCCTCCATGCGCCCTGCAGCATCCTCCTCGGCCGAACGCCCCGGGTCGGGGCTCGAATGGGGGAAGCTTTGGTCTACCCTCAAGCAGGCGGCGCAGCTGCAGCGCCTGCCAAGGCCGCAGGGGAAGGCACGCTGTCCCGCATGCGAAGTTCCAGCATCTCGAGCAGCGCACGCAGCGCGGCGCTGTTCTGGCGGCGCTGTGTATAGGCCGCATAGAGCCAGATGTCGCTGGGCATGAAATCCTGGAGAACCGGGACCAGGTGGGCGCCTTCCACGTAGGGCTGCGCAAGCAGGTCGGGAACGCACACCGCGCCGATGTCCGCCAGTGCTGCGCCGATCAACGCACTCGCATCGTTGGCGTCCATGCGTCCCCGGATGGGCACGTTGTACGGCTGGCCGTCCACTTCGAATGCGATCTGTGGAGGCCCTGGCGTGACGGAGTATGCGAGGACATCGTGCTTTCGCATGTCATCAGGCTGTAGCGGGATGCCGCGCCGCGCCCAGTAGCGCGGCGTCGCGCAAAGTGTGAGCCCCATCCGGCGCAGGCGCCGTACGATCAGGTTCTCGTCGCCGATCCGCCCGAAGCGCAAAGCGATGTCGACTCCTTCGTCGACCAGGTCGATCATGCGGTTGCTCAGCTTCAGGTCGAGCTGCACGTCGGGATAGCGGGTGAGGAAATCTCCCAGCAGGCGCGGAAACGCGGTCTGGACCATTCCGTGGGGCGCGGTGATCAGCAGGCGACCGCTGGGGTGCGAGCCACGTGCCTGCAGCTCGCTCGTGGTCTGCTCGATCATCTCCATCAGGGGCGCACATCGCGCCTGCAGCAAGCGGCCTGCATCGGTGAGGGAGACTGAACGCGTCGAGCGGTTGAGCAAGCGGACATTGAAGCGGGACTCCAGTGCTGCAACGTGCTTGCTCACGCTGGCCTTCGAGATACCGAGCCTGCCGGCCGCGCGCGAGAAGCTGCCTTGGAAGGCCACTTCCGCAAAGGTCCTGAGAAGCTCGAATCCGTCCATCTTTCATCCCGTCACTTGCAAAGCGGCCCATTGCAGACGACTGCGCTTCGCCCTCACTGGTGCGGCGCAGCGGAGCCGCTCTCCCATCCGCCACCCAAGGCCATGAATACGCCGACTTGGTACTCTGCCAACCGGGCGTCCGACTCAGCCAGCGCGGCTTCGTGCGAGGCCAGGGTGCGTTGGGCGTCCAGCGCATCGAGCTGGCCGACCTTCCCGTTGATCAGCAGCGCCCGCGCCTGATCGGCCACGGTCAGGCTCTGGTCGCGTGCGGCAGCAAGAGCCGCATGGCGATCGAGTTCGCGGGCGTAGGTGTCCAGCGCGGCTTCGGCTTCGCGCAGCGCATTCAGCACGGTTCCGTCGAATCGCGCGACTGCGCCGCGAGCCGTTGCTTCGGCCTGGGTGATGCGCGCTCGCGCGACACCCGTGTTGGGAAAAGACCAGCTGATCAGCGGCCCCACGCTGTAGCTGAAGGTCTCGCGGTTGGCGAACCGTTCGACAAAGCCGGCGGACGCCGATGAGAGGCCCAGCGTCACCTTGGGATAGAGATCGCCCGTCGCGACACCGATTCGCGCCGTCGCGGAGGCCAGGCTTCGTTCGGCCTGCCGCACGTCGGGGCGCCGGGCAAGCAGCGCAGCGCCGTCGCCCACAGGCAGCAACCCGGCCACGCGTGGAGGCTGCTCGCAATGGCTGAGGGCCTCGGGAAAGTCGCGCGGCGGCGAACCCGTGAGCACGGCGAGCCGGTACAGCGCCTGCTGGCGCCGGGCTTCCAACGGGGGAATCGCGGCACGCAGGGTTTCGAGCTGGGCGCGCGCACGCGCGGCGTCCATGGTTCCGGCCTTGCCCGCGCGCTGCAGCCGCCGCGTCAGCCCGAGAGCGTCCTCCTGCAGGCGCATGGATGCCTGTGCCACGCGCAACTGCAGCCCGGTGGCGCACACCGCGCCATATGCCTGCGCCGTGCCGCCGGCAACGCTCACGCGCACCAAGTCCACCGCGGCGCGCGCGGCGCCGGCATCCGCTTCGGCAGCTTCGATGGCGCGATGCAACTGGCCGAAGAGGTCCAGCTGGTAGGACACGCCCATGCCCATGCTGTAGTTGAGCCGGCTCGGCGGCGCATGGTCGGCTTGCAGCACCGACAAACCCGAGACATGACCGAAGCTCGGACCGCCATTGAGGGTGATCGATGGTTGTTCGCTTCCGTGCGCCTCGGCCTCGCGGGCCATGGCACGCTCGAAGGTGGCCAGGGCTTGCCGCAGATCGGTGTTGTGCGCCAGGGCCCGGGCGATCAGGCCGTCGAGCTGCGGGTCGTCGAAAAGGCGCCACCAGTGCGCGGGCATCGTTGCATCCGATGTGGCCGCGCCGCCGGAGAGGAAGGGGCCGGCCGAAGCGGACTGCGCTGCGGTGAGCGCGGCCGATGCGACGTAGTCGGGGCCGACGGGGCCATGGGCGCAGCCAGCCAGCATCACACATGCGGCGGCGGTTGCAAGAGCAAGGACGCGAGGTGGCTTCATGACCTCGGCTCCTGAACGCGGGCCGCGGCGGCGGTGGAAGCTTCCCGAGCCTCCATCACCTCGACGGAGACAGTCTGCCCGACGATCAGGCGAGCATTGGCCGGCAGCGGGTCGAGCTTCACCCGCACCGGAACGCGCTGGGCGAGCCGCACCCAGTTGAATGTGGGACTCACGCTGGACAGCAGGTTGGCACCGGTGCTGCGGTCGCGGTCGCCGATGCCGGCGGCAATGCTGTCGACCTCGCCTTCGAGCGAGGGCGCGTCCATGGGGGTCACACGCACCCGGTCGCCCAGCCGAATGCGCGACAGCTTGTTTTCCTCGAAGTAGCCCTCGACGTAGATCGAGCCGTCAGCCACGAGTGCCAGTGCGGGGTGGCCTGCGGTCGCATAGGCGCCCTGGCGCAGATCGAGATTGGTGACACGGCCCGCCGCCGGCGCGCGCACTTCGGCGCGTTGCAGGTTCAGGCGCGCCACATCGAGCGCCACCTGCGCTTGGCGCAGGGCCGTTTCAGCCGCCAGCAGCGCACCCCTGGCCTGCTCGACACGCAGGCGCGACTGCTCGCGCACCTCCTGCGCGACAAGGCCCTCCAGTTCGTCGTTGCGGCGGCGCTCGCGCTGCGCCTGGGCCAGCGCGACCCGCTGGTTGTCGATGACGATGCGCTGCGCCGCGACTGCAGCCTCGGCCTGCTGCAGCGCCAGCGTGAAGCGGGCTTCGTCGATCGAGAAGAGCAACTCGCCCGCCATGACGGGCTGGTTGTCGCGCACCGCCACGACGGCCACCATACCGGAAACATCGGGAGCCACCTGGACCACATCGGCCCGCACCCGGCCGTTGCGCGTCCAAGGCGCCAGCTCATAGTGGTCCCAGAGTTGCTGGGCAGCCCAGCAGGCGCCGGCAGCGACGAGCGCGGTCAACAGCATGCGCAAGAAGGATGGAGCCGGGCGCGACAGCCAGGCGGGAAGACGGACGGATTTGGTATTCATGGTCGAGCAGCAGGGCAACGGATCAGTTCAGGAGGAGATGGCGCCGGCCAGCCGGACGAGCGCATAGAGCAACAGGACGTACAGCCCCAGATCGAAGAGCGGTGGATGCCACACCCACCGGTAGACCCCCAGCAGCGCCAGCAGGCGGCGAACCCACCAGGCACAAGCCATCGCGCCCCCGGCGAGCAGGAGCGGGCCGGGAACGTAGATACCGAACAAGCTTGTTTCGATCATGGTTGGAGGTCCGAAGGCGCAGAAGCAAAGAGGTCCCTGCGCAAGCCCACGAGGGCCGAGACAGCGGGCTCGCACGCGGTGCTTGCGAGGCAAAGGGCCAGCAACCGATCGATCTGCGGCAACAGCGCGTCGAGCCGGGACGGCGATGCCTTGGCCTGGAGGAGGAAGGCCCGCTCGAGCGCGGCCAGCAGCTCGCTCACAGGCATTTCGGGCAGCAGGTGGCGATGCTGCTGAAGGAGGCCAATGCTCGCGCCGATGCGAAGTTCGCGCATGGCGAGCCGCGCCGCCTCGCTGCCCTGGTCCGCGGCGCCGCCAGCCGTGCGCGGAACCAGCAGCGCGATGCGGTCCAGCATGCGGCCGGCGAATGCGTCACGCGCCAGCGCGCGTTTCGGGCGCGCTGCCCTCCTGGACATCGTGGAAAGATCGCGCCAGGTGGCCCGGTGGATGCGCCGCGCGCTCCATTCGCTGCTCACGCTGCGCACGATGGCGGTAACGCGTGCGGCAATCAGTGCACCCGCGAAGAGCGCCAGATTGCCCTCGATAAAGCTGACCCAGTCGGCGCTGGCAATGTCGTGCAGGGCCAGCGTGCCGGCCACGCCGAAAAACATGCCCAGTGCCGTGAGGCTGCTTGCCGGACGAGCCAGGTAGCCGCCCACGACCAGGAACAGGGGCGCAATACACAGCACCAGCATGCCGAAGTCATGCGCCAGCGGCATGACGCCAAGGATGTAGAAGGCAGACACCGGCATAGACCACAGCAGGGCGATCAGGAACTTGTGCATGCCCGGCACGGGGTCGTCCATGGTGGCGAAGAAACTGCAGAAGACCGCTGCCGCCATGGCCATCGACGATCCCGCGCGCCAACCGCTGAAGATCCACGCCGTGCATGCAGTGCAGGTGGAAAGCACGACCGTGAATGCGGAGCGCAGCGCCAGGCCCCTGTCCACGTGGAGGACCGAAGGCCGCGAAGCCTCTGCCCGCTTCGGAGGCGACGCATGGCCGACCAGCCCGGCGGCGATGTCGGCGCGAAGCGCGTTGCACCGGCGCCATCGCGCGACCAGCTCGTCGACATGAGCGGCCACGTCGATGCTCAGCGCACGCACCCAGAGCGAATTCCGCCGGTCCACGCCCTCAGCCCGGACAGCGGCGAGGACGCCGTCCAAGGCGGCGGGTGGCGCCTCGGCATCGAGGCAGGCGCTGTCTTGCGCCATGGCCCGCGTGACCGGTTCGGGCACACCGCCTGTCGCATCGCGCAAGGCTGCGAGCCGGTCCTCCAGGGCCGAAAGCGATGGCGCCAGTGCCGCAAGGCCGTCGTGCAGGTCGCCCACGGCATGCCGAGTCCATCGCAGGCCGCCGGTATCGAAAGGCACGTGGGTTGCGAGCAGGCGCAACTGGGTGATGTCGGTGGCGATGCGCCGCCTGTCCTGTGCCAGCCGCTTGCGAACCTCCTCCTCGGCATCAGGGCTCATCAGGTCGCCGGCCCACCGGCGGACATCGCCCAGCGTGCGGTCGATCAGCCCGAGGAGCGAAGGCGCAAGGCTGGTGGGCAAGACGACGCTGTGCACGAGACTCGCGCAGACGATCCCGAGCGCGATCTCCTCGGTTCGGGCGATGGCGGTGTCGAACATCGCCGCAGGCGCGTCCACCAGCGGAAAGCCGATCAGCGCCGCAGAGTAGCCTCCGAGCATGAAGGCATAGGAGCGCGCGCTTCGGTCCATCAGCGACAGGTAGAGGCACGAGCCCACCCACAGCGCCAGCGCGAGCGACAGAAGCACCGGCGACCCGGACAGCGACGGGATCAGCACCACGGTGGCCGCACATCCCAGCACGGTGCCGCACAGGCGGTAGAGCGACTTCGAGCGCACATGGCCCGCCAGAGGATGGGCGACGATGTACGCGGTCATCATGGACCAGAAGGGTCGGGGCAGCCCGAAACGGCTGGACAGGTAAAGCGCGAGCATGGCCGCGAAAAAGCTCTTGAGCGAAAAGAGCCACTCCTGCCTGGAGAAACGAGGCCGCGTGATCATGCGGCGCGCCTGGGGATCGGGTTCGAAGGCGTCGATCCGGCCTGGAACTTGTTGCGAATCATTTGCATGTATCGATGCTAGGTATCCGCACGCGAGGCAGGAATCGTAAACTTGGACAAATGACTTCTCTTTTCGGTCATCCCGGATGAACCGCTCGGTCCGTACGGCGTCTCGCGCCAGTCTCGACCTGGATTACGAGCCGTCAGTCCCTGTCATGGCACATCGCGTGGATGTCGAGGAGCGCGAGCGCGAGGTTCCGATTCACATACATCGTTCCGGCCAGCTGGTCATGGCGCTGCGCGGGGCGGTCTCCTGCGACGTGCCCGGTGCGATGTGGATGGTCCCGCCCCAGGCGGGCGTGTGGATTCCGGGCGGAACGCCGCACAGCAACCACAGCACGGCGAACGCGGTGATCTTCTATCTGTTCGTTGCGCGCGATGCCGCGCCCTTGCCTGCCAGCTGCTGCACATTGCGCATCAGCCCGCTGCTCGGCGAGATGATCCAGTACCTGGCGGAACAACCGCCCTCCTATGAGCCCGGCGGTCCGACCGATCGGCTCGCCCATGTGCTGCTGGACCAGCTCTGCGCCATGCCGAAGGAGGAAGTCTCCTTGCCCATGCCCGAGGATGCGCGGCTGCGAAAGGTGTCGCGCGCCATGATGCGCGACCCGTCCGACCGCCGTACGCAGAAGGATTGGGCCCACCAGCTCGGCATGAGCGAGCGTACGCTGAACAGGCTGTGCACAGCCTCGACCGGCCTGAGCTTCGGACGCTGGCGGCGCCAGCTGCACATGATGGTCGCGTTGCGGGAACTGTCCGGGGGAGCGACCGTGCAGCAGGTCGCCTACGACCTCGGCTATGAGTCGCCCTCGGCCTTCATCACGATGTTCAAGAAGGCGTTCGGCAAGCCTCCCGCCACGTACATCAATGACCGGCTGATGGCCGGAGGATGAGAGTCGCCGGAGCGCCCCATCGGCCGGCATCACGCCGTGCCGGCATGAACGCAGCCGAAGTTCCGCCTCCGGACTTCACCGGTAGGGGCGCGCGTGGGTCACGCCGCCATCCACCACCAGGGTGGCACCCATCACGTAGTCTCCCGCCCGCGAGGCCAGGAATATGGCGGCGCCTGCGATGTCGTCCGGCGTGCCGATGCGACGGGCGGGAATGTGCTCCGACAGCGCCTCCCCATGGTCGCGGGCATTGCGGTTCATCTCGGAGGGGAATGCCCCTGGCGCAATGGCGCTGACCGCGATGTTGTCCTGCGCCAGGCGCATCGCCATGCGCCGCGTCAGGTGAACCAGTCCTGCCTTGCTCGCCACGTAGGAGTAGTTCTCCTGCGGGTTGAGTCCGATGCCGTCAGTGGAAGCGATGTTGATGATCTTCCCGACCCGCGCCTTGGCCGCGGCGCGCAGTGGTCCAGCGAGCGCCTTCGTCAGAAAGAAAGGCGTCTTCAGGTTCAGGTCGACCACCTTGTCCCAGCCGCTCTCCGGAAAAGCATCGAAGTCTTCTCCCCATGCAGCCCCTGCGTTGTTGACCAGGATGTCCAGCATCGATTCATGGCGGGCGTAGGCGTCGGCCATCGCCTGGCAGCCCGCGACCGTGGACACGTCGTGCGGCAGCGATACGCAGTAGCCCGCGCTCGCGAGCTCCCGCGCGGCCAGGTCGCAGGCCTCGGCTTTTCGCGCGCTGATGTAGACACGTGCGCCGTGCGCCAGGAACCCCTCGGCGATCATGCGGCCGATGCCTCGCGAGCCACCTGTGATGAGCGCTGTGCGGTCCTGCAGCGAGAAAAGATCCTGGGCACTCATGGCGACGTCACCGCCGTACTCGCACACATGGACGTGCCTTCTTTTGCGGGCACCTCGAGGCGCGATCGCCGCACATAGGCCGTTCCGTCGAACAGGCGCCGCGCCGTGCGCGTGAAGTGCACCTCGCGCACCGTCCATTCGTTCTCGCCCGCACGCTCGACATTCGCGAAGATCTTGAGCACCCCGCTCGGATGGCCGATGCGGATGCGCGTCGGGCCCGCATGCGTGCCCCGCGCTTCAGACGGAACGGTTCCTGCGATCTGCGCTGCGACCGAGAGGCACACCGAGCCCCCGCCAGGGAACGCCTTGTGCATGGCGCCACCGTTGAGCACCATGCGCGCGACGAAGTCGATCTCCGATGACTGCACGACGCGGTCGCCGGCGATGGTCCGGTAGTCCTGCGCTTCGCTGATCAGGATCTGGTACGGCGTCAGGATCCCGGACGACGGAAGATTGCAGCGTTCGACGACCCAGCGCCTCACCTCCTCGGCCATCTCGTAGATCTCGGGGCCGAGCTGGCCCGGTAGTTCCGTGCCAGTGATGCCAAGGTCCGCCGCGCGGATGAACACGCACGCCGTGCCGACGTCGACCACCGACACCGGTATTTCACGGCCGAGCTTCGACACGTGGACCCAATCGCGCGCCTGCCCCGTGGGCAGCAGCTTGCCGGTCGTGGAGCCGCTGGTGTCGGAGTAGTCCAGTGCCACCTCTGCACCGGTGCCGGGCACGCCATCCACTTCGCTATCGCCCTCCACGCGCGGCTCGCCGTCGGCGCATTGCACGGCCATCCGGAGGATCTTTCCGGTGTTCGTGTTGTGGACCCGAACGGTGGTGACGGGTTCCTGTACCGGAACCAGCCTCTCCTGCAACGCATAGACCCCGGTGGCCGACGAAATGTTGCCGCAGACGATCTCGAAGCTGACCGTGGGCTGGTCGATGCCGATCTGCACGAAGGTGTAGTCGATGTCCGCGTCCGGGCGCGAAGGCGGCCCGATGATGGCGCACTTGCTCGTCAGGATATCGGCGCCGCCGAGACCGTCGATCTGGCGCACGTCGGGGCTGCCGAACAGAGCAAGAAGAAATCGGAGACGCGCTTGTGGGTCGGTGGGCACGTCGTGCTGCGAGAGAAAAACAGCCTTGCTGGTGCCACCGCGCATCAAGGTGACCGGTACGCGAATTTGTTCTTTCATCGGCTCAGTATGCAGATCGCGCTGGCCGCTGTCCTTTCAGTTCTGCTGGCCATTGTTTAGCTGGACTGCATGCGTCGAATCGTTAAGCGCCGCTAAAGAGCGCCTAGCAGAAATCCAATGACCGAGGGGACCTGGATCTCGATACTTTCCTTCGCTGTGGCGAGCTCCACACGAACAGGAGACACCTTTGAAGATCATCAAGCGAACGGAATCCCCCTTCCGTGAAACCCCCGGCGGCATGGTGCTCGTCGCGACCCGCGTGGCCGGCCAGCCAGCCCAGTTCCCACCCATCGAATTCACCCACGACGACCAGACGGTTGAAGACATCGAGCTCGGGCCCATCGGCTCTCTCTACAGCTTCACGGTCGTTCACCCGGGCAAGGACAAGCAGCCCTATGGCCTTGCCATGGTCGACTTCGAACCTGGCGTGCGCGCGTTCGGCCGGCTGCTGTACAGCGCCGAGCCGCCAGCCCTCGGTGCCCGCCTGCGGGTGGTGCCCTTCGCGTTGCCTGACGGCACGCCCGACTATGCATTCCAGGAGTGACGCGCCATGAAGCAACCACTGATCACCGGCGTCGGCATCACTGACTTCGGCCGCTTCCCCGAATTGACCGAAGAGGCGATGGCCCAGGCGGCCATCCTCGACGCACTGGCCGATGCCGGCACGCAGCTCGGCGAGGTGCAGGCGTTCTACTGCGGCAACGCGCTCGGTGCCATGCTGCCCGGGCAGCGTGCATTGCGTGAACTGCATGCCGGCGGCGGCGCGGTCTACAACGTGGACAACGCCTGCTCCAGCGGAGCCACCGCGCTGAATCTCGCGCTGCAGGCGCTCAAGGTCGGCCAGTACGACACCGTGGTGGTGTTCGGCATGGACCACCTGAGCAGCCTCGGCGGCGGCCCGCTGCAGCTCAGCCAGAAGGACTGGAACAACAGGCGCGGGATGATCATGCCCGCCCTGTACGCCATGCGTGCCAGGCGCTACATGCACGATCACGGCCTCGCGCTGGAGACGCTGGCGGACATCTCCGTCAAGAACCGCAAGCACGGGGCCTTGAACCCGATCGCCAAGTTCGCCAAGCTGGCGAGCCGCGAGGAGGTGCTGGCGTCGCGCCCGGTGGCCGAGCCGCTCACGCTGCTGCAGTGCTGCCCCGCCGTGGTGGACGGGGCCGCGGCCCTCGTGCTCAGCACCAGGCCCTCCAGGGGCGCCGCCAAGCCTGTGCGTGTGCTGGCATCCGTGGTGCAGTCGGGCTTGTTCGAGACCGCGCCGGTCGACATGACCGAGGCCGAGATCACCGCGCGTGCCGCCCGGCTGGCCTATGAGCAGGCCGGCATCGGGCCCGAGGACCTCAGCCTGTTGGAGGTGCACGACGCGTTCACCATTTCCGAGCTGCTCTATTACGAAGCCCTCGGCCTCTGCCAGCGCGGCGATGCGGCGAGCCTGCTGCAAAGCGGCGCGACCGCCCTGGGTGGCCGCGTGCCGGTCAACCCCAGCGGCGGACTGATCGCCAAGGGTCACCCGCCGGGTGCGACCGGCGTCGCGCAGGTCGTGGAGGTCTGCGAACAGCTGCAAGGCCGTGCCGGCGCGCGGCAGGTGCAGGGCGCGCGCATCGGCCTCACGCAGGTCACGGGCGGCGGCATCTGGGGCGTCGATCACGCCGCCTGCTCGATCAACATTCTTTCGCTCTGATGGCACTCCCCATGAACCAGACAAGCACCATCGCGCCCGCCTCGCTGCAGGGCCTCGTCGCCGTCGTGACCGGCGGCGCCAAGGGCATCGGCCTGGGCATCGCCCGCGAGCTTGCACAGGAGGGCTGCCGCATTGCGCTGTGGGACTTCGACGACGCCGCGCTGAACGAAGCCGAGCGGACGTTGTCGAGCGAAGGTGCCGACGTGACCACCTTCAAGGTCGACGTCAGCTCCGTGGAGCATGTGGAGGCGGCGGTGGCCCGGCTGCTGGCATCGCACGAACGCATCGACATCCTGGTCAACAACGCAGGCATCGGCGGCGACAAGCTGGTCTCCAAGATGGATCTCGCGTTCTGGAGCCGCGTCATCGAGATCAACCTGACTTCGCAGTTCATCTGCGCCAAGGCGGTCCTGGCGCAGATGGCGCAGAACCGGTTCGGGCGCATCATCAACATCGGCTCTCGCGCATGGCTGGGCAACCGTGGCCAGGCGGCGTACTCGGCCTCCAAGGGCGCCGTGGTGAGCCTGACCCGCTCGCTGGCGCTCGAATATGCGCGCAAGGGCATCACCGTCAACGCCGTCGCGCCGGGCATCGTGGAGACGCCGCTGTTCGCGACGCTCACCGAAGAAGTGCGCCAGAGCCTCCACAAGACCGTGCCGATGGAGCGCATCGGCCAGCCGCAGGACATCGCCAAAGCGGTGCGGTTCTTCGCGGAACCCGGCTCGAGCTACGTCACCGGCCAGCTCCTGTACGTCTGCGGCGGCCGCAGCCTCGGCAGCCCCTCGGTATAGAGCCGGATCGCGCCGACAGAAATCGAACAAGGCTGAAGATCACATGCTCGCGAATGCATTGACCGGTTTGAAAGTGATCGACTTCACGCAGGTGATGGCCGGGCCGACCTGCACGTTGTGCCTGGCCGACCTCGGCGCCGACGTGGTGAAGGTCGAGACGCCCACGGGCGATCTCTCGCGGGCCCTTTCGCCATGGGTCAACGGCGAAGGCGTCGCCTTCCTGGCGCTGAACCGCAACAAGCGCGGCATCGTGCTCGACCTGAAGCAGCCGTCGCACCGGCAGGCCGCGCAGGAGCTGATCGCGCAGGCCGATGTGCTGGTCGAGAGCTTCCGTCCCGGCGTCATGGCGCGGTTCGGGCTCGACTACGCCACGGTGTCCGCGGACAACCCGCGGCTCATCTACTGCTCGGTCTCGGCATACGGCCAGCATGGCGCCAGCAGGGATCTGCCCGGCGTGGACGGTGTGCTGCAGGCCGTGAGCGGCCTGATGAGTGTCACCGGGGCGCCCGATGGAGAGCCTTGCAAGGTGCCGGTGCCGGTCGTCGACCTGGTCACCGGCTCGCTGGCGGCCATCTCGGTGCTGGCCGCCCTTCAGGAGCGGCAACGCACGGGCCTCGGCCAGCACGTCGAGGCCAGCATGTTCGCCAGCGCCATCGCACTCCAGCACGTGAGTTTCGCGTCCTACTTCGCGGACGGCATCGTGCCCGGACCGCAGGGCAACGCGGCGCCCTATTCGACGCCCAACGAGGCCCTGCGATGCGCCGACGGGTGGATCATGGTCGCGGCCTATCACCCTGCCCGATGGCAGGCGCTGTGTGCCGCCATCGGCGCACCGGAACTCGCCTGCGATCCGCGCTTCGCAGAGAACAAGAGCCGGCTGCAGCATCGCCAGGCGCTGCTGCGCCTGCTGGAAGCTCGCATGCTCGCGCATCCGCGCGCCTTCTGGCTGGAGAAGTTCACGGCGGTGGACATCATCTGCGGCCCCATCAACGACTATGCCGAGGTGGCGCAGTCGGCCCCCTTCGTCGAGGCGGCGCTCGCGGAAAGCGTGCAGCATCCTGTCGCCGGCACCTTGACGCTGACGCGCAGCGTGCTCGGCGCAGTGGGCGAGCGGCCGCGTGCGCGACGCGCCGCCCCCACGCTCGGCGAGCACACCCGCGAGGTGCTGGCCGCGCTGGGCATGCCAGCCGGCGCCATCGACTCGGTGGCCGCAGCCAGCCCTTCCCAGACCTGAAGAACGGAAAACCATGCCCATCGTCTACACAGTCCAGGATGGCGTCGCCATCGTCACCCTGAATCGGCCCGAGGCCATGAACTCCATCGACCCGGAGTCCAACGAGCAGCTGCTCGGCATCTGGGACCGGGTCTGCAACGACGAGGACGTTCGCGTGCTCGTCCTCACCGGTGCGGGCGAGCGTGCCTTCTGCACGGGGGCGGACCTCAAGAAGACGATGCCGTCGGGCGATGGCGTCGCGCGTGAAGTCTTTCGCGGCGGCAACCGGCACTTCAACTTCGGCACGCTGCACACCGACAAGCCCATCGTCGCGGCGATCAACGGCTACGCCCTCGGCGGCGGACTCGAGCTGGCCCTGCTGGCGGACATCCGCATCTGTTCGGACAACGCCCAGTTCGGCCTGCCGGAGGTGCGCGTCGGCAGCATCCCGGGGGCGGGCGGCACGCAGCGTCTGATCCGCGCGGTAGGCCAGTCCGATGCCATGTGGATGCTGCTGACGGGTGAACGCATCGATGCCGCCGAAGCGCTGCGCATCGGTCTGGTCAGCAAGGTGGTACCGCTTTCGGCATTGCAGGAAACGGCCATCGGGCTCGCGCGCAAGATGGCCGCCAATGCGCCGCTGGCGATGACGGCCGCCAAGCGCCTCGCGATGAACGGGCGCGAGCTGCCCCTGGCCGGCGGGCTCGCGCTGGAACGCCAGGCGTTCGGGCTGCTCAGGGACAGCGAGGACCGGTTGGAGGGGCGCCGCGCCTTTGCCGAGAAGCGCGCTCCGGTATTCCGTGGTCGCTGAGTTCCTCGAACGGAGGACGACGGCGTCGACGAAGACGCCGCCTCCGGTCCGCCCGCCCTGCCCTGCACTGCCTGCATCCGGACAACCGATCCGACCTTCCTCCTGGAGCATCTCGTGAAGACACTGTCTGCTTCCTGGCGCTGCAGCCTCGCACTCGCCATCGCCGCCTTCGTCGGCGCACCGCCGGCCATCGCCCAGCAAGCCAGCCGGCCACCAGTCAGGATCCTTGTGGGCTTCTCGCCAGGCGGCACCCTCGACGTGGTGACGCGTGCGCTCGCGGACCAGTTGCACGACCCGCTCCACCGCACGGTCGTGGTGGAGAACAAGCCGGGCGCCGGCGGAAGGATCGCGATCGACGCGATGCGCGCCGCACCGGCCGACGGCAGCGTGGCCATGTTGTGCCCCGACTTCCTCACGTCGATCTACCCCTTCGTCTTCAACAAGCTCAACTACGACCCGCAGCGCGACATCCTCCCGGTGTCGACCGTCGTCGAGTTCGCGATGGCTCTCGCCGTGCCGTCGTCTTCACCGGTGAAGTCCTTCGGCGAATACGCCCAGTGGGTGCGCGCGCATCCCCAGAACGCCAACTTCGGCCATGCGGCATCGGGCGGGCCTACGCATTTCCTGGGGCTGCAGATCGGCAAGATCATTGGAGCGCCGCTGCAGGACGTTCCTTTCCAGGGCGCGGCCCCGATGATCGTGAACCTTGCCGGCGCCAACATCGCAGCGGGCACTTCCACGGTCGGCGACTTCGCGCAGCACCACGAGGCCGGCAAGCTGCGCGTGCTTGCCGTCACCTCGTCCCAACGCTCCGCGCTCCTGCCGAACGTGCCGACCTTCGCCGAGCTCGGCCGCAAGGAACTCACCACGGTTGGCGTGCTGGCCATCTGCCTGGCACCCGGGACGCCCGCACCCGTCGTCGCTGAATGGAGCGACGCCGTGCGAAAGGCGGTTGCGACGGAGCAGTTCGCGAAGAAGGTCGGCGCGCTCGGTTTCGTGAACGCGGGAAGCTCACCCACCGATGCACGCGCCAGGTTCGCAGAGATGCGCGCATTCTGGGAGCCCGTGGTCAAGGCCTCGGGCTTCAAGGCCGACTAGCAGGCCCCCGGGGCACGACTAGCTGTGAAGCTTCAATAGGTTGTATCCGGTGTTCATCCGGATTGGGTTTGAGAGACTGGAAGTCGCCAAACACCCAATCCACTCAGGACGCCCAACCGGATGAACACCCATAAGCATGCCCGACTTACCTTCGCCCGCCGACTCGAGATGGTCAAACAGATGACCTTGGATGGCCTGGATGCGGCCCAGGCCGCTGCTGCCCAAGGCGTGACAGCGCAAACCGCCCGCAAGTGGCTGGGCCGGTATCTCTCAGGCGGCCAAGCCGCCCTGGCCGATGCGTCCTCCAGGCCGGCGCGCTCACCCAGGGCTATCGACGAGTCCAAGGCCCTGCTCATCGTCGAGCTACGCAAACGCCGCATGCTGCAGTCGCGCATTGCGCGCTACGTAGGCGTCTCAGCGTCCACCGTGAGCCGGGTATTGGCCCGTGCGGGCCTGTCCCGGCTCAGCGACCTCGCGCCTGCCGAGCCCGTGGTTCGCTACGAGCACGACGCGCCCGGAGACATGCTGCACATCGACACCAAGAAGCTTGGGCGCATCGTTCGGCCCAGCCACCGCGTCACAGGCAATCGGCGCGACTCGGTCGATGGAGCGGGATGGGAGACGCTGTTCGTGGCCATCGACGACCACGCACGCATCGCCTTCACGGCCATGCATCCCGACGAGAAGAAGCAAGAGGCAGTCGACTTCCTGCACAACGCCGTGGCGTACTACGCCGGACTCGGTGTAAGTGTCAAACGCCTGCTGACCGACAACGGCTCGGCGTTCCGTTCGAGGGAGTTCGCTGCTGCCTGCAAGGCCTTGGGCGTGCAGCACAAGTTCACCAGGCCGTACCGGCCACAGACCAACGGCAAGGCCGAGCGGTTTATCCAGTCGGCGCTGCGCGAGTGGGCCTACGGCTGGACGTACCAGAACTCAGCTGAGCGAACCGATGCCCTCGCATACTGGCAGCACCACTACAACTGGCATCGCCCGCACAGCGGCATCGGCCGCATCGCACCCATATCCAGGCTCAAATCTGCAAACAACCTCTTGACGCTTCACAACTAGCGGACCGACCGGATCCACTCCCTGAACAGCCGCACCGGGGCGGTAGCCGCCTTCATCGGGTCGCAGACGAGGTAGTAGCCGAGTTCCGTCCGTGCCATGTGGTCGACAGCGACCACCAGGCGGCCGGTTCGAAGGTCGTCTTCCACGTAGGCACGCTGGGCCATCGCGATGCCCAGGCCATTGGCGGCGGCCTGATAGCACAACGCGGCATTCGCCAGCGTGATGCCGCGCGAACGGGCGGGATCCGCAAGGCCGGCGGAGCCGAACCAGAGCGGCCACGCTTGCGGCCGCATCATGGAGTGCAGCAGGTTGGCCTGCAGCAGGTCGCGAGGTGTCTGCAACGGCCCCGCCTGGCCCGGTGCGCAGACCGGGACGAACTCGTCATCGAAGAGATGGTCCAGCTCGACGTCGGCCCACTCGCCCATGCCATGGCGGATGGCGCAATCTGCGCCTTCGAGCCGCATGTCGTCGGCCATGGCGATCGTTGCGATCTCCAGTGCGATGTCGGGGTGCTCTGCGTAGAAGCCATGCAGGCGCGGAACAAGCCAGCGGATGGCCAGGCTCGGTGTCACCTTGAGGCGCAGCCTTCTTTCACTCCGATGCTCGGCCAGGTCGCCGAGTGCGTCCTGCAGGCGGTCGAAGGCATCGCAGACGCGGTGGGCAAGCCTTTCGCCCGCCGCCGTGAACCCGATCTCGCGGCCGGACCGCTGGAACAGCTGCACGCCCAGCCCGGCCTCGAGCTGCTTGATCTGCTGACTCACGGCCCCGGGCGTGACGTGAAGCAGCTGGGCTGCCCGCGAGACTCCCTTGGCCCGGTACACCGCATCGAAAGCCCGCAGCGGGCTCAGGAGAGCGCGAAGGTTCTGCATGGCGGATCGGACCCGTGCCGCATTCAGCCGCCGCTGCCGACGAGGGCGCGAGCCGGCGCCGGCACGCGCAGCCACGATAGCGATCGCGCAGCAGGCATCCGCTTCAGCATTTCTGGATCCCGATGGTGCGGTTCAGGAGTTCCTCGTCCTCGCCCAGCGCGGCTGCCGAACCGGCATAAGCGGCGACGCCGCGCTCCAGCACGATGACGTTCGTCGAGAAGTCGAGAACGACGTCCACGTGCTGTTCCACGAGGATGCATCCGACGCCGAGCTTGTCGCTCATGCGGACGATGGCGTCCATCAGCTCCTCGCGCACCATTGGGGCCAGGCCCTCCAGTGGCTCGTCGAGCAGCAGGATGCGCGGCTGCCCGACGAGCGCCCGCGCCACGGACAGCATCTGCTGCTCGCCGCCCGACAGCTGGGTGCCGCCATTGCGCCGCCGCTCCTTCAATCGCGGGAACAGTTCATAGACCGCAGGAAGCGCCACGGCCGCCGAGCGCCCCTGGAGGCCCGACAGCAGGTTCTCCTCCACCGTGAGCGAGGGGAAGATGTCGCGGCTCTGCGGCACGTAGCCGAGGCCGGCGCGAGCGCGTGCGAAGGTGCTGGCGCCGCTGATGTCCTTGCCGCCGAAATGGACGCGCCCCTTCATCAGATCGGCCAGGCCCGTCGCGGTCGCCAGCGTCGTCGTCTTGCCGGCGCCGTTGCGCCCGATCAGCCCCAGGCGCTCGCCTTCGCGCACGCTGAAGCTCAGATGCTCGACCACGGGCACGCCGGCGTAGCCGGTCGTGACGTCGTCGAACCGAAGTTCAATGGGGGTGCTGGGCATGGTGGCCGTCCCGTCCGAAGTAGATTTGCTTGACTTGTTCGTTGGCCGCGACTTCCTGCGGCGACCCCTCCACCATCACCGCGCCGGCAACCAGGACGATGATGTGCGAGGCGAAGCGGAACACCAGGTCCATGTCGTGCTCGATGAGCAGCACCGACAGGTCCTTCGGAAGACTCTCGATGGCACTCATGATGCGGCCGCCTTCCCCCTGCGGCACGCCGGCGCCGGGCTCGTCCAGCAGCAGCACCTCGGGTTTCATGGCGAGCGCGAGCGCGATCTCCGCAAGCCGCTGCTCGCCGAGCGCCAGACGCCCCACCACCCGATCCGCAAAGGGGTTCAGGCCCAGCATGCCGAGGGTCTCGTGGACCTCGTCGTGCACGCGCGCGGAACGCGCCGGCGAAGGCCACCACTGCATGGAGGCGCGCAGCCGCTGAAGCACCGCGACCTTGACGTTGTCCGCCACGGTCAAGTCCTTGAACAGGCGGCTGATCTGGAACGTGCGCACGATGCCGCTGCGCACGCTTGCGTACTGCGGCAACTGCACGATCGAGCGGCCGTCGAGCTGGATGTCGCCGGACTTCGGGCGAATCGCTCCGCTGAGCAGGTTGACCAGCGTGGTCTTGCCGGCACCGTTCGGCCCGATCAGCGCCGTGCGGGCGCCCTGCGGGAGCGACAGCGTGACGTTCTGCGTGACGGCCAGGCCGCCGAAGGAGTGGCACAGGTTGCGGGTTTGCAGCCGGGGAGTCATCGGGTTCCTCCTTTGCCGCCCAGACGCCTGGCGCACGCCGCGGCCCGGTCCAGGAGTCCGACCAGGCCTTCGGGCAGGACGATGAGCACGAAGATCAGCATCGAACCGATCACGAAGAGCCAGTGGTACGGATTCAACGTCGATGCGATGTGGTGGATGGTCATGTAGGCGACGGTGCCGAGCACCGCACCCGACAGGCGACGCGTGCCGCCCAGGACGATCATGACCACGACACCCGCGGACGTCGTGAAGTCCAGCATGAAGAGATTGGCCACCTTGCTGGTCTGTGCGGTCAATGCGCCAGCCAGGCCCGCCACGACGCCGCCGATGGTGTAGACGGCCAGCAGGTGCAGGTACACGCGCCCGCCCAGCGCCTGGACGCGGCCCGGGTCCTGTCGGATCGCCCTGGCCGTCAGGCCGAAGGGCGACTCGACCAGGTTGCGCACGAGGAAGTACACCAGTACCAGCGCGCCCAGCGCGTAGAAGTAGCCGGTGTGGCCCATGAAGTTGAACTCCCAGATGCCGAACAGCGGGGCGACCTCGAAGCCGGCAAGTCCGTCGTCGCCGCCGGTGAGCCATCGGGCCCAGTTGGCGAGCTCGAGCAGCAACTGCGCCACGGCGATGGTGAGCATGACCAGCGTGAGCTTGGTCGAGCGCAGCATCACGGCACCGCTGAGCAGCGCGATCAGCCCTCCGCCCAGGCCGCCGAGCAGCAGTCCGACGACCGGATCGGCCGTCAGGTACAGCGCGGTCCAGCCCGCGACGTAGGCACCGGTGCCGTACAGCGCGGCCTGGCCCAGGGTCGCGATGCCCGCCTGCCCGAGGACGAGGCTCAGCGACAGCGCGAAGATGGACATCGTTGCCATGTTGGTCAGCAACCCGAGGTCCTGCGGGAACAGCACGAAGGCCAGCAGCCCGGCCAGCGTCAGGACGATCTCGGCGCGCAAGTGCTTCCACGGGTGAGCGCGGGACGCCGCAGCCATCGCCATGGGCGGAATCACTGCGCTCATGCCTGCCTCCCGAACAGCCCCTGGGGCCGGAACAGCAGGACGACGATCATCGTCAGGAAGAAGGCAGCCGATGCCAACTGGGGAACCATGTATTTCATCGAGGTCTCCACGATGCCGAGCAGCAATGCTGCGAAGAAAGAGCCAAACAGATTTCCGTTTCCTCCCACGGCCACGACGGCCAGGAGGATCACCAGGTACTTGGAGGCGTAGGTCGGCTCCATCGGCAGCATCTCGGCACCGGCGATGCCGCCCAGCGCCGCGAGCGCGGCACCGATCGCGAAGGTGGCTGCGTAGATCTTCGTCGTGTCGATGCCGATGGCCCGGGCGATGGGCGCGTTGTCGACGGCAGCGCGCACTCGGATGCCGAAGGACGACCGGTCCACGGCGAGCCACAGGACGACGACCACCAGCAGCCCGCAGGCGACGACGATGAGCCGGTGCCGGGGAATGGAGCGAAAGCCCAGGTCCACCGAGCCGCTGAATGCCTCGGGAAGCGCGACGGAGGTCACCGACGATCCGAACATCAGGTTGACCGCCGCGGTCGCGACGAACATCAGCCCTATCGTCACCAGCATCTGGTCGAGATCGTCGCGGCGGTAGAAGCGGCGCAGCAGGGTGCGCTCGAAGATCACCGCCAGGAGGGCCACGATGGCGATCGCCAGCACGAAGCCCAGCCCGATGGGCACGCCCAGGCGCTGAGGAATGCTCGCCGCAAGAAAGCCGCCGAGCATCGCGAAGGCGCCATGGGCCAGGTTCACCACACGCATCAGGCCCATCGTCATCGACAGGCCCACGGTGATCATGAACAGGATCATGGCGTACGTCACGCCGTCGATCAGGATGCTGCTGAGAAGCGCGAAAGACATGCTGCAGTCTCTGCGTTACTTGGCCGCGCCCTGGATGCGTCCGTAGTCGGGCTGCATCTCGAAGGTCCGGAACTCGCGGTTGACGAAGCGCCCCGACGAATCCTTCTCGACCACCCGCATGTAGACGTTCTGCACGAACTCGCGGGAGGCGGGGTCGATCTTCACCGGGCCGCGCGGGCTCTCCCACGAGAAGCCCTTGGCGGCGGCAAGGCCCTTGGGCCCGTCGCGCTTGCCGTCCGTTGCCTTGACCATGTGATAGATCACATGCAGGCCGTCGTACGCATTCGCGAGCTGGACGGTCGGGATGGCCTTGGGTGCCACCTCGGCCAGCGCCTTGACCGCGGCATTGTTCAGCGGCGAGTTGTGCGTCGCCGAATAGAACATGCCGGTCTCGATTCCCAGCAGCTCGGGGCCGATCGCGCGCAGCTGGTCTTCATCCGTCTCGCCCGTGCCCAGGAAGCGCACGCCCGCGGCCTTCAACCCTGCTTCGTTGTAGGCCTTGATCATTGCGTAGGTGGCCGGCCCTCCAGGACCGAAGACGTACAGCGCATCGGGCTTGAGCGCCTTCACGCGCTGCATCAGGGGGCCGAAGTCCGTCGTCTTCAGCGGCGCGCGGATGGCCTCGAGCAGCTTGCCGCCTCCGGCGACGAACGCGGTGTTGAAGGCCTTCTCGGCGTCGAGGCCGGGACCGAAGTCGCTGACCAGCGACACGACGTTCTTCACGTTCTTCTCGAGCGCGTACTTGGCCACCGGCACGGCCATCTGCGGCAGCGTGTAGGAGGTGCGCAGCAGGTAGTCGGACTTCTCGAGAAGCGACGAGGTCGACGCGTTGAAGATCACGACGGGCACCTTCGCCTCCTGCGCGAGCGCGGCGACAGCCAGCGTATCGGGCGTGAAGTACAGGCCGGCGATGTGCTGGGCGCCTTCCTTGATGATGAGCTCCTGGGCCAGTGCCTTGGCCTGCGCGGGATTGATGTCAGGCAGGTCGCGGTAGATGACCTCGATCGTGTGCCCGCCCGCGGTGGTGCCGTTGAGCTTCTGGTAGGCCTTGGTCGCCCCTTCCCAGGTCTGCCCCACCGCGGAGAAGGATCCGGACATGGGTGCGATCACACCCACCTTGATGACGTCGGCGCGGCTTTGCAGCGCGAGCGTCGCGAGTGAGACCGCGATCGCGGCAACGAGTTTGAGGGTCATCTTCTTCTCCAGGTAGTGGGGGTCGCTGGCGGGGCATTCGCCCGGGTTTTGACGAGAGGTGGGTCGGGAATCGTGGGCTCGGGCTGGCTTCAGGCCAGCACGCCGTGCGGCTGCGCTGCTTCAGTCGCCTGCAGTGCGGCGTCGCGGGGCATCAAGGTCGCGTACTTCTGGTCCATGTCGAAGAGGTTGGCCTCGTGCGCCTGCAACGACCGGTCGCCCACGCAGTCCGTGACGACCAGGGGTCGAAAGCCGTGGCACATGGCATCGACCACGCTGGCGCGGACGCACCCGCTGGTGGTGCATCCCGCGATCAGCAGCGTCTGCACGCCGCGTTGCGACAACCAGGAAGCCAGCGAGGTACCGAAGAAAGCCGACGGATGGATCTTGCGCAGCACCAGCTCGCCGCTGCGCGGCTGCAGCTGCGCGACGATCTGGCTTTGCGGCGCGTCCTCGCGCAGGGCCAGGATGGGCGGCACCTTGAGCGCGAAGATGTTGGCGTCGGCGCCATCGTCCTGGTACACGACCCGCGTGTGGACGATGGGCCATCCGCGCTCGCGCGCGGCGGCCAGCAGGCCGCGAGTGCATTCGATGGCCGGCTCGATGTTGCCGCCGCCGAACTTGAGCGGATCGGCGAATCCGTTGACGAAGTCGATGATCAGCAGGCCGTACGGCGCCTTCGGCGCGACGGCATTGCCGAAGCCCTGCTTCTGGTAGATGTCCGGATCGGCGCTCATCGGAAGGCCTCGTCGATGACCTTGCCGTCGCGAACCACGACGACGTCGTCGAGCTTCACCGTGCAGTTGCGCAAGGGAATGTCCAGGTGGCACGGCGTGGTGCGAGGCCCTCCGGCCTCGTTGTTGGGGCCCAGCGAGAACAGGAAGTTGCCTTCGAACGCACGCGCGTCCTGTCCGGAAGTGGCTTCGCGGTCCACCAGCGACAGCGTGTGCCAGTAGCAGCGCGGCTGCATCCCCCAGCCGATGTGCGCGATGGCGTAGGCCTCGGGGTCCTTGTAGGCCTCCATGAACTCGCGCAGCAGGGTGGCGTCGATGTCACCCTCGATGCTGCGCACGAAGCCTTCGCGCAGCTGCATGGTGACCTTGTCGGAGACGTAGTTCTTCTGCGGCAGCAGGATGTCGCCGCGATCGATCACGATGGTGCCGTCGCTGCCGCCCTCGTTGGCGAAGGTGAAGAGGAAGCCGCTGGGCCAGTGGTCCCAGCGCCCGGGCTCCTCGCAGAAGCCGTACTCGGAGATGGTCGGGTAATCGCCGAGCTTGAAGGTCACGTCCGTGCCGGCCGGCGAAGTCACGTGCATCTTCCTGGCGGCCTTGAGCAGCTTCGATGCGGCGAGCACCCGCTCGCGATCGGCCTCCGTGGGCACAGCCCGCACCAGCACCTCGGGCGGTTCGACGGCCAGGAGGATCTTCGTCCCCGACTCGAGGATCTCCATCTGCTCGGGCGAGAACAGCAGCAGCATCAGGTCCAGGACGATGTCGCTGTTCTTCATGGCCGCGAGCGCGACCGGGTTGTTGGTGAGGGGCGTTTCCCCCAGGTAGTTCATCAGGTCGCGGCTGGGCGCCTTCTCCGCGTTGATGGGCTGCAGCTCGATCCGGGTGACGACTGCGCCCGCGGCCTGCGCCGCGATCGTGGCGGTCTGCAGCGTCTGCGGATGGGTGTGGGGACCGCACAGGATCGAGACCTTCTGTCCGCGCTCCACCTTGCTGAGCTTCAGAACCTCGTCCCAGGCCTTGACCATTTGATAATCGCTGACTGGCATGTTTCGTCCTCTGTTTGAAAGTGTCAGATCTGCAGGAGCGCAAGGTCCTGCGGGCTGCCGAGCTTGAAGAGCCGGCGCGCATTGCCGTGGCACACCAGCTCGCGGGTGCGTGCGTCAAGCGGCGCCTGCTCGATGAAGGCGCAGGCCTCGGCGGTGGATTCGTAGGGGTAGTCCACGGAGAACAGCACGGCCTGGGCGCCGAGCTCGCCGATGGCGCCCAGCAGCGCCGGCGCGGAGCACACGCCGGACGTCGTGATCAGGATGTTGCTGCCGATGTACTCGCTGGGCTTGCGTGCCAGCTTGATGCCTGAGGGATACGCGGCGAAGCGGCTGTCGATGCGCCAGCGTTGATACGGCAGTGCCTCGCCCATGTGGCCCAGCAGCAGCGTCAGCCGCGGGAAGCGGTCGAACACCCCGCCGAACAGCAGGCGCAGTGCGTGCCCCGCCGTCTCCACGCCCCAGCCCCAGGTGGCCCCCTGAAGGACCGGCATGCCCTCCAGCAGCGCCGGCGGCTGGCTGAACGCGTTGGGGTGCAGATAGATGGGCACGCCGAGTGCCTCCGCGCGCTCCCAGAACACGTCGAACTCGCTGCCTTCGTAATAGCGGCCCAGGGTGTGGCCGTTGATCAGCGCGCCCTTGAAGCCGCACTCGACGACGGTGCGCTCGAGTTCTCGAGCTGCGGCCGCCGGGTCCTGGAGCGCGACGTGCGCGAAGGCGCCGAAGCGCTGCGGATGGCGTGCCACGCGCTCGGCGAGGAACTCGTTGTTCTCGCGCGCGCGCCGCACGGCGGCGGCGCCGTCCGTCTCGGCCTGTACGCCGGGCATCGTCTGCGACAGCACGGCGTACTCGATGTTGCCGGCGTCCATCTCGGCCAGGCGCTGGTCGTCGAAGTCGCCGAGCCTGGCGTCGAGCCGCGCCACGAAGTCGGCCGGCAGCGCTCGCGTGTACTTCGCGGAATAGGCGTCGAAGCCCGGGGCGCTGAAGTGCTCTTCGAGCGCGATCTTGGGGGTTGGATTCATTGGGGTCCTCAATGGATTCAGGCCGGGTACGCCAGGGCCGTGTCGAGAATTTCCGTGTCGTGCACCACCTCGCGGCTTGCGATGAGCAGCCGTTCGCCGTCGCGCACGAAGCGGTCGTGATAGATGCCCGCGAGATGCACGGTGGAAGGCCCCTCGACCAGGGTCTGCATCAGGATGAAAGGCGTCTGCGAGCTGATCGTGTCGCCCGTGTCTTGAAGCACGCGCGTGATTCCCAGCACATGCAGCATGTGCCGTGGCGCGAACATCTGCGAATGCGCCACCGCGAGCGCGCGGTCGGTGATCATGTCCAGGCCCTCGCAGTAGACGAGGCCCACGGGCATGTCCAGCAGCGCGTTCTGGCGCGAGGTGATCCGGTAGGTCGCGTCCTTGCTGAAGAATTCGGGCCAGCGCTCGATGTCATTGGCATCGAGGGCGGCGCAGTACTCGACATGGAAGGAGTCGACCTCGGTGCGCAGCTCGGCCGCGCGGCGCGGCGAGATCGTGGACCTGGCGTAGGCGAGCCGCTCTTTCATGCTGCCATCTCCGCGACACGGATGCCCATGACTTCCCGGTAGTACTGGTAGAGCGACCGGATGCACGACTCCGAGATCAGGTTGCGCGCCGTTCCCTGGTGGCCCGCATCGAGCTTGACGACGTTGTTGTCGGTGGACGAATTGCGGATGCCCTCCTGCACGAACTTCAATGCCTCGTTGTCCTCGAGGCCCAGAAAGCCGGAGGGGCCCATCAGGTTGCCCTGCCGAAGGCGGTGCCGCGTCATCTCGGGCGTGTCGTCCTCATAGCCGAACATGGTCCACTGCATCACCATGCTGTTCGGGCCGTTCGGAATGATCTGGCGCACGCCCATCGTGTTCATCTGGCGCTGCACGATCAGGTTCGGCCACATGGTCATCATGTTGGCGGACCAGGGCGAATCGAACTCGCGCACGTAGTCCAGGAACCGCTCGTCGCGCAGCCGGAGGTTGTCGCTGAACGACCGCATCTCCGCCTTGTCGTCGGCGGCGACAGTGGCATAGACCTGGTCGGGCTTGGACGACGCCATGTAACCGTGGCGGCCATGTTCCTTGTCGGCGAAGACGATCGACTTGATGCCGGGCACCAGAAGGCCGAACACCACGAGGAACGAGTGCAGCAGCGTCGCGTGATACGGGTCCTTGAGGTTCTCGTGGTACATCTTCCAGTTGCACGGAAGCTCGTTGCGGCAGTAGCCCAGGATCCTGAGCTTCTTGCCCGAGAACGGAACGTCGAACTCCTCCACGATCTCCTTGGTCATGTACTCCTCCAGCGGAGGAGTCTTGTCGGAGTAGGTGGCGAACACCACGCCGTTGCGCGTGGCCACGCGAAGCTGCCGGGTACCGTGTTCCGCGTTCTTGAAGTCCGGCGGCATGCCGCCAACCTTGTTGATTCCACGCTTGAACGGAACGCCCTGCAGGTTGCCCTTGAGGTCATACGACCACTGGTGGTAGGGGCAGACGAACTCCTTCGCGTTGCCGTGGCTGGAGCGGCAGAATTCGGCGCCGCGGTGGGCACAGCGGTTCTCGAAGACGGAGATCGTGTCGTCTTCCGCGCGAACGATCACCACGGCCGTGGCGCCGACGTAACCTCGCTTGTAGTCGCCGGGGTTCGGGATCTCGGCTTCCAGCGCGACGAAGTTCCAGGTGTCGCCGCGGAAGATGCGCTCGATCTCCTGGTCGTAGATGGCCTGGCTGGTGTAAACCCAGTCCGGAATGTTGTTGAGCGCGTCCGCGGGCCAGACGCACTGCTCCAGGGGCGGATTCTTTCGGGCATTCGTGATGCCGATGACCGCCTGCGATTGATACATGAAAGCTCCTTAGGCTGTGAGGGGTGGTTGAACGGTGGAAGGGGTGCCGCCTCGCATCTGCTTGGCCCATGCGCGCAGATCGGTGGCGTCCCGCAGGAATTCGTCGAGCAGCACCGGGCGCCGCTGCTCGAAGAGGGGCCGGATGGCGCGCAGATCGGCGCCGGCGTTGATGGCCACGCCGTGCAGCGGAACGCCACCGCAGTGGCCGATCCACAGCGCCTTGCCGGCGGCCGGATCGCCCCGGCGCACGTATTCGAGACCGGGGCCCGGCAGGCCCAGCATCTGGATGTTGTGTTGGCCCTGGTCGGTCCAGAACCAGGGCACCGCCGGCGCTGGGCCGGCCGCACCGAGCATGGCGGCCGCGGCGGTGCGTGCCTGCTCGTTGGCGTTCTGCCAGGACTCCAGGCGCCTCGGCGTCGCGTGCCCCGGGCGTTGCTGGCTGGTGCAGTCGCCGCACGCGAACACGTGCTCGTCGCTGGTGCGACACTGCGCGTCTACGAGCACGCCGCCGCCCGCCGCGATCTCCAGGCCCGCATCGCGGGCCAGTGCGTCGTTGGGCGAGAGGCCGATGGCCACGACAATCTCGTCCGCCTCCAGATCGCCGGCATGGGTCGACAGGCGCATGCGGCCGTCGGGCAGAGGTTGGACGCCTTCGAGGGCAGTACCGAGCAGGAGCCGCGCGCCTGCCTGCCGCAGACCGGATTCGAGCCACGCAGACGCTTCCGGCGGAAGGAACCGATCGAGCAGGGACGTCGCGCGCTCGATCACGGTCACCGCCGCGCCGGCCGACAACGCGGAGTTGGCGATCTCGAGGCCAAGAAAGCCGCCACCCAGGATCGCGACCCGCGGCTTGCCCTGAAGGGCCGCGCGCAACCGCCGCGCGTCGTCGAGGGTGCGCACGTAGTGCACGTGCGGCCGGCCCGCCGGTGCGCACGCCAGCGTGCTGGCCTCGCCGCCCGTGGCGATCAAACACATGTCGTACGTGAGCACCTGGCCGTCGGCAAGGCGAACCTGTCGCTTCGAGAGATCCAGGGCTACCGCATCGGCGTTGCTTCGCAGATCGATGTCGCCAAGTGCCCAGGCGTCCTGCGCGAGGACGTCGAGGCTCGGCTCCTCGGCCGCCACCAGCACGGCTTTGGACAACGGGGGGCGCTCATACGGCCTGTGACGCTCCCGCCCCAGCATCGTGATGCGTCCGCGGTAGCCGTGTTCGCGCAGCGCATGGGCGGCGACCGCCGCAGCCTGGCCCGCACCAACGATGACGATGCCGGGCGAAGTCATTTCGCGGCCGGCGACATCACGTAGATGTCATCGCCTTCCTGCTTCACGGCGTGAGTGCGCAGGTCCACGGTGACCGGCGCGCACATCGCCTTGCCCGTGCGGATGTCGAAGCGGCCCTGGTGCAGCGGGCATTCGACACAGCCGTCTTCGACATAGCCCTCCGACAGCAGCGCAGTGGCATGCGTGCACATGCTGTCCGTGGCGAAGAACTCGTCGTCGATACGAAACAGCGCGACGCCGTGGCCTTCGACGCTGACGGTTTTCGCTTCATCGTTTTTCAGCTCTCGCGCCGAAGCGACTTTGATCCAGTTCATGGCTCCATCCGGTGATTTCCGGACCTCTCATAATTAGTCAGTGAACTGTCATATTAGTTGGACGTTCCTGTGATTTCAAGTACGGGTTTTTACTGTCCGACGCTGCACCAGATTGGATTCAGCATGCAGGAAATAAACGCCACAAAGGGGCGAAAATGCCAATGCAGATGCACCACTTTCGAGATATCGATCTGTTAGGGTTTGCATCGACAGCGGCTGTCTTCCATTGCTCCAACATCGGCCATATACTTGTGCCAGTGAACTGTCATATCGTGCGACTCAGATGTCGAAACGCACGTTGGCGGTCAAGGCCCTTGTGCGGGGTGCGGCGAAGGGACTTTTTCTTGCGCGTCGATCACCAGGGCAGTGCCGGGCATGGGCGGACTCGATGGAGTCCGGCACCAGGAAACCAGTCAAGGAAAAGGAAACGCATGGACCGAGCAGACATTCCGGCGAGGCTGTTGAAGCGCGAGGGCATCGGCGCCCGGGTGCCTCGCAAGGAGGACGCGCGCCACCTTGTGGGAAAAGGCAACTTCGTGGGGGACTTCGTGCTGCCGGGCCTGCAGGAGGTCGCGTTCCTGCGCAGCCCGCTCGCGCATGCGGTCGTCACCGGCGTCGAGATTCCCGAGGCGCTCGCGGGGAAGGTGTTCCTGCGCGACATGATGTCCGATGCGGCGGACATCGGATCGCCGTCTTCGGTGCCCACCTACCAGTACTCGGCACTGCCGCCGTTGGCGTCGGGCAAGGTCCGTCACGTCGGCGAGGCCATCGCGATGGCGGTGGCCCCGACGCGCGCCATGGCGGAAGACCTGCTGGAGGAAGTGGAGGTCTCGTACGACGAACTGCCCGTGTACCACAGCGCGGATTCCGCGCTTGCGGCCACGGGGGAGTTCATGCACCCCGAATGGAAGGACAACGTCTTTCTCACGCTGCGGGCCGATCGCGACTTCGAAGAACTCGCCGCGAAGGCCGAGGTGAAGGTCAGCCGCACGGTCGAGCTGTCGCGCCAATGCATCGTGCCGCTGGAGGGAAAATCTGTCTTGGCCTATTGGGACTTCCAGACCGACCAGCTCGTGGTCGTCAGCGCCACCCAGGTCCCGCATCTGCTACGCGTGGGCATCGCCCAGCACCTCGCGATGAACGAGGAAGCCGTGCGGGTCGTGTCACCGGACGTCGGCGGCGCCTTCGGCTACAAGGGACAGCTCTATCCCGAAGACCTCTGCGTCGCCTGGCTGGCCAAGACGTATCGCACGCCGTTTCGCTACCTCGAGGATCGGCGCGAGCACCTGATCGTCGGCGCCAACACGCGCCAGCATCACTACCGGCTCACGGCCTATGCGGACCGCACGGGCAAGCTGCTGGCGCTGGATGCCGTCATCACCATCGACGGCGGCGCCTATTCCTACTACCCCTTCTTCGTCGGCCTGGAGCCTGGCCAGGCGATCGGCAATCTGCCCGGGCCCTACAGCTTCCGCGGCTATCGGTGCGAGACCCTGTGCGTTGCGACCAACAAGCCGGGATTCATGGCCTACCGTGGCGTCGCGCGCACCGGCGTCTGCTTCGCGATCGAGCTGCTCATGGACGCCGTGGCCCGCGAGGTGGGGCGCGAGCCGTGGGAGGTACGGCTGGAGAACCTGGTTCCAGCCTCGGCCATGCCCTATGTGAACGTGGCGAACAAGCACTTCGACAGCGGCGACTTCCAGGCAAGCCTGCGCCGCGCCGTGGAGATGATCGGACTGAAGGCCGTGCGCGAGCGCCAGGCGCGCGGCGAGCCCGACGGGCGGCTGATCGGCTTCGGCACGGCCACCTATACCGAGCAGTCCGCCCACGGCACGACCGTGTTCGCGAACTGGGGCCTGCCGGTGGTGCCTGGCTTCGACCAGGCGGTCGTCAGGATGACCGCGGACGGCGGACTCGAAGTGCGCGTGGGCGTGCACTCGCACGGCCAGGGCATGGAGACCAGCTTCGCGCAGATCGCCAACGACGTGCTCGGCATTCCGGTGGCACGGATCCGGGTGGTGCATGGGGACACGGCGCTTACGCCGTTTTCCTCGGGCACCTACGCCTCGCGCGCCACCGTCATGTCGGGAGGCGCCATCTCTGTCGCGTGCAAGGAACTGCTGCCGCGCATCCAGTCGATCGCAGCCTACCTCATGGGTGTGGATGCGCAGACCGTCGCCTTGATCGAAGGACGCGCCGTATCAGGCGACAAGTCGATCCCGCTGTCGGAGGTCGGGGGCGCGTGGTACCTCACGCCGCAGGACCTTCCCGCCGACGTTCATCTCGGCGGCCTGGAGGTGTCCCGTGCATACAAGCCCAAGGTCGACACCGGCACCTTCACCTATGCGACGCACGCGGTGGTGGTGGCCGTCGACATCGAAACCGGCGAGGTCGAGATCCTCGACTACGTGGTCGTGGAGGACTGCGGGACCATGGTCAATCCGATGATCGTGGAGGGCCAGACCATTGGCGGCATCGCACAGGGCATCGGCACCGCGATGTACGAGGAGAGTCCGTACGACGAACAAGGCCAGCCGCTGGCCTCCACCCTGGCCGACTACATCCTTCCGGGCGCCACCGAGGTGCCGCGCATCCGCATCGACCATTTCGAGACACCTTCGCCGCACACCGAATTCGGAGCCAAGGGCGTGGGCGAAGGCGGTGCGATCGCGCCGCCGGCGGTGATCTTCAACGCGGTGAACGACGCCCTGCGCGGCACCGGCGCTGCCGAGGTGCTCATGACGCCGCTGACGCCGCGCCGCCTGCTCGCGGCCCTCGAGGGCGCGAATCGCGAAGAGGAGCACGCCCGATGAAAGCGCCGAAGTTCGCATACACGCGCGTCCTCGATGTCGGCGAGGCGATCGCTGCACTGGCGGCAGGCGCAGGCGCCACGAAGGCCATGAGCGGGAGCCAGTCCCTCGGCCCGATGCTCAACCTGAGGCTGGCGCGGCCTGCCCACGTGGTCGACGTCGCGCAGATTCCCAGCCTGCGCACTGTCAGCCGCAAGGGCGACTGGATCGAGATCGGTGCCGCCGTCACCCATGCGGAGATCGAGGACGGCGTGCACTCGCCGCTGGCCGCGCATCCCATGCGCCAGGTCGCAGGCGGGATCGCCTACCGCGCGATCCGTACCCGAGGCACCGTGGGCGGCAGCCTGGCGCATGCCGACCCCGCAGCCGACTGGGTGGTGGTGCTGGCGGCACTCGGCGCGCGCCTGGTGGTCAGGTCGCCGCGCGGCGAACGCACGATCGACGCCGATGCGTTCATGCTCGGCGCCTACACGACCGTGCTCGAGTCCGATGAACTGATCGTGTCGGTCGCCGTGCCTTCGGAAACCTCCTCCATGCATTGGGGATATCACAAGGTCTGCCGCAAGCCGGGCGAGTTCGCGGAAGCCAGTGCGGCGGTGTATTTCGACGCTTCGCGCGAGCGTGCGCGGATCGTCCTCGGGGCGGCCGACGGCCCTCCCCTTCTGCTGCTTGCGCTCGCAGCCGAGATCGCGCACCGCGGTGCCGGCGCGGCCGGCCGCGAGTCGCTACGGGCGGCCGTGCGCGCCGCGCTCCCTGAACGCGACGCCATCGACCAAAAGCTCTTCACCGCCTGCCTGGAGCGTGCACTCGAGCAGTCCGGCGTCCTGGCCGGTGCCAAACACGCGGAGTAAAAAGACTTGGACCCGATTGCCATTCAAGTGAACGGTCGCAGCATCAGCCGGCCGGCCGAGCCCAGGGTGCATCTGGGCGATTTCCTGCGCGACGAACTGCGCCTCACCGGAACCCACCTCGGCTGCGAGCACGGCGTGTGCGGCGCTTGCACGGTGCTCATCGACGGCCAGCCCACGCGCTCGTGCATCACCTTCGCCGTGGCATGCGAAGGCCGGGAAGTCACCACCATCGAGGGCTACGACGGCGATGCGGCGATGCAGCGGCTGCGGCAGGCATTCACGCGCCACCATGCGTTGCAGTGCGGCTTCTGCACGCCGGGAATGCTGACCACGGCACGTGACATCGTGCTTCGCCTGCCCGACGCCGACGAAGCGCGCGTGCGCCTCGAGCTGTCGGGCAACCTGTGCCGCTGCACGGGTTACCAGGGCATCGTCGACGCCATCCTGGAGGTGCTCCAGCAGCAGCGCGACACCCCCGACGCGCAGTTCGAGCAGCTGCGCCAGCGACTGGTCGCACCGCGAACGGTCGCGCTGAAACGCGTTGCTGCAGCGGCGCCCACCGAATCGCCGGTGCCGTCGCCCGGCAGGACCGCGGCATCCGGTCCGGCCGCCGCGGCGGACATGGCGGAGGTCGATCCCGTGGCGATGGCCAAGGCCAAGGCGAAAGGCAACGCCATCGAGGTCCATTTCGACGTGCCTCATCCGGTCGACCGGGTGTGGGCATTCATGGGCGACTTGCCCGCAGTGGCGTCCTGCCTGCCGGGCGCGACCATCGAGTCGCACGAGGGCGAAAGAGTCAAGGGCACGATCGCCATCAAGTTCGGGCCGATGTCCGCAGCCTTCGCCGGGGCGGCCCGGCTGGAACGCGACGATGCCGCCAGGCGCGCTGTCCTTCGAGGTGCGGGCCAGGACAGCCTGAGCAAGTCGCGCACCCAGGGCGACATCACCTATCGGCTCGAAGCGCTGGCTGCCGACAGCACCCGGGTCCACGTGGACATGATCTACGCGCTTCAGGGGCCGCTCGCGCAGTTCTCGCGCTCGGGGCTCGTGAAGGATTTCGTACGCCGCATGGTGGCGGACTTCGGCAAGCAGATCTCCCGTCGGCTGAGCGGGCAGGCGGCTTCGATCGACGAGCCGCAGCCCACGGTCTCCATGGCCGCGATGATGTGGAGCGTGCTGTGGAGCCGCATTCGAGGCTGGTTCGGAAGGCCGCCGCAGTCATGAGACCGTTCGTGCCGGCTGCCGCATCCCTTCCAGCGCAGCGGCGAAGGTTCGTGTCGATGCCGTTTGCGTCGCCAGCCGGGGCGGGAGCAGTCGGTGAATGGAACACCTCGGAGTCGCAATGAGTTCATTTCTTCATGGCTACCACGTGCGCGCCAACGGGGTTCGGCTGCACCTGCTGCGCTATGGCGGCCAGGGCCCGCGGCTGCTCCTGTTGCCCGGCATCACGAGCCCGGCCATCACGTGGGGCTTCGTCGCCGAGCGGCTGGCTCGCCACTTTGACGTCCATGTGCTGGACTTCCGCGGGCGGGGCCTGTCCTCCAGCGTGCCCGGCATGGACGCCAGCCTCGACGCCATGGCGGGCGACGTGCTCGATCTGCTGGAGGTCCAGGAGTGGTCGTCGGTCACGCTGCTGGGGCACTCCATGGGGGCGCGCGTCGCGATCCGCGCCGCGTCGCGCGACGCGCGCCGCCTCGACAGGTTGCTGCTGATCGATCCGCCCGTCTCCGGCCCCGGCCGCCGCCCCTATCCCGTGCCGCTGTCGTGGTATGTGGATTCCATCCGGACGGCCATCCAGGGCATCACGGCCGACGAACTGCGTCCCTACGCGCCGAGTTGGACGAACGAACAACTGCAGCTGCGCGCCGAGTGGCTCCACACGTGCAGCGAGGAGGCGGTGGTCCGGGCGCATGCCGGTTTTCACGGCGACGACATCCACGCCGATCTGGCGAGGTTGCAGACGCCCGGGCTGCTCATGACGGCCGGGCGCGGCGGCGTGGTGCTCGCCGAAGACCTGGCGGAGATCGAAACCCTCGCACCCCACTTGAAGCAGTGCACGGCCAGCGGCGCCGGCCACATGATCCCGTGGGACGACGAGCTGGACTTCCACCGCCTGTTGGGCGAGTACCTCGAGGTCGACCTGCTGTAGTGGCGGGCGCTCTCGTTCCTTTGCATATGGGGGAGCCGATACACTCGCCGGCTGACACTATTGGCGATCTCGAGATGATGACGAAGCGTTCTCCCGCCCGGAAGAAGACAGGTGGCACCACGGACGTGGAAGCGCCAAAGCCCAAGGGTCCAGAGCCATTCAATCCGCTGCGCGAAGTCATGTGGCGGCGTCCGGGCTTCCTGATCCGCCGGCTCACTCAGATCGGCCAGGCGATCTTCTTCGATCTCTGCAAGTCCGAGAGCATCACGCCGCTGCAGATCGGCATGTTGACCGCGCTTTCGATGAATCCGTGGCTCGATCAGAAGGCTCTCGGTCGCGAGCTTTCACTGGATCGAACGACGACGGCCGAAGTGGTCAAGCGCCTGGTCGACAAGGGGCTGGTCGAGACTCGCGTCAATCCGGACGATCGTCGATCGAGGCTGTCGGTGATCACCCAGGACGGGCTGAACCTGATCAACGACCTGCAGGAAAGCATCCACCGCTCGCAGGAACTGCTGATCGAGCCGCTGTCGCCCGAGGATCGCGCCGTCTTCATGAAGCTGCTGGCTCAGCTCGTGGATGCCCACGAGAAGATGGAGAAGCAGGGCTAGCCCTTCTGGCTCGAAGCTCCGCGTCGTCCTACCGTGTGCCCGGCGCTCCTGTTCGGGAGGGGCCGAGTCCTTCTTTTACTTTGGATCTGCTTCGAAAGAAAAATCGAGATGAGTTACGTCGCGCCCCTTAAAGACATGCTGTTCGACATCGAACACCTGGCCAACATCGGCGAGATCGCGAAGCTGCCGGGCTTCGAGGACGCCGGCCTGGAAACCGCACAGGCCGTGCTCGAAGAATGCGCGCGCTTCAACCAGGACGTGATCGCGCCGCTGAACGTGGCGGGCGACCGCGATCCCTCGTCGTTCAAGGATGGCGCGGTGACCACCACGCCGGGCTTCAAGGAAGCCTTCGCGCAGTACGTGGCGGGCGGGTGGCAGGGGCTGCAGCATCCGGCGGACTTCGGCGGCCAGGGCCTGCCCAAGACCATCGGCGCGGCCTGCGGCGAGATGCTCAACTCGGCCAACATGAGCTTCGCGCTGTGTCCGCTGCTGAGCGACGGCGCCATCGAGGCGCTGCTCACCGCCGGCTCCGACGAACTCAAGGCCACCTACCTCGAAAAGCTCGTGAGCGGCCAGTGGACCGGCACGATGAACCTCACCGAGCCGCAGGCCGGCAGCGATCTCGCCATGGTGCGCAGCCGCGCCGAGCCGCAGCCCGACGGCACCTACAAGGTGTTCGGCACCAAGATCTTCATCACCTACGGCGAGCACGACATGGCGGAGAACATCGTGCACCTGGTGCTCGCCCGCGTGGCCGGCGCGCCCGAAGGCGTGAAGGGCATCAGCCTGTTCGTCGTGCCGAAGTTCCTCGTGAACAAGGACGGCTCGCTCGGTGAGCGCAACGACGTGCACTGCGTGAGCATCGAGCACAAGATGGGCATCAAGGCGTCGCCCACGGCCGTGCTGCAATATGGCGACCACGGCGGTGCCATCGGATATCTCGTGGGCCAGGAAAACCGCGGCCTCGAGTACATGTTCATCATGATGAACTCGGCCCGCTACGCGGTGGGCATGCAGGGCATCGCGATCGCCGAGCGCGCTTACCAGCACGCCGTGGCCTACGCGAAGGAGCGCGTGCAGAGCCGCCCGGTGGACGGCTCCATCAACACCAGCGCGCCGATCATCCATCACCCAGACGTCAAGCGCATGCTGATGACGATGCGCGCCTACACCGAAGGCTGCCGCGCGATGTCCAGCGTGGCGGCTGCCGCCTACGACGCCGCGCACCATCACCCTGACGCCGACGCGCGCAAGCAGAACCAGGCCTTCTACGAATTCATGGTGCCGCTGGTGAAGGGCTACAGCACCGAGATGAGCCTCGAAGTGGCCTCGCTGGGCGTGCAGGTGCACGGCGGCATGGGCTTCATCGAGGAGACCGGCGCGGCGCAGTACTACCGCGATGCCAAGATCCTGACGATCTACGAAGGCACCACCGCCATCCAGGCCAACGACCTCGTGGGCCGCAAGACGGCGCGCGACGGCGGCCAGACGGCGAAGGCGATCGCCGCGCAGATCGAGAAGACCGAGGCCGAGCTGGCCAAGCTCGACAACCCCGCCGCGGCGGCCGTGCTCAAGCGCCTGAAGGCCGCGCGCGAGGCCTTCGTCGAGGTGGTCGATTTCGTGGCGGGCCAGACCAAGGCATCGCCCAACGCGGTGTTCGCGGGCAGCGTGCCCTACCTGATGCTCGCGGGCAACCTGGTGGCCGGCTGGCAGCTCGCGCGCTCGCTGATCATTGCGCAGGACCTCGCCTCGCGCAGCTTCGACACCGACTTCATGCTGGCGAAGATCGCCACCGCGCGCTTCTACGCCGAGCACATCCTCAACAAGGTGCCGGGCATGCGCGACAGCATCGTCGACGGTGCCGAGAGCGTGACGGCGCTGGCGCTCGAGGCTTTCTGAAGCAAGGACGCAAGCCTCTTCCCCCGCGCGACGAAGGTCAAGCCCGGTGGCTCTCTCCTCTGCTGCCGAAGCCACGATTCACAATCGCGCTAACCTTTGAGGCCGCCCGCATGAACATCACATCCATCCTCACCGATCGCGAAGCCGGCAGGCCGCTCGAATGGGACATTCGCAATGGTGTGGTCTCACGTCGCGGCCGGGCTCACGGCATTCCGACGCCGATCAGCGACGGCCCTGGCTGATTGCCAGCCTGCGCTCTCCTTGCTCCCACGTACCGTGGGGCCTGCCGCTGGCGTCCTCGGCGGAGTCGTCAGCATGGACTCCTCGTCGAGCCGGCCCAGTCCCGCCCCACCCCGGCTCAGTCGGCCGGACGCTCCTCGATGCTGCGCTCCAAGAAGCGCCAGAGGCGCTCGTCCTCGCTGAAGGCGACGTTGAAACGCAGCCAGCCGGTGGGATGCGGGTTGACCAGGAACAGCTGGCCCGGGCCGAGCATGATGCCCTGGGTCGCGGCGCGCCGAGAGAGTTCGGCGCTGTCGGTGATGTCCGGATGCCGGGCCCACAGGTACATGCCGGCCGCAGGCTCATGGAACAGCTCGAAGCCCAGTCCGCTCAGCCGCCGCGCGACACTGCCATGCGCCTGCGCGAGGCGCTCGCGCAGCGCCTTGAGATGCTTGCGCCAGCGGCCGTCGGTCACGGTGCCGAAGGCCAGGCGCTCAGTGATGTCGGACGATGTGAGGCCCGAGATCATCTTGAGCTGCGCCAGCTCGTCGAGCAGCTCGGGCTGGGCGACCACGTAGCCGACACGGATGTTCGGCGAGATGGTCTTCGAGTAGCTGCCCACGTAGACCACGCGGCGCAGCTGCCCCAGGCTCGCAAGCGAGGGGCGCATCGACGCGTCCATCTCGGCGTAGATGTCGTTCTCCACCAGCGTGAAGTCGTGCGCCTGCGCCAGCTGCAGCAGTTGCACCAGCTGCGGCAGCGAGGCCATGGAGCATGTCGGGCTCTGCAGCCGCGGCTGCGTGAAGAAGGCCTTGGGGTGGTGCACCGCCAGCAGCGCCTCGAGCGCGGGCATGTCGTAGCCCGTCGGAGTGCGCGGCACGCCGACGATCTCTACGCCCAGGAAGCGCAGCATGAACATCAGGTTCGGATAGCCGGGATCGTCCACGAGCACCCGGTCGCCCGGCTTGAGCAGGCGGCGCGCGACCAGGTCCAGCGCCTGGCTCGAGCCCTGGGTCAGCAGCACCTGGGCGGCCTCGACCACGATCTGCTGTTCCGAAAGCGCCTCCGCCGTCGCCATGCGCAGCGCCATGTGGCCGAAGGGCAGGCCATAGCCGCCGATGTCGCTGCCTTCGGAAGCCAGATGGCGCAGGCTGCGGCGCATGCCGTCCTCGAACAGCCAGTCGTGCGGCAGCCAACCGCAACCGGGCTTGAGCGGCAGGTTGCGGTTCTCGAAGATCTGCTGGAGGTACCAGCGCGCGTCGAAGCGGGGATCCGCGCGGGGCACGCTGGCGGTGCCGACAGCACTCTCCTCGCTGCGCCGCTTGACGAAGAAGCCGGCATTGGCGCGCGAGACCAGCAGGCCCTGGGCCACCAGCCGGTCGTAGGCCTCGACCACCGTGAAGACGCTGACGCCGTGGGCGGCGGCGAAGGCACGGATCGACGGCAGCTTGGTGTCGGCCTTGAGCTTCTGGGCGCCGATCAGTCCGCGCAGCCCTTCCACGATCTGGCTCACCAATGGCGTTGGCTGTTCGGGGCGAAGAATGAGCATCGGGGTGTCTCCGGCGGTCCGGCCTGCACCATATTGAGGAAAGTATGTACAGGATACAAGACCAGTACAGTCCTCCGGACGACCGCTTCCGGTGTACATGGCCGGTCCGGATCGGGCGACCTAGAGTGCCGGCATTCCTTTCCTCCCAGCACTCAAGCACAGGTCGTCCCCATGCAACGCGAACCCCACCTCAGTAATGCCGCCCTCATGGCCCGCCGCAGCGCGGCCGTCGCGCGCGGCGTCGGCCAGGCCCATGAAATCTTCGTCAGCCGGGCCGCCAACGCCGAGCTCTGGGACGTCGAGGGCCGCCGCTACATCGATTTCGCCGGCGGCATCGCGGTGCTCAACACCGGCCACTGCCACCCCGAGATCACGGCCGCCGTCAAGGCGCAGGCGGACCTCTATTCGCACACCTGCTTCCAGGTGCTTGCCTACGAGCCCTACGTGGAACTGGCCGAGCGGCTGAACGCGCTGGCGCCGGGCCAGTTCGCGAAGAAGTCGATCTTCCTGAGCACCGGTGCCGAGGCGGTGGAGAACGCGGTCAAGATCGCCCGTGCCCACACCCGGCGACCCGGCGTCATCGCCTTCACCGGCGGCTACCACGGCCGCACGATGATGACGCTGGGCCTGACCGGCAAGGTGGCACCCTACAAGGTCGGCTTCGGCCCCTTCCCGGGCGAGGTGTTCCATGCGCTCTACCCGAACGCGCTGCACGGCGTGAGCGTCGACGACGCGCTGCATTCGGTCGAGCTGCTGTTCAAGAACGACATCGAGCCCGAGCGCGTGGCGGCCTTCATTCTGGAGCCCGTACAGGGCGAAGGCGGCTTCTACGTGGCGCCCAACGACTTCGTCGAAGGCCTGCGCGCACTGGCGGACCGCCACGGCATCCTGATCATCGCCGACGAGGTGCAGACCGGCGCGGGCCGCACCGGCACCTGGTTCGCCAGCGAACAGTGGCCCGTGGCGCCCGACCTGATCACCACCGCCAAGTCGATGGCGGGCGGCTTCCCGATCTCCGGCGTGGTGGGCCGCGCCGAAGTGATGGACGCCCCCGCGCCCGGCGGCCTGGGGGGTACCTATGCCGGCAGCCCCATCGGCTGCGCCGCGGCGCTCGCGGTGCTGAAGGTGTTCGACGATGAGCAGCTGCTGGCGCGCAGCCGCGCGCTGGGCGAGCGGCTCACGGCCGGCCTGCGCCGCATCGCGGCCGGGGTGCCGGCCATCGGCGACGTGCGGGGGCTCGGCGCCATGGTGGCCATCGAGCTGTTCGAGGAGGGCGACACCGCCCGACCTGACGCGGCGCTGACCCGCAAGGTGGTCGCGGAGGCGGCGCGGCGCGGGTTAATCCTGCTGTCATGCGGCACCTACGGCAATGTAATTCGCGTGCTGGTGCCGCTCACGGCATCCGACTTGCTTGTGGACGAAGGCCTGGCGCTTCTCGCGGACAGCTTCGCCGCACTGCGCTGATCGACCGATCCTTTGCCGACATCCTCCATGACTGCTGAACCCTTGGTGCGCTTCCAGCGCGTTCAGAAGACCTACGACGGCGAGCACCTGGTGGTGCGCCAGCTCGACCTGGACATCCATCGCGGCGAGTTCCTGAGCCTGCTCGGGCCTTCGGGCTCGGGCAAGACCACCACGCTGATGATGCTGGCGGGCTTCGAGTCGCCGACCTCGGGCGAGATCCTGCTCGACGGCCGGCCGATCACGCGCACGCCCCCGCACAAGCGCAACTTCGGCATGGTCTTCCAGAACTACGCGCTGTTCCCGCACCTGAGCGTGGGCCAGAACGTGGCTTACCCACTGACCGTGCGCAAGGTGCCCAAGGACGAGCAGCAGCGCCGCGTGCAGCGCGCGCTCGACATGGTGCAGCTGCGCGGCATGACCGACCGCCTGCCCGGCCAGCTCTCGGGCGGCCAGCAGCAGCGCGTGGCGCTGGCGCGCGCGCTGGTGTTCGAGCCCCAGCTGGTGCTGATGGACGAGCCGCTCGGCGCGCTCGACAAGCAGCTGCGCGAGCACATGCAGCTCGAGCTCAAGGACCTGCACCGGCAGCTGGGCGTGACCTTCGTCTACGTGACGCACGACCAGGGCGAGGCGCTCACCATGAGCGACCGCGTGGCGGTGTACAACGAAGGCGTGATCCAGCAGCTGGACACGGTCGACCGGCTCTACGAGGCGCCTTCCAACCGCTTCGTGGCCGGCTTCGTCGGCGACAACACCGTGCTGAAGGGCCAGCTGAGCCCGCAACAGGGCCATGGCGGCGGGCATGCCGAGATGAGGCTGCCCGACGGCCGCGTGCTGCGCGGGCTCAACGTGAGCGGCGCGGCTTCGGGCGCGGCCGTCGAGGCCTGCATCCGCCCCGAGCGGGTGGTGCTGCACCGCCGGGCGGACGTGCAGCGCGCCAACATGCTCGACGCCGAGGTGGCGCGCGTCATCTACTTCGGCGACCACCTGCGGCTGCTGTGCAGCGTCGGCGCGGGCCAGGCCGAGGCCACGGTGAAGCTGCCGCTGAGCGGCCTCGACGGCGCCGCCGCGCCGCAGGCCGGCGAGGCGGTGGTGCTCGAGTTCCCGACGGCGCATGCGCGCATCTACGCCCCCTGACCCCGGCCGATTGCCGTTTCCTCGTTCGCGTTCCCTTTCTCCTTCCATTACTCCATCACCCCAGGAAGACTCCACCATGAAAAAGACCCTCCTCGCCTGTACCGTCGCCGCCAGCTTCGCCCTGCCGGCCTTCGCCCAGCAGCAGCTCACCGTGGTCAACTTCGGCGGCGCCAACGCCAATGCCCAGAAGAAGGCCTACTACGAGCCCTTCGAGAAGACGGGCACCAAGATCATCCCGGTCGAATACAACGGCGAGCAGGCCAAGATCAAGGCCATGGTGGAGACAAAGAAGGTCACCTGGGACGTGGTCGAGGTCGAGTCGCCCGACGCCGCGCGCGGCTGCGACGAGGGCCTCTTCGAGAAGCTCGACTATTCCAAGATCGGCAGCAAGGCCGACTTCCTGCCGGCCGCCGTCACCGACTGCGGCGTGGGCCTGTTCGTGTGGTCGACCGTGATGGCCTACAACGGCGAGAAGCTCAAGACCGCGCCCACGAGCTGGGCCGATTTCTGGGACGTGAAGAAGATCCCCGGCAAGCGCGGCATGCGCAAGGGCGCGCGCTACAACCTCGAATTCGCGCTGATGGCCGATGGCGTGAAGCCGGCCGACGTCTACAAGGTGCTCGGCACCAAGGAAGGCGCCGACCGCGCGTTCAAGAAGCTCACCGAGCTCAAGCCGAACATCCAGTGGTGGGAGGCCGGCGCGCAGCCGCCGCAGTTCCTGGTGGCCGGCGACGTGGTGCTGACCACCGTCTACAACGGCCGCATCGACGCGGCCAACCGCGAAGGCCGCGACCTCAAGATCTACTGGCCCGGCGGCATCTACGACCTGGACTACCTCGTGATCCCGAAGGGCGCGCCGAACAAGGAAGCCTCGCTGAAGTACATCCAGTTCGCGATGCAGCCCGCCAACCAGGCGGTGTATGCCCAGAACATCGCCTACGGCCCCACCAACACCAAGGCGCTGGCCTCACTCAGCCCGAAGATCCTGGCCGACCTGCCGACCTCGTCCACCAATGCCAAGGACGCGCTGCAGTTCAACGTCGGCTTCTGGGCCGACCAGGGCGAGGCGCTCGAGAAGCGCTTCGCGGCCTGGGCCACGCAGTAAATAGACCGACGAACCAGCGAACGCGAAAGAGGCCATGCACGCGGCAACGTCTGTTCCCCTGGTTTCAGCGGAAGCGCCCCCCGGCGAACTGCGGCGCGCACTGGCGCGCGCCGAAGCCCGCCGCAAGTGGCGCGCCTTCGCACTCACGGCGCCGCTGCTGGTGTTCCTGCTGCTGACGCTGCTGGTGCCCATCGTGGCGCTGCTGCAGCGGGCGGTGGAGAACCCCGAAGTGGCCAACGCGCTGCCGCGCACCGTGCGCGCGCTCGACGGCTGGAACCGCAAGGAGGCGCCTGCACCCGCAGCCTATGCGGCCATGGCGGCCGATCTGGGCCAGCTGCCCGACAGCTCCGACGCGGGCGCCCTGGCGCGCCGCCTCAACACCGAGATCGCGGGCGCCCGCTCACTGGTGATGGGCGCCTTCAGGGCGCTTCCGATCACCGGCACGCCGGAGGAGATCAAGGCGCGCATGCTGGAGCTCGATCCTCGCTGGGGCGAGGCGCCGTACTGGCAGGCGATCGCCAAGAACGGCTCGCGCTGGACGCCCGACTACCTGCTCGCCTCGGTCGACCTGCGGCGCGACGTGGCCGGCGAGGTGGAGCGCATGCCCGCCGACCAGCGCGCCTTTGCCGGCATCCTGCTGCGCACCTTCCAGATCAGCGCCGTGGTCACTTTCTTCTGCCTGCTGCTGGCCTATCCGCTGGCGTGGTGGCTGTCGACGCTGCCGGCGCGCAAGGCCAACGTGCTGATGATCCTGGTGCTGGTGCCGTTCTGGACATCCATCCTGGTGCGCGTGGCCGCGTGGATCGTGCTGCTGCAGTCCGAGGGGCTGGTCAACCGCGGCCTCATGGGCCTCGGCCTGATCGAGCAGCCGCTGGCGCTGCTGTTCAACCGCACCGGCGTGATCATCGCGATGGTGCACATCCTGCTGCCCTTCATGATCCTGCCGCTGTACAGCGTGATGAAGAGCGTGCCGCCCACCTACCTGCGCGCGGCCGTCTCGCTGGGCAGCTCGCCACTGGCGGCCTTCTTCCGCGTGTACGTGCCGCAAACCTATCCGGGCATCGGCGCCGGCGCGCTGCTGGTCTTCATCCTCGCCATCGGCTACTACGTGACGCCGGCGCTGCTCGGCGGCGCGGACGACCAGATGCTGAGCTACTACATCGCGCGCTACACCAACGTCGAGATCAACTGGGGCATGGCCTGCGCGCTGGGCGCGGTGCTGCTGGTCGCCACGCTGGTGCTGTACGCCGTGTACCGCCGCATCGGCAAGGCCGAGCTGAGCCTGGGCTGAGCAGCCAGAAAGACACACAGTCATGCTGAAGCTTCCCCAATTCCCGGCCTACGCCACCTTCGCCGACAAGCTCGGCTGGTGGCTGGTGCGCGCCGGCTGCGTCGCGGTGCTGGCCTTCCTGCTGGCACCGATCCTGGTGGTGATCCCGCTGTCGTTCTCCGACAGTTCGTTCCTGGCCTACCCCATTCCGGGTTGGTCGCTGCGGTGGTATCGCAACCTCTTCGAATCGCCCGAGTGGGCGCGTGCAGCGCGCAACAGCTTCATCGTCGCGCCGGCTGCCACGTTGCTCGCCACCGTGCTGGGCACGCTCGCCGCGGTAGGGCTGTCGCGCACGAACTTCGCGTTCAAGGGCCTGCTCATGAGCGTGCTGATCTCGCCGATGGTGGTGCCGATCGTAGTGGTTGGAGTCGCCACCTATCTCTACTTCGCACCCCTCGGACTGGCCGACACCTACCTCGGCCTGATCGTGGTGCATGCGGCGCTGGGCGCACCCTTCGTGCTGACCACCGTGCTCGCCACGTTGGCCGGCTTCAACCAGAACCTGGTGCGCGCGTCGCTGAGCCTGGGCGAGACACCATTCAGGACCTTCATGCGCGTCACGCTGCCGGTGATTGCGCCGGGCGTGATCTCGGGCGCGCTGTTCGCCTTCGCCACCTCCTTCGACGAAGTGGTGGTCACGCTGTTCCTCGCGGGGCCGGACCAGGTCACGCTGCCGCGGCAGATGTTCACCGGCATCCGCGAGAACATCTCGCCCACCATCGCCGCAGTGGCGACGCTGCTGATCGTCTTCACCACCGCGCTGCTGCTCGCGCTCGAATGGCTGCGCGGACGGCGGCGCTGAACCCACGACACCCGATGCCGACCACCACCACCACGACACCGAACCAGCCGCTCGGCGGCAACACGATGCCGCGCTTCGCCGGCCCGGGCACGATGATGCGGCTGCCCGGCGCCACATCCCCCGAAGGGCTGGACGCCGCCTTCATTGGCGTGCCGCTGGACATCGGCACCTCCAACCGGCCGGGCGCGCGCTTCGGCCCGCGCCAGATCCGCGCGGAGTCCGCACTGCTGAGGCCCTACAACATGGCCACCGGCGCGGCGCCCTTCGACAGGCTGAACGTGGCCGACCTGGGCGACGTGCCGATCAACACCTACTCGCTCGACAAGTCGCTGGCCATCGTCTCGGCCTTCTACGACACGGTGCTGGCCGCCGGTTGCGCGCCGCTGACGCTGGGCGGCGACCACACGATCGCGCTGCCGATCCTGCGCGCGGTGGCGCGCCAGCACGGCCCGGTCGCGCTGGTGCACGTGGACGCGCACGCCGACGTCAACGACGACATGTTCGGCGAGCGCATTGCCCACGGCACGCCGTTCCGGCGCGCCGTCGAAGAGGGCTTGCTGGCCTGCGACAAGGTCTGGCAGATCGGCCTGCGCGGCACCGGCTACGCGGCGGACGATTTCGACTGGCCGCGCGCACAGGGCTTCACCGTCGTGCAGGCGCACGAGGTCTGGTACCAGTCGCTCGCACCGCTGATGGCGCAGGTGCGCGAGCGCATCGGGCCGACGCACCCGGTCTACATCAGCTTCGACATCGACGGGATCGATCCATCGTTCGCCGGCGGCACCGGCACGCCCGAGATCGGCGGGCTCACCGTGCCGCAGGCGCTGGAGATCGTGCGCGGCTGCCGCGGCCTGAACGTGGTGGGCGCCGACCTGGTGGAGGTCAGCCCGCCTTACGACACGAGCGGCAACACCGCGCTGCTGGGGGCCAACCTGCTCTACGAAATGCTCTGCGTGCTTCCGGGCGTGCCCTACCGCTGACACTGGCGGCGCGCCGCCGCCGCTCTTTTTCTTTCCTCGAGACAACACGACACACGAGACCATGGACGACAGGACTTCTCCCCTTGCACTGCTGAACGACCCCACCCTGCTCAAGACCGATGCGCTGATCGCGGGCGAATGGGTCGCCGGCGCCAGCCGCTTCGACGTGAACGACCCGGCCACCGGCCGCAAGCTGGCCGACGTCGCCAACCTCGTGCGCGCGGATGCCGCGCGCGCCATCGCCGCGGCGGACAAGGCGCTCGCCGCCTGGCGCGGCAAGACCGGCAAGGAGCGCAGCATCGTGCTGCGCAAGTGGTTCGACCTGCTGATCGCCCACACCGAAGACCTCGGCCGCCTGATGACCGCCGAGCAGGGCAAGCCCTTCGCCGAGGCCAAGGGCGAGGTCGCCTACGGCGCGAGCTTCATCGAGTGGTTCGCCGAAGAGGCCAAGCGGGTGAACGGCGAGGTATTGCCGCAGTTCGACAACAACCGGCGCCTGCTGGTGCTCAAGCAGGCCATCGGCGTGTGCGCGGCGATCACGCCGTGGAATTTCCCGCTCGCGATGATCACCCGCAAGGTGGCGCCAGCGCTGGCTGCGGGCTGCACGGTGGTCATCAAGCCGGCCGAGCTCACGCCGCTGACCGCGCTGGCCGCCGCAGAGCTGGCCGTGCGCGCCGGCATTCCCGCGGGCGTGCTCAACGTGCTCACGGCCGACAGCGCCAACAGCATCGCGATCGGCAAGGAGCTGTGCGAGAGCGACGTCGTGCGCCACCTGAGCTTCACCGGCTCCACCGAGGTGGGCCGCATCCTCATGAGCCAGTGCGCGCCGACGGTCAAGAAGCTGTCGCTGGAACTGGGCGGCAATGCGCCCTTCCTGGTCTTCGACGACGCCGACGTGGATTCGGCGGTCGAGGGCGCCATCGCGAGCAAGTACCGCAATGCCGGCCAGACCTGCGTGTGTGCGAACCGGCTGTACGTGCAGGAAGGCATCTACGACGCCTTCGTCGAGAAGTTCGCCGCCAGGGTCAAGGCGCTCAAGGTCGGCAACGGCTTCGAGGAGGGCGTGGTGCAGGGCCCGCTGATCGAGGATGCGGCCCTCGACAAGGTGCAGCGCCACGTCGACGACGCCGTCGCCAAGGGCGGCAAGGTGCTCGCGGGCGGCCACAGGCTGCAGGGCCAGTTCTTCGAGCCGACCGTCATCGCCGAGGCCACGCCCGACATGCTGTGCGCACGCGAGGAAACCTTCGGGCCCTTCGCGCCCGTGTTCCGCTTCAAGACCGAGCAGGACGGCATCGACGCGGCCAACAACACCGAGTTCGGCCTCGCGAGCTACTTCTACACCCGCGACGTGGGCCGCATCTTCCGCGTGGCGGAGGCGCTGGAATACGGCATGGTCGGCATCAACGCTGGCGTGATCGCCACCGAGCACGTGCCCTTCGGCGGCGTGAAGCAGTCGGGCCTGGGCCGCGAAGGCTCACACCACGGCATGGACGACTACGTGGAGATCAAGTACCTCTGCCTGGGCGATATCCGGCGCTGAACGCAGCACAGGTGCGAAGTCGTCCTCCGGGCCAGCCGCGGTGGTCGTGACGGAGCCATCGGCAGGCGAATCGGACGGGGATTCCTGCCGCACCACAACCCCGGAAGCACGAGTACTTGACGACGGCTCATCGCGTCCCGGGCCGATGGCCTGGGCGAGCGAGCAGACGATCTCGCCGATCATGGAGTCTGTGGCAGAACAGGACGCAGACGCGGTCCGTTCAGCGCGCGGCCAACCCGAGACGGCGCAGCGTGGCTGCCTTGGAGCGGCTGTCTTCGCGCAGTTGATGCTCGAAGGCTGCACCGGGGCGGAAGTCCACCACTTGGTTGGCCCCGCGGGCCCAGTCCTGGTAGCGCGGCGAAGCCACCGCTTGCCGGCAGGCTGCTTCCAGCCGCGCGACCACGGCGTCCGGCGTACGAGCGGGCGCCAGCAAGCCGCCGAAGCTGGCCTGCACCACGTCCACGCCCGACTCCTTCAGCGTCGGCACATGGCCGAAGGCGGGGTGTCGCCGGTCGGCATAGACCGCAAGCAGGCGCAAGGCGCCGCTGCCGAGCTGGCCGGTGATGGAGCTGATCAGCACGGCACCGAATCCGAGGCGACCGGCCAACAGATCCTGCAGCATGGGTGCATCGCCCTTGTAGGGCACGTGCGCCAGGCTGACATGGGTCACCGCCTCGATGTCCGCGGTGCCCAGGTGCGGGATGGAGCCTGTGCCGGAGGTGCCGTAGCTGACACCGCCCGGGTCCTTGCGCGCCGCCGCGAGCAGGTCGGCCATGCTGCGCCAGGCCGAATCCGCCGGCACGGCAACGGCGAAGATGTTGTCGAACACCTGGCACACGGGCCGGAAACTGTCGAGCCCATACGCCAGCTTGAGCCGATGCGGCTCGCTCGACAGCGGCACCGCCGGCGTGAAGGCCAGCGTGTAGCCGTCGGCCTGGGCGCTCGCCACGGCATTGAGACCGATGGTGCCGGCCGCGCCATCGCGGTTGCTCACCACCACCGGTTGGCCCAGCTGTTCGGACAGCGCCGCACCGAGGTTGCGGGCGTTGAGGTCGAGGCCACCGCCAGCGGCAAAGGGCACCACCATGTGCACAGGGCGGTTCGGGAAGTCCTGCGCCGAGGCGCAGAGGGCCAGGGCGGCCAGCAGCAGTCCGGGCACGGCCCTCCCGGTAGCACGCAGCAAGTCGATCATGGGTTGTCTCCCGATAGTTGTGAGGCCGAGGCGGGCGCCCCGGCCGGGCCGCTTCAGCTGGCCGGCGAAGCGGTGCCCTGGCAGGCAGCCAGTTCCCAGTCCGTCCCTTGCCGCCGCTAGACGGCCAGGTAGCTACTGGCGACCTGCCGCAGCTCGCCGCCGCGCAGCACCTCGGCCCGCATCTCGCCCGCGACGATGACCGCATCGCCGCAACACGACACGGCCAGCGGTGCAAGCTCGAGTTGCCGATAGGCGATGACGCCCGTGGCGAGCTTGTGCAGCAGGCTGCCGCGCGAGTCGACCGTGCCGGTGGAGTGCACGTAGCGGAGATCGGGCGCGAGCAGCGCGCCCAAGGCTTTCACATCGCCGGCCAGCATGGTGTCGCGGCGGCGGGCCTCCAGCGCGCGCAGATCGTCGTCGACACTCGTCATGGCGCGGCGCTCATCACTCGTCGCGGATGCCGTTGCGCAGCACGCCGATGGCGTCCACCTCGATCTCGCACACATCGCCCGGCTTCATGAACACCTGGGGCGTGCGCTTGTTGCCCACGCCGCCCGGCGTGCCCGTGACGATCACGTCGCCGGGCTCCAGCGGGATGAAGGCCGAGATGTAGGCGATCTGGCGCGGGATGCTGTGCACCATCATGTCGGTGGTGGCGCGCTGCATCTCCTGGCCGTTCAGGCGGGTGACCAGCGTCATCTTCTGGTCGGGCGCGATCTCGTCGGCGGTCACCATCCAGGGACCGAAGGCGCCGGTCTTCCAGAAGTTCTTGCCGGGCGCCCATTGCGAGGTGTGCAGTTGCCAGTCGCGCACGCTGCCGTCGTTGTAGCAGCTGTAGCCGGCGATGTGCGACCACGATTGCGCCTCGCTGATGTGCCGGCCGCCCTTGCCGATGACGATGGCGATCTCGCCTTCGTAGTCCAGCCGCTGCGAAACGCCGGGGCGCACGATGTCCTCGCCGTGGGCCAACTGCGAATCGGCCACGCGCAGGAAGATCACGGGCTTCTCAGTCGCCTCCTTGCCGGTCTCGCGGATGTGCTCGCCGTAGTTCAGGCCGATGCAGAAGATCTTGCCGGGGTTGGGAATGACCGGCAGCAGCCGAACCTCCGACAGCGGCACGGTGGCACGCGCGGCATCGACATGCGCCGCCGCCTTGGCGGCCAGGCCCGCAGCGATGAAGGCCTTGAGGTCCGGTGCTTGTGCACCGAAGACTTCGCGCAGGTCGACCACGCGGTCGCCCACGACGGCACCGTAGCTGTCCTTGCCGTTGTACTGGTAGCTGATGAGTTTCATGGTGGTTCCTTTGGATTGAGAAGGTGGGAGGTTCCAGGCCGGCCGACCCGGGCACCGCGTCGCGGCCACGTGGTCAAGCGGACTTTTTTCAGGGTCGACGCTCGCCTGCCGTGAGAGATCGATCGCGAGGAAGGCGGACCGGGCGGATCGCGTGGATCGTCATGGCGCCACCGGCAGGTGCTGGGAGATGCGGTCGAGCTCGGCCTGCGTGCGCGCCACGCCAACGATGTAGCGATCGGGCCGCAGGATCACGGCCCCTGCTTCGTGCCTGCGCAGCCACGCGTCGAGCTGAGCGTCGGGCTGGTCGATGACGAGGGCCTCGCTGCGGGCCCAGCGCTCGGCGGTGGCCGGTGCCACGCGCTCCAGCAGCGCGCGCCGGCCGATGACGGCGCTGCGGCGGCCGAGCAGTTCGTCCAGCAACCGGCCGTCATCCAGGCGCGGCTGGGGGAACGGGCGGCCAGCCAGGTCCTGCTGCTGCGCGTCGAAGGCGCCCTGGCCCAGCAGCTGCGGCGGCAGTTCGAAGACCTCGGGCTCGCCGTCGACGAATCGCGCATCGCGTTCGGCCGCGGCGGCCGGGTCGGTGGTCTGGATGATGCCGCCCAGGCGCACGGCCAGCTCGATCAGTGCGCGCACATGCGGCTTGCGCTCTGATTCGTAGGTGTCCAGCAGCGATTCGGGGGCGCGTCCGCCGATCACGGCATCCAGCTTCCAGCCCAGGTTGGAGGCATCGCGGATGCCCGCGCACATGCCCTGTCCCAGGAACGGCGGCGTCTGGTGGCAGGCATCGCCCGCCAGGAACAGCCGGCCCTGGCGCCAGCCGTCGGCGATCACCGAATGGAAGGTGTAGATGGCCGCGCGCTCCAGCCGCGCCTGTGCAGGGCTCACCCAGGGGGCCACCAGTTTCCAGAGATTGTCGGGCTGCACCAGCGCCTCGCAGTCGTCGTCGGGCAGCACCATGATTTCCCAGCGGCGGCGGTCGCCCACCACGTTGCAGTAGGTCATGGGCCGACGCGGATCGCAGTGCTGCACCGTGTGCGGCGGCAGGTCGAGCGCCTCGTTCAGCACCACGTCGAACACCAGCCAGGGCTGGCGCAGGCCGAGGTCCACCATCGGGCTGCCGATGTGCTGGCGCACCGGAGAGCGGGCGCCGTCGCAGCCGACCACCCAGCGCGCGCGGGCCTCGAACGCCGGGCCGTCATTGCCGTGGCTGTCGCCCTGACGGCAGTGCAGCGTCGCGCCGTCGCCGTCCGCTTCAATGGCGCTCAGCGTGGTCCGCGGCCGGACATCCACCTGCGGGAAGCGCGCCAGCCCTTCGCGCAGCACCGCTTCGAGCTCGGGCTGGTGGAAGTAGTAGTTGTTGGCGCAGCCGTGCGGCCCCAGTGCCGCGGTCCCGCCGCGGATCAGCAGGGTCTGCCCCGCGCCGTTGACGAAATGCATGCCCTGCGTGCCCGGCCGCGAGATGGCCAGCACCTGCTCGCGCAGTCCCGCCGCCTGGAAGATGCGCAGCACCTCGCCGTCGTAGTGGATGGCCCGTGGCAGCGGAAAGATGCCGGCCTCCTTCTCGATCACCAGCACCGAGCGGCCGGCCGCACCCAGCAGGTTGGCCAGCGTGGCACCGGTCGGGCCCAGGCCCACGATGGCCACGTCGTACACGGGCGGGCGCTCAGACATTCTGGTCTTCCTGCATGCGGCGCGCGACCTCGGCCTGCCACTGGACGCGGGTCATGAACTTGGGGAAGCGCTTCGCGATGGCCTCGGCCCGGGCCAGGATGGCCTCGTCGGACTGAGACAGGTCGATGGGCTCGCGCAGCGGCTGGTCGCAATACCAGGGCGTGTCCATGAACAGTTCGAGGCGGTTGCCCTCGGGGTCGCGGCAGTAGACGGAGACCGCGTTGCCATGCGTCACGGGGTGCATGTCCGTGGCGCCCTCGTCCAGCAGCCGGCCATGGAAGGCGCGCAGCGTTGCCAGGTCGGGCACGCGAAAGGACAGCTGGTTGACCACGTTGAAGGCCATGTCCGCCGGTCGGCCGGTCGCCAGGACCAGTTGGTGATGCTCGTTCGGGTCACGGCTGAGGAAGACCAGCCGCACCGGACCCAGGTCGCCTGCGTCGGTCTGGGTGAATCGCAGGGCGCGCTTGTAGAAGCCGGCCATGCGGTCCAGGTCGGTGACGTACAGGCCGATGTGACTGAACTGCAGCTGGAGAGGAGATTTGGATGGCATGGATTGTCTTCCTTCGATAACGAAGCATCTCTTTTCTGGATTCGACAAACAAATCATATCTCAATTATCTTATTTTGATAATTGACATGTTTTTCGTATGATCCCGTCGCGTGCAGCCTGCCCGCATTCGCATATGGAGACATTCATGACCCCCATCCAAAAGCTCGTCGCGGCGGCCGCGGCCTTCCCGCTGGCAGCAGTGCTGGCGCTGTCGGGCACCACTGCCAATGCCCAGCCCGACTACCCCACCAAGCCGGTGCGCATCATTGCCCCCTTCCCCGCGGGCAGCGGGCCCGACGCCAATGCCCGCGAACTGGCGGCGGAGCTGACGAAGATCCTGGGCCAGACCTTCTACGTGGAGAACCGTCCGGGTGCCTCGAACATCATTGGCACCGAGGTGGCGGCCAAGGCGCCCAACGACGGCTATTCGCTCTACATCGGCACCACGAGCTCGCTGTCGGTGGTGCCGCACCTCTACGGCAAGCTGCCCTTCAATGCCGAGCGCGACTTCGCGCCCATCAGCCTGCTGGGCGTGCTCAACACCGGGCTGATCGCCACTCCCTCGGTGCAGGCGAAGGACGCGCGCGAACTGATCGCGCAGCTCAAGGCCAGGCCCGACTCGATCAACGTGGCCACGCAGGGCATCGGCAGCTATTCGCACCTGTCGGCGGCGTGGTTCAACAGGGAGGCCGGCGTGAAGTCCAACCTGGTGCCCTACAACAGCAACAGCCCGTATGCCGACCTGCTTGCCGGCCAGATCCAGCTGATGTTCGACGGCCTGCCCGCCGCGGCCACCAACGTGCAGGCGGGCAAGCTCAAGCTGCTGGCCATCACCGGCCGCGAGCGGCACCCGAGCTTCCCCGGCGTGCCCACCTTCGCGGAACAGGGCCTGCCCGACTACACGCCCATCGCCTGGCAGGGCCTGCTGGCGCCCGCCGGCACCGCACCGGCCATTCTTGAAAAGCTCAGCAGCGCCATGGCCAAGGTGTGCCAGTCGCCCGAGCTGGCGAAGAAGTGGCGCGACTACGGCGGCGAGCTGCGCTGCAACACGCCGGCCGAATTCACCGCCTTCATCCAGGCCGACCGCGCGATGTGGGGCAAGGTGATCCGTGCCGCGGGCGTCAGGCTGGACTGAGGACGCATGACGCCCGTGTCTCTTGCGCTTGCCCGGATCGCGGGGCCCGACCGGCGCCACGGCACCCACGTCGAGGTCTGCTGACCATGCGCTCTCTCTCTCAAACAACGACCTGGTCGACGGCGACGGTTACGCCACACGCGTGGTGGCACATTCCGCGCTCACCTTTGCCGTACCGGCCGGACTCGGTCTGCATGCCGCCGCCGAGCTGCCCGAGGCGCTCTTCACTTGTGGCACAACTTCTTCGGCGTTGCGGCCCTGAGGCCGGAGAGCAGGTCTCAGCCAGAGCTCATCGTGCCGGTTGTGAAGAGACGGCGCAGGTCGACAACGCGCCGGCTGAACGCTGCGCCGTAGCTGGCCTACGCCAGCCGCCCTCCGATACGCGAGGCGCCCTCGGTGATCAGATGAACGATCTTTTCGAGATCGACGATGGCCAGGCGCGACGTATCGAAAACCAGCGAGATCGCGGCCCATGCGCCACCGTCGGTCTTCAGGATCGGCGCGGCCACCGCCGCAAGCTGTGGCTCGAGCTCACCGATCGATACGTAGTGGCCTGCCTTGCGAATCGCCGCAAAGCCACGGCGGAATTCGCTCCAGTCCGCGGGCAATCCGCTGCGAATGATTTCGTCGTGGCGGGCGTCGAAGACCTTGCGCAGTTGCGCTGGCGTGAAATTGGCCAACAACACCTTCGGTGCCGCGCCTTGGAACAATGGGCGGGGGCGTCCACGCCCATAGGCGAGGGCGGCTGGAGCCCCTCCCATCTCGCGATGCGTGTCCAGGGCCTGCATCCCAAAGAGGCCGGAGAGGACGCAGTCGAACCCGGTCGCGGCGACCAGTTCGCGCATCACCGGAATGCCCTCGCGCAGCACCGGGTCCGCCTTGCGGATGTAGTGGTCGAGCAGGATGATGCGAGGTCCCAATGCGTAGTGCGAGTCCTCGACGCGTTGCAGCAGACCGGCTTCGAGCAACATCCGCACATAGCGATAGCCCGTTGGCAGCGACACGTCCAGTGCCGCCGAAATGTCGTCCGCAGTGCGCGTCAGGTGCGTGTCGTCGAAAAGATCGAGGACTCCCAACATGCGTCCCAAGCTGGACATGGATTTTTCCGGCACGCAAATTTCTCCAGGATGTAATGACGCGACAAGGAGGTGCTGCGAGATGCGATCCAGCTCGTGCCCCTTGCGCGACGCCGACAATATATCGGGCCGGCGTACTGGCCCGAGTCGAGGCCATACGTCTCGATCTGAGCTGACACACTGGAGTCGCCGATGAGTTTGCTTCGCAGGGCCGTTGCGCTGGTCATCTTCCTGGGTTCGGCCTATCTCGCGATCCGGATGCGTTCGGACGGTTCCGGGCTGGCAGCAATCCTTCTCATCCCGGCAGTGCTCGTCGCGTTCTTCGCGCTCGCGATGGTCCTGTTCGACCTCCCCGTCCTCGGAGATAGATCGTTCGAGGACAGCGGTTTCGAGCGCACCGTGCTGTCGCCATGGCAGTTGAAGGTCTTCGGCATCTTTCTCGCCTTCCTCTTCGGCGGTGCACCTCTCTTCATTGCCGTGCGAGGCCTCTCCAGAGGCGTCATTCCCGCCCCCTGGGGAGCTCCAGATATCGTGCTGGCCCAGGCGCCATTTGGCTTTCTGCTTGCGTGTGCGCTCTTTGCCGGAGCCGGTGCGGTACTCGCTGTGCTGATCATGAAAGGGGCCGGGCGAGCCAGCGGCTCAAAGCCGCCATATCCCAGATCGCCAGCGGGGACGCGAAGTGGACGGGACAAATCCGGCCGGCGACGGTGACAGCGCGTCGGCCGTCGCGTTCAAGACACCGTCGCTGCCAAGTGCTGCGCGACATCGATCGACAACATCGAACCGGACACCAAACCATCGGACAAGTCCCTTGGCTCGTCGCAGCAGATCGGATCCGTAGTGTCGGCCCGCCGAAACATCAAAGACTGATCGCCGCGATCCCGGCCAGCACGATCACTCCCCCGGCGATGCGGCGTGCGAGCTGGCCCTCACGAAAGAGCCAGCACGCCAGAAAAGCGCCGATGACGATGGACGACTCGCGCAGCGGCGCGATCAGCGCCACGGGCGCACTCAGCATGGCGGTGAGAACGAGGATGTAGGCCAGCGGGGACAACACGGCAACGACGAGAATCGGCACTGCGTTGGCACGCAGGACATCGGGGATCCGATGCCGCCGCAGCAGCGCGATGGGTGTCAGGATCAGGCCTTGCAGCAGGAGCGTGCCTGCGTAATAGCTCACGGGCGCCAGGTGCCACGAGGTGACCGAGTAGCTGTCCCAGAGGGTGTATGCGGCGATGGTGGCACCTGTCGCGGCCCCCCAGAGAATCCCCGGCACCGGACGGCGGGGTCCGCCTCCGAACAGATTGCCCGCGACGACGAGGATGCCCGCGACGATGAGCAACGCTCCGAGCATGGCGACCGTGGTGAGCCGTTCCCCCAGCAGGAGAACCGCGAACAGCATCGTCAGCATGGGTCCCGTGCCGCGGGCGACCGAATAGACCACGCCCAGTTCTGCGCGGTCATAGCCGGCCTGCAGGATCAGGGAGTAGGCGATGTGCAATGCGGCCGAGACGGCGGAACCCACCGCGAGCCGCCAATCAAGCACCTGCTGCCCCTTGGCCACGAGGGCCATGCCGATCGGCACGCACAGCAGCGCCGAGGCGCAGGTATAGGCCCAGACGAACAGAAAGGTGTCGCCGCGCTTGTATTTCGAGGCGATGTTCCACAGCGCATGGGCTGCCGCGGCGGCGAGCACGAGCGCGACGGTGCCGGGCTGCATCAGCAGATGTCGGGCAGGTCGATGCCTGCCCGCTCTGCCAGGCGGCTGCGCTCGGGGTCGCGCAGCGCGAGCATTGCGACCAGCGCGTCGATCACGACGAGTTGGGCCAGCCGACTCCCCGCTGCGGCCATCTGCGCCGGCAGCGGCGCACCGCCGACGACCAGCGCGATATCCGCGAGGGTCGCCAGTGGCGTGCCGTACTGGTTGGTGATGGCAATGAGCGAAGCCCCGGCGGACGACGCTGCATCGGCGATGGCGAGCGTGGTCGAAGTGCGTCCGGTCGAACTGACGGCGATGACGACATCGCCGGGGCCGAGGAGGCGCGTCGCGATTATGGCCGACAGGTAGTCCTGGATGCCGATGGTCGTCACGCCGACTGCGCGCAGCCGGAAGACCGCGTCGGCAGCGACCGTCGCCGACGGTCCGGCACCGAATGCGATGACCTGTCGCGCAGACTGGATCGAGCGGACCGCTTCTTCGAACGCAGGGAGTTCGACGGCCCCGCCGAGCGCGGTCAGTGCGTCGGTGCCTGCGCGGATGGATGTTTCGAGCACCGCGGCCGACGTCGCATCCGCGGCGAGCACCTCAGGCGGCGCGAAGAACCGGGTCGTGCCCCGGGCACGAGCGATCTCGATCTTGAGTTCGGTGAACCCGGTGAACCCGATGGCACGTGCGGCGCGGACAACGCTCGGTGGCGAAACACCGGCACGAGCCGCAACCTGCGCGGTCGTGCTCGCGCCGACGAACAAAGGATCGGCAAGCAGCAGAGCCACGACCTTCGCTTCGCTGGCGGCCAGATCGCCGCAGCGGGCCTGGATGCTCCCTATCCATTGCCCGAGCCGTGCTTCGTCCGAAGAAACTCCATTACCAACTTCTTCATTCATTTGGAATATATTACATCTCTCATCCGAAGCAGACAACCGCCGCGCAAGCAGGCGTGCTCTGCAACAAAGCCGCAGGAGTCCCGTTGCATGAATCCAGAACGCAGTCCATCCGTGGCCGTCGTGGGGCCGGGTGCCATCGGCACCACGATCGCGGCGGTGCTGCACGAGGTCGGGCGCACGCCGTTGCTGTGCGGTCGCACGTCCCGCGATCAACTGGTGCTGCGCGATGGCGATCGCCTCATCACCATTCCCGGTCCGGTCCACGCGGATCGCACCCAGATCGAGCACCCGGTCGATCTCGTGTTTCTCGCTGTCAAGGCCACACAGATCGAGGCGGCCGCAGCATGGCTTGGCACATTGACCGGTCCGGAGACGGTGGTGTGCGTTCTGCAGAACGGCGTCGAGCAGTTGGAGAGGGTCGCTCCACATTGCCCGCGTGGGCGGATCGTGCCTGCCGTCGTGTGGTTTCCCGCACAGGCGCAATCCGATGGCTCGGTGCGCTTGCGTGGCGACGCTCGCCTGAGCTTGCCGGACACGCCGGCTTCCCGCGTGATCGCCGAGGCCATGCAAGGCACTCGCTGCTTCGTCGAGCTGGCGCCAAATTTCAAATCCCTGGCCTGGCGCAAGCTGCTGCAGAACGCGGTGGCCGGACTCATGGCGCTCACGCATCGTCGCTCGGGCATGTTCGGCCGGTCCGACATCTCCAGTCTCACCCTGGGCTATCTGCAGGAATGTCTGGCGGTGGCCCGCGCCGAGGGCGCCGAACTTGGCGACGAGGTGCCGCAGGCGATCCTCGACAAGTTCCAGGCGTCTCCCGCCGACATGGGCACATCCATCCTCACCGATCGCGAAGCCGGCAGGCCGCTCGAATGGGACATTCGCAATGGTGTGGTCTCACGTCGCGGCCGGGCTCACGGCATTCCGACGCCGATCAGCGACGTCCTGGTGCCGCTGCTCGCGGCGGCGAGCGACGGCTCTGGCTGACTGCCGGCCTGCGCTCTTGCTGTCCTTCCTTGCCGCCGGCCTGGCCGCTCGAGTCCTCAGCGCACAGTCATCGAGTCCGATGCAATCACCCCCGTGACGCCGCGCACCTCGGTTCGAACCTTGCCCTTCGACTTCCAGGCCACCGCCCTACCGACGAGCCCCGCAGGTTTTTGAAACACCCGCGTGCCCGATTCGGCTGCTCCGGTGCGCTGGGTGGCGAAGCGACCTACTTCCGCGCTTTCTCGATTTCCGCCATCAACTCCTTGACGGTGGCCTCGCCCACGGACGCGGAGTACTTGTCGATCACCGGCTTGACCTTGGCGCGCAGCTTGGCCATCTCCTCCGGCGGCAATTCCGACACGGTCATGCCCGCCGCCTTCAGGGCATCGAGCGCGCTGTCGGCCGCGCCGCGCGAGGCCTGGCGCTGGAACGCCGTTGCCTCGGCCGAGGCTTCGGCAAGGATCTTCTTCTCCTCGGCGCTCATGCCGTCCCATGTTTTCTTGCTGACCAGCAGCGCCTGCGGGTTGTAGATGTGCCGGGTCTGGGTGATGTGCTTTTGTACCTCGGCGAACTTGGACGACAGGATGGTGGTGTTCGGGTTCTCCTGGCCGTCGACCGCCTTCTGCTCGAGGGCGGAATACAGCTCCGGGAACGGCAGCGGCGTGGCGTTGGCGCCCAGCGCGGCGAACATGTCGATGTAGATCGGCGACTGGATCACGCGGATCTTCAGGCCTGCGATGTCGTCCGCCTTCGTGATCGGCCGCTTGCTGTTGGTGAGATTTCGAAACCCGAGGTCCCAATAGCCCAGCCCGTGCAGGCCCTTGTCCTCCAGCTTGGCCATGAGCTTCTGGCCGAAGGGGCCGTCGGTGACCGCATCGGCCTCCTTGCCGCTGTTGAACAGGAACGGGAAATCGTAGGCCGCGAACTCCTTCACCTGCGCCGAGAGGATGCCCGCGTTCAGCACCGTGAGCTCCACCGTGCCGCCCTGCAGCGCCGACACGGTCTGCAGGTCGCCGCCGAGCACGCCGCCCGCGAACAGCTTGACGGTGATCTTGCCGCCGGACTTGGCGGCCACCAGATCGGCGAACTTCTGCGCGCCCTGTGCCTGCGGATGGCCGGTCTGGTTCTGGAACGCGAACTTGAGCGTGCGCTCCTTGACCTGTGCGACCGCACCTGGCGCGGCAAGCACAGCCGTGGCGGCCACCGCGGCCCAGAGCAGCTTGCGAATCGGATTCTTCTTCATGGCGGTTGTCTCCTCGTTGGGGTTGTCAGGCTCTCTTCTTGAACAGCGCCGAGGCGCCGCTGGCGCGTGCGACTTCCTCGGCCGTGCCGAGCAGCGCCGGCCCCAGCGCCTCCATCCGCTGCGGCGTCAGCCTGACGGCCGGGCCCGCGATGGTGACCACGCCGATCACCGCGCCGTTGACGGAGAAGACCGGGGCGGCCATGGCGGTCATTCCCGGCGCGAAGACCTCGTTGATCATGCTGAAGCCGCGCTGGCGGGCGGCCTTCACATAGGCCATCACCGCCTTGAGCGTGGTGGGCGCCTTCGGGCCGAAGTCCTCCGGCTTGCCCAGCCCCTTCTTGGCCACCAGGGCCATCGCATCGTCTTCGCTCATCGTCGAGAGCCAGGCATGCCCCGCGGCGCTGCACGACAGCATCACCGACAGCCCCATGTCCGGGTCGTAGCGCAGCCCGTGCGTGGCCCCTTGCGCCTTGGCCACGAAGGTCAGGTCTTCGTCGTCGACCACCGCCAGGCGCACCAGTTCGCCCGAGGCTGCCGCGAGTTGGTCCAGCAGCGGCTGGGCCACATCCACGATGCCCGAATTGCTCAGGAACGACAGGCCGACGGAGACGAGCTTGATGGTCAGCACGTAGTGACCGTCGCCCAGGTTCTGTCGTACGTAGCCGCAGCGAATCAGCTCCGTGAGCAGTCGGTGCGATGCGCTCAGGGGGATCTTCAACTCACTGGCCACCGTGGACAGTGCAACACCCTGCGGATGTTCCGCCAGGTATTCCAACACTTTGAAGCTGCGTCCCAGCATCTCGCTCATTTGATGTCTCCCGGTTCAATCGCGCCCAGCCGCCTGTCGCGACGGCATCACTCTATCAGATCACGGGAAGGGATTTCCATAATGGAAAGATTTTCCGAAAAACTCAGAATCGCCGCAGTCAGTCCTTTCCGCCTTCCTCTGGAGACCTTCCGTGAAACTTCTTCGTACGCTTGCCGCCGCCGGCCTGTGCATCGGCCTTGTCGCCCCGACCTGGGCCCAACAGGAACGGGTGATCCGCTTCGGCCATCTCAACAATGCGGACCATCCGGTGAGCTTCGGCGTGAAGCGCTTCGCGGAGCTGCTCGCGGCCAAGAGCGGCGGCAAGATGAAGGTGCAGGAGTTCCCGGCCTCCCAGCTCGGCAACGAGATGCAGCAGCAGTCCGCGCTGCAAGGCGGCGTGCAGCAGATGTCGGCGCCGGCCACCACGTCGCTCGCGGGCATCGTCAAGGAGTTCGGCCTGGTCGACTTCCCCTTCTCCGTCAGCAGCTTCGCCCAGGCCGACGCCCTGCTCGACGGCCCCCTGGGACAGGCCCTCGTCGCCAAGCTGCCCGAGAAAGGCCTCGTGGCCCTTGGCTACTGGGACCTGGGCTTTCGCAACGTCACCAACAGCAAGCGTCCCATCGGCAGGCCCGAGGACCTCGAGGGCCTGAAGATCCGCGTCATTCCCAACCCCGTGTTCCTGGAGACCTTCAAGGCCTTCAAGGCCAACCCGGTGCCGATGCCGTTCGCAGAACTCTACGGCGCGCTCGAAGCCAAGGCAGTCGACGGCCAGGAGAACCCGTATTCGGTGATCCTGTCGAACAAGTTCTTCGAGGTACAGAAGTTCGTGAGCACGACGAATCACGTGTATGCCGCCAACATCGTGCTGGTCAGCAAGAAGTTCTGGGACTCGCTGTCCCCCGCCGAGCAGAAGATGATGCACGAGGCCGCCGACGAGGCGCGCGGCTACCAGCGCCAGGTCAGCCGGGCGGCGGCCCAGAAGGCCGTGGGCGAACTGCAGGCCAAGGGCGCCCAGTTCAACGAGGTGAGCGCGGCCGAGCAGGTGCGCATGCGCGAGATCGCCAAGCCGGCGATCGACAAGTTCGCGGCCCAGTACGACCCCGCCATCGTCAAGCTCTACAACGAAGAGCTCGCCCGCATCCGCAAACAATGACCGCGCCACGCGCCACCTCCATGAAGATACTCGTCCTCCACGGCCCCAACCTGAACCTGTTCGGACGCCGCGAACCCCACATCTACGGCAAGACCACGCTCGCCGAGATCAATGCCCGGCTGCAGGCGCTGGCCGGCGAACTCGGCGCGACGCTGGAGACCCTCCAGTCGAACCATGAAGGCGACCTGATCGACTTCCTTCATGCGCATATCGACGACGCGCAGGGCGCGCTGGTCAACCCCGCCGGGCTCACGCAGCACGGCGTGCCGCTGCACGACGCGATCAAGGCCATGCCGTTCCCGACCATCGAGGTGCACATGTCCAACATCGCCGCGCGCGAAACCTGGCGCGCCCACTCGATCATCTCGCCGGCGGTCAAGGGCACGATCCAGGGACTGGGCCCCCAGTCGTACCTGGCCGCCCTGCGCGCGCTGGTGGAGATGCACAGGCAGACCGAAGCGCAGGCCGCCGCATGAGCCGCTGGATCGACCGGTGCTGTCGCGGCATCGAGGCGCTGATCGCGGCCGCGCTCGCGGTGATGGTCGTGCTCGTCTTCGGCAACGTCGTGCTGCGCTACGGCTTCAACTCGGGCATCACGGTGTCCGAAGAAGTGTCTCGCTGGCTCTTCATCTGGATGACCTTCCTGGGCGCCGTGGTCGCCCTGAAGGAGCACGGGCACCTGGGCGTGGACATGGTGGTGCAGAAGCTGCCGCCCCTGGGCAAGAAGGTCTGCCTGGCCGTCGGGCACGTCGTCATGCTCTACATCGTCTGGCTGCTGTTCCAGGGCAGCGTCGCGCAGGCGCGCATCAACTGGGACGTGACCGCACCCGTCACCGGCGCATCGATGGCCATCGTCTATGCCTCGGGCGTGGTCTTCTCCGTGCTCGCCGGCCTGATCCTGGCGCTCGACCTGCTGCGCCTGCTCACCGGGCGCATCGCCGAGAGCGACCTCGTGATGGTCCAGGAGTCGGAGGAAGCCGTGCAGCTCCAGCAGATACTCGGCGCGAACAACGACGCTCAGGGAACGCGCCGATGACCATCCTCGTCTTCGTGGGCACCTTGCTGCTGGCCATGGCGATGGGCATTCCCATCGCGTTCTCGCTGCTCGCGAGCGGCGTGGCGCTGATGTGGCACCTCGACCTGTTCGACGCACAGATCCTTGCGCAGAACGTGATCGGCGGCGCCGACAGCTTCCCATTGCTGGCCGTTCCCTTCTTCATGCTCGCTGGCGAGATCATGAACGTCGGCGGCCTGTCCAAGCGCATCGTCGACTTCGCGCTCGCGCTGGTCGGCCATGTGAAGGGGGGCCTGGGCTACGTGACCATCATGGCCGGCTGCCTGCTGTCGGCGCTCTCCGGCTCGGCCGTGGCCGACGCCGCCGCGCTGACCGCGCTGCTGCTGCCGATGATGGTGAGCGCGGGGCACGACAAGGCACGCGCGGGCGGCCTCATCGCGGCCACCGGCGTGATCGGCCCGGTGATCCCCCCGAGCATCGGCCTCGTGATCTTCGGCGTGGCCGCCAACGTGTCGATCTCCAAGCTGTTCCTCGCGGCGATCGTGCCCGGCCTGCTCATCGGCGGCGCCCTGTGGATCACCTGGGCATGGCTCGTGCGGCGCGAGAAGATCGTTCCGCCGCCGCGCAAGTCCTCGGCCGAGATCGTTTCGGCCTTCCGCAAGGCGCTGTGGGCGCTCATGCTGCCCGTGATCATCCTCGTGGGCCTGCGCATGGGCGTGTTCACGCCGACCGAAGCGGCCGTGGTGGCCGCCGCCTACGCACTGTTCGTGTCGACGGTGGTGTACCGGGAGATCACGTGGAAGGACCTCTACGGCATCTTCGTGAGCGCGGCCAAGACCAGCGCCATCGTGATGTTTCTGATCGCCGCGGCCATGGTGAGCGCATGGCTCATCACCGTGGCCGACCTGCCGTCGAAGGTCGTCGGCCTGCTGCAGCCCTTCATGGGCAATCAGGTCCTGCTGATGGCGGCGATCATGGTGCTCGTCATGGTCGTGGGCACGGCGATGGACATGACGCCGACCATCCTGATCCTCACGCCGGTGCTGATGCCGATCGTCAAGGCCGCGGGAATCGATCCGGTGTACTTCGGGGTGCTGTTCATCATCAACAACTCGATCGGACTGGTCACCCCGCCGGTGGGCACGGTGCTGAACGTGGTGGCCGGCGTCGGGAAGATCTCGATGGACGACGTCACGCGCGGCGTGGTGCCCTTCATGATTGCCGAGTTCGCGATCCTGTTCGTGATGGTCGCATTCCCGCAACTGGTCATCGCGCCCGCGCGATGGTTCGGGGGTTAGGCGGTGGCGAGGTCCGCTTCTTCCGGCCTGCGGCGGCGTGGCCGCATCTTCCTGGGCATGCTCGCGCTCCTGACGCAGTTGCCCGCGGCCGCGCAGGCACCCGACCGCGAGGTGCTGCCGGAGCAGCGCCAGCCGCTGGCTTTCGTTTCGCCCACGGGGCTGACGCCACTGGGCGGAAAGATGATCTTCAGTGCCTTCCATGTCGAAAGCGGGCAGGAGCTGTGGGTCACGGACGGCAGCCGCGCAGGTACCGCGATGCTCAAGGACATCCGCCCGGGCTTCCGGGGCGCCTTCCCCTCCGGCCAGACGGCGTTCAAGGGCCACGTCTACACCGCGGCCACCGATGGCGTGCACGGGATCGAGCTCTGGCGCACCGACGGCACCGCCGCGGGCACCGCCCTGGTGATCGACCTTCAGCCGGGCGAAGAAGGCGCGCTGCCGAGCGAGCTGACGGTGTTTCGCGACGCGCTGTACTTCGTGGCCAATGACGGGCGTTCGGGATTCCAGCTGTGGAAGACGGCGGGCACCGCGTCCACCACGGCGCGCGTGTCCTCGATCGACGCTGGCCCGCGCGCGGTGGCACGCCAGCTCACGGTGGCCGGGCAGCGTCTGTTCTTCACCGCGACCACGCGCGAGCACGGTCACGAACTCTGGGTCAGCGAAGGCACGCCCGAGAGCACGCGCCTGGTGAAGGACATCCGGCCCGGCCCCGAGGACGCAGGCATCCAGAACCTGACGGCGGCAGGCGACGAACTCTATTTCACCGCCCACGACGGCGTGCATGGCATCGAGCTGTGGAAGAGCGACGGCACGGCACGCGGCACACGCATGGTGAAAGACCTGCGGCCCAGTCCCGAACCCTCCCGACCGATGCACCTGACGGCCCTCGGCCGCGCCCTGTACTTCGCTGCCGACGACGGCGTGCACGGCCTCGAGCTCTGGAAGAGCGACGGCACCGAGGTCGGAACCACACTGGTGAAGGACATCCGCCCGGGACCGTCCGGCGCCATTTCCAGCCCGATGACGGCCATGGGCGGCCGGCTCTATTTCGCCGCCACTGACGGCGCCTCGGGCGCGGAGCTCTGGCGCAGCGACGGGACGGCCGCAGGGACCGTGCTGGTCAAGGACATCGCGCCGGGCGCGCAGAACGGATCGCCCGCGCGCTTCTCGGTCGTCGGCTCCCGGCTCTGGTTCTCCGCCAACGGCGGCAGCGCCAGCGGCGTCGAACCGTGGACCAGCGACGGTACGCCAGCGGGCACCCGCGCCGTGGCGGACATCGCGTCGGGCGCACGCCATGCGATGCCGCAGGGTTTCCGCCAGCTGGGCAATTCGGTGCTCTTCGTTGCAGACGATGGCAACGGCAACGAACGGCTGTGGGCGCACCGCAAGGACGGCCGGGTGGTCCTGGTCGGCGATCCGCTCAGCCAGCGCCTGCGCTGATCCGCATGCCGGGCGCGGACTCGCCGGCGCCGCTGAAGGCCTGCGTGAGCGCGTAGTCGTTCAAGGCCTGCCGCATGGCTGCCGCGATGGCCGGGTGCGTCGGGTCGTGGCCGGCGCCCGGCGCCCACCGCAGGATGGCACGCCCCTGCAATGCATGCGCCAGCGCCCGGGCGCCCTGCGGCGGGCACAGGCGGTCCTTCGTGCCATGCACGATCAGCGTGGGGACCGCGGGCAATGCGGCGCAACGCTCGAGCAGCGTGGGCGCGCGCAGCCAGCATCCATGCCTCAGGTAGTGGCTCTGCACGCGATAGCGCGCCACCAGCCGCTGCAGCGTTGCGTCGTCGGGCTGCGGTGCGGGCCTTCCCGTGGCCATGCGTTGCTCCCACCCGAACCAGAGCGCGGCGATCCGGCACTGGCGTTCCGGCGTTCCATGCGCCAAGTTCTCCGCGATCACGTCGGTGATCGGACATTGCCGCCGCCACGCCTCGCTCCACAACGTGCGCCACTCGGGGTCGCCGTGGCGTACCGCCTTCGCGAAGAAGCCGTCGATGTCGCGGGCGCGCGCAAGGAACACGTTCCTCAGCAGCAGGCCCGCCACGGCGCCGGGCTGGTCCAGTGCATGAGTCAAAGCCAGCGTGGCGCCCCAGGAGCCGCCCACCACGAGCCAGCGCTCGATCCGGAGGTGATCGCGCAAGCGCCTCAGGTCGTCCAGCAGATCGGCGAGCGTGTTGGCCGTGATCGCGCCTGCCGGCGTGCTGCGACCGGACCCTCGCTGGTCGGGGCAGATGATGCGGTAGCGCCTCGCATCGAAGTCGCGGCGCAACACCGGCGAGCTGCCCGAGCCCGGCCCGCCGTGCAGCACCAGCGCAGGCAGGCCCGCCGGGTCGCCATGCTCCTCGACATGCATGACGTGCCCGCCGTCCAGCGGCAGCCGGTGGACGATCGGACGAGGACCATCCGTCACACGCGGGTCCGCTCAGCCCTGCGCCCGTGCATTGGCGTCGGTGCGAAAGACCAGTTCGCCCGACCGCCTGGCGCCGGGCACGAAACGGATCGGCGTGCCGCCGGTGTCGCCCACGCCAGCCGCGGCAGTGACCATGGCCTCGACCTCCGCGTGGCGCGGACTCTTCGGGCAGACCGGGTCCGTGGCGGCCGCGTCGCCGGCGAGGAGATAGGCTTGGCAGCGACAGCCGCCGTGGTCCTTTTCCCGGTCGTCGCAGCTTGCGCAAGTGCTGCTCATCCAGCCGGTGCCGCGGTAGGCGCCGAAAGCCGGACTGTCGTGCCAGATGCTGCGAACGGCGTGCTCGCGAACGTTGGGGAATTCCAGCCCGGGCAGCATTCGCGCACTGTGGCACGGCAGGGCCACGCCGTCGGGCGCCACCACCAGGAACACGCTGCCCCAGCCGGCCATGCAGGGCTTGGGCTTTCCCTCGGCATAGTCGGGCACCACCCAGAGGATCTTCATGCGCCCATCGAGGCGCGGCCGGTGCGCCTCGACCACCGCTTCGGCGCTCGCCAGCGCCGAGCGGGAAGGCATCAGCATCTCGCGGTTGCGCCATGCCCAGCCGTAGTACTGCACGTTGGCCAACTCCAGGAAATCCGCCTCCATGGATTCGGCCATCTCGATGATGCGCCCGACATGCGGCAGGTTGTACCGGTGCATCACGCAGTTCAGCACCATCGGATAGCCCAGGTCCTTGATCGTGCGGGCCACGCGCTGCTTGAGGTCGAAGGTGCGCGTGGAGCTCAGGAAGTCGTTCAGCTCGCGGCTGGAGTCCTGGAACGACAGCTGGATGTGATCGAGGCCGGCCTTCTTCAGCGCCTCGGCGCGCCGCGGCACGAGGCCCACGCCCGAGGTGATCAGGTTGGTGTAGAAGCCGAGCTGGTGCGCCGCCGCGACGAGTTCCTCGAGGTCATCGCGCACCAGCGGCTCGCCACCCGAGAACCCCAGCTGGACGGCCCCCATGGCGCGCGCCTCGCGGAACACGCGAATCCATTCGCCAGTGTCGAGTTCGTTGCCGTAGCGCGTGTAGTCCACGGGGTTCGAACAGAAGGCGCAGTGCAGCGGGCAGCGATAGGTCAGCTCCGCGAGCAGCCACAGCGGCGGTTTCACAGCGCCCGCGCGGCCGCGCTCACCGGATCCAGTGGCGTCCACGGGCCTGCTCCAGGAACTCGAGCACGTCGGCACGCAGATCGGGTTCACCGAAGGTGCTTTCCAGGTCGGCCACGAGCGCCGCGACCGAGGTCTTGCCGTCGCAGCGCTTCAGGATCTCCGCCGCCGGCTCGTTCAGCCTGATCATGCCCTCGGGAAACAGCAGCACATGGCACTGCTGCGCCTCTTCCCATTGCATCCTGTACATCGTGCCGAGTGCCGGCTGTGCGCTGTCGGTCCATCCGGTCATGGCTGCTGTTCTTTCGCAAGGTCGTCGGGATAGGCCTTCTCGATCGCGTCGAGCATGGCCCAGAGGATGTCGAGCTTGAAGCCCAGGATCTGCAGGGCACGAACCTGCCGTTCGCGCGTGGTGCACCACTGCATCGCCACCTCCAGGCCATGCTCGACATCACGGTCGGCCAGCGGGATGCGGCTGCGGAAATAGTCCAGGCCCGAGGTGTCGATCCACGGATAGTGCGTGGGCCAGCCCGCGAGCCGGTCCTTGTGGATGCGCGGCGCGAACATCTCGGTCAGCGAGGAGATCACGGCCTCCTGCCAGGGCGCCGTGCGCGCGAAGTTGACGTAGGCATCCACGGCGAAGCGCACGCCGGGCAGGACGAGCGCGTGCGACTCCAGCACATCGCGCCGAAGGCCGGTCGCGAGGCCCAGGCGGGTCCATATCTCGATGCCGCCAGCGTGGGGGCCCTCGTGGTCGCCGTGCCCGTCGTGGTCGAGCATCCTCACCACCCAGCGCCTGCGCGTTGCGCGGTCATCGCAATTGGAAAGGATCGCCGCGTCCTTCACGGGAATGCGGCACTGGTAGTAGAACCGGTTCGCCACCCAGCCCCGGACCTGGAAGGGTTGCAGTTCGCCGGCATTGAGCCGCCGGTTGAACGGATGATGGCTGTGATAGCGCGACTCCATCGCGCGCAGCTGCGATTCGAAGACCTGCGGCGACCAAGGCTCCTGCTGCGTCTGCGTCTGCTGCTGTTGTTGTTGTTGCTGTTGCTGTTGCGTCACGCGTCAGATCTCCAGTTCCATGCCGTCGAAGGCCACCTCGATGCCGCGACGCACGAGCTCGGCGCGTTCCGGCCCGTCTTCGTCGAGGATCGGGTTGCTGTTGTTGATGTGGATGAGTACTTTCCTGCGCGCGGTGCAGGCGTCCAGCGCCTTCAGCATGCCCGGACCGTGCGGTCCGTCGCACTGAGGCAGGTGGCCCATGTCGGCGGCGTGCTTCTTGCCGAGGCCCGCCGCGACCATCTCGTCCTCGGTCCAGAAGGTGCCGTCGACCAGCACGGTATCGCAGCCGTCGAGGCACCTGCGTTCGGCCTCGCCGACCCGTGCGAGGCCTGGTGCATAGAACACGCGCCGGCCACTGGCCGGGGCCTCGATCAGCACGGCCGCGTTGTCGCTGCGCGTCTCGGCCTGCCGGCGCGGCGAGTAAGGGGGCGCCTTGCCGGGAACCGGCACGGCCTGCAGGCGCAGGCCGGCGATCTCGTGCCACGTACCGCCGCCGGGTTCGAGCGGCATCGGATGCCAGCTCACACCGCTGTAGCTTTCGAGCGCCTTCAACAACGGCAGGCTGCCGGTGAGGTCTTCATGGGATTCGGGTGTGCAGTACAGCTGCAGCCGCGATCCCTCGCGCAGGCTCAGAAGCCCCGCGACATGGTCGATCTGCGAATCCATCAGCACCACGGCCTCGATCGCGGAATCGCGCAGGCCATGGCGAGGCCACAGCGCCGGCGAGGCGCGCAGCTGAGCGCCGATGTCGGGCGACGCGTTCAGCAGCACCCAGCGTTCGCCGTCGGCCGACACGGCAATTGAACTCTGCGTGCGAGGAAGGGCCCGGACCTGCCCGGTTCGCTGGCCGGCGCACAGGCGGCAGTTGCAATTCCATTGAGGGAAGCCACCGCCCGCTCCCGAACCAAGAACCAGAATCTTCATGGGGGACAAGAAAAAGACGGCACCGGCGCGAAGCCGGTGCCGTCGGGGCCGCGCTCAGCGCGCGGAGATGTACATTGTGATCTCGAAGCCGAAACGCAGCTCTTCGAACTCAGGCTTGCACCATTTCATCGCATTGCTCCTTCAGTGGTTGGGGGATTGAGGGACGGGATCAATACACGACGATCTTGCCCGTCGGGCGCGGGCTATGGCAGTCGTTGTAGAAGTATTCGCCCGGCGTGTCAAAGGTGTGGGTCGCGGACTGGCCCGGAGCCAGCCTGAAATCGAATCTGCCTTCGAAGAACTGCGTGGCGCAGTGCGTGTTCGCATTGGCCCCCGGGTTGGTGAAGGTCACGGTGGTGTTCGCCGGCACGCGCATGAAGGTTGGCGTCATGGCATTCACGGCCGTCGATTCGGTGGTGCCCGGCTCGTTCGCGGCGGTCTGCACGCGTGCCAGGAACACTGTGTTCGGGGTCGGCAATGCCGCGCCTTCCACCGCCGAACCCGACACCGGCCGGCGCACGACGGGCGGCACCGGCGTGGGCGCGGGCGCGACGGAGCCGCCGACCTTGAACGCCCACAGGCGATCGCCGCGCGGTGCCGAATCGCCGTACGGAATGCCCGTCCCCCCCGAGAACACCGCGATGTACTGCTCGCCATCGATCTCGTAGGAGACCGGGCTGGCACTGATCGCGGCACCGGTCTGGAAGCGCCACAGTTCGCTGCCGTCATGCGCATCCAGGGCCAGCAGGTTGCCGTCGGGCTGTCCGATGAACAGCAGGTCAGAGGCCGTGCTCAGGATGCCGTTGCCGTGCGCCAGCGAGTACGGCATCTGCTTCTTCCACTTCACGAGGTTGGTGCTCGGATCGACCGCCACGACCGCACCGGTCATGTAGGTGCCCGGCGGACGCAGGCCGTTGCTCGATTCGGTGAGCGAGTGCGCCGCCGACACGTAGCCCATGCCCGTGTAGACCAGGCCCGTGCGCTGGCTGAAGGACTGGTGGTTCCAGTTGGCACCGCCGCCATGTCCCGGAATGGAGAGGATCGGCACGTCCCAGTGCGCGTCGTAGAGGCAGCCCTTCACGTAGTTCGGGACCGCGCGGTTGGGGTCGCCGGGGACCGCCGTGCCCAGCGGCTGGTCCACGATGCAGGTCTCGGTCCAGGCGCCCTGGCGCGGGAATGGCTGGGTCGGCCAGCTGGCCTGGCGGGCGTCCTGTTTCACGGGCACCTCGTCGATGCCCAGCGGCGCGCTGCCGTCCTTGCGATCGAGGATGTAGTACATGCCCGTCTTGCTGCCGTAGATCACGACCTTGCGGTCTTTCCCGTCGATCTTGACGTCGGCGAGCACGGGAGACATCACGTTGTCCATGTCCCAGATGTCGTGGTGCACGGACTGGAAGTGCCACTTGTATTCGCCGGTCTTGAGGTCCAGCGCAACGATCGAATTGGCGAAGAGATTCAGGCCCGGGCGCGTGGAGCCGTTCTGCGACGAACCGCCGCGCACGTTGCCGAAGGTCCAGTAGACCAGGCCCAGTTCGGGATCCACCGCGGGATGGATCCACGGGGTCGCACCGGTGCGTTCCGATTCGGCGGCACCGCCCCAGGTGTCGTAGCCGATCTCGCCGGCGCGCGGCACGCCCCAGAACGAGGTCAGCACCTTGCCCGTCAACGCATCGGCGGAGAACGCCGCACCGCGATTGCCGTCGTTGGTGCCGAGGTAGAGCCGCTTGTCGTGATAGACGAGCGCCACTTTCTGCAGCGCGCCCTGGTAGTCGGGGTCGGTGCTGCTGCTCGGGTACTGCTTGATCCAGGCAATGGCACCTGTGTCCGTCCTCAGCGCCACCAGGCGGTTGCCGGTGGCGACGGTGAACACCAGGCCCAGGTCCTTCGCGACGGCCACCCCGCGGCGGGTGATGGCACCGTAGGGCGTGGTCCATTTCCATTTCGTGAGGCCGGTCTTGCCGTCCACCGCGATCACGTTGCCCAGCGCGGACTCGATGTAGAGCACGCCGTCGACGACCACTGTCGTGCTCTGGTTGGTGCCGGTGGTCATGCCGCCCTCGATCTGGTTGACCCAGGCACCCCCCAGCTGGCCGACGAGGCCCTTGTTGATCTTGCGCAGGCTGGAGTAGTTCTGGTTGCCCAGATTGCCGCCCACCTTGGGGAAGTCCTTGTCGCCGGCCGTACAGCAGTCAGACAGGTCGGCCGCGGGCGCGGCGGCCGCCGGCGGAGATGCCGGTGGCGGCGCGCTCGATGCCGGCGGTGGCGCGGGGGCCGGGCTGACAGGCAGCACCGGCGCGCCGCCGCCGCTCGAACCGCCGCAAGCGCCGAGCAACAAGGGGGATGCAAGCACGCCGCAGGAAACCAGCAGCGTGACCAATGATCTTTGGTTCATGGATGTCTCTACTTGGTGAGGTTGGGAACGGATGTGCGCGAGGCCGCACGCACCGCGGGCAGTGCGCGGTGCGCGAAGCCGGCCTCGCAGGCTCGTTGCTCGGTCGCTATTCAGTGCAGAAGGGCGTGAGACCCATGGCCGACTTGACGCCCTGGACCACGAGCTTCTGGAACTCGATGGCCCCTACGCCCGACAGGTCCGCGGTGAACGAGTGGGCGTTGTGCCCGAGGGTCGTGAGCCATGCGCGGCCGCCGTCGTAGTACTGGCACCAGGCGACGGGATGGAAGTCCGCATGGCCCGGATGCGGCGCCGCCGTCAGCGGCTTCAGCGTCGAGGTGTCGACCTTGGCCAGGAACTTCACCTTCGTGGGGAAGGGCATGAGGTTGTACCACTCGTCCTGGAATGAAAAGCGCTTGGGCACATCCTTCGTCGACGGATCGTCCGAGACGATCTCGACGTCGCCGGCGCGGTTCGGCCCGTGGTTGTAGAAGTTCGCGTTGCCGAGCAGGCCTTCGTAGTAGGGCCAGTTGTATTCCGCGCCGAATGCGTTGTGCAGGCCGACGAAGCCGCCGCCGCGGCGCATGTAGTTGCGCAGCGCGGTGCGCGCGGCGTCCTGGCTCGTGCTGACCGCGCCGTTCCACAGCGTGTCGCGGTTCGAGCTCGCGAAGATGATCGCCTTGTAGTTGTTGATGCGGCTGCTGAGGACCGCGACATCTTCCGTCCAATCGACCGTGATGCCTTCGGCCGACAGCATGCGAACCAGGCCCGCCTGCATCACGTTGTCCGGATTCATCACCGGGTTCAAACCAGCGGCCATCGGCGTGCCCAGCACGGCATGACGCGGCCCCGCGGTGCGCGAATAGACCAGCACCCGGTCCGGCGTCGAAGCAAAGGCGCCCCAGTCGTTGTAGCACTTGGGATTCGTTCCCCTGCAGACGTTGTAGTAGGTGTCGAAGCTGTCGTCGGGGGCTTCGGCAACCGGGTCCGTCGGCTGAACCGGTGTCTCGCCCGCAGGCTCTGTCGGATTGCTCGGTGCTGCCGGCGACACGGGAAGGGCCGTGAGCGGCACTCCTCCCCCTCCTCCGCTTCCTCCTCCGCATGCAGTCACGGCCAGCGTCACGGCCGCCGCCAAGGCGAGCCTGAGAGTCAATGATTTGGCAAGTTCCAAGGGTGTCTCCTCGTTCTGATCGATGGCGCAGAGTGCGAGCGCTCTGCCGATGCTGGCCGGCCCGTGTCCGCTGCGGCAGGACTGACCGGGGGCGATCATAGGAATTTTATGGAAACTATTTCCATTATGGAAATCCCTTCCTATTTCTATGGACCGGGGGATCACCCGCCGCTGGACGCGCAAACCGGCCATGGAAAGGCCTGCTCGCCGGACGGCCGCGGCAAGCTACGCATCGACCACAGGCAGCAGTGCGTGCAGTACTTCCCCGGTCATCAAAGTAATTCTTTCGATAGGCATCACAGAAGCCAGAAAAGGCCATGGGATTGCTTCATCGAGCATGTCGTTACGCTCGTTCCGGCATTGCCGCACAACGCAATGCATCCGAATTCAAAAGAACGAACGGGGTCACACATGCATGCGACACAGCCGCCGGGCGTGGTCATTCGTGCCATCGCCTGATGAAGCGACTCGCCCTGCAAGGCGCGGCCGCATTCATGCTGCTGGGCATCTCGGTCGGTGTCCAGGCCGCGTGCTCCCTGAACTTCACCTAGCGCTCATGAAGCGCCACCTCCGGCAAGCGCCTATGTCATCCGAACGCCCGGCCAACGTCCTGCGAGGAAGATACGCGTCCTGAAGGACCTCCTGGTGGAGTATTGCGATCGATTGGCTGGACTGTCGGTGAACGGGTGTGCGTCAGCCGAATACCGGGACGTCCCGGCTTGTTGCTGGCGGTCCTTCAGCACGCGTGATCAGCGTTCACGGCGGCCGTCCGGCCGCGAGTAGGCATCTTGGTGATTGCCCTCATGTCGCGAGCTCAGCAGCGCTGAACGAATGTTGTGAACGCGTCCTTCGCAGGGTCATGGAAAACATACACCGCCGCCTCATCATGAAAGTAGTCGGCGACAGGAAATTGCCCCAGGAAGACCAAAGGGCCGGCATCTCCGATGGGCCACGCTGGAGGCTGCAACCAGCGCGGGGGCTGGTTCACATACCTGAACAGCTCCAGGATTCTCTGACGCAGCCATGCCTTTCTCTGTTTGGAAGGCAGGCTTGGCGCGGCTTCGAGCAACGAGGCAAGGAACTTGACGTCCGCGTCGAGCCAGCGCGGCTGGGCATCGAGCAGCAGCGCATACTCCGCCGTTGGCCCCCCGGCCGGCGCTGTCTTCATTCCGTGCTTCTGAAGCAACGAGACCAATACGTCCTGTGCACTGAGCACGTGGCCTGGGTCGCTGAAGTCAAGTTCGATCAGATAGTGGAAAAGCGTCGTTCCCGTTTGGCAAAATCGAGGAGCGTTCTCTGCCGAGAGCAACGTTTCAATGTCCGGATCGTTGTAGAGCTGCTGCTCGAACTCAGGCGCTGGGGTTTTGCCAGAAACGAAGTCGCTCAGCCGTTGCAGGGCTTCAGTTGATGGAGGCATTCTCGAAGGCTTCTAGATTGGCATGGCCGCGAACAGCCAGTCTCGGGACGATTGGCAATTGGATGGCAATTGGCAGAATGACTGCATGTGGCCGTGTTCCACCTATCGCTAGGCATGCCCGAGGTCATCGAGCCGGCGGTGAACCTCAACGTCCTCCTCCGAAGCCAGGAAGATGTTCCGCAGAATCTGGGGCGTGATTGGCCGACCCGCTTCGCTGACAAGAGGTTGATGTCCGCTACTCTCCAGCGCCGCAAGCAGCGCTCGCGCCTTGGCAAAAACGTCTTCCACTCGGTTTCCAAAAAGCTCTTGGTCGAACAGCGGCTTTCCGGTCGAAAGTCGGTCCTGTACGTCGAGCACACCGAGATTCGTGATTCGCCGGACTTCGCTTACCAGTGAGGCGGTCGGGTCGCACGGTGCTGTAGAAATGGTCACACGGCTCATCTTCTTCTAGAGATGCAAGGGTACGACTGGTCTTGGCCGACTTGGACGGGCGCGACTCCATCCTGAATGGCAGTCCCTGGAAACTTCGTCAAGCAATCCCTCAGGCGAAGTCTCGGGTTTATCCGGCGATCCGCCAGTCCCAATCTAAGCTGATTGGCAAAGCTTGATCCAGCGTTCGAGCCGACCCACCACACGCGAAGTGTTCAGTCTGCCGATCGAGCCTTCCATGTCTTCGTTGCCCTCGATTTGGCATAGCAGCACAACCTCTTCACGCGCCTCGCCCGTGCCGAAGAAACCTTCACGGTCAAGTTGTTCCATCGCGGCAATGCAGGCCTCGAAGAGACCCGCTCGCAGGACGTCGAATTCAACGTCGCAAGGCAAGTCGCTGCGATGGCATGCCAGGATCATGCGGTAAGCGATGTCGAGAAACTCACCGCCCTCCGTGTAGGGCCATTCGGCGGAACTCCAGACCTCGCTTTCATCGTCCATGTCGCCCGGAGCGCCCAAGGAGAGATCGCTGGCAGCATGGACGATGGTCATCGCACCGTCATCGCTGTAAAGCGCGAAAAGGCGGATGGTCTTGTCAGGATGGGCCGCGCGGATGGCCTGGAAGGTGTGGCGAGCACCTTCGCGAATCTCTGCGGTGAGCAAGGGGAAGTCGATTCGAGCGGGATCGTGTATGCCGTGGCGTACTCGCTCGTAGCCTTGCGCTTCGATCTCGTTGCTTCGCTGCGCGAGGGCTTCCTTTGCGGCTTCGGGATTTGCGAACTCGGCGACCATGGAGTGCCCCATGGTGTGCACCTTGCCGTTCGCGGCCCACAGCGAATTGCCGAATTGGCGCAGTTCGTGAAAGTCCGTGGGCACCTCGTTGTCGAAGCGATAGAACAGTGACCAGGTCATCGGCGGAGAACTCCTTCTGAGGTCGCAGTGCCACCGCGAGCCTTCTTGCTGAAGGCCTTCAAGGGGCTTCTTGCAGCCGAATTTTGCCGGAGCGGTGGACATCAGGGGTATCCAATGCGGAGAACGATTCGTCTGCCCTGCGCTGGGCGAGCGTCCGTTCGACGAAGACCCACGACTGAGTGCCTCGGCTGAATCTCCGCTCGGAAAGTGGTCGCAGGCCGAAAGGCGATGCAATCATTCCCGGGTAGTTCGAGATGTCGTACGAAGCTCGTCGGTTCCGGCGTCCTCCCTCGAAGCGAGTCGGCCAGAAGCGTGTGCCGACCCATCAGTCCCGCCTAGAGGATTTCGCTCAAGCCGGCGTTCCCAGAGATACAGCGCGGGCATTGCGACGAGATGGGCCAGCGCCGCCAGCAGACCGAAGACCAGCACGGCGAGTGCAATGACCGGACTCGCCACAATGCAAAGCAGAGTTCTGAGCATCCATGAATTTTCTGGACCGTCCTCTCGCACTGGATGTAGGAATTTACCGAGACCGCAACCTGACCCGACGCACTCCAACGGGGGGAGTGCGAATGCGCTGCTTCGGCCGCAGGCTCTTCACACCTCGCCAGCCCCAGAGCGAACGACGATGCCGAGCGCGAGCCACGCCTCCTGCGCATCCACCACATCCCAGTGCTCGACCAATAGTCCGTCTTGCAGGCGATAGCGATCCGCCGTCGAGAAATGCAGCGCCTTGCCGGTGGCTGGCACGCCGAAGAAGACGCCGGTGTGCGTCGCCTCCCACCGCGTCATCGCCATGAGGCCTTCGTCTTCGACCATGACCTCCTGGCGCACCGGTCTGAGGTCGGGCAAGCCGACGTAGAAGGTTTTCACGAATTCCTTGTACGCGGGCCGCACATCGACGTGCCGTCCGCCGCTCGATCGGGCCGCTTCCAGCAAAGGACGGACATTGGCGCTGTGGCTCGAGAATTCCGGATGCAGGTGGTCGTCGACGGCCGTGAGGTCGTGCCGACCGTAGAGCCGGCTGCGAAAGTCCAGAAAGCGTTCCCTCGTACGGGCGATGGAGGTCATCGGGTGTTCCTTCGTCGGTTGAAAAACCCAGCGTAGAACGCCTAATATCCCTCGACAAGACAGGAAGTTATCCAGGTATAGGAACCACCAGCCTCACGCAATGACCCACCCGTCCAGCCCCCAGGCGCGTGCCGAAGTGGCCGCGTTCCTGCGCAGCCGCCGCGAGCGTTTGAAGCCCGCGGAAGTCGGCCTGCCGACAACGGCTAGGCGGCGCACGCCGGGCTTGCGGCGCGAGGAGGTCTGCCACCTCGCGGGCGTCGGCCTCGCCTGGTACACGTGGCTGGAGCAGGCACGCGAGATCGAGGTGTCGGCACATTTCCTCGATCGCATCGCCCAGGCGCTGAAGCTCGATGCGACCGAGCGTGCACATCTTTTCACGCTGGCGCACAACCGTCCGCCGCCGATCGTGCCCGGTCCATCGCTGGCGGTCACGCCGCACCTGCGCCGCATGCTCGATGCGGTCACCGGGCCCGCGTACCTTGCCACCGCCTCGATGCACGTGATTGCCTGGAACGACGCGCTGTCGGCCGTGTTCGGCGATCTCTCGGCCATCGCGCCCGAAGACAGGAACATGCTGTGGCTGGTGTTCGCGAGCCCGGCGCACCGTGCGGCGATACCGCAGTGGGAAACCGATGCACGCGCGATGCTCGCGCGCTTTCGTGTCGAATTCGGGCGTCATCGCGGCGACCCGGCCTTCCTGGCATTGATCGAGCGCCTGCAGATCGCAAGCCCGGAGTTCCGGCAGTGGTGGCCCGATCATGACGTCAGCATGCGCACCGACCGGACCAAGCGCTTCGAGGTGCGCGGCGTCGGCCGGATGGAACTGGAGCAAAGCTCCTTCATGGTCGAAGAGTCGCCAGACATGCGGCTCGTCGTCTACACGCCGGTCGATGCACCGAGCATGAGGAAGGTCGAGCTGCTGGAGCGCCGCAGGAAGGAGCGTGATGCACAACCTCCCAGCTCCGCTCACCGCTAGCGTCCGAGCGACTGACGGGTATCGGCACCGATGCCGGGCGACCGCTGGCCGTCGGCGCCGTCATGAAAAGTGCCATGACGATGCCTCGCGGCCGGCGGCTTCCCCGCCCCAACACTTCTGATCAGTCGTTGAGCACGCCGAATGGCAGCGTCCATCCGGAAAGGTTGCTCCCCGCGTCCGACGGGAGGCGACCGTACGGCAGGAAGACGGGATTGGCCCGACGCTGCGACGTCTCCTTCGGCGTGTGGCCGAACTCGGCTTTGAAGAGGCGGTAGAAATATTTCTCGTCCGAGAAGCCGTGGCTCCAGGCGATCTCCGCAATCCGCACATCCCGACGCTGTGGATCGCTGAGCACGTGGTAGGCATGGCGCAGTCGCCTGCGCCGGATCTGCCGCATGATCCCGCCCTCTTCCTCGAACAGCTGGTAGAGCTTGGCCCGCGACACACCGACCTCCCTGCAGATCCGCTCGGGCGTCAGATCGGGCTCGAGCAAGTGCGCGTCGATGTAGTGCCGGATCCGTTCGAGCAGCACCCGGCGGATGGGACTGCTGGCCTCGTGGATTGCCTCGGCAGTCGGTGAAACGGCGGCGGCCATCAGCAGCAACGTCGACTGGACGACGCTGGGCACATCCTTCTGCTGCAAGGTGGGGAGATTGCGAAACAGCGACAGCAGCTGGTCGCCCAGCAGGCGGCCGATGCCGCTCCTGAGTGTCTGGTCGTGCACAAGCGCGGCGGATCCAGGCAGGAGATGCCGGGGCACCACGACGCTGATCACGTCACCGGCTTCGACCATGCAATCGTTGGCCTGCGCGACGTCGTAGAAGAAGAGATCGCCAGGTCTCTTGACGGAATCGGGCCCCATGGCGCGGCGGGTCACCTGTCCACCGAGCAGCAGTGTGAAGCGAAAGGACTCCTGGCCGTCCAGCCGGATGCGCCTTGCATTGCGATGGACCGCATAGGTCAACGGCCGCGGCCGCCTGGGCCAGCGCCGCCCCGAGATGACCAGCGGACCGAGCGCGGCGCCGGTGGCCTCGGCGTTGAACGCGCCGCAACCGTCATCCTCGAACCTGCAGTCGCACAGGTTGTCCTTGACCCAGAGATGAAATCGGTCCCGTTCGGGATAGTCGGCGGTGGCAAATCTGAAGACAGGGACGGCATCCAGCGAATCCATGGCAACGGGCTCTCTTCTCATGACCCAGGAATCATCGCCGATCGGCGCGGCTCCCGCGCTGCGGGCGCCAGGTGCAATTGCATCTACATCGGGTGGAAACTGGTCATCGCCATGCCCGCTACGCTTCGACGATCATGGCGCTGGCCACGCTTTGAAGTCTGCTTGCTCCGAATCTCTCGCCATGCTGTCACACTTTTTTCTGAATCTCGTCGATACACCTGCCGCTTGGGGGGCAGCGATCACGCTTGGCCTCGCGTTTTCGCTGCCGGCGGCCGCGCAACCGAATTCGAATGCGCCCGCGCTGCGCGTGATTTCCGAGTTGAAGGACATCCGGATGAGGGCGATCACCAGCTTGCCCAGAGCCGGCGGCAGCGCCAGCGACCGAGGCGGCTGCCCATCTTTCGTGATCCAGCCGAAATCGGCCGCGGCCAAGGCGGTGGCAGCGCAAGGCTGGGCGGTGATGGCGGATCTGCCGCTGGGTTCCTATCGCGCCCTCGGTTTCGCCGGCCAGCTGGAGGCGGGGACCAGCGGCACATGCAACATCACGCAGGGCAATGTCGGGGTGTTCGACGGCGACAGGCTCGTTGCACTGGCCTATGGCAAGTCGGCCGAGGACACGGCCATCGGCAACCTGACGCCCCTGGAAGGCGGTGCCGTGCGGGTGTGGGACGGCGACATCGTCGGCTCGCCGGTGGGCGACCTGCGCGTCGAGGCCGACGGCACCGTGCGCCTGGGCAGGTTGGCCGACGAGGAGTCCGTCTGCAAGGGAAAGGCCGTCGTGCCGAACGTGTACGGCATGCCGATCGACAAGGCGCGCAAGGCGTTGGCCGACAAGGGCTGGAAGCCGGTGCGCGTGAAGCCGGACGGCGAATCGCGCCAGGCGGGCTTGATCAAGCGCGGCATCGTCGAGGTCGAGTCCTGCGCGGGCACGGGCCTCGCCTACTGCAGCTTCAGCTATGCCGGCACGGCCGGTGCGCTGTCGGTCATCACCGCAGGGGAGAAGGGTCTTCCGAACGTCGTCGGCTACGACGCAAAGTGCCGCTGATGCAGCCGCGCTCCCCGTCTTCACTCCCCGAACCGCATCGGTGAACGCCTGATCAGCGGGGCCACCCTGCTGCCTCCCTGGTCCCGGCAGGGCCCGGTGCCAGGAGGGCCTGCCTCAGGCTCCAGATGCAGGCCCCCAGCCGAAGCAGTCTTTCGACGTTTCTGTCATGGCTCGCATCCTCCGGATCCTCCTGGCCGATCAGGTCGGAGATGCAGTCGAGGGCGTCAGGAGGATTGAAGCCCAGGCCGGCGCGCGCCATTTCGATCGTCGTCACAAGAACATCAGTTTTTTCCATCTCGAGCATCCGCAAAGGTCAGCGTGCGCCATGCACGGCGCGGCGGCCAGGGCGCGAGGCGGCAGGCACGGGCACCCCGTCGGGGCCTGGGCCAGACCGCATCAGATGTAGGTCGATGCCAGGCCGCCGTCGACGGGGATGTTGGCGCCGCTGATCCAGCGCGCCTCGTCGCTGCACAACCATGCGATCACCGGCGCGATCTCGTCGGCGAAACCGGGGCGCAGCATGCGGTGCGCATCTGCCTGCACCCGCTCCTGGCCCAGCATGCTCACGAAGTCGCCCAGGATCGGCGTGAAGACCGGGCCTGGCGCGACACAGTTCATGCGCACGCCGTGCGTCAGGAACCACTGCTGTGACTGCGTGGCACTCCAGACGATCAGCGCCTCCTTGAAGTACTGGTAGCAGGTCTGCTGAGGCACGGGATGGTCGCGCAGCCACTGGGCGCCGGCCTCGAAGCCTCGGGCTTCGGCCAACGCTTTGTGGGCCTCCAGTCGCTGCGGCCACTCGGCACCGAGGATGGACGCCACATTGACGATGGCACCGCCGCGCGCAATGCGCGGCAGCGCCTGCTCGGTCAAATGCCGCAGCCCCAGGTAGTTGACGTCGGCCACCAGCCCGGCCGGCGCCGTGCCGGGCACGCCGGCGATGTTGCACAGTGCGTCGAAACGTTCTGGCAGCTGGGCCACGGCCGCGTCGATGGTGGCGGCGGAACTCAGGTCGGCCTTGACGAAGCCGTCGAGCGTGAGGCTCGGGTCGTTGCGGTCCATGCCGAGGACGCGGGCGCCCGCGAAGCGCGCCACGCGCGCGACCTCGGCGCCGATGCCCGACGAGGCGCCCGTGACGACGATGGTTTTTCCTTGAAGCTGCATGAAATGTCTCCTTGTGGAATTGGTCGACGGCACGCTCAGAATGGATAGGGATGCGGCGCCTGCTTGATGCTCAGCCACTGCCACTGGGTGTATTCCTCCCAGTCGGCCGGGCCGCCCACGCTGCTGCCGTTGCCGGCGATGCCAGGGCCGCCAAAGGGATTGACGCACTCGTCGTTGACGGTCTGGTCGTTGATGTGGACCATGCCGGAGTTCAGTCGCGCGGCGATCGCCATGGCCCGTCCGATCGAGGGGGAGATCACGGCGGATGCGAGACTGCCCTGGTTGTTGTTGGCCAGCGTCACCGCTTCATCGTCGGTCTCGAAGGTGATGATGTTGGCGACGGGGCCGAACACCTCCTCGTCGTACACCCGCATGCCGGCCTTCACGCCCGCCAGCACCGTCGGCTTGTAGAAGAGACCCTCGCTGACGCCACCGGCGAGCAGTTGCGCGCCGGCGGCGATGCTGTCCTGCACGATGGCATGCACGCGGTCGCGCTGCTTCGCGTCGATCAGGGGCCCGAGCGCCACATGCCCGCTCGCGCCGTCGCCCACCGGCAGGTGCTGCGCCTTCGCGACCAGCCGCTGCGTGAACGCGGGGGCAATGCGCTCGTGCACGAGGATGCGGTTGGTCGCCATGCAGATCTGCCCCTGGTGCAGGTAGGCACCCCAGGCCGCGTTGCTCGCGGCGATGTCCAGGTCGGCATCGTCCAGGATGATCAGCGAATTGGCGCCGCCGAGCTCCAGCGTCACCTTCTTCAGGTGCCGCCCCGCCAGCTCTCCGATGCGCCGGCCCACGGCGGGCGAGCCGGTGAAGGCGATCATCGGCACGTGCGCATCGGTCACCAGGGCCTCACCGGCGACCGCATCGCCGGGCAGAACCTGCAGCAGGCCGGCGGGCAGGCCTGCCTCCTCGAACACGCGCGCGAGCATGAAGCCGCCGCTCACGGGCGTGCGCACATCGGGCTTGATCACCACGGCGTTGCCCGTCGCGAGGGCCGGCGCCACGGCACGGATCGTGAGGATGAGCGGGAAGTTGAACGGCGAGATCACGCCGACCACGCCCCGCGGAACGCGCCGCGCGAGGCTGGTGGTGCCGCTCGCGCTCGGCAGGACCTGGCCCTGCGCCTGCAGCGGCATGGCCGCTGCCAAATGGCACAGGGTGATGGCCTCGCGCACCTCGTGCTGCCCCTTGGGCAGGATCGCGCCGGTCTCCCGGGCCACATAGAGCACCAGCTCATCGAAGTGCTGCTGGAACAGTGCCGCGGCCCGGTGGAACACCGCGGCCTTCTCGCGCGGCGCCGTCTGCGCCCAGCTTTTCTGCGCCTGTGCCGCGGCGGCGGCGGCCCGCGCCACGTCCTGCGCGTCGGCGATGCCGACGCTTGCCATCACCCTGCCAGTGGCCGGTTCGACCACGTCGCGCACGCCCCCCGCGGGCGCGACCCACGCGCCGTTGAACACCTTGCCCGCCCATGCCGCTGCGTCCAGGAACGCCGGCTTCTCGGAAACATCCATGACTTGCCTCTTGAGAAAAATTGATCGGCTGGCCGAGGTTTGAACCGCCTGCGGCACGGCCTCCTTTGCGCAACGGTCGTACCAAGGGCGCAGCGGCGCGTCATTCGGGGTCACGCCACGAGGCTGTTCTCAGAGGAGAACTAGGTGGAATCCCGAGGACCGACTGGTTATCTTGGATAACTGGTTTACCCTGATCCCCGATTTCACCAAATCATCAAGAATCGGCCGCTCGTTTCACCAAAAGATGAAGCCGACCTTGACCAAATCCCCCGCTTCATCCCTCCCGCCACGGATCTCGCTGGCCGAGGTGGCGCGCGCCACCGGTGCCGCGCTCGGGCGTTTCGACGGCGACGAAGTGGCACGCGCGCTGGGCCGCTTCGAGGCCTCCCACGTCGGCAGCGAAGCGCATCCGACGATCGCCGACATCAGCGAATGCCTGTTCTTCTCGCCCGGCGACGGCCGCATCTGGCTGCAGGACCAGCGCATGGTGCTGCTGCACACCGAGGCGCTGGGTTCGCTGCGGCGCGAGCTGATCGACAGCCTGGGCCAGGAGAAGGCCCGGGGTCTCTTCACGCGCGCGGGCTACGTGAGCGGTGCGCGAGACGCGCAGCTGGTGCGCGCGCAGTGGCCCGAGGCCGAACCCGCCTCGGCCGCCATCGCCGGCACGCGCCTGCATGCCTTGGAAGGCGTCGTGAAGGTCGAGCTGGTGCACGTGCGCTACGACCCCGAGACCTCGGACTACGAGGGCGAGTTCATCTGGCACCACTCGAGCGAGGACGACGAGCACATCGCGGCCTACGGCATCGGCGGTTCGCCCGCCTGCTGGATGCAGGTGGGGTACGCCACCGGGTACGTCAGCACCCTGTTCGGTCGGCTGGTGGTGTTCCGCGAGGTGGCCTGCCGTTCGATGGGCGAGAGCCACTGTCGCGTGATCGGCAAATCCGCGGAGCGCTGGGACGACGTGGAGGAGGACATGCGCTACCTGCGGGCACGCGATTTCGTCGGCTCGCCACCGCACGGCGCATCGACACCGCAGGCCGCGCATCTGCCCGCGGCGCCACGCAGGCACGACGCGATGGTGGGCGCGTCCGCGGCCTTCAACGCGGCCTGCCACCTGTTGCACCGCGTGGCGCCGACGACGGCCACGGTGCTCTTCACCGGCGAGTCCGGCGTCGGCAAGGAGAAGTTCGCCAGCATGCTGCACAGCATCGGCCCGCGGCGCGACAAGCCCTTCGTCGCGGTGAATTGCGCGGCCATTCCGGAGACGCTGATCGAGTCGGAGCTGTTCGGTGTGGAGCGCGGCGCCTACACCGGCGCGGGCGCGTCCCGTCCGGGCCGCTTCGAGCGCGCCCATGGCGGCACCTTGTTTCTGGACGAGATCGGCACGCTGAGCTACGCGGCCCAGGGCAAGCTGCTGCGCACGCTGCAGGAGGGCGACGTCGAGCGCGTGGGCGGCACGCGCAGCGTCACGGTCGATGTGCGCGTCATCGCGGCGACCAACGTCGATCTGCGCCAGGCTGTGCGCGAAGGCCGATTCCGCGACGACCTGTTCTTCCGGCTCAACGTCTTTCCGATCCACCTGCCGCCGCTGCGCGAACGGCGCGACGACGTGCCCCTGCTGATGAGCCATTTCCTGCAGCACTATGGCCGCAAGCACGGCCGGCCGGCCACGGGCTTCACGCAGGCCGCGGTCAGGGCGCTGCTGAACTACGACTATCCCGGCAACATCCGCGAACTGCAGAACCTGATCGAGCGCGCCGTCATCATCGCCCCCGAGGGAATGCTGCTGGACGTCCATCATCTGTTCACGAGCGGCGAGGCGCTCGACAAGAACGTGCTGTCGATACGACCGGATGGCCACCTGAGCGGGGCTGGCAGCGCCCCGGTCTCATCGGACTCTTCTGCAAACCAGGCGGCGGCGGATGGCGCCCCGGGCCCCGGCTCATGGGGACAGATGGAAGAGACGCTGATCAAGAACGCGCTGGCGCAATGCGGAGGAAACCTGTCCGCCGCCGCACGCGCACTGGGCATCACGCGTGCGCAGTTGGCTTACCGGGCGCGCAAGCGCGGCGTCGCAAGCTGACGGCAGGCTGGCCGTTCGGTATCGACAACCCCGCTTGTCGTCTCCGGGTTCATCGGCACTCCGACGCACCCAGCCATTGCGCGGGGCAAGGCCAGCCGCGCGGTCACATCCCCGCGACGCCCTGGGCCAGTGCGAAATCGAGCAGCACGCGATCCGAAGGATCCTCGGGCCAGGTGATCTGCGCCAGCCAGCGGTGGAAGGTGGTGCCGGCAATGCGGCTGGCGGGGCCGTCGCGGCGCCAGGCGCGGGCGATGGGCGCGGCAATTTCCGCCAGCCGTTCGGCCTCGAAGCGCGAGCGCATCTCGGCCTGCATGGCTTCGGGCATCTCGAGGTAGAGCGCCTTGGCCTTCTGCATGCGGTCGTTTTCCCAAAGCTCCCGGATCCGGTGCATGCGGTCCTCGGTGCCCAACGAGGCGCCTGCGCGCCCCTGCGCGGGCGAAAGCAGGGCCGGCGCAGCGGCGGTCGGCTCGCCTGCGCCTTTCATGCCGGCATAGCCCTTCTTCAGCGCGTCCTTGAAGTACGCGGCCGAGGACTTGAGCGCGGGCAGGGTCTGGCTGCGCAGGCGCTGCTCCACATGCTCGAGGGTGCTGCGCAACTGGCCCTCGTCGGTGGTGGCGTACAGGTCCTGGGCCTCGTCCTGCTTGAGGCCGAGCGCGATGAGCTTGCCGACCAGTTCCAGGTCGAAGACGTTGCGGCTCGGATCATCGGCTGCCCCCATGCGCTGCTGCACCTTGGGCTGGACGCGGAACTGGATCTCCTCGATGCGGCGGCCGCGCTTGTGCTCGATGAGTTCGAGGCTGAAGTCTTCGCACAGGGCTTCGATCTCGGCGAGCGCCTTGCTGATCACGTCGCGCTTGAGAAAGCGGTAGTCGACTTCGGTGATGTCGCTGCGGCCCGTCAGGACCGCGGCCCACCACAGCACGTCCTCGCGCATCGAGAGGCGACTTGGCGAGCTGAGATAGCGCGCACCGATCTCGTAGAGCACGGCGGCGGGATAGCTGCGCATCTGCCCGCTGATCTCCAACAGCACGCGCGTGTATTGCAGCGGCTTGACCAGCCGCTCGCGGATTTCCTCGGGATAGCGCCAGGTGATGGTGCAAGGGCGTCCCCTGCCCTGCTCCTCGATGGTGACGGTGCCCAACAGCTGCGAGGAGACCCAGCGCTTCAGTCCCGTGCCGCTGGTGGACCACTCGATGGTGGTGGCCTGCATGTCGCGCAGGTGGGACTTGAGCAGTTCGGTGTTGTTGGAGTTGAAGCGGGCGTCACCGATCAATTCGCTCAGAGCCAGCTTGTAGACGGGTTCGTCGACCCCCTGGCGCTGCGAATGGTAGAGCAGTGCGTTGTAGATGCGGCGCGACAGCAGTGTGAGCCGGCCGCGCTTGGGCCGGATCGCGATGGCTTCGTTGGCCTTGGCCACGCTCTGCTCATCGGGAGGAGACGCAGGTTTGGGCGGCTGTCGTGGGACTTCGCCCTCTTCCATGGGCTGCTTTCGGGTATCTATGGTTTCACATCATGCCCGCGTTTTGTGAAGAGGTCAATTTACAGATCACGAAAGGGCTCTTGAATCTTTGAAGAACTAACACTTGGGGATATTGAATATTTGGCGGAGCACTTTCTTTTTGTCTGACAAGGACTTGGAAGGGTTTCTGTGAGTAACGCTGGGATTTGACGTGAGATTCCTTGGGATTTAATGTGAGACCGGCTGGGGTTTGGGGAGCGGGAATGTGCGGACGCTTGGGATTTGAGGTGAGTGGACAAGGGTTGGTGGAGGCAGAGGGAGCGATTTCGATCACCTTGCGCCTGCTTCTACCGCCTTACCGAGCATCTTTGGGACGCCGAAGGGGCCAGCGAACCCGAAATCGGAGCTCGCGCAGGTGCGTCCGGCTCTGGAATCCCAGAAAGTCTCACGTGATTCCCCAACGGTTCTCACAGTTGGGCGTCTTGTCAGGTGGTGTTCTTTGTGAATCTTGTTCATTCGACAGATTCCCATAGAATGGCTGAATTCTGTCGAATGAGGTCGCTTTCACATGGCACTGCCCGCTCCCGCCGGCGCTGGAAACCCGGTTTCCACGCCCTCCCCTTCCATCCCCTCTCCTGCCCGGGCGCGCATCGACATGCCACGGATCGCGAACCTGGCCACGCGTGCCGGTTCCATGATCGAGCAGATCCGCGGTCGCCTGCTCGCACCCGAGGCCCGCAAGGTTGCGCCGATTTACTCGACGGCGCAACTGGCCGCCTTGTGCGGCGTCGACAAGGCGCACGTGGCTTACCGCATCACCAAGGAAGACCTGCCCAGCGGTCGGCTGACGCCTGCCGGCGGCAAGCGCAACTTCGAACTGAGCGAACTGCGCAGGTGGACGCGAACCTACCGCACCGACAAGATGCGCCCTGCCGGCAAGAAGGCCTTCACGATCGCGGTGGGTAACTTCAAGGGCGGCGTCGCCAAGACGACCACGGCCATGGTGCTGGCCCAAGGGCTGAGCCTTCGCGGCCACCGGGTGCTGGCCATCGACACCGACCCGCAGGGGTCGCTCACGACCCTGCACGGTTTGCTGCCGGAGGCGGAGATCAGCGAGGACATGACGATCGCGCCGCTGTGCGACGGCAGCCAGTCGGACATCCGCTACGCGATCCGCTCTACCTACTGGGACGGGCTGGACCTCGTGGCCGCCGCCCCCTTCCTCTTCTCGGCCGAGTTCGCGCTGCCGGCGCGGCAGATGCAGGAACCCGGCGCGCGCTTCTGGGACGTGCTCAACGCCGGGCTGGAGAGCGTGCGGGATCTCTACGACGTGATCGTCATCGACACTCCCCCATCGCTTTCCTATGTGACGATCAATGCCTTGTGGGCGGCCAACGGCATCGTGGTGCCGGTGCCGCCGTCCGGTCTGGACTTCGCGTCGTCCGCGCAGTTCTGGTCTCTCCTGGCCGATCTGGGCAGCAACCTCGATGCGCAAAGCGGTGAGCGCGCCGGCAAGGCGTTCGACTTCCTGCACGTGCTGCTCAGCCGGGTCGATCCGAGCGACCCGGCGACGCCGGCGGTCCGGCAATGGATTCAGGCGACCTACGGCGAGTACACCCTGCCGGTGGAGATTCCGAAGACCAGCGTGACCAGCAACAAGGCCGCCGAGTTCGCAACGGTCTATGACGTGCAGAAGTACGAGGGGGCTGCCAAGACCTACAAGCGCGCGTCCGATGCCTATGATGCCTTCGTGGACCTCGTGGAGCAGTCGGTGGTGAGCAGCTGGTCGGACAAGGGCCAGGCGCAATGAGGCCCCGCATGCACGAACCGGAAGGTGCGTCGACGTGGCGTGGAAACCAGGTTTCCAGCAAGGACTCGCGGTCCCTGCCCTGTCCCGTCGCGACGGGCTGCGGTTGGCAGGCCGCCGTCTTTCCGAACATCAGGTGGAGTGCCAGTCGGCTGGGAGCGGTCGGCGCTGCGTGGAAACCAGGTTTCCACGTGTGGACGGCGGCTGGCGGAGTGGAAACAAGGTTTCCATGCCGCGCGCTCCGATCGGTGGGCTCGCTCGCGGGCGGTTCATTTCAGGCCACGCGATCCGCGTGGAAACCAGGTTTCCATCGCCAGGGAGGTGTCAATGGCTAGTACCCGCAAACGTTTAGAAGCCCTGACCGCCGGATTGTCGATTCCGGAGCCTATGCCCGCGGCAGCCCCGGAGTCCGCTGCGGCCCCGGCGCCTTCGATCGCTCCGGTTCTTCCCGGCGCTGCGGCCACCGCCGTGGAAACCAGGTTTCCACCGGCGCAGGCCGGAGCGCTCGCGCCGCGCACAGGCCCCGGCCAGATGCTGGCATTCCGCGGCCAGATGCAAGTGGTGGAAGGCGAACTGGCCACCCTGCGCGAGCGGCTGCGCCAGTACGACGGGTCGACTCCGACACGCAAGCTGGACCCCGCAAGCATCCGCGTCTCCCGCTGGGCCAATCGTCATCCGGCCTCGTTCGAGAACGCGGAGTTCGCCGGGCTCAAGGCCGATATCGAACAAGCCGGCGGGAATGTGCAGCCGATCCTGGTGCGACCGCTCCCGGACCAGGCCGGCCAGTACGAACTGGTCTTCGGCCATCGTCGTCACCGCGCGTGCCTGGAACTTGGCATTCCTGTCCTGGCCGCGGTCTGGCTCGACGAACTTGGCGACGCCGAACTCTTCGCAGCCATGGACCGCGAGAACCGCGAGCGCGCGGATCTTTCTCCCTATGAGCAGGGCGTGATGTACCAGCGGGCGCTCGAGGAGCAGCTCTTCCCGACCCAGCGCCAGTTGGCTGAGAAGCTCGGCGTTAGCCATACCTGGGTCCGCAAGGCATTGATGGTGGCGCAGCTGCCGTCGGCCGTGCTGGAGTGCTTCCGCAGTCCGCTGGAAGTCCAGCATCGCCATGCGGAGCAACTCAATGCGGCCCTCGATAAAGATCGCCGAGGGATTCTCAAGCGCGCCGAGAAGATCCGTGGTCAGAAGCTCGCGCCGGCGGCCGTCGTGGCTCGGTTGCTTGGCGTGGAGGCGGTCGCGAAGCCGGAGAAGCTCGCGATCACGTGCGATGGCCAGACGGTGGGCTCGTGCCTGAGGGCGCCCGACGGTACCGTCACGCTGACCCTGCTGCCAGGGCCGGTTGCGGGGCTTCCATCGGAAGCGCTCCTGAAATCCTTGGCTGAGACGCTGCAAAGGGTCAAGCTGCTCGGCTAGGTTCACGAGCCGATGCAAGCCCTTCGCAACCGAGCGGCGAAGGGCGTTTCGTCAACCATCCGGGTATGGCCACCCCGGCGTATCCCTCGGCGTTGGTTGCCGGCCCGCCCGGCAATCCCGGCGCAGGGCGGCGAGAGCCGACAGACCCGCGAGCGTACCCCCGAGTCTCGCGATGCCTTCTGCCTCTGCAGGACTGGTCGAACCGTCAGTCCGGATGCGTCGCCGGTTGTACAAGGCGCAGGGTCTGCAGGATCCGTGCGGGCAATCGAAGAAGCTATGGCTGCCGCCTGGAAACCAGGTTTCCACCGCGATTGCGCCGGCACCGGACAGTGTTTCAACCGGTGCCATCGGCCGGTCCCGCCGCGAAGTGATCTCTAGACCGGGCCATCTCGTCCAAGGCGGCCGGATCCTGTCGTGGAAACCAGGTTTCCATCCCTGCGGCAGGTCCGTAGTGCCCGAGAGCCCAAGCTGTCACCAACCAACGGTCGGGCGACAAGAGTCCTCCGCGCACGGCTCGGAATACTGCAATGGCACAGAGGCGCAGGTTCATATGGCTCCGGGCCAGATCGTTGCGGTTCGTGAAAAGGGGTGCGAGGTGCCACGCGCGGAAGTTCGTGTCAGTGGAGTTCGCGCCCGGCCGCCCGAGTTGAAGGCGAGGGCAGGGTCGAAGGGACCGCAGTCTCGGCGGCTTCGCTGCAGGAAGTCGTTGCATCGCCAATGGGCATTTGGTGCCAAGTGAAGCGCGCGTTTCAACACCGCTCGTCGCGCTGACGCCATAGGGTGATGCAAAACCTCTCATGAGAGGCTCTCCTGAAATCCTTCGTCGAGCGCTTCAGGAGGAGAAGTCGGGCACACGAGAACGGCAGATTCGCTCTTCATGTGAGTGCCAATGGGATTTCCGAAAGGGCAGGGGAGCGTGAAAGCGCGGTGAGCTAAAAGGCCCTTTCTGGGGACTGTGGTCGTGCCCTGTGGCCCGGCCAGATGAAAGCGTCGGGGTGTCCTGACCGGGCCCCAGAAGAAGAACGATCCGTCGCGGCTCAAAGCCCATCGCACCGCGGCGGCGGTGAGAATGATTGTGTGCACTCACTCCAATTTGAATTCAACTGTCGCCGTCGACGTCTTTTGGAATAGCGCCGTTCAGGCCGATGCCCGATCTCGGATATCTCCGAATCCCGAGTACATCGCCGCTCCATCCCGGAGCGACGTCGGCGGCGCGACGAAGGAGCCGTCCATTTCCGTCCATGCCGCGCTCGTTGGCCTGCCTGCCCAGTCGTCACGGCTACGACGAACCTCGATCCGGTCCGGGGCTCGATACGCGCAAACGGTCATGGATCGTTGGCGCGATGGAATCATGCGTGGCCTAGCGTCTCGTCACTAGCAGTGACAACGACTTGGCGGCCAAAGCGAATCAAGCTCCTCAGCTGTGGTGAATCCACTTCTTCCCAGCGCCTGAATCTGGCCTTCCGGCGATCCAAAAGGTGTAATTAAATCAAGGAGTTAGCGCTCAGATCGCCGATGGTTTCTCCAAAACGTAGCAACAAACACCTAGAATTAGGATTGATGATTATGCAAAATCTCGACATGGACAACGAAGGGGAGGTCGCACTATGAGATTCGAAACCGCCGGGGACACCGGCCGCAGGGAGAGTGGTCGAGGCCACGCGCCGAGCCCCGGCCCGGTGTACCGCCGCTGCACAAGATTGGCCATCGCCGTGCGCAGAAAAATGGTCGCAAGGCGATGAGCCGTTACCCTGTCCCGGGCCCCGAGGAACTGGCCGGACTGAGCGACGAAGAGCTCGAGCGCCTGGCCGTGGAATGGCGTACGCAGGCCTTGCGTGGCGTGAAGCAGGCCTACGGCGTGGCCCATGCCCTCGAGGTCGAGCTGCGCCAGCGCATCCGAGCCAGTCGAGCCCGTCAATTGCCGCCTCGCACCGATGCACCCCGGCGCCGGTGGAGGTTCTGGCAGGCCGATGTGGCCGGCGATTCCACCACGTCCCCATGAAGAAAGCGCCCACGCGCCGGTTGCACCGCGGCCACTTCGCGTTCATGCGCGCGCTCGCCCAGGGCGTCGACGAGCGCGACGCCTGGGACCGCTACCTCCGTCTGGAAGGCGAGCACGTCGACCTGCGCACCGTGCGACGCACGATCGCCTGGATCCGCGACGCCTTCGCCGCGGCTGCGCGCCGCGAGCAGAAACCTGGCACGGCCCGCCTGATTCTGCTCGACCCCGAACGCTTCACGGCCGCACCGGCCCTGCCGAGCCTCGCCGATTTCGCACTGGCCCAGGGAATGGAGGATTTCTCCGAGGCCGAGCAGATCGAGGCCTACGAAGCCGCCTTCGGGCAGGCAGGCGCCGCGCAGCCAGGACGGGCGGGAGGCGGTGGCCGGCCCACCCGGCGCGCGCGCGTCATCGAGCGGCAGTTGGAGGCGCTGCGCTGGCTGGAGGACCTGGTCGCAAAGGATCCCCGAGCAGGGGACGGCGTGGCCGCCTGGCTGCATCCTGTGCTGGCCGAGCGGCTGGAGCGCGCGGGCCTCGCGACGCTGTCCGCACTGGTGGAGCGCATCAATGGCGCCGGTGCGCGCTGGTGGGTCCATGTGCCGGGTGTCGGTGAACGCAAGGCGGGCCGGATCCTGGACTGGCTGCACGCGAACGAGCAGGTGCTCGGTCTGCGCGTCGGCGCGCATGCGGTGCAGCCGCGCCGGCAGTTGCGCCCCGCCGTCCTGGCGGCGGTGGTCCCCGCCGCCACCGCCTTGCTGCCCTACGAGAAGTTCGTGCTGCCCGCTGGGCTGGACGGCCGCACCGGGGCCTGTCGCGCGCCGCGCGAGGCCTGTCGCCTCGCGGCGGCCAACGACCACGAGGCGATCGGCGCCTGGCTGGCCTCCAAAGGGGAGCCCGGCGCGGCCCCAGGCACCCTCTCGTCCACGCAGCGGTCCTACCGCAAGGAAGCGGAGCGATTGCTGCTGTGGTCCGTGCTGGAGCGTGGCAAGGCGCTGTCTTCGCTGACGCATGAGGACGCGGGCGCCTACCAGGCCTTTCTGGCCGCGCCGCCCGCGGCCTGGTGCGGATCGCGCCACAACCAGCGCTGGTCGCCGATGTGGCGCCCGCTCGAGGGCGCGCTGACACCGGTGACGCTGCGCCAGGCGCTGATCATCCTTCGCAGCCTGTTCGCCTTCCTGCAGGGCCAAGGCTATGTGACGGGCAATCCCTTCGCGGCATCGGCATTGCCTCGGGATTCCCAGGGGCCGCTCGGCGCGAATCGCACCCTGAGCTTCGCGCAGTGGGACCACATCGACAGGCTGCTGCACGCTCGCATAGGCACCGAAGCCGGACGGCGGCTGCGCAGGGGCATGCGCTGGCTCTATGCAACCGGGCTGCGTCTGAACGAGATCACCGGCGCGCATTGCGGGGATCTGCGACGTCAGCCCGCCTCGACGCCCGGCGACGCGGCCCCGGCGGCCTGGTCGCTGTCAGTGAGTGGCAAGGGCGGCGTCCGCCGCCAGGTGCCGGTGCCCCACGAATTGGTCGACGAACTGGCCGATGAGCTCGCGCGCCATGGCTTCGACAGGGAAGCGGATGCGCCGGGCAATCGTGGTATCGCGGTGCTGGCCCGGTTCGGGGCGGGCGGCGAGCATCCGCCCGCATGGTCGTCCTCTGGGCTTTACCAGGCCATGAAGGCGTTCCTCGCGCGTGCTGCCCAGGGCCTCGATGCGGCGGATGCGGAGCGCCTGCGCAGGGCCAGCACCCACTGGCTGCGCCATACCCACGGCGCGCACGCGCTGCAGGGCAGGGAAGGGCGTGCGCCGCTGCCCCTGCAGGTCGTGCAGAACAACCTGGGCCATGCCTTGCCGAGCACGACCTCGATGTATCTGCCGAAGCAGCCACGCCCCTGGCCAGGGGCGTGACCGCCCACGGAGACTTCGCGGCGGACGGTTCCTGTCGCTGCCAGCCGCGGCCCGTTCATCGGCCTCGCGTTCGCCACGATCTTGCGTAGCAAGCAAGCATGACAAGCCTCGGACCACGCGCGTGCGTGGACATTCCAGACTCCCGCGACGACGCCGTGCGGTGATGCTTTTTGCATCCCAGGCAGGAGTTGATCCTGTGCGCAGCCGGAGAAAGACTTGGGCTTTCGATCTCCAACGTCCTACCCATGTCCCTTCATCTTTTTCGATCGCTCTCCGCGCGTCTGCTGTGTCTGGCCGGCGTGCTCGCCTGTGTCGGCATCGCCTGCGCGCAAACACCCGGTTCGAGCCGCCCGAACCTTGGTCCACCGGAGCCCGCGGGCAGCTCGGGCCTGAACTGGCCCACACGACCGCTGCGCCTCGTCGTCGGCTTTGGTGGCGGTTCCTCGCCGGACTTCGTGGCACGCGTACTGGCCGCGCCCATGGCGAAGGCATTGGGCCAGCCGGTGATTGTCGAGAACCGCTCGGGCGCCAGCGGCAACATCGCTGCGGACATCGTCGCGAAGTCCACCGACCAGCACACGATCGGCATCCTCATCAACGGCAACATGACCATTGCCAAGATCCTCAATCCGGCGCTCTCCTACGACCCGCAGAAGGATCTGGTGCCGCTCAGCATCATCTGCACCGCCCCGCTGGTGCTCGCCACGACGCCGGAGGCATCGAGAACGGACGCCCGCGGCTTTCTCGATGCGGCGCGTGCCGCGGGCAACAGATGGAGCTACGGCTCGCCCGGCATCGGAACGATTGGCCACCTCGGCATGGAACTCCTGAAGGCGCGCACCGGCATCGGCGCCATGCACGTGCCCTACCAGGGCAATCCGCAGGTCATCACCGGGTTGATCGGTGAGCAACTGCAGCTGGCGCTGCTTCCGCCGGGGCTCGCCGACGAACAGGTCAAGGCCGGAAAGCTGCGCGCGATCGGCGTGACTTCGCCTCGCCGCTCCGCACTCGTGCCGGACTACCCAAGCCTGCAGGAAGTGGGGCTGAAGGATTTCGAACTGGAGATCTGGACGGCCGCCGCGGCGCCCGCGAGCCTGCCGGCGCCCATCGTGCAGCGCCTGAACCGGGTGCTCGCGGAAGTCATCCGGCTGCCCGAAGTGCGACAGCAGCTGTTCCAGCACGGCTACGAGGCCGTTGGCCTCTCGGGCGAGGCGCTCGTGCGCCGGGTGAAGGCGGACACGGCCGCGCTTGCCCAGATCATCGCGAGCCAAGGCATCCGGCTCGAATAAGGAAATCCACATGACATCAGCACAACAGTCGCATTCGACCGGGCCCCAGGAGGCCGTGGCCCCGGCTCCGGAAGGCGCAAGCACGGGCCTCGTCGCCGACAGCGAGACGGCCCAGCAGGTCCTGCAGTCGCTGCGCGACGAGCTCGACGGGTTGGACAGGTCGCTGCTTGAGGTCTTGAGGCAAAGGCTTGTCTGCTGCTGCCGTATCGGTCTTCACAAGCGCAACCACGCAATTCCGATGATGCAGCCCCATCGCATCGGCATCGTGCAGGAGCGCGCGGCAGTCTTTGCCGTCGAGCACGGCATGAGTCCCGTGTTCGTGCGCACGCTTTACGAGTTGATCATCACCGAGACCTGCAGGCTCGAGGACGAGATCATCGGCGCGTCCGCAACCTCCGGATGAGCTTGTACGCCCTCTGTTCGAACGAGTGCCGGCCAGGGCGCTGCGGCCTCGCGCTCCCGCTGCACCTTCGCCGACGCGCCCAAGCAATGGCTGGATGCGCAGCGGTAGAAGGTGCCGGACGGTTCAGCGACGACCAAGGCCTTGTACTACAGCCGAAGACGCTGGGTCGCGTTGACGCGCTACCTGGAAGACGGGCGACTGCCCATCGACAACAACTGGGTTGAGAACCGGATCAGGCCCGTTGCACTTGGCAGGTCGAACTGCCTCTTCGGGGGCAGCCTGCGCGCGAGCAAACGGGCCGCAGCCGTGAAGGGCCTTCTGCGTTCGGCGCGCGCCAACGGGTACGACCCGTACGCGTATCTGTGCGACGTGCTGGGGCGTCTGCCACTCCAACCTGCCAGCCGGATCTTCGAATTGCCGCTGCATGATTGGACGCAGCGTCGTTCGTGACATAGCAAGTAACCTCGCAGGCTCCCACGATATCTATCGTTGGCTTGGAATCCATCACCAACGATGCCCCCTCAGCATCTACGCGCCAGCGCCGACGATCGCTGCTGTACGCCTCGCTCCGAAGCGGGAATCGCCAGGCGAATTTTTGCCGACCCCTGGCTGATGTCTAACTCCTTGCGGCTAGTTCAGTTGTGTCACATTGCCTTTCAGATGCTGTGGCTGCGCGGTCAATAATCCCAGATGATCGGAACCCAGCGAAACGCCTCGCCATCAACCGCGACGTGGCCTAGCGATGGGAACGGCAGGTGGGCGGCAACCAGCAGCCCGCCGGTTTGTGCCAGTTCCCGGAAAAGGCGCATGCGGACGCGAGCAGCCTCCTCGGGGTCGTGCTCGAAACCGTTTTGCCAGTCGGGGTGATCGAATCCGACCGGAAACACGGCGTCCCCCGCGAAAGTCAGCCGGTCACCGCCTGACACCAGGTCGACCACGCTGTGCCCAGGAGTGTGACCGCCGGTGTGGCGAACGATGACACCCGGCGCAACTTCACGCGTGCCTTCGAAGGTCTGTAGCTTGTCGCGGTATTCCTCGTAGAAGCTCTTGGCTGTCGACCGCAGCACCTCAGGCACCGGGTTCGGCATGACGGTGCGAGTGAAGTCGGGCGAGGTCCAGAACTTGACCTCGGCCTCGGAGACATGAATGCGCACATCCCGGCGCAGGCGTTCCTTGACGCCCGGGACCAGCAGCCCGCCTACGTGGTCCATGTGCATGTGAGTCAGGATCACATCGGTGACGGACTCGAGCGCGATGCCGGCGGCTTCGAGTCGCTGGGGGAACTGACCGGCACGCGGGAAGCCCGAGAACTGACCGCCCAGACCAGCGTCGATGAGGATGGTCTGGGCGCCGCTGCGGGCCACCATCACGTTCAGCGGCCAGTCGTACTTGTCGGGTGGCATGAACATGTCGCTGAGCCAATTCGCAAGATCGGCGGGGGCTGCATTGGTGGCCATCGTCGAAGTAGGCAGCGGCAGCACGCCGTCGCTGACCACCAGCGCCTCAATCTCGCCGACTTTCAAGGCATAGCGGGACGGCACAAGCTCTTCGACTTTCTTGGTGCCCGATTGCTGGGTTTCATCTACGGAAAACATGACGGAATCTCCAAAAGAGGTAGCTCGATCACTCGAGCCGAGCCAGCCCGGGGCTGGCAGGACGTGCCGTTCAACAGTGGGGTTGTCGGGCGCGGATCACGACACGAGGCCGCATGTCGCCAAGAGTAGGCAGGACAGGACCGATGCGGTAGGCATGCACAAGGGCACACGGTGGTGACTGAAACGCACCAAACATGTCATCCTCAGGTTGCGGATCCTTGCGCCGAACGCGTAGCCAGTCCCAGCGCGTTCGCAACGCCCGCGCCGTAGGCTGCATCCGCTTTGGCGCAGTTGCCGACGTGCCTGCGCTTGATGAACTCCGGCGCATCACCCATGGCGCGTGCCGTGTTCTCGAACAGCACCAGCTGCTGCGCAGGCGTCATCAGACGGAACAGGTCACCGGGCTGCTTGAAGTAATCGGCGTCGTCTTCGCGAAAGTTCCAGAAGTCGGCATCGCCGCGCAGCCTGAGGGGAGGCTCGCGATAGCCGGGCTGTTCCTGCCACTGGCCGAAGCTGTTGGGCTCGTAGTGGGGCAGGCCGGCGTAGTTGCCGTCGACGCGTATCGCGCCGTCCCGATGATTGCTGTGCACGGGGCATCGCGCGGCGTTCACCGGGATCTGGTGATGGTTCACGCCCAGTCGGTAGCGCTGCGCGTCGGAATAGGCAAACAGGCGCGCCTGCAACATCTTGTCAGGGGACACCCCGATGCCCGGGACGAGGTTGTTGGGCGCGAAGGCGCTTTGCTCCACATCGGCGAAGAAGTTCTCTGGATTGCGATTGAGCTCCATGACGCCCACCTCCACCAGGGGGTAATCCTTCTTCGGCCAGACCTTGGTGAGGTCGAAGGGGTGGTAGGGCACGCTCTCGGCATCGGCCTCGGGCATGATCTGGACGTGCAGCGTCCATCGGGGGAAGTCTCCGCGCGCGATCGCATCGAAAAGATCGCGCTGGTGGCTCTCGCGGTCCGCACCCACAAGGTTCGCGGCCTCGGCATCGCTGAGATTCCTGATGCCCTGTTGCGTCTTGAAGTGGAACTTGACCCAGAAGCGCTCGTCGCGCGCGTTGACGAAGCTGTAGGTGTGCGAGCCGAAGCCGTGCATGTGGCGGTAGCTCGCCGGGATGCCGCGGTCGCTCATCACGATGGTGACCTGATGCAGCGCTTCGGGCAGCAGCGTCCAGAAGTCCCAGTTGTTGGTGGCGCTGCGCATGTTCGTGCGCGGGTCGCGCTTCACGGCTTTGTTGAGGTCGGGAAACTTGCGTGGATCGCGCAGAAAGAACACAGGCGTGTTGTTGCCTACCAGGTCCCAGTTGCCTTCCTCGGTATAGAACTTGAGCGCGAAGCCGCGGATGTCGCGTTCGGCATCGGCCGCGCCGCGTTCGCCGGCCACGGTGGTGAAGCGCGCGAACATCTCGGTTTTCTTGCCGACGGCGCCGAAGAGCTTGGCGCGGGTGTACTGGGTGATGTCGTGCGTGACGGTGAAGGTGCCGAATGCGCCCGAGCCCTTGGCATGCATGCGACGCTCGGGAATGACCTCGCGGTTCAGGTTGGCAAGCTTCTCGATGAGCCACACATCCTGCATGAGTAGCGGGCCGCGCGGTCCGGCCGACAGGCTGTTCTGGTTGTCGGCCACTGGCGCGCCGAAGGCGGTAGTCAGAGAAGTCTTGTTCGACTGCTCGGGTGGGGTATTCATGGAAAGACTCTTGTCGTTGGTGTTCACTGTCTTTCCACTCTAAGAATCTTCCGCGCATGCCTGCATCTGCCGTTGGGTAGAGGTCGCGGCACACGATGGGATGGTGCGTCGAAACCTCTGATGAGCTAGGCGGAGGGCACTCGCCCTGCATCTCCAGAACGGTTCGTCCAGTGAATGTTTTCGTCTAACATGAAGGCAGCAGATGAGCCGCTCGAATCCCTCCGTCGCACCGCGAACCACCCATGCAAGAACGCGCCGCTGAGTCGCCCGAACGGACTGATCTGGCGGAGGTTCGCTGGCGTTTCGGCCCCTTCATCCTCAAGGAAATGCAGCGCCGGCTCGAGCGCTCGGGTGAAGCGGTGCGGCTCGGCCCCCGTGCTTTCGACCTGCTGCTTCAGCTCATCAAGCGGCCCGGCGAATTCATCGGCAAGGAAGAACTCCTCTCGGCGGTCTGGGCGGGCGTGGTGGTCGAGGAGTCCAGCGTGCGCGTTCACATGTCGATGCTGCGAAAGTCGCTCGGGCGGCCGGGCGAAGGGGACGGTTGCGAGGAGTGGATCTCCAACGTGCCCCAGCGGGGCTATCGATTCAACGCCAGGGTGCATCGCGAGCCTCTTGATGTCGTCGAAGCGCCGCCGCCTTTCCCGGCTCCTTCTTCTTTTGCCAAGCCGCCGGCCCGGTTGACCGAACTGGTCGGTCGTGAAGCCGATGTGCAGAGCATCCTTTCAGCGCTTGAGGCCAACCGATTGGTCACCATCGTCGGCACGGGAGGCATCGGAAAGACCAGCGTCGCGATCCATGTCGCGGAGCGCTATCAGCTGCAGCGTGCCGCGCCGATAGCGTTTGCCGATCTTTCGTCATTGATTTCGCAGGACCACGTGCCAGGCACTCTGGCGCGATCGGTGGGGGCCGCCGCCGACATGCCCGACACCTTGCAGGCCATCGTCCAGAGCCTTGCCGGACAGAAGGTACTCTTGCTGATCGACAACTGCGAGCACGTCATCGACGTGCTCGCGCCATTGATCAACGAGCTGCTGATCGCCTTGCCAGAAATGCGCATCCTGGCGACCAGCCGCGAGTCGATTCGGGTGACGGCCGAGTACGTCGTGCGGCTGCCGCCGCTGGCGGTTCCCGGCGCGGAAGGGGTGCCTCTCGCCAAGGCCCTGAAGTGGTCCTCGGTCCGGCTGCTGGTCGAGCGCGCCAAGGCGGCGGGCGCAGGTGTATTCAATGAAGCGCACGGTCCTCTGCTGGCCCGGATCTCGCGGCAGGTCGATGGCATTCCGTTGGCCATCGAACTTGTGGCGGCGCGTCTTGGTGTGCAATCGGTCGCCGATCTGGCGCGCACATTGGACGATCACATGCGACTGTATGCCATCGCCAATCGGGCCGTCTCGGCACGCCACCGCACGCTGGCCGCCGCGCTCGACTGGAGCATCGCGCTGCTGGACGAGACGGAGCTGCGGTTCTTCCGCCGGCTGTCGGTGTTCCGGGGGCGCTTCGACGTGGCCGCAGCACTCGGCATCAACGCCGACATGGATGGCGATGTCGCGTTCGACGCGCTGATCTCGCTGACCAACAAGTCGCTGATCTTCTTCGACACTAGCGACAGCGTCTCGCCCTATCGCCTGCTGGACACCACGCGCAGCTACGCGAGTGCGCTGCTCGAACGCAGCGACGAATACCCGGCCATGCTTCGGCGTCATGCGTCGTACATGCTCGATGTGATGAAAGCAGCCACGGCTGAGCTGGCGCAACTGGCCGAACAGGCCTGGGGCGAGCGCTACGCGTACCGCCTCGACGACGTTCGCTTCGCGCTGGAGGTCTGCCTGGTGTGGCAGCCCGACGCCGGGTTGGGCGCGGCGCTGGTCATCGCGTCGATGCCCCTGTGGTTCCATCTCTCGCAAGTGGCCGAATACCGCGAGAGGGTCGCGGCGGCGCTCACGCTGATTGAGCAGCAACCCGAACCCGATCTGGAGAGCGCAACCTGGTTGAGAACCGCCTTGATCACGGCACTGCTGAACACCCGGGGCTCGAACGACGACCTGAATGCCGTCTGTGATCAGGCGTTGGCGGGCGCGCTGGCGCTCAAGATGCCGGTGCTGGAGCTGCGCGCACGCTGGGGCCGCTGCACGCACGATATGTTTCGCGGGGAGTACGCCGCGGCCCTGCGGCACTCGCAGCCTGTTCTTGCGCTTGCACGGTCGGGGGAGGACCCGGCCGCACTCATCCTTTCCCACCGCGTGAGCGCGATGGCCAATCATTTCTGCGGCAAGTTCGATGTGTCCCGACAGCACAGCGAGGCGTCGATCGCCATCTCCGCCGGCGCCGGGCGCACGCATGCCAACATGCTCGGGCCGGATGCGAGCGTGGCGGCGATGGCGGTGCTGTGCCGCACATTGTGGGTGCAAGGCGATACGGCCAAGGCACTCGAGGTTGCCCAGGCCGCCGTTTCCCGGGCCGAATTGCTGGCCAACTCCCTCTCGGTGTGCTCCGCGCTGTATGGCGCCTGTCCTGTCGCGCTTTGGTCTGGCGAGACGGAGTTGGCGCGCCGGTGGGTCGCGCTGATGATGGAGGAGGCGCAGCGCCGTGGCTTGCTGGGCTGGCTCCGGTATGCCGAGTGGTTCCAGCAGGGACTGCAGCTCGCGACGGCCGACGACCGGCATCCGCTCGTGCAGGACGTGTCTGCACGGTTCGCCACCTATGACGCACCGCGCAGGGAAATGCTCGTGACGTTCTGCCCCGATTGGTTCGACGACCAGTTGATCGAGCGGCTCGCGCAAGGCGAAGGACTGTGGTGCGCCGCAGAGGTCTGGCGCGCCGCGGGCTGGCGCAGCGAGCGCCGTGGCATGACGGACGAAGCCGAGGGCTTCTACCTGCGCGCGATCGAGACGGCCAGGCAGCAGCGCGCGAAGGGCTGGGAACTGCGCGCTGCCCGGAGCCTCGCCGTCATGCGGTCCGGCCCGGACCACGCATAGCAGGCCGAGCGATGGGGCGATGGGACGGTTGGTCGCCCTATGTCCATGCCCGAGGGCACGAATCGGCCAAGCGACGCGCCAGATACGCCGCAGCTTGGTCGTGGTCGTAGAAGCGGCCGTTCCGGGTGAACCCGGACTGCACTGACGACTTCAACGACAACGCCTTGCCGGTGACCGATCGCGCGACGACCACCTCGTCGGGCAGGCCGTCGATCATGTGGACCGGCGCGAGCCGGCCGTCGGCAAAGCGCGCGGCGTAGACACGACCCGTTTCCGTGTTGCGGAAGGCAGGCCGGAATCCAAACGAGCGATGTTCGGAGATGACACCGCCGCTGTCCTGGTGCGCGATGCCTTCCTGTTTGAGGATTGATGGATTCATGTGCTCACCCCGTGATCGATGTTGCGGAATATCGTGACACGTGGGAGTCGATGCTAGGCAGGGCGACGCATGGGGCGGAAGGCTGCTCTGCCGCATCGCGGTGTTTCCAGCCAGGCAACTGTGAGGGCGCGAGCACCCTGGTGAGAGCGGACCTGCCCGCGTGCCATTGATGCTGGCTGCGCAACCCGCTGGTTCCCTAAACCGGCCTACCGGTCGACGTGTCGGCTTCATAGCATGAGCGCCCAACAGTACCGCAGGTCGAGGCCGCGAGGTGGCAATGGCTGCCTGTGTGGCGCGCACTCGGCCGCACTCTCGTTCAAGAAAGAATCTCATGCCCATCGATGACCGAGAGCCGCCCGCGCGGCGTCTCTTCCTGCGCCGGCTCGGCGGCGCGTCCGGCGCGGCGCTTGCGGCGCCCATGCTGCTCGGCGGAGCAGGCACTCCACCTGCTCCGGCGCGAGATGCCGCAGCCCGCGACGCTGAGAAGTCCCGCGAGTCAGGCTACCTGTCGCTAGGGCCCCGGGAGGCAGCCTGTGTCGAAGCCCTGGTCAACATGATGTGTCCCGCCGACTCGCTCACGCCGAACGGCGTCGATTGCGGCCTGCACATCTACATCGACCGGCAACTGGCCGGTGCCTGGGGGCGCGGCGACCGGCTCTACCGCCAAGGCCCGTGGCGACCCGGCAAGCCGCAGCACGGCATGCAGTCGCCATTGACGCCGGAGGAGCAGTTCAAGGCCGGAGTCGCCGCATTGAATCGGGAAATCCGTCGGCGCACGGGCAAGGCCATCGAACAACTCAACCCCACCGAGCTCGACGGGCTGCTCCAGGACGTTGCGGCCGGCAGATGGGACGACGAACGTTTCGCGCTCGGCGAGTGGTTCGACAACTGCTTCTATCCGCTGTTCGTGCAGGCCTGTTTCGCGGATCCGCTCTACGGCGGCAACCGCGACAAGGCCTTCTGGCGGGCGGTTGGCTATCCGGGGCTGCCGGCCTTGCACGCACGCAATGTCGTGGAGTACCGCGGCCGGCCCTATCCAGGTGCAGCGGCGCCGCAGTCGATCGAGGACTTCAGCTGAAGGCGGATGCCATGACACTCAAGAAACTACCCAGGCGCACCGTCGTTTTCGTCGGCGGCGGCCTCACCGCGGGCCTTGCCGCGCGGCAACTGATGAACACCGGCATCGACGTGCTCGTGCTCGAACGCGGTGGCGATCTCACCGGCAGCGCCGCAGCGACCTTACCCAACCAGCGCGACGAGTTGCGCTGGGGCGTACGCAATGGCCTGGTGCAGAACTGGGCCACTGAGACCTACACGCTGCGCCACGCCGCCAGCGAACAGGCCCTGCCTATCCGCCGCATGGAGGCTTTCCTCCCCGGGGACGGCATGGGCGGCGCGGCCAACCACTGGAACGGGCAGACCTGGCGCTGGGCGGAATACGACCCCACACTGCGCACCCACCTTGAGAGTCGTTATGGCAAGGCGGCCATACCCCGTGAGATGACGGTCCAGGACTGGGGCGTCAGCTACGCGGAGATGGAACCGTATCACGACCTCTTCGAGCGCCTCTTCGGCATCGCGGGGCAGGCGGGCAACATCGGCGGACGGCTCATCGATGGCGGCAATCCGTTCGAAGCACCGCGACGGCGGGATTTTCCCCAGCCACCGCTGGAGATCCTGGAATCGGGCCGGATCTTCCAGGCCGCTGCGCAGAGCCTGGGGTACAAGCCGTTCCCGCTGCCGGCGGCCAACTCGCCGCGCGCCTACACCAATCCGGACGGAGTGAACCTGGCGCCGTGCCAGTACTGTGGCCATTGCGAGCGCTTCTTCTGCGAAGCCAATGCCAAAGCCAGCCCCGCAGTGTTGCTTTATCCAATGCTACAGAAGCACCGCGACTTCGAGATCCGGCTGCACGCGCAGGTGACAGGCATCGACTACGACCGCACGGCCAAGCGTGTGACCGGCGTGCGGTTCATCGACCTAGGGACTGCGCAGGAGTATGAACAGCCGGCCGACGTCGTCGTGCTCTCCGGCTTCACGATGACAAACACCAAGCTGCTCCTCGCGAGCGGCATCGGCAAGCCTTACGACCCGAAGACCGGCAAGGGCGCGGTGGGCAAGAACTTCTGCTACCAGGTGATGTCGTCCGTGCCCGTTTTCTTCAAGGACCGATGGATCAACCCTTTCATGGCTACGGGCGCCTCGCAGATGGTGGTGGATGAGTTCAACGGCGACAACTTCGACCACACCGGCCTGGGCTTCTTCGGTGGCGGCTACATCTACGCGAACGTGACCAACGGCCGCCCGATCAATTCGCGCCTGCTGCCTGCCGGAACGCCGCGCTGGGGCACCGCCTGGAAGCAGGCCAACGCGGACTGGTACGCGCACGCCTTCAACGTGGCCGTGCACGGAAGCAACTACCCGCACCGTGAGAACTACCTCGACCTCGACCCGGTCTACCGCGACGCCTACGGCCAGCCCTTGCTGCGCATGACCTTCAATTTCCACGATAACGACCACCGGATGAGCGAGTACGTGACAGGCAAGGCTGCGGGCATCGCGCGTGCCATGGGCGCCACCATCGTCGGCGCACCTCAGCCGCGACGCGGTGACTTCGACGCGAGGCAGTACCAGACCACGCACACCACCGGTGGAACCATCATGGGCGTCGATCCCGCGACGAGCGTGGTGTCTCCCCGGTTGCAGCACTGGGATGCGCAGAACCTCTTCGTAGTCGGCGCTTCGGTCTACGCGCACAACGCCGGCTACAACCCCACGGGGCCGCTCGCGGCGCTGGCGCTGCGCTTGGGCGACGACCTCGTGCGCTATGCCCGCCAGCCGCAGATGTTGTGAGCGGGGGCCGCGTGGCTCAGGCCCCGATGTGCCTGGCCCGGCCTACCGAGAGGCCCAGCGCGCACATCGCGATGCAAAGCACCGCGCAGACCACGAGCGGCGTGGTCCAGCTTCCCGAGGACCCGTGAAGGAAACCGATGAATGTCGGTCCGACGGCCGCGAGCAGGTAACCGATGCATTGCGACATGCCCGAGAGAGACGCCGCGATCTTCTGGTTGGCTGCACGTAGCCCTACGAAGGCGAGGCTCAGGATCAGCGCGGCGCCCATTCCCATGCCGAATGCGAAGACCCAGAGGGGTGCCAGTGAAGGCATCGCGAGCAGGCCTACTAGACCGAGTGCGCTCAGCGCCGGAGACGCGAAGGAGATCCAGCGCTGGTCGGGCATGCGCTGCAGCAGCGGCATCAGCAGCAGCGCGGGAATGGCGCCCGCCAGCTGCATCCATCCGTGCAGCGCACCAGCACGAGCACTCGAATCTCCGGCTTCCTGAAGGATCGACGGCAGCCACGCGATGGCGGCGAAATGGATGAAGCAGGTCAGCCCGAGGTAGGCGGCGACCTGCCAGGCCAGCGGAGCCTTCCATACCGAGGCACCCGGTGCCTCCGTCGCGAGGCCGGGCGCCGAGGTCGTGCGAAGACGCAGTTGCGGAAGCCACAAGATGGCAGCGGCCAGCGGAAGCAAAGCGACGCTGCCCAGTGAGGTCGGCCATCCGGCACCGAGCGCCTGGTCCAGCGGGACGGCGACGGCGGATGCCAGGCCGGCGGCGGTGATCATTGCCAGCGCATAGCAGGCCGTGAGCCTGGCCACGTGAGCAGGAAAGTCGCGCTTCAGCAGGCTGGGCAGCAGCACGTTGGCGACGGCGATGGCGCTACCGATGACGCAGGTGCCTACGTACAGCGCGAACGTGGTGCCTGCGGACCGCACGGCGATGCCGGCGATCAGCAGGACCAGGGCCGCGAACAGCACGCGCTCCAGGCCGAAGCGATGCGCAACGCCAGCCGCGAAGGGCGAGACCACGGCGAACGCGAACAGCGGCAGCGTGGTCAGCAGGCCGGCCGCGGAGGCGCCGAGCGCGAAGCTCGCGCGAACAGGTTCGAGCAGCGGGCCCAGCGCGGTGATTGGTGCGCGCAGGCTGGCGGCGGTGCAGAGGATGCCGATCAGCAGCAGTACAGAGTGTTGCGAGGAGCGCACCTGTGAAGTCGAAGAATGCATGGTGTTGGAAGTGATGCTGTGTCGCTCTTGAATCTAGCGATGACGCCCCTTTCGGGATGACTGCCGACTGACAGAAGATTCGCGAATCCGGTCAAAATGAAAAACGTGAGCTCCGACCGAGCAGGCCCCTGGAACTTCGAGTTCGACAAGATGGATGCCGACGTCGCGGCATGGCGGATTCGTCCCCTTGGGCACGACGAAGCGCTGGCGATGCACGCGCATGCCCAGGGACAGCTGGTGATGGTGTTGCATGGCGCCATGACCTGCGAGGTGCCCGGCGCGCTGTGGATGGCGCCCGTCCAAGGCGGGCTCTGGATTCCAGGCAACGTGCCGCATGGAAACCGCCTGACGGCCGATGCGGATGTGTGCTTTCTCTTCGTGGCGAGTGACGCCGCGGACATGCCGCGGGACTGCTGCGCAGTGGGCATCTCGCCCCTGCTGCGAGAACTCATCCTCCATCTGGCTACGCCTCCCGGGGGCGATGTGCCTGACGGCGAAATCGGGCGCCTCCATGCCGTTGTGCTCGACCAGCTCGTGCGCATGCACGCGGAGCCGATGCACCTGCCGGTGTCCGACGAGCCACGCCTGCGCAGGCTGGTCGCGGAGTTGATGGCCGACCCCGCCGAACGCTCCACCGCCACGCAGTGGGCATCGCGTCTTGCGATGAGCGAGCGCACCTTCGGACGCCTAATCCGGCGCGAGACGGGCATGTCCTTCGGCCGATGGCGCCAGCGGCTGCAGCTGATCGTGGCGTTGCAGTGGCTGTCTTCGGGGCAGTCGGTGCAGCAGGTGGCCGTCGACCTGGGCTACGACTCGGTAGGCTCGTTTATCGCGATGTTCAAGAAGGCGATGGGCAAGCCACCGGCGCGCTACCTCGCCGAACAGCGCCTTGCGCACGGCCGGTGAGTTTGCCCCACTGCTTACTTCACCGGAATGAAGAAGTCGACGCCCTTGTCCTTGATGAGTGTCACAGTGAATCGGGCCGACTGCGTGCTGCTCGCGTTGCGCCCGACGGTGTGGATGTCGTTCGGCCCCTCGTAGAAGGTCTGACCCTTGGTGAGAGTGACCTCCTTGCCGCCCTTGACGCCCATGACGATCGAGCCCTCGAGCACGTACACGAATGCGTGCGCGTCGTGCCTGTGGACCGGGTCGACCGCGCCCGGGGGGTACTCGACGCTAATCATCAGTACTTCCTTGCCGGGAATGTTGGGCAGGTCGTGCGTCAGCAGCGGCGTCACGATGGCCGCAGGCGCGGCGATCGTGTGCTGTGTGAGCAAGACGCTGCACGCCAGCAGGATTCGGCTTCCGGTTTTCCTGATCAAAGACATTGGTTCTTCCTTTCGATGGCCCGTCATGTCGGGCCGGGTTGCAACGATCGACGCGAAGCGTCGATCTTCTTGAAGGCTCACTTTGCCGGGTGAGCGCTGGATTGCCATGCCCTCGACGGGGCAGGCCGGTCTATCCCTTTGAGGTACTACGACGCGCTAGAAGCGCCGTGCGTAGCGGACCTGGATGAAGTTCTCTCCAGGGTTCGGATGCTTTATGCCGGCGTTCGAGAAGTGCTCCAGCCGCAACGAAATTTCGTGCTGGCCGCGCTCGCCGAAGCTTCGACCCACTGCCAAGTGCGTTCCGAAGTTGAAGCTGGTCGAGAAACTCTTTTGCCTCGTTCGATAGACGGATGAAGTCACCGTCAAGCCGATCCCTGCCTCGACGAACCACGGGGACGCCCCGTCGTCGGGCCGGTAGCGCAGCACGGGCACCAGCGCGACTTGCGACAGCTGCGAAAGCCCGGCCCGGTCCCGCGACTGGATGTGCCAGTACGAGTACGAGGCTTCGAGATAGCTGCTCACTTCTCCGGTGCCGAGTTGCCACCGATAAGGCATGTCCCAGGTAAGCCCTGCCGTCAGGGCGCGGGTGCTGTGCGCAGAGCCGAGTTGCGTGAAGAAGGAAGAGGGTTGGAGCAATGAGGTTTCGGCACTAGCCGCCTGTGGAAGGCATGCGCCCAGGCCGAGCAGGGCCGCTGCCGCGGCATGGCGCGTGAGACGGAGTTGAGCCCCCCTGGGGGCCATACGGAGAGTTGGATCGGACATTTGCGTTGCGGAGGTATCGAACGGCACGGGCACCACCGTGTCGTTCAAGGCATCAGAGATTCAGAGGGTCAGGGCAGGCGCATGGTGTGCCTGTGCGTACCGGTCGATGAGGGCTAGGGAGCCACGGTGAACGCCAGCGCGGCGTCGGTCGCTGCGACCGCTGGCACGTCGGTGGGCGTCTCGAAGCGCCCGTTCAGGCGATTGCCGGCCGGGTCTTCAAGGGTGCCGCGCGCGACGAGCCTGTACTCGCCCGCGCGCCAAGGCGTGCGCGGGGTGAATGTCCAGATGCTCTCGCCGTCTTTCAATAGCGCGCGGCCGTTCACGCGTCGGCCGCGCCAGTCGGCGACCGCGAGGTAATCGGCGTCCCGGCCGTCGATGGGGCCGTCCAGGGTCACGACGAGCGGCTGCCTCGATGCGGCGCGAACCGGCGACAGGCGCCACGCCGAAGCCATGGGACCGTTCGTGTCCACGGGGCCGACGCGCCAGTGCTGGATGGGACGGTCATCGAGCGTCAATGTCACGTCGTCGCCGTCAACCAGGATTGGTCCCAGGGCCTCGCGCGCGTTCAGCCCGGTCTTGACGCGCCCTGGATGCAGCAGCACCGTCAGAATCCGGCCACTGGGGGACCAGAGTTCCTGCTCGAGAAAGGGTTGCGCAAGGGGCTTCCCATCAGGACGCAGCAGCGCGATCCTTGGAAGCACTGGGCCTTCGATCCGCGTCGCGAACTCGATGGAAAGGCGCAGAAGGTTGGCCGGCACCTGGCTCGCGGACGGCTGCACGCGCACCACCTGCACGGTTGCCGGAGATGGTGCTGGCGGCGTAAGGGAGGCGGCGTGCGAGCCGTGCAGGGCCGCAGCGAGCGCCATGGCGCCGCACAGTCGACGAAGAGGCACCGCTTACTCCGATGCCTTGATCAGGTCCGGGAATCCTTCGTCCTTCAGCAGCATGTCCTGCCGCGGCTTGATGTTCTGCAGCTGGAAGTCGTTGCCCTTGAAGCTGTACTCCGCGAAAGCGTATTCCGAGACATGGTCGGTCAGACGGAAGCTCAGTTCCTTGCCGATGGAGACGAGCTGCAGCGCGTCTTTCTCGAGCCGGCGGCGTACCACCACGAACGATTTCTCGTCGAGGTTGTCCAGCCTCAGCGTACCGGCCAGTGGCGCCTGCATCACCTCGACGCCGGCGAGTTGCCCGAAGGGCACCTGCTTTTCGATGCCGGGTCGGGAACCCGTCGCCTCCAGCTGCGACACGGGGATGATGTTCGACACCCGGTCGAAGTTGGCCAGCAGCAGGAAGTCTTCGGTCTTGCCCTGCTCGGTGCGCGAGTAGGAAATCATGTCGGCCGGCGTGTTGCCATAGCCGAGCTCGGCAACGGTCTTGCCACGGATGTGTGCGCCGTCCTTCAGGTCGTCGAGCGGAATCGTCACCAGCGGGGTGCAGGTGTAGGCGGCGACCAGGTACGGCTTGCCGCCCCAACTCGCGAAGCTCATCGCGCGGATGGGGGCGCGCGTCTCGATCAGGTTGTGGCCCGCGTGATAGATCTCTACCGAGGTGATCGACTGCTTCGAGTCGAACGGGTATCTGATCCGGCGCAGCGTCGAGGCGAAGTCCTGGTTCGAAAGACCGGCCACGAAGAGCTCGCCATCGCGCCACTTCATGTCGGTGACGGTGAAGCTGCGCTCCGGAGTTTCCTTCCAGAAGCTGTAGTCCGTGGTGGGGGCGTCGCGCAGGGCGACGGAGGTCGAAGCCGCTGCCTTCAGGTCGATGCGGCGCGCCTTCCTGTCGCTGGTGACCATGATGAGTGCGGGCGTCTTCGCGTTGCCGTAGCTCACGGCGACGTACACCTGTGCGGTGCCGGGCCGCACGACCATGTCCTCCACCGTGACCTTGGCGCCGCCGACCTGGGCGGAGAGCAGTGACTCGAGGTCAAGGATGTTGAAAGCGGAGCCAGAGGGCTGCTGCGGCGCCGCTGGCAACGAGATCGCGTGAACGCGGGCGACTTTCCAGTCGGCGATGAACAGGGTATTGCCGGGACCCGCGGCAATGCGTGAGATGGATTTCACGTCCGCGGCGGCGGCGCCGAAGGCTGTGCAAAGGCCGCAGGCAAGGACGGCGGTGATGGTGCTGAGACGCATGGGAGCTCCTGGAAGGGAAAGGGACCCCATCGATGCTAGGAACGCGCGCGTCTCGGCGGTAGGCATGAGCAAGGGACCACGGCGTTGTCCGCAAGGCACCAATGGCGCCTTCGGTTCACCACAGGCTCTGCAGCAACTCGTCGAGCTTGACGCTCGCGTTGTCGCCGAGATCGGCCACTTCATTGGGATAGTTTTTCTTCAGCAGCCGGGCGACCTCGGGGAGCTTGGCCGGATCGAGATCGAACGCGCTGATGCGGTCGGGCAGGCCGAGCGACTTCACCACCTGCGAGATCTGTTCGGCCAGGTGGGCTGCAACATCTGCATTCTGCGAAGCACTGGAGGGCGTCGCGGCGAAGACGCCGAGCTTGTCCCCGTAGAAGTCAGCGCAGGCACGTATCACCGGTGCCAGCGTGATGCAGGAGGTCACGCTGTGCGGCAGGCCAAAGGTGCCGCCCAAGATGTGGCCGATGCGGTGACTGAGGCCATAGATGACCGAAGCTGGCGAGAAGTAGCACTGCCACGCCGCGAGCTGCAATTGCAGCAGGTCGTCGGCCGTCACCAGCCCCTGCTCGAGCGCCGCACGTGTTTCCACAGCTTGTGGCCATTTCTGCAGGATGTGCAGAAACCGGGCTAGGCCGCTGGCCGCCATGATCGCGTGAGGATGCTCCTTCGTGACCTTGCGCATGCCCTCCACCGCATGGTCCATGCCTTTGACGGCCGATGCGAGCAGCAGCGAGCGCGGGGTGTCGGACACGAGCACCGGATCGATCACGACCACCTTCGGCACCGTCTCGCGCACCGCATAGCTGCGCTTGAACTTCTGCGGGCCGTCTGTCTCGGTGATGCCGAAGTAGTGCGAGAACTCGGAGCCCGACAGCGTGGTGGGCAAGGCGGTGATGGGCAGGTAGCGCCCGGTCTTCTCGTGATGCAGATGCGATACCGCCTTGGCCGCGTCGAGCACCGATCCGCCGCCGAGCGCGACGATCGATCCGGCACCGGCTTGCAGGCAGGCGTCGAGCCCTTCCTGCACCGCGACGTCCGGCACGTGCGCGGGCAGTTCCGTGAAGCTGCCCGCCTGCTCCTTCAGGTTGGGCTGGACGCAGCTGCGGTAGAGGGCTTCCAGAGGCGCCACCGTGAAAGTGATCGGTCGATGGATGCCATGATCGCCGAGCCGTGCAACGACGCCCTGCAGGATGTGTTGGCCCCAGTAGATGCCTTCTTGCGGCAAGCAGTTCAAGTGATTCATGTCGGTCGCACGTTGTATGTCGGACCGACAAGATAGGCTGGGCATCTCCGGGTCACAAGCCGCTGTTTGCCAGACACAGCGTCCATGTGTGTGGACGACGGCGCGGGGCGTTGGAGGGGCTTAGACGAAGTGCGAAGGGTGGTCGAAGGCCGTGATGACCGGGATTTCCACCGCTAGGAAATCGACCAGCGAACGCACCGCCGGAAGCAGGCCGGTGCGAAAGGGAATGAGCGCGGAAATGCGCGCATCCGCAGCCGACCAGTCGGGCAGCAGTTGCTGAAGGGCGCCGGAGCGCAGTTCCGAGCGGCAGATGTAGCCCGGCAGCGCGGCAATGCCCAGGCTGGCGCACGCGGCTTCCTTCAGCGCGACCATGTTGTTGCTCTGGAAGCGTGGATCGATGGGCATCACGATCTCCTCGCGGTGCGGCCCGTGCAACTGCCACTGGAGCGGGCCGTTGCGTACCATCGCGACGGTTGCGTGCTGCGCAAGATCGGCCGGGCTTTCGGGAACACCGTTCTTTTTGAGATAGGCTGGACTCGCGAACAGGTACCACGGCACATCCGCGAGCGCGCGCTGCACCAGCGTGGAGTTTTGCAGCGGGGCTGTGTGTCCGCGTATCGCTAGGTCGAAGCCTTCGCCCACGATGTCCACGTACCGGTCGGTCGCGATCTCGATCACGCGCACCTTCGGATACTGGTTGAGAAAGACAGGAAGGATCTCGCGCAGCGCGAACTGCGCGATCTCCACCGCCGTGGTCAGGCGGATCACGCCGCTGGGCTCGGTCAGGCGCTGGCGTACGGCCTCTTCGGCGACCTCGGAGCTGTGCAGCATCGCCACGGCGTACTCGTAGAACTCCTTGCCGATGTCGGTCATGCCGAACTGCCGCGAGGTCCTGTTGAGAAGTCGCACGCCCAAGTAGCTCTCCAGCTCCTGGACGCGATGGCTCAAGGTCGACTTCGGCAGGCGCAATGCCGTGCCGGCGGCCGTGAAGCCTCCACGGTCGACGACCTGCACGAAGTAGAAGACATCCTTCAGATCCAACATCGGCGGCCTGCGAAGAGCGCTGGGAAGAGGGTGGTGGGATGCCGCGCGAGGCGGCAGTGTGGCCCGAGCATAGCGCCAGGGGCGATCCGCGCAGCGGGTGCCATCACCACTCCTGCAGCCTGCTTCCTGGCTCCCTCAGGCCGCTTCGGCAACGGCTTTCGGCAGGCGCAGCGCCCGCGCGGTGAGCGCCACGCGACGCCCCTGGTAGGCGGCCACCGCGAGCTCTTCAGCCGCGGGCATCACCGAGTCCTTGTGGGAGACGTGCGTCGCGCCGTAGGGCGTGCCTGCGGCGAACATCGCGGGGTCGGCGTATCCAAGCGGGACGATGATGAGCCCGAGGTGCGCCATGGGGCCGTACAGAGAGAGCAGCGTCGCCTCGTTGCCACCGTGCCTCGACGAGGTCGAGCCGAACACCGAGCCGACCTTTCCGTTGAGCTTGCCCTGGAACCAGAGGCCACCCAAGGAATCGATATAAGCCTTGAGCTCCGATGCGATGGAGCCGAAGCGCGTCGGCGTACCGAAGACGACGGCATCTGCCCAGTCGGCATCGGCTTCGGTCGGCGCCTCGTACTTCGCGTTCATCGCGCTGGCGCGCTCAGACCACTCGGGCACATCGCGCATGATTTCCGGAGCGACGAACTCCCGGGCGCGGCGCAGTCGCACTTCGGCCCCTTCGGCCGCCGCGCCTTGCGCGATGGCGTTGGCGAGGCGTTCGGTGGAGCTGTTGCGGGAATAGAAGGCAATGAGGACTTTGGGTTTGGACATGACTTTGCCAGTAGGCGAGTGACAAGAAGAAAAGCAGACGCTTCCCCGGAGCTGCCTGCTCCGGGAGGCGTCGTGGAAGAGCGGGCGGCGCTCAGACCGTGATGGGTTCCAGGCGGCCCAGCAGTTCGTCCCTGCGGGCGCGCAGCCATGGAGGCAGCTGGAACTCCGAGCCGAAATGACCGGGTTCCTCGTCGATCGCGAAACCGATGTCGGTGGTGGCGGCCTCGAACATCACGCCGCCGGGCATCTTGAAATACATCGAGCGGAAGTAGTTGCGGTTGACCGACTCGGATGTGTCGATGTGACCCATCGACATCAGCTTTTCCTTGATCTGCATCTGCTGCTCCACGTTGTCCACCGCGAAGGCGACGTGGTGGATGGTGCCCTCGCCGTAGATCGACGAGCCCTGCAGCCGGTCCGGCTCGTGCAGGAACTCGACGATCGTGCCGGGTACGCCATCGGCGGTCTCGAATCGGTGGTGCGGGCCCGACTCGCCGACATAGCGGAACGCCAGGGCGTCCTGCATGAAGATGATCGATTCGGCCACCTCGCGCAGCGACAGCGTGATGCTGTGCACGCCGCGGATCGCGTATTGGGCGGGAATGTCCTCGGCCGTGCACGGAGGGCGCGTGTCGCGGTCGGACGCTACCAGGTCGAACTCGATGCCGCATGGGTGCTGGAAGCGCTGCCGCTGCTCACCGAAGCGCTCGACCACGTCGGCATCGAAGGTCACGCCGTGGGCGCGGAAGCGATCGCGCCAGAAGTGAAGCGAGCCTGCCGGCACCGAGTAGTTGATCACCTTGATCTGGCCCGAGCCGCGACGGCCCTTCACGCCCTTCTGCCGGAAGGGGAACGAGGTCACCAGCGTGCCGGCATCGCCCTGGGCGTTGCCGTAGTAGAGGTGGTAGACGGGGTCCTCGCCGTCCAGCAGCACCGTTTTCTTGACCAGGCTCTGGCCTAGCAGCTTGACGTAGAAGTCCACGTCTTCCTGAGCACCGCTGACGCAGGCCGTCAGGTGGTGGAAGCCTTTGATGATCGACATGGGATGAGTCCTCTCTTGTTGGATGCGGATGGATGCGACCGTCGCGATGGCGGCAGGGTGGTTCGTCACTGCTCGATGAATGACGCGAAACTCTCGACTTCGTGCTTCTGCAGGGTCATGCGGTTCTCGGGCAGGTCGTTGTCGGCCCAGCCCATCGACATGCCGGCGATCACCATTTCGTCGGCCGGGATGCCGAGCTCGGCGCGCAGCACGTGGTGCTGCAGCGACCAGATCTGCTGCGGGCACGTGTCGAGGTCCCGTCCCTTGGCAGCCAGCATGACGTTCTGCAGGAAGCAGCCGTAGCACAGGAAGCTGGCCCACTCCAGGCGGCGGTCCATGGTGAAGATGATGCCCACTGGCGCGTCGAAGAAGAGGAACTGGCGCTCCACGTCGCGCATGCGCCCGACCTTGTCGCTGCGGTGCACGCCCTGTGCGTCGCCAAGCTGGCCGCGGAAGGTGTTGAACCGCGTCGAATAGGGCTCGTGCAGGGGCTGCGGGAAGAACGGGTACTCCGGCGCCAGCTTGTCGTGGTTGGCGCGGAACTCCGCCACTGCGGCCTTGGTGACGCGCTCGCGGGCCTCACCGGTCACGACGTAGCAGCGCCAGGGCTGCGTGTTGCTCGAGCTCGGCGCATACTTGGCCACCGAGAGAATGTCCTTCACCACATCGAGCGGAACGGCGCGGTCGACGAAGCCGCGCTTGCTGCGTCGCTCCCGGATCAGGTCGTCGATGAACGGCGTCGTGTGCATGGGCGTAGGCTCCATCAAGAGGTTGGCTGACATGGCTCGTCTTTCTCGCTTTCGCGGTGGATGGTTGGAAATCGTAGGTACGCCCCGGCTGCCCGGGAAGACCCCATTGCTTGCACATTGGGTCCCGGAATCGCGAACGACCGGGAGCCCGCGAACACTTTCAGCGGCGTTGTCCAGCCATGTGCGGACACACGGGCGGCGGATCGCCGATGAAGGTGCGCGACGACCAGAGCTCGGGGAACGGAATCTCCTCGAGCGTGGGCATGAGCCACGCGACGCCTTCGGTGCCGAAGTAGGCCGGCCGCGCACCGAAGGTGCGGCGCGTGGCCATCAGGTGCCGGAACTTCCAGTTGCAGAAGCCCTGTGCGATGTCGGCCAGCACTTCGCCGAGTTGCTGAAGCTCGGAGTGCTTGTCCGGCGCCGCATAGATGTCGCGCCACACCTGCTCGACTTCCTTGCTCGGGGCATAGGGTGCGCTCACATCGCGTTCGAGCAGCGCGCGGGGCACGTTCATGCCGCGCCGCTGCAAGTAGGCGAGCACGTCGTCGTAGAGGCTGGGCTCGGCCAGCGCCTGGCGCAGCTGCGCCAGGCGCTGCGGTTGCGGCTCAAAGTGCTGCAGGTGCACGGCCTGCTTGATGCCGAACAGATAGACCATCTGCCGGTAGGTCCAGCCTTGCAGGGCCGTGTCCTGGCCATAGGTGCCGACGGCGCGTGAAAGTATGGCCAGCAGATCGTTGGGCGTCATCCAGTCGATCGAGCGCCAGATCGCGTCCAGCGGTGCATGGTGGGCCGAGACGCGTTGCAGCGTCCTGTAGGCCTGCGGCAGATCGCCAGCACGCAGGAAGCGCTGCGCCGATTGCATCTCCTTGATGATGAGCATCCAGTAGAGTTCCGACACCTGTACGTGGGTGATCCATGCATGTTCGCCGGGATGGTCGCTGACAGTGCGCTGCAGCGAATGCAGCGTATCGGTTTGTATCCATGCGCTGTAGGGTGTCTGGCCGGGGGGCGTGGTGCCAGGCGTGGGGCGGTCCGTGGATTGCGTGGTGTTGCTCATCTTGTGCTCCTGTTTCCGTGGGGATCTGTCAGCGCATCGGTGATGCGGGGGCTTCGGTGCGAAGCAGCTGTTCCATCTGCCGCGCCACCTGCAGGAGCGCGCCGTCATGGCCCGGCCTGGCGACGATCTGCAGCGCGGAAGGCAACTGACCGTCGCGCGGTGCGAGGGGTATCGAGATCGCTGGAAACCCCGCGACGTTGAAAGGTGCGGTGTAGGCCATCAGGGCCTCGCGCACGGTGCCAGTCCACGCGCCGATGCGGATCGAGCTTTCATGCAGAGCCGGCGCGGTGCAGGGGCACGTCGGGAGCACGAGGACATCGACGCGAGCCATGGCGCGGTGCAGCCTGGCTGTGAAGTCTCTTCGGGTCTGATGGGCGATGGCATATTCGCCGAGCGTCATCGCCTTGGCGCGTTCGAGGCGCTCCACGGTTTCGCGGCTGTAGTGCGCGGCAATCCGGTCCGCATCGTTGTGCCTGAAGTGCCCGGCACCCCCTTCAGTCAGCACGATGTGTGCGAAGGCCTCGTAGGCGCCGTCGAACAGCCCTTCGGCTTCGACGTTCACACAGGCGAAGAACTCGCCGAGTGTCGTGACGGCCGCATCGAAGGCCGATGCCACCTCCGCGGTCGCCGGCACGGGCGGCACCTCCCGGAGTACGCCGAGGCGGGCTCGGGAGAAGCTCCGGTCTCCGAGCGCATCGATGGAAAAGGCGCCGGCCAGGATGGCAATGTCGTCGACCGTCTCGCCCAGAAGTCCCGGGTGGTCCAGCGAGGGGGCCAGCGGAAATATCCCTCGCGTCGGGAGCACGCCGTACGTCGGCTTGAAGCCTGCGACGCCGCAAAGCGCCGCCGGAATCCGCACCGATCCACCGGTGTCGGTGCCCAGTCCCGCCGCCACGGCACCGTAGGCGATGGCCGCGGCCGCGCCACCGCTGGATCCGCCGGGAATGCGCGTCGGGTACAGCGGATTCAGCGTGTCGCCGAAAACCGTGCTGGATGTGGTGACGCCCCACGCGAACTCGTGCGTAGTGGTCTTGCCGAGAACGATCGCGCCGCGCTCGCGAAGCGAAGTCACCAGGTCCGCATCGGTGGTGGGGACGTGGCCGCGCCAGGCCGCCGAGCCGTAGCTGGTTTCGAGGCCCTGTGTGTCGATCAGGTCCTTGACGCCGACGATCAGTCCTTCGAGGGGGCGCGTGCGTCCTTCCGCGTAGCGCCGCTCGCTCTCCCGCGCGGCGCGCAGGGCACCCTCCTCGTCGATAGCGGCGAATGCACGAAGGATGCGCTTGGAAGACTCCGCCGCGTCGAGCGCCTGCTCGACCAAGCCCGACACCGTGATGTGCCGCTGGGCCAGCGCCTGCAACGCGCTGCGAAGGCCAGGGGCGCGAGGGATGGCGCCTACAGGACGGTGATCGCTCTTGTTTGTCATGGCAGTCAGGGGCACAGGCGGAATGGGTGGCCCAACGGTTTGCAAGGTACGTGCGTGTCCATCTCCGTCATGAAAGACGTGACGATCGATGGGGCGGGAAATGCAGCGGACGCGGGGGGGCGAGGCGTGCGCCGCCGTGAAGTTCAGGCCGTGGCTTCAGCCAGGCAGCTGGCCACGGAATCCATGAAGCGCGAGTGCGGCATCGAGGCGATCGAGGCCCCGATCGCTTCCTCGCACAGCGAGCGCCGTTTGCAAAGCACTTCGAAGTAGCGAGCAACACCGGGCAGGGCTTCCCACAGCGAGGAGAGTCCCAGGTAGTTGATGCGTACGAGATTGACGCCCCACAGTACGTCCGCGAGCGAGAAGGGGTGGCCGTTGATGCAGCCGAAAGAGCCCTTGCCCAGGTCGAGTTCGAGATTCTCCAGCAACTGGCTGACGCGACGGCGTGCGGCACGCTGGAACTCCGGATCGTGACACACCTGCTTGCCACCGATTTCCTTCGTGATCTTGGCGCGATAGGCGGCCACCAGCTCGGGATCGCCGGCGTTATCGGCGATCAGCCGCTCGAGCGCGATGACCTTGTAGTGATAGACCGTTCGCATCGAGGTCTTGAGCGCTTCGGGCCTGAGGTCGGCGTCGGGATGGAAGCCATAGAGCAGCGCGCCGTTGGGAATCCGGTCGACGATGCCGACCTGACGCATCACCTCCTCGCGTGAAGCGGGATCGTCGGGAATCAGTTGCACCGGCTGGCGGTCCACAGCATCGAGGTAGCAGCAGATGCGCTGCGAATCGGCGACCACCCGGCCTTCCTGATGGTCGACCAGCAGCGGCACGACGCAGGGATCGAACCCTTCCGTCTCCACGGAGGTGCGTCCGCTATACCCGGAGACGAAACCGCGCCCCAACTCTCTTGCGGCGACCAGCCGTAGTCGGATGTAGGCGGGGCTGTAGTGCTCGGCCGGCACCAGTCCGGTGGGCTCCATCGAACCCAGGATGCGCATGTCGTTGGAACGGTAGGAAAGCGCTTTCTCGTTGAGTACCGTGCGGACCTTCTGCGAGCACAGGGAGCTTGCCGCATGGAACAGTTCGAACCGTGGATCCGGGCTGCCGCCCACGACGGTGATTCGGTTCAGGTCGAGCACGGCAGCGCGTGCGGCGGCGGCCATTTCCATCAGCGGTTCGGTGTTCGTCATCACGGTCCTCTTGGCGGCCTGCGAGGCAGGCGCAGCAACTATCGATCGGCGGGGTTGCGTTCAACGACGCGTTGAAGGCAATCAAATCGTAGGCAGCTTGGTCAGAGGTGAGAAGGCGGCAAAGCTTGCACGCTCGGTCCCTGAAATCCGAACGATGGCGGCACTCAGGCGCTGGACGAGGTGCCCTCCCCGTGAAGCAGAGGTACCCATCCAGGCTGGGCCTGCACGCGTGCCACCCATGCCTCGATGCCAGAGAATCGCGCCATCGCGTAGCCTCCTTGCTCGGCGAGCGACACATAGGCCGAAGCCGCGAGGTCGGCGATGGTGTAGCTGTCACCAGCGAGCCAAGTGTGATGGAGAAGCCATTCGTCCAACTTCTCTAGTGCAGGGTATCCGTCGGCGTGATAGCGCGCGATGTCTTGCATCTGGTCGTTGGCGAGTCCGTACAAGTGGAGCACGCGTGCTGTAGCAATACTTTTCTGAAGATCGGCTTGTTCGAAGAAGAGCCAGCTCATCACTTCAGTTCGAAGATGTGGATCATCCGGCAAATAGCGGGTGCCATCGGCGAGATGCACCAGGATGGCGCCTGATTCCACGATGGGGCGGCCATCCTCCAGCAAGAGCACGGGCACTCGAGCAAAACGGCTGATCCGTCGAAACGAAGGATCACGCGTTTCGCCTTTGCGGATGTCGAGCGTGACACGCTCGTAAGGCAGTCCAAGCTGGCTCAGGAGGATGCGGACCTTCCATGAGTTGCCGGACAGGCGACTGTCATAGAGACGCAGCATGGTGGACTCCAACGGATGGGCGCACGATGAATTGCACTCGATTCTCCCTCCAATGTGCAGCCCCTGCAAAAGGGGGAGGTGGTTGCCATACCAACGGCTGAAGTGCGAGCGGTAGCGATTCCTTAATGTGTTTCCAGACGACGCACTGCATGTGTCCGTCTGCCAAGCAAAGGGCTTGCCACTCATCAAGGCGCCCCGTTTTTCATTGTCCGTCCCAAAAGGAATATCCAATATGAACCAACCCCGACTACCCTGGACCGAGGTCTCTGCCAAGTCCTATCAAGCGATGGCGGGCGTCAACGTCTCGATCGCGAAGTCCTCGCTCGGTCATTCGCTCATGGAACTCGTGCAGACGCGCGTCTCCCAGATCAACGGCTGCGCCTTCTGCCTCGACATGCACGCGCGCGACCTGCGCAAGCACGGTGAAACCTGGCAGCGCCTGAACAGCCTGTCGACCTGGCGCGAGACCAGCTTTTACAACGAGCGCGAGCGCGCGGCACTGGCCTGGGCCGAGGAACTGACGCGCCTTGCCGACCAGCACGGTGACCAGGACACGGCCTTCGAAGCGCTCAAGAAGCAGTTCAGTGACCAGGAGATCGTCGAGTTGAGCTGGACGATCGCCGCCATCAACGCGTGGAACCGCATGGCCGTTGGCATGCGCACGCCTCCGTCGACGCAGCCGCTCGAATAAGCGAAAAAGCCGCTGGCGTGTCGTGCACACGCCAGCGGCTTTTTTATTAAGGAAAAGAAGTGGGAGAGGACCAGGGCCATCGCAGCCACGTACCGCGCGCGGCGAATCTCAGCCGCTCTTCAGGTGTTGGGCCAGGAACGCCTGGGTCCTGCCGTTCGCGAGGCCTGCAGCCTGCGCGTCATAGGCGGTGCCGCGGTGTCGCGCGAAGGCGTGATGGCATCCCGGGTAGCTGTGGAGCTGCACCTGCGGACTCTTTCCCAGGGCTGCGACGATCTGCCTGCGTGCGTCGGGTGGGATGTACTCATCTTCTTCCGCGAGATGCACCATCAGCAGGCTGCCGATGCCGCCTGCCTCCTCGAGGTGCTTGTCGGCATTGCCGGGGTAGTAGGCCACCGCGGCATCAGCGGCTGCGCGAGCAGTAGTCAAGTAGCTCATGAGGCCGCCGAGGCAGTAGCCGACGAGACCGACTCGGTGGTTCGACTCAGGCAGTGCGCGTGCGGTTGCGATGGTGGCGGCGATGTCGCGCACGCCGGCGTCGAGGTCGAAGGCGTTGTAGAGCGACATGGCTTTCGCCAGCTCGGCTTCCGTGCGATCGGTCATGTCGATGCCCGGCTCGATGCGCCAGAACAGGTCGGGACAGATCGCCAGGTAGCCGTGCGCGGCGAGTTCGTCGCACGACTGCCGCATGTCAGCATTGACGCCGAAGACTTCATGGATCACGACGATGGCCGGCGCGGTTGCGCCTGTGCCCGCGCTTGCGGGGCGTGCGACATACGCCGAGAAGGCGCCCTCGCCGGTGGTGATGCGGAGTGTGTCTTGCATGACCGGCTCAGGCGCTGAGCCAGAAGGCGAGGTTGCTGGCGTACTGCTTGGTCGAGCGCAATGCCTCGGGGAACCGCGCCATGCCGTCGCCGGGCGATTCGGCCACGAAGGTCGGGCAGCCGCAGGCGGGATCCCAGTTGTAGTCGGCGAAATGATGGAAGGTCGACTGCGCGATGGCGCGACCACCATGTTCCGAGCGCTCGAACGCCACGGCGATGTTGAAGCGTCGGCCCGAGACGAGGCTCTGTCCTTCGACGACCACCCGACCCGTCGAATCATCCGCCGGCACTCCGACCACCCCTTCGTGCGGGTGCGAGGGAAGGTATTGGATGACGCCGGTCGAGGACTGCCGGTCGCGCATGACGGGGTGAATGCTGCCGACCGAACGAACACGCTGGAAATCGCCGTTGGCGCCCGAGTGGTAGTTGGGCCAGGAGATGTTCGTGGCGTAGGTGTCGTCGACGCAGTGCCGGCTCTCGTCGGGTTCTCGATTGTGGCTGTGGAAGTAGTGGGCGGCCCCGATGCCGCCCAGATTGCAGATGGAGCTTCCCACGTCCATGTGGTCCCGGGTCACCATGAGCGCGCCACCAAGGCGGCGAAACCGGCTGATTCCCATGCAGTCTGCGTCGGTCAAGCCGTCGCCCCCGTCTACCGCAAAAAGCCAGAGTTGGTCTACGTCCGATTCGTCCAAGATCGACAGCACCGGGTCCGGCGTGCCGCGTTGGGTGCGGTTGCGGGCGGTCACCCGGAAGGCAAGGCCCCCGTCTTTGTCTCTCAGTGCGGCGAGGAATGAAGCCAGCCGGCTGAAGCGCGAGATGTCCCAGTCATCGGGCTGTTCTTCGATCGTGGTCTGCAGTAGGAGGTTCAGCATGGCGAAGGGGTTGGATGACCGTGTTCAGCTGCGCAGGAAGGCAAGAAGGTCCGCGTTGACCTTGTCCTGCATCGTCGCGGTGAGTCCATGTGGTGCGCCGGGATAGTAGATTTCCCTGGCGCCCTTGATGAGCTTTGCGGACTTCTTGGCGGAGTCGTGCACGGGAACGATCTGGTCGTCCTCGCCGTGCATGATCAGGGTGGGGACGTCGAACTTCTTCAGATCCTCGGTGAAGTCGGTTTCCGAGAAGGCCTTCACGCACTCGTAGGCGTTCTTCTGGCCGCTTTGCATGCTCCAGAGCCAGAACTGGTCGAGCACACCCTGCGACACTTTCGCGCCACTGCGGTTCGCGCCGTAGAAGGCTACGGCCAGGTCCTTGTAGTACTGGGAACGGTCTCCCGCCACGCCCGCTCGGATGCCGTCGAAGACCTCGATCGGCAGACCCTCCGGATTCGAAGCCGACTTCACCATGACCGGCGGCACCGCGCCGATGAGCACCGCCTTGGCCACGCGCTTCGAACCGTGGCGGCCGATGTAGCGGGCCACCTCACCGCCACCAGTGGAGTGGCCGACCATCGAGACGTTCTTCAGGTCGAGCGCGTTGAACAATTCGGCCAGGTCGTCGGCGTAGCCGTTCATGTCGTTGCCCGACGACGATTGCGTCGAGCGGCCGTGGCCGCGGCGGTCGTGCGCGATGACGCGAAAGCCGTTGCGCGCCAGGAAGTGCATCTGCCCGTCCCACGCGTCGGCATTGAGGGGCCAGCCATGCGAGAACGTGACCACCGGGCCGCTGCCCCAGTCCTTGTAGTAGATGCGCGTGCCGTCCTTCATCGTGACGGTGTCGCTGGTCATCTTCGGGTCGCGGTTGCCGGAACCGGGGGCGCCCGCGGCGGCACCGTGCATGCCCATCGCGAGCGAGCCGGTGGCAACGGCCGCACTGGATGCGATCAGGTTTCTGCGCGAGGGGTTCTGAGGTGTGGTCATGATTTCCTTTGAGACGGGGTGGAGATCCGGATTACGAACACGGCGCACCTGTGCAGCGCGAATGCCGTGAGACGGAAGCCATCGTAGGTTCGGCATTCGCGCGCCGGTAGATTCGCGAAGGGACGCACGCTGTTGCTGGGCGCGCACCAATACGCGTCCGGAGACGGCGGTGCACGTTTAATCCGGTGCGTCGAGGTCCGTGAGGCATTGGAGGTCCGCCGCGCGGATGCGTGTCGTCATGAAGTCGATGAAGACGCGCATACGTGAGGGAAGATGCTGCCGGCTCAGGTAGCAGATGTAGTGTCCGTGGTCGTCGGGGACGTGCTGCGTCAGGCAGGTCACCAGCGAGCCCTTGCGCAGCGGCTCGCAGATCAGGTATCCCGCCATTTGCGCGATGCCGTGTCCATCGAGTACGGCCTGGAGCACCAGGTCCGCATCGTTGTAGGTGAGCTTTGACGCCGGCGCGAACCTGCGGAGCAGTCCGTCCGCCTTGAATTCCCACTCGGCGACGCGACCCGAGGCGGTGCGAAAGTTGATGCACTGGTGGCTCATCAGTTCGTCCAGCGAGGTCGGCAGGCCATGCGCATCCCGGTAGCCCGGCGAGGCGCAGACCAGCAGTTGCATGGGGATGATCTGCTTGGCGATGATCTGTGCGTCTTCCATACGGCCGTTGCGGAAGGCGATGTCCACGCGGTCCGATGTGAAGTCGGTCGGCTTGTCGTTAAGCAGCAAGTCGATCGATACTTCCGGGTACGCGGCAAGGAAATCGCCGAGCAAAGGGGCGACCACGCGCCGGCCGAAGCCGACGGACGAGCTGATGCGCAGGTGCCCTCGCGGTGGGCCCTCGCGCAGGTCACGCATCTCTTCGACGGCCTGGACGATCCGGTCGACTCCGGTGTGGCAGTTGGCATAGAAGAGATCGCCTTCCCGCGTCAGCGAGGTGCTCCGCGTGGTCCGGGTGAAGAGCCTGACATTGAGCTGATCCTCCAGCTTCTGAACGCTGCGGCTCACCGCGGATCGCCCGATGCCCAGCCGGTCCGCTGCGCGGGCAAAACTGCCTTCGGTCACGACGGCAATGAAGGCCACGACACCCGCATAGCTGGTCGCGAAGCTCGAAGCCAGCGGGTCCGCACGCGGCGTGAGGGGAATGGAAGTGGGGCAGGGCAGGGAAGAATTCGTCATTTGCAGCATCTCGGTGGCATGAAGGCCGTGGGGACGGCCTTCTCACAACGAGCACTCTGCGCGCGACGGCAAACAAGGACCAGTTAATGCCTGTCAATGTTTGTTATGACCGGTCCGGGCACCACCTCCGAGCTGCTCGGGAGGGCGAGTGAGCCTCTAGAACTTCAGCAATGAGGCCAGCGCGGCCAGCTTTTCCGGATTTCTCTGGGCCTGGATCCGGGTGATTCCCGCGCCGTCGGTCTCCACCGACTGCACGGACTCGAGCACGCCGTCGATGAAGCGCAGGAACCCCCATTCGCCGTTGATCGGTGCGATCCGCATGCGCACTTTGTCTCCGTACCGCCTGCTGGTCGCGAAATAGAGCTGCGCGATGCGGTCGCGGCCCTTGAGCGGAGCGTCGAAGCTCGGCACCTTGCCGCCGCCGTCGCCGATAAACTCGGCGTCGTCCGACAGCAGGGAGCGCAACGCGGCGAAGTCCCCGCGCTGCGCCGCCTCGGAAAATTCCTTCAGCAGGCGGATGTGCTCCTCCGGCGCGACCCGGAAACGCTTGCGCTTCTCGAGGATCTGGAGCTTCGCCCGGTGCACGAGCTGGCGGCTGGCGGCTTCGGTCTTGCCCAGGATGTGGGCGATATCGCCGTAGCTGGCGCCGAAGACCTCGCGCATCAGGAATGCCGCGCGACTCTCCGGCGAGAGCCGCTCCAGCACGGTGAGAAAGGCGATCGAGATGTACTCCGCCTTCTCCAGCATCTGCTCCGGCGAGGGCGAGTTGTCGGACATCACCGGTTCGGGTAGCCACATGCCGATGTAGTGCTCGCGTTCCACCTTCGCGCTGCGCAACCGGTCGATCGCCAGATGGGTGACGGTCGACACCAACCAGGCTTCCTCGTTGTCGATGGCACCGTTCGTCGCCTGGCGCCTGCGCAGCCAGGCGTCCTGCACGACGTCTTCGGCTTCCTCGGTCGAGCCGAGCATCCGGTAGGCGATGCCGTGCAGCCGTGGCCGCAGGCTGTCGAAGACGTTGCTGATCTCATTGGTGCCGTCTGTGTCGTTCATGAGGTGTGTGGATGGTTCTTGCGGAGAAGCCCCGTGCCAAAGAAGACGTGCCGCCCCCCGCGCCTGTGACGGCCTGCTTGTCACTTCGGAGGGACTCGCAGATGTTGCAAGCGTAGGAGCCCGTTGCCAATGCGGCAGCCTGTGTTGGCGAGAGCTTCCTCTGCTACTTTTGGGGGGTGCGGTTTGACGCAGAGCCCGGTCCGGAGCGAGCGGCGCTCAAGTAGAGCGCCTTCGCCTCGCTTTCCATGCCGAGGCGCTCGCTGTGTGGCTCGGGGCGCAGAGTGAGGCGAGCGGTCAGCGCAAGGCGCAGCCCGGTAACCGTCTTCGCATCAGCACCCGGCAGCCGCTCGAGGCGGTTGATGGTGGTGAGCACACGGTTGCGATACTCCTCGGCCTGCGAGGCCTGAAACCACAGCGGCGCGGAGGTAACGGCAAGCGCCACGCCGACCTCCATGTCGGTCGTCGTGTCAGCCTCAGTGCCGCCAGGCTGCGCAAGGCAGGCGTCGAGGGCGGCCCGCACGTCGTCCAGGTGATGGGCGTATCGCTCGGTCCACGAATCGATGTCGAGCCTGGGCAGCTGCGCCGTGGCCTCGTCCATGAGGCTGCGCATGAGTTCGGCGTGCCGTCGCCCCAGTGCGGGCGATTCGCCGGTCCGTGAGAGCAGATTGGCCGCGTAGCTTCTTGTCGTGCCGAGCAGGCGATAAGGCGCAACTGCATCGCTGTTGTCGAAGGAGACCAGCGACTTGTTGGCCAGCGAGATCAAGGCATCGAAGGCGGATTCGGTGTCCATGTCGCCTTCGGCGAGCCTCAGCGCGGAATTCAGGTCGAACCGGCCTCGAAAGACCGACAGGAGGCGAAAGAGGCTGAGCTCCTGCGGGTTCAGCAGCGCGATGCTCCAGTCGAGGGCTGCGGCAAGCGTTCGATGCCGTGCAAGTACCGTCGCGTTGCCGGCGGAGTAGAGCCGCATGTGGTCGTTCAGTCGCGACGCCAGGTCGTTGATCGATTGCACGCCCAGCCTCGCCGCCACCAGTTCGATGGCCAGCGGGATGCCATCGACCTGCCGTGCAATCCGCGCAAGAAGCGCGCCGTCCGAATCGCCGAACTGGCGCGCGCCGGCGGCCTGCGCCCGCTCCACCAGCAGTTCGACCGCCGCAGAGCGCATTGCTTGGGCCAACGTCAATCGGTCCGTCTCGGGCACGACGAGCGGCGCCAGTCGCAGCACGCGTTCGCCCTCCATGCGGAAAGCCTCCCGGCTTGTAGCGAGGATGCGCAGCTTGGGCAGCGCAGCGAGCAGTCCGGCGATCAAGGGTGCGAGTGCGTCCACGACGTGCTCGCAGTTGTCGATCAGCAGCAGCACATCGCGCCCTTCGAGCTGCCGGTGAATTGCATGCATCGTGTCGGGTGCGTCGGACGGCACTCCCAGCGCCCGCGCCAAGGCTCCCGCCACGTGGTCTTCGCCGATCAGTGGCGAAAGGTCGACGAAGGCGATCTGCATGCCCGTCCGGGTCTGATGGCATTCCGCAGTGTGGATGGCGAGACGCGTCTTGCCGATGCCGCCAAGGCCCGCAAGGGTGACGATGCGGCTGGTGTCCATGGCCGTCAGCAGCCGTTTCAGGTCGGCTTCTCGGCCGATTAGTCGGGTCAGCCGCGTCGGCAGCTTCGTGAACGCGGGGGCGGCGGACTGGGATGCAAAGGACGCCGCGATCGCCATCGAGAGCGTTCCGGGGCGGGTGGTGTCGGTGCATTCGCGCAGGACCCTGCCGTTGAGTCGATAGCCCTGCAGTGGAATGTTCGAGATCCATTCGACGCAGTCGTCGCTGGCGCCCGGTCGGCCCAGGGCTTTGCGAAGCATGGACATCTGCACGCGAACACTGGCATCCTCGACAATCACGCCGGCCCAGACGGTAGCGAGCAACTCATCCTTGCCGAGCACCTTGCCGGCGTGCTTGACCAGTTGGAGCAGCAGCTCGAAGGAGCGGAAGCCCAGCCGAACGGCCTCTCCGGTGCGTTCGAGTCGGCGCTGTGTTTCGTACACGACGAAGGGACCGAAGCGCCATAGGACTTCGGCGGTCGCCTGTGGCGGGTAGGCAGGCAGTGATGACATGCGGAACTCCGTCAGCAAGGGTGTCGGGCAAGGCCGCATGCGATGGCTCGGCGAGCGCTCATGGTCAATTCGGTAGAGGTCTTGATCGGCAAATCGGGTCCATCCAGGAGGCCGCTGCCACTGCAGGCCAGGTCGCTGCGGGGCTGCATGCCGGCCGGACACGCGTCCGCGTCTCCATACCAAAGACGTTCGGGCCGGGTGTTTTGTGACAGGTTTTTTTCCAGCTCTTGCGCGACTGCTTCGCCGGAGCGATCCGGCTGGTCATCGTAGGTCTGGCCGGGCCATGTCGATGGGCCCTGTGTCGGACGATGCATCCCGAAACGGCTAACGATGCCGACCTCGTGTTCGTGGTGGATTGGTATTGGTGCCTGCCCGACAACACGGTGGGCCGCGGCACATGCCTTCCAGCGGCGGCGGCGGGCTCCTACGATCGCGCCGCTCGCAACGCCTTCAGTCGACTTCCGAACGGATGACCCATGACTCCTTCTTCCATGCCCAGCGCGCACCCGCTTGCCGCTGCCTGTTTCCTCGCACATCCGCAGCGAACATGAGTGCCCTGCCCAAACCCGATCACCAAGGCGCCTCGGCAGCGATCCTCGATCCTCGCGCGGCCCTGCACTTGCGCTGCGCGACCCGGGACCGGGCCCTGGCCGTGGTGTCGCATGAACTCAAGCAGCCCCTGAACATCATCCAGATGAACGCTGGGCTCCTGCAACGATTGCCCGCGTCGACCGTATCGGGGCACATCCGCGGTATCGCCGAATCGATCCAGCGCGCCATCGAGAGCCAGACCCGGATCATCAATGACTTGCTCGATTTCTCACGGGTGCGTACCGGCAAGCTCGCACTACATTGCGCGGAGGTGGACCTGGGTGAGTTGGTGGCGCGCCTAGCTGCTGTGCTGGACGCTAACTGGCGCGGTGGCCGTATCCGCACGGAGGTGCAAGCCAGCGATCCGATCCGTTGCCATGCCGACGCGGTACGGCTTGAGCAGATCGTCGGCAACCTGTTGGACAACGCCATGAAGTTCTCGCCCGAAGGGGCCGAGATCGTCGTACGTCTCCGCGCGGAGGACGGCTTCGCCCGCATCTGCGTCGAGGACCGCGGCTGCGGTATCGCGCCCGAATTCCTGCCGCACGTCTTCGGCCTGTTCAGCCAGGGTGGTGCTGCCGCCGATGGTTCTCATGGCGGTTTCGGCATCGGCCTCGCACTTGTTCACGGCTTGACGGTGGCGCATGGCGGCTTCGTCAAGGCGACGTCGGCGGGCATCGGCCATGGCGCCGAATTCAACGTGTGGATTCCTCTTCATCGCCGCTCCCATTCCTGAGCACCCGAATTCCCGACCCGCGCCCCGGCGCTTGATGGATTGCATTTCATGAAAATATCCCTCGACCCTTCTCTCGATGCACGTCGTCAGGACGTGCCTTCGTCCACCGTCCTTTCGAGCTGGTATGACGCCAACGCTGCCATCCAGCGCCTCTGGGCCATCCAGCCCACAGGGGGCGGCGGCTTGCCAGCGATGCGTGTCGTCGTGATGCTTGCGTCATCACCCGACGGGGACGATGCGAATCTGACCTGGATGGCGCGCGGTCCGGGCTGGGAGCAAGAGCTTCGGCAGCAACTGGCAGGTGCCGTGCAGCTCGAATGGATCGACGGCCCGCTGCCGGACGAATTCGAGATCGACGGCGAAGGCGTAGTGCTGTCCCTGCTGTGCTGGCGCGACGCGACGTTGCTGCAGGACTGAGCCGCACCTCGATTGGTGCGAAGGCGTCAACACCGTAGTCATTGGCAAACGCCTAGTGCCCATCGGCCTGCCTTTCTACTATTCGCCCGACGCCATTGCCGTATCTCATCCTTCTTTCAAGTCCCTCATCGTGAGCAAGATCCTCGTTCTTTACTACAGCATGTATGGCCATCTCGAGCAGATGGCGAAAGCGGTCGCCGAAGGCGTGCGCTCGGTTCCCGGCGGTGAAGCCACCGTCAAGCGTGTGCCGGAGACGATGTCCGCCGAGGCATTGCGCCAGGCGGGCGCCAAAGTCGAACAGGACGCTGAAATCGCCACGGTGGCGGAGCTTCCGGGCTACGACGCCATCCTGTTCGGTACGCCCACGCGTTTCGGCGGCATGGCGGGCCAGATGCGAACTTTCCTCGATCAGACCGGCAGCCTCTGGGCCACGGGCGCGCTCATCGGAAAGCTCGGCGGCGTATTCACGTCGACAGCCACCCAACACGGCGGCCATGAGACCACCATCGCGTCGTTCCATACGGCGCTGCTGCACCACGGCATGCTGGTCGTCGGCGTGCCGTACTCGTGCACGGGGCTGACGAACATGGCCGAGATCACCGGAGGCTCACCTTACGGCGCGGGGACCCTCGCCGGAGCCGACGGCCAGCGCATGCCGTCCGCCAACGAGCTTTCGATCGCGCGCTTCCAAGGCACGCATGTGGCGCGGCTGGCCAATCGCCTTGTAGCCTGACACGCCGTTCGAGAACGAGGTTCGCTGATGACGCATGGCATTGCAGCAATCGGTCGCGATGGCTACCGCACGCAGATAGAGGTGGGCAGCCGCCACAGGCTCGTCGCGGACGAGCCATCCTCGCTGGGTGGCGCAGACACCGGCCCTGCGCCCTATGACCTGCTGATCGCGGCCCTGGGTGCATGCACGGCGATCACGCTGCGCATGTATGCCAATCTCAAGAAGTGGCCGCTCGAATCCGTGGAGGTGAAGTTGCATCTGTCGCGCGATGGCGATGTCATGGCTGTGGAACGGTCGCTTCGCATCGTTGGGTTGGACGAGGCGCAGAAAGCGAGACTGGCTGAGATCGCCGAGCGCACGCCGGTCACGCTGACGCTGAAGTCAGGCGTGCGAATTCGTACAACCGTGGCCTGAAGGAAGACACCATGCCAACTCGCTCATTCGATTTCCTCAATCGCGAGGGCCAGCGCCTGTCGGGCACACTGGAGATGCCGGAAGGCATACAGCGCGGCTGGGCGCTTTTCGCGCACTGCTTCACCTGCGGCAAGAAGAACCTGGCCGCGGTACGCGTGGCCCGCGCTCTGGCTAGCGCCGGCATCGGCGTGCTCCGCTTCGACTTTACCGGCCTTGGCGACAGCGAAGGCAGTTTTGCGGATTCGAGTTTCAGCCTCAACGTGCAGGACCTGGTGTCGGCCGCTGAAGCGATGAAGGACGCGGGCATGCCGCCCGACCTGCTGATCGGACACAGCCTGGGCGGCGCGGCCATTCTCGCGGCGGCGGGCAGCATCGACAGTGCGCGCGCCGTGGCGACGATCGCCGCACCGTTCGATGTTGGGCATGTGCTGCACCTGCTCGACCCCGAGGGACTGGCGCGACTGGATGGCGAGCCGGAAACGCTCCTGAAGGTCGTTGGACGACCGATGTCTGTGAGCAAGGCCTTCGTCGATGACCTGCGAGGGCATGACCAGGGCGCGCGCATCGGTGCGCTTCGCCGGGCGTTGCTGGTGCTGCACGCACCGCGCGACCAGACGGTCGACATCGAGAACGCGACGCATATCTTCCTTGCGGCCCGGCACCCGAAGAGCTACGTATCGCTCGGCGATGCGGACCATCTGCTGTCCAGACGCGAGGATGCCGAATATGCGGCAAGCCTCATAGCTGTCTGGGCCCAGCGCTATCTGCCGGAGCCGGCCATCTCACCAGCTGAGCCGGCGGATGCTGTGGCCGAGGAGACCGGCTTGGGCAAATTCCAGCTGGCGCTGCGCTCAGGTGGCTCCCGCTGGCTGGCCGACGAGCCCGAGACCGCTGGCGGGCTCGGCTCCGGGCCGACGCCCTATGACCTGCTGTCGTCGGCGCTTGCCGCATGCACCACGATGACGCTGCGCCATTACGCCGATGGCAGAGGATGGCCGGTGACCCGCATCCGCACGGCAGTGAACCATCGTCGCGACAAGGACCGCTCGCCCCCGGATGTCTTCAGTCGGCAGGTTGCCATCGAGGGTGCCTTGGATGACGAACAGCGCGCCCATTTGCTGGAGGTCGCGCAGAAGTGTCCGGTCCATCGAACGCTCGAGCAGGGCTCGGGCTTCGACGCCATCGCTTTCGACCCACAGTCCTGAGTGGTGATGAAAGTGAAGACACTTGCCATGCGTGGCGAAGCTCACGAGCGCGTTGCAGAAATCGTAAACCGCTGGATCGCGGCGTCGAGGCTTCCCCAGACGCTCGTTGATCTTGCGCATCTCAGGGTGTCGCAGCTCAATTGCAACGACGTGAGGACGGATGCCCACTTCCTGGCATTGCTCGGTGCGGGCTACCCAGTCAGGAAACTCATGCTGGTCTCGGACTGGTTCGATGCCGGGACAGGCCTCACGCCGCGCGAGAAAGCCGCACTATCCTGGGCCGAGGCCTTGGTCACGGCGGGCGAAGCCGGCGTGGGGCGAGCGCGATGCCTCCAGGTGGCTGCCGTTTTCGAGCACAACGAACTCGTGGCGCTCAGCCTGGCTATCGCACTGGAGAACGCCCGCAGCCGGAAGGCCTGCGCGCCGACGCGAGGGCCGTTGCAATGATCGTGCTCGCCGACGAGCCTGGTGACGCAGAAGGCTATCCCGGCGGGCATGCCCGGTTCCTGGCGCCCTACACCGGCGACGAGATCCTTCCGCTCTACACCACGACCGTTGCCGTTTCCGGCGGAGAGGCCAGGCATGCGCGCGTGTCTGGGAGAGCCGTATCCGACGATGGCAACCTCGACTTGATTCTGCGGCAGCCGACGGAGTTGGGCGGCGACGGCGGCGGAACCAATTCACAGCAGCTATTCGCAGCCGGTTTCGCGGCATGCTTCCACGGTGCCATGGCGATTGCTGCGTCGTCCATGCGCACGCGTCTTCCGCCGCACATCGATATTGCGGCCACGGTTTCGTTCGGGCGCGATCCTGTCGACGGACTCTTCCTCATTACCGCCAAGCTTGAAGTCAGCCTGCCGCAGATGGACGCCCGCGAAGCAGCCGAACTCGTCGCGCAAGCCGAGCGCATCTGCCCCTACATGAAGATGTCGCGCGTAGGCATGCGCTCGACGATCCGCTTTGTCTGAGTCCGCTTCGATGGGGATTTGTATCGGGCAATGCAGCGCGCATTGGTGAATCGAGGGCAACACCGTCTTCCGCGCCACATGCCTACCGGGGCGCAGCGTTCAAAACTACGATTTTCCTCATGGGCCGCGAGTCACGCGGCCTGACGATTTGCCTTCCGCCCGTCGCAACGAAGATGACGGGTGTCAGATTGCCGAGGCGGCTGTAATGAGGCGTGCACTTTCCATCCGTTCGTGCACGGGACGAACTCACGTCGGCGCGGAAACTCCCGCGTAAATCCGATCAGCAACACGGCGACGCGACGGGTGGAGGGCGCCTTTCAAGGACCACCGCATGATCACGACCTGTACGCACCTCGATCAGATTCACTCCGTCACCCCTTCCAGCCAAGGATGCGAAGACTGCCTGCGCATCGGCGGTCGCTGGGTGCATCTGCGCATGTGCCTCACATGCGGACACGTCGGTTGTTGCGACTCGTCGGAACACAAACACGCCACCAAGCATTTCCACATGACGGGCCATCCCCTGGTCCAGTCGATCGAACCCGGCGAGGACTGGCGCTGGTGCTACGTGGATGAAGTTCACGTCAGGGGCTGATTCGTAGCGCGCGCACCTGCCGTTCGCGTGTCCGTCGTGTCGAATTGATGCCCCGCATGCAACATGGAAGTACCTCTCGCAAGGCTACCACCCGAAGAGACCGAAACCTAGCATCCAGATCGTCCCGCGATGTTCGCGGACCGGCCCTCCAGCCGTCCTGGGGTCAGGGCTTGGTGCCCTCTGGGGAATCACCTGATGCTGCGTATTTCCACTTTGGTTTCGTCTCCTGCACCGGGCGCCGCGCGTCGTGCACGCGCGCCGCGCAACGGGCAGAGGACACGGCTCGACGCGATGCCGTGTGCGTCGCGGCATGCTGCGCGAACTACGCCGGAAGGTCCGATGGACTTCGCCTGGCGTTGGGGCTACATGGCCGTTTGCCTGCTGACGATGGCGAGCGCCGCGGCGGTGGCCAGTGGCGAAGCAGCCAGCGCGGAGTTGAAGTTCGCCACGGGAGCGGTAGCAAGTCCCGTGCTGGTGCCGGACATCTGCACCGCGGACTCCAGGCGAGCTGAGTACGACCCCGCCACTCAACAGATTTTCCCAGGGCGACCCGTCCACTCACCGAGCAACTCATCTTCGAAGGAAACACCATGACTCGACTCTTCACCCTCGCTCGCGCTTTCGCGATCGCCTGCATTGCGGCAATCCATTTGACGGCACCAGCCAGCACGGCCAGTGCGGCCGTATCGTCGGAACGGCCCACCATCGTGCTTGTGCACGGCGCCTTCGCCGAGTCCGCGAGCTGGAACGACGTGGCGCGCGAACTGCGGGCGCGCAGCTTCCATGTGATCGCCGTCGCGAATCCGCTGCGGGGCGTGAAACTCGACGCGGACTATGTTGGCGCAGTCGTCGACTCCGTGAAAGGCCCTGTCGTACTCGTCGGTCATTCCTACGGCGGCTCAGTGATCTCCGCCGCTGCGCAGGGAAAACGCAACGTCAAGGCGCTGGTTTTCGTAGCCGCGTTCGCGCCTGAGGTCGGAGAGTCCGCGGCGGACCTGTCTGGCAAGTTCCCAGGCAGCACGCTGGGGCCCGCGCTGGCACCGCCGGTCGCGCTGGCCGACGGCAACAAGGATCTCTACATCCTGCAGGACAAATTCGGCAGCCAGTTCGCCGCCGACGTGGCGCCGAACACGACGCATCTCATGGCCGTATCACAGCGTCCGATCACGCAGTCGGCGCTGGCCGAACCGGCACCCGCCGCCGCATGGAAGAACGTGCCGTCCTGGTTCATCTACGGTGACAGGGACAAGAACATTCCTCCGGCTGCGCTGTCCTTCATGGCCGAGCGCGCGAAGTCGATGAAGACCATTGTGGTCAAGGGGGCGTCGCACGTGGTCATGATCTCCAGGCCGGGCCCGGTGACCCGTCTGATCGTCGAAGCCGCCGGATCGGATGCACAGCAGCCCTGATGCCGCCGCGACGCACGGGCAGGGCATCGCACAAGTCATTGTTGCCCGTCGTGCAACACCGTGGTCCCCTGTGCCGGTCTACCGGCACTCCTTGGCGAGCACTACGCTTGGTCGGCCTCGTTGAAAGGCGCATGAGCGCCGGTGGCGATGCTCTACCGCCCTGGAGATTTTTCATGAACCCGTTGCGACGCTCTCTCCCTGACATCGGCGGCCTGTCGCGCCGCCTGCAAGACGCCGTGGGCATCGCGGTACTGACTACGGCGGTCTTCGCCGGCTCCATCCTCGCTGCCTACGAGGCATTGCAGGACACTTCCGGTGGTGTCGCCATTGCCGCGCATCGGGCCGCGGGCCCCGGTTCAGCACTGGAGCGCACGCAATGAACCCCGAGGACGCGCTCAGCGAAGCCGATGCCGTGTTCGATGCTACCGGCATCGCGGCCCGGGCTCTGCGCATCGGAACCCAGGCACCCGACGTGACGCTGCCGGACGCCTCGGGCAAGCCTGTGCATCTCTCGGATGTCTGGCGGCGCGGCCCGCTGGTCGTCGTCTTCTACCGTGGCGGATGGTGTACCTACTGCAACCTCCAGCTTCGCGAATGGCGACAGTACACTGACGCGCTGGCCCGGCTCGACGCGAGCTTGCTGGCCATCTCGCCGCAGTTGCCCGAGCACTCGATGCGCACGGCCCAGGACAACGGACTCGGGTTCACCGTGCTGAGCGACTGCGCCCTCGAGGCTGCCAACGGCTTCGGGCTCGCCTACACGCTGCATCCCGACGTGGTGGCCTACTACGGCAGCGTCGGCACCGACATCCCCGTGCTGAACGGCAACGGGCAGTGGGTGTTGCCGGTTCCCGCCACCTATGTGATCGACAGCACTGGCGAGATCTGTTTTGCCTCGATCGAGGAAGACGTGCGTGAACGCACGCGTCCGCGCGAGGTCGTCGCCGCGATCGAGGTCCTGCGACAGCGGCCCTGACGACCGCACGGGCTGCCGCCCACCCTCAGAAATCCATCCAGAGCGAGCGCGCATCCGCCGAACGGGCGGCCGCTCGCTCTTTCGCATCTCCGAAAGTCCACCATGCACCTAGGCAAGACCTACAAAGTTTCCGAGTTCATCGCCTGGACGCGGCGACAGATCTATCTGCTGCTGGCCGTCGGCACCGTGCCCGTGCTGCTCTACCAAGTGCTCGGGCTGCGGTGGCTCACCATTCCCCTGACCGTGGTGGGCTTGCTGGGTACCGCAACCTCTTTCATCGTCGGCTTCAAGAACGTGCAGACCTACAACCGCACGGTTGAGGCCCAGCACCTCTGGACCTCGATCCTCAACAGCAGCCGGTTCTGGGGCGCGAGCGTCGGTGGCTTCGTGCGCAGCCCCATCGACGCGCGCGAACTCATCGATCGTCACGTCGCATGGCTGACCTGCCTGCGCTACGAGCTGCGCAGTGCCAGGCCGTGGGAGACGATGGAGAAGGCGTCGAACGTCGAGTACCGCGATATCTATCGGATCCCCGAGCGCGAGACACCTATCGACGACGAGCTGCGCAGACATCTTTCGAACTCCGAGCATGCACAGATCCATGAGGTCAGGCTCAGCCTCAAGGCGACGCAGGTGCTCTGGCTGCAAAGCCGGGCATTGAGGCGGCTTCACGATCAGGGCGACCTGTCCCTGACCACGTACATCGAACTGAACAAACTGCAGAAGGAGTTCATCGACCAGCAGGGGCGCGCGGAGCGCCTGAAGAACTATCCCTACCCGCGGCAGTACGCGATCATCAATACGCTGTTCGTGTGGGCGTTCTGTGTTCTCCTGCCATTCGGGCTCCTCAAGGAGTTCGACAAGCTCAACGACGGCATCAGCGGCCTGATGCAGGGTTGCATGGTGTGGCTCGTGATTCCTTTCAGCGCCACGATCTCGTGGATGTATACCTCGCTCGAACAGGTGGGCGAAAGCACCGAAAACCCGTTCGAGGGAAGCGCCAATGACGTACCCATCACGCTCATCGCCAGGACCATCGAGCGCGAGATGAAGGAGTTCATCGGCGAGACCGATCTGCCCGTGCTGCCGGTACCGGTCCACGAAATCATTCTTTGAGGCCTAGCGCCTTGCGAGGCCTGGTTGCGCGTATCGGTGCGCATTGGTGCGCATCGATCAACACGGTGAGGCCCCTTGCATGGCTACCGGCCGGGCGCGACGAAACCTAGCATCAAGTCTCTCTTTTGCGAACCCTCGTGAACGGTGGCTCAGTCGCCCTGAGCCCAGGCATCCGCCGATTCTTCAAGGACCCAACCATGACCCAACGCATCAAGTACGCTGAAAAGTCCCCCGAGATTTTCAAGAAGTTCGTCGAGTTCCTCAACGCCATCAAAGAAGGCTCGATCGAAGAGCCGATCCGCAATCTGGTCGCGATCCGCACCTCGCAGCTCAACGGCTGCACCTTCTGCCTGGACATGCATGTCAAGCAGGCCAAGATCCAGGGCGAGCGTGAACTGCGCCTGTTGCACCTGGCCGCATGGCGCGATTCGACGCTCTTCATCCCGCGCGAGCGCGCAGCGCTGGCCTGGACCGAGGCGCTGACGAAGCTGTCCGAGCAAGGCGTGCCCGACGAGATCTACGAGCGCGTGCGCACGCAGCTGTCGGAAAAGGAAATCTCCGACCTCACGTTCCTGGTGATGTCCACCAACGCGTGGAGCCGCTTGAACATCGCCCTCAAGACGGTGCCCGGCTCTTCCGACAAGGTCTTCGGCCTGGACAAGGCCAAGCTTTCCTGAACCCATCGCACAAGGAGTACCCCATGAAAATCGTCGTGATCGGCGGCTCTGGCCTCATCGGCTCTAAGGTCGTCAACAAGCTGCGCGAGGCTGGACATGAAGTCGTCGCGGCTTCGCCCGCGTCGGGTGTGAACACCATCACCGGTGAAGGCCTGGATGTCGCCATGGCGGGCACGCAGGTGGTGCTGGACGTGGCGAACTCGCCGTCGTTCGAAGACAAGGCCGTGCTCGAGTTCTTTCAGACCTCGGGGCGCAACCTACTGGCGGCCGAGGCGAAGGCCGGCGTCAAGCACCATGTGGCACTGTCGGTGGTTGGTACCGACCGCCTGAGCGAGAGCGGCTATTTCCGCGCCAAGATCGCGCAGGAGGCACTCATCCGCGATTCCGGCATCCCCTACACCATCGTTCATTCGACGCAGTTTTTCGAGTTCCTGGGCTCGATCGCGCAGTCGGGCGCCGACGGCGACTCCGTGCACCTGTCGCCGGCCTTCGTTCAGCCCATCGCGTCGGACGACGTGGCAGCGGCAGTCGCTGACTACACCTTGGGCCAGCCGCGCAACGGTGTGGTCGAGATCGCGGGTCCCGAGCGCGTTCGCCTGTCGGATCTGGTGGCGCGTTACCTCAAGGCCACCAACGACAAGCGCACCGTGGTGCCCGACGTGCATACGCTCTACTTCGGCGCCGAGCTGAAGGACGATACCCTGGTGCCGGGGCCGAATCCGCGCATCGGTGCGCTGAACTTCGAGGCCTGGTTCGCGCTGCCCAAGGCGCCGCGCTGACGCGTCTCCGAGGCGCTGCCGGGGCTCCCTCGATGCGAGCGCCTCCGCCGCGACAGGCCACCAAAGCAGGCACACACGACAGGCGTCCCCTGACGTGTGCGCAGTCTTGCGCTGCGGCCTTCTCGGCGGAGGTCGTGAGCTCCGGCCAGCAAACTGCCATTCGGCTCCATCCAGAGACATGACCGATACCGTCAGATCCCCCACAACGACCCTGCCGCAGGAGCTGAGTGCGGTACGCCGCAGCCACTATCGGCTGGACCCGGTGCACACGCGCGTGCTTTTCAGCGTGTCGCACTTCGGCATCTCCACCTACTACGGCGAGTTCCTGAGTCCTTCGGGCGTGCTCGACATCGCATCGCCGCAACCCGGCGCGGGAGCGCTGACGGTGTCGGTGCCCGTCGCCAATGTCCTGACCTCGAGCCGCGTGCTCGACGAAGAACTCCGCAGTCGCGACTGGCTCGACGCCGAGCGCTTTCCGGCCATGACCTTCACGTCGACGTCGCCGGTCTCCCTGGCGGCCCGGAGCTTCCAGGTGGCCGGCAACCTGTCATTGCACGGGGTCACTCGCGAGATCGTGATGGATGCGAGCTTCGTCGGCGCAGGCGTCAATCCGACAAAGCAGGTCTACACGATCGGTTTCGACATTCGCGGCAAGATTCGCCGCAGCGACTTTGGTGTCATGGCTGCGCTGCCGCAGATCGGCGAGGAGGTCGGACTGATCATTGGCGCTGCCTTCGAACTGGAGACGCCTTGAGGGGCCTGAAATGAACATGCGTCGAACCATTCCGCTCTTCGGCCTCGTGTGGATTCTCCTGGTCGCCTTCGCTGCGAACGCCCAGGACGTGGTCGCGGGAAAGCAGGTCTACGCCCAGTGCGCGGCTTGCCACTCGATCGACGGAAGCCATGGCGTCGGTCCCAGCCTGCAAGGCGTGATCGGGCGTCAGGCCGGTAGCGCGCCGGGCTTTCGTTTCAGTCGAGCCATGAAGGGCGCGGGCTACCCGTGGGATGCGAAAGCGCTCGATGCCTACATCGCGAATCCGCAGGGTGCTGTACCGGGCAACGTCATGCCCTATGCCGGGCTGGCGGATGCCAAGCAGCGCGCCGACCTCATCGCCTACCTGGCCTCGCTGAAATAGTCCGCGGGCGCGGTGCTCGGCGCACCGCGTCCTTCCGTGCAATCTCGACCATGACCAAGCTGCAACCTCCCCCTGTCTCCCTCCTGAACAGGTACCGGGGACCGGAATTCCAACCCCTTTACTCGACCAAGGTCACCGTGAGCGGGGGCAAGGCAGCACACGGACGCGCCTCGGGCGTTGCTCGCTCGAACGATGGGTGCCTCGATATAGCGCTGCGGCTTCCCGTCGAACTCGGTGGCGGAGGTGGCGGGACCAATCCGGAGCAGCTGTTCGCCGCAGCCTATGCAGCGTGCTTCCATGGCGCGCTCAACTTGCTGGCGACTCGCAAGGGCATCCCTCTCGTGGACGCCCGGGTCGAGGTGTCGGTGGCATTCGGGCGCGATCCCATGGACGGCCTTTTCATGCTCACGGCCGACGTCACCATCCACCTGCCGGGTGTCGAGAAGAGCCTTGCCGAAGAGTTGGTGCGCCATACCGAGCGGTTCTGCCCCTACGCGAAGCTGGCGCGAAACGGAATGACCAGCATCGTGGCGCTCGCCGCATAACCGCGCCGGCTCTTAACAAGGTTTGACAGGCTTTAACTGGCGTACGGAACGCCCTTTACCCAGACTCCAGCCATGGTTTCAAGAAGGACCGCGCCCATGACCGCACTGGCCCACGCCCTCAGGATCAACGTGTCGATCGCACATCACGACCCGTATGTGGCCACGGGCATCGCCGCGCTGCTGCGCTCCAGCACCGATTTCACCGTCCAACCCGAGAGCCTCGGCGAGGTCGACGTGGTGGTCGCGGACTATTCGACCGGGATGCTTCGGGCTGCGGCACCGCGCCGCGGCGCAGCCAAGGTGGCATCGCTTCTCATCGTCAGCGAGCAGGACCGTGGGTGGCAGATCCGCCGCGCCGTCGACGCCGGCGTGCGTGGCTACCTTCTGCAAGACTGCTCGGCCAACGAGCTCGCGGATGCGGTGCGTTGTGTGGCCGGCGGGCGCCGCTACCTGTCGCGGTCGGCGGCGGACCGGGTGCTGGACACGCTGGTCCAGTCCGTCCCGACTGCCCGCGAGTTCGAAGTGCTGCAGCACATGGCGTGCGGCCTGGGCAACAAGAACATCGGGCGGCTGCTCGGTATCAGCGAAGGCACGGTCAAGACGCACGTGAAGACGATCCTGGCCAAGCTCGGCGAGCAGACGCGCACGGGCGCGATCACCGAAGCGATCCGCCGCGGGCTGCTGGATGCCCGGCACCCTCTCGCCGATGTGCCGTTGTCAGCCTGAACACCTTTCCAAAGTCTCCGAGTTTCTCCGCCATGTCACAAAACTCCATCATCTCCGTCAGGGTCCGGCACGCGGACCCGCTTGTCATGGCAGGTCTGGTCGCGCTCCTCGACCGGGAGCCGGACTTCGACGTTCAAGCCGCTTCGGACATTCACCGGGGCTGCGCCGACGTGGTCGTGACGGACTACGGCAGTGCAATGGGATTGCTGGCGGCCTCGTCGGAGATTGGCAACGGTGCAGATGCTTCGCTGCGGGATCTCCCTCGACCTCGCGTCGTGGTGATGACACGCCAAGACAAGGAGGGCGAGATCGCGCAAGCCATGCACAGCGGCGTGCGTGGCTATCTGCTCCAGAGCGCCGATCCGCTCGAACTGGTCGACGCCATCCGCCATGTGGCGCGAGGCGGCTCGCACTATCTCTGCAACCGCGCGGCGGCACTGTTCGACAGCTGCCCCCCTCGCACCTGGCTGACCGCCCGGGAAGAGGATGTGCTGCGCTTCCTCGTCAAGGGCGATTGCAACAAGGGCATTGCGCGCAAGCTCGACATCTCGGCCAACACCGTGAAGGCGCACGTCGCCCGGATATGCGAGAAGCTGCACGTCCGTTCGCGTGCGCAGGTGGCAATCCAGGCCACGCAACGTGGATTGGTTCGTGCCTGACGCATCGGCCGAAGCCGGCTCGTGCGTCTGGCGCTTCGGATCGTTCTCGCTGTGGGAGGCGCAAAGGCGGCTTGAACGTCATGGATTGCCGATCCGCTTGGGCTCCAGGGCTTTCGGCCTCCTGCTCGAGCTGCTGAAGCGAGCGGGGGAGGTCGTCGGGAAGGATGAACTGCTTGCGGCGGTGTGGCCTGACGTCGTGGTCGAGGAAGCCAGTGTCCGCGTGCACATGTCGATCCTGCGAAAGGCGCTGGGCGAGCCCGATGACGGGAATGGCTGTGTCGAGTGGATCTCCAATATCCCGCTTCGCGGCTATATCTTCCTGGGCAGGGTTCGTCGTGAATTCGGCCCGTCCGAGGTCGTCGCACTCGCAGAGGCTTCTGCCCCCATCGAGGAAGATGCAGCCGTATTGGCGGCGTTGCCCGTGCGCTTTTCTAAGCTGATAGGACGCGACGTCGAGATGGCGCGGCTTCTTTCCATGCTGTCCGAGAGCCGACTGGTCACGCTGGTTGGGGCGGGTGGCGTGGGCAAGACCAGCGTGGCGGTGCGTGTCGCGGAGCGATACAGGGAGGTTCACGGTGGCAGCGTCTGCTTCATCGATCTGGCGCCATTGACTTCGCAGGAGCACGTGCTGAGTACGGTCGCGCGCGCCCTGGGGGTGCGCGGCGACGTGCCGGAGGTCGCGCAGGCCATCATCCAGCGCCTGGAAGGCACGCAAGCCCTGCTGCTGGTCGACAACTGCGAGCACGTCATCGAGACGTTGGCGCCGTTGCTCCACAGGTTCCTCGCCGCATTGCCGGACCTGCACATCTTCGCGACCAGCCGCGAGGTCTTGCGCATCGAGGGTGAGCATGTGTCCAGGCTCCTGCCTCTGGCGGTACACGAGGATGCCTCCGTCTCGCTGGCCAACGCCTTGGACTCACCGGCTGTGCAATTGCTCGTCGAGCGCGCCCGTGCGGCGGGCACCGATGCATTCGACGATGCGAGCGCGGCCCCGCTCGCACGCATTTGTCAGCAGGTCGACGGCATCCCGCTGGCCATCGAACTGGTGGCGGCACGTCTTGGCGCGCAGTCAGCCAGCGATCTCGCGCTGAGGCTCGACGACCACATGCGTCTTCATTCGACGATCCGGCGGGCCGTGCTACCACGGCAGCGCACGCTCGCGGCGACGCTCGACTGGAGCGTGGGCCTCCTTGGCGCGCCCGAGCTGATGCTGTTTCGCAGGCTGTCGATCTTCCGAGCGCACTTCGATGCCGAGGCGGCGCTCAGCGTCGTTGCGAGCGATCTGGATCCCGACGTGGCTTCGGATGCATTGATCTCGCTGGCCAGCAAGTCGCTCGTGGTCTATGACGAAGAGAAAGGAGTGCACCGCCCCTATCGGCTGCTCGACACCACCCGGAGCTATGCCCAGGCACTCATGCTGCGCGCGGGAGAGCAGAAACTGGTGTCAAGGCGGCACGCGCGGGTGATGCTCGACCTGATGGGCAGCGCCACGGCCGACCTGGCCTCGCTCGATGCCCGAGAGTGGGTGCAGTGCTACGGCACGCTGCTGGACGACGTCCGCGCGGCCTTGGACGCCAGCGTGGCCCAGGACGAGGATCCGGACATCGCAGGGGCGTTGACCATTGGCTCGGCGCCGCTGTGGTTCCGCCTGTCGGAGGTCGGCGAGTACCGCGACCGGGTCCGGACGGTATTGACCTATGTGCAGACGCTGCCGCGACCTGACCACCTGGCTGCCGGTTGGCTTCAACTGGCGCTCTACAACGCGCTGTGGCACACCGGCGGCAGCGTGGCGGACATGACGCAGGCCTGCGAGCGCGCCCTGGATGCCGCGCTGGCGTTCAAGGTGAGAACCCTCGAGTTCCAGGCACGCTGGGGCTTGTGCGCGCTCAACGTCACGCGCGGGGACTATCCCTCTGCGTTGCAGCATGCCGAGGCACTGAGGGCCTATGCGCTCCAGTCTGAGAGCGACGTGACGCGCAACCTGTCGCATCGCATGCTCGCGCTCGCAAGCTTCTTCTGCGGCGCGCTGGCAGAGGCGCAGACGCACGCCGAAGCCGCGATGGACGTCGATGCTGCCATCCGGCACAACCAGGGCAATACCTTCCAGCCAGATGCGCGCATCACGGCCATGGCCATCCTGGCCAGGACACTGTGGATCCAGGGCGACATGCAGTCGGCGATGAGCACCGCGCGGCGCTGTGTTGAGGAGGCCGAGGCACTGGGTCACGCGATGTCGCTGTGCGTCGCGCTGTTCTGGATCTGTCCCGTGGCGATCTGGACCGGTGAGCGGCCGACGGCGCGCGCATGGGTCGATGCGATGCTACGCGAGACCCGGTCGAAGGGGCTCGACTACTGGCACGAATGGGCATCGTGCTACGACGACGCACTCAGGCTCGAGGAATTCGATGCCGCCGAGGAGCGCAAGGCCTACATCGAGCAGGTGGCCGGCAAGGCCCTCGGCATGGACATGCCACGCCGGGAGATGCTCGTGACCTTCTGCCTGGCATGGGTGGACGACGATCTGCTGGCGCGTGCGATGCGCGGAGGAGGGCAGTGGAGCGCGGCCGAGGTGTACCGGGCCATGGCCCGGCGTGAAGCACTGCAGGGAAATGCCGGCATGGCGGAGTCGCTTTGCCGGCAGGCCCTGGAGCTTGCTCGCGCGCAAGGCGCCCATGCCTGGGAACTGCGTGCCGCGCGCGATCTGGCCCGCATGGGAGATGAGCGCGGCAACGTTTCTGCCTGAGCTGGTTTCAGGTCAGCGACATGCCGCCGTCGACCTTCAGGTTGACGCCGGTGACGTACATGCTGTCGTCACTGGCCAGGAAGAGCGCTGCTTTCGCGAGTTCGTCGGGCCGGCCCATGCGGCCCAACGGGATCGCGGCGGCCATCTGCTTGTCGAACTCCGGGCGCACGTCGTCGGAGATGCCGAGCTTCGCCAGGATGGGCGTATCGACCGGCCCGGGGCTCAGTACATTCACCCGGATGCCGCGCGCCTTGAGTTCCAGTGCCCAGCTGCGCGCGAAGGCTTCGACGGCCGCCTTGCTGCCTGCATAGACCGCATGGTTGTCCATGACCTTGGTGCCAGCGATCGAGCTCGTGAGAATGATCGACCCCTTGTCGCGCATGAGGGGCAATGCGCGGGTCACGCCAAAGAACACCGCGCGCGTGTTGATCGCGAACTGCAGGTCGAAGTTGTCCACTGTGACGGCCGAGGAGGGCTCGAGGATGGCTGTGCCAGCGTTCGCCATGTAGATGTCGATGGCACCGAAGCGGTTCTTGACGACCTCTATCAGCCGTTCGTGCATCGAGAGATCGGCGACGTCGCCGACGAAGCCCATTGCATCCGATCCGAGATGTGCCAGCGCGGCATCGACGGCGTCCTGGCGCCTTCCCACGATGGCGACGCGAGCGCCTTCGGCCGCGAAGGCCTGGGCTGTCGCGAGGCCGATGCCGCTGTTGCCGCCGGTGATGAGGGCGACTTTGCCGGAGAGTCTTTGCATGAAGTTTCCTTGGTTGATGCAGAAGACTTCCATCTAGGTTCCCCCTGCCAATGAAGTAGTGGGTAGAAATGGAAACACTTGTGCCCAGGAGTCCGCAATGAACCCCCTTGATCACGCACCCGGCCTGGTCGCCTTTGTAAGTACGGTGGAGGCCGGCTCGTTCAGCGCGGCCGCACGAGTGCTCGGCACCTCACCGTCGGCGGTTTCCAAGGGCGTAGCGCGCCTGGAGCAATATTTCGGCGTGCGCCTTTTTCAGCGCTCGACGCGCGTGCTGTCACTGACCCAGGAGGGCAGCGCCTACTACGAGCGGATTGCTCCCTTGCTGCGCGCGCTCGATGAAGCGAGCGATGTGGTGAAGCCTGTCAGCGGCGCCCGGGGGTTGCTGCGCGTCACCGCCCCCGGCGATCTCGGACGCATTCTTCTGGGTCCTGTGGTCGAGAGGTTCATTCCCCGGCATCCAGGCGTCAAGCTGGAGGTGAGCCTGGTCGATCGGCAGGTCGACCTGATCCGAGAGGGCTACGACGTCGCGATCCGCGCCGGCCGGATCGCGGATTCCGACCTGACGGTGCGCCGCCTCGCCGAGATGCCGCTCGTGCTGGTCGCGTCGCCCGGCTATATCGCCCGCCGAGGCATGCCGGACTCGGTCGAGGCGCTGCGCGAGCACGCGCATGTGCGCTACATGCTGGGCGGCAAGGCGTTTCCCATCCGATTCGCCGACGGCACGGTGCTGCACACAGACAGCGCATTCGATGCCGACAACAGCGTAGCGCTGCGCATCGCGGCGCTGGGCGACCTCGGTGTCGCGCAGGTCCTGCGCCTGTTCGTGCAGGACGACATCGAAGCGGGCCGGTTGGTCCCCCTGCTGCCGCGCCGGCCGCTGCCGCCCGTGTCCATTTCCGCCTTGCACGCGTTTGGGCGGCAGGCGCCGGCGCGCCTGCGCCTTTTCATCGAGTTCGTCGCCTCGGAAATCGCGCGACTGTCCTGAGCTCAGGGGCCGGCCAGAGGGTCGCGGCGGCAGGGCTGCAGCAGCATCCGGCCGCACTCCGGGTAGGTCGGCGGGCCTTCGACATCCGCAAGGATGCCCAGGCGCACGACAGAGTCGTATCGTGCGTTGTGCAGTACGTACACCCGCTGCTGCTGCGTGAAGGTGTCGAACACGAGGCCGCCCGTCTGGGCCGGCGTATCGATCCAGATGCGCAGCCTGGAAGCCTTGCGGAAATAGTGGCCCATCTTGTTGATCTCGACGCGCGCGAAGACCGGCCGACCGGGCAGCAGTGGCATCAGTTGCCCCGGATCCTCGAGATGGATCGGGAGCAGCGGCGTCGAGCGCGCGGTATCGAGGTTACGGTTGGACAGCCGCAGCCAGCCGCGCTGGACGTAGGTTTCCTGGCCGTCGGGTCGCAGTTCGGTGACCGTCACCTGGATGTCGGCATCCCCGGCGTTGGCCATGATCCAGAGGTCGGCGCTGCCGGGGCCGTAGACCATCATGTCCTGCTCGAGGGCCGGCGAGGTGTAGGCCACGCTGGCCTTCTTCCAGTCGCCCGGCAGCGGGCCCCAGAAGGTGGTGCCGGTTACGTCGTTGACGACGACGCCGGTGCCGGGATAGTCGAACGCGTCGGCAGCACCTGAGGTGATCGTTTCGGAAAGAACATTGCCGGCGCCCAGGTGGAATTCCTTGACAGACAGGTCGGCCGGCCTGATTGGCCCCTTTCGTATGAGCCAGCGCGGCTTGGGTGAAGAGCGTCGATCCAGCACGCTGTCGCCAGTGCGGGATGCCTCCATCCACACCGTGGTGCGGGGCGTGTCGCGCTCGAAGCCGTTGTCCTGTCCTTTGACGAAGCGGTCCAGAAAGCGGATGGCCGTCTCCTGGAAAGCCTTGGCAAGATACATGTCGTGCGGGCCGTTCGTCTGGTAGAGCCACAGCTTTTCAGGGTTTAGCCTGCTCTGGTAGTGGCTGCTGCGCGGTGTGATGGCCTGGTCCTGGAAGGCTTCCAGGGAAAGGACGGGGGCGTCTATGCGATCCGCATGGCGCGCCAGGTCGAGGGTTTTCATGTATTCGTCGCGCAGGGGGTGTGCCACGGAGAGATGCATGCCCGAGTTCGTTTCCTCGGCCTTGAGGTTCTGCTCGACCTGTTTCAGGCAATCGGCGTCGCGTTCTTCCTTGGCGACCTCGGCGACGAGTTCGCTCCAGAAGGCACGGAAAAGCATCCGAAAGGGCGTCAGGAATCCCGGCGCCGGTACGCCGCCCGGCGCGATGGCGTCGCGGTAGTCCGTCAGCACCATGCCCGGGACGATGGCGAGAAGATGCGGCGGCCGGTTCTGCGCCGTCGCGACCTGGGACGAGCCGCTGTACGACGAACCGACCATGCCCACGCGGCCGTCGGACCATGGCTGCGCCGCGGCGAACTCGACGGCTTGCGCGCCGTGCAGGCCCAACTGCGGGCGGATGTATTCGAGTCTGCCGTTCGAGCAGCCCGTGCCCGCCGCGTTGACGCCCATCACTGCGTAGCCGGCCTCCACGAGCCGCTTGTCGAGCTCGACGGACATGGATGTCTTGTGCCTGAGGTAGGGCGCGCCGCCGATGGAGCCGGCGTCGTAGCCATTGAGGGTCAGGATCACTGGAAACCTGCCGCTTCCCTTCGGCAGGAGAACGCTGTAGCGCAGCCGTGTTCCGTCCGAGGTCGTGATGTAACCGGTGCGGCGGGCGGACCAGAACGGCGAAACGCCCCCCAGGTCGGGGAAGGCGAAGGGGCGTGATGCGGGCAAGCCTGTGTCGGGATCCAGCTGGGGCTCCTGGCCGTGTGTCAGCGGCGCGACCATGGCCGCCGCGAGCACCAGTGCGGCTGAAATGGCTCTCTTCATATCCTGTGTCGGGAGTTCGTGTCCTCGGGTGGCGCCTCCGTATGCGGGGCGCGCCCGAAGCGTATCGCTTTTCGCCAGGAGGGCGTGGGTTGCCGCGGAGATCCTGCGTACGAGAAGGGCCGGCACGTGCGCGTGATAATTCCGCGCTTTCGGCCCGCTGCCGTGGGCGCCTCCATCCATGCAATACAACCCAGCGCTCGACGGCGTCCGTGCCATTTCGGTGCTCGCCGTCGTCCTGTTCCATTGCGGCATGCCGGGAGCCAGGGGCGGGTTCGTGGGGCTGGACGTTTTCTTCGTGCTGTCCGGGTTCCTCATCACCTCTTTGCTGGCGGCGGAGTACAGAAGCGGCGCCATCGATGTTGCTCGCTTCTATGTGCGCCGTGCCATCAGGCTCTATCCGACCCTGCTACTCCTGCTTGCGGCCTACCTGGCGCTAGCTCCCTTTCTGTGGCCTTCGGATACCCAGTGGCTCGCCGCCACGCTCGGCGCGCTTTATATCTACGACTACGCGCTGGCCTTTTGGAACCCGACGAACACCATTGGGCATACGTGGTCACTCGGCGTCGAGGAGAAGTTCTACCTGCTTTGGCCGTTTCTGCTGCCGCTGCTTCTGCGGACGCGCCGCCCGGTCACATGGCTTCTGGCTGCATTCGCGGTGATCACCGCGTGGCGCTATGGCGTTGCGTGGACGTTGGGGTGGAAGCAGGCCTATTTCAGCTTCGATACGCGCACGAGCGGCATCATGCTTGGTGCGATCGCAGCACTGACTCAGTTCAGGGTCTCAAGATGGGCGTTGTTGGTTGCCCTTGGCGCACTCGCGTTTGATGCTGCACTGCCGTCGCTACCGACCGCGGATCAGCTCGAAGCGGTGACACTTCGCATCACTTTGGCGGAGCTCGCCGCCTTCGTGCTGATCTGCCATGCGGCCGCGAGCGCGAGGAGCCGATTGCTTTCCTGGCCACCGTTGGTCTACATCGGCAGACTGTCGTATGGGATCTACCTTTGGCACTTTCCCATAGTTTCGCTATTTGCCAAGTCGACATCCCCGTGGCTCAAGCTGAGCGTGACTTTGTCGTTGTCCGTCACCTTGGCCGCGATCTGCTTTCACGCAGTTGATGTGCCCCTTCGGAGGTGGCGAGCCAGCCGGGGCGAGTCGTTTCGGCTTTCGTAGGAGCCCTTGTTCCAGAGGCGAACAGGCGATTCGTCGGTCTGCGAAAGATCAAGAAAAGAGCTGCTCGAAGTCACCACACGTACTAAGGGGCCCTCAAGTGCGACTGGAGCGTCGAAGCCATGGTCGTCGGTGGCGTGTTCTACAACGTGCAAGTGGCGCACATGAAGCTGTGCGCCAGCCGAGCCTTCTGGCTGGTGGCCTACCCCAGCCGCAACCCGGCGCTTTGGCTCGTTCATCGAACTCAATGCCTGGCCGAGCGAGCGGTGTCGTTCGGTGTGGAGTGACACCACGCACCCAATCCATCGGCAGCTCACCGTGGCAGAGATGTGGGAGCTGGAGAAGCATCACCTCATGCCCATGCCGCTCCCCTTCGACGGCTACGTCGAGCGGCTGGCCTGGCCAGCCATGCCCGGCTGCCGGGCAGCGACCAGACCAGCTACGACCGGCAGCACTACATCAAGTTGGTGCAGCGCAAACCGGGCGCCTTGCGCAACGGCACGCCGTTCCTGGATCTGCCGGCGCCGTTGATGCGCTTGCACCAGTCGCTGCTCAGGCATCCTGGCGGAGACGGGGTCATGGCACAGGTGCTGGCTGGGGGTCTTGAAATCCGGGCGTACCGGTGTATCGCACGGGCCCGCTCATCTGGTAAATACTGATCGCTGTTCAGACACATGTCCGAAGCTTGGGCATGCAATTTGTCTGAATGGCGCACATCGGCGGCCCGGTGCGCCAGAAATACCGTTGTGGATCAACGCCCTGGCGCCTGGCATGTCCCGTGCAGGGTCTGTTCGATTCCGATCCACGGTGTGCGCGGGTCGCGGGGCGAAGCCGATCGCGCGCGCCCTTCCGTGCGCACACGAGAACCCAGACAGGAGACGCATGAAAAGCACCCCGCGAATTGCCGTTCAGGCGAAGGGAGCGGTCACGGGCAGGCCACATCATCCGCTGAGCGCACAGAAGACCGGAACGCCCCGCGCATGGGAGAGGGACGCGGTTCGATCGCGCGCGGACGCGCCGCAGGCACATGACAGCGTGGCGATCTGGTTCGATCCCTTGTTGTCCGAACGGCTCGCGCAGGCGGGTTTCGGCACGCTGAGACAGCTGGCGCAGCGCATCAACGACACGGGCACCACCTGGTGGTATCCGGTGCGCGGCATCGGCGTCACGCGCGCCGAACGTCTCGTGCAGTGGCTGCATGAACAACAGGAAAGCACGGGCATCCGCGTGAACCCCCGGGGCCTGAAGGCCCGCGCAAGCGGCTCGTGTCGCGAGGCGGCATCGGAGCATGCAGCCTGATCCGTGCGGCGGTCGGCGAACACAGGAGGCGTTCCCTCATCCTTCTGTGCCAGCGCTCGGTCCGGGAGGAAGGAAAGCACGACTGGGTGGCGATCCCCGAACCCGCCGAGCACTTTCCGTGAGGACACACATGAGGCCGAGGCGCCATCTGCATGCGATGGACGCTCGACGCGGACCTGCGTGCCTGGCCTTCGGCGAAGGGCAGCCTGATCGAGCGTTTCGCCCGATCAGGTCACTTCCGCGTCGAACCCGCATGGGTGTGCAAGCCTGGCGCGCCGCGGCCGGATCACCAGGGCTTCCACCAGCGTCGCTTGACCTGCCGATGCTCGAGCGGCCGCAGGTCCAGCATCTCGTAGTCAGGGGGGAGGGCGCCGGCGCGCCGGCGCAGTTCGGCCTCCAGCTGATGGGCAATGCCACGGGCATGCAGGTCGCCTTGCAGCGCTCGTCGGCGCCACTGCGTGGCCTGGGCGCCCAGTTCCTCGTCGGGCAAGGTTTCTGTCTCGGTCATGGTGCGGATGGTGATGAGGGGCCGGGGCTTCGTCGAGCCCGCATGCCCGTGCTGCTGCAAGCGTAAAGGTTTGCAGCGTCTCTTCATCGCCAAAACATGGGAGGACGCGCCAAGCGATTCAGGGTTGCCTTTGCCCTGGTGCCCTGGTGCCGTGGATGAGCCGGCACGGGTTGGCCATGCGGCTATCAGGGAACTTGCACTGGCGCGCACCGGAATCGCGGCACCGCTCGACGTGCTGATTTCGGCCATGCGCGTCGCCGACGAGACGGGAGTCAGCGTGTGAGCAGCCGATGCAGCGTGTTGGCGACCACGCGTGTGGCCTTGCGCAGTTCGTCCAGCGGCACGCGCTCGTCGGCGCGGTGACCGTTGGCTTCGAGCAGCGACTCGGGGCCTGCGCCGTACATCACGGTGGGAATGCTCGCCTCGCTGTAGAGGCGCGCATCGGTGTACAGCGGCACGCCAATCGGCGTGACCGGCTTGCCCATGACTTCGCTGGCCTCGCGGCACACGAGCTCGGCGAATTCGTCGGCGCCCGGCGCAGGCGCGAAGGGGCGCGCCAGAAGGATCTGGCGGATCTCGACCGAGATACCGGGCAGCGGCCGGCAGGCCGACTCGATCACCTCGCGCAGCTCGGCTTCGACAGCCTCGGGCGACTCTTCGGGGACGATGCGCCGGTCGATGCGCAGGGTCAGCACGTCGGACACCACATTGGTGTTGATGCCGCCGTCGATCAGGCCCACCACCATCGTGGGATGGGTGATGCCCGGCGTGCGCGACGGGCGGTCGGCGAGGCTGTCGCGGTAGCGGTAGAGCGCGGGCAGCAGGGTGGCCGCGGCTTCGATCGCGTCGTGGCCGGTGTCGGGCCGCGCGGCGTGCGCCGAGGTGCCGCGCACAACGACCTCGAGATGCAGGCAGCCGTTGTGCGCCACCACGACGTGGTGCGAGAAGGCGGCGGAAAGCACGAAGTCGGGCTTGCTCAGGCCCTTGGAGAGGATCCACTCCGGGCCCGTCATGCCGCCGGTTTCCTCGTCATAGGTCAGGTGCAGCTCGACGCTGCCGGCCAGGGGTGTGCCGGCGGCCGCAAGGTGCTTGAGCGCGCGCATCGCGAAGGCGTAGGTGGTGAAGTCCGACTTCGACACGGCGGCGCCGCGCCCGTAGAGCCAGCCGTCGCGCACCTCGCCGCCGTAGGGGTCGACGCTCCAGCCTGCGCCGGGCGGCACCACGTCGCCGTGTGCGTTGAGCGCCACCACCGGGCCGTCGCCGAAGCGCTCGCGCACGATGAGGTTGGTCACGCTGCGCATGCCGTGCGCGGCCGCGTGCTCGGCGGGCACTTCGTGGCGCTCGACCGTGAAGCCCATGGCTTCGAGCAGCCGGGCGGTGAGCTCGGCATGCGGGGCGCAATCGCCCGGCGGGTTGTCGGAGGGGCAGCGCACGAGTTCGGCGAGGGTGCGCACCTGCTCGTCGAAGTGCGCGTCGATGTAGTCGCGCAGCGTGTCGCGCGGGGAAGCGTTTTCGGTCATGGCGGTCAGAGGAAGCGGTCGATGAGGAAGGGGCTGATGTCGATGTCGGTGCGCCTGCGCACGAGGAGGTCGGTGACCAGCCGCGCGGTGACGGGGGCGAGCGTGTAGCCGTTGGAGGTCACGGCGTTGTAGAAGCCGGGGCGGCCGGGCACCTCGCCGAGGATGGGCGCGCCGTCGATGTTGACGTTCATTCCGGCCCAGCAGCGCACCATGTGCAGCCCGCGCACGGCCGGCAGCACGTGGGCTGCCACCCAGAGGTTGCCTTCGATGCTTTCGCGCTCGGCACGGTTGAGGCGCATGTCCTCGCTGAAGGCGGCCGTCCAGCCGCCGCCGATGATGAGGCCGCCGCTGGTGGCCTGCTTCAGGCTCAGGTGCCGGTCGGCATGTGCGACGAGGTGGTTGACCAGCGGCGGCGCGGGCTCGGTCACGATCATCTGCAGCGGCGCGCCCTTGACGGGGATGTTCACGCCCAGCATGCGGCCGACCGCGCTCGACCAGGCGCCGCTCGCGTTCACGACGCGCCCTGCGTGGATGCTGCCGCTCGAGGTGCGCACGATGAAGCCGGCGCCTTCGCCGGGCATCGCCTCGATGGACTGCACGTCGCAGCCGCGCAGCATGCGCGCACCCTGCTGCTGCGCGCGCCGGGCGACGGCGTAGGTGGCGCGCAGCGGATTGATCTTGCCTTCCATGGGGCAGAGCTCGGCGCCCAGCAGCTGCTCGGAGAGCGCGGGCGAGAGGCGGCGCAACTCCGTGCCGTCGATCACCTGCGCGTCGATGCCGTGGCTGCGCTCCAGCGCGGCCTTGGCCTCGAGGAAGCGCATGCCGGCTTCACTGTCGGCCACCATGAGGCCACCAGTGATCTTGATCTCGAGGTCCTCGCCGCAGTCGGCCTCGATCTCCTGCCACAGGCGCACCGACATCGGCCCGAGCGGCAGCGTCGCCGCGGCCGGGCCGCCGCCTTCCTGCGCCTTGGTGCCGAAGTCGAAGGACAGCAGCTGCACGTGCAGGCTGCCGGCGTTGGCGCCAGAGGCCTGCAGGTTGATGTCGTCGCGGTCGACCACCGTCACGTCCTGGCCCGCCTTTGAAAGGTAGTAGCCGAGGCAGGAGCCGAGCACGCCGGCGCCGATTACGAGCACGTCGGTGCGCAGCGTGCCCTCGAAGGGTGGCTGCTCCACCGGCCGCGCGAGGTTGGGCGTAATGGCGGGCTTGTGGCCGCCCCATTCGGGTTTCTCGAAGCCGAGCGCGCCGGCCGGCACCGGTTTGGCGGGCGGGCGCGGTGCGAAGTACTGTTCCACCTGAGGCGGCCGATCGGTCATCTCGGCCAGCAGACGGCCGGCGGTGACGCCGCAGTAGCGCGCCTGGCAGCGTCCCATGCCCAGGCGGGTGTTGCGCTTGAGCGCGGCCAGCGTGTCGCTGCCGGCACGGATCTGCTCGCGCACCGAGCCGAAGCTGATTTCCTCGCAGCGGCACAGCAGCGTTTCGTTGGGCACCGCCGCGAGAGTGACGGGCGGCGGCGCGTAGATCGACCACAGCGCCTGCTGGAAGCATTCGGCGCGATGCAGCTTTTCAGTGGCCTCGCGGGGCTCGGGGGCCTTCAGGCCGAGGTTGCGCGCGACCGCGGTGCCCGCCAGCGTGCCGCGCGCGAGTGCGACGCGGGAGCCGCCGAGATCGGCACCATCGCCGACCACGTACACGCCGGGCAGGCTGGTGGCCCCGTCTTCCTGCGTGACGGTTGCCAGGTAGCCGAGATGGCGGGGCGCGAGGCGGTGCTCGCAACCCAGCATGCGCGCGAGTTCGGTGGAGGGGATGAAGCCGTAGCCGAGGCAGAGCGTGTCGGCTTCGAGGCGACGCAGCGTGGAGGGCAGTGCGTGGCCTCGGGCATCGATTTGAGCCACCTGCGCCGAGCTCAATCCGGTGGTGCCTTCCGCGGATACGACGGCGTGCTCCCACAGCACGGGCACCTTGTGGGCGCGCAGCTTGCGCAGATAGCGCCAGCCGTCGAGCAGCAGATCGGGCGCCGTGCACGCCGCGCTCAGCAGATGGCGCCATTGCCGCGGCGAAGGGCGTGGGGCCGACTCCAGCACAGCGACGACTTCGGCGCCGCCCGCGAGCAGCTCCGCGGCGAGCTGCAGATTGAGCGGCCCGTTGCCGGCGATCACCACGCGGCGTCCGGGTGCGACGCGGTAGGCGCGCGCCAGCGTCTGGCCGGCGCCGGTGGTCATCACGCCGGGGAGGGTCCAGCCGGGGAAGGGCACGGGGCGCTCGTACGCGCCGGGTGCGATGACGAGTTGCCGGCAGCCGATCACGCAGGCGCGCCCGTCGACGAGCGCGGCCACTTCGCGCGGAGAGAAGGCCGCCCAGACCTGCGCGCCCGAGGCGATGACGACGCCGGCGGCGCGGACTTCATGTTCGAGCGCGAGGCCCTGCGCGAACTGGCGGTCGGCCGGGGAGGGCGCCTCGTGCGACGGCGCGAGCGGCTTGTAGAACTGGCCGCCGGGCTGGGGGCGCTCGTCGAGCACCAGCACGTCGGCGCCGGCCTGGCGCGCGGCGAGCGCGGCCGAAAGCCCGGCCGGGCCCGCGCCGACGACGAGCACGTCGACCTGCCCGCGTTCGGGTTCGGCGCCAGCTTGGGGTGCGAGCGGCTGCAGCGGATCGTCGGGCGTGCCGACGGGCTGGGTCGAACGCACCTGCTGGCCGTCGGCCACTTTCGTGAGGCAGGCGCGCTGGCTGGCCTGCCCATCGACGGTGACGAGGCAGTCGAAGCACGCGCCCATGCCGCAATAAAGACCTCGGCGCTCGCCGCGGCGGGTGTGGCGCATCGCCTTGATGCCGCCGGCCGCCAGCGCCGCCGCGATGGTCTCGCCCTCCAGCCCCTCCACGGGCTGCCCGTCGTACCAGAAGCGCACGGGGCGTCCGGCCGGGGTGATGGAAGGGTGGGTCAGTCTGGCGCTCATGGGCAGTGCGAAGGAAGAACGTCAACTTACGATTGACGCACTCAATTGTATACGTATACTCAACGTATACATATACCGAATTGTCCCGAATTTTCCCAAGGACTGCCCATGACAGCGTTCCGCGGCACCTATACGGTGCTCATCACCCCCATGACCGCCGACGGCAAGCACGTGGACGTGCCTGCGCTGAAGAAGCTGGTCAATTGGCAAATCGAGGAAGGCATCCACGGGCTGATCCCCCTGGGGAGCACCGGTGAGTTCCTCTCGCTGACGCCCGACGAGCGCCAGCAGGTGATCGAAACCTGCGTGAGCACCGCTGCAAAACGCGTGCCGGTGTTGATCGGCACGGGCGCGGAGTGGACCGACGAGTGCGTGCGGCTGAGCCGCGAGGCCGAGAGCATGGGCGCCGACGGCGTCATGATCATTCCGCCCTTCTACAGCACGCCCACCGACGACGAGCTGTTCGAGCACTACCGCAAGGTGGGCGAGGCGATCGGCATTCCGATCATGGTCTACAACAACCCGGCCACCGCCAACGTCGACCTCAAGCCCGAACTGGTGGCGCGCCTCTCGCGCATCGACAACTGCAGGTACATCAAGGAGTCGACGCTCGAAGTCACCCGCGTGCGCGAAATCATCGAGCTGTGCGGCGACCGCATGACCGTGTTCGCGGGCATCCTCGGCTACGAGTCGTTCTGGCTCGGCGCACAGGGTTGGGTGGCCGTGTGTTCCAACCTCATCCCGAAGATGTCGGCGCGCCTGTTCGAGCTGGTGGCCGACGAGCGCGACATGCCTGCGGCACTCGCGCTCTACAAGAAGATGCTGCCGATCGTGCGCTGGGTCGGCGGCCACCGCTACGTCGCGGCCTCCAAGGACGGCCTGTCGATGATGGGCCTGCCCGTCGGCAAGCCCCGCGCCCCGCGCCTGCCGCTGCCCGATGCCGATGCCGCCGAGCTGCGCCGCGAGCTCGCGCGCCTCGAACTGCTGGACTCGATCCGCGCCTGAAGCACCCGGCACCTCGTTTCCATCTCACCCGATTTCCCACCTCGTCGCCTCGATCCCCTCCTCAAGGACCACACCATGAAACGGCTTCCCGCTCTCGCGTCGGCAACGGCACTCTTCGTCTCCTTCGCTGGCGCCGCGAACGCGCAGCAGGCCTGCAAGTCGCCCGTGCCCGATTCGGCCCTCGTCAAGAAGGGTACGCTGACCATGTCGGTCAACCCGACGCTGCCGCCGATGCAGTTCGTCGACCAGTCCGGCGCGCTCAAGGGCATGCGCGTGGAGCTCGGCGAGCAGATCGCCAAGCGCCTGTGCCTCACGCCCGAGTACGTGCGCATCGAGTTCTCGGCCATGATCCCCGGCCTGCAGGCCGGCCGCTGGGACGTGATCAACACCGGCATCTTCTTCACCGAGGAGCGTGCCAAGCTGATGCAGATGCTCGTCTACGAAGACCAGGCCATCAGCATCAGTGCAGCCAAGGGCAACCCGCTGAAGATCGCCAAGCCCGATGACCTCTCGGGCAAGAGCATCGGCGTGGAGCTCGGTGGCTTCGAGGAGCGCAAGGCGCGCGAGCTCGACAAGCAACTCACCGACAAGGGCATGAAGGGCATGACCATCCGCACCTTCGAGAACTTCGCGATGGCCTTCCAGGCGCTGCGCGCTGGGCAGGTGGAGGTGGCGCTGTCCATCGACTCGACCGGCGCCGAATACCAGAAGCGCGGCGACTTCGAGCGCGTGCTCAACGGCCTGTTCCCCACGCCGGTCGCGCTGGCCGCGCGCAACAAGGAGCTGGCCGCCGCGATGGCCAAGGTCATGAACGACATGAAGGCCGACGGCAGCTTCCAGAAGCTGTTCGACCAGTACGGCGTCAAGGCCGCCGAGGGTGCCGTGGCCGTCAAGGGCCCGGCGAGCTGACGGGGCGCCGTCGTCCGCATCGCCATCGAGCAAGCGAAGGAAACTTCCATGGGACAAGGCTGGAGCTGGTCGGGCTTCTTCGACTACCTGTTCAACCCGTACATCCTCAGCGGCGCGGTGACCACGCTGTGGCTCACGCTCGCGGCGATCGCGGGCGGGATGGTGGTGGGCTGCGCGCTGGCACTGGCCCGCCTGTCCAGCCACCGCTGGCTGGCAGCCCCGGCGCACTTCTATATCTGGGTGTTCCGCGGCACGCCGCTGCTGGTGCAGCTCATCATCATCTTCACCGGCCTGCCTCAGCTGGGGCTGAAGCTCTCGGTGATCGAGTCGGCGCTGCTGGGCCTCATCCTCAACGAGGCGGCCTACCTCGCGGAGATCGTGCGCGGCGGCATCCAGTCGATTCCCGCGGGGCAGACCAACGCGGCGCGCGCCGTGGGCTTCAGCAGCGCGCAGACCATGCGCTACATCGTGCTGCCGCAGGCCATGCGCCTGATCGTGCCCACGCTGGGCAACAGCATCAACGGCCTGCTCAAGACCACCTCGATCACCTCGGTGATCTCCATGGAGGAGCTGCTGCGCCGCACGCAGGTGCTGATCCAGGAGAAGTTCATGGTGCTGGAGCTCTTCATCGTTGCCGCCATCTACTACCTGCTCATGACCACCGCTTGGGACTTCGTCCAGCGCCGCATCGAGCGCCACTATGGCCGTGCCTATGGCAATGGCTCCACGCCGGCAGCGGTACCCGCCGAGCCCGCGCTCGAGCAGCGCTAGAAGCTAGAAAGAACGCACGCCCCATGCGCACCTACGACCTGATCCTGCGCAACGCAGACATCGCCACCGCCGGCGACCGCTACACCGCCGACATCGGCGTGCGCGACGGCCGCATCTGCGCCATCGCGCAGGGGCTCGATGCGAGCGCCGCGCGCGAGATCGACGCGCGCGGCCGGCTGGTCACGCCAGGCGGCGTCGACGGCCACTGCCACTTCGACCAGCCCACCAGCGACGGCTCGCGCTTCGCCGACGACTTCCTCTCCGGCACGCGCTCGGCCGCCTGCGGCGGCACCACCACCGTGCTGCCCTTCGCCGCGCAGCAGAAGGGCCGCAGCGTGCAGGAGGCGGTGGACGACTACCACCGCCGCGCCGAGGGCAAGGCGGTGATCGACTACGCCTTCCACCTCATCGTGGCCGACGCCACGCGCGACGTGACGCAGCGCGAGCTGCCCGCCTTGATCGAGAAGGGCTACACCTCCTTCAAGATCTACATGACCTACGACGACCTGAAGCTGGACGATCGCCAGATCATCGAAGTGCTGGCCACCGCCCGCCGCCACGGCGCGATGACGATGATCCACGCCGAGAACAGCGACTGCATCGCCTGGCTCACCGAGCAGCTGCTCGACGCGGGCCTCACCGCGCCGCGCTATCACTCCAACTCGCGGCCGATGGCAGTGGAGCGCGAGGCCACGCACCGCGCCATCGCACTGGCGGAACTGGTCGACACGCCGATCCTGATCGTCCACGTCTCGGGCCGCGAGGCCGTCGAACAGATCCACTGGGCGCGCGGGCGCGGGCTGCCCATCCACGCCGAGACCTGCCCGCAGTACCTGTTCCTGAGCGCCGAGGACCTGGGCATCGACCCCGACGACCCGATGCACGGCGCACGCTGCATCTGCAGCCCGCCGCCGCGCGACAAGGCGAACCAGCAGTTCATCTGGAACGGCCTGTCGAGCGGGCTCTTCACCATCGTCTCGTCCGATCACGCGCCCTTCAACATGAACGGCAGCGACGGCAAGCGCGTGGCCGGCGACAACGCCTCCTTCGACCGCATCCCCAATGGCATTCCCGGCGTGGAAACCCGCCTGCCGCTGCTCATGAGCGAAGGCGTGCTCAAGGGGCGCGTCGACATCCACCGCTTCGTCGAGCTCACCGCCACCAACCCCGCGCGCCTGTACGGCCTGTACCCGCGCAAGGGCACCATCGCCGTGGGCAGCGATGCCGACTTCGTGGTGTGGGACATGTTCCCCGAGGGCCAGGAGAAGCTGCTGTCCAACGACATGCTCCACCACGATGCCGACTACACGCCCTACGAGGGCATGCGGCTGCGCGCCTGGCCCGGCCTGACCGTCTCGCGCGGGCGCATCGTGTGGCAGGACGGCGTGTTCCAGGCCGAGCCCGGCTCCGGCCAGTTCCTGCCGTGCCTGCGGCCGCGCGCGCCGAACGACGGCAATCCGTTGGACAAATGGCTCTGAAAGAATGGCGCTGAGGCCGCCTGGCCGGCCCTGCTAAGCTCACCCGCCCTCGAGGCTTTCGCCCTTTCCCGCATGCCCAGCCTTCCCAGCCCCTCGCAGCCCGCCACCATCACGATCGCCCCCCTGGAGGTGCGCTCGGCCAGCCTGGCCGAACAGGCCTACGACCGGTTGCGCACCCTCATCCTCGATCGCCAGATATCGGCCGGCAGCCCGCTGCAGGAGGCACGGCTGGCGGAAGACCTGCGCATTTCGCGCACGCCCATGCGCGAGGCCCTGGTGCGGCTGGCGGGCGAGGGGCTGCTGGTGCGGCGCGACGCGCGCTCCTACGCCGTGCGCGCCCTGGGAACCAAGGAGTACTTCGACTGCATGCGCGCGCGCGAGGTGATCGAGTGCGAGGCCATCGCGCTGGCGGTGGGCAAGATCACCGATGCCGAGATCGACACGCTCGAGGCCGACATCGCGACGCTCGGCGGCAGCGAGCACAGCGAAACCGAACACTGGCACTTCGACGACCGCTTCCACCTGCTGATCGCCACGGCCAGCGGCAACGTGGTGTTCCCGCGGCTGGTGGAAGAACTGCGCGTCAATGCGCGGCTCTTCCGGCTGCACAGTCCGCTGCACCGGCAGCCGGAAAACCACGACGAGCATGGCGAGATCGTTCGCGCGCTGCGCGCGCGCGACGCCGAGCGCGCACGCGTGGCCATGCGCGAGCACCTGCGCAATCTGCAGGAAGACGTGAAGCGCGCGCTCGTCGAGTAGTTCCGCGGCGTCCAAGGGGAGACGCAAGGCGTGCCCGTTTGCATCTGCCAGGCCGAAAACAGCGCGGGGCTGAAGCCGTGGCGCTTGCAGGTGGCACCGATCGCATCGAACACCATCGACCGTTGATCACTCTTGAATCCTGGGAAGTGCACGTCTGACAGCCTGCGGGGTGCCGCAGGGCAGAGGGAGGGACTGGCTGCCCCAGATTCAGTGGGTCTCGCTCGTTCTCGTGGTCGAACTGGTTTGTCTGCGGCTAGAGCCAGCCCTTGATCTGCTGGCTCATGGCCTGCGTCGAAATCCCGTAGCGATCGTGCAAGGTCGGCAGCGCCCCTGCGTCGAGAAAGAGATCGGGAAGGCCGATCTGGCGGAATGGAAGCATGACACCTGCTCGCATCAGGAGGCTCGCAACAGCCTCTCCAAGGCCGCCGATCACCGAGTGGTTCTCTGCGACCACCACCTCACGACGGGATGCGTGAAGGTCTTCTCGGCTTCCACACCAGTCACTATCTTCATCGAACGGCTTTCGGTTTCATTCGCAAACACGCCGCTTCTGCCGTAGGGGCGGGCGGCCGAATGAATACTTGCTAGCGGTTTTCGCGCACCGCATGGCGGCGCGCGATCTGCGCCAAGTGCCTGCACGCCCACCATGCGCGCATTCCCGTGTCGTGCGCCCCTCCTTGACATCAACTAAATTCGGTACTAAATTCAGTCCTTCGCACCTCGGGAGTTGCTATGCCTTCCATCTCCAACATCAAGTCAATCTCCTACCTGAAGAGCCACGCCGCCCAGATTTCCGAAGACCTGGAGATGAACGGCACGCCTTTCTTCATTACCCAGAATGGAGAGGCCACCATGGTGATCGAGAGCGTCAGGCAGTTCCAGGAAAAAGAGTCGCTGATCGCCGCTTTGAAAATCATGGCGTTGGGTGAAAAGGATCGCATGCAGGGTCAAGGTATTTCCGCTGCCGAATCCCGCGCGCAACTGGCCGCGGCTCGCCAACGCCGCAAGTAATGGCCGTCCGCATTCTTCCCGATGCCCAGGAGGACTTGCTTTCGCTTCAGGAGTACATGCTCGACAAGTGGAGCGAATCCGACTGGCTCAAGGCCGAAGACGAGATTTTCGAGAAGCTGGCCCTGGTCGACACAGGTTTCTTGACGGGGGCGCCTGTATCGGAGCTTGCTTCCGTCGGCATCTTCGAGTACCAGAACGTCTTTACCTCACACCACAAGCTGGTCTACCGGCGTATTGACGATGACACCGTCGTTTACGCCGTGGCGGGCCATCGGCAGGACTACCCAACGCTTTTGATGAAGCGCCTTCTGCGAATCTGATGGATGGGTGCGACGTGCCTTGCTGCGGCTTCGGGTACGTACGGTCCTTCAATGTTCGGTAAGACTTTATCTCGATGAAGCATTCAGCGCTGTCCCTGACGGCTGCGCCTCACCGTGCGGGCCGTGGGCTTCGGCGATTCCGCTCGGCCGCTGATTCGAGCGCGCGAGCGCCCCGGGGCTCGTCCGGAGCGAGGTGTGGATGTGCCGCTGCCACCAGCGCACGGATGATGTTGATCGCTGGCGTTTCGGCCGCGATCACGTAGACAGCCCCTGGGGCCGGTGTCTATCGCTCAGCGGCCCTCGTCGAGGGGGCGGGGCCGGAAGGAAGGCTTCATTGGCTGCTTCGACAGGCCACCTTCGCGACCGCTGCAACCATCCCGCGAAACCACACGTGTCCGGCATCGTGGTCGTTGCGCCGGTGCCAGACCGCCCGCGTGACCGATTGGCCGGCGCGGTATGGCGGCTGGCGCCCAACCAGATCGCCGCCGCGCGCGAGCGCCTGCGCCAGCGACGCGGGCACGATCGACAGCATGTCGCTGTCCCGCAGCAGCGCCGGGATGGCCAGCGCGTGCGGCACGGTCACGCGCTGCCGGGGCGGCGGATCTGTGCCGCGCAGCGCTTCTTCGAGTGCGTGCCGGTCGAACATCTCCGACTGGCGCGCGAGCCCGCGCTCCAGAATGAAGCCGTCGACCGCTCCCTCTTCCTGCCCGCCCACGGACAAGGTCACGAGCGGGTAGCGGGCCAGGTCCTTCACCTGCAGCTTGCGGCGCGAGGCCGGATGGCTCTTGCGCATCAGGATCTTCTCGCCCTGCGTCATGAGCGTGTCTGCATTCAGTCGCACGGGCACCTGCGAGAAGATGCCGATCGCGAGGTCGATGCGGCCGAGGTCGATCTGCTCGGCCAGGTCCAGCCGGGTGGAGGGGCGGATCACCAGGTCCACGCCGGGTGCGGCCTGTTGCAGCGCACGCAGCAGCGGCGCGACGATGACCGCGGTGACATGGTCGTTCGCGGCGATCACGAAACGCCGCGACGAGTGCGCGGGCTCGAACGGCTCGACACCCAGCGTGGCCTCGATGCGCCGCAGCGCGTCGCGCAGCACCGGTGCCATGGCGCTGGCCCGGCCCGTGGGTGCGAGACCCTTGCCGGTGCGCAGGAACAGCTCGTCGCCCACCACCTCGCGCAGCCGTGTGAGCGCATGGCTCACGGCCGACTGGCTCAGGTGCAGCCGTCGTCCCGCGAGCACGAGGTTGCGGTCTTCGTAGACGGCGTCGAACACCTTCAGCAGGTTGAGGTCCATGCGGCCGATGCTCATCGCCGTCTCCGTGAGGTGGTTGTCATGAATTGAATCTCGCGCATTGTGAACTTGCAAAGGCATCAGTTCCATACAACTCACGGTACGCCGATCATTCGCCGCATTCCCGCCTTCGGGCACAAAGAGGTCAGCACATGGACATCAACGCACGACTTTCCCGCCGCGCCTTTGCACGTGCGGCACTCGCGGCACCGGCCGCGGCATGGCTGCCGCACGCACTGGGTCAGGGCGTCGGCCCCACCGGCAAGCTGCTGGTCGGCTACCCCGCGGGCGGGACGCTCGACACCACCGCCCGGCAGCTCACCGAGGCCTGGCGCAAGCAGGGCCGCGCCTACATCGTCGACAACCGCGCGGGTGCGGCGGGCCGCATCGCGAGCAGCCAGCTCAGGCGGGAGCGGCCCGATGCGAGCGCGCTGCTGTGCACGCAGACCTCGGCGCTGACCATCTACCCGCACGTGTACACGCGCCTCATGTACGACCCCGCCGCCGATTTCGCGCCCGTGTCGCCGCTGGTCACGGCGAACTGCGCGCTCGCGGTGAGCAATGCCGTGCCGGCTTCCGTCCGGAACCTGGCGGACTACGTGCGGTGGGTGCGCGGTACGCCCGGCGGTGCCAGCTACGCCTCGCCGGCGGCGGGCTCGATGGCGCACTTCCTGGGCTACCAGCTCTCGGAAGCGGCCGGGCTGAAGCTGCAGCACGTCGGCTACAGGGGCTCCGCACCCGCGATGCAGGACCTGGTCGGCGCGCAGATCCCGGCGTACTTCGGTTTCGTGGCGGATTTCCTGCCGTACCTGCAGCAAGGCCGCATCCGCATCCTCGGCGTGGCGAGCGAGAAACGCTCCCGCTTCATGCCCGGCGTACCGACCTTCGCCGAGCAGGGCCACGCCGAGATTCGCGGTGCCGAGACCTATGGCGTGTTCGCGCCGCCGGGCACGCCCGCGGCCACCGTACACGCGCTGTACGAATCCATAGGGGTCGCCGCCAGGGATCCAGCGCTGCTGGCGGCCTTCGAACAGGTGGGCCTGGAGGTCGGCACCCTCGCGCCGCGCGAGTACGCGGCATTGATCCAGCGCGAGCGGGAGTCCTGGGGCCCGGTGGTCCGCGCCTCGGGCTTTCGCTCCGACGAATGACAGAAAGGCATCCGATGATTCCCAAGAACGACGAACACCACGCGGGCCGCGAGGCGCTGATCGCCTGCGCCATTCCTTTCCTCGAACAGGTGCAGGACATGACGGCCGGCACCGAGACCGAGCGCTGGCTCAACCAGGCCTGCGGTCCGCACAGCGAGCTGTACCGCACGCTCGCGCAGCTGGTCACTCAGGGCGTGCGCGACGGCTGGGCTGCGAACGTGGCGCTCGACGGCCCCATCTACCGGCGCAGCCGCATCGCGGAGCCCTCCGAGCGCACGCGGTACTTCAGCATCACGGCGGTCTACATGGACAGCCGCGGCAACACGCAGGGTCATCCAGGGGGAACCTACCGCGGCCAGTACCACGCACACCCCTACGGCGAGCTCAACATGGTCGTGCCACTGAACCCGGGTGCGGCGCTCAACGGACCCAACGGCTGGTGCGAGGCCGGCTGGACCGCGCCTGCGCCTGGCAGCCATCACTATCCGGAGGCGAGGGGAGGGGCCGTCATCGCGCTGTTCTTCCTGCCCGCGGGCCGCATCGCGTACCACGCCGCACCGCAGGCCCAGGAGCCGACGCATGAGCCTGCCGCCTGACGCGGGTCGCTGCGTGGACGACGTGCTGCGCGCGCGCAGGTCGGTGCGTGCCTACCTGCCGCGAACGCTGGAGCGGAACACGGTGCTCGAGATCCTGGCCGTGGCCGCGAGCGCTCCGAGCAATTCCAACACGCAGCCGTGGCGTGTGCACGTGCTCGCGGGCGCGCCGCTGAAGGCTTTCGGCGAGGACCTCGCGATGGCCTTCCGGTGCGGCGACTTCGCTGCGCCCTCGCACTTCCCGGACCCGCTGCCGCAGGCGCTGTGCGCGCACAGGGCCGACTTTGCAGTGCGCTACTACGGCGCGCTCGGCATCGACCGCGACGACACGGCGGCGCGCGCGGCGCAGACCGAACGCAACTTCAGCTTCTTCGGTGCGCCGGTGGGGCTGATCTTCAGCATCGATGCACGGCTGGGCCACCACAGCTGGCTGGATCTCGGCCTGTACATGCAGGGCGTGATGATCGCGGCGAAGTCTCGCGGCATCGACACCTGCCCGCAGGTGTCCTTCGCGCCGTTCCACGCGCGTATCGCGCGGCACCTGCGGATGGAGTCCAACGAACTCACGGTGTGCGGCATGGCCATGGGCTTCGGCGACCCTGCGGCACCGGCCAATGGCATGGCGATGCCGCGGCAGGGTGTGGAAGCATTCGTGTCCGACGCGGGGTTCGACGTCTCTGACCTTCAGGCCGACAAGACCGCAGCCTCGCAGCTTGCTGTCCAAGCCCAAGCTGAATAGAGCGAACTCGCGCAATCGGTCCTCCAGCTGCAGCCAAACCCGCAGCGCCCAGAGGTCCTTGATCAAGGTGGGACGACTGGCGCGGTTCTGGGGACGCTGAGCGCTCGCATCAGGGCTCGGCATCGAGACAATCCGCCGCCCCTTCAGTCTCCTTGGCGCTCCTCCACGGCCCTCTTCAGGATCGGGAGCGTCACGCGCCAGTAGAACGCGATGTGGTGCCAGCCTGAATCCTCCCCGACCTCCCAGCCCTTGTCACGACGTACGGGCGAGGGCGGCACCTGCTGCGTGACCGTCAGGACCGTTTCCGTGCCCTCGGCCTCGAGCGCCATCGTGATCGACGAGTAGGACTCCGGCGCATCCGGCAGACCGGACACCCGGGACCAATAGGTGTATCGAAGCAGCGAAGGCGGCTCGGACTGGACCACTTGCCCCTTGTCCCTGTAGCGCGCCGTTCCGATGATCGCTTCGATTTCGATGGCACTCCCAGGCTGCCAGTCCGTCTTGAAATGCGCGTTGCGCCATCTCTTCCCGGCGTCGGGATCCGTAAGCGCGGCCCATATCTGTTGAGGGTCGGCCGCAATGCGGATGGATTACTGGACTGTTTGAAAGGACATGCGTCCGGTGCGCCTGGCAAAGGTGCGAACTAGACCGCCAATCATGCAGGGCGACGTTCTGTGGAGCAAGCCGTCGATCTGCTGCACGGCAGGCCTGATCTCATGGGCAGCACGCGCATGGCGGGCCCGGGATCGCGAGTTGTTCGGACCTTCCCTGCCGTTGTGCCGAGGATTAAGAAATGCGTATTAAGGGGTTCGACCCCCTCCTATATTCGCGGGATGGTCATTGCCTTGGCTGGAGCGAAATGATCTGTCGCCAGGCAGCGTTGCCGCTGCGTGGTGGCATTTGAGAGCACTCTTCCGCAGAACTGGCTGGGCCTTCAGTTGTTCTTCCACATATTGCTCGTCACGCGAGAGTTCAGTGGCTCAACTGGCCGCAACCGCACGCACGTGCGGTGGACTTGCCGCCAGCTTGGCGCAAGCCAGGTGTGTTGAACGGGCCCTCGCCGACGCGCTGATGACTCCGGCCGCCGCGCCAATCGAGATAAAGGATGCAAACATGTCTGACCCTATCGAGATCACGATCAATCCCAGATGGGTCGATCTTGGGACGCGTCCGGAGTGCAAGTACGCGCCCGTGATCGTCGAGAAGCTCCAGAGCGTCGCAGCGATACAGAGCATGAAGAAGGTGCTGGAAAGGCGCGTCGACATCTGCCGGTTGCTCGCGACACAGAACGACAACCCCAATCTGGAGGGCACCGGCTGGTTCTCATTCCTTCGCGCGGGGCCTGCGCATGAGCCGCATCTGCGCTCTGCCAACGTGCCCGTCTTCGTCATCAGCGGCGGGAGCGCCCTGAAGCTCGCCCGCGAACTGGACGAAGACTACAGCCTCGCGTGGCATCCGATGAACCTTCGCAACGAACCGCTCTATATCCTGGTTCATACGCTCGATTTCAGGCCCTATCAGGGCGCGCTGTCCAACATCATGAGGCGCTTCCGGAACGTGCATCTGATCGGTTGGGACGGAGGGAAGATGACGGGTTTCGGCGCTGCACGCGCCGCGGCGCTGGCCTTCGCGGATTCCTTGCCCTACCGGCCGCAGCGCATTCTGCTGATGGACCAGGATGTGGTGCAGACAGAAGGAACTCGGCACACGAGCCCAAGCGTGAAGAGAAATGTCGTGGCTCTGCACAAGCAGCTCGCCAAGCCCATCGTTGGGATCGGGGTCGGCTATCCGACGAGGCAGCCTGTGCCGAAGCCGTTCGCCAAGGTACCTCCTCCCGAACCGAAGGACCTTGCGTCGCCGACCCAGCAATTCGTTTCCATCCAGGCACCGTTTCGCAAGCGTCCCCAAACCACCTCTCATCCCCATCTCGCGAAGAACTATCAGAAGACGGACGACGGGCTCTACCCGGCATTCATGGTCGCGGGCGGCGAGGACATGCTCGCGACCTTCGAGATGGACCTGATCAAGGACGACGACAACAAGACGCTGCGCCGGGACCGCATCGTCAAGAAGGCATTGCAGGGGCCGAACGATCCGAAGAATCTGTACTGGAACCAGGCTCGCGTGGAAACGCTGAAGCGGATCTTCGCCGAAGAAAAAAACACGCCGCTCAGCCTTGATGGAAGGCCCTGCACGCTCGACGACCTGATGCGCCTCTTCTCCGACAAGGGGTGGCAGGCGGGGCATCCCAGTCCCGAGACATACAACAACGCCGCCTGTGTGATCGAGCGCATCATCCTTCGGTACTTCAAACTTTCGCAGGGAACATTCGGTCACCAGGAAGTGTTCCAGCAGATGAAAGGCTTCGTCCCCGCAGGTTGAGTCTCGCTGCAGTCTGCGAAGTCGACCGGGGCCCGGCCGAGGTTCTGCGCTTCAAGACGGTTTCAGTACTCGAGAAAAACAAGGAGCGAGCGCCCCGCCGTATCGCCGCATCGACGCACCGTGCCGGCGAGGTCCACGCGCATGCCGTTCGGGCAGCTAGTTTCGCGACCTGGCCTTGGAGGGCTTGGCTGCGAACAGCTCTTCGCACAAGGCGCGCAGCCAGCGACTGGCCGGGTCCTGGTGATAGCGCGCGTGCCAGTGCTGCTTGACGGTGAAGGGCGGTACCGGCACCGGGCAACCGTGGACCTTCAAGGCGCTTGCGCTTGAACCGGCGAGGGTCTCGCCGATATGGCGCGGAACGGTCGCGATCAGGTCGGTCGTGGACACGACGGCCGCAAGGCCAAGGAACCCCGGCAGCTCCAGCAACACACGGCGCTCGACCTTCTGCCGCTGCAGTGCCGCCTCCAGCAGCAAGACGCCGGTGCCTCCGACGATGCCGACATGGGCCTCGGCCTTGTACTCGCGCAGGCGCAATCCCCTGGCGCCGATGCGCGGATGGCGCGCGTTCACGAGGCACACCCAGTCCTGGGGATAAAGGACCTGCTGGTAGAAGCCCGACTCGAGCTGGGGCACCAGGCCGATCGCGAGGTCCGCCTCGCCGGACTGCAACGCCTGGGCGGTTTGGTCGTCGATCCGCGCGGCCTCCAGGCGAACGCCGGGTGCGACCGCCCGCACATGCGCCAGCAAGCGTGGCAGCAGGGTGATGTGGCTGGCATCGGTCATGCAGATGCGAAAGCGGCGCGTCGCGACCGACGGATCGAAGGCTTCGGCGGGCGCGGCCACGCGGCGCAGCGCGGCCAGGGCTTCTCTCACGGGCACGATCAGTTCCTGCGCGCGCGGCGTGGGCTGCATGCCGGTGGTGGTGCGGACGAAAAGATCGTCGCCCAGCTGCCGGCGCAGCCTGGCGAGCCAGTTGCTCACGGTCGGCTGGCTCTGGCCCATCGCCTCGCCGGCCCGCGTCACGCTGTTCGTGCTGTAGAGCAGGTCGAACAGGCGCAGCAGCCTGATGCTGAGAAGGGACGCGTCGTCTTCGATGTCGTCGTCGTGGTCCAAGCGGCACCTCCATTTCAATACGAAATGTAGATCATTCAACCCATGCTATGGGCAACATGGGAACAGGAACCTATCGTCAGGTCATTCCGAACGAAGGCTCACATGAAAATCTACTTTCTCGGCGCCGGCGCATTGGGTTGCGCCATCGGCGGGACCCTCGCTGCGGCGGGGTCCGACGTCACATTGATCGACCCCTTCCAGACCCACGTCGACGCAATCAACCGCGACGGCCTGCGCATGAAGGTCGGTGAATCGGAGCGTGTCGTCCGGGTCCGCGCGGCGCTCGACAGCACGAAGCTCGAGGCCCCCGACCTCATCATCGTGCTGGTCAAATCCTTCCACACGCGTGCAGCCATCGAAGGAGCACGCAACATCGTGGGGCCCGACACTGCCGTGATGTCGCTGCAGAACGGCATGGGCCATGAAGAGATCCTCTCCGAAGTGGTGGGCGCCGGCCATGTGCTGGCGGGCAAGACCTACGTCGGCGGGGTGATGCTCGCTCCCGGTCATGTCATTGCCGGCACGCAGGGCAAGCGCACGGTGATCGGCGAGATCGACGGCCGCATCAGCGAACGCGCCAAGGCGATCGCCGCCGAGTTCGAGCGCGCCGAGCTGCCTTGCGAGGTCAGCGGCAACATCCTCGGCGCGATGTGGGACAAGCTTCTGATCAACGTCGCGACCGGTGCGCTCAGCGGCATCACCGGCCAGGTCTACGGAAGCCTCTACGCGGTGCCGGAGATCGAAGCCACGGCCATCGCCGCGGTCGCGGAAGCAATGACGGTTGCCGAGGCCAGCGGGGTGAAGCTGTCGATCAAGGCGCCGCGCGACGCCTGGCTGATGGCTGCAGAGGGTCTGCCCTACGAATTCAAGACTTCGATGCTGCAGAGCCTGGAGAAGGGTTCGATCACCGAGATCGACTTCATCAACGGCGCAGTGGTGCGCGTGGGCCGCAAATACGACATACCGACGCCGGTCAACCAGACGCTGGTCGCCGCGGTCAAGGGCATCGAACGCCGCATGGAGGCGAAATGACCACCCAGGCCATACCCAAAGCCTATGTCGAGCACGTCGCCATCTGGGTGCGCGACATCCATTGGCACATCAAGTTCTTCCACGACGTGTGCGGCATGACCATGCGGGAGGTGCAGGGCACCGTCGAGGAGCCCATCCAGTACTGGACGCTCGGGGGCATGCAGTTCATGGCCAAGCCCGACTACGACGGCCCCGAAGGGCGGCTGGGCCACCTGGGCGTGATGTGCGAAGACCTCGAGGCCGCGCTGGCCGCCGCCAACGCCTTCGGCGTCACCGAGATGCCGCAGGGCCGCAACTGGCTGCGCCTGCCCGATGGCCTGGCCGTCGAATTCATCCAGGCCAGCCCCGGCGCCGTTGCCAAGGCGCTGGCGATCGATCCACGCGCCTGACCCCTGTTCGAACCGGAGACGCACACCATGAACACACTCACCATCGAAGACAAGTACTGGGACGACGCCGTCGTCGGCGAGGAATGCATCAGCCCACCGTACGAAGTGACGGAAGCCCGCGTGATGGCCTACGCCGACCTCACGGGCGACCACACGCCCGTGCACACCGACGAGGCCTACGCGCGCACCACGCCTTTCGGCACCCGTGTGGCCCATGGCTTGTTCGGCCTCTCGATCGCAGACGGCCTGAAAACCAGGAGCGACATGCGCTTCATGCCCGGCATGTCGCTGGGCTGGGAATGGAGCTTCGTCGCGCCCATCAAGCTCGGCGACACGGTGCGGGTGAGATTTCGCGTCGAGACCAAGCGCGAATCGAAGAGCAAGCCTGGCTGGGGCATCCTGGTGCTGCCGTCCGAGCTGATCAACCAGCGCGACGAGGTGGTGCAGAAGGGCGAGCATCGCGTGATGGTGCCCAGGAGGCCGGCATGAACGCGGCAGCACGGCAGGCCTTGCCGCTGGCGGGAATCCGCGTCATCGACTACAGCCACTTCCTCGCCGGCCCCTACGTGGGCCGCTGCCTGGCGGCGCTGGGTGCCGAAGTCATCAAGGTGGAGCGCCCGGGCACCGGCGATGCCGGCCGCCAGCACGCCTGGTTCGTCGGCGACCACAGCGGCTACTTCCTGCAGCAGAACATGGGAAAGAAGGGCCTGTCGGTCAACACCAAGGACCCGCGCGGCCGCGCCCTGATGAAGAAGCTGGTCGACAGCGCCGACGTGTTCGTCGAGAACTACCGCCCCGGTGCGCTCGAAAAACTGGGCCTGGGCTACGCGGAGCTGGCCGAGACCAACCCGGGCCTCGTCTACTGCTCGATCTCCGCATACGGCCATACCGGACCGGACTCGCACCGCGCCGGCTTCGGTCTCATTGCAGAAGCCAAGAGCGGCATCATGCAGATGGTCGGCAACCCCGGCGAGGCGCCGCCGCTGCTGCGCATCTCGCTCGGCGACATGTACACCGGCATCCACGCGGTGGCGGCGATCAACGCAGCGCTGCTGGGCCGCGTGAAGTCGGGCCGTGGACAGCACATCGACATGGCGCTGTATGACACGCTGGTGTCGATGCACGAATACGCGGTGCAGTGCTACACGCTGTCGGGCGGCAAGGAAGTACCGGTGCAGACCGGCCACGACATGCCCAATTCGACCCTGTACGGCGTGTTCCGCGCGCAGGACGGCGACCTGGTCATCGCCGCGCAGGTCGACGACGCATGGAAGCGCTTCGCCGCGCTCGTCGAACAGAACGGCGGACCCGCGGGCTTCGGAGGCGACACCCGCCTGCACGGCGCGGCCGGGCGCAACGCAAACCGTCTGGAAATCCTCGAAGTGGTCCGCCCGTGGGTGGCGCAGCGCCCCGTGGCCGAGATCCTGAAGATGCTCGACGGCATTGACGTGCCCTGCGCCAAGGTGCAGCGCATCGACGAAGTGCTGGCCGACCCGCAGATCCAGGCGCGCGGCATGGTGGTGGAACAGGAGCACCCGGTGCTGGGCAAGATCCGCCTGCCCAACCTGCCCTTTCGCATGTCGGGCAGCGACACCTCCATCACGCAGGTGGCGCCGGAGCTCGGCGAGCACAACGCCGAGATTGCCGCGAGCCTGGGCTACGACGCCGCCCAGATCGCCGAGATGCAGGCCGACGGCGTCCTCTACAGCGCTTGAGGAGGAAAGCAGCATGACCGACCGCTACGCCGTCATCGGCAATCCCATCGGCCACACCAAGTCGCCGCTGATCCACGGCAGCTTCGCGCAGGCGACCGGCCAGGACATCGAATACGGCGCCATCGAAGGCTCGCTCGAGCGCTTCGCGGACGACGCGCACGCATTTCGCAAGGCGGGCGGGCTCGGCCTGAACGTGACGGCGCCATTCAAGCTGCAGGCGCTGGCCCTGGCGACCGAGCGGCTGGAGCGTGCCGAGCTGGCCGGTGCCACCAATGCGCTCAAATTCGAAGGCGACCGCATCATTGCCGACAACTTCGACGGCGTGGGGCTGACCAGGGACATCCAGGGCAACCTGGGTTTCGCCCTCAAGGGCGCGCGCATGCTGGTGCTCGGTTCTGGCGGTGCGGTGCGCGGAGCCCTGTTGCCCTTTCTCGCGCAACAGCCGGCCGAACTGGTGCTCGCGAACAGGACCCTGTCGAAGGCGGTCGACCTCGCTGCGCAGTTCGCGGTGCACGGCCCCGTGCACGCCCGCGCCTACGCGGACCTGGCCGGGGAGCGCTTCGACATCGTCATCAACGGCACCTCGGCCAGCCTCAAGGCCGAACTGCCACCGGTGCCGGCGGAGACCTTCCAGAACGCAGGGCTGGCCTACGAACTGGCGTACGGCAAGGGCCTGACGCCCTTCCTGCGGCTCGCGCAGAACGCCGGCGTGCCCAAGCTCGCCGACGGCGTGGGCATGCTGGTCGAGCAGGCGGCGGAAGCCTTCCTGTGGTGGCGCGGCGTGCGGCCCGACACCCGCCCGGTCATCGAGCGCATGACCGTCCCGCTGGCCTGAGGCCGCTATAGCTGCAAGAAGGAAAGACCCCATGAAGATCCTCATGCTCCACGGCATCAACCACAACATGTTCGGCAAGCGCGATCCGAAGCAGTACGGCACCACGACGCTCGCCGAGATCGACGCGAAGCTGCAGGCGCTCGGCAAGGAGTTGGGCGCCGAGGTCGAGAGCTTTCAGACCAACAGCGAAAGCGCCATGTGCGAGCGCATCCACCAGGGCTTCGCCGACGGCGTCGACGCGGTCCTGATCAACGCAGGCGCATGGACGCACTACAGCTACGGCATCCGCGATGCGCTGGCGATCCTCACGGTACCGGTGGTCGAATTGCACATGTCCAACATCCATGCGCGCGAGGAATTCCGGCATCACTCGGTGTTCGCGGACATCGTGAAAGGCCAGATCTGCGGCTTCGGCCTGGACAGCTACCTGCTCGCCTTGCGTGCTGCCGTGTCGGCGGCGCGAAGCGCTCTCTAAGCAGAAGCAAGTTGCGCGAGCCCGCCCGGAGAAGCAGGGCGACGCCGTAGCGGGTTCGCAGCGAGATATCCGCGCCGCTTGAGGAACATGAGGCGGACGGTTGCGAGGAGCCGGGGCCTGCATTGACCCGGAGGGGAAAGAAAACGCGGTGTCGCTGATCACCGCACGCCCGTCTTTCGATGTCATGGCGAGCGTCGGTGCTGCAACGCCGATTGCAAGAAGACGATGTCGCGTTCGGCGAAAGCGTCGGCATCACTGCGCCTTCGAGATGGAATGAACGCAAGCAAGTTGCAGTGCTTCCGGTCATTCCGAAAATGAAATTCAGTCGCTCATTTTCAGAGGCAATTCAGCGCTCGTTCCGGCCTTTGTACAGGTCACACTCCTAAGCCTTGCACTGTCGTGCCGGTCGAACTCGTGCGGACATGCCAAAGGGCAGTGACATTCAATGTCGCCTCGCCGGCTTCTCATGTGACAACGAATGTCACTTTCTGCCGCTGCGTGTCCTTCTCACACGCGCAATGCATCCATCGGTTTTACCGATTTCATTTCATCGAGCGATCGAAGTGAATGGCATGCAGCTTGCAGATTCATTTGTTTACATATTTACGCAAAATGACACATCCCTCGGACGACGACAAGAATGCGACCCTGCTGGACCGGCGCACCTTCTTCATCGGCACGGCGAGCGCACTCGCTCTCGGCACGACCGCTTGCGGAGGTGGTAGCAGCGGAAGTTTTTCGCCGATAGGGGGAGCCACCGCGCAGCAGTCACCGGGTGCCACCCCCGCCGCTGTCGCCGGCGCCGATACGCCCATTGCCCCCCTTACCCCCGACACCCCAGCGCCCGAGCCGACCGCCCCTGAGCCCCAGGTACGCAAGATCGTGCACCCCGGCCTGCTCGTTACGGAAGACGATCTACAGCGCATCCGCGACAAGCTGGCCGCCAATGCGGAGCCTTGGGTGGGCGGCTTGAACATGATGCTCAAGACGAACAACACCAACCTGGACGCGAAGCCGCGTCCCCTGGCATTGGTGACGCGCGGCGTCGATGGCGAGAACTACTGGCAGATGATCGGCGACATGGTGCGCGCCCTTCATCTCGCATTGCGCTGGAACATCTCCAAAGACGAGCGCTATGCGAAGAAGGCGGTGGAGTTCCTCAATGCGTGGTCGTCGACCTTGACCGAGTTGGGCGGCAACTCGAACGTCTTCCTCGCCTCGGGCCTCTACGGCAACCAGTGGGCCAACGCCGCCGAACTGATGCGCAGCTACCCCGGCTGGGCAAAGGAAGACGTCGCGCGCTTCCAGGCCATGCTGCTGAAGGTGTTCTACCCGAAGGCCCACGACTTCCTGGTCAACCACAACGGCACCGAGATCAGAAAGGTCACCCACTACTGGGCCAACTGGGACCTGGCCAACATCTGCGCCGTCTATGCGATCGGCGTGTTCTGCGACCGGCCCGACCTGGTCGCCGAGGCGAGCAACTACTACAAGAGCGGACGTGGCTGCGGCGCGAGCGCCAACAACGTCTACTACGTGCACCCCGGTTACCTCGGTCAATGGCAGGAGAGCCATCGCGACCAGGGCCACTCCACACTCGGCATCTCGCTGGCCGGCATGCTGTGCCAGATGGCCTGGAACCAGGGCGAGGACCTCTTCGGCTACTGGAACAACCGGCTGCTGGCCGGTGCGGAGTACGTGGCCAAGACGAACCTCGCGGATGCCAACGGCAACGCGCTGTACACGATGCCGTTCGCCCCCTACGACGGTGTCCACGGAGCGGGGACCGCTGCGGCGGGCACGAACAGCCCGCGGCCCAACTGGGACCTCATCTACAGCCACTATGTGAGCCGCAAGGGACTCTCGGCCCCCTGGACCAAGGCGATGCTCGACAAGATGCGGCCCGAGCGCGTCGACGGCGGAGACCAGCCGGGCATCGGCACGCTGCTCTATGCACGCGATCCGGTCCCTGCCGCCAGGCCCAGCGGGCTGAGCGCGTTCCTGAACGACGGAAAGGTGCAGCTGTCGTGGTGGGGCACCGCAGGCGCTTCGCAGTACCTCGTGCAGCGCGCGGCGTCGCCCAACGGTCCGTTCACGACCCTCGCGCCGGTCACCGACCCACGCACCTACACCGACGATCCCGACCAGGGCACCTGGTACTACCGGATCGACGCGGTGACCGACGCCGGAGAGATGACCGGCGCGGACACCCTGCGCGTGGCGGTCCCGGGCGAGCTGTGGCTGCACCTGCCGCTCAACGGCGATGCTAACGACGCCAGCGGCCGCGGCCTGCACGGGCAGCTGATCGGCGGCACGAGCTGGGGCGAAGGACGCAACGGCGGAAGCGCCGTGCAGCTCGACGGCCGCAGCGGCCACATCCAGCTGCCCGACGGAGCCGTGTCGGCCCTGGGCGATTTCACGGTCGCGGTGTGGGTCTACTGGGATACGGCGTCGGTCATCGCACGCGTTTTCGACTTCGGTTCCAACGACGTGGCCTACATGATCCTCATCCTTCGCGACGGCAACAAGCAGCTGCGTTTTTCAGGCTCTCGCAATCAGTTCTGGAAGGAAGAGTCGGTGGCCGGCGGAGAGACACCCACCGGGCGCTGGGTGCACCTGGCGGTCACGCTCTCGGGCACCGTGGGAACGCTCTACATGGATGGCGCGCAGGTGGCCACCGCGGATGGCATCTGGATGACTCCTTTCCAGATGGGCAAGACCACCCGGACCTGGCTGGGGCGCTCCCAGTACGGCGGCGATCCGTACTTCAAGGGGCGCATGCAGGACTTCCGCATCTACAGCGGTGCAAAGGATGCGGCATTCATCGCGAACCTCGCCCGCTGAGCGTCGTCGGGTAGCCGCGCTGCCCGGACTACCCTGAACCCGAGCCGGCGTGCGCCTTCACACGCGTGCCGGTGTTTGTTTCCCTTCGACCTTTCGGACTTTTCTCATGGACATTCTTTCTCGACGTTGCGTTTCCGCGCTGATGGCCTCGCTGCTGCTCTTCGGCTGTGGCGGAGGAAGTGGCGGCGGCGGAGGGGCAGGCATTCCGCTGGCCGGCAGCCCGACGGGCCAGTCCGGCGCCGGCAATCCAGCCGATGCGGGCCAGGGCAGCGGCGGCCAGAACAACGGAGGCCAAACGGCCGGCAACGCCTCCGGCGGCGGCACCCAGGGCGGCAATGGAGGTACGAGCGGCGGCACCGTACCCGTCGCGGCCACCGTCGCCCTGGCGAACAAGCTCGGCAAACCTGCCCGGGTGCTGGTTGGCCTGAGCGCCAATTCCACCGATGACTTGCAGAGCCAGGACATCCACCCCGACATTGTGGAGCACTACCTTGTGGGGATCGTGGGCTACAACGGAGGCGGCTGGCCCGACTGGAACGCCGGTGGCGCCTTCGTCACCCAGTTCGCGCAGGACGCCCAAGCTTACGGCGCGGTGCCCATGTTCACGCTCTATCAGATGACGGCGAACGGCGAGGGCAATGTCGACACTACCGTCGATGCGGCCTTCATGGACAAATACTGGGGCCAGGTCCGACTGATGTACCAGCTCATTGCGAAGCGGGACAAACCCGTTCTGATCAACGTGGAGCCGGACTTCTGGGGCTTCGCTGCAGGGAAGCGGTCCGATCACGATCTGACGAAGATTCGCGCTCTCGTCAGCGGTCAGCCGGAATGCAGCACGCTGCCCGACACCATCGCGGGCCTCGGACAGTGCGTCGTGCAGATGGGCCGGAAGGTCGCGCCCAAGGCGCTGATCGGGTTCCCGCCCGCGTTCTGGAACGGCACGCCCGCCGAGATCGGCGCGATGATGCAAACCGCCGGCGCGAACCAGGCGGACTTCATCGTCGCCCAGACCAGTGACCGCGACGCGGGCTGCCGGGAGGTAACGCCGAGGCCCGACGGATGCCAGAACGGAAGCGATCGTTACTGGGACGCGAGCAACAAGACCAGCCCGAACTTCCACGATTCGCAGAAGCAGTATTCGGACTATCGCGCAGCCCTGGGCAACGGCCTGCCGATCCTGTGGTGGCAGACGCCCATGGGCGTTCCTTCCGACACGCCCGGCGGCACCGACGGGCACTACCGCGACAACCGCGTCGACTACATGCTGACCAACACCCAGGAATACGGCGACATGCACACCTTCGGGATCGTCTTTGGCCCCGGCTGGGGCAACCAGACCTCAATCGCTACCGACGGCGGCCAGTTCGCGCGCCTTTCCGCGCAATACCTCGCGCGAGGCGGCGCCGCGTTGAAGTAGCCGGCTCTTGCCGCTCGACGGCTATCGCGCCGAGGCGCCGCCATCGACGGGGATAACCGCCCCCGTCATGTAGCTGGAAGCAGGCGAGGCCAGCAGCAGGGCCAGCCCCTTGATCTCATCGCACTGGGCCACCCGGCCCAGGGGGATGTGGGTCCGCATGCGCTCCGCCGATTCCGGAAGGCGCAGGCGCCCACCGTTGATGTTCGTGGCGAAGGGGCCGGGCGCGATGGCGTTCACCAGCACGTTGTGTGGCGCCAGTTCCATGGCAGCCTGCCGGACCAGGTTGTTCGCCGCCGCCTTGGACGCGACGTAGGCGTAGCCCGAGAGCGACTCCGAGCGCAGACCCGCGATCGACGTGGTCACGACGATGCGTCCCTCCCGCCGCGGCTTCATGTGCCGAGCGGCCGCGCGCACGGTGTGCAGCACGCCGTCGAGGTTGATGCGCAGGACCTTGTCCCAGTGCGCGAGGTCGATGTTCTCCAACTGGCCCGCCTCCACGACGAACCCGCGTCCTGCGCTGATGCCCGCGTTCGCGAACACGCAGTCGATGGCGCCGTGGCGCGCGGCCATGTCGTCCACCAGGGCATCCACGGCCGCGGCGTCGGCGACGTCCAGCGTCGCGCCTTCCACGAGTGGGTGGCGCGACTTCAGGCGTTGCACCTCCGTGTCCAGCGCCTGCGCATCCATGTCCGTCATGAGCGTGCGCGCACCGGCCTCCAGCATCGTTTCCGCGTATGCCAGGCCGAGGCCGCTGGCGGCGCCGGTGACCAGCACGCTGCGCCCGGCGAGGTTAAAGAGCGAAGCGATGCTCATGCGGCCTCCGCCTTCTTCTTCACCGGGAGCAGGGTCTCCCAGTGCTCTGCCGCCTCGATCATGTAGTGCACGGTCAGCACCACCTTCTTGAAGTACCACTGGCCGTCGATACGCACGTAGGCGTCGTCGAAGCGGCCCACCACGTAGAAGCTCTTGCCGCCGTGCACGGGACGGCCGTCGAGGTAGGACTGGCCGGTGCCCGTGTCGCCGTCGACGCTCACCTCGTGTTGGTGGATGAACTGTCGCGCGTACTGCACGGGGAAGTTCTCGAAGAAGGTGCGGATGGCCTCGCGCCCGAAGACCTCGGGGCGCCCGTTGTAGATGATGCTGGCGTCGGGCGCAAAGAGCTCATGCAGGCGGGGCCCCTGGTCCTCGTTGACCAGCGTGTGGTAGTGCGCACGCAGGGCGCGGATGGCCTCCACGCTCTCAAGCTGGTCGACGCGGCGCTGCAGGGCCTGCAGTTGCTGCGCGACCTGTGCGAGCTTGTCGCTGGATTCGGTGTTCATTTCGAAGTCTCCTGGAAAAGTGCTCGACCCTGGCAGTGCAGGGCCGTCGTGTTGAGGGAAGAGGGCGCCGTCTCACCCCGCGTCAGGGTGCTCCCTGCCGAAGTCGGCGAGGATCGCGTGCATGCGCTTCTCGACCGAAGCGCCCGTGTGGGCGTGCGGGATGACGTAGAAGCGCCCCGCGCGCACGGCAGCCAGCGTGGCCGAGGCGACGTCCGTCGCGTCGATGGGGGATGCCGCCATGCCTGCGCGCACCCTTTCGTCATAGCCCGCCGCGGGTGCGACGGTATCGGCGAGGTTGTCGGGCCGGTTGCGCTGCGACACGTGGATGCCCGTGGGCAGCAGCGAAGGGCAGACGACGGTCACGCCGATCGGAGAACCGGCCTGTTCCAGGTCGTGCGCGAGGCATTCCGAGAAGGCGACCACCGCGTGCTTGCTCGCGCTGTACACGGCGGAGCCTGCCAGCGTCGCGAGCCCGGCGGCCGACGCCGTGTTGATCACGTGGGCGGGCCGGCCGCGTGCGCGCATGCGCGGAACGAAGCTGCGCACGCCGTTGGCGACGCCCAGCACGTTCACGCCCAGCACCCACTGCCAGTCCGCATCGGTGGCGGCCCAGGCGGGCCCCAGCACGGCGACGCCCGCGTTGTTGAAGAGCCAGTCGACGCCGCCGAAGCGGTCGTCGCAGGCCTGCGCGAAGGCTTCGACATCGGCGGCGCGGCTCACGTCGCAACGCTGCGCCAGCGTGGGCACGCCCATCGATCGAACGAGCGCCTCGGTGGCTGCGAGCGCCTCCACCTCGACGTCGGCGAGCGCCACGGCCATGCCTTCGCCCGCGCAGGCCAGAGCCAGCGCGCGGCCGATGCCGCCGCCGGCACTGGTGACGGCGGCCACGGCGGGCGCGGCGAGTGTGCGCGGTATGGACGACGCGCTCATTCCAGCGTCACCCCTGCCGTGCGCAGGACGTCGGTCCACTTGACGGCCTCCTTGGCCACATAGGCCTGGAACTCCGCATGCGGCATGTCGATGATGAAGCCCCCCGCCGATTCGAGCGTGTTCTTGACTTCCTGCGAGCGCAGCGCTTCCGATGTCTCCACCGACAGGCGCTTGACGATGTGCTCCGGCGTCTTCGCGGGCGCGAAGAACCCGCCCCAGGTCAGCGACTCGACACCCGGGTAGCCGGCCTCCGCCATGGTCGGCACCTCCGGCAGCATGGGCATGCGCTGTCCGCGCGTGACCGCCAGCGCGCGCAGCTTGCCGCTTCGGATGTGCGGCGCGGCGGTCTGGAGGAAGTCGAACATCGCATCGACGTTGCCCGAGACGAGATCCACCAGGGCCGCCGAAGTCGCCTTGTACGGCACGTGCGTGAAGCGCGCGCCGGTGCGCGTCTGCAGCAGCTCCAGGCACAGGTGCCCGCCCGTGCCGTTGCCTCCCGAGCCGAAATTGAGCTTGCCCGGATTCTTCTTCGCGAGCTCGACCAGTTCACTCACCGAACCGACGCCGAGCTTGGGGTTCACCACCAGCACGTTCGGGTTGCCCGAGAGGCCGTGGATGGCCACGAAGTCCTTCACCGGGTCGTAGCGGATCGTCTTGTACAGCGCGATGTTGGTGCCCTGGGTGCCTTGCGTGCCCAGCAGCAGCGTGTAGCCGTCGGGCGGCGCGCGCGAGACGAACTCGGCGCCGATCGAACCGCTCACGCCCACTTTGTTGTCGATCACGATGGGCTGGCCCAGTCGTGCGGCGAGCACGCGCGCGATCACGCGGGCCTGCAGGTCGACGACGCTGCCCGCCGAAAACGGCACCACCAGCGTGATGGGCCTGGCGGGATAGGTTGCCTCCTGGGCGCGCAGCATCGGAGCGAGCGGGAACAGGCCGGTGGCGACGGCGAATTGCCGGCGGTTGAGGTTCATCTGTGTGTCTCCTGGATCAGTTCTGCCTGAGGATCTCGGCCCATGGGGCGTGGCCAGCGAGCACGTCGCTGCCTTCCAGGTCGACCTCGAAGTTCTCGAGCACCCGGCACACCAGCATGTAGTAGCCGATGGTCATCACGATCTCCATCAGCTGCTGGTGCGGCAGCTCGGCGGCCAGCGCATCGAACATCTCGCGCGGTGCCTTGACCTGGCGCACGACGGCATCGGTGAAGTCGAGCACGCGGCATTCGAGGCTGTCGAAGGGTTGCCGCGCGATGCTGCCTTGCGGATGGTGGAGCACCGCCTCGACCTTGGTGGCCGGCACGCCGGCCTGCGCAGCCACGCGGCGGTGCTGGGTCACCTCGTAGCTGGAGCCGCACAGCGCGCCGACGCGCAGGATCACCAGCTCGCGCAGCGACACCGGCAGCGAGGAGTGCCGCAGGATGCTGGAGCCCAGGGCCAGGAAGCCCTGCGCGGTGGCGCCGCCGTGGGCGACCATGCGGTAGATGTTCAGCGGTGGGCGCCCGCCCAGCAATGCGTGGAGTTCCGCGGGCGCCTCGGCGAGGTCGAAGTAGGGGATGCGAGCCATGGTTTTTTCAGTCGAGTCGGATGGCGGCGGCGCGGATCACCTCGCGCCACCGGAGGGTTTCACTGCGCGCGAACTCGGCGAGCGCCTGGGGCGTGCCGCCCTGGGGGTCAATCGTCAGTTCGCGCATGCGATCGGCCACTGCCGCGGTCTGCAGCGCCCGATTCACTTCCTGGTTGAGCCTGTCGATGATGGGCGGCGGCGTGCCGCTGGGCGCCCACAGGCCGCCCCAGGCCGCGATCTCGCAATCGGGCAGGCCCAATTCCTCGAAGGTCGGCACCTGCGGCAGGAGCGGCAGCCGGCTGCGCGAGGTGACGGCCAGCGGGCGGATCTTCTCGCCGCGGATGTAGGCGAGGTTGCCCGCCACGTTGTCGAAGATTGCCGGCACCTGTCCGCCAAGCACATCGGTGAGCGCCGGCGCGCTGCCCTTGTACGGAATGTGCGCGAGCTGCACCTTGGCGGCGCGGTTGAGCAGCACCAGTGACAGATGTCCGCTGGTGGCGTTCCCGGGCGTGGCGACGGCAACCCGTTCGGGCTTCGCCCTGGCCATCGCGATAAAGCTCTTGAGGTCGCGCGCCTCGAAGGCTGGGTTGACGCACAGCACGTTGTAGACCTTGCCCTCGAGCGCGATGGGCGCGAAGTCCTTCACCGGGTCGTAGTCCAGCTTCGGATAGAGGCTGACGTTCATCGCGTGGGTCGCGTTGCTGCCGTAGAAGAGCGTGTAGCCATCGGGTGCGCTGCGCGCCGCGACCGCGGCCGCTATGTTTCCGGAGGCGCCCGGCCGGTTGTCGACGATCACCGGCTGGCCCAACTGGCGGCCCAGTTGTTCCGCAAGGCGGCGCGAGGACTGGTCGGCCGATCCGCCCGCGGGAAAGCCCACGATCAGGCGCAGCGGCCGGCTGGGGTAGGCATCGTCGCGTGCCGCCATTGCGGCGCCCAGGTGCGGCGCCGCGACCGTGCAGGCGGCTGCCTGGAGGAAACGGCGTCTGTGCAGCGGCTGCATGGTCTTGCTCAGGCCGAGGCGCGCGGTGCGGCGATGCCGCCGGTCAGGCCGCCGTCGACGACCAGCGCGTGGCCGTTCACGTAGGAGGCTTCGTGCGACATCAGGAACAGAGCCGCATAGGCCACTTCCCAGCCCGTGCCCTGGCGGCCGAAGGGCAGCGGCATCGCGAGGCGATCGGACCTGCGGCGCGTCGCCGCGCGGCCGATGGGCGTGTCCATCAGGCCGGGCAGGATGCTGTTGCAGCGCACGCCCCTGGCCTGTCCGGCCATCGCGATGGAGCGCGCGAGCGACACCTGCGCCGCCTTGGTCGTCTCGTAGGCCGGGTTGAAGCTGGAGTTGCGCAGCGCGGCGATCGACGACAGCAGCACGATGGAGCCGCCGGGCGCCATGTGCCGCAGCGCCTGCTGCCCGAACAGCATGCAGGAGCGCACGTTGGTGGCGTGCTCGCGGTCCCAGGCTTCGGCGGTTTGGTTGTCCAGCGACAGCCCGCTGGCCACGCCCACCACCATCACCAGGCCGTCGAGGCCGCCCATCTTCTGCGCCGCTCGCTCCACCGTCGTGGCAGCGGCCTGCGGCTGCGCGACGTCGGCCACCTCGGCCTGGGCCGTCGCGCCCGATGCGCGCACCAGGTCGCAGGTCTGCTGCAGCGAGACGGGGTTGATGTCGACGCAAGTCAGCGTCGCGCCCTCGTGGGCGAACAGCAGCGAGATCGCCCGGCCGTTGCCCACGGGCGGATCGGGGTCGTCGATGTCGCGCTGGCCCGCGCCCACCACCAGGATGCGCCGCTGATCGAGGCGTTGCGCGGAGGGGCGGAGGTCTCCGAGCGCTTCGGCAAAAAGCTGCTGCCCGGGCTGGATGGCTGGCGAGGACATGCGTGTCTCCTTCTTCGTCTTTCGTTGCGGTCATGGTTCAGTTTTGGAAACGTTTCCGAAATGGTGGAAACCCTCGCCCGCTGTCACCTAAGATTCACCCCGTCCCAGTCCCCCGTCTCCTTGCTCGCAAGGGAATCTCCATCCGAATGAATTCAGGAAAACAGAAGATCGATCTGCGCGACGTGGCGCGCCTGGCGGGCGTCTCGCTGGGCAGCGCATCGCGCGCGATGAACGGCGCCGGCGCGTCGGCGGCCACGCAGGAGAAGGTCAACCAGGCGGCGGCGGCGCTGGGCTACCGGCCCAACCACGCGGCGCGCGTGCTGCGTTCACGGCTCAGCCGCACCGTCGGGTGCCTGCTGCCCGACATCTCGAACCCGCTGTATGCGCAGGTGTTCCGCGCGCTGGAGGACGAGTTCCTGCGCCACGACTACCTGCTGCTGCTGGCCAACGGCGCCAACCACGTCGACCGCGAAACGAAGGCATTGGGAACGTTCACGCAGCGCGGCATGGACGGCGTGATCCTCGCGCCCGGCAACGAGCGCAACGCGGCGCTGGTGGAGGCGCTGCGGGTGCTGCCGATGCCGGCCGTCGTGTTCGACCGCGAGGTCAGCGGCGCCCACGACGCGGTGCTCATCGACCACGCGGGCGGTGTGCGGCGCGTGGTCGAGCACCTGCTCGGCCTGGGACACCGCGACATCGCCCTCGTGCTCTGGCAGGGCGACACGCGCCCGGTGCGCCGCCGCGTGCAGGGTTTTCGCTCGGCGTTCCAGGCCGCGGGCCTGTCCGTGCCCGATCTGCTGGTGCAGGCGCGCAGCGTCACGGCCTCGGTCAAGGCGGAGGTCACCGAGTTGCTTGCGCGGCCTGACCGGCCTACCGCACTCATCGTGCAGGGCACGCACATGCTCAACAGCGCACTGCGCGCCATCGCCGCGCGCGGGCTCCAGGTGCCGCGCGACATCTCGGTGGTCGCCATCGGCGACACGCCCTTCGCCGCCGAGCACGACCCCGCGGTGAGCGTGCTCGACATCGATCAGGCCGAGACCGCGCGCTGCCTGGTCGACCTGCTGCTCACGCGGATCGCCGACAACGGCCTGCCGCAACGCAAGGCGCGCGTCGGGCTGCGCTATATCGAGCGCGACTCGGTAGCCGCGCCACCGCGGTATTCCTGAACGAGCGCATCCACCAGCTCGGCGACCGTCGGCACCGCGCGCACGCCGGACACCGAGTGGCCGGCGCTCCAGATGTCGGTCCAGCGCTGGTTGGGCGCCGCGTTGGCGCCGCCGCCGTAGCGTCTTCTCGCTTCTTCTACCGAGATGCTTTCGTCGAGCGTCGAGATGTCGATGCCCAGCCGCCGTGCCGAGGGCGCCAGGAAACTGGCGGGCAGCCCGGTGAAGCCGCGCGTGAGCAGCACGTCGTCGATCGAGCTGTCGACCAGCATCTGCCGGTAGTCGCCGCTCGCCAGGCTCTCCTGCGTGGCGATGAAGCGGGTGCCCATGATGCCGAGGTCGCAGCCGAGCTCCCTGGCGGCCCGCAGGGCGACACCGTCCGACAGGCCGCCCGCGAGCACGATGGGTCCGTCGAATACGCCGCGCACCGCGCGCACGAAGGCGAACGGGTTCGCCCAGCCGGTGTGGCCGCCGGCGCCCGCGGTGAGCAGCACCAGGCCGTCCACGCCCGACTCGATGGCGCGCACTGCATGGTGCAGCGAGGTCACGTCGGCGAACACGCGGCAGCCGGCCTCGTGCAGGCGCGGCACCACCGCGGCAGGCGAGCCCACGCTGGTGATCACGAGTTGCGTGCGGTGCCTGGCGATCAGCTCGACCTCGGCCATCACCCGCGCGGGGTCGCGCCGCATGATGAGGTTGGGGCAGTAGGGCGCCGTGCGCCCGGGCGCTGCGGCGGCTTCTTCGTCCAGGCGGGTGAGCCAGGCGTCGAATTCGTCGAGCGTCTGGCAGTTGGCCGTCGGAAAGGCGCCGATCACGCCTGCGACGCAAGCGGCGGAGACCAGTTCGATGCCGGAGACACGCAGCATGGGCGCTGCGATGAGTGGCAGAGCCAGTCGGTCGAGGAATGGGAGTACTTGGGTCATTGCAGTGCGGTGGATGCGTTCAGGTGCGTCACGGCAGCGCGTGCCTGCCGGATGATTTCCTCGACGATCGCGGCGACCGGCTCGGTGCGCGTGGCGAAGCCGATGGCGGGCCCGAGCGAGAGCATGCCGCCCCGCCAGTCGCCGTCACCGTAGCAGCGGTCGCGCGCCACGCGGCTGTCGAGCAGGCCGCCGAAGGCTGCATGGTCGGCCGCGCCGGCGCGCTCGATGGCGTCGACCTGCGCGGCGGTGTCGTTGCGCAGCACGCGCCAGGTGTTGCCCAGCGTGTGCAGCAGGCGCATGGTGCTGTGCTCGTCGCAGCCCAGCAGGTGCTTCTTGTAGGCCGCATGGGCCGAGACCTCGTCGCTCACGAGGAAGCGGCTTCCCATCAGCACACCGTCGGCACCGAGCGCGAGTGCCGCGGCGAGTTGGCTGCCGTGGCCGATGCCGCCGCCCAGCACCAGCGGAACGTGGAACTGCCCGCGCGCTGTGGCCAGCGCGCCCATCAGCATGGTGGGCAGCTCGTTGGCGCCGGGGTGCCCGCCTTCCTCCATGCCGACCAGCGCGACCGCGTCGGCGCCGGCCGCCTGGGCGGCGAGGGCGTGCCGCACGCTCGATGCCTTGTGGATCATGATTCCGCCGGCTTCGTGGATGGCCCGGATCAGCGCATCGGGCGCATAGCCCGCGGTCTCGAAGTGGCGCACCCCATGCGCCAGCGCGGTCTCCAACGAGCCCTGCACACCGGCGTTGGCCTGCGGGCGCGCCGACAGCGTGAGGTTGACGCCGAAGGGACGGCCCCCGGTGATCTCGCTGCAGCGCCGCAGCTGCTCGCGTAGCGCGGCTTCACCATCGAAGGAGCGCGGCGTGATGAAGCCCATGCAGCCCGTGTTGGTGAGCGCACCGACGTAGCGGGCGTCCGAGAGCCACATCAGCCCGCCGCCGAGGATCGGGTAGGCCAGGCCGAAGAGCCGCGTCAGCCGCGTGGGCAGCGGTGGCTGGCTCACTGCAGCAGCTGCCGTGCGTTGTCGAGGCCGGGCGCGTCGCCCAGCGCCGACGGATCGACGCCCGCGAGCGGCACCGGAAAGCGCACCAGCGACAGCGCCTCGGCGCCGTTGAGCAGGCCGCGCTGCGCGAACTGCGGCAGCGCAGCGAGATCTGCAGGCGGCACCACGGGCGCGACGGGCAGGTCCTTGCGCGCCATCGTCTCGAAGGCTTCGGCCGAATCGCGCGCGGCGAGCTGCTGCGCAATGCGGTCGTTGATGGCCTGTGCCTGCTTCTTGCGCGCGCCCAGCGTGCGATAGGCCTCGCCTGCGAACTCGCCCATGTCGAGCACCTCGCAAAGCCGCGCCCAGAAATGGTCTTCGAGTGCGGCGACGCTCAGGTGCTGCCCGTCGCGGCAGCTGAAGCTACCGTACGCGGGCTTCAGCTGCGTGGACGCGCGCTGGCGCTCGAGGCTGTCCGCGCCGTCGGCGCGGTAGGTGCCCAGGCGCGGGTTCATCCAGTGCAGCACGCAGTCGGCCAGCGCCACGTCCAGGTGCTGGCCGCAGCCCGTGCGTTCGCGCTGCAGCAGCGCCGCCAGCGTGGACGACAGCGCATACATCGAGCCGCACAGGTCCGCCACCGGCAGGCCGAAGTTCTGCGTGGGCGGGCCGCCGGGTTCACCCGAGACCGCGAGCGCGCCCGCCGCGGCGAGGTAGTTGATGTCGTGGCCGGGCAGCTGCGCCCACGGCCCCTCCTGCCCGTAGCCGCTGAGCGAGACGTACACGAGGCGCGGAAAGCGCTCGCGCAGGCTCGCGTAGTCCAGGCCCAGGCGCGCCATCACGCCGGGTCGGTACGACTCCACGAGCACGTCGGCCTGCGCCACGAGCTCGTGTATGCGGGCGCGCTGCGCCTCGTCCTTCAGGTCCGCGAGCAGGCTGAGCTTGCCGCGGTTGACCGCCTCGAAGCCGCCCGGGCCCATGCGCCGTGCGTTGTCGCCGCCGGGCGGGCGCTCGACCTTGATGACGTGCGCGCCCATCTCCGCGAGGTTCTGCGTGAAGAAGGGGCCGGGCAGCAGTTCGCTGAAGTCGAGGACGGTGATGCCCGCGAGCGGGCGGGCGGCGCTCATGCGGCGCCTCGCTCGACGATCACCGCATCGAGCGGCACGGCGCCTTCGCCCCGCGCGCCGACCCAGATCGGGTTGAGGTCCATCTCCTCGATGCGCTGCGCATTCGCCGTCACGAACTCGGACACGCCCATCAGCAGCCGCTCCAGTGCGGGCACGTCGGCCACGGGGCGGCCGCGCGCGCCGTCGAGCACCGGGAAGCAGCGCATCTCGCGCACCATCGAAGCGGCGTCCTCGGGGCTCAGCGGCAGCAGGCGGCGCGTGACGTCGCGCAGGATCTCCACGTAGACACCGCCCAGGCCAAAGGTCATCACATGCCCGAACACCGGGTCGCGTGTGACGCCAGCCATCAGCTCGACGCCGCCGCCCGGTGCCATCTTCTCGATCAGCAGGCCGTCGATGGCGGCATCGGGCTTGTGATGCCTGGCCGAAGCCATGATGTCGTCCCACGCCAGCGCCAGCTGCGCGCCGTCGGCGATGCCGACGCGCACGCCGCCGATGTCGGACTTGTGCAGGATGTCGGGGCTTGCGATCTTCGCGACCACCGGGTAGCCCATGCCATCGGCGAGCTGGCGCGCCTCTTCCCGCGTGCGCGCCACCGCCACCGGCAGCAGCGGGATGCCGGCCTTCTCCAGCAGGGCCTTGGCCTGCAGTTCCGACAGGTTGCGCAAGGCACCGGCCGGCGCTGCGGGCACGGCCGTCGGCAGGCGGCGCACAGAGCTCCCGGCCGCGCTGCGGCGCCAGCGGCCCCATTCCGTCCAGCGCCTGATGGCGGCGATCGCCTTGCCGACCGAGCGCGGCGGCGCGAACCCGGCCGCAACCAGCATGCGGTAGCCCTCGCCCAACCGGTCGCTCATCCAGATCGGGACGATGGGGCTTTGCACACGCTTCTGCGCGGCGATGATGGTCTGCGCCATGCGGATGGTGGTCTCGCCGTAGTCCAGCGCGATCGGCGTGACAACGCAGCCCGTGTTGGGGTCCGCCGCCACCGCGCCCAGCGTGCTCTCGACGAGGTCCGCGTCGCTGAGCACGGCGGCCGTGGTGTCGACAGGGTTGTTGATGGCCGCGTAATCGGGCAGCTTGCTGCGAAGCAACTCGGTGGTCTCGGGAGCGAACTCGGCCAGCGTGAGGCCGGCGGTGCCCACTGCATCGGCGGTCAGCGCGGTGGTGCCGCCCGAGGAGCAGTACACGCCGATCTCCTCGCGCTCGCCGGGCATGGCGCGCGCGAAGAGCCAGGCCGTGTCGACCAGCTCGTCGATGTCGTCGACCTCGATCACGCCGTATTGGCGGAACACCGCGCTGTTGACCTCGGCCGAGCCCGTCAATGAGGCCGTGTGTGACTGCGCGGCGCGCTGGCCGTACTCCGACTTGCCGACCTTCAGCGCGATCACCGGCTTGCCGTTGTCCGCCGCGCACTGCAGCGCGGCCAGGAAGCGCGGGCCGTCCTTGATGCCTTCGAGCAAGGTCACGATCACCTTGATGTCCGGCGCGGTCGCCATGTAATGGATGAAGTCGGCCACCTCCAGGTCCACCTCGTTGCCGGTGGAGGCCCACAGGCCGATGCCGATGCCACGCTCCATCGCCTGCATCACGTTGCGCCCCAGCCCGCCGCCCTGCGTGGCCAGGCCGATCGGGCCCTTGACCAGGTCGTGCGGGAACGACGGCGAGAAGGTCATGCCCAGGCGGGCGTTGACGTTGGTCAGGCCGGGGCAGTTCGGGCCGTAGATGCGCATGCCGGCCTGCTCGGCGATCTCCTTGAGCCGGGCCTGGGCCCGCTCGCCCTCGGCACCGGCCTCGCCGAAGCCCGAGGTGAGGATGATCGCGAAGGGCACGCGCCGGGCTGCGCATTCCTCCATCACCGCGATGACGCCCGACGCGGGAACGGCGATCACGGCGACGTCTGGCGTCTGCGGTAGCGAGGCGATGCTGGGCCAGCAGCGATGGCCGCGCAGCTCGGTCTTGGTGGGATTGACCAGGTAGAGCTCGCCGTCGATCTGCGAATGGTCGAGCAGGTTGCTCAGGGTGCGCCCGCCGATGCTCTGCGGCCGCTCGGACGCGCCGACGAGGGCGATGGCGCGCGGATGGATGAGGCGTGACAGGTCGGTGCTGAAGGCCGGATGGGTCATGCTGTGCGACTCCCGCGGCGTTCAGGCGATGGCCGAGATGCCGAGGATCTCGCGCCCGACGATCAGCGTCTGCACTTCGGTCGTGCCTTCCGGAATGGTCCCGCCGCGGGTGTCGCGGAAGATTCGTTCGATGGGGTAATCGGTGGCGTAGCCCAGGCCGCCGTGCACCTGGAGTGCCATGCTGGCCACCTCGTGGGCGGCTTCTGTGGCGTAGAGCTTGGCGATGGACGCGGCGGTGCGCGCGTCATGGCCCGAGTCGAGTGCGGCGGCGGCGCGCAGGCCCAGCGCGCGTGCGGCCTCCACGCGGATCGTCATGTCGACGATCAGCTTCTGCACCAGCTGGAAGCTGCCGATGGGCTTGCCGAACTGCGTGCGCGTGCGCGCGTAGTCGATGGAGAGGTCGAGCGCCGACTGCGCGGCGCCCACGGCGCCCATCGCGATGTTCACGCGCGCGCTGTCCAGGCCGATCAGCATCTTCTTGAGTGCGCCGCCTTCCTCGCCCAGCAAGTTCTCGCGCGGCACCTTGACGTTGTCGAAGCCCAGCTCGGCCGTGCCGGTGCTGCGCAGCACCATCGTGTCGACGCGGCGCATTTCATAGGGGGAAACATCCCTCTCGACCAGGAAGGTGGAGAGCTGGCCCTGGCAGTCGGGGCTGAAGGTGCGCGCCACGACGATGCCGAAGTCACCGAAGGCGCCATTCGTGATCCACAGCTTGCGGCCGTTGAGCACGTAGTGGTCGCCCTGCAGGTCGGCGCGGGTCTGCACCTGCGCGATGTTGGAGCCCGTGCCAGGCTCGCTGATGGCGCTGAAGCAGCGGCGCTCATTGTTCAGCAGCGGCTTGAGGAAGCGCTCCTTCTGCGCGGGCGTGGCCTCGGCCGCGAGCTTGTTGATCGCCGCGTTGGTGATGTTGAGGATCGTGCGCAGCGAGAGCCAGGCGTAACCCGCTTCCTCCATCAGCATCGCCCAGGTGAGTTGGTCCAGGCCCATGCCGCCTTCTTCTTCCGACAGCCGGCCGCCCAGGTAGCCGAACTCCGACAAGGGCTTGAGCAGCTCGAAGGGAAAGGTCTTCTCCTGGTCGTGGCGCGCGACGATGGGCGCGACCTCGCTCTTCATGAAGCGGCGGATGCTGTCGCGCAGCATGGCTTGTTCTGCAGTCTGAGTGTACACGTTGTCTCCTGTTTGTTGGTGATGAAGATGGGCGGTGCTCAAGGCTCTGCGGGAGGCGAGGCCTTGGTGCCGCGGCGGGAAGAGGAAGAAGAGGAAGAAGAAGCCGGAGAAGAAGAGGCCGATGCCGTCGCCGGCTGCTCACGCGTGGCGCCCTCGGCGGCCTGCTTGCGGAAGACGATGGCCTTGACCTCCTGCAGCGCCTCCAGGCAGCGCTCGCGCTGGTCGCGCATGCGATGGGTGAGCCCGGCCACCGACAGGGCCAGCGTCTCGCCGCCGATCTGGCCGGCCACGGCCACTGCGGTCAGCCCTTCGCTGCCTTCGTTCTCGACCCAGATCCAGCCCTGTTCGCGCGCACGCTCCACCTGCGCTTCGAGTTCGGACAGGTCGGTGAGCGTGCCGGAGGCCAGCACGCGCAGCGGCTTCAGGCGCAGCTGGCGCGCCGCCTCTTCCGGGGTGCCGACAGCGAGGATCGCCTTGCCGAGGGCGGAGACGTGCAGCGCGAGCTTGTCGCCCACGTGCTGCATGTAGCGCAGCGCGTGGCGGCCTTCGCTCAGCGCGATGACTTTCACGACGCCGTTCTCCAGCCTGCCGCACAGGCCGGTCTCGCCGGTGCGGTCGCGCAGCAGTTCGCAGGCCTCGGCACCCACGGCGTACAGCGGGTCGCTCGCGGAGATCTCCTTGGCCACCGTCAGCAGGCGCGCGGTCGGATAGAAGCGCCGGCTGCGCGCGGTGCGCAGCAGATAGCCCAGCTCGTGCAGCGTATGCAGCAGGTCGGAGCAACTGCTCTCAGGCAGGTCCATGAGGCGGGCCAGGTCCGAGTTGGACAGCTCGCGCTTTTCGCGCGCAAAGACTTCGAGCAGGGTCATCGTGCGGGCGGCTGCAGGGACGATGGTTGGCATGGATCCTCCGATAGGTCGTAGAAGTTATCGATCATAGCTACGGGATTCATGCATTTGCCGGCGATTTATATCGAAAATTTCCTGCGGAGAGGGAGAAAACAAGGTTGTCAAACAACGAGGGGTTGAAGTAGTCTACGTCTATTCGTAGAAAAAACGCAATCGAATCGCGTCACAAAACCCGGAGACAACCCTTGAAAACCTTCCTCAAAGCCCTCGCCGCTGCCAGCAGCGCGCTCCTGTTAGCCACTGCCGTGCATGCGGCCGGCGAAGCTGACGGCTGGCCTTCGAAGCCGCTGACCTTTGTCGTGCCGTTCCCTCCGGGCGGCATCACCGACAACACTTCCCGGCTGCTTGCGCTCAAGCTGGGGGAGAAGCTCGGCCAGCAGGTGATCGTTGACAACCGGCCCGGCGCCGGCGGCTCCATCGGCGTGGAATACGCGGTACGCCAACCGGCGGACGGCTACACCTTGATCTATGGCACGCAGGGCACGCACGCGGCCAACCTCGCGCTCTATAAGAACGTGCGCTACGACCCGGTCAAGGACTTCACGGCCGTGCACGGCATGTCGGAGTCGCCGCTGATCCTGGTCATCAACCCGAACAAGCCGTTCAAGACGGTGCCCGAGCTGGTGGCGTACGCCAAAAAGAACCCCGGCAAGCTCAACTTCGGCTCGGCGGGCGCGGGCACGGCCACGCACCTGACGGCGGAGCTCTTCCAGACGACCGCCGGCATCAAGATGACGCACGTGCCCTACAAGGGCAGCAGCCCGGCGCTGACCGACCTGATCTCCGGCAACCTCGACCTGGCCTTCGACTACGCGGCCGTGGTGCTGCCCTTCGTGCAGTCGGGCAAGCTCAAGGCGCTGGCAGTCACCGGCAAGTCGCGCCTGGGCAGCGCACCCGACCTGCCGACCGTCGCCGAGTTGGGCTACCCCGGCGCCGAGTCGAGCGCATGGGGCGCCATGTTCGTCTCGTCGAAGACGCCCGCTGCCATCGTCAAGCGCCTGGCCGACGCCATGGCGGAAGTCATCGTGAATCCCGAGCTTCTGGCTGCCACCGAGAAGTTCGGCAGCGTGCCGATGCGCGGCATGCGCGGCGAGAAGCTGGACGCTTTCGTCAAGTCCGAGATGACGCGCTGGCGCGAGGTGGTTCAGAACTCCGGCGCCAAGCTGGAGTAGTCCGCGCGTCGCCTGCCGACCTTTTTTCAAAACCAGGAAATCAGCCCCATGACCACTGACCTGCGTGGCCTCCAGCCACAGCATCCAACGCTCTACCAACTCGCGCCCGACGGCGAGTCGCTGGAGTTCCTCTTCGCGCAATGTCCGGCGTGCGGCAAGCTCGTCTTTCCCGCCAACGTGCCCGGCTGCAGCCACTGCGGCGATCCGCTGCAGGGCGCCGAGAAAGTGGCGCGTCCCGGCGGCGGCAAGCTGCTGGAGTACGTCACGCTGCATGTGCCGCTGCTGCCCGGCATGGAAGTGCCGCGCATCGCCGCCGACATCCTCATCGATGACGGGCTCATCGAGGAGGGCGTGATCGCTGGATCGGACGAGTCGGCCCTGCGTGTCGGCATGGCGCTGCGCGCCATCGGCGTGGCGCAGCCCGGCGGCGAGACCTTCGCCTGCCGCTTCGTCGCGGCAGAGGGGGCGGCGCGATGAGCAACTGGATCGACGACAACGAAGGCGTGTACGTGGCCGGTATCGGCATGCATGCCTACCAGTTTCCGAGCGAGACGCCCTACACGCACCTCGGCCTGACTGCGGTGCGCGCCGCGCTGGCGGATGCGGGGCTGGCCTGGCCGCAGGTGAACAGCGCCTACGTGGGCACCACTTCCATCGGCATGGCGGCCGGGCGCGTGATGCTGCGGCACCTCGGATCGAGCGGGCTGGCGGTCACGCAGGTCGAGAACGCATCGGCATCGGGCTCCTTCGCCTTCCGGCAGGCGTGCATGGAGGTGGCGCGCGGCGTCAGCGACGTGGTGCTGGCGGTGGGCGTGGACAAGCACGGCGATGCCCGGCGCGCGGCCGACAAGGAAGGCCTCGCCCGCCTGAGCGAGACGGCCAACGTTCCCGCGGTGAAGTTCGCGATGATGGCCCGCACCTACCTGCGCGAGCGCGACGCGGACCCGGCGTCGATGGCGCAGGTGGCGGTGAAGAACCACGGCAACGCATCGCGCAACCCGTTCGCACAGTTCCGCAAGCCGCGCACGCTCGAACAGGTGCTCGCGTCGCCGCTGGTGGCGGGCGACCTGACTGTGCAGCAATGCTGCCCGCGCGGCGAAGGTGCCGCGGCCGTCATCGTGGTGTCGGGCCGCGCGCTGCGCCGGCTGGGCCTGGATGCGGCGCGCTGCGTGCGCGTGCGCGCGTCGGCCGCGTGCAGCGAAACCCCGGAGACCTCCTACGGCGCAGCGGCGGTCGACCTCGTGCGAGCCAGTGCCCGCGCAGCGCTCGAGCAGGCGGCGATTCCCGCAAGCCGGCTCGACCTGCTGGAGCTGCACGACGCCTTCTCGGTGGAGGAGTTGCTCTACAGCGAAGCCATCGGCGTGTGCGAACAGGGCGAGGGCGCCGCATACCTGCTGCGCGGCGACTCGCAGATCGGCGGGCGCTGCGCGATCAACGCATCGGGCGGCCTCATCGGCATGGGGCATCCGCTGGGTCCCACCGGCATCGGCCAGATCGCGGAGATCACGCGGCAGCTTCGCGGCGAGGCAGGCGACCGGCAGCACGCAGGTGCCGGCTGGGGCATGGCCCACATGATCGGGCTCGGGTCGGTGGCCGTCGCGCACGTCCTTTCCCGCGCCACGGCATGACAGAGCAAGAACTCGCAAGGAACCACCATGCCTGAAGAAAACAACCGCCCCGACCACGTCGAACTCTCGACGCTTACCTACCGCGTCGAAGGCCACGTGGCTGTCGTGACGCTCAACCGGCCCGACCGCATGAACACGCTGGGCGGCACGATGAAGCCCGACCTCGCCCGCGCATTCTTCGAACTGGCCCGTGCCGACCAGCGCGTGCGCGCGGTGGTGCTCACGGGCGCTGGCGAACGCGCCTTCTGCGCCGGCGCCGACATCAAGGAACGCGCCGACCACCAGATCTGCGCCACCGACTTCTTCGTCGCACAGAAGGCGACGCACGACCTGTTTCGCGGCATCGAGGAATTCGAGAAGCCCATTCTCGCGGCGATCAACGGTGTCGCGCTCGGCGGCGGCCTCGAACTGGCCCTGTGCTGCGACCTGCGGCTGGCGGCCGATCACGCACGATTGGGCCTTCCTGAAGTGCGCCTGGGCGTGATCCCCGCAGCCGGTGGCACGCAGCGGCTGCCGCGCCTGATCGGCGAGGCACGCGCCAAGGCGCTGATGCTGACGGCCGCGCAGATCGATGCGGCACGCGCGCTCGACTACGGCCTGGTCACGCAGGTACTGCCGGGCGCCGAACTGCTCCCGGCAGCCATCGCGCTCGCACAGCAGATCGGCGAGATGCCGCCGCTGGCCGTGCGCTTCGTCAAGCGCGCAGTGAACCGCGGCATGCAGACCGACCTCGACAGCGGCCTTGAGTACGAGCGTTATGCCGCTGCGCTGCTGGTGGACAGCGAGGACCGCAAGGAAGGCATGCGCGCCTTCGTCGAGAAGCGCAAGCCCGTGTTCCAGGGGCGCTGAACCCCGCCCGCCAATTTATTCACTCATTCAAAAGCAAGCAAGGAAGCACACACATGAAACTCGGTTTGGAATCCCAGGTGGCCCTGGTGACCGGCGGCGGCCAGGGCGTGGGCCGGCAGATCTGCATCGAACTCGCACGCGAAGGTGCGCGCGTCGTGGTCAACGACCTGTTCCCCGAGCGGGCGCAGGCCGTGGCGCGCGAGATCGAGGCGCAGGGCGGCAAGGCGCTCGCCGCGCCCGCCGACATCACGCAGGCCGACCAGGTGCGGGCCATGGTCGATGCGGCCGCGCAGCACTTCGACGCGCCGGTGCAGATCCTCGTGAACAACGCCGGCATCATTCCCGAGCGCCGCGAGAAGGGCGGGCGAACGCCGGCCTTTGTCGACATGGCGGTGGCCGACTGGGCCAAGATCGTCAACCTCAACGTGTACGGCACCTTCCACTGCTGTCACGCCGTGCTGCCCGGCATGGTGGCCGCCAGGCGCGGGCGCATCGTGAACATCATCTCGGAAGCCGGCCGGATCGGCGAGGCCAACATGGCCGTCTACTCAGGCGCGAAAGCCGCCATCGCAGGCTTTGCCAAGGCGCTGGCGCGCGAGCACGGGCGGCACGCGATCACAGTCAATTCGATTGCCCTCGGCGCGGTTTCGCATGAAGGCATCAAGGACGGACCGCTGCATCCGGACGCGACCATTCAGAACAACGAACTGCTCGCGAAGATGGTGAACCTCTATCCGATCTCGAAGGGGGCGGGGCGGCTGTCGCGGCCGGACGATGTTTCAGGGCTGGTGGCATTCCTCGCGTCGGACCGCGCGTTGTTCGTCACCGGCCAGACGATCGGGGCATCGGGTGGCTTCGCCATGATCTGAAGGGCCGGAGCTGCATGGCATCCGGCTGGCAGCGCCGTCAACCAGTCCCGCAGCGCTTTTGAGGCCGGTGCGTGCGAGCCGGCACGCTGCCGACGACACTCGTGGCGTAGGAATCAGTTGGGACGAATCTGCTGTGGCGCGCCGCGCTGCCTGAGCACCCGTGTCGCAAATGCGGAAGGAGATGCGGCGTCTTCTGTCGACGCGCCGGGCATCGCGATGGCCGTTGCGGTGCCTCCATGCTCCTGGTGCGCCAGCAGGGCCCGAACCCGGCCGACAAGCGCGGATCGGTTGGCGACGCGCAGCTTCTTGAAGGCGTTGCCCAGATGGAAGCGGACCGTCGGATACTCCAGGCCGAGCCGGCTCTGGATCTCCTTGTCGGGACAGCCGCAACTGACCAGCCACGCCACTTCGGCCTCGCGCTTGCTCAGGCGTCCTTCGCGCTGCAGCGTTGCCTCGGCGGATTCACCTTCCTCGATGGCGGGCGCGGATTCCTTCCAGCCCAGCCGTGAAAGCGCGGCGGTGATGGCCGGCTCGACGAGATTCAGGATCTCGATCTCGCCCGTATCGAAATTGCCCCGCTCCCGATTGCGCCAGATGCGAACGTCCCCTACGCATCGCTCGCGCTCGTAGAAATACACGTTCACTCCCCAGTACATGCGGTCGCGACGAAGGAAGTCGTTGAAGAACTCCGTGCGCGACAGGTCGGTCTGGCAGAGCACCTGCGTTGCCAGGGTGGGCTTGCGGCGCTGCATCATGGGGTAGGTCAGCGGGTCCACGAAGCGGAAGTAATCGTCCCAGGAACGCAGGTTCTCCTCGGACATGTTGAGCGCGGTCGTGCGGCCAAAGCGCTGCCTTTCGCCGTCCCACACCATCGACACGTAGGTGTCCGCACGAAGGAGGTCGAGCATGGGCAGCGCCATGCGCTCGCGCAGCTCGTCGCCGTCGGTCGCGTTCGCGACCAGGCGCATGAGGTCCGAAAGGGCCCTGGTCTGAATGGTGGAGAGGTGCATGGTCGATTCCAAGCAAGCTTCATGCGCGGGGCGCCAATGCTAGGCACTGCTGTGGTTTGCGCCAGTCGGGTCTGACCCTAGGCCGCCGCCCGGTGAGCGGCCCCTAACGATTTCTATAGGTCCCCGGCAAAACGCCGCTGCGTACATTGAATCGTCACCAAACGCTGAACGAGCCATGCACGCGATCGACCTTCCTCTCTCTGCCATTCGCAAGCTCCTCGATGGAGCATCCGTTTCAAGTCTGGACCTGGCCGAGGCCTGCATCGCGCGGTCGCAAGCCTATAGCGATCTCAACGTCTGGGTCAGCTTCGATCCCGAGGCGTTGCGGAAAGAAGCGCGTGATGCGGACAGCCGTCTGGCCGCCGGCGAGCGCCTCCCCTTGCTCGGCATTCCCATCGCCTTGAAGGACAACATCGAGGCGGCCGGCATGGCCTGCGGGGCCGGTACGGCGTCATTGAACGGGAAGCTGCCCCAGGCGGATGCGGAGTTGGTTGCCCGCCTTCGGGCCGCAGGAGCCGTGATCGCGGGCAAGGTGGGCATGCACGAGCTGGCGTTCGGTATCACCACCAACAACGCGGTCACCGGTGCTGTCAGAAACCCCTGGGACCGCACCAGGATCCCCGGGGGCAGCAGCGGAGGTTCGGGCGCCGTGGTCGGCGCGCGCATCGTCCCCGCCTCCGTCGGAACGGACACCGGCGGTTCGGTCCGCGTGCCTGCGGCTCTCTGCGGGGTCAGCGGCTTTCGGCCGACGGTCGGGCGCGTGTCGGCACAGGGCATCGCACCAATTTCGCTCACTCGCGACACCCCAGGGCCGCTGGCCTACACCATGGCGGACTGCGCGCTTCTCGATGAGGTGATGACAGGCGCCAAGGACGGCCAGATGAAGGTGGCGCTCCAGGGGCTGCGCCTTGGTGTCCCGAGGCGTCCGTTCTGGAATGACCTGGAGCCCGCACTCGAACAGGTGGCTGAATCCGCGCTTCAGACGCTGCGGCAGGCCGGTGCCGAACTCGTGGATATCGACATGTCCGCCCTGAGCGAGCTCAATGCCGGTGTCGGCTTCCCGGTGGCGCTCTTCGAGTTCTTGCGCGACATGCGGAGATATCTCGAGGAGCGCGGGCGCGGCGTGACGCTTGAGGAGCTGATCGCAGCCGTGGGCAGTCCGGACGTGCGCGGTGCCGTCGGCACGCTCCTGACCGGCGGAGGCATCCCCGAGGATGTCTATGAGAGCGCTCTCCAGGCGAGGGCGCGGATGCAGGCGCTCTACGCGCAGACATTCGAATCGCACCGCGTCGAAGCGCTGGTCTTCCCCACCACGCCGCGGGTCGCTGCCCGCATCGGTGAAGACGAAACGGTCGACCTGAACGGCACGCAGCAGCCCACCTTCGGGACATTCATTCGCAACACGGACCCCGGCAGCAATGCATCGTTGCCCGGCGCGACCATCCCGCTGGGCCTCGCGAACAACCTGCCGGTGGGCCTCGCGCTCGACGGCCCCATCGATTCCGACCGCCGGCTTCTGGCAATTGCCGAAGCCGTCCAGTCAGCGCTTCCGCCTGCCCCTCAACTCACAACTCCCAACTGAAATCCCGAAGGAGCATTCCATGGATCGTCGTCATTTCCTGCAAGCAACGCTGGCCGCAGGGGCAGCTTCCGCACTGCCCACGGCCTTCGCGGCCGACCCGCTCAAGGTGGCCGTGATGATTCCCCAGAGCGGTCCCGGGGGCTTGTTCGGTCCGTCGTGCAAGGCGTGCGCCGAGATGGCCGCCACGGCCTTGAACGCGCGAGGCGGTGTGCTGGGCCGCAAGGTCGAACTCCTGTACGGAGATGCGGGTCTTGCGCCTGCGGAAGCAGGCCAGGCCGCGCTGAAGCTCTGGAAGGGCCAGAAGGCGGGTGCCGTCATCGGAATGCACGACAGCGCGGTGCGCGGTGCGCTCGTGGGTTTGTTCAAGGGCCAGGTGCCGTACCTGTACACGCCCGTCTACGAAGGCGGGGAGTGTGCAAAGGGTACCTACGTCAAGGGCGAGACGCCGCAGCAGCAGCTGGAGCCTGTCATTCCATGGCTGGCGGCCGAACGCAAGCCGACCAAGTGGTACATGATCGGCAACGACTACATCTGGGGTCGGAACACCAATGCCACCGCCAGGGCCTACATCGAGAAAACCGGCGCCAAGGTGGTCGGGGACGAGTACCTTCCCTTCACCGTCGACAACTTCGATGCGAGCCTCGCGCGCATCCGCGACAGCGGCGCAGACGCCGTGCTCGTGTCGCTTGTCGGCGGCGCTTCGGTGACCTTCAACAAGTCGTTCGCGAGCTTCGGTCTTTCGGACAAGGCGATCCGCCTGGGAACGCTGATCGAGGAGAACACCCTCGCGGGCATCGGCTTCGCCAACGCGCGCAACCTCTATTCGAGCTCCGGCTACTTCGCGAACATCGACACGCCCGCGGCGAAGGCCTTCGCTGCGGACTATGCCAAGGCCAACGGCGCTAACGCCCCGGCATTGAACGGCCTGGCCGAATCGACCTACGAAGGCTTCCTGATGCTCGAAGCGCTCGCTAAGAAGGCCGGCAGCCTGGACCCGGCCAAGCTCGATGCCGCCTCCGAAGGAACGACCTACGACGGCCCGAGAGGCGCGGTGACCGTCAAGGCGCGCCACGTGGAGCAGGACATCTACGTCGCCGACGTCACGGACAAGGGCTTCCGCGTGGTGAAGACCTTCCCGAAGGTCGGCGCGGGCCAGACGTGCAAGGTCTGACCATGCTCGACGGCAACATCCTGCTGCACGGCCTGAACCTGGCCTACGAGCTGGCCACGCTCGCGCTCACCACCTTGGGCCTGGCGATCGTCTTCGGCCTGCTCGGCGTCATGAACATGGCGCACGGGGAGTTCGTGATGCTCGGGACCTATTCGGTCGTGACGGTGCAGAAGCTGGGGCTGCCGCCGGTGGCCGCGGTTCCCCTGGCGGTGGTGGTCTGTGGCGCGCTCGGGTACGTGGTGGAGCGCTGGCTCATCCGGCCGCTCTATTCACGGCCTTTCGATACGCTGCTCGCGACCTGGGCGCTGGCCATGCTCCTAAGAAAGCTCGTCGAAGCTGTCTTCGGCAGGGAGTACCGGAACGTCGAATCGACGCTGACCGAGCCGATGATGGTCTTCGGCTCGCAGTACCCGGCCTATCGCTTGGCGCTGATCGTTCTGGCACTCGTCGTGATGGCGGGGCTCTTCCTTTGGTATCGGCGCAGTGCGGCCGGGCTTCGAGTGCGCGCCATGACGGCGAATCCCGTTCTTGCGCAAGCGCTGGGTATCAATACCCGGCGGCTCGCTTCGCAGGCGTTCGTCATCGGGGTCGTGTTCGCCGGGCTGTCCGGCGTGCTCCTTGCGCCGCTGATCCGCATCGAACCGGGCATCGGTGTCGACTACCTCCTGGACGCCTTCTTCGTGCTGGTCGTGGGTGGCCTCGGAACCTTGGGCGGCATGTTCGGCGGCGTCGGAATCATCGGCGGCTCGCAGGCAATCATCAGCAGCGTGGCGGGCCAGACCAGCGGCTACGCGGTCGTGCTGATGCTCTCAATCCTCTTTTTGTGGCTCAAGCCCAATGGCCTTTTTTCGCGACGCTAAATCGGCGGCCTTCCTGGCCGTGGTTCTGGTTGTGCTGCCGTTCGCGTCCAGCGAGTTCGTGGCGTACCAGATCGCCCTGTTCCTGATCTACGGGATCGCTGCGCAGGGCGTGGCCCTCTGCTGGGGGCGCCTCGGGTTCCTGCCCCTGGGGCACGCGCTCTTCTTCGGGCTGGGTGCCTACCTCTTCGGCGGGATGCTCAAGGGCGCGGAGTCGATCCCCGCCCTGTATCTGGCGCTGCCGCTCGCGGTGGTGGCGCCGGCCTTGCTCGCCTATGTCATCGCGCGCCTGGTCTTCGCCAGAAGCTCGCGCAGCGGGCCTTACTTCTCGCTCATCACCCTTGCGCTGACGATGCTGGGCTTCCTGGCGGCACAGCAATGGAGCGGGCTCACCGGCGGCTTCAACGGCATGTCGAACATTCCCGACATTCCCGGCACCTCCCGCTACGAGACCTTGTACTGGCTCGTGGCGGCAGTCGCGGTCATCACGACGCTCGTTCTCGCGATGCTGGCGGCCCGCCCCATCGGAGTGATCTGGGAAGCGGTGGCGCAGAACGAGGAGCGGCTTCAGCTGCTCGGGTATGCAACAGACCGCGTCAAGGCGAACGCCTATGCGTTCTCCGCCTTGCTCGCCGCGGCGGCAGGTGCCTTGTTCTCCGCGCACCAGGGCATCGTGACTCCGCAGGTGATGAGCTTCATCCTCTCGACCGAGTTCGTGATCTGGGCCGCCGTCGGAGGCAAGGGGAGCTCGCTGGGACCGTTGCTCGGTGCCACCGTGGTCGGCTACGCGTCTGCCGAGCTTCGGGAGCAGTTCCTCTACTGGGAAGTCGCCGTGGCGGCGCTCTTCATCGTCGTGGTGCTGTTCCTGCCGAACGGGGTCGCCGGTCTGCTGAAGCGCCGGGCCGACCCGCGCCGCAGCGCGGACTCGCCCGCCCCCGCCGGGCAGGAGGCGGCCACGTCCACGGCGCCCGTCTCCTTGACCCTCGACGGGGTGAAGACGGCCCAGTCGGGCGTGACGATCCTCGACGGGCTTTCCCTGGCCCTCAGCGGGCCCGGTATCCGATGCGTCATCGGTCCCAACGGCGCGGGCAAGACCTCTTCGTTCAACGTCATCACGGGTCGGCTCCCGCTGCTCGGCGGTGGCGTCACGCTCAATGGCCACGATATCGGCGGGTTGTCCGCATGGCGCGTGGCGCGCAAGGGCATCGGACGCAAGATGCAGGTGCCATCAGTCTTTCCCGACCTCACGGTGCGCGAGAACCTGGGGCTGGCCGTCTGGGCTGGACGTGCATCTGCCGTCGACACGCTGAAGCAGGCACCCCTGGGATGGCACACCAGGCTCCTCGCCGACATCCTGCAAGAGTTTCCCGCCCTCGCGTCGCAACTCGATGCTCCGGCCGGCACGCTGGCGCAAGGACATCGGCAAGCGCTGGAACTAGCGATGACGCTTCTACCCGAGCCGAAGCTGGTGTTGCTGGACGAGCCCTGCGCGGGCCTGTCGCCCGGCGAGACCCATCAGATGATCGATGCCATCAAGACCCTGGTGAGCCAGATCGGTGCGGCTGCGCTGCTGATCGAGCACGACATCACGGCGGTGGATGCCATGGGTGGCGACGTGTATGTGCTGCACCAGGGGCGTCTTCTCGACAAGGGCTCGCTCGCGGACATCCAGGCCAGCGCGGCGGTGCGGGCGGTGTATGCGGGAGGTCGCAAATGACTCTGGTCTTCAATGAATTGGTATGCGGCTATGGCGACACCGTCGTGGTCCGTGGAGTGTCTGGAGAAGTCCAGCCCGGTCATGCGCTCGCCATCGTGGGGCGAAACGGTGTCGGCAAGAGCACGCTGATGAAGGCCCTGGCTGGCCAGTTGCCGCTCACGAGCGGCGACATCGACTGGAACGGCCAGGCGCTCAGCGACCGGCCGCTGCACGCCCGGCTCGGCCTGGGAATCGCATTCGCGCCGCAGGAGAACGTCGTGTTCGGCGAGCTGACGGTGGCGGACAACCTGTGGCTGCACCTCGACGACCGCAAGGCCGAACGGTACGAGGAGGTCTTCCAGCACTTTCCGCTGCTCCAGCGCCGGCTTACCCAGCGGGCGGGGTCGCTCAGCGGCGGCGAGCGCAAGCTGTTGTCCTTCGCGCGGACCATGGGGCTGAAGGCCAGGCTCGCCATGCTCGACGAGCCTACCGAGGGCGTTCAGCCGGAAAACATCGACCGGATGGCCTCGATGATCAATCGCAGGAAGGCCGCCGGCGATTCATTCATCATCGTCGAGCAGAACCTGGAGTTCGTGGCGGCCTTTGCCGACTCGGTCCTGGTGCTGGATCACGGAGAGGTCGTCTTGCAGGGCAGCTTCGCCGCCCTGGGCCGCGAGCGAATCGAGCAGCACATGGTCGTGTGAGCGTCATTGCTCGAGGCGTGCCTCATGTTGCCTCACGTTGCTTCACGCTGCCGTCAGCGCGCGAAGCTCCTCGAGCAGCTTGACTGAAGGGCCCGGCAGCATGCCGGCGCGCCTGCGAAAGGCGGTCAGGATTCTCCTGTCGCTCGCGCCCGGAATGTCGAGGGCATCGATCAGCCCGGCCTTTCGCTCGGCGTCGTACATCGGCGCCGGCATCCACCCAAGAAAGCCCGAGTGGCCGATCAGGCTCTTGAGCGCCATGACCGAGCGCGTCTCGACGACCACGTTGGGCAGCGCCAGGTTCTGCCGCGCAAACACGCTCTTCATGTGCTCGAACGGGCCCGTTCCCTTCGGCAGGATCGCCCAGCGCTCGCCCAGGGTGTCCGACAGCTTCAGCTTGCGCTTCCTGCGCAGCGGGTGGTGGCGGCCAGCGACGACGTAGCTGGTGTCTTCCCATCTGCAGTCCTTCACGGCGACGATCTCGGCCGTGTCATCGGTCTCGACCCCTAGTGCCAGGTCGATCTCGTGCGAGACGAGCGCATCCGCCAGCCGGTCCCAGACGCCTTCGATGATCTGGACCTGGAGGTTGGGCCACTTGCTGCAGGTCTGCCCGATGGCCGAAGGAAGCACGAGGCAGGCGATGCTGCCGACCGCGCCGACGCGGATCGTGCCCTTCGCCAGCCCGAGCATGGCCTTGATGTTCTCGCTCGCGTGCTCCGATTCGCGCTGCAGCAGCAGCGCATGCGGCTGCAGCGCGCGGCCCACGTCGGTGAGCTGCATTCCCTTCGAATGGCGCTCGAACAGCGGCGCCCCGGCCTGTTCTTCCAGCCTGCGGATCGTGCGGCTCAGCGCGGGCTGGGTGATGTTGAGCGCGTCGGCCGCTCGCCCGAGGCTTCCCGACGAAACGATGGCGTTGAAGGCGACGAGTTGCTGCAGATCGAAAGTCATGCCAAACGGTAATGACTTTTTCTCGAAAAGGCAATTTTCAAGATGAGGGCGTGATTCCACACTCCCGCCATCGAGACAGCATTGCGAGTTCGCGGTGCACAGCAGGAAGAAACACGCAATGACCGGATCCGCACCGCACGCCGCTGCCGCGACGCCCGCAAACCCCGCCGCCGCCGGCAGCATCACCGTTCGCGAGGCCGTGTTCGACCTGATGCGCCGCTTCGGAATGACCTCCGTGTTCGCGAATCCGGGATCGACCGAGCTCCCGATGTTCCGCGACTTCCCGAGCGATTTCCGCTACGTCCTTGGCCTGCAGGAGGCCTGCGTGGTCGGCATGGCGGACGGCTACGCGCAGGCGACCCGGAACGCTTCGTTCGTGAATCTCCATTCGGCTGCAGGCGTGGGCAACGCCATGGGCAACATCTTCACCGCCTTCAAGAACCGCACGCCGATGGTGATCACCGCCGGGCAGCAGGCGCGTTCGATTCTTCCGTTCGACCCGTTCCTGTCTTCGGCCCAGGCCACCGAGCTGCCGAAGCCCTACGTCAAATGGAGCATCGAGCCGGCCCGCGCCCAGGACGTGCCGCTCGCGATTGCCCGGGCCTACTACCTGGCCATGATGCCGCCTTGCGGTCCGGTGCTGGTGTCGGTGCCCGTGGACGACTGGGACCAATACACCGAGCTGGTCCCGACCCGGGCCGTGAGCACTCGGACCCGTCCGGAGCCCGAGCTCATTGGCCGGATCTCGGCCGCAATGGAGGCAAGCGAGCGCCCGGCATTCGTGGTGGGCGCCGCCGCTGACCGGGACGGCGCGTGGAACGAAGTCGTCGCGCTGGCGGAGGCCCACAACGCCCGCGTGTGGGTCGCGCCGATGTCCGGACGCTGCAGCTTTCCGGAAGACCATCGCCTGTTCGCCGGCTTCCTTCCGGCCATGCGCGAGCGCATCGTCGAACTGCTCGAGGGGCACGATCTCATCCTTGCCATCGGCGCGCCGGCCTTCGCCTATCACGTTGAAGGCGCGGGCCCTCATGTGCCTGCCGGCGCAGCGCTGTGCCAGCTGACCGAGGATCCCGATACTGCGGCCTGGGCGCCCGTCGGCATCTCGGCCGTCGGAAGCATCCGGCTGGGATTGCTGGACCTGCTCGCCGTGCCGCCGAAGAAGACCCGTCCACTTCCCCCCGCGAGAAAGGCCGCACCGCGTGCGGAGCCGACGCCGCTGATGTCGGTCGCCTACGCGCTGCAGACGCTCGCGGAGGCAAAGAAGCCGGAACACATCGTGGTCGAAGAGGCGCCGAGCGCACGGCCCGTGATGCAGGCCCACCTGCCCTTCACTCGCAGCGAGACCTTCTACACGATGGACAGCGGCGGCCTCGGCTACGGCATGCCCGCGTCCGTGGGCGTTGCCTTGGGCAAGCCCGGCAGCCGGATCATCTGCCTGATCGGCGACGGATCGAGCATGTACTCCATCCAGGCGCTCTGGAGCGCGGCGCAGAACAGGCTGCCGATCACCTTCGTGATCCTGAACAACCGGCGATACGCCGCCCTGCAGGATTTCGCACCGGTATTCGGCTTCTCGCCCACCGACGTCGTGCAGGGCACCGAGCTGCCCGACCTCGACTTCCAGTCGCTGGCCAAGGGAATGGGATGCGCCGCAGTGCGCGTGACCGACCCGGCCGATCTGCGCAAGGCACTGGACGAGGCCCTGGCCAGCGACGCGCCGGCCGTCGTGGAGGTGCGGGTCGCCTGACCCTGCCGACCGTTCCCGCGTCCAAGGGCGGGAGGAATTCTTTCAAACCATCCTACGGAGACAAGCCGATGAAGATTTCGATGTTGATCAATGGCGAGCGCACGGACGCCCGCGACGGCGCAACCTTTGAGCGGCGCAACCCACTGGACGGCAGCGTGGCGACGACCGCACCCGCCGCGACGACGCAGGACGCCATTGCTGCGGTGGATGCCGCGGCCGAGGCCTTCAAGACCTGGTCGACCACCGGCCCCAGCGAACGCCGGGCGCTGCTCATGAAGGCTTCGCATGCGCTGGAAGCCAAGGCGGAGGCCTTCGCCGCGGCCGTCGCCGCCGAAACCGGCGCATCGGTCATCTGGGCGGGATTCAATGTCCACCTCGCGGCAGGCATGCTGCTGGAGGCCGCATCGCTCACCACCCAGATCAGCGGCGAGGTCATCCCCTCGGATGTGCCGGGCAACCTGGCCATGGCCGTACGGCAGCCCGCGGGCGTCGTTCTCGGCATCGCTCCCTGGAACGCGCCGGTGATCCTGGCCGTGCGTGCCATCGCGACGCCTCTGGCCTGCGGCAACACGGTCGTACTCAAGGGCAGCGAGATCTGTCCCGCCACGCATGGCCTGATCATCGAGGCGCTGCAGGAGGCCGGGCTTCCCAAGGGCGTGGTGAACTTCGTGACGAACGCGCCTGCGGACGCCGCCGCCGTCGTCGAAGCGATGGTGGCGCACCCGGCGGTCCGACGCGTCAACTTCACGGGCTCGACCCACGTCGGCAAGCTCATCGCAGCCACCTGCGCCAAGTACCTCAAGCCCGTCGTGCTCGAACTCGGCGGCAAGGCCCCGCTGGTCATCCTGGACGACGCCGACGTCGATGCAGCCGTCAACGCGGCGGTGTTCGGTGCATTCGCCAACTCCGGGCAGATCTGCATGTCGACCGAACGCATCGTCGTCGACGAGAGCATCGCCGACGAGTTCGTCTCCAAGCTCGGCGCGCGGGCTGCGAGCCTGCCGCTCGGCGATCCGCGGCAGGGGCCCGTGGTGCTCGGTTCGGTGGTGGACATGAGCACGGTCAACCGCTGCAACGAACTGATCGACGACGCGATTGCCAAGGGCGCCAAGCTCGTCATCGGCGGCAAGGCGAAGGACACGCTGATGCCCGCGACGCTGCTCGATCACGTCACCCCGGAAATGCGCATCTTCCGGGAAGAGGCTTTCGGACCCGTGAAGGGCATCGTTCGGGTCCGCGGGGTGGAAGCGGCGGTTGCCTGCGCCAACGACAACGAGTACGGCCTCGCAGCCGCGGTGTTCGGCCGCGACGTGGCGCGCGCCATCCAGGTGGCGGGGCGCATCGAGTCGGGCATCTGCCATGTGAACGGTCCCACCGTCCACGACGAAGCACAGATGCCGTTCGGCGGCGTGAAGGGCAGCGGCATCGGCCGCTTCGGCGGCAAGGCCGGCGTGGAAGCCTTCACCGAGCTGCGCTGGCTGACGGTGCAGACCACGCCGCGCCAATACCCCTTCTAAGGGAACGCACGAGCGCACCGGCTTCCTTGTCGGGCGCTCTGTCACTTTCGGCGAGGCGCCGAGATGGACGAGCCGAGGCATGCGGCGGCAAAGCTGCTGCATCTGATTCTTAAAAAACTGGAGACAAGAAATGAAGTTTTGCTCGATGGGCCGCCGGCTTCTCGCCTGCACCCTGATCACCCTGGCCGCCGCGCCTGTCGTGGCGCTCGCACAGGATCAAAAGCCGATCGAATGGGTCGTCGGCTATGCCGCCGGCGGCGGCTCCGACACCGTGGCAAGAACGATCGCCGATGAGATGGGCAAGTCGTTGAAGCGCACGATCATCGTGAACAACAAGCCCGGTGCGGCAACGAACATCGCCGCCGACTACGTGGCGAAATCGAAGGACTACGGGAACATCATGTTCACCGCCGACTTCGCGACGCTGGCGGCCAACCCGGCACTGTTCGCCAAGCTGCCGTACGACGCGGAGAAGGACTTCGTGCCGGTGGGCATGCTCGCAAGATTCCCGCTCCTGCTGGTCGTTCATCCGAGCAACCCCGCGAACAACCTGAAGGAGTTCATCGCGTGGGTCAAGGCCAACCCCAACGGTGCGAACTTCGCATCGGCGGGAGCCGGCAGTCCCCAGCACCTGGCCGCGGAACTGTTCAAGGAACGCACCGGTCTCGCGTTGCAGCACGTGGCCTATCGCGGCGGCGCACCGGCGGTCATCGATCTCGTGGGAGGCCAGATTCCGTTCGCGCTCATGGACAGCGCCACGGTCCAGCAGTACGTGGTGTCGGGCAAGCTCAAGGCGCTCGGCGTCGCCAGCAAGGAACGCCTGAAGAACTTCCCCGACGTTCCCATGCTCTCGGAGCAGGGCCTGACCGGCTTCGATGCATCCGCCTGGCAGGGGCTGGTCGTTCCCAAGGGAACCCCGCCCGAGACCGTCGCCGCACTGAACAAGACGCTGCAAGCCGCGCTCGCCTCCACGCCGGTGAAGGCGCGGCTGGAAACCCTGTCGCTCGAAGCACTGCCGGGCACGCCGCAGCAGATGACTTCCTATGTGCAAGCGGAACGCGAGCGATGGGGCGCGCTGATCCGCAAGAACCAGATCCGTCTCGACTGAAGGTCCACGTCATGAAAACGCAAGTCGCCATCATCGGCGCAGGCCCCGCGGGGCTGATGCTCTCGCAGATCCTCCACCTCCAGGGCATCGAGTCGATCGTCCTGGAAACGCGCAGCCGCGAAGCGATCGAAGCCACGATCCGCGCCGGCGTGCTGGAACAGGGGACCGTCGATCTCATGAAGGAGATCGGTGCGGGCGCCCGCATGGAACGCGAGGGCTTCCGGCATGAAGGAACGATCCTGCGTTTCGACGGCATCGACCGCCGCATCGATTTTCCGGAGCTGACGGGCGGCAAGGCCGTGATGGTCTATGCGCAGCACGAGGTCATCAAGGATCTGGTGGAGGTTCGCCTGGCATCGGGCGGCGACATCCGGTTCGAGGTGTCGGACGTGAGCCTGCACGGCCTGGACACCACCTCGCCGAGCGTTCGCTTTCGGCAGCCCGGCGGCGAGCTGCAAACCATCGAGGCCGATTTCATCGCCGGCTGCGACGGCACGCAGGGCGTCAGCCGGCCCTCGATTCCCAAGGGCGTGTTGAAGGGCTTCGAGCGGCTCTATCCGTTCGGCTGGCTTGGCATCCTCTGCAAGGCACCACCTTCTTCCGACGAGCTGATCTACGCGCTGAGCGTGCGCGGCTTCGCGCTCGTCAGCACCCGTTCGCCCGAAGTGCAGCGCATGTACCTTCAGTGCGAGCCCACGGACAAGATCGAGAACTGGTCGGACGACCGCATCTGGAGCGAGCTCCGCGCCCGCCTGGCCACCCGCGAGGGCTGGGCGCCCATCGAAGGCGAGATCTTCAGCAAGACCGTCGTCGGCATGCGCAGCTTCGTGACCGAGCCGATGCAGTATGGCCGCCTGTTCCTGGCAGGGGACGCGGCGCACGTGGTGCCCCCGACCGGCGCAAAAGGTCTGAACCTCGCGGTCTCCGACGTACGGGTTCTCGCTCGTGGGTTCGGGGAGTTCTACAAGTCGGGCCGGGAAGAGCTGCTCGAACGCTACAGCGACAGCGCGCTGCGGCGCATCTGGAAAGCGCAGCGCTTTTCCTGGTGGATGACCTCGATGCTGCATCGCTTCCCGGGTGCCGACGAATTCCAGCACAAGGTGCAGATCGCGGAACTCGACTACGTCACCGGCTCGCGCGCCGCGTCGACCGCATTGGCGGAGAACTACGTCGGCCTGCCGTTCGACGAATTTGCCCATTGACCCGTGCACGACCGCTCGCCAAGAAGCGGAAGCAGAAAGAGTCGACCCACCCCTTGGCGCCAGGCAATGCCGAACGCCCGACCTGGAGACAAGACATGAACCATCACTTCCCTTCGGCGACCGCCGCCGGCTCGCGGGGGCTCTAATGAACGCCGCCGCTGCAGCCTTCAAAGGCAATGCCGACATCGGCCGGCTGCTGGACGACGGCCCCTACACGACCATGCAGAAGCTCGTGGTCTTCCTGGCCGCCCTGTCGATCGTGATGGACGGATTCGACGGCCAGCTCATCGGGTTCGCGATTCCTTCGATGATCAAGGAGTGGGGCATCACGCGCGAAGCCTTCGTTCCGGCGGTGGCGGCGGGCCTGATCGGCATGGGCATCGGAAGCGCCTGTGCGGGGCTGTTCGCCGATCGCTTCGGCCGCCGGATGGCCGTCATCGCGAGCGTCTTCCTGTTCGGCGCGGCCACCTGCGCAATCGGATTTGCGCCCGACGTGCTGACCGTGGCGGTGCTTCGATTCATTGCCGGCCTGGGCATCGGCGGTGCGCTGCCGAGCTCGACCACCGTCACGGCCGAGTTCACGCCGGCCCGCCGAAGGACGCTTGCCGTCACGGCCACGATCGTGTGCGTGCCCCTGGGCGGCATGCTGGCGGGCCTCTTCGCCGCGCAGGTGCTGCCGGCCTTCGGATGGCGCGCGCTGTTCTTCATCGGCGGTACCTTCCCGATGGCCCTGGCGGTGCTCCTGTTCTTCACGCTGCCGGAGTCGCCGCGCTTCCTGGCCCGGCATCCGGCGCGCTGGGGCGAACTGGGCAGGCTGCTCGCGCGCATGGGTCGCCCCATGGCCCGGGACGCCAGCTATACCGACGCGGCCGAGCAGGCCACCGAGAAGCGAGCAGGCTTCGGTGCGCTCTTCTCGAACGGCCTGGCGCGCGACACGCTCGCGACCTGGGCTGCCTTCTTCATGTGCCTGACGGCCGTGTACACCGCCTTCAGCTGGCTGCCGACGATGCTCGCCTCGGAGGGGCTTTCGATGAGCGTCGCCGGATCGGGACTGACGGCCTACAACCTCGGCGGCGTGATCGGCGCGCTGGCCTGCGCAGTGGCGATCTCCCGGTTCGGATCGCGCTGGCCGCTGGTCCTGTGCTGCGCAGGCGCCGCCGCGAGCGCGTTCGCCCTGCAGACCCTGAACGTCGGAAAGGACACCAGCCTGCTCATCTTCGGATTCGGCGTGCACGGCATGTTCGTGAATGCGGTGCAGTCGACCATGTACGCGCTGTGCGCATTCATGTACCCGACCAGTGTCAGGGCGACGGGCACTGCTTCCGCACTGGCATTCGGCCGCCTCGGTGCCATCCTGAGCGCCTTCGCAGGGGCCGCCGTGATCACCGCAGGTGGGGCCATGGCTTATCTGGCGTTGCTGGGCACGGCGATGTTCCTTGCCATGGTCGCACTGCTCATCGTGCGTCGGCACATTCCCGGGCGCGACGCGCTGCTGCAACGCGGTCGAGGCCAGAGCTTGCCAGGCGTCTTGCCGCCGCAAAACATTTCACAGGAGAGGTCATCATGAAAATCTCGATCGTCGGCGCAGGGGCGATGGGGTCCCTGTTCGGTGGCTTGCTTGCCGAGTCGGGCAACGAAGTCACGCTGATCGATTTGAACGACGCGCACATCGGCGCCATCCGCGCTCATGGGCTTCGGCTGGAGACCGACGGCGGTGATCGGCAGGTCGCGGCGCTCAAGGCCCTGCGGCCGGAAGAGGCTGTCGACATCCCCGATCTGCTGATGGTGTTCACCAAGACGCTGCACACCAGTGCGGCCCTGTCGGGGGTACGGCATCTGATCGGACCGGACGTGCATGTGCTCTCGCTGCAAAACGGCTTGGGCAACGTCGAGAAGATCGCCGGTTTCGTGCCGCCGGAGCGCGTGCTGATCGGCGTCACCACATGGCCCGCGGACATGGTCGGTCCTGGCCAGGTGCATTCGCACGGCAAGGGCGTCGTGCGGCTCATGGCGGCCGACGGCATCGAGCGCCCCTTCGTTTCCCAGGTGGCCGAAGTGCTCACGACGGCCGGGCTCGATTGCAGCTCGGACGGTACCGTGTGGGCGGCGATCTGGGAGAAGGTCGCCTTCAATGCCGCACTGAACAGCATCTGTGCCGTATCCGGCTGCACGGTCGACGAACTCGGCAAGGTGCCAGACGGCAGCCGCCTCGCGAACGACGTCGTCACGGAGGTGCTGTCCGTCGCGTTGCGCATGGGCATCGACGTCGATCCCGCCAAATGCCAGGGCAATGTGGCGAACGCAATCGCCCAGCACAAGGGGCACAAGCCCTCCATGCTGCAGGATGTGCTGGCAGGTCGCCGTACCGAGGTGGAGAGCATCAACGGTGCTGTCGTGGCGCTGGCCGGGCCCTTGAACATCAAGCTGCCTGTCACGGAGACCTTGCTGTCTCTCGTGCGCCTTGTGGAAGCGCGCGCCATCGCCTGACGCCGCAATCGACGCTCATGCTGCTGTTGAACATCGAAGACTATCGGCGCAAAGCCCGCGCGGTGCTGCCGCGGTTCGTCCACGACTACATCGAAGGCTCTGCCGACGATGGCCATTGCATGCGTCGAAATGCCGGCGACCTGTCGGCCATCGAGCTCACGCCGCGCGTGCTTCGCGACACCACGCAGGTCGACACCTCCATCGAGGTCTTCGGCCGGAAATGGGCGCTGCCCATCGGCATTGCGCCGACCGGGCTCAACGGTCTGGTTCGCCCGGATGGCGACCGCCTGCTGGCGGTTGCTGCCGCTGAAGCGGGCATTCCTTTTTCACTGTCCACCGCTTCCAACATGCGGCTGGAGGATGTGCGCGCGGCCGCGCCAGGCGGTGTGCAGTGGATGCAGCTGTACGTCATGCACCGCGAGATGGCGAGCCAGATCGTCGAGCGTGCCCAGAAGGGCGGCTACCAGGCGCTGGTGCTGACGGTGGACGTTCCCGTCAGCGGCAACCGCGAACTCGACCTGCGCAACGGGTTTCGCATGCCGTTCCGGCCGACGCCCCGCCTGGCCTGGGACCTGGTGAGTCACCCTCGGTGGTCGCTTCGGATGGCCCCTCGCGGCGCGCCCGACTTTGCCAACCTGACACCCTCCCGCAGCGGCGCAGGCTCGACCAGCATGCAGGCGGCGCTGCTGGCGCGCGCCATGGACCGGTCGCTCGTCTGGGAATCGCTGGCATGGCTTCGTGGAATGTGGAAGGGGCCGCTGCTTCTCAAGGGTGTGCTCCATCCGGACGATGCACGCATGGCGCTCGACCACGGCATCGACGGCCTGATCGTGTCGAACCATGGCGGCCGCCAGAACGATGCGTCGCCCTCGGCGATCTCCGCGCTGCCGCGTGTCGTGAATGCGGTCGCCGGGCGCATCCCCGTGTTCATGGACGGCGGAATCCGCCGTGGTGGCGACGTTGCGAAGGCCCTGGCCCTGGGCGCTACGGCGGTGTTCGTGGGCCGGCCCACGCTCTACGGCCTGGCGGTGGGCGGGCAGCAGGGCGCTTCAGCCGTGCTGAAGATCCTGGCCGACGAGCTGGTGCGCAACATGACCCTGCTCGGCGCCACCACGGTGCGCGATCTGCCCGCGCGCCGGTTGGCGGTCAACGCTTCAGGCGGCTGAAGCCGTCGAAGCCCCCGGGGCGATGCCGCCTGCGCGGTAGGCACGGGGCGAGAGGTCGAAGCGTTGCCGGAACGACCGGCTGAAGTGGCTCAGGTCGTTGAAGCCGTGCGCCATCGCGATCGCCGAGATGCCAAGGCCGGCGCGCGCCGGATCCTGCAGGTCGGCCGCGGCACGTTCCAGGCGCCGGCGCCAGATGTACCGGGTCAGGGATGTGTTCTCGGCTTCGAACAGCTTGTTGATGTAGCGCGGCGAGAGGTTCAAGGCGGTGCTCACCATGGCCGTGTCGAGCTCGCACACGTCGAGATGGCGCTCCACGAAGTCCCGCACGCGCATCAATGCGGTCGCCCGGTATTCGGAGAGCGGCAGCGGTGAGGCCAGGATGACCTCGTCCAGGGCGGCGGCCAGCAGTTCGGTGAAGTTCCTGACCACCTTCTCCGAGGCAGCGGGCGGCAGGAGCGAGGCCTGCTTGCTGAAGCTCACCAGGTACCCGAAAAGGATCGGGCACATCTGGCTCGATTCGCCAAAGCTGGTGGCCGTGATGCGATGGATGCTGCCGGCGCGGTGCGCGATGGCCGAGCGCGCCAGCTTGATCGTGATGATCTTGAACGTGTCGTCGAACCTGAGCGAGTAGGGCCGCTGTGCGTCGCAGACGGTGCCGTCGCCCGCCCTCAGCACCACGCTTCTTCCGTCCTGCTGCGCCATCGCCACGCCCGAGAGCACGAAATTGAAGATCAGCGACTCTTCGCTGGCACGCGATATGGCTGAAGCCTGACGCTCGACGCGGTGCGCCGAAGCCTCGATGCGGGCAATGCTCAACCCCTCAAGGCGCGATGCCTCGACGGACGCCTCGAAGGCCATTCCGCTCGCCGGCCTGCACTCGAGATCGACCAGCGCACGGCACACGACGTCCTGCCAATAGCCGAATTTGTCGTGCTGATCGAGGCCGGCAGTGGAAGCGAGGATCGAGGTCGAGGTGACGGTGGAGGTCGACATGGCGGCCCGCCTTGGGGCTGACGTTGCACTTGCTCGGTGCCCGGGTAGCGCAGGCCCGGTGCATGAGTCCGGATGTCCGGAGTTTGAGGGAAATCACGCAAGGTTGATGCCAAGGAAACCCTAGGTCGCGCCACTGTGACGCGCGTGTTTCGGTCCCTGGGCAGGGCCGTTCCAGTCAACTTTTCCGGCCGTGCCAGCAAAGTCGCGAATGCCGGAAAAAAGCAAAGTTCGGACAGGCCTTCGCGGAGGGCTGTAACCGCAACGGAGCGCACCTTGAAGACATTCACTTACATGCAGAACGCCAGCTACACCGGCCTCCTCGGCAACCGTCGCCAGCTGCTTCGCGGCGCGGCAGCGCTCGGCGCGGTGGCAGCGCTTGGCCAGGCCGGCAAGGTCTGGGCAGCCGACAAGGACACCATCAGGATCGGCTACATCAGCCCGAAGACGGGGCCTTTCTCTCCCTTCGCCGAGGCCGACGACTTCATCCTCGAGCAGGTGCGCAAGTCGCTCGCGGACGGCCTCACCGTCGGGGGGAAGAAATACAAGGTCGAGATCCTGGCGCGCGACGACCAGAGCAGCCCCGACCGGCAGTCCAACCTGGCGGCCGAGCTCATCAACAAGGAGAACATCGACCTGATGCTGGCGCAGGTGGCCATCGGCCCCAACGCATCGCAGCAATGCGAGCTGAACGGCGTGCCCTGCATCTCGACGGTCGGCCCGTGGCAGGCATGGATGTTCCCGCTCAAGGGCGATCCGGCCAAGGGCTTCAAGAGCGTCTTCCACTTCTTCTGGGGCCTCGAAGACATCTCCGACGTGTACCTCGACATCTGGTCGAACGTGCCGTCGAACAAGGCGGTCGGATCGGTCTTCAGCAACGACGTGCCGGGCAACGCCATGGGCGACCTGAAGCTCGGCATGCCCGGCGCCTTCGCCAAGGCAGGCTACAAGGTCGTGGACATCGGCCGGTTCCCGGTGGGCGCTGACGACTTTTCCTCCTACATCCAGGCGTTCAAGAAGGACAACGTCGAGATCGTCACCGGCCTGTTCAATCCGCCGGAGTGGGCTTCGTTCGTCAAGCAGTCCGCGCAGATGAACTTCAAGCCGAAGGTCGCGACGGTCGCCAAGGCCCTGCTTTTCCCGGGCGGGGTCGCAGCGCTCGGCCCGCGTGCCGATGGCATGTCCACGGAGATCTGGTGGACCCCTGCCTATCCGTTCAAGTCGAGCCTCACCGGCCAGACGGCCAGGCAGTTCGCCGATGCCTACACCGCCGCCACCAAGCGCGAGTGGACCCAGCCCCTGGGGGTCGTCCACGCGCTGTTCGAAGCGGGCATCCAGGCGCTCAAGGCCAGCGGCAACCCCAAGGACCCGGTCAAGGTGGCCGACGCCGTGCGCGTGATGAAACACGACACCATCATCGGCAGGCTCGACTTCACGTCGAGCGGCATCAAGAACGTCTCCAAGATGCGTGTCGTCGGCGGCCAGTGGCGAGTGAACGCGGCCGGCAAGCCCGAGCTCTTCATCACGAACAACAAGACGGCGCCGGAGATTCCCGTGCAGCGCAAGTTCGAACTCCTGAAGCTGGGCTGAGGAACTGCCATGCTGCTCGAACTGCGCGACGCAACCAAGCGCTACGGCGACATGGTCGTCATCCCGAAGCTCTCGCTTTGCGTGGAGGAGGGTGACTTCATCGGCGTGATCGGTCCCAACGGTGCCGGCAAGAGCACCATGTTCGGGCTCATCTCCGGCAGCACGCGCTGTGACAGCGGCAGCGTCTTCCTCGACGGCATGGACGTCACCACGCTGGACGCGGCGCAGCGTTGCCGCGCCGGCATCGGGCGCACCTTCCAGATTCCGCAACCGTTCGAGGGCATGACCGCCTACGAGAACGCCCTGGTCGCCGCGACCTTCGGCTCCAGCGGCAACGGGAGCCCCGCACAGGCCCTGGCGGTGGACGCGATCGAACGCTGCGGCCTCGCGCCGGTCGCGGACAAGCTCGCGGGCACGCTCACGCTGCTTCAGCGAAAGCGCCTCGAGCTCGCGCGTGCGATCGCCACGCAGCCGCGCCTGCTGCTGCTCGACGAGGTGGCCGGCGGGCTGACCGACGGCGAGATGCAGCAACTGCTGCAGCTGATCGTCACGATCCATCAGAGCGGCGTCACCATCCTCTGGATCGAGCACCTGGTGCACGCCCTAGTCTCGGCGGCGGACCGTCTCGTGGTGCTCGCCAGCGGCGCGGTCATCTGCGACGGCGACCCCGGATCGGTCATGGGCGACCAGACCGTGCGGGACACCTACCTCGGCTCCGACATCGGCGAGGAGGTCGGCCATGCTGCGCACTGACCGTCTCGATGCGTACTACGGCCTGTTCCAGGCGCTGTTCGGCTTCACGTTCGAGGTCAGGCCCGGCGAGACCGTCGCGCTGATCGGATCGAACGGAGCAGGCAAGTCGACGCTGCTTCGTTCGATCGTCGGCTCGGTGCGCACTCGCCCGGACGGGGTCCTGCTCGATGGCCGGCCCGTGGGCGGAGAGCCGGAGCGCAAGCAGCTCGATCGCGGCATTGCACTGGTGCCCGAAGGCCGGCGGCTGTTCCCCAGCCTGACGGTCCGCGAGAACCTTCAGCTGGCGATGCGCAACGGCCGCAAGGGGCCGTGGACCGTCGAGCGCCTGATGAAGGAATTTCCGGTGATGGAGGCATTCCAGCACCGTCCGGCAACGGCCTTGTCGGGCGGCCAGCAGCAGCTCGTGGCTCTTTCGCGTGCGCTGGTCTGCAATCCCGATTACCTGCTGTGCGACGAGATCTCGCTGGGCCTGTCTCCGGTCGCCGTCAACGAAGTCTATGAACTCCTGGGCCGCGCACGCAGGGATGGCCTGGCCGTGGTGCTGGTGGAGCAGAACGTGAAGCGCGCGCTTTCAGAGTCCGACCGCTTCTATTGCATCCAGAAGGGGCGCGTGGTGCTGCAGGGCAGCTCCGAGCATGCGGACCACGCGCAAGTTGCCCAGGCCTACTTTGGAATCTGACATGCAAGCACTACTCGAAACCATCGCGGGCGGGCTGATGCTCGGCGCTCTCTATGCCCTTTTCGGGCTCGGCCTCAGCCTGAGTCTTGGCGTGATGAAGATGATCAACATCGCGCATGGCGACCTGATCGTGCTGGGCGCCTACCTGTGCAGCACGGTGATGCAGCTCCTGGGCATCGGGCCGTTCGTCTCGTTGCTCGCCGTGGTTCCCATGATGTTCGTCATCGGCTATGGGCTGCAAAGGGTCCTGCTCAATCGCGTGGTAGGCAGGGGAGCGCTTTCGCCGCTGCTGCTCACGTTCGGACTCTCGATCGTCCTGCAGAACATCCTGCAGGAGGTCTACACGGCCGATACGCGCAGCCTTCAGGCCGGCGAGTTCGCACTGCAGGGCTTCGACCTGGGCGGGGTATCGATAGGGCTGCTGCCGCTCGTCTCCACGGTGATCAGCGTGGCAATTTTCGCGGGCACCAGCTGGCTGATCGGCCACTCGCACCTGGGCCGGCAGGCGCGCGCCGTGGCGGACGACCCCGGCACCGCGCGGCTGGTCGGCGTCAACGACCGCAACTTCTTCGCGCTGGTCACCGGCTTCGTGCTCGCCGTGATCGCGCTGGCGTCGGTGATGTACGGCATCAGGACGCCGTTCTCCCCCACGGCGGGGCCCGAGCGCCTGCTGTACTCGTTCGAGGCCGTCGTGCTCGGCGGCCTCGGCAATGTCTGGGGCACGTTCGTCGGTGGCTTGATCATCGGCGTGGCGCAGCTCCTCGGTGCCAAGGTGTCGTCGGGCCTCGGCCCGTTCTTCGGACACCTGGTGTTCCTCGTCGCGCTGCTGGCGCGTCCGCAAGGGCTCTTTGGAAAGGGTTCGCGATGAACTCGCTCGCATTCACTCATCAAGCCCGGCCGCGCAAGACGGGCAGGGCGGTAGTCGGCGTCGTCCTGTTCGCCGTGCTGGGCGCCCTGGCCCTGGCGCCGTGGTTCACGAGCTTTGCAACCCAGCGGCTCCTCGTGGAGATCTTCACCGTCTTCGCGATGGCGCTGGCCTGGAACCTGTTGGCAGGCTATGGCGGGCTGGTGGTGGTGGGACACCAGATGTTCGTCGGCGTGGGGGCCTATGCCCTCTTCGCGTTGTCCAACAGGCTGGGAATCAACCCCTGGATCATGCTGCCGCTGGCAACGGCGGCGACCGCGCTCTTCGCATTGCTGAGCGCGCTGCCGATGTTCCGGCTCAGCGGTGCGCATTTCGCGGTAGGGACGTGGGTTCTCGCGGAGATGCTGCGAATCCTGACGCTCAACAACGAATGGCTGGGCGCAGGCGGTGGCATGCCGCTGGAGGCGCTCGCGAGCTTCGATCGCTGGACGCGCAACGCGGGTGTCTACTGGTCCGCGCTGATCACCGGCGTTGGCGCACTCGTCATCGCGCGCCTGATGCTCAGGGGCAAGCTGGGCCTGGCGCTGATGAGCGTGAGGGACTCGGAGGCCGCGGCGGCCGCATCCGGCGTTTCGATCCAGCGGGCCAAGCTCGCGCTGTGGGTCATCGCGGGCTCCATCACCGGGCTTGCGGGAGCCGTGGCCTACATGAACACGCTGCAGGTGACGCCGGACGCGACCTTCTCGCTGAACTGGTCCGCCGCGGCCATTTTCATCGCGGTGCTCGGCGGCATCGGAACACTCGAGGGGCCCATTCTGGGAACGATCCTCTACTTCCTCCTGCGCGAGTCCTTCGCCGGCTACGGCTCCTGGTATTTCATCGGCCTGGGTTCGCTTGCCATTGCCACCATGGTGTTCGCACCGGGCGGCGCCTGGAGCCTCGTCGCGCGGCGATGGGCCATCGATCCATTCGGCGTGCGGCGCGACATGCCGCGCCGCTGAGCTCCGTCCTCTTCACCCATTCACTCACAGTCAAGGAAATCCAAATGTCCGAAACAGCTTTCAAAGTCGCCGTCGTCCAGGCTGCCCCGGTTTTTCTCGATGCGAAGGCAACCACGGAAAAAGCCATCGGCCTGATCGCCGAGGCGGGGGCCAACGGCGCGAAGCTCGTGGCGTTTCCGGAGGTGTTCATTCCGGGCTACCCCTGGTGGCTGTGGCTCGGCGCACCGGCGTGGGGAATGCAGTTCGTATCCAGATACCACGCCAACTCTCTGCGGGCCGATGGGCCGGAGCTTGCGGCGATCGCCGCCGCCGCCAAGAAGTCGGACATCAACGTCGTGATCGGCTTTTCGGAAATCGACGGCGGCTCGCTGTACCTCAGCCAGGCGCTCATCAGCGACAAGGGCGAGATGGTGTTCAAGCGCCGCAAGCTGAAGCCCACGCACGTCGAGCGCACCCTGTTCGGCGAAGGCGACGGATCCGACTTCCAGGTCGTCGACAGCAGTGTCGGCCGTATTGGCGCGCTGTGCTGCGCGGAGCACATCCAGCCGCTGTCGAAGTACGCGATGTACTCGATGCACGAGCAGGTGCATGTGGCCTCGTGGCCTTCGTTCACGCTGTACCGCGGCAAGGCCTATGCGCTCGGACACGAAGTCAACCTGGCCGCCAGCCAGATCTATGCGCTGGAAGGGGGCTGCTACGTGCTTCACTCGAGCGCGGTCACTGGACAGGACATGTTCGACGAACTGTGCGACACGCCCGAGCGCGTGGCGCTGCTCAACGCAGAAGGCTGCAAGCCCGGCGGCGGCTACTCGATGATCTTCGGTCCCGACGGCCAGCCCTTGGTGCCGCACATGCCCCAGGACCAGGAAGGCCTGCTCTACGCCGACATCGATCTCGCCAACATCGCCGTTGCCAAGGCGGCCTACGACCCCTCGGGCCACTATGCCCGCGGCGATGTCGTACGCCTTATGGTCAACAAGAGTCCGCGCCGGACCTGCATCAATTTCGGCGAAGGCGTGACCGACGGGGCGCAATGGACCGAAGCGAAGGCCGATTGAAAAAGGATCGCCCCGCCGTCAATTGGCCAGATCTGTTGGCCCAAACGCAGATGACGCCCGCCAGGTCGATTCGCATCAGTCCGATACGACGTGCCAAGCGAGCATCGGCGGTGCCTTCGGTGCCGTGCAGAGGAGTTCACCGTTGTCGGTCTTCCGAGCTGACCAGCTGCAGCAACTTTCACCCGCTCTCAGTGACGATCGTTGGCAGCGTTCGCGGTCACCGTTCTCAAGGCGCCGACGACCAATTGCGCGGGCGGTGACAAACCGGGCTCGGTGCGCCACCAGACGCCCAGCGGGCGCTCTGTCTGGGCCAGTTCGAGCGGCAGGATCCTGACTAGTCCCGTGCGCGCCTCCACTTCGGCCAGGTGCTGTGGCCACACGGTGATCAGGTCTGACGCAAGTACCAGTGCCCGGTTGGTCAGGAAGGACATGGATTCCACGGTAGCTACCGGCGCATCCAGACCGGCCTCCCTGAAGGTGGCTTCGAGCTGCCGCCGCATGGACGTTTCGTGTGGAGGCAGAACCCATCCGAAGCCGCCGAGTGCCTCCAATTCGACACGTTGCCTTCTGCTCAGAGGATGACGGGCGCGCACGATCAACTGCGCACGATCGATTCCAAGCACTTCCTGCGTGATGTCTGCCGGCAGGCGCCGCCGCGGCAGCCGGCTCGTCATCAGGTCGAGATCGCCACGGCGCAGCAGTGTCGTCAACCAGTCGTGCTGGCCCTCGACGACCGTCACGTGCAAATGAGGCTGGCGCTTCAACACGATGCTCAACGCCGACGGTAGAACGCCGCCAGCCGTGGATGGGAGGGTACCGACCTTGACGCTGCCATGGCCGTCGCGCAATTCCATTACCTCGCGATCTGCGTTGCGGAGCTGGGCGATGATGGCGCGTGCATGGCGCACCAGTACTTCACCGAAGGGCGTCGGCACCGAGCCACGGCTGGTGCGTGTGAAAAGCGCGGCTCCGGTCAGCGCCTCCACTTCTTGAAGCCCCTTGGTCACGGCCGATTGGGTCATGTTCAGACGCTCGGCTGCGCGCACGAGGCTCCCCTCGCGCTCGATCGCGTCAGCGAGGCGCAAATGGCGCAGGGAAATGCGCTGTTCCCAGTTCGGCATGAGCAACCCCTTCGAGAGAGAAAAAAGCAGGGCACCACCTGTGTCCTGGCCATCACTTATTTTCAAGTCGATGGTAAATGAATTCACTTTTTGGAAATTTGCCGGACTGCCATAGTGCCTCTCGGATGAATGAACCCCCCACTTCTCAAGGACGCCTTCAATGATCGAATACCCCGACCTCCAGCTCTATATCGGTGGCGCCTGGCGCAAGACGCGCAGCGACATGGCCGTGGTCAACCCGGCGACCGAACGCGAGATCGGGCGGCTGCCGCGCGCCGAGAGCTCGGATCTGGACGACGCGCTCGGCGCCGCCGATGAGGGCTTCCGCGCATGGCGTCGCACCGCACCCAGCGAACGCGCGGAGGTTCTGCGGCGCGCCGCGCGGCTGATGCGCGAGCGTATCGAGGAGATTGCGCACTCGATCACGCTCGAGCATGGCAAGCCGCTGCCGCAGGCGCGCCTGGAAGTGATCCGGGGCTGCGAGTTCTTCGAGTGGGACGCTGGCGAGGCGGTGCGCACCTATGGCCGCGTGATACCGAGTGCCCAAGGCACGCGCTACATCGTGCACCACCAGCCCATCGGCACCGTGGCCGCCTTCTCGCCGTGGAACTTTCCGATGAGCCAGCCCGCTCGCAAGATCGGTGGCGCCATTGCGTCGGGCTGCTCGATCATTCTCAAGGCCGCAGAAGAGACCCCGGCCGGCGCCCTGCACATCGCCCGCGCGTTCCACGATGCGGGTCTGCCGCGTGGTGTGCTCAATCTTGTCTTCGGCGATCCGGCCGAGATCTCCGGCTACCTGATCCCCAAGGATCAAGTGCGTCTGGTCGCGTTCACGGGTTCGACCAGCGTGGGCCGTCATCTCACGACGCTTGCGTCCCAGCACATGACGCCGGTGCTCATGGAACTCGGCGGCCATGCGCCGGTGATCGTCTGCGACGACGTGGATGTGCGAGACGCGGCAGTGATGTCTGCGAACCGCAAGATGCGAAACGCGGGCCAGGTATGTACCTCGCCAACCCGTTTCTTCGTCGACGAGAAGGTCTTTGACGAATTCGTGGAAATCTTCGCCGAGCGCGCCCGCGCCCTGCGTGTGGGCGACGGCATGGTCGCCGGCGTGGAGATGGGTCCGTTGACCAACGGCCGCCGGGTCCAGGCGCTGACCGAACTCGTGGATGACGCCACGGATTGCGGCGCTCGTCTGCTCGCGGGTGGCAAGCGCATGGATCGTGCCGGCTATTTCTTCGAGCCCACCGTGTTGGCGAATGTCCCGCTTCGTGCCCGTGTCATGGGGGAGGAGCCCTTCGGCCCCCTGGCCATCATCAACCCGGTGAGCTCGCTGGACGAAGCGATCGCGCAGGCCAACGCGGTGCCCTTCGGCCTGGCGGCCTACGGCTTCACGCACGACGCGGCCAAGGCCGATCGGATGGTGGAGGAGGTCGAGTGCGGCAACTTCTCGATCAACACCCTGGAAGCGTCGCTGCCGGAGACGCCGTTCGGGGGCGTCAAATCGAGCGGCTATGGGCGAGAAGGCGGCTCGGAAGGGCTCCATCACTACATGACCGTCAAGAACGTCTCGCACTTCATGCAGATCGAGGCCGCGTCGTCCAAGGCCTGAAAGGGCCGTGTCGGGTCCGGGGCGGCAGGCGACTGCTGCGGTCCCGGAGTGCTTCGCGGCGGGGTGACCGGTCAGCCGGGCGCCGATCGATGGTTGCATCTTGCGATGCAACTCGGATGCGCATCATGACCCCGGAAGAATCTGGTCGATCGTCGCGTAGTGAGGGCCGGCGAGCCGGGAGATCGGGTCGAGCAGGGCCGTGTCGATCTTGCCCGCCGCAAGCAGCGAGTCACGGACGTGAAAACACTGCACTTCTCCGATGAACAGTCTCGTGGGCCCCGTCCCCAACTCGATGCAGCGATGAAGCCGGCATTCGACGGCGACGGGTGCATCCGCGAGTCGAGGCGTGCCGATTCGTGACGCCGGCAAGGTGCGCAGGCCGAGCACCTCGATCTCGCTGATCTCGGTCGGATACTCCTCGGCGCTCGCATGAAGCGGCGGCAGCAGAGATCGATCGGCGATGTGAACGACGAACTCCTGCGTCTCGAGGATGTTCCGCGCCGTGTCTTTCAGACCGGAGCCATGGGGTTTAGTGTCGACGCCGATGGCAAGCATGGGCGGTGAGTGGCTGACGAAGGTGAAGGAGGAGAACGGTGCGAGATTCACGACGCCTTGGCGCGATTTCGTGGTGACCCATGCGATGGGCCTGGGGACCACGATGCCAGTCATGATTTTGTAGATGTCGGCGGCGAGCATCTCCCGGGGATCAAGGTACGTCATCTGAGCTGGTGCCATGTCGATGCCACCGATGGTGGGGAGGGGGAATTTGCTGCGAGGAGCAGCTTGACTCGCCTGGTGCTTCTCAAGCCAGGCGAGGTGTTCTCGGAACGATGGGATCGGCCCGCCGTGAAGCACGGGTGTGAGCCGTGCGAGCAATCGGCCGGAGCCCGGCCTGCTCGATCATTCAATGGATACGCCGGCCTCGACGATCACCGGCTTGATCTTGCTGGTTTCGGCGCGAACCGCGTTGTCGAACTGCTCGGGCGTCATCGAAACGCGGCTGTAGCCCAGGTCGGAGAACTTCTTCCAGTTCTCGGGGTTGGACACGGCTTTCTCGAAGGCGTCGTGAATTCGGTTGATGAGTTCCCGCGGGGTGCCCTTCTTCACCGCGACCCCGATCCAGAAGTCCATGACGAGAGATGGCAGTCCGATCTCTGCCGTTGTCGGAACGTTCGGCAGGTGGCTGTTGCGGCTGGAGTCCGCGACGGCCAGTGGAACGACCTTGCCGGTTCGCATCATGTTGAGCGTGCCGGGGACCGCATCGAACAGCAGGTCGATCTCTTTCGTCATGATCGCCTGCATCGCCGGGGGAAATCCCTTGTACGGGATATGTGTGAACTTGGCCCCCGATGCGCTTCTCGACAGGATGTGTCCCAGAAGATGCGGCGCCGTGCCGGGTCCGAAGGAGCCGTAGAGGACGATCCCTTCCGGCGAGGACATCGTCTGCTTCAACGACTGGAGGCTGTTGATCTTGCCGGAGACGTTGGCCAGCATCACCTGCGGCGCACGCACGAGCATGGAAACGCCATCGAAGTCCCGAGCGGGGATGTAGGTGATGTTCTTGTACAGGATCGGGTTGACGCTGAAGTCCCCGGTCTGCCCGACGAACACGGTGTATCCGTCGGCTGGCGACGACAGCACATCCGCCGCGGCGATCTGCGAGCCGCCACCTGGTTTGTTCAGGATGACGATCGGCTGCCCCATCTGCGTCGTCAGTTCCGGGCCGATGATGCGCACGAACGTGTCCACGGCGCCTCCGGCGGGAAAGGGAACCACGACGCGGATGGGCTTGTTCGGATACGCAGCTTCGGCGTGCAAGGCCGGAGCTGCTCCTCCAAAAAGACAGGTTGCGGTGGCGAGAAGGACAGTCTTGAGGATCAGGCGCTTGGAGTCGTGACCAGTCATGAGGTTCTCCGAGGGTTGAGTGAGTTGGCGGCGACGTCTTCGAGGTGAAGTCGCTCTGTTCGGCTTGGTGGAGGTCTGCGTTGATCGGTCGGGAGCGCGAGAAGGTCACTGCGAGGGCAACTCCAAGAGACCTTGTGGTTGCCTGGCGAGACCCTTGGCTGCGACGCTCGGAGGGTTCGATGTACTGCGCTGAGTGCTCAGGATCCCTTCGCAGCGGGCACGGCCGCATCGGGATGATGGAGGGCCAGGTCCGCGTGCCACTTGCCCCAATCCCCGGCAGGATGGACGGTGCCGCACGCCTTGCATGTGCGGTCCGCTTCGCTTGTCTCATAGAACTGCGCGAAGACCTTGGGCAGGTCGCTCACGATGCTCTGCAGTTGCAGTTCCTTGCGCACGATGAGCGAGCCGCATTTCGCGCAGACCCACTCGAACGCGTCCTTCTCTCCTATCGGACGAGATCGCTCGATGACGGTGCAGAGGCTGCCGGGCTCGGGCCGCTGCGGCGAGTGGCGCACGTGGGCGGGCAACAAGAAGGTGTCGCCCTCCTTGAGGTTCACGCGCTCGAACTGCCCACGGTCCCACAGAAGAAGATGTGCCGTCCCTCTGAACTGATGGAAGTACTCCTCGAAGGGGTCGTCGTGGAAATCCGAACGCTGATTGGGTCCGCCGACGACCGTGCAGATCAGGTCCGAGTCGGCCCATATCTGCTTGTTCCCAACGGGAGGCACAAGGCTCGCTGCGTTCTCGGCCAGCCAGTTGCCAAAATTGATGGGCTCACCATACTTAAGATTCATATTCATCTCGCCATGAAAAAAGAGAACAGAAATATCTCGTTGAAGCAGATGCGTGCCTTCGTTGCAGTGGCACACGCAGGTAGCTTCACGCGGGCTGCAGAGCAACTGTTCATCACGCAATCAGCGCTTTCTTCGTTGATTCGCAACCTCGAGGCGGAGCTCGAACTCCGTCTGCTGGACCGGACCACGCGGCGCCTGGAACTCACCGACGCGGGACAGGAGCTGCTGCAATCGCTGGAACACCTGCTCGGCGACATCGACCGAATGACATCCAATCTGCGAGACGTGGGTGCCGTCCGGCGTGGCCGCGTGCGCGTCGGTGCCACGCCGCTGCTGGCCTCGACCTTCCTGCCAGTGGCGATCCAGGCCTTCCGCGAGAGGTATCCGGAAGTCACCGTCCGCGTCTGCGACGACTCCTCCGCCAGCCTTCTGCGGGCTCTGGAAGACGGAGACATCGATCTGCTCGTTGCCACTCTGGATGGAGAGCATCCGGAACTCGTCTCGACGGTGCTGTTGACGGATGTCATGGTCCTCGTGTGCCGTCGTGAACATCGGTTGGGGAACGTACAGCAGGCGACGTGGAATGACCTGCTGTCCGAACCCGTCGTCGCAATGTCTAAGGGCAGCGGGCTGCGCGCGATCATGGACTCGGCCATGGAATCGATCGGGGAAAGCATCACTCCTTCCCAGGAAGTCAACCATGTGGCGACCGCAGTGGCCATGGTTGCCGCCGGCATGGGAGTGGCTGTGCTGCCGGCCTATTCGGTTCGCTTCAGCGAGACGGGCGCAGTGCTGGCGGTTCCACTTGTCTCTCCTACCGTCGAGAGGTACGTGAGCCTGGCGACACTCAAGCGCAGGACCACCTCCGCGGCGACTCAGGCGATGAGCGACCACCTCCTGGAGTTTGCGCGCGGATAGCGGCATGGCTGGACTCACTGGCACACGTCGCCCCAGTGCGAGGCCACCGCGTCCAGCACGCTGTAGGCGGTGATTCGAGATGATTTCGGATTGCCTGCCGTAGGCAGGTTCTCGACAACGATCCGCATCGTTCCCGCCTCGCCGCAGGCGGTCACCTCATGGCTGTTCGAATGGGACTCCGGGTCCGCGACGAGCTCGACGCTCACGGCCTGAGGATCTCCCACGGCGAGAGCAAGGGCCGCGACGACATTGGCATTCTGAGGGAATCGAGTTGCCGCTTCTTCGGCATTTCCGCGAAAGAAGACGGTGCGTTTTTCCATGGCTCGGAGGTCTGTCAGTTTTTCTGCAGCGGTGCCATGCCATGCGGCCACCGGTTTGCTTCCTCGATACTCCACGTGGACAGCACCGACGCGCCGTGCCGCCCGCAGGTAGTCCAGCCCTCCGAGTGCACCCGACGGGACGAGAAGCCGACTCTTGCCCAGGCGAGCAGAGTCCCACAGCCGGGCGCGCAGCAAAGGATCCATCAGCGCGCCCACCGACGCCGCGACGAGATCGCACCCTGCCTCCAGACAGCGTGGTGCATGGCTTTCGAGGGCGGCATGGCCAGCCACTTCCACGACCAGGTCGGGACCGGCGGCGAGCAAGTCGTCTACGGAATGCCAAGCTCGATCGAGCTCGGCATGCGGCGAGACACCGGTCACCAGGGCACCCAGGAATTCCACGCCGGGCAAGTGCCCGGCCTTCAACTCACGGGCGACGGCCTGGCCCAACGCGCCAAAGCCGATGAGCGCAATGCTCCGGCAATTTCGGGATACCTGCATCATCATTTTTCTTGAGGCGAACTGCCGCGTGGCGTGTTGAATGTGAGCACGAGCGGAAGCGACTTGCTTCAGCCACCCGAGAGACCGCTTTCGAGAAACATCCGGCGCGTCAGTGCCTTCTGTTCTTCGGTCAGCCCGAGCAGCGGCCGGCGCACCGGTCCACCCGCCTGTCCCAGCAGTTCCTGCCAGTACTTCGTGTGCGCTTGCGGCGTGCCGGCGGGGCGGCTCTTGCGGAATGCCTGTCGTGCGGGCTCCAGGCTGTCGCGGACAGCACGGGCTTCGGCGTGGCGACCTTCGAACGCGAGCTTCGTGTACTCGTGAATGCGTTGTTCCTTGGCCGTCTGCAGAAGAAGCGGTGGCGTGGAACACAAGTACAAGCGCCAGCCGAGATCGATGATGTTGTCGAGCCACTCCTCTTCGGAGGCCGTGCTCACCTGAATCCGGTCGCCAACGAGGCGCGTGAGTTCCGCATATTGCTCCCGCGGGACGCTGTACTTGATCGCGACGATGTTCGGCAGCTCGGCGATCCTGGCGCAGAGCTTGGGCGACATGATGTATCCACAATCAGGGTGGTTCCACATGGCTATGCCGATGTCCAGCGTTTCGCTCAGGTGCCGGTAGTACTCGTAGACGGTCTCTTCGACGTCATTGGCGAAATGGAGCACGGGGCTGTGCACGATGATCCAGTCCGCGCCGTGCTTCTCGGCATGGCGCGCGAGATCGATGACGACATCGAGATTGGTGTCGGAGCAGGACATCACGGTGCGAGCGCGCCCCTCGCAGACCTGCGCAGCGATTTCGAAGCTGCGCTTTCTCTCCGGCACGGACATGGAAAAGAACTCTCCCTGTTTGCCGGTGATGAAGAGTCCGGCCACCTTGAGCGCTCCGATCCAGTGATCGATGTTCCGCGCGAACGCCTCCTCGTCGAACGAGAGATCCGGACGGTAGGGGGTGGTGCTTGCGGCCCAGACGCCGGTGAAGTGCTCTTTCGCGTAATGCTGGGCGTTGTCCTTCGTGTACTTCATGTGCTCCTTTTGTTGCAGCGGTTCGACCATGTCGTTGATTACAGGGCGCACGGCGATCGGGAGCAAACGCGAAATTTCGAACGACCCAGCAAGCAAGTTTCTGAATCCATTGAAGAGGCGCACGGCAGCGCACGAATCGTCATGCGGTTTGCTGTTGGCCTGAGGAAGGAGGAGCGTCGCATTTGCCGAGGTCCGGTGATGGCCGGCGATTTCCGATGAGTCGTGATCCGGATGCGGAACGAGCGGCGTGTGGGCGTGAGCGATCCCCGGCACCCTTGAGAGGCGCCGGTCGGGGGTGGAAAGAATTCGCAAGGAGCGCGATGCCGGAGTGCTTTCGATGGCGTCGCTCTCCTTGCGAGGCTCAGGAAGAGTTCTGTACCAGCTCTGCGAAGTCGCGTTGCGCTCCAAGCACGAGTCGAAGCATGGCATCGTGAGCCGTGATGCTGTCGTGTCGTGCAAAGGCACTTCGCAGATCCCGGTAGCCGGCGATGACTGCGAGGCGACGCTCGAAATTGCCCAGCGTCATTCGCCTTACGAGCGCCACCTGATCCGCATACCGGGCGATGCCCGATGCAAGCCTCTTGTTTCGCACTGCGGCGAGCCAGGCATCCCGGAAGTGGCGTCCGGCGCTGAAGGCGCCCGACGCGTCATTCATGTCGTGCGCCCGTTGGGCTTCGGACACTGCGAGGTCCACGCGCTGCAGCTGCTCGGCGGTGATGTCGCGGGCGGCGAGGGCGGCGGCTCGAGGCTCGAGAAGGAGCCTCAGCTCGAACACATCCTCGACGTCTTGCGGCGTGAGCGTGGGGACTTTGTAGCCGCGTGGCGTGCTGACCAGGTAGCCCTCGGCAACGAGTTGAAGAAGCGCCTGGCGCACGGGCACGCGCGAAACCCCCAGCTGATTTGCGATGTCGGCCTCGACCAGCTTGTCGCTTGCGCCCAGGAGGCCGCTGCGCAAGCGCGCCAGCAGGTAGTCGTATGCCGAGGCGCTCAAGCTCGGCTGGTTGGCTGCGGAGTTTTCTTCACTGACTTGCATGTGGGCGATCAAGGGGCGAAGGCGTGAGCTTAAAGCGCGCTTCCCAGGGCGCTCGATCCTGGGGCTGCGGTACCGACAACAGCAAGCGCTGATGGCATATCAGTATACTGAAAATAGCGCAGATTACCCAGGTAGAGTGGTCGGCTGAGGGGGAAGCGTCTGGAAATGATCAAATTTTCCTTGTTGCCGATTGACATAAAGGTATACTGAACATTCCACTTCTTGATATCACGATGATCTTGGAAGAACTTGGTCCCGCGCGGATTGCCGCGCTCGTGCAGGACGACAGGGTGCACAAAGACCTCTATCTCAGCGAAGAGCTGTTTGCGATCGAGCAGCGAGAGCTGTTCAGCAACACCTGGTCGTTCCTCGGGCACGCGAGCCAGATCGCCGAGTCGGGCGACTTCTTCACCGTCGAGATCGCGGGCCAGTCGCTGATCGTCCTGCGGGACGAGGCGGGCGAGATCCGGGTGCTGCACAACCGCTGTGCGCACAAGGGAGCACAGCTGCTCACCACGGAGTCCGGGCGATTGAAGGGCCGCTTCGTGCGTTGTCCGTACCACGCCTGGTCATACAGGCTGGACGGTGCCCTTTTGTCATATCCGCTTCGCTCCGGCTATGAAAACACCGGACTCAAGGCTTGCGAATCGGGGCGCGGCCTAGCGCCGGTTGCAGGCTTGCATGTGTACCGCGACTTCATCTTCGCGCGGCTCAATCCTGGCGGGCCCGCTTTTCACGAGTACTTCGGCGACGTCCTGCCGATGATCGACCTCATGGTCGACCGCTCACCCGTCGGGCGCCTGCAGGTTGCCGGTGGGGTGCTGCGCAACGTGGTTCACTGCAACTGGAAGCTGTACCTGGAGAACGTCAACGACTCCGTGCATCCGGTCTCCACACACGAGTCGGCGGTGCGCGCGGCGCAGGCGGTCGCGCGCGACCATCAGCCGGATCCCATGCCGCTGGCTCTGGAGCAGATCCTCCCGTTCGGCGAGAAGTACGAGTTCTTCGAAGGCATGGGCGGCAAGGTCTTTCCGAATGGCCACAGCATCTCTGGAACGCGCTTCAGCGTGCACTCCGGTTATGGAAACCTTGGCGAGTATGTGAAGGACCTGCAGGCCGCGCACGGCGAGGAGCGCGCAAGGCAGGTGCTCGAGCAGGCGCCCCAGAACACGGTGCTCTATCCGAGCCTTGCGCTCAAGGGCTCGCCCCAGACCATCCGGGTGATCCGACCCATCGCCGTGGACAGGACCGTCATCGAGGCCTGGAACTTCCGTACGGTCGGCGGGCCCGAGATGCTGCTGGATCGCGCGCTCTCCTACAGCCGGCTGATCTTCTCGCCCATGTCGGTGGTCGCCCATGACGACCTGCATCTCTTCGAGTCCCAGCAGAAGGGCTTGCGGTCGGGTCCCAACGAATGGGTGAGTCTGCATCGAGAACACGATCCCCGGGAAGTCGACCATCCGACGCGCGAGACGAGCGGCACGAGCGAATTGCTGATGCGGAACCAGTATCGCGCCTGGGCCAAGTTCATGACCATGAACATGAAGGACGAATGAGATGTCGGTGGCAGCGTGTGTCGATCTGATCTACCGGGAAGCCTTTTTGCTCGACGAAGGCCGGTACGAAGAGTGGCTGAAGCTCTTCGCCGCGACCGGGCGCTATTGGGTTCCGCTCAGCAAGTCCCAGGACGAAGGCGATTCGCAGCTTTCGATCGCTGATGAGGACATGAATCTCCTACGGTTGCGCATCGAGCGGCTTGCCTCCGGTCGAGCCCATTCGCAGCAACCCCCGAGCTCCATGCAGCACGTGCTTCAACAGCCGATGCTCATCGAGCAGGACGCTGATGCCAGCGAGTACACCTTCCGAACCGCGTTCACTTATGCGGAATGCAGGGGCGATGACGTCCTCGCGCTCCACGGCCACTACGTTCACCGGCTCGTTCGAGACGGGGAGCAATTCCACATCCGGCTCAAGCGGGTCAACCTGGTCAATGCCGCGAGCCGCTTGCCGATGATTCAACTCTTCCCCTGAGATCAAAGATGACTGTGTTGGCGCTTCACGAACGGCTGCGATACGACGTCGACAGCGGGCAGGTCCTCGATGAAGACAGGCGATACGTTCTGCTGCGGGCAGACGTGCTCATGGGCATCTTCGAAGGCCTGTCCCCGGGCGCCTCTGAGGATGCGATGAATGCGTTCCGGGATTCCGTGGACCGCTATGGAAGCGCCAGTGTCCGCGCATACAAGAATCCCGCGGATGCCGACGGCTCTCAGCTGCTCTCCACCGTTGCGGCAGGTGCCGCATCGCTCGGCTGGGGCCGATGGGAGATCGAGTCCGATGGCACCACCTGCCGGCTGCGCGTCCACAACAGCCCCTTTGCCCAGGCGCACCGGGCCCAGGAGAAGGCATGCGCGCCAATCGTCGGCATGTTCTCCGCTGTCTGCAGTCACGTCTGGCAAGAGCGCGTCCTCGCGCGAGAGCTGCACTGTTTTGCGTGCGAATCCCCCTCTGCGCGCGCAGCGACGGGAGTCTGCACGTTCGAAGCCATCCGTCAACGATCAACCTGAGTACTCGATGAGCACCGTCTACAACCGATTCCGCGCAACCGCCCTGCAAAGAGGAGATTCCGATTTCCTCTGTGTCGAAGAAGTCACTGCGGCCAACTACGGCATCGAGCCGGAAACATTCTCCTGGCGCGATGCCTCGCAGCGGATCGAGACCCTGAGAGCGGCATACGCATCGGCAGGGTACGGGCACGGGCATCGCGTGGGCCTCCTGCTCGAGAACCGGCCCGACCACCTGTTCCATTGGCTCGCGCTCAATGCGCTGGGCGCCTCGGTCGTTCCCATCAGCGCCGAGATGCGCTCCGCCGAACTGCAGTATCTGATCGGACACGCGGAACTGGCGCTCGTCGTCGCGCTGCCGAGCAGGCTCGATGCGGTGCAAAGTGCTGCAGCGGCGGTCGGCATCCAGACGAAGGTCACCACGGCAGACGTCAGGGATTTTCCGCGCCCTGCATCGAAGGCGCCGTCAGAGGAGCATCCTGGTGCGGACAGCGAGTGCGCGCTGCTCTACACGTCGGGCACGACAGGCCGGCCCAAGGGCTGCCGTCTCTCGAACGACTATTTCCTGCATATCGGCGACTGGTACACGACGCTGGGCGGATGGTGTCCCGTGCGTCCGCATGAAGAGCGGATCGTCACGCCGCTGCCAATGAATCACGTCAATGCCATGGCCTTCACCGCCATGGCCGTGATGACCTCCGGCGGCTGCCTCATCCAGCTGGACCGCTTCCATCCCAAGACCTGGTGGAAAACCGTGCGCGCAACGCGCGCCACGATCTGCCACTACCTGGGTGTGATGCCGGCAATGCTGCTCGGAGCTGAATCCTCCGAGCTGGATAGGGCCCACTCCTTGCGCTGGGCCTTCGGCGCAGGTGTGGCCCGGCAGGACCATGCCCGTTTCGAGGAACGTTTCGGCTTCCCGCTGGTTGAAGGATGGGCCATGACGGAAACCGGCGCCGGCGGTGCCATTCATGCCAATCAGGGGCCGCGAGAAATCGGCGTCAATTGCTTCGGAGCCGCGAGCGCAGACATCGAAGTGCGGTTGGTGAACGACGAAGGCAAAGACGTCGATCACGATACGCCGGGTGAACTGCTGGTCCGCGCCAAGGGAGCGGATCCACGTCGCCACTTCTTCTCCGGCTACCTGAAGGACGAAGCCGCCACGGAGGAGGCCTGGGCGGGCGGATGGTTCCATACGGGCGACATCGTGCGCCGCGCGGCCACAGGAAGCATGTACTACGTCGACCGGAAGAAGAACGTGATCCGGCGCAGTGGAGAGAACATCTCCGCAGTCGAAGTCGAAGGCGTCCTGGCCCACCACCCCGCCATCAAGACGGTTGCGGTCGCGGCCACGCCCGACGCAGTCCGGGGAGACGAGGTTCTTGCATGCATCGTCCCCGCCGAGCCGATTGCGCACGAGATGCAGGAGCAGGTCGCGCGCAGCATCGTCGAGCTTGCGCTGCGGGAACTGGCTTACTACAAGGCACCCGGCTACGTCGCGTTCGTGGACGCGCTGCCTGTGACCGGTTCCCAGAAGATCCAGCGTGGCGAACTTCGCCAACTCGCTGCGACCTTGCCTGGCACCGCGAACTGCGTGGACACGCGGGCCATGAAGACCCGCCAGTCATGAGGACGAATCGCACCGGCTACGAGGGCGTGGCCCTCGTCGCGCCGTTCACAGTGCCCTACGAGCGCTACAGCATCCGCAATGCGCAGTGGTTCGCCGCACAGGCCTTGCGTGGCCTCCTCAAGGAAGCCAGGCTGGACAAGGACCAGATCGACGGCATCAGCCTCAGCAGCTTCCTGCTCGGTCCTGACACCGTGGTCGGTCTCACGCAGCAGCTGGGCATTTCCCCGCGCTGGATGGACCACGTGCCGACGGGAGGAGCCTCGGGGGTCATGGCCCTTCGCCGGGCAGCGAGGGCCGTGCAGTGCGGCGATGCCGACGTCATCGCGTGCATCGGTGCGGACACCAACCACGTCGAATCCTTCCGCCAGGGACTTGCGAATTTCAGCTCGTTCGCGCGCGATGCCACCTATCCCTACGGTGCGGGCGGACCGAACTCGATGTTCGCACTCATCACCGACAACTACATGCGTCAGTTCGGAGCGACCCGGGCTGACTTCGGCCGGATCGCCGTCAGCCAGCGAGCAAATGCAGCGCTCAACCCGAACGCGATGCTGCGAAAGCCGATGAGCCTGGACGACTACATGCGGGCACGCCCCATTGCAGCGCCGATCCATCTTCTCGACTGCGTCATGCCGTGTGCAGGCGCCGAGGGATTCCTCGTCATGCGTGAAGAGCGCGCGGAGGCGCTGTCGCTGCCGCACGTGAAGCTTCGCGCGGCCATCGAGCGCCACAACGCCTATGCGGAAGATCCGGTCATGGTGCGCGGCGGCTGGCTTCGCGACCGCGACGAGCTATACGCACAAGCGGGCATTTCGCCCAGCCAGATCAACGTGATCCACACGTACGACGACTATCCGGTCATCGTGGTCATGCAGTTCGAGGGCCTTGGGTTCTGCGAGCTGGGCGGCGGACCGGAGTTCGTGAGGCAGAACACCTTCACCTACGACGGCACGGTCCCGCACAACACCAGCGGTGGCCAGCTCTCTGCAGGGCAGGCCGGCGCCGCGGCAGGGTTTCTGGGACTCAACGAAACGATGCGGCAGCTGCTTGGAACCACGGGCGCGAGGCAGGTGAAGGATGCCCGGTGGGGTCTCGTGAGCGGCTTCGGCATCGTGAATTTCGATCGCTGCGTCTGCACCGGCGCCGTCGTCCTGGAGAGCGCGCAATGACATCCTCCGTCTTTCCCCTGAAGAACCCCGTGCTGCGGACGCAGCGCATGAATCTTCCCCCGATGGGGCGCGGGCGCGTGGCCCATGGACTCACCAGAGCCGCGGCGCTCAGCGACCATCTCGAGCTCCAGGTGTGCGAGGAATGCGGGACCGTCCAGTACCCACCGCGGGATGCTTGCGGGAACTGCCTGTCCCCTGAACTCGACTGGCGCAAGCAGAGCCCGTGCGGGGAACTGCTCAGCGTCGCCACGCTGCATCACAGCAACCACCTCTACTTCCGCGAGCGCCTGCCATGGCGCATCGGGGTGGTGCGTCTCGACTCGGGCGCCAACGTGATCGCCTTTCTGACCGACAGCGTGGCCCCGCCCACCAGCCCTGCGGGATCGGAACGCACGAGAGTCCAGGTCCTGCTGCGGCTCGACCGGGCCGGACAGGCTGTGCTCGTGGCACAGCCGATCGAAGAACTGAACATCGACGCAAAGGACAAGCTCCAGATGGAAACCGGATGCAGCCCCCGTGGGCGGAAGATACTCGTGACGGACGGCAAGACCGCCGTAGGCCAGGCCATCGTGCTCGCGCTGCTCGAAGCAGGTGCGGAGACCGTCTGGGCAGGCTATTCGGAGCCGTGGAAGCGCTCGTCGGAACTGGCAAGGCTGAAGGACATCCCGGGCGTCGTACCGGTGCCGCTCGACCTCACCGATGCGCGCTCGGTGAGTGCGCTGGGCGCGGAGCTCGGAGGAAAGGTCGACATCATCGTCAGCAATGCCGAAGTGCACCGGACCGAAGGGATCTCGTCTCGGCCCGGTACCGATGTGGCGCGCGCCGAGATGGAAGTGAACTACTTCGGGCTGCTTCGTCTGGCGCAAGCATTTGCGCCCGCGCTGAAGGGCCGTGCGGCCGATGGTCCCGGTCACGCTGTCGCGTGGGTGAACCTGCTGTCGGTCTTCGCGCTGTCCAACTTCCCCTCGCAGGCCACCTATTCGGCGTCGAAGGCAGCCGCGTTGTCGCTTGCGCAGTGCCTGCGTGCCGAAATGCTGCCCCACGGGATTCGTGTGCTGAACGTCTTCCCAGGACCCATCGACGATGAGTGGAATCAGAACGTGCCGCCACCCAAGCTGTCTCCCGGCGCGCTGGCAGGGGCGATGGTCAGGGCGCTGACCGACGGGCTGGAGGACCTGTATCCGGGGGACGTTGCCCGGGAGTGGCTCGCCCGCTGGCGAGACAACCCCAAGGCGCTCGAGCGAGAGCTCGTGCTGGGAGGACTGTGATGACTACCACCGGCATCCTCCAAACGCTCGCACAGGCGCTGAAAACCCGAGCGATCCACGTCGTCGACCTCACGCAGACCTTGTCTCCCGATTTCCCGACGATCTCTCTGCCGCCCGAGTTTGGCCAGGCATGGCCCTTCCGCATCGAAGAGATCTCTCGCTACGACGAGCGCGGTCCAGGCCAGTACTGGAACAACTTCTCGTGCAGCGAGCACACCGGCACCCATCTGGACGCGCCGGCGCACTGGATCTCGGGTCGGCATCTTCCGAACAACACGGTGGATACGCTACAGCTGCAACACCTGGTTGCGCCGGCATGCGTCATCGATTGTTCGGCCGCGGCAGCGAAAGACGCCGACTATCTCCTCAGCGTCGAGGACATCCTCACGTTCGAATCCCGGCACGGCCGCATACCGGCAGGTGCCTGGGTACTGATGCGCACGGACTGGAGCAAGCGCGGCGACGCGGTCGCCTATCAGAACTTCGACGAGACGGGCCAGCACACGCCGGGTCCGGGCACGGACGCGGTCAGATTCCTGGTGGAGGAAAGAGACGTTCTGGGCTTCGGTTCGGAAGCGATCGGAACCGACGCAGGCCAGGGCTACCACCTGAAGCCGCCGTATCCGTGCCATTCCTTGATGCACGGCGCCGGAAAGCTCGGTCTCCAGTGCCTGACCAACCTGGACCTTTTGCCGCCGACCGGAGCGCTTCTTCTGACCCCTCCACTGAAGATCCTGAACGGCTCGGGAAGTCCCCTGCGGGTGCTCGCGCTCGTGGAAGGCCAACTGTAAGGACCCGCCCGTCCCCACTTTCCGAAGCGCATTCAACATGAACACACTGCAGCTGCTTACCGAGTCCCTGGGCTCTCGCAAGATCCGCGTGATCGACCTGACCCAGACCTTGAGCGAGAGCTTTCCGTCCCTGCGACTGCCTCCCGAGTTCGGGCAGGTGCAGGGCTTCAGGCGAGACCGCATCTCCAGATACGACGAGGCGGGCCCGGATTGGTACTGGAACAACTTCAGCTGCGGCGAGCACACGGGGACCCATTTCGACGCCCCGGCGCACTGGATCACGGGACGTGGGCATGACGCCAATACGGTGGATGCCATCGCCGTCGAAGACTTCCTCGCGCCCGCGATCGTCGTCGATGCCAGTGCGGAGGTTGCCCAGGACAGCGACTGGTTGCTCACCCGGGAATTCCTCGAGCAGTGGGAGAGCCGGCATGGCCGGATCCCCGCGAAGAGCTGGGTGCTGTTCAGGACGGACTGGTCCAAACGTGTCGATGACGCGGCCGCGTTCCTGAACGTCCGCGAAGACGGCGCGCACACGCCCGGCCCCACGCAGGAAGCGATCGAATGGCTCATCGGTGAGCGCGACGTGCATGGATTCGGCGTCGAAACGCTCAACACGGATGCGGGCCAATCCTTCAAGTGGCCTCTGGCCTATCCATGCCATTCACTCATGCACGGTGCCGGTAAATATGGCCTCCAATGCCTGACCAACCTTGATCTTCTCCCGGTCACCGGGGCCTTGATCTTTTCGGCGCCGCTGAAGATTCTCGAAGGCTCCGGCAGCCCGTTGCGAGTTCTGGCGCTTGTCGAAGGTGTCGAAGCGATCAAGCCTTCGGAGTCCCCGACGCTCTGAGAGTCGCCCGGACTGAAGGGCCGGGCAACTGAACCTGCACTCTTGTTCTACCCATTCCATCCTGACATCCGAGAATCTCCATGGCAGAACGTTCTTTCAAACACGAAGTCCAGAAACTGAAAATCGCACCCGGTGAGGAATTCGAGGGCGAAGGCATCCTCGCGGTCACCAAGGCGCTGTTGCAGTCCGGTGTGGCGTATGTCGGGGGCTATCAGGGTTCTCCGGTGTCCCATCTCATGGACGTCCTCGCGGACGCGAGCGAGACCCTGGAGGAACTCGGCGTCCACTTCGACAGCAGTGCGAGCGAGGCCACCGCTGCGGCGATGCTGGGGGCTTCCGTCCACTATCCGCTGCGCGGCGCCATCACGTTCAAATCGACCGTTGGAACCAACGTCGCATCGGATGCGCTTTCCAATCTCGCTTCCGGCGGTGTGACGGGAGGCGTCCTGGTCATTCTCGGCGAGGACTACGGAGAGGGTTCGAGCATCATTCAGGAACGCTCCTACGCGTTCGCGATGAAGTCGCAGATGTGGCTGCTCGACCCACGCCCCGACCATGCGTCGCTGGTTCGCTCGGTCGAGAAGGCTTTCGAGCTCTCGGAAGCCAGCAGAACGCCGGCCATGCTGACGATGCGTGTGCGTGCGTGCCACTCCCATGGACGCTTCGTCGCTTCGGAGAACCGCAGACCGTCCTTCACCGTAAGGGACGCTCTCGACGAGCCGCGTCGTGACATCGATCGCATGGCGCTCGCCCCGGCGACGTTCGTGCACGAACACGAGAAGATCGCCGATCGCTGGCCCGCCGCGCAGGCCTTCATCAAGGAGCACGGGCTCAATGAAGTCTTCCGGGGCGAGAACCTCCACATCGGGCTGGTGGTTCAAGGGGGGCTGTACAACTCGCTGATGCGTGCCCTGGAACTGCTGGGGCTGGCAGACACTTATGGCGCTACGGCGCTCCCCGTCTATGTGATGAATGTGGTCTATCCGGTCGTGGATTCTGAAGTCGAGGAATTCTTTGCAGGCAAGGACGCAGTCCTGATGCTCGAGGAAGGCCAGCCGGAGTTCATCGAGCAGATCCTGCACACCACGGTGAACCGGATGGCGTTGACCACGCGGGTTCACGGAAAGGACATGCTGCCAAGGGCTGGCGAGTACACGACGCTGGTATTGCTCAAGGGCCTGCGACGGTTCCTTCAGAAGTACGCGCCGTCGATGCTCGAGCAAGAAAGAATTCCTGAGGGCGTCAGGAAGATGCTCGCGCCAAAGGTCACTCCGATTGTTCCTTCCATGCCCGGCGTCGCGCTCGACGATGGCGGTCCCGTCCTTCCCAGGCCGCCTTCGTTCTGCACGGGATGTCCGGAGAGGCCCGTCTTCACCGCGCTGAAGATGGTGGAGAAGGAGACGGGCAAGCACCACATCAGCGCCGACATCGGTTGCCACCAGTTCGCCGCGCTCGCCCCTTTCGATATCGGTGCCACTTCCATGGGCTACGGTCTCGGCGCTGCGGGTGCCGCAGCTTTGAATGTCGCTGATGCGGACAGGCGCAGCGTGAGCATCATGGGCGACGGCGGCTTCTGGCACAACGGCCTGACTTCCGGCATTGGAAATGCGGTCTTCAACCAGAGCGACAACGTCATCGTGCTCGTCGACAACGGCTATTCGGCGGCCACCGGAGGGCAGGACATCTTGTCTTCCCGAGGCGCCGGGCCGACCAGGACGGCCTCACTGCCGATTGCACAGGCAGTCCGCGGCATCGGAGTCAAATGGATTCGTTCCGTCTCTCGCACCTACGACCTGAAGGCAATGAAGCAGGCGTTGCTCGAAGCGCTGACTTCGAAGGAGTCGGGTCCGAAGGTCGTGGTGGCGCAATCGGAGTGCATGCTCAACAAGCAGCGCCGCACCAAACCCCAGGTTCGACAGCGCCTGAAGGCCGGCGAACGCGTGGTGGTGGAGAAGTTCGGCGTCGATGCGCAGACGTGCACCGGGGACCATTCGTGCATCAGGTTGTCGGGGTGCCCCTCGCTGACCATCAAGGACAACCCGGATCCGCTGCGGCGCGATCCCGTCGCCACGGTCGAGTCCAGCTGCGTCGCATGCGGGCATTGCGGGGAGGTTTCCCATGCAGCGGTGCTGTGCCCATCCTTCTACCGCATCCAGTGGGTGCGCAATGCGGGCTGGTTCGAGAGACTGAGCAACCGAATGGCGAATGCCATCATCGGCTCCGTCCAGCGCCGCCTCGCCGCTCGTGAGATTCGATATGCAGCCTGAAGCACGCATGCGGCCTCTGAAGATTGCCATCCTGGCGATGGGCGGCGAAGGCGGTGGCGTTCTTGCCGACTGGATCGTCCAGGCGGCGGAACGCCAGGGCTTCCATGCGCAATCGACGTCGGTGCCCGGTGTCGCGCAACGCACCGGTGCGACGATCTACTACGTGGAAATCTTTCCCGTCGTCCGCGGCACCGTGGAGGCGCCGATCCTTGCGCTGATGCCCACTCCGGGGGACGTCGACGTGGTGATTGCCTCCGAGCTCATGGAGGCGGCACGTGCGGTACAGCGCGGCCTGGTGACACCCGACCGGACGCTCCTGATCGCATCGTCCCACCGTGTCTACGCCCTGCAGGAGAAGATGGCGATGGGCGACGGCCGCATGGACTCGGCCGCCTTCCGCACCCGATGCGAGGGGGCTTCTCGCCAGCTCGTGCTGCACGATTTTTCCGAGCTTGCCGAGAAAGCGGGCAGCGTCATCAGCGCAAGCCTGTTCGGCGCGCTGGCGGCCGCCGGTCTTCAAAGCTTGCCCCGCGAGCTGTGCGAGGAAGCCATCCGGGAAGGAGGCGTGGGCGTCGCTGCAAGCCTGAAGGCGTTTGCTGCTGGCTTCGATGCAGGAACGCAAGGGCATTCCACTGCCTCGGAAGCGAGGTTGAACGCACACGGTCAGATGGACCCACGACTTGCGGATCTCGCCGCGCGCGTGGTGCGGGACTATCCTGCGGCGACCCACGCGATGTTGAACGCGGGGATTGCGAAGACCTCCGACTACCAATCCAGAGACTACGCCGATCTCTACCTTCGCAAGATGGACGAGGTTCGTCGGCTCGAAAGGGATCGAGGCGACGGGACCTTCAGGCTGACGAACGAAGTGGCGCGCCACCTCGCGCTCTGGATGACGTTCGAGGATCTTCCTAGAGTGGCCGAATTGAAGATCCGCGCGTCGAGGTTCGACCGGGTCCGCCAGGAGATCGGTGCGGCGCCGGACCAGGTCGTGCGCATCAACGACTATTTCCATCCAAGGCTCGATGAAATAGCGGACACGCTCCCTCCCGCCCTTGGACGGGTTGTCTCGCAGTCCAGAATCGCGAGATCGTTGCTGGGGCCATTCACCAGGAATGGTCGAGTGGTGCGCAGTTCCTCCTTCCTCGGGTTCTTTCTTCTGTACGGGGTCTCGCGATTCAGAAGTATTCGACAGTACTCTCTTCGCTATCGCCGCGAGATGAGCGAAATGTCCGACTGGCTGAGTCACGTTCAAAAGGCGTCCGATCAAGACTACGGTCTGGCCTGCGAGATCGCCGAGTGCCAGCGCCTGATCAAGGGCTATAGCGACACCCATGCTCGGGGCATGCGCAACTTCAGGACCATCATGTCCGTCCTTGCGCAGCTGCCTGCATCGGGTGCGGCAGCGAAGGTCAGGCAACTACGGGAAGCTGCGCTTTCCGATGAAAGCGGCGCCGCGCTGGGGGAACTGATGCGAGGCATTTCGTTGCGCACTTCGCCCCCTGCGCGCAGCGGTTCTCCAAGTGCTCTGCAAGCTTGACGAATGGATGGATATGGGTCGGCATCAAATGAATGTGGAGATCGGATTCAAGCACTGCGATCCCGCGGGGATCGTGTTCTATCCGCGTTACGCCGAGATGGTCAACGACGTTGTTGAGCACTGGTTCAAGCACGGGCTCGGCGTCGATTTCGATTGCCTGCATCGTGTGCGCCGGATCGCGATTCCCACGGTGAAGCTCAACTGCGAGTTCAGGGCACCGAGCCGATTGAGCGAGATCCTGATCGCCTCGTTGAAGGTCGTGGCTGCCGGCCGCAGTTCTCTGGCCCTCCGGGTGGACTTCGAGGGGCAGGACGAACAGCCCAGGGTGGAGGTCGAGGTCAAGCTTGTCTTCGTCGCGATGGAGACGATGAGGCCCATGGAGATACCGGCTGACTTGAGACAGTCGATGCAGGCCTATTGAGCCGATCAATCTACCCGAAACGTCAATTCGCAAGGCAGGCCTCGGCAGGGCAGGGCCGCCCGAGCCGGCAGTCCTTGGGAAGTGGGCAAGACGGGACCATGGCTGCAGCACTCCGGCTCCGAGGTGCATCAGCAATAGGACTTCGGCGAACCTTCAAGGCTCGAACACCCAGCCTGGGTCGAGCCCAGTCGACACATCGGACGAGGGCATCCGGTGAATCGCCTTCACGTGGATCTGCAGTCGACCTGCAATGACCCAATTCGGCCGGCATTCATAAAAAAGCCGCCTCAAGGGCGGCTTCGGGAATGTGGTCGTGAACCCTTGCGCGGTCGACGCTACGGCAAATCTCCGCGCCCGAAGACCTTGTGAGTCTTGAAGATGAGCGCTGACGAAGCGCTTGCCAAGCATGGCGATCAACCACATGCCAGGGCGGGGCGCGCCATGCAGCTCCCTCTTTGGCGGCATGAACGCTCCTCCACTTCGCGTGAGGACCCCGCAGCACGGCAGGTCAGAAAAAATTACCGAGGGTTACCACCTGGGGTCAGGTTCTTGTTGTCGACGTTCTGTTGTTATTAGAATATGATGACATCATGACAAATCTTCTTTCCAAGCGTCGACGGCCGCTGAGGGACTTGATCTCTCTGCCGGGCATGGTCGTGGCGCCCGGCGCCTATGACGGCATCGGAGCCAGGCTGGTTGCCCAGGCCGGGTTCCCTGCCGTCTACATGACGGGGGCAGGTACGGCGATGGCCCGCGGCTTTCCCGACTTCGGCCTGTTGACGCAAACGGAGATGGCCGACAACGCCGGCGTGATGGCGCGGTCGGTCGATGTGCCGGTGATCGCCGATGCCGACACGGGCTATGGCAATGAACTGAACATCACGCGCACCGTGCGCGAGTACGAGTCGCGGGGCGTCGCGGCGATCCACATTGAAGACCAGGTGTCGCCCAAGCGCTGCGGCCACCTCGAAGGCAAGGAGGTGGTCACGCGCGACGAGTTCGTCTCGAAGATCCGCGCCGCCGTCGAGGCGCGGCGTTCCAACGAATTCCTGATCATTGCCCGTACCGATGCGCGTGCCATGCTGGGCCTGGACGAAGCCATCGACCGCGCGAATGCAGCCATCGACGTCGGCGCCGACATTGCATTCGTCGAAGCCCCGCAGACGAGGGAGGAGGTCGAGCTGGTGCCGCGACGGGTGCGCGGTGCCTGCCTGCTCAACATCGTCGGCGGCGGGCGCACGCCGGTGCTCGACGTGTCGGTTGCCGAATCGATGGGCTACAAGCTCGCGATCGTGCCCGGCCTGCTGCTGAGCGCCGCCATCGAGGCCGGGGACGCTGCACTTGCTGTACTCAGGTCTGCGCGTGTCGTACCGCCGGTCGCTGCCGTCGTGGCAGAGACGTTCCGGCGCTTCGGCGCGGACGACTGGGATGCCTTGCGACGTCGCTTCAATGCCGGCGCGGGCGCGATCGATCCTGCCGCGCCCGCGGTGGGCGTGCTCGGCCGCGCCGGAGGCCCCGCGTGATGGCCGGGCGGACTCTTTTCGACAAGATCTGGGACGCGCACGTCGTGCGCGATCTCGGGGACGGGTGGGCGCTGCTGCACATCGATCGGCACCTGCTGCACGACCTGTCTGGCTCGGCCTCGCTCGCGGACATGGCCGAACGCGGACTCGCCGTGCACGACAGCGATCTCGTGTTCGCGACGCCCGACCATGCCGTTTCCACCCGGCCGGGCCGCGATGGCACGACTTACCTCGCGGGCAGCAAGCTGTGGTCGGCGCTCAGGCAAGGCGCGCAGCGGTTCGGCATCCGGCTCTTCGACCTCGGCGAGCGGGGGCAGGGCATCGTGCACGTGATGGGACCGGAGCAGGGCATCGTGCTGCCGGGCCTGACCATGATCTGCGGCGACAGCCACACCTGCACGAACGGAGCGCTCGGCGCGCTGGCACTCGGTGTCGGCTCAAGCGAGAGCACGCATGCGCTCGCGACCCAGACCTTGCGCCTGCAGCGGCCCAGGCACATGCGCATCCGGTGCGAAGGCGCCCTGGGCTTCGGCGTTACTGCCAAGGACCTGGCGCTGCACATGATCGCCAGGCTGGGCGCCAATGCGGGCGTGGGCCATGCCGTCGAGTACGCGGGCTCCACGATCGAGTCACTCGATGTCGAGGCGAGGCTGACCTTGTGCAACCTCACGGTGGAGCTTGGCGCCCGTTCCGGCGTGATCGCCCCGGACGATCGGACGATCGACTATGTGAAGGGCCGCCGATTCGCCCCGAAGGGCGCCGACTTCGACGCAGCGGTGGCTGCGTGGCGGGAGCTGAAGACCGATGCCGACGCGGTCTTCGACCGCGAGGAGTTCATCGATGCGCGCGAGGTCGTGCCCACGGTCACCTGGGGAACGAGCCCGGAGCAGGCGATCGCGATCGACGCGCGGATTCCCGCGCCGCGCATTGCGGCTGGCGCCGGCGCTGATGCGACGTCGCAGGCGCTCGACTACATGGGCCTGGAGGCCGGCGCGCCCATCGCCGGCACACCGATCGACTGGGTGTTCATCGGCTCGTGCACGAACGCCCGCCTCTCCGACCTGCGCGCGGCGGCCGACGTGGCCCGCGGCCGCCGCATTGCGCCTCACGTGCGTGCGTGGGTGGTTCCCGGTTCGGAGGACGTCAAGCGCGCTGCGGAAGCCGAGGGGCTGCACCAGGTCTTTGTCACAGCCGGCTTCGAGTGGCGTGAACCCGGTTGCGGCATGTGCGTCGCTGCCAACGGCGAGCAGGTGCCGCCCATGGCGCGTTGCGTCTCGACGTCGAACCGCAACTTCGTCGGTCGCCAGGGCCCGCAGGCGCGCACACACCTGGCCAGCCCCGCGATGGCGGTGGCGGCGGCCCTGACGGGCCGCCTGAGCGACGTGCGAGCCCTTGCCTGACCGGAGCACCCAGCCATGCAACCCTTCACGATCGTCAGCGGCGCAGCCATTCCCTTCATGCGCGCGAACGTCGACACCGACGTCATCGTGCGGATCGAGCGCCTCACCAGCCTGCCGAAAGACCAGCTCGGCCCGTTCGCGTTCGAATCGCTGCGCTATCTGCCCGACGGCAGCGCCGATCCGGCGTGCATCCTGAATGCCGAGCGCTTCCGCAACGCGCCGTTCCTGCTGGCAGGCGACAACTTCGGCTGCGGATCGTCGCGCGAAGGCGCCGTGTGGGCCTTGATGTGCCTGGGAATCCGCGCCGTCATCGCACCGAGCTACGGCGACATCTTCTATGCCAACTGCTTCCAGAACGGCATGCTGCCGATCCGGCTGCCCTTGGACCGCATCGAAGCACTCGCATGCCGGTGTGCGGACGGTTCCGTGCTGACGGTCGATCTCCGCACGCAGACCATCCAGTGCAGCGGCGGCGATCCTCAGCCGTTCGCCATCGACGCGACCCGGCGCGAAGCGCTCCTCGGCGGCCTGGATGCCATCGGCCTCACGCTGCGCGACGACGCGCTGATTCGCGCATGGCAGGACAAGGATCGCGTTCGGCGCGCCTGGGCCTGGAATTCGGTGCGCGCCTAGGTTTCATGCCTTCGACAACTTCCACCAACTCTCAGGAGACTTGCATGCCCACCCTCGACATCGCGGGCGACGCCCGCCGCATCATCGACGTCGTCAAGAACGGCGGTATCGCGCTCGTGCCGCAGCACACCGGCTACGCCATGTGCGGCGCCTCGATGGAGCCGCTCAGGAAGATCTTCGACACCAAGCAGCGCGGCGGCCACAAGCGCAACGCCATGGCCGCGGACCTGGAGACGCAGCGCGACATGATGACCCTCGGCAAGCGCGAGCAGGAGATGGTCGAGGCGATCGTCCTCGACTACGACCTGCCGCTCGGCGTGATCGGACCATTCCGGGCAGGCCATCCGTTGCTCTTGAAGCTGGGCGACGATGCCTTGAAAGCCTCCTCGGCCGGAGGCACGATCGGCAACCTGCTCAACGCAGGCCCGCTGCACAGGGAGCTGACGCGGCTCTCGCGCGATGAGCTGGTGCCGCTGTTCGGCTCGTCGGCCAACATCTCGGGGACCGGATCGCGGTTCAGGCTGGAGGACGTCCAGCCCGAGCTGCACGAGATCGCCGACATCAAGATCGATCACGGCCTTTGCCGCTATCACATGTACGGCCGCTCCGGCACGCTGATCAATTTCCAGACGATGCAGGTGATCCGCTTCGGCGCGTGCTACGACCTGATCGCGGACGTCCTCAAGCGCTGGTTCCGGGTCGAACTGCCGCGGGACCCCGGCATGGCCGCGCTCCCCTCGGGCCACGTCAACGAGTTCGCCTTGCAGAACGTCGCTTGAACGGGTGAGGGTGGGCGAGGACGGGCGCGCGGACTTCCACCGCCGACCGCCTCGCCCGGAGTGTGCCCACACAAATGCGGCCAGGTCCCCATCGTGCTCACCGGGCCGGCCGCTGCGCCGAACCGGACATCGCCGGAGCTCGTCCCGGGCGGGCCATCCGATTCCAAAAAACAAGCGAAGGAGACAAGCATGGCTATCCAATCCCCGAAGCCGCCCTGCAGGGTGTCGCGCCGCGGCATGCTCGCACTGGCCAGCGGCCTCCTGGCCGCGCCATGGACGCGGGCGCAGAAGTCCTCGTGGCCGCAGCAGCCGATCAAGTTCGTCATCGGCTACCCGCCGGGCGGCGGAGGCGATGGCGTCGGGCGGCCGCTGGCCCTGGGCCTGGAACGCCACCTGGGCGTGCCGGTGGTGCTCGACTATCGCCCCGGCGCCGGAGGCGCCATCGCCGCCCAGCTGGTCGCCAACGCGCCCTCCGACGGCTACACCCTCTACCTGGCGGACAACGGCGCGATCTCCGTGACGCCGGCCTACCGGGCCGTGGGCTACCGGCCGAGCGACTTCAGCTACATCGGCGGCATCGGGGAGCTACCCATGGTGCTGGTCGTGCACCCCGAAGTGCAGGCCGAGGACATCCGTGAACTGGCGGCGCTTTCGCACAAGCGGCCGAAGGGGCTGTCGTACGCGTCGGGCGGCGTGGGAAGCATCCCGCACCTGGAAGCGGAGATGATGCGGCTGGAAGCGCGCATGAACACCGTGCACGTGGCCTACAAGGGCTCGGGCCAGGCGAGCACGGACCTCATCTCCGGCGTGGTCGACTTCGCGTTCTTCGCTCCCACCGGCGTGGCGCAGCACGTGCAGTCCGGCCGCCTCAAGGCACTCGCCGTCACCACGCGCGAGCGGATCCCGGTTTTGCCGTCCGTGCCGACGGTGGCAGAACTCGGCTTTCCGTCGCTCCAGGCGACCTACATGAGCGGCGTGCTCGCGCCCAGGAACCTGCCGCCCGCGGTGTTCGACCGCCTTGCTGCCGCGCTCTCCACGGTACTGGCCGACCCCGAGGTCGTGCGAAACCTGGAGGCCAGCGGCCTCGTGGTGGCGCATCGAGCGCCGGCGCCCGCGCGGGACGCGTTCGAGAGGGACCTGGACAGATGGCGCAACCTGATCAAGGCCGCGAACCTCAAGCTGGACTGAATCGCCACCTGTGGTCGACGCGGGTGGACCAGGGCGGCACAAACAGCCTCCGCTCGCCGAGCCGCAGATCATCCCCATCATTTCGAGAGACAAGACCGTGCGACACACAGGACAGAATGCAGGACGACGCGCCGCGCTGATCGCGGCCTTCGCCGCGATGGCATGGGTGGCACCATCCGCCGCCTGCGCGCAAGACGCGCCGTGGCGCCCCGCCAAGCCCGTGACCATCGTGGTGCCCTACGCCCCGGGTGGCGGGACGGACACGGTGGCGCGTGTGGTGGCCCGTCAGCTCGGTGTCCTCTGGAACCAGGCGGTGATCGTCGAGAACGTGCCGGGCGCCGATGGACTCATCGGCACGCGCCGCGTCATGGATGCCCATCCCGACGGCTCGACACTGCTGCTGCAGGTGCCATCCATCGCCTTGACGCGCTATACCCCGGGGCTGAGGGGCATCGATCCGCTCCAGCGGCTGCAGCCCGTCACGGCGGTGGCCCAGGCCTCCAACGCGATCGTGATGAGCGGCAAGATGCCGGTGAAGACCCTGGCCGAGTTCGTGGCCCACTGCCAGCGCGCAGGGCAGCGGTGTTCGCTCGGCACCACCGACAACCAGTCGCGCCTTCTTTCGCACCAGTTCGTCGCGGAGTCGAAGCTGTCCGATGCGGTCGTCGTCAACTACCGCGGCACCAGTGCCGTCGTGTCGGACCTTGTCGCCAACAACGTCAACCTGTCCTTCACGGGCATCGCAGCGGCACTGCCCCATGCCAAGGCGGGCACGCTGCGGTTCCTCGCAACGACCGGCGACAGGCGCTCCGCAGTTCTGCCCGAAGTGCCGACGGCCAAGGAGACCGGCTTCGGGCAATACCGTTCGATCAATTGGTTCGGCGTCTTCGCCCCCGTGGGCATGCCGGCTCCCGTGACGCAGGCCATCGTGGCTGCGCTGCGCGATGCGGTGAAGGACGGCGACGTGCAAAGAACGATCGCGGCCGCGGGGGCGGAGCCCGTCGTCAACTCACCGGCCGAGTTCGCAGCGCAAGTGCGCGAAGAGAGCGAGCGCCTCGGCTCGCTCGTCAAGCGTTATCCGCTGGAGTGAGCAAGCCGAGCTGTCGGCATGCCTGTGGCGGGCCTGGTCCAGGTCATCCAGGCCTGTCTGGGTGGGTTGAGCGATCTGGTCGGAATGGTGCCGCAGCGCCTGAAGTCTCGAAGCCGCGGGCACCAGCGTGTGCATGAGCGCGGTCGCCGGCTGTCCTGTTGCTATCAACACCCGACCATCAACAGGCTATGCTCGCGTCTTTCACAAGCTCCCTGCCACCGACGTTGATGAAACCCGCGAAAGCCCAGGTCGAACTCGCCGAATCCCCCTTGCCCCGGACGCCGGGCACATCGCTGCACCGCCAGCTCTTCGTGGTCCTTCGCGACGAGATCGTGCGCGGCGTGTATTCGGCTTCGGGGCTGTTGCCGAAGGAGGAGTCGCTGTGCGAGCGTTTCGGCGTCTCGCGCATCACGGTGCGGCGAGCCCTGGCGGACCTCGCCGCGCAGGGCTTGGTGGAGCGGCGGCATGGGCGCGGCACCTTCGTGCTCCAGGACCGCTTGCCGCTGGTGCGGGCGCGACCCACCCTTTCCTTGATCGACAGCCTGCGCCAGACGGCGAGCGAGACGCAGGTGCAGGTGCTGCGCGTCGAGCGGGTCGAGGCACCTTCGGACGTGGCCGCACTGCTGCAGCTCGCGCCAGGAGAAAAGGCCGTGCATGCGCTGCGCCTGCGCAGCATGAACGGCACGCCGGTCATGCTGTCCGATGCCTGGGTGCCCGAGCGCCTGGGCAAGCAGGTCACGGCCACCACGCTTCGCAAGCAGGCGCTCTACGAGATCCTGATGGCCCAGGGCGTGAAGTTCGGCCGCGTGATCCAGGAAATCACGGCCGAGCTGAGCGATCCGGTCCGTGCGAAGCTCATGCAGACGGAAGTCGGAGCGCCCCTGCTGAAGATCGTGCGCGTGCTGCACGATCCCGCCGCAAGGCCGGTCCAGTACATCACCGTCACCATGACGCCCGAACGCAGCCGCATCCTGATGGATATCCCGGGGGAGACCGTCAACACGCTGAGCGCGGGCCAGTTCGTCCACGAAGTCACCGGATAGGCGGCCTGCCGAGCGGCGCTTCTTCGCAGTCGCTGCAGGTGATCCTGGCCCTCAGTGCGCAGCAACATACACCTCGTGCGGCGAGGGATCGGGCGCCGCAAAGGCCTGGCGCATGCGGGAGGCCTCCTCGGCAGGGCCGCGGCCGAACATGCGCTTGAACTCCCGGCTGAATTGCGAAGGGCTTTCGTAGCCCACCTGGGCACTCGCCTGCGCGGCGGTGCCCTGGTTCCTGGCCATGATCAGCCTGGCCTGATGCAGGCGGGTCGTCTTCAAGTACTGGATTGGCGACGTCGAGGTGATCGCCTTGAAGTGGGCGTGGAACGAGGTGGGACTCATGCCCGCCTCATCGGCGAGCTGGTCGATGTCGAGCTTCTTGTCGAAGTCCGCATGGATGGTCCGGATCGCCTTGGCGATCTTGCCGAAATGCCCCTGGCGGGTGAGCGAGGCCCGGATGACGCTTCCCTGCTCGCCGGTGAGAACGCGGAAGTAGATCTCGCGAACCAGGCCCGGACCCAGGATCGGGGCTTCGAGGGGCGAGTTCATCACCTCGAGGAACCTGAGGACGGAGCGAGCCAGGCGTTCGTCCATCGGCGTCGACGTCAGGCTCCTGGGGGCCGCTTCCTTGGCGGAGCCGTGCTCGTCGAGCTGCATCATCAGTTCCGCCGCGACCTTGAAGTCGAGGCGAAAGTAGATCGCCAGCAGCGGCTCTTCCACCGACGCATCGGTGTCCATCGAGAAGGGAACGGGCACGGACACGGCCAGGTAGTGCTGCGCGTCGTAGAGATAGACCTCGTCGCCGAGGAACCCGCGCTTGCGGCCCTGGAGAACGATGACGATGCCGGGCTCATAGAGCACCGGCGCGCGGGCCAGCGGCCGATCGGACCTCAAAAGCCGGACATCGGGAAGTGCGGTGAGGTTGTAGCCCTCCAGGGGCGACAGCGGCTTTGCCAGCTCGACCATCCGACGCTGCATGTCTGGGATCTGCGGCGATTCGTTCGGTGCCTTGTTCGGCGTCTTTCCTGGTGTTCGAGCGTCGTTCATTTCGGTTGCCAATCTGCCATGGTGCAGCCTGCCAGTCCATGGGTTTGTGGTTTTAGGCAAGTCAAGCGTGCGACCTGGCATTTCGAGTCTGCCTACCGGCTCCTAGGATCGATCCATCACTTTCAAGGAGCCGATCATGGGCCAGACCTCACAGAAAACCTTCCTCGTCACGGGCGTCACTTCGGGGTTCGGAAAGGCATTCGCCGCCGCCGCTCTTGCCGAGGGGCACACGGTCCTCGGAACCGTGAGGAACAAGTACAGCGTGGCGGCATTCGAGCGAAGCGCTCCCGGAAGGGCGCATGCCGTCGTGCTCGACGTGACCGACTTCGACGCGATCGAAAGACTCGTTCCCCCATTGCTTGCCAGGCACGGGCAGATCGACGTGCTGGTCAACAACGCTGGCTATGGCCACGAGGGAACGCTCGAAGAGTCCAGCCTCGAAGAAATGAAGCGGCAGTTCGACGTGAATGTCTTCGGCGCCGTCGCGATGATCAAGGCCGTACTGCCCTCGATGCGCACGCGTCGCCGCGGGCACATCATCAACATCACGTCCATGGGCGGCTTCATCACGATGCCGGGGATCGCGTACTACTGCGGCAGCAAGTTCGCGCTGGAAGGCATTTCCGAGGTGCTCGGCAAGGAAGTCGCGGGCTTCGGGATCAAAGTCACTGCAATCGCACCCGGGTCCTTCCGCACGGACTGGGCCGGCCGTTCGATGGTGCGGTCGGCGCGCACCGTCGAGGACTACGACGCGCTCTTCGATCCGATCCGGCAGGCCAGACAGGCCAAGAGCGGTTCGCAGGCCGGCGACCCGGCCAAGGCGGCACGGGCGCTCCTGGCGATCGTCGACGCGCCGAGCCCGCCGGCGCACCTGCTTCTGGGCACGGATGCGCTGGAGCTCGTGCGGGCCAAGCTCGCCGCGCTGTCCAGCGAGATCGATGCATGGGAGACGGTGACGCGGTCCACGGATCATGCGTGAGGGTCGCGCAGCGCCGCCTCGACGCGAGATCCGGCGCCATGTGCCGCGCGCTAGGTCGAAGCCTCCCGGGAGGCTCGAAGTTCTTCTTCGGTGCTAAGGATGGCCGGCCGCTCCCGCCTGCCGCAGCTGAACCTCGATGGCCGTCTTGTCGATGACAGACCACACAGTGATGATCTTTGCGTCCTGGAATTCGTAGAAGACGTTTTCCGAGAATGAGACCTTCACACCGTCCACGGCAAGACCGAGGAAATTCGCCTTTGGCGTGCAATCGAAGCGAAGCCGGCTTGCCACGAGAGGCGGCTGGCAGACCAGCAGTTCGATGTCGAAGCGGAGGTCGGGAATGTCGGTGAAATCCTTCTGCAGCATCAGCCGATAGCCCTCGACCCCAAGCCGCTGCCCGTTGTGTCGGACGTCGTCGTGAACGTAGGTCTTGAGGTCGTCGAGGTCGCGCCTGTTCAGGCAGGCGATGTAGTCCCTGTAAAGACTGGCGAGCGCATCGGCATTCATCTTGCCTCCTGGTTCTGTGGAAACGGGCACGGTACCTCATGCAAAGGCATAGGGCGTACGCACCGGATCGCGGGAGATGGGTCAGATCCCGGCATACCACTCATACCCGCGGTCTTCCCAGAAGCCGCCCTTGCCGCCGAACAGCGTCGAGAACCCATCGACAACCTCGATGCGCATCAGATACTTCGCCTGCTTGTAGCCGAGCTGCCGTTCGACCCGCAGTCTGAGCGGTGCGCCATGCCGGACAGGGAGGTCCCTTCCATTCATGCCGTAGGCCAGGATCGTCTGAGGGTGGTAGGCATCGATCAGGTCGATGCTCTCGTAGTAGCGTCCGCTGCCGTCGAGCGCCTTTTCGAGATCGTCCGCGCAGTGGAGCACCACGTAGCGAGCGCCGGGCTTCAACCCTGCGGCGTCGAGAACATGGGCAAGCGGCACGCCGTGCCACTTGCCGATGGCGCTCCATCCCTCGACGCAATCGTGGCGCGTGATCTGGGTTCGGGAAGGAAAGCGTTTGAGCTCGGTGAGCGACAGGCTCTGGGGGCGTTCGACCAGGCCGTCCACCTGCAGCCGCCAGTCCATGAAGCTTCCTTCCAGAAGCCGTGCGTACTCGTTCGAGTCGGGCATCTGCGTGCCGTTGGCGCGAAAGACCGGGGAGAGGTCCGCTTCGGAGTACTCCCGCGCCAGGGCGTGCCTGGAAAGGAGGGCTCTCTGACCTGCCAGCGTCAGTTTCTCGGTCTGGCGCAGCAACGCATCCACGTTGTCGTCTTGAACCAGGCGGTCGCAGCCGGTCAATGCGAGTGCGCCCGCCCCGGCGGCAAGGCGCGCAAGGAAGTTTCGGCGCGAAGACTGCCGTGTCGTCATGGTCTGGTTCCTTCATCGGTGATGGCATATTGGCCGGTGAGCATCGAGCGCAGGTTGTTCCAGAGGCCCGACGCGATGACCATCACGACATGAACGACGACGAACGACACCAGCAGGAATGCGGTGACGAAGTGGATCGTGCGAGCCGAAGCGCGCCCGCCGAAAAGATCGGGCAGGAAGTGGAAGGCGGCGTCCAGGCCGGGTGACATCGTCAGGCCGGTCAGCACCATCAGCGGCAGCAGGCCGAACACCACCACGAGGTAGCTGAGCTTCTGCAGGGCGTTGTACCGGCGTGCCTCTTCACCGCGCGCGAAGCGCAAACGGGCATGGTCGAGAACCTCGTGCCACAAGTGCCGGGGTGCAAGCTGGCCGCTGCTGGGTACGAGGTCGCGGCGGAAATGGCCTCGCCAGAACCCGTGGGCCAGATAGAGCAGGCCGTTGAGGACGAGCAGCCATGCAAAGAAGAAGTGCCAGCGTCTGCCGGCCCCCAGGTCGTGGTACGAAGGAATCGTGAGCCATGCGGGAAAGGCTCTCGGGGTCGCACTGCCGCCTTCGTCGGAGACACCGAGAAAGCCGGTGGTCTCGATGTGGAGCGGGCCGACCTGCAGGAACCCTTGGGACGCGCTGCCCGTCTGTCTCGTGCCGATGGACAGGAAGGCCGCATCCGGGTCAGCGCCGTACTGCCCCCAATACAGTCGCGGATGGGCATTGAAGATCTGCAGCCCGCTCAGCAGCAGGAACGAAAGGCACAGCACGTTGAGCCAGTGCGTCGCTCTCACGGTGGGCGAATGCCGCCTTATGAAGCGTTGACGTGCGGCGGGTGGCATGGTGTTGGGGATGGAGGATGTGCTCATGAAACATCCCGGCCGGCCAAGCGCGAAGGCTGGCCGGCGCGGGACTCCTTACATGGGAGGAACGACACCGTCCTTGCCGACGATCAGCTGGCCTGCCGACAGGCCGTCGCCGCCTTTTTCCGCGGGAATGAACACGACTGCGCCCGGCTTGACGTCCTCGGGCGTCGCCGGCACTAGCGTGACGATCGGGGTGCCCTCGGGGATCGAGATCTTCTTTTCCTTGCCGTGGTAGTTCACCGTGACAGTGCTCCCGTTGACCGACTTGACTGCGTCGGCGACTGTGGCATTGGTCATGGTGCTGTTGGGCTTCAGGTCCCACCCATAGCTGCCTTCGCCCATGCCTTTGAGTTGCGGCGGCAGGATGAGAACTTCCAGAGCGCCGTCGCCGCCTTCGGAGCGGGGAAGCGAGGCGATGCCCACGAAATCTCCCGGCTTGATATCGCTCATGTTGGCCTTTACGACCGCAGATGCCTTCCAGCCGGCCTTGAGCGTCACGGTGACCGGCTTTCCTTCGCGTGAGTTGACCTGCAGGCGGTCGCCGCTGAGCGAGACGATGGTGCCGCGGATGCGTACCTGGTCGCCAGGCCCTGCGGCGACGGCCGCCGTGAGGGTGCCGATCGCAAGCAGCACGCTGGTTGCGCCTGCGGCGAGGAGCTTGGAAGCTTTGGGGAATTGCATGGTGATTTCCTGTGCGACGTGCGTCGCGGGTGAAGGGCGCGTTGTGGATGGCATCGAAAGCCGCGCCACAGAGGCTTCCGATGAAACTTTCATCTATCTACTAGTTGATAGACAAAGCGGTTAAAAAATGACCGTGCCGAGACTTGAGGCCTGGCGGTCAGCGTCGAGATTTCGGCGCCAGCAACTGCTCGACGCCCTGCTGCACCACGGCCGCGAATGCCGCCGGATCCCCGTAGACGCGGGCTGCCAGCATTCCGCCGTGCACGGTGGCCATGAGGGCCATGGCCTCGGACTGCGCATCGCTTCGCAGCTTGAAGGTCCCCTGGGCGGCACCGTCCTTCAAGACACCCGCCAACCAAGTGGCGAGGTCGCTGAAGTGCCCTCGAACCTCATCGGCGACTTCCTTGGGGATCGCAGGCAATTCCGACCCCAGCATCGCGCAGATGCAGAACGGCGCCGTCTCGTCGCGGATGCACGTCTCCCAGTAGCCGGTGTACGCGCGGATGCGGGCCAGCGGATCGGCGACCTGCTTCGCCAGCGCGGCCAGGCCCTCTCGACCTTGTTCACGGTATCTTCGCAGCACGGTTTGCACGAGTTCGGCTTTGCTCGGGAAGTGGTGGTGGATGCTCGCCTTGCTGATGTGCACGGCCTCCGAGATGTCGGCGTAGCTGAAGCCGTTGTACCCCTTGGTCGCAAGGAGCCCCTGAGCGCAGTTGGCGATCTCGGCTGCCTTGGGAGAGAGGTCTGGAAGGTTCATGGCTTCAGTCTATCTACTAGTTGGTCGACAAGTCAAGGGCCGCGAAGCCCATGGCGCGGGCGAAGATGCGGCGATGCCTGATGCGGCTGCAAGCAGCGAAACGCAGTGGCGCAGCCGTCGCGAGAAGAAAGCATTGGAATTCCTTTGTGCAGCCGACAACGGCCGAGCCTCAACGCGGCATGGGCCGTGGAGCGGCCTGGATGCTCGACTTCGAAGCCACCACGGAGAGCACGGCCGCGAGGGCCAGGCTGGCCCCGGTGCACAGCATGGCCGCGATCAATGCCTTCGCCATGGACATCGGGTCGGGTGAATCACCTGCGATGCTGAAGAAGACCCCGCCGATGACGGCCACGCCCAAGGCCGCACTGATCTGCAAGGCCGAATTCGTGAGGCCGGCGATCATCCCCGAGCCGGTCGCCGGCGCACGATCGATGACGGAGCGTACGAGGGTCGGCAGCGCCCAGCCCTGGCCAAAGCCGAGGAGGCCGACCGCAACCATCAACGGCAGTTGAGCAGGCATTTGCGCGGGCGCCTGCGCCACCAGCGCGGCGAGGTACAGGCAACCCGCCACCTCGAACAGCATCCCGATCGCCGGAACCCAGCCGCCGAAGATGCGGACGGCCAGCGGCGTCGTCAACGGCCCGATGAAGAAGCCGACGCCGAACGGCAGGAACACCAGTCCGGTCGCCAGGGGATCCAGGCCGAGCGCCGATTGAAGGTAGACGGAGAACACCAGGAAGAACGCGGAGACCACGTAGAAGAAGAGAACGCCGGCCAGACCGCTCATCAGGCCGGGCATGCGCACCAGGTCCACGCTGACGAGGGGCACTCCGCCTCGTCGGGCGAATGCCCTTTCGTAGCGCCAGAAGCAGAGGCCGGCCACAGGCATCGCGAGGAGCATCGCGCATGCCCACCATGGCCAGCCGCGCTCGCGTCCTTCCACCAGGGGCACGATCAGCAGACCCAGCGTGAGCGCGCACAGCAGCACGCCGCCCCAGTCGATCGGCGCCGGACTGTCGCCGCGGGCATCGGGCAGCAACGGCAGTCCACCGATCAGGACGGCGGCCACCACCGGCAGGTTGATGAGGAAGATGATGCGCCATTGAAGGTCCAGGATGTCTGCGGAGATCAACGCGCCGCCCAGTGCCTGCGCGACCACTGCCGCGAACCCGACGGCGGCGCCGTAGAGCCCCAGCGCGCGCGAGCGCTCCTGCACCGGAAACAGGGCGTGGATGGACGCCAGCCCCTGGGGCGCCATGGCCGCGGCGCTCAGGCCCTGAAGCACCCGCCCGACGATCAGCATCGAAGGCGAGCTCGCGAGGCCGCACAGCAGCGACGTCAGCCCGAAGCCGGTGATCCCCGCCAGGAACACTCGCCGCCGGCCGAAGAGGTCTCCCAGCCGGCCGCCGGTGATGAGGAACACCGCGTAGGCTGCGGCATACCCGGAAATCACCAGTTGCAGTTCTGCCGCGCTTGTACCGAGGTCGCCGCGGATGGACGGCAGGGCGACGTTGACGATGAAGAAATCCAGTGGAGGCAGAAATGCCCCCACCAGCAACACCGCGAAGGCCAGCCAGCGGCGCGTATCCGGGTTCTTCGTCTGCATGGTTCGAGCTCCTGGAGCGCCCATCAGGCGGGACGGCCAAAGCGTTCGGTGCCCGCGACCGGAACCCAGTTCTGCAACGGCGTGGCGAAATGCGTCTCGAATACGCGCTCGCGGAAGGCCCACCGGCCGCTTCTTCGTTCATAGATGTCCCTGTACTGGCCGCTGACCTGCAAAGGGCCCTTTTCGATGTCGTAGAAGAGGCAGTTCGCCGCGACCACGCCGTGGCCGCGGTCGCCGTCCAACGTGATCAGTGCATTCGCCATCCAATGGTGCATGTGCGGCATGCGCCTCATGTTGACGCGCGCTTGCGCCAGGATGGCATCGAGCCCCTCCGCGTCTCCGTTCGCACCGAGCAGCAGCCGCGAGTCGGGGTGCCACAGGGTCGCGAGCAGCTCCTCGTTCATGGTGTCGAAAGCCTCCGCGTAGTTGGCGATCAGTGCATCGATGGCAAAGCGACTTTCGATGGCATCCAGGCGAGCTTCAAGATCTTTTGACATGTAGGTTCTCCATGAGTGGTTGGCGCGGACCGTCCGTGATCGCACCAAATAAATATACCAATCGGTACATAAATAGCGGAAAAAAGAGCAGCTCGTGCTGCGGGAGGATCGGGGTCTCTCGCGGACGGCGCAGAGGTCCTGAGGCCCGTCTTCGACCGGCCCGGTCCCACTGTCTCCGCATCGCGCGAATTAAATATCGATCGGTACAAATATAGGGAGACTGAGGATGCGTGTCAACGGCGTTGCGCATCAGCGAGCGCAGAAGACCGTGCCTTGTCCGGAATTTATGTATCGATTAGTATGTAAATTTTCGACTGGCGGAGATGTTCATGGCTCAAAGAGGCCGGCCACGCACGTTCGACCGCGATGCGGCACTCACCTCGGCCATGCACCTGTTCTGGGAGCACGGCTTCGAATCGACTTCGCTGTCGCAGCTGAAGGCTGCCATCGGCGGGGGAATCGCCGCGCCGAGCTTCTATGCGGCATTCGAGTCCAAGGAGGCGTTGTACAAGGAAGCGCTCGAGCGCTACATGAAGTTCTATGGCCATGTGACCCGGAGCCTCCACGATCCTTCGATTGCGCCGCGAGAGGCGGTGTACCTTGCACTGCAGCGGTCGGCCAAGATGCAATGCGAGGCCGGGCATCCCAGAGGCTGCATGGTCGCGCTGGGCGTCATGGGCGCATGCTCCTCAGGCAGCGAGGCCATCACCGAGCTGCTCCGAAATGTGCGCACCCGCACCCGCACCGGATTCCGTTCGTGCGTGGAACGAGGCATCGAGAGCGGGGAACTGCGCGAGTCCACGAACGCGACTGCGCTGGCCGCAGCGTTCGACAGCTTCTTTCTGGGCATCTCGGTCCTCGCGCGCGATCGCGTCCGCTACTCGGTCATCGAGAACGCCGTGACCGACGCCATGGGGATGTGGGATGCCGCATCGGATCGATTGGATCCGCGCCGTTAACCCGGTCTGATCGCGGTGCCGGCATCGATTGCGGAATCCAGCGGCCGGCGCCGCCTCGATCCTGATTCGCACGACGCAGCCCAGAGGCTCCCACGATCCGATACGGCCGATGGCGTATGGAAGGCCATGCGGAAATCTCCATACTCCGTCCGCGCTTCATGCCGAGGACCGCATGCGTCCCGCCCGTGCGATCGCACCGCAACGGTATGATCCTTCGCCCTCGCCATGCACCTTCGTCCCCTCCAACTCCAGCGCTTCCTTCGGCTCCTGCTGCTGGCCGTGTTCTTCAACGCGGCCATCGGGATGCCTGCGCACGAGGCCGGTCATCTTCGACAGGCGATGGTGGACGTGGCGCAGAGTGCCGCTCCCGAAGCCGGCCTGGACGCCGCATCTCCGGAGCATGAGGAGGAAGCCCGCGGCTTGTGCGCGTGGTGCCTTGCCTACGTGCACCACGCGGTCACCCCGGCGCGGCTGTCGTTCGCCCTCGAAGCGGTGCAGCCAGCGGCCTTGCTGCGGCCTGCGCGGGAACTGACCTTCGTCCCCGGGCCTCAGAGCTGGCCCTTCGCCTCACGGGATCCTCCGCACGCATCGACCTGACGCCCCGCCGCCGGGGCCGTGACTCGTTTTTCTCTTTGTCATTCTGCTGCCGAGCCCGCTGAGCGCACGGCGGCAGTGTCTTGTCGAGTGCCATCATGATTCCCTTTCCATCCGGGCGCGCATTCGCGCGCGCGCTCCTTGTTCGTCGTCTTTCCCTCACGCTGGCCGCTTCGGCTTTGGTGGCGGGTCCCGCCATCGCGCAGCCTTCCAGCGCCAGCCCTGCCGCCGAGGGCGAACTCAAACCCATCGACGTGGTCGGCCGCAGCGAATCGGGCGCCTACCATGCGGAGGAAGCCGCGGGCGCCAAGAGCGATCTGCCGCTGCGCGAACTGCCGCAGTCAGTGCGCATCGTCACGCGCCAGGCCATCGATGACCTGGGCGCCACCAAGCTCGACGACACGCTCGATTATGTCGGCGGTGTCTCGCGCCAGAACAACTTCGGCGGTCTCTGGGACAACATCGCCATCCGCGGACTTTCCGGCAACGAGAACACCGGCATGGCGACGCTGTTCAACGGCTTTTCCTCGAACCGGGGTTTCAACGCGCCACGCGACCTGGCCGGCGTGGAACGCATCGAGTTCCTCAAGGGCACCGCGGCCGCGCTCTACGGCAGCAGCGAGCCTGGCGGCACGCTGAACATCGTGTCCAAGCGGCCCTTGTGGAGATCCGCCAATTCGGTCGAGGCCTACGCGGGAAGCCAGGGCCTGAAGCGCGGCGCCTTCGACAGCACCGGGCCGATCGGCGAGGACTTCGCCTACCGGCTCAACGTGGCGGTGGAAGACCGCCACAGCTTTCGCGACTTCGTGAGCGCCAAGCGAGAGGTCATCGCTCCGGCCTTCACCTGGAAGCTCGGGCGCGACACGGTGCTGGAGTATTCGGGCGAATACCTGCGCCATGCCACGCCGCTCGACCGTGGCGTGGTGGCGGTCGGCAACCGGCTGGGCGCCATCCCGCGCAGCCGCTTTCTGGGGGAGCCGGCGGACGGCGACGTGACCGTCAAGAACCAGACGCACCAGTTCATCCTGTCCCATGAATGGAGTTCCGCATGGCGCAGCCGGCTGGGCCTGTCGTATCGCGAGACTTCGCTCGACGGCTTTTCCACCGAGCCGACGGCCCTGCTGGCCAGCGGCAACCTGACCCGCCAGCGGCGCTATCGCGACTTCAGCTCGAACGACATGGCACTGCAGGCCGAACTGCAGGGCAATGTGAAGACGGGCGCCATCGAGCACGAGCTCCTGTTCGGCGTGGAAAGCTTCCGCTTCGACATGGACACGCTGATGCTGCGGGCGAACCCGACGACCGCACGGCCTTATGCGATCAACATCTACAACCCCGTCTATGGCCAGCTTCAGCCGGTGCCCACGGCCAACACCGACACGCTGGAGCGCCAGCACAACCATGCCTTCTACGTGCAGGACGCGATCAAGCTCTCGCCCGAATGGCGGCTCGTTGCGGGCGTGCGCGCGGACAACTACCGCCAGTCGCTGCTCAACCGCAGGAACGGCGTCATGACGGACCAGGAGCCGTCGTCGACATCGCCGCGCGTCGGCGTGAGCTGGCTGCCGGCGCCGCAATGGACCTTCTATGCCAATGCGGGCCGCTCGTTCAGGCCGAATACCGGCTCCGACGTCGCCTCGAACGGTTTCGCGCCGGAGAAGGGCCGCGCGCTGGAACTGGGCGCTAAGTGGGAGAGCGCGGACCAGCGCATGGGTGCGACCGCGGCGCTGTTCGACATCCGCAAGCGCAATGTGCTGACCGCCGACCCCCTCAACCCTGGCTACTCCTCGGCCGCGGGAGAAGTCCGCAGCCGGGGCCTGGAGTTCGACCTCTCGGGCCAGGTCACGAAGAACTGGCGCGTCAATGCGAGCCTGGTGGTCAACGACGTGGAGGTCACGAAGGACAACACCCTCGAGGTTGGCGGCCGGCTGCTCAACGTGCCGCGCGTCAACGGCAGCGTGCTCGCGGTCTACGAAGACAGCTTTGCCAACGGCCAGCGCTACGGCGTCGGCGGCGGCCTGACCTACGTGGGCAAGCGCCTCGGGCAAGCCCGCACGCAGGCCGAAGCTTCAGCCGGCACGCCCGCATTCGACCTGCCGGCCTACGCCACCGCCAAGCTGGTTGCGTACTGGCGGATCAACCCGACCCTGCGCGCGACCCTTGACGTCGACAACCTGTTCGACAAGACCTACTACAGCAGTTCGTACAGCCGTGTCTGGGTCACGCCCGGCACGCCGCGCACCATCACCGTCGGCCTGCAGGCCAAGTTCTGAGATGACATTGCCCATCCATCCCACGCGCCGCCGAGCGCTCCAACTCTGTCTGGCCGGCCCGGCGGCCATGGCTTCGGCCGGCTCGCCGGCGCAACCGGCAGGCGCGCCGCTGCAGATCGTCGGTCCCTGGGAGATCGGCGGTCTCGCGCCGGCCAGCAGCGGCTACATCTTCACGCGCATGCAGATCACGGAAACGCTGATGGAGGCACGCGAAGACGGTGCGCCGTTGCCGGGCCTGGCCGAGCGCTGGCGGGTTTCGGCCGATGGCCTGGCATGGCGTTTCTGGCTGCGTCCGGCGGCACGGTTCCACGACGGCACGCCGGTGACTGCCGCGGCGGTCGTGCGCTGCCTTCAGGCGGCGCGCATGGCACCGGCGCTGCTGAGCGTGGCGCCCGTGAAGTCGGTGGAGGCCGAGGGCACGGGCATTGTCGTGATCCGCCTGGTATCGTCCCATGGGAGCTTGCCGGCGCTGCTCGCGCACAGCAGCACCATGGTGCTCGCGCCCGCGAGCTATGGCCCCGATGGCGCCGTGCGCGCCATCGTCGGCACCGGTCCCTACCGCGTGGCATCGCTCGCCCCGCCGCAGCAGGTGGAGGCCGTGGCGTTCGAAGGCTACGACGGTGCGAAGCCGGCCATCGAGCGCGTGCGCTACCTGACGGCCGGCCGTCCCGAAACCCGTGCGCTGATGGCGGAAGGCGGGCAGGCCGACCTGGCCTACGGGCTCGATCCCGCCAGCCTCGTGCGGCTGCGCAAGCGTGGCAAGGTCGGCATCGATACCGTGATGCTGCCGCGCACGGTAATCCTCAAGGTCAACGCCGGCCTGCCTGCGCTGAAAGACCTGCGCGTGCGACAGGCGCTGAGCCTGTCGATCGATCGCGCCGGCATCGCGAAGGCTCTGTTGCGCGACCCCGAACTGGCGGCGACGCAACTCTTTCCCCCCACGCTCGGGACTTGGCACAACCTTGCGCTGGCGCCCCTCGCACACGACCCGGCCACCGCGGCAAGGCTGTTGTCCGAGGCCGGCTGGCAGCGCGGTGCCGATGGCCTGCGCGATGCCGCAGGGCGGCCGCTGCGGTTGTCGCTGCGCACCTTTCCCGATCGGCCCGAACTCCCTCTCATCGCCACCGCGCTGCAGGAGCAGTGGCGCCAGGCCGGCATTGCGGTGCAGGTCAACATCGGCAACTCGGGCGACATTCCGCTGGGTCACCGTGACGGAAGCCTGCAGCTGGGCCTGGCCGCGCGCAACTATGCGACGGTGCCGGACCCCACAGGCACATTGATGCAAGACTTCGGTGCCGCGGGCGGCGACTGGGGCGCGATGGGGTGGACCAGCGATGCGCTGGTCGAAGCGCTCGCCGAACTCACGCACGGCGCGTCGTCGCCGGAGCGCGCTGCCGGCCTGTGGGCCCAGGTCACCGCCGAGCTCCAGTCGAACTTGCCGGTCGTTCCGATCGCCTGGTATCGACAGCAGGTCGCAGTCGGCCCACGGCTGGCCGGCGTGAGCCTCGATCCGCTGGAACGGTCCTACCGACTCACCGCCATGAGGTGGCGCGCATGAACAACCTCACGAACGACAAGGCAGGCGCGACCACGACCGCCTGGACCGGCATCTTGCTGCGTCGCTGCATGCAGATCGTCGCACTGGGGCTCCTGGTGGGCACGGTCTGCTTCTTCATGGCCCGCTTCCTGCCGGGCGACATGGCGACCCGCATCGCGGCAGGGCGCTATGGCTACGACCTGGTGAACAACGCGGCGGCCGACGCGGTGCGCGGCGAGCTCGGGCTGGACCGGCCCATGTGGCTGGCCCTGCTGCAATGGTGGGGGCAGATCGCCCGCTTCGATCTGGGCACGTCGCTGGTCACCGGCAATGCGGTGTGGCGCGAAGTGGCACACCAGTTGGGAGCCACCGTCGACCTGGCGGTGGCTTCGATGCTCATCGCCGTCACCGCCGGCCTTCCGCTGGGCATCTGGTCGGGGTTGCATCCGGGCGGCTGGATCGACCGCCTCACGCTGGTGTCGGCGGTGGTGCTGCGCGCCATTCCGTCGTTCCTGCTCGCTGTCCTGCTGATGGTGCTGGTCGCCGTGCAACTCGGCGCGCTGCCCGTCGCGGGGGACGACCATGCGGGCAGCCTGCTGCTGCCCGCGCTCACGCTGGGCCTGGGGCTGGCCGCAGGGCTCGCGCGGGTGACCCGCGCCGCGATGCGCGAAGCGGCTGCGTCCCCGTCCTACGAGTTCGCCCGAACCAAGGGGCTCTCGGACCGGCAGGCGCTGGTGCGCCATGGCCTGCGCCAGGCGGCGACGCCCGTGGTGGCCTATCTGGGCGTTCAGGCTGTTTTCCTGGTGGAAGGCGCGGTCGTGGTCGAGACGCTGTTCGCCTGGCCGGGGATCGGCCACGCGCTGGTGCATGCGGTCTTCGGTCGCGACGTGCCGATGATCCAGGGCACCGCGCTGTGCATGGGTGGCGTGTTCGTCACTTTCAATCTGCTGGTGGATGCAGCATGCCTGGCGCTCGACCCGCGCCGGCGCACGGGGAGCACGGCATGAACGCCAACCTGATGGACATTCCGGCGCTCGCCCGTCGTGCATCGCGGCGCGTCGCGGTGCGCCGCCGTGCGGGTTTCGCGATCCTTGCGCTGGTGGCGGTGTTCGCGCTGGCGGGGCCGTTCGCGATCGGCATCGACCCGGCGCGCCAGACCCTGGCCGATACGCTGATGCCGCCCGGCGCGGCCCACTGGCTGGGCACCGACCTGTTCGGGCGCAGCGTACTCGCGCGCCTGGCCCATGCGGCCCGGCTCTCGCTGGGGCTCGCGTGCGTTGCGGCGCTGAGTGCGGCCGTCCCCGGCGTGCTGCTGGGTGTCCTCGCCAGTTGGCGGGGCGGACGCGTCGAGCGAGCGCTGGTCATGCTGGCCGACGCGGTGCTCTCGGTGCCCGGTCTGCTGCTCGTGCTGCTGTTCGCCGCGCTCGCACCGGGGCGTTACTGGGCGCTGTACATCGGCCTGTCCTTGTCGCTGTGGGTCGAGTACTTTCGCGTGGCCCGGGTGGCGAGCCGGCCGGTGCTGGCAGGCGACGCGGTGCAGGCGTCGCGACTGCTGGGCTTTGGGGCCGCCTACATCCTGCGCAGGCACCTGATGCCGGCACTGGCGCCCGTGCTGGGGACGCTGCTGGCGTTCAGCACCGCGCAGGCCGTGCTCGCACTGGCCGCGCTGGGCTTCATCGGCGTGGGCCTGCAGCCGCCGACACCCGAGCTCGGACTGATGATGATCGAATTCCTTCCGCACTACGAAGAGGCGCCGTGGCTCATCGCGGCCCCTGTCTCGCTGCTGATGCTGCTGGTGCTCGGCATGATGCTGCTGGTCGCCGAGGAGGACGCGCCATGACGACCCCGTTCCTGCTCGCGGTCGAGCATCTTGGCGTGTATGTGGGCGCCAGGCCGCTGCTGCGCGACGTGTCTTTCCGGCTTCGCGCGGGCGAGGCGCTGACGCTGCTCGGCGAAAGCGGCGCCGGCAAGTCGCTGCTGGCGCAGGCGGTGATGGGCAACCTTCCGGCACCGCTGCGAGCGGAAGGCCGCATTGCGCTGGCGGGCACCGAAAGCCGCGCCGCCGACACCCGCGCGCGCCGTCCTCATTGGGGCCGGACGCTCGCATTGCTGCCCCAGGAGCCGGCCCTGGCATTGGATCCGCTGATGCGCATTGCGCCCCAGCTGTCCGAAACGCACGAGCTCGTTCGGGGCGCAGCCTTCGAGGCGGCGCAAGCCGCGGCGCTCGGCGACCTGGAGAGCACGGGACTCGCGTCTTCCGCGCGGCGCTACCCGTGGCAGCTTTCCGGGGGCATGGCGCAACGCGCCGCGGCCATGGTGGCGCGTGCGGGCGGTGCACGGGTGCTGCTCGCGGATGAGCCCACCAAGGGCCTCGACCGGCATTGGCGCGACCATGCCGTGGCGATGCTGCAGGACGTGCAGCGCAGCGGCGGCTGCGTGGTGGTCATCACGCACGATCTGCGCGTGGCGCAGGCGCTCGGCGGACAGCTGATCGTGCTGCGCGCGGGCGAAGTCGTGGAGCAGGGCGACACGCATGCGGTTCTGGCGAACCCCCAGCATGCATTCACGCGACGCCTGGTGGCAGCCGATCCGGCTCATTGGCCGAGGCGCCAGGCTGCCGCGCCGGGAGCCCCTGTGCTCAGCGCTCGCGGTCTGTCGAAAGGCTTCGGCGGCAAGCCGCTCTTCGAAGACCTCGACCTGCAGATTCGCGCGGGCGACCGGTTCGTGGTGCAAGGCCCCAGCGGCACCGGCAAGAGCACGCTGGGCAATGTGCTCCTGGGATTGTTGCCGGCAGACAGGGGCGTGGTGCATCGTGCCGAAGGCCTGGGTTCCACGGCATGCCAGAAGCTCTATCAGGACCCGGTCGCATCGTTCGCGCCCCGGGTCAGCCTGGCGCGATCACTGAAGGACGTGGCGGTGCGCCATCGCTGCCCCTGGCCGCAGGTGCTGCAACAGCTTCAAAAACTGGGGGTGGCGCCCGATATGCTGCAACGCCGGCCTTCCCAAGTGTCCGGCGGCGAACTGCAGCGCATCGCGCTCGCGCGCATCCTTGCGGCAAAGCCGGCATTGGTCTTTGCCGATGAGCCGACGTCGCGCCTGGATCCCGTTTCCCAGCAGGAAGCCATGGCCGTTCTGCTCGATGCGCTGGACAAGCGCGGGGCGGCGCTGATCCTGGTGACGCATGACGAGGACATCGCGCAGGCGGTCGGAACGAGCCGGTGGCGGCTGACGCAAGACGGAGGACGGCCCGATGTGCCGTGACAGCGGCTCATCATGGCCGCCGTCTTCTTCACGGTGGGCGATGGACTTGAGAAGGGATTCGACGAAAAGCTGGAATCCTGGCGCGGGTTGAAGACGGCCCACGGGCGCGTCGTGCGGGCGATCTTCTGTCCCGTCAAAGGCTCGGCGGGCTCGCCAACGGACGCCATGGTGGAGGGGGTGAGCGGTGCACGCACGGGGAGCCGTTCAGCAAGATCTCACGCCTGCCTCCCGTGACTCTTGCTTCAGAAGTTCACTTCACCTGTCGCACAAAAAGGTCGAATTGCTGGACGCGGACCCTGCGCTCTTTCTTGACTGCTCGCTGCGCAGCGCAGTGCTCAGGTTCGACGCGGCCACGCCGCAGGCGCTTCCCCGTACCACCGTGCGTTCGCGGGTTGGTGGTGCGTCCGACGACTGGACATTGTTCACAATTCAGCAAGAAAGAACGCATTGAATGTCGGGTGCCAGACATTCGAAGCCAATCAGTTTCCCTCGCGCTCCTTCGCATCGATAGATTCCGCGCCACTTCGAGGCCTTGCACGGTCGCACGGCCTCGAAATCGCGGCCGGCCTGGGGTTCTCGATTGCAGCGAGCTTCTGCCTTCGGGCCATCCATCCAGCACGGCTGCGCATTCAGCGACCGATCTACATGGAGTACGAGGGAACAAGATGAACAGGACATTTCGGAGTGTCTACAACGAAGCGCTCGGCGCTTGGGTTGCGGCGAGCGAAGTTGGTGCCGTGCGCGGCAAGAGATCTTCAGGCGCTGTGCTCGGCGCGGCCTTCCTGGCTGCGGCAGCTTTCGGTGGCGCATCACCCGCATGGGCAGTCAGCGAGTGCGGCACCGTCGCGGCGGGCGGCACCATCACCTGCAACGGCGACGGTTCGCCCGCGACGGATGTCGCACCTTACGCCAGCGGCATCTTCTATTCGACGCCCGATGTGAAGCTGGTCGTGGACGGCACCGGGGGCACCCTGACGGTCACGCCCGCCACGCCCATCATCGCGGTCGCGAACCGCGGCGGCGCGGGCGCTGCCACGCGCGAAGTGCAGATCAACGGTGACGTGCGCATCACGACCATGGCAGGTACGGCCGGAGGCCCGACCATTGCCGTACAGGCGTACCAGCAGCAAGGGGGCAACGCCCTGGTCATCCAAAATGGCGGCACGATCAATGCCGTCGGCCAGAACGCCTTCGGCATCTCCGCGCGCACGGACGGCACGGGCTCGGCGACCGCGATCCAGAACGGCGGCACCCTCTCGACGACAGGCACGGGCGGCGCCGGCGTCGCGCTCTTTTCAGAGACCTACGGCTCGGGCGCGGCGATCGTCACACAGAACGGCGGCACGATGACCACCAACGGCTCACACGCGGCCTATGCGCTCGCACGCGGCAACGGCAGTGCCGCCGTGACGCAGACCGGAGGATCGATCACCGCTTTGTCCTCGACCTTCGTCAATGCCGGCATCGTCGCGCAGACCATAGGCACTGGCGACGCACATGCCACGCAAAGCGGCGGCACGATCGTCACCTACAGCCAGGGTGGCGCCGTCGGCGCGATTGCGAGTGGTAGTGGCAATGCCACGACCGTGCAAAGTGGCGGTAGCGTGACAGCCAACGGAAGCAATGCAACGGGGCTTCTCGCTCTTACCGACGGCGCCGGCAATGCGTCGGTCACGCAGGCCGCGGGCCTTACGGCGTCCACCACGGGCGCCAACAGCAACGGCATTTTTGCCCTGGCGCGAGGCACGGGGCGATATGCCGTCTTGGTTGCAGGTTCGGTGATCGGCGGATCGGGCAGCAACGCCGCGGCGGTGCACACCTCGGGCGTTGGCGGCGGCACCATCGACATCGCCCCGAGCGCGGTGCTCGACGGCTCCCGCTCAGGCATTGCCGTGCTGGACGAAACCGGCGCCGTCACGGTAACGACGTCAGGTGCACTGACTGGCGACATCCTTACCAATGCCGGCAACGACACGATCAACCTGGTCGGAGGATCGGTCAAGGGCAAGATCGATGCGGGCGCCGACGACGACCGCTTCATCTGGTCGGGCGGCACCTTGTCGGGCGGCTTCTTCGGCCAGAACGGCTCCGACACGGCCCTGGTGTCCGCGGCCAGCTACAACGGCAGCCAGATCCTGGACGGCGGCGACGACGTTTCGGCCGCCGATGGCTGGGTGGACAGACTGACCCTGCAGGGCGTCACGGCCACCGCGGGCGGCGACACCCTGCGCAACTGGGAGTCCATCACGCTGGACAACACCCGCTTGACCCTGGCCGGCGCGCCGCTGACCGTGGGCGCGGGTGCGGATGCCAGTGGCAACCCGCTGGGGCTGTTCATCCAGCCCACCAGCAGCGTGTCGCTCGGACAGTCCGCCTTCACCGTGAACGGCGACGTGCACAACGCAGGCCTGATCAACCTGCGCAGCGCCTCCGGCGCGCCGGGCAATGCGCTGAGCATCTTCGGCAACTATGCCGGCGCGAACGGCATCGTGCAGTTGAACACCGCTCTGGGCGGTGACGCGAGCGCCACCGACAAACTGGTCGTCAATGGCAACACCAGCGGGACCACGCGCGTGTTCGTGAACAATGCGGGCGGCGCCGGCGCTGCGACGATCAACGGCATCCAGGTGGTCAAGGTCAACGGCACCTCCTCGGAAGGCAACTTCACCCTGGCCGCTCCGGTGCAGGCCGGCGCCTACGAATACGGACTGCACCGCGGCGGCCGCACCGATGGCGACGCCAACAGCTTCTATCTGAGCAGCGTGTACAACCCCGTGCCCATTCCCGCAGTGGTTCCCACGTCCAGCCCCGCACCGGTGCCCGCTCCCGAGGTGTACCGCCCCGCGGTGCCGGGCTACGTGATGGGGCAGGTGGCCACGAACGAACTCGGCCTGGGCCTGCTGGGCAGCCTGCACAAGCGCGTCGGTGAGCAGCAGACGCTCAAGTGGGATTACTGCGGCTGCGATGCCAAGGCGCCCGATGACCAGGCCTGGATGCGCCTGCACGCCCAACGCCTGGATTCGGATGGCAAGCGCCAGTTCGGGTTCGAGCAGGAAATGCAGTACTTCCAGATCGGCAAGGACCTGGCGATCAACTACAGCGGTGACGCTGGCGACAAGTCGCGCAACCATACGGGCATCAGCGTGGGCTACGGGCGCACCAACGTCAACTTCAACGACCGCCGCCGCGGTGACGCGGGCATGGGCTACGACACCGGCAAGATGAAAGGCGAGATGCTCACACTTGGCGCGTACCACACGCGCTATGCCGACAACGGCAGCTACCTCGACCTCGTCGGCCAGCTGCATTCGGTGCGCAACAAATACACCGACAAGTACGGCGGCGAAGGCAAGCAAAAGGGTACCGGGCTGGGGTTGAGCGTCGAAGTGGGCCGTCCGTGGCAGATCGGCGAGAGCCAATGGCTGATCGAGCCGCAGGCGCAACTGACCTACCAGGTCACGCGCTACCGCGGCTTCGCGGACAACATCTCCAACGTGGACGGGTTCACCAGTCAGAGCCTTCGCGGCCGGGTCGGTGCCCGTCTGGCCTGGAACGACAAAGCCGAGCGCAGCGACAACCTCACGCGCACCAACACGTTCTACTTCACGGCCAATCTGCTGCATGAGTTCAAGGATCCGAAGGCGGTGACCATCGGCAGCACCGCGGTGAGTGAATGGGGCAAGCAGACCTGGGCAGAAGTGGGCGTCGGGGCACAGCTGCCGCTGACCAGGACGACCTATCTCTACGGCGGGCTGCAGTACCAGCGATCGCTCAGCGGTGCTCATCGCGAGGGCTTTTCGGGACAGCTCGGTGTGAGGGCGGCATGGTGAGCGCGACACAACCCTCGACAACGACAAGGAAAACCTCCATGCACACGAAGAAAACGAACATGACGAATCTCCTCAGCCTCGGTGCCGCGGCCCTTGCCGCGCTCGTACTCGCGGGCTGCGGCAGCCTGCATGACGAACGCTATTACTGGTGCCAGGGCCAAAGCTGCGCGCCCGCGCCTGTCGCAACACCGGCACCAGCTCCCGTTCCGGCGCCCCCCGCGCGCGTGATGCGCCGTGTGACCCTCAGCGCGGATGCACTCTTCGCCTTCGATCGCTCGAGCGCGCCCGACATGCTGCCGAAGGGCCGTGGCGAACTTGACGCCTTGGCTCGCGCACTGCAGGGCCAGGAGATGCAGGTGCAAAGCCTGACGATCACGGGCCATACCGATCGGCTCGGGGACAAGGCCTACAACGAGCAGCTGGGGCTGCGCCGCGCCAACACGGTGCGCGATTACCTCAAGGGGGCGGGCGTCGGCGTGCCCATGGACGTGCGATCGATGGGTGAGCGTGAGCCGGTGACGCGCGATTGCGTGGGCACACAGCGCACGCCGCGCCTGATTGCCTGTCTGCAGCCGGACCGCCGTGTCGTGGTGGACATCATCGGACAGGCGTACAAGAAGAACTGAGTGAAGCGAATGTGCTGCCGTCCGAAGGAGTTCGGCCGGTAGCGCTCAGCTGCGGGCTTCGAACCCGTTCAGTCCAAGGGCACGGATTTTCCGCGAGCCTATAGGACTGCATTCGAATGATTTCGAAGGACTTCCAGATCGAGCACGCTGATCGCGTTGTAGCTGATGTCGATCGCGCCGCTTTCTTCCAGCTTGCGAAGCGCCTTGTTGACGGACTGCCTCGTGACCTGCAAAAGGGCCGCGAGGTCTTCCTGCGTGATCCGCAGGCCGATCTTGATGGCCGTTCCGTCCTTGCTTCCGTAGAGCATTGCCAGTCTTTCGAGTGTCGACGCCAGGCGCTGGGAAAAGGAGCCCATCCAGGCACCGAGCAAGGTGTCCAGCACCTGCCGGTGTTGCTTCATCAGCATGACCGCCACGTCTCTCCACAGCGCTGGCTGCTCGTCGAGAAGTTGAAGGATCAGCGCCGTCGGCATCTGGACGACGGTGGTATTGAGGCAGGCACTGAAGTCGTAGAGAACTCGCTGGTCCGGTTCGGGACTCTCCATGTCTTGCGTGTTCTCGAGCAGGCGCACCAGACCGATGAGGCTCCCGGGGCCAAGCAGCGTCACCGGCGCGCGCGGTCCTCTGGGCGGCGTGCGGCTGACGATGACGTGGCCCGAAATGATCGTGAAGGTCCAAGGTTCGCCGGCCTCGACGCCGACAAGCTCGTGCCTGGCGAAGCGCCTGACTCGAGACTCTGCGAGTAGCCGCTGCATCGGTGCTGGGGGCCAGGAACCAAAACCTGAGGTGAGCCTGAGCGCATGCTCCATCAGCGCGACGTCTTTTTGGGCGAATTCGAAATCTGCCATTGCTTCGGTTTGCCCCTCTAGCGAACAAGCAAGCGCTCAGGATTGGTTATGTTTCATAGCTTAATGGATTGTGAAACGCGATATCGATTTATCTGAAAGCCTTGCGTTCTTGCAAACGAGACCGAGCCACTGCTGGTGATGGCGAGGCCGGCGGATCGAGGCTGCGCGAGGGCTCCGATGTGCCGCCTTGCCAGGTGCGAGGCGGCACTTCTTCCCCTATCGGGCGGTGCGGTCCGTAGGGATCGTCCGCGGGTAGCTGGACCGCAGGACTTCCTGAAGCTGTCGTGCGGAGGGCAGCTTGCCCTTCATCTCGGCCGGCAGCTTGCCCTGAAGCTGGTACTCGGCCACGCCGATCGGGTTGGACTTGCTCTTGAGCGCGAACTCCACCTCGAGGTTGTCCTTCTCGGCGCACAGGATGATCCCGATGGACGGGGCATCGTCGGGCGCGCGCTCTTTCTCGTTCAGGAGGTTGAGATAGAAGTCCATCTTGCCGGCGAACTCCGGCTCGAATGGGCCGATCTTCAACTCGATCGCCACCAGCGCCTTGAGAAAGCGGTGATAGAAGAGCAAGTCGATAAAGTACTCCTTACGCCCGAGCGTGAGCCGGTACTGGCGCCCGACGAAGCAGAAGCCATAGCCGAGCTCGAGGATGAAGTCGCGCAGCCGGTCGATCAGGTGGTCTTCGAGTTCTCGCTCGCGGATCTCACGACGGATGCCGAGGAACTCCAGGTTGTAGCTGCTCTTGAGCGCCTCCTCGGCTTGCTCGGCCAGGTGGCCGGGCAGCGCGAGCGCGAAGTTGTGCACCTTGCCCTCGGCCAGCGAACGCTCGTAGGCCTGCGCCTTGATCTGGTTGAGCAGCACGTTGCGGCTCCAGCCGAAGCGTGCGGTGGCCTTCAGGTAGAACAGGCGTTGGGCCGGCTCTTCGAGCTTGGACAGCAGGTTGACGTGGTGACCCCATGGCACGGCCTCGACCATTTCTCGCACAGCCTGTGCGAGTTCCGGCTGGCTGGTTGCCGCGAGCGCTCTGGAGCCCCGTGGGCGCGGTGTGCCGAGCCCGCTTTCTCGCACAAGCTGTGCGAGAAATTCCGGCGCGTTGTAGGTCTCGTGGAACTGGCGCATGCGCCAGAGGCTCGCCGCGGAAAAACCGGCTGTCCCGGGGAAGGATGCCTTGAGGTCGCGAGCGAGCCGATCGACCACCGCGTCGCCCCAGCCGCGGCGCGCCTGCTGCTCGCGGATGGCTTGCCCGATGTCCCAGTACAGGCCCACCAGCTCGCGGTTGACGGCGCGCGCGGCCGACAGTCGCGCATCGTCGATGCGGCGTTTCAGGTCTTCGACGAAGCGGGGATAGTCGAACAGGGTGGGGGCGGGGGAGGATGGCACCGGGCAAATATAGTCCCTCGACTGTGCTTCGGGGCCATTGGCGTCGCCGCGGGGGCATTCAACAAACCACGGGCACCGGCCTGCGTGAGCGTGGCCTTGCATTTCGACCGGCGGTGCGTGTACGTGGCCGCACGCGCCAGCAGTTCGATCACCGAGTCCGTTCTTACCGAGCGGCGAGACCAGGAGCCGGCCACCCGCTAGGAAGCGGAGCCCCGAGGGCTCGGCTGCGACAGGTCTCCAGACCTGGCGGCTGTCCCGACCAGGCGCAGGACATGGTCGCTGTCCCATTGATCGTCGGCGTGGGAGCCGTAGTGGGCCGCGGCGATCCGGCCCCGCGCGTCGATCAGGAAGTCCGCCGGCAGTCCAAGGATGCCGTTCTCGGCCCGACGGTAGAAGCGCCGCGTCGCCAGCACCCAGCGCATGCCGCTCCAGAAGACAGAAGGGTGGAGCAACGCGCGGATGGAGGTTTCCACGCCGTACTGCCGGTAGAGCCGCTTGTGTGGGTCCGCGACGCAATCGAAAGGGAGCTGTGCCTGGTAGCCGAGCATTTCCTCGCGCGTCGAATGGAACACCACCACCTGCCTTACTCCCGCTGCCCGAACTTCCTCGTGGCGCCGGGTCAGGCCCATCAGGTGGAAATTGCACACCGGACAGCCGGCGAAGCGCCTGAATTGCAGATGCACCCACGCCGAGCCAGAGTCGGGAATCGTGACGCGCTGCCCGAGGATGGTCTCCAGCAGCGCGGATGGTGCGCTCTGGCCGATTTCGAACTTCATGGTATGGGCCTTTCGGATGAGGGTGCGGGCAGGGAGTATGAGAGGAGTAAGGCAATAAACGTACGAAGTACGCATTGACTATACTTGCGGTTCCACAGCACGGTCAAGGACGCCATGGGACGCTCAGCCAGATTCACGCGCGCGCAACTTCAATCGGTGGCACTGGCGCTTGTCGACGCGAACGGACTGGGCGGGCTCTCGATGCGGTCCCTCGCGGCGGCGTTGGAAACCGGGCCGATGACGCTCTACAACTATGTCTCGCAGCGCGAAGAACTGGATGTGCTGGTGGTGGATGCGGTGCTCGGCGAGGTCGGCTGGCCGCCGCCGGACCAGGGACCCTGGGAGGAGGCACTGCGCGACATCGCGATGGCGTTGTGGCACGCGGTGCACGCTCATCCCAACACCGTCCCGCTGCTGCTCACACGGCGAAGCCGCTCGCCCGCGATGCTTGCCGTCGCCGAGGCGATGTTGACGGCGCTGGCGCGAAGCGGGCGCAAAGGGCAGGCGCTTCTGGTCGCGTTCCGCGCGGTGACCGCATTGATCATGGGGACCGTGCAGGCAGACTTGGCCGGTCCGCTCAACCTGCAGGCCGGGGAATCGGCTGTGGACACGATCGCGCGCTTTCGATCCCTGCCTCCGGAACGGTTCGCGCATCTGATCGAGATCGCCGAGGCCGCGACGGCCAGTTGCGCCCAGGCGGATTTCCAGGATGGCCTTGAGCTCTTGATCGCGGGCCTGCGCGGCACGGCACAGGAGTCTGCGTCGGCATAGTCTGGGCCGAGCCGGAGAGGGCGTCGCACTCGGCTCCCGAGACTCGAAGCGCTTCGCTTATGCGCAGAGTCGCTCGGACGTCTCTTCGCTGAAGGCCGCGACCGTGATCAGGCACCGTATGGGAAGTCGATCCCGCTCGGTGATCGAGCGGACCTGCTCGAACCAGGGGCGGATGATTGGCGTGGCGGTGCAGTTGGTGCGCGTGTGGGAGCTCTTGGACCAGGTCATCTGGACTACTGGCTGGCTCAAAAAAAGAGTTCCCAAGCGCAGTGCTTTACGGTGAAACGAGCAAGCGCCTGTGCTGCGGGGCGCCAGCACGCGGCCCTGGTCAGGCTTCCGAACGCTCGACTACCACCTCGCTGATTTGCACGATGGGCTGGATATCCGTGTAGTTGGCGATGTCACCCCTGATCTCTTGCTGGTGCTGGCCAGAGGCCGCTCGGTAAGCTTCGACAGAAGTACAGAAGAAATCGCATTTGGCTGCGTAAACAGGATCAGTCCCCGGGGCACGCCCTGAGAGGCCCTTGTCCACCGAGTAGTAAAGACAAGCAGCGCCGAGCAGCCGCTTCATCATTGGCATATGCCTCTCGCGGTAGTAAGCGTGATCGAACCGCGCGCCCACGGCGTACGGGTACATGACACTGACTTTGATCATCGAGATTTCTCCTGGTGTTGCACGGTAGTCAATACGGCAGCGATACGGCCAGCAGCGGTCTCAAGCCGGGAATCGTGCGCCCGTCTCTTCCAAGGGCATGCGCAGCCCGTTCGTGAGGTAGCTGACGGTGCGATAGAAGCCTGCCAGCATCAGCAGCTCGATGATGGCTTCCTCGGCAAAGTACTTCCGCAACCCGTTCCATAGCTCGTCGTCGATGTCGGAGCGCGCGTGCAGGGAGTCGCACAGGCGCAGGAGGACCTGCTCCTCGGCTGACCAGCACGCTTCGTTCGCCGAACCCGTGACCGTCGCCTGAACCTGCTCTGGCGTCAGGCCGGCAAGCCTTGAGAAGGTCGCGACGTGGACACCCCATTCGTATTCGGACTTGCACAATGCCGTCGTGCGATGAATCACGATCTCGCGCTGTCGAATGCTCAAGTTGCCTTTGTCCAGCAACCCGCCGGCAAAGAACTTCTGAAATAGACGTGAGTCGCGTGCCAACGTCGTGAACAGCCGCAAGGGTGGCTGTCCCTTCATCAGCCTGTCGAGCGGCCTGGAAATGTCTTCATCAAATGGCGCAGTTGCTGGCTCGATGCGTGCGGGCATGCTGGTTCCTGATTCAAGGGTCGCGCCATCCTAGGCGCGTTGCTGTATAAAGTAAAGCATGACGACACCTCGCATCGGCCAACCAGTTCGCGGTTCCACCACAGGCCGCCCCATCATGGTCGCCCTGGACCTGCTGGGAAGGCGCACGGCGCTGCGCGTGCTCTGGGAACTTCGTGGAGACCCGTTGACCTTCCGGGCACTGCAAGATGCGTGCGAGACAAACACGCGTTTGCTCAACACGAGGCTCACGGAGTTGAGGGAAGCCGGCCTTGTCGAGCATGCCGAGGGCGGCTATCGACTAACGGACGAGGGGCGGCGGCTTTCGAAGGCGCTGAAGCCGCTGTCAGCTTGGGCGGAACAGTGGGGGCATGACAAGCGATGAGAAAGTGACTCTCGCCATCCGTGTCGGTATGCGTGGAGTTCGAATGGTTGCGGACTTCTCTGACGAGCCCGAAGAATCGAACGCGTTGCTGTTGCCGTCCCCCGTCATGAACCATCGCAACGGTGCAGGTACGGCATGTCAATTTTCTTCAAGACAGGCGCTTTCCGTGCTGCAAGAATGGCTTCATGCGAGAAGACGGACGTCGTGAAGAAGTGTCGAAGGCCGCCGGCCATCCGATCGGGAGCAGGGTCCGGGATGACGCGCACTTCTTCACCTCCGGGCATGTTGCAGGCGGTGAGCGGGTGGATTGCCTCAGCGCTACTTTCAGGACGCACCGGTACGCCATGCATGCGCATGAGACCTTCGTCATCGGGGCGATCACGTCGGGCCGCGGCACACTGTGGCTTCAAGGCGCGCGGCACCTCGCTGCCCCGGGAGACCTGACACTGCTCAATCCGGAGGATCTGCACGACGGGGTGCCGCATGACGCCAAGGGCTACAGCTACCGGGTGACCTACCCTTCAGCATCGCTCGTTCGCAGCCTGACGGCCGAGATCACGGGTCGCGAGACCCAGCCGTATTTTCAATGCCGCGTGGTCAAGGATCCTGCTGCGGCCAATCGCCTGGTGGCCGCGCACCGGGCATTGGAGACGTCCGGCTGGTCGCTGGCCACGGAGGAGTCCCTCCTGCTGGCATACGCCTGCTGCCTCGAACGACATGCCAAGGGATTCAGCCCTGAAATCCCAAGAGGGCGAGAGCAACGGAGAGTGGCCAGGATCAAGTCGCTTCTGAACGAGCGGGCAACATCTAGCGATGTCAGCCTGGCCGACATCGCCGACGAGGTCGGCGTTAGCCGCTACCATCTGATCCGCATGTTTCACAGCGAAGCGGGGACGACACCGCACGCCTACCTGATCGGCCGCCGCATCGAGGCAGCGAAGTGTCGGCTGCGCCAGGGAGAGGCTCCTGTCCGCGTCGCGGCGACGACCGGCTTCGCGGACCAGGCGCATCTGACGCGAGTCTTCAAGGCCAGGGTCGGCGTGACCCCTGGCGCCTATCGGAATGGGGTGTCGAAGTGAAGGGGCCCGGCGGGCCCGTGTCCTGTCCGCCGGCGCGAGACTCCTGTGCCTCGCCTTGGGCAGATGCTGTCGCAGGAGGCACAGACATCCTGCCTGCGGCGATGGTCGCGATACCCATCGGCCTGCTGCTCGGTGCCCTGTGCAAGTCCAGTGGCATCCTGGCTTCGGAAGCCGGATGGATGTCGCTGCTCGTCAACGCGGGCGCATCACAGTTCGCGGCGGTTCAGCTGTGGGCGCACGACGGGCCGCGACTGGGGCCGATCCTGCTGTCCACCTTGCTGATCAACCTGCGCCATGCACTCATGAGCCTGTCTCTCGTGCCGAAGCTGGCCGACGCGGGCATGTCGCGCATGCGCATGCTCGTTGCGCTGGCTTTTCTCACCGATCCGACGTGGGGATTCGCAGAGCAGCGTGCACGCGCAGGCCGGTCCATCACCTGGTCCTACTGGATGGGCCTTGCGCTCACTTTCACGGCGGCGTGGACTGGTGCCACCATCGTCGGCGCGTGGCTCGGGGCGCTCATCAGCGACCCGCGGCAGATCGGCGCGGACTTCGCCCTGGCAGCGCTGTTCATCGGCATGACGGCCAGGTTCTGGGCTGGGTGGCGGCGTACCGGTTTCGCCATTGCCGCCAGCGGCTTGTCGTCGGCGGCCGTGTTCTGCACCCTGGGCGCTCCGTGGCATGTGATTGCCGGCGCCATGGCCGGCATCGCGGTTGCGTACTTCACGGCGCAGCCGGAGGAACCGAAGGCTCCATGACAACATTCCACGCGACAACCCTCGAGGCGATCACGGCGATGGCCTTCGTCACCTACCTCACCCGCGTCGTCGGAATTCTGATGGTGCGTCGAGGTCGATTTCCCTCCCGAAGCCGGACGAAAGCGGTCCTGGATGCCATCCCACCCGTCATGTTCGTGACGATCATCGCTCCGACCCTGCTTGTCACCGGATGGCCCGAAACTCTGGCGGGCCTGCTGGCTGCAGTAGCGTCGGCTCGCCTCCCGCTGCTGGGAACGATCCTGGTGGGCGTTCTTGCGGTGGCTGTGCTGCGTCTTGGGCTCGGTGCGCTTGGCGTTCCATGAACGAGGATCTGATGAGCCCTGCAATACTTTCCTTCCTGACATTGCGCGATGCCGTCTTCAAGGTTCATGAGCACGGCCCTGTGATCAGCTTCCGGGAGGCGAAGCTCTCGCTTTCCTTCGATCCCGATGCGATGGTGAAAAGCCTGGCCTTCCGCCTGCCGGGCGATCGCCATGCGATTGCGGCCATGCGTGCGGCTGAACGGGCAGACTACAAGAAGATCGCCGACGCGTTGGGCGTGAGGCGCGCGGATCTGCAGATGGCGACCGACGAAGAACTGGCGCAGTTTCTGTCCATGGTTTCAGGCGGCGTGGCCCCCTTGCCGATCAACAACGCGCAAGTGGTGATCGACTCGGGAGTGGCGGAAATGGAGACGATCTATTGCGGCACCGGGCGCAACGATTCGACGCTGGAAATTCGCAGCACCGAACTCCTCCGGGTCAGCTGTGGCTCGCTGAGCGACATCATCAAGCGGTGATCGCTCGCATCGGTGTACGCTTTGACCCGCCGGGCACTAGCCGGGACGGGTGAGCCACGGCTCGCCGCTTTTCTTCGCGAGATGCTTGTGGGCACACGCTGGCGCAGCCCAAAGCTGCGAAGTTGATCGACCCTTGCGCCGAAACGATGTTCATGTCGGACGCCGTTTCAACCAGTCGGTGAGAAGGGGAGGGCGGCGTGAAGCCGTCTTGAGTCGAGCGCTCAAGGACTCCATCAAGGACTCGAAGTACTTCGCAGCCTTGTCGCTGGCTTCAGTCGCGCGCGACAACGCTTGTTGTAGATCGGGGCCATGTTCCCTATCGTCGATGCATCGGGTCAGTTGCTCTCGCGCCTCGTTAGCTTCACGTTCGGCCTCCAGCCAATCTTGCAAACAGCTACGCGATCCCGCCTCAAACATCTGGCTAACCTCCGGAATACTGTCGTAGAAGGTTGCTGCAGATGGCTGTGTAGGAATTCTTCCTCTATCCGCCGCAGCGGACGCTGCCAGTCCGCGCATCGCTGGAGTCACCTCCGCAATCTGCGGGCAGTCGCCCCACGGAAAAAGGGCGGCTCGCTGACCACGGCCTTGATGCCATGCACTGCGGCTGCCACGGAGTCAGTGTCCTGCAGGTCGCCCTGGACTATCTCGATACTGGTCTCATGCAGATGGACGGTGCGCGCTCTATCGCGCAGTCGCTGCAGGCGCCGCACTTCCTGCAGTTCCGCATGCGCCATCGGGGGCCGGGCCCGCTAGACGTTGTGCAGGTAGCGTTCCATGCGCGCCACCTCCACGATGCGCTGCGGCTGGCTGTCGATGAGGGCGATCGGCGCGCGATGACCGAGCTCTCGCTGAGGCCGCAGGAACCAGTCGGCACGCTCCCAGTCTTCGGTCCAGCCCGCGAGTTCGGCCACTACGCAGGCCACGCCTCGGCGCTGCGACATGTCGCTGCGCTCGAACTGGAAGACCGGGAACCACAACACCTCCCGCCAGGTGAAGAACAACAGCTCGCGATGTGCGATCCGGCGGGCGAGCCAGGCGAAGCCACCGGGGTTCCTGGCGGCCACCCGCGCTGCGATCTCGCTGTCGCGCGCGAGGCCGCCGGTTGGGCGGTAGCCGCACAACAGTGCGTTGAAACGCTGATCGAGCGGGTCGACGACGGCATCCTTGTTCACTTGAGCGGCTTGCGCACGAGGCCTTCGGGATCGGGACCCACGAGGTCCGCGTCGGGCGCAAGGCCGTCTTCCCCGCCTATACCGAGCTCGGCGCCCGTGAGTGGATCGCCGTCGCGCGCCGACTGCGTGCGCGCGGCCATCTGGGCGACCACCGGCGCTTCTTCGGCCGAGAGTTCGACTGTGGCCAGGCCGTCGCCGCCGCCGACGGGCGCGGAGTCCTGTGTCATCGGCATGAAGTCCCATTTCCCGCCCTGGTTCCAGGGGCCGCGCAACTCCGGCTCGCCCTTGGACATGCGGAAGTAGACGCTGGTGAAGCGCGGGTCGCCCGGCAGCTTGCCCGGCGGAAAGTTGGGTGTGATCGCGTACAGCGCCTTCTCGAAGGACTTCTGGGGCGCGATCTCGCGCGTCATGAGAAAGCCCAGTGCCTCCTTCACCCCGGGGTCGTCGGTCAGGTTGATGAGGCGCTCGTAGACGATCTTGGCGCGCGCTTCGGCCGCGATGTTGGAGCGCAGGTCGGCAGTCGGCTCGCCGATGCTGTCGATATAGGCGGCCGTCCAAGGGACGCCCGCAGAGTTCACCAGGGCCGGGCCGCCGCCGTAGAGCACCTGCGTGAGATGGCTGTCGTTGCCTGCGCCGGTGATGCTGCGGTAGAGCTCGCCCTGTTCCTCGACGCCTTCGGCCAGCCGCCCCTTGGCGCCCTTGTTGAGCATGCCGACGATGGTGCCGATGATCTCGAGATGGCTGAGTTCCTCGGTGGAGATGTCGAACAGCATGTCCTTGCGGCCCGGGTCGTCCTCCCCGAGGGCCTGCGTGAAGTAGCGGCAGGCCGCGGCGAGTTCGCCCTGGGGCCCGCCGAACTGCTCGAGCATGAGGTTGGCGAGGCCGGGGTTGGACTCGCTCACGCGAACGGTGTACTGAAGTCGCTTGTTGTGAGAGAACATGAAGATGGCTCCTGGTTGGTTGGAGGGAAAGGATCGGCATTGCGTTCGGGCTGGCGCGTGCTTCTGCGATGCGACGAATGGCGCGTGCCCGGCGCGGGTCATGTGTCGTGGCAAGCGGCATGCCGCTCGAAGGGGGACGAGGAACCGGGGGCGAGGAGCAGGAGGGCGGTTGCATGCGCCCCGCGTGCCTCTGCACTGCTTTCTTCGTTCGCTGCGAATCGGTGCTCCACAGGGGCTTGCGGGCAGTTTTGCCGCAAGTTTTGCCAATCCGCCGAAAAGGAATTCCGTGCTGCCGAGCAGTGGCGCCTCGCGGCTTGACGATCTGCTCGTCGCCTGGCCCGCGCAGGTCCTGGCCGGCAAATGACTGACAGCGTGCCTGCAGAGTGGATGACACCGCCCTCGCGGCACGCGCGCACCATGGATTGCAGCGAGCCATTCCGGCCCGTCGGCCGGACGCAGGCGCGAGCCCCCGCGTTCGGCCTAGCCATTCCCTTGAAGGAGCTTTCCATGCCTGACTACACGACAGCCGGCAGCCCCGGCGCCACTGGATCCGAAGAAGTGGTCGACGTACTCGACGACCTCCTAGAGAACGCACGCGACGGCGAGTACGGCTTCAAGGCCTGCGCGGACGAAGTCAATTCGCCTCAGCTCAAGCAGGTCTTCCAGGACCGTGCTTCGCAATGCATCGCGGCTGGGTCCATGAAAGGATCGCTCGGCGCCGACAGTGCGCTGTCGATGCTAGAGGAGTGCGAGCGCGGCGAGGACGCAGCGGTGGCCCGCTACCGCAAGGCACTCAAGGCGCCGATTCCAGCGGACGTGCGCTCTGTGGTGGAGCGGCAGGCACAAGGGGCGCAGCGCAATCACGACCAGATCAAGGCATTGCGCGACCAGATGCGCGCAAGGGCCTGAGGGAGCCGTGATGCCCGGCTCATCCGCAAAAGACCGTCCGGCAACCGCCTCGGCAGTCGCCGGTGAACATCGACCAGAACCGCGCGGTGGGGCAGGACAGCCCAACCGAGGGCAGCCGCATGGGGCGCGAGGCCAACAAGAAGCGCGGCTACCCCGGCTCGCCCGACATCGGCACCAACGCCGCCCAGAAAGAGGAGGCGGGAGAGAAGCTCCCGCCCTCGGACGCCTGAGCGGCGTGCCTCCGGCCGTTGCAGGCGCGTGCGGCGTGCCGGTCGGATCCGGCAGCTGCACGGCGCGGCCGGCCTGCCAGGCATCGGCGCCGGGCGCCACTGCAGGCGCGAGGATGTCTTCACGGTCCCTTCGCTTGTCAGCGCTGCGCACGCCGAAGCGCCGGTCCCGCTCCTCGATCATCGCCGTGTCGGCTTGGCCGTCCGAAGTGAAGCCCATCATGAGTTGCGGCACGCCCAAGGGCAGTTCCTTGTGCTGGTCTGTGTGCCAGGTGTGAAAGGTCTTGCCGTAGGTGCCGACGAGCTTCTTCATCAGCGCGTGCTCCGCAAGCTGCGGAATTCCCGGCGCGATCAGCTGGCCCGATTTCACCTCGTGCGCATGGCTGTGCCAGAGCGCCTTCTCCGCGTCGGGCAGCCCCTTGAAAAGGGCTTCGCTCACGGATGTACTCCACGCCCATGAGCTTGGACTGCCTGGTGTTGCCATCGAAGATCACGCACTGGATCAGTTCCTCGTTGAGGATCGTGCAGTAGTGGTGTGCTTCCATCTGCGCGTCCATCCGGCCGCTATAGAAGTGGAAGCCGTCGAGATAGGCGTTGAGCGCTTCCACGGGCGGCTTGTCCTGCAGCACGACGGCACCCGCCTCCAGCGCCGCTGTGTCCTGGCGTTTCTGAGCGCCCGGCGCCTGGACGCTGGAAGGGCTGGTCCCGTCGCCGCAGCCTGTAAGCGCAAGGGCGATCATCAGCATTGCGCCGCGCGTAGCGATGTCGAGGAAATGGCGGCCCATGGATTGCGTCCGGAATGGAGTTCCTGGTTGTGGCAATCGGCATGCCTGTCGGAGCCCGTGCGTATTGACGAACGCCTTGGCCGGCCTCGGACCGGCGACCTGGTCGTCAAACGAACGTCCTATCGCTCCAGGTGCCAGGAAGGAGTTTGGAGCATGTGGATTTGATTCTTCTCCTACACGGCGAGCGGCGAGAGGGCGAGAGTCTTCGATGCTTGATCAACCCAGGAGTGCATCCCATGACCCGATTTCCTCTTCACCTCGCGGCCCGCGTCGCCGTCGTTTCCTCGTTGCTCGCCTTCTCTTCGGCATGGGCCGCCGACAAGCTCGCGGCCGCCGATGCGGCGATGCTCAAGGACATCGCGCAGGCCAACATCGCCGAGATCGAGACCGGCCAGATGGCGCTGGAGAAAAGCTCGGACGCCGAAATCAAGAAGTTCGCGCAGATGATGGTCGACGACCATTCCAAGGGGCTCGGCGATGTGAAGACGCTGGCTGCCGCCAAGGGCACCGAGCTGCCCGACTCGCCGGACGTCAAGCACAAGGCCACGGCTCTCGAATTCAAGGCACTCTCGGGCGGCATGTTCGACAGCCGCTATGTGAAGCAGGCGGGCGTCGGCGACCACGAAGCCACCGAGAAGCTGCTGAAGAGGACCCAGTCCCAGGCGAAGGACGCCGATCTCAAGGCCCTGGCCGGCAAGATGTTGCCGGTAGTGCAGTCGCACCTGCAACACGCGCGCACCCTCGAAGCCAGCATGGCCAAGAAGTAGGCCATGGACCCGCTCCGGCCTGCGCCGCGCGAGCCGTGCAGCGCGCAGGCCGGCGGTTCAATAAGGAGTTCTCATGGACAAGGCTCGAGACAAGGGCGGCCGCGCCGGCCGCAGATTGATGGCCGCATTGTTGGCCGTCATCGCGATCATCGTGGTCGGCATGCTCTTCTTCTACGGCGTGCGAAAGCCGGAGCGCGGGCCGGGCAACGTTCCGGCCCAAGGGGCCGCGAAGCCGCTGCAGGACAACGGAAGTCCGCCCACGTCGAAGTAGGTGCAGCAGCAGCGCTTCGAGCGGGTGCGCGGAACTACGAGTCCGTATGAACGAAGCAGAGCTTGTTTCCCTCCGGGTCGCGGCAGTAGGCCGCATAGAAATCCGGTGCGTAGCGCGGACGCAAGCCTGGAGCGCCTTCGTCGCTGCCCCCGTGGGCGAGGGCGGTGATCCACAGCGTATCGACCGTGCCGCGCCTGTCAGCCAGGAAGCTGACCTGGGTGCCGTTCCCGGCGCCGGCCTCCAGGCCGTTGAACGGGCGATTGATCACGAACTGCGGCCAGCGCCGGCCCGGACGTCGCCAATAGACGCCTGCGGGCCCGATGCTCTCCAGTGCCACGATCCGCTGCAGCCCGAGGTGCGCGAGCACGCGGTCGTAGAAGGCGCACATGAGGACCAGGTCCCGGGCGCCGAGCTGGATGTGTGCGTACATGGCGTTCGTACCCTCGTAGCCTGGCGTTGCCCGCTTCTCAGATGAATGGCACGCCCCCGGTCACCGCCACGGTGGCTCCGGAGATGTAGCTCGCCTGGTCGGAGGCGAGCATCACGTACACCGCCTGCAACTCCGCCGGCTGGCCGGGCCGCTTCATGGGCGTCTGCATGCCGAAGTTCTTCACCTTGTCGGGCGGCAGCGTCGAGGGGATCAGCGGCGTCCAGAACGGGCCTGGCGCCACGCAGTTCACGCGGATGCCCTTTTCGGCCAGCAATTGCGCCATGCCGCCGGACATGTTCTGGATCGCGCCCTTGGTCGCGGCGTAGGCCACGAGCGTGGCGTTGGGCTTGTCGGCATTGACCGATGCGGTGCTGATGATCGCGCTGCCCGGCTTCATGCAGGCCGCCGCCGCCTTGCATAGGAAGAAGTTGGCGTAGACGTTGGTGCGGAAGGTGCGGTCGAACTCCTCGGGCGTGATGTCGGCCAGGTCCTTGTGTGCCATCTGGAAGGCAGCGTTGTTCACCAGGACGTCGAGCTTGCCGAAGCGCTCCATGGCGGTGTCCACCAGATGCCTGCAATGGGGTTCCTCGCGGATGTCGCCCGGCACGGCGACGCAGGTGCGGCCCTCCTTCTCGATGAGCTGCGCGGTGCGCTGCGCGTCCGATTCCTCCTCGGCGAGGTACGAGATCAGCACGTCCGCGCCCTCGCGCGCGAAGGCCAGCGCCACGGCGCGGCCGATGCCGCTGTCGCCGCCAGTGATGAGCGCCGCCTTGCCGACCAGCTTGCCGGAGCCGACATACGAGGATTCGCCGAAATCCGGCGCTGGGTCCATCCGCGATTCGAGGCCGGGCGGTGCCTGGCGGGGCGTGTCGAAGGGCGGGTTCGGGGCGGAATGCATGGGATGTGTCATGGTTTCTCCAATCAGGAACAGAACAGGGGATTCAGGGCTTGCCCGCCCGCGCGGCGGGCAGGTGGACGCGGGAGCCGGAAGTGGTCGCGATGCCGAAGACCGTGGCGCATGGCTCCAGCGGCATCACGCATCCTTGCCGATGCACCCGGGAGACATCGGCGCTCGCTCGTTTCAAAGCCCAGGACGCTGGTCTCGCTCTTATCGGGCTCGCAGTTCATCGGCGGTGCGCGGCTTGGGCTGTAGGAATGTTCCGCTCCGCCCGCGGACATATGGCGAGAACATTCGGCGGCGCCCGGTAGGTTTTTTTTCGCCTCATGGATGGAGCTTCCCGTTCGGGTTGACAGGTCACGGGTTTCCTCACGGCAACCGACGTGCCTGCCCTGTGCTTGAACATGGTCGCCCAGGGGCGCGCGCATGGAGATGCGTGCAGACCTACACGGAATGTCCCGTCACTCTCACGGGCGGGGTGGCCCGAGAGCAAAAGCATGGCTTTTTCTTTCGCGAAGGAGACCTTCGATGGCATCCAACAGAAAACCCCATGGCGGTGACCGCAGACATGACATTGTGCAAAGCGGAGGAGGCCCCGGCGAGCCCTCCTTGGATTTCGACGACGAGGAGATCTACTCAGGACGCAACGGCACGCGGGACGCCGGTACCACCCGCGCGCGAGGCGGGGACAGCGGAAGGCTCGGACCTCCTGTGGAACAGCTGTCCGACAGCAACGGGCCCAGCGCTCCGGCCAACCGAAAGGGGCGCTCATGATCCGCACCACGATCTCCCTGGTGGCCCTGTACGCGGCAATTACGCTGCACGGAGTGCAGGCGCAACCTACCGGCAATCCGAAAGGATCGGTCGCACCTAGTACTCAGGGCAATCCGGCCAAGACACCGGCGAATCCCGCGCGCAACGTAGATACCGGCAGATCGGACCCCTTGAACGAGAGCAAAGGGCCGCCGGATGTACGCACCCGGCGCAGCGAGCGGCCGGGCGGAGGCTCGGCCACGGGCGGGCTGACGCGCCGCAATCCTCAGGATGCGAGTCCCTTGCCGACTCCTGAACCGAGCAGCGGGAATACAAGACAGCCCCATAAGTAGCTGGATTCCCTCGTTTGAGAGGAGGGCGGGTGCGCTTGTGTGTGACCGTGCACCCAAAGCAGCGGCACATCGAGAAGGCTTTCGGAAGTTCGGTGCCATGCGCGCGAGCCCAACGTTCGCGTAGTGCTGCGAAAGCGAGTTTCGGTGAGTGCGCGGGGCGTGACAGCTGCCGGGGGCAGTGTGAGCGTTTCGACGGCCTTCTCCTGCAGCCAAGCTCGATTCGCTTGCTGCGCGCGTCAAAGGCGAGGGAATCTCGGCATGAAGCCCAACTCCTCGCGGATGCGGCGGCCGTCCATCAGCGCATCGAAGGCGCGCGCGAACTCGGCGTTCGAGCTGTCCGGCGGCGGGGCGCCCACCGAGGCAAAGAGCGCGGCCAGCGTGGGCGCTTCGTCGCCGACCACGTTGTAGATGCGGTGCTTAGGCGACAGGGCATCGAGCAACAGAGCGACGGCCTGCGCGACGTCCACGTGGTGGGCGATCGACATGCGTTGCGCCGGAGGAAATCCGCGCATTACCGGAATCACCTCCTCGATATGCGGATCGCCATCGCCGTACACGAACGGCAGGCGAAGCACACGCACGTCCAAGCCTTGCATCCCCAGGAGGAAGCGCTCGGCGGCCAACTTGCTCACCGGATAGGCGGTCGTCGGCGCACAAGGGTCGTCCTCAAAAGCGGGCTGCCCACCGTTCGCGCCGTAGACAAGACCTGTGCTGGCGAAGAGGAAGCGCCGCACCGAGCCGTTGCGCGCGGCGTGCGCGAGACGCTGCGTACCGAGGTCATTGACCGCGTGCGCCTGCTCGGGCGTCGCGCCGCGGAAGAAGGCGGCACAGTGGACCACGGCCTCGATGCCGTGCACTGCGGCTGCCAGCGAGTCAGCGTTCTGCAGGTCGCCCTGGACGACCTCGACACCGGCCTCACGCAGAGGGGCAGCGCGCGCCGGATCGCGCACGAGGGCTCGCACGTGGTCACCCCGCAGGGCAAGTCGCTTGGCGAGTCGGCTTCCGACCTTTCCGGTCGCTCCAGTGATCAGGATTTTCATGGCCCGCAGCGTAGCGGTGGGCCCTCGACGCGAATTGGAAGAAACGGACATGCGAAGGTGAAACCCCATCCCTTGCCGCGCGGCTGAATAATCGGGCCATGCGTGTCTACAACGTTCCCCACGGTCACCCGACGCAGGGTGCGTCGGCCGCGTCCTGCCTGGCCGCACTCTCTCTGCACGAGATCGACCGCGACATGCGCGGCACCCTGGTGCCGCGCATGGAAACCCAGATCGTCGTTCGCTTCGGGTCGATGGCACGGGGCGGACTCGATGCGCATGTGCTCGGTGCGCGGCAGCAAGTGCACCGCAAGCTGGTTTTCGGCGGCCAGCGGATCGTGGTGGCGCGTCTTCGCCTGGGCACGCACGAGGCGGTTCTCGGCGCGCCCGCTTCCGCCATCGCCGGGCACACCATCGCACTCGAGGATCTGTGGGGCGACAGCGCGCGGCTGTTCGATCGGTTCGTCGACGCGCGCAACATGGCCGAGGCGGCCGCGGCGCTGGAGGGCGCAATCTCCGAGCGCATCGGCACCGCGCAAGAGCGCAATGTCCATCCGCGTTTCGCGCTCGAAGCCGCCAGGAGGCTGCAGAGCGCCAGCGTGGACGTTGTCGCCGCAGACCTCGGCGTAAGCGCCCGACACCTGCGTCGTGTGTTTCGCGAAGCACTGGGCACCAGCCCCAAGGCATTCGCCAGGCTCACGCGCTTCCACCGCGCGCTGCGCGATGCGCGTCAGGACGGCCGCGTGGACTGGGCGGGGATCGCCGCTGCCGCCGGTTACTACGACCAGGCGCACCTCATCGCCGAGTTCCGGGCGATTGCCGGCGTGACGCCGCGTGCACTCGTCGACGAACTCCGTGCGGGGCCTGGGATCGACTGAAGTCAGGTTGCTGCGCTGGCGTGCAGAGCGGAACGGGCGTGGCTCCTGAAGCGTCTCGAAATCCCGCCAGCAGGAATCGAATCAGCCGCTCACTCGAGGGCGGGATGCAATGGACTGGGCGAAAATCCGTGCCGCCCAAGCACGTCTACTTCGCGTCCCCATTTCTTCAGGCTCTCGTGGCACCCATCGAACTCAAGGGCTTCATCCTCACCCGCCACTGGCGGGATGCCCCGGCGGGCACGGAGATCGAATACTGGCTGGCCACGGATGCGGGGCCGATGAAGGTCGTGCTCACCTCCCAGGCGTCCGTCGCGTTCGTCGCGGCCCGGCACCGCGCGGCAGTGCAGGCGCAGCTTGCCGCCATGCCGGGGATGGAGCTTCGCGAGCTCGACCTGAAGACCTTCCAGCGGGAGCCCGTCGTCGGTGTCTATGCGAAGCACTTCCGGCAGATCGGCCGGCTGGCGCGCGCACTCCGTGCACAGGACGTTCCGCTGCTCGAGGCCGACGTGCGCCCGCACGACCGCCACCTCATGGAGCGCTTCATCACCGCCGGCGTGCAGGTGGAAGGAGGGTGCACGGACCGCTCGGCGCTCGTCGACTGCAGGCTCAGGCCCGCGCCCGAATACCGCCCGGCGCTGAAGATGGTGTCGCTGGACATCGAGACCAGCCAGTACGAGGCACTCTATTCCATTGCGCTGGACGCGGCGCAGGACCGGACCGTCTTCATGCTGGGCGAACCGCCAGTCGTGCCGGGCGGGCCGCAGGCGCATCCGGACTTCTCGCTCGTCTATTGCCCGACCCGCAGGGCCATGATCGAGAAGCTCAACGAGTGGTTCGAGAGGAACGATCCGGACGTCATCGTCGGCTGGAGCGTCATCCAGTTCGACCTGCGGGTACTGCAGAAGACGGCCAACGACTGCGGGGCGCAACTGCTTCTGGGACGGGAGCGAGGCACCATCGACTGGCGCACCCACCCGGGCAAGCAGGGCTATCTGTTCGCCTCCGTGCCCGGGCGGGTGATCGTCGACGGCATCGAGGCACTGCGGGCCGCGATGTGGAGCTTTCCTTCCTTCAGCCTGGAGAGCGTCTCGCAGGCGCTGCTGGGCGAGGGCAAGGCCATCGGCGACGAGTACGACAAGATGGCCGAGATCGAGCGGCGCTACCAGGAGGACAAGCCCGCGCTCGCGCACTACAACATCCGGGATTGTGAGCTCGTCCTGCGCATCTTCGAGAAGGCGAAGCTGCTGCAGTTCGTGCTGGAGCGGGCGCAGACCACCGGCCTGCAGATCGACCACTTCGGCGGCTCCATCGCGGCGTTCAGCCACCACTACCTGCCGCGCATGCATCGACTGGGCTACGTGGCGCCGAACGTGGGCGAGATACCGAGCAAGGCCTTCCCCGGGGGCTACGTGATGGACTCGAAGCCGGGGTTCTACGACTCGGTCGTGGTGCTGGACTACAAGAGCCTCTATCCCTCGATCATCCGCACCTTCCTCGTCGATCCCGTGGGCCTCGTGGAAGGCGCCGGCGCGAGCGATCCGGCCGCGGTCGTCCAGGGGCCCCAGGGAACGACCTTCTCCCGCACCAGGCACTGCCTGCCGGAGATCGTGACCACGCTCTGGCGCGCGCGGGACGAGGCCAAGCGGGCCGGGAACGAACCGCTGTCGCAAGCACTCAAGCTGCTGATGAACTCGTTCGCCGGCGTGCTGGGCGCGTCCGAATGCCGCTTCTTCAATCCCAAGCTGGTGTCGGCCATCACCCTTCGGGGGCACGAGATGATGAAGCTCACGCGCGAATTCGTGGAGCGCCGGGGCTACGAGGCCATCTACGGCGACACCGACTCCATCTTCATCTGGCTCGGGCGCACCCACACCAACGAGGAGGCGCATGCCGTCGCGGCAGGCCTCGTGAAAGACATCAACGGCTGGTGGACACGCACCCTGCGCGAGACGCACGGCCTCGAGAATCTGCTCGAGATCGAGTTCGACACCCACTACAGCAAGTTCTTCATGCCCACCATCCGCGGCTCGGACGTGGGCAGCAAGAAGCGCTATGCCGGCCTGAGCAAGGACGCCGCGGGCAAGGAGGAAATGATCTACCGCGGCCTGGAGATGGCCCGCAGCGACTGGACCCCGTTGGCGCGGCAGTTCCAGGAGGGGCTGCTCTCGCGCATCTTCCGTGGCGAGCCCTACGAGGAGTTCGTGAGGGAGTACGTGCGCTCGACGCTGTGCGGCGGCCAGGACGAACTGCTCGTCTACAGGAAGCGCCTGCGCCATCGGCTGGATGCCTACCTCGTCAACGTGCCGCCGCAGGTGCGCGCCGCGCGCCTCGCCGACGAGCACAATGACCGGCTCCATCGGCCCAGGCAGTACCAGAACGGCGGCTGGATCCGCTACGTCATGACCCGCAACGGCCCGGAACCGATGGAGGCCCTTCACTCCCGGATCGACTACGACCACTACCTGAGCCGGCAGCTGCAGCCGATCGCCGACGCCATCCTGCAGCCCATGGGAGCGAGCTTCGCGGCCCTGACGAGCTCGCAGCAACACCTTTTCTAGCGCCGCGACCGAGGCGAATCCCCCCGGGCGCGCGCTGCCGGGGCTGTGGCGCACCGGGCCGACCTGCCAAAAGAAAACCCGCCGAAGCGGGTTAAATGGACAGCCATAGGAGGAGGGTAGAGGGAGAGATTGGCTGTCCCGGCTGCAGTGTAGCCCTTTTGTTTCCAGAGTTTTGCGAAATCGGCATGCGAAAAAGTGACAGCGTGTTGCCGGCGGCTGCACGACGGTGCTTTCTTTCGGCACCAACAGGCGTCCCGACGCGGGCCGATGCCCTGGGGATGCTGACGAAGATCCGGACGACCGGGAGACGGTTCATGTCTTCACGAGAAGACAGGATCCGGGCGATCGAGCTTTCCATCGAGCTCGCGCTCATAGATTTCCAGTGGCTGCGGCACGCCGAACAGATAGCCCTGGCACAGGCCGCAGCCGTGGCGCACCAGGAAGTCGCGCTGCGCGGGCGTTTCCACGCCTTCGGCCACGATCTCCAGTTCCAGGCTGCGCGCCATGCCGATGATGGCCAGGATGATCGATTCCACCTTCGGATCGAGCCCGATGCGGTGCACGAAGAACTTGTCGACCTTCACCTGGCTCAGCGGCAGCTGGGTCATGTAGGACAGCGACGAGTAGCCGGTGCCGAAGTCGTCCATGGAGAAACGGATGCCCAGCGCCGCCAGCGCCTGCATCTTGCCGACGGCGTCGGCCACCTTCTCGTGCAGCAGGCTCTCGGTGAGCTCCAGCTTGAGCTTCTGCGGGTCGGCACCGGTGCGCGCCAGCACGCGGCCCACCTGGTCGACGAAGTCCGCTTCGCGGAACTGCCGGGCGCTCACGTTGACCGAGAGCTGCATCCGTTGCCGCAACGGATCGCCGCTCCATGCCGCGAGCTGGCTGCAGGCCGTCTCCAGCACCCACAGGCCCAGCGGGATGATGAGCCCGGTGTCCTCCGCCACGTCGATGAACTGGCCCGGCAGCAGCAGCCCGCGCACGGGATGGTGCCAGCGCACCAGCACCTCCGCGCCCAGCACCCGGTTGTCGCTGGTGACCTGGCTCTGGTAGTGCAGCACGAACTGCTGCGCCGCAATGGCGGCGTGCAGTTCGTTTTCCAGCGCGGCGCGCGTGGTGATGCGGGTCTGCATGTCCGCTTCGAAGAAGCGCAGCGCGTTGCCGCCGTCGGTCTTGGCGCGGTACATGGCGATGTCGGCCTGTTTGAGGACTTCCTCGATCAAGGCCGTGCGGGCGTCGAACAGGGCGGCTCCGATGCTGCACGTGCCGTGGTGGTGCTGCGCGCCGAGCTGGTAGGGCTGGTTCAGGTGCGCGAGGATGGCCGCGCCGACGGTTTCGGTCTGCGAGGTGGCCACCGGGACCTGGTCGCTCAGGTTTTCGAGGATCACCACGAATTCGTCGCCGCCCAGGCGCGCGACGATGTCGCCCTCGCGAAGGCAGCTCTTCAGCCGCTGTGCCACCTGCTTAAGCAGCACGTCGCCGACGTCGTGCCCCAGCGCGTCGTTCAGCGTCTTGAAGTTGTCCAGATCGAGAAAGAGCAGCGCGCACAGTCCCGGGCGGCGTGCCGCGTCGCCAATGGCCTGGTGAAGGCGGTCGAGCAGCTGCCGCCGGTTGGGCAGGCCGGTGAGCGTGTCGTAGAAGGCCAGGTGCTCGATCTCGCGCGCCGCGCGCTTGCTCTGGGTGATGTCGCGCAGGATCACGATGAAGCGCGCACCGCGCTCCTCGGCCCTGCCGGCCAGGTCTTCGGCCGGGTCGCCGGCAGTGGCATCGACGGTCGCATCGGCCGCCTCGTCGACCGCCTTGCGCGACGCGGAAATCTCGAACCAGTTGCGCTCGCCCTGGTCGCGCCGCTCGAACTGGCGGCCGGCCGAGTAGCCCTTGGCGTTGGCTTCGCGCAGCGCCGCCATCACCTGCGAGGCCGCCTCGGGCGGCAGCAACTCCTGCAGGGTGCGGCCCACGGGGTTCTCGAGACCGGCGGCGGGAAAGGGCACGCGCGGCGTGTGGTGGCCGTGGCAGCGGCCGTCCAGGCCCACCTCGAGCAGCAGGTCGGGCAGGGCGTCCAGCGTGGCCTGCAGCTGCGCCTTGCTCTCGATGATGGCGGCCGTGTGGCGACGCTTCTCGGTGATGTCGTGGTAGACGCAGACCATGCCGCCATCCGGTGTCCGGCTGCGCGTGGCACGGATCACCTGGCCGTTCTGCAGCAGCGCCTCCTGTTCGGAGTGCGCCTGTGCCATCTGCGGCGCATTCAGCGCCAACCAGCCGGCGGGCCCACGGCCGTGCACCACGTGCTGAGCGGTCTCGTCCATGATGCGCCGAAAGGGCAGCCCCGGCGCGATCATCGATCCGACCCACGGGAACATCGCGACGAAGCTGCGGTTCCAGGTGAGCACGCGGTGCTCGGCGTCAAGCAGGATGAAGCCGTCGATCATGGACTCCAGCGCCTGGTCCAGCGTGGCCTTGGACTGCACCAGCTCCATGCGGGCACGCCATTGGCGGCGCAGCTGGACATGCGTGAAGCACGCCACCGACAGGATCATCAGCGCGACGGCTGCGCCGGTCCATGCGATCAGGTCGCGCTCGCGGCTCCAGTCCATCAGCGCGGAGGTCAGCGGCATGCTCGCGACGATCAGCAGATTTCGGTGCAGCGTAGGCCGGGCCACCACGATGGCCGGTTCGCCGCTCAGGCGTGCGGCCATGCGCTGCGGCTTGCCGTCGCTGGTCTGCTCGTGCAGCGGCGGCTCGATCGGCCTGCCGGCGAGGTCGTCGCGTGGTGGCACGCTCGCCAGGAGTGAACCGGCATCGCGTTCCAGCGTGACCTCCAGGCCGCGCAGGCCGGCACCCTGCGTCATGATCGTCGCGAGCAGCGACAGCTGCACCTCCGCCACCGCCAGCATGCGCGAGCCGTCGGCGAGCGTGACGGCGCGGGCGAAGTACAGCACCTTCTGCGAGGTCACCAGGCTGATGGCCGGCGCGCTGATCTCCAGCGTCGACACGGGCTTCGCCAGCACGCCGTCGACGAAGCCCGGCGGCAGGGCCAGCGGCAGGTATTCGCCGCGCCGGTCCGACGAGGCCACCACGGTGCCGCGCGCATCGACGAAGGCCACGTGGCGCACCAGCAGGTTCTGCCGCACCATGTTGTCGAGCAACTGGTGCGGCCCGGCGCTGGCAGCGTCTCGGCCGGCGCTGCCGGCCTTCGAGCCGCGCAGCAGTTCGTTGGCGCCCGCGAGCAGCATGTCGACGCTCAGCAGCGCGCGATTGAGCGCGGCCTCGGAGCCGGTCACGAAGCGGACCGTCTGGTTCTCGTGATCGGTGATGGCCTTCAGCCTGGCTTCCCAGACGATGAAGGAGGCCACCGTCCCCACGGTGGCGAGGAAGACCAGCGCCACGCCGTAGACGATGGCGGCGATGCGGCGGGGAAACCGTAACGTCACCGTGCCGTGGCCCGGGCCTGGATGCCGACCACCGGGGCGACCGTCTGGTTCCATACCGTGGCGCACACCGGGCCGCAGCGCTGAATCCATCCGGGCAGCACCTGGGTCGCGAAGATGTCGCGGCGGCGGGCCTCGTCGCGCGGCGAGGGCCGCACCGCCAGCATGCGCCCCCTGGTTGCCCTGCCGCAGCCTGCCGCACCCGTGTTGCAGGCGATGCCCTCCTCGGTCTCGCGCTCCGACTGGGCCCACACCGCGGCCTCCAGCCGCGGCAGTTCCTTGCGCAGCAGCGCCTGCAGGTCCGGCGGCAGTGCATTGAAGCTCTCGCGGTTGGCGGCGAAGACGGCCACGCCCCAGTTCAGCGGCATGGCATAGAGCACGCTGGTCACCTCGTGCAGGCCCAGCGTGTGCCCGGACATGGTGCCGGTGATGACGCAGTCGGTGTTGCCCGATTTCATGTTCGCCATGATCTGCGAGAACTCGGTGTACACCGGCGTACCGCCGAGCGCCGCGACAAAGTCGGCCTGTGTCGGGCTCGACACGCGCGTGCGCCTGCCCGCGAGGTCGCCGAGCTGCTGCATCGGCTTGTTGCAGAACACCACCTGCGCCGGATAGATGTAGACCGCCAGCAGCTCCACGTCGTAGCGCTCGCGCAGGGCCTGCGACAGATAGGGACGGAATGCGCCGACCACCCGCCGCAGCGTGGCGATGTCGGGATTCAGGCCGGCCATGTCGGGCGCACCAAGCTCCGGAAACTGGGTGGATACCTGGCTCATCAGCGCCGTGCCGAAGGGCACGACGCCCAGCTGCATCAGATTCAGCATTTCCTGGCCGGGCACGCCGGCACGGTCGAAGGGCACGATGCTGGCGGTGTAGCGGCCGCCGGACAGCGCGGCGAGATCACGCGTCCAGAACTGTTCCTCCTGCCCCGTGTACTGCGTGACCCCGGCCAGTCCTCCAACGATGCGCAGGCGCTGCACAGGCGCGGTCTGTGCATGGCACAGCGATGCGACGAACATCAGAAGTGCGACGAGGTAGGCCAAGGTGACGTCGTGCCAGCCAGGGCGGGGCAGCGCCCGGGTGCGGGGGAAGTGGATCAGGGAACTTCATCATGGCACAGGAACGCCGGGTGGCGGCGTGCGGGAGCGCCGCCTGTTGCGCGCCGGGGACGGCCGCCGGCCTGCCGCGGCATCGGGCTGCCCGGACGGCGCGCCGGCAACAGGAGCTTGCCGAGCGGGCTCTCAACGAGCTCGGCAGCGGGGGCGCAGGGATGCGGCCCCCGCCGCGGTCATCGGGATTTCCCGAGCCCGTCCACGAACGGGATGGCCTGCTCGACGGTGTCCCAGATGAAACGACCCGAAGGGCTCTGCTGCTCTTCGACGATGTGGGCCACCAGGCCCGCCGCGCGCGAGATGACCGCGAAGCCGCGCATCACGGCAGTGGGCACTCCGATCTCGCCGAGCAGCGCCGCCACGGCGCCGGTCGCGTTGATCGTGATGGGGCGCTGCGCCACCGCGTCCACGGCGGCCGAGAGTCTCTCGAGCGCGCGCACCTTGTCTCCTGGCAATTCGGGCTCCGCGCGCGCGATGTCGAGCAGCTTGTAGGCACGCGGATCCACCGGCTTGTGCAGATGATGGCCGAACCCGGGCACCGGGGTCTTGAGCGCCTTGTGGTGGCGCGCGATCTCCAGCGCCTCGGCGTCCGGATCCGCTGCCGCGCCGATGCGATCGAGCAGGCCCGAGCAGTTCTCCATCGTGCCGACGAAGGAGCTGCCCACCGCCAGCAGGCCCGCCGAGACGGCGCCCTGCAGGTTCTCGGGCGCGCTCATGTAGACCAGGCGCGTGGCGATGGCGCTGGGCGTGAGGCCGTGTTCCATCAGGACGATCAGCACGGCGTCGGTGATGCGCAGGTCCACGCCGCGCGGCGTGCGATTCAGGATCTGCTTCAGCATCGCCTCGGTGAAGGTCTTCTTGCCGAGCAGATCCTCGACCAGATCCTCGTCGCGGTAGTGCAGGCTGGTGAGCGTGTGGGTGCAAAGGCCCGTGACGGGCGTGGCGGGAGAGTTGGGCATGGTGTGGTCTTTCATTGGGCTGTGGCGATGGCGGGGGGCGATGGCGGAAACCATCGCGCGTTCGCGCACGGTCGCCTTGAGCACCTTGCCCACCGGAGAGCGCGGCAAGCTCTCATAGAAATGGATGTGCTTGGGTGTCTGCACGGGGCCCAGGCGTTCGCGCACGAACGCGATCAGCTCGGCCTCGGAGGCCCGAGCGCCCGGGCGCAACTGGACGGCAGCCTGTACGGCCTCGCCCCACTTGTCGTCGGGAATGCCGAACACCGCGCATTCGTGCACCGCGGGGTGCTGGCCCAACGCGTTCTCAACGTCCACCGGGTAGACGTTGAAGCCGCCCGTGATGACCAGGTCCTTCAGGCGATCCTTGAGGTACAGGTAGCCCCGTTCGTCGATCAGGCCGCGGTCGCCGGTGTGCAGCCAGTCGCCCACCAGCGTCTCTGCCGTCTTGTCGGGCAGGCGCCAGTAGCCGCTCATCACCAGGTCGCCGCGCGCCACCACCTCGCCGACCTCGCCCGCGGGCAGGAGTCGGCCATTGGGCGCCATGATGGCCACGTCGCTGAACCACGTGGTGCGGCCCACGGCTGCCCAGTTGCGCTCTTCCTCGAAGTCCTCGGGGCGCATCACCGTCAGGATCTGCGGCGCCTCGGTCTGGCCATAGGTGGTGCCGAGCACCGGGCCGAAGAAGTCGCGCACCTGGCGGATCTTCTCGGGCGGCATCGGCGCCCCGCCGTAGATCAGGCGGCGCAGCTGCGGAAAGTCCGCGCGCGAAGCGCCCGGCAGTGCCATCAGCATGTAGACCAGCGTGGGGGGCATGAAGCACACCGTGCCGCCGCGCTCGCGAAAGGCCGTGCGCACGGCCTCGGCGCCGCTCTCGGCCAGCACGACGTGGCAGCCGCCCTGCGCCAGGATGGGCAGGAGATAGGTCGAAGTGCCGTGGGTGATCGGGGCGGCCATGATGTAGCGATCACGCGGCTCGAATCCCCAGGCATGGATCTGGTTGACGATCGTGGCCATCCAGGCGCGATATGGCTGGATCACCCCCTTGGGCGCGCCGGTGGTGCCGCCGGTGAACTTGATCGCCTGCGCTGCCTCGGGCGGCAGGGCGAAGGTGGGCCGTGCAGCCCCGGAGTGGCGCGCGATCAACGTGGCGATGGTGGGTTTGCTGTCCCCGCTTTCCCCGGTTGTGCCGCTGTAGATGCGCGCACCCGGCGCGCCTTCGAGCAGGCCGGCGCAGGCGGGGTCGACCACAAGGATCGAGGGCTCGGTCGCATCGACGATCCGGCGAATCTCGGGGCGGGTGCTCTTGGGGTTGAGCGGCACCCAGACCTTGCCGCAGGCCAGCGCGGCCAGAAGCGCCACGATGTGCCCGGCGCTGTTGCTCGCGCAGATGCCCACGCGGCTTTGCGGCTCGGGGTCGAGTGCGCGCAGGGCCGAGGCCAGCGCGGCCACCTGGGCGGCCAGTGCGTCGTAGCGGGTCGTGCCCTCGGGGGCGTCGATGGCGATGCGGTCGGGCCAGCGTTCGGCCGCGCGCCAGAAGAAGTCGATGGGAAACATGGGGCAGGCTCCTTTTTTTCCTTATTCGGCCGTGGCGCCCGACGCCTTGACCACGTCGCGCCAGCGCTTGATCTCCGCGGCAGCGAACGCGCGCATCTGCTCGGGCGTGCCGGCCTCGGGCGTGGCTGCCATGTCCTGCAGCCGCTGGCGTACTTCCGGCGCGGCCAGGACCTTGCCCAGCGCGGCATTGAGCCGGTCGATCACGGGGCGCGGCGTTCCGGCGGGGGCGGCCAGGCCGAACCAGGACTGGACGTCGAAGCCCGGATAGCCCGACTCGGCCACGGTGGGCACGTCGGGCAGCAGCGGCGAGCGCCGGGGACCGGTGATCGCGATGGCGCGCAACCTTCCGCCCTGCACATGCGGCAGCGCCGAGGGCGCGTTGTCGAACATCGACTGCACCTGCCCGCCCAGCAAGTCCGTGATCGCGGGAGCGCTGCCCCGGTAGGGCACATGCAGCATCTTCAAGCCGGCTTTCATCTTGAACATCTCGCCCGAGAGGTGGATGGATGAGCCGCTGCCCGAGGATGCGAAGGTGATGCCGTCGGGCTGCTCCCTGGCGAAGCGCACGTAGTCGGCCACGCTCTTCACCGGCAGCTTCGGGTCGACCACCAGGATGTTGGGAATCTTGGCGATCAGTCCGATGGGCTCGAAATCCTTGATCGGGTCGTAGCCGAGCCGGGCATAGAGCGACGCGTTGATCGTGTTGGCGATGGTGTAGACGTAGAGCGTGTAGCCGTCGGCGGGGGCGCGGGCCACGGCTTCGGCGCCCACGTTGCTGTTGGCGCCGGTGCGGTTGTCCACCAGCACGGGCTGGCCCAGCTGTTCGCCCAGCCTGATGGCGACCAGGCGCGCGATCACGTCCGTGGCCCCTCCCGCGGCATAGCCGACCACGAGCTTCACCGGCTTGGACGGCCAGGGGGCGGGCTGTGCATGCGAGGGCAGCGCGGTGCTGCAGACCAGCGCAGTGGCAAGGGCCAGCAAACGCCGGCGGGATGCGGTCGGGCATAGCATGTTCTGTTGTCTCCTTCAGTATTTCGGTGACGGCGGCGGTGCCTGCCCGAAGGCCTGGCACCGCACGGCAAGCGCGTCCGTCAGGCAGGAATTCTTTGGCAGCCCCGTCCATCGCACCAATCGGAACGTCCACCAGACGGACGTTTTTGGGCACACTGGAGGGCTCGTCCCCTCGACTTCCGAACCCCCTCGCATGCCGACTCGCCGCATCCCTCGAGCCGCCCACCAGGCAAGCGCCCCGAGCGTGGCGCCGCCCGGTCCGGCGGACACCGAGCCCGGCGGGGACAGGGACAGCAGCGGCCGCACGCTGCGGCGAGGCCTGCAACTGCTGGATGCGGTACTGGCCAGCGACCGAGAGGGGCTGCGTGTGGTGGACCTGTGCCGGATCGCGCAACTGGAGCGCGCGACGGTCCACCGGCTGCTGGCCACCTTGCTGGACACCGGCCACGTGGCGCAGCGCGGACGCTTTCGCTACGTCGCAGGGCCACGGCTGGCGGCCATGGCATTGCACGATGCAACGCCCAACATGGCGGCGCGGCTGCGCCCCGTGCTGGAGCAGGTGAGTGCCGCATGTGGCGACGCCGCCTTCGCCATCGTGCGCGAAGGCGCCGCCTCGCGCTGCATCGCACGGCACGTTGGCACACATCCGATCCAGATCCTCGTCATCCAGGTGGGGACGCTCCAGCCGCTCGGCGTGGGGGCGGCGGGACTGGCGCTGTTGTCGGCGCTGCCGGACGAACAGATGAAGGCCGCCATCGCCGCCAATGCGCCGAACCTGGCGCGCTACGGTGGAATGACGCCCGAGCGCATGGCGCTGCTGGTGCAGGCGACGCGCCAGCGTGGCTGGTCCGTCATTGGCAACCACGCCACCGACGGCGTGCTGGCAGTCGGCATGGCGGTGCGCAATGCCGCTGGCGAGCCCTCGGCCGCCATCAGCGTGGCTTCGACCCTCGAGCGGATGCCGCGCGAACGCCAGCAGTTGATCGCACGGCTGATGCGCGACGCGCTCGCCGCCCTGCTGCCGGACGGCTTGTGAGCGTCACGGAGCCACAGGTCGAACGAGCCACCTCGACGGCTGCGCGCCCTTGGCCTCCGGCCGGATGATCAATGCCGCGCAATCATCCGCGGCATTGATGTGAATTTTTCGGAGGCGCGATTCGCACCATGTGCGCCGCGCGAATTCTCGGGAACAGGGGTTTGATCGATGAGTCGTGCCGACGGGTGGCAATTGCCTGGTCGCGTGAGTTGGCGCATGCCGGGATCGCCGGTCGACCCTCCGTGGCGTGGCTTGGCAGTGCATCCGTCGCGTCGCAATTAATTTCACGCCGCGCAGCTTCGACGTACCGAGTACGGCAAGGCGCCGTCGATTTTTCTCGACGAATGAAGGGGGCTGGCTCTGTCGTCCCGTTAGGAAAACTCCTCTTGCCGCACTCCGCCGAGCTTGCGAGGGAGACAGGTTCGTGCTGAAAGCAAGGGAATTTTTCCTGAATATTTCACCGGAAATAAGCATTCCTAATTTCCATCTAATTCTCCGGTCAGCCTGCGGTCAGTTCCAATCAAATCGGAAATTTAATGGCGACCTGGCGCCTGCGAAATCAAAGGATTTGGAAATCGTTATTGACACATGAATGTCATTGACGATTTCTACATTTCTCCACGTTGCGGTTTGCTTAATGAAAAAGCACGCCGCCGTTGTTTCCTTCAGGTTGATCAAAACCATCAATAACTCATCGCCCCAAGATATATGACCATCTTCGACAAGAAAGTCCTGCTCACGTCGTTGACGACGGTTGCGGCCTGCGTGCTCGCTGCGTGCGGAGGAGGAGGGGGCGGCGCAAGCAGCGGCTTCTTCCCGATCACCACCCCACCCACCAGCACGACCGGCCCCACCAGTTCCACCAGCACGACCTTCAGCGGCGTGGTGGCCGCCAGTGGCTACGTGCCAGGCAGCGGCACGGGCAATCCGACACTGAAGGCCGGCTACTACCAGAAGGCGACGGTCTTCGTCGACGCCAACGGCAACGGCGTGCTCGACAGCGGCGAAGCCTCGACGCTCACCGATGCCAACGGCAAATTCACGCTGACGACCAGCCAGGCCGGCCAAATGGTGGCCGACATCGGCACTTCCGCAACCAATACCGCGACCGGCGCCCCCGTCGCCGGCCACCTGATCCTGCGTGCCTCCGCCGCCCAGATCGCCGACCAGGGCGTGGACAAGATCGTCATCAGCCCGCTGTCGAGCGAAGCCCAGCGCCTGGTGGAAGCCAACGGCAGCAGCTACGCGGCCGAGAAGGCCAACTTGATTGCTCGCCTCAACGGGCCGACCTTCAACCTCGGCTCGGCCGCGTTCATCGACCCGCTGGCCGACGTCAACGCCCTGAGCGGCGCCACCCAGTACGCCGCGCTGTACGAAGACAACCAGCTGACCAACCGCTACACCTACGCGACGACCAAGCTCGACCGCAAGGACCTGTTCCCCGACAACCTGGCCGTTGCCGGCGGCGATCTCCGGCTCGTCGGCCTGTCGGGCGTGACGCTCACCAACACGGACGGCAGCAAGGCCACCCCCACCGTGCCGACGCAGAAGCAGGCGCCCATCACCTTCGCGCAGGCGCAGCAGGCCGCCTTCAACGTGGAAGGCGTGCCGGCCTACGACAACATCTTCATCATCGTCGAGGAGAACAAGTCGACCGACGTGATCGTCGGCAATCCGCGCGCGGCGAACATCAACTACATCCTGAACAACTACAACCAGCTCAAGACGTACTACTCGACCGGCAACCCCTCCGAGCCCAACTACACCGCGCTGGGCGGCGGCGACGACTTCGGCATCCACGACGACAACTGGTTCGGCTGCGGCGCCGTCGCCCCCTACGACATCAAGGACGTCGCATTCGCGGGCGGCACGGCCTCCGACGGCCAGGTCATGCCCGCGCAGGGCGCGCTCCCGCCGGCGAACAAACAGAGCCGCTCCCAATATGTCCCGACGGACGCGACCTGCGGCGACCACCCGACCGGCGGCACCGTGCACAACGTCCCGGGCAGCAACCTGTTCACGGCGATGTCCAAGGCGGGCCTCACCATCCGCACCTACAGCGAATCGATGAACCCTGGGCAGGACGTGCGCGCCGACAGCATCCTCGACAACGCCGTGACCGCCACATACGACTCGAGCAAGCTCAAGGGCGCCACCAACCTCGACGGCTCGGCGCCGCCCACCCTGGTCGGCTCGCCCAGCTTCCCCGCGCAAGGCGGCCTCTACAAGGTCAAGCACGGCCCCTCGATCGCCTTCCAGGGCGCCCGCAGCCTGCCCGACTTCGTGGCCAACAACCGCACCATCTTCGGCACGCAGTACCAGGAAGCCGACTGGCTCAATTCCTCGATCTTCCCGGTGCCGACCGGCTGGATCTACGACCAGTTCGGCAAGGACCTGGACACGGGCGACGTGGGCAATATCAACTTCATCGTTCCGGACCAGTGCGACGACATGCACGGCGTCGGCTCTGACACCAGTTGCGCGAACACCAACAACGACGGCCAGGCCGCCGGTACCATCCGCGCTGACATCTACCTGGGCATGGTGGTCAACAAGATCCGCAACTCGGCGCTGTGGAAGAACCCGCACAAGCGCGTGGCCATCGTCGTGATGTACGACGAAGGCGAAGGCGGCAGCAACGGCTCCTGCTGCGGCTGGAACGCCGGCGGCCCGAATTCGGGCGCGGCGCCGGTGACGGTGGATGCGAGCGGCAAGGCGACGGCCACCACGCCGCCGCCCAACTATGCGGGAGGCAACTTCGGCCACGGCAACTCGATCTTCGGCATCATGACCAATCAGCAGGACGTGGGCACGGCGAAGAAGCAGGTTGCCGACTCCGACTCGTACAGCCACTTCTCCTTCCTGCGCACGCTGCAGGACATGTTCCAGATTGCCGACCCGGGCGTCGATGCGTCGTATCTGAACCGCACCAAATACACGGAAGCGTTCATCACGGCCAACATCCTTGCACTGCCTGAATACCAGGCCAGCGCGGACACGCATTTCGACTCGGTGCGACCGATCAACCATGCCTACGTGATCCCGGCCAACTACACCCAGAAGCTGTACGCGAACGACATCGTCGGCGTGCAGGACGCCCTCACGGGCAAGCTGGAAGGCCAGATCACCCCGCAGACCGGCGCCGACGCGAGCCAGAACAACGTCTGGGCGACCAGGTAAACCGGCGTGCGCATGAGGGCAGGGGGACCTCCAGCCCCCGAGCCCCTTGCGGACGACCGCTCCTGGACTGCGGGTTCGCGCGAAGGCAAGGAAGAGAACGAATCGAAGGCTGCCCTGGCGGCTCTTCGGAGATGCAACGGTCAATGATGAATCTGGCAAAGGACAGGTGGGTCCCGCTCGGCATGGTGCTCGTGTCCGCGCTGCTGTCGATAGTGGCGGCCTGCGATAGCAAGGGCACGGCAAGGACCACGAGCAACACCCGCCCCGGCGGATCCGCCTTGAGTCTTCGCGCCCAGGTCGGTCAGATGGCCTTCTTCGACAAGAACCTCTCGAGCGGCAGGAACATGTCGTGTGCGAGCTGCCACGACCCGCAATATGCCTATGGTCCGCCCAACAGCATCTCGGTGCAGCTGGGCTCCGACATCACGCAGACCGGCGCGCGCGCCGTCCCATCGCTGCGCTACAGGGAATCGACGCCACCCTACAGCGACGACGCACCCAACCCCGACGGAGTGACGTCCAGCTCGCCAGGTGGCGGCCTCATGTGGGACGGCCGCGCAGCGACGCTGGCGATACAGGCCGGCATGCCGCTGCTCAATCCGGTCGAGATGAACAACAGCTCGAAGGAAGCGGTCGTGAAGGTCGTCCAGGCCAGCACCTACGCGGGCTTGTTCAGGCAGGCCTTCGGCGCCGATGTGTTCAACGACACCGATGCGGCTTTCACCGCCCTTGGCAACGCAATACAGGCGCTGGAGACGGAAGACCTGAGCTTTCATCCATACAGCAGCAAGTACGACCTGCATGTCTTCAACAAGATCGGCGGCACGCTGACACCGGCCGAGCGACGGGGCGAGATCGTGTTTCACAGCACTGGCGTCGCCAACTGCTCGGGCTGCCACTACACGGGCGCCAACTTCAACGGCACCACCGGCCTGATGACCGACTTCACCTACCAGGCCCTGGGCGCGCCGCGCAACGACAGGTCGATTCCGAACAACCCCGACCCGATTCCGGCCAACGACGACCCGAAGTACTACGACATGGGTCTGTGCGGTCCCTTCCGAACCGACCACGCGCCCGCCACGCCGGACACGGCGAGCCCGTACTGCGGCATGTTCAAGGTTCCTGGCTTGCGCAACGTGGCGACGCGGGGAGCGTTGTTCCACAACGGCGTCTTCCATTCGCTGGAGCAGGTCGTCAACTTCTACAACACGCGGGACACCAACCCCGAGTACTGGTATCCCGCCAGCAACGACGGCGCCGGTGTACCGCAGGCGAATCCTGCCTGGGCGCTGCAGCCCACCCATGTGCCGGGCGCGACGGTCGACAAATACAACGACCTGCCGCCATCGCAGCAAGGCAGCCTCGACGAAGAGGTGCCCATGGGCACGGGCGAGGGCGGCGACAAGACCCTGGCCAGCGGCACGAAACCCCGCGCGCCCGGGTCCCCTCCGGCCATGACGCCGCAGCAGATCGCCGACCTGGTCTGCTTCCTCGGCACGCTGAGCGACGGCTACCAGCCCTCCGCAAAGCCATCCACCACCGACAGGTGCACGAAATGAAGGCGGGGCGAGGTTCGATGCGCACCGCCGTGCTGCTGCTGACGGTGTCGCTGGCCTGCCTGACCGGTTGCGGCAACGAGGAGGCGCGCTTTCCCAGCCGCGACAACTTCACCGCGACGACCAACGACTACCTCGCGCAGCGCGGGCATGTGTGCCTGGCCAAGTACGCCTGGCCGATCACGGTGGCGGCCGGATCGCGCGAGCCCGATGCGCAGCAGATGCCGGTGCTCGAGAAGCTGGGGCTCGTGACCGGCAGGGATGTCGTCTCCGCCGCCGCGCAGCCGCCAGCCCGCGAATACGCACTGACCGAGGCGGGGCGCAAGTACTACCTGCACGTGCCCGTGGTGGTCCGCACGACGACGCAGACGATCACACACTCGGGCGACTTCTGCGCGGCCACCCTGAGCCTCGATCGCCTGATCGGCTGGGATCCGCCGCAGACACGCGATGGCCGCACCGCGACCTCGCTGCTCTTCACATACCGAATCGCACCCGAGCCCTGGGCCGCGGCACCCGAAGTGCTGCAGGCCTTTCCGCTGCTGGCGCGCGCCATCCAGCGCGAGGGAACGATGCAGGTACGCCTCGGCGTTCACCTGACGCGGCACGGCTGGGTTGCCGACGAGCTCGACGAGCACTGAGTCCGCGTCCGCCACCGATCTCCAGCAAGACCAAGCACAAACCCCATGAATACCCGCTTCATCCGCCCGAGCCGGCACACCCTGAATTCGCTCAAGACCCTGGCGGGCATCGCCGCGATCTGCGCCCTGGCCGCCTGCAGCGTCGGCCGCGATGCCGACGCGCCCACCGCCGAGAATCTCGCGGCCCCGCTCGACGACTACCTGGCCCAGCGCGGCGATATCTGCCTGGCCATGTCCAACTGGCCGATCGACCTGACCGAAGCCGAGGCCGGCGCGGGCGCGCGCCATGCGCTCCAGTTCCCCGTGATGGAGCAACTGGGCCTGGTACGCAGCACCATCGTCGCCGCGCCGAAGAGCAGCGAGAACCCGGACGGCGCGGTCAAGCGCTTCGAGCTGACCGAGGCCGGCCGCAAGTTCTACAAGTCTCACGCAGGCCGCGATGGCGAGCACGCCAGCGACTTCTGCGTGGTTCATCTCAAGCGCGAGAAGATCGTCGACGTCAAGGTCGGCAGCTCCGGCGCCGGGCGTCCGCTGGCGGTGGTGAGCTACACCTACCAAGCTGAGTCGGCGCCGTGGATGCAGGACGCCGACGCGCAGCGCGTGTTCCCGATGATCGCGCGCATCATGAACGGCGCGGGCGGCGCGCTGCAACTGCGTCAGGGCTTCACGCGCGGCGAGAAGGGCTGGGTCGCCCAGACGGGGCCGGTCTGATGCGCGGCTCATTGCATAGTGCCGCATCGCATAGTGCCCACAGGTCGCCATGAGCACCGTCGTCCGCTTCTCGCCCGACCTGGGCCGCTGGCTCAAGCACAAGCTCGATGCCGGTCAGCTGCCGCCGGCGCTGGTGGCCGCGATGCTGAAGCAGGGAATGAACGAGCGTGCCGCGCACGCCATCGTCGCGGCGTTCGTCGATGCGCGGCAGCAGGGCGCGGCGATGCCGGATGGCGTCGTCGAACTTCATGACGATGCGCCATCCAGGCCGACCGCAAGGCTCGCGCCGGGCACCCGCATCCTGGCGGCCGACCGCGAGATCGCCGTCCACTCGCGTGGCGACGACCCGGTCCTCGCCACTCTCGGCAACGTGGTGGACGCCGATGAATGCCAGGCCATCATCGAGATGGCACGGCCGCGCCTGAGACCTTCCACCCTGGTCGACCCCATGAGCGGCCGCGACGTGGTGAGCGACAAGCGCGCGAGCTGGGGCATGTTCTTCCGCCTGTGCGAGAACGACCTGATCGCCAGATTCGACCGGCGCCTCTCGGCGCTCATGAACCTGCCGCTGGAAAACGGCGAGGGACTGCAGGTGCTCCATTACCCGACCGGCGCGGGCAGCGAGCCCCACCACGACTATCTGGCGCCCACCAACGCCGCCAACCGCGAATCCATTGCGCGCAGCGGCCAGCGGGTGAGCACCCTGGTGACCTATCTCAACGACGTGCCGGAAGGCGGGCAGACCGTGTTCCCGCGCCTCGGCCTCGCGGTTTCGCCGATCCGTGGCAATGCCTGCTACTTCGAGTACGGCGATGACCGAGGCCGTGTCGACGCGCGTTCCCTGCACGCGAGCGCACCGGTGACCCGGGGCGAGAAGTGGGTCGTGACGAAATGGATGCGCGAGAGGCGCTTCGTGGCTGCCGACGAAGCCGCGAAGCTCTTCGCCGGGTCTTGAGACCTTTCTTTGCAGCTTCGCCGCGGGGTCGGGAGTTCGCCGGCCATCTCCCGAGCGAGGGCCCGGGAGGCCATTTCCTTGAGGCCGGGCCGCGAGCTATCCGACCCGACTGCTCCTTCGAAGTGTCCGCGCGTTCTGAGCGCACGTGTCCCGAAATTCAGTGCTGATTCGCTCATCGGCTGCCGCGCTTTCCCAGAATGCGAGCGCAGCACGCGCAGCCTGCTGCCAGATGCCCTTCTCGGAGGGCAGGGGCAGTTGCGGGGCATAGGTCCTGGGGGGCAGTTCCACCCCCCGCACGGGGGCGTAAGTCATCGGGAGCATGTCGTAGATCGGCGCCAGTTGCAGTAGCACCTGGTCGGCGTCCTGAACGGGCTGGAACGACAGGTTGCCGTCGTGCATGTCGGTATTGCCGATGAGCTGTCCGAAGTGCCCGACAAGATCGATGCGGCGGAGGTCCTCGTCGGTGACCCAACCCCGGTTGACCAGGGGCTGGACACCTTCTGCCCATCGGCGGCCGCTGACGCCGACGAAGGTCGAGTTCAGCGTGCTCCAGGAAACGACCGGCGAGCGGCCCATGGCGCCATGCCTGTCGAATCGGTCGACTTCGAGAAAAGTCCGGCCCGCGATGAGGTGGATTCTGGACTCGGCCACCTCGATGCCCGCATGCGCGGCCAACGCGCGAGCGGCGAGGTGCTCGCACAGCAGCAGGTCGGCCCAACGCCGAGTGCCCGGAGAATCATCGGAGCCGGAGAACTTCACAAGGACATGCCTGTCCTGTCCGGCCATGCGCCGCATGGCGGTGAACTTCGGAAACTCACCACCCGCCGATGAGCCTGCCACGCCGAGCTCCAGCATGTCTGCGGCGAGCCGTGGGTAGGACCGCTGCAGCTGATCGTCGCCCAGGCCATGGGGGACGGCCCCGTCGCTGAGAGCCTGAACCTGTGCAAGCCACTTCCTGGCCGCAGCCTCGCCAACCAGCAGATCGCCGGGGACATCGGTGCCCAGCAGCGACAGGGCATGCAGGACGTCATCGTCCGACCAGGACGCCGGGTCGTCGTTCACTTTCAACAAGGCTGCGTGGTGTCGCGCGAAGTTGCGCCCGAGGAAGCCTTGAGGCCGCATGTCCTGCATCATGTAGGGCAGCCCTTCGAACCAACCCTGCTTCATCTCGTCGTCCAGGGGCCAGCCGGGCTTTCCGGAGAACTCAACGGCAGTCCCGTCGGGATACAGCAGGTCCAGCATGGCGATCTCGTGCGGGATGCCGTCGCGGTCGATCCGCAAGAGCGGGATGGGATTGAAGTCCCCTCGCAGTGCGCGGCGTGCCGCGTACTTGGTGCGCCTGGCGTTTCCGCGAACGATGACTTCCGGCCCCGCGGCGCGGATGGCCCGACTCAGGGTAGGGCGGCTCACCTTCATCGCATCGGCAAGGGCGCCCGCCTGAAGTGGTCCCCTGGCCCGGAGGATTGCAACAGGGTCAGCGGTCATATGAAACGATATATGAAGACCAAATATAGGGAATTTTCATAGGAAAACTCTTCTTGGAAGATCGATACAAGAAACGATTCATGAAACGATTTTACGTCAGAAGAAGGGTCGCCGATGATGTCCGGCATCGCGCCGGCGACTGACTGCTCAGTCGCCCGCGCATCCGCTGCGCTGGAGCACCGGCAGCAGTTGCGGCCCCAGCGACTTCAACAGCTGGGTCGGCAGCGCGCTCGTGAACCTGTAGCGGGCGGCATGGGGTTCGTGCACGTAGGCCATGACGGTGCCGAAGTAGCGCTCGCCGATCATGAACACGAAGGTGGCAGAGCGGTCGATCTTGCGCTCGGAGATCACCCGCCCGCCGCGGCCGGTGCGCTCGTAGCGGTGGTCGCCGGTGCCGGTCTTGCCGCCGATGTCGATCGCGCGGCCGTTCGCATCCTCGAGTGCCCCCTTCAGGCGGCGTGCCGTGCCGTCGTTCACCACCTCGAGCAGTGCCCGGCGCAGCGTGGCCGTCACTTCCGCCGGCAGCACCTGCTCGGGCTTCGCGTTGCGCGGCTCCAGGCGTGTCTCGTAGGGCGTGTCGCGAGCGAAGTGCAGCGCCTCGACCCGCTGTGTGGGCAGCCGGACGCCGTCGTTCACGATGATGCCCATCAGCTCGGCCAGGGCGGCCGGCCGGTCGCCCGATGCGCCGATGGCGCTGGCGTACGACGGCGTCAGCGAGGCGAAGGGGTATCCCTGGCGCTGCCATGAGCGATGGATCTGCGCGAAGGCGTCGAGCTCGAGCAACTCGCGCAGGCGCCTGTCCTGCGCGCTCTTGTGGCGCGTCTTGAAGAGCCAGGCGAAGACCTCCTGGCGCTCTCCCGCGCTCGCGTCCAGCACATCGGCCAGCGTCGCGCCCGGGTGGCGCCGCAGGAAGCCCACCAGCCAGAGCTCCAGCGGATGCACACGGGCGACATAGCCGCGATCGGCCAGCGACAGGCTCGCGTAGGTGGTGCGCAGCGCCTTCAATTCGCGCGGCGAGGCCGCGCCCCGACCCAGCTGCCGCGTGAGCAGTTCGTCGAGCCGTGCGTCGCTGGCATCCGGCTCGATCGTGAACAGCACGCTCGCCAGGCGCGGCGCAGACGACCGGAGGCCGCGCAACAGCAGCGCCTCGGCTTGCGCGGCGCTGCGGTTCTGGTACTTGCGATGAAAACGGGCGAGGAAGGCCGAACCCTCGCGGTCGGCAAAGCGCGAGAGCAGCTCGCGCCGGCGCGGGTCGGCGGGGTCCTTCAGCAACCGCTCGGGGTCTGTCGCGCCGCCGAACATGCGGTGACGGACCAGGTCGCGCATCAGGCGGATGAACACCAGGTTGACCGAGTGCTTGAAGCCTTCGCGCACGGTCATCGAGCTGCCGTTGCGCGAGCGCTCGAAGTTCTCGAACTGGTGCAGCCCGCCGCCGGTGAAGAAGGCCTCGCCCGGGCTCGCGGAGTATTTCCGCTCCATGGCCGCCTCAAGCATCGGCGCGAGGCGGCGATCCTTGGTTCCGAGCAGGTACTGGCGCGCCCACATGCCCAGCGGGTCGCGTGGGCTCGGCGCCAGCGCCGACAGCTCGGCCGCGCCCAGGCCGGACCAGTTCGCGTGCAACTCGGCCACGATCTCCAGGTAGCTCACAAGGGTGCGCAGCTTGGCGGTCGATCCCAGGTCCAGCCGGGCGCCCTGGTTCACGTCGAAGGGCTGGTCGATGCTGTCGGCCTGCACGCGCAGCAGGTTGGCCCCGGCGCTGCGCTCGAACAGCGTGAAGCTGTAGATCAGCGGGCCTGGGTCCGCACCAGGGTCGAGCATGTGTGGGCCGAACAGGCCCGCCGCCTTGGCCGCGGCTGGAATGCGCAGGCCGGCCAGCACCCGGGCCGCCATAGCCTGCGCCTCGCTGTCGAGGCTCGTTTCGGCCTCGAGGTCGAGGCGTTCCAGGTCGTAGGCGCGCGGCACGTCGAGCAGCGTGGAGATATGCGTGCGCAGCGCGGTCGTGGCCTTGCGCTGCACGAAGTCCGGCCGGGGAGTCGGCGGCAGCTCGGGCTGCAGGTGCAGGGGAAGCGGCAATGCCGCATCGCGCAGGGAGGACGTGATCAGGCCGGCCTCGGCCATCAGCCGCAGGTAGCTGTCGGTCAGCCGGGCCAGGCCCTCGCCGTCGCCGAGCAGGTGCTGCGAGGGGCGGCGCTGCGCGATCATCAGCGACAGCGCCTCCTTGAAGGCCGCGGCCTGGCGTTCGAGCGCCTCGGGCGTGGGCGCGGTGCCTTCGGCGTCGTCGGCCAGCAGGCGGTTGACTTCGCGGACGTCGCGCCCGTACCAGGCCCACAGGCCGTCGCCCAGGCCGTGCACCTCGCCGATGCCTGGGCGCGCGGCCAGGGGCACGGTGTCGAGGTAGTCGACGACGATCTGGCGCCGCCGCGCCTGCGTGTCCTCGCCGTCCTGGTAGGCGCGCAGCGAGGCCGATGCCATCTGGCGCAGCTTCTCTCCGACCGACCCGGTGCGGCCCTGCGGCGAATGGCGGTATTTCTCGATCTGGGTGGCCAGCGTGCTGCCGCCGCTCGCCGTGCGGCCCAGGCTGACCGTCCGCAGCGCTTGCTCGAGCACCGCCTTCGCAAAGCGCTCCGGGTCGATGGCGGGGTTGCGCTGCGGCGGCTGCGCGTCCAGCAGGTGGCGGTCCTCGACGAAGAGCAGGGCGCTCACCAGCAGCGGAGGCACGTCCTCGAAACGCTCGTAGGCGCGCCCGGGTACGCGCGTGTGCAGCAGCGCCTCGTTGCGGCAGTCGCGCACGCTCAGGCCGGCCTGGTTTTTCTCGCGGTAGGGAGCGAAGAGCCCGTGTTCCTGCAGCTCGATCAGCCGCGGCGACATGCGCGCCTGGCGGGTGACGGCATAGCCCTGGCGCTGCAGGCGCTCGATGAAGTCAGGAAGCTGCCTGTAGCCCAGTCGCTCGTCATACGGCCCCGTACCTGGAAAGCGGATGGCGTCGCTGGGACCGGCGTCGACGCTGAAGCGCGCGTCCCTGGCAAGGTCGCGCCACAGGGCCGATTGCAGCCGCGAGGTCTTCAGCTCGTCCGCCACGAACACGGCAAGCGCTCCCCCCATGGCGAGCCCTGCGCCGACCCAGAAGAGCTTCTTGAACCATGCCATGCTCTGCCTCGCGAACAGTCTGCACCGTGGGTTCGTCAACCAAGATGATGCGCCTTTCGCGGGCTTTTGGGGTGGCATGGCGAGAGGAGCGGTGCGCCTGCGTCATTCCCCCTGCTGCGACAGACGCTGCCCCATCTCAAGCCTGAGGTGCAGCCCCCTCCGAAAGTCGCGCGCACGCTGTCACGCCGCCGGAGGGTTGCAATCCACGGATTCAGGAGAGGCCGCGCACCCGAACCGACGCCAGGCCAGCTACCGCAGCACCAGAACCGGCAGCGATGACCGAACCAGAACCTGCTGTGTCTCACTTCCCAGCAGGAGGCGCTTGAGGCCCTTGCGTCCATGCGAGGCCATCACGATCAGATCGCTCTTGTGCTTCTTCGCCGCGGCGACGATCGATTCGGCGATCAGGTCGGAGCTGGCTTGCGCAGTCTTGATCCGCACGCCGCGTTCCCGCGCACGGTTGTGAATCTTGTCGAGCATCGACTGTGCCTTTTCCGCCCATTGCTTCTCGATGCGCCCGACCTCCTCGGCGGAGAAGGACATCGAGCCTTCGAAATAGCTCTTGGGGTAGCGGGGAACGACGGTCAATGCCACCAGGTCCGAGTCGTTCTGCACCGCCAGAGCGATGGCGCTGTCGACGGCCTTCTTCGAAAGGGCGGTGCCGTCGGTGGCGACGAGGATGCGTTTGAACATGAGGGGCTCCGCGTGGTTTGCGGCAGAGCTTAGGTGCGCCAGGAATACACGGCTTGATTCAGATCAAACGGCTCGCGCGGCCCGCCTCTTAGGCTCGCCCGATGAATGCCACGCTCGCCCCCGATCGCGCCGCGATCCCCGACTTTCCCGCCGTAGACGGCGACCAGGCCTGGCAGCTGCTGGACGATCCGGCCGAATGGCCAGTCTTCGGCCGCGAGCTGGATGCCGCCGGCGCGGGCTGCTGGGAGTCGCAGGTGATGGTCGAGGGCATGCACTGCGCGGCCTGCGCCTTCACGGTCGAGGCCGCGCTGCGGCAGGTGCCGGGCGTGATCGAGGCGCAGGTCAACGCGGCCAGCCGGCGTGCGCGCGTGGTCTGGTCGCCCGCGCAGACCCGGCCTTCGCGCTGGTTCGAGGTCTGCGCGAAGGCCGGCCATCCGCTGCTTCCCGGCGGCGACCGGTCCGCCCGTGAACTGCGCCGGCGCGAATCGCGGCTGGCGCTGTGGCGCTGGCTGGTCTCGGGCTTTTGCATGATGCAGGTGATGATGTACGCCTACCCGGCCTACGTCGCACGTCCCGGCGACATGGGCGCCGATTCGGCGCAGCTGCTGCGCTGGGCTTCCTGGGTGCTAACGCTGCCCGTCGTGCTCTTCTCCTGCGGGCCATTCTTTCGCAGCGCCTGGCGCGACCTGCGCATGGGCCGCATCGGCATGGATCTACCGGTGGCCTTCGGCGTGCTCGCGACCTTTGCGGTCAGCACTGCCGCCACCTTCGATGCCACGGGACCGCTCGGCCACGAGGTGTACTTCGACTCGCTGACGATGTTCGTCTTCTTCCTGCTCACGGGCCGCTGGCTCGAGGCGCGCCTGCGCGAGCGCACCGCCGGCTCCCTCGACGCCTTGATGAACCGGCTGCCCGACGGCATCGACCGGCTCGCGCCCGACGGCAGCTGGCGCCGGGTGGCGGTGCGGCGCCTGGCTGCTGGCGACGTGGTGCGCGTGCGCCCCGGAGAAGCCTTCCCGGCGGACGGCATCGTCATCGATGGCGGCACCAGCGCCGACGAGGCCCTGCTCACCGGCGAATCCCGGCCCGTGCCGCGTGCTTGCGGCGACCGCGTGCTGGCCGGCAGCCACAATCTCTCCGCGCCGGTCCGGGTGCGGATCGAATCGGTGGGCGAGGGCACTCGCTTCACGCAGATCGTCCGGCTGATGGAGAGTGCCGCCTCTCGCAAGCCGCGCCTCGCGTTGCTGGCCGACCGGGTGGCGCGGCCTTTCCTCGTCGCGGTGCTCGCAGCGGCGGCAATGGCGGCGGCGTTGTGGTGGCCGACGGATCCTGGCAAGGCGCTGATGGTTGCCGTGGCGGTGCTCATCGTGACCTGCCCATGCGCGCTCTCGCTCGCAACGCCGGCCGCCATGCTCGCCAGCGCCGGTGCGCTGGCGCGCGGCGGGGTGATGACATCCAACCTCCAGGCCCTGGAGGCGCTCGCGTCGGTCGATACCGTTGTGTTCGACAAGACCGGAACCCTGACCGGCGACATACCGCGCCTGGAGCGCATCTACTGCCGCCATGGCATCCGGCCCGGCGACGCACTGGAGACGGCCGCCGCGCTCGGCGCGCAGTCGCTGCATCCTGTGTCGCAGGCGCTGGTGAATGCGTGGAATGCCCAATTCCGTGCTCCGCCCGACTGGGCAACCGACAAGGTCGCCGAGACGGCGGGCCGTGGCATCGAGGGCTTCATGCGGCGCCTGCGCGCGGCCGCCGATACGGGCTGCCCTGTGCGCCTCGGCTCCGCGGCTTTCTGCGGCGTGGCGGCGCTGGATGTCGACGCCGCGCAGGTCCACCTCGCCGACGGGCAGGGATGGCTCGCCAGCTTCGTGCTGGTCGAGGAACTGCGCGCCGATGCGGCGGCCGCTGTGGCCGCGCTGCGCGAGCAGGGCCTCACGGTGCGGCTGCTGTCGGGCGACAGGGATTCGGCCGCGCGGGAGATCGGCGCGCGTTGCGGCATCGACTTCGCGCGGGGCGGCTGCACGCCGGAAGACAAGCTCGACGCGCTGTGGCGCCTGCAAGCCGAGGGCCGCCGGATCGCGATGGTGGGCGACGGCCTCAACGACGGCCCTTCGCTGGCGCGCGCCGACGCCTCGTTCGCCTTCGGCCGCGCCGTGCCGCTGTCGCGCGCGCATGCCGACTTCGTGGTGCTGGGCGACAAGCTCGCCACCATCCCGCAGGCCATCGCGCAGGCGCGCAGGACGCTGCGCGTGGTGCGCCAGAACCTCCTGTGGGCCGCGGGCTACAACGCGCTGTGCGTGCCGCTGGCCGTCGCCGGCTGGCTGCCGGCATGGCTCGCGGGGCTCGGCATGGCCGCGAGTTCGCTCGTGGTGGTCCTCAACGCGGCGCGGCTGGCGTCCGGCGCGAGACAGGCGCACTGATGGACATCCTCTTTCTTCTCGTGCCGCTGTCGGTGGCGCTGGTCCTCGCGATCCTCGGTGGCCTGTGGTGGGCCATCGAGTGTGGCCAGTTCGAGGACGTCGACGCCGAGGGCGAGCGCATCCTGCACGGCGATTGATCTGCATCAACCCGAGGGGCGGGGTGCCCACGGAAACTGCCCGCAACTCAATCAAGGGCGCCACGATGCAACCACCGAACCCACCCGCCGCGGAATACGACGACACCGTCGTGCGGCAATTCGCGCTCATGTCCGTGGTCTGGGGCGTGGTCGGCATGCTGGTCGGCGTGGTCATCGCTTCCCAGCTGACGTGGCCCGAGCTCAACCTCGGCATTCCGTGGCTCAGCTATGGGCGCCTGCGGCCGCTGCACACCAACGCGGTGATCTTCGCGTTCGGCGGCTGCGCGCTGATGGCCACCAGCTTCCACGTGGTCCAGCGCACCTGCCAGGTGCGCCTGTTCGCGCCCAGGCTCGCGTCCTTCGTGTTCTGGGGCTGGCAGGCGGTGATCGTGGCGGCGGCCATCAGCCTGCCGATGGGCTACACCAGCGGCAAGGAATACGCCGAGCTGGAGTGGCCCATCGACCTGCTGATCGCGGTGGTCTGGGTGGCGTACGCCATCGTGTTCTTCGGCACCATCGGCATGCGCAAGGTGCGCCACATCTACGTGGCGAACTGGTTCTTCGGCGCCTTCATCATCGCGGTGGCGCTGCTGCACATCGTCAACAGCGCCGAAATCCCGGCAGGCTGGATGAAGAGCTACTCGGCCTACGCCGGCGTGCAGGACGCGATGGTGCAGTGGTGGTACGGCCACAACGCGGTCGGCTTCTTCCTCACGGCCGGCTTCCTCGGGATGATGTACTACTACATCCCCAAGCAGGCGGGCCGGCCGGTGTATTCGTACCGGCTGTCGATCGTGCACTTCTGGGCGCTGATCTTCACCTACATGTGGGCGGGCCCGCACCACCTGCACTACACGGCGCTGCCCGACTGGACGCAGTCGCTGGGCATGGTGTTCTCGTTGATCCTGCTGGCGCCGAGCTGGGGCGGCATGATCAACGGCGTGATGACGCTCTCGGGCGCCTGGCACAAGCTGCGCACCGACCCGATCCTGCGCTTCCTGATCGTGGCGCTGTCGTTCTACGGCATGTCGACCTTCGAGGGGCCGATGATGTCCATCAAGACCGTAAACGCCCTGAGCCACTACACCGACTGGACCGTCGGCCACGTGCACTCCGGCGCGCTCGGCTGGGTGGGCTTCATCACGATGGGCTCGCTCTACTACCTGATCCCGCGCATGTACGGCCGCACCGCCATGTACAGCGTGAAAGCCATCGAGGCGCACTTCTGGATCGCCACCATCGGCATCGTGCTGTACATCGCTGCGATGTGGATCGCCGGCGTGATGCAGGGCCTGATGTGGCGCGCCATCAACCCCGACGGCACGCTCACCTACACCTTCGTGGAGAGCGTGAAGGCCACCTTCCCGTTCTACCTGGTGCGCGTGATCGGCGGCGTCCTCTACCTGAGCGGGATGCTGCTGATGGCCTGGAACGTCTGGATGACCGTCATCTCCGGGCGCGCGGTGCGCGCCGAGATCCCGCCCCCTGCCATGGCCCACGCCTGAGGACGCACGATGAACCAGAACAACTCCAGCCCGGCTTCCGGCTCCGGCGGCTTCACGCACGAGAAGATCGAGACCAACAACCTGCTGATGATCGTGCTGATCCTCGTGGTGGTGGCCGTCGGCGGCCTCGTCGAGATCGTGCCGCTGTTCTTCCAGAAGTCGACCACCGAGGCGGTGCAGGGCGTCAAGCCGCTCACGCCGCTGCAACTGGCCGGGCGCGACGTCTACCTGCGTGAGGGTTGCTACAACTGCCACTCGCAGATGATCCGGCCCTTCCGCTCGGAGACGCTGCGCTACGGCCACTACTCGGTGGCGGGCGAGTTCGTCTACGACCATCCGTTCCAGTGGGGCAGCAAGCGCACCGGGCCCGACCTGCACCGCGTGGGCGGCAAGTACAGCGACGAGTGGCACCGCATCCACCTGAACAACCCGCGCGACGTGGTGCCCGAGTCGAACATGCCGGCCTACACCTGGCTGGAGAAGACGCCGGTCGATGCCGAGGCGCTGCCGGCCCACATGCGAGCGCTGCGCCGCGTCGGGGTGCCCTACACGGACGCCGAGATCGCGGCCGCCGCGGAGGACGTCCGCGGCAAGACCGAGATGGAGGCCACGGTGGCCTACCTGCAGTCGCTGGGCCTGGCGCTGAAGTAGGCACGGCGGCAAAGGACACAAACCATGATCGACCTCACCACCTTGCGCGTCGCCGCCACCGTCGTGTGCTTCGCGCTGTTCATCGGCATCGTGATCTGGGCGTATTCGCGCCGCAACGCGCCCCGCTTCCATGAAGCGGCGCACCTGCCCTTCGAGCAGGACTGAAGGGAGAAGCACGATGAGCGATTTCATCAGCCGTTTCTGGTCCGACTACGTGGCCGTGGTCTCGCTGCTGAGCATCCTCGGCTGCGTGGTCCTGTTGTGGCTCACTGCCCGCAAGCGCGTCGCCGCCAGTGCCGACAACACCACCGGCCACGTCTGGGACGAGGACCTGCGCGAGGCCAACAACCCGCTGCCGATGTGGTGGGTGGGCCTGTTCGTGCTGACCATCGTCTTCGGGCTGGGCTACCTGGCGGTCTTTCCGGGGCTGGGAAGTTTCCGAGGGCAGTCCGACTGGACCTCGCGCGGCGAGTACGACGCGGAAGTCGCCAAGGCCACGCAGGAGCTCGCACCCGTCTACGCGAAGTACGCCGCCATGCCGGTCGAGGACATCTCCAGGGACCCGCAGGCCAAGGCCATCGGCGAGCGGCTCTTCATGGGCAACTGCGCCCAGTGCCACGGCTCCGATGCGCGCGGCAGCAAGGGCTTTCCCAACCTGACCGACAAGGACTGGCTGCACGGCGGCACGCCCGAGAAGATCATCGAGACCATCACCAAGGGGCGCGTGGGCGTGATGCCGCCCATGGCGGCTGCAGTAGGCTCTCCCGACGACGTGAAGAACGTCGCCAACTACGTGCTGAGCCTGTCCGGCGAGCCGCACGATTCGGTGCGCGCCGGCCTCGGGAAGTCGAAGTTCACGGCCTGCGCCGCCTGCCACGGCATCGGCGGTGTCGGCAACCAGGCGCTGGGCGCGCCCAACCTCAGCGACAAGATCTGGCTGCACGGCTACGGCGAGGCCGCCATCGTCCAGATGATCAACTCGGGCAAGCACAACGAGATGCCCGCGCAGGAAGGCCGCCTCACCGAGGCGCAGATCCGGATGGTCGCGTCCTACGCCTGGGGGCTGTCCAATAATGCGCCCGCGGCCACGCCCTGAAGCCGGCGAACCGCCATGACCCGCAGGATCATTCCCATCGCAAACGCCGACCCGGGAGGAGGCGAGGAGGTCGGCCTGTACGAGGCCTCGAAGAAGATCTATCCCCGCACCGTGCGCGGCGTGTTCGCGCGCTGGCGCTGGGCGCTGGTCTTTCTCACGCAGTTCGTGTTCTATGGCATGCCCTGGGTGGAGTGGGGCGGGCGCCAGATGGTGCTGTTCGACCTCGCGGCGCGGCGCTTCTATATCTTCGGGCTGGTGCTCTATCCGCAGGACCTGATCTATCTCTCGGGCCTGCTGGTCATCAGCGCGCTCTCGCTCTTCCTCTTCACCGCGGCGGCGGGGCGGCTGTGGTGCGGCTATGCCTGCCCGCAGACGGTCTACACCGAGATCTTCATGTGGGTGGAGCAGAAGATCGAAGGCAACCGCGTCGCGCGCATGCGGCTGGACGCCGAGCCGATGTCGCTCGAGAAGCTGGTGAAGAAGTGGTTCAAGCACATCGTCTGGATCGGCATCGCGATGTGGACCGGCTTCACCTTCGTGGGCTACTTCACGCCCATCCGCGAGCTCGGCATGGCCTTCCTGCAGACGCAGATGGGTTCGTGGGAGGTCTTCTGGGTGTTCTTCTACGGCTTCGCGACCTACGGCAACGCGGGCTTCATGCGCGAGCAGGTCTGCAAGTACATGTGCCCCTACGCGCGCTTCCAGAGCGCCATGTTCGACCGCGACACGCTGATCGTGAGCTATGACCCAAAGCGCGGCGAACCGCGCGCGCCGCGCCGCAAGGGGCCCGACCCGCGCACGCTGGCGCTGGGCGACTGCATCGACTGCGGCCTGTGCGTGCAGGTGTGTCCCACGGGCATCGACATCCGCCAGGGCCTGCAGTACGAGTGCATCGGCTGCGGTCTCTGCGTGGATGCGTGCGGCACCGTGATGGAGAAGATGGCCTACGCGCCGGGGTTGATCCGCTACGACACGCAGAACGGCATGGAAGCCGGCTGGTCGCGCCGGCAGCTGCTGCGGCGCGTGCTGAGGCCGCGGGTGCTGGTCTACACGGCGATCCTGGCGGTGCTGGTGGCCGGGCTGCTCGCGAGCCTCGTCGTTCGCACGCCGTTCAAGGTCGACGTGGTGCGGGACCGCGCCTCGCTGGCGCGCATCGCCGAGGGCGGGCGGCTGGAGAACGTCTACCGGCTGCAGATCATGAACGCCACCGAGCAGCCGCAGCGCTACCGCATTGCGGCCGTCGGTCTGGAAGGGCTGAGCGTGTCGCCGGACGAGCCGGTGAGTGTCGATGCGGCCCAGTCGCGCTGGGTCGCCGTGCGGCTGCAGGTGCCGTATGGCACCGTGCCCCCTGGTTCTCACGAGGTGCATTTCCGCATCCGCGAGGAGGGCGGCGCAGCGCAGGTTTCCGAGAAAGCGGCCTTCCTGGTGCCGCGCTGAAAGGTCGCAAATGAACGCAGCAGTGACGGATTCATCGATGGACGCGCTGGTGGACAAGCCCTGGTGGCGCCATCCGCTGCTTTGGATGGTGATCGGCGGCCCGCTGGCCGTGATGGTCGCGAGCTGCGCGACCTTCTGGCTCGCATGGCGCAGCCCGGACGCGCTGGTGTCCGAGGACTACTACCGCGAGGGCGTCGAGATCAACAGGACGCTGGCCGCGAAGAGGCTCATGCCCGCGCTGGCCGGACGCAACCATGCGACCACGCCGGCGGAAGACGTGCCGCCGCCGGCCCGGAAGGCGGCGCCATGAACGGCTTCCGCCAGCTCGCGGCCGTCCTCTGGCCCTCCTTCCTGGTGGCCTGCGGCATGGAGGTGCTGGTGTTCGCGCTCATCGATCCCGTCAACACCTTCTGCGGCGCCGACGCGCTGCGCATGTCGCGGCAGGGCATCTACACCGGCGCCTTCTTCGTCTTCTGGCTCATGGCGGCGGCGTCGAGCGCCTGCACGACGCTGCTCGCCGGCCCGCTTGCGCCGGAAGGCTCCAAAGCTTCCCTGGGGACGCCCCTGCAATGACTCCCGCCGCTTCAGCTCCTCTTCCCGTGGCCGCCGCAACCACCGTTGCCACTGTCGACACCGGACCCGTGCCGCTGCCCGTCGACCTGCTGCGCCAGTTCGATGTTCCCGGACCGCGCTACACCTCTTACCCCACGGCGGACCGCTTCGTGGAGGCCTTCGGCGCCGACGAGTACGCGCAGGCGCTGCGCCGCCGGCGCGAGGCTGGCGCGCTGGCGCCGCCGCTGTCGCTGTACGTCCACATCCCGTTCTGCGAATCGCTGTGCTACTACTGCGCGTGCAACAAGATCGTCACCAGGCACCATGAGCGCGGCCGCCAGTACCTGAACGACCTGGCGCGCGAGGCCGAGCTGCAGGCCGCGCAGCTCGGCCGGGGTGCCACGGTCAGCAACCTGCACCTCGGCGGAGGCTCGCCCACCTTCCTGGACGACTCGGAGCTCGGCGAGCTCATGGCGCTGCTGCACCGCTCCTTCGCCTTCGTGCCGGGCGGCGAACGTTCCATCGAGATCGATCCGCGCACGGTGGACGCCCGCCGCCTCTCGAACCTTGCCGTGCTGGGCTTCAACCGCCTGAGCTTCGGCGTGCAGGACTTCGACCCCGCGGTGCAGCAGGCCGTGCACCGCATCCAGCCGGCGCGCCAGGTCTTCTCGTTGATGGCTGCCGCGCGCGAGCTCGGCTTCGAGTCGATCAACGTCGACCTGATCTACGGCCTGCCGCGCCAGGACGACGCTTCGTTCGAGCGGTCGCTGGCGCAGGTCCGCGAGCTGCGGCCCGACCGCATCGCGCTCTACGCCTATGCGCACCTGCCAGAGCGCTTCAAGCCGCAGCGGCGCATTTCCGCCTCGGAGCTGCCGGACGCCGCCGCGCGGGTGCGCATGCTCGCAAGCGCGATAGCGCGGCTCACCGAGGCGGGCTATGTCTACATCGGCATGGACCACTTCGCGCTGCCCGACGATCCGCTTGCCGTCGCGAAGAAGGAAGGGCGGCTGCACCGCGACTTCCAGGGCTACGGCACACGGCCCGAGGGCGACCTGATTGCGCTCGGCGTCTCGGGCATCGGTCGTGTCGGCGCCACCTACAGCCAGAACGCCAAGACCCTGGACGAGTACCGCGATCTCCTGGACCAGGGCCGCCTGCCTGTGGTGCGGGGCCTCGCGCTCTCACGCGACGACCTGCTACGGCGCGAGGTGATCATGGCGCTGATGTGCCGCGGCCGGATCGACTTCGACGCCATGGGAGAGTCGTTCGCCATCGATTTCCGGCGCTACTTCGCCGTCGAGTTCGCGGCGCTCGGGCCGCTGGCCGCCAACGGCCTGGTGCGGCTGAGCGACCACGACCTCGTCGTCACGCAGCAGGGCTGGTTCCTGGTGCGCGCGGTCGCCATGGTGTTCGACCGTTACTGCCGAGCGAACCGCACGCGCTTTTCCCGCGTGGTCTGAGCATGCAGCTCGCGCTTGCCGCAGCCGCGCTGCTCATGGGCCTCGCGGGAGGGCCGCACTGCGTCGCGATGTGCGGCGCGGCTTCGTCGGCGGTGATCCGGATCGTGCCGCTCGCGCCGGCGGGGCAGGGCGCGGCGGCGGCATTCGCGGCGCCCGGCGCGTTCCATCTGGGGCGCATCGCGAGCTATTCGGTCGCGGGCGCCATCGCCGCAGCCAGCGTCGACAGCCTGGCGCTGGCCAGCACCCATGTCGTCGCGCTGCGGCCTCTGTGGGTGCTGCTGCACGTCTTCGTGTTCACCTGGGGCGCGATGCTGGCCGCCACCGGGCGGCAGCCACTGTGGGCGCAGCGCATCGGCCGTTCGCTCGAAGCGCGTCTTCGTCCCCATGCGGGCAGCACCTGGCTGGGCGTGTTCGCCACCGGACTGCTGTGGGTGGCGCTGCCGTGCGGGCTGCTCTATTCGGCGCTGATGCTGGCGGGGCTGGGCAACGGACCGCTGCAGGGGGCGGCGCTGATGGCGCTGTTCGCGATCGGCAGCGGCGTTTCGCTGATCGCCGGGCCATGGCTCTGGCAGCGCCTGCGCCTGGCCGGCAATGGCGGCACGCGCCAGGGCTGGGGTACCAGGATGGCCGGCATGCTGCTGGCCGGCATGGCGGTGCATGCCCTGTGGGCGGATCTCGCCAGGCAGATCGACGCCTGGTGCCGTTGAACGGATCCCGTCGCATCGAGGGGCACCCAAGGGCAGATCGCTCGCCACCACATTGAAGCGGCGCGGCATGCGCCCGCCGGGCTCAGGCGATCGCGTCCAGCAACATCGCCTGGAGCACGAAGCGCCGGTTGTCGGCCAGCGGCATCGCGTTCCCGAGCAGTTCCGCGAGCCGGTCGGCCGGATGGCCCCGCGTTGCGGCCCCGTCGAAGACCGGGATTCCCGCATGCAGGGCAATGTGCCGCACCAGCACGGGGTCGAGGCCCTGGCACTCCACGGCTTCGTAGAGCCGGCCGAGCATGCGCGCCGTGTGCTGCACCTCCTGCGGCGTGCTCGCGCGGGAGAGGCTCGGGCGCATCACCGCCACGTGGGCGCCCAGTTCCTCGGCGGCCCGGCGGAACAGCGCCTGTGCCTCGTCGGCCGGCGCCTCGCACAGCAAGCCCAGGTTCTTGCCGCGCAGCAGCTGGCGCGTGGTGCCGTCCAGCGCCGCGCGCTGGAGGATGCGCGCGTGGCCGAGCAGGCTCGCCACGTTCAACGGGGAGAGCTGGAGTTCGGCCTCGGGACTGCAGGCGTTGTTGGAAGGAGGCATGGCAATGGTCAATGTGCGACCTGCAGAGGCTAAGCCGACCGGAGCCCCCGGACTTGATGCAGGTCAAAGGCGCGGGCGCGAGCGCGTGACCTGCCGCATGCCGCCGGCCGTTGATACACGCCGGACACATTGCATTCACCGAGCGTTACGCGCCGATTCCGGCCGTTGTCATTGCATTGCCCAACGCTTCCTAGCATCCCTGCATCGACACGAGAAGACCACCAAGGAGTCGCAGATGCTCAACGCCGCCATCCCCTCGAAGAACGCCAAGGTCCCGCCCAGCTATGCTGCGGCCGGCATCGGCCGGGACTGCATGGGACAGCAAAGCACCGCCGACACGCTCAAGCTGCTGGGCGAACGGCTCAGGCCGCAGCGCCGCGTCGTGCACACGGGCGACACGATCTACCAGGCGGGCGAGCGCTTCGGCAACCTCTACATCCTGAACTCCGGCTTCTTCAAGATCGTGAATCTCTCGGCCGACGGACGCGAGCAGGTGGTGGGCCTGAAGTTCCGCGGCGACTGGCTCGGCTTCGACGGCATCGCCAGCGGGCGCTACTCGTGCGATGCGGTGGCCATGGACACCGGCGAGATCTGGGTTGTCTCGTACGAAGCCCTGCTGGCGGCCTGCGCCGCGCAACCCGCCTTGCTGCAGGTGCTTCACGCCGCCATGAGCCGCGAGATCGCGCATGACCGCGATTCGCTGATGTCGGTCTGCACGCTGCCGGCCGATGCCCGCGTGGCCGACTTTCTGCGCTACTGGGCGGAAACGCTCGCCGAGCGCGGCATGCGCACCGACGAGATCACCCTGCGCATGACCCGCGCCGAGATCGGTAACTACCTGGGCATGACGCTGGAGAGCGTGAGCCGCGCGCTGTCGCGGCTGGCGCGCGACAACGTCATCGGATTCGCGACCAAGGGGCGGCGCGACGTGCAGATCCCCGACGTGGGAGCCCTGTCGGCCTTCGTGCAGCGCTGCCTCGCGCCCGCGCCGGCCATGCTCCAGTAAGGCCCGCCGCCTGCGCGCTCAGGCGCGGCCGGCCAGCACCCTGGCCATGGCCCGCGTGAGTTCGGAGCGCGTGTAGGGCTTGCGCAGCAGTTCCCAGCCCTGCGGCACCTCGCGGTCGGCGTCCAGCAGTTCCGACGAAAAGCCCGACATCAGCAGCACCGCCAGTTGCGGAAGACGCTGCTGGATCTCGGCGGCCAGCCGGGTGCCGCGCATGCCGGCACCCAGCGCGATGTCGCTCAACAGCAAGTCGAAGGGGCCGGCGCCCGCGTCGAGCGCGGACAGCGCCTGCTCGGCCGTGGCGGCGGTGAAGACCTCGCAGCCCAGCGTGGAAAGGAAGGTGTGCACCACCTTGCGGACCTCCGCGTCGTCCTCGACCAGCATCACGCGAAGGCCGGCCGGAATGGTCTCGTCGGTCGGCTCTTCCGCCATGACGGCCGGCCGGGCCTCCTCCTGCTGCGGCAGATAGAGCGTCACCGTGGTGCCCTGGCCGGCCTTGCTGTCGATCGCGACCGCGCCGCGCGACTGGTTGACGAAACCGTACACCGTGCTCAGGCCCAGGCCGGTGCCGCGGCCGGCCTCCTTGGTGGTGAAGAAGGGCTCGAATGCGCGTTCCTTCACTTCCTCGGACATGCCCGTGCCGCTATCGGCGATGGAGATGGCGACGAAGCGCGCGGGAGCAGCCGATGCATCGCCCTGCGGTTCGTTGTTGCGCTGGCCGCGCAGCGCCGCCGGCAAGGGCCCGCACGGCTCGGTGCGAAAGCGCAGCGTGCCGCCCTCGGGCATGGCGTCGCGCGCATTGATCGCGATGTTGAGCAGCGCCGACTCCAGCTGCCCCGGGTCGGCCACCACGGGCGGACAGCCGGCGGCAGTGTCGATCTCGATGCGGATGCGCTGGTCGAGCGTGCGGCGCAGCATGTCGGCCAGCGAGTGCAGCAGCGCGCGGGTGTCGACCGCGCTCGGCTGCAGCACCTGGCGGCGCGAGAAGGCCAGCAGCTTGCCGGTGAGCTCTGCGCCGCGTCGCGTGGCACGAGCCGCGGCCGCCAGCAGCTGCTGCGCATAGGCGTCCTGCGCGAGCACCGGCAGTTCCTCGAGCACCTGGAGATTGCCCTGGATCACGGTCAGCAGGTTGTTGAAGTCGTGCGCGATGCCGCCCGTGAGCTGCCCGACGCTTTCGAGCCGCTGCGAATGGTTGAGGGCCTCCTCGGTCTGCACGCGCTGCAGGCTGGTGGCGAGCAGGCTGGAGAGCGACTCCAGGAAGCGCACTTCCTCGTCGCCGAAGCGCCTGGATTCCTTCGAGCGAACCGACAGCATGCCGATCACGCGCCCCCGGTCGGACAGCGGCACCGCGAGCGCGCTGACCAGGCCGGCATCGAGGTAGGCCGGCGGCACGTGGAAGCGGTCTTCCCGGGCGTAGTCCTGCACCACGACCGGCCGGCCCTGGGAGAACACGAAACCCGGCGGCGTGTCGGGCCGGTTGGCGATGCGTGCGCCGATCTCCTCTTCGGCGACCAGCCCGACGCCGCTGGCCACGCGGAACTCGAGGCGGGCGCCGTCGAGCAGCCACACCATCGCGACCTCGGCCTGCAGCGCGGTGGTGATGATGGCCGGCACGTGCTCGAGCACCACCTGCAGGTCGCGCGTGTCGACCGCCAGCCGGCCCAGCTGCGCCAGGTGCTCGCTGTAGCGCGCCCGCTGCAGCGCCTGCTTCACGCGGGGGTAGGCGCCGATGTCCCGGATGGCGGCCACCACGAACGGCAGGCCGTGGCTCTGCAGCGGGCTGAGCGCGATCTCGACCATGACCTCGCTGCCGTCCTTGCGCTTGGCCACGAGCTCCATGTGGGTGCCCATGGGGCGGGAGCGGGGAGCATGCCCGTAAGCCTCGCGGTACGAGGCGTGGCGCGGGCGGATGCTGTCGGGCACCAGCACGTCGACATCCAGGCCCACCAGCTCGTCCACCGCGTAGCCCAGCAGCGCGGCCGCCGAGGGATTGGCCAGCATGATGCGGCCGGAGCGGTCCACCACCAGCAGCGAATCGGGGTAGGCGACGAAGAGCGAGCGGAACACGCTGCCTTCGTCGAAGCCCTCGAAGCCTGTCGCCGCCCTCGGCGGGGGCGCGCCGGCGGCGGCATCCTGGGGCTTGCCGGTGGCTTCAGCCATTGGAGACCGGCGGCACCAAGATGTAGCCCGCGCCCCGTACCGACTTGATGAGCTGCGGGTCTTCCGCATCCGTCTCGATCTTCCTGCGCAGGCGGCCGACCTGCACGTCGATCGTGCGATCGAAGGGCGTCGCCTCGCGACCGCGCGTCTGCTCGAGCAGGAAGTCGCGCGAGAGCACGCGCCCCGGATGGCGGGCAAAGGCCTGCAGCAGGTCGAACTCGCCGCCGGTCAGGGCCACCTCCTCGCCTTGCGGATTCCTGAGGCTGCGCGCGGCCGTGTCGAGCTGCCAGCCGGCGAAGCGCAGCCTGCCGGACGAGCCCGTGGCGGCGGAGGCAGGCACCTCGGGCGCGATCCGCCGCAGGACCGCCTTCACGCGAGCCACCAGTTCGCGCAGGTCGAAGGGCTTGGTCACGTAGTCGTCGGCGCCCACCTCGAGGCCCACGACCTTGTCCACCGCATCGCCCCTGCCCGTGACGATGACGAGGCCGCAGCGGAAGCTCTCGCGCAGCCGGCGTGCGATGGAGAAGCCGTCTTCGCCGGGCAGGCCCAGGTCGAGCAGCACGAGGTCCGCCGGGTCGGCGCCCATCAGCGACATGAGCGCCCGTCCGTCGTGGACCTGGGTGACGCGGAAACCGTGGCTCTGGAGGTAGTTGGCCAGCAGCAGCGTGATGTCAACCTCGTCGTCGAGCACCGCAATGTGGGAGGCTTGTTTCATGCGATGGCGGGAAGAAAATGGAATGCGGGTGTCGTGGGCACCCTGTATCAACGGGAGCGTAGCACGCACGCTGCGCCGCGGCCCCCCCTGGAAGCCCGGTGGAGGGCAGGGTGCCAGGCCATGGCGCAAGAGTGAGCGCGGCATGTTGACGTGCATCAAGGCCGTTGCCGGGCGCGCTGCGCAGAATCGCGCGCACAGTTCACGAGGTATCCATGTACTCATTGCTTCATTCCGGCGCGCTCGATCTTCCATGGTGGGGCACGGCGCTGGCCGCGCTGGCGCTCACGCACGTCACGATCGCTTCGGTCACCATCTTCCTGCACCGCCACCAGGCGCACCGCGCGCTCGAGCTGCATCCGGCGGCGAGCCATTTCTTCCGCTTCTGGCTGTGGCTGACCACCGGCATGGTCACGCGGGAATGGGCCGCCGTTCACCGCAAGCACCACGCGAAATGCGAAACCCCGGAAGACCCGCACAGCCCCCAGGTACACGGGCTCAACCGCGTGCTGTGGAGCGGTGTGCTCCTCTACATGCGCGAGGCGAGGCAGGCCGAGACGCTGGAACGCTACGGCCACGGCACGCCCGACGACTGGCTCGAGCGCAGGCTCTATTCGAAGCACAAGATCCTCGGCATCGTGCTGATGGGCCTCGTGGACATGGCGCTCTTCGGCGTGGTGCCGGGCGGGCTGGTCCTGCTTGTGCAGATCGCATGGATTCCGTTCTGGGCGGCCGGTGTCGTCAACGGCATCGGCCATTACTGGGGCTACCGCAACTGGCCCGCGCGCGACGCCAGCACGAACATCTTCCCGGTGGGCATCCTGATCGGCGGCGAGGAGCTGCACAACAACCACCATGCCTTTCCCGCCTCGGCCAAGCTCTCGAACAGGTGGTTCGAGTTCGACATCGGCTGGCTCTACATCCGCGTGCTGCAGGCCTTGGGGCTCGCCAGGGTGAAGCACGTGGCGCCCGTGCCGCGCCTGGTCGCGCCGAAGGCGAACGTCGACCTCGCGACGGTGCAGGCCGTCATCCGCTGCCACTACGACGTTCTGTCGAACTACACGCGTTCGCTGAAGAAGGCCTGCGTGGCCGAACTCGGCCGCCTGCGCCGCATGTCCCCGGAAGCCGCGCGTGCGCTGAAGGCGGTGAAGCCATGGCTCGGCAAGAACCAGGCGCTGCTCGGTCCGTCCCGCTACAGGCAGGTGGTGCAGGCCTTGAATGCATCGCAGGCGCTGGCCACCATGTACGCGATGCGCGCGGAGCTCACGGCCTTGTGGAGCCGTTCCGCGGCCACCGGCGACCAGCTCGCCAGGCAGCTGCAGGACTGGTGCCAGCGCGCGGAGGCGAGCGGCATCGCGCCCCTGGCCGATTTTTCGCGCCGCCTGCGTTCCTATGCCTGAGCGAGGCCATGCCGAGGAGATGCGAATGAAGAGTGCAGGAATACCCCTCGCGGATACCCGACCCAAGGAGACATCTCGCATGGCCAAGGACAGCTTCTCCGGAACCCCGACGGCACCGGCGCCGGCGCCCCTGGACGCGCGCTACCTCCAGGCGGCGATGGACTGGCAGATCGCCGTCGGCCGCAGCGTTCTGCTCGCGCAACGAGCTCAGTGGGAAATGTTCGCGGCCTGGCAGCGCGCAACGGCAGCCGCCCAGCGCGAGCTCATGGACCAATGGATCTGCCGGTTCGGCGGTGGCGTGCCGCTGGATGGCTAGGCGAGAGAGCACCCGGTCCAACCCACATCGTCCTTTCGCGCCGGATGCGGCGCGCCGCTCAGCGAGGCATTCATGAACTTCAGAACCATCCTCGTCCACCTGGACCCATCGACCCGCTGCCCCGAGCGCGCTGCGTTGGCGGCACGGTGGGCGCGCTCGCACGAGAGCCACCTGACCGGGTTGATACCCACCGGCCTCCACGACGGCGTGATTCCCGCCAGTGCCATCGCCACCGGCATGACCGACTACATCGCCGAGTCCGCCGACTACCTGCGACGGCGCGCCGAGGGCATCGCGCGGGAGTTCAGGCAGGGCATTGCCGCGTCCGGGCCGCTGTCGTACGAGGTGCAGCTGGTCGACGGCCTCACGGTGGACGCCGTGGTTCGCTACGGGCATGCGAGCGACCTGGTGGTGCTTGGCCAGAGCGACGATTCGAACCGTGGAGACACCACGGTGCATGGTCTTGCCGAGCAGGTGCTGATGGAAGTGGGCAGGCCGGTGCTGGTCGTTCCGTCGGCGGGTGAGTTCTCCGGCGTGCCGAAGAGCGTCGTTGTGGCCTGGGACGGCTCGCGCGAGGCGGCCGTGGCCCTGCACGCGGCATTGCCGGCGCTGCGCGGCGCGCGAGTCACGCTCCTGTCGCTGCGCCATCCGCGCGACGAGGAAGACGCGCAGCGGCTGCTGCTGCCCGAGGTGATCCAGTTCCTGCTGCGCCACGGCGTGCAGGCGCGCGCGGAGTCGGAAGTGACGGAGACCGGCATCGCCGATGCGCTGCTGTCGAGGGTCGCCGAGCTGGGTGCCGCGCTTCTGGTGATGGGCGGCTACGGCCATTCGCGCCTGCGCGAAAAGATACTGGGGGGCGTGACGCAGCAGATCCTCGCGCAGATGACAGTGCCGGTTCTTGTCGCGCATTGAGCCGCGCCGGGGGCCGGCGGCGCCATCTCGCGGTTTCAGCGCTTCGGCATCCCCCGGCGGACAGCCCCCTCGCTCACTGGCTGGCCAGTTCCCCGCTCGGCAGGGTGAAGCGCTCATGTTCCGTCTTCGCGCTCTCGGGCGCGCGCACCAGCAGCACCGGCACGGGCGACATGCGCAGGATGTGCTCCGCGCTGCTGCCCATGACCCAGCGGCCGATGCCCCTGCGGCCGTGGGTGCCGATGACGATCAGCTCGGCCTTCCAGGCCTGCGCTGCGGCAATGAGCTGGTCGTGCACGGTGCCCTTGAAGCTGTCGAGCAGCACGATGTCTGCTTCCACGGCTTCGGCCGCAGCCTTGGCGCGCGCGTCCTCGAGCAGTTTCCTGGCGTTGCCGCGCAGCTCCTCGAGCCAGTTGCCGGCGTAGCCCGCATAGGCGTCCATCGCGAGGGCGAACGACAGTTCGTCGATGACATGCGCCACCCGCAGGCATCCGCCCGTGAGCTTCGCGAGCTCGATGGCCTCGGCCAGGCCGCGCGCGGACGTGGAACTGCCGTCGATGGGCACAAGAATTCGCTGGTACATGGCACGACTCCGGTCTGTTGATTGGATCGCTCCAGTATCCGGAGGGCCGGCGCGCGCGGCTTGACATTGATCAAACCCGCAAGCCGTGGCTGGCTGGGGTTTGATCTGGAACAAGGCCGCGCGCCATGAAAGAGCGACCCTCGGTGCATGCACAGGAAGACCCTCATGCCCCACGCCACCATCCGCATCATCCGCCAGGAGCATGCGGCGCTCGCCGCCATGCTGCGTTCCATCGTCATGCTGCTCGAGCAGCACCGCAGGAAAGGCACGCTGCCCGACTTCGCGACGCTCAGGGCCATGCTCTTCTACGTGGACGAATTTCCCGAGAAGCGCCATCACCGCAAGGAAACGGAGTTGCTGTTTCCGAAGCTGCGCGCCAGGACGCCGATCTCGCGCGACCTGCTCGACAAGCTCGACGGCGACCATGCCAAAGGCGAGCGCAGGATCCGCAACGTGGAGCACGCGCTGCTCGCGTTCGAGATGCTCGGCGAATCGAGGCGCGAGGACTTCGAGCGCACGGTGGAGGAGTACGTCGACTTCTACCTGGACCACATGGCGCAGGAGGAGCGGGAGATCCTGCCGCTGGCCGAGCGCGTGCTGACGGAAGACGACTGGCGCGACCTGGACGAGGCCTTCGCGCAGAACCGTGATCCGATGACCGGGCATGTGCCGGACCTCGAGTACAGCGCGCTCTTCACGCGCATCGTCAACGTCGTTCCGGCGCCCATCGGGCTGGGGCCGGCCCTCTAGGCCGGCGCGGCCTTGCGCTGCATCAAGGGCGGGGACGGAGGTCGGGGCGAGCATCGGGGCACGGGGGAAACGTCCCGCCGAAGGAACCCATCATGAAGATCCTGCTCGCTGTCGACGGCAGCGACTACACCGACCGCATGCTGACCTACCTGACCACGCACAAGGCATGGTCGAATGCGGGCCACGCCTTCACGGTCTTCCACGCGGTGCTGCCTGTGCCGCACCGCGCCGCGGCCTTCGCGGGACCGGAGGTCGTGCATGGCTACTACGAAGACGATGCGCGGATGGTGCTCGAGCCCGTGCGCGAGCTGCTGACCCGCAACGGCATCCAGGCGCACTTCGAGCACCGGGTAGGACATCCGGCGGAGGAAATCGCCTCGCTCGCGCAGAAGGGGCAGTTTGATCTCGTCATCATGGGATCGAGAGGCCAGGGCGCCCTGGCAAGCCTGGTGCTGGGATCGGTCGCCACCAAGGTGCTGGCGGCGTGCTCCGTGCCGGTTTTGCTGGTGGGCTGATGAAAGCCGCCGTCACGCGGAGTGCGATCGCAGCCGTCCTCGGCGCGTTCGCGCTCGCCAGCGGAACGGGGGCGTGGTCGCAGGCGCGGTCATGCCTGGAGCGGGTGCAGACCGCGCCGCAGGCCGCCGATTTCGCGGCCGCCGCGGCGCGGCAGTCGCCGGCGGTGGTGAGCATCATGGTCACGGAGAACGGCAGCGAGCGGCCGGTCGCCGGCGAGATGCGGCCTTCCATGCCATGGGAAAGAGGTTGGGGGCGGGGCTTCGCGTCGGGGTTCATCATTGGCAACGACGGATACATCCTGACCAGTGCGCACGCCGTGGCCGGCGCCCAGGCCATCTCCGTCGTCACCGCCGACCAGCGTCGCTTCGACGGCGAGGTGGTGGGAGTCGATCGGGTCAGCGATGTTGCCTTGCTGAAAGTCCCTGCTTCCGGCCTACCGGTCGTCGTCCTGGGCCGCGGCAGCGACCTGTGTCCCGGCGAGCGGGTGGCCGCGATGGGGGCACCGTTCGGCTTCGAGCGCAGCGTGACGGCCGGCGTGGTGAGCGCCAATCCACGCTACATACCCGGGGGAAGCGGAGTGCCGTTGATCCAGACCGATGTGGCCCTCAATCCAGGCAACTCGGGCGGGCCGCTTTTCGACGAACGGGGTGAAGTGGTGGGCATGAACTCGATGATCTACTCCCCTGGCGGGGGGTATTTCGGCATGTCGTTCAGCCTGCCCATCGATACGGTGATGCGTGTCGCCAACGAACTTCGCGCGACCGGGCACGTGAGGCGGGGACACATTGGCGCCCGTACCCAGCCTCTGACTCCAGAGCTGGCACCGGCTTTCGGCCTTGCTTCCACCCAGGGAGCGTTGGTTGTACGAGTCGACCCGGGCAGCCCGGCCGCGGAGGCGGGGCTTCGCAGCGGCGACGTGGTGCTGGCCGTCGGGGCCGACGTCCCAATGGGCTACGCCGACATACAGAACCACGTGGCGGCAGCGCACAAGGGCAACCGCATCACGCTGAAGGTCTGGCGTCACAGGGCGCCGCTGATGGTGCAGGTGGACGTGGCCGAGAACCCACCCGATGTCTCGCCCAGGCCGGCCGGGCGTTCCGCCGCGCAGGAAACGCGCTTCGGACTGGAACTCGCGGAACGCAAGGGGGTGCTGGGCATCAGCCTGCCTTCTCCGGGACTCTACGTGCAGTCGGTCTCGGGCTCGGCCCAGCTGGCGGGGCTGCGATATGGCGACATGCTGATCGCGGTCAACGACGTGGAAGTGGCCAGCCTGGCGGACTTCGACGCGGCGATCCGCTCCGTGCGGGAGAGCGACACCGTGGCGCTGCTGGTCTTGCGCGGTTCGGCTCGAAGCTACGTGCCGATTCTCCCGCGCAGTGCGCCGCGTGCCCCGGTTGCTCGGCGCGCAGGCGATGAAGCCGTGCCGACTCCTTGAGGCTGCCGTGATGATGAACGAGTCGACCAGTTGCGGCGTCCTGGTGTTCGATACGGCAGGGCAACTGCTGCTCTGCCACGCAAGCGACAGCCGCTACTGGGACATCCCCAAGGGCGCGATGGAAGGGCTGGAGCAGGCGGCACAGGCAGCGGCTCGAGAGGCCGCCGAGGAATGCGGTCTTGCGCTGTCGCCGGGGCAGTTGAGGGAACTCGGTTTGTTTCCGTATCGCAAGGGCAAGAAGCTCCGGCTCTTCGCGGTGCTGGTGCGGCACTTCGAGCCGAAGACCTGTGTGTGCTCCAGCTTCTACACCGACCGGCATGGACGGCGGCGGCCCGAGATGGACGGATTCCGCTGGGCCTGCTTCGAGCAATTGCCGAAGCTCTGCGCGCCCAGCCTCGTCGCGGTGCTGACGCAGTCGCTTTCGCTGGCCGGCATTCACGGGCAGTTGTTGTACGAAGTCGGGCCTGTCGACGCGGCACCTGGTTCATGCGGATCTTGCGCAATTGATATTGCGCAAGGGCGTGGGCAGCCGATCGTTCAAGAATGACTTCGGGCCGTCCCAACCATCCCCACGAGGCTTCCATGAACATCACATCGAACGCGGTCTTGCAAGTTCTTGGCTTCTGCATCGCGACGCTTCTTGCCACCGTCGTCCTCGTGCTGGCGGGTCTGAACGAGCGCGATGCGGCGTCCCGGAGTTCGGTCTCCACCTCGCAAACAATGAAAGACCCACGATGAAATCCAACCGTCGCATCTTCATGCTGACCCTTGCCGCCTCCGGCGCTGCCGCTTGCGTTTCCAGTTCCTTCGCGCAGGCCGTGCTCGATGAAAAGGATCCGCAGGCTGCGGCCCTCGGCTATGTCGCCGACTCGACCAGGGCCGATGCAAAGAAGTACCCGAAGCACGAGAACGCACAGCTGTGCAACGGCTGCGCACTCTGGCAATCCAGGCCGGCGGACGCGCAGGGAAACTGCGCGTTGTTTGCCGGAAAACAGGTGAATGCGAAGGGCTGGTGCAGCGCCTGGGCCAGGAAGAGCTAGCACGCGAGCAGGGCGGGCCGGCGGTGACCGCAATCGCTCGACACATTGCGGGCCGGCTGATCGGTGCGGTGGAGTGCGCTCGGCGATATGGCTCGATTTCCATGAACTATGGCTCAACCAAGGCAGCGCGTGGCCGACGCACCGGCTCCCTCCTGCGGACGATCACACAGCCGCGGTCCTGCCCGGACTCCTGAGCAGGCTCACCACGCTCCCAACCATGGCCGCCAACGCAGCCATTGCCAGTCCAAGATGCACGGCGCTGTGCGAGGGCAGCAGCCCGAACATCAGGCTCATCGCCAGGCTGCCGAGCGTCAGCCCCGTGAGCCGCGCTGTCCCTTGCGCGCCGCCGGCTGCGCCGCTGCGCTCCTTGGGCGCTGAAAGCAGCATGTTCTGGTTGTTGGGTGTCTGGAAGAGTCCGAAGCCGAAGCCAGCGAGGCTCGTGAAGACCGCGATAGGCAGGGCGGGGTTGCCGTGGATCGGCCACAGCGCGCACAGTGCCAAGCCGGTCGCGAGGAACGCGCCCCCGGCCGCGCAGAGCCAGGCCGTCGGTACTCGCTGGGCCAGGCGCGCGGACAGTGGTGCGGCCAGCATCACAGCAAGGGGCCAGGGGGTCAACAGGAGGCCGGTGGTCGCGGTGCTCTGACCCAGCTCGTGCTGGATGTAGAAGGGCAGTGCCACGTAGCTCGCCATCTGGCCGGTGAAGCAGCAGACAGAGGCGATGACCGAGATGCGGAAGGAGTGCACGCGCAGCAGGTCGAGCGGTACGAGGGGCGCCTTCTTCGTCATCTCGCGGCGCACCAGAAGCAGCATGCAGGCGATGGACAGCCCGAGCAGCGCGCCGCCGTGCAACAGGTTCGAAGGCAGCCGGTCGCTTCCGAGCACGAAGGAAGCGAACATGATCGCGTTGAGGGCGATGCTCCAGAGGTCGATGCGGTCCTGGGACGGTGCAGGGCGCGGCAATTTCGCGCAGGCCGCCAGCACGAGGATGCCGATCGGAAGGTTTACCGCGAAGAGCCACGGCCAGCTCGATGTGGAGAGGATGAAGGCGCCCACGGAGGGGCCCGCCGCGGTGGCACCTGCGATCGTGAGCGCGTTCCAGCCAATCGCGCGCGCCAGCAGCCGGCGTGGATAGGTGAAGCGCAGCAGCGCCAGGCCAAGCGGCATCACCGCCGCGGCGCCCAGCCCCTGAAGGCATCTCGCGGCCACGAGCCACGGCAGCGATGGGGACAGCGCGCACAGCACCGATGCCGCGGTGAACAGCGCGACGCCTCCGGCGAACACGCGGTGATAGCCCAGCCTTGCTCCGATGGCCGAGGCGGGCAGGAGAAACATCACGACCGCCAGCTGATAGGCCGTGATGATCCACACCGCATCTGCGGGCGTCGCATGCAATTGCCGGGAGATGCTCGGCAGCGCGACGTTGGCGATCGCGCCGTCGAGCACGACGAGAGTACCCGCACCCAGGATGGCGGCGATGGCTGCGATGCGCTGCCGCAACGGCAGGCCATCGGCATCGTTCGCGGCATCGGGTCCGGCGGAGCGCGGGTCGATGGAAGAGGATTGGCTGGCGCGGAGAGGAGGTGAGAGCAACATGGGAGTGGCCTGAAGAGACGCTCGATTGCGTCGGCTCAGAATAGGACGCCATGACGCATCGGCCCAGAGCGCCGCGCGCAGGTTGTTCCTGCACGCCGCGCCTGTTCGGGTGTGGGCGGCTGTGCTAGCGTCAGGCATGCCGGACGCCGACCTCAACCTGCTGACCGCGTTGAACGCACTGCTTTCCGAAGGCAACGTCGCCAAGGCCGCCGAGCGCATGGGCCTGAGCGAATCGGCCATGAGCCGCACCCTGGCGCGGCTGAGGGATGCGACCGGGGATCAATTGCTGGTGCGGGCGGGGCGCGGCATGGTACCCACGCCGCATGCGCTCGCATTGCGCGACCGTGTGAGGGAGCTGGTGCAGGAGTCGCATGCGGTCCTCCAACCCGCCGATGCGAGCGTGGACCCGCGCTCGCTCCAGCGCCTCTTCACCATACGGGCCAACGACGGTTTCATCGAAGCCTTCGCCCATGTGCTGGTGGCACGCATCGCACAGGAGGCTCCGGGCGTCCGCCTGCGCTTCGCGCCCAAGCCCGACAAGGACGTGCGCCCGTTGCGGGAGGGGCTGATCGATCTCGATGTCGGTGTCCTGGGCGAGTCGGGGCCGGAGGTTCGCATCCAGGCGCTCTACCGGGACCGGTTCATCGCGGCGGTGCGCGAAGGCCATCCTCTGCTGGCCGAAGCCGAGATCACCCCCGAGCGCTACGCCGCCTGCGACCACGTGGTCACTTCCCGCCATGGCCGCACGGAGGGCCCCGTAGACGTGGCTCTCGCGGCAATGGGACTGGCGCGCAACGCCGCGGTGGTCGTGCCCAGCTTCGGCACCGCGTTGTCGATCGCGGCGGCGACCGATCTGGTCGCGCTGATACCGGCCTCGTACTTCGAGCGCCTGAGAGCGCAGAGCACGCTGCGTTCGTTCCCGCTGCCCGTGCCGGCGGAGCAGATCACCATCTCGCAGATGTGGCACCCGCGCCTCGACCGGGACCCCGCGCATCGATGGCTGCGCGGGATGGTGCTGGCGTTGTGCCGCTCGCCTGAAGATTCGTTCTGAGGGGCCGCCTGAGCTCGCTCGCCTCTACTTTTCCTGCTGCGTGATGAAGCGCTCTGCGCAGTTTCTCGGGGCACGATCCGCTGGCACATATCAGGCGGACATCAGGTGGACTGGCTCTCGCTCTTCAGAAAATCGACAAAGGCTCGCAGCGGCGCCGGCATGTGCGTGCGGCTCGGGTAGTACAGGAACGGCCCCGAAAAGCTCTGCCACCAGTCCTCCAGAACAGGCGCCAGCGTGCCCCGTTCGATGGAAGGGCGCAGGTACTCGTCGAAGGTGTAGATCACGCCCAGGCCCGACTCGGCGGCGTGCAGTTCCAGGTCGAGCATCGACGCGATCAGCGGTCCGCTCGGCGTGATCTTCACCGCCTTTCCTTTGCGCACGAAGCCCCAGGCCGCGAGCACGCCGCTCGGAAAGCGATGGCCGATGCAGGCGTGCTGCAGCAGGTCGGTCGGGTGCTTCGGCACGCCGTGCGCGGCGAGGTAGCCCGGCGATGCCGCGGCCACGAAGCGCTGCGTGCGCGGGCCCAGGGGCACGGCGATCATGTCGCGGGCGATGCTCTCGTCGTAGCGCACGCCCGCGTCGAAGCCTGCCGCGAGCACGTCGATGAAGGTGTCGTTGGTCGTGATCTCCAGCGTGATGCCCGGGTGCGCGCGCAGGAAGCGGCTGGCCAGCGGCGGCAGCACGCGCTGGGCCACGATGGTCGGCACGTTGAGCCGCAGGGTGCCGGTGGGGCTGTCGCGAAAGCTGTTGAGCGTGTCGAGCGCACCGGCGATGTCGTCCAGCGCGGGCGAGATGCGGTCGAGCAGGCGCTGGCCCGCTTCGGTCGGCGTCACGCTGCGCGTGGTGCGGTTCAGCAGGCGCACACCCAGTTGCGCTTCGAGCCGCCGCATCGCCTCGCTGAGCGAGGAGGGCGACACGCCTCGCAGGGCGGCCGCGCCCCGGAAACCGCGCGCACGGGTGACGGCCACGAAGGCCCCCAGGTCGGAGAGATCGGGTTCGGTCATCACCAGATTGTGCGGTTTTCCGCACAACCCGTGCGGTGGAGGACGGATTATCGAACGGGTCGTTTGCTTCCAGACTACCGCCATGCCGTTCGCCATCGCGTCCGGCTCTCCTGAAAGGACAGCACCAATGAACACACTCCAACTCGGCGCCACCGGCCCCAAGGTTTCCGCCATCGGCCTCGGCTGCATGGGCATGTCGGGCATGTACGGCCCCTCCGACCGCGTGGAAAGCATCGCCACCATCCACGCTGCCATGGACGCGGGCATCACGCTGCTCGATACCGGCGACTTCTACGGCAGCGGCCATAACGAGATGCTGATCGGCGAAGCGCTCAGGGGCCTGAAGCCCTCGCAGCGCGACGCGGCGCTGCTCAGCGTGAAGTTCGGCGCCATGCGCGATCCGGCCGGCGGCTGGGTCGGCTATGACGCGCGGCCGGCGGCAGTGAAGAACTTCGCGACCTACTCGCTGCAACGCCTGGGCGTGGACCACATCGACATCTACCGTCCCGCGCGGCTCGATCCGAACGTGCCGATCGAGGAGACGGTGGGCGCCATCGCCGACCTGGTGAAGGCGGGCTACGTGCGTCACATCGGCCTCTCGGAAGTGGGTTCGATCAACATCCGCAAGGCGGCGGCGGTACACCCGATCTGCGACCTGCAGATCGAGTATTCGCTGATCTCGCGCGGGATCGAGGACGACATCCTCGCGACCTGCCGCGAGCTGGGCATCGGCATCACCGCATACGGCGTGCTGTCGCGCGGCCTGATCAGCGGGCACTGGCAGAAGGACGCCGCGGGCGAGAAGGATTTCCGCGCGCACAGCCCGCGCTTCCAGGGCGAGAACGTGGAGCGCAACCTCGCGCTAGTCGAGGCGCTGCGCAAGATCGCCGAGGCGAAGGGCGTGACCGTGGCGCAGATCGCCATCGCATGGGTGGCCGCGCAGGGCGACGATATCGTGCCGCTGGTCGGCGCGCGGCGGCGCTCGCGGCTTGACGAGGCGCTCGGCGCGCTGAACGTGAAGCTGGGGCCCGACGATTTCGCGGCCATCGAGCGTGCGGTGCCGAAGGGCGCCGCCGCCGGCGACCGCTATGCCGCAGCACAGATGGCGAGCCTGGACAGCGAATCGCGCCGCGCCTGAAGCGGGGGGAAGCTGACCAGGGCCGAAGTCGACGGTGCTACCGCCAACAGGGGACCCTGACGCTTCGGCAGCACAAGGCACCGCGGACCGCGTCTTGGCGGCCTCGCGATGCCCTGTGCGCACGACGGCCAGCGAATCCGCCGAGGCTACTTCAACGCTGAAATCTCCCGGCTCTTGATGAGCCGCGAGCGCAGCACATTGCGGCTGATGCCCAGCAGCTTGGCAGCCTGCACCTGGTTGCGGTGGCAGAACTCGAAGGCGGTGCGCATCACGGTCTCCTCGATCTGTTCGAACATCTGCTCGTTCGGCTCGTTGAAGAGGTCTCGCAGCACCGCCTCCAGCGCCTGCTGCGGCGTGGCGCTCGCCGGGGGCTCGTCGTCGGGCGGGCGCCGCTGGATGTTCAGCGAGGACAGGTGCAGATGCTCCGCACCCAGCACGCCGTTCTGGCAGATCAGCAGCGCGTGGTGGATCACGTTCTCCAGTTCGCGGATGTTGCCGGGCCAGCCGTGTTCGCCCAGCTTCTGCTCGGCGCTCGCGTCGAGGCGCACCGGTCCGTAGCCCAGGCGCTGGCGGTATTCCTCGATGAAGTGCCGCGCCAGCGGCAGGATGTCGCCGGGCCGCTCGCGCAGCGTCGGCAGCGCGAGGTGCACCACGTGCAGCCGGTAGAACAGGTCTTCGCGGAAGTTGCCAGCGGCCACCGCGTCCTGCAGCCGCACGTTGGTGGCGGCCACCACGCGGACGTCGATGGGTACGCTCCTGCGCGAGCCCAGCCGAACCACCTCGCGTTCCTGCAGCACGCGCAGCAGCTTCACCTGGATCGACAGCGGCAGGTCGCCGATCTCGTCGAGGAAGAGCGTGCCGCCGTTGGCGGCCTCGAACCATCCCGCCTTGGCCGAGAACGCGCCGGTGAACGCGCCCTTCTCGTGGCCGAAGAGCTCGCTCTCGACCAGGCTTTCGGAGAAGGCGCCGCAGTTCACGGCCACGAAGGGCTTTCCGCTGCGCCGGCTGAGGTCGTGCACGTGCCGCGCGATCAGTTCCTTGCCGGTCCCTGTCTCTCCGATGATGAGCACGTTGGCGTCGCTGGGCGCCACCATGCGGATGCGTTCGAGCAGCGCGGCCGAGCGCGGGTCCTGGAACACCTGAGCGGTGGCGCGGATCGAGGTGGTGAGCTTGCGGGGGTTGGGCAGCGTGAGCAGCGTGGACGGTGCGGACGGCGCGGTGGGATCCCAGTCCTCGCCCGGGGATGCGTCGGCCGGCGGCAGCACTGCGAGAGGGCGGGTGTAGGCGGTCATGAATAGAAGGTCGGTACGGGGTATTGCTGCTTGAGGGCCCATTCGCCGAGCTCGCGCAGCTTGTAGGCCACGGGGTCGTGCAGGGACTGGGTGCGCAGGTTGCGCCAGTGGCGGTCCAGCCGCAGGCCGCCGTGCGTGGCGCGCGCGCCGGCCACGTCGAACATGCGCGTACAGATGTCCAGGCCCGTGTTCGTCGCTGCGACCTTGGCGGTGGCCACGGCCACCGCGACTTCGCCGCGCTCGGGTTCGGTCAGCGCGGGGCCACGCCGCCAGGCCGCATCGAGCCGGTCGGCCGCGCGATCGGCCAGCGCGCGCACGCTCTCCAGGCCGACCCAGAAGTCGCCGTAGTGGCCGAGCACGTAGGGGTCCTCGTGCATCTGCGCCACCTTGGCCGCATGCCAGGGGCGCGACTCGTGCAGCGTGTAGTGCTTCGCATCGTCGAAGGCTCCTTCCGCAATGCCGAGGTAGATGTTGGCCAGCACGAGCTGCGACACCAGCGGCCGCAGGCAGGCGAATGGCGTCGAGAGCGGGCCCGGATCGGCCAGCACCTCGTGATGCTCGACGCGCACCTTCTCGAAGGTCACGCTGCCGCTGTCGGTCTGGCGCTGCCCGATGTTGTTCCAATCGGGCGCGACGAAGATGCCCGAGCGGCCGGTGGGCACTGCCGCGACGATGAAGGCGCCGCTGCCTTCCTCGCGCGCCGACGCGATCAGCATCTCGGAGTCGAGCGCGCCCGAGCAGAAGCTCTTCTGCCCGGTGAATTCGCGCCAGCCCTCGTGCGCGCTCGACACCGTGCGGTCGTCCAGCGGATTGAGCGCATTGCCCCAGAACCACCGCCGCCGCGCGGTCTGCTCGAACCACGGCTGCCATTGCGTGGGCCGCGCGAAGAGCCGCACCGTGGCAAGCATCAGGTGATGGAAGCCGAACACGTGCGCGAGCGAGCTGTCGGCCTGCGCGAGCAGGCGCACGACGTCGAGCGTCTCCCGCCAGTCCGCACCGCCGCCGCCGAATTCGCGCGGAATGCTCAGCGCGAGCAGGCCGCTCTCGCGCAGTGCATCCCGCTCGGCCTTGGGCGTGCCGCCGCGCTCGTCGCGCTCGACGGCGGTCGCCGCGAAGCGCTGCATCAGGTCGCGGGCAATGTCGCGAGGCGATTCGGAAACCGGAATGGAAAGAACTGAACTCACGCAGACCCTCGGTGATGTGCAGGCAGCAGGGTTGCTGCGCCAGCAGCATGTTGGAGGCTGCCTTGCGCGCCGCCAACGATGCGATCCGTATATCGATCCTTGTTTTGCTTCCATGGCAGCAGCGCAGCCAGGCCGATGCGCCGAACGCAGCAGGTCTGGTGCTCGGCTGCTGCTGGAGCAGCAGAAATCGCGTGCTTCGGCGCGTTTGCGCAGGCAGGGCGACTGGCACGCTAACTGCTGAATCGCCTCATGCAACTTTTCTGGTTTCTTCCCACGCACGGCGACAGCCGCTACCTCGGCACCTCGCGCGGCGCGCGTACCGTGAGCCATCGATATCTGCGGCAGGTAGCGCAGGCCGCCGACGAACTGGGCTACGAAGGCGTGCTGATCCCGACGGGGCGCTCCTGCGAGGACTCGTGGGTGGTCGCGTCGTCGCTCGCGGCGCAGACCGAGCGGCTCAAGTTCCTGGTCGCGATCCGCCCCGGCATCATCTCGCCCACGGTCTCCGCGCGCCAGGCCGCGACGCTCGACCGTTTCTCCGACGGCCGACTGCTCATCAACGTGGTGACCGGCGGCGATCCCGATGAACAGCATGGCGACGGCAGCTTCCTCACGCACGCCGAGCGCTATGAAGTCACCGATGAATTCCTGCGCATCTGGCGCGGCGTGGCCGCCGGCGAGACCGTGAATTTCTCGGGCAGGCACCTGCGCGTGGAGAACGCGAAGACGCTCTATCCACCGGTGCAGAAGCCCTATCCGCCGCTGTGGTTCGGCGGCTCGTCGGACGCCGCGATCGCACTCGCGGGCGAGCAGGTCGACGTGTACCTCACCTGGGGCGAGCCGCCGGCCGACGTGGCCGAAAAGATCGCGAAGGCCCGCGCCGCGGCGGCGAAGCATGGCCGCATGCTGCGCTTCGGCATCCGGCTGCATGTGATCGTGCGCGAGACCAGCGAGGCGGCTTGGCGCGCCGCCGACGAACTCATTTCCTACGTGACCGACGACACCATCGCAGCCGCGCAGAAAGCCTTCTCTCGCTTCGACTCCGTGGGCCAGCAGCGCATGGCCGCGCTCCATGGCGGGCGGCGCGACAGGCTCGAGGTGTCGCCCAACCTGTGGGCGGGCGTGGGCCTCGTGCGCGGCGGCGCGGGTACTGCGCTCGTGGGCAGCCCCGAGGAGGTGGCGGCGCGCATCGAGGAATACGCGGCGCTCGGCGTGGAGACCTTCATCTTCTCGGGCTACCCGCATCTCGAAGAGGCGTACCGCGTGGCCGAGCTGCTGTTTCCGCTGCTGCCGCTCGACCATGTGCGCCCGCCAGGGCAAGCCAACATCACCGGGCCCTTCGGCGAAGTCATCGCCAATGACATCGTGCCGCCTTCTGCACAGGTCGTGCAGGCTTCGCCGGGAGCCCCGCGCGAGAAGGCGGCCGCATGAAGCATTTCTCCGCGGAGGCCGGCGACGAGGTCGTGCCGTGGCATGCGAGTGCGCAGCGCGTTGCGCAGGCCCTGGTCCGCACCGCCGTCGAACGCGACCAGCTCGGCGGTACGCCGAAGGCCGAGCGAGACCTGCTGCGCGACAGCGGCCTTCTGATGCTCAGCGTGCCGGCCGAGCTCGGCGGCCTGGGCGCGAGCTGGCGGCAGACACTCGACGTGGTGCGCGGCTTCGCGCGCGTCGACAGCTCGGTGGCGCACCTCTTCGCCTTCCACCACCTGCTGCTCGCAACCACGCAGCTCTTCGCGCAGCGCGCGCAGTGGCAGCCGTGGATCGAGCAGACTGGCGCGCATCGCTGGTTCTGGGGCAATGCGCTGAACCCGCTCGACAAGTCCACGCGCGCCGAAGCCTTCGACGGCGGGTATGTGTTCTCGGGCCGCAAGAGCTTCTGCTCCGGCGCCAGCGATTCGGACATGCTGGTCGCCTCGGCCCTCGACGCGAACGACCGCCTGCTGATCGGCGTCGTGCCCACGCGGCGCGCGGGCATCACGGTGCTCGGCGACTGGGACAACATGGGGCAGCGCCAGACCGACAGCGGCAGTGTGCTGTTCGACGGCGTGCGCGTCGGGGCGACCGAGCTGCTGCTCGATCCCGGCCCGCTGTCGACGCCGTTCGCCTGCCTGCGCCCGCTGTTGGCGCAGCTGATCCTCGCGAACATCTACCTGGGCCTGGGCGAGGGCGCGCTCGAGGAGGCGAAGGCCTTCACGCTGCAGCAGAGCCGGCCCTGGCTGTTCTCGACGGCCCCGGCCGCGAACGAAGACCCGTACGTGCTCACGCATTACGGTGATTTCTGGCTCGCGCTGCAAGGCGCGCGACTGCTGCTCGACCAGGCCGCCGCGGCCTTCGATCAGGCATGGCTGCGCGGCACTTCGCTCGACGAGCAGGAGCGTGGCGAGGTGGCCATTGCCGTCGCCGCGGCCAAGGTCGCGAGCACGCGTGCAAGCCTCGAGGTGGCGCACCGCATGTTCGAAGTGACAGGCGCGCGAGCCACCACCGCCGCGCTGCGCCTCGACCGCTACTGGCGCAACCTGCGCGTGCACACGCTGCACGATCCTGTGGACTACAAGGTGCGCGAGCTGGGCCACTGGGCGCTCAATGCGCGCCTGCCGCAACCAAGCTTCTATTCCTGAACCTGCCATCGCCATGCAACGGGCCTGCGGCTTCGCGTCGCAGGCCCGTTGTACTTTTCAGCGCTGCTCCCGCTGTTCCGCGCTGCTGCGCAGGAAGCAGTTGCATCGAGCAGTTGCTGCCTGGCGTTCATTCGATGCCCGCATACCGATCTGCCTCAAACGACTATGGCTGCAAAGCTGCTGGCTGATCAGCAGCTCACCCGCAGCCTGTTTCGAATTCAGCACGCACGCGAATAGCCATTTCGCTCTAACTCATTGATTCATAAGGAAAAAGGAAGTGGCACGCCATTCGCATATATCAGGCGTGCCGCGAATCGCTCGTGGCTTCCAAACAGAGGTCATATCAACATGAGTCGAAAACTGAAAGTCGTCGCCGTCTCCGGCAGCCTGCAACGTCCGTCGCGCACGCTGGTGCTGGTCGATCAACTCCTGGCCGCACTTGGCGAGCAGATCGCCATCGAGTCGCGCGTGATCTCGCTGGGCGACATCGGCCCGCAGTTCGCCGGCGTGCTCTACCGCAACCAGCTGCCCGCCGCGGTCGAGGAAAGCATCGCGGCCATCGAGTCGGCCGACCTGCTGCTGGTGGCGAGCCCGGTCTATCGCGGCTCGTACACCGGCCTCTTCAAGCACCTCTTCGACTTCGTACATCACGAGGCACTCATCGACAAGCCGGTGCTGCTCGCGGCCACGGGCGGCAGCGACCGCCATGCGCTGGTCATCGACCACCAGCTGCGCCCGCTCTTCAGCTTCTTCCAGGCGCTCACGCTGCCCATCGGCGTCTATGCGGTGGAGAAGGACTTCGAAGGCTACGAGATCGCCAGCCCCGCGCTGCGTGAACGCATCGCATTGACCGTGGCGCGTGCCGTGCCCCAGCTGCGCGATGCCTCGCCGGCCGCCACGTCCACCACACCGACCGCGCCCGCCATCCGCAAGCCCGCGCCGGTCGCGCTGGCCGCCTGAAGAAGCCTTCGTTCCGATCGATCGTCCCCACAGAGAGAAACCTGCCATGAGCCAACCGTCGTCCTCCACCGCCGCCCCCGTCAAGTTCGCCTACTGGGTGCCCAACGTCAGCGGCGGCCTCGTGGTCAGCACCATCGAGCAGCGCACCGACTGGAGCCTGGAATACAACCAGCGCCTCGCGGTCGCGGCCGAGAAGGCCGGCTTCGAGTACGCGCTGAGCCAGATCCGCTTCACGGCCGGCTATGGCGCGGAATACCAGCACGAGTCGGTGTCCTTCAGCCAGGCGCTGCTGCATGCCACCACGAAGCTCAAGGTGCTCGCCGCGATCCTGCCCGGACCGTGGAACCCCGCCGTGGTCGCCAAGCAGATCGCCACCATCGACCACATCTCCAACGGCCGCATCGCCATCAACGTGGTCAGCGGCTGGTTCAAGGGCGAGTTCCAGGCCATCGGCGAGCCCTGGCTCGAGCACGACGAGCGCTATCGCCGCTCGAACGAATTCATCCGCGCGCTCAAGGGCATCTGGACTCAGGACAACTTCACCTTCAAGGGCGACTTCTACCGCTTCAGCGACTACACGCTGAGTCCGAAGCCGGTGCAGAAGCCGCACCCGGAGATCTTCCAGGGCGGCAGCTCGCGCGCCGCGCGCGACAACGCGGCCAGCGTGTCGGACTGGTACTTCACCAACGGCAACACGCCCGAGGGCCTGAAGGCGCAGATCGACGACATCCAGGCCAAGGCGGCACAGAACGGCCACACGGTGCGCATCGGCGTGAACGCCTTCGTCATCGCCCGCGACACGGAGGAAGAAGCCAAGGCGGTGCTGGCGGACATCATCAAGCACGCGCACGTCGAGGCGGTACATGCCTTCGGCGATGCAGTCAAGCAGGCCGGCAAGGCATCGCCCGAGGGCGAGGGCAACTGGGCCAAGTCGACCTTCGAGGACCTGGTGCAATACAACGATGGCTTCCGCACCAACCTCATCGGAACGCCGCAGCAGATCGCCGAGCGCATCGTGGCGCTCAAGGCCATCGGCGTGGACCTGATCCTCACGGGCTTCCTGCACTTCATCGAGGAGGTGGAGTACTTCGGCGAGAAGGTGCTGCCGCTGGTGCGCAAGCTCGAAGCGGAGCAGGCCGCGCGTGCAGGCCAGCCCGCCAAGGCGGCACTGGAAGCCGTGGCGTGAGCCTCGCCGTGATGCCCGATCTTTTCTTCGAGGCCGGACCGGGTCCATTGGGCGTCGACCCGGTGGCTTTCGTGCCCGCAGGCCGCACCGCGTCGGCGAGGGAAGACGCCACGACGTCGGCGGTGCTGCGGCTGGAGGGCATCGATCTGTCCTTCGGCGGCGTGACCGCGCTGTCGGGTGTGGACCTGTCGATCGCCAAGGGGGAGATCCGCGCCGTCATCGGTCCCAACGGAGCTGGCAAGAGTTCGCTGGTCAATGTCATCAGCGGGTTGTACCGGCCCGACCGCGGGCGCGTGTGGATCGGCGGACGCAGCTTCGGCCATGTGCCTACAGCGCGGCTGGCACGGCTGGGCGTCGCGCGCACCTTCCAGAACCTGGCGCTCTTCAAGGGCCTGAGCGTGCGCGACAACATCGTGCTCGGCCGCGTCGATGCGGCACGCTCCACCTTCGTCGAGCAGCTCATCGGGCTGGGCCGCGCACGGCGGGAACGCGAGGATGCGCGTGCCCGGGCCGACGCGATCATCGGTTTCCTCGGGCTGGGTGCCGTGAGCGAGCGGCTCGCGGGCACGCTGGCCTACGGCCTGCAGAAGCGTGTCGAGCTGGCGCGTGCGCTGGTGGCATCGCCTCGACTGCTGCTGCTCGACGAGCCAATGGCCGGCATGACGGTCACCGAGAAGAGCGAGCTCGCGCATTTCGTGCGCGCCGCCCGCGACGAGTTCGGCACCACGATCCTGCTGATCGAGCACGACATCGGCGTGGTGCTGGGCCTGTCGGACCACGTGGCGGTGTTCGACCACGGCCGCAAGATCGCCGACGGCACGCCCGCCGAGGTGCGCAGCGACCCGGCGGTGATCGACGCCTACCTTGGCGTGGCACACGGCGACGACATCGAGGGGGCAGCCTGATGGACGGTTTCGACGCCGGTTTCTTCGCCGAAGTCCTCCTCGGCGGCCTGCTCTCGGGCGTGATGTATTCGCTGGTGGCCATCGGCTTCGTGCTGATCTACAAGACATCGGGCGTTCTGAACTTCGCGCAGGGCGCGCAGCTGCTGTTCGCGGCGCTCACCTTCGTGAGCCTGGTCGAGCGCGGCGTGCCTTTCGCGCTGGCGCTGCTGCTGACCTTCGCGCTCATGGTGGCGCTGGGGCTGGTCATCGAGCGCACGGTGCTGCGCCCGCTGGTGAACCAGCCGCCGATCACGCTGTTCATGGCGACGCTGGGCCTGTCCTACGTGATCGAGGGCGTGGCGCAGCTGGTGTGGGGCACGCAGGTGCACGCGCTGGAGCTGGGCATCGCCGACGAGCCGCTGCAGTTCCTGGGCATCATGGTCTCGACCTTCGACCTGTTCGCCGCCGCCACGGCCGCCGTGATGGTCGCGCTGCTCTCGGCCTTCTTCCGCTACACCCGTGTGGGCCTGGCGTTCCGTGCGGTGGCGGACGACACTTACGCGGCCATCGCGGTCGGCCTGCGGCTGCCGCGGATCTGGGCCACCGTGTGGGCCGCGGCCGGCGTCATCGCGCTGGTGGCCGGCCTGCTCTGGGGCGCACGACTGGGCGTGCAGTTCTCGCTCTCGCTCGTGGTGCTCAAGGCTTTGCCGGTGCTGGTGCTCGGCGGCTTCGACTCGATCCTCGGCGCGATCGTCGGCGGACTGGTGATCGGCGCGCTCGAGAAGCTGGCCGAGGTGTACATCGGCCCCTTCGTGGGCGGCGGCATCGAGAGCTGGTTCGCCTATGTTGCGGCGCTGGCCTTCCTGCTGATCAGGCCCAGCGGGCTGTTCGGGCAGAAACTGGTGGAGCGTGCCTGAGCCATGCGCAATGTTTCCGTACCTCTCTGGACCTGGCCGCTGGCCGCGCTCGTCTTCGCCTTCGGCATCGTGCCGTTCGTCGCGTCCGGCTATGTGTTCGATGCACTGCTGATCCCGTTCTTGGCGCTGTCGCTGGCCGCGGTGGGGCTCAACCTGCTGACCGGCTATGCGGGCCAGCTGTCGCTGGGCACGGCCGCCTTCATGGCGGTCGGTGCCTTCGCCGCCTACAACTTCAACCTGCGCATCGAAGGCTTGCCGCTGCTCGCGAGCATCGGGCTCGCGGGCCTTGCCGCCACCGTCGTCGGGCTGGTGTTCGGCCTGCCGAGCCTGCGGCTGCGCGGCTTCTACCTGGCGGTGTCGACGCTGGCCGCGCAGTTCTTCGTGCAATGGGCGCTGACCAAGTTCGGCTGGTTCAGCAACGACAACCCTTCGGGCGTGATCGATGCGCCGGTGCTCGAAGTGGCGGGGATCGTGTTCGACACGCCCGTGCGGCGCTACATCTTCTCGCTGGGCGTGGTGACGGTGCTCACCCTGCTGGCATGGCGGCTGGTGCGCACGCAGACGGGCCACCACTTCATCGCCGTGCGCGACAACGAACTGGCGGCGCGCGTGATCGGCGTGCCGGTGCTGCGCACCAAGCTGCTGGCGTTCGCGGTGTCGTCGTTCATCGTCGGCGTGGCCGGCGTGCTGTGGGGCTTCGTCTACCTGCGCACGGTGGAGCCCGCGGGCTTCAACCTCGACCGTTCGTTCCAGATCCTCTTCATCGTGATCATCGGCGGGCTCGCGACGATCCGCGGCGCCTTTCTCGGCGCTGCGCTGATCGTGGTGTTTCCGCTGCTGCTTTCGCGTGCGGGCAGCCTCCTGTTCGGCGGCTGGTTTGACTCCGGCGTGCTCGACATGAGCCAGCGCATCGTGCTGGGCGCCTTGATCATCTTCTTCCTCGTCGTGGAACCGCAGGGACTGGCCGCCCTGTGGGACCGCACGCGCAGGCGGCTGGCGGGCCCTTCCGCAGCCTGAGCGCACGACAACTTTTTCTTTTCCTTCGCACCCCGAGAGCCTTCATCACATGTCCTTCATCAAGCACCTGAAAACCGCGGCCGTGGCCGTCACCCTGGCCGCGAGCGGCCTGCAGCTCGCGCATGCCGACGCGAACGAGCAGTTCTTCCCGCTGCAGAGTTATCGCGTCGGCCCCTATGCGGCGGGCGGTACTGGCTTCTTCGGCGGCTTCATCGACTATCTGAACCTGGTGAACACACGCGACGGCGGCGTGGGCGGCGTGAAGCTGACCTGGGAGGAGGGCGAGACGCAGTACGAGGTGGAGCGCGGCGTGGAGGTGTATGAGCGCCTCAAGCAGCGCCCCGGCATCGCGGCCTGGAACCCGCTGTCGGTCGGCATCGCTTACGCGCTGATCGACCGCGTCACCGCCGACAAGGTGCCGCTGCTCACCATCAACCACGGCCGCACCGACACCACCGACGGGCGCGTGTTCAAGTACATCTTCCCGCTACTGCTGAACCCGTACAGCGAGACCTCCGGCATCGTGAACTACATCGCGGGCAAGGAGGGCGGTGTCGACAAGCTCAAGGGCAAGAAGATCGTGGTGCTCTACCACGGCTCGCCCTACGGCAAGGAGACCATCCCGATCTATGAACTGCTGTCCAAGAAATACGGCTTCTCGCTGCAGCAGATCGAGGTGCCGCACCCCGGCAACGAGCAGCAGTCGCAGTGGCTCGCCATCCGCCGCGCCAAGCCCGACTACGTGGTGCTGCGCGGCTGGGGCGTGATGAACCCGGTGGCGCTGAAGACCGCGCAGAAGACGGGCTTTCCGGTCGACCACATCGTGGGCAACGTCTGGTCCAACTCCGAGGAAGACGTGATCCCCGCGGGCGATGCCGCCAAGGGCTACGTGGCCATCACCACCGTGGCCGCGGGCGCCCAGTACCCGGTGCTGCAAGAGATCACCAAGACCGTCTACGGCGCGGGCAAGGGCAACCTGCAGGACCCCAAGCGCATCGGCAGCGTCTATCACAACCTCGGCGTGCTCAACGGCATCCTGAACGTGGAGGCCATCCGTATCGCGCAGGCCAAGTTCGGCAAGCGCACGCTCACCGGCGACGAAGTTCGCTGGGGCCTGGAGAACCTGAAGATCGACGAGGCGCGCGCGGCCGCGCTTGGCGCCAAGGGCCTGTTCCATTCGATCAACGTGACCTGGGACAACCACGAAGGCGATGGCCGCGTGGCCTTTCAGCAGTGGGACGGCAGCAAGTGGAACGTGGTGTCCGACTGGATCGCGCCCGACTGGAAGCTGCTACGACCGATCATCGAGAAGTCTTCGCTGGCCTATGCCAAGGAGAAGAACGTGAAGGTGCGCAAGAGCATCGACGACTAGAACCTGGCTCGCCCCCCAGGCTACGCACTCCGTGTCTTCGCCAACCCCCTGCCGGGGGCAACACCAGCGGCCCGGCAAAGCCGGTTCCGCGGTGTTCCTGGCTTGATACCCCACCGACCAAGATTTGAAAGCCACGTCCATGTCCGCCGTTCCTCAACCGCCCGTATCCATCCAGTCGGCCGCCAACGACCCCGTGCCCGGCCTGCCGCTGCCGGCTCGACCCGCGCACGTGATCCGCGACGATGCCGAAGCCATTGCCGTGGCGCACGCATTGGCCGCCAGGCTGATCGTCGGCGCCTCCGAGCGCGACCGCCTGCGCCGCTGGCCGGTCGAGGAGATCGATGCCTATTCGCAGAGCGGCCTGTGGGCCATCAACGTGCCGAAGGCCTTCGGCGGCGCCGAGGTGTCGTATGCCACCCTGGCCGAGGTGATCGCGATCATCTCGGCGGCCGATCCCTCGCTCGGGCAGATCACCCAGAACCACCTGGGCTTCGTCGCCGCGGTGCGCACGGTGTCCGATGCCGCGCAGCAGAAGCTCTTCTTCGCGGACTTCCTGCGCGGCGTGCGCTGGGGCAATGCGTTCTCGGAGTCGGGTTCCAAGCGCGCGGCCGACTTCGAGACGCGCTTCACCGATGCGGGCGACCACGTGGTGGTGACTGGCAAGAAGTTCTATTCGACCGGCGCGCTGCTTGCGCACTACGTGCCCATCGTGGCCAACGACGAGCAGGGCAGGACCTGGTACGTGGTGGCCGAGCGCAATGCGCCGGGCCTCACGGTGATCGACGACTGGTCGGCCTTCGGCCAGCGCACCACGCTCAGCGGCACGGTGATCATCGATCGCGTGAAGGTGCTGAAGACCCACCTGATCCCGGCCTACAAGGGCTACGACGCGCCCTCGGCCGACGGCGCGATCTTCCAGATCATTCAGGCGGCGGTCGACGTGGGTATCGCGCGTGGCACCATCGCGGAGACGGTCGACTTCATCCGCACCAAGACGCGCCCCTGGATCGACAGCCAGCGCGACCATGCGTGGGAAGACCCGTACTCGATCCAGGCAGTGGGCGACCTGCAGATCCGCCTTCATGCGAGCGAGGCGCTGCTGGAGCGCGCCGGCCGCGCCATCGACCGCGCGGTGGCCGCGCCCGATGCCGACAGCGTGGCCGCGGCGCAGATCGCGACGGCGGAAGCCAAGGTGCTCTCCACCGAGATCGCGATCTTCGCGACCAACAAGCTCTTCGAGCTGGCGGGCACGCGCTCGACGCTGGGCCAGTACAACCTCGACCGGCACTGGCGCAATGCACGCACGCACACGCTGCACGACCCGGTGCGCTGGAAGTACGCCATCGTCGGAAACTACTTCCTCAACGGCGTGAAGCCGCCGTTCCACGCCTGGAGCTGAGGCGATGACGACACCCTTGCTGCGCGTCGAGGCGGTCGAGGCGGCGTACCAGGGCTCCATCGTCGCGCTGCATGGCGTGAGCCTGGACGTGCGCGCGGGCGAGATCCATGCGCTGCTCGGCGCCAACGGCGCGGGCAAGTCGACGACGCTCAAGGCGGTGTCGAATCTGCTGCCGGCCGAGCGCGGGCAGGTGACGGCCGGGCGCATCGTCTTCGACGGGCACGACACGGGGCGCACCAGCCCGGCCGATCTCGTCCGCCTGGGCCTGGTGCAGGTGCTGGAGGGCCGCCACTGTTTCCGTGCGCTCACCGTGGAAGAGAACCTGCTGACCGGCGCACTTGGCCGCGGTGCACGGCGCGCTGAGATCGCCGGGGACCTCGCGCGGGTCTATGGGATTTTTCCGAAGCTCAAGGACAGGCGGCGCACGCTCGCCGGCCTGTGCTCGGGCGGCGAGCAGCAGATGGCGGCCATCGGCCGTGCGCTGATGTCGCGGCCACGGCTGCTGGTGCTTGACGAGCCCTCGATGGGGCTCGCGCCGCTGGTAGTGCGCGACATCTTCGAGCAGCTGCGGCAGCTCAATCGGGAAGAGGGGCTGTCGATCCTCGTTGCGGAGCAGAACTCGACCGTTGCACTGCAGTACGCCGACCGCGCGACCGTGCTCGAGGCGGGGCGCACGGTATTGAGTGGCGACGCGCAGGTGCTGCAGCAGCGCGCGGACATTCAGTCTTTCTATTTCGGGGAAGGCGGGATAGGCCGCGGCGTGGAGGCTGAAATCGCGGCCTGACGACTCCTGTGGCACGAGGCGAAATGAGGTGCGCCGGAGTTATGAAAGGCACGCCCTCGTTTCGTTGCCCGTTGCCGTTGCCGTTGCCGTTGCCGTTGCCGTTGCTGGTGCTGGTGCTGGTGCTGGTGCTGGTGCTGCCGCCGGGGCGGGTGCAGCAGGGCGCGCTCGAACAGGCCGCTTTCGATTTGCCGGGCCAACTCGCGCACCGGCCAGCCCTGTTGCGCCGTCATGCGCAGGTAAAACTCGCGCTCCTCCTCGCGTTTGGCGCGGCTGAGGATGTGCAGGTGCGACGACTAGGAGACTTCTCTCAACAGCGTTGAGAGTTTCGAGTCCGGCGGATAGGCTTGGAAGAACTGCCGCATGCGCCACAGATTCTGGGCCGAGAAGCCGCGCCTGTTCGGCTCGCGCCGCGCGATGTAGGCAGCGAGCTGCCCACGGTGCCCGGGACCCAGCCGTCGGCCTCGATGCGCCGTTGCGAGGTACTCGCGGACGGTCCAATATTTTGTATTATTGGTTTATTTGCTGTACAGCAAATAAGAGAAAATAGCCCGAAAATGAGCTAAACTAGCTGCGCAGCTAATATCCTCTATAGGCCAAATATCTCTTCTCAACCGCTCCGGTCGTTCATTGACGAGCTCGTAATCCTTACGGGCGCGGAAGAGCTTTTCCTGAAAGAGGAGGTTCCTTTCGGCGATCAGTTACGGCGCCCTCGACTCGATGCTCTTGTTCGCCTGCAACTGCCAATCGGGGGCAAAGTCGATGTGGCGATCGAAGTTCTTGGTCAGGCCTACCCCCGGGATATCCTGCAGGCCGTACACCAGCTGAGAACGTATAGGGAGGTGGCGTCCGGTGGCCCCCAACCCGTCGAACTCGCCGTCGTGGCGGAACACATCAGCCCGGGCGCAAGGCAGGACCTGAAGCACGCCGGCATCAATTATTTCGACGCTTCCGGCTCCATGTACTTCCGACACAGAACGTACATGGTGGTGCGAGAGATGATCGGCACGCAGCACAAGCCCCGGCGGCCGGTTCGTCTGTTCTCCGGGGCTCGTGAAAAGGTCGTGCATGCGCTGCTGGAGCAGTGGCGCAGGACGGAGAGCGGTGAACTTCCCACCGGGGCAGACCTTTCGATCGAAGCGGAGGCGTCGACGTACACGGTGTCGACCACGATGCAAGAACTCGAACGGGAGGGATGGGTCGAGACGATAGGCGCCGGCCCACACCTTCGACGGCGGCTCGTTAAACCCGAAGGGCTTCTTGACGCCTGGGCCGACGACTGGGTTTCTCGCAAAGAAAAGCGGTCGCGTTGGTATGTGCTGGCTCGATCGAACCCGGTCGATACGGTGCTCTCCAAACTGCAGGACTACGATGGCTGGGCACTCACTGGTGCGGCCGCCGCCAACGCAGCCGTGCCGCACCTGACATCGGTGGACCGCGTGCAGGTGATCGTGCCCCCTGGCCAAGCCCAGACCTGGGCGGACCAACTGCAGTTCAAGCATGCCGAGAAAGGGGCGAACGTGGTTTTCATTGAACGCGAGGGCGCCTCGCTCATGTTTCTTGAAAGCCACGCCGAGCGACTCGGCTCGCGATTTGCCAGCAGGTTCATCCAATACCTGGACCTGCTGAGCGGCTATGGGCGTGACAAGGAACTGGCGGAAGAATTTCGGCATCGCGCACTGCACATGGGCGCGAAGGCGTGAGCATGAAGCACAAGACGTTCGCGGAGTACGATGACGAGCTGACGCGCGCCTGCGAGGCGGCCTTGGGAATGTTGCTGCGTGCCTTCGGCACGCTCGCGTCGACTTTGCGCCTGGTCGGCGGACTTGTGCCGCGCTACCTCACACCTGAAGCACCACCGGACGTGCCTAAGCACGCAGGCACGACTGACGTCGACATCGTCCTGGCAATCGAGGTTCTCGCCGAGAAGGGCAAGTACAACAAACTGAGCGCGCAACTGAAGGCCAACGGGTTTTCGCGCGTGCTCAACAAGGATGGCAATCCCAGTTCCTGGCGCTGGGAGAGGAAGGTCGACGGGCAAACAATCGTCGTGGAGTTCCTCCAGCACACCGACGACCCCGCCAAGAATGCGCGCGCGGAATCGGTTGTCGACGAAGGTGTCTCGGCGATGCAGATCCTGCACGCTGGCGTGGTCCACGAAATGTACCTCGAGCGGGAAGTCATCGTCGAACTACCGGACGGCAACGGCAAGACAAAGGTCCAGATCCGTTATGCCGATGCTGTGGCGTTCATCCTGCTGAAGGCACTCGCTTTCGATGACAGGAAGACGAACAAGGACGCCGCGGATCTCGTCCACGTGATGCGCTATGCGGACTCGACCGAGAAGCTGGCCGTGCAATATGCCGATCGACTGAAAGAGGGCAAGCACCACGAGGCCCTAGAGCAAGGCCTACGAGCCTTGGAGAGGAAATTCTGCGACGAACAGGGCATTGAGGGCTTCGAGAAGGAGGGGCCTGCGCAGTTTTGCGCTTTCCACGAAATCGGCGAACAAGGTAGCGACGATCGCATCCTCGAACAGCGAAACGTTAGCGCCTTAGTCACTGAGTTTGTGAAAATCGTGCGCGACCATACGAAAGCCTGAACTATCTGTATGAGTCTGCGCCTCAGCGGCGTTGTTGCTCCCTCGCACGTCTGTTCTCACAGCAAATCAGCGCGGATTCGCGCCTCTGGCCCTGTTCTACGCCCGAAACTAGGCACGCACGCTGCTAGACAACGGCCGCCATCGAGTCCATCGCGCCGAAGATTGGATGCGTTCCCCAGACCTTGAACGAATGGGTCAAGCGTGCCGAAGTCGATGCCGGCGTACGCGAAGGCGTCACGACCAGTGAGGCTCAGCGGATGAAGGAACTGGAGCGCGAGAACAAGGAACTGCGCTGAGCCGACGAGATACTGAAGCTGGCCAGCGCGTTTTTCGCCCAGGCGGAGCTCGACCGCCGGCTCAAGTCCTGAAGGACTTCATCGACAAGCATCGCGATGCCTTCGGGGTCGAGCCGCTCTGCAAGGTCTTGCAGGTCGCCCCATCGGCATATCGAAGGCATGCGGTGCTGCTTCGAGAGCCCCACAAGCGCTGCGTCCGGGCTCATCGCGACGAGATGCTGATGCCGCAGATTGAACGTGTCTGGCAGGCCAATATGCAGGTCTACGGCGCCGACAAGGTGTGGCGGCAACTGGCACGCGAAGGCGTTGTCGTGACCCGCTGCACGGTCGAGCGACTGATGCCTAGGCTGGGCCTGCGTGGTGCGATGCGCGGCAAGATCGTGCGCACTACGGTCGGTGATGCGAAGGCGCCATGCCCGCTGGACCGGGTCAACCGGCAGTTCTGTGCCGAGCGGCCGAACCAGTTGTGGGTCAGCGACTTCACGTACGTCTCGACCTGGCAGGGTTGGCTGTACGTGGCCTTCGTCATCGATGTGTTTGCCAGGCGCATCGTCGGCCGGCGGGTGAGCAGTTCGATGCGAACAGACTTCGTGCTCGATGCGCTGGAGCAAGCTCTGTACGCCCGGCAGCCCGAACGCGATGGAGGACTGGTCTGTCACTCCGACAGGGGCTCGCAGTACGTCAGCATTCGTTACACCGAGCGGCTTGCAGAAGCAGGTATCGAGCCGTCGGTGGGCAGCACGGGCGACAGCTATGACAACGCCTTGGCCGAGACCATCAACGGGCTCTACAAGGCCGAACTAATTCATCGTCGAGCGCGCTGGAAAACCAAGGAGGCCGTGGAGTTCGCAACGCTCGAATGGGTGTCGTGGTTCAACCACCATCGCCTGCTCGAACCCATCAGGTATATCCCGCCAGCAGAAGCCGAGGCAAACTACTACCGGCAACTCGCCAGTCAGAACACCGACGTGGTGGCCTGACTTAAGGCTACGCTGAAAAAGGTCCACGGCCACCTCGGCTGATTCGTTGATCCGAACATGAAGCAACAGACCTTGGCGATGGCTGCAGACAAAGGCTTTGAGCAATTCCGCCGCCCGACGAAGCGGGACGTGTTCCTCAACATGATGGACAAGATCCTGCCCTGGCAGGAGCTTTGCGCGGTGGTGCAGCCGCACTACCCCAAGGGCGAAGGCGGGCGCCCGCCCGTCGGACTGGAGCGGATGCTGCGCATGTTGTTCGTGCAGCATTGGTTCAATCTGGCGGACGAGGCGTGCGAAGAGGCGTTGTATGACAGTGCAAGCCTGCGCAGCTTCGTGGGCATCGACCTGGGCCGTGAGCGTGTTCCCGATGCAACGACGCTGCTGAGATTTCGCCGATTGCTCGAGAAGCACCACCTTGGGCAGGCGCTGTTCGCCAAGGTGGGCGAAGTGTTGCAAGGCCAAGGGCTGAAGGTAGGCACCGGCACGATCGTAGATGTGACGATCATCAGCGCGCCCAGTTCCACGAAGAACGCTGACAAGAAGCGAGATCCAGAGATGCACCAGGTGGCCAAGGGCAAGAACTGGTTCTTCGGCATGAAGCTGCACATTGGCGTGGACAGCCGCACGGGGCTGGCCCACAGCGCGGTGGTCACGGCGGCCAACGTGCACGACAAGCACCCGTTGCCCGAACTGCTGCACGGCGAAGAGTTGAAGGTCTACGGAGATTGCGCCTATGCGGGCCAGCAGGAGTTGATCACCAGCAAGGCGCCTGCGGCGCTGGACTGCACCAACGAGCGTATGCGCAAGGTCGATGGCGAGCCCGATGAGAGCCAGCGGCTGAGCAACCGCAAGAAGTCCAAGGTGCGCGCGCAGGTCGAGCACGTGTTCGGTGTCATCAAGAGGCTGTGGGGCTTCAGCAAGGTCCGGTATCGTGGACTTCACAAGAACGCGACCAGGGCATTCACGGCCCTTGCGCTGGCCAACATCTACATGAGCCGAGGGCTGCTGCTGGTGCGCGTGCGCCCGTGAAACGTCCGGGGCCTCGCAACGCGGCCCGCCGATGCGCAACAAAGGGGAAACCCCGCCATCCTGAATGACGATCAGCGCAATGCAAAGCCTGCAGCACGCTCAATGCCGAAAAAGGGTGGCTACTTCAGCGTAGCCTTAAACCAAACGGCCTCCGCGAATCCCGGGGCGATTCAATCACAGTCACTGGTCTCTAAAAGGTTAGGACACGCGCAGGTACGCCAACGCCGGTCTCCGAACCGCGCGGTGGTCACCACCGAAGCCCAGCGTGGCGAATAGGGCTTCATGCGATGCTCTCTCAACCTCCGTCCGGATACTCCGGGGCTTACCAGGTCACCTTGAATCCTGCCTGCGCGCCCCAGCCGTGTCCACGGCTGGAACGCCGGTACCGTCAATGTTGGCCACAGCGTCTCTTATTGTTAGGACGCCTATTGGTGTCCTTGATCAAGAGTGTAGGAGACATACCGTTGCAGCGTCCAGAATGGAAGTCTGCTTGTTGGCAGCGAGCGATGAGGAATTGGTCAACGTCTCAGACGCAAATGGCTTCTCGTCTTCTTCCTCTTGCAGGTGGACGCCGCGTCCGAGAAGCTCAGTTGCTCATCGTCCGGATTGTCCAGATTCCTTTGCTCGATACAACATCCCCCAGCATGATTTGCGGGCTCGTTCAGACCTTCCGCAGGTCGTCTCCGGATTTAGCAGTTTTCGAGAACTCCATCGCATAGTCGAGAAATCTCTGTGCCGCGGGGGAAGGGGTGCGACGCGCCTGGAACACGACGCTCACATCCCGCCGTACCACTGGTGCCCGGATGCGGCACACCGACAAACCTGCGAAGAATGGCAGGCGGGCAATTTGGCGAGGGGCAATCGTGTTGGTGAGCCCCTGCGAGGTCAGGGCGAGCGCGGTAGTCAGCAGTCCAACCTCATGGGAGAGCTGCAGCGAGATGCCGGCGGCAAGCGTCGTCTTGTCGATGATCTCTCGGATGCCGTAGCCCGGGCGCGTGAGTGCCACCGGGATGCGCTGCAGACCCCGCCAGGTCACGTGATCACGCTCGATCCCGGGCATCGTCGATGGCATGACGAGGCACAGCTGATCCTCGAAGACGCGATGCTGCTTGAATTCGGTGTCGTCATGGCCGAGGAAGCCGAAGCCAATGTCTGCCTGCCCCGAAGCGAGCGTCACGGCGAAGTGCTCCGGCGTCACGTCGATGACATCGACGCGGACCTCTTTGTATGACGCCGCAAAGCCTGCGATGAGACTGGGCAGCAAGGTCTGGGCCAGCGTTGGGGTGGTCACGATCGACAGCCTGCCGCCGCGTGCCTGTGTGTGTCGGAACATGTTCTCCATGTGGCGGCTGTCCCGCAGCATGCGTTCTGCGACCGGTGCAAGTTCGATAGCCGCCAGGGTCGGCACCAACGAACGTGTGGTCCGGTCGAACAGCGGCGCGCCGACCGATTCCTCCAGCTGCTTGAGACTCATGCTGACCGCCGACTGGGTCATGTGCAACTGCTCGGCAGCCAGGGCGATCTTCCTGCGCTGAAACACCTCGAGAAAGCAGCACAGCTGCCGAAGCTTGATCCGCGTCATCAAGATTTCTGAAGAAACATTCGAAAAGTTGAACTTTACCGGCTCCACTGCACAACGGCCTAATTGCGCATCAAAAGGAGACAAAAAGATGAGAGTCATCACCCTCGAGGAGCACATCACAACCCCCATGCACAAGGATGCGTCCTTCGATGCGGTGCGCCAGACTTGGTACGCTGCTCGTAGCGCCCATGTGGGCCACGACATCGAGAGGGAACTGCTCGATGTCGGTAGCAGCCGCTTGGCGAGCATGGACGCGACCGGCATCAGCCTGCAGGTTCTGTCGCTGACCACCCCAGGGTGCCAGGCCTTCGCCGGCGATCAGGCGATCTCGATGGCGAGGGACGCGAACGACAGAATGGCTGCAGCCGTCGCCGCGCATCCTGATCGCTTCCGTGCGTTTGCCGCCTTGCCGACGGCGGACATACGCGCTGCCCTCACAGAGTTCGAGACCCGCCTCGACCAAGGATTCGTTGGGGCGATGATCAATGGGCACACGTCGGGGCGCTTCCTCGATGACAAAGCCTTGTGGCCGCTGCTGGACATGGCGCAGTCGCGCGACGTTCCCATCTACGTGCATCCCGGCACGCCACACCCCGGGCTGATGGGAAGCTACTTCAAGGGTTACGAGGACCTGGCGCGACCGGCATGGGGATTCGCGATGGATGCGAGTATGCATTTCCTGCGAATGCTATTTGGGGGCGTCTTCGACGAGTTCCCGCGCTTGCGAATCATCCTGGGACACATGGGCGAAGGTTTGCCCTTCGGCTTCGAACGGATGGAGGATCACACGCCCTATGTCGTTAGTCGCCGTGGCCTGAAGAAGAGTCCGCGCGATTGCTTCCGCGAGAACCTCCTGATCACTACGAGCGGCGCATTCTCCGCGCCGGCCTTCCAGTGTGCGCTCGACATCATGGGCGAAGACAACATCCTGTTCTCGGTGGACTGGCCGTATGAGTCCAATGCGGTCGGCACCAGGTTCTTCAATGCGCTCGATCTGCGCGGTGCCCTGCGAGAGAAGCTTGCCTGGAAAAACGCCGCACGGGTCCTCGGGCTTGACCTCGCCGACACGGTGCATTCGGCATGAGGCGGCGCCACCTCCTCCAAGCAGGCGCGCTTTGCGCCTGGTCGGCCTTCGAGCCGGTCGCTCGTGCCGAAAGTTACCCGTCAAAATCCGTTCAGATTGTCGTGCCGTTTCCACCAGGCGGCACCAACGACCTCCTTGCGCGCGTGATGGCTCAGAGCCTTGGCGAGCGAATGCCAGGCAATTTCGTGATCGACAATCGCGCCGGCGGCGCGGCGGGCTCGGTAGGAGCGCAGGCGGTAGCCGCTGCAAGGCCAGACGGGTACACGCTTCTGCTGGGCAACACGGCGAGCCTCGCCATCAACCAGAGCGTCTACCCGAATCTGCGCTACGACCCACAGCGCGACTTCGAGCCGATCAGCGTTGTGGGCGGTTCGTCGCTGGTGCTCGTGGTGAACAGCAAGGTGCCTGCCAGGAATGTGGCGGAGTTCGTGCAACTTCTGCGGTCGTCGCCGGGGCAGTATTCGTATGCATCCGCCGGTGCGGGGTCGCCCCTTCATCTGGCAGGGGAGCTGTTCAAGTACCGGACTGGTGCGGAGATGCTTCACGTTCCCTATCGCGGAACGGCGCCCGCGTACACGGACCTTCTTTCGGGGCGCATCTCTGCAATGTTCGACAACACCACGACCGCGGTGCAGCACGCCCGCGCGGGCACGATCCGGGCGCTGGCGGTGACGGGCGCGCGGCGCAGCGCACTGTTTCCTCAGGTGCCGACGCTTGCAGAAGAGGGGTTCAAGGACATCGAAGTTCTCGTATGGTTCGGGCTGGTGGCGCCGAAGTCAACGGACGCGGCGATCATCAGCCGGCTGTCACGAGCCGTCGCGACAATCGCGAAGGGCGACGAAACCCGCCGCCGGCTTCTTGAGTTCGACATCGACCCTTGGGGCAGCACCCCCGAGGAAATGCGCCGGTTCATGGCGAGCGAGTCTGCGAAATGGAAGGCGGTGGTACAGAGATCGAACATTCGGCTCGAGTGATACGCGGGGCGTCTTGGGCTAGCCATGGGTTTGCCCACGCGATTTCCTTCTGGAAATCCGTGGGCTTTGTTGCTTTCTTGATCGGTGGGTTCGCGGTGCGTCTGGGCTTACTGCGCAGGCGTGATCTTCCGGGCCTTGACGACGTCGCCCCACATCTTCGTCTCATTGCGGATCAGCGCGTCGAGTTCTTCGGCCGTGCTGCCGACGGCGACGGCCGACAGGGCCGCGAGGCGCTCTCTGATCTCCGGCTTCGAAGCAACGGAGCGCCAGGCTTCGGTCAAGGTCGCAACGATGTCTTTTGGTGTCCCAGCCGGCGCCCAGACGCCGTACCAGGCATCGACGACATAGCCAGGCACGGTCTCGCTGACAGTCGGAATGTCCTTCAGTCCCTCTGCCCTCCGCTTGCCCGTCTGCGCCAGAGCACGAACCTTGCCGCTCGCCACCAAGGCGGGCACCTGCGCGGCAGGACTCATCGACAGCTGGACCACGTTGGAGATCAGGTCGGCGCTGAAATTGCCGGCGTAGTTCACCGGCAGAACCTCCGCGCCGGTCTGGTAGGCCAGGAGTTGCGACCCGAGGTAGGCTGCAGACGCAAACCCGGTGGCGCCCATCGCGAGCTTGCCGGGCTGTGACTTCGCATACGCCACGAGTTCCGGAAATGTCTTCACTGGCACTTGCGCATTGACGATCCAGACGAAGGGCGCAGCCGCGAATTCGGAAATCGGCAGAAGTTCCTTATGAGGGTCGTAGGGCAAGTTGTGTGCCCGATGCGAGACACTGATCCAGGCGCCGGTGGCGCCCCACATCATCGACAAGGGCATTCCGACAGCCGGGCTACTCGCGCAGGTGCTGGTGGCGAAGTACCTTGATCACCTGCCGCTGTACAGGCAGGAAGCCATCTTCGGCCGAGCGGGCCTCGCGATCCCTCGCTCGACGCTGGCCGCTTGGGTGGGCCAGTGCGGCGTTCACCTGCAGCCGCTGGTGGATGCGCTCAGGAGCGAGATGCTTCGCAGCCAGGTGCTCCATGCGGACGAGACCCCCGTGGCCATGCTCAAGCCCGGCCACGGCAAGACGCACCGGGCGTACCTCTGGAGCTACTGCACGACGGCCTACGACGCACTGTCCGCAGTGGTGTTCGACTTCGCCGACAGCCGCGGCGGGCAGCACGCCCGGGCCTTCCTTGGGCTTGGCGGCGAGAACGGCTGGCGCGGCACCCTGGTGTGCGATGACTTCTCGGGCTACAAGGCCTGCTTCGAGCTCGGTGTCACCGAGGCCGGCTGCTTGGCGCATTATCTCGAGCGTCGTTTTATGTGGAGCACGACCTGCGATCACAGGCGCGATGCGGTGTGGCGTGGTCCTTGGCACCGCATAAGAACTG
>NZ_JABMJG010000005.1:70079-611765 GCF_013376045.1 Variovorax sp. SG517 | reverse complement strand
CCTCATCACCGTGCGCAACGGCCAAGCGCCCCGAAAGCACTTGCCCCAAGTCCAGCTCACCCGAGCTCCGTAGCTTCTGCCGCCCAGACTCCTAGGCCTGCTGCGCCTCCGTCAGCGCCTGCGCCGCCACCACCGCCTCGGTGCGGTTGCGTACGTTGAGCGCGCGGAAGATCGCCGCCAGGTGGATCTTCACCGTGCCTTCGCTGATGCCCAGGCTGCGCCCGATGAGCTTGTTGGGCTTGCCCTGCGACAGCAGCTGCAGCACCTCGACCTGCCGCTCGGTGAGCACGCTGCGCAGGTGTTCCAGCGTCTGGGTGCCGCCGCTATTGCCGCCGCCGGCAGCGCCGCCGCGCACCAGCGCCTCGGCGCCTGCCTGCGGCGCCATGCCCGCCACCATGCCCGGCGGCAGCGCCGTCAGCATCATCGGCGGCACGTACACGCCGCCGGCCAGCACCAGGCGCACGGCCGAGAGCATCACGTCGGGGGAATAAGCCTTGGGAATGAAGCCGAGCACGCCGCGCTCGAGCGCGCTGCGCATGATGGCCGGGTCTTCGTAGCCCGACAGCACGATCACCGGCACCGCCGGATGGCGCTTGCGGATCTCGTCGATGTGGGCCTGGCCGTCGGCGCCGGGCATGTTGAGATCGATCAGGGCCAGGTCGAGGTCGTCGGTGGCGCCGGCAAGCAATTCGTCGACGCTCATCGCCAGGACGAATTCGATGCCGGGCTCCAGCTCCGACAACTTGGCTTTGACCGCCTCGATGACGAGCCGGTGGTCGTCGGCGATCAGTATTTTCATGATGTCTTTTCCCCGTGTCCCAGCGTGCAACGCACGGCAGACGCTGAAGATACCGGCGAATGCCCCGCGCAGCAAGGCCGGCGGCCCCACCCAAAGGCATAGACCCCAAGCGGTATGGCGCCCGCCGCAAGCACTTTGAAAGAATGGGCGCCTACTCGAAGGAACCGGGGACATGGGCATGTGCCATCGCTGCAGACGCCGGTGCAAGGCATCCTTCGCAACCCTCGACTGAGCGGGCCCGTCCATGGCCCGCCTGCTCGACTGCTTCTCCACCCTCATCTCGTCCGGCCTCTCGCTGGACGCCGCCGTCGCGGCCGGCGCGCCGCTGCCGTCGCTCGATGCGGCACAGCAGCAGTTCCGCCAGCAGCTCGACGCGGCGCGCGCCGCCGCAGAGGCTTCGGGCACGCCCGCAGCGCAGATCGAATCGGCGGCCTTCGCGATGGTGGCCTGGATCGACGAGGTCCTCGAGCGCCACCCCGACGCCGCCACGGCCGCGAGCACGGGGGCGGGGGCGGCAGCCCCGCTGCAGGTCCAGCTCTTCAACTCGAACAACGCACACAGCGAGTTCTTCCACCACCTGTCGGCACTGGGCGCCGGCGACGACGCGGTGCGCGAGGTGTACTGGCACGCGCTGGCGCTGGGCTTCAAGGGCCAGTACTACTTCGAGGACGGCGACCAGGGCGAGCTCGGCAAGCTGAAGGACCTGCACGGCCGCCAGCTCCTGCTGCGCCCGCTCTCGACGGGCAGCCTGGTGCAGGACCGCATCACGCCGCAGCCCTACGAGGTGGCCGATCCGCGCGGCCCCAACGACACGCGCCGGCGCGACCGCACGCTGGTGCTCGGCGGCGCCGCGCTGGCGCTCGCCCTGCCCCTTCTGTACATGCTGTGGTTCTGGTCGAGCGGTCCGCCGGCGGCCGACACCGGCCTGGCCCAGCGCATCGATCAGCACCTGCAGACCTTCGCCTGCGCCGACCTCACGGCCAGCGTGGACCGCGACGGCCACACGCGGGTCACCGGCTTCGTCTCGCTGCCCGGCGACCTGCCGCGCGTGGAGCATGAAGTGAGCGCGCTGCCCGGCGTGAAGGCGCCGCGCTTCGACATCGGCCTGCGCGTGTGGCCGCACTGCGAGGTGTTCGCCATCCTCAAGCCCTACCAGGTGCGCAACGGCGAGAAGGCCTACGGGCTGGACGTGACCGCTCCCACGGCCATCGACGGCAAGCTGCGCGAAGGCGACAACGTGCGCATGCAGGTCGTCGCGCCGCGGCACGACAGCTACATCTGGGTCGACTACTACACCGTCGACGGCTCGGTGATGCACCTCAACGCAGGCCAGCAGCCGACCCGGCTGCACGCCGGCCAGACGCTGGAGATAGGCCGCGACATTCCCTCGAGCTGGCTGGTGAGCCCGCCCTTCGGCAGCGTGCTCGTCACGGTGCTGTCGTCGCCCGCGCCGCTCACGGAGACATCCGACCGGCCGCCCTTCGAGCTCGCCTCGACCTATCTGCTGCGGCTGCGCGAGTCGCTCGCGGCCAGCAAGAACAGCGACCGGCTGATCGCCGACTTCGTCTTCCTGGAGACCGTCTCCCGATGAGCGCGCTGCTGCTGTCGCCCGCCCACCGCTTCTGGCTGCTGCTGTCGCTGTGCCTGCTGGGCTTCGGCCTGCTGTACGCGGTGGTGCGCGACGCGGGACGCGGCGCCCGCCGGCGCGGGCTGCACAAGCGCATCGCGGCGCTCGGCTGGCCCGCGGCCGGCACGGACGAGCCGGCCGTCGGCGCGCTGAGAGAAGGCATGGCAAAGGCGCAGCAGTCCATGCGCCGCGCGCACTGGGCGAAGTCCGCGTCGCCGGTGCCCTGGTTCCTGTGCTTGGGCGATGCGGCGGCCAACCTGCCGGGCCTGTTCGCGACGACGCACGGCGCACGCGCGGACGCGCCTTCATCCCCCGACGGCGAATGGTGGCGCTGGTGGCTGACGCCGCGGCTGGTGGCCGTCGAGATCGATTCCACCGCCGCCGGCGACACCACCGGTGCGCCACGGTCGCGCGGCCTGTGGCTGCACTCGCTGCTCGCGCTGGCCGAGCGACGCGACCGGCTGCCGCTCAACGGGCTCGTGGTGGCCGTGGCGGCCACCGACCTGCTGGAGGCGGGCACGGCGCAGCTGAAGTCCCAGGCCGCGCGGACGCGCCGCCTGCTCGACGAAGCCAGCGACACCCTGCGCCTGCAAATGCCCACCTACCTCGTCGTGACCGGTCTCGAACGGCTCGCGGGCTACGAGACCCTGCACGGCGCGCTGCCGCCCGAGGTGCTGGCGCAGGCGCTGGGGCACCGGCTGACCGATCCTTCGGCATTCATCGAGACGCCGGCCGGTGAACGGCTCGACGCGGTGTTCGATCCGATCGCGCAGCAACTGCACGCGCTGCGCATGGCACTGCTGCGCGAGCAGCCGGGCAGCACCGGCCGGCTCGCGATCCATGAATTCGTGGAGGCCGTGCGGGCCCTGCGGCCCGGGCTGCGCGAGTTCACGCAGGTGCTGTTCGAGAACCACGGCAGGAACTCTCGCGCGCCGCGCTGGCGCGGCTTCTATCTCACGGCCGCCGCGTCGGATGCCGTCGGCGGCGCCTTCGTGCACGACCTGTTCGAGCGCTTCCTTCCCGTCGACCAGCCGCTGGTGCGGCCGGGACGGCCATCGTGATCGAACGCCAGGCGAGCTCGGCTGTGATCGCTGTTATCGCTGTTGCGGCTGCTACTTGCTGTCGACGCGCATCGCGCGCGCGCCGAAGGTCACGTCCAGCGCCTGCGCCTTGCCGGTGACCACAGGCCGCACCTCGCGCCAGCGCGCGCGGTCGAGGTCGCGGTAGGCGGCCATCACGCCCATCGACTTCGCGTCGGGCGGCAGGTTGAAGTCGAGCTTCTTCGTCTCGCCGGGCCGCAGCAGCACTTCTTCGCGCTGCACGAGCTCGGCGCCGAGCGTGGCCTGGTCCTTCTCGAAGAGCGAGAAGAAGTCGGCACCTTCGAACGGGCCGGGCGACTTCAGTGCATACACGCGCACCGTGAGCGGAGACGCGCGGCCACGCGCATCGGGGTTGGCGTCGGCACCCGCCGTGAGCGTGACCGCCACCGTGGTGACCACGGGCTTCGCCGCGCATCCCGCAAGCAGAAGACCCGCTCCAGCAAGGCCAAGGATCGCGATGCGGCGCCGCGTTGCCGCGCCGAGGAAGCCTTCATAGGACGAATGGTGTGTACCCAGCGTGCGCATGCTATTCCCTTCGTTGCATTGACCGGTCAAGACGCATCTTTGATTATCACCAGCGAACTCGAACAGGCAACATGCTGAACAACGACATTGCTGCAACACTGCTCGCGCCCATCGGCGATGCATCGCCGTGCGGCGACGATCTCGAGTACGACGCGGACTTCATGGCGCTGGTCGCGGATGCGCAGGGCAAGCCCGAGCAGCAGTTCGGCGACACGGTGATCCCCGCGGTCGAGCCCGAGTGGCGCGAGGTGGGAGAGAAGGCCGAGAACATCCTGCGCCGCAGCAAGGACGTGCGCGCCGCCGTGCTGCTGCTGCGCGCATCCACGCGCATGCAGGGCGTGGAAGGCTTCGCCGCGGGGCTGCGGCTGCTCAACAGCCTGCTCGACACCTTCTGGGACGGCATACATCCAAAGCTGGATGCCGACGACGACAACGACCCGACGATGCGCCTGAACGCGCTCGCGCCGCTCACCGACGAGACCATGGGCCTGCGCGACCTGTACGAGGCGCAGGTCGGCATCGCGCGGGGCGTGGGCCCGATCCGCGTGCGCGACATCGCCATTGCCCACAACACGCTCACCGCCGTCGGCGGCGAAGCCACCTACTCGATGGCGCAGGTGCAGGGCGGACTGGAGACCATCCAGTCCGAGCGGTCCGAGGCGATCCAGGCCGCGCTGGGCGTGCCCACGCTGGTGGAGGAGCTGCGGAAGCTCATCGCCGATCGCACCGGCCGCGCCGATGCCTTCGACCTCGACCCGCTGCGCTCCATCGCGCGCGTGCTGCAGAAGGCATGCGCCTCCGCCAGCGGCGCTTCGGCCGAAGCGGCGGCGGACGAAGGCTCCGGCGCATCGGACTCCCCTTCCAACGGCGCTGCGGCGGCCCGCCCCGGCGCCGCGCGCGGCGAGATCCAGAGCCGCCAGGACGCCGTGCAGATGCTCGACCGCGTGATCCGCTATCTCGAGCAGGCCGAACCCGGCAACCCGGCGCCGCTGCTGATCGAGCGCGCCAAGAAGCTCATCGGCGTGAGCTTCCTCGAGATCATGGCCAACCTCGCGCCCAACGCGATGGACACCATCGAAACGGTCACGGGCCGCCGTCCTTCCGAGTAGGCCCCGACCACCCCTCCATCCGTCTCATCCGCCCCCATTCACACCCGCAAGGAGCATCTCCATGGCCAAGAGCAGTCAGAAATTCATCGCCCGCAACCGGGCGCCCCGGGTCCAGATCGAGTACGACGTGGAGCTCTACGGGGCCGAGAAGAAGGTGCAGCTGCCCTTCGTCATGGGCGTGCTGGCCGACCTTTCCGGCAAGCCGGCCGACCCGCTCGCGCCGGTGGCCGACCGCAAGTTCCTGGAGATCGACGTCGACAACTTCGACTCGCGCATGAAGGCCATGAAGCCGCGCGCGGCCTTCGCGGTGGAGAACTCGCTCACCGGCGAAGGCGACCTGAAGGTGGAGCTCACCTTCGAGAATATGGAAGACTTTTCGCCCGCCGCGGTGGCGCGCAAGGTCGGCGCGCTCAACAAGCTGCTGGAAGCGCGCACGCAGCTGTCGAACCTCGTCACCTACATGGACGGCAAGGGCGGCGCCGAAGACCTGCTGGCCAAGGTGCTCGAGGACCCGGCCCTGCTGCAGACCCTGGCCGCGAGCAAGAAACCCGAGGACGGCGGCAGCACGCCCGCCGCCTGAGCCCCCCATCAGAGCAGAGCACACGAGGAGTAAACAACCATGGCCGAAGCACTCGAACAGAGCGCGCTGAAAGATGTCGCGTATGCGGGCAGCGACTTTTCGTCGCTGCTGCAGAAGGAATTCAAGCCGCGCAGCGACGAAGCCAAGAGCGCCGTCGAAGCCGCGGTGCTCACGCTGGCGCAGCAGGCGCTGGCCAACAGCACCGTCATCGGCAAGGACGTGACCAAGTCGATCCAGGCCATGATCGCCGCGATCGACGCCAAGCTCACCGACCAGGTCAACAAGATCATCCACCACCCCGACTACCAGAAGCTCGAGAGTGCGTGGCGCGGCCTGCACTACATGGTGAACAACACCGAGACCGACGAGAACCTCAAGATCCGGGTGATGGACATCTCCAAGCAGGAGCTGGCCAAGAACCTCAAGAAGTTCAAGGGCGCGGCCTGGGACCAGAGCCCGATGTTCAAGAAGATCTACGAGCAGGAATACGGCCAGTTCGGCGGCGAGCCCTTCGGCGCGCTGGTGGGCGACTACCACTTCGACCAGAGCCCGCCCGACGTGGAGCTGCTCGGCGAGATGGCCAAGATCGCCGCCTCGGCGCACGCCCCCTTCATCACCGGCGCCAGCCCCAACCTGATGCAGATGGAGTCGTGGCAGGAGCTCGCCAACCCGCGCGACCTGACCAAGATCTTCTCCACCCCCGAGTACGCCGGCTGGCGCAGCCTGCGCGAGTCGGACGACTCCAAGTACATCGGCCTGTGCATGCCGCGCTTCCTGGCGCGCACGCCCTACGGTGCCAACACCAACCCGGTGGAGGAGTTCGACTTCGAGGAAGACACCGCCGGCGCCGACCACAACAAGTACGCCTGGGCCAATGCGGCCTACGCGATGGCGACCAACATCAACCGCTCGTACAAGCTCTACGGCTGGGGGTCGCGCATCCGCGGCATCGAGTCGGGTGGCGCGGTGGAGAACCTGCCGCTGCACACCTTCCCGAGCGACGACGGAGGCGTGGACCAGAAGTGCCCCACCGAGATCGCCATCAGCGACCGCCGCGAAGCCGAGCTCTCCAAGGCCGGTCTGCTGTCGATGATCCACCGCAAGAACTCCGACTTCGCGGCCTTCATCGGCGCCCAGTCGCTGAACAAGCCCGCCGAATACGACGACCCCGACGCCACCGCCAATGCCAACCTGGCGGCGCGCCTGCCCTACCTCTTCGCCTGCAACCGCTTCGCGCACTACCTCAAGTGCATCGTGCGCGACAAGATCGGCAGCTTCAAGGAGCGCGAGGACATGCAGCGCTGGCTCAACAAGTGGATCATGAACTACGTGGACGGCGACCCCGCCAACTCCTCGGAGATCACCAAGGCCCAGAAGCCGCTGGCCGCCGCCGAGGTGATCGTGGAGGAAGTGGAAGGCAACCCGGGCTACTACACCTCCAAGTTCTTCCTGCGCCCGCACTACCAGCTCGAGGGCCTCACGGTCTCGCTGCGCCTGGTGTCGAAGCTGCCTTCGGCCAAGGGCGGCGCGTGAAGACCTGAAAAAAACGGGCCGGACTTTCTTGAAATTCCGGCTCCCGTTTCGTTCTATCAACAGCTGCCACATACCGGCCTTGCCAGCAAGCCACCGGCAGCACAAGCATCCGTCTCGATCATCAACAGCAACTGCCCGAACGCAATCGGGTTCCAAGGAGTAGGAACATGTCTTCTGACTTTCACATCAAGCTCGACGGCGTCAAGGGCGAGTCTTCCCACAAGGACCACAAGGACGAGATCGAGATCTCGTCGTGGACCTGGAACGTGAGCAATTCCTCGGGCGCGGGCTCCGGCGGCGGCTCGGGCAAGGGCAAGGCCACGCCCGGCGAGTTCCACTTCACGCACACCTACGACAAGGCCTCCCCCGTGCTGGCCAAGAACTGCGTGAGCGGCAAGCACTTCAAGGACCTGGTCCTGACCTGCCGCAAGTCGGGCGAAGGCCAGCAGGAGTACCTGAAGGTCACGCTCAAGGAAGTGTTCATCTCCATGGTCGGCCCCGGCGGCGCGCAGGGCGGCGACGTGCAGGAACAGGTGTCGTGCTCGTTCAAGGACATCGAGTTCGCCTACAAGGCCCAGGACGACAAGGGCGCGGCCGGCGGCGAAGTCAAGTTCGGCTGGAACGTCGCGACCACCGAGACCCGCTGACGGACGACGGACTCGCCGGGCACGGCATCGGGCGCGCCAGTGCCCGGTGCGGTCTCCACGCGTCCTCACCGGAGCAATGCAATGGCATTCAGCACCCCACTCATCGGCACCAGCGGCGCTCTGCTCACCGCCTACAACATCGACTGGTCGGTAGGCCGGATCGGTTCCAACACGCGTGAAGACGTGATGCTGGTACAGGCGCTGTTCAAGATCTTCTACTACGAGCTGCTCGGCTTCAACCACGACCTGGACCCGCCCCCGGGCCAGACCGAGGTGATCGTCGTGGACGGCTACTACGGGCCGGTCACGCAGAAGCACATCACGCACTTCCAGACGCAGGCGATCGCGCTCGGACAGAAAGTGCTGCCGGACGGCATCTTCGATCCGTTCCGCGAGCCCGGCGCGTCCAGTACGCTGAGCAAGACGCGCTACGCGCTCGACCTGCTCAACAACGGCTGCGCCAACTGCTGCAAGGAACAGGGCATCGACAACTACACCAACCTGCCCAACCGCCAGGACATGCCGCAGCAGCTGCGCAGCGCGCTGAAGAAGGTGAAGAAGACGGCGAACAAATACACCTACGTCGCGCCCCAGACCGTGCCCAGCACGGGCGGAGCCTGATCGGCGCGGTTGCCGCAATCGAAGGAAGGAAGGGGCCCCGGGGCCCCTTCTTTTTTTTGCCCCGCGTTGCCGTACGGAGAGAAAGGAATCAGGAGTCGGTCGACGCGACGCTGTCGGGCATCAGCCTCGTCACGTCGTCTTCGTCGTCCTCGATCACCCACAGCGTGAGCGCCGTGTAGTTGTCGTGGCCCGGCTTGGCATTGGCCTTGACCTGCGCGTCGATCAGCTCGGTCCACTGGCTGGGCGTGCGCGAGGCATGCAGCGTGTCGATCAGGCACTCGTCGCCCAGCGGCTCCCACACGCCGTCGCTGCACAGCAGCAGCACGTCGCCCGGCAGCAGGCGCATGCGCTGCGACACCGCGATGTCGGGCGCCTCCTCGATCGAGCCCAGCGCCGACAGCAGCATGTTGCGCTGCGGATGCAGCCGCGCGCCCTCCTCGTCGAGCATGCCGCCGGCCACCATCTGCTGCACGAGGCTGTGGTCGGTGGTGCGCGCCACGATGGCGCCGCCGCGGAACAGGTAGGCGCGGCTGTCGCCGCTGTGCACCCAGGCGAGCGCCTGGCTTTCGAGATCGATGGCCGCGAACACGATGGTCGAGCGCATGCCCGCGAGCTTGCCGCCCTCGGCCTGGCGCGCCACCACGTCGCGGTTGGCCTGCTCCACGAGGCCGCGCAGCGTGGGCTCGTCCAGCCCCGGCGCGACCGCGAAGCCGGCGAGCATGCTGCCGCGCGCGGTGGCCGCCGCCACGTCGCCGCCGCCATGGCCGCCCGCGCCGTCGGCCACGAGGCAGGCGACGAAGCGCTCGTCGTGCCAGTGGCCGTGCACGTCCTCGTTGTAGTTGCGGCCTCCCTGCCGGGAGAGCGTGACGATTTCGATTTCCAAGCGGTGTGCCTCGCGAGTGCTGGGTTGTGTTGTCTGTTTGTCTGACCGGCTCTGTCGCTCTTCTTTTTCTTCTCGTCAGGCATCGGACTTCAGGCGCGCCATCTGCTCCTCGTAGGCCTCGAGGAAGGCCTTGCCGAAGAGGCTGTGGAAGTCGTCCTCCGCCTCGCTCGCGATGCCGCCGTACAGCGACACGAACTGGTCCCACAGCTTGGCCTTGCGGTTGGCGCTGAAGAGCGCGTCGAGCGCCGTCTTGGCGCTGATCTTCTTCTCCAGCTCCGCCGGCTCGAAGCGCGCGATGACATGCGCCAGCGCCGCACGCATGCCCACCATCACGCCGAACTGATGCGCGCGCAGGTCGTTGAAGGCGTCGCGCATCGCGGCCTCGGGCGGCATGAAGCCGCGCACGCCGGGGCCCAGCAGGTGCGCGAGCGCCACCTCGACCGTGGGCGAGAACTTCAGCGGGTTGTTGGCCTGCGCCGCGATCATCGTGACCTCGGCGCGCACCTCGCGCTTGAACTCCTGGCGCGTGAGCAGCAGCTGCAGCGTGCCCTCGGTGGCACTGCGCAGCATCGAGCCGATGCGCTCCATCAGGCCCGGTGTGAGCATCTCGGGCGGCTGGTGCGTGCTCGCGAGGCCGCGCAGGAAGGCCGCGAGCAGCTCGTCGTCGCTGGCCATGCGCTCGGGCGGAGGCGCCGCCGGACGCGGAGCTGGCGCGGGAGCGATCGCCGGCGCCGGGGGCCGCAGCGGCTCCAACGGCTCCAGCGGCTTGCCGGAGCCCTCGGGCCCGCTGATGCGGATCGGCTGGCCGGTCATGTCGTCGAACTGCGCGGGCGGCATGACAGGTGCAGGCGCAGGAACGGGGACAGGCGCCATCGCCGGCGGAGGCTTCGGCGGCTCGACGGCCTTCGGCGGCGTGAAGCCGAACTGGTCGATGGGCAGGTGGTCGGGGCGCGGCGTGGGCGTGGGAGGCGCCGCCTGCTGCAGGGCAGCCAGCGGATCGGCGTTGGACGCGGTGTTCGGCTGCAGCAGCGGATCGGCCAGCGGCGACAGCGCGAGCGGATCGCCGCCGATGCCGCCACCACCACCGCCGCCCATGCCGCCGAACAGCTCGTCGATGTTCGCAGCCTTGCCGTGCGCGGGCGGCGCGCCGAGATCGGAGAAGTCGTCGAGCGCGCCGAGGCCCGCCGCCGGCCCCGACGACGGCGTGGGTCCGAGCAGGTTGGCGAACGGATCGACCTGCGCGGCCTGCACGTTGCGCGAGCCGCTTTCCATCGGATCGGGGAACAGCAGCGAATCGGACAGCGCCGCTGCGGGCGCCGCGGCCGGTGAAGCCGTTGAAGCCGCTGAAGCCGCCGAAGCCGGCGCAGGCGGCGGCGCGAGGCCCGCGAGCAGGTCGGCAAAGGGATCGTCGCTCGTCGGCGTGGCGGCGGCGGCTTGCGAGCCGCCCAATACCGTCGCGGGAATGATCGGCGCTGCGGGCACGGCGGCGACAGCGGCAGCCGTCACGCGCACGGTCAACTCGAAGCTGCCCACCACCAGCCGCGCGCCATCGGTCAGCGCGGCCTCCTTGCCCGAGCCCAGCGACACGCCGTTGCACTGCATCGGGTTGCTGCCCCGGTCGATGACGAAGTACTGCCCGTCGCGGCACAGCACCTGCGCATGCACGCGCGAGACCGTGCGGTCGGGATCGTCGAGCACCAGCGTGTTGGTGTCGGCGCGGCCGATGGTCCCGCCATTGGGACCGAAGTCCGCGGCGATGGACTGCCCCGCCGGAGCGCCTTGCCGGGTGATGACAGCGATATGGATCATGAATCGGCCCCCGAAGGCTCTGTGCCTGAATGCGCCCGAACAAACTCGCAAGGAGTATTCATTCCGTGGGGCATGTTGGCAATCTCGCCTTAAGAGGTATGCCATTGCAGCCAGGCTGCGATGGCGGTGAAGATGGCGGCGATGAGGAGCCAGGTGCGGGTGGCGGGGTCGAAGTGCTTGGCATTCCGTCTCCAGCGCAGGGCTGCCGCGACAGCGAACACGAAGGCCAGGACAGCGAGGATGTACGGGGCATGCATGAACGCTCAGGCCTCTGGCCCGGCGAGCCAGCGCTGCTGGCGCCACGCGGGAGCGCCGGTCGGGAACAGCGCCGTGCCGGGCCGAAGCAGGCACAGGTATTCCGAGGCCGCCCGACGTTGCCGCTGGCAGCCCCGGGCGCGCACCTGGATGGCGTGGTCCCACGACGGCGGCGCTCCCATGAAGTGGCGGACGCCCTCCGGAAAGTCCGGCGCCCTGGCGGCCCACGCATCGGCGACCTTGCCCGCGTCGGGCCAGGGCAGGCCGTCGTCTTCGTCCATAGCAACGTCGTCGTCCGCCGGATCGTCCACCGGACCGGTCTCGATGCCATCGGGAGGCCTGCGCTCCAGATCGTGCTCCGCAAGATCGAGGCCGGTGATCAGCGTGAAGGCTTCGCCGGCCAGGCGCGACAGGGAAGCATCCTCCATCCTGTCGATGAGCCAAGGCACCCAGCGCGGATCGCCGCTCGTACCAAGGCCGCGGATCAGTTCGCGCGCATCCGCCTGCGACTCGAACAGCGACTTCAGGATCGGCACCGCCTGCTCCGGCGAGGCGAGCTTGAGCAGCAGCCCGATGGCTTGCGCCCGGTACGGCCTGCCCGCGCCCGTCTCCTCGTGCAGCACGCGTATCGCTGCATGCCGGTCGCCGAGCAACACCGCCGAACGCGCAGCCTGGAAACGGCAAGCGGCGTCCTCGTCGGCCAGGGCGCGCACGCAGGCGCCCTGCAGGTCCAGCCTGCCGCACTCCCCGGCGGTGCGAAGCGCCTGCTCGCGCAACAAGCTATCCGGATCGCCCAGCGCCGCCACCAGTGGCGCGCCCGGATCGACGCGATGCGCACGGCAGGCCAGGATGCCGACCATGCGATGGAACGCCGATGGAGAAGCCAGCAGGCCACCGGTGATGCCGCGCAACGAAGGCGCCGGAACCCATGCGAAGGCGGCCAGCACGCCGGGACGGCACTCCGGCAAGGCATGCGCGAGCGCCAGAACCTTGTCGAGACAAGGACCGTCGTGCGTGTCGAGCGCCAGCGCGGTGGTTGCGAAGAGCTCGCCCGGGCCGGGCATGGCCAGCGCCGTCGCGCACAGATGTGCGCCGTACGCGCCTGCCACGGCAAGACCGTCGAGATGCGCGGCCAGCCGGTCATCCAGGCGGCGGAGATGATGCAGCTTCACATGAGGCGCATCGACCATCCGCGCCCGCACATGGAAGAGCACCGCGCTCTCCTCCGCATGCTGGGCGACAACGGCCGGCACGGGCCTGTTCAGGGCCACGCCTGCCGCGTTGTTCGCCGCGCCGATGCTCACGGCCTTGCCCTCATTCCCAGCGGCGCCAGGCGGCGCCATCGAACGAGCAGATGTTCTGCTGCCCGACCGACCACAGCACACCCTCCGCATCGGTGAGCTTGTAGCAGCTGTCGGGAGCGTCGCGGCCGAAGTCGACCGGCACGAGCGCATCGCCCTGCAGCTCGTAGAGCGCGCTCATGCTCGCCACGTACAGGCGGCCCATGAACCAGCGCAGGTCCCAGAAGTCGTCCATGAGCCCCTCGGTCTCGAGCACCTCCCAGTCCTGCCCGCGGCCTCGCAGCAGCGTGCCTGCCTGGCCGCAGGCGTAGACATTCCCGTCGCCGGCACAGCACACGCCGCTGAGCACCACGTTGACCGGACTCGGCCCCTGCGTCCAGGCGCTGCCTTGCCAATGCCACAACTCGCCTTCCCAGCCCACGGCATAGATGTCGTCCGCGCCGAAGCCGTCGATGGCTTCGAAGCCGGCGACCTCGTCGTCGCCCTCCGCGGCCGGTGCATGCATGGCAGTCCACTTTCCTTCCCCCGCGCGCCTGAACACCTCGCGGTTCATGCCGCAGGCATAGGCGTATCCGTCGATGGCGGCACAGGCGCGCAAATCGAAGGCATCGCGGATCTTCTCGCTGCCCTCCTGTCCGCCTACGTAGGTGAATACCTGGCCGTCGCCAGAGACGACGACGAGTTTCTCGGCGGGTTTGCGCACAACGCAGATACCGGCCGCACGCCACGCCAGATCCTTGACATTGGCGATCTCACCTTCGTCCACGCTGCCCAGTCGAGTGTGGGCGACGCCTTTCTTCTGGAGCTTCTTGTCCTGAAGCGCAAGATAGACGAGGTCCTTGAAGCGCGCTGCGCCTCGCGATATCAGGTTGTCCTTCGATAGTCCCAGCCGTTGTGCCATGTACGCTCTCCTTTCAGCGGGATCTCTTGTTGCCCAGGGCCTTGAGCGGATCCAGGGCCGCCTCGCTCGCGACGTCGGACCCCGAAGGCGAGTGCTTCACCTCGGCGTCCTTCAGGTCCTTCGAGCACATGTCCTTGTGCCCCTCGTTGAGCTGCGCCTTCAGGCACTTGTTGCTGCAGTTGGACGACTTGAACACCTTCTGCGCGCTCTTCACGCAGAGGTTCAGTTCCTTGGCAAAGGACTGCGTCGTTCCCGCCCCCACCTTCTTGCCCATGAACTTGTGGGCCGCATGGCGCAGCCCATGGCTGCCCTCGGTGTTGCTCGGTCCCTCCGCACACATGCAGGGCGCGGCGCTCATCTTGTAGTTCTTCCAGCCGGGCAGCTTCTTGCCCTTGGAGACCGCCGCCGTGTAGAAGGAGCTCTTGGGTATCACGTGATCCGGCGTCTGGCTCGGGCAGCATCCCTTCACGCCGTCCTTCTGCGCGTTGTAGGGCACGAGCCTGCACTTGCGCGCGCGCAGGCACTTGTCGGCAGCCTCCTTGCCCTTGATGGCATCGAGCGACATCTTGTTCCAGTCCGCCCCGCGCCCCCGCTGCTTCTTGATGCCGATGTTCATGCCGGCGGCGGCGCACACGTTCTTGGTGCCCTGCTTCTTGAAATCCTTGCAGGCGGCCTTCTCGCGCTTGACTTCCTTGTCGCACGCCGCCTTGGCCGCGCCGGGTGCCATCGTTTCCAGGTGCGGCCAGGGAATCGACTCGTTGCCCGGATACGAGCTGTGGTTGTGCGTGGTGATGTCGAGGTGGCGCACCACGTTCTCGCCCTCCACCAGCACGTCCATCGACCAGCGCGAGAAATAGATCTTTCCCATGTTGGTACTCGTGACCAGACCCTTCTTGGGCGCGCAGCCGGCTTCGTCGCCGCTGCTTCGCTTGAAGTAGCTCTTGTTCTTGAGCATCACCTGCTGGCCCGAGATCTCCACGCTGGTCGAACCGTCGGTCGTATCCGACGAGAAACCCGTGTTCGGATACGGAAGCGGCACGCCCGGCGGCGTGGCCGGCGTCTGCGGCGGCGTGAAGCAGACGTCCGGAAAGGCGCACATGGTCTTTCCGCTCGCGGCCTTGCACGAAATCTCCAAGGCGTTGGCGAAGACCTTGTTGCTCATCGTGCGTTCCTCACGCCACGGCCTCTTCGAAGCGCATCACGGCGCAGGCCCGCTGTCCCGCATCGTTCGCCATGTGCACGAGCACGGCCGGCCCCGGCGCATACCCGCGGCGGCCCGCCGCATCCGCCACGGCCAGCGCGGCGACTCCGGCCACCGCCCCCGCCTCGCCGATGCACTCGGCCGGATGCCAGATGTCGAAGCTCTCCTTTCGCTGGCGCAAGGTGCGCGCAAGCGCGAGCGTTGCCTCCTTGAAGTAGTACTGCTCGCCCGACAGATCGGTGACGCGGTAGTCGATGTCGTGCATGCCGCAGCCGGCCTGCGCCAACCCCGCCTCGATGGCTGCGCTCAGGCCGTCGCCGCGCAGCGGCTCCTCGGTGTCGATGTGCGCCTTCTCGATGCCGAAGCCGGTGCCCGCGCACACCAGGCCCCCCTCGCCGCCGAGAACGCCCATGAGCAACGCCCCCGCACCCTCGCCGGGAATGAAGCCATTCGAGTTCTCGGCCGTCAGCACGCGATTGCCGCGTTCGTATGCGCCGAGCGTCGGCCACTCGAGCAGGCAGTCGACTGCGGCCACGAGCACCAGCGGCACGCCGCCGCCGATCAGTCGCTGCGCCTGCGCCAGCGCCACCACCACGCTCACACGGCCATGCGCGACCACGAGCGAATCCGCCGAGAAGCGGGCCCCGAGCAGATCCTGCAGTTCTTCGAAGAGCAGATCGTCGAGCCCCTGCAGGCGCCCCGGCCTCTCGTGCTCGGCCACGCACAGCAGCAAGGGGATTTCGTCCCATCGCTCGCGCGCCACGCCGGCCAGGCACTCCTGCACCGCCAGCGCGGCCATGCGGACCAGCTTGGCTCGTCCGCGCCATGGCTGCTCCAGCGGCACGGCGTGCGCCATGATCCGCTCGCCCTCCGAATCGATGAAGCGCGTCTCGCTCGGGTTGGTGACCTTGGCGCGGATCGCCGCGCAGGATGCGGCCGCGTTCAGTCCCACGCTGGTGACGAGCCCCGTGCGCCGGATGCAAATGGCTGATGTCGGCATGCTCATGCGACCTCGTCCAGCTCTTCGTCGTCCGGAACCATCGGCACCATGATCACGGGAATGGGGAACGGCGCGGCATCGCGCTGCTGCCACCATTCGCGCCCTTTCTTGCCGACCATGACCTGCGCGACCTCGAAGATGTCCTTTTTCAATGGCCGCGTCATGCGCCAGGTGAGGCTGAAGCGCCCCTCGTCGGGTTCAATGACCACCGTGTCGAGCGTGGCCGTGTGGTCCTCGCGCTCGCCATCGCGGGTGAACACATGCACCGGAGCCACCAGGTGAGGAATGATGAAGCGCGTCAGTCCGTCGGGTGTCAGGTTGGCCATCAGCACCTCGACGGGGCCATTGCGGAAGTGGTCGAGCGGCACCTGCTGGTCGAGCGGTGCCGCCTGGAAATACTGCTCGTCGAAATCGGGTGGCAGGAAGGGAAAGTGCTTCTGGCGCCACGCATCGTCATAGGTGCCGGCAAAGCGATGGCGCGGGTCCCATCCACGCCCCACGGGCCCGAGGGCCATGGGCCGGTAGTTGCCGTCTGGCGCGCGCACGGCGTGATCGATCTCCTCGGTGGCCGGCAGCGGCCGGCCCTCGACCCATTCCACCCGCAAGTGCCTGTGGAAGCCGCGGCCGACCGGATTGGCCATGAAGGCGGCGTGCTCGACCGGGTCCTCATGCAGGAGGTCGACGCCGCCGAAGGCCACGTCGTACGAGATCGGCTGCCGCACGAACACGCCCGGCGGTGTCGGGCCGACGCCGGCCAATCCGCATTCCCACTGGCGCGGCCCGACCACCGCGAAGGTCTTGCTCCAGCTGCCGACCCGCAATCCCACCTCGACGCGCGACGCGGGCCGGCCGCCCGGCGCGTACGCGCTGCCCAGCAAGAGAATGTCGCAGCGCGGCTTGCGCGGCGCGAAGTCCACTTCGTAGACCGGCGCCGACAGACCCGGTGCGCCGGTGAAGGTATCGGCCATTACCAGCGGCAGCTGCGCCTCGTGCAGCACGATGCTGTCCGGTGCATCGGCCGGCGGAATGCGGAAGGTGCCCTTGGCGACCACGACAAGCAGTTCACGCCCGCTCGGCTCGACGCCCAGGTTGAACCCCGCGACCATGCGGGTGGCATTGAGGAGTTCCACGTACCCTCCTGCTGCTCAGTTCAATTGCACCGAACCACCCTTGACCCGGTTCACGCCCGTCGAGCGGCTCGACACATAGCTGCCCTGGATAAGCACCTTGCCGGCCCGCGTGAGCGTGATGCTGGCCTTGCCGCAGCGCAGCACCAGCTCGTCCTTCGCGCTCACCAGCATGCGCTCGCCATCCGCGTCGACCTCCACCTGCGCCGGCGCATCCGGCAGCGGCCATGCCTGTGCGCCACGCAGCACGCCCATCACGATCGGGCGCGCCGGATCGGCGTCCTCGAACATCAGCACCACGTGCCGGCCGATATGGGCGCCGTGCAGGTCCACCACGCTGCGTGCACGCACCGCGGTCGTCCCGTGCCGTCCCACGAGCATGACGAGCGGCGTCTGCCCCTCGTCCGCGATGGCGACCAGCTCTGCGGTCGTCACGGAATTCCAGCGCGCGATGGCCGCCGGCTCCTCCATTTCCGCCCTGAGTTCTTCCTCGATCGAGTCCCTGCCGCTCATGGTTCTCTCCTTGAATTTCCTCGCCCGCGCTCAGTTCTGAAGGATCTTCGAACCCTTCATGAGAATGTTCCCGCCGGCCTTCTGGTTGATCTTCCCGGAGGCATCGATCGTGATGTCCTTCCCCTTGATCACGATGGTCCCGTCCTTCTTCATCGTGATGCTCGCGCTGCCCGTGGTGATGGAGATGGAATCGCCCGCGTCGATCACCAGGTTCTTTCCGACGGACAGCGAGTCGTCCTTGCCCACGCTGGTGGTCCGGCCCGAACTCACGCTTCGCGATTCATCCGCCCCCACGTTCGTCGACAGGTTCGCGCCCACATCGACCGACCGGTTGGCGCCGATGCTGCTCGACTGATTCGCCCCCACGCTGATCGTCTGGCTCGCCCCCACCGTCACCGCCTGCATCGCGCCCACCGTGATCTCCTGCGCCGCGCCGACGGTGATGGTCTCGTTGATGCCCACCGTGTGCGTACGCTGGAGCGCCACCGTCGCCGTCTCGCTCGCGCCCACGGTGATCGTGCGGTTCTGCCCGATGGAGATCGTCTCGTTCAGGTCCACCGTCTCGGTGCGGTTCTGGTGGATCGTGATGGTCTCGTTTTTGTCCACCGTTTCCGTGCGCTGGCCGTGCACGGTGATGGTCTCGTTGTTGTCGACCGTCTCGGTGCGGTCGTGCTTCACGTGGGTGGTCTCGTCGTGGTCGATGGTCTTGGTGCGGTCGTGGCCCACCCAGTGGGTCTCGTCGTTCTCGACCTCGATGTCCTGGTTCTTCTCCGCGTGCAGGTACACCTGCTCCGAGCCCTTCTTGTCCTCGAAACGGAACTCGTTGCAGTTGGCCGCGCTGCCCTTGGGCGTGGAACGCGTGCGGAAGCCGCTCTGCGTGTGGGTGCCGAAGGGAATGGGCTGGTCGTCGTTGTAGACGCGGCCCACGATCAGCGGGCGGTCGGGGTCGCCGTTGAGGAAGTCGACGATCACCTCCTGGCCGATGCGCGGGCAGAAGTACCCGCCCCAGCCCTTGCCGGCCCAGGGTTGCGACACGCGCACCCAGCAGGTCGACTTCTCGTTGCTCTTGTCGTAGCGGTCCCAGTGGAAGTGCACCTTCACGCGGCCGAAGTCGTCCGCATGGATCTCCTCGCCCGACGGCCCCACGACGATGGCCGACTGCGGCCCCGGCATGACCACGCGCGGCGTCAGCCGCGGCGGACGGAACGGCATGTCGGCCGGGAACACCGTCAGCAGGAACGAGCTCGCGCCCGGTCGTCCCGCATCGAACGAAGGCATGCGCGCGGCAGCCGCCTCGAACGCCGGCAGCGTGTCGGCCAGCACCGCGTCGTCGGCAAGAGCCTCGCGCAGCATCTGCGCCGGCAGCATGGCCGGCGCCTCGACGTCGGCGCCCTCGTAGCCCGGGTGGGTCGCGAAGAAGGTGCAGGCGGCGATCACGTAGTCGCTGTCGCGCGTGCCGTCGGGGTCGTTCTCGAACTTGAAGCTGCGGCCGGCGGCCACGTCGGGCCAGGGGGTGAGGGCCCAGTGGCGCTGGCGGCGCGCGCCGATCTCCTCGCCGCGCAGCTTGCCCTTGTAGTCGGCGTCGTCGCCCTTGAAGTAGCCGCCCGCGAACTCGAAGGCCTCGAACTCGGCCAGTTCGTGCTTGTCGGGCGTGCCTCCGGCCGCCTCGAGCTTCTTCTTGATGGCCTTGAAGTCGCTGTCGGTGGAGGCGTACTTGCCGGTGTCGAACTGCCGTTCGCTCACCCAGCGCGAGATCTCGTTGAAGCGCGCCTCGGCGGCGTCGCTCGACACGTAGCGCAGGGTGTCCGCGGCGGGCAGCTTGTCGTGCGCCATGTCGCTGGCATCCGAGAGGTGCATGGTGCCGGGCGCATCGTGCGCATCGAACCAGTAATAGATACCTTCGTCTTCCAGCAGCCGCGATAGGAACTGGTAGTCGCTCTCCTGGTGCTGCACGCAATACCGGCGCGGCTTGTGAGTGCCCACGACGTTGTCCGACCGGGTCTTCTTGAAGCGCTTGATCGGGCTGTCCTCGAACACCGCGTCGAGCACGTCGAGCACGGGCTTCTCCTGCAGGATGCGCGAGTTTCCGCGCTTGGTGAGAAGCCAGAACCAGGAGCGCAGGGTGAAGCGGTATTCGAAGTAGCGCCCTGCATGGCCCGCGCGCACGAAGCGCACCGCATGGCCCTGGCAGTGCCGTTCGTGCCTGCCGCCGTCGGCGTCCTCGAAGCCGATGACGATATCGAAGGCCCGCCCGAGGATGTCCTTCGCGTCGATGGCCTTGTTCTCCGACAGCACCGTGAGCTCGTAGATCGAGGGGCGTGCCAGTGCCTCGTGACCCACGATGCGCCAGAACATGAGCTCGTCCTTCACGGGCGAGTCGCTCTCGATGCGGAACTCCTGGTCTGCCATTTTTGGCTTTCTCCCCCATGCGCCTGTAAGGCGGCGCAGCCTCTTTGCTTCGGTTTCTCTAGGGCGCCAGCAGCAGCACCAGCGGCTGGCTCGGCACGGTGCGCACGCCGGGGCAGTTGGTGCTGTTCTGCAGCGACACACTGGTCAGGCGCGACGCGGGCATGCCCATCATCAGCACCGTGAAGGCGCCGGTGAGATGGCGGCTCGGCCCCATCACCGTGCCCGAGGCCACGCCCAGCAGCACGCCGGAGTTGTCGCCGTTGGTCATCGGAATGGTGGTGCCGAGGTTGTGGGCCGGACCGCCCATGATGAGGATCGTCGGGCAGTTCGGAATCGCCATCGGACCCATGGCGATGTTCGGATACGGCACCGGTATCGGCGACGGCGCGGCGGGCGTGATGCAGACATCGGGAAATCCCATGTCCGTGCCCATCAGCTGGCAGTTGGCGAACATTTCTCTTCTTCTCCGCCGGGCTTCAGCCGAAGTGGATCTGCGCGCCGCGCGCCTTGACCAGCTCGCGGCCGTTGACCAGCGTGTGGTCGCCCTCCAGGCGCATCAGTTGCTGCGCCTCGCACTCCACATGCGTGGCCGACACGCGGTCGATGCCGTCGGTGGTGCGCAGGTAGTGCCTGCTGAAGTGCTGCACGCGGTCCATCACCGACGACAGCACCGAGCCCACGAGCTTGAGGCTGGTGCCGACCACGCTGAGCTGGCGGCCGACGACGTCGGCGCTGTCGGTGGCAAGGCGCGTGCGCTGCGTGGCGATGTCGAGCTCCTCGGCCGCAAGTTCGATGCGCCCGCCCTCCGCGGCGATGCGCATGCCGCCGCCTTCGCAGTTCACGACATTGGCCGTGCCCTCCTCGCGCTGCAGCACGGCCATGACCCAGACCTCGTCGGGCGCGATGCGCAGGCAGGCCACGCTGTCGCCGGCCGCGGGCTCGAGCAGGCAGCTCGCGGCGCGGCGTGCGCGAAGCTTCAGGTCGCCGCTGGCAACGACCTGGCGGCCCTTCGCGTCGATGCCAAGGATGCCCACGCACCACTCGCCCGGAATGGCCTTCGCGGTCTGGCTCTTCTTGACGGTGCGCGCCTTCGCGAGCGTTGTCGTTTCTTTGTTCATGGTGGCTGTTTCCTCCGTATTCGTCATGTCAGGCGACCAGCGGCTGCCAGCGCTCGGATTCGGCAAGCTCCGGGTCGGACTCGAGCGCGCGGGCACGGTCGCTCATCTGCGCGTTCTCGGTGATGGCTGCATGCAGCACGGTGCGCAGCATGGTGGCGCGGCGCAGGTCGGCCGCGGTGAGATCGGCATGCCTGAAGTCGGCATACGTCAGCTCGGCGCCGCTGAAGTCGGCGCCCTGCACTTTCGCGCCCGCGAAATGGGTCTGGTACAGGTCGCAGCCTGTGAAATTGGCCTTGGGCAGCACGGCGCCGGTGAAGAGAGCCTGCCGCAGGCGGGCACCGGAGAAGTCGACGCCCTTGCCCGTTGCGGCGCAGAAGATCGCCGACGGTGCCACGGCATTCGCGAACTTCGCGCCATCGATCGTCGCGCCCTGGAAATTGCACTGCTGCAGCGTGACGCCGCCGAAGTCGGCCCCGCTCAAATCGGCGGACGAGAACTGGCAGCCGTTCAGCTCCAGCCCGGCGAACGACATCCCCTTTAGAGATGTCTTGAAGAACACGTTGCGCAGCATGCGCGCACCGGTCCACGTCAAATGCGAGAGATCGCATTCGTTGACGGTGGTGTATTGCCAGCTGGTGTCGTCGGCGCAGACGTCGAGCAGCACCGACTGGGTGACGACGGCGGAATCGAGTTGCACGCCGCGCAGCACGGCATGGTCCAGCCGGCAACGCGCCAGCGTGGCCATGGTCATCGCCGACTGCGCCATCTGCGCATGCGTCAGGTCGCACTCCGTGAACACGGCGCCGTGCAGGTTGGCTTCGCGCAGGTCCGCGTGGTCGAGCTTGCAGCGGTTGAAGACCGACTTGCGCAGGTTGGCGCCTGATGCGATGGCGCCGCGCAGGTCGCATGCGTCGAACACTGTCTCGCGCAGGTCGGCGCCACGGAAATCCGTTTCGGCGAAATTGACCCGCGAGAAGATTCCGCCGCCGAGCGCGAGCCCGGCGTAGCGGCCCTTGCGCAGGTCGAGGCCTTCCAGCGCCTCGCCGACGCTGACTGCGATGGCCAGCAGGTTCGGGCTCATGCTGCGGCCTGCTGTTCCGGTGTGAGCCGTGGCCATGTTCGCGCCCGCTTCAGCAATGCGCCGTCGAAGCTCGTGGAGCCGTCGAGCCGCACGCGCCCGAGGTCGGCGCCGAAGAGATTGCTGCGCCGCAGGTCGGCTCCGCGCAGGTCCGCCGACTGGAAGATGGCCTCGCTGAAGTTCACGCCCGACAACAGCGCATTGGTGCAGACGGCCTTGCGCATCAGCGCGCCCTTCGCACTGGCGAGCCGCAGGTCGGCGCCCTCCAGGAGGGCCTCGCAGAGATTGGCGCCGTCGAGCACGGCGCGGATCAGCTTGGCACCTCGCGCATCGCAGGCGCCGAAGTTGAAACGGCGCAGGTCGGCCTGGCTCATGTCCGCACCGGCCAGACTGCTTCCCTTGACCGCCACGGTGCCGGCGCAGCGAGCCGCCATCATCTTCGCGCCGTCGAGCTTGCTGGTCACGAAGGTCGCGTTCTCCATCTTCGCGCCGTGCATGTCGACGCCCGAGAGGTCGGACTCGATGAAATTGCAGACCGACAGGTTCGCCTCCGGCCACCGCATGCCCTTGAGGTCCAGCTTGTGGAAGACCTGGCCGCTCAGGTCGGCCCCGGCCCAGTCGGCATCGCCCCACGTGGTGTTCAGCAGGTTCGCCTTGGCGAATGTCGCGCGCCGCATCTGCGTGCCGGCGAATGCGCAGTACATGAGCGTCGCTGCGCTGAAGTCGGCATCGTCGAAGACGCCGCGGGAGAGCCGCGCCTTGCCGAGATTGGCCTTGCCGAACTTCGCTCCGATGGCGATCACGCCCTCCAGATTCGCATGCGCCAGTACCGCGCCCGCGAGGTTGGCGCCGGAGAGATTGGTATTGGCGAGGTTCGCGCTCTCGAGCCACGCGCCTTCGAAGTTCACGTCCCGCAGGTCGAGGCCCGAGAGATCGGCGCCGGTGAGGTCGATGCCCGCGAAGAACTTGATGCCCGCAGCGCTGGCGCGCGCCATCTCGCCGCGCAGCTTCTCTGCCTCTTGCGCAGCCATCGGGTAGGCCGGCGGCTGCATGTGCGCGGACTGGAGATAGCCCGCGCGATGCGCGTCCTCGATCTGGCACAGCTTCGGATAGATGGGCGCCAGGTCGACAGGCCTCGTTCCCATGGCGGCCTGTGCGCGCATCTCTGCCATGTGCCTGTCGGGGTCGTACTTCGGCGGACCACGGTGCCGCAGCCTGGCGAGGTCGATCTTCTGCTCCTGCGACATCGCCAGTGCCCGCTCGACGACGGTGACCGCATCCTCGAGCGCCGCCCACTGCTGTGCCTCGGCCTCTTTCATCTTCTTCTCGAGGTAGGGCGGCAGTTCGTCGCCGACCGGAACCTTCTCGCGCGCAGGCATGCGGATGCCCAGCGCGTCCGGGTCCTTGCCCATGGAAATGGCCTTCTCGCGGGCGAAGGCCACATCCATCCCGGCCCGGCGACGCTGGGCTTCGCCCTGCAGTCCCTCCGTGCCGAAGGGTGCCTTGGCGGCTTCCACATCGGGGTCGACGGTGTTCACGCCCTCCGGAAGCAGGTCGCTGTCGACGATGGCGTAGATGGGCCCCATCTTCGGATCGGCACGCTTCGCGGCAGCGTCGAGGTAGTGCGCATCGGAGCGAACCTGGCCGATGCGTTCGACGGCTCCCATGAGGCTGACCACGTCGGAGCCATCGTCGGTGCCGACCTCGGCCAGGCCCTGGAAGATCGCGATGCAGCGCTCGGCATGCGGGAAGAACCACACCGTCGTCAGCCGCAGCGGTACCTCGCGCACCTTGGGCTCTCCGGCCGCCATGCGGTAGCCGACGAACACGCGGGCCCGCATGCCCGGAAGGCGGCCTTCGATCAGGCGCTTTTCCGGATGCATGTTCTCGAACGAGAACGGTTCGTCGCCGACGAGCGGCGCCCCCATCCACTGGTCCGGCGGCGCCAGGTTGAAGTAGCGCCAGTCGGTGTCCGGCGCGAAGCCCGGCGCGTGCAGCTTCAGGTAGTCGGCGTCGTAGGTGCCGCGGTACTGCACGCGCTGCGGATGCATCACGTCGAGCGCTCCCATGCCGGCGGGCGCGATGGCCTGGTCGGGGCGCAGGAGGCGGTCGTGCGGCAGTTCGATGTTGGGCAGCCAGGCCACGCCATCGGCCTTCTGCCTGCCGCGGCCGGCGGTGTTGAGGGGAAAGTCCGTCCCGCCGTAGGCCCGCGACCAGTCCAGCGGCATCTGCGCGAAAGGCCGCGCCTTGCTCGGCTTCGATCCGTCCCAGTAGCGGTCGCCCAGCACCAGCAGCGTCTTTTCCTGCGCGCCGAAGCGGGCTCTCACGGCGCAGCCGTCGGGCCGGTCCGGTGGCGGGAATGCCTTGCCGTGCACCAGGAACTCCGGCGTGAGCTTGGCCACGCCCTCGTCGATCATCGGCTGGGCCATCTCCTTCGCCAGGAAGGACCACATCGACTGCTCCGCCCACAGCGTTCCGCGCTCGCCCTGCGCGAACGGCAGGTGCAGGCAGGCGCTGATGCTGAGCCCGAAGCGCTTGCGGTACTCGATGGGGCGCGTCGACAAGCCGAGCGCCTGGGGTTTGAGGACTTGCATGGTCTGTCGGCAGCCCTCTTCATTCCCAGTCGTCGTTCGGTGGCACCCCTCCGTCCAGCGGGTCGGATGACGGCGATGGTGGCGGTGGCGGCGATGGTGGCGGTGGCGGCGGTGGTGGTGGCGGCGGTGGTGGTGGCGGCGGTGGTGGTGGCGGCGGTGGTGGCGGCGGCGGCGGTGGTGGCGGCGGCGGTGGTGGTGGCGGCGGTGGTGGCGGCGGTGGCGGTGGTGGCGGCGGCGCCGGAGGCGTCGGGCTCCATTCCTGGGTCGGCTCCGCGGGAGCGCCTACTCCGGGTGCCGGCGGCGGGGCGGGAGGAGCCGGCGGAGGCGGGGGCGGTGCGGCAGAGCCGTCCGCGTTGACCGACTCGTCGGCAGCCAGCCGTTCGCCGCCGGTTCCGACGCCGGCGGCGCCCAAGGCACCGACGATCAGTTCACCACCAGCGATCGCAACGGTTCCGAGCACCGGGATGCTGCCGATCACGCCTTCCACGCGACGGTTGCGCGTGATCGCGCCGAGCGAGCGCAGCCGGCCTGCGAGGCCGGGAAGGTGCGCGGCGTCCGCTTCGTTGGCGGCGTTGTCCAGCGCATTGGCGGCGTCTGCGTACTGCTTCAGCGTCGCGGCGATGTCCGCGTCCGCGCTGGCCAGGCCCGCGACCGCTCCCAGTGCGCCGGCGATGGCTGCGCCACCCGCGCCGCCGGCACCCGCGCCCGGCGTGAAGGTATGCAGCGCGGCCTGCTCCACGTCGATCGGAAACGCCTGGATCTCCGGCGCGACGCCGGACGACAGCTTGACGCCCAGCGCGGTATCGATCGCCACGCCGCCGAAGTTGGAGATGGCGATGGCCAGCGCGTTGTCGATGCTCATGCCCATGAAGGTCGAGCGCGCGATGCCCAGGTTGGCTTCGCTGTTGGTGCCGATGTAGCCGCTGGTGTTCGGCCCGAGGATGGTCGTGTTGGAGCCGACCGAGGTCGCGTCGATGCTGCCCACCGCCATCATCTCGATGCCGGTGTTGCTCATCAGCTTGATCTTGTTGGCCATCAGGTGCAGCGGCCCGGTGGGCACCGTGATGTACTTCGAGCTCGCGCCCGTCACCATCCAGTCGATGTGCCCGGCCTCGAAGCTCATCTTCGCGGCCTTGTAGGTCAGGTTGCCGCTGACGGTGATGGTCTGGTTGCCGATCACGTTGCGGGTCTCGCCCGCGCGCGAGGTGTCGGTGCGTGCGCCGGTCACGTCGGTCTTTCGCGTTCCGGTGACGGTCAGCGTGTCGTTGCTGTCGACGAAGGTGCTGCGGTCGCCCACCACCTGGTTGTTCTGCTTTCCCTTGACCGTGTTCTTCTGGTCGACCACCACCATGTTGGTGTCGTTGCGCGTCACCGTGCTCTTGCGGTCGCGGTCCACGTGGTTGGTCTGGTCGCGCTTGACGGTGACGCTCTGGTCGCGGTCGATGGTGGTGGAGTCGTCTCGCTCCACGCTGCGGCTCATGTCGAGCTCGGCGTGGATGTTGATCTTCTCCTCGCCCTTCTTGTCCTCGAACATGATCTCGTTGTAGTTCGAGGAGCCGCCGCCGGGCGTGGAGCGGGTCTTGAAGCCGCTCTGGGTGGGCGACTTGTAGGGAATGGGCTGCTCGTCGTTGTAGACGCGGCCCATGATGATCGGCCGGTCGGGGTCGCCGTTGAGGAAGTCGACGATCACCTCCTGGCCGATGCGCGGAATGAAGTAGCCGCCCCAGCCCTTGCCGCCCCAGGGCTGCGACACGCGGATCCAGCAGGTCGACTTCTCGTTGCTCTCGTCGTAGCGGTCCCAATGGAAGTGCACCTTCACGCGGCCGTGGTCGTCCACGTGCAGCTCATCGCCCTTGGGGCCGACCACGATGGCGGTCTGCGGGCCCGGCATGGTCACGCGCGGCGTGAGGCGCGGCGTGCGGAACAGGCGCTCGGTGGGAATCACGGTGAGCAGGAAGATGCTGCTGCCGGTCTGCGCGGCCGACAGCGCAGGCGTGGCGGCGATGATCTCCTCCAGCACCGGCAGCGTATCGGCGTTCACCGCGTCGTCGCGCAGCACCTCGGCCAGCGCCTTGTGCACGGGCTGCGCCGGGGCGCTGGCGCTCACGCCCTCGTAGCCTCGATGGCTGGCGACGAAGGTGCAGGCCGCGATCACGTAGTCGCCGTTGCGCGTGCCGTCGGGGTCGCCCTCGTACTTGAAGCCGCGGCCGGCCGTCACGTCGGGCCACGGCGTCACGGCCCAGTGGCGGTCGCGGTGCGCGTTGAGTTCGTCGCCGCGCAGCTTGGCGCGGGTCTCGGCGTCGTCGCCGCTGAAGTAGCCGCCCGGGAACTCGAACAGCTCCAGGCTCGCCAGTTCGTGGTCGTCCGATGCGTCGATGTCGGCACCCAGCTTCTTCTTGATGGCCTTGAAGTCGCTGTCGCGCGATGCGTGCTTGCCGGTGTCGAACTGGCGCCCGCTGACCCAGCGCGAGATCTCGTTGAAGCGCGGCTCGGCGGCGTTGACGGCCATGTGGCGCAGGGTGTCGGCCGCCGGCAGCTTCTCGTGCGCCAGGTCGCTGGCGTCCGAAAGGTGCATGGTGCCGGGCGCGCCATGCGCGTCGAACCAGTAGTAGATGCCCTCGTCCTCCAGCAGGCGAGACAGGAAGCGGTAGTCGCTCTCCTGGTGCTGCACGCAGTAGCGCCTCGGGTTGTGGGTGCCGATGACGTTGTCGGCCTTGGTCTTCTTGAAGCGCTTGATGGGGCTGTCCTCGAACACCGCGTCGAGCACCTCGAGCACCTTCTTGTCCTGCAGGATGCGCGAGTTGGCGCGCTTGGTGAGCAGCCAGAACCACGAGCGCAGCGTGATGCGGTATTCATGGTGCCGCCCCATGTGGCCGGCGCGCACGAAGCGTACCGCATGGCCCTGGCAGTGGCGCTCGTGCGTGCCGCCGTCGGCATCCTTGAACTCGATCACCACGTCGAAGGCGTGCCCCAGGATGTCCTTGGCGTCGATGGCCTTGTTCTTCGAGATCACCGTGAGCTCGTAGGCCGACGGACGCGCCAGCGCCTCGTGCCCCACGATGCGCCAGAACATCAGGTCGTCCTTGGCGGGTGAATCGCTCTCGATGCGGAACTCGTTATCGGCCATCTTTTTCTCTGGGGGTGGAGGCTTGTCAGTCGAACGCGTAAGTGAAGTCGGCGTCCTTCACGTCGAGCGCCACGCGGCGGATCTCGCCGCCCGAAGCCAGCCGCTGCAGGTATTCGACCGAAATCGTCGGCAGCACGGTGTTGGTCAGGATCGCGTCGATCACGCGCCCGCCCGACTCCGGGTCCTGGCAGCGCGCGACCACCTGATCGACCACCGCGTCGCTGTACTCGAAGGGCACGCCGTGGTTGGTTTCCACGCGCTTCTTGATGCGGCCCAGCTGCAGCCGCACGATCTTCTTCATCATCTCGGGCGACAGCGGGTAGTAGGGAATGGTGACGATGCGGCCCAGCAGCGCGGGCGGGAACACCTTCATCAGCGGCGCCTTCAGCGCATCGGCCAGCGCGTTGGGGTCGGGCAGCAGCTCGGGGTCGCGGCACATGCTCATCACCAGCTCGCTGCCCGCGTTGGTGGTCAGCAGGATGATGGTGTTCTTGAAGTCGATCATCCGGCCCTCGCCGTCTTCCATCCAGCCCTTGTCGAAGACCTGGAAGAAGATCTCGTGCACGTCGGGGTGGGCCTTCTCCACTTCGTCGAGCAGCACCACGCTGTAGGGCCGGCGGCGCACCGCCTCTGTGAGGATGCCGCCTTCGCCATAGCCCACATAGCCCGGGGGCGCGCCCTTGAGCGTGGAGACGGTGTGCGCCTCCTGGAACTCGCTCATGTTGATGGTGATGATGTTCTGCTCGCCGCCGTACAGCGCCTCGGCCAGCGCGAGCGCGGTCTCGGTCTTGCCCACGCCGGAGGTGCCGCAGAGCATGAAAACGCCGATGGGCTTCTGCGGGTTGTCCAGCCGCGCGCGCGATGTCTGGATGCGCCGCGCGATCATCTCCAGGCCGTGCTTCTGTCCGATCACGCGCTGGTTGAGCGTGTCGGCGAGCTTGAGCACCGCCTCCACCTCGTTCTTGACCATGCGGCCGACGGGAATGCCGGTCCAGTCGGCGACCACCGAGGCCACGGCCTGCTCGTCGACCGAAGGCAGGATGAGCGGCGATTCGCCTTGCACCGCATGGATCTTCGCCTGCAGCTCATGCAGTTCGGCCAGCAGCGCGGCGCGGTCTTCGCTCCCTCCCCCGCTGGGGGAGGGTTGGAGTGGGGGCACGTCGGCCTTGGCATCGCCTTCGGCTTTCTGTGAATCCACCGGCTTGTTCCCCGCACGCAGCTTGCTGCGCAGCTCCAGCAGCCGGTCGACCAGCCCCTTCTCTTCCTGCCAGCGCGCGTTCAGCGCATCGAGCTGCACCTTCGACTCGGCCAGCAGCGCGGCCACCTGCGCGGCGCGCTTGGTCACGTCGATGCCGATGGCCTCTTCGCGGCCGATGATCTCCTGCTCCACCGTCAGCCCCTCGATGCGGCGCATGCAGTCTTCCACCTCGGGCGGCGTGGCGTGCTGCGACACGGCCACGCGCGCGCAGGCGGTGTCGAGCAGGCTCACGGCCTTGTCGGGCAGCTGGCGCGCTGGAATGTAGCGATGGCTCAGCTTCACTGCCGCCTCGATGGCCTCGTCGAGCAGTTGCACACGGTGGTGCTTCTCGAGCACGCTGGCCACGCCGCGCAGCATCAGGATCGCCTTGGTCTCGTCGGGCTCCGGCACCTGCACCACCTGGAAGCGGCGGGTGAGCGCCGGGTCTTTCTCGATGTACTTCTTGTACTCGGCCCAGGTGGTCGCGCCGATGGTGCGCAGGTTGCCGCGCGCGAGCGCCGGCTTGAGCAGGTTGGCCGCATCGCCGGTGCCGGCAGCACCGCCCGCGCCCACCAGGGTGTGGATCTCGTCGATGAAAAGGATGATGGGCGTGGGCGAGCTCTGCACCTCGTCGATCACCTGGCGCAGGCGCTGCTCGAACTCGCCCTTCATGCTCGCGCCGGCCTGCAGCAGGCCGATGTCGAGCGTGAGCAGCTTCACGTCCTTGAGCTGCGGCGGCACGTCGCCGCGCGCCAGGCGCTGCGCGAAGCCTTCGACCACGGCCGTCTTGCCCACGCCGGCCTCGCCGGTCAGCAGCGGGTTGTTCTGGCGGCGGCGCATGAGGATGTCGACGATCTGGCGGATCTCTTCGTCGCGGCCGGTCACCGGGTCCATCTCGCCCTTCTTCGCCTTCTCGGTGAGGTCGACCGCAAACTTCTTCAGCGCATCGCCCTTGCCCATGGCCGCCGGCGCCATCGCGCCGGAGTCTTCGCCGGGCGCGCCGCTGCCCATGCCGGTGCCGTCCTGCGCGCGCATCTGCGCCTCGGGCGAGGCGTCGCAGATCTTGGCGAAGTTGTCGGCCAGGTCCTCGACCTTCACCTTCTCGAACTGCTTCGACAGGCCGAACAGCGGATTGCGCAGGCTCTGCGTCTTCAGCATGCCCACCAGCAGGTAGCCGGTGCGCACCTGCGCCTCGCCGAACTGCAGCGTGGCGTAGGTCCACGCACGCTCGATGGCGTTCTCGATGTGCGGAGAGAAGTCGCTGATGGCGGTGGCGCCGCGCGGCAGGCGGTCGAGCGCGGCCGTCATGTCCTTGGCGATGACCGACACGTCCAGCCCGTAGTGCTGGATCACGCGGTGCAGGTCGGAGTCCTGCGCCTGCAGCAGCTGCGCGAACCAGTGCTCCAGCTCCACGTACGGATTGCCCCGCATCTTGCAGAACACGGTGGCGCCTTCGATGGCCTTGTAGGCCAGCGAGTTGAGCTTGCCGAAAAGGGCGGTGCGGCTGATTTCACTCATGAGGGACTCCGTATCTCTTCTGAACGAATGAAGATGGGCTTGTTGAAAGACTGGTTGCCGATGCGCACGTCGGCGGCGTCGCGCGAGCGCGGGCGCTCGCCGAGCCACGACACCCAGCCGAGGCGCGGCGCGCTGCCCTTCGCCTCGCCCAGGCGCGTGGGCGGCACCTGCACCTTCTCGAGCACGAGCTCGGCATCCCACTCGAGCTCGTCGCCGAGCAGCTGCTGCATCCAGCGCTGCAGCACGGGGCGGGCATTCCCGGTGGGCAGGAACATGCGGTACTGCTCCAGCGTGAGCGGCCCCAGGTGCAGGCGCACGCGGTGCTGGCGATCCCACGCGCGGGTGCCGAGCATGGCGCCCATGCCCATGGAACGCGAACTCTCGCCCTGCCCCAGCCGCGTGAGCTCACCGGCCGGCAGGCTCATCCAGTGGCCGACCCAGCGTTCCAGCTTCACAGGCACGCCGAAATAGCTGCACAGCACCGACTCGACGCTCTCCACGTTGTGCACGCGGCGCGCGAGCCAGCCCGAGAAGTGCAGGCGCGCGTCGTCATGGATCTCGTCGCGCCCCACCCGTCCCGGCGCGCCGATGCCCACCAGCGCGCCGATCTGCAGGCGGAAGCGGTCCTCGCCCGGCCGGTCCAGCGCGACGGCGGGACGCGACTGCGCCCACGCGCGGTAGAAGTGCAGCGAGAAGCGGTGCGAGAAGCTGTCGAGAAAGGCCAGCCACGTCGGGTCGCCATGGTTCAGGCTGCGCTCGCGGATGAAGTCGCTCAGGTGCACCGGCAGCGGCCCGTTGGGGCCGATGTAGCCGAAGAACTGCTGGCGCAGGCGCGGCGGCGAATGCGCGGTGGCGGGCTCGAAGCGGCTGAAGCTCGCGGGCGCGAAGGAGAGCGACGGCTCCTGCCCCACGCGCACCGGCTCGGCGCCGGGCAGCAGCGCGCGGCCCCAGCGCGGCGTGGTCTTCGCGACCGACTCCAGCCGACGCATCACCGCGAAGTAGTCGAAGGCCCAGGGCTGTTCCGACCAGCCCCGCAGTGCCGCATCGACGCGCGCCTGCACGGTGCCGCCGGTCTCGGGTGCGGAGGCCGCGCTCGTCACAGGATCTGCCGCGTCCCGCACAGCGGCCTCCATCGCATGGTCTCGCCCTTGCCCGCGATGCGCAGCACGGTCTCGACGAAATGATTCACCTCGACGTGGCGCGAAAGAAAGCGTGCCAGCACGGCACCGAAGAGAAAACTGCTGTGGCCGTGGAAGGCGTCCTTGTCGACTTCGAGCGTCACCTCCAGCCCGCGGCCGAAGGCGATCGGCCCCTTCATCGGCAGGCGGCGCGCCACCGGCTTGCATTTCACCGACAGCAGCCCGCGCACCTGGCCCTGGCGCATCTCGTCGGCATGCACCGCATAGAGCATCAGCGTCTCGCGCAGCGCGGCCGCGCCCTGCTCTGGCGTGCTGTCGGACAGCGACAGGTAGTTGAGCGCGAGGTGGTCGACCACGCGCCAGCCCAGCCCCTGGCTCACCACCGGCGACACCGGCCGCGAGGGCCCCCGCACCATGCGCACGCGCTGCACGGGGAAAGAATCGACGCAGTCGAAGTCGTTCTCGCGGCCCAGTGGCATCAGCAGGGGCAGGTCGCGGTTGGTGCAGAGCGCGCTCACGGCCAGCTGCCGCAGGGTGGCCGAGTAAGGCGCCTGCTGCGGATCGACGATCTGCATGTAGACCTCGGAGCCGATGTGGCTGCTGCGGTTGCCCTCGGTGCGCTGGCGCACCGACAGCATGCGCGGCTCGCGCGTGGTCGTGAAGTAGGCCGGATGGCTCAGGCGGCTGCCGTGGAAGGCCGAATAGAAGGGCCTGAACGGCTGCTCGGCCGCGACCGCATCGCTGCCGGGCGCGCCATGGCCGATGACCTCGGTGACGGTGTGCACCTCGAAGTCCTGCGGGCGCGTGCGGTCCGGCACGAGGTGGAACTGGCTCACGCCCTCGGTCATGGCCACGCGGTCGAGCCGCTTGCTGAAGAGGTTCACCGCGGGCACGCAGTGCAGCAGCACGTTGTCCGCGCTCACGAGCTTCTCGAGCGCCGCGTCGCCGCGCGAGAACAGCAGCACGATCTCGACTTCTGCAACAGGCATCTGCGCCAGCAGCGCCTTGAGCCCGCCGATGCGCACGAACTGGAAGCGCTGGGGAAAGGCGAAGTACTCCTGCAGCAGCCGGAAGCCAGAGAAGCCGGTGGCCGTCACGGGCAGCAGCGCCTCGTCGTCCTCGAAGCCGACCGCGCCGATGGCGCTCGGCGGCAGGCTGCGCGGCGTGCCCTGCAGCGCGCCGCCCGGCCCCAGTGGCCGCACGAGCACGCCGATGGGCTGGCCCAGCGCGCATTCGTGCAGCTGCCAGGCCACGTCTTCCGCGCCGCCGAAATGCAGCACGAGATCGTCGAGCGCGATCTGGCTGAAGTCCAGCCCGGCCGTGGCACGCAGTGTGATGCGCAGCCCGCCGCGGATGGCGCGCGACTGCGGATGCGTGTTCAGCGGCAGGTCGGGCGCGTAGGTGAAGTACTGCGCGCGCTGCACCTCGATGGGCCAGACGCGCAGCGCGCTCGCCGTGCGGAACTCGCAGTGCGTGTTCTGCCCCACCGCCTGCCGCGCGCGCAGGCCGCTGCCGCGCGGCAGGCTCGGGCCGGTGGCGAGGTTGGCGTCGTCGGGGTCGGGCGCGAAAGAGACCACTACCATCGCCGGCGTCGGCGCGAGGAAGTGCGGATAGACGATGTCCAGCAGGTGGCCGGTGAAGCGCGGGTATTCGGCATCGAGCTTCAGGCCCACGCGCGCAGAAAGGAATGCAGTGGCCTCGATCAGCCGCTCCACGTACGGGTCGGCGACCTCCTGGCCTTCGATGCCAAGCCGATGCGCAATCTTTGGAAATGCGCGCGCGAACTCCGAAGAGCTTTCGCGGAAGTAGCGCAGTTCCTGTTCGTACAGACTCAGCAGCCGAGGGTCCATGGCGGACTTACCTTGGGTTCTGCGCCATGTCCACTATCTCGATGCGGCCCTCTTCAAGATCTACGCGGCTTCGCATGAGGAACTCCAGCGGCACGGGCTGCGCCCACAGCATGCCGCGGATCTGCAGGCCGATGCTGTTGTGCGAGTCCAGTGCGGGGCCTTCCATGATGAGTTCGACTTCGAGTGTTCGGGACAGGATGCGCGGCTCGAACTGCAGGATTGCGTTCTTCAAAGCCTGTTCCATGCTGACACGCTGCACCGACGAGGTGAACTGGCCAGACAGCATAGGCAATCCGTAGTTGATGACCGAGCGCGCTGCGTTGGGGTACTGCCTGTCGTCCATCGAGAGGCCGTAGCCGGTGGCGTTGAAGAGCCAGCCCAGGTCGCGCAGCACGGCCTGGCGCAGCGCCTGCTTGGTCAGCGTGCGCTTGTCGTCGCCCTCGCGCTTCTCGTCGGGCGCGTTGTCGACGAGGCGGTCGAGCAGCGAGGGCTGCAGCCGCTCCTGCGCCGTGAGCTCAGCCATCGACGGCACCTTCGGCCGGCACCTGCGCCTGCGCTTCCGGCGGCGTGAACAGGATCTCGCGCACGTCCATCAGCGCGTACTCGCTGCCGTCGCTGCTGCTGAGCACGCGCTGGCCCCAGCCGGCCCAGACCTCGGGGCGCAGCTCGCGCCACTCTGTCTTGCGCGCAAGGCGCAGCTCGCCGTCTTCCTGCTTCTCGGTGCCTTCGTAGCGCGTGGGAATGAGCGCGAGCGTTTCGCCGCCGTTCTCGAACTGCAGGTGCGCGGGCATCCACACGCAGTCGCGCAGGTCCTCGGGCGGCTCTATCTTGATGTGCGCGAGGCGCGCGTACGGAATCCAGTAGTACTTGCCGTTGACGAAGGCCTCGAGCACAGGGCCCAGGCGCATGTCGGCGTCGGACAGCCACTCGAAGGGCTTGCCGTCGATGGTGCCGCCGATGGCGGGCGCGCCGTCGAAGGCGCGCTGGCGCAGGTCTTCCGCCAGCTCGCTCTCGCTGCGGCCCTGGCGCAGCAATGATTCGATGAGCAGCGCCAGCCACTCGTCGGGCTGGCCGAAGATCATCGGCGTGCGCGTGCCGGCGAACACTTCGGCGCGCAGGCCCTCGCAGCGCACGGCCTCGCCGTAGACCTGCTTCATGGGCACGGCCAGCGCGTCGAGCTCGGCCGCCACGGTGAGCTGGTTGAGCGCACGCTCCCACTGCCCCAGCACGCACAGCAGCTGCGCCATGAACACGCGGTGCTTGCTGTCGGAAGGCTTGGCGCGCACGTCGTCGCTCAGGGCCTTGAGGGCGGCTGCAGGGTCGGCGGCCTTGAGGAATTCGGCGGCGGTGGTCATGGTGTGCGGCTCCTTGTGGCTGGACTCGGTGCGCGGCTCATGCGCGCGTGAACTGGCATTCGCGCACCGCGCCGCGCAGGCCGGTGGTCTTCTGCGGGGCCGAGCGCACCTTCACCGTGCGGTAGCTGATGGAGATCAGCTCCGAGGGCACGCCCCAGTGGCCGCCCGAGCTCAGCACCAGCCGGCAGATGCGCGCGTTCTCCAGCACCATCTCGAAGGTCGACTGCGCGTCGGGCGAGCGCTCGTCGCCGCCGGACTTGAAGGCGCTGATCATGATCTTCAGGTCCTTCTCCTGCGCGCGCAGCAGGCTGGCGATGGTGGCGGTGGCCGCGTCGCTGCGGCGCGCGACGATCAGGTTGTTGGGCACCACCTGGTTCTGGCTGGATGACTCGGGCACCTGCACCGACCAGTAGTAGCCGCCGATGTTCAGGCGCGCCTTGCCGTCGTCGAAGCTGCGCTCCAGCTCGCCTTCGACCGGGGCGCCCTTGTTCTCGATCAGCATGACCAGGTCGGTCTCGGACGAGCCGGTGCCGATCAGTTCGTAGAACTGGCGGGCGTCTTCAGGGCTCCAGGAGCCGTCGTCTAGGAATGCCATATCACCTCCGAAAATCGATGGAACAAGAACAGGAAAGAAGAAGAACTGGAACCGTCATGGCCTGGCCCCCGCGTCCGCCGTGCCGCTCCTGCGCAGCAGGGCCGCGAACACCTGGCGCTCGGCGCTCTCGGCCGGCGGCTGCCCGCCGCGCACGCGCACTTCCGACACGTCGGCCTGCGCGTAGCCCACGCCGAAGAGGCGCGGCGCGCTGTAGGGCGTGGCGGGCACGGCCATGACCAGCAGGCGCGCGTCGCCCGCCGCATCGAGCCAGGGCAAGTCGAAGCGCTTCACCGAGGGCTGCTCGGGCGTGCCGCGCTTGAAGCGGTTGGTTTCGCCGGACTCGTCGGGGTACACCGGCTGCAGGTTGCCGCGCGCGTCGATGCCCGCGATGACGAGGTCGAGCGAGCGGCCGCTGGTGTTGCGCACGTTCAGGCGCAGGCGCTCGCCGGTGCGCGCCAGAGGCAATGAAGGCAATGCGTTGGCCGCCTGTGCGACGGACGCCACGGACGCGATCGGCACGCTGCGCAGCATGCGCTCGCCGCTCCACACCTCCAGCGCGGCGTCGAAGCCGTCGAGCTGGCCGTCCTTGCCGTAGCCCTGCAGCTGCGAGAGCCACTTGAGCTGCGCCAGCGCCTGCAGCCGGCGGCGCAGCGCGGCGGCGTCGGGCAGCACCACGGTGGAAACGCTCGCCCCGAAGAGCGGCGCCAGCAATTCGAGGCGCTGGCCCGAGGGGCCGAGATCGGTCCAGCGCACGTCGGCGGTGGCGGCGTCGTCGGCCACGCGGATCGCGGCCGGGTAGTCGAGGCTGAGGCCGGCGGGCAGCGGCTTGTCGGCGCGAACGCGCAAGGCGGTCGCGGCGAGCTCGCTCATCGGCGTGACGCTCCAGAAGGCGCTGCCCGGCACGTCCTTCAACGCAGTGGGCACGGCGAGCCAAGCGCCGCCGAGCTTGATCTGCGCCACCGTGGCGGAGGCGCCGCGCACGGTGCCGTCGTCGAGCGTCGCGAGCACGCGCAGCTCCTGCTGCTGCGCGAGGCCGTCGAGCAGGCCCGCCTTGATGGCCAGGCTGTCGCCGCTGCGCTGCGCGCGCCACACGGGGCGCGTGGATGCGGGAGCGCCGCTGTTGGCAAACAGCGGCGCGTCGAGGTTGCCTTCGGCCACCGGCGATGGGAGCTCGCGCGTGGGGAAGCGCTGCGCGAGCTCGTCGATGACCGGCGGGTACAGCGCGAGCACGCCGTCGAACAATTCCCGCCACGTGGCGGGCTTGCGCGAGAGGGCCTCGACCATCGCCCAGGTCAGCAGGCCCTGCGGCCTGGCGTTGCGCGCCTTGCGCGGCAGGCGCAGCTCGGGCGTGATCTGGTGGCTCTCGGATGCGAAGAAGGCGACGTAGCGGGCGCGCGGCACGGCCTCGGCCGGCGCGGGTGGCGCCAACGCGCGCGCGGGCGGCGCACCGGCCGCCAGTTGCGTCGCGCGCAGGCCGCGCCATCGCACCTCGTCGTCGGGCGGGCCCTCGGCGGTGGGCGGCGCATCGACGGTGCCGCGCGTCATGGAGTTGGCGGAGCAGGTGTCGAACACCGAGGCGACAAATACGTTCTTCGCGAGGAAGGACTGGATCCACGCATCGAAGTCCACGTCGCGCAGGTCGCCCGCCAGAGCGTTGTCTGCGCCGAGCGTGCCGCGCACGTCGCGCGCGAGGAAGTTCTCCGAGAGCCCGTCGGGCTCCTGGTAGCGCTTGACGATGTCGCGCAGCCGCGTGCCGTGGCCGGAGAAGTACAGCAGCACGAAGTCGCCGCTTCTCGATTGCGCGAGCAGCTTCGTCAGCGCATCGTGGATCGCTTGCGCCTCGGGCAGCGCGGCGCCGTTCACGCCGTCGGCCAGCACGGCGATGTCGGTCGCCGCGAAGCCCTGTTTCTGCAACGCGTCGCGCATCAGCAGCACGTCGTTGCGCGGCGCCTGCAGCCACAGCGCCTGCGGCTGGTTGACCAGCTCGGAAACGCCGACGAGCAGCGCGCGCTGGGTGGCGAATGCGAGGCTGCAGCAGGCGAGCAGCCACAGGACGAGCAGCACCTGCAGAAGGCGCAGTTGCCTTGTTCCTTCTCTTCTCGGCGCAAGGATGGGACGAGGCTGGCGAGGACGCCTCATGTACGTGCCGTGGGCGCCCGTTCCCGGCCTGCCCCAGTGGACAAGGGAGAAGGAAGACTGGTGCGCGGCGCGTTTCATGGCCGCTGCTCCCCGGCGCGTTGCGCCGGCCCGGCCGACTCGACCAGCGGCGAGGCCGCGAGCACCGCCAGCGCATCGACCGGCTCGGGTACGCGCAGGCGCCATGCGCCGTCGCCGCCCGGCCCGCCCACCACGTCGGCCGAGATCGACTGCAGAAGCCTGTCGGCCTCGTCCATGCGCACGCCGGCCTTCCAGCGCACCACCAGGTCCGCGCGTGCCGGCGCGGGTGCGGTGGGCACTGCGCGGAAGCGCACTTCGTCTTCCTCCGGCCCCGCGCCGGGTCCGCCGAGCAGCCCGACGTTCTGGACCACCACGACCAGCGCAAGCACGGCGAAGGCCGGGCGCACCCAGCCTTCGGAGCCGAACCAGCGGCGGATGCTGCCCCACCAGCCGCCCTCGGGCCCGGGCTGCGGCCGCGCGGGCGACGCAGCGGACGGAGCAGCGGGAGAGGCCGAAGCCTCCTCGCCCTGCGGCCGCGACAGCGCCTTGCCCAGCTCGAGGCCGACGTCGCGGTACAGGTCCTGGTACTCGGTGCGCGGGTCTTCGGGCCCGAGCGGCGTGCCCGACAGCACCGAGAAGACGCCGCCGCCCACGCTGCGCAGCGCGATGCGCCCCGGCTCGGGCGCGATGGCCGGGGCGGCGTGCGCGGCCCATTCGTCGTGCACCGCGCGGATCGCCGCGAGCCGCGTGGCCGTGACTTCGCCGAGCACGCGCGCGCAAAGCTGCGGGCCGGGCTCGAGCGTGAGCACGTTCCAGGCCTGGATCACGCCGAACGCAGGCTCGAAGGGCTCGTCGTCCGGCTCCAGCAGCACGTCGAAGGCGCCGGCCCAGTCGGCCTCCCCCGCGGCCATCCAGCCCTGCCAGAGTTCGCCCTGCACGCGACGGTCGAGCAGCACGCCGAGCATGCGCCCCTGGTGCAGCACGCTGACGAGGCGGCCCGGCGCCCAGCGGGCCGGGAAGGCGCGCCGGGCCACGGCCTCGCGGCGCCGGGCCAATTCGGTGAGCGGCAGCAGCAGGTCGGACGCGGCTGCCGGCGAGGGTTCGGCCTCCGGCGGCGCTCCGGGGGATGGGCCCGGCATCGCGACGGTGGCGGTGCCGGGTGCGCCGTCGGGCACGGCCGTGCCTGTTTCCAGCGTGCTGCGGATCACGCTGAGCGGGGGCCAGAGGTCGTGGGTCATGGCGTCTGTTCCTGAATGGCTATGTCTTCAGGCATAAGACGCTTCAGCACCGAGGATTTTGAAAACCTGCAGGATCGCCGCCATGTTGCCGGGCTCGATGGCGATGCCCAGCGTCTGCTGCAGCCAGCCGCCGAGCCGGGTCTTGGCGTAGTCCGCCGTGAGCCCCTCGCGCTTGTGCACGAGGCCCAGGCGGCCCGCGCGGTAGTGGTAGGAGGCAATGGCATGGCGCGAGGCGATGCCCGAGAGCCCGCCCTCGGCCTCCTTGCCGAAGCCCTCGCACAGCAGCAGGCGCTCGGGCTCGGGCAGCCCGGCGATGAATTCGCGCGCGGCCTTCTGCACCGCCTGCATGCTCAGGCCGTGCTCGGCGAGGCAGCCTTCGAGGTCTTCGCCGGGGCCGATCTCGTCTTCGAGCTGGGCCTCGGTGATCTGGTCGCCGATGGAGAGCTTGCGGCGGAAGGAACTGGCGCGCGTGCAGTCGATGAGGTAGCGGCGGAAGTAGGCGCACAGCGCGAAGGCGGTGGAAGGCGCGCTGTGGCCGGCGCGCTCCTCGGCCTCGTCGGGGTCGGCGTCCAGCCGCAGCACCTTCACGTAGATGAACTGCGCCACCAGCTCCTGCCGGCCCTCACCCAGCACCTGCAGCTCGGGCGGGTTGCAGGCCACCAGCGCGTCGCCCACGATGCGGTACATGGCGCCCATGTCGTCGGGGGACAGCGTCTGGCGGCGTCGCCACAGGCGAACGAGCTCGCTGCTTTCCGCGGACGACAGCGTCTCGATCATGGGCTCACCCCCAGGCTGCGCGCACTTCGTGTCGCTTCGCCCACCCCCTTGCAGGGGGCAACACCGGCGGCCCGGCAGAGCCGGTTCAGCGGTGTTCCCCGAACGGGCCTCGCTTCGCGGGCCGGCGGGATGGCCATGGGCCCGGGGTCTCGCATCTCTCGATCCTTCAGTCGTCGACGCAGGTGCCCTCCGAAGGCACCAGGCACTGCGGCAGGTTCGCGCCCACCGGTCCGCCGCGCGTGCGGATGGCCGAGGACACGGCCGCCTGCGCCACGGCAAGGCCGCGCGGCAGCAATATCCACAGCTGGCCGCGCTCCTTCATGCGGCGCGCGTTGGTGGCGGCCTGCTGACCGTTGCCGAAGAAGTAGTCGGCCCGCACCGCGCCGCGGATGGCGCCGCCGGTGTCCTGCGCGATGGTCAGGCGCTGCATGGGCGCGCCGCTGCCGGGCGTGCGCGTGGAGACGAACACCGGGTATCCCAGCGGCGTGCTGCGCGGATCGACGGCAATGGAGCGCCCCGCCGACAGCGGCACGCCGAAGGCGCCCACCGGTCCGCCCACGGGCGAAGGCGATTCCTTGAAGAACACGTAGCTCGGGTCCTTGATGCCAGAGCCCGTCACCGCGCCGGCCGCCGGACGCCGCCCCGGCACCACCACCGGCCCGCTGGCCACCGGCCGCGCGAGCGTGAAGCCACGCGTGCGGATGGTGCCGTCGGCCACCGCACCGATGTCGCTGTCGTCGTCGCCGTCGTCGAGCTGCAGTTCGATGGACGAGCCGCGCACCTTCACCGGGCTGCGCGGCTTGCCGTTGGCGGCCTGCGCGAGCGTCGGGCGGAAGGGCTGGCCGTTCTGCTCCGCATAGGCCACGCGCACGATGTCGCCGTTGGCCATGCGGATGCGGCCCGAGCCCTGGATCTGCATCTCGTACAGCGCGGTGGCGCTGCTCACGAAGGCCAGCACCTTGGCGTTGGGCGCGCCCTTGGTCTCGATCTCCTCGCGCGTGTAGTACGGCAGCAGCTGCTTGCCCTCGATGCGCAGGCGCACCTTGCGGTCGAGCGTGTCGCGCGAGATGGCCGAGAGGTCGAGCGCATAGAGGCCGGGCGCGCCCATGTCGCGCGTGCTCAGGCCGGTCTGCACCACCACGTTGCGCCCTTCGACGCGGGCCGCCACGGTGCCGTTGCCCGGCGGCAGCTTGCGCGCGTCGGCGAAGAGCATGTCCTCGGGCTGGCCGTACACGGGGTAGATGAAGGGGGCGCCGTACTGGCGCGCGCCCGCGATCTCGGGCTCGAAGTAGCCGGTGACCACGCCGTCGGGGCGGCGGTCGTCGTCGCGGATCTGGTAGGCAGAGAACTCGCTCTCGAAGAACCCGCGGATCGCGTTGTTGTTCTTGCTGTCGACCTTCAGCGCGCGGTCGCACACCGACTTCCATTCGGCGCCACGGCCGTTGAGCACCTTGCAGCTGCCGAGGAAGGCCGGCCAGCTCTCGGAGAAGTCGTCGCGCGACCAGCCCGGCACCGCGTCGAAGCTCACCGAGGTGTAGGTGGCGAGCTGCGTCGAGAAGGTGCGGGCCTGGCCGGCCAGGCTCGCCCCGGGGGGCGGGCGCGATGCGGCGGAGTCGGTGCCCGTGGCAGCGGTGTTTGCGGCGCTGGTGTCGGTGGCAGCCGGCGGGGGCGCCGCGCAGCCCGCCAGCGATGCGATGGCGGCGGCAACGCTCCAGCGGAGTGCGCAGGCCAGCGTGCGCCCCCGGGGTTGCTGTTGTCGACGCTGCTGCTGCGGTTGCGAAGTGGTCATCATGAAAGCCTCCTTGTCCGAAAGTCACGGCCCGAAGGCCGACGCTCTGCAGACGATTACTTCTCGACGATTTTGAAATTGCCGACGCCGTAGACGTCGTTGCACGGGGTGTTGGGCGCGCACACCGGCTTGCCCAGCAGCGGCGACGAGCCGGTGCCGCGCGTGGCCTCCAGCGCGGCCAGCACCGGCAGCGGGAACACCGGGAACACGCCGTCGTTCTGCACGCCGGCGGCGCTGAAGTCGCGCTCGTGCTCGCTCACCAGCACCGCGAACTGGTCGGTGCCGGCCGGCCCGCCCGCATCCATCGGCCATGAGGCGCGCGGCAGAGAGAGCGTGCCGCCCGCGGTGATCTTGTTGTACTTGTCCAGCAGGTTCGGGAACAGCAGGAACATCTCGCCGCCGCTCGAAAGCAGGAACACGTAGACGAAGCCCTCGCGCTTGCTGCGGACCTCGAACGCGAGCCGGTCCTTGCCGATCGTGACCTCCGCCTTCTTCGGCGTGGCCGTCACGTCGAAGCCGGGCGTGGCGCCCGTCGCGAGCGACTGCAGCGACTCGGCCGGCGTGCGCGGCGCGGGAGGAGGTGCCGGTGGTGGTGGGGGCGGCGGAGGCGGCGGCGCCTCCACGACCTTGGTGTCGGGTGCCGGTGCCGGCGTGCTCGCGACGACCGGCTTGTCGTCCGAGCCGCCGCGCCCCTGGAACCACCACCAGCCGCCGCCGGCCGCTGCCGCGAGCACGGCGATCGATGCGAGGGCGACGGCGGTCTTGCTGCCGCTGCCCTTGCTTTCTTTTGGCGCGGGCGCAGGTGCCGGCGCTTTGGCCTTGCCCGCGATGACCGTCGCCGCATCGGCATTCGCGCCCATCGACGTCCGGCCGCCCGATGAAGACGAAGGCGGCTGCGTGCGCGGCACCGGCGCGATGCTGTGCCCCACTTCCAAGTCGAGCGCCGCGCGAAGCTCCGCCATCGATTGCGGCCGCTGCTCGGGCCGCACACCCAGCCCCGCGTCGATCGCCTCCAGCAGCCGTGGGCTGTAGCGCTTGCGCAGGATCTCGTTGCCCGCGAGCGGCACGTAGCTGTCGGACAGCAGCCGCGCCACCGAAGGCGGCGGCGCACGGCCGCACACCGCCACGTGCATCACCGCCGCGAGCGCGTACACGTCGGTCCATGCGCCCTGCGACATGTCGGGCATCTCGGCGTACTGCTCGATCGGCGCGTACCCCGGCTTCAGGATGACGGTGATCGCCTGCGTCTTGTCGGTGATCACGCGCCGCGCCGCGCCGAAGTCCAGCACCACCGGACGGCCCGAGCCTTCGAGCAGGATGATGTTGTCGGGGGCGATGTCGCGGTGGTAGCAGTTGGCGTTGTGCATCACCGCGAGTGCCTGCGTCACGCCGTCCATGATGCGGATCAGCCAGGCCTCGTCTACGCCCGCGGGGATGGAGACCAGAGCCTCCCTGAGCGTTTCGCCGCGGTAGAAGGGCATGACCATGTAGGTCGTGCCTTTTTCCTGCCAGAAGCGGTAGACCTTCAGCAGCGACGGGTGGTCGAACTGGGCCAGCAGGCGGGCTTCGTTGATGAAGCTGCGCATGCCGAGGTCGAAGGTTTCGCGGTGTCTTTCCGAGAGCGGGACTACGGTGCCGTCGTTCTGCCTTGTCGACAGGGATGTGGGGAGATATTCCTTGATCGCTACCACGCGCTCCAGCGTGTGGTCCCAGGCTTCGTAGACGACGCCGAAGCCGCCCTGGCCTATGACTCTTGTGACTTCGAATTCGGCCAGGCGGCTGCCTACGGGGAGGAGGCCTGCCTCCGTTGTGCCGGTGGCTGGGCCTGTTACCGGGTTCGAGCCGGACATGCTTGTGGGGGTGCCTGCAGTGATGACTGTGGCTGAGGTGTCGCCCGTTGTCGTGGGTTGCGACGGCGGAGTCGATCTGGGGACTACGCGGGTGCGGTCGTCTTCGTTGGAGTCGGTCATTGACTGGCTCCTTGTTTGATTGTGCTGAGTGTTTGCTTCCCGAGGCCGGGTCTCGGCCCGGCGGCCGACCTACTTTTCTTTGCTTCGCCAAAGAAAAGTAGGCAAAAGAAAGGCGACCCCACTGTCTGCGACCCCTTCGCTACGCTACGGGGCAACCTGCGGTGCTCGCGTTTCGCGGGGTCCGCAGAACTCGCTTCGCTCAAACAGCTGCGGCCCTGATCCGCGAAACGCTGCGCTCCTCGGCGCAGCCAGAGGGGATTGGGGACCTGCGGGCCATCGCTGCGCTCGGCCACCAAGGCACCGCAAGCGCTTCGCGCTTGCGGTGCTTGGAATGGGGTATCGGGTTTGGTGAAGTCGTGAGGCCTCAGTGCACGGCCGAGCGAAGCGAAGGCCAGTCCAGGCTGTTCGGTAGCCGAGCGCAGCGATGGCGCGTCCCACTCCCTTCTGGCTGTGCCGAGGAGCGCAGGCGCAGGAGGGATCAGGGCCGCAGCTGTTTGAGCGAAGCGAGTTCTGCGGACCCCCTCCTGCGCCGAGCACCGCAGGTTGCCCGTAGCGAAGCGGAGGGACACAGACAGTAGGGTCGCCTTTCTTTTGCCTACTTTTCTTTGGCGAAGCAAAGAAAAGTAGGTCGCCTGCCGGGGCGAGACCCGGCCTCCGAACACAAAACAAAGAGAGGCCTTCATCACCCCTCCTCCGCAAATCCAAAAAACAAAGCATCGAACTGTTCATCCCGAGGCAACCCGGTACTCAACATCCGAACCCCTTGTTCAACAGCAGGATCACTCAACCAAAGCGACGCCCCCGCCAAGGGCAAATCCAGCGACTCCACAGAACTCTCACGTCCATCGGCAGAAGCACCTTCGACAAACAGCCGCTGCAGCACAGCATCGAACCGCAGCGCATCCAGATCCCCATCAAGCCCTTCCAACGCAGCCTGCGTCGCATGAGCCCACCACCGCAGCGCAGCGGCCAGCGCCTCACCGCGCAGCGTCCCGGGCGAATCCGCGCCCAGCTCCATCGCAAGAGCAAACGGAAAGTACCGCCCCACCCCATCCACGGAAGGCATCAACACCCCGATCCAGGCCCGCTCCCCAGCCACCTGCCTCCCCAGCGCAAAGCACCAGACAGGCGCCTCCAGATACCGCTCGGTCCAGTCGGACCGATCCCGCAGCCGCGACATCCCCCGCTGCAGCCACTGATCCCAAACCGCGCGAAACGTCTCCGGCAGCCGCCGATGCGCAAAGTCCCCCATGCCGGGCAGCTTGCCGAACCAGCCCGGCAACGCAGTCGAGGCAAAGAGAGAGGAAGGTGAAGAAGCGGCCTCGCTCACAACCCCTCCGGACATGAGAACTCACGCAACTCGCGCAGGCGGATCGGATGCTGCACGCTGTTGGTCGTCACCTCGAAGCGCGTCTTGCGCGCGCCGATCTGGAAGGTGATGAAGAACTTCTCGGGCGCGTCGCCCGCCTCCAGCTGCCCGTCGTCGAGCGCACGGAACAGCGCCCACGGGCCGTCCACCGCCGCGCCGGAGCTGCCGGTGGTCGAGGGCGGGCTGACCTGGATGCGCACCTGATTGCTGCCCTTCGGCCCCGGCCACTGCACGGCCATTGGCACGACCGGACCGTGCGCGTATTTCACGAGCTGGCCGTCGACGTCGAGGATGAACTGGGTGATGCCCGCATCCATTTCCACCGGCTTGAAGTCCAGCCGCATCGAGGGCCCCCGTCCGCCACCGCGGAAGAAGATTTCCTTGATGCGTGCAGCGCGCTCGAACTGCGCGATCGCCTGGGTGGTGATGGCGCCGCGTTCGGCCACGGGCTTGTAGCGCCACGGGCGGGTGCTGGTGTCGACGATGGCGGCCAGGCGCTTCTGGAAGAAGTCGTCCATCAGGCCGCCGGGGCCGAACATCTGGCCGAAGTCCTCGGGCAGCACGTCGCGCTTGCTGCTCTGCACGAAGGGGTAGCGGCCTGCGATCGCGCGCGCGCAGAACTCGGTGACGGGGCGCAGGTCCTGGCTCAGGTTGCCGCGCTCGGCCACCTGGGCCTGCGCGGCGCCGGCCTGGCTCAGGTTCTCGACCATGGAGCGCACCGGCTCCGGCAGGCGGCCGGCGTCGGACTTGAGCTTGCCGGCCACGTCGCCCGGCGGCGGCGAGGTGCGGCCCTTCACGGCTGTGTCGACGGCGTTGAGGTACACGTACACCTCGTTGAAGAGCTTCAGCGCGTCGTCGATGGGCGCGGGCTGGTTGGGGCCGCCCGCGGTGACGAGCCGGCGCAGCGCCTCGAAGCGGTCGTCCACGATGCTCTCGATGCGCTTGCCGGGCGCCACCTGGCGGCCAGGGTCGCTGCCGAACAGGTCTTCCAGGCCCTTGCGGGTGTTGCGCACGGTCTCGGTGGCCTTGCTGACCACGTCCTTGTTGGCATCGGCGGCGGGGATCAGCGTGGTCTGCTTGACCACGGCGCGCAGGAAGTTCGCGAGCGGCGAATCGACGCCCGAGAGGATGCGCGCGGTCTCGATGTTCTTCTCCAGGCCGTTCACGCGGATCAGGCGCACGTCGGCCAGCAGCGCCTCCCACTGCTTGACGTACTCCTCCAGGTAGAGGCGGCGCACGCGGTCGGTCAGCGCGCCGAGCGCCGCCACGTCGCGCAGGCGGTCGGCGGCGTTGCGGTCCTGGCCCAGCACCCACGGGTCTTCGTTCGCGAGCAGGCCGGTGAGCACGGTCACCTCGTTCTGGAAGCGCTTGTGATAGCCGTCGTAGGTGAACATGCCCGGCACGCCATCGGACAGCGGCTTGCCGCTGATGCGCTCGAACACCAGCGGGCCCGAGGGGCCGGTGGCCGTGGCCACGCTGAAGGCCGGAATGTCCTTGCTGGCGCGCTGGCGCTTCAGGCGGCTGAACACGCGCTGCTCCAGGGGATAGCTCGCGAGCACGGCGCGCACGCTGCGCACCAGGTTCTCGTCCATCTTCAGCGGCGAGCGCGGCGGGCCCTGAGCGATGAGCACGTCGAGTTGGTCCTCCAGCTGCTTGCGCTGGTCCTCGGGAATGCCTCGGTCGAGGTTGCGCGACCAGTCGAGCGTGATCCAGGCCTTCAGCGCCTCGGGGTCGAAGTGCTCGGGCTGGTAGAGCATCAGATAGCTCTTGAGCGCCTCGTAGGTGAACTCGAGGTTGTCCTTCTGCGCGGTGCGCAGCTGGTCCTCGATGCGCTTGGCGATCTGCGGCAGGAAGGCGTCGTTGAGCGCGCGCTGGTGCGTGAGCATGGCGGCCGCGTCGAGCTTGTCGCCCTGGTAGAGGCCCAGCGTCATCGACAGCGGCTCGTCGCCCTGGCGGTTGTCGGGCGTCTTCCAGATGTCGCGCAGGCTCTGCAGCACGGGCGCGACCTCCACCAGGTTCTGCACGCGCGCGGGCAGCGCCGCGAGGTTCTGCCGGGCGGGCTCCACGCGGGCCTCGACCGACTTGAGGTAGTTCATGTTCTGCAGCGTGCTGTAGCCCCAGGCCGCGAGCAGGCCGACGGTGACGAGCGTCATCGCCGTCACGCCGATCACGCGCAGCGTGTGGCGGCGGCGCTCCAGCTTCACGTCGGCGCCGGCCAGGCGCTGCTCGGGGAACACCACGTCGCGCAGCAGCGAGGTGAGGAAGTAGCTGCGCCCGCTGGACTTCTGCGGCGCGAGCATCGCGCGCTCGATGCCGAAGCTGCGCGCGAGGCTGCCCATCACGCGGTCGATGGGGCTGCCTTCCTGCGTGCCGCTGGTGAAGTACACGCCGCGCACCCACGGCGGCTGCGCGAAGCGCGAACCGGTGAACACCTGCTCCAGCAGGTCCGACAGCAGCGGCCCGATGGAGCCGAACTGCGCGGGAAAGCCGAAGATCGCCGCGCGGCGGTTGCCGTCGGTCTCGCGCTGCATGCGCGCGATGAGGCCGTCGTTCACGCGGTTGTGCAGCAGCGCGAACTCGCGGTTGAAGGCGGTGGAAAGCCCCTTCTCCTCGACCTGCAGGTTCTCGTCGGCCGGCAGCGTGAAGCCGAAGACCTGCGCACGCTGTTCCTTGCCCAGGTCGTCGAAGTAGTCGGTGAAGCCGTAGAGCAGGTCGCTCTTGGTGACGAGCACGTACACCGGCAGCCGCGTGGTGAGCTTGCCGTCGAGCTCCAGCAGGCGCGCGCGGATCGATGCCGCGAGCTGTGTGCGCGCCTCCGGCCCCTGGCTCAGCAGGTCGGCCACGCTGACGGTGAGGAACACGCCGTTCAACGGCCGGCGCGGACGCACCTTCTTCAGCAGCCCCAGGAAGCCTTCCCACGCGCTCTTGTCTTCCGACTGGTGGCTGTCCTGCGTGGTGTAGCGGCCCGCGGTGTCGATGAGCACGGCCTCGTCGGTGAACCACCAGTCGCAATTGCGCGTGCCGCCCACGCCGCGGATCGCGCCGGGGCCGAACTTCTCGGCCAGCGGAAAGCTCAGGCCCGAGTTGACCAGCGCGGTGGTCTTGCCCGCACCGGGCGCGCCGATGAACACGTACCAGGGCAGGTCGTAGAGATAGCTGCCGCCCGAGATGGAAAGCCAGTCGCGCCAGCCCGGCTTCTTGCCGGCGGCGTGCATGCGCATCTGCTTGAGCGTGGCGACGGCCTCGCTGAAACGCGTGTCGAGGATCTTCTGCTCGCCGTTGACCGGCGCATCGGCCTTGGCGGCGGGCGCCTTCATGAGGCCGTCGGTCAGGTGCTGGCTCGCGCGGCGCGCTTTCCAGCGGCGGTACAGCGCGCGCAGCACCACGACGAGCACGATGACGCCGATGACGATGGCGCGCGTGGTCTCGCCCTCCAGCGGCGCGAGCGAGCCGATCTTCACCAGCGGACCGATCCACCAGATCAGCAGCGCGACGACGATCAGCGCCAGCAGCGTGAGCAGCAGCGGGCTGAACAGGAAGCCGAAGATTTTCTTGATCATTTCGTCGCTCCCGTGGCTGGAGCAGCTGCTGGCGCGGCCGCGGGAGCGGTGGCGACGACGCCCTCAGGCCCGGTCAGCAGCACGATCTCGACGCGGCGGTTGCGCGCGCGGTTGGCCGGTGAGTCGTTGGGCGCCACCGGCTCGGCGTCGGCCTTGCCGTCGGAGCGCATGCGCGCGGGGTCGACCAGCGTGGAGAGCGCGCCTTTCACCGCATCGGCGCGCGCGGCCGACAGGTGCCAGTTGGACGGATAGCGCAGCGAGCGGATCGGCTGGTTGTCGGAATGGCCGGTGATGAGCACCTCGCCCTTCACCTCGGCCAGCGCCTGGCCGATGCGGCGCAGCACCGGCAGCGACTGCGGCATCGGGTCGGCGCTGCCGGAGCCGAAGAAGGAGTCGCCGCGCAGGCGCACCACGCTGCGGTCGGCCTCGTCGGTCACCGTCACCAGGCCCTGCTTCACCTCGGGCTCCAGGAAGCGCGCGAGGCGCGGCGTCTTCGCCGGCAGCGCGGGCGGCGCGATCTGGATGTTGGGCGCGCGCAGGCTGGACACCGCCGCGTACGTGGTGTCGGAGCGGTAGTTGAGCGTGAGCCGCAGCCCGAACCACGCGAGCGCCAGCAGCAGCGCGAAGCCGGCCGCGAACACCCACAGCGGCAGCGATTCGCGCAGCCGCACCGTACCCGCGCCCTGCCCGCGCCAGTGCGGCGAGAGCTTGGCCTCCACCGGCGGACGGTCCTTGGCGATGAGGTCGGCCAGGCGCTGGCGCACCGAGTCGAGCTGCGCTCGGCCGTTGTCGATCACGCGGTAGCGGCCCTCGAAGCCGAGCGCGAGCACGCTGTAGATCAGCTCCAGCAGCTGGCGGTGCGTGGGCACGTCCTGCGCGAGCTTGGCCAGCAGCTGGAACACCTTCTCGCCGCCCCATGTCTCGTTGTGGAACTGCACCAGCAGGCTCTGCTTGTTCCAGCCGGCCTGCACGCCCCAGGGCGTGTTGGCCACGGCCTCGTCGAGCGCGGTGCAAAGCACGTAGCGCGCGGCCAGCACCGACTCGTTGCCCACACCCGCGCGGCGCGCACTGGCGTCGAACTGGTTCACCGCGTCGGCCGTCGATGCGCGCAGCGCCGGCACGTTGGGCGGCTGCGCGAGGTTGCGCAGCTTGCCGATCAGCACCAGCAGCTTGCCGGCGGCCGACACCAGCGGATTGAGCAGGCCCAGCTCGCCCACGTCGGCAGCCGGCGTCGGATCGGCGCCCCCGAAGAAAGGCGTCGGCGCGGGCGCAGGCGGCGTACCGGCCGGCGTGCGCGGCTTGGGCTTGATGACCGTGCGCTCCGACTCGAAGGCGGCGAAGGGATCGGGAGGTGTGCTCATGATGGCTCCACGCTGACGGTGCCACTGGGGGTCATGCTCGTATCGCCCAGAACTGAAGATCGAGCCCGGGGAAATCGCCCGCGATGTGCATCGCGATGCCGCCCGACTGCTCGAGCTGCCGCCACAGGTCGCTGTTGCGCGTTTCCAGCTCGAAATAGTTGGCGCCCGTGTGGAAGGGAATCTGCCTCGGCGCCACCGGCATCGGCGTGAGCGTGACGCCCGGCAGCGCGAGGTTGACGAGGTCGCGGATGCGCTCGACCGGACCGATCTTGACCTGCGTGGGAAAGCGCGCGCGCAGCGCCTCGCTGGACATGCTCGCGCTCACCGCGAGCACGAAGGTGGCCTTGCGCTGCAGCTCCACGTCGGTGACCACCGCCACGCGCACGCCGTGCTTGCGGTCGTGCAGCTCGATGCGGATGGCCGACTGCTCGAACACCATCGACAGGCTGCGGCGCAGGTCGTCCATGAGCGGGCGGAAGCTCATCGCGAGGTCGTCGTGGACGTACGGGCCGAAGCGCGACACGCGGCGCGAGTCGCGAAAGCTCGCAAGGTCGCCAGCCAGCCCCAGCGCATGCTCGAAGAAGTGCTGCGGATGCAGCATCGCGCTCTTCGCGAGGTGCGCGAAGACGGCCTCGTTGCGGTTGACGGCCTGCAGCAGCATGAAGTCGGCGATCTCGGCCACGCCGCCGGTGCCGCCCTGCGTGAGCCGGCCGGCCAGCGCCTCGCCGCGCTGGCGCAGCAGGCCCAGCAGCTCGTCGAGCCAGGCGCGGATGACGGCATGGCCGGCCACGTCGAGCAGCGGCGGCAGCATGGCGCGGTCGAGCTGCACCTGGTTGTCGACGCGGCGCTCCACCACGCGGGCCACGCCGATGGTGGTCCAGGCGTCGGTGGCCTCGCTCGCGCGCATCAGGCGCGTGTGCAGCTGACCCAGCTGCAGCATCGCGGTGCGCTCGCCGGCGGTGTTGGAGTCGGGCACTTCCGACTCGAGCACGCGGTGGCGCACCAGTTCTTCATATTCCTCCGCGTCGGCCTCGCGCGCGCCGGCGCGGCGCAGCGGCAGCGCGAGCACCACGGCCTCGTCGCGCATGGTCGGGGGAATGTCGATGGGTTCGGGCAGCGGGTCGACCGCCGGCATGTCGAAGACGGTGCCGTCGCCGAAGATGCCCACCGCGCGCACCAGCGCCAGCTTGCCCAGCGTGAGCGCGGCGGGGTCGATCTCCAGTTCGGCGAAGCCCCATGCGTAGGGCGTGGTCGAACGCAGCAGCACGTGCCGCGCGTGATCGGCATGACGCTCGCTCTGCTGCAGGTGCTGAGGCTGCAACAGCATCCCCTCGCTCCAGACCACTTTTGTTCGCCAACTCATCCGCACTCCGTCAACGGCAAGGGTTGCCTGAAAGAAACACGAAGTTTCCGGCTCGGGGGGCTGGTGGCAAATCCGCCTTAAGGCCTAGCTAATGGCCTAGGCGGCGGCTCTGGAGCTACGGCGAAGGGAGTAGAAAGAAGCGCGGCAGGCGCGGAACGACCAGCTCAGCGGGCGGCGGAGCGCAGCATCTCGACCTGCTCCGCGTAGGCCTTCTCGATGCGCTGCAGGCGCTGCTCGCGCGCGGCCTCGTTGACCCACGATGCGGCCATGGCGCGCTGCCTGCCGAGCTGGTGCTCCAGCCGCGCCTGCGGCAGCAGCGCGCTGTCGTCGGCCGCGACGTAGCCGTAGGCCGCGCGCAGGCTCTTGAGCACTTCGCGCTCGGCGTCGCCGCGCGCGCCCTTGGCCCTGCCGTAGCCGGTCAGGAAGTTCTGCAGCCGCACCTGGAACTCGGGCGGGAAGTCGCGCCGCACCACCATCGGCGCACCGGGCGGCGGCTCCGATTCCCACACCACCTGCAGCCGCTCGGCCTCCACCGGGAACTGCTGGCGGAAGCGCTCGAAGTCGGTGGTGTTGTTGGTGGCCACGTCGGCGTCGCCGTTGGCCACGGCCAGCGCGGTGGCCTGGTGGGTGCCCACGATCTCGCTGCGGAAGCGCGTCTCCATCTCGATGTTGTTCGGCAGGAAGAGCTGGCTCTGCGGCACGATGAAGCCGGTGACGGAGCGGCTGTCGCCGCGCGCGAGCCGCCACTTCTCGGGCTGTGCGAGCAGGCCCTCGAGCGTGTTGAGCGGCCCGGCCTTGCGCACCAGCAGCACGGCGCGGTGCTCGGGCACGCTGGGGTGGCGCGCGATCTGCGCCAGCACCTTCATGCGCCGCTGCATCACGGCGTCGAGCGCCATCTTGGCCGAGAGAAAGGCCATGTCGATCTCGTCGCGGCCGATGGCGCGGTCGAGTTCCTCGTAGGTCGGCACCGAATACATGTTGACCGGCATGCCGAGGGCGCGGCTCATGTCGTTCATGAGCGGGGCCCACAGCGCGCGCGACTCGACGGTGCCGCCCAGCGGCAGCACGCCGAAGCGGATCATCCGCACGGCGGGCGGCGCGGCCTTCTCGGCCGCAGGGGCGGCGGCGGCGCCGTGCTGCACCTGCGCGACGGCCGGCGCGGCGGCGAAGGCGGCCAGCACGAGCAACGAAGCAAGCAGTGAAGCAAGCAGCGAGGCGAACGGCCTGGCAAGCGTCACGGCGACACGTCCTTCAGCACGGCGACCTGTCCCTCGTAGTTGCTCTCGATGCGCTGCAGGCGGGCCTCGCGCGCGGCGTCGTTCACCCACTGCGCCGTCATGGCGTTCTGCTTCGCGAGCTGGTAGGCCAGCCTGGCGGCCGGCTGCAGCGAGCTGTTGTCGGCGGCCACGAAGCCGGCCAGGTCGTGCAGCGACTTCAGCACCACGCGCTCGGCGTCGCCGCGCGGCCCCTTGGCGCGACCGTAGCCGACCAGGAAGGCCTGCACGCGCTTGCGCAGCTCGGGCGGGTATTCGCGCCGCACCACGATCTGCGCGTGCGGTATCAGCTCCGACTCCCACAGCACCTGCAGCCGCTCGGTCTCGGCCGGAAAGCGTGTCTTGAAGCGCTCGAAGTCGGCGGTGTTGTTGGTGGCCACGTCGGCCTCGTTGTTGGCCACGGCCAGCGCGGTGGCCTGGTGGGTGCCGACGAACTCGCTGCGAAAGCGCGTCTCCATCGCGATGTGGTTCGGCAGGAAGAGCTGCAGCTGCGGCACGATGAAGCCCGACACCGACTGCTTCTCGCCGCGCGCCAGCCGCCAGCGATCGGGCTGCTCCAGCAGGTTCTTCAGCGAATTGAAGGGCGGCGCCTTGCGCGCGAGCAGCAGCGCGCGGTAGCCCGGCAGGCCGTCGTGGCGCACCACCTGCGCCACCACCTTCATGCGGCGCTGGGTGACGGCGTCGAGCGCCATCTTTCCGGACAGGAAGGCCATGTCGACCTCGTCGCGCTGGATGGCCTGCTCCAGCGCCTCGTACGAGTTGACCGAAAGCACGCTCACCGGCCGGCCGATGGCGCGGCTGAGCTCGGCCAGCAGCGGGTCCCAGTCGCTGCGCGACTCGAAGGCGCCGCCCAGCGGCAGGATGCCGAAGCGCACCGGGCCGTCCAGCGGGCTGACCTGGGCCGGTGCCGCGAGCGGCAGCAGTCCGGCCAGCAACGCCAGGGTCGCCGCGCGGAGGAACGCGGCTGGAAACTCGGCGAATCGGCGCATGGAAGCCAGCATTTCTGGAGCGAAAGACATAGGGCCGGCGCGCATCGGCGGGTCTAACATGGCAGCGCGGACGTCATTAAATATCAATTACAAGCATTTTTTGTGATGTTTTACCTAGCTTTCCCGCCCCGGACGGCCCCCATAAGCTCGGCCCCCATGCGTCCGATGCCCTCATGAACTGGAACTTCCGTGTCCTGCGCGGCCTGGCCCGCCTGACCTTCGCCCAGCAGCTGATCCTGCTGGCGATGGTGCCGGCGACCCTGGCCACGCTGGCGGCGATCGCCGTGCTGACGCGGCAGCACCTGGGCAACCTCACCGAACTGATGCGCGCCAACGCGCAGACGGTGGCGCTGCAGGTGGCCACCGTGGCGCAGGCGCCGCTGGCGCGCATGGACCGCCGCGCGCTGGCGCGCACCGCCCAGTCGGGCACCTACCAGCCCAACGTGCAGCAGGTGCAGATCTGGACGGAGGACGGCGAGATCGTGGCCAACTCCGAGACCCTCGACCGCGCCCGCGGCGAGGGCCTGCAGGTGGTGGTGCCCGTCGTGGGCGACGACGGCCGGCACAACGGCAAGGTGATGGTCGAGATGAGCCTGGCCGCCGTGCAGAACGCGCGGCGCTCGGTGTGGTTCAACGTGGGGCTGGTGCTGGCGATCAGCCTGGCGGGCGTGGGCCTGGCCGGCTGGTGGGCGGCGCGCCGCATCAGCGAGCCGATCCGCGCGCTGGGCAAGGCGGTCGACCGCCTGGGCGCGGGCGAGGACGCGAGCGTGTCCGTCGAGGGCACGGCCGAGGTGCGCCACCTGCAGCAGGGTTTCAACCAGGCCGCGCGCGCGCTTGCCGAGAGCCACCGGCTGCTGCAGAGCCGCATCAACGAGGCCACCGCCGAGCTGGCGCGCAAGAACCAGCAGCTGGAGGTGGCCAGCCAGGCCAAGACCCGCCTGCTGGCCGCCGCCAGCCACGACCTGCGCCAGCCGCTGCACGCGCTCACGCTGTTCTCCGACGGCCTGGCCAACGGCGAGAGCGATCCGGTGAAGCTGCAGCGCATCGGCCACATCCGCGAGTGCGTCGATTCGCTGGACCGCCTCTTCTCCGAACTGCTGAACCTGTCGCAGCTGGATGCGGGCGTGCTGCAGCCGCAGTGGATCGACTTCCCGCTCGACCGGCTCTTCGAGGAGATCAGCCGCAACTTCCGCCCCGTGGCCGAGCAGCAGGGCCTGCGGCTGGTGGTGCGCAAGACCGACGTGTGGGTGCGCTGCGACTACGTGATGCTCTCGCGCATCCTGAACAACCTGGTGTCCAACTCGCTGCGCCACACCATCGAGGGTGGCGTGCTGATCGGCGCGCGGCGGCGCGGCCGGGGCGTGCGCATCGACGTGGTCGACACCGGCGTGGGCATCGCCGCGCACCACCAGGCGCGGGTGTTCGAGGAGTTCTACCAGGTGGAGCCCGCCAGCCGGCAGGCATCGCGCGGCGCGCGCGGCATGGGGCTGGGCCTGGCCACGGTGCAGCGCCTCGCGGAGCTGCTCAACACGCGCGTGGAGCTGAGTTCGAAGCTGAACAAGGGCACCTGCGTGCGGGTGCTGGTGCGTTCGGCGCCGGCCGCGCTGCCCGCGCCCGCGGCGCCGGCGGCCATCGCGGCCATCGACGAGGAGGAAGGCCTGGCGAACGTGCGCATCCTCGTGATCGACGACGAGCGCACCATCCTCGAGGGACTGACGGTGGTGCTCTCCAACTGGGGGGCCGAGGTGCTGCCCGCGCAGACCCGCGCCGAGGCGCTGGCCCTGGCCGACGGCTGGGAGCGCCCGCCCGACGTGGTCGTCAGCGACCTGCTGCTGCAGGGCGGCGACAACGGCCTGGACGTGATCGCCGCGCTGGAGCGTCATCCGCGCGGCATCGGCGCGGGCACCGCCCGCCTGCTGGTGACCGGCGAGACCAAGCCCGACCGCCTGCGCGAAGTGGCGAGCGCCGGCATCACGGTGCTCTACAAGCCCGTGTCGCCGCGCGTGCTGCGCCAGGCGATACAGGCGCAGCGCGCGGCGGCCGCGCAGGCGGCCGCCGCTTAAAGAGTTTCTCCCTGCGCGAAACACCGCGGAACCGGCTTTGCCGGGCCGCAGGTGTTGCCCCCGGAAGGGGGTTGGCGAAGCGACACGAAGTGCGCGAAGCCTGGGGGAGAGCCGAATACTCCGTCGGAGATAGGCCGAGCGGCCATTGGCATCGGAAATCCATCACGCGGGCAGGCCACTGCCGGCACTGACATAAGCCCTCCGCCTTATCGCGCGAAGCAGGGGTCGTCCTTACATTGGGTCATCGCTCCTCGCTGCGGAAGCAGTCCATGTTTGTTGCCGTGAATCCCGTCCTACCGCCCTTGCATCGAAGGCTGCGGCTCGCCGCCCGCACCCTGCTGGCCGCAAGCCTTGCGTGCGCCGCGGGCGCGGCTTTCGCGGCGGCCAGCCTCACGGTGCTGATGGGCGACGACATGGCGGCCTCCTCCGAGTTCGTGCAGCGGCTGCGCGCCGACCAGGAACCCGGCGGCAGGTTCGAGCTGGTGCGCCTCGGGCCCGGCGGCACCGAGCCGCAGCCGGCGGCGGAGCAGGCCACGGACACCGAGCGCGCCGCGAACGCAGGCGTGCGCACGCGCAGCCTGCGCGCGGCTTCTTCTCCATCTTCTTCCGCCGACGCGCCGCTCACCATGGCCGTGGGCCCCGCCGCCGCGCGCGCCGCCGTCGAGCGGCCGGGACAGGAACCGCTGGTGCTCGCGATGCTCAGCCGGCTCGAGTACGAGACCCTGAAGGCGAGCAGCCCGGCGCTCAGGCGCGCCGACCGCCGCGTGGGCGTGCTGCTGCGCGACCCGGCCATGACCGACCAGCTCGCGCTGGTCAACGCGGTGCTGCCGCAGAAGCACCGCCTGGGCGTGGTCGCCACGCCCGAGTCGGAACCGCTGGTGCGCGAGCTGCAGCGCGCCGCGCAGGGCGCGAACCCGGCCTGGGACCTGCGCGTGGAGTACGCGCCCGACGCCCGGTCGATCGCCTCCGCGCTGCGCCTGGTGGTGCCGCAGAGCGACGCGCTGCTGGTGCTGCCCGACCTGATCGGCGACAACCAGGCCGCCACGCTCTCGGTGCTGCGCGCCGCCGCGACCGCCGGCCTGCCGGTGTTCGGCGCCAGCGAGGGGCTGGTGCGCTCGGGCGGGCTGGCGGCGGCGGTCTCCACGCCATCGCAGCTGGCCCAGCAGGCCCGGCAGCTTGGCCAGAAGGTCGCGAGCGCCGGCAACGGCGGCAATGCACCGCTGGTGGAAGCCGCGACGCCCGCCACCGTGCGCGTCAACGCCACCGTGGCACGCGGACTCGGCCTGCGCCTGCCGGAGGAACGGGAACTGACCGACCGGCTCGCGGCCCCGCGATGAGCAGCGCAGCACCTCCCCACGAACAACGGGCGGCGCCCACGGCAGCGGAGGGCGCGGGCGCCTTGCCGCCTTCATCGTCGCCTTCATCGCCGCCGCCCTCACCCCCGCCTCCTCCGGCCCACACACTGGTGCTGCGCGGCAACCTGCAGCGCGACCTGTTCCGCCTTGGCGTGGTGCCGTGCGCGGCGGTGGCGCTGGCGCTCACGGGCTGGTTCACGCACAACCGGCTGCAGACCCTGGAGGCCGCCTTCGACGCCGAGGGCCAGGCGGTGGCGAAGCAGGTGGCGGCCATGTCCGACCTGAGCCTCTACGCGGGCGACGTGCCGGCGCTGCAGAACGTGGCCAACGCGGCGCTGCGCGGCGGCCAGGTGACGCGGGTGGAGATCAGCAACAGCGCGGGCGTGTACGTCACGGCCGGGCCCAAGACGGCGTCGCTGGCGCAGCTGCGCATGTTCACCTCGCCGGTCACGCTGCGCGAGGCCTCGCGCGCCAGCGCCTTCGCGCCCGCGGGCTCCACGGCGGCGGGCGACACGCCCATCGGCCTGGTGCAGACCTTCCGCGACACCACCGCCTACACGCGCGAGCGCAGCCGTTCGCTCATTGCGGGCATCGGCATCGCGCTGGTGGCGCTGATGGCGGCGTGGGCCTCGGTGCGGCACATGGCGCGCACGGTGGCGCGGCCGCTGCGGCGCGTCTCGCGCACGGTCGCGGCGCTGGAGGCCGGGCATTTCGAGGTGCGCTGCGACGTGGTGGAAGGCGGCACGCGCGGCACGCACGAACTCGCCGTGCTCGCGCACGACATCGACCGGCTGGCCGAGCGGCTGCAGCGCAACCGCCAGATCAGCGAGGAGCGCGTGCGCGAGGCCACCGCCGTCGCGCTGCAGCGCATGGCCGAGGCGGAGCAGGCGGCTCTTTCCCGCGCGCGCTTCCTCGCGGCCGCGAGCCACGACCTGCGCCAGCCGCTGCACGCCATGGGCCTGTTCATCGACGGCCTGCTGCCCGGCGCCACGCCCGCGCAGCGCCCGGCGGTGCTGCGGCTGCAGGAAAGCACCGAGTTCATGGGCGTGCTGCTCGACGACCTGCTCGAGATCTCGCGGCTCGACGCGCAGGTGCTGACGCCCGCCATCGCCAAGGTGCCGCTCGCGGAGCTGTTCGACCAGCTCGACGCGCAGCACGCCGCGGCCGCCGTCGAGGCCCGCGTGCGGCTGCGCTGGAGCGACCGCGGGCTGGCGGTGCGCAGCGACGCGGCGATGCTGCGGCGCATCGTCGGCAACCTGGTGACCAACGCGCTGCGCCATGCGCCCGAGGGCGGCACGGTGCTGGTGGCGGCGCGGCGCAGCGTGAGCGGCGTGCGCATCGAGGTGCGCGACAACGGCGTGGGCATCGCGCCCATCCACCAGGGCCGCATCTTCGAGGAGTTCTACCAGGTGGCGAACACCGAGCGCGACCGGCGCCGCGGCTTCGGGCTGGGGCTGGCCATCTGCGCGCGCATCGCCGCGCTGCTGGGCACGCGCATCACCGTGCGTTCCGCGCTGCAGGCGGGCAGCACCTTCGCCTTCACGCTGCCCGCGGCGCGGCTGTCCGACGTGGCGCCGCCGCAGCCGCCGCCGCTGGCCCCGGCGCCGCTGGCGGGACTGCGCTGCCTGGTGGTGGACGACGACCCCGCCATCCTCGACGGCAGCCGCGCACTGCTGGAGCAGTGGGGCTGCCAGGTCGAATGCGTGGACACCGGTGCCGAGGCCATCGCGCGGCTGGGCACCGGCGACATCCACTACGACGCCGTGCTGTGCGACCTGCAGCTCGCGGGCGACGGCGACGGGGTGGACGTGATCGACGCCGCCAAGCGGCTGCAGCCCGAGGCGCTGGCGGTGCTGGTGTCGGGCGCCACCGGGCCCGAGGTGCTGCAGCGGCTGCGCCACGGCGGCGTGATGCTGCTGACCAAGCCGGTCGCGCCGGCCAAGCTGCGGGCGCTGCTCACGACGCGGCGACAAGTCACGGTCTGACCGCGGGGCGCTTTTCTTTTTCTTCTTTCCGTCGTCTACGCCCGCGAGAACTGCTGGCGGTAGGCCGTGGGCGACAGCTTGAAGGCCGAGACGAAGTGCTTGCGCAGCGACACCGCCGAGCCGAAGCCGGCGCCGGTGGCCACGCGCTCCACCGGGTGGTCGGTGGTCTCCAGCAGCCGCTGCGCGAGCGCGAGGCGCTGGTTCTGCATCCACTGGCCGACGGTGGTGCCGGTGGATTCGCGGAAGCGCCGAGTGAAGTTGCGCCGGCTCATGAGCGCGCGCCGCGCGAGGTCGTCGAGATCGTGCGGCCGGTCGAGGTGCCGGCCCAGCCATTCGAGCAGCGGCGCGAGCCGGTCGCGCTCGGCGGCGGCGGGCACGGGCTGCTCGATGTACTGCGCCTGCCCGCCCTGCCGGTGCGGCGCCACCACCATGCGCCGCGCCGCGCGGTTGGCCGTCTCGGCGCCATGGCGCACGCGCAGCAGGTGCAGGCAGCAGTCGATGCCCGCGGCCGTGCCGGCCGAGGTGAGCACGCTGCCGTCGTCCACGTACAGCACCTCGGGCTGCAGCCTCACCTTCGGATACTGCCTGGCGAACATCGGCGCCAGCTTCCAGTGCGTGGTGGCCGGGCGGCCGTCGAGCAGGCCGGCCTCGGCGAGCACGAAGGCGCCGAGGCAAAGACCCACCACGGTGGCGCCGCGCCGGTGCGCGGCCTGCAGCGCGCGGATGAGTTCGGGCGGCGCCGCCGAGCAGTCGTCCCGCCACGATGGAACGACCACGATCTGCGCACGGCGGATGGCTTCGAGCCCGTGCGAGACGACGAGCGCGAAGCCGGCGTTGGTGCGCAGTTCCCCGGGCCCGGGGGCGCACACCTTCACGCGGAAGCGCGGCTCGCCCGCCTCGGTGCGGTCTTCACCGAAGACCATGCAGGGCACGGACAGGTGGAAGGGACTGATGCCGTCGAAGGCGACGACGGCGACGGTTTCGGCGGCTTGCTGCGGCATGGCCCGATCTTATCGATGAATGGCTTTCGGGCCACTGTCGCGAAACCCGCCCGAAGCGAAGAATCAGGCCATCCGAACCACCGGACAAACAGGAACAAGAGGAGCCTTTCATGAGCACAGCAACCACCGCCCCGCGCCGCGCACTCGTCGTCATCGACGTGCAGAACGAATACTTCGAAGGCGGCGGCCTGCCGATCGAGTACCCGCCCATCCTGCAGACGCTGCCCAACGTGACCAGGGCCATGGACGCCGCCCACGCCGCCGGCACGCCCGTGGTGGTGGTGCGCCACCATGCGCCCAAGGGCGCGCCCGTGTTCCAGGCCGACGCACACAACGGCCAACTGCACCCCGAGATCGCGAAGCGGCCGCACGACCACCTCGTCACCAAGAGCTTTCCGAGCGTGTTCACCGGCACCGACTTCGCCGACTGGATCGCGCGCAACAAGATCGACACGCTGAGCGTGGCCGGCTACATGACGCAGAACTGCGACGCCTCCACCGTGTACGAGGCCATGCACCGCGGCCTGGCCGTCGAGTTCCTCTCGGACGCCAGCGGCGCGCTGCCCTACGAGAACGCGGCGGGCAAGGTCACGGCGGAGGAGATCCACCGCGTGTTCAGCGTGGTGTTCCACAGCAACTTCGCGGCTGTGACCACGACGCAGGCGTGGATCTCGGCGATGCGCGAAGGCCAGGTGATTGCGAAGGACAACGTGGTGATGTCCAACCGCCGTGCACGAGGCATCGCCTAACTGGCGCGGGCCTCGCGGGGCCGGCGCGCCCCGCGCGAGGCACTCACCGCGAGAAGCCGACCTCGAGAAGATCGCCGTACGGCTTCTCGAAACGCCGGGCGTCGTCGATGGGCTTCCACAGCACATTGGTCGATGGCCCGGCGAAACCGCCTTCGACCTGAAGCCGCGCCATCACAGGCACCGGCGAAGCCGCCATCGCCACGACGCCAGCTGCCAGTTGCAGCGCCTTGCGGCGTGCCGGGTTGTGCTTCGATGTCATCGCGGACCTCCTCATTGGATCGCCACGGCATCGGCCGGTGCACCCGGCACCGCAACGCGGAACTTCAGGCCGTCGAGCAGCCTGTCCCACAGCGCGATGGCTTCCTCGTCATTGAGCGAAGAAGCCGGGGCCGCGCCGATGCGGTCGGCCATGACCTTGGTGCGCATCGTCACGTCGAGGTTGCCCGGTCGCGCGACGCTGCCGCCGTTCTCGCCGATGAACATCCATTCGAAGTCGTGCGCGCCGTCGGCACGGCGCACGAGGGACTCTTCGCCGTTCCAGCCGTGGACATTCTTCCTGCCCTCGCGCAAGGTCGTGAGCTTGGGGTAGCTGCTGCCGGCCTCGCGCTTGCGGTCGGCGATGAGCTTGAGCAGGCCGTCGCTGTTGCCGGTGAACTTGGTGTTGACGGTCTGGTTGCTCTCGACGCTGAAGACCACGTCGGGCAGGGCGGCCATGTGGAGGCCGACTTGAGTCAGCACGTTGCCCTTGGAGCCGTCGAGGCGGCGGAAGCCGAACTCGTGGCACAGGCCTTGTTCGGTGGGGACTTCGTCGGGGGTGCGGGGACGCAGATCCTGGGCGATTTCGATCGTGCCTTGGAGGATGGAATCGGCCGTGACACCTCGGCTCTTTGCGGTTCCTCTGTCGTTCACAAAAATGTGCGGCCCCACGATGTGATAGTTGTGAAATCCTTCCAGCTCAAGTTTTTTGGCCGTGTCGTCCATGTAGGACCGAATCAGCCATGTGTTTGGAGCTGGTCCCTTGCCGAAGTAGTTGATCTCGGCAGTTTTGTCCGCCGCCAGAATCTTTGCCCGCTCGGCATCCATGACCTTATCGATGTCTTTGGCTTGGTTTGGCAAAGTCGGGAAGTCGCGCCCAAAGGCCAGACGCGAGTCCGCGGGGGCCGTAAGTACGTAGCGCCCGAAGCACAGCAGCTTGGTGTGTTCGAACAACCGTTCAATGCGAATGTTCTTCATAGGGTTGGTTTCCATTTCATGATTTGAGCAATCACTTCAGTCCTTCTTGTCCCACCACGCCGGATCGAATTCGTTGGCGATGCGCACGATGCCGTACAGCGTCGAGGCATTTGCGTCCGGGTTCCTGTAGCTGTTCTGATGGTCGTAGCCTCGCTGGACGAACTTGAGCTTTGCCTTCACCTTGCTGGCACTGCGTTCCACAGGGACCGTGCCGTCGGCAGCTGCTGCGGGTGGCTGCAGCTTGAGGATGAGTTCCGTGCCGTGGTTGCCGCGCACCTTCAGCAGACCCTTCTTGTTGTCACCCTTCCCGCCGGGCAGCAGCGTCCAGTTGGCCGGATCGCCAGCCTTCTCCGCATCTCCATCAACAACGCGCCACGACACTTCGTTCCATGCCAGCTGTTTCGGGTCGTTGCCGTAGTGGGCGTAGGTCCGTTCGTGGAAGGTGTTCTCGATGGCATTGGCGAATTTCATTGCGCTGGCGACTCGCCGCGTTGTCGCCTCTGCTCCAATCTGCTGTTCTGATTTGCCTCCCTCCCCGGGAGGCTTCTCCAGTTGCCCAGCCGGATCAATCCACTCCGGATTGATCAACCGCCACCACTTGCCCGCATCCTGCGTGTAGATCTCCTCCACGGCATCGCCTTGCGGAAGACGCGCGAGGAAGTTGCCGTCCTGGTCCTGCACATGCAGCCACTGCGTGCCGTACGCGGCGGCGGGCAGCAGTTCGAGGCCGCCTTGTGCGTTGGCCAGCACCGCCGTGACCTTCTCTCCATCGTCGCCCAGCAGGCCCTGGATGATGTTCGCGACGATGTCCAGGAAACCTCCGCCTTCGAAGCCGGCGCGCACGCGCTTGTAGGCTGCCGCGGCGCCGGTGGTGGGCATCACCCCGTGCACGATGCCCAGCACCTTGTCCTTGATGTTGCCGTAGTCCGGATGGATCAGCGCTCGCGCCAGGATGCCGCCCATGCTGTGCGTGACCAGGATGACGCCGGGGCAGTCGAAGCCGTTGTCGTTGTAGGTCTGCACGAGCTTGTCGATCTTCGGTGCGAGCGACCTGGCTTCCTCGCCGTTGCTCTTGAGCCAGTTGTAGCCGAAGGCGTGCACGGGGTACCAGCAGTTCCCGATCTTCATGAGGTCGGCCTCCGAGAGCGCGGCGCCCTCCTGCGCGCCGAAGCTCGACGGCTCGCGCCCCACCATCGCCTGACGGTCTTCGCTGTTCGACCACCATGAAGACACCTTCACCTGCTCGCCCTGGCCTTGCAGCATGTCGTTGAGGCGGCTTTCCATGTGCTTGATGATGTCGCCGTAGGCGCTGAACATCACCTCGCTCCAGCCGCGCGCGCGGGCCTTCTGCGCGGCCGAGAAGCTTTGCCTGTTGGCCGCCAGCGGGTGGTCGGGGTCGGCCTTGGGGTCGTCGATGAGCAGCTTGCTGACCGAGCCCAGCTTGTCGGGCACGTTGGCGTGGCGCTTGTCGGAGCCGAGCGTCGCGTCGCCTGTCGCGTCGTACCCGGCGGGGCCGTTGTCGGTGACTTCGTAGCGGTCCACCTCCACCTCGTCGGGGTCCAGGCGCATCTGGCGCTGCGCGGGATTGTCGTTGCGCCGGCCCAGGACATCACCGGTGTCGTCGGGCCGCCAGGCGATGTTGTCCTGGCGCTTGAGCAGCACCTGCCGCGCCCTGGACAGCCGCAGGTTGCTGCCCATGATGCCCGGCAGGAAAACGATGGGGATGAGCTTTCCGGGCGGCACGCGCACGCGAACCCTGCGCTTGTCGGCCACGGGCGTAGTGACCACACCCGCCTCGGCGAAGCCGCCGATGCCCAGTGAGAAGTCCATCCAGCGGTCTTCGTCTTCTCCCTGTACCGCCATCACGCGCTCCCTCCGGCGTTCGAGCTCTCCTTAGCTCGCCCGAGCCAGCGCACCTTGTAGAACTCGGGCGCGTCGGCACGCTGCACCTGCGTGGAGCCGTCGCTGCCGGTGATGGCTCCGCCGCGACCCGGCGCCTGTCCGCCGACGGGCCCCGGCTTGCGCGGCGGCGGTTCTCCCTCCCGCACAAGCCTGAACACCTGCCTGGCCGCCGTCGAGTTGTTCTCGTCGAGGTGATGGAAGATGAGTTCCTGATCGAAGGCGGCGTTCGGGTCCTGGTTCACCAACTGCGGCGCGCGGCTCGCGGGCCCCACGAAGCTGTGGGTCGCGGCGTGTTCGCGCCACAGGCCGTTGGTGCCGTGCACGATGCCCTGCGCGTTCCAGCGGCTGAAGCTGGAGCCGCCGTTGATCAGCACTTCCTCCTTGGCCGTGATGGTGATGCGCTCCGCGTCGAGCTTGATGTTGAGCCTGCCCAGCAGGTTGATGCTGTTGCGCAGGGCCTGGATGTCGATGTCCGCATTGCCTGCGATCAGCCGCATGCCGGCCTTGCAGGCGAACAGGCGCACCGCGTCACGCGCGCTGGCGAGCAGGCTCCTGCCCGCGCTCACACTGGTGTGCGCACCGCTGGTGAGGGCGTTGTGTCCCGTGCTGGCGATGTGCGTGGAGCCCTGCGTAGCCGCTTGGATGCCGGCCGGGCTGGCCAGGGTCAGGTGCGGCCGTGCGAATTCGGGGAACTCGCCCTGCACCGCCGCGTCGGGGCTGCCCCGGATGGCCTCGTCCTGCTCCTTGAGCTCGCGGACCACCTCGTCCTGGTCGCCCGCTTCTTGCGCCCCGACGTCTTGCGCCATCCGGCCCAGGCCTTCATGCAGCTCGCGACCTTGGGCCAGCCGCTCGACCGTCTCGCGCATGTCCGTGATGTGGGCCTGTGCATTCGGCCGCGCCTCGGTGGTGATGAGCAGGCCGGCGCTTGCGCGCACCGCGCCGTGTCCGTCGGTGCGCAGTTCGAAGCCCTGGCCGCGGTCTTCCTGGCGGCCTGCGGTGCTCTCGATGCGGCCGATGTGCCCGAGGCTGATGCTGCTGCTGAGGTGGTCGCTCTTGAGCTGGGCCTGCGGCTTGCCGCTCGTGTCGTCCAGCGCGAGATGGTTGCCGCGTTCGCCGCCACCGAGCTCGCGGCTGCGATAGCCGGCGAGGTGCTTCTGCGCGGGCAGGGCCCAGGGCGGCATGAGGTCGGCGTTGTGCACGCGGCCGATGACGATGGGGCAGTCCGGATCGCCGTTGAGGAAGTCGACGATGACCTCCTGCCCGATGCGGGGCAGCGCCACCTCGCCGAAGTTCGCGCCCGCCCAGTTCGAGGACACGCGCATCCAGCAGCTGGTGTTCTCGTCGTGGCGGCCGAGCCGGTCCCAGTGGAACTGCACCTTGATGCGGCCGTGCTGATCGGTCCAGATCTCCTCCGCGGCAGGGCCGACCACGACGGCAGTCTGAGGCCCATGCGTGCGCGGCTTGGGTGTCGTGCGCCGGGGCCGCCACGCAAGGCTCGTGGGCTGGGCCTCGAACGCGAAGTGCTGCACCGAGCCTTCCGACGATTGCGCTCCTTCGGAGGCCTGAAGGTTCTCCCGCAGGTCGTAGCCAACGCCGAGCAGCAGGTATTGCCGGTTCTGGTCGGCACGGGAATGCTCCGCCAGGCGCATGGTGAAGCCCGGCGCGAGGTCGCGCCTGTTGGAGCGGCCGCGGGCACGGCTGCGTTCGCTGTGCTGCTCCTCGTTGCGGATGGCCGCATACGCATCGCCGTCTTCCAGCCGGGTGTATCCGCCGGGCCACTCGTACTGCTCGTAGCGGTCGTGGTCGTGGCCGACGGCTTTCTGCCGCGACTGGCTCAGGTCTGCCCTGGGGTGCAGGTCGTCGTAGTCGTCATGCAGGAAGCGGCCGGGCCGAACCTCTTCGCAAGCCGTCCATTCGTAGACACGCTCGCCGGCATCCGGGCCACCGGTCATGCCGGCCTGCTCGTCGACGTGAAAGCGCAATTCTTCGCCGCCAGGCAGCGGTCCGTGCGAGCCGGCGATGTCGTCGGCGAAGACCAGCACGTGCTGAGCGTCCTCATGGCGGAAGAAGTAATAGATGCCCTCGTGTTCGCAGAGACGGGAGATGAAATCGAAGTCGCTCTCGCCGTACTGCACGCAGTAGTTCCAGCGGCGGTAGCTTCGGCCCAGCCTGCGTTCGAGCGGGTAGCCATAGCTTTCGAGCACGGCCGCGACGATCTCGGGGACGCTCTGGTCCTGGAAGATCCTGAAATCGGAGCGCAGCGTCGCCAGCCACAGCCATGGGCGCAGCTGCATCCGGTAGAAGCAATGGCGGTCGTCCTCGCCCGAGAGGCCGAACCGGGTGGCGATGCCGTCGAGGTGCCGCGCCTCGCCGCTTTCGGTCTGGATGACGACGGTGGCGGACTTTCCGAGCAACGCGTTCGGATCGATCGCGTCGTGAGTGCCCAGCAGGTCGAGATCGAAGCTGTAGAGCCGGCTCAATTCCTCGCGGCCGGCCAGTCGATGAAATCGAAGGGCATCGCCTGCAGGCGTGCGGACGCTGACGCGCCGCCTCATGGCAGAAAGGCGCGCAGGAGCGCGCCGTTGACGTTGGACATGGAACTCCCTGAACAGACCGTCTCTCGTGCCGAGGACGAAGACTTTGTTTGGTCGGGATTCTGTGTGCCGAGACACCCATGCCGATGACGTCGCGCGAGCTGCCCGCGCCTTGCGTGAACTACTGCGCGATCATTCCTGCGTGCATGAAGAGGCCATGCCTCTTCGCGCAACGCTTCGTTAACGCCGCTTTGCAGCGGCGTTTACACGCCTCAGAAATCCGCGCAGCCGTTGCGCTTCTCGGTGTCGACGCAGCTCGACAGGTTGGGCCGAGAGCGCACGCGCGACCATTCGCGCGCGAGCACGTCGCCGCCCTGCGTCGCGCGGTCGCCTTCGAGCGGTCCGGTGGCGAAGCAGATCGGCGGCGGGCCGATGTTGCGGTCGTACACCCAGGTCGCGGGCAGGTCGCGCAGCGCGTCGGGGCGAGGCAGGTCGGGCACGCCGCCCACGAAGAGGTTGCCCGGCACCACGTTGACCCTGTAGCCCTCGGCCGAGGTGAAGGCGCCGTTGATCGGGTACACGCCGGGCGGGCTGGCCTGCAGCGCGGGCGAGAACATGAAGCCCGCAAAGCCCGCGCCCGTGTCGCCCAGGATCAGCCCGGTCACGAGGTAGCTGAAGAGCGGGTTCGGATAGCCGAAGGGCCGGGTCGCGTTGCCGATGAGCACCGTGGCCACCGGCTGCTGCGCGTAGATGAAATGGTTGGCGCCCGCCGGAATGCTCACCGCGCACAGGCCCGAGTAGGCGCAGTGGTACAGGTTGGGATAAAGCCCCGAGCCCGCGAGCCCGCCGCGCGTCTCGCCCACCCAGGTGTCGGCCCACACGCGCCACGGCGCGCCGGCAATGGTGTAGCCGCCGGTGTTCTGGAAGCGCGAGGCCGCCACCAGGTCGGCTCCGCCGGTGCTGCTCACGTTGGTGCCCAGCAGCAGGTCGCCGCTGAGGGTGCGCACGAACACGGTGTCGGCGGCCATCGAGTTGGCCGACACGATCTGCGGCGCATTGCCCGCCGCGTCGTAGCCGGTGACGCTCACCGAGCCGAGCTTGACCGTGTCCACGTCCACGTAGCGGAAGGCGCCGGCCGCTCCGCCGCCCAGGGTGTCGGCGCTGACGTTGTTCGCCGCCTGGTCCAGCAGCACGCTGCCGCCGATGGAACGCGCCAGCAGCGTGCCGGCGGTGATCGGCGCGGCGGCCGTCTGCGTGATGTTGCCGCCGGAGATCAGCCCCACGGTCGATGCCGTGAGCGCGCCGCCGAGCTGGATGCCGCCGCCACCGCCGGTGTTCTGCAGCGTCAGCGCGCCGGGCACGGTGAGCGGGCCCACCACGTTGATACTGCCTGCGTGCGTGTTGCTGCCGGCCACGATGGTGGGTGCGTCGAGGCGCGTGAACTCGTCGGCCGATACGGCGAAGCCATTGGCCGCGGTGCCGCCGAGCGTGATGGTGCTGGCCGTGCGGTCGACCGCGTTGCCGGCGGCATCGACGCCGCCGGGGCGCAGGTTCAGCACGCTGCCGGCGCGGACGGTGCCGGCCATGACCACGGCGTCGGCGGTGCCGTTGTTGGCGGCTCGCAGCGACACGCTGTTGTTACCGTCGATGCGCGAGCCGGCGCCGACGGTGAGGCCGGCGCCGGCGGCCTGCGACTCGCCCGAGACGTCGATGCTGCCCGCGCCAAGCGTCGTGACCAGCGCGTTGTTGGCAAGCAGCACGCCGCCGGACTTGTCGCCGGCCGCGGCGGCAGTCGCAAGGCCCCGGATGCTGATATTGCCGTCGACGCTGCGGACCTGCGAGCCGTCGAGCTGGACGCTCTGCACGGTCGTCGATCCGAAGCTGGTCGACAGGGTGCTGCCGACTCCGGCGATGCTGATGTCGCCGCTGGTGGTGAGGATCTGGCTCGGAGTGGCGGCCGAACCGATGCTCACGCCCGTTCCCTGCACCCCGATGCCCGAGATCGATACGTCGCCGGTACTGGTCTGGATGCTGACGCCGTTGAGCGCGACCGTCGCGCCGGTGGCCGAGAACGTCGGCGCCCCGCGCTTGCCCGTGATCTGCACGAAGCCGCCGGGGCCGGCGTCGCCCAGCGCGGTGGTGCGCGTGTCGATGGTGGCGTTGCTCAGTGCGATGGCCTGGACTCCCGAGTTGGCGCCATCGGCATTCATCGTGACGTTGCCGCCGTTGGTCAGGATCTGTCCGCTGTAGGCGATGTTGCCGGGGAATGCTCCTCCGGCCGCGCCATTGGCGTTGAAGACGACGTCGAGCGGCCCGGTCGTGGAACGGATGATCGTCGGCACGAAGGTGCAGGGGAAGCTCGGACAGGCCGTCGGCGGGTTCTGGCCGATGGCATTGTTGGCATCGAGCCTGAACGTGACCGGCGCCGCTCCGCTGGTGCGCTCGATCACGACGCCGCTGTTGAAGTTGATGTTGCCCTGGCTCGTGCCGCCCGTTCCCGTGGTGATGGTCACGCTGGTGCCCTTGTCGAGCGCCGCGTTGATGTCGCCGTCCTGGATGGTGGAGTCCGTCAGCGGGTCGAAGGGATTGGTCGGCAGGGAGCCCGGACCGGTGCCGTGCGCGATGGTGACGTTGAAGGGGTCGATGGTCCATTTGCCCGCGCCGCCCATCGGCGCCGAAGCGTCGACCTGCACGCCCGACAGATCGAAGTTCTGCCCCGACGTCTCGATCGACCCGCCGTTGCCGCCAGCGGCGCCGCCGCGCGCCGACAGGCTGCCGTAGGCGCGCAGCGAGTCGCCCGCGACGACCTTCACGCTGCCGCCGTTGCCCGTGCCGGTGGCATCGGCCTGCAGGCTGGCGGTGGAACTCAATGCGATCGAGCCGGTGGCCGCGATGTCGATGCTGCCGCCGCCGGTGGCGCCGCTGGCATCGAGGCGGGCGATCAGCGGATCGCCTTCGGAGAACGTCACCCCGTCGACCAGCACGTTGCGGCCCTTGATCGAGATGCTGCCGCCCTTGCCGGTGTCGCTGGCGACGGAAACCAGGGCGTCGGTGGACGGCACGGCATTGACGCCGAGCGACGCGCTCGCGAAATCGGAAAAGTTGGTCAGGCGCAGCGAGACATCGGTGCCCTGGCCATCGATGGCGACGGTGCCGCCCGACGCGCGCAGCGCGTTGGACTGCCCCTGGACGCTCACATCCACGCCATACACCCGGTTGTTGTCCGGCGTCAGCACGATGCCGCCGCCGCTGTCGAGCGCGGCGCTGAAGCCCTCGCCGCCCGCGCGGCCGGTGATGTCGATGCGCCGTCCGTCGCCTGCCGTGATGACGGTGTCGGAGACGACCACGCCGCTCGATCCACCCGCCGAACGCCCCTGTGTCGCGAAAGCCACGCTCTGCCGCATCGCGTCGAGGCTGGCCCCGGTGCCCGAGATCCGCACGTCGCCGCCGGCATCGACGGAGTTGCCGCCGATGAAGACGCCGGATTGGCTGAAGATGCTGCCGACCGGCATGTCGGCGGTCCAGTCGGTGCCGCGGCCCGTGAGCGCGACGTCGCCGCCGGACGAGGCGATGGAGGTCCCGAAGGCCACGTTGAGCCCCGTGGCGCCGACACCGCCGACGCCGTCGATGCTCACCATGCCGGTGCCGCCGGCCTTCACCGTGCTGTTCCAGAGCGAAACGCCCTCGCTGGACTCGAAGGTGGGATCGCCGCCATCGCTGGTCCTGACCCAGGAGCGGCCCTGCCCTCGCAGGCCGATGCTGCCGCCGGCACTGGTGGAAAGCGTGCTCTCGGTCAGGTAGATGCCCTCGCTCCACTGGCTGCCGCCGTCTCCGTTCGGGACCGCGCCGCCCACCGCGCGGCCATTCAGCGCATCGCCCTGGCCGAAGAAGCGGATGTTGCCGCCGTTGGCGTCGATGGTGGCTTGCGTGAGCCGGATGGCGCCCGCATAGTCGGCCTCGCCGTTCTGCGACTCGCCGACGGAGATCTTGCTGGCATCGGCCGCGCGCGCCGCGATGGCACCCGTCGAATCGGCGTTGAAGTCCACGTTCAGCGCGCCCTGCTTCGACGAAATGGCGGCGCCGCTGTTCATGGTGATGCTGCCCGCGGAATCCACCCGCAGCGTGGCGGTGCCGCCCTCCTGCTTCACCACCTGTACGTTCTCGCCGAAGTTCACGCCGGTGCCTGCGCCGATCGCGCCGCTGGCCAGCGTCACGTCGGTGCCGCGGCCCAGCGCGGCGCCGATGCTGCCCGCGTCGACGCTCGCGCCGGAGCTCAATGCGGGATAGCCCTGCTGATATGCAGGAACGTCGGCCGCATTGGCGACGTCGAGATTGCCCGCGGGCGTCTCGATGCGCCAGCTGCCGTTGGCACCGCCGGCCGCGCCACCGCCGGCATCGACCCGCGCACCGCCGACCCGCAAGCCGTCGGCCACGGTCGTGATGGTGCCGCCCTGGCCGCCGCCTGCCCCGCGCGCGGCCAGTTCGCCGTACACCTGCGCGTGCGATTCGCGCACTGGCGCAATGCTGCCGTCCGGCAGGGTCTGGCCCGCCGCCGTGCCCACTTCGACGGTGCCGCCCGCGCCTTCGCCGGCGGCACTGGCGCGCAGTGCTGAAGTCGACGCCAGTGCCACGTCGTAGCCGCGCACCGAGACCGTACCGCCACCCGCCTGCCCACTGGCATCGAGCGCGGCCTGCGGGCTTTCCACGCCGCCGCCCTGCAACTGCACCTGCCCCGCCACGATGCGGATGGTGCCGCCGCGCTCGCCGGCATTGGCGCCCGTGGCGTCGAGCGTGCCACCGGTCATCTCGACCCGGTTGTCCGGGCCGCCGCCCAGGAAGATCTCGCCGTTGCGCGTGCCCATGGTGCGCGCGCGCACGGTGCCGGTCTGGTTGACCACCAGCTCGCCCAAAGTGGCGGAGCTGCCCATCAGGGCCACGCGTCCGCCGTCGGCCTGCAGCGTGCCGCTGTTCTCTACGGACGCGCTCGAAGCCATGGCGTCGGACGCGATGACGATGTTGGTGAGCCCGTCGCCCACCAGATCGAGCGTGATCTTGCGGCCAGAGGCCAGCGCGACCGTGCCGCCGTTGGCAGTGATGGTTCCGGTGTTGCCGACCGCAGCGCCCATCAGCACCACCGGGCCGCCGCCCGCGGCGGTGATGTTGCCGGCGTTGCGCACCGAGGCGGTGCTGGCGTCGGGGCGCTCGAACGTGAGTTTCGTGGCGCCGTCCATGAAGCTCTGGTCGGAGGTCGTCAGCGCCAACGTGGAGGCGATCAGGCCGCCCACGTTCACCGTTGCGCCCTGGCTGAACATCACGCCGCTCGGATTGACCAGGATGACGCGCCCGTTCGCGGTGAGCTGGCCCGCGATGGTGGAAAGCTCGCCGCCCGTGACCCGGTTGAGCAGCACGCTGTTCGCGTTCGGCTGCGTGATGCTGACGATGCCGCCGGCGCCGATCGAGAAGGTCTGCCAGTTGGCGATGCCGCGCTGGAATTGCTGGTTGATGCTCATCAGCGCGCCGGACTGCGTCATCGTGACGCCGCTGTTCGCCGGTGTGTTGAAGCCCGTGGGCAGGACCTGCGCCACGGCAGGGCCGAGGCCGGCGCAGACCAGCGACAGCGCGAGAGGCCGCAGCACGAGGCGATGCGACGGGCGCCTGCGGAAAAGATTGCGTTGCTTCATGGTCAGAACGCCTTGATGAGCTGCACGAAAAGGCGCGGGTTGCGGCCCCCGCCATCGGTCTGCGCCGGCGGCGTGCCCGCGCGCCAGGCCAGCGTCGCATTGATCGAGAAGTTGCCCGGGCGCGACCAGCTCAGGCCCACGCCGTAGCCGCGCAGGCTGTGGCTGTTGACGCCGTCGTAGGGCGTCGGGTTGCGCACGATCTTTCCGTGCGCGGCGTCGTAGAACAGGAAGGGCGTGAGCTCCTCGTTGAGCGACCAGCGCCATTCGACGGTGCCGATCACGCCCTGGTCCACCAGCAGTTCGCCCGAGGGGTACGCACGCACCGCGCGCGCGCCGCCGAGCGCGAGCTTCTCGGACGCGTCGAGGTTCTTGCTGGCCCACTGGCCGCCGATCGACAGGTACAGCGAATGGCGCGGCACGATGGCCTGCAGGCGCGAGAGCTGGAAGCTCAGCTTGGTGAAGCCGCCTTCGGTGCGGTGGCCGGTGATGCCGCGGTCGAAGTCGCGGCTCTCCGGGTCGCGGATGGAAAGGTTGCCGTGGTACAGCGTGCCCGAACTGGCCCAGTAGCCGCCACCCAGCAGCTCGTCGCGGCGCTCCCAGGTCCAGCCCAGGCTCAGGCCGTTGACGCGCTTCTTCGAATTGAAGTCGGCCGCGCGCAGTTCGTCGGTGAGGTCCTTCACGTCCACGCCCAGGCGCAGGAAGAGGTTCTGCTGCCGCTGGCGGATCACCGGGTAGCTCAGCGAGAAGTCGAGCACGTTGGCGCGCCCGCGCGCGTCGAGGTCGGCGAACTGCCCGCCCAGCTCGTAGCTCACGCGCGAGAGGCCCACCCCCGCGCGCAGCCCGCTGGTGCCGATGGGCGCCTCGTAGGCGATGCGGCCGAACTGCAGCGCATTGCTGTTGGACACCATCACCCGCATGTCGAGGTTGTCGCCGATGCCGAAGGGGCTGAGCCAGCGCGCGGTGCCGCCCACGCGGTAGCGGCCCGACTCCCTGGTGCCGTGGTTGTCGCCCTCGGCGGTGAAGGCCCAGCGCGGCGCGGCGGTCACTTCCACCGCGAGGTCGGTGGTGCCGGGCTGCGTGCCCTCCTGCAGGCCCGAGGACACCTTGACGCCCGGCTGGTCCGACAGCAGCAGCATCGCGCGCTCGTAGTCCGGGGCGCTCACGGCGGCACCCGGCTGCAGCGGCGCGAGGAAGCCGCGCACGCGCGACTCGGCGATGGGCGCATCGGGCGCCGCGGTCACGTCGACCTTGCCCAGGCGGCCCTCGATCACGCTGATCTCGACGATGCCGTCGCGCACCGTCTGCACCGGCACCACGGCCTGCGCGAGGAAGTACCCGCGCTCCTTGTAGCGCGCGGTGATGGCCTTGGCGAGCTCCTCCAGGTCGGCGAGCGTCACGTCGCGGCCGATGTAGGGGCCGGTGATGGCCTGCAGCTCCTCGTTGCTCAGCGCTTTCACGCCGTTGAGGCGCAGGTCGTTGAGCTTGAAAGCAGCTCCGGCGGCGCCGCCCGTGTTGCGCGGCGGCGCGGGCAGGCTCTGCGGAGCGACGGCGCCTGTGGGCGCCTGGGCGATCGGCCGGTCGCAGCTGCCGCAAGGGTTCGCGGTCGGCAGCAGTTCGGTGGTGTTGCCGTCCGCTTCGGCTGCGTGCGTGTGCTGGGCTGCAACGAGCAGCGTGGCACCGACCAGGGCCGTGACTGCAAAGGCGATTGGCGTGATCGACATGGGGCGTTGGCAGGTTTTCATGTCAGCTACCCACCGTCAGACGCCAGTTGCCGATCAGATTGAACGGCGCCCAGAAGAAGGGATGGGACATCTTGGGATCCTTCAGCACCGCGAGCTGCCCGGCCTGCATGGCCTTCTGGATGTCGCGGCCCTTCGAGAGCTCGCCGTAGAGCGTGCCCATGAGCACCGCGGTGGCGTCGTCGGACACCGGCCACAGAGATGCGATCAGGCTGGAGCTGCCGGCAGAAAGAAAGGAACGCGTGAAGCCCAGCACCTCGTCGCCCTGCGCGATGCGCCCCAGGCCCGATTCGCAGGCCGAGAGCGTGACCAGCGCGGTGCCGTCCATCGGCAGCCCGAGGATCTCGTGCGCCTCCAGGAAGTTCTGCTTGCCGCCCTCGTTGGCCAGCAGGATGCGCGAATACAGCGGATCGACCGCATCGGCCTCGGCGTGCGCCGCCACGTGCATCAGCGGCGAGCGCGCGGCCACGTCGCGGAACTGCGTCTTGGTGGCGGCTGCGCCCATGTACAGCGTGTTGCGTGGGAAGAGCCGCGCGAGCTGCTTCACCTCGGTCTCGGCGCCGGGCAGGTCGTACTTGTCCTCGATGCGCGGATTGCCGAAGGCGGTGAGCGAGGCGTTCACGCGAGGCGTGCGCTGCGCGAGCTGCACCGCGATGCTCATCGACGGCGCCACGGCCACAGGATGCGTCTCGATGATGTAGCGCCCGTCCAGCCGCAGCGCCTGGAACGGCAGGTAGTGAAGCGGCCCGTGCGGCACCACCACCAGACGCTGGCCCGGCGCGATGCCCAGGGGACCGAGCAGCGCGGCGCCCAGCTTGTCGGCGTTGGTGATGGCGGTGCGGCGGCCGCGCACGATGGAATTGCGGAAGGTCTCGACCAGCTCGTTGAGCTCGTCGCGCTTCACCGCCACGGTCTTCTCCACGATGCTGTCCGGGCCCACCACCCACACCACGAGGCGGTCGGGCAGCGAGTGGAACTGCACCACGCGCTCGTCGGCCGCCAGCGTGCGCTGCAGCGTGGCGAGGTCGACGGTGTTGGCGGCCTGCTCGCTGATCTTCGCGCGGCCGCGCACCGCATCGAGCAGCGCGCGCGAGCGGCTGTGCTCGCTCACCTCGAAGGCCTGGCGCGCATCGCCCGCGTCGCTGTAGATGGAAACGCCGCGCTCGAACACCGTCTGCAGGTCCGAGAACAGGCCCATCTTGAATTCCTCGCTGCGAAAGCGCGCGCGCACCTTGTCCACGTCGCCCAGCGCGCGGCCCACGGCCTCGGCGGCGGCCTGCTTCTGGCCCAGCGCGAGTTCGCTGCGCGCCACGCCGTCCCAGGCCCAGAGGCGGTAGTACTCGGTGTCGGCGCCCACCTGCCGGGCGGTGAGCGCGCGGTAGGCATCGCGCGCCTCGGCGGGCTTGTTCTCGGCCAGCAGCAGCCGGGCGCGGGTGCGGTCGAGCTGCGCGGTGAGCGGGGCGTCCTTCGGCGGGGCCATGGTGCCGAGCACCTCGCGCGCCCGCGCCGGATCGCCCGATTCGATCAGCGCATTGACCAGCGATGCCTGCACCAGCGGCGCATAGCGCTGCGAGCTGTTGGCCAGCGCCTCGTCATAGCTGAGCACCGCGCCGGAATAGTCGCCGCGGCGCGATCGCACGTCGCCGATCACCTTCTGCACCGGGCCGACCACCAGCTTGGGGTCGCGCGCCTGATGCCTGAGCGCCTCGCGCGCGAACTCCTCGGCCTTCTCGAGCTGGCCCGAGTAGCTGTAGACGATCGCCAGGTCGCGGTTGGCCATGGCCATGAGGTTGGGGTCGTTGGTGGCGTTGGCCAGGTGCAGCGCCTTGCTCGCGGCGCGCACGCTCTGGCGGAACTCGCCCGCCTCGGCCAGCGCGACGGCCTGGCTGCAGTATTGATAGCCCGAGAGCTTGACCGAGTCCTGCCCGTAGAGCACCGCGCCTTCGCTGGTCAGCGCCAGCAGCGTGTCGGTGTCCGCGAGGCGGGCCTGCTCTGCCTTGCTGGCAGCTGCTTCAGCGCTCGGCGCCTGCTGCGCCGCTGCCGGAAGGCAGTAGCCCGCCAGAAGAATGCCGGCCAGACCGAGCGCACCTGCGATGCCAGCACGACGACGTGCAGGGCGCCCCCATCCCCATCTCGAAAACCACGCCATTGGACCCCCGCGTCTGGCCCTGTGGGCCCGCCGCGGCGGACCATCGACGTCGCGGGAGTGCGCGCCGTTCAGGCCTCGGGGAGAAAGTCTAGGAGGGGCCCCCAGCCGCGCCTATTCGCAATACGGTCTAGGGCTAAAGAACTAACCGTCAGCCGGCATGCCACCGAAGGACGAGCCCTGCGCATTCGGTCACGGCATGCCGCAGATGCTCGCGATGGCGCCCCGCGCCGGACACATCGGCTTACATAATGCGCGCCTCAGAGCCCGCACCTGGACAGCGGGCCGAACCAGGGAGTTCCATGTCAGATCATCGTCGTCGGGCGCTTGCCAGCGCCCACGCATACGCATGAAGCCGCGCGTCGAAATCGCGGCCCCGCCGGGCGATGCGTCGAGGCTCCACCGCAGGTCCAGCCTGTGCGTGGCGGGTTGCGGCCAGGCCGTGGAATGCGGACCGCTCGGCTGGTGGCCGTGCTGTTCGAAGGCCTGCCTGAAGGAGTGGACGAGCCGGCCGCCGGCCGCACCTCCCGAGCGCATCGAGTGGCCGCCGCGGCAGGCTGCCGGCAGCACGTAGCCGCCGGCGACGACAAGACCGCTCAGGCCGGCACGGCGTCGATGTTCGCGCGGTCCCAGTGCCGGTGCTTCGCGATGGCCGCGGCAAAGCGCTGCGCGATCTCCGTGGCGCTGGAGCTGTCGCCCAGGTTGGTGACCGGCGTCGCGGCCACCACCACGCCGGCGGGTGCGTCCTCGGGCGAGGTCTGCTCGTCGATGCCGAGCGTGGACAGCAGCCGCGCGCCCTCGCCCACCGTGCAGATCGCCTTGCAGTGCTTGTAGGCCTCCAGCACGAAGTGCACCGCGTCGCCCATGCCCGAGAGCGCCGCGGCGCCCTCGGCACCGGCGGGCACGAGCACCGCGTCGAACATCACCGAGGGCGTGTTGGCGAAGGTGGCGTCCACCTCGATCTGGCGCCTGGATGCGCTCGCCACGGTGCCCAGGCGCGGGCCTACCACCTTGCAGCGCGCGCCGGCCTGCTCGAGCGCGTCGCGTATGGGCTTGAGCGAGGCGGAGTCGACGCCGTCGGCCACGATGATCGCGACCTTGCGCGTGCGCACCGAGCCGTCTCCGGTGTCGGCCATGCTCAGCGCGGGCGACTCCTCGATGGGCAGCGCGATGCGGTGGTCGCGAAAGCCCGCGCGGCCGGCCGCCGCCTTGGCATCGGGTTCGCCGATGCCAAGCGGCTCGGCCACGCGGCGAGCGAGCTTCTCGTCCACGTGCGCGAGGTTGTCGACCATGCGCTGGCGGATGGCCGGCACCTCCAGCTTCGACAGCTCGAAGCGGAAGGCCGCGACGATGTGTTCCTTCTCCGCCGCGCTCTGGCTCTCGAAGAACAGGCGCGCCTGCGTGAAGTGGTCGTCGAACGAAGCGCTGCGGCGGCGCACCTTGGGCGGATGGATCTCCTCGGGGAACGACTGGAAGCCGTGGCTGCCGCCGTCCACGCGGAACTCGGTGCCGCTGCCCAGCGTGTTGGGCTCGTAGGCCACTTGCCCGCGCGCGATAGTCTGGCGGTGCATGCCGTCGCGCTGGAAGTTGTGGAAGGGGCACACGGCCTTGTTGATGGGCAGTTCGTGGAAGTTGGCGCCGCCCAGGCGCGAGATCTGCGTGTCGGTGTACGAGAAGAGGCGCCCCTGCAGCAGCGGGTCGTTCGTGAAGTCGATGCCGGGCACGAGGTGGCCGGGGTGGAATGCCACCTGCTCGGTCTCGGCGAAGAAGTTGTCGGGGTTGCGGTTGAGCACCAGCCGGCCGATCTTCTGAACGGGCACCATCTCCTCGGGAATGAGCTTGGTGGGGTCGAGCAGGTCGAAGCCCAGCGAGTGTTCCTTGTCCTGCGGAATCAGCTGTACGCCGAGTTCCCACTCGGGGAAGTCGCCGTTCTCGATGGCTTCCCACAGGTCGCGGCGGTGGAAGTCGGGGTCCTTGCCGGCGATCTTCTGCGCCTCGTCCCACGCGAGGCCGTGCACGCCGAGCTTGGGCTTCCAGTGGAACTTCACGAAGTGGCTCTCGCCGCGGCTGTTGATGAAGCGGAAGGTGTGCACGCCGAAGCCTTCCATCATGCGCAGGCTGCGCGGGATGGCGCGGTCGCTCATCGCCCACATCAGCATGTGCGTGCTCTCGGGCATCAGCGAGACGAAGTCCCAGAAGGTGTCGTGCGCGCTCGCGGCCTGCGGCATCTCGTGGTGCGGCTCTGGCTTCACGGCGTGGATCAGGTCGGGGAACTTGATCGCGTCCTGGATGAAGAACACCGGGATGTTGTTGCCCACGAGGTCGTAGTTGCCCTCGCGGGTGTAGAACTTGACGGCGAAGCCGCGCACGTCGCGCACCGTGTCGGCCGAGCCGCGCGAGCCGGCCACGGTGGAGAAGCGCACGAAGACAGGCGTCTTCGCCTCCGGGTCCTGCAGGAAGTCGGCGCAGGTGAACTGCGACATCGACTTGTAGACCTGGAAGTAGCCGTGCGCCGCCGATCCGCGCGCATGCACCGCGCGCTCCGGAATGCGCTCGTGGTCGAAGTGCGTGATCTTCTCGCGCAGGATGAAGTCTTCGAGCAGCGTAGGACCGCGCGCGCCGGCCTTCAGCGAGTTGTGGTTGTCCGGGAGCTGCAGGCCCTGGTTGGTGGTGAGGGTCGTCGGGTGCTCGACGGTGAAACCCTCCAGTTGCTGCTGCTTGGGGTTGGCGGCGTCGCCGGCGCCGGCCTTCGCGGCGCCGGCGCGGCGGCCCGCGGCGGCCCTGTTCTGAGGTGACATCGTGGACTTGCCAGGATCTTTCATTGGTGAAGGTTCGTGAGAGGGAAAAGGGCCTCGTCAGCCTGCCTCGCCGTTGTCGAGGAACATGTCGAGCACGTTCACCACGGCAATGAGGCAGATGCAGCCGGCGACGGCGGCCACGCCCCACATGAGGATCTCGTCGCCCCAGGTGGTGGTGAACGAATCGAAAAGTGTTGAAAACTCCATGATTTCCCCTCCGGATTGCGCCCCTCTGATGGCGGATGAACTTGCAGGAATCCGAAGGTTATGTTTTGCAACGCCCGCGCACCGTAGTGGCGCCCCTTCCACCTTTGTGGGAGAAAACGCGTGGGCGCGGTAGGCGCGCGCCGACACCGCATCGCGCCCGCCTACGACGCTTCGCGGGCGCGGCCCGTGGAAGCCGCGTGCGCGGCTGCATAGCATGGAGCGACCATGTTGATCAGAATCGGCTTCGACATCGAACTGCAGGTGACGGCGCCCACGGCGCTGATCCACATGCTGCAGGTACACCCCTCGCGCGCCCGGGACCTGCAAGGCGGCGAGAACCTCGTGCTCAGCTCCTCGCTGCACACCGACCACTACCTCGACGGCTTCGGCAACCGCTGCGCCCGCGTGCGCATACCGCCGGGCGTCGAGAGCGTGCGCCTGCGCAACCAGGCACTGGTGTACGACACCGGCCAGCCCGACCCGGTCGACTTCGGCGCCCGCCAGCACGCCACCGCCGACCTGCCGGTGGAGACGCTGCCCTTCCTGCTGCCCAGCCGCTACTGCGAGGTCGACAGCGAGCTGCTGCAGTTCGCCTGGGACAGCTTCTCGCACGCGGCGCCCGGCTGGCCGCGCGTGCAGGCGATCTGCGACTTCGTGCACCGGCACCTTCGCTTCGACTACGGCAACGCCCGGCCCACGCGCACCGCGCTCGAGGGGTTTCGCGAAGGCACCGGCGTGTGCCGCGACTTCACGCACCTGGCGATCACGCTGTGCCGCGCCATGAACGTCCCGGCGCGCTACGTGACGGGCTACCTGGGCGACATCGGCGTGCCGCCAGCGCCCTATCCGATGGACTTCAGCGCATGGTTCGAGGTCTACCTGGGCGAGCGCTGGCACACCTTCGACGCGCGGCACAACACGCCGCGCATCGGCCGCATCGTGATCGCGCGCGGACGCGACGCGGCGGACGTGCCGATCACCATGGTTTTCGGGGCGAACACGCTGAAGCGCTTCGAGGTGACGACGGAGGAGGCGCTCGGCTGAGGAGCGACCGGCTGAAGAGCGAGCGGCAGCCTCAGCCCGGCTCGTAGCCCAGCAGCTTCATCGCGGCCGTGAGGCTCCTGCGGCTGCGCTCCATGCCGGTCCAGGGCTTGTTGCCGATCTCGAAGCGTTCCGCCGCATTGGCGACGGTCCATTGCGCCGGACCGGCGAGCGAGGGCAGCTCGTCCCAGTCGAGCGGTACCGACACGCCCAGCCCCGGACGCGAGCGCGCCGACCATGCGCTCACGGTGGTCGCGCCGAAGCCGTTGCGCAAGTAGTCGACGAAAACCTTGCCCACGCGGTTGCGCGGCCCGCTCTTGGCGACGAAGCGCGCCGGAATGGTCTGCGCGAGGTGCGCCACCACGGCCTGCGAGAAGCCCTTGACGGTGTCCCAGTCGTACTGCCGGCGCACCGGCACCACCACGTGCAGCCCCTTGCCGCCGCTGGTCTTCAGGAAGGCGGGCAGGCCCAGCTCGTCGAGCAGCGTGCGCACCAGCATCGCGGCCTCCTGGATCTGCGGCCACTGCACGCCCTCGCCCGGGTCGAGGTCGAAGGTCATGCGGTCGGGCCTGCCGATGTCGCTGGAGGTGGCGTTCCAGGTGTGCAGCTCGATGACGTTCATCTGCGCCGCGCCGAGCAGGCCCTCCTTCCTGTCGATCTGCAGCAGCGGCTCGTGGCCGGGGTCGAGCGCGGGATCGAGCTGGTTCACGCCGGGAATCTCGCGCGCCTGCAGGTGCTTCTGGAAGAACAGCTCGCCGCCCACGCCGTCGGGCGCGCGCACCAGCGACACCGGCCGGCCGCGCAGGTGCGGCAGCATGAGCTTCGACACGCTGTCGTAGTAGGCGGCGAGCTCGCCCTTGGTGAGGCCGCTGTGCTTGTCGATCACGCGGTCGGCGTGGGTGATCTTCTGTGCCATGGACTTGCTTCTTCCCCCTGCGTTGCGGGTGCCGCTGCCGGCGCTTTCGCTCTTCACGGGAACCTTGGCCGCCTGCGCCTCGATGGCGCGCACGCGCTGCGGCTGCTCCCGCCGGATCTCTCGTGCCGGCTTGTCGCTGCGCAGGCCCTGGAAGACGGCCTGGCGCACGCGATGCTCGCGCGTCCATTCGCCGAAGGAAACCTCGGCCACCAGCGAGGGCTTGACCCACTGTGCCTTCACGCCGCGCGGCGCGGGCTCGAAGGGGCAGTCGTCGGTGGCCAGCCGGTCGAGCTTGGCCTTGATGTCGGCGAGGCGGCTCGCGTCGAAGCCCGTGCCCACGTTGCCGCAGTAGCGCAGCCGCCCGCCGTCTTCGTCGTACACCCCGAGCAGCAGGGCGCCGAAGCCGGCGCGCGTGCCCTTGGGCGCGGTGTAGCCGCCGATCACGAACTCCTGGCGCTGCTGGTTCTTGAGCTTGATCCAGTCGGGCGAGCGGCGCGATACGTAGGGCGAGCCCTTGCGCTTGGCCACGATGCCCTCGAAGCCGATGCGCGCGGAGGACGCGAGCAGGTCGCGCGGCGAGGCCTCGAAGGCTTCGCTCAGGCGCAACTGCGGCGAAGGCGGGCGGCCGGCCAGCACCGCGGCGAGCCTCTCGCGGCGCTCCTCGACGGGCAGGTCGCGCAGGTCCTCGCCGTCGAGAAAGGGCGCGTCGAAGAGCCAGTAGACGATGGACGAGGTGGCGCCGCGGTCGAAGGCGTTCTGCAGCGCCTGGAAGTCGGGTGCGCCGTTGGGGCCGTCGACCGTGATCTCGCCGTCGAGCCAGGCCGAGCGGATGCCCAGCCCGGAGAGAGCCTCGACGAGCGCGGGCAGCTTCGCGCTCCAGTCGTGCCCGTTGCGGGTGAAGCAGTGGACCTTGCCCTTCTCGTCAATGCGCGCCAGCAGGCGGTAGCCGTCGAACTTGAGCTCGTAGAGCCAGTCGGCCGGCGATGAAGGCGGCGAGGACGCGAGGGTGGCGAGCTGGGGTTCGAGGGCGGCGGGCAGCGCGGCTTTCTTCTCTTTCTTCTTCCCGAGTGCCTCCTTCTTCGACGGCGTGCTGCTCTTTGTCTTCGCCTTCTTCCTCGGCGCCTGCGCCACCTCGTCGACGCCCAGGCCGGTGATCACGCTCGCGGGCTCTTCTTCCACCACGTCGTAGTCGTCGAGCGCGCGGGCCTCGCCGTCGCGCTCCTTGATGAGCAGCCAGGGCTCGTGCGATTCGCCGCCCTTGCCGTGCATGCGCACCAGCGTCCAGTGCCCGTGCAGCTTCTCGCCGCGCAGCTCGAACTTGAGCTTGCCGGCCGCGAGCGCCTTGCGCGCATCGCCTTCGGGCAGCCAGTCGCCGCGGTCCCAGACGATGACGGTGCCGGCGCCGTACTGCTTCGGCGGAATGGTGCCTTCGAAATCAGCGTAGGAGATGGGGTGGTCTTCGACGTGCACCGCCATGCGCTTCACGCCGGGGTCCAGGCACGGTCCCTTGGGAACGGCCCAGCTTTTCAACGTGCCGTCGAGCTCCAGCCTGAAGTCGTAGTGCAGATGGCTCGCGTGGTGCTTCTGGATGACGAAGCCCAGCGTGCCCTCGCCCGGCCGGCCGCCGGCCCTGGGTTCCGGCGTGCGGGAGAAGTCGCGCTTGCCGTGATAGCGCGCGAGCGCCTTGCGGGCGGTGGATGAAGACGATGACGATGCGGTGCGTGCCATGGTGTCCGGTCCAGCGCGGGCTCAGGCGGCGCGGCGGTGACGGACCGCGGTGCCGGCACTCTTCTTCGCGGCGGCACCGCGCTTCTTCGCGGCGGGCCGCCTGGGCTGCCTGGGCTGCCTGGGCTGAGGCTCTTCCTCGGCATCCTCGTCGGCGTCGGCATCTTCGTCCTTCGGCCTGCCACCGCCGCTGCCCTTGCGCAGGCTGCGCTTGAGCAGCTCGGTCAGGTCGATGACCTTGGCGCCGCGGCCTTCGGCGGCCTCTTCGCCCTCCTCGGGTTCGGGCTGGGTCACGGTCTCGGTCTGGCCGGCCTTCACCTTCCTGTCGACCAGGCGCAGGATCTCGTCCTTGAACTCGTCGCGGAATTCGTCGGGGTCCCAGTCGGCGCTCATGTCCTCGACCAGTTCCTTCGCCATCTCGAGCTCGCGCGGGCGCAGGCCGGCCTTCTTCACGTCTTCGGAAGGCAGCGGCAGGTCGGTCCAGGGGCGGATGTCGGCGCCCCAGCGCAGCAGGTTCAGCACGAGGCCGGGGCCCACGGGCACCAGCGCCGCCAGGTGCTGCTTGGTCTGGATCACGACGCGGGCCACGCCCACGCGTCCGCTTCGCTGCAGGGTCTCGCGCAGCAGCGCATACACCTTGGCGCCGCGGTTGATGGGCGCCACGTAATAGGGGCGCTCCAGGTACACGAAGGGAATGCCGTTGGCCGGCACGAAGCTCTCGATCTCGATGGTCTGGGTGGTCTTGGGGTAGGCGGCGGCGATCTCCTTGTCGCTGAGCACGACGTACTCGCCGCTCTCGTACTCGACGCCCTTCACGATCTGCTCGCGCGCGATCTCCTTGCCGGTCTTCTTGTTGATGCGCTTGTAGCCGACAGGGTCCATCGTCCTCTTGTCGAGCCAGTCGAAGTCGATGCCGTGGTCGGTGGTGGCCGAGTAGAGCGCCACCGGGATGTGGACGAGGCCGAAGCTGATCGCGCCCTTCCACAGGACGCGCGGCGCGGGTGCTTTCTTGGTGACGGGCATGTGCACACTCCTTCACCCTCGAATTTGCGCCGTGCCGCGCCGCGCGATGTAGGAACGCGGCCCCAGGCGCCGTCAGGCCGCGCCGGTGGCGTCGGTTGGGCCGGCCACCGGCCCCAGCTGGCGCTCGCTCGGGCGCGCGAAGTAGAACCACTCGGCGCCCGGCAGCGCCATCGCGTTGGGGAACACGATGAAGCCGTCGTCGGGCGCGCTCAGCAGCGTGCCGTCGTGGCGCATGCCGATGGGCTCGCCGCGCTGCACCTCGTCGAAGGTGGCCCAGTCGCGCACGAAGCTGTCTTCCTCGTGCAGGCGGTCGGTCACGCTGGCCAGGCGCAGCAGCTTGGGCGGCTGCGCGGGGCCGCCGGAGAGCCCCTCGGGCAGCTCGGCCATGCCCAGCAGCGCCAGCGTGCGGCGGATGGCGCGCCACGCCACCTCGGGCGCCTGCGGGTCGAGGTGCTGGCCGCATTCGAGGGTGACGCCGTAGCCGCCGCGGCTGCGGATGAATTCGTTGGTGCCGCGGCCGAAGTCGAGCTCGGCCTCGCTCGCCGGCGCGCCGCCCGAGCGCTGCGCGATGCCGGCGGCGTAGATGTCGAGCCAGCCCTCCACCACGATGGGCGTGCCGATGTGCAGCGCGAGTTGGCCTTCCTCGTACGAGCGGGCGAAGGGCTCCAGCGTGCCGGTGTTGTCGCGCGGACCGATCATCGCGAAGGCCTCGCCCTCGCTCTGGAAGGAGTGCAGGTCCAGCAGCACCTCGTGGCGCTCGATGATCGGGGCCAGCACGTTGGTCACGCGGGCTTCGTAGTCGGCAGGGGACTCGGTCGGGCGGAACAGGCGGTTGAGGTTGCGCTCGCCCTCGCGCTGCAGGCGCCTGCGCGCCAGCGGATTGGCCACCGGCACCATGGTCAGCTCGCCGCGCAAAAGCCGCAGCGAGCCGGCCTCGAACTCGCCCAGCACGCGCTCGATGCCCAGGGTGCCGGAGATCTCGTCGCCATGCACGCCACCCATCACGAGCAGCCGGGGACCGGGGTTGAGCGAGGCGAACGAATGGATGCGCAGGCTGTCGGTGGCCGCGCCGGCGAAAGGATCGGAAGACATCCGGGGATTATTGCGGAGCCCTTTCCCTGCGCGCAAAGGCGCTATTCGTTTCATAGCACCGGCGGCCGGGAAGCCGCGCCGAGGAGCCGCCTACAGGGGCTGCATTGCCTGTCCTACCGGGCCGGCGGCGCTGGCGGGGCAGGCTCGATCGTCGTCAAAGGAGTGCATGCATGAACAGCAAGAGCAAGGCCGTCAAGGCACAGCCCGCCGATCCGCTGAAGAAGGATGCCGGCGGCGGCAACACCAAGGTGGAACAAGGCGGGGAATCGTCGCCGCGCCTGCCGCACGAGCGCGACCAGTCGTCCGACAGCCAGCAAACGCAGGAGGGCCATCCGCCCGACGTGGGTCGCAAGGCCCATGACGACGTGGAGCGCGGCCTGGTCGACACCGACCGCGGCCCGCCGAGCGACCGCGTCTACAACGAGAAGCTCAGGCGCTGACGACGCCGGCGAGCTGCTTGCGCATCTCGGAGATCACGGCGCCGTAGTCCTTGGCGTTGAAGATCGCGCTGCCGGCCACGAAGGTGTCGGCGCCGGCCGAGGCCACGCGCGCGATGTTGTCGGCCTTGATGCCGCCGTCCACTTCCAGGCGGATGTCGCGCCCGCTCTGCTCGATGCGCTTGCGCGCCTGCTCGATCTTGCGCAGGGCCGAGTCGATGAAGCTCTGGCCGCCGAAACCGGGGTTGACGCTCATGATCAGGATGAGATCGATGTCGTCGATGGCCCAGTCCAGCGCCTCCAGGCCCAGCCCGGGGTTGAACACCAACCCGGCCTTGCAGCCGGCCGCCTTGATCGCCTGGATGCTGCGGTGCGTGTGGGGCGAGGCGTCGGGGTGGAAGCTGATGTAGTCGGCGCCCGCTTGCGCGAAAGAGGCCGCCAGTGCGTCGACCGGCTGGATCATGAGGTGCACGTCGATCGGCACCGGCGTGCCGTCCGCCGTCTTGGCGTAGGGCTTGAGCGCCTGGCAGATCATCGGGCCGAAGGTCAGGTTCGGTACGTAGTGGTTGTCCATCACGTCGAAATGGATCCAGTCGGCGCCGGCGGCGATCACGTCGGTCAGTTCTTTGCCGAGGTGCGCGAAGTCGGCGGACAGGATGGAGGGCGCGATGCGGAACGGGGTGCTCATGGCCCCGATTCTCGCAGCCGGCGCAAGCCCGACAAAAGGCCTCCGTTAGCCTCCGTTACCATCCGCCCCATGTCACACAGCCCTTTCAGCGTACAAGTCGAGCCGCGCTACCTGGCCGATCAGTCCTCGGCCAAGGACAACATCTACACCTTCTCGTACACGGTCACCATCACGAACACGGGGCCGGTGTCGGCCCAGCTGATTGCGCGCCACTGGCTGATCAACGACGCCTCGGGGCATTCGCAGGAGGTCAAGGGCCTGGGCGTGATCGGCCAGCAGCCGCTGCTGGCGCCCGGCGAGACCTTCCGCTACACCAGCGGCTGCCGCCTGCAGGCGCCCAGCGGCACGATGCACGGCAGCTACTTCGTGGTGACGGAGGAAGGCGACCGCTTCGACGTGCCCATTCCGATGTTCGTGCTGGAGGCCGACATCGGCGGAGCCCCCGTCTCCCGGGTCCTGCACTGATTCCCCGATGCGCTGATGCCCTGGGCACGGCGCGCCCCTTCCCCTTTTCTCCCCGCCCCCCGACATGGCTGCCGCATCGCGCGACTTGCAGGGGCTGCTTGCCGGCCTCGACCCCGCGGCCGATGTGGCGCAGCGCCACATCTGGCTCATCAACATCTTCGACTGGGTGCGCGGCGACCGCGCCTCGCCGCAGGCGGCCATCGGCCGCGTGCAGCTGCTGCTGGACGCCATCGAGGCACGGCCCGAGCTGCGCGAGCGGCTGCGCGCCTGGTGGCGCGCCTTCACGCAGACGGTCGACCTGACGACGTTGCTGGCCGACTACGGCTTCGCCCCGCGCACCGCCTTCGCGAGCGAGCTGAGCGAGCGGCTGCGCCGCAAGATCCTGCCCGGCACGCCCGAAACCACCGATGCATCGGACCTGTTCCGCATGGTGCTGCCCGGCGTGTTCGACGCGGGCTGGATCGCGCTGCTCGACGAGGCGCAGCTCGGGCGCATCGGCGCGCTGCTGGCCGACGCGGCGCTCGACGAAGACGGCGCCCCGCGCTGGCGCCACACGGTGATGGACGCCGTCACCTACTGCGCGAGCCAGGTGGTGGCCGCGGGCTTCTCGCCCGAGCTGCGCCTGCGCATGAGCACCGACGCGGTCGGCGAGACGCGCCCCTTCCATTCGCTGATGGCCGACCTGGACGAGCTGCGCGAGCAGATGTTCGACCGCCCCGGCGAGCCGCGCGACGAAGAAGCCCTGCAGGCCGCCTTCGTGGCCTTCCGCGACCGGCTGGACGCCTGCCGCGCCGGTGCCGCCTCGGTCTACACGCACCTGGAGGACAACGGCATCTCGGTGGGCCTGGTGTTCCGGCTGCGCCAGCTGCGCGAGCGGGTGCTGCGCATCCGCGAGCTGCTCGACTGCCTGATGGCGCCCAATCCCGGGCCCAGCGTGGCGCGGCTGGTGGGCCGGCTGGTGCTGGCCGGCGGCGAGCGCAACAGCATCCGGGCGCTGATCGCCTCCAACTCGTCGATGCTGGCCGCCAAGGTGACCGAGCGCAGCGCCGAGACCGGCGAGCACTACATCACCCGCGACCGCGCCAGCTACCTGCAGATGGTGAAGAAGGCGGCCGGCGGCGGCGCCTTCACTGCCCTCACGGTGCTGCTGAAGTTCGGCATCTACGCGCTGGGGCTGTCGGCCTTCTGGAGCGGACTGAGCGCAGGGCTGATGTACGCGGCCAGCTTCGTCGCGATCCAGCTGCTGCACCTGACGCTGGCTACCAAGCAGCCCGCAATGACGGCGCCGGCCATGGCGGCGCGGCTGCGCGACATCAAGTCGGATGCGGGGGTGGACGATTTCGTCGACGAAGTCGCCAACCTGGTGCGCTCGCAGGTGGCGGCGGTGCTGGGCAACGTGCTGGTGGTGGTTCCGACAGTGGCGGCCATCGCGCTGCTGGCGCAGCTTGCGCTGGAGCGGCCGCTGCTGGACGCCGCCCACGCGGCGGCCACGCTGAAATCGCTGTCGCTGCCCGGTCCGACCGCGCTTTTCGCGGCAATCACCGGCATCCTGCTGTTTTCGGCCAGCATCATCGCCGGATGGACAGAAAACGCCTTTGTCCTGCACCGGCTGGACTCTGCAATGCGTTACAACCCCCGCATCGGCGCTTTTCTTGGCGCCGCACGGGCCCGCCGCTGGGCCGATTTCATGCGCACCAACATTTCAGGCTTCGCCTCCAACATCTCGCTGGGACTCATGCTCGGGCTGCTGCCCGCGTTCGCGGGTTTCTTCGGGCTCGGGCTGGACGTGCGGCACGTGACACTGTCGGCCGGACAGATCGCCGCCGCGGCGGCATCCATCGGCCTGTCGGTGTTGCAGCAGCCTGCGCTGTGGTGGGCGGTGGCGGCGATCCCGGTCATTGGCGCGCTCAATGTGAGCGTGAGTTTCTACTTCGCTTTCCGCCTGGCGCTGCGCGCGCACAGCGTGAGCCTCGGTGACCGCGCGCGCATCCGCAGCGCGATCTGGGCCCGCTGGCGCAGCCGTCCGGTGAGCTTTTTCCTTCCTGGATGAATTTGACGAGCTTCTTCAACGATCTGCTGGGTTTCTGGTCCGAGTGGGTGCGCCCCTCGGCCGGCCTGCCCACCGTACTTTGGTCGCTGCTGCTGGCGGCCGCGGCGGCCTCCGGCCATCTCGTGCAACGCTACCTCGGGCTACCCAAGGTGATCGGCTACTCGCTGGTGGGCGCCGTGGTCGGCTTCGCCGGCTTCGAGGGCGCGATCTGGCCGCTGCGCGGCATCAGCCTCTTTTTGCTCGAGCTCGGCGCGGCCGTGGTGCTGTTCGAGGCGGGCGGGCGGCTGCCGCTGCGCTGGTTCCGCCACAACCCGATGGTGCTGGTGCAGAGCCTGCTCGAGGCCACGCTGACCTACTTCGGCGTGTACTGGGTGCTCACGCTGCTGGGCCTGCCCGAGCCGGTGGCCAACCCGATCGCGCTGATGGCCATCGTCGCGTCGCCGGCGGTGCTCAGCCGCGTGATCATCGACACCCGCGCCGCCGGCCCCGTGACCGAGCGCGCGATGACGCTGGCCACGCTCAACACCTTCTACGCGCTGGCGCTGGGCTACGCGCAGGCGGGGCTGATCGAGCGCGCGCCGCAGACCATGCTGCAGAAGCTCTATCCGGTGGCTGTGGTGCTGGGCCTGTCCTTCGTGGTGGGCGCGATCATGGCGCTGGCGCTGCGCTCCGCCCTGCGGGTGATGAGCCCGTCGAGCGAGAACACGTCCATCCTGCTGCTGGCGATCATCGCGGCGGGTGCGGCGCTCACCGCGCACGTGGGCGGCTCCGCCCCGCTGGCGGCGCTGATCGGCGGCGTGCTGCTCAAGACGCTCAACCCCAAGCCCTGGGCCTGGCAGCGCCAGCTGGGCACGGCCTCCTCGCTGCTGACCATGCTGATGTTCGTGCTGGTGTCCATCGTGGCGGCGCAGGCCGACTGGACGCTGCCGGTGGCCAGCGTGGTGCTGGCCGTCATCGGCATCCGCCTGCTGACCAAGATTGCCGGCGTGGCGGTCGCCAACCCCGGCAGCGGCGCGAGCTGGAAGCAGGCCTTCTGGGTCGGCTGCGCGATGTCGCCGCTGTCGTCGATCGCGCTGCTCATCGCCTCCAACTTCGCCACCGCCTCGCCGCTGCTGGGCACGATGATCACCCAGGTGGCGCTGCCGTCGATCCTGCTGATGGAGGTGGTGGGCGCGGTGCTCGCCACCCTGGCCATCCACGCGGTGGGAGAGAGTTCGGTGCCCTGGGCGCCACGGGCCTTCAGCATCACCGAGGACACGCAGCGATGAGCACCACCGCAGCCACCCCCATCGACCCGGACAGCGACGACGTGCGCTCGGCGCCGCTGCCAGCGGACCCCGAGAGCCGCGCGGTCAAGCTCGAGCCCTTCAACAAGTCGGAGGCGCTGTCGCTCGGCGTGGAGCTCGAGCTGCAGCTCGTGAACACGCACGACTACGACCTGGCCCCCTACGCCGAGGACATGCTGCGCCTCATGGCCCAGACCCCGCTGCCCGGCAGCGTGGTGCCCGAGATGACCTCGAGCATGATCGAGATCTCGACCGGCATCTGCCACTCGGCACAGGACGTCATCACGCAGCTCTCGCCGATCCGCGAGGCGCTTATCCGCAATGCCGACAAGCTCAACATCGCGGTGGTGGGCGGCGGCACGCATGCCTTCCAGCAGTGGCACGAGCGGCGCATCTACGACAAGCCGCGCTTTCGCGAGCTGTCGGAGCTGTACGGCTACCTGAGCAAGCAGTTCACCATCTTCGGCCAGCACGTGCATATCGGCTGTCCCGATGCCGACGCGGCGCTTCTGATGCTGCACCGCATGTCGCGCTACATCCCGCACTTCATCGCGCTGTCGGCGTCCTCGCCCTTCGTGCAGGGGCAGGACACGCAGTTCGACTCGGCACGGCTGAACTCGGTGTTCGCCTTCCCGCTGTCGGGCCGCGCGCCCTTCACCACCAGCTGGAAGGAGTTCGAGGCCTACTTCGAGCGCATGACCCGCACCGGCGTCGTGCGCAGCATGAAAGACTTCTACTGGGACATCCGCCCCAAGCCCGAGTTCGGCACCATCGAGATCCGCGTGTTCGACACGCCGCTCACGGTGGAGCGCGCCGCCGCGCTCGCGGGCTACGTGCAGTCGCTGGCCGCATGGTTCCTGCAGGAGCAGCCCTTCGAGCCGACGGAAGACGACTACCTCGTCTACACCTACAACCGCTTCCAGGCCTGCCGCTTCGGCCTCGACGCGGTGTACGTCGACCCGGCCACCGGTCAGCACATGCCGCTGCGCGACCACATCCTGATGACCATGACCCAGCTCGAATGGCACAGCGAGGCGCTCAACGCCACCAAGGCGCTGGGCGAGCTGCGCACCAGCGTGGAATCGAACCGCAACGACGCGCGCTGGCTGCGCGAGAAACAGGGCAAGGAACGGCTGCTGGCGGAGGTGGTGCGACAGGCGGCGCTGAGGTTCCGCGGGCAGGGCTGAGCCGCGCCGCAGCGCTTATGCTCTCACCCCCATGGGTGAATTCGACCTGATCGCACGCTACTTCAAGCGCCCCGCCACGCGCTCGCCGCTGGGCGTGGGCGACGACTGCGCATTGCTCGCGCCGGCTGCGGGCATGCAGCTGGCCGTGTCCTCCGACATGCTGGTCGAGGGGCGGCACTTCCTTTCCACCGTCGATCCGGCCCGGCTGGGCCACAAGGCGCTGGCGGTGAACCTCAGCGACCTCGCCGCCTGCGGCGCGAAGCCGCTGGCCTTCACGCTCGCGCTGGCGCTGCCCGGCGTGGACGAGCCCTGGCTCGAGGGCTTCTCGCGCGGGCTGTTCGCGCTTGCCGACACGCACGGCTGCGAACTGGTGGGCGGCGACACCACGCGCGGCCCGCTCAACATCTGCATCACCGTGTTCGGCGAAGTGCCGGCCGGCGCGGCGCTGCTGCGCTCGGGCGCGCGCGCGGGCGACGACATCTGGGTGAGCGGCACGCCGGGCGAGGCTCGGCTGGCGCTCGAGGTTTTCCGGGGCACGATCGCCCTGCCGGCGGACGCCTTCGACACGGCGCGCAGGCGCATGGAACAGCCCACGCCGCGCGTGGCGCTCGGGCAGGCTTTGCGCGGCATCGCCACTTCGGCGGTGGACGTGAGCGACGGGCTGATCGGCGACCTGGGCCACATCCTCGCGTCGAGCGGCGTGGGCGCCACGCTCGACGCCGACGCGGCCACCGCGCTGATCTCGGTCGACACCGGCAACCTGGGCGAGGAACTGCGCCGCACCTGTGCGCTCTCGGGCGGCGACGACTACGAGCTGGTATTCACCGCGCCCGCCTCGGCGCGCAACGCGGTCGGGCAGGCAGGCATGGACAGTTCAACGCGCGTCACGCGCATCGGCCGCATCGAGGCCGATGCCGGCCTGCGCATCGTCGACGCGGCCGGCGCGCCGGTGTCGCAGCGCTTCGGCTCGTTCGATCATTTCGTCTAGTTTTCCTGCAATCCCTCTCTTTCGGAAAACACCGAGGAACCAGCTTTGCCGGGCCTCAGGTGTTGCCCCCGGAAGGGGGTTGGCGAAGCGACACGAAGTGCGCGCAGCCTGGGGGAGAGCCTATCCTCCGCGCACCACCGCCTGCATCTTCTGCTGAGCGGCATTGATGGCGGCCGACTGGCCGTTCAACTGCTGCAGCATCTTGTTGAGCTCGGCCTGCACGGTGGGGTCGGTCACGGCGACGCTGCTGCCGCTGATCTGGATCTTGGACTTGTTCTTCTCGATGAAGTCGCCGATGGCCAGCGCGCTGTCGAACACCTTGTCGAGCGCGGGGAACACTTCCTTGAAGGTGGCGGAGGGCACCGTCACCGTCTTCTCGAAGGCCTTGTCGTAGACCTGCTTGAGGTCGTCGGGCTGCTTGAGCTGCGCGTGTGCGGCGTCGGCCTTGGCGGACTGCTGGTCGAGCGCGGTGCGAAGGCCGCCGAGGCCGTCCTTCGCGGCCTTGAGGTCGTCGCGGCGCGCGGGCAGGTCGGCGATGGAGCGCAGCGCGCCTTTGGCCATGATCTGCGTCATGGGCTGGCTCACGGACTTGTTCATGCCTTCGTTGAAGTCGGTGATCACCGCGTAGTGCTGCGCGTAGTCGCCGAACGATGCCTTCTCTTCGGCCGTGGGCACCGGCACGCGCAGGCCGGGCTTGTCGAGCACGCGGGTCTGCAGGAAGGAGATGAAGGCCTTGCGCTGCTCGGCCTCCTTGTTGCCGCAGGCTACCAGCGCGAGGCTGAAGGCGACGAGGAGCGACATGGCCCCGAGACGTTGAATGAAAGTTCTCATGGGTCGAGCCCCCTGTGTTGTTGTTCCTCAAAAATTATAGGGAGCGCTTCAGCGCCTCGACGAAGGCGCGCGCCGCGGCCGAGAGCGAATGGCCGCGCTTGGTGACGATGGAGATGTCGCGCGCCACGCGCGGCGAGCTCAGCACCTTGATGACAAGCGAAGGGTCGGCCTCCGCGCGCGCGAAGGCCGAGGGCATGATCGACGCGCCCATGCCGGCCGCCGTCATCCAGATGGCGGTGGAGAGGAACGACACCTCGTTCACCACGTCGAGCGCCACGCCCGCCTCGGCGGCGGTGCCGTCGATGAGCGGGCGCACGCCGTAGCCGGGGCGCACGGTGATGAGGGGGTAGCCGCCCAGGTCGCTCCAGCGCACCACGCGGGCCTTGGCCAGCGGATGGTCTTCGCGGCAGACCACGGCGAGGTGGTCGCGCATGAGGCGCTGCACCTCGACCTCGGCGCCGGGCCGCTCGGGCGTGCCGATGCCGAAGTCCACGTGCTCGCCGATGATGCGCGAGATGAACTGGTCGGGTGCGCAGTCGTTCACCAGCACGCGCACGCCGGGGTGCTGCTCGTTGAAGGCGCGCATGGCATCGGGCAGCAGCAGGGCCGCGAGCGTGGGCGTGATGGCGAGCGTGACGCGGCCGCGTTCGAGCGCGGCCAGTTCGCGGAAGTCGTTCGACAGCGAATCCACGTCGCGCAGGATGCGCTCGACCGTGGCCATCATCTGCTCGGCCGCCGCCGTGGCCTTGAGCGAGCGCGTGGTGCGGTCGAACAGGCGCGTGTCCAGCCCCTCCTCGAGCTGGCGGATCAGCATGCTCACCGCCGACTGCGTGACGAACAGCCGCTGCGCCGCCGCGCTGAGCTTCTTCAGCTGGTAGACGGCGAGGAACGCGCGCAGCTGGCGGATCGTAGGACTGAAGTTCGCATTCATCAGCAAAGATGATATTTCATTAGAAATTTCTTGATTTACGAATAAATCCCGCCATCGTTCAATCATTCAAAAGACGCATCACATTCAAGGAGTCCTGATGGCAGCTGCACCTCTTGCCCACGGGAAGAGCGCGCTTCGCCGGCAATTGCTGTTCGCTGCAGCCGGCGCCGCACTGACCGGCGGCAGGACCTTCGCGCAAACGGTTTCGTTGCCGCCTCAGCCTGCTGGCGACTTCCCCAACAGGCCCATCCGCCTCGTCGTGACCTTCCCGCCCGGGGGCAGCGCCGACGCGGTGATGCGCCTGCTGGTGCCGCGCTTCAACGAGAAGCTGGGCCAGCCTGTGGTGATCGACAACAAGCCCGGAGCGGGCGGCAATGTCGGGCTCTCGCTGGTGGCCAAGGCGCCGGCCGACGGCTACACGCTGGGCCTGGGTGCCGCCGGCGCGCTGACCGCCAACGTGAGCCTCTATGCGCAGATGCCCTTCGATCCGGTGAAGGACTTCAAGCCCGTGGGCATGGTCGCGGCCACGCCCTTCGTGATCGTGGGGCATCCGTCCATCGCGGCGCGCACGCAGCGCGAGCTGATCGCGCTGGCGAAGGCGAGCCCCGGCACGCTGTCGATCGGCCATGGCGGCAACGGCACGGCCATGCACCTGTCGGCCGCGCTCTTCGCGCAGATGGCCGACGTGAAGCTGGTGGAAGTGCCCTATCGCGGCTCGGGCCCGGCGGCGCTCGATGCCATCGCGGGGCAGATTCCGCTCGCGCTGGTCGATCTGCCCGCATCGCTGCAGCAGATCAGGGCCGGCAAGCTCGTCGCCTTCGCGGTGACGAGCGCGCAGCGCGTGCCGATGCTGCCCGAGGTGCCCACGGTGACCGAGGCCGGGCTCGCGGGCTACGACTCCACCGGCTGGTTCGGCGTGGTGGCGCCCGCCGGCACGCCCGCGCCCGTCGTCGCGCGGCTCAACGCCGAGATCAACGCGGCGCTCGGCGACGAGCAGATCAAGGCCACGATGCGCAACCTCGGCGCGGAGCCCGCACCGACCTCGCCCGAGGCCTTCGAGGCGTACATCCAGTCGGAAACGAAGAAATGGGCGAAGGTGATCCAGGCCGCCCGCATCCGGCTCGACTGACGACAGGCATCCGCCAGAACATGACCGACCACAACGACACCTCAGCACTGCAGGCCGACGTGATGATCGTCGGGGCCGGCCCCGTCGGCCTCACGCTGGCCATGGACCTCGCCTCGCGCGGCGTCTCGGTCGTGATCTGCGAGACGCGCCGCTTCGCCGAGCCGCCGAACGTGAAGTGCAATCACGTGGCCTCGCGCACCATGGAGCAGTTCCGCCGCCTCGGCGTGGCGCAGAAGCTGCGCGACGCGGGGCTGCCGGCCGACTACCCGAACGACGTGGTGTTCCGCACCACCGTCACCGGCACCGAGCTCACGCGCATCCCCATCCCGTGCCGGCGCGACCGCTACACCGAGACCGAGGGCCCCGACGCGTGGTGGCCCACGCCCGAGCCGCCGCACCGCATCAACCAGATCTACCTGGAGCCCATCCTGCTGAAGCACACGGCCGCGCTGCAGGGCGTGCAGCTGCTCAACCGCACGCAGTTCGCGGGCTTCACGCAGGACGACACCGGCGTGACCGCGATCGCCACCGACATGGACAGCGGCGTCACCCGCAGCATCCGCTGCCGCTACATGGTGGGCTGCGACGGCGGCTCGTCGGCGGTGCGCAAGCAGATCGGCGCGAAGCTCGAGGGCACGGCAGTGATCCAGCGCGTGCAGTCGACGCTCATCCGCGCGCCGGGGCTGCGCGCGCTCATCCCGGGCAAGCCGGCGTGGTCGTACTACGCGATGAACCCGCGCCGCTGTGGCACGATGTTCGCCATCGACGGGCACGAGACCTGGCTGGTGCACAACCACCTGAACGCCGAGGAGCCAGAGTTCGATTCGGTGGACCGCGACCAGTCGCTGCGCAGCATCCTCGGCGTGGGCCCCGGCTTCGAGTACGAAGTCATCAGCAAGGAAGACTGGATCGGCCGACGCCTGGTGGCCAACCGCTTCCGCGAGGGCCGCGTGTTCCTCGCGGGCGACGCGGCGCACCTGTGGGTGCCCTATGCGGGCTACGGCATGAACGCGGGCATTGCCGACGCACTCAACCTTTCGTGGCTGCTGGGCGCGGTCGTGCAGGGCTGGGGCGACGAGGCCATGCTCGACGCCTACGAGGCCGAGCGCCTGCCGATCACCGAGCAGGTGTCGAACTTCGCGATGAACCATGCGCAGAAGATGATCCGCGCGCGGCGCGCCGTGCCGCACAACATCGAGGAGCCCGGCCCCGCCGGCGACGCGCTGCGCGCCGAAGTCGGCCACGAGGCCTACGAGCTCAACGTGCAGCAGTTCTGCTGCGGCGGCCTGAACTTCGGCTACTTCTACAGCGGCTCGCCGATCATCGTTGCCGACGGCGAGCACATGGCGCCGCCCTACTCCATGGGCGAGTTCACGCCCTCCACCGTGCCCGGCTGCCGAGCGCCGCATTTCTGGCTGGCCGACGGCCGCTCGCTCTACGACGCCTTCGGCCCCGGCTACACCATGCTGCGCTTCGACCGCAGCGTGGACGTGCGTCCGCTCGAACGCGCCGCGGCCGCCTACGGCATGCCGCTCACGGTGCTCGACATCGAGACGGAAGACGTGCCCAAGGCCTACACGCACCGGCTCGTGCTGTGCCGCGCCGACCAGCACGTGGCCTGGCGCGGCGCGCACCTGCCGGCCGAGGTCTACGACCTGGTGGGCACGCTGCGCGGCGAAGGCCAGCGCGTCCGGGCGCGGCGCAAGGCGCTGGCGTGGGAAGGCGTGGTGGCCTGAGCCACTGTTTTCACCAGCCGCGCCGCGCGACGACGCGATAGGCGAGCCACGCCGCCGCGGCCGGCGCGAAGGCGAAGCCCGCGAACAACCACACGGCCGCAGACTTCGCCCCCTCCACACCGCCCGGCACGCTGAGCCCCGCAGCGTTCGCCACCAGCCCCGCCACCGCCGCGCCCACGGCCATGCCGTAGAGCTGCACGGTGGTGATCGAGGCTGAGGCCAGGCCCTGCTCGCCCTTCGGCGCCAGCGCCATCACGCGCGTGATCAGGTGCGGCCAGCCGATGCCCACGCCGAGCCCCACGGCAGCGAGCGCGATGGCGATCAGGACGGTCTCGAAACCCTCGCCGATGAAGCCCGGCGACGGCAGCAGGAACGCGAGCGCCGCGAGTCCCAGCGTGCAGGCCACGGGCCCCATGCGCAGCATGCGGTCGGCCTTCGCGCCGCTGCGGCCCGAGGACAGCAGCGAACCCGCGCTCCAGCCGCCAGCCATTGCCGCCGTGAGATAGCCCGCCGTCAGCGGCGAGTGGCCGTGCAGCAGCTGCAGGAAGTACGGCACGAAGATCTCGGTGGTGCTGCCGATGAGCAGCAGCGCCACGCTCGCGTAGATGGCACCCAGCGGCGCGCTCACCGCATAGGCGCCGCGCGGCAGCACGCGCACCGTGGCGCGCCCGTCGATGCGGGTGGCCGCGAATCCGATGGCCAGACCCAGCGCGACGCCCGCGGCCTGCCAGAGCAGGTCGGACACGAGACCGCTGGCCGCGATCACGAGCACCGAGGCCGCGAGCAGGCCGATCTGCAATGCCGGCACGCGCGGCGGCGTGGCGGCCCGCTCGTGCTTCACGCCCATCGAAGGGCGCAGCTGCACGAGCACCAGCAGCGCCTGCGCCGCCGCCACCGGCAGCAGGAACCAGAAGGCCCAGCGCCAGTGCCCGGCCTGCGCGAAGAGCCCGCCCACGGCCGGCCCGCACAGCGTGGCCACGCCCCACATGCCCGACACCAGCGCCACCGCGCGCGGCCACAGCCGCTGCTCGAACACCAGCTGGATCAGCCCGTAGCTCAGCGCCGCGAGCAGCCCGCCGCCCAGCCCCTGCACCGTGCGGCCCGCCAGCATCCACGGCATGGCCGGCGCGAGCGCGCAGCCGACCGAGCCCGCGCTGAACACCGCCAGCGCCGCCAGGCAGGCGCCGCGCGGGCCGAGCACCGCGAGCAGCCGCACCGACAGCGTGGCCCCGAGGATCGAGCCGATCACGAAGAGCGTGGTGCTCCAGGCGTACCAGTCGAGCCCGCCGATCTCGCGCACCACCGAAGGCAGCACTGTCGTCACGATGTGCACGTTGATCGCATGCAGCGCGACGCCGCCCGTGAGCGCCAGCGCGCGCCAGCCGTTGCGGCCGCTGAAGAGCTCGCCCCAGGCGGCGGTGGAAGAAGGGGGTTGCAGGGCGGCGGACGAGGCTGGAGAGGAAGGCATGGCAGGCATCGCGCGGGCGCGAGGTTGGGATCGGACAAGTTCGAAAGGAGCCCGGATACTAGGCGCCGCACGCGAATTAAACAAGCTATTGCTTTGATAAATAAAGCCAAGCCGAACCGGCGCCGCCGCAGATGCGCGACACTCGTGCCCCGATGCAAGCCGTTTCCCCCACTTCTTCTTCGTCCTCGTCCACAACGACCTCCGGCGCCATGCCCCAACCCTCGATGCGCCGTGCCACCCTGAGCTTCCTGCTGTCCCACCCCGCGCATTTCATCGCGCTGGGTTTCGGCTCCGGCCTCTCGCGCCTCGCGCCCGGCACGGTGGGCACGCTGTGGGCCTGGGTCGCGTTCTCGGTGATGCAGCTGTGGTTCACGCCGGCCACCATCGGCTGGATCATCGCGGCCTCGCTGCCCATCGGCTGGTGGGCCTGCACCGTGACCGCGCGCGACATGAACGTGGCCGACCCCAGCCCCGTGGTGTGGGACGAGGTGATCGCCTTCTGGATCGTGCTGTGGCTCGTGACGCCGGCCGGCCTGCTCGCGCAGACGGTCGCCTTCGCGCTCTTCCGCTTCTTCGATGCCGCCAAGCCCGGCCCCGTGGCCTGGGCCGATTCGCTCTTCAAGCAGCGCGACTCGACGCAGGTGGGCTGGTGGCGCGCGGGCTTCGGCATCATCCTCGACGACCTGGTGGCGGCCTTCTGCACGCTGCTGGTCATTGCGCTGTGGCGCGCATGGTGAGCCCGATGGACTCCTCCCTCTCCCCCACGATCGCGCTCGCGGACCAGGACACGGCCGGACTGGTCGTGGCCCTGGCCGGCCTGCTGCAGAAAAAGGGCTGGATGCTGGCAACGGCCGAGAGCTGCACCGGCGGACTGATCGGCGCGGCCTGCACCGACCTTGCCGGTTCGAGCGCCTGGTACGAGCGCGGCTTCATCACCTATTCGAACGAGGCCAAGACCGCGCTGCTGGGCGTGGACGCGGGCGTGATCGCCGCCAACGGCGCCGTCAGCGAACCGGTGGCGCGCGCCATGGCGACGGGCGCGATCGCGCATTCGCCGCCCTCGCGCGTGGCGCTGGCGGTGACCGGCGTGGCCGGCCCCACGGGCGGCACGCCCGACAAGCCCGTGGGCACCGTGTGGTTCGGCTGGTCGGTCGATGGCGACGTGCGCACCGAGCGCCGCCGCTTCGACGGCGACCGCGCCACCGTGCGCGCGGCCACGGTGCACCACGCGCTGCAGACGCTGGTGGAACTGCTGCTCGCGCGCTGAGCACGCAGGCGGCCAGTGCGGCGCGGTGCCGCTTCAGGCCATCATGAAACCCGGGAGCGCACGGCGCGGCGCCGCGGGCACTGGCGCCATCGGATAGCCGAGGCGGCAGATCATCTGCACCGTCGGGCCCTGCGCGCCGCCCTGGAACGCGGAGCCCAGCAGCATGTCGTGCGCGGCCGCGCGGTGCGGCGCCATTTCCGCGAATTCCTCGAGCGGCTGGCTCATCGGGTGCATGCCCAGGCCCAGGTCGGTGGCGCGCAGCTGCTGGCGCATGTAGGCGCGGCCGGCCGCGATCTGCTCGGTGCGGCTGTTGCCGCGCGTGCTGAGCCAGACGAAGCCCATCGCCGTGTTGGCCTGGTCCTCGAACAGCTGCAGCGTGCGGCGGAACGAGAGGCTGTCCTCTGACGCGGGCGCGCGGCGGTCGAACTGTCCTAGCGCGACGGCGATGCGCAGCGCCGGGTCGTTGATCGAGAAGCCGTCGCGGTGCGCGAGGATTTCCTGCGGGCCGACGCGCAGCAGCTGCAGGTTCTCCATCGCCGTGCCGGGCGTGGTGAGCTCCACCCGCGCGGCCGCCGCGCAGAGCTTGCGCAGGGGCTGCACGCGCGCCATGTCCACCGTGCCGGCCGAGTTCACCATGCCGCCCGCGGACGCGATGGAGGTCAGGCCCTGCAGGATGTCGGCCGATACCGGCCGCGTGAGGTCGAAACGCTGCTTGGGCGTGCGCCGCCGCAGCACCTGCGCGAACAGCGGATCGGGCACGCCGCCGCCCGCCAGCCGCAGCCGCGCCACCGGCACGTGCGGCCAGAGCCTCGGCTCGCCGGAGAGCTCGCCCTGCGGCCACAGCTGCACGCTGGCCTGCAGCCCCTGCTGCGCGAGCGCCATCACCAGCAGCTCGATGAAGGCGCCGTGGCCGATGATGATCTGGCGGCCGTACGGATCGGTCTCGGGCTGCACGCGCTCGCGGTCGCAATACAGCACGATGGCGTCGGGCTCGCGCAGGTCGACCAGCCAGGGCTGGCGGTTGTAGGCGGTGGGGGCCGTCACGGCGTACGCGACGGCGCGCTTGCGCGCATCGGGCTCGTCGCCCGGGCCGTTCCATATCTCCAGCGCGGCCGCGGGCATGTCGGAGTTCAGCCACCAGGTTGCCAGCGCGGCCGCACCCGCCGCCACCACAACGCCGCCTCCCAGCAGCCGGATAAAGTTTCTTCGCTCATCCATCGGGCGGATTATCGAAAGCGGGGCAGCGATTAACAATCGCTTAAGCTTTCATAACTGCTATGCGGAACTGAATACCTCCGCCATATCCACCGACCTGCGATGCGCTCCGAAAACGAACTCGGCTTCGACTGGCGGCTCGTGCGTGCATTCCTTGCCGCGCTCGACCACGGCAGCCTGCTCGCGGCCGCGCGCGCCCTGGGCGCGAGCCAGCCGACGCTGGGCCGGCACATCGCCGAGCTGGAGTCGCAGCTGGGCGTGGTGCTGTTCGAGCGCACCGGCCGGGGGCTGCGGCCCACGGCCATGGCCACGCGCCTGGCGGAGTCGGCCCGCGCCATGGAGAACGGCGCGCTCGCGCTGTCGCGCAGTGTCTCGGGCGCCCACGCGACCGTCGCGGGCTCGGTGCGCATCTCCGCGAGCCAGGCCACCGCGCGCCAGATGCTGCCCAGCCTGCTGGTGCGGATGCGGCAGGAGCTGCCCGAGATCCAGGTCGACCTGGTGTCGACCAACGAGATCAGCAACCTGCTGCAGCGCGAGGCCGACATCGCCATCCGCATGTCGCAGCCCACCGCGGCCACGGTGGTGGCGCGCCGCATCGGCACCTTCGCGCTCGGTGCCTTCGCCCACGTCGACTACCTGCGGCGGCGCGGCACGCCCAGGCAGACGGCCGACCTGTACCGGCACGACGTGCTGGGCTACGACAGCATCGACACCATCATCCGCATGTCGGCCCAGTTGGGCACGCCGCTGCTGCGCGAGCATTTCTGCTTCCGCACCGACGACATGGGCGCCTACTGGGAAGCACTGCGCCAGGGCATGGGCATAGGCTTCGTCAGCGAGTCGCTCGCGCGCACCGACGGCTCGGTGGTGCGCGTGCTGCCGCAGCTGAAGATCAAGTCGCTGCCGGTGTGGCTCGCGGTGCACCGCGAGATCCGCACCGACCGGCGCATCCGCGCGGTCTATGATTTCCTCGCGCGCCACATACCGGCGTCGATCTGACGCCGCGCCGCTCCGACCAACTCCAAGAGCCAAGAGGCCTCATGACAGCAGCCACCAACGCCCAGACCATCGAGCGCTTCTACAGCGCCTTCGCCAAGCTAGACGCACCCGCCATGGAAGCCTGCTACGCGCCCGACGCGGTGTTCGACGACGAGGCCTTCTCGCTGCGCGGACGGCGCGAGGTGGGCGGCATGTGGCGCATGCTGGCCGGCGGCACCAAGGCCAAGGGCGCCGACGTATGGAAGCTGACCTGGCGCGACGTGAAGGCGAACGACGACGGCACCGGCAGCGCCCACTGGGACGCGCACTACCGCTTCACCGCCACCGGGCGCATCGTCGACAACAGCATCGACGCGCGCTTCACCTTCACGCCCGACGGCCTGATCGCCACGCACCGCGACAGCTTCCCCTTCTGGACCTGGTCGCGCCAGGCGCTCGGCACGCCGGGGCTGCTGCTAGGCTGGAGCCCCATGCTGCGCAACAAGGTGCGCGCCACCGCGGCAGCCAACCTCGCAACCTTTCTCGCACGACAGCCATGAGCAACACCAACGACACCGCCCTCGCCTTCTCCAACAACGAAGCGCAGCACCGCTACGAAGCCACGCTCGGCGGCAAGCTGGCCGGCTACGCCGAATACAACCTGCTGACCGACGCGATCATGTTCACGCACACCGAGGTGCTGCCCGAGTTCGAGGGCAAAGGCGTGGGCTCGGGCATCGCGAAGCATGTGCTCGGCGAGGCCCGCGCTAAGGCTCTGCACGTGATTCCGGTGTGCCAGTTCATCGCGGGCTACATCCGCAAGCACCGCGAGTACGTCGACCTGGTGCGCCCCGATATCCAGCGCGCCTTCAAGATCTGAACCAGGCTCGCCCCCAGGCTGCGCGCACTTCGTGTCGCTGCGCCAACCCCCTTCCGGGGGCAACACCTGCGGCCCGGCGAAGCCGGTTCCGCGGTGTTCCTTGATCAGGCTTGGGAGCTCTTAGGCGCAGGCAGCCACGCGAAGGCCGCGATGCCCGCCAGCAGAAGCACGGCGATCGTGCCCAGCACGGCCGTCAGCGGATCGGCACCATGCGCCGCCGCCACAGATGCGGCCACGCCGGTGCCCCACTGCATGAACGCCACGCCGAGGAACATCGCCATCGTGAACACGGCCATCGCGCGGCCGGTGAGCGTGGCCGGGTAGGCGCCGCGCACGTCGGCGTACTGCCAGACGATGAAGCCCGAGAGCACGCCGATCAGCACCATGCCAGCGATGTCGAGCCAGGCCGAATGCAGCACGGCGATGAGCGCGAAGAGCCCCGCATAGCCGAGGCAGCAGATCGCGATCCAGCGGCGGCGCGAGGTGGCATCGCTGCGGTCGAGCCGGCCGAAGAGCGGCGCGCCGAACAAAGAGATCACCGACACCGCCAGCGCCACGTTGCCGCTCTGCACCAGCGAGTAGCCATGGCGCTCCATCATCAGCGGCCCCAGCCACAGGCCGCGCAGCGAGATGAAGGCCGCATACGTGACCGCGCCCAGCACCATGATGCCCAGCGTGTGCGGCATGGCGAACAGCGCGCCGAACTGGCGGATCGCCTCGGGAATCGACTCCCTCTTGCCCGGCATGGCCGGGGCCGGCTCGCGCACCCAGAACCAGATCGCCAGCCACGCCAGCGCCGCGGCGAGAGCCAGCACCAGGAAGCCCGCGCGCCATGAATACGCCTGCACCAGCCACGCCAGCGGCGTGCCGGTGGCCAGCATGCCCACGCCGCCGACGGCCAGCACCATGCCCGACACGGTGGCGAAGCTCGCCGACGGGAAGTGCCGCGCGATGAACACGGTGCACACAAGGAAGGCCGGCGCGCAGCCCACGCCGATCAGCGCCTGCCCCGCCACCAGCACCAGGTAGCTGGACGACACCGCCGACAGCAGCGCGCCCGCGATCGCGACCGGGAAGGCCACCAGCACCGTGCGGCGCACGCCGTGCAGGTCGATGCCGATGCCCATGAAGAGCTGCATCGCGCCGAACGCAAAATGAAAAGCCCCCGAGAAGATCCCGAGGGCCTGTGCGGAAAGATGGAAATCGGCCTGCAGCGGGCTCGCCATGATGGCGCCCACTGTGCGGAACGCCTGGCTCAGCGCGACCCCGGCGCACAGCGCCAGGACCATCGCCCAGGCCGCGCGCGGCGTCAGGGGCGCATCAACACTGCCAGTCGTGCCGCTGTCAGGTGGCACCGTGGCACTTCTTGTATTTCTTGCCGCTGCCGCAGGGGCAGGGATCATTGCGGCCGGGCGTGGCTTCCCTGCGGATGGTCTCGGCCTTCGGGCCGAGGCTCTTCCAGAGCTGGCGCAGGTCGTACACCGCCCAGATGGCGGCGCCGAAATCGTCGAGCCGCTGCTGGCTCACGCTGGGCGGGGCGTCGTCGCTGTACATCGACAGCACGGGCTTGCCGGTGTCGTCCTCGGTGAGGGCGACGATGTTGTCGAGCGCGTCGTTCAGCATGCGCGCGGCGTCCTTGTCGCGCGGCTCAGCCCAGTCTTCGGGCCAGTTCTCCACGGCGTACATGAAGCCCAGCGCCCAGACCTGGGCGAAGGCGGGAATGGCCTCGCCGGCGACTTCGGCGCGCTCTTCCTCGGGCAGGGAGGCGATGGCGCCGCGGGTGTCGAGCACCTCGGGCTGCCAGCTGCGTTCGTCGTCGAGGGTTTCGACGGGGGCGTCGAGGCCCTCCTCGATCTCGATCCAGCGGCGCTTCCAGTTCCAGACGAACTCCATGTGCTGGGCGGACGAGAAGCTGTCGCCCAGCAGAACGGGCCAGTATTCGGACGGCATGATGGGCCGGCGGGTGCAGATCAGGGCGGCCATGAAGCCCTCGCAGAACTCCCACTGGGGGATTTCCTCGTCGTGCTCGCGCATGGCGTCGAGGGCCTGGTCGAGGGCGTCGAAATCGTCGGGGCCGAGGGGAGTGCGGGCTGCGGGGGTGCTGTCGGGGGGCGAAATGGGGTCGGGAATGGTCGTCATGGCAAGTTCGAGGCAGCCCTCTATGATGCAGCAGGCCACGGTCGAGACTATTTCTATGCCCACGATTATTCCGTTTCCGGCGCGCTACAGCGCTTTCGCCCTGTGCGTGGCCGGTCTGGTGGCATGCCTGGCGTTCGTGCTGGTTTCGCCCCATCTTTGGCTGGCCTGGATCGGTGTCGCCGTCTTTGCGGTACTTGCAGGTACCGGCGTGCACGACCTGCGGCAGGCCCGCCATGCCATCCTTCGCAACTACCCGGTGATCGGCCACCTGCGCTTCCTGCTGGAGTTCATCCGGCCCGAGATGCGGCAGTACTTCATCGAGAGCGACTCCGAGGCCGCGCCCTTCTCGCGCGCTCAGCGCTCGCTGGTGTACCAGCGCGCCAAGGGCGACCCCGACAACCGCCCCTTCGGCACGCAGATGAACGTGACGATCGCGGGCTACGAGTGGATCAACCACTCGATGCGGCCGACCAGGCTGGCGGGCCACGATTTCCGCATCGTGATCGGCGGCACGCCGCAGCCGGCCGGCGCGAACCCGGCGCAGGTCTGTACGCAGCCGTACAGCGCCAGCGTCTTCAACATCTCGGCGATGAGCTTCGGAGCGCTCTCGGCGAACGCCATCCTCGCGCTCAACAAGGGCGCGAAGATGGGCGGCTTCGCGCACGACACCGGCGAAGGCTCGATCTCGCAGCACCACCGGGTGCACGGCGGCGACCTGATCTGGGAGATCGGCTCGGGCTACTTCGGCTGCCGCAACGACGACGGCAGCTTCAGCGAGGAGCGCTTCACAGCCAACGCGCGCGACCCGCAGGTGAAGATGATCGAGATCAAGCTGAGCCAGGGCGCCAAGCCCGGCCACGGCGGCGTGCTGCCTGCCCCCAAGGTCACGCCCGAGATCGCGGCCGCGCGCGGCGTGCCGGTGGGCGTGGACTGCATCTCGCCCGCTTCGCACAGCGCCTTCTCCACGCCCACGGAGATGATGCATTTCGTCGCCCGGCTGCGCGAGCTGTCGGGCGGCAAGCCCACCGGATTCAAGTTCTGCCTGGGCCATCCATGGGAATGGTTCGGCATCGTCAAGGCGATGCAGGCGACCGGCATCACGCCCGACTTCATCGTGGTCGACGGCGCCGAGGGCGGCACCGGCGCGGCGCCGGTCGAGTTCAGCGACCACGTCGGCGCGCCGCTGCAGGAAGGCCTGCTGCTGGTGCACAACACGCTGGTGGGCGTGAACCTGCGCCACCGCATCAAGATCGGCTGCGCCGCCAAGGTGATCACCGCCTTCGACGTGGCGCGCATGATGGCGCTGGGGGCCGACTGGTGCAATGCCGCGCGCGGCTTCATGATGGCCCTGGGCTGCATCCAGGCGCAGAGCTGCCACACCGGCCACTGCCCCACTGGCGTGACCACGCAGGACCCGCTGCGCCAGAAGGCGCTGGTGGTGCCGACAAAGGCCGAGCGGGTGCACAACTTCCACCGCAGCACGCTGCACGCGCTGCAGGAGCTGGTGCAGGCCGCGGGCCTGGACCATCCGCAGCAGATCACCGCGCACCACATCGTGCGCCGCATTTCCGACACCGAGGTGCGCCTGTTGAGCAACCTGGTGATGCAGGTGCAGCCGGGCGCCCTGCTCGGCCCGCTCGACGAGCAGCACAATGTCTTCCGTACCTACTGGCCGCTGGCCAGTGCAGAGAGTTTCCAGCCCGTCACGCAGGGCCCGCAAGGGCTGGTGGCGGGCTTCGCAATGGCCGCATGAACCCACTGAGTAGAGGCGCCAGCCGGCGCCCGCAATCGCGCAAGGGCGCAGCTTCGGCGCCCGCGCCCCTGGACGCGCTTTCCCCCAACCCGCCAGCGCCCGGCGACTATGCGGAGTTCCTGCGCACGACCCTGCCGCAGCAGCAGAAGAACGTGGCCAGCCACCGCTTCGGCAGCGAGCGCGTGTGGCTCAAGAAGGCCGGTCCGCGGCATGGCAAGTGGGGCTACCGCGTGATGGCGGCGGTCGCGCGCATGGCGCGGCTGGACATCATCAAGCCGGTGCCCAACCCGGGCGGCGAGGCGGCCATCGCCACCGAGGCGCGGCGCCTGAAGCAGCTCGCGGCCGCCGGCCTGCGCGTGCCGGTGGTGCTCGCGCAGCAGCCCGACGGCCTGCTCATTTCCGACCTGGGCGAAAGCGGCCGCGCGACGGTCGTGCTGCAGGAGCGGCTCGACCAGGCCGCCGCCGCCGGCCCCGCCGCGCTGCTGTCGGTATGGCGCGAGGGCCTGGCCGCCATCGCCGCCGTGCACATGCGCGGCCAGCACCTGAGCCAGGCCTTCGACCGCAACCTCGTGCAGTGCCCCGACGGCGTGATCGGCTACATCGACTTCGAGGACGACCCCGCCGAGGTCATGACCCTGGCCGAATGCCAGGCCCGCGACTGGCTGAGCTACCTGCACTCCACCGCCATGATGCTCGAGGCCGCCGCGCCGCAGGCTGCCGGACAACACTGGCACGCGGCGCTGGCCGGCGTGGGCGAAGAGGTGCGCGAGCGCATCGCCAACGCGGCCAGGCGCATGAAGTGGGCGCAGAAGCTGCCGGCCAGCCGGCGCTGGGGGCGCGATACGCAGCGCGTGCGGGCCGTGGCGCGGCTGCTGGGGCGGTGGCATCTGCAGCCTGGCGCCGGACCTGCGAACTAGTGTTGCGCTACATCGTGCAGCAGCACGGCCGCTACACCCCGTACGCCGCCTGCACCACCACGCCGCGCAGCGCCAGCCGCTTCTTCATCGACAGCACCGCCCGGTCCTTGCTCAGCAGCAGCGCCTTGTGCGCCACGGCCAGGTCGATGAAGACCTGGTCGTCGGGGTCGCTGCACACGCAGGGAGCGCGCGGCGGAACGGTTTCGACCACGTGCACCCGCGCGTCGAAGTCGGCCAGCACCGCCGGCGCCTGCAGTTCGCGCTGCGCCATGCGCCGGGCGATCAGCGGATAGCCCAGCACGCGCTCGAGCTCGGTGCGCATGGCGGCGGTGGCCAGCCAGCGCAGTTCGCCGGCGGCCAGCCGCGCGGTCAGCGGGCCCCAGGCCGGGTCCTCGAAGACCAGCAGGTCGAGCGCGATGTTGGTGTCGATGACGACAAGGCTGGCGGGTTCTGTCAATGTCATGGAATGTGCGGGGAATAGCGCCGATGTTGCACCATGCGATGCTGCCGTCAGGCTTTCGTCGGCCGGGCCGACGACAATCGGACTCCGCCAACTCCAGCCATCCCCCGCCTTCCTTCATGAAACGCCTTCCGCTGCTCTGCCTCGCCCTGCTCGCGTCCTTCGGCGCCCGGGCCGAGTGGCTGACGCTGGCGGGCACGCCCGGCGACGAGGCCGCGAGCTACGTGCAGGTCGACCCGACCAGCGTCGAGGCCGACGGCTCGAAGCGCCTGGTGAGCCTTCGCATGAGCCTGCCGCAGAACCGCACGAGCCGCGACGGCATCAAATACCGTTCCTTCCAGGCCCGGGCCAAGGTCGATTGCGATGCCCGCAGCGCGCGCTATGTGAACGTCAGCTACTTCGGGCACCCGAACTTCGTGGGCGAACCGGTCGCGGTGAAGCACTACGAGGAGGAAGAGGACGTGCGCCCCGTGACGCTGGCCGGCGCGCGCGATCTCGTCACGCGGACGATCAACGCGGCCTGCTCGGTGCGGCCGAAAGAAGCCAGGGAGCCGCAGCAACAGCAGCAGCCCAGGCCCGAGGTGGAGCCAGCGCTACCCGCGCGCTGAGCCCGCGACCATGTCGAAGCGGAACAGGCGGCATTCGATGGGGCCGTTCCACATCGGCACGCGGCGCGACTCCTTCAGGCGCATCAGCTTCGGCAGCTTCAGGTCGGGCGTGAGCACCCAGGCGGTCCAGCCAGCGTAGTTCTTCTTCCAGTGAGTGGCAAGCTGCGGGAAGAAGTCGCCGCCATCGCCTTCGCTGGACTGCGCCGCCTCCCGCGCGCCGGGACGGCCCCCGCCCCCGGCGCCCGCCACGCCGCCCACGGCGATGCGCTCGCCGTACGGCGGATTGAGCATGATCACGCCGCCTTCGGCCGGCGGCATGCGCTGCAGCGCGTCGCCGCCGCGGAACTCGACGGCCTGCGCCACGCCGGCGCGCTCGGCATTGCGCTGGGCGAAGTCGACCATGCGGTGCGACACGTCGGAGCCGAACACAGGGGTGCCGCTGCCGGCCGCGGCCCCCTCACCCTCTTTGGCCTCCTGCCTGATCGCCGACCACACGTGCGCCTGGAACGGCAGCAGCTTCTCGAAGCCGAAGCGCCGCAGCGATCCGGCCGCGATGCCGCGCGCGATCTGCGCCGCCTCGATGGCGATGGTGCCGCTGCCGCAGCAGGGGTCGTACAGCGGCTGGCCCGAGACTTCACCGGTCTCGGGGTTCCACCAGCCACTGGCGGCCAGCATGGCGGCGGCCAGGGTTTCCTTCAGCGGGGCGTCGCCCTTGTCCTGTCGCCAGCCGCGCTTGAAGAGCGGCTCGCCGCTGGTGTCGATGTAGAGCGTGCAGGTGTCGGTGGTCAGGTGGGCGAACACGCGGCAGTCGGGCCACTGGGTCTCGATGCTCGGGCGCACGCCGTTGGCCTTGGCGCGGAAGCGGTCGGCAATGGCGTCCTTGATGCGCAGGGTGGCGAAGTTCAGGCTCTGCAGCGGGCTGTGCTGGGCGGTGGTCTCGATCTTGAAGGTCTGCTTGGGCGTGAACCAGATCTCCCAGGCCACGCCGCTGGCGAGTGCGTAGAGGTCGTTCTCGTTGCGGTAGGGCCCGTGGGCCAGCTCGACCAGCACGCGCTGCGCGAGGCGGCTGTGCAGGTTGAGCTTCAGGCCGTCGCGCCAGCCGGCGCGCACGCGCACGCCGCCGCGCAGGGAGAGCAGGTCCTGGCCGGCGCGGCCGGTCAGGGCGTGCACCTCCTGGGCGAGGAATTCCTCGACGCCGGCGGCGCAAGGCAGGAAAAAGGAAAGATCGTTCACGGAAAGTAGGCCATCGGGAAGCCCGACTAGGGGACTCCATTGTCGCCGCGCTGCAAACCTTCTCTATATAGTCGATTCGCCGATGACTCCCACCCCCGCATCCCCGCCAGCGCAGTCCTCCGCCGGCAACGGCAGCGACAGCTTCGCGATCCAGTGCGAGGTGCTGCGGCTGTCCATCAAGCCCATCGGGCCGGTGCTGCTGGTGCAGTACCTGCTGAACTGCGGCGTGGCGGCGCTCTTCGCCTGGCAGTTCTCGCTGGTGCGCGCGCTGGCGTGGATCGCGCTGGTCACCGGGGTGACCGTCATGCGGGGCTTCTTCCCGCAGCGCCTGCCGGAACCCTTCACGCCCGCCAGCCTGCGCGAGGCGCAGCGCACGCACACGCTGCGCACCGCCATCTGGGAGCTGGCGCACGGGCTGGCCGGCGTGCTGCTGTTCAACCCCGCGCGCGTCGACCTCCAGCTTCTGCTGGGCGTGATCATCATGGGCATGACGCTGTCGTCGGCCTTCTCGGTGTCGTTCTACACGCCGGCCACGCAGCTGGCGATCACGCTGCTGCTGGCGCCGATCATCGTCACCGGGCTCTGGCTGGGCGCGCCGGTGATGGCGGCGGTGGCCGTGATCGGCATCGGCCTGACCGCGATGATGTGGAAGCTGGTGGCCGAGCGCTCGCGGCAGCTCGAGGAGAACATCGGCCTGCGGCTCAACGAGCACAGCCTGCGCGAACAGGCCCTGGCCGGCCTGCGCGCCTCCGAGCAGGCGCAGGCCGAGCGGCTGCGCTTCTTCTCGGCCGCCAACCACGACCTGCGCCAGCCGGTGATGGCGATCGGCCTGCAGGCCGAGGTGCTGCGCCACCAGCTGAACGACGGCGCGAGCATGGAGGCGGTGCAGCACACGGTGGGTTCGCTGGCCCGGGCGCAGCAGGCGCTCGAAGGGCTGACCAACCAGCTGCTGGAAATCGGCCGCATCGAGGCCGCCGTCGACCCGCTGCGTCCCGCCGCCGTGGCGCTGGCGCCGCTGCTGCAGGAACTCTCGCGGCAGGCGGGCAACGGCCGGGTGCTGGTGCGCTGTCCGCCCGGCGCGATCGCCTGGAGCGACACGGTGTCGCTGCGCCGCGTGCTCGCCAACCTGGTCGACAACGCCGTCAAGTTCACGCCGCGCGGGCGTGTGCTGCTGGCGGTGCGCGCCCGCCAGCGCGACGGCGCCCGCGCCTGGCGCGTGGAAGTGCGTGACAGCGGCATCGGCATTCCGCCCGAGGCGCAGCAGCGCGTGTTCGACGACTTCGAGCAGATCGGCAACGTCGAGCGCAACCTGCAGCGCGGCCACGGCCTGGGCCTGGCCATCGTGCGGCGGCTGGCGGCGCAGCTGGGCATCGAGGTGACGCTGCGCTCGGCGCCGGGGCGGGGCTCGGTGTTCGGCTTCGAGCTGCCCGCCGCGCCCGAGGACGCGCATGCGGCCGTGCAGCCATCCACCTCCTCGGCCTCCCCGGCCTCCCAGGTTTCTTCAGGCGCAGCGGACGACGGCGCCGGCGCAACGCGCAGGCTTCACCCCGGCCTCGCCGTGCTGGTGGTGGAGGACAACACCGTGGTGGCCGACAGCCTCGCCGCACTGCTGCAGCAGTGGGCGGTCGAGCCGCGCGTCTACGCCAGCGCCGCGGAGGCACTGGCGCTGGCCGACCTGCACGCGCTCGACGCGGCGCTGTGCGACATCCGCCTGCCGGGCGCGCTCGACGGCATCGCACTGGCGGCGAAGCTGCAGCAGCAGAAGCCCTCGCTGGCGATCGCGCTGATCTCCGCCGACATCACCGAAGCCACCCAGCGGCTGGCCGCCGAGCACGGCTGGCATGCGCTGCGCAAGCCGGTGCAGCCCGAAGAGCTGCGCCGGATGCTGCTGGGCGTGCAGCAGGCGCGCGGCTGAGGGCGCGCGGGAGCTGGCACGGCCCGTGCTGTCATCGCTTCCGGGATATGCTCCGCGCACACCGCGTACAGGCCCGCAGCCTCCGCCTCCGATGTCCACCGACACGCCTTCCGCCCCCCTGGCCGCCGACCCGCGCGGCCTGCGCTACGACCCGCTCGCGATCGCGCTGCACTGGCTGCTGGCGGTGCTGATCGTCGGTTCCTTCGGCGTGGGGCTCTACATGACGGGGCTGCCGTTCTCGCCGCTGCGGCTGAAGGTCTACAACTGGCACAAGTGGGCCGGCATCACCATCCTCGCGCTGTCGGCGCTGCGCCTGCTGTGGCGGCTGGGACACCCGCCGCCGGCGCTGCCCGCGGGCATGTCGCGCCTGCAGCTGGCGAGCTACCGCGTCAGCCATGCGCTGATGTACCTGCTGTTCTTCGCGGTGCCGATTTCCGGCTGGGCCTACAGCTCGGCCATGGGCATGCCCGTCGCGTGGTTCGGCGTGCTGCAGCTGCCCGACTTCGTGCCGGTCGACCACGACTTCGCCGAGGCGATGCTGCAGCCGCTGCACCGCAACTGCGCCTTCGTGCTGGCTGGCGTCACGCTGCTGCACGTGGCGGCGGTGCTCAAGCACCACTGGATCGACCGCGACGGCCTTCTCAAACGCATGTGGCCCGGGCCACGCCAGGAATCCTCCCGATGATGATGATGAAGATGAAGCCCCCGCTTTCCGGCCTGGTGCTGGCTCTCGCCCTCGCCACCATGGCGCTGCCGGCCGGCGCGGAGCCCCCAGCCGCGAAGCTCGTCGCCGACAAGAGCCAGATCGTGTTCGTCACCAAGCAGATGGGCGTGCCGGTGGAAGGCTCGTTCAAGAAGTTCGACGCGCAGGTCGCCTTCGACCCGAAGAAGCCCGAGGGCGGCAGCGTCGCGCTGCAGATCGACACGGCCAGCGCCGGATTCGGCGTACCGATGAGCGACGCCGAGCTGCCCAGGCAGCCCTGGTTCGACGCCGCGCACTTCCCGCAGGCCAGCTTCCAGTCGAGCGCCATCAAGGCGCTGGGCGACGGGAGGTTCGAGATGGCGGGCAAGCTCACCATCAAGGGCACGTCCAAGTATGTGACGGTGCCCGTCAGCATCGCGCCTGCGCCCGGCGGCAACTACGCGGTGGCCAGCGGAAGCCTTACGATCCAGCGGCTCGACTACAAGGTGGGCGACGGCGAATGGACCGACACCTCGGTGGTCGGCAACGAGGTGCAGGTGCGCTTCAGGTTCACGCTCGCGGGGCTCGGGCCCCTGTGAGCCTGGAGCCCCGTCCTTCCTCGTGCGGACATCCCGGATTTCTTCTTTCCTCTCTTTCATGACTCAGGCAGACAACGCCATGAAAAAGCTCCTCCTCGCCGCGGCCCTGTCGGCCGCCGCATTCACCGGCAGCGTCACGGCGCAACAACAAGCGCAGCTGCCCTCGGAATTCGCGCCCGCGGCACCCGCCAAGCCCGCGGGCGGCCCGGCCAAGAACGCCAACTACGTGATCGACCCGACCCACACCTTCGTCATGTACGAGATGGGCCACTACGGCACCACCACCAACCGCGGCCGCTTCAGCACCAAGGACGGCTCGGTGCAGATCGACGGCACCGGCACCAGCGGCAAGGTCGACATCACGATGGACATCAGCTCCATCAACACCGGCGTCGACCTGCTCAACCGCCACGTGCAGAGCAAGGACTTCTTCAACGTGGCCGAGTTTCCGACCGGCCGCTTCGTGGCCGAGCGCATCGAGTTCTCCGGCGACAAGGTGGTCGACGTGCCCGGCAAGCTCACGCTGATGGGCCAGACGAAGCCCGTGACGCTGAAGGCCGTGCGCTTCAACTGCTACCTGAGCCCGCTCATCAACCGCCAGGTGTGCGGCGGCGACTTCGAGACCACCGTGGAGCGCAGCGACTGGGGCATCACCTGGGGCCTGAACTTCGGCTTCGAGAACAAGGTGAAGCTGCTGGTGCAGGTCGAGGCGGTCAACGTGCAGTGACACCGGAGGCAACACCATGATGGACACCACCCTCGCCCTTCTCGGCATCGCCGGCGCCATGACCGTGGGCGCGATGAGCCCGGGCCCCAGCTTCGTGATGGTGGCGCGCACGGCCGTGACCTCGCGCGCCGATGGGCTCGCCGCCGCGCTCGGCATGGGCGCGGGCGGGCTGGTCTTCGCGATCGCGGCGCTGGCGGGGCTGCAGGCGGCGTTCCTCGCGGTGCCGGCGCTGTACCTGGCGATCAAGGGGCTGGGCGGGGCGTACCTCGTGTACCTGGGCGTGCGCATCTGGCGCGGCGCGCGGCAGCCGCTGGCCGTGGCACAGGAGCCGGGCAGCCCGCAAGGGCCGCAGGGACGCGGCCGGCGCACCTTCCTGCTGGGCCTCGCCACGCAGGTCAGTAACCCGAAGACGGCGGTGGTCTACGCGAGCATCTTCGCGGCCTTCCTGCCGCGCGAGGTGCCGCTGGTGCTGGCGCTCGCGGTGCCGGCGGTGATCTTCTGCATCGAGACGGGCTGGTATTCGATCGTGGCGCTGGCGCTCTCGTCGGCGGCGCCGCGCTCGGCCTACCTGCGCTACAAGGCCTGGATCGACCGCGCGGCCGGCGGCGTGATGGGGCTGCTGGGCCTTCGGCTCGTGTGGTCGGCGGTGCGCGGCACCTGAGGCTGCGGGGCTACAGGAGGCTCTCCGGCGTCAGCGGCGCCAGGATCTCCAGCATGGTCCGGTCCCAGAAGCCGGAATCGGGCTCCTCGGTCAGCACGGTGGCCCTGCCGTCGCCCTCGTCGCCGACCCATTCGATGCGCGACTGGTTGCTGCCCTCGGCAAAGCGCAGCCTGTAGGCGCCCTGCTGCTTGAGCACGTCGATGATCTTGAGCGCCTGCTGCGCCATCTCGGGGCTGCGGATGAAAAGGCCGATCTCGGTGTTGTACGTCTCGGAGCGCGGGTCGAAATTCATCGAGCCGACGAAAAGAATGCGCCGGTCGATCACCGCCGACTTGGCGTGCAGCCTCCCCACCGAGGTGCCGAAGAGCCCCAGCCGCACGCTGCGCCGGGTGCGGTTGGTGCTCAGCTCGTAGAGGTCGGCGCCCAGCCTGAGCATGTCGGGCCGGTAGCGGCGGTAGGCGGTGTGCACCAGCGGCTCGTCGGTGGCGGCCAGCGAGTTGGTGACCACGCTGATCTTCACGTTGCGCCCGCGGATCTCGCGCATCACCTCCAGTCCCGAGGGACCCGGGATCAGGTAGGGCGAGACGATGGTCACTTCCGAGCGGGCGCGGCGCATCTGCTCGACCACGTTGTAGCGCACGCTGTCGACGTCGAGCAGCGGCACGCCGCCGTAGGAAGCGGTCTTGCCGATCACGCGCTCGGGCGAATCGGCGTACGCCTCGGCGGTGGTCCAGATCAGGCCGAGCTTGCCGGCGTCCAGGTCTTCGGCCATCGGGCTGTAGCCCAGCAGGTCGTTGGGCGCGGGCCTGGGCGGCGGGGGCGTGGTGTCGGGGCCTGTGGCCAGCTCGAAGCGCTGCTGCAGTTCCTCGCGCGACAGGCCGGTGCCCACCACCGACTGGATCGGCCGCACGTAGACGCTGTTCCAGTACTGGTCGAACAGGCTGCCCAGGCGGGGAATGAGCGCGCCGGTGACGAAGGTGTCGAGGTCGATGAAGTTCTCGCCCGCGGTGCGCCTGAAGTACTGGTTGCCGATGTTGCGCCCGCCCGCCACCGCCATCGCGCCGTCGGCGATGAACAGCTTGTTGTGCATGCGGCGGTTGACGCGGCTGAAGTCGAAGAGCGAGGCCGTGAAGCGCTTCAGCAGGCTGCCGCGCCCGGCCGGGAAGGGGTTGAACAGGCGCAGCTCCACGTTGGGCGTGGCGGCGAAGCCCAGCAGCAGTTCGTCCTCGCCGGAGGTGTAGAGGTCGTCCATCAAGAGCCGCACGCGCACGCCGCGCAGGGCGGCGTCGCGCAGGGTGCGCAGCAGGTAGCGGCCGGTCTCGTCGTTCTCGATCTGGTAGTACTGCACGTCGAGCGTGCGCTGCGCGCGGCGGGCCAGCTGGATGCGGGTGTCGAAGGCGAAGTCGCCGCCGGGCATCAGGCGGAAGCCGCTGAGGTCGGGGTCGGGCTGGGAGGCCAGCGCGATCTTGCCCAAGGCGGTGTCGGCCGAGACGGCGATGGCCTTGGTCGGCGTGCGCGGCGCCTCGTCGGGCAGCGTGGCGCAGCCGGCGAACAGCAGCACCGCCACCATGGCGAAGACCCAATGCCCACAACGCGACATCAGGCCACGGCTCATCGGCTTCTTTCTAGAGTGCCTTGCGCAGGTTGGCGGGCGCGATGCGCAGCGCTTCGCGGTACTTGGCGACGGTGCGGCGCGCGCACTCGATACCCTGTTCCTTCAGCATCTCGGAGATCTGGCTGTCCGACAGCGGCTTCTTCACGCTCTCGGAGCCGACGAACTGCTTGATGAGCGCGCGCACCGCGGTGCTCGACGCGTTGCCGCCGGTCTCGGTGCCCAGCGCCGAGCCGAAGAAGTACTTGAGCTCGACCGTGCCGAAGGGCGTGGCCATGTACTTGGCGGTGGTCACGCGCGAGATGGTCGATTCGTGCAGGCCCAGCTCGTCGGCGATCTCGCGCAGCACCAGCGGGCGCATGGCGAGTTCGCCATGCACGAAGTAGCTCTTCTGCCGCTCGACGATGGCGTTGCTCACGCGCAGGATGGTGTCGAAGCGCTGCTGGATGTTCTTGATGAACCAGCGCGCCTCCTGCAGCCGCTGCGACAGCGCCTGGCTGCCCTCGCCCTTGTGCGACTTCAGCGCGCCGGCGTAGATGTCGTGCACGCGCAGGCGCGGCATCACGTCGGGGTTGAGCATCACGCGGAACTTCACGTTGGTGCCGCGGCCGGTCTTGGTGACGATCACGTCCGGAATGATGACGTTGCGCTCCACGTCGACGAAGCGCCGACCCGGCTTGGGCTCCAGCCGCGCGATGACCTGCAGCGCCGAGCGCACCAGCTCCTCGCTGCTGCGGGTGAGCGTGGCCAGGCGCTTGAAGTCGCGGCGCGCGAGCAGCTCCATGGGCTGCTTGCAGATGGCCAGCGCCGTCTTGCGGACCAGTTCCTCTTCCTCGGTCTCGTCGTCGCTGGCCATGGCGCGCAGCTGGATGCTCAGGCATTCGCCGAGGTCGCGCGCGCCCACGCCGGCGGGCTCCAGGCTCTGCAGCAGGCCGAGCGCCACCTGGAAGTGGTGCACCAGGTCGTCGAACTGGTCGTTGTCGTCGCCGGCCAGGCCCGAGGCCAGCGCGGGCAGCGAGTCCTCGAGGTAGCCGTCGTCGTTGAGCGATTCGATCAGGAAGCGCAGCGCGGCGCTGTCGTTCTCGTTCAGGCGCAGGCTCAGCGCCTGGCGGTGCAGGAAGGATTGCAGCGACTCCTGGCTGCGCGCGAGCTCGGTGGCGTCGGCGCGCTCGTCGTCGCCCAGGTTGTTCTGGCGCGCGGGCGCGTCGCTGCCCCACTCGCTGTCGTCTGGCGCCATGTCGACGGTGCCATCGCCCTCCCAGTCGGGCTCACGCTCGGAGATCTCGGCGGCGGGGCCGTCGGAGTCGGTGGCGGAGGCGCTTTCGGCGGACGAACTCGTGCTGCTGCTGGCGGCCGGGGAGGCGAAGTCGCCCTCGCCTTCGCCGCCGTCATCGCGCGGTACCGGCGCGTCGGCCGTGTCGAGCCCGAATTCCTCGCGCGCGGCTTCTTCCGCGGTGCGCTCGAGGAACGGGTTCTCGTCGAGCATCTGCTCCACCTCCTGGCTCAGTTCGAGCGTGGAGAGCTGCAGCAGCCTGATCGACTGCTGCAGCTGCGGCGTGAGCGCCAGATGCTGCGAAACGCGAAGGGATAGCCCTTGCTTCATGGTGGAAACCGCCCCCGCGCCTTACATGCGGAAGTGCTCGCCCAGGTACACCCTGCGTACCTCGGCGTTGTCGACGATCTCCGAAGGCGTGCCTTGTGCCAGCACATGCCCGTCGCTGATGATGAAGGCGTGGTCGCAGATGCCCAGCGTCTCGCGCACGTTGTGGTCGGTGATGAGCACGCCGATGCCGCGCTCCTTCAGGAAGCTGATGATCCGCTGGATCTCGATCACCGCGATCGGGTCGATGCCGGCGAAGGGCTCGTCCAGCAGGATGAAGCGCGGCTGCGTGGCCAGGGCGCGCGCGATCTCGACGCGGCGGCGCTCGCCGCCCGACAGCGCGAGCGCGGGCGAATCGCGCAGGTGGTCGACGCGCAGGTCGGCCAGCAGCTCGGACAGGCGCTCCTCGATGTGCGGCTTCGACAGCGGCGCCATCTTGCCGTTCGCGTCGGGCTCCATCTGCAGCTCGAGCACGGCGCGCACGTTCTCCTCGACCGTGAGCTTGCGGAAGATCGAGGCTTCCTGCGGCAGGTAGCTCAGGCCCATGCGGGCGCGGCGGTGGATCGGCATGTGGGCGATCGGCTCGCCGTCGATGGTGATGTCGCCGGCGTCGGCGCGCACCAGGCCCACGATCATGTAGAACGAAGTGGTCTTGCCGGCGCCGTTGGGGCCCAGCAGCCCGACGACTTCGCCCTTCTGCACGTCGAGCGAGACGTCCTTCACGACCGTGCGGCTGCCGTAGCTCTTCTTCAGGCCGCGCGCGACCAGGCGGCTGCCCGGTGCGCCGCTGGCGTCCTGGGTTCCTGCGGATTCGATCACTTGCGCGTGTCTCCCTGGTCACTGCCGAGCGTGGTGCTCGGGCGCAGGCCCTTGCCCGGTGCCGGGGTGGCTGCCGGCGGCGGTGCCTTCGCACCACCGGCCGGGGCCGAGGCGCCCGCGGCCGGCGCGGTGGCGGTTGCTGCCTTGGGGGTGAGGATGGTCCTGACGCGTCCGCCCGGCGCCGAGGCGTTGACGGCGGTGTTCGGCGGCACGGTGGAGCCGTTGACGGTGTAGGTGTCGTTGCTCTGGTCGTAGACGATCAGCGCGCCCTGGCTCTCGTCGTTCGGCGTGGCGCCGAGCAGCCGGCGCATGGTGGCGTTGCGGATGAACTTGACGTTGTCGGCGCGGCTGTCGTACTCGATGACTTCCGACTCGCCCTCGATCCATTCGTCGGGCGCGTTGCGCTTCTGTTTGTAGTAGGCCCGCTTGCCGGGCGCCGCCGTGACCACGCCGTACTGGTAGCCCTCGGCGTCCTGGCGCACGTCCAGCCGCGCGCCGCGGATGATGATCGTGCCCTTTGTCACCAAAACGTTGCCGGTGAACACGCTGGTCTGCTTGAGGTCGTCGTAGCGCATCGCGTCCGACTCGATGTTCATCGGCTTGGAGCGGTCGGCGGTCTCGGCCACGGCGCCCGACGCGAGGCCTGCCAGCAACAGGGCGCCGGCGGCCAACTGGCCGATGCGACGCAGGAAGGAGGTGGTGGAGTAGGAGTGCAATGTCATAGAGGCACGAAACTTGCTCGGCATTGTATGCGGCTGAGTGCTTCCGCCCCGCACGCACAGATGAAAAAGCCCGCCTAGGCGGGCTTGACTTTCCTTCTGGTTTTCTCCCAGAAACACCGCGCAACCGCGCGGCACGGCTCGGCTTTTGGCGCTCAGCCCTTCTTTGCCTCACCAATGAGATAGTTCACGACCTGAAGCACCTTGGTCATGTTGCCGGCAGTTTCACCGTCGACATACCAGCGGCCGGCCACGGCCATCGCGGGCACGCCGGCCACCTTGTAGGCGTCGGTCAGCTGCGAGGCGCGCTTGGCCTTGCTGGCCACGCCGAAGGAGGTGAAGGTTTCCTTGAACTTGGCGGCATCCAGGCCGTTGGCGGTGGCCCAGGCAATGATGTTGGCGTCGCCGTTCACGTTCTGGCGCTGCGCGTGGATCGCGTTGAACACCTTCGGCTGGTACTCGTCGACCTTGCCCATGGCTTCGAGCGTGTAGTACAGGCGCTGCTTGGCCTCGACGTCGTTGCCCACGAAGGGAACGGGAATGCGGCGGAAGGCGACTTCCTTCGGAATGGTCTTGAGCCAGGCTTCCAGCGACGGTTCGAAGTCGTTGCAGTGCGGGCAGTTGTACGAGAAGAACTCGACCACCTCGACCTTGCCGGCGGGCGCGTCGACCGGCACGCGCTTGTCGAGCACCAGGTACTCGGAGCCGGCCTTGGGCACGCGCGCCTGGGCATGGGCCGGGTTGACACCCAGGGACAGCAGCCCGAGCGAGGTGGCGGCCAGCGAAAAGTCACGACGTTTCATTGAAAGAGCTCTCCAGTTATTACGGCAGACTGAGCCGGCGCGCGGCGGGGAGTTCCCCCGCATCCGGCGCGCCCGAGGCTGTGGATGGTGGCGGCAAACGCCGCACGGCGAAGTTTGGGGGCTATTCGTGTCGGTTGCCGGGCGGACGACGGCCGCTCAGCGCTGCACGCGGACCAGCGCCGAATCCATGCCGCCGCCGTCGAGCCGTTCCTTGAGGCGGTCGGCGTCGTCCTTCTTGTTGAAGGGGCCGGCGCGCACGCGATACACGGTGCGGCCCGCCTGCTCGCGCTCGGTGACCTTGGCCTCGACGCCCATCAGCGAAAGCTTGGCGCGCTGCGCCTCGGCGTCCTCGGTGGTGCGGAAGGCGCCGGCCTGCACGAAATACATGAAGGGATCGGGTCCCGAGCTGCTGCCGGCGTTGCTGCCGCTGCTGCTCGGCGCGGCCGACGCGGTGGTCGTGCTGCCGGAGCCCGAGACGCTGCCCGAACGAGCCCGGGCCAGGTCGCCCAGCGGGTCGTTCGACGGCGGCAGGGCGTTGGCCTCGGCCGGCGTCGGTGCGGTGCGTGGCGGCTTGGGCGCCACCACCACGGGCACCGGCGGCGCGGTGTTCGGCGAAGCCGTGGCCGGGGCCGCGGCGGTATTGCCGGTGGCGGGCTCGCCGGTGATCGGGTTGACCGGGCCGGCCGGGGCAGCCGGCGTTGCCGGCTTGGGCGCGCCGGCCTTGCCGGCCAGCGGCGCGTTCGGGTCCCAGTCGCGGTTCTTGCGGGCTTCGGCCTCGTCCTGCTCGGCGCCGCCGCGCTGTGTCTTGGTCACGAACGGGATCGGCACCTTGGTCACGTAGACCGCGATACCCAGCGCGACGCCCAGGCCGAGCACCAGCCCGATGATCAGGCCGATGACGATGTTGCCGCGTTGACTTCTTGTCTTCTTCATGGTGAGGGAGTTCACATCTTGCTCGGCGCACTGACGCCGAGAATCGCCAGGCCATTGTGCAGCACCTGCGCGGTGGCGGCGACCAGCGCCAGGCGGGCCAGCTTCACCTTCTCATCGTCGACCAGGATGCGCTCGGCGTCGTAGTAGCTGTGGTAGCTGGCGGCCAGCTCGCGCAGGTAGAAAGTGACGTCGTGCGGGGCGAAGTCCTTCGAGGCGGCCGTCAGCATGGCCGGGTACTTGGCCAGCAGCAGCATCAGCGCCTGGGCGGCGGGGCTTTCCAGCGGCGACAGGTCCGCGTCCTTCAGCGAGGCGGCGTCGCCGCCCCAGCCGGCCAGCACCGAGCAGATGCGCGCATGGGCGTACTGCACGTAGTAGACCGGGTTGTCGTTGTTCTTCGTCACCGCGAGGTCGACGTCGAAGGTGTACTCGGTGTCGGGCTTGCGGCTCAGCAGGAAGAAGCGGACCGCGTCGGTGCTGGTCCACTCGATCAGGTCGCGCAGCGTGACGTAGCTGCCGGCGCGCTTGCTGATCTTGACCTCTTCCCCGCCCTTCATCACGCGCACCATGGTGTGCAGCACGTAGTCGGGGTAGCCCTCGGGAATGCCTTCGCCCACGGCCTGCAGGCCGGCGCGAACGCGGGCGATGGTGCCGTGGTGGTCGGTGCCCTGGATGTTGATGACCTTGTGGAAGCCGCGCTCCCACTTGGCGATGTGATAGGCGACGTCGGGCACGAAATACGTGTACGTGCCGTCCTGCTTCTTCATCACGCGGTCCTTGTCGTCGCCGTAGTCGGTCGACTTCAGCCACAGCGCGCCGTCCTGCTCGTAGGTCTTGCCGGCGGCCACGAGCTTGCGCACCGCATCTTCGACGCGGCCGCTGGTGTAGAGGCTGGACTCCAGGTAGTACTGGTCGAAGCGCACGCGGAAGGCCTGCAGGTCCAGGTCCTGCTCGCGGCGCAGGTAGGCCACGGCGAATTCGCGGATGGCGTCGATGTCCTCGATGTCGCCGCTGGCAGTGACTTCGCGGTCTTCCGACTTGACGGTCTTCTTCGCCTTGAAGTCGGCCGCGATGTCGGCGATGTAGTCGCCGTTGTATGCAGCCGCCTTCTCGCCGCTGGGCCACTCGGGGTCGCCGGGCTTGAAGCCGCGCGCGCGCAGCTGCGTGCTGTTGGCCAGCGTCTGGATCTGGACGCCGGCGTCGTTGTAGTAGTACTCGCGCCACACGCTCTCGCCCTGCGAGGCGCGCAGGTTGCAGATGGCGTCGCCCAGCGCCGCCTGGCGGCCGTGGCCCACGTGCAGCGGGCCGGTCGGGTTGGCCGAGACGAACTCGACCAGCACCTTCTCGCCGGTGGCGGGCTGTTGGCCGAAAGTATTCCCGGCCGACAGCACCTCGCGCACGATCTGCTGCTTGGCGGCCGTCTTCAGGCGGATGTTGAGGAAGCCGGGCCCGGCGATCTCGATGGCGTCGACCCACTGGGCGAACGCGGGGGTGGCGAGCAGCGCGGCGCTCAGCTCCTCGCCCAGTTCGCGAGGCTTGCGCCCCAGCGGCTTGGCGAGCTGCATCGCTGCCGTGCAGGCGAAATCGCCGTGCGCGGCCATCTTGGGCGATTCGAACGCGGCCTTGGAGCCGGCGCCGGGCGAGAGGGATTCGAGCGTGTTCGCGAGCGCCGCGAGCAGCTCCTGTTTGACCAATAGCATCCGCAAATTTTACCGGGGGCAAACCCCGGCGCAGTTGACGATGGTCATCCGATCGTTGCCTTGGCCCGTTACGATGGTCGGCCCCGAGGCGGGGAACCTGTCACAACTCAACCTAGCGAGGACATATCACCATGAAGAAGCTCCTTTCCCTGGTCGCACTGGGCATCTGCCTTTCCTTCGGCGCAGCCCAGGCTCAAGACAAGGCCCCCGCACCCGCCGCAGCACCCGCCGCTGCCGCCCCTGCCGCTGCAGCCCCCGCCGCCGGCGCAAGCTGCGAAGCCAAGGCCGTGGACAAGAACGGCAAGGCCCTCGCCGGTGCCGCCAAGGCCAGCTCCATCAAGAAGTGCGAGAAGGAAGCCAAGGCCGCCGCCGCTCCCGCCTGCGCCGCCAAGGCCGTCGACAAGAACGGCAAGCCGCTGGCCGGCGCCGCCAAGAACAGCTTCATCAAGAAGTGCGAGAAGGACGCCAAGGCCTGAAGCCATGGCGCGTCGGTGCAACGATGCATCGACATCCCAGAACAGAGGCCCGCCGCGTGCGGGCCTTTTCTTTTTCCGGGCCGTGCGGGGCTACTTCAGCGCGCCCAGCAGGTTGTTGAAGTCGTCGGTCCAGGGCCTCTGGCCCGGCTGCGTGGCGATCGGCGTCGCGCCAGAGCGTATGGGCTCGCGCGCCAGCGCCCGGGGATCGCGCGCGACCAGCACCCAGTCGGTGCGATGCAGCCAGTCGGACTGCTCCGCCAGGTCGTGCACCAGCACCGCGTGCAGGCCGCGCGCCCCGGCCACCCTGTCGATCACGGGCGCCAGCGCCAGGAAGCGGTTGGTGATGTGGAAGGCGATCACGCCGTCGGGCCGCATGTGCCGCAGGTAGGCATCCATCGCCTCGACCGTGAGCAGGTGCACCGGCACCGAGTCCCCCGAGAAGGCATCGACCGCGAGCACGTCGAAACCCTGCACCGGCTCGCGCTCCATCGCCAGCCGGGCGTCGCCCGGCACGCGCTCGATGCGCGCGGCGCTGTCGCGCAGGAAGCTGAACTCCCTGTCCGCCAGCGCGAACACCTGCGGATTGATCTCGTAGAAGCGATAGACGTCGCCGCCGCGGCCGTAGACCGCCAGCGTGCCGGCCCCCAGCCCGATCAGGCCCACGCGGCGCGGCCCGTCCGGCGCCGCCGCGATGGCCCGGCCGATGCCCGAGGTCCGGCCGTAGTAGGTGGTGAGCTCGCGCCGGCGCGCCGGGTCGAGGAACTGCGAGCCGTGCTTCACCGAGCCATGCGCCAGCTGGCGCGTGCTGTCGGAGGGCGGATCGCGCTTCGTGTCGTAGACCTGCAGCGCACCGTAGAAATTGCGCTGCAGGCTGCGCACGCCGATGTTGTCGCTGGCGATCTGCCGCAGCAGGAAGAAAGTGCAGCAGGCCGCCAGCGCCACGCAGCCCACCCGCAGCCAGAGCCGCCGGCGGAGCACGGCGGCCGCCGCCAGCGCGGTCAGCATCAGCCCGAACCCCAGTTCGTAGTACGCCGCCAGCACGTGCGGCGCGACCAGCCCGACCATCACCCCGCCCAGCGCGCCGCCCAGCGACAGCATCAGGTAGAAGCGCGTGAGATAGCGCGGCCCCGGCCTGAGCCTGGCGGTCTCGCCGTGCAGGAACATGCACAGCACGAACAGCCCCGACACGTACAGCGGCAGCGCGGTGCGCACGTCGGCGCCAATGGAATGCTGCAGCCCGAACGCGCACAGCAGCAGCATGGCGGCCGCCAGCGGCAGGAACACGCCGCGCCGGTACCAGCGGTCGCTCTCGAAGCACAGCACGAAGGTCAGCAGGTACAGCGACAGCGGCAGCACCCACAGGAAGGGCACCGCGGCGACGTTCTGGGTGATGTGGTTCGTCACGGCCAGCAGCAGCCACGAAGCCAGCGCTGGCAGCGCGAGCCACAGCAGGTAGTCGGCGGGGCGCGGCGGATGGTCCGGCGCGGCGGCCTGCCCGGCCGGCTGCGGCGGCACGACCTCGGCCGGCCAGCGCCGCGCCATGTACAGCGTCGTTCCCGCGCACAGCAGCACGAACGCGCCGTAGCCCCACGACCATCCATGCGCCTGCTGCCGCAGCGTGCTGAACGGCTCGATCAGCACCGGATAGCTCAGCAGCGACAGCAGCGAGGCCAGGTTCGACAGCGAGAAGTAGCGGTACACCTGCGTGCCCCAAGGCGTGCGCGCCACCCACGACTGCACCAGCGGCCCGGTGGTGGAAAGCAGGAAGTACGGCAGGCCGATGGTGGCGAGCAGCAGGCCCAGGATCCGCCAGGCCGGGTCTTCGGCGCCGGTCGGCTTCCACTGCGCGCCCACCACGATCGGAAGGAAGGCCAGGCTCGCGACGAGCAGCCCCACGTGCAGCACGGCCTGCGCCCGCATGCGCAGGTGGCGCGCGACCCAGTCGGAATATGCATACCCCGCGAGCAGCACGGCCTGGAAGAACACCATGCAGACCGACCACACCGCGGCCGAGCCGCCGAACCACGGAAGAATCTGCTTCGCGATCAGCGGCTGGACCAGGAACAGCAGGAACGCGCTGCTGAAGATCGTTCCGGCAAACAGGAGCTGAATGCCGGCGCGCCCCATGCCGCGCCTACTTGCCGAAGCCCCGTGCCAGGAACACCGCCACCAGCGGGATCAGCGCGATCAGGTGCGCCTGGACCATCACCAGCTTGCGGGTCTTGACGATCTCGGCCTCGGCCGGCAGCTTGCCGGTGGCGCGCAGCGTCTTGCGCCAGCGAAAGTACGTGAGCGTCGGGAAGATCGACAGCACGCCCACGATGATGAAGAGCCCCAGCTTCACGTGCAGCAGCGGGTTGGTCCAGTACCAGGCCGTGCCCTTCACGCCCCACCAGGTGCGCGCGATGCCGGTGGCCAGCACCGCGATGGCGGCGATGCCGTAGACCATGTCGACCTTGGCCAGCCGTTCGACCACCGCCGCGTTGAGCCACTGCACGCGGCACAGCGCGGCCTCGCTGGAAATGAAGACGACCATCGTCAGGATGGCGAGCAGGTGAAGGTACGCAAGGATGGCTTCTAGCGTCATCGGTGAGGCTTTCTACTCGTGGGTTGCAAATGCAAACAGATTGTGACGCCGACCGTGCGCCTCAGGCCCTTCCTCCCCAGAAATCCGGGTTGCCGTACTGCTCCTTGAGGAAATCAAGCCACAGCCGCACCCGCAGCGGCATGTGCTTGGCGCCCGCGAACACCGCGTAGATGCCGTTGGGCGGCGCCGCGAATTCCTCCAGCAGCGGCACCAGCAGGCCGGCGTCGATCTCGGCCTCGACCTCCCAGGTGCTGCGCCACGCGATGCCGTGGCCGGCGAGGCACCAGTCGTGCAGCACCTGGCCGTCGGAACAGTCGAGCGGGCCGCTCGGGCGCAGGTGGATCAGCTCCTGGTTGCCCTCCTCGTTGACCACGCGGAAAGCCCAGCCGCGCGTCTGCGAGGCGTCGCTCGACAGCGTGAGGCAGGCGAAGCGCGAGAGCTCGCTCGGATGCCTGGGCTTGCCGTGGCGGCGCACGAACTCCGGCGTGGCGACGCAGCGGCGGCGGTTGTCGGCCAGGCGCACGCTCACCAGCGACGAATCGGGCAGGTCGCCCACGCGCACCGCGCAGTCGAAGCTCTCGCCGGTGACGTCGACCACGCGGTCGCTGAGGTTCAGCGAGATCGTCACCTCGGGGTGCAGCGCATGGAAGCGCGGCACCAGCGGCGCGACGTGGCGGCGGCCGAAGCCCGCGGGTGCCGTCACGCGCAGGTGGCCGCTGGCCTTCAGGCCGCCGGCGCTCACGCTGGCCTCGGCGTTGGCGAACTCCGTCAGCAAGCGCTGGCAGTCCTCGAGGAAGGCACTGCCTTCGTGGGTGAGCGTGATGCGCCGCGTGGTGCGCACCAGCAGCTTGACGCCCAGGCGCTCTTCCAGCGCATCCAGCCGACGCCCCATGATCGCGGGCGCCACGCCCTCGGCCTTGGCCGCGGCCGTGAGGCTGCCGCGGGTCGCGACCGAGACGAAGGATTCGAGTTGCTTCAGGCGGTCCATGGGGCGGGAACTATATCGCCCGCCGCCTGGAGAGCTCCTTTCCTATTCGGGCCGGACGCCCGCCTCGCGCACCGCCGCGCCCCAGCGCGCGTGCTCGGCCTTGATGTACTGGGCTGCCTGCTCCGGGCTGCCGCCCACGGGCGCGCTGCCTTCGGCCAGCAGCTGCGAGATGGTCGCGGGCTTGGCCAGCGCCTTGTCGACGGCGGCGTTGAGCTTCTTCACGATCTCGGGGCTGGTGCCGGCCGGAGCGACCAGCGCCTTCCAGTCCACCGCCTCGAAGCCCTTGTAGCTCTCGGCCACGGTGGGCACGTCGGGCATCACCGGCAGGCGCTTGGCCGAGGTGACGGCCAGCGCGCGCAGGCGCCCGCCCTTCACCATCGATAGCGCGCCCTGCGGCGTGGCGAACATGTAGTCGGTCTGGCCGCCGAGCAGGTCGGTGATGGCGGGGGCCGCGCCCTTGTACGGCACGTTGAGCACCTTGAAGCCCGCGCGCTTGGCCAGCACCTCGCCGGCCATGTGGCCCAGCGTTCCGGTGCCCGCGAGCGCCTGCCGGATCTCGCCCGGCTTGGCCGTCGCGGCGGAGACCAGGTCGGCCAGCGTCTTGAACGGCGCGTCGGCGCGCACCACCAGCACCACCGGCTGCGACGCCACGACCGACACCGGCACCAGGTCCTTCAATGCGTCGTAGGGCATCTTCGGGAACAGCGTCGGGTTGATCGCGAGGTTGGCCGTCTGGCCCAGGCCGATGGTGTAGCCGTCGGGCTTGGCCTTGGCCACCACGTCCATGCCGATGTTGCCGTTGCCGCCCGCGCGGTTGTCGACGATGAAGGTCCACCTGGTGTCGTCGGCGAGCTTCTGCGCGACCAGCCGCGCCACGATGTCGGTGGCGCCGCCGGGCGTGTAGGGAACGATGAGCCGCACCGGCTTGTCGGGCCAGGCGGTATCGGCGAGGACGGGTGCGGCGTTCAGCCATGCGGCGGCCGCGGCGCACGCCAGCAAGGCGCGCCGTGCATTGAAAAACATGAGGTCAGTCTCCGAGGGTGATGTGTCGTGTCTGGAGCGCGGCGATGTCCTCGTCGCTGTAGCCCACTTCCTTCAGCAGCTCGCGGCCGTGCTCGCCGACGTGCGGCGGCTGCAGCCGGATGCCCGGGCGTTCGCCGTCGAGCGTGAACGGCATCAGCGGCACCTTGGCCATGCTGCCGTCGTTCATGCGCACCGGCGCGAGGCCGCCGGTGGCGTTGAGGTGCGGATCGTCGAACAGTTCCTGCGGCCTGGTGATGGGCGCGAAGGGCAGCTCGTTCTTCTCGAACACCGCGGCGAGCTCCGCGGCGCTGTGGTTCGCGAGGTGCGAGCGCAGGATCGGCATCATCCATTCGCGCGCCAGCACGCGGTCGTTGTTGGTTTTCAGGCGCGGGTCGGCCAGCATCTCGTCGAGGCCGAAGGCCTTGCAGAAGATGGTCCACTGCTTGTCGCTCACGGCCGCCAGGAAGATCTGCTCGCCGTCCTTCACCGTGAACACGTCGTACACGGCCCAGGCCGAGATGCGGCTGGGCATCGGGTCGGCGGCCTTGCCGGTGGCGGCGAACTGCATCATGTGCTGCGCAACCAGGAACACGTTGTTCTCGAACAGCGCCGACTGCACCTCGCAGCCCTTGCCGGTGATGTCGCGCTGGCGCAGCGCTGCCATCGCGCCGATGGCGCCGAACATGCCGCCCATGATGTCGTTCACGCTGGTGCCCGCGCGCAGCGGGTCGCCCGAGCGGCCGGTCATGTAGGCCAGGCCGCCCATCATCTGCACCACCTCGTCGAGCGCGGTGCGGTGGTCGTAGGGGCCGGGCAGGAAGCCCTTGTGGCTCACGTAGATGAGGCGCGGATTCAGTTTGCTCAACGTGTCGTAGTCGAGCCCTAGCTTCTTCATGGTGCCGGGCTTGAAGTTCTCGCTCACGATGTCGGCGGTGGCGACGAGGCGCAGCGCGGCCTCCACGCCCTCGGGCTGCTTCAGGTCGAGCGCAATGCTCTTCTTGTTGCGGTTGAAGGTCGGGAAGAAGCCCGAGCCCGAGCCCAGCAGGCGGCGCGTGCTGTCGCCTTCGATGGGCTCGACCTTGATGACCTCGGCGCCGAGGTCGGCCAGCAGCAGCCCGCAGGTCGGACCCATGACCATGTGGGTGAACTCGACGACGCGGACGCCGGCGTACGGCAGGGGATTGGCTTCAGGCATTGGCGATGGATTCCTGGACAAAGCCTTTCGGCAGGCCGGCCTCGGGCGTCATGCCGTAGACCGGTTCGCCGGGCAGGCCGGCCATGAGCGGCGCGCGCGCCGCGATGAGTTTCTGGATGTCGATGCCGGTGCGCACGCCCATGGCCTCGAACATGAAGACAAGGTCTTCGGTGACCGCATTGCCCGAGGCGCCCGGCGCGTAGGGGCAGCCGCCGAGACCGCCCAGCGAAGCGTCGAAGGTGCGCACGCCCTCGTCCCAGGCCGCAAGGCAGTTGGCGATGCCGAGGCCGCGCGTGTTGTGCATGTGGGCTGCGCCTGCATGACTGCCGATCTCCGCACGCAGCCGCTTGAAGAGGCGGCGCACTTGCGCGGGGTTGGCGTAGCCCACGGTGTCGGACAGGCCGGACTCGTCGGCGCCCGCCTCGATGCACTGCGCGGCCAGGCGGATCACGTCGTCCTCGGGCACCAGGCCCTGCAGCGTGCATCCGAAGGCGGTGGAGATGCCGGCCTCCAGCTTCACCTGCGGCGCGATCTCGCGGCGCAGCTCGGAGATGGCGCGCACCTCATCGACCATCTCGGTGGGCGTCTTGCGCACGTTGGCCAGCGAATGCGCCACGCTGGCCGACACCGGCATGGTCAGCTTGTGCACGCCGGCCTCGAGCGCGGCCTGCGCGCCCTTGCGGTTGGGCACCAGCGCCATCACCACAAGGCCCGGCAGAGTGACGGCGTGGCGCACCACCTCGGCCGCGTCGGCCATCTGCGGCAGCAGCTTCGCGGGCACGAAGGAAGCGACCTCGATCTCGCGCACGCCGGCGGCGTAGAGCGCGTCGATCCAGCGCAGCTTGTCGGCCGTGGGCATGGTGGCCTTGACCGACTGCAGGCCGTCGCGCGGGCCGACCTCGCTGATGAGGACGTCGGGGGTTGTCATCGGATTTCTGTCTCCTTGGGCTTGACTGTTCTGTCTTACAGAACTATATTCCGTTAAACAGAATTAGATCGCCGATCCGCTCCGGCTGTCAAGCCAAGCCGTTCCCTGCTGCTCCTTGTCATGCCCCGCAAAGCCCAGACCGAATCCGTCTCCGACCTCAATGCCGCCCCCGGCGGCGCGGCCGCGGTCGACCGCGCGCTGAGCCTGCTGTCTGCCTTCCAGCCGGGCGACGAGGCGCTGTCGCTCGCGCAGTTCGCCGAGCGCACGCAGCTCTACAAGAGCACCGTGCTGCGGCTGCTGGCCTCGCTGGAGCATGCGCGGCTGATCCGACGGCAGGACGACGGCCGCTACGCACTGGGCATGGAGATCGCGCGGCTGCACGGCCTCTATGCGGCGTCGCAGTCGCTCGACCGCATCGTGCTGCCGGTGCTGCGCGCGCTGGTGGCGGCCACCGGCGAGAGCGCGGCGTACCACGTGCGGCAGCCCCAGGCCGACAGCTGGGTGCGGCTGTGCCAGTTCCGCGTCGATTCGCCGCATGTCGTGCGCGACCACGTGCGCGCCGGCGACCTGCTGCCCAACGACCGCGGCGCGGGCGCGCGCGTGCTGATCGCCTTCGGCCCGCAGGACGAGCTGCCGCGCGGCGCGAAGGAGCGCAAGCTCTACGACACCATCCGCGCGCAGGGCTGGTGCGCGCTGGTGGGCGACCGCACCGCCGAGCTGGCCGGCATCTCGGCGCCGGTGTTCCATGCCGACGGCAGCCTCGCGGCCGCGGTCACGCTCACCATGCCCACGCATCGCTACGACGAGCGCTACATCGAGCCGGTGCGTGCGGCAGCGAAGGAGCTCAGCGGGCAGGTCTGAGCAAGCGACCGGTCAACTCAGCGCGGCCAGCACCGCTTGGTTCTGCTCGGGCAGCCCGATGCTGACGCGCAGCCACTCGGGCAGGCCGTACGGTCCGAGCAGCGAGACCTCGATGCCCGCGGCCAGCAGGCGCGCATGCACGGCCTGCGCATCGCCGACCTGCACCATCAGGAAGTTGCCGGACGAGGGCACGTATTCGAGGTCCAGCGCCTTGAAGCCAGCGGCGAGCTGGTCGCGCCCGGCCGTGTTGAGCTCGTAGGTGCGCGCGAGAAAGGCCGCGTCGCCCAGCGCGGCCACCGCGGCGGCCTGTGCCGGCGTCGTCACGTTGAAGCGCGGGCGCTGCGCGTTCATGCGCGCCGTGAGCGCCGGCTGCGACACGCCGTAGCCGATGCGCAGCCCCGCCAGCCCGAAGGCCTTGGAGAAGGTGCGCGCCACGATCAGGTTGGGCAGGCGCCGCACCCATTCGATGCTGTCGTAGCGCTGCGCGGGCGCGAGGTATTCGGTGTAGGCCTCGTCCAGCAGCACCGTCACGTGCGCGGGCACCGACTGCAGGAAGGCCAGCAGCGGCGCGGCGTCGATGAAGGTGCCGGTCGGGTTGTTGGGGTTGGCGACGAACACCAGCTTCGTGTCCTCGCCGATGGCCGCGTGCATCGCGTCGAGGTCGTGGCCGAAGCCGCGCGACGGCACGACAGTTGCGTGCGCATGGGCATGCGCCGCGGCCTGCGCGTAGACGATGAAGCCGTACTGCGAATACACGACGCCCTCGCCCGGCTTCAGGCTCACCTGCGCCGCGAGTTCCAGGATTTCGCTCGATCCGCTGCCCAGCGTGATCCAGTCGGCGGGCACGTCGAGCCGGGCGGCCAGCGCGTTCTTCAGCGCGGTGCCGTTGCTGTCGGGGTAGTTGCCGGCGCCCGCGAGCGCTTCGGCAGCGGCGCGGCGGGCCGACTCGGGCATGCCCAGGGGGTTTTCGTTGGAGGCCAGGAGGATCATGGAAGCTGGGCGCTGAAATCGCGGATTTATTTAAGAAGTTAAATATATCCGGCAGCTTGGGCCTTCTTATCAGTGCCTACCCTCTGCGCTCCTTGGGGCCCACCGTCGATTACCTCTATTTTTGTCACGGATAAATCCCGATTCAGGCTCCTACTCACCAGCAAAGTATCGAATAAAGTTCATCCCAGGATTGCATCTTTCTCAAGGAGAAACCCACATGACCGCCCGCACCACCGCCCACGGCCTCCAGGTCGCGACCGAGCTCCATCGCTTCATTGAGGACAAGGTCCTCCCCGCCAGCGGCGTGGCCAGCGACGTCTTCTGGAAGGGCTTCGACGCCATCGTCCACGACCTCGCGCCGAAGAACGTCGCCCTGCTCGCCGAGCGCGACCGCCTGCAGAGCGAGCTCGACGCCTGGCACAAGAAGAACCCCGGCCCCATCGCCGACATGCCGGCGTACCGCGCCTTCCTCGAGAAGATCGGCTACCTGCTGCCCCAGCCCAAGGGCGTGAAGGCCACGACCGCGAACGTCGACTCCGAACTCGCGCTGCAGGCCGGCCCGCAGCTGGTGGTGCCCATCCTCAACGCGCGCTATGCGCTGAACGCGGCCAACGCCCGCTGGGGCTCGCTGTACGACGCGCTCTACGGCACCGACGCCATTCCCGAGACCGGCGGCGCCGAGAAGGGCAAGGGCTACAACCCGGTGCGCGGCGCCAAGGTCATCGAGTTCGCGCGCAACGTGCTCGACCAGGCCGCGCCGCTGATCAACGGCTCGCACAAGAACGCCACCGGCTACAGCGTGAAGGACGGCAAGCTGGTCGTCGCGCTGCAAAGCAGCAGCACCGGCCTGGCCGATGCATCGCAGTTCGTCGGCTACCAGGGCGACGCCGCCGCGCCTTCGTCGGTGCTGCTCAAGCACAACGGCATCCACCTGGACATCCGCATCGACCGCTCCACGCCCATCGGCAAGAGCGACGCCGCCGGCGTGAGCGACCTGGTGCTCGAAGCCGCGCTCTCGACCATCCTCGACCTGGAAGACTCGGTGGCCGTGGTCGACGCGGCCGACAAGGTGGTCGCGTACTCGAACTGGCTGGGCATCGTCGAAGGCACGCTCACGGAAGAAGTCGCCAAGGGCGGCAAGACCTTCACGCGCGGCCTGAACCCCGACCGCGAATACACCGGCGCCGACGGCAAGCCCCTGAAGCTGCACGGCCGCTCGCTGATGTTCCTGCGCAACGTGGGCCACCTGATGACCAACCCGGCCGTGCTGTACGAAGGCGGCAAGGAGATCCCGGAAGGCATCCTCGACGCCGTGGTCACCACCACCATCGCCACCATCGACCTCAAGCGCAAGGGCAACTCGCGCACCGGCAGCATCTACATCGTCAAGCCGAAGATGCACGGCCCGGCCGAAGTGGCCTTCGCCAGCGAACTGTTCGGCCGCGTCGAGCAGCTGCTGGGCCTGCCCGCCAACACCGTGAAGCTGGGCATCATGGACGAGGAGCGCCGCACCAGCGTGAACCTCAAGGCCTGCATCGCCGAGGCTGCCGCGCGCGTGGCCTTCATCAACACCGGCTTCCTCGACCGCACCGGCGACGAGATGCACACCGCCATGCAGGGCGGCCCGATGATCCGCAAGGGCGACATGAAGTCCAGCGCGTGGATCGGCGCCTACGAGAAGAACAACGTGCTCGTCGGCCTGTCCAGCGGGCTGCGCGGCAAGGCGCAGATCGGCAAGGGCATGTGGGCCATGCCCGACCTGATGGCCGCCATGCTCGAGCAGAAGATCGGCCACCCCAAGGCCGGCGCCAACACCGCCTGGGTGCCCTCGCCCACCGCCGCCACGCTGCACGCGCTGCACTACCACCAGGTCAACGTGACCGCGGTGCAGCAGGAACTGGAGAAGATCGACGCCGACGCAGAGCGCGACAACATCCTCAACGCCCTGCTGCAGGTGCCGATCGCCGCCGAAGCCAAGTGGACCGCCGAAGAGCGCCAGCAGGAGATCGACAACAACGTCCAGGGCATCCTCGGCTACGTGGTGCGCTGGATCGACCAGGGCGTGGGCTGCTCCAAGGTGCCCGACATCCACAACGTCGGCCTGATGGAAGACCGCGCCACGCTGCGCATCTCCAGCCAGCACATCGCCAACTGGCTGTTGCACGGCGTGGTCACCAAGGCCCAGGTCGACGAGACCTTCCAACGCATGGCCAAGGTGGTCGACGAGCAGAACGCGGGCGACCCGCTGTACCAGCCGATGGCCGGCAACTTCACGACCTCGGCTGCCTACAAGGCAGCGCAGGACCTGGTGTTCAAGGGCATCGAGCAGCCGAGCGGGTACACGGAGCCGCTGCTGCATGCGTGGCGGTTGAAGGTGAAGGGCGAGGCCTGATCGGCCCACTGGAGGCAATGCTCCATCGCTAGAAAGACGGCACCTTCGGGTGCCGTTTTTTTCATGCGCGCGGCCTGGTCTTCCTGGCAGCCGCCTTGAGCGGCACCTCGTCCATCGACAGCTGGCGGAGTTCGCGACGCAGCTCGCGCTCAAGCTCCTTCTCCGTCGGCAGGTGCAGCTGATAGCGGCTGGTGAAGATGTTGCGCTCCTGCTGCTCGCCCAGGGTGTACTTCACCACTGCATCGTTCTTGTCCGGACAAAGGATGACGCCCAGCGTCGGGTTGTCGCCTTCGGTGCGACGCTCGCGGTCGTAGTAGTTCACATAGAACTGGATCTGGCCGAGGTCGCCATGCGTGAGCTTGCCGACCTTGAGATCGATGAGCACGTAGCACTTGAGCACCGTGTGATAGAAGACCAGGTCGATGTAGAAGTGGTCGCCATCGATGGTGATGCGCTCCTGGCGCGACACGAATGCAAAGCCCTTGCCCAGCTCGAGCAGGAAGTTCTGCAGGTTCTCGATGAGCGCCTGCTCCAGCCTCGACTCGACCAGCTTCGGCGATTCCGGCAAGTCCAGGAATTCGATGACCACCGGGTCCTTCAGGACATCGAGAGGCTGCATCACCTCCTGGCCGTGCGTCGCCAGGCGCATCAGGCCCTTCTTGTCCTTGCTCTTGGCCAGGCGGTCGTACAGCAGGCTGGCCATCTGGCGCTGCAGTTCGCGCACCGACCACGCGCTGCGGATGGCTTCGATCTCGTAGAAGGCTCGCGCCTCCGGGCGCGCTGCGCGCAGGAGCTGGCGGTAATGGCTCCACGAGAGAGACGGATGCAGCGTCCCAGGATGCCAGCCCGCCGGGTCACCGGATTTCCGAGACGCCGTCTCGGAAATGGTCTGAGGAGGCAGTGCCGCCGCCGCGGCCGATTTCCGAGACGGCGTCTCGGAAATCAACTGCGGATAGTCCAGGTAGAACTGCCTGAACGCTTCGAGGTTGTCGGCGGAATAGCCTCGGCCGAACTCGGCCGTCAGGCGCGTCGACAGATCGGCGAGCAGCTTGGCGCCATAGCCCGCCCGACGCTGACCTCGCTGCTCCTCCTCGACGATCTCGCGCCCGATCAGCCAGTTGGCCGCCACCTGCGTGGTGTTGACCGTGCGAACCACGCGGGCGCGCGCAGCATCGAGGATCTCTCGCACGCGGCTGAAAAGCGGCCGGGTGGCTTTCTTGGCTTCCGGCTTGGCTGCACGGGAGCGGGAGGGAGTGTCAGTCTTTGGCAATGCGCGACCCTGGGATTGTCCGGAAATTATGGAGGCAGCCTTCTTCGCGGGGCGAGTCCTCGCAAGCGTCGCCGCCGAGACCATGCGCAAGATGATCAACTAGCATCATGACCGCCCCAACCTTCCTGGCTTCTCGCTCCCAATGAATCCGAACGCGGCACCCAAGCCCGCGGAGCAATCCGGCAACGCCGGTCCCGGCTCACGCCTTACTCGCTCTTCGCGCTGGTCTTCTTCCACGGCCGCCATGCTCGTGGCCCTGGCCACCGCCTTCGCCCTGAGCCAGGCCTTTCGCACCGTCGGCGCCATGATGGCCACGCCGCTCACCAGCCACTTCGGGCTCACGCCGCAGGAGCTCGGGACCTGGGCGGGCACCTTCCACTTCATGTTCGGGATCATGCAGCTCGCGATGGGCGTGTCGATCGACATCTTGGGCGTGCGCCGCACGGTGCTGACGGCCTTTCCGCTGGCCGTCGCGGGCGCGGTGCTGTGCGCGATGGCGCCGAACTTCCACGCACTGTTGCTGGGGCAGGCGCTGGTCGGCGTGGGCTGCGCGCCGGCCTTCCTGGCCTGCACGGTGTTCATCGCGCGGCACTTCGATGCCTCGCGCTTCACTGCGATGTCGGGGCTGGTGATGAGCCTGGCCGGCATGGGCATCCTGTTCACCGGCACGCCGCTGGCGCTGCTGATCGAGGCTTCGTCGTGGCGCGTGGGCTATGCGGTGCTGGCGGCGTTCGCGGTGCTTTCGTGGATGCTGATCTTCTGGCGCGTACGCGAGCCTGCGCGCGCAGCAGACCCCACGCCTGCGGGTCAGACCGAGCGCCAGTCTCTGCGCAAGGCCGTGCGCGAGCTGCTGCCGCTGTTCGCGATGCCCCACACGCTGGGGCTGCTGTGCTTCGCCTGCGTGTCGTACGCGGCCTTCATCACGCTGCGCGGGCTGTGGCTCGGCCCTGTGCTGCACGAGCGGCACGGCCTCTCGCTGGTGGCCAGCGGCAACGTCGCGCTGGTGATGACGGTCGCCGGCATGATCAGCCCCACGCTCTTCGGCCGCATGGACCCGGGAGGCGCGCGGCGCACGCGCTGGATGATGGGCTGCGCGCTCGCGGGCACGCTGATGTTCGGCGCGATGGCGCTGACGCAATCACGCATGGTCGACATCGGCTTGCCGATCGTCTACGGCCTTCTCTCGGGCTACAGCGTGCTGCAGTACGCGTACACCAAGAACGCCTACCCGGCCGCGATGACGGGGCGCGCGATGGCGCTGATGAACATGGCGATGTTCCTCGGCGTCTCGCTGATGCAGTGGACCACCGGCGTGGCCGCGTCGTGGGCCGTGGTGAACGGTGTCGAGCCGTTCCGCGCTGTGTTCTTCACGGTGGCCGGCATGCTGGCCGCGGGCAACCTGGCGTTCCTCCTGCTGCCGCGCGCGTCCGCACGGCCGGCGGCGCAGCTCAGCGCTTGATCGCCAGCATCAGCACGCCGCCCGCGATCATCGCCACGCCCGCCCATTCGCGGCCCGATGGCCGCTCGCCCAGGAACATCACGGCGAAGAGCACGACCAGCACCACGCTGAGCTTGTCGACCGGCGCGACGCGCGAAGCATCGCCCACCTTGAGCGCGCGGAAGTAGCAGACCCACGACGCGCCCGTCGCGAGCCCCGAGAGCACGAGAAAGAGCCAGGTGCGCGGCGACAGCTGCAGCGGGTTCGTCCACTTGCCGGTGGCGTTCACGAAGACGAGCAGCACCGCGAAGATGACCACGGTGCGCACCAGCGTCGCCATGTCGGAATCGACGCCGGCCAGCCCGAGCTTGGCGAGGATGGCCGTCAGCGCGGCGAAGACGGCCGACAGCGCGGCCCAGAGAAACCAGTTGGAGGCGGTGAGATTCATCGTGCTTTCTTTCATCGGCGACAACGCCGGCGTCTTCAGTCTTCATCATGCGCGCTGCGGCTTTGCTCTACCTGACGAACGGCGTCAGGCGTCCTCGCCCAGGCGCGCGCGGATCTCCTTGCGGCTGAGTTGGCGCTTGGTTGCGGCATAGACGTCGGGGCGTCCGTACATCGCTTGGTTGCTCGACTCGCCGAACTCCGGCCGGCCCCATGCACACGTGGTCCTGACGAAGCAGCGTCGCAGCACGTCGAAACGCTTGTCCCAGACACCGGGCGCCTTCATCGGCGGCGTGGTTGCCAAGGTGATCTCGAACCAGTCGCCGTTTACGCGGTGCCATTGCGTGAGTTCGTCGATCTCGACGAACGACAGCTCCTCATTCTTTCCATGCTGCCCGTTCCTCTCGCCGCGTTCGCGCTGCCGCGCCTGTGTGACGCGTCGATTGGGCAGCAGGATGCCGGTGACCGGATGCACGAAAAGCTCCACCCTGGAGGCCTCCTCCAGCGGAACGCGATCGCCGCGCCCCCACCGGGAAGCGCGCACCAGCACTTCGCCATCTCGCATCACCGCGCCGCGGTCCACGAAGTCCTCGATGTGCTCGAAGATGTGCGCCTGCACCGTGCTGCGCTTGTCGATGCCGCTGCACAGCTCCGCATACACCTTGTCCCATGGCCGGTGCACCTGCTTGTGCAGCCAGCGCTTGAGCGGCGCGAGGTTTTCGTTGAGCCACTTCCTGTGCTTGTAGCCGCGCTTCATGCCGATGCGCGAACCTGCCTCCTTGCCGTTGCGCCACTTGCGTCCGTCGCCCTGCACACGCCAGCCGCTTCGCGGCCGCTCGACGATGACCTTGTCCATGTCTTCACGCATCGTCGGACCTCCCGATGCTGCGCGCTGCCTTCTGAAGCGCCACCTTCTGCGCGCGCCGCTCGGCGCTGTGGGTGCGCAGGTGGCGGCCGGCCTTCTGGCTCGCTTCGCGGCGTGCCAGCGCGGCCACCACGGGGTTGCGGGGTGCCGCGTTCGGCACTGAGAAATAGAACCGGCCCAGACGCTTGTCGTCGTCGCGGGCCCTTCGTTGAGCACTCATATGTGCACACACTCCGAAAAACAAAAAAGCCCCGGCGAATGGCTGCGCGGGGCCTTTGTCGATGGGCCTCGGCGGATGCGTGGATGCACGTCCGGCCGGGGCGGTCGGTGTGCGGGTCAGGTGTTCAGGAAACGGTTCATTGGATTGGTGTGGCACCCGGGAGGTCGATCGTCGCCGGGCGCGAAGGGAGCAAAAACTGTTGCTGAAAAACGAAGGGCGGATTCTGTCGAGCACGCGTTCGATGCGCAAGTACCGCGCATCGCTTGTGTGGCGCAAAGCCTACGTGGCAGGCGAATGAATCCAATCACGCGCAGGTGGCGTATCAGGTTCAAGCGCATCGCGCCTCCGAGCTGTTGGCGGTTTCCACAGAGAGCCTCGAGAACGAACCATCCATCATCTTTCCAGGAGACTTCAATGAAGAAACTCGTGATCGCAGCCGGTGTCTCTGTCCTTCTCGCAGCCTGCGCGGGCGGCATGGGCATGAGCGGCAACAGCAGCAGCGGCGCATCGAACCCGATGGTCGGCGGCGCGCCGATGTACCCGACGAAGGACATCGTCGACAACGCCGTGAACTCGAAGGACCACACCACGCTGGTCGCCGCCGTGAAGGCCGCCGATCTCGTCGGCACGCTGAAGAGCCCCGGCCCCTTCACCGTGTTCGCGCCCACCAACGCGGCCTTTGCGGCGCTGCCCGCCGGCACGGTGGACACGCTGCTCAAGCCCGAGAACAAGCCCACGCTGACCAAGGTGCTGACCTACCACGTCGTGCCCGGCAAGCTCGATGGCGCTGCGCTCATGAGCGCGATCAACGCAGGCGGCGGCAAGGCCACGCTGAAGACCGCGAGCGGCGGCACGCTGACAGCGACGATGAGCGGCGGCAACGTGCTGGTGACCGACGCCAAGGGCGGCACGGCGACGGTGACGATCGCCAACGTCTACCAGTCGAACGGAGTGATCCACGTCGTGAACAAGGTGCTGCTGCCGGGTTGATCGGCCCGGCTCTGCGCTTTCGTCAATTGCGCTGCGCGGCCTCGGCCTCGTCGCGCAGCCATTGCGCGAACTCCTGCGCGTCGCGGTTGCCCGCGGCGCGCCTGGACATCTCGATGAAGTAGCCGCGGTGCGAGGCAACGCCCTCGCCCAGCGGCGCCACGAGCCGGCCGTCGCGCACCAGCTCGCTCAGCAGCGGCAGCCGGCCGATCACCACGCCCTGGCCCACCACTGCGGCGGAGACGGCGTCGGCGTACTGCGTGAAGCGCAGCGTGCTCTTCATGCGCAGGTCGTCCAGCCCCATCACCTTGAGCCAGGGCTCCCAGTCGGCGGTGGGCGCTTCGCTGTGGTCGGGGTACTCGACCGTCAGCAGCGTGAGCTTCGAGAAATCGGACAGCTCGCGCAGCGATGCAGCCACCTGCGGCGCGCACAGCGGGATCACCGACTCCTCGAACAGCGCCGGCCCCACGCCGCGGCCGATGGGCACGAAGCGCACCGCGAGGTCGATGCGGGTGCTTTCCAGGTCGAGCACGTCCAGCGTGGCCGACACGCGCACGTCGACCTGCGGATGGCTGCCGGTGAAGCGCGCCAGCTTCGGTATGAGCCAGATCGACGCGAAGCCCGGCGTGGTGGTGATCGCCACCTGCCGCGGCGCGGAGCTCGCACGCACCCGCGCGGTGGCGTCGCGCAAACGCTCCAGGCTGTCGGTGACCGCGCGCTGCAGCACGCCGCCGGCCTCGGTGAGCGACAGCGCGCGGTGGCGACGCTCGAACAGCAGCACGCCCAGGCTGGCCTCCAGCTGCTGGATCTGCCGGCTGACGGCCGACTGCGTGAGGTGCAGTTCGGCTGCCGCCAGCGTGAAGCTCAGCCGGCGCGCGGCCGCCTCGAAGCTGCGCAGCAGTTCGAGCGGGGGAAGTTCGCCGCCGATGGCGCCGGGGGCTTTCGCATTCTCTGGACGCATGCAACGAGTTCCAAATGACCGTGTGCAAAGAGGGACTCGGCTCACTATATTCATTCGCATAGTGAATGCAATGGAGCTTGCCATGAGCACCTCGTCCTCCTCTTCCACCTCTTCTTCCTTTCCCTCCGTGACTTTCTCGTCCAGCTCTTCCCGCTTCCATGTGAGCCTGCCGAAGCGCTCGGTCTTCGCCGTGCCCGACGGCGCAGGCGTGGGCATCGAATGCCGCAGCGGCTCGGTGTGGATCACCATCGACAGCGACACGCGCGACATCGTGCTGGAGCCCGGCGAGCGCTTCGAGGGCGGCGACCACCGGCGCGTGCTGGTGTCGGCGCTGGAGCCGTCGTGCATCACGGTGTCGGACGCACGCCCGGCCGCAATGCCGCTGCCCGCGCCTTCGCCGCGCGCATGGTCGCCATGGCGACTGCGGCCCCACGGGTTGTCCCCGGCTTGACCGGGCCCCATGCGCATCGAACCATCGATGCCATGAGTTCCGACACCCCCGCACAACCCTTCATCCTCCAGGAGCAGGCCGACGGCATCGCGACGCTGACGCTGAACCTGCCCGCCAAGCTCAACCCTATCGCGCAGGGCCTGCAGGTCGAACTGCGCGATGCGCTGGAGCGCATCCGCGACGACCGCTCGGTGCGCGCGGTGATCCTCACCGGCGCCGGCAAGGCCTTCTGCGTGGGCGCCGACCTGAGCGCGATGGCGCCGCCCGAAGAGGGCAAGTCGCTCGGCACGCAGACAGCCGAGTGGATGCAGAGCCTGAGCAACCCGCTGATCGAGACGCTGCGCACGCTGCCGGTGCCGGTGGTCGCGGCGGTGAACGGTCCGGCCGCCGGTGCGGGCGTGGGCTTGGCGCTCGCGGCCGACGTGACCATCGCGGCACGCAGCGCCTACTTCTACCTGCCCTTCCTGCCCAAGCTCGGCATCGTGCCGGACCTCGGCTGCACCTGGGCGATTCCGCGTCGCGCCGGCCGAGCCCGCGCCATGGGCATGGCACTGCTCGACGAGCGCGTGGGCGCGGGCCGCGCGGTGCAGTGGGGCCTGATCTGGGCCTGCGTGGACGACGAGCAGCTGCTCGAAGAGGCCAAGGGCATCGCGCAGCGCCTCGCCCGCCTGCCGGCGCACGCGGTGATCGAGGCGCGCGAAGCCTTCGAGGCTTCGGAGCGCCACACGCTGAAGGAACAACTGCACTACGAGAGCGAGCGCCAGCGCGAGCTGATCGACCGGCCCAGCTTCCGCGAGGGCGTGAGCGCCTTCCTGCAGAAGCGCCCGCCGGTCTTCGAGAACCGCTGACATTCCGACACCGGCGTCCACTGGCGCCGGCCTGGGGGCTGCAGGACAATGCCGCGCATGTCCATCCCCAACGCCTTCTACGCCCAGTCGGGCGGCGTCACCTCGGTCATCAACGCCTCGGCCTGCGGCGTGATCGAGACGGCGCGCCGGCACCCTGACCGCATCGGCAAGCTCTACGCCGGGCGCAACGGCATCATCGGCGCGCTGGCCGAGGAGCTGATCGACACCGGCGCCGAATCGGCCGAAGCCATCGCGGCGCTGCGCACCACGCCATCGGGCGCCTTCGGTTCGTGCCGCTACAAGCTCAAGTCGCTGGAGAAGAACCGCCGCGAGTACGAGCGGCTGATCGAGGTGTTCAAGGCGCACGGCATTGGCTATTTCTTCTACAACGGCGGCGGCGATTCGGCCGACACCTGCTTCAAGGTGAGCCAGCTCTCGCAGTCGATGGGCTATGCGCTGCAGGCCATCCACGTGCCCAAGACCATCGACAACGACCTGCCGCTGACCGACTGCTGTCCCGGCTTCGGCTCGGTCGCGAAGTACGTGGCGGTGTCGACCATCGAGGCCTCGTTCGACGTGCGCTCGATGGCGGCCACCTCCACCAAGGTGTTCGTGCTCGAGGTGATGGGCCGGCACGCGGGCTGGATCGCGGCCGCCGGCGGGCTTGCGGCGGACCAGGGCATTCCGGTGGTGGTGCTGTTCCCGGAGATCGAATTCGACAAGGCACGCTTCCTCGCACGCGTGGACGAGTTGGTGAAGCAGCACGGCTACTGCTCGGTGGTGGTGTCCGAGGGCTGCCATCACCCCGACGGGACCTTCCTCGCCGAGCAGGGCACGCGCGACGCCTTCGGCCATGCGCAGCTCGGCGGCGCGGCGCCGGTGGTGGCGCAGATGGTCAAGGACGCGCTGGGCCACAAGTTCCACTGGGCCGTGGCCGACTACCTGCAGCGCGCGGCGCGGCACATTGCATCGGCCACCGACGTGCGGCAGGCCTACGAACTGGGGCAGCGCGCGGTCGAGCTCGCGCTGGAAGGCCGCAACGCGGTGATGCCGACCATCGAGCGCATTTCCGATGTGCCGTACGCCTACCGCCTGGGCAGCGCGCCGCTCGAATCGGTCGCCAACGTCGAGAAGCCGATGCCGCGCGACTTCATCTCCGACGACGGCTACGGCATCACCGAGAAGTGCCGCCGCTACCTGCTGCCGCTGATCGAGGGCGAGGACTACCCCGCCTACAGCGGCGGCCTGCCGGTGTACGCGACGCTGCGCAACGGCATCGTCGCGAAGAAGCTGCCGGCCTTCGAGATTTCATGATGACCACGGAGGCCGTCCCCGGCCTGATCGACGCCACGCGCTGCCCTCTGTGCGGCGAGGCGAACCGCTGCGCGATGGAGATCGAGCGCGAGACCGGGCAGGCGCAGCCGCCGTGCTGGTGCATGCAGGTCGACTTCAGCAGGGCGCCGCTCACCAACCTGCCGGAAGAGATGCGCGGGCTCGCATGCATCTGCATGCGCTGCGCGACGGGCGCCGCGCCTCAGGACTGACCAGGGGCCTGCTGCGGCGCTTCTGCTTGCGCCGGCTCCGGCGCGGACTCGGCCACGTCGGCGGCCACCACCATCGAGGGCGCATCGCCCGGCCGCTGCTGCGTGACCACGCGGTGGATGAACTGCAGCTTGCCCACCGCCGCGCGCGGCAGCACGAAGGGGTAGTAGTCGGGCTGCCCCATGCTGCGCGACAGCTCGTTGAGCACGTTGGTGAGCAGCACCCAGCCGTTGATGAAGTCGAGGAACTTGCCGGCGTCGGGGTCGTCGGGCTGCCACAGATCGGCAGGGGTGAAGAGGTCGCTCGTGAGCTCGACGTTGGTCGCGTCGACGCCGAAGCTCATCGCCGTGTCGGCCGTGTCGGCCATGTGCAGGTAGTGGGCCCAGGTCTCGGCCCAGTCTTCCCACGGGTGCGTGCTTGCGTAGCTGCTCACGAAGCGATCGGCCCAGTCGGGCGGCGGGCCCTGCTCGTAGTGCGTCTGCAGCGCGGCGGCGTAGTCGGCGCGCTCGTCGCCGAAGAGCGCACGGAAGTCGTCGATCCATTGCGTGGGCTGCACCAGCAGGTCCCAGTAGTAGTGGCCGACCTCGTGGCGGAAGTGGCCCAGCAGCGTGCGGTAGGGCTCGCGCATCTCGGCTCGGATGCGCTCGCGCACGGCGTCCTCGGCCTCTTCGGCGTTGAGGGTGATCACGCCGTCCTGGTGGCCGGTCATCACGTGCGGGCCGCCCGGCGTGTTGCTGAGGAAGTCGAAGGCCAGCCCGTGGACGGCATCGGCGTGGCGGCTCACCACCGGCAGGCCCAGCGCGAGCAGCTGCGAGATCAGCCTGCGCTTGGCGGTCTCCAGCTTGCGCCACAGCTCGCCGTTGCCTTCCACCGAAAGATCGGGAATGGTGCGCGTGACGCTGCAGGCCAGGCAGTAGCCGGGCGCGAGGCCGTGGGTGTCGGGCGGCAGCTCTTCGCCCTCGCGCGCGGCGGGCACCATCCAGTTGCAGCCGGCCGGCGTCAGGAAGTTCGCGCAGCGGCGGTAGGTCTTGCCGTGCGGATCGCCGAACACGGTGAAGGTGTCGGGCTGCGCGCCCTCGCCTGCTGCCGGCGCGAGCGGCATCACGCCGAGCCGCTCGATCACGTAGCCCAGCGGCGTATGGCAGGCAAGGCACTCGCTGTTGCGCAGGAAGATGGGGCGCTCGCACTGGCAGCGGTAGGCGCGGCTGACCGTGGGCGCGGCGAGTTCGGTGGCGAGGGTGGACGCGGCCGGCTCGGCTGCGAGAGCGGGTGCGGCCTGCCCGACCGCGGGAGTGATCGCGCCTTCCGCGTCTCCTGGCGCGGCGGGCTGAGCATCGGCTTGTTCGCCGGATGAAGCATTCATGCTGTTGTCGACTTGGTTCATCTTCTTGACGCAGAGGGGACAGCGCTGGGATTTTGGGCCTGCCCGCTGCGAATCCCGCCGCGCAAAGCCCGATATGCTTGTAGGACGACGGACCCGAGACATTCCGCCGCCCCCATGACCTCCCCTCAGATCCCAGAAGCCGCGAGCACGCCGGCCCCGCCCTCCATCGGCACGCTGCGCCAGCGCTATGGCGAACGCTACCGCTGGTATCTGCTGCTGTCGGTGATGGTGGGGACGATGGCGTCGATCATGTCCTCGACCATCGTCAACGTCGCAATTCCGGGCATGAGCCACCACTTCTCGCTCGGCCAGGAACGCGCGCAGTGGGTGAGCTCGGGCTTCATGGTGGCGATGACGGTGTCGATGCTCACCACGCCGTGGCTGCTGTCGCGCTACGGCTACCGCCGCACCTACGTGGGCACGATGGTCCTGCTGCTGGTGGGCGGCATCGTGGGCGGCGTGGCCAACGATTTCTCGCTGGTGCTGTTCGCGCGCGTGGCCGAGGGGCTGGCCGCGGGCGTGGTGCAGCCCATTCCGGCCATCATCATCCTGCGCGCCTTCGAGCCGCACGAGCAGGGCCGCGCGAGCGGCATCTTCGGCATGGGCGTGGTGCTGGCGCCGGCCGTGGGGCCGAGCATCGGCGGCGTGCTGGTCGACCTGTTCGGCTGGCGCTCGATCTTCTTCATGGTGGTGCCGTTCTGCCTCGCGTCGCTGTGGCTGGCTTACAAGTTCGTGCCCAAGACCGCGCCCGGCGGCGTGGCGGCTGCGCGCGGCGACGGGCTTGACGCGCGCGGACTCGCCCTGGGCACGGTCGGCACGCTGTGCCTGCTCAACGGCCTTGTGGCGCTGCGCGGCGATTCGCCGCTGCAGGCGGCTTTGCTGCTGGCGGGCGCGCTGGCCTCGTTCGGCGTCTTCGTGTGGTGGCAGCGGCGGCTCGCGGCCTCGGGCGGCACGCCGCTGATGAACCTCGCGCTCTTCCGCTACCGGCAGTTCGCGATGGGCAGCGTGGTCGCCTTCATCTACGGCACGGCGCTGTTCGGCTCGACCTACCTGCTGCCGGTGTACATGCAGGTGGGGCTGCACCTGTCGGCATCGCACGTGGGCACCATCCTGCTGCCGGCGGGCGTGGTGCTGGCGCTCACCATCGCGGGCGTGGGGCGGCTGGCCGACAAGCACCCGACCTGGGTGCTGGTGACCATCGGCCTCGCGCTGCTGGCGGCCTCGTTCGCGCTGATGATGGTGCTGCGGCTGGACAGCGCGCTGTGGCTGCTGGTGGCCTTCGCGATCATCGGGCGCATCGGGCTGGGCTTCATCCTGCCCTCGCTCAACCTGGGCTCGATGCGGCCGCTGGCCAAGCCGCTGATCCCGCAGGGCGCGAGCGCGATCAACTTCGTGCGCATGCTCGGCGGCGCAGCGGGCGTGAGCCTGTGCGCCATCGTGCTCGAATGGCGCCTCGCGGCGCACGGCGATTCGCTGGCCAACCCGATGACCAGCCCGGCGCGGCTCGCGGCCTTCGACGAGGTCTTCGCGATGCTCGCGGGCCTTTGCGCGCTGGCCATCTGCGCGGCGTGGCAGTTGCGCCGCACGCCACAACAAGGGTAAGCACCAAGTAGCACGAAAGCACCCATCATCTCTAATTGTGAGAATTTGTTAAATCAGCTGGGATGGGTGTTACATGCAACGCAGAAGTTTTATCGCCTCGACGGCGGTGGCCGCCGCCGGGCTCGCTCGGCTCTCCTCCGTGCAAGCCGCCGAAGCGGGGGTGAGCGACGGTGAAGTCGTGCTCGGCAGTTCGGCCGTCCTGAGCGGTCCGCTCGGATCGCAGATCAAGGTCGTGCACAACGGCGCCGCGCTGGCGTTCGATGCCGTCAACGAACAAGGCGGCGTGAACGGGCGCAAGATCAAGATGGTGGCGCTGGACGACGAGCTGAAGGCCGACAAGGCGCTGGAAAACTACACCAAGCTGCTGAACGACCATCGCGTGTTCGCCTTCTTCGGCTGCGTGGGCTCGGGCACCACGGCCGCCGCCGCCAAGCTGCTGCAGCAGAGCGGCGCACCGAGCGTGGGCGGCTACGGGGTGGGCGACAGCGCGCGCGAACGCGTCGCGGGCTCGGCCTACTTCGTGCGCGCCAGCAACGCCCGTGAAGCGCAGGCCCTGGTCGAGCACCTGGCGACCATCGGCGTGAACAAGATCGCGATCGCCCATCTCGACAACCCCGGCGGCGCCGAGGCGGTCAAGCTGATCGAGGCGGCGATGGTCCCCCACAAGCTGGTGCCGACGGCCAAGGTGGTCGCCAAGGGCGACGGCTCCGACGCCGCCGCAGCCGGCAAGGCGCTGGCAGACAGCCAGTCGCAGGCCATCCTGATGTACCTGGCCGGCACCGTGGCCGGCGAGGTGATCAAGGCCACCTACGCCGCCGGCAGCAAGCCGATGTTCTATGGCATGTCGATCGTGCCGGGCGAAGTCACGGCCAAGGTGGTGGCCCTGCAGGCAGGCGGCCTCGCGATCTCGCAAGTCATGCCCTATCCCTGGGGCGAAGTGGAGACCGTGACGCGCGACTACCGCCGGCTGGCGGAGCGGGCGCAGGTGCCGGTGGGTTACGGCAGCTTCGAGGGCTACCTGAACGGGCTGGTGATGATCGAGGCGCTCAAGCGCACCGGCCGCGACCTGACGCGCGCCCGCCTGCATGCGACGCTGCGCGCGCTCAAGCTCCGCCTGGCCGGCATGGACATCGATTTCTCCACCGGCAACGCCACCGGCTCGCGCTTCATCGAAATGGTGCGCGTCACGCCCGAAGGCCGCTTCGTGCGCTGACCGGCGAACGGATCCGCCGTCCGGTCGGCCGGCACTCGCGCTCTAATAGCGCCATGTGCCAATTGCTAGGAATGAACTGCAACACGCCGACCGACGTGACCTTCAGCTTCACGGGGTTCGCGCAGCGCGGCGGCCGCACCGACCACCATGCCGACGGCTGGGGCATCGCGTTCTTCGAGGATCGCGGGCTGCGCCACTTCGTCGATCACCAGCCGGCGAGCGAATCGCCGGTGGCGGATCTGATCCGGCGCTACCCCATCCAGAGCCGCAACGTCATCGCCCACATCCGCAAGGCGACGCAGGGCGAGGTCAACCTGCAGAACTGCCACCCCTTCGTGCGCGAGCTGTGGGGGCGCTACTGGGTATTCGCCCACAACGGCGACCTGAAGGAGTTCCGCCCGCGCCTGCACGGCAACTTCCACCCGGTGGGCAACACCGACAGCGAGCATGCCTTCTGCTGGATCATGCAGGAGCTGGCCAAGTCGCACGCGGGCGTGCCGAGCATCGAGGAGCTGACGCTCACCCTGCGCGAACTGGCACCGCAACTGGCGGGCCACGGCACCTTCAACTTCATGCTGTCCAACGGGCAGGCGCTGTGGGCGCATGCCTCGACCAACCTCTGGTACGTGGAGCGCCGCCACCCCTTCGTGACGGCGCAGCTGTCGGACGAAGACCTGGAGATCGACTTCGCGCAGCACACCACGCCCAACGACCGCGTCGCCGTGGTCGTGACCGCGCCGCTCACCACCAACGAGACGTGGACGCAGTTCGCGCCGGGCGAGCTGCAGGTGTTCGTGGACGGGCAGCGCGTCGGACGCTGAGGCCGAAGCCGGTCTTAAGCCCGACATTTTTTGGCGGCATTGCAGGAAAGTATCGACGGGCGGGTTCAGAAAAGTAAACAATAACGGTTCTCATTTGCAAACAGAACCGTTCATGCCCGCTTCCTTTTTCCATCTCCGGCCAACCGTGGCCGCAACGCTGCTCGCGCTGAATGCCGCGGCGGCCCTGGCCCAGCAGTCCACCGCCACAGGAACCGCGGGGCCGGTGGTTTCCAGCGGCGGCACGCTGTCCACCGTGACCGTCGAGGCCAGCGCCGACGCCTCGGCCGAGGGCCTGACCAAGCCTTACGCCGGCGGACAGGTGTCGCGCGGCGGGCGGGTCGGCATCCTGGGCAACCAGGACATGATGAGCACGCCCTTCTCCAGCACCAACTACACCAACGAGCTGATCCAGGACCAGCAGGCCAAGAGCGTGGCCGACGTGCTGCTCAACGCCCCCTCGGTGCGCCAGGCCCGCGGCTTCGGCAACTTCCAGGAGCTTTACGTGGTGCGCGGCTTCCCGGTGTACTCCGACGACGTGGCCTACAACGGCCTCTACGGCATGCTGCCGCGCCAGTACATTGCCTCTGAATTCTTCGAGCGCGTGGAAGTCTTCCGCGGCGCCAACACCTTCCTGAACGGCGCGGCCCCCGGCGGCAGCGGCATCGGCGGCGCGATCAACCTGCTGCCCAAGCGCGCGCCCAACGAGCCGCTCACCCGCGTCGGCTTCGGCGTGCAGACCGGAGGCCAGGGCTACGTCAACCTCGACCTGGCACGCCGCTTCGGCCCCGACGACAGCCTGGGCGTGCGCGTGAACGCAGTGCGCCGCGAAGGCGGCACCGGCGTGAAGAACGAGAGCCAGCAGCTCGGCGCCTTCAACGTCGGCCTCGACTGGCACAACCGCAACGTGCGCCTGTCGGCCGACTTCGGCTACCAGGACTACGACCTCAAGGACGGCCGCCCGAGCCTGACGCCTTCGTCGACGCTGCCGATCCCGCGCGCGCCCGACGCCCGCACCAACTTTGCCCAGCCCTGGACCTACTCGAAGGAAAAGGACAAGTTCGCCACCTTCCGCGGCGAAGTCGACATCACCGACAGCATCACGGCCTGGGCCGCCGGCGGGGTGCGCCGCAGCGACGAGGACAACGTGCTGTCGAACCCCACGCTCGCCGACGCCTTCGGCAACACCAGCAACACGCGCTTCAGCAACACCCGCAAGGACCGCATCGGAACGGCCGAGATCGGCGTGCGCGGCAACTTCGCCACCGGCCCGGTGAAGCACACGGTGGTGGTCTCGGCGGCCAAGTACAGCAACGACCGCGACAACGCCTACACGATCTCGCGCGGCACCATCCGCAACAACATCTACGCGCCCTACGCGTCGCCCTACCCCGTCGCCAATTCCTTCACCGGCAACACGCTGGAAGACCCGCGCCTGACCGACCGGATCGACACCTCGAGCGTGGCCATCGCCGACACCATGTCGTTCATGGACGACCGCCTGCTCGTCACGCTCGGCGCGCGCCGCCAGACCATCGAGCAGACCAGCTACGCCTACACCACGCTCAAGCAGTCGAGCACCTACGACAAGAGCAAGACCACGCCGGTGGCCGGCGTCGTGTTCAAGATCACGCCGACCGTCTCGGCCTACGCCAACTACATCGAAGGCCTCGTCAAGGGCAACGTGGCACCGGGTACGGTCAACGGCCTGCCCGTCACCAATGCGGGCGAGATCTTCGCGCCGTACCAGGCCAAGCAGAAGGAAATCGGCGTCAAGTACGACGGCGGCACGCTGGGCGCGAGCGCTGCGTTCTTCACCACCGACCAGCCCACGTACTACTACGCGGGCCAGACCTACGGCCTCTACGGCAAGCAGCGCAACCAGGGCCTGGAGCTGTCGGTGTTCGGCCAGCCCGCCAAGGGCCTGCGCCTGCTCGGCGGGCTGACGCTGCTGGACGCCAAGCAGAAGAACACCCAAGGCGGCGCCACCGACGGCCTGACCGCCATCGGCGTGGCCAGGCAGCAGGCCAACCTCGGCGCCGAATGGGACGTGCCCGGCGTGCGCAACCTGTCGCTGAACGCCCGCGTGCTCTACACCTCGAAACAGTACGCCAACGCCGCGAACACGCAGTCGGTGCCGTCGTGGACGCGCTTCGACGTGGGGGCGCGCTACCTGGTCGACCTGGGCAACGGCCGCCTGCTCACGCTGCGCGCGCGCATCGACAACCTGTTCAACAAGTCGTACTGGGCCTCGGTGGGCGGCACGCAGGGCAGCAACTACCTGGTGCTGGGTGCGCCGCGCACCTTCGCGGTGAGCGGCACGATCGACTTCTGATCGACTGGGTCGGCCGATCGGCGGCGCGCTCAGCGGCCCTGCTCGCGCAGGTTCGCCTCGAGCGCGTCGATGAACATCGCCGGCACGTCGAAGCCGGTCTGTTCGGTGATCTCCTGGAAGCAGGTCGGGCTGGTCACGTTGATCTCGGTGACCGAGTCGCCGATCACGTCGAGCCCGATCAGCAGCAGCCCGCGGGGCGCCAGCGCGCGGCCCACGGTCTCGGCGATCTCGCGGTTGCGCGGCGTGAGCGGCTGGGCCACGCCCTTGCCGCCGGCTGCCAGGTTGCCGCGCACCTCGGTGCCCTGCGGAATGCGGGCCAGCACGAAGGGTGCGGGCTCGCCCGCGATGATGAGGATGCGCTTGTCGCCCTGCGAGATCTCGGGCACGAAGCGCTGCACCATGATGGTTTCGGCGCCGTCCTTGTTGAGCGTCTCGACGATGGAGCCGAGGTTCAGCGCGTCCTGCTTCACGCGGAAGATGCCCATGCCGCCCATGCCGTCGAGCGGCTTGAGGATGATGTCGCCGTGCTCCGCGTGGAAGTCGCGCACGGCTTGCGCGCTGCGGGTCACCAGCGTGGGCGTGGTGAACTGCGGAAACTCCATGATCGCGAGCTTCTCGGGGTGGTCGCGCAGCGCGCGCGGCTTGTTCACCACGTGCGCGCCCTCACGCTCGGCCTGCTCCAGCAGGTGCGTGGCGTAGATGTATTCGGCGTCGAAGGGCGGGTCCTTGCGCATGAGCACGGCGTCGAAATCCTTCAGCGCCTTGGTTTCGGAGATGTCGACGCGGTACCAGTCCTTCGCGTCGCCGGTCAGCGTGATCTGCTGCACCGTGGCCGTGACCACGCCGCCCGACTTCCACTGGATGTCCTGCGGCAGGCAGGCGGCGATCCGGTAGCCGCGGCGCTGCGCCTCGCGCATCATCGAGAAGGTCGTGTCCTTGTAGATCTTGAAGTGATCGAGCGGATCGGCGACGAAGAGGATGTTTTTCATCAGGCGTTCTTTCTTGCGTTGCCGGGGCGCGGCGGCCATTGGCATGGGTATCGGGGCGCGATGTTGCCGGAAGCGGCGATGTCCTTGCCGACGGGGGCTTTTTTCTCATCGGCCCGCCGCGGCCGGCCTGGACGCGCAACGCACATGGGGCGATTGTGCCGGGCGCCCGCAGTCGCAGGATGGTCAACAATCTAAGCCCGATAAAGTCAACCATCCGGCACGGGAATTGCGTGTCTCCACCTCCGACAACTCCCGGAGAAGCTCGTGGACACATCCATTTCGCAGGGCGGCCCTGCGCTCGATCCCGCCGCCGTGGTCGACGAATTCCTGCGCCTGGTGATGATTCCGGACCCGCAGTCGGCCTCGCGCTTCACCGCGCCCGACATCCGCATCCGCTTCACCGGCAACCGCCCGATGCACGCGCCGGCCGACACCTCGGCCTTCAACGCCAGGCGCTACGCCTGGGTCAAGAAGAAGATCGAACGCACCGAAACGGTGGCCGGCGGCACGCCCGAGGAAACGGTGGTCTACAGCCTCGGCACGCTCTACGGTGCGTGGCCCGACGGCACGGCCTTCGAGGGCAACCGGTACGTCGACCGCTACGTGGTGCGCCACGGCCTGATCGTGCAGATGGACGTGTGGAACGACAGTGCCGAATGGCTGCTGGTGCGCGCCGGCCTCGCCGTGCTGTGATGAGGCCGCCCGCATGAGCACGCGCTGGCCCGACCGGCTTCCCACGCACGACCGCTTCGACTACCGGCCGATCACGCGGCGGCCCGACTACGCGTGGCCGAACGGCGCACGGCTGGCGGTGTACATCGGCTTCAACGTCGAGCACTTCGCCTTCGGCGACGGGCTGGGCGCATGCATCGGCCCGGCCTCGCCGCAGCCCGACGTGCTCAACCACGGCTGGCGCGAGTACGGCAACCGCGTGGGCGCGTGGCGCTGTCTCGAACTGTTCGATTCGCTCGCGCTGCCGACCGGGGCGCTCGTCAACACCGCGCTGTACGACCACTGCCCGGAGCTGGTCCAGGCGCTCGTGGCGCGCGGCGACGAGCTGATCGGCCATGGCCACAGCAACGCCGAACGCCAGGGCGTGCTCGACGAGGAACACGAGCGCGCGCTGCTGTTGCGTTGCCGCGAGCGGATGCTGCGTGAAAGCGGGCAGGCGCCAGCGGGCTGGCTGTCACCGTGGATCTCCGAAAGCGCCGTCACGCCCGACCTGCTGGCCGAGACCGGCTACGGCTACACGCTCAACTGGTGCCACGACGACCAGCCGCTGCGCATGCGCACGCGCGGCGGATCGCTCTGGTCGGTGCCGTACCCGCAGGAGCTCAACGACATCCCGATGATCGTCGGCCGCCTGATGGACGCAAAGGATTTCAGCGCGATGGTGATCGACAACTTCGAGGAAATGCTCGAGCAGTCGCGCGCGCAGCCGCTGGTGATGGGCGTCGCGCTGCACCCCTACATCGTAGGGCAGCCCTACCGGCTGAGGCACCTGCGCACGGCGCTCACGCGCCTGGCGCAGGCGCGCGACCGGGGCGAAATCTGGTTCACCACGCCCGGTGCGATCGCCTCGCACGTGGCCGGGCTCGAGAAGGAGCGGCCGGGGGTATTCGACTGAGCCGCGCCCGGGCTCAGATCTCGATCTTCGACCCCAGCTCCACCACCGCGTTGTTCGGCAGCCCCAGGAAGGCGGCCGCACCGCTCGCGTTGTGGTGCATCTGCGCGAACAGCTTCTCGCGCCACGGCGCCATGCCGCTGCCCAGCGTGGGAATCACCACGTCGCGCGACAGGAAGTAGCTCGTCGTCATCTGCTCCAGCTGACAGCCGCGCATGCGTGCGTTCTCGAGGGCGCGGGGCAGGTCGATGTCGTTCTTGAAGCCGTAGTGGACGATGATCTGCCAGCAGTGGTGGCCCAGTGCCTCGATCTCGATGCGCTTGTCCATCGGGATCCACGGCACCTCGTGGTTGCGCACGGTGACGAACATGTTCTGCTCGTGCAGCACCTTGTTGTGCTTGAGGTTGTGCAGCAGCGCGTTGGGCACCACGCCCGGCTCGGCCGTGAGGAACACCGCCGTGCCGTCGACGCGCGCGGGCGGGCTTACGAACACCGAGTCGAGGAAGGACTTCAGGTCGATGGCGTCGGCGTGCTGCGCCTCGCCCATCAGGCGTCGGCCTTCCTTCCACGTGATCATCAGCGTGAAGACGAAGCCGCCGATCAGCAGCGGGAACCAGCCGCCTTCGAAGAGCTTGAGCAGGTTCGACGCGAAGAACAGGAAGTCGACGACGAAGAAAAGCGCGGTGGAACCGATGCACAGCGCCAGCGGCAACTTCCACGCATAACGGATCACGAAGAAGGTCAGCACCGTGGTGATCAGCATGTCGGTGGTCACGGCGATACCGTAGGCCGCGGCCAGGCTGCTCGACGAGCGGAACATCACCACCGCCAGCACGATGGCCACGAACAGGCCCCAGTTGACCAGCGGAATGTAGATCTGGCCGGCCGTGCGCACGCTGGTGTGCTCGATGTTCAGGCGCGGCAGGTAGCCCAGCTGGATGACCTGGCGCGTGACGCTGAAGGCGCCGGTGATGAGGGCCTGCGACGCGATCACCGTGGCGGCGGTGGCCAGCAGCACCAGCGGAATGAGCGCCCATTCGGGCGCCATCATGAAGAAGGGGTTCTTCACCGCTTCGGGGTTCTCCAGCAGCAGCGCGCCTTGGCCGAAGTAGTTGAGCGTGAGCGCCGGCATCACCACCGAGAACCACGCGATGCGGATCGGGCTCTTGCCGAAGTGGCCGAGGTCGGCGTAGAGCGCCTCGGCGCCGGTCACGCACAGCACGGTCGCGCCCAGCAGGATGAAGCTGGTGCCGGGGTTGTCCCACATGAACTTCAGCGCGTAGAACGGGTTCAGCGCCTTCAGGATCTCGGGGTGGTGCAGGATCTGCGACACGCCCAGCACCGCGATCGCGAGGAACCAGGTCAGCGTGACCGGCCCGAAGAACTTGCCGATGCCCGCCGTGCCGCGCTTCTGCACCACGAAGAGGCAGAACAGCACGACCAGCGTGAGCGGAATGACGTAGTGCGTGAAGTGCGGCGACACCACCTCCAGGCCCTCGACCGCCGAGAGCACCGAGATGGCCGGGGTGATGACCCCGTCGCCGTAGAAGAGCGAAGTGCCGAAGATGCCGACCACCAGCAGCAGGTGGCGCAGCCTGGGCTTGTCGTGCACCGCACGCGAGGCCAGCGCCAGCATGGCGACCAGGCCGCCCTCGCCTTCGTTGTCGGCCCGCAGCACGAGCACGACGTACTTGATGGAGACGATGACGGTGAGCGTCCAGAAGAACATCGACAGGATGCCGTAGACGTTCTCGACGGTGAAAGGCACGTGGCCGTGGCCGAACACTTCCTTGACGGCGTACAGCACGCTGGTGCCGATGTCGCCATAGACGACGCCGATGGCGCCGACGATCAGGCCGGCTGAGAGATTTTTGGGGGCTGACACGAAGTCGATGGGAAAAGGGACAGGCTGCGATTCGACGCGTCAGGCACGCCGGGGGTGTGACAGATGTGAACTTTAGTCCACCTGCAGGACCTCCCGCCCTTTTGTTTCCTTTGCTGTGGGGCCGCTATTTTGCCGCCGGCGGCCATCGCCGCAAGCCGCCCCCGGGAATCACTCGTAGATTTCGGCGTCCGGATCGGTCGCTTCCATCTCGTAGCTGGCGGCCACCATGGCGAGCCGTCCGACCACCCCGTACATGTAGAAGCGGTTCGGCGCACTGGCGCCGGGCTTGGCGCCTGGCTGTGGCAAGTGCGCACTTTCAGAAAAGGCCAGCGGCACGAAGCTGGCGCCCGGCAGCTTCAGGTTCTCGTCGGCGGCGCGCTCGGCGTGCACCCGGTAGAAGCCGCCGACCACGTAGCGGTCCATCATGTAGACCACCGGTTCGGCCACGCCGTTGTGCACGCGCTCGTTGGTGAGCACGCCTTCCTGGACGATCAGTTCGGTGGGCTCGCGCAGGTCGCGGCCGGCGGCATTCCTGGCGGATGCCGCAGGAACGCTGGCTCCGGCGCCGCCGCGCGGCTTGCCGATCAGCGCCTCCACGTCCTTGGCGTCGCGCACCGTCACCACGCCCGGACTGCCGCTTCCGCTGTGGCCGCCCTTGACGACCACGAAGGGCTTCTCGTTGATGCCGTATTCCTTGTACTTGCGGCGCACCTTGGTCAGCACTGCGTCCACGTGGCTCGTGAGCACGTCGATGCCGCGGCCCTCGGCCACGTCGACGCCCTCGGCGCGCGCATAGATCGGGTTGATGAGCCACGGGTCGATGCCCAGCAGCTTGCCGAAGCGCTTCGACAGCTCCTCGTAGCTGTGCAGGTGGTTGCTCTTGCGGCGCACCGACCAGCCCGCGTGCAGCGGCGGCAGCAGGTACTGCTCGTGCAAATCCTCGAGGATGCCGGGAGTTCCTGCGGAAAGCTCGTTGTTGAGCAGAATTGTGCAGGGATCGAAGTTCTTGAGCCCCAGGCGGCGCTTGCTGCGCACGACGGGCTCGAGCGTCACTGTCTCGCCGTTGGGCAGTTCGATCTTCTTGGGCGACTTGATGGCCGGATCGATCGACCCGATGCGCACGTTGAGCCCCGCCATGTGGAAGATGCGCACAAGTTGCGCGACGTTGGCAAGGTAAAAGGTGTTTTTGGAGTGGTTTTCCGGAATGACGAGCAGGTTGCGCGCCTCCGGACAGATCTTCTCGATGGCCGCCTGCGCGGCCTGCACCGCCAGCGGCAGCATTTCCTTGGTGAGGTTGTTCCAGCCGCCCGGAAACAGGTTGGTGTCGACCGGAGCCAGCTTGAAGCCCGCGTTGCGGATGTCGACGGCGCTGTAGAACGGGGGCGTGTGCTCCATCCACTCGAGCCGGAACCAGCGCTCGATGGCGGGCATCGAGTCGAGCACCCGCTGCTCCAGTTCGTTGATCGGGCCGGTCAGGGCGGTGACTAGATGCGGAACCATGCAGCGGCCTTGTTGGTTTTGTGCTTAAAGGTGGAGTGGAATTGTAGGATTTGGGGCTGGTCGCCCCAATGACAAGGCCGCGCGCGGACGCATCGGACCGACCGCTTTCATCAGGTCCATCAGGTCCGGACTTCGCCCTGCCCCAGCACCACGTACTTGAGCGAGGTCAGTCCTTCGATGCCCACCGGGCCGCGCGCATGGAACTTGTCGGTGCTGATGCCGATTTCGGCACCCAGCCCGAACTCGAAGCCGTCCGCGAAGCGTGTGCTCGCATTGACCATCACGCTGGCCGAATCGACCTCGCGCAGGAAGCGCTGCGCGTGCACGTGGTCGCGCGTGACGATGGCGTCGGTGTGGTGGCTCGAATAGCGGTTGATGTGCGCGATGGCCTCGTCCACGCCGGCCACCACCTTGATGCTGATGACCGCGGCTAGGTATTCCTCCGACCAGTCCGACTCGACCGCGTCGACCACCTTGGCCTTCGGGTCGAGTGCCGCGTCTGCACGCAGGATGGCCGCCGCCGCCGGATCGCAACGCATCTCAACCCCCTTGGCCGCGAAGATGGCGGCGATCTCGGGCAGGAAGTCCTCGGCCACCGCGGCCGACACCAGCAGGCCTTCGGCGGCATTGCAGGGGCTGTATTTCTGGGTCTTGGCGTTGTCGACGATGCGCAGCGCCATGTCGAACTCGGCGGAGTCGTCCACGTAGACGTGGCAGTTGCCGTCCAGGTGCTTGATGACCGGCACCTTGGCGTCGCGGCTGATGCGCTCTATCAGGCCCTTGCCGCCGCGCGGAATGATCACGTCGACGAATTCCGGCATGGCGATCAGCTGGCCGACGGCCTCGCGGTCGGTGGTCTGCACCAGCTGCACCGCCTCGACCGGCAGGCCGGCCTCGGCCAGCGCCTCAGCCACCAGCAGCGCCAGCGCCTTGTTCGACTCGATGGCCTCCGAGCCGCCGCGCAGGATGGCGGCGTTGCCGCTCTTGATCGCCAGGCTCGCGGCCTCGATGGTCACGTTGGGCCGGCTCTCGTAGATCATGCCGAACACGCCGATCGGCACGCGCATCTGGCCCACGCGGATGCCGCTGGGCTGTTGCTTCATGCCGATGATCTCGCCGATCACGTCGGCCATGCCGGCGAGCTGCTCGCAGCCCTGGGCGACGGTCTCGATGACCTTGGGCGTGAGCTTGAGGCGGTCGACCATCGGCGCCGAGAGGCCGGCGGCCGTGGCGCGCTCCAGGTCCTTCTGGTTGGCGACGGAAAGCACCGGGCCGGCTTCTCGCAGCCGGCGGGCCAGCGCCTTCAGCGCCTTGTTCTTGCTGGCCGCATCGGCACGGGCCATGAGGAATGCGGCGGTCTTGGCCTGCAGGCCGAGCGCCTGCATGTGTTCGTTTACATTGAACGCGTTCATCCGCGTATTTTCCCACGCCATCCCCGGACCGGCTGGCGCAGGTCTTTTGGTGGCTGGAGCCGTCCTGATCGCCCCGGCCGCCCGGTCAGGCGCGCCGCGCGGCGCCGGCCGCACCGCCGCAGGCGCGGCACAGCATCAGCGCGAGCCGCTGCAGGGCCTGCCAGCCGCTGGCGGGCCAGTCGGGCTGCTTCAGTCCCTTCACGATGCCGTCCACCACGTGCGCGGCGCGCAGCAGGCGCGCCAGCATGCGGTCGTCCAGGCGCGGCAGCACGCGCTCGAAGGCGCGCTCGCGCGGACCCCAGATGCGGTTCTCGCGCAGCGCCATCGGCAGAGGGCGGCCCGAGGCCATGGCGTCCTTCACGCGCTTGAGGGCGCGGATGTCCTCGGCGATCGTGTAATGCACCAGCACTTCGGCCTCGCCCTCGGCCTGCAGCCCGTCGAGCATGCGCGCCACGCGCTGCGGATTGCCGGCCAGCACGGCTTCGGAGAGCTTGAACACGTCGTAGCGCGCCACGTTGTTGACCGCGCCTTCCACCTGCTCCCAGCTCAGTTCGCCCGCCGGATGCAGCAGCGCGAGCTTCTGGATCTCCTGGTGCGCGGCGAGCAGGTTGCCCTCCACGCGATCGGCGAAGAACTGCAGCGTGCGCTGGCCCTCGTCGCCGGGCATCACGCGCTGGCCCTGCTGGCCCAGGCGCTGCGCGATCCACTGCGGCAGCGCGTTGCGCTCGATGGGGTCGACCTGGATGCTCGCGCCGTTGTTCTCCAGCGCCGAGAACCAGGCGCCGGTGCGCGTGGCCTTGTCCAGCCTGGGCAGCATCACCAGCGTGAGCGTGCTGTCGTTGCCGGGCGCCGACTCGGCCAGCTGCTGCAGGGCCGCGCTGCCGTCCTTGCCGGGCTTGCCTGAAGGAATGCGGATTTCGACGATCTGCTTGTCGGCGAACAGCGAGAGCGAGCCCCCGGCCGCGAGCACCGCGCTCCAGTCGAAGTGCGCGCCGGCTACGGTGTACGAGCTGCGCTCGGTGTAGCCCTGCGCGCGCGCTGCCGCGCGGATGGCGTCAGCCGCCTCCTGCGCGAGCAGCGGCTCGTCGCCGTGGATCGTGTAGAGCGGCTTCAGGCCCTTCTGCAGATGGGCCGCGAGCTGTGCGCTGGCAAGTTGCATGGACGCGAAGAAACCGGACTCAGAGCTGCTTGACTGCCGCCAGCCGGCGCATCAGCTGCTGCGCGATGTCCGACTGCATGTCGCGGAACAGCAGGTCGGCCTCGCCCTCCTTGGCCAGCGCGTTGGTCTCGTTGAAGCTCAGGTCGCGCGTCTGCGAAACGTCTCCGGCGGTCAGCAAGTCCTTGCCGGCCGGTGTGCGCAGCCGGAAGCGCACCTTCAGCTGAAGCTGCAGCTCGCGCACCAGGCCGGCCGAATTGGTCGAGATCACGATGCGGTTGCGGTCCTCGCCCAGGACCTCCAGGATGACGTCCGCCTTGGACGCATCCTCCGGCGGCAGCACGGTCACGGTGCCCGTGGCCCGCAGCTCGCGCCGGATCTGGTTGATCATGGCCGAGTTGCCCGACACCGACAGCGACTTGAACGCAAAGACGGGCGCCTTGCGCAGCTCGAAGCCGCAGCCGGCCAGGCCCAGCGAAGCGCCGGCCGCCGTCAGGCCGACAAGGAAGCCGCGGCGCGGCAGCGAGACATTGCGAATGTTCATGCTTGCTTGGTTGATTGAGCCGTTCGTCCGGCGTTTCAGATGACCACGTTGACCAGGCGGCCCGGAACCACGATCACCCGCTTGGCCGGCGCGCCCTCGGCGAACGCGACGAAGTCGTCGCAGGCCAGCGCGAGCTTCTCGATCTCGTCCTTCGAGGCGCCTGCCGGCACGCTGAGCTTGCCGCGCAGCTTGCCGTTGACCTGCAGCATGAGCTCGATCTCGTCCTGCACCAGCGCGCCTACGTCGACAGTGGGCCAGGGCGCGTCGAGCAGGCCGCCCAAGTCCTTGTCGTAGCCGAGCTCGTTCCAAAGCTGCTGCGCGATGTGCGGCGTGGCCGGGTACAGGCAGCGCAGCAGGATGCCGAAGCCCTCGCGCACCGCCGCGGCGTCGCCCGCGCTGCCGTCGGGCTTGAAGCCTTCCAGCGCGTTCAGCAGCTTCATCGCGCCGGACACCACCGTGTTGTATTGCATGCGCTGGTAGTCGTAGTCGACCTGGCGCAGCACGGTGTGCACCTCGCGGCGCAGCGCCTGGGCGTTCTTGCCGAAGGCCTGGCCGGCGATGGCCACCGGGGCCACGTCGGCCTGCGAGACGCCGAAGTTCCACACGCGGCGCAGGAAGCGGTAGCTGCCTTCGACGGCCGCATCGTTCCACTCGAGCGTGGCTTCGGGCGGCGCGGTGAACATGGTGTACAGCCGCGCGGTGTCGGCGCCGTACTTCTCGATCAGGTCCTGCGGGTCGACGCCGTTGCGCTCGCTCTTGCCCATCTTGCCAACGCCGCCGTACTCGACCTTCGTGCCGTCGGCGGTGGTGCCGCCGACGATGCGGCCCTGGGCGTCGAGCACGGGCGTGACTTCGGAAGGCGGAAAGTAGTCCTTGCCGCCCTTCTCGTTGCGCGAATAGAAGATGTGGTTGAGCACCATGCCCTGCGTCAGCAGCTTGCTGAAGGGCTCGTCGGCCTTCACCAGGCCCAGGTCGCGCATCACCTTGGTCCAGAAGCGCGCGTACAGCAGGTGAAGAATGGCGTGCTCGATGCCGCCGATGTACTGGTCCATCGGCATCCAGTAGTCGGCGCCGCCGGCCACCATGGCTTCGTCGTTCTTCGGGTCGCAGTAGCGCATGAAGTACCACGACGAGTCGACGAAGGTGTCCATCGTGTCGGTCTCGCGCCGCGCGGGCTTGCCGCACACGGGGCAGACCACACCGGCATGGAAGCCTTCGTGCTTGTGCAGCGGGTTGCCCGAGCCGTCGGGCACGCAGTCGGTGGGCAGCACCACCGGCAGGTCCTTCTCCGGGACGGGCACCGCGCCGTGCTCTTCGCAATGGATGATCGGGATCGGCGTGCCCCAGTAGCGCTGGCGGCTCACGCCCCAGTCGCGCAGGCGCCAGGTGGTCTGCAGCTCGCCCAGGCCCTTCTGGCCCAGCGCGTGCGCCACGGCGGCCACTGCCTCCTTGTAGCTCATGCCGCTGAAGTTGTCGGAGTTGATGGTCACGCCGCGCTGCTTGTCGGCGTACCAGTCCTGCCACTTGTGATAGTCGAAGTGCGGCTCGTCGTCGACCAGCACCACCTGGATGATCTCGATGCCGTACTTGTTGGCGAAGGCGAAATCGCGCTCGTCATGAGCAGGCACGCCCATCACGGCGCCGTCGCCGTAGCTGATCAGCACGTAGTTGCCGACCCACACCGGCACCTGCTCCTCGGTGATGGGGTGCGTCACCGTCAGGCCGGTGGGCACGCCCTTCTTCTCCTGCGTGGCCAGCTCGGCCTCGGTGGTTCCGCCGCTCTTGCACTCCTCGATGAAGGCCGCGACCTTGGGGTCGAGCGTGGCGGCGTGCGCGGCCAGCGGGTGCTCGGGCGCCACCGCGCAGAAGGTCACGCCCATGATGGTGTCGGCACGCGTGGTGAACACGTACATGCGGCCGTCCTGGATCAGCTTGCCGTCAGCACCCTTGATGTCGTGCGTGAAGGCGAAGCGCACGCCCTCGCTCTTGCCGATCCAGTTCTCCTGCATCAGCTTGACGCGCTCGGGCCAGCCCGGCAGCTTGTGCTGGGTGTGCTCGAGCAGTTCCTCGGCGTAGTCGCTGATCTTCAGGTAGTAGCCCGGGATCTCGCGGCGCTCGACCGTGGCGCCGGTGCGCCAGCCCTTGCCGTCGATCACCTGCTCGTTGGCCAGCACGGTCTGGTCGACCGGGTCCCAGTTGACGACCTGGGTCTTGCGATAGGCAATACCCTTTTCGAGCATCTTCAGGAACAGCCACTGGTTCCACTTGTAGTAGCTGGGGTCGCAGGTGGCGATCTCGCGGCTCCAGTCGATGGCCAGGCCCATGGCCTGGAGCTGGCCCTTCATGTAGGCGATGTTCTCGTAGGTCCACTTGGCCGGCGGCACGCCGTTCTTCAGCGCCGCGTTCTCGGCCGGCAGGCCGAAGGCGTCCCAGCCCATGGGCATCAGCACGTTGTAGCCGCTCATGCGCAGGTAGCGCGTGAGCATGTCGTTGATCGTGTAGTTGCGCACGTGGCCCATGTGCAGCTTGCCGCTGGGGTACGGCAGCATCGAGCAGGCGTAGTACTTCTTGCGGCTCGCGTCCTCGGTGACGCGGTAGGCATCGGCGGCGCTCCATTGCGCCTGGGCAGCGGACTCGACGTCGCTGGGTTTGTAGCTGGGATTCATGGCGGTTCGGCAAGAGCCCGGCGCAAGGCGGCCGGGAACGCGGGATTATCGCGCCCGGGCAAGGCCCCGGCCCGCAGACTCTAGACTCGGGGCACGTAACCTGCGTGTTGCGCGGGTAACGCCTGCCGCCCGGCAGGCTTTCCGCGCCCCCTAGAGCAACATGAAACTGCGCCTCAAACACCTCGCCCTGGCCTTCGCGGCCGCCGCCGGCCTTGCCGCCACCTCCGTCTGGGCCCAGCAGAACGACAAGCCCCTGCGCATCGTCGTGCCCTTCGCCACCGGCGGCGCGCAGGACGTCATCGCCCGCTACCTGGGCGCCAAGCTCACCGACAAGCTCGGCCAGCCGGTCATCATCGACAACAAGGCCGGCGCCGGCGGCATCGTGGCCGCCGACGCGGTGGCCAAGGCGACCGACGGGGCCACGGTGCTGCTGGCCACGGGCGGTGCGGTAACCATCGCGCCCCACCTCCAGGCCAAGCTGCCCTACGACCCGGTCCACGAGCTGGTGCCGGTCGCCCTGGTGGCCGACACCCCCATGACACTCTCGGTGCGCGCCGAAAGCCCCTACAAGACGGTGGCCGACGTGCTGCGCGACGCCAAGGCCAGGCCCGGCCAGGTGACCTACGCCTCGACCGGCAACGGCACCGTCTCGCACCTGACCGGTGCGCTGCTGGCCCAGGCCAGCGGCGTGAACCTGCTGCACGTGCCCTACCGCGGCGCCGCGCCGGCCCTCACCGACCTGCTCGGCGGCCAGGTGGCGACCATCGTGACCAGCGTGGCCTCGATCGAGCCGATGGTCGCCAGCGGCAAGGCCCGCGTGCTGGGTACCTTCTCGCGCGCCGCGCTGCCGAGCATGGGCTCGGCCCCGACCATCGGCGAGGCGACGGGCCTGCCGGGCATGGAAGTGCCGGTCTGGGTCGGCGTGATGGCGCCCGCGCGCATGCCGGCGGCGAGCGTCGAGAAGCTTTCCGCGGCGCTGGTCGAGGTGTGCAACCTGCCGGAGACGAAGCAGCGCTTCGCCCAGTTGGGTGCGGTCAACACCTGCGGGGGCGCGACTGCGCTGGGCAAAGTCGTCACAGAAGACAGCCAGCGCTGGGCCAAGGTCATCAAACAGGGTGGGATCAAGGTTGAATAGCTTGGCTCTCCCCCAGGCTTCGCGCACTTCGTGTCGCTTCGCCAACCCCCTCGCCGGGGGCAACACCGGTGGCCCGGCAAAGCCGGTTCCACGGTGTTCACGAATGGGGATGCGCCTGTGACGGTCGCGGCGAAGCGGCATCGCGTCGGCATCGCCGGCGCCGGAGCGATCGCGCTGGCCAGCGCGGCATGGCTGCGGCGGGCGGGCCATGGCGTCACGATCTGGTCGCCGGGCGGCCGGGGCGCGGATGCACTGCGCACGCAGCCGCTGGAGGCCGGCGGCATCGAGTCGTTTTCGGTGAGCGTCGAGGTCGCCGACGACGCAGCCGGGCTCTGCGCCGCCTCCGACGTGCTGCTGATCGCCCTGCCGGTCAACGGCCACAGGCGCGTGATTGACGCGCTGCTGCCCTTCCTGCGCGATGGCCAGACGGTCATCGTCAGCTCGATGGCCTCGCTGTCCTCGCTCTACCTGCACGAGGCCGCGGTGCGCGCGGGTTTGCAGCGGCTCACCGTCGCCAGCTTCGGCACCACCGTGCTGACGGCGCGCCGCGACTCCGCCACGCAGGTCCGCGTGATGACGCGGCGCAAGGCGGTCGGCGTCTCCGCGCTGCCCGGCGCCCGGATCGACGAAGCTGTCGCGCTGTGCACCGATCTCTTCGGCGAAGGTTTCTCGGCGCAGGGCAGCGCACTCGCCAGCGCCCTGGCCAACGTCAACCCGCAGTCGCACGGGCCGCTCGCGGTCTTCAACTGGACGCGCATCGAGCGCGCCGAGAACTGGCCGCAGTACCACTGCATGACGCCCGGCGTGTCGCGCGCGATCGAGGCGCTCGATGCCGAGCGCCGCGCCGTGGCAGCCGCCTTCGGCATCGAGCTCGGCCCCATCGAGGCGCACTTCGCGCGCTCCTTCGGCACCACGTCCGAGAAGCTCGCCGACATCGCCGCCGAACTGCACGCCAAGCGCGGCGGCCCGCCCGGTCCCACGCAGACGGACACGCGCTATGTGAGCGAGGACATGCCCTACGGCCTGGCCTTCGTCGAGGCGCTGGGCGCCATCGCCGGCGTGCCGACGCCGGCCACGCGGACCATCGTGGACGCAGCCTCGCTGGTCAACGACATCAACTACCGCCGCGAGAACGACCTGATCGAGCCGCTGGGCCTGACCCGCGAAACCGTCGCGGGCCTGCTCGCCCGCCTATGAAGCCTCAGCCTCGGGGAACACCGGCTCCCCGAGGTTGAGCATCAGCCGGTTGGCCCAGGCGAAGATGGCCACCGAGTGGATCAGGTCGAGGATCTCCAGCTCGCCCAGCCCCACGTCCTTGAGCTTGCGCACGTCGTCGGCCGAGACCTTGTCGGGCTCGGCGCCCAGGCGGATCGAGAACTCGACGATGGCCTTCTCGCGATCCGTGGTGCCGGCGCCCTCGGGCTCCTCGAACACCTGCGAAATCACGTCGTTGCGCTTGGCCAGCTGCTCGAAGCGCTGCGCATGCACCGAGGCGCAGTACACGCAGCCGTTGACGCGCGACTCCACCGTGGCGCCCAGCTCGCGCTCGGCGCGCGGCATGCCGCCCGGCGCGAACATGATCGCGTTGAAGGCGATGGAGCGCTGCAGCAGGATCTCGGGCTGGTGCGCCAGCACCAGGAAGTAGGGCGAGGTGCGCGCCTGCGGGCTCATCTCGTCCAGCGCCGCGAGCTGCTCGGGCGTGGCGGTGTCGACGTCCACCGTGTCGAGCCACGGCTTCCACTTGAGCACTTCGTTGGTGAAGCCCTTGATGCGGATCGGTGTGTTCATTGGAATACCTTCGTGCTTCGCACTGCGGTGCGAGCTTGCTTGGGGCGGCCCGGCGCGGCGCTCATGCCGTCGCCTCCAGCGCGGCCAGCGCCTTCAGCCCCGCGGCGACGCGGATCTGGTACGACAGAAAAGCGATCAGCTGGCTCATCGCCACGATGGCCGGCGTCGACAGGCCGCTTTCGGCCAGCGACTGCACGGCGGCCTCATCGCCTTCGATGGGACGCTCGATCAGCTTTCCGGTGAAGGCCAGCATGGCCTGCAGGCGCGCGCCGGCCACGGGCTTGCCAGCATCGACCGCCGCGACCGCGGTCGCATCGGCGCCTTCGGCCACGAGCCGGTCGCGGTAGTGCTCGGCCAGGCTGCCGGCCTTCGAGACGCGGCAGGCGTGCAGCGCCACGAACAGCCGCTCGGTCACCGAGATGCCCTCGACGGAAGGGGAAAACATCGCGTCGTAGCTGCCCTGCGTCGCGGCCAGCACCTTCTCGCGCTGGCGGCGCAGCGTCCAGGTGGGCTGGTCCGGCGCCAGGGGGACGACGGCATCGATCACATCGGTAGTGCTTGTCATGGTTCGGTTTCTTCTCCATTTCTTTCTTTGGGCGGCAGTGCGGGCGTCCATTCGTCGCCGAAGAGCTCCGGCTCTGCGAACTCCTGCAGGTAGGCCCAGTGCTGGTCGAAGTCCTCGCGGTAGAACAGGCTCGCGATGCCGCCGGCCAGCCGCCTGGCGCCGTCGCTGATGGCCGGGATATCGCCCGAAACCGTGCCGTGCGACAGCGCCGCCGGATAGCAGAAGCAGTGGATGCGCGCGAGCCCCGGGCATTCGCCGGGCGAGCGCTCCTTGAATTCGAAGGCGGGGCCGAGATCGGGCGAGTCGGACAGTTCCTGGTCTTCGTCGCCGGGGGCGGGCGTGAAGCGGTCCTTCCAGGTGCGCACGTGGGGCGCGATGGCGGCGAACTCGGGGCGGTTCGGCCAGTCGACCTTGAAGCCGGTGGAGACGATCAGGAAGTCGAATTCGAAATCGCCTTTGGGCGTCGACACCACCATCCCCTCGCCCCTCGGCTCGACCGACAGCACCGGGCAGCCGAAGTTGAAGAAGGCATTGGGATGGCGCGACACCCGCAGCGTGCTGCCGTGCGGCGGCGGCACGTTCAGCACGTTGATGTAGTGCCGGATGCGCCACTTGAGCTCGTCGGGCAGGTCGTAGTGCCCCTGCGTGAGGCCGGGCACGCCCGCGCCCTTGCCCTTGTTGACGCGCGGCAGGTCGGCGCGGCGGATCAGCAGTTCGACGCTGTGAGCGCCGGCTTCGAGCGCGGTGGCCGCGCTGTCCATGGCCGAGGAGCCCGCGCCGATCACGCCCACGCGCAGGCCCTTGAGCTTGCCGTAGTCCATCTCGTCGGAGGAATGGGCCCACTTCGAGCGCGGCAGGGCGTTCACGAAGGCCGGCACCGCCGGACCGCCGAGGCCGTCGCGCCCGGTGGCCAGCACCAGACGGCGCGCCAGCACGCTGCTGCGTTCGCCATCGCTCGAGCGCAGTTCGAGGCGCACGCCGGTCGCGTCGGGCAGCGGCTGCACGGCGGTCACGGCCATGCCGTTGCGCACGTCCACGTTCATCACGCGGCGGTACCAGACGAGGTAGTCCATCCACTGCAGGCGCGGGATCTTGTCCATTGCGGTCCACGCCTCCAGCCCGAACTGGGCCTCGAACCAGGCGCGGAAGGTGAGCGCGGGCAGGCCCAGCGCGGGACCGGTGAGTTCCTTGGGCGAGCGCAGCGTCTCCATGCGGGCCGTGGTGGCCCAGGGGCCTTCGCTGCCGGCGGGGGAGCGGTCGAAGATCACGGCGCGGATGCCCAGCTGCGCCAGCGCCACCCAGGCGGCCAGGCCGGCCTGCCCGCCGCCGACGATGGCCACGTCGATCATGGTGTCGCCGTCGGCGGCCTGCCGCGGCGGCATCCAGCTGCGTGCGGGCCAGCCGAGGTAGGCGAGGTCCTGGGCGAGCCGGGCCTCGAGCGCGGCCAGGGATGAAGATGGGGGAACGGGATCTGGAATCGTCATTTTGAAAACCGGGAACGGCGTCCAGTGTAGAAAGCTTCGCGAAGCCCCACGCCCTGCTGCGCCGCCCCGCATGGCCGCGTCACCGGTTCCACCGGCCCCACTGGCCCGGATTTCGCATGCCACAATGATTTCAGACCACAGGGACCCCGCATGGCCAGCAGCAAAACCGACGGCAGCAACAGCGAATGGTGGCGCGGCGCGGTGATCTACCAGATCTACCCGCGCAGCTTCATGGACAGCGACGGCGACGGCATCGGCGACCTGCCGGGCATCACGTCCCGGCTGGAGCACGTGGCCAGCCTCGGTGTCGATGCGATCTGGGTCTCGCCCTTCTTCCGCTCGCCGATGAAGGACTTCGGCTACGACGTGTCCGACTACCGCGCGGTCGATCCGCTCTTCGGCACGCTGGCCGACTTCGACGCCATGCTGGCGCGGATGCACGAACTGGGCCTGAAGCTGGTCATCGACCAGGTGCTCTCGCACACCTCCGACCAGCACGCCTGGTTCGCCGAAAGCCGGTCTTCGCGCGACAACCCCAAGGCCGACTGGTACGTCTGGGCCGACCCCAAGCCCGACGGCACGCCGCCGAACAACTGGCTGTCGGTCTTCGGCGGCTCGGCCTGGCAGTGGGACTCGCGCCGGCGCCAGTACTACCTGCACAGCTTCCTGGCCGAGCAGCCCGACCTGAACTTCCATTGCCCCGAGGTGCAGGAGGCGCTGCTGGGCGAGGTGCGCTTCTGGTGCGAGCGCGGGGTGGACGGCTTCCGCTTCGACGCCTGCAACCACCAGTTCCACGACGCGCTGCTGCGCGACAACCCGCCAGCCTCGCTGGCCTCGATCGGCGAGGTCAGCACGGTGCGTGCCGACAACCCGTACGCGATGCAGCAGCACCTGTACGACAAGAGCCAGCACGAGAACCTGGCGTTCCTCGAAGGGCTGCGCCGGCTGCTCGACGAGTACGGCGCGGTGGCACTGGGCGAAGTCGGCGACGAGAACGCGCCGCCAGTCATGGCCCAGTACACCGAGCTCGGCAAGCGCCTGCACCTGGCCTACAGCTTCAGCCTGCTGACGGCCGGCCACAGCCCCGCGCACCTGCGCCACCAGGTCGAGGCGCTCGACAGCGCGCTCGCGCACACGAGCGGCTGGGGCTGCTGGGCGGTGTCGAACCACGACGTGCCGCGCGTCGCCACCCGCTGGAGCGGCGGCGGCGCGCCCGACACCCGGCGCGACCGGCTCTGGCTTGCGCTGCTGCTCTCGCTGCGCGGCAGCGCCAGCATCTACCAGGGCGAGGAACTGGGCCTGCCCGAGGCCGAGGTGCCCTTCGAACTGCTGCAGGACCCGTACGGCCGCGCCTTCTGGCCCGAGTTCAAGGGCCGCGACGGCTGCCGCACGCCGATGCCGTGGACGCCTGAAGCACCCCACGGCGGCTTCACCACCGGCACGCCCTGGCTGCCGGTGTACGGCCCGCACCTGCCGCTGGCCATCGAGCGCCAGGCCACCGACCCCGACTCGATGCTCGCCTTCAGCCGCACCCTGCTGCACTGGCGGCGCACCCAGCCGCTGCTGCGCACCGGCGCCATCCGCTTCTTCGACGCGCCGGCGCCGCAGCTGCTCCACTTCGAGCGGCACGGCGACGGCGCTTCCTCGCTGCAGGCGATCTTCAACTTCGACGGCGAGCCCGTGTCGATGCCGTTACCGGACGGACCGGCGCCTCTTGTCGGACAGCCGCTGGCGGCGACCTCCGTCATCCACACCTCAGACGGAAAGCGCATGCTGCAATTGGCGCCATATGGCGTCTTCTTCGGCGCGCCTGCCGGGGAAGGTTGAAGCCGAGCCCCGACCACCATGCCCCTCAAACCGCTGCCAGAGTCCGAAATCCACGCGCTGATGCACGCCGAGCACGGCGACCCATTCGCCGTGCTCGGCCCGCACGAGACGCCCGAGGGCCTGGTCGTGCGCGCTCTGCTGCCCGGCGCGCAGCACGTGGCGGTGGTGCATTCGCGCACCGGCTGGCCGCTGTCGATACTCACGCGCCATCCCGAATCCGACCTCTTCAGCGGCCTCGTGCCGGCCGCCGAGGCGCGCATGGGCTATTCCTTCCAGGTCGACTGGGACACCCACACCTCGCGGCTCGAAGACCCCTACCGCTTTCCGTTCGTGCTGGGCGAGACCGACGTGTGGCTGCTGGCCGAGGGCACGCACCTGCGTCCGTGGGAGCGGCTGGGCGCGCACCTGCGCGAGATCGACGGCGTGAAGGGCGTGGCCTTCGCGGTCTGGGCGCCGAACGCGAGGCGCGTGTCGGTCGTCGGCAGCTTCAATAACTGGGACGGCCGGCGCCACATGATGCGGCTGCGCCGCGAGTGCGGCGTGTGGGAGATCTTCGCGCCGCACGTGTCCGTGGGCGACAGCTACGAGTTCGAGGTCCTGTCGGCGCAGGGCGAGGTGCTGCGCAAGGCCGACCCCTTCGCCTTCTCGGCGCAGCTGCGTCCCGACACCGCCTGCGTGGTGCAGCCCCTGCCCGCGCCCGTGAAGATGCCCGAGGGCCGCTCCGCCGCGAACGGACGCGACGCGCCCATCTGCATCTACGAGGTGCACCTGGGCTCCTGGCGCCGGAAGAACGGACACGAGTGGCTGGACTACCGCGAGCTGGCCGACACCCTCGTGCCGTACGCGCGCGACATGGGCTTCACGCACATCGAGCTGCTGCCCGTGAGCGAGCACCCCTTCGACGGCTCGTGGGGCTACCAGCCCATCGGCCTCTACGCGCCCACCTCGCGCTTCGGTACGCCGGGCGACTTCCGACATTTCGTCGAGGCCGCGCACGCGGCCGGGCTGGGCGTGATCCTCGACTGGGTGCCCGCGCACTTCCCCACCGATTCGCACGGCCTGGGCCGATTCGACGGCACCGCGCTGTACGAATACGCCGATCCTCGCGAGGGCTTCCACAACGACTGGCAGACGCTGATCTTCAACTACGCGCGCACGGAGGTCCGCAACTACCTCGTCGGCAATGCGCTGTACTGGCTGGAGCGCTACGGCGTCGACGGCCTGCGCGTCGATGCGGTGGCGTCGATGCTGTATCGCGACTACAGCCGCAAGTCGGGCGAATGGATTCCCAACGCACTCGGCGGCCGCGAGAACCTGGAGGCCATCGAATTCCTGCGCCGCATGAACCGCGTGGTCGGCGTCGAGCGGCCCGGCGCCGTGACCATCGCGGAGGAATCGACCAGCTTTCCCGGCGTGACCCGGCCGCCCGAGGACGGCGGCCTGGGCTTCCACTACAAGTGGAACATGGGCTGGATGAACGACACGCTGGCGTATGCCGGCACCGATCCGGTCTACCGCAAGCATCACCACCGGCAGATCACTTTCGGCCTGATGTACGCGCACAGCGAGAACTTCGTGCTGCCGCTGTCGCACGACGAGGTGGTGCACGGCAAGGGCTCGATGATCGGGCGCATGCCCGGCGACGAGTGGCAGAAGTTCGCGGGGTTGCGCAACCTGTATGGGTACCTCTGGGCCTATCCGGGGAAGAAGCTGCTGTTCATGGGTGGCGAGTTCGCGCAGTACGCGGAGTGGAATGCGGATCGCAGCCTGGATTGGCATCTGCTGGAGCATGCGTCGCACCAGGGGGTTCGACGGCTGGTGCGGGATCTGAACAACGTTTATCGGCACTTTCCGGCGCTGCATGAGCTCGACCATGAGGGGCGGGGGTTCGAGTGGGTTGTGCATGACGACTCGGATCAGTCGGTGTTTGCGTTTGTGCGGCGGGCTCGCGATGGGGCGTTTGTTGTTGTGGTTTGCAACTTCACGCCTGTGCCTCGGCGGGGGTATCGGTTGGGGGTGCCTTCTGCCGGGTCCTACCGGGAGGTCATCAATACGGATGGGGTGGTTTATGGGGGTAGTGGTGTGGGGAACGGGGTTGTTGAAAGCTCTCCTGTTGCCTGGCATGGAAAGGCGGATTCGGTTTTGATCGATTTGCCTCCGTTGGGTACCTTGATGTGGGTGCTGGTTTGAGGGTTTGTTTGGTTTGTTTCCCGAGGCCGGGTCTCGGCCCGGCGGCCGACCTACTTTTCTTTGCTTCGCCAAAGAAACGTAGGCAAAAGAAAGGCGACCCTACTGTCTGCGTCCCTTCGCTTCGCTACGGGCAACCTGCGGTGCTCGACGTAGGAGGGGGTCCGCAGAACTCGCTCCACTGCGTTGCGCTCAAACAGCTGCGGCCCTTATCCCTCCTACGTCTGCGCTCCTCGGCGCAGCCAGAAGGGAGCGCCCCGCGCCATCGCTTCGCTCGGCTTCTTGAACAGCCTGGACTGGCCTTCGCTTCGCTCGGCCGAGGATGTGGGTCACCAACTTGTTCACATGCTCTCGTCCTCAGCAACGCGCACCTGTTATCGCACACAGGTCCAACGACCTCACGGCCCCAACATCCCACCGTCTCATTCCAAGCACGGCAGGCGCGAAGCGCCTGCCGTGCCTTGGTGGCCGAGCGCAGCGATGGCCCGCCCGTTCCCCCTCCCCTCTGGCTGCGCCGAGGAGCGCAGCGTTTCGCGGATAAGGGCTCGCAGCTGTTTGAGCGAAGCGAGTTCTGCGAGACCCCGCGAAACGCGAGCACCGCAGGTTGCCCCGTAGCGCAGCGAAGGGGTCGCAGACAGTAGGGTCGCCTTTCTTTTGCCTACGTTTCTTTGGCGAAGCAAAGAAAAGTAGGTCGCCTGCCGGGGCGAGTCCCGGCCTCGGGAAGCAAACCTCACAAAGAACAAACAAGATGCTGAGCCCAGGCAAGCCCTACCCCCTAGGCGCAACCGCGTCACAACAAGGCGTCAACTTCGCTCTCGCAGCTCCGACGGCAGAAGCCGTGGACCTGTGCATCTTCGACACCACAGGCAAAAACGAACAACAACGCCTGAGCCTGAAAGAACAAACAGACGGCATCTGGCACGCCCACCTCCCCAGCGGCAAGCCAGGCCTCATCTACGCCTACCGAGTCCACGGCCCCTGGAATCCGAAAACAGGCCACCGCTTCAATCCATCGAAGCTCCTCCTCGACCCCTACGCCCGCGAAATCACAGGCACCTACGACGGCAGCGACCTCTTCCTCGGCCACGACCCCGCGAACCCGGAAAAAAGAGACCCCCGAGACAACGCAGCAGTCGCCCTCAAGGCCCGGGTGGCAAACCCTCCCACCCCGGCAACCGCAGGCCACGCCCGCATCGCCCCAGGCGACCGCGTCCTCTACGAACTCCACGTCAAGGGCCAGACCAAGCTCACCCCCGCAGTCCCCGCACCGCTGCGCGGCACCTACGCCGGCCTCGCCGAGCCCGCCGTGCTCGACCACCTCCAGCGCCTGGGCGTCACCACCCTGAGCCTCATGCCCGTGCAGCACCGCGCCGACGAGCCCCGCCTGCTGCGTATGGGCCTGAGCAACTACTGGGGCTACAACACCATCGGCTGGTTCGCGCCCGAGGCGCGCTACTGGAGCGGCCGCCCCGGCACCACGCCCGCGGGCGAGTTCCGCGCGATGGCCGACGCGATCCACGCGCGCGGCATGGAGCTGGTGATCGACGTGGTCTACAACCACAGCGCCGAGAGCGACGAGCTCGGCCCGACGCTGTCGATGCGCGGCATCGACAACGCGCTCTACTACCACCTGCGCGAAGACGACCGCTCGCTCTACGAGAACTGGGCCGGCACCGGCAACTGCCTGAACCTCGGCGAACCGCGCGTGCTGCAGCTGGTGATGGACAGCCTGCGCTTCTGGGCCTGCGAGATGGGCGTCGACGGCTTCCGCTTCGATCTCGCCCCTGTCCTCGGGCGCGCCGACGCGCAGCGCGGCTTCGATCCGCGCGCGCCCTTCTTCGCCGCCATCGCGCAAGACCCGGTGCTGTCGCGCACCCTGCTGATCGCCGAGCCCTGGGACATCGGCCCCGGCGGCTACCGCCTCGGCGGGTTCCCGCCCGGCTGGCTCGAATGGAACGACCGCTACCGCGACACGCAGCGCGGCTTCTGGCTGCGGCAGGCGCATGCCGACGACCGCGCCGGCCTGGGCGACTTCGCGCATCGCTTCACGGCCTCCAGCACCGAGTTCGCGCACCATGGCCGCGCGCCGACGGCGAGCGTCAACTTCATCACCGCGCACGACGGCTTCACGCTGCGCGACCTGGTGAGCTACGACGAGCGCCACAACCTCGCCAACGGCGAGGACAACCGCGACGGCCACGGCCACAACCTCAGCAACAACTGCGGCGTCGAGGGCCCGAGCGACGACCCCGCGGTGCTGGCGCTGCGCACCCGCCTGCGGCGCGCGCTGCTCGCCACGCTGATGCTGTCGCAGGGCACGCCGATGCTGCTGGCCGGCGACGAGCTGGGCCACAGCCAGCAGGGCAACAACAACGCCTACTGCCAGGACAACGAGACCACCTGGCTCGCGTGGATCGGCACCTCCGCGCCCGGCGGCGACGCGGCGCGCATGAGCGCCTTCATCGCGCGCCTCGCCGCGCTGCGCCGCGAGGCCCCCGCCCTGCGCAGCACGCGCTGGTGGCCGGCCGAGCCGCCGCCCGGAGGCTCCCCCGGCATCCGCTGGCTGCGCCCCGACGGCGAGCCGATGACGCCCGCCGACTGGAGCACGGGCACGGCCCTTGCAATCCACTTCTGCCATGCAGAAGAAGAAAAAGGCGGCGATGGAAGCTCATGGCTGGTGATGGTGAACGCGGGCCCCGAAGCCGTGGCGTTCACGCTGCCGGCGAGCGCGTGGCGCCTTTGCCTGTCCAGCGATCCCGAAAGCGATCCGGACAACGCGGAGGGCCAGGCGCTGGCCGATGCGCTGCAGGTGCCTTTCTCGAGCATCGGGATTGCAAGAACGTAGAAGCCAGCCGCACGGCGCGGTGCTAGTCTCGATGCAGAAACTCTGACGGCGTAAATCTGACGGCGTATCCGACGGCGCATTCCGGCCAGCCAACATACCAACGAACGGAGACTTCAGGATGGACAACCCCACACCGCAAGCGCAGCAACTACCGCAGCCCCCACAACAGCAGGAGCTGCAGGCCCATCAACTGGTGCGCCGCACCATCGCGCTGGTGCTGGCCGGCGGGCGCGGCTCCCGCCTCAAGCAGCTGACCGACCGGCGCGCCAAGCCGGCGGTGTACTTCGGCGGCAAGTTCCGCATCATCGATTTCGCGCTGTCCAACTGCCTGAATTCGGGCATCCGGCGCATGGCGGTGGTCACGCAGTACAAGTCGCACTCGCTCATGCGCCACCTGCAGCGCGGCTGGAGCTTCCTGCGCGCGGAGCTCAACGAGATGGTCGACGTGCTGCCCGCCCAGCAGCGCGTGGGCGACGAGCACTGGTATCGCGGCACGGCCGACGCGGTGTTCCAGAACCTGGACATCATCCAGACCCGATCCACCAAGCACGACTACGTGGTGGTGCTGGCCGGCGACCACATCTACAAGATGGACTACTCGCTGATGGTGAAGGACCACGCCGAGCACGGCCTGGGCTGCACGGTCGGCTGCATCGAGGTGCCGCGCATGGAGGCCACGGCCTTCGGCGTGATGGCCGTGGACGACGGCCGCCAGATCACCGACTTCCTCGAGAAGCCCGCCGACCCGCCCGCCATGCCCGGCAAGCCCGACATCGCACTGGCGAGCATGGGCATCTACGTGTTCGACTCCGAGTACCTCTACCAGCTGCTGGAGGAAGACAACGCCAATCCGAATTCGAGCCACGACTTCGGCAAGGACATCATTCCCCGCGCCGTGGCCCAGGGCCGTGCGCTGGCCCACCCGTTCGGCATGTCGTGCGTCACGCGGGCCTCGCGCGGACCCGAGGCCAAGACCTACTGGCGCGACGTGGGCACGATTGATGCATTCTGGGCAGCCAACCTCGACCTGGCCTCCATCACCCCGGAACTCGACATCTATGACACGGACTGGCCCATCTGGACCTACCAGCGGCAGCTGCCGCCGGCCAAGTTCGTGCTCGACCGCAACGGCCAGCACGGCATGACGGTCAACACCATCGTCTCGGGCGGCTGCATCGTGTCGGGCTCTAAGGTGAGCAGCTCGGTGCTGTTCTCGGGCGTGCGCGTGCATTCCTTCTGCGAGATCAACGAGGCCGTGCTGCTGCCCGACGTGGAAGTCGGCCGCGGCGCGCGGCTGAACCGCGTGGTGATCGACCGCGCCTGCGTCATACCGGAGGACATGGTGATCGGCGAAGACGCCGAGGCGGATGCCGCGCGCTTCGAACGGACCGAGAACGGCGTCGTCCTGGTCACCCGCGAGATGCTCAAACGGTTGGCTGCAGCCTGATCCCCCTACGATGCGAATCCTCCAGGTCAGCGCAGAACTCTTTCCCCTCCTCAAGACCGGCGGCCTGGCGGACATCGCCGGCGCCCTGCCCCTGGCGCTCATTGCCGAAGGGCAGGACGCGCGCGTGCTGCTGCCGGGCTTTCCGGCCATCGTGGCCGGCGTTCGCGACCTCGCGCCGGTGGCCGCCTTCACCGCCCCCTGGGGCGAAGGCTTCGGCTTGCGGCTCGGGCACATCGACATCGACGGCACGCCGGGCATCCCGGCCTACGTGATCGACGCGCCGGCACTCTACGGCCGGCCCGGAAACCCCTACGAGGACATCTCGCGCCAGCCCTACGGCGACAACCACCGCCGCTTCGCGCTGCTCGGCTGGGCGGCGGCGCAGCTGGCGCAGGGGCTCGATCCGCAGTGGCAGCCCGAGGTGGTGCATGCGCACGACTGGCACGCCGCGCTCGCGCCGGCCTACCTGCACTTCGCGCGGCAGGCCGGAGGCCCGCGCGTGGGCAGCGTCTTCACCGTGCACAACCTGGCCTACCAGGGCATCTTCGCGCCGTGGCACTTTCCGGAGCTGGGCCTGCCGGGCGCCGCGTTCCAGATGAACGGCCTCGAGTACCACGGCCAGGTCTCGTTCATGAAGGGCGGCCTGTACTTCGCCGACCGGCTCACCACGGTGAGCCCGACCTACGCGCTGGAGATCCAGACGCCCGAGCAGGGCTGCGGGCTCGACGGCCTGCTGCGCCAGCGCAGCGCGGTCTTGAGCGGCATCCTCAACGCGGTCGACGACAAGGTCTGGAACCCCGCCACGGACACGGCGCTGATCCAGGGCTACCACACGCCCGAAGGCCGCCACATGGCCGGCAAGGCACGATGCAAGTCGGTGCTGCAGCACCAGCTGGGCCTGGCCGAACGGCCGGACGCGCCGCTCTTCATCGTCGTGAGCCGGCTCACCGAGCAGAAGGGCTTGCACCTGGTGCTCGGCGGGCTCGACGCGCTGCTCGCCCAGGGCGGCCAGCTCGCGCTGCTGGGCAGCGGCGAGGCCTGGCTGGAGGAAGCCTTCCGCCAGCGCGCGGCGGCCGCGCCGCAGTCGGTGGCCGTGACCATCGGCTACAACGAGGCGCTGGCCCACCAGATGTTCGGCGCCGGCGACGTGACGCTGGTGCCCTCGCTCTTCGAGCCCTGCGGCCTCACGCAGATGTACGGCCTCAAGTACGGCGCCCTGCCGCTGGTGCGGCGCGTGGGCGGGCTGGCCGACACGGTGGTCGACAGCTCGCTGGAAGACCTGGCCAGCGGCGAGGCCACCGGCTTCGTGTTCGACCGCTTCGAGGTGGCCGACTACGAACGCGCCGTGCGCCGCGCCTTCGCCCTCCACGAGCGCGCGCCCGACTGGCGCCGCGTGCGCGGCAACGCCATGCGCCGTCCGGCCGACTGGGCCACGGCGGCGGCGCAGTACATCGATGTCTACCGCCAGAGCATCCAGCAATAGATGAACAACCCGGGAGCGTTCCCATGACGATCAAAGACTTCGCCTACGACCACCCCGACCGCGACGTCGCGGCCTTCAAGCGCGCCGTGGCCAACAAGCTGATCTACGCGGTCGGCAAGGACCCGGTCGCGGCCAGCCAGGACGACTGGCTCAACGCCACCTCGCAGGCGGTGCGCGACCAGCTGGTCGAGCGCTGGATGATGACCACGCGCGCCAACTACGCGCAGGACCTCAAGCGCGTCTACTACCTGTCGATGGAGTTCCTGATCGGGCGCACCTTCACCAATGCGCTGCTGGCGGTGGACCTGTACGACACCGTGCGCGAGGCGCTGGCCGACTTCGGCGTGGACATGGCGGCCTTGTCCGAGCGCGAGCCCGATGCGGCGCTGGGCAACGGCGGCCTGGGGCGGCTGGCGGCCTGCTTCCTCGATTCGATGGCCACGCTGGGCGTGCCGGGCATGGGCTACGGCATCCGCTACGAGTACGGCATGTTCCGCCAGCGCATCGTCGACGGCCAGCAGGTGGAGACGCCCGACTACTGGCTCACGCGCGGCAACCCGTGGGAGTTCCAGCGGCCCGAGGTGAACTACCGCGTGCGCTTCGGCGGCCACGTGCAGAAGCGCGAGGGCGCCAACGTGCCGAGCGGCGCGGCCGACTGGGTCGACACGCACGACGTGCTGGCGGTGGCCTACGACACCATCATCCCCGGCTACGGCACGCAGGCCACCAACACGCTGCGGCTGTGGTCGGCGCGCGCCACGGAGGAAATCGACCTCTCGGCCTTCAACCGCGGCAACTACATGCAGGCGGTGGAGAGCAAGAACCACTCGGAGAACGTCTCGCGCGTGCTCTACCCCGACGACTCCACGCCCTCGGGCCGCGAGCTGCGCCTGCACCAGGAGTACTTCTTCTGCAGCGCCAGCGTGCAGGACCTGCTGCGCCGCTACCTGCGCAACCACAAGACCTTCGACCAGCTCTCCGAGAAGGTCAGCATCCACCTGAACGACACGCACCCCGTGCTGGCAGTGCCCGAGCTCATGCGCCTCCTGCTCGACGAGCACGGCCTCGCGTGGGACGTGGCCTGGGCGCACACGCAGAAGGTGTTCAGCTACACCAACCACACGCTGATGCACGAGGCGCTGGAGACCTGGCCGGTGGAGATGCTGGGGCGCATCCTGCCGAGGCACCTGCAGATCATCTACGACATCAACGCGAAGTTCCTTGCCACGGTCACGCAGAAGGTGGGCAACGACGTGGAGCTGATGCGCCGCCTCTCGCTGGTCGACGAGGCCGGCGAACGGCGCGTGCGCATGGCCTATGTGGCGGTGCTCGCGAGCCATTCGGTCAACGGCGTGTCGGGGCTGCATTCGGAGCTGATGAAGCAGTCGATCTTCTCGGACTTCGCGAAGATCTTTCCCGAGCGCTTCAACAACAAGACCAACGGCGTCACGCCCAGGCGCTGGCTGGCGCAGGCCAACCCGCCGCTGGCAGCGCTGCTCGACCAGCGCATCGGCAAGGGCTGGCGGCGCGACCTCTCGCAGCTGGAGGCGCTCAAGCCCATGGCCGCGCAGCCGGCCTTCGTGCGCGCCTTCCGCCACGCCAAGCGCGAGAACAAGCTGCGGCTGGCCAACTGGGTGGAGCAGCACCTGAAGATCGACATCGACACGGACGCGATGTTCGACGTGCAGGTCAAGCGCATCCACGAATACAAGCGGCAGCTGCTCAACGTGCTGCACGTGGTGACGCGCTACCACCGCATCCTCGACGCGCAGGCCGCAGGCACGGCCATCGACATGGTGCCGCGCGTGGTGGTGTTCGCGGGCAAGGCGGCGTCGGCCTATGCGATGGCCAAGCTGGTCATCAGGCTCATCAACGACGTGGCGGCCACCATCAACGCCGATACGCGCGTGGGCAAGCTGCTGAAGGTGGTGTTCCTGCCGAACTACAGCGTGAGCCTGGCGGAGATCATCATGCCGGCGGCCGACCTGTCGGAGCAGATTTCCACGGCGGGCACGGAAGCGTCGGGCACCGGCAACATGAAGTTCGCGCTCAACGGCGCCCTCACCATAGGCACGCTGGACGGCGCGAACGTGGAAATGCGCGAGAGCGTGGAGCCCGAGAACATCTTCATCTTCGGCAACACCACGCCCGAGGTGGCCGACATCCGCGCGCGCGGCTACCAGCCGCGCGAGATCTACGAGGAGAACGCCGAGCTCAAGCGCGTGCTGGACGCGATCCGCGACGGCGCCTTCTCCCCGGGCGAACCGTCGCGCTACCAGGGCATCTACGACGCGCTGGTGAACTGGGGCGACCACTACCTGCTGCTGGCCGACTACGCGAGCTACGTGGCGAAGCAGGCGGAGGTCGACGCGCTCTACCGCGACTCGGACGCGTGGACGCGCAAGGCGATCCTCAACGTGGCGGGGATGGGGGTGTTCTCGTCGGACAGGACGATCGCGCAGTACGCGCACGAGATCTGGCATACGAAGCCAGTGGTGCTGGGGTAGCCTATTCGTGCCAGACGATCTGGTCGCCGACCATGTAGAGGCGGCACTCGGCCGACGCGAACTTCCTGCAATTGGCGAGTGCGCGCTCTGACAGCTCTGCCTGCGTCGACCTTCCCTTGTCATTCCAGGCAGCGCCATAGTGACCATCCAGGGAAACGGCGAAAGCCCGGGGGATGGGCTGCCCCAGGAAGTCCCGGAAGGCAAGTTGCCGCGACTCGCTCAGATAGGGAACGCGACCCGCCGCCGGTCCGGATGCAACAACAGTGGCAGGGGAAGACGCGGACGGCACGCCGGCCGCGACCTCGGGCTTCTTGTAAGCGGCCAGTGCGAGCCGCCCACGTTCAGGCAGGTCGAGAATCCATTGAGCCGGCCGGGCGAAGTTCAGGTTCTGGGCCGTGCCTGTCATGCCCGAAGTGGTAATACCCACCAGTCGGCCCTGCTCGTCGAAGAGCCCGCCCCCGCTCGAACCGGGTGAAGTGGGCGCCGATATCTGTATGTACTCGATCGTTTCGCTGGGCCCTCGGCGAAGCGCGGAAACAAGGCCGTCGCTGAGCGTCTGCTCCAGGCCGTACGGCGTGCCGATGGTGTAGATTTTTTGCCCCACGCGCAGCGTTTCGACCGGTGCGATCTGCACAGCCGGTGCCGTGAAGTTCGCCACCTTGATCGAGCACAGGTCGCGCTCCGTGTCCGGAAACTCCAACGTCGCCTGGAATGTCACGTTCTCGTGCTTCACGAGGATGGACGCCGCTTTCGCAAGCACATGGCAGTTGGTGACGAGGCGCCCCTGGTCGATCACCACGCCGCTGCCAGTACCCAGCGATTTGCCTTGCGCATCAATCGGCCGGATGACCCAGACCGAAGGCGCCATTCGGCGAAACAGCTCCTCGGCGGACATCGCGTGCGACACCATCGGCATCGCACAAAGAAGGCTGAAGCCGCATGGGGCTGCGCGCCGCAGCAGGCCTTGCCACTTCTGCATAGAACCAGTCATTCCGGTGAACGAATGAGGCCGTCAAGGTCCTTCATCTGAACCGGCTCGCGGCGCTGCGCGGAAACCGCGGTTTCAGGCTGCGGGCTGGCGCCGGTGCGCCGAATCAGCTCTTCGCGGGACGGAGCATCGCTGCGCCCCTGGCTCAAGACATAGGGTTTGAGGAGCGTGATGACAGCGTCGGCCCGAAGAGCGTAGGCCGCACCGGCTTCACTCACGTCGCGGAACATCCGGATGGTGGCGCTCGAATGCCACGTCGTGATAGTTCCTCCGCCTCCCGAGTAGCTCGGGACATACACGGTATGGGTACCGCCGCCACCTCCACCCTTGAACGGACTCGGCAGCGGAGGCGAGTCGCTCTCGTCGGGTTCGAGCGACATGAGCTTCAGCGCACCGCCAGCCGGCGGTACGGCTGCCGCGTTTTTCGATGCCAGCGCAAACAGCGAATAGCCGCGCTGTCGGGTCAGTTCAGCACAACGGTAGATCCAGTAGCGCCAGACCATGTCGCCCGAGGTCTTTCCGTTGCCGTGGAATTCCACGAGATAGGTGTCATCGGCAATGCGCGTATCCACGTATCCGCCGGCTAGGCCCCTCGGACCGTAAGGCGTCGTGCAGCCTGCCAGCATGCCAAGCAGAAGGATGGGCATGATCACCCGCAGAGCGATGCCACCTCGTTGCCCAAGGCCGGGCCAAGCCCGCAAGAGACGTGTGACTCCTCCATCCATCGCGCAACCTCCCTCATATTTGTTGGCATCGACTCAGGTCGACGGCGAAAAATATGACGCGCACCCTTGCGGGAGGCTGACTAGTGCCAGGGCGGACGCCCGAACGGAACGGGAGAAAGAAAGCTCAGCGCCGCTCGGACGAATTCGAGGGAGCGGCAGGTGCTTCCGTCACGAACCCGATGCGGCTCAGCCCCGCCTTGTTCGCGATGCCCATCAGCGCCACCACCTTGCCGTAAGGCACCGTCTGGTCCGCACGCAGCTGCACCTCGGTGTCCTTGCTGTCGGCGGCGGCCTTCCCGAGCTGCTGCGCCAGTTCCTCGTCGGTCACGGCCTTGTCGTTGAGGAAGACCTTGCCCGAGGCGTCGACCGACAGGCTCACGAACTTGGGCGCGTCGTTGGGCTGGCCGGCATCGGTTTGCGGCAGGTCGAGCTTGATCGAGCTGGCCATCAGCGGCGCGGTGATGATAAAGATCACCAGCAGCACCAGCATCACGTCGACCAGCGGCGTGACGTTGATGTCGGACAGCGGCCGCTGCGCGCCCGCACCCATGGCACGCCCGCCGCCGCCGGTGGCGCTGCCCAGTGATGTGCGACCGAAGGCCATGATTGCCGTTCCGGGTCCTCAGACCGGCATCGGCCGCGCGGGCGGCGGCGCGACGGGAGCAGGCGGGGCGGCGAAGCTGCCCAGCAGGTCGTGCGCGAAGCCTTCTAGCTCGGCTTCGATGCGGCCGATGACGCGGCCGAAGACGTTGTAGGCCAGCACGGCCGGGATGGCCACGGCCAGGCCGAAGGCCGTCATGATGAGCGCCTCGCCCACCGGGCCCGCCACCTTGTCGATGGTGAAGCCGCCGGTCTGGCCGGCAATGCCCGTTAGCGCGCCATAGATGCCCCAGACCGTGCCCAGCAGCCCGACGAAGGGCGCGGTGGCGCCGACGGTGGCCAGCAGGATCTGCCCCGCCTGCAGCCGGCGCAGCGCACCGTGCAGGGCGTCGCGCAGCACGCGCGTGAGGCGCTGGTTGGGGTCGACCGTGGCGCCCAGCGTGCCGGCCGGCTCGCCCGCGGCGACGCCCCGGATGGCCGAGACGGCGGGCGACACCAGCGTCGCGCGGTCGAAGGCCTTGAGCTTCTGCTCGGCGTCGGCCAGCGTGGACGACTGCCAGAACGCCGCGATGCTGCGCAGCACGTCGCGTGTGCCGCCGCGCAGCAGCCACGCCTTCCAGAGGATGATGACCCAGCTCGCGATCGACATCGCGAGCAGCAGCGCGGCCACCGAACGGCTGACGCCGTCACCGTGGGCCAGCAGTTCGAGCACGCTCATCGGCGGTCCTTGGTGGGTGCCGCGCGGTCAGCGAAGACCGAGCACGTCGTACATGTCGAACAGGCCCGCGCGCTGCCCGGCCAGGAAGCGCACCGCGCGCAGGCTGCCCTGCGCGTAGGTGACGCGGCTCGACGACTTGTGGGTGATCTCGATGCGCTCGCCGGTGCCGGCGAACAGCACGGTGTGGTCACCCACGATGTCGCCGCCGCGGATGGCCGAGAAGCCGATGGTGGACGGGTCGCGCTCGCCGGTGATGCCTTCGCGGGCGTACACCGCGCAGTCCTTGAGGTCGCGGCCCAGCGCGTCGGCGATGACCTCGCCCATCTTGAGCGCGGTGCCCGAGGGCGCGTCGACCTTGTGGCGGTGGTGCGCCTCGATGATCTCGATGTCGTAGCCCGTCGCCATGGCCTTGGCCGCCATCTCGAGCAGCTTGAAGGTGACGTTGACGCCCACGCTCATGTTGGGCGCCATCATGATCGCGATGTCCTTGGCGATCTCGGCGATCTCGGCCTTCTGCGCGTCGCTGAAGCCGGTGGTGCCGATGACGGCCTGCACGCCCAGTTCGCGGCAGACCGCGAGGTGCGCGAGCGTGCCTTCGGGGCGGGTGAAGTCGATGAGCACCTGCGCGTCCTTCAGGCCGGCGCGCAGGTCGGACACGATGGACACGCCGCTGTCGAAGCCCAGGAAGGCGCCGGCATCGGTGCCAAGGGCCGGGCTGCCGGCGATGTCGAGGGCGCCGGCCAGGCGCAGGTCGGGCGCGTTGCGCACGGCCTCGATCAGCATGTGGCCCATGCGGCCCGAAGCCCCGGCGATGGCGACGCGGCGCGGCGCGGAGGCGGAATTGGCGGAGGGGGTGGAGGTGGATTCGGTCACGCTGGTTCAGTCTTCGGGAATTTCGAAACGGCCAATGGCATGCATGGACACGGAACGGACGCCGCCCGACTGGCGGGCGCCGCCCGCAGCCGCCGATGCTCCTGCGCGCTCAGCGCGCGGCTTCGAGCGGGGGGTAGGCGGCCGGCAGCGGCGGCAGGGAAGCCGACGTCGCGTCCTTGGAGGCACCGGCTTTCTTCTCGTCGTCCTTGGGCGCGTATTTCTTGAGCTCGTCTTCCGAGGCTTCGAGCGCGGGCACCTTGCCGGATTTCTTGCGGGTATCGAGCGTGGCGACGAATTCTTCCTCGCTGGGCATCTCGTCGCCCTCGAAGCGGTCCATGATCTCGCCGTTGAAGTACACCGTCAGGCGGCGCTCCTGCGGCTCGACGCCCTGGCGGCGGATGGTGAAGACGTAGTCCCAGCGGTTGGCATGGAACACGTCGTTCAGCAGCGAGGTCCCGAGGATTTCACGCACCTGCTGGCGGGACATGCCCGGCTTGAGCGCCGCGACCTGTTCCTTCGACACGAAATTGCCCTGAACCACCTCGACTTTGTAGGGGGTTACGGCGGCCAGCGCGCCACGCGTGCGTTCGGTGAAACCGCTGCAGGCACCGAGGCCGAGCGTTGCCGCGACGGCGACAGCCAGCAGCCAGGGCCGGCGTTGGAAGTTGGCAGGCATGGGAGGAAAAGGGGGTAGCGATATGATCGGCCATTGTAGCGGCTGGCCTTTTCGGGGCCTTTCGCCGCGGCCCCGCCAGGGGCGCAGGAACCAACATGGCCAACATCGACGAACTCAAGAACACCGGCCTCAAGGCCACCCTGCCCCGCCTGAAGATCCTGGAGATCTTCCAGACCGGCAGCCAGCGGCACATGACGGCGGAAGACGTGTTCCGCGTGCTGCTCAACGAACACTCCGACATCGGCCTGGCCACCGTCTACCGGGTGCTCACCCAGTTCGAACAGGCCGGCATCCTGGAGCGCAGTCACTTCGAGAGCGGCAAGGCGGTCTACGAGCTGAACGAAGGCACCCACCACGACCACCTGATCTGCACCTCGTGCGGCAAGGTCGAGGAGTTCTACGACGCCGAGATCGAGCGCCGCCAGCAGATGATCGCCAAGGACAAGGGCTGGATCCTGCAGGATCACGCCATGTCGCTTTACGGTTTGTGTGGAGACTGCGCCAAGAAGCGCTGATACATACCGAAGCAGGAAATGCGGCCCCGGCGGCGGCCGCATCCGGCGAACCGATCAATCCCCGTCGCGGGAGTTTTCCATCGCCTTGTGGTGCCGCGCCACGAAGTCGGCATACGTGTCGATGCCGCGCAGCTGCAGGATCGAATTTCGCACCGCGGCCTCCACCAGCACGGCGATGTTGCGCCCGGCCACCACCTGGATGATGACCTTGCGCACCGGAATGCCCAGCACGTCCTGCGTGAGCGGCGCCGAGGGCATGCGCTCGTAGTCGCGCTCGAAGCTGTCGCGCCGCACCAGGTGCACGATGAGCTTGAGCCGCATCTTCCGGCGCACCGCCGTCTCGCCGAAGATCGCGCGGATGTCCAGCAGGCCGATGCCGCGCACTTCCAGCAGGTTCAGCAGCAGGTCGGGGCAGCGGCCCTCGATGGTGTTCTGGTTGATGCGGTAGAGGTCGACCGCATCGTCGGCCACGAGGCCGTTGCCGCGCGAGATCAACTCAAGCCCCAGCTCGCTCTTGCCCAGGCCCGACTCGCCCGTGATCATCACGCCCATGCCCAGGATGTCCATGAACACGCCGTGCATCGAGGTGCGCTCGGCGAAGTGCTTGGACAGGTAGGCGCGCAGCAGGTCGATCACGAAGGCCGACGACTCGCGCGTCGCGAAGAGCGGCAGCTGCGCGCGCTCGCAGATCGACAGCAGCTCGTCGGGCGCGGCCTGGCCGTCGGCCAGCACCAGCATCGGCGGCTCCAGCGTGACGATGCGGGCGATGCGCCGCGCGCAGTCTTCCTCGCTGCCGCGCGTGAGGTAGGCCACCTCGCGGGCGCCGAGGATCTGCACGCGGTACGGGTGGATGTAGTTGAGGTAGCCGACCAGGTCGGCGGCCGACTGCGCGCGGCTGATGACCTCGGGATCGAACTGGCGCTCCGACGCTCCCAGCCCGGCGAGCCATTCCCAGCGGAGCGAGCCACGGAACTCCTCGAACATGGCATCGGCGCTGATGACGGTCGGCTTCATGCGTTCAGAAGGCGGCGCGCAGGCGCCGGCTTTGCGGTGGAATGAGGGAAGAAGGAGCCGCGCAGCTTATCAGCAGCCGCGCGCGCCAACGCATGCGCTCAGGCGACCTGCGTGGATTGCCAGCCGGCGATCAGGTCGTGCAGGGCCGTGGCGTCGGTGCTGGACTTGATCTGCTCGCGCAGGCTGGCGTCGCTCAGCAGCTCGGCGATTTCGGAGAGGATTTCGAGATGCTTCTGCGTGGCCGCTTCGGGCACCAGCAGGAAGATCAGCAATGCGACGGGTTGCTCGTCGGGGGCGTCGAAGCCGATCGGGTTGGCCAGCTGGAACACAGCGGCCATCGGCGACTTGAGGCCCTTGATGCGGCCATGCGGAATGGCGACGCCGTGGCCCAGGCCGGTGGAGCCGAGGCGCTCGCGCGCGAACAGGCTGTCGGTGATGAGGGCACGGCCCAGACCGTGAAGGCTTTCGAACAGCAGGCCGGCTTCTTCGAAAGCACGTTTCTTGCTGGTAGCGTCAACGCTCACAAGCACTTGAGCGGGCGGCAGGATGGACGCGAGTCGATTCATGGTGGGTGCAGAGCGGGGGCGATTATGCACCCGCTTGGTAAAAACCCCCAGTCCCCCTATTTACTTTCTGTCTACACGTTGCCTGAAGGCCTCGCGCTCCTCTCTGGACGCCTGCCAAAAACCCTAGTGCAACAGTCGGAAAAGAAAAGGCCGCCCCGCAGGCGGCCTTCGATGCGAGCCCGGGGGCTCCTACATCACGCGCTTGGGCGCAGCGTGATGGTGGTCCTGCAGGCGGTCCTTGTGGCGCACCACCTGGCGGTCGAGCTTGTCGACCAGTTCATCGACCGCAGCGTAGAGATCAGCGTGGCTCGACTCCGCGAACATGTCATTGCCCTTGACGTGGATGTTGCATTCCGCCCTTTGACGGCGTTCCTTTTCCTTCTGCTTTTCCACCGTGAGGATCACCTTCACATCGACCACCTGGTCGAAATGTCGGATGACCCGGTCCAGCTTGCTCGTGACGTAGGTGCGCAAGGCAGGTGTGACGTCGAGGTGATGACCGCTGATCGTCAAATTCATGAATGACCTCCTGGAATTGACGGTTGGGGAAATGGCCGCCCCGCGGAATGCGGCTTGGCCGGCGAAACGAAACGGGAGTTCTCTCTGGGGGTCTTGAGAAAGAAGAAAAGAGGGGGTGGGAAGAGGTGAGAAAGAGGGGAAGGTCGATTCACTATGCCCAAGCTGTCACGGTATTGCAATACCTGAGTTGCCCGGGGTTTTGCCGCCTCGCGAGCAGCTTTTCACACGCTAGCGAATCGATAGCTGCGGGCACGCGCGGGACTGGCGATGCCGCGATTTGGAAACAAGTGTTTCAGTGCCGGCGAGCCGGTGACCATGCCGGCACAAGGGCCTGCCCATGCCGCCCCCAACTCAGCGCCACGCGGCCCGCATCCTGTTGCGCAGGTCGATCACCGAACTGGGCGGCGGCACCGCCGGCGGCCGCTCCGGCGGGGGCGGCCAGGTCTGCTGCTCGAAGCCCTCCAGGTCGGCATCGGCGATGAAGCGCGTGCGGTTGGCATACAGGTGCCGGTCGCCCCGCGCCGCCTGCTGCGTGATGTGGAAGCGCTGCGGCACCAGCAGATGAAGGTGGTCGCGCGCCCGGGTCATTGCCACGTAGAGCAGGCGCCGCTCCTCTTCCAGCTCATGCGCGCTCTGGGCCACGTCGGCCGGCAGGCAGCCGTCGACCACGTTGAGCACGTGCACCGAATTCCATTCCTGACCCTTGGCCGAATGGATGGTGGAGAGGATCAGGTAGTCCTCGTCGAGCAGCGGCGGCCCCGGGCGGTCGCTGGTGGCTTCGGGCGGATCGAGCGTGAGTTCGGTAAGAAAACGTTCGCGCGAGGCATACCCTGCCGCGAGGCGCGCGAGCTGCTCCACGTCGGCGCGCCGCACGCCGGAGGTGTCCTCGTACAGGCGCTCCAGGTGCGGCAGGTACCAGTCCATCGCCAGTTCGACGTCGGCGGGCCACTTGAGTCCCGGCGCGCGCAGGGCGGCATAGACTTCGACGAAGTCGGCCCATTGCGCGCGGGCGGCCGAAGGCGGCACGAAGTCGCGCACGGCCGCGGCCGGGTCGGCGGCCTGCTCCATCGCGTCGAGCAGGCGTGCGCTGGTGGCGGGGCCGATGCCCGGTATCAGCTGCGTCACGCGGAACCCCGCCATGCGCCCGCGCGGGTTCTGCGCAAAACGCAGCACCGCGAGCAGGTCCTTCACGTGCGAGGCCTCCAGGAACTTGAGCCCGCCGAACTTCACGAACGGGATGTTGCGACGCGCCAGCTCGAGTTCGAGCGCCGCGCTGTGGGAAGAGGTGCGAAACAGCACCGCCTGCGACTTCAGCGCCAGCCCGCCCTCGCGGTGCGCCAGCACCTTGTCGGCCACCCAGCGCGCCTGCCCGGCCTCGTCGGGCACGAGCACCAGCAGCGGTTTGCCGGCCGAGGGCTTGTCGGTCCACAGCGTCTTGGCATGCCGCTCGGCGGCCTGCGCGATGACGCGGTTCGACACGTCGAGGATCGGCTGCGTCGAGCGGTAGTTGCGCTCCAGCGTGACCACGCGCGCGGCCTGCGTGAACTGCGAGGGAAAGTCGAGGATGTTGCGCACCGTGGCGCCGCGGAAGGAATAGATCGACTGCGCGTCGTCCCCCACCACCGTCACGCCGCGCCCGTCGGGCTTGAGCGCCAGCAGGATCGAGGCCTGCAGCAGGTTGGTGTCCTGGTATTCGTCGACCAGCACATGGTCGAAGCGCGCGCCGATGTGCGCGGCCAGCGCGGGCTCGGCCGCCATCTCGGCCCAGTAGAGCAGCAGGTCGTCGTAGTCGAGCAGGTTCTGCCGCTGCTTGGCCTCGACGTACGCGCCGAACAGCTTCTTCAGCTCGGCCTCCCACTCGCCGCACCAGGGAAAGGCTTCCTTCAGCACGTCGGCCAGCGGCGCGCGGGTGTTCACGCAGCGCGAATAGATCGACAGGCAGGTGCCCTTGCGCGGAAAGCGGTTGACGGTGGAGGAAAGCCCCAGCTCGTGGCGCACCAGTCCCATGAGGTCTTCGGCGTCGCCGCGGTCGTGGATGGTGAAGTTCTCGTCCAGCCCGATCTGCGGCGCGTACTCGCGCAGCAGCCTCGCGCCGATGCCATGGAAGGTGCCGGCCCATGGCAGCGCGGGCGGCGCCTCCGACTTCAGCCCGAGCACCTGCGCCAGCACCCGGCCGGCGCGGCGCTCCATTTCCTGCGCGGCGCGGCGCGAGAAGGTCAGCAGCAGCAGGCGCTGCGGATCGACCCCGCCGGCGATGAGGGTTGCGACGCGGTGCGCCAGCGTGCTGGTCTTGCCCGAGCCGGCGCCCGCGATGACCAGCAGCGGCCGCTCGTCGCGCCCGGCGGTGGCGGCGCTCACGCCGTGCTCGACCGCAGCGCGCTGCGCCTCGTTGAGCGAGGCGAGCGCATCGGCCAGGCGTTCGGCCTGGGTCTTCGGCACGGCTGGAAAAACGGGGAGCGCAGTGGTCTGCATGGCGCACGACTTTACTGTATGCCCGTCCAGTCCGGCCACCCTGGCTACATGTGGCCGGTGACATAATCGCGCCTCGCTGCAACCCGGAGATTTTTCCAATGGAAACCGCCCCGTCTCGGCAGCTTTCAACTCCCTTTCGCTGACGTTTCTTTCGCGCTTGCCGCGCGCGTCGGGCCGGGGAATTGAAAGCGCCCCCTCCCTCGCCCATCGTCCAGTCAGTCAATCCCGGGAGTGAGCCCCATGCTCAACATCTTCACGCTCGCCAACGGCCGCCTCGTCCAGGAAGAGATCGAGGCCCTCGAAGAGCTCTCCAAGTTCCAGCCGATCTGGGTCGACCTCGAATCGCCCACGCTCGAGGAAAAGCGCTGGATCAAGCAGTACTACGGCCTGTCCATTCCCGAAGACGCGATGGACGAGGACATCGAGGAGTCGGCGCGCTTCTACGAGGAAGACAACGGCGAGCTGCACATCCGCTCCGACTTCCTGATCGACGACGACGAGGCCCCGCGCACCGTGCGCGTCGCCTTCATCCTCAACCAGCACAACACCGACCTGCGCAGCCGCGGCGTGCTGTTCTCGATCCACGACGAGGACGTGCCCGTGTTCCGCCTGCTGCGCATGCGCGCGCGCCGCGCACCGGGGCTGATCGAGGACGCCAAGGAAGTCATGCTCAAGCTCTTCGACGCCGACGCCGAATACTCGGCCGACTCGCTGGAGAACATCTACGACGAGCTCGAGGCCGCCAGCAAGAAGGTGCTGTCAGGCAACGTCAGCGACGAGCTGGCTGGCGAGGTGCTCGGCGCCATCGCGCGGCAGGAAGACCTGAACGGGCGCATCCGCCGCAACGTGATGGACACGCGCCGCGCCGTCAGCTTCATGATGCGCAGCAAGATGCTCAACGCCGAGCAGTTCGAGGAAGCGCGCCAGATCCTGCGCGACATCGAGTCGCTGGACAACCACACGGCCTTCCTCTTCGACAAGATCAACTTCCTGATGGATGCGACCGTCGGTTTCATCAACATCAACCAGAACAAGACCATCAAGATCTTCTCGGTGGCCAGCGTGGCGCTGCTGCCGCCGACGCTGATCGCCAGCATCTACGGCATGAACTTCAAGTTCATGCCCGAGCTCGACTGGGCCATGGGCTACCCCTATGCCATCGTGCTGATGGCGGCGAGCGCGCTGGTGCCGATGTGGTACTTCCGTCGGCGCGGCTGGCTGAAGTAGGAAGAAGAGAAGAAGCGCCGCGCGGCCGGTGCTAGAGTGGCCGGCAGCAAGCGCTGACCCGGAGAGCCACAGTGCGCAGAATCCGCTTCCTCACCAACCGCCACCGCGCGCCGTCGACCAACATCGCGCTGGGCCTGCTGCTGGCCTTCAATGCCGGCGCAATCAACGCGGGCGGCTTCCTCGTCCTGCACATGTACACCTCGCACATGACGGGCTTCGCCTCGCAGCTGGCCGACGGCATGGTGCTGGGCAACGTCAAGCTGCTGCTGAATGCGCTGGGCGCGATCCTGGCCTTCCTGAGCGGCGCCGCCGTCTGCGCGGTGCTAGTGAACTGGGGCCGCCAGCACCGCATGCACGGGGTGTACGCCCTGCCGCTGATGCTGGAGGCGGCGCTGATGTTCCCGTTCGGGCTCATGGGCGCCATCACGCTGACCTGGGCGACGCCCTTCGCGGTGCCGCTCACCGTGCTGCTGCTGTCCTTCATCATGGGGCTGCAGAACGCGGTGGCGTCCAAGACATCGGGCGGCAGCATCCGCACCACGCACATGACCGGCAACATCACCGACATGGGCATCGAGATCGGCAAGATGCTCTACTGGAACCGCCGCCCGAAGTCGGCACCGGCGCCGATCCTGCCCGTGCGCCACGACCGCGGCCGCATGCGCCGCGCGGGCGGGCTGGTCGGCATGTTCGTGCTCGGCGGCGCGGTGGGCGCGCTGGGCTTCAAGTACGTGGGCTTCGTCTGCGTGGTGCCGCTGGCGGCGCTGCTGCTGGCGCTGTCGATCCCGCCGCTGCTGCGCGACATCCCGCGCCGCCGCACGCCTTCTCTCGGCTGAATTCAGCCGAGTTCCGCCGGCAGCGAAGCCAGCCACGCATCGACGAGCGCGAGGCTGTAGCGGCTCGCGACCGAAACGACGAAGCGCGAGAAATCGCCGTGCGCGGCATCGTCGGCCCGGTCGGAGATCGTGCGCATCGCCGCGAAGGGCACGCCGTAGTCGTGGCACACCTGCGCGACCGAGGCGCCTTCCATCTCCACCGCGAGCGCATCGGGCAAGGCGCGCTGCAGCGCCGCGCTCTCGGCGGTGGTCGAGACGAAGCGGTCGCCGCTCACCAGCAGGCCGCGATGCACCTTCGGCGAACGAAGGCCGAACTCGTCGACAGCCTCCTGCCCCACCAGGGCCAACGGATCGCGCAGCGTCTCTTCGGCAACGGCCGCCAGCGCATCGGACATGGCAGCGTCGACGGCGAAGCGCGACAGCCCCATCAGCGGCACTTCGTACTTCGGAAAGATCGGCGAGGCGTCCAGGTCGTGCTGCAGCAGCTGCGTCGCGACCACCACGTCGCCCACGTTCACGCCCGGTGCCAGTCCGCCCGCGACGCCGATGAACACGATGGCCCGCGCGCCGAAGCGCTCCAGCAGCACCGTGGCCGTGATCGCCGCCGCGACCTTGCCGATGCGCGACAGCACCGCGACCACCGGCCGGCCATGCAGATGGCCCACCCAGAAGTCGCGGCCCGCGACGCGCACGCGCTGCTCGTCAGGCATCAGCGCGAGGAGCGCGCCCAGCTCCTCGTGCATCGCCGCAACGATCGCGATGGGCGCGACACTCACGTCCGGCTTACTGCTTGATATCCACACCGTAGAAAGTATGGCGGCCGAACGGGCTCAGCTTGAAGTCGACGACCTCTTTGCGCACCGGCTTGAGCTGCACCGCATGCGCGATGGTGAACCACGGCGCCTGTTCCTTGAAGATGACCTGCGCCTTCTTGTAGAGCGCGTCGCGATCAGCCTGCTTGGTGGCGCTCTTGGCCTTCACCACGAGGTCTTCGTACGGCTGGTAGCAGAACTTCGAGATGTTGCTGCCGCTGGCCGACTTGGCCGAGGCGCAGCCCAGCAGCGTGTAGAGGAAGTTGTCCGGATCGCCGTTGTCGCCGGTCCAGCCCAGCATGCCCATCTGGTGCTCGCCGGCCTGCAGGCGCTTGCGGTACTCGCCCCACTCGAAGCTCTTGATCTCGGCCTTGACGTTGATCTTGGCGAGGTCGGCCTGCATCAGCTCGGCGATGCGCTTGGCGTTCGGGTTGTACGGGCGCTGCACCGGCATGGCCCACAGGTCGGTCGAGAAGCCATCGGGGAAGCCGGCCTGCGCCAGCAGCTTCTTGGCGGCCTCGGGGTCGTACGGGTCGTCCTTCACCGCGTCGTTGTAGGACCACATGGTCGGCGGAATGGGGTTCTTCGCGGCCACGCCGGTCGACAGGTACACGCCGTCGATGATGGCCTTCTTGTTGATCGCCATGTTGATGGCCTTGCGCACGCGCACGTCGTCGAAGGGCTTCTTCGTCGTGTTGTACGAGAGGTAGCCCACGTTCAGGCCGGGCTGCTCCAGCAGTTGCACGTTCGGGTCCTTGCGGATCGCGTCGAGGTCGGCAGGGTTCGGGTACGGCATGACGTGGCACTCGCCCTTTTGCAGCTTGGCCCAGCGCACCGAGGCGTCGGGCGTGATCGCGAACACGAGGTCGTCGATCTTCGCCTTGCCGCCCCAGTACTGCGGGAAGGCCTTGAAGCGGATGATCGCGTCCTTCTGGTACTGCACGAGGTAGAACGGGCCGGTGCCGATCGGGTCCTGGTCCACCTTCTCGGGCGTGCCGGCCTTCAGCATCGCGATGGCGTATTCCTTCGACTGGATGCCCGCGTACTGCATCGCCAGGTTCGCTAGGAACGGAGCCTCGGGCTGGTTCAGCACGATCTTCACGGTGTAGTCATCGATGCGGTCCACCGTCTTCAGCAGCTTGGGCATGCCCATGTCGTTGAAGTAGGAGTGGTTCTGGCTCGTGACCTTGAAGAAGGGATCGCTCTCCTTCCACTGCCGCTCGAGCATGAAGATGAAGTCGTCGGCATTGAAGTCGCGCGTGGGCTTGAAGCTCTTGCTCGTGGTGTGCCACTTCACGCCCTTGCGCAGGTGGAAGGTATAGACCGTGCCGTCGGCCGAGATGTCCCACTTCTCGGCGAGGCCGGGCACGACCTTGGTGCCGCCGCGCTCGAACTCGACGATGGTGTTGTAGACCTGCGTGGTCACGTCGAACGAGGTGCCGGTGGTGTTCATGCCCGGATAGAAATTCTCGGGGCTGCCTTCCGAGCAATACACCAGCGTCTTGGCGGACACCGCGCCGCAGGCCAGGGTAAGGGCTGCAAGCGCTGTCGGTGCCAGGAGCGCCAGGCTTTTTGAGCGGCGCGAAACGGTGGGCTGGGTCTTCATGTGGACTCCTTGATTCACGGTTGAAAGAACTGCGGGAACGGGAACTGGGGGAACACTACGGATTCGCCGCCGTCGCGACAGGGGCGGCGGAGGGAACATCGGCTCGCACGAGCGGTGCACCTTCAAGGAACTTCTCCGAAAAGTGACAGGCCACCAGCCGCTCGTCGAGCATGCGTGGCAGCGGCCGCTCTTCGCGGCAGCGCGGCTCCACGTGCGGGCAGCGCGTGCTGAACACGCAGCCCGATGGCGGATTCAGCGGCGACGGCAGCTCGCCCTTGAGCACGATGCGCTGGCTGCTGAGCCCCGGCGTGGACGCCAGCAGCGCCTGCGTGTACGGATGCAGCGGCCGCGCGAAGATGCGCGACTTCGGCCCCTGCTCTACCGCATGGCCGAGATACATCACGAGCACGTCGTGCGCGATGTGCCGCACCACGCCCAGGTCGTGCGAGATGAAGAGATACGCCAGGCCCAGCTCGGCCTGCAGGTCGGCCAGCAGGTTCAGCACCTGCGCCTGGATCGACACGTCGAGCGCCGACACCGGCTCGTCGGCCACCAGCAGGCGCGGGCTCAGCATCAGCGCGCGGGCGATGGCGATGCGCTGGCGCTGGCCGCCCGAGAACATGTGCGGATAGCGGTTGACGTACTCGGGCCGCAGGCCCACGCGCGCGAGCATGTCGCGCGCCTTGGCCGCGCGTTCCTGCTTGCCGATGCTGGTGTTGATGGCCAGCGGGTCTTCGAGCACCGTCGCGATCTTCTTGCGTGGGTTGAGCGAGCCGTAGGGATTCTGAAAAACCAGCTGCACGGCTTGGCGCAACTCGCGCTTGCGCTCCGCCGGCGGGCTCACCGCGTCCGCGCCGACCAGCGTGAGCTGGCCCGCAGTCGGCTTCTCGATCAGCGCGACCATCCGCGCCAGCGTCGACTTGCCGCAGCCCGATTCGCCCACCACCGCCAGCGTGCGGCCGCGCTCGATGCGAAAGGAGATGTCGCCTACGGCGCGCAGCTGCGAGGGCGCGCGGAACAACCCGCGGCGGATGTCGTAGGTGCGCTGAAGGTTCTTCGCCTCGACCACCACTTCGGTGGATGCCTCGCTCATGCCGCGACCTCCACCGTCCGGTGCTTCGGCGGATCGCTCGCGATGGCTCGGGCCCGGTCCGGGTCGCCGAGGGGGAAGTGGCAGCGCACCTCGGCGCCGTGCGACTCGCGCAGCGCCGGGCGCACCTGGCAGGCACGCTCGGTGACGTAGCTGCAGCGCGGCGCGAACAGGCAGCCCTCGGGCCGGTCGTGCACGCCGGGCACCACGCCGCTGATGGTCGCCAGGCGCCCCTCCGGCGCGGCGCGCTCGGGCAGCGCCGCCAGCAGCGCCTCGGTGTAGGGATGCTGCGGCTGCGCGAAGAGCCGGTCGACGCGCTGGTGCTCCATCACCTGGCCCGCATACATCACGGCGATGCGCTGCGCCATTTCGCTGACCACGCCCATGTTGTGCGTGATGAGCACCAGCGCCATGCCGCGCTCCTTCTGCAGGTCGCGCAGCAGGTCGAGGATCTGCGCCTGGATAGTCACGTCGAGCGCCGTGGTCGGCTCGTCGGCGATCAGCAGGCGCGGGTTGCAGGCGATGGCCATCGCGATCATCACGCGCTGGTTCATGCCGCCCGAGAGCTGGTGCGGATAGCTGCCCAGGCGCGACGAGGCGGCCGGAATGCCCACCTGCTCCAGCAGCTCGGTCGCGCGCTTCTTCGCTTCGCGCTTGTCGAGCTTCAGGTGCAGCCGCAGCGTCTCCATCAGCTGGAAGCCGATGGTGAAGCAGGGGTTGAGGCTGGTGGTCGGCTCCTGGAAGATCATCGCGACCTCCTTGCCGACCAGCGCGCGGCGCGCCTTGTCGGAAATGCCGAGCAGGTCGTTGCCCGCGAAGCGCATGTGCTCCGCGCGCACGCGCCCCGGGAAGCCGACGAGCCCCATCAGCGCCATCATCGTGACGCTCTTGCCCGAGCCCGATTCGCCGACGATGCCGAGCACCTCGCCTTCCTCGAGGCTGAAGCTCACGCCGTCGACCGCGTGCAGCACGCCGCCCTGCGTAGGGAACTCGACGTGGAGGTCCTTGATGTCCAGCAAAGGCATCTTTTTTTCCTTTGCTTTAGCGCTTGAGCTTGGGGTCGAGGGCATCGCGCAGCCCATCGCCCAGAAGATTGAATGCGAGCACGGCCGCAAGGATCGCCATGCCGGGAAAGGTGACGACCCACCACGCGCGCAGCACAAACTCGCGCGCGTCGGCCAGCATGGTTCCCCATTCGGGCGACGGCGGCTGCGCGCCGAGGCCGAGGAAGCCGAGCGCCGCCGCGTCGAGGATGGCGGTGGAGATGCCGAGCGAGGCCTGCACGATCAGCGGCGCGGCGCAGTTGGGCAGCACCTCGCGGAACATCAGCCGCAGCGTGCTTGCGCCGCTAACACGCGCGGCAGTGACGTAATCGCGCGAGACCTCGGCGATGACAGCAGCGCGCGTGATGCGCACATAGTGCGGCAGCACCACGATGGCCACCGCGAGCATCGCGTTGATGAGCCCCGGCCCGAGGATCGCGACGATCACGATGGCCAGCAGCAGGCTCGGCAGCGTGAGCACGATGTCCATCAGCCGCATGATCGCGATCTCGATCACCCCGCGGAAGAAGCCCGCAACGAGCCCCAGCACCACGCCCACGACCACCGACAGCGCCACCACCGCGACGCCGATCGAAAGCGACAGGCGCGCGCCGTACATGAGCCGCGAAAGAATGTCGCGGCCGATGGCGTCGGTGCCCAGCAGGTAGCTCATGGAACCGCCCTGCTGCCACGCCGGCGGCTGGAGGAAGACGGCGCTGTTGGTTTCGTTCGGCGCGTGCGGTGCGATCCACGGCGCGAACAGCGCGACCAGCAGCAGCACGACGATGGTGGCGAGCCCGATGACCGCGCCCCGGTTGGCCGAGAAGGCCGTCCAGAATTCGCGCCAGGGGCCGGGGGGTGCGGCGCTCTTCACGCCATGGGTCGAAACGGTTTGTGTCGTGGTCGCCATGAGCTCAGCGCCTGATCCGCGGGTTGATGACGCCGTAAGCCACGTCGACGAGAAGATTCACCAGCATCACGATGCCGCCGAGCAGCAGCATGCCGCCCTGCAGCACCGGGTAGTCGCGCCGGCCGATCGCTTCGATGAGCCACTTGCCGACACCCGGCCACGAGAAGATGGTCTCGGTGAGGATGGCGCCCGTGAACAGCGCGCCCACCTGCAGCCCGACGACGGTCACGACCGGAATGAGCGCGTTGCGCAGTGCATGCAGCCCCACCACGCGAAAACGCGAAAGCCCCTTGGCGCGCGCGGTGCGGATGTAGTCCTCGCCCAGCACTTCGAGCATGGCCGAGCGCGTCATGCGCGCGATCACCGCGAGCGGCACGGTGCCCAGCACCACGGCCGGCAGGATCAGGTGGTGCAGCGCCGACCAGAAGGCGTCGGTGTCGCCGGCGCGCAGCGCGTCGATCAGCAGGAAGCCGGTGTCGGGCTCGACGTAGTACTGCACGGCGATGCGGCCCGACACGGGCGTCCATCCGAGCTGCACCGAGAAGAACAGGATCAGCAGCAGCCCCCACCAGAAGATCGGCATCGAGTAGCCGGTGAGCGAGGTGGCCATCACGCCGTGGTCGAAGATGGAGTTGCGCCGCACCGCCGCGAGGATGCCGGCCGGAAGCCCCAGCAGCAGCGCGAAAAGGATGGCGCACACCGCGAGTTCGACGGTGGCCGGAAAGAGCGAGAGGAACTCGCTCATCACCGTGTCCTGCGTGATGAGCGACTTGCCGAGATCGCCGTGCAGAACGCGGGCGATGTAGATGCCGTACTGCACGATCACCGGCTTGTCGAAGCCATAGGCGGTGCGCAGCTCGGCATGGCGCGCGGGGTCGATCCCGCGCTCGCCGGCCATGGTCTCGATGGGGTCGCCCGGCACCAGCCGGATGAGGAAGAAGGCGAGCAGTGTCATGCCGAAGAAGGTCGGCACCAACAGACTCAAACGGGTAAAGACAAACCTGAGCATCGACCCGCGAATATGCAAGATCGATGCCTTGGCCCCACCCGGGCCGAACCCTTACTTCAGCGCGTGCCTGCGCGCTTACTTCTTGGCGTCGCGCAGCTCGCGGCGAAGGATCTTGCCGACCGGCGTCTTCGGCATGTCGGTACGAAACTCTACGATGCGCGGCTGCTTGTAACCCGTAAGGTTTGCTCTGCAGTATTCGCGCACCTGAGCCTCCGTGAGCGAAGGGTCTTTCTTGACGATGACGAGCTTCACTGCTTCACCGGTCTTGTCGTCGGGCACGCCGACCGCTGCGCATTCGAGCACGCCCGGAATGAGTGCGACCACGTCCTCGACCTCGTTCGGGTACACGTTGAAGCCCGACACCAGGATCATGTCCTTCTTGCGGTCGACCACCTTGAAGTAGCCGCGCTCGTCGACCACGCCGATGTCGCCGCTCTTGAAGTAGCCGTCGGCCGTCATGACCTTGGCGGTCTCGTCGGGGCGCTGCCAGTAGCCCGCCATCACCTGCGGGCCCTTGATGGCGATCTCGCCACGCTCGCCGGCGGGCACCTCGTTGCCTTCATCGTCGAGCAGCTTGAGCCAGGTGCTCGGCAGCGGCAGGCCGATGGTGCCGGTGTAGGCGGTGCTGTTGGTCGGGTTGCAGGTGGCCGAGGGCGAGGTCTCGGAAAGGCCGTAGCCCTCGCAGATCGGGCAGCCGGTCTTCTCGAGCCAGAGCTTCGCCACCGCAGCCTGCACCGCCATGCCGCCGCCCACCGAGACCTTCAGGTTCTTCCAGTTGACGGTGTTGAAGTCGGGATGGTTCGCCAGGCCGTTGAACAGCGTGTTGACGGCCGGGAAGCTGTGGATCGTGTGCTTCGACAGCTCCTTCAGCACGCCGGGGATGTCGCGCGGATTCGGGATCAGGATCAGCTTGCCGCCCGTGCGCATGCTCAGCATCATGCCGACCGTGAACGCGAAGATGTGATAGAGCGGCAGCGCGCACACGCCCGTGGGCTGCTCGTTGGCCGGCACCTTGTTCATGACCGGCTCGTTCCAGGCCTCGGACTGCAGCACGTTGGCGATCACGTTGCGATGCAGCAGCACCGCGCCCTTCGACACGCCGGTGGTGCCGCCGGTGTACTGCAGCACCGCCACGTCGTCGGGGCCGATGGCCACTGGCTTGAGCGAGGCGCCCGCGCCCTTGTCGAGCGCATCGTTGAAGCGCACCGCGCCCGGCAGGCTGAACGCGGGCACCATCTTCTTGACGTTGCGCACCACGTAGTTGACGAGGGCGCCCTTCAGGAAGCCGAGGCGGTCGCCCATGGAAGCCAGCACGATGTGCTTGACCGGCGTGCTCGCGATGCACTGCTGCAGCGTGGTGCCGAAGTTCTCCATGATGACGATCGCCTTCGCGCCCGAGTCCTTGAGCTGGTGCTCGAGCTCGCGCGGCGTGTACAGCGGGTTCACGTTGACCAGGATCAGCCCGGCGCGCAGGATGCCAGCCACCGCGATCGGGTACTGCGGGCAGTTGGGCATCATGACCGCGACGCGGTCGCCCTTGGCCAGGCCCAGCCCCTGCAGGTAGCCCGCGAAGGACTTGCTCTGCCTGTCGGTCTCGGCATAGCTGATGTCCTTGCCCATGAAGCTGTAGGCCGTGCGGTCCGCGTACTTCGTGAAGCTCTCTTCCATGAGCGCGACCAGCGAGGGGTACTGCGAGGCATCGATATCGGCAGGCACGCCCTGCGGATAGCTGCTGAGCCAGGGACGATCGGTCATTGGATTTGTCTCCTCCGGGAGTCGGACTGTTGAAAACGAAAACGGCGCACGAAGTGGCGCCGCGAAGAGCTCGTCCACTGCGCGGACGGGGACCTTCGGCCTATTCGATGGCCTTGCCCATATCTTCCACTACTTTTTTGGCATCGCCAAAGACCATCATGGTCTTGTCCATGTAGAAGAGCTCGTTGTCCAGGCCGGCGTAGCCCGCGGCCATGGAGCGCTTGTTGACGATGACGGTCTTGGCCTTGTAGGCCTCCAGGATCGGCATGCCGTAGATCGGGCTGCCCTTGGTGTGCGCGGCCGGGTTCACCACGTCGTTGGCGCCCAGGATGATCGCCACGTCGGCCTGGCCGAACTCGCCGTTGATGTCCTCCATCTCGAACACCTGGTCGTAGGGCACCTCGGCCTCCGCCAGCAGCACGTTCATGTGGCCGGGCATGCGGCCCGCCACCGGGTGGATGGCGTACTTCACGGTGATGCCCTTCTCGACGAGCTTCTGCGCGAGCTCCTTCACCGCATGCTGGGCGCGGGCCACCGCGAGGCCGTAGCCCGGCACGATCACCACCGTCTCGGCGTTGCCGAGCACGAAGGCCGCGTCGTCGGCGCTGCCGCTCTTCACGGGGCGCTGCTCCTTCGCGCCGCCCGTGGCCGCGGCCGCGTCGCCGCCGAAGCCGCCCAGGATCACGTTGAAGAACGAGCGGTTCATGGCCTTGCACATGATGTAGCTCAGGATCGCGCCCGAGGACCCCACCAGCGAACCGGCCACGATCAGCATCGCGTTGTTCAGGCTGAAGCCGATGCCCGCGGCCGCCCAGCCCGAGTAGCTGTTGAGCATCGACACCACCACCGGCATGTCGGCGCCGCCGATCGGGATGATGATGAGCACGCCCATCACGAAGGCCAGCGCCAGCATCGCGAAGAAGGCCGGCCAGCTTTCGGTGAACACGAACACCAGCCCCAGGCCGATGGTCGCCAGGCCCAGCACGAGGTTGAGCATGTGCTGCCCCGCGAACTGCACCGGCGCGCCCTGGAACAGGCGGAACTTGTACTTGCCCGAGAGCTTGCCGAAGGCAATGACCGAGCCGCTGAAGGTGATGGCGCCGATGGCCGCCCCCAGGAACAGCTCGAGCCGGTTGCCGCTCGGGATCGGGTCGTCCTTGAGCGCGATGCCGAAGGCGTGCGGCTCGGCCACCGCGGCCACCGCGATGAACACCGCCGCCAGGCCGATCATGCTGTGCATGAAGGCGACCAGCTCGGGCATCTTGGTCATCTCGACCTTGTTGGCCATGTAGGCGCCCAGGCCGCCGCCGACGACCAGCGCGACCAGCACGTAGGCCAGGCCGTTCAGGTTGCCGCTGGCCAGCTTGTAGATCAGCGCGCCCGTGGTCAGCACGGCGATCGCCATGCCGGTCATGCCGAAGATGTTGCCGCGGATCGAGGTGGTGGGATGGCTCAGGCCCTTCAGGGCCTGGATGAAGCAGATGCTGGCAACGAGGTACAGCAGCGTGACGAGGTTCATGCTCACTTGGCGGCTCCCTCGGCGTTGGCTGCGGGGGCGGCCTTCTTTTCTTTCTTCTTGAACATCTCCAGCATCCGCCGCGTGACGAGGAAGCCGCCGAAGACGTTCACCGCGGCCAGCGCCACGGCCAGCACGCCCATGGTCTTGCCCAGCGGCGTGTCGGTGAGCGCGGCCGCCAGCATGGCGCCCACGATCACGATGGCCGAGATGGCGTTGGTCACGGCCATCAGCGGCGTATGCAGCGCGGGCGTGACGGTCCACACGACGTGGTAGCCCACGTAGATGGCCAGCACGAAGATGATCAGGTTGATGACTGTGTGAGAGACGATGTCCATGTTCTTCTCCTCGACGGCGTTGCTTGTTGCGTTACTTCTTCGTGACCTGGCCGTCGTGCGTGACGCGGCAGGCGGCGACGATGTCGTCCTCGAGGTCGATCTTCAGCGCGCCCTCCTTGGTGACGATGAGCTTGAGGAAGTCGAGCACATTGCGTGCGTACAGCGCCGAGGCGTCGGCCGCCACGAGCGCGGCGAGGTTGGTCTCGCCCACGATGGTCACGCCGTGCTTCACGACGGTCTTGTCGGCCTCCGACAGCGGGCAGTTGCCGCCGATGCCACCATCGGGATTGACTGGGCCCTTGCCGGCAGCGATGTCGACGATCACCGAGCCCGGCTTCATCGACTTGACCATGTCCTCGGTGATGAGCGTCGGCGCGGCGCGCCCCGGGATGAGCGCGGTGCTGATGACCACGTCGGCCAGCGCCACGCGCTTGGCGACCTCGGCCTGCTGGCGGGTGAGCCAGCTCGCGGGCATCGGGCGGGCGTAGCCGCCGACACCTTCGGCCGCGTCTTTCTCTTCCTGCGTCTCGTAGGGCACGTCGATGAACTTGCCGCCCAGCGACTCGATCTGCTCCTTGACGCTCGGGCGCACATCGGACGCCTCGATGACGGCGCCCAGGCGCTTGGCCGTGGCAATGGCCTGCAGGCCCGCCACGCCCACGCCCAGGATGACCACGCGCGCGGCCTTCACCGTGCCGGCCGCCGTCATGAGCATGGGGAAGAAGCGCTGGTACTTGTCGGCCGCGATCATCACGGCCTTGTAGCCTGCGATGTTGGCTTGGGAGCTGAGCACGTCCATGCTCTGGGCGCGCGTGGTGCGCGGCGCGGCTTCGAGCGCGAAGCCGGTGACGCCGGCTGCGGCCAGGCGCTGCAAGCCGGCCGCGTCGAAGGGATTGAGCATGCCGATGACCACGGCCCCGGACTTCAGCAGCGCGGTTTCCGATTCGGTCGGGGTGCGCACCTTGAGCACCATGTCGGCGGAGAAGGCACCCGATTGGTCGGTGATCTCCGCACCTGCGGCCTGATAGGCGCCGTCGGTGACGCTGGCCGCGACGCCTGCCCCCGACTGCACCCGTACGGTGTGCCCTGAGGCGACAAGTTTCTTCACCGTCTCAGGTGTAACAGCCACGCGGGTTTCGCCTGCCAGTGTCTCGGCGGGCACGCCTATCAGCATAGAGATCTCCTCAGAGCAAGGGGCACAGGGGGAATGCCGGCAGCTTACAGCAAGATTACAGCCGATCGCTGTCGCCGGAGTGCTCTGTCGTTTTCATCCCAAAGCTTCGAGGAGCTTATGGATACTATAACTTCCGCTATTCAATTGATAGCGAATCCGGGTATTCGATAGCGATCCACGGGAAGAGTCGGCGGAGGGTAAGAGGCAGGCAGGCCCGATTCCGGCGGGATGGTGCCGGCAAAGTACTTCCAATGACTGACGGAGGCCCGTGAATCGAAATCTCCATTTGTATCCAACTGCTGTTAACTTCGTTAACAAGCAAGTTGAAATACTCGATTTGCGTGCATTATTTGGAAATCCAAAAACTTTACCTTAGTCGCAGATAGATACACTTCTACTAACAATCGCCAGTTCACGGAAGCTGACGAAGGGAGGAAGAAGGGGTAGGAATGCGAATCGCGGTACTCGATGAAGGTGTTGATCACTTCAAGCGGATCAGCCGGACCATGGCGGCACTCGATCACGAGTGCCATCCCTACACGGAAGGAAAGGCACTGCTGCAGGCAATGCGCCGCCAGACCTTCGATCTGCTGATACTCGGCTGGAAACTTCCCGACATGAAGGGCCCCGAGGTGGTAGCGACCATCCGCCGGGATCTCAACAGCCGGCTTCCCATTCTTTTCGTGTCCGACAAGCCCGGCGAGGCCGACATGGTCGAAGGCCTCAACGCCGGCGCGGACGACTTCATGGCCAAGCCGGCCCGCGCCGGAGAACTCGAAGCCCGCGTGAACGCGCTGCTGCGCCGCTCCTATCCGGCGCAGCACGAGGCCGAACTGGTCTTCGGCCCGTATCACTTCTATCCGCCCTCGCGCGTGCTGAAGGTCCGCGGCGTGCAGGTCGAGTTGAAGAACCGCGAGTACGAGCTCGCCCTCTTCCTGTTTCAGAACCTCGGCCGGCTGCTCTCGCGGGAGCATCTGCACGAGGCCGTCTGGGGCCTGGGCATCGAGGCGCTCTCGCGCTCGCTCGACACCCACATCTCGCGCCTGCGGACCAAGCTCGACCTGCGCCCCGCAAACGGCTTCCTGCTGCTGGCCATCTACGGCCTGGGCTACCGGCTCGAGACCATCGAGGCCGACGCGTTGCCCGGAGTCAACGCACGCTGACCCCGGAATTTCCGGCGAGCTAAAGTAGCCTGCGGCGATTCGCCCGACGCCACGAGGAAAGAGACGAATGAATCCGATGATCCGGCTGCTGCTCGCCGCCACATTGCTCTGGAGCTGGCTCGGCCCGGCCGCCGCGCAGGAAATATTGGAGGCGAGCGACATGGTGCGCGGCGGCATGCAGGCGATCGACATGATCGACCAGGGCAAGGCCGGCGAGCTGTGGGACGGCGCCGCCCCGGGCACGCGCAAGCGGGTGACGCGCGCCGAGTTCGTCAGCCAGGTCGCCCGCAGCCGGGCTCAGATCGGCATGCCGCAGATGCGCACCTGGGTGTCGGTCAACCGCCAGGTCGTTACCGCCCCGGACAGCGACACGGCCGGCCAGTACGTCAGCATCGAATACGAGACCCGGTTCGCGAGCAAGCCAGACGGCACTGTGCGCGAACTCGTGAGCTTCCATCTCGACCAGGACCGCGTCTGGCGCTTCAGCGGCTACGCACTGAAATAGGGGAACAGAAAACATGGCAGGTCCGCGCTGGAAACCCAACGTCACCGTGGCTGCGGTGATCGAGCGCGACGGGCGCTTCCTGCTGGTCGAGGAGCAGACCAGCGACGGCCTGCGGCTCAACACACCGGCCGGGCACCTGGACCCCGGCGAATCGCCCGCCGAGGGCTGCGCGCGCGAAACGCTGGAGGAAACCGCCCATCATTTCACACCAACTGCGCTCATCGGCATCTATATGGCGCGTTCCCGGCCGCAGGCGGAACGCGGTGAAGACACCACCTACATGCGTTTCGCGTTCACAGGCACGCTGGGCGCCTTCGAGTCAGACCGTGCGCTCGACGAAGGCATCGTGCGCACCTTGTGGATGACGGCCGATGAAATCCGGGCCAGCGTTGCCCGGCATCGCAGCCCGCTGCTGCTGCAGTGCATCGAGGACCACCTCGCCGGCAAGCGCCACCCGCTGGACGTCGTCCACGTCGACGACTCCGTGCGATCCGCTCCTGATTGAAGAGGCTCAGACGATGACGCCGCCGCCAAGGCAGCGTTCGCCGTCGTAGAGCACGGCCGACTGCCCCGGCGTCACCGCCCACTGCGCTTGCCCGAAACGCAGGCCGAAGGTGCCGGCCTCTCCCGCTTCCGCTTCCATCTCGCAGGCCGCATCCGCCTGCCGGTAGCGCGCCTTCGAGCCGTAGCCGCCCGGCACCGGCGGCTCGCCGGAAATCCAGCTCGCGTCGTCCGCCTTCAGCTGCGACGACAGCAGCCACGGGTGGTCGTGCCCCTGCACCACCCACAGCGTGTTCTTCTCGATGTCCTTGCGCGCCACGAACCAGGGCGAATGGTCGCCGGAGCCGCGCTGCGCGCCCTTTTCCTTCACCCCGCCGATGCCCAGGCCCTGCCGCTGGCCCAGCGTGTAGAAGCTCAGCCCCTGGTGCTCGCCCAGCTTGCGGCCGCGGTCGTCCTTGATCGGGCCCGGCTCCTTGGAGATGTAGCGGTTCAGAAACTCGCGAAACGGCCGCTCGCCGATGAAGCAGATGCCGGTCGAGTCCTTCTTCTTCGCGTTGGGCAGGCCGATTTCCTCGGCGATGCGGCGCACCTCGGTCTTGTGCAGTTCGCCGACCGGGAACAGCGTCTTCGACAGCTGCGCCTGGTTCAGGCGGTGCAGGAAGTAGCTCTGGTCCTTCGAGGGGTCGAGCCCCTTGAGCAACTCGTGCCCACCGGTGGCCTCGTTCAGCCGCACGCGGGCGTAGTGGCCGGTGGCGATCTTCTCGGCGCCCAGGCGCATGGCGTGGTCGAGGAAGGCCTTGAACTTGATCTCGGCGTTGCACAGCACGTCGGGGTTGGGCGTGCGGCCGGCCTTGTACTCGCGCAGGAACTCGGCGAACACGCGGTCCTTGTAGTCGGCCGCGAAGTTGACGTGCTCGATCTCGATGCCCAGCACGTCGGCCACGCTGGCGGCGTCCACGAAGTCGATGTTCGACGAGCAGTACTCGCTGTCGTCGTCGTCTTCCCAGTTCTTCATGAAGATGCCGACCACCTCGTGCCCCTGCTGCTTGAGCAGGTGCGCCGTCACCGCGGAGTCCACTCCGCCGCTGAGTCCCACAACGATCCGATGCTTTGCCATAAGCCCCCTATTGTCCCAGCCCCGCGCAAGGGGGCCGTGGCGTGTGGGAAATCGGGAAAACCCGTGTCGCCGGTTTGTCAGCCCGCGGCTTCGCGCCGCGAAGGCCGGCGCTAAAGTGCCTCCGGACGAAGGCGGCACAGATCCGCCAGGCGATTTGCAGCAACAACAACCAGCGGAGACAAGACGCATGGCCGCCCCTTCCCCAGCTTCCTTCGGCGAAAGCACGCCCTGGATCAGCGCCTACCCGCAGGGCATGCGCTGGGATGCCGAACTGCCCATCAAGCCGGTGCAGCAGATGCTCGACGAGGCCGTCGAGCGCTGGCCCGACCGTTCGGCGGTCGAATTCATGGGCCAGGCCATCACCTACCGCGAGCTCGGTGCCGCGGTCGAACGCGCGGCCAAGGGCCTGCAGGACCTGGGCGTGAAGCCCGGCGTGCACGTCGGCCTCTACCTGCCCAACACGCCGCACTACCCGATCGCCTTCTTCGCGGTGCTGAAGGCCGGCGGCACGGTCGTCAACTACTCGCCGCTGGACGCCGAGCGCGTGCTGGCCCACAAGATCGAGGACAGCCGCACCGACATCCTCGTCACGCTCGACCTCGTCAACCTCTACCCGCAGATGGCGCGCCTGCTCGACAACTCGCGCCTGAAGACACTGGTGGTCGGCAGCCTCGGCGACTATGGCGCCATGGGCGACAAGGTGCAGGCCCAGCTGCAGGGCGCCGGCCAGATCGCCCCGGTGCCCGTGGACGACCGGCACGTGCGCTTCGCCGACCTGCTGAAAAGCGAAGGCACGCACAGGACCTATCCGCTGGGCGACCTCGCAGAAGAGATCGTGGTGCTGCAGTACACCGGCGGCACCACCGGCCTGCCCAAGGGCGCGATGCTCACGCACGCCAATCTCACGTCGGCCTCCGCGCAATACTACGAATCGACCCGGGGCGAGCCGCCCATCCTGGAGGAAGGCAAGGAACGCTTCCTGGTGGTGCTGCCGCTCTTCCACATCTTCGCGCTGAGCGCGGCGATGCTGCTCGGCGTGCGCCTGGGCGCGGCGCTGGTGCTGCACACGCGCTTCGACGTCGACGCGGTGATGAACGAGCTCGCCGCCAGCCGCATCAGCGTGTTCCCCGGCGTGCCGACGATGTACACCGCGATCCTCTCGCACCCCAAGGCCAGGGAGATGGACCTGCGCTCGCTCAAGTTCTGCGGCTCGGGCGGTGCGCCGCTGCCGGTGGAGGTGGAGCAGCGCTTCTTCGAGCTCACCGGCTGCCATCTCAACGAAGGCTGGGGCATGACCGAGACCTCGCCCGTGGGCACCTTCACGCCCGCGCGCGGCCTTCGTAAGGCGGGCTCGTGCGGCATGCCGCTGCCGCAGGTGCGCATCAAGCTGGTGAGCCTGGACGATCCCTCCAAAGACGTGACCGCCTTCGGCGAAGCGGGCGAACTCTGCATCAAGGGCCCCAACGTGATGAAGGGCTACTGGAACAACCCCAAGGCCACCGCCGATTCGATGACGCCCGACGGCTACTTCCGCAGCGGCGACGTCGCGAAGATGGATGCCGACGGCTACCTCTACATCGTCGACCGCACCAAGGACATGCTGCTGTGCGGCGGCTACAACGTCTATCCGCGCGTGCTGGAGGAGGCGGTGTACGAACACCCTTCGGTGGCCGAGGTCTGCGTGATCGGCATTCCGGACGAGTACCGCGGCCAGTCGCCCAAGGCCTTCGTGAAGCTGAAGGACGGCGCGTCCGAGCTGACGCTCGACGAACTCAAGGCCTTCCTGAAGAACCGCCTGGGCAAGCACGAGATGATCGGCGCGCTGGAAATCCGCGCCGAGCTGCCCAAGACCGCCGTGGGCAAGCTCTCGAAGAAGGACCTCGTCGACGAGGAAGCCCGCAAGCGGGCGGCATAGCAGCCGAGCGGCACCCGGCTTTTTCGTGGAACACCGAGGAACCGGCTTTGCCGGGCCTCAGGTGTTGCCCCCGGTAGGGGGTTGGCGAAGCGACACGCAGTGCGCGAAGCCTGGGGGCGAGCCTAGTGAAAGGCTTCGGCGAGCAGCTCGTAAGAGCGCAGCCGGGCCACGTGGTCGAACACCTGCGAGGTGATCATGAGCTCGTCCGCGCCGGTGCGCGCGACGAAGGCTTCCACGCCCTTCTTCACCGTCTCGACCGAACCCACTGCCGAGCACGACAGCACCGAGTCGAGCAGCGCGTTCTCCGCCGGACCGACCTTCTGCCGGTAGCCCTCCACCGGCGGCGGCAGACGCCCCGGCCGGCCGCTGCGCAGGTTCACGAAGGCCTGCTGCCACGAGGTGGCGCGGAACTCGGCCTCCTCGTCGGTGTCGGCCGCGAACACGTTGAAGCCCAGCATCACGTACGGCTTCTGCAGCTGCGCCGAGGGCTTGAAGGTCTCGCGGTAGATCTGGATGGCCTGCATGATCTGCTGCGGCGCGAAGTGCGAGGCGAAGGCATAGGGCAGCCCCAGGTGCGCCGCGAGCTGCGCGCCGAAGGTGCTCGACCCGAGGATCCACACCGGCACCTCCAGCCCCGCGCCGGGCACGGCGCGCACCGGCTGCTGCGGGTTCTTCGACATGAAGTCCATCAGCTCGATCACGTCCTGCGGGAACTGGTCAGCGTCCGACTCCAGGTTGCGCCGCAGGGCCCGCGCGGTGCGCTGGTCGGAACCGGGAGCGCGCCCCAGCCCGAGGTCGACGCGCCCGGGGTAGAGCGACTCCAGCGTGCCGAACTGCTCGGCGATCACCAGCGGCGAGTGGTTCGGCAGCATCACGCCGCCGGCGCCGATGCGGATGGTGGAAGTGCCCGCTCCCACGTAGGCCAGCAGCACGGCGGTGGCCGCGCTCGCGATGCCCGGCATGCCGTGGTGCTCGGCCAGCCAGTAGCGCGTGTAGCCCAGCTTCTCGCCATGCTGCGCCAGCGAGAGCGAGTTGCGGAACGACTGCGCGGCGTCGCTGCCCTCGGTGATCGGGGAAAGGTCGAGGATGGAGAACGGAATCATGGGCGCGATCATGGCGCGAAGCGCCCATTTCCGTCGCCGCAGGGGCTATTCGGTTTGGTATAGCGTGGTCACGCTCGCGAAGTCGCGGCCGTTCTGCTCCACGCTCGCCTGGAAGGGCACGCTCTCGCCCGGCGCAATGGCCGGCAGGTTGTCCACCAGCTTGAAGCCCGTGAGCTGCCCGTTGCGATCGCGCAGGCTCACCCACAGCCGCACCTTGCCGACGATGCCCGTGCCCGGGTTCTTCACGCTGCCGCTGACCACCACGTATTTGTACGAAAAGCGCTGGCTGAAGTTGAGCAGCACGCTGCCGATCTCGGCCTTGGTGCCCGCCACCTTCACCTCCAGCGGCTTGCGCGGGCCGGGCAGCGCCGCGCGGCGCATCGGCTTCCACTCGATGCGCGTGTCGGTGATGCGCTCCATGTCCTGCGGCTCCAGGTAGATGGGAAAGCGCTCGCCGGGATACAGGTACGCCAGCCCCGAGATCGTGGTCGTGCCGTGCGCCTTGCTGCCGCTGAAGCGCGAGATCACGCCGCCCGGCGCGAGCACGACGGCATCGGTGCTGCGGTTGACCAGTTCGCCCAGGAAGAGCCGCTGCTGGATGTTGTTGCGCCCGTCCACCAGCGGCAGCAGCTCGAGCTGCTTCTCGTCGAAGCGCTCGCTGTCGTCGGCCAGCAGGTCGTCGGTGCCCAGGCGCAGCTCGGGGTTGAAGCTCTCCGGTCCGCCCGCGGTGCGGATCACGCGCTCCGCGTTCAGCACCGGCGTGCGTCCGCCCGAGGCCTCGACGGTGCTGTAGCCGATGCGGTAGTCCCACGCCGCGATGGCCGCCGCGCGGCCGAAGCGCGAGATGCTCACGTCCACCGAGGTCCGCCCGCCGGGCTGGATCTCGTTGGCCTGCCCGTAGCCGTGGCCGAAGCCGATCACCTGCCCCGCGTCGTCGTACAGCGTGACCAGCACCTCGAAGCCGCCGAGCACGGTGGCGTCCTTGCGGTCGTTGACGATGCGGCCCACCAGCCGCACCCGGTCGCCCTGCTGCACCAGCCGCACGCGCGAGAACGCCATGCGCGGCCCCTTCACCGCGCTGTAGGGCTCGGCCAGCTTCTGCACGCGCAGCTCCTGCCGCGTGACGTTCTTGCCGCTGGGCATGTCGACCAGCATCGGAGCGCTTTCGCCGGGCTCGAGCACGGCGACCGGAAGCGTCTCGCTGCGTTCGTCGAGCTTGCTCTCGCCGTCGTAGTACACGGCCCGGATGCCCGCGCGCGACAGCGGCTTGCCCGTCTCGTTGCGCGCCACCACCAGCAGCTTGGGGGTGGCCGAGCTGCCGCTGCCCACGAGTACTTGCCGCGGCTCGTCGAGCTTGAGCCCCTCGACGGGAATGGTGCGGTCGACGGCGGCCACCACACGCTGCGGTGCGGATGTGCCGCGCGTGTCGGCATTGCGACTGCCGAGGAACACGCCCACAACGCCGAAGAGCACCACCGCGCCCACCGCGACGGCCACCCCGATGCCGACCTTGCGCATCATCAGCGCCTGCCTGCGCGCCTCTTCGGCCGCGAGGCGGCGTCCGGCCTCGTTCTTCACCTGGTTGAGCACGCGCTCCAGCCGGTCGGAGACGTTGTCTTCCACCAGCGTGACGGAGCCGCAGTGCTCGCAGGTGTATTCGTTGAGGCCGGTGCGCTTGAGCACGCTGCTGCCGCATTCGCCGCACTTGAGCGTCTGGAGATCGATGGTCATGTCTGAAATGCTGCTCCCGTTTTTTTCTATTGCAGCGGCGCTCTACCAACCGAAAGCATCGGCGAGATCGTCGGCCCGGCACGCCGCCCGCAGCGCGGTGCGAAGCGCCTCCACGTCGCCGGGTGCAATCTCGCGCGCGCCCGGCAGCGCGCCCAGGCCGCATGCCGTCGACGCCACCACCGGCACGCCGGCCGCCACGGCGCGCAGCAGCGCGCGCGGCGAGTGCTCGACATGCGCCGGCAGCACGACGACGTGGGCGCCGGCCAGCCAGTCGCCCTGCCAGTTCATGTATTCCACGTGGCCGATGCCCCGCCAGAGCCGCGCATCGTCCGAGGGCGAGCCCAGCACGCGCAGGCGGCACGGCCAGTCCTGCAGCGCCGCGGCCAGCTCGCGCGCGCCCTTGCGCGCCAGCGCGCTCGCTGCGAAGACGATGAGCGGGTGATCGGCATCCGTACGAACGACGGCCCCGGCCCGAGGCAGCGCCCATTCGAGCTTCCGCAGCATCGCCTGCGGAGCCAGGGCCGCCAGCCGCCGTGCGACTTCGGCATGCGGCGTGACGATGGCCGACGCGCGCGCCATTGCCAGCGACTCCGCACGCACCAGCGACGGATCGGCGCGGAAGTCGCGCAAGGTGGCGTCATCGGGCCAGCGCCGCGAGGCCTCGTCCAACCGCTGCTCGATGTCGGCCATCGGCAGCGCGCCTGCCAGCACGACGACGCTGCGGCCGTCGAGCGCGCCGAGGCGCTGCAGGTGCGGCAGCAGCGACTGTTCGACCACCAGCTGCGTGTGCTCCGGCTTCAGCCGCGCCGCGAAAGCCTGCGCGAGCCAGCGCTGGCCGTCGATCAGGCTGGCCTGGCGCCGTCCCGCGCGCCGGGCCCACAGCCGCTGCCACAGCGCGCGGCGCAGGCTTGCGGTCCACGGTGCCCACGGTGTCTGCGGGGCCACGGCCGCCGGCTCGCGGTGCCAGCCCGTCGCGGGCCGGCGCCAGAAGGCGAGCCGCATCGGCACCGGCTGCATGCGCTGCGCGCTCGGATGTTCCTCGCGCAGGTAGCGCGCGAACTCCGGCGTCCACGTGTCGAGCAGCGCGACGGTGAGGCCCTGCGGGCCGACATCGACCTGCGGGCGATGGCGGAAGCAGGCCGTCTGGTCGCAGCTGAGGCAGCCGCGCGCCACCGGCAGAGGGGCGCTCGCGTCTTCGTTCGTGCGGCGCATCGTGACGGGCGCGAAAGGCACGGCCGATGCTCCGCGGCCGCGGATGCGCAGCACCAGCTCCGAGCCGGTCAGCTCCACTTCGAGCCGCCACGCGTGCCTGGCGCGCACCTTCAGATCGACGTAGTTCCAGAACACCGTCGCGTCGACGGCATCCGAGCCCGGCTCGCCGGCCTGCTCGATGCGCGCCGTGTGCCCGTGCCGCTCCACCAGCTCGAAGCCCGCACGCGACGCCACCGTGGCGAGCGCGTTCGACAGCTGGCACAGCCCGCCGGCCAGCGTCGGCACCACGCAGCCGCCGCGCAACTCGCGGCCCTGCACGAAGCCGCGCCACGCGGCGGGCCTGCCCAGCTGCCGCCAGAAGCTCAGCACCTCGCCGGCCGGTACCTCGACGGCATCGAAGGCGCGGCGCGCGACGCGCAGGTTCTGCACCTTGCCGGCCACGAGCGGGAATTCGTCGGCGCGGCCGTCGGTCCACAACGGAGTGCGGTAGTGGGCGAGCACCGGCGCATCGGCCAGTGCGTGGCTGCCTTCGGTCCACCGGCGAGCCGAGGGCCGCAGCGTCTCGCGCAGCGCGTGGGCGGTGGCCAGGAGCCGCGAGCGCAGCCAGAAGTCGATCGCGTCGATGCGGCGCGGCGGCTGCCAGGCCTGCACGCTCACGCGGAGGGGCCTCGCTTGCGCCATTGGCCGAGGTCGGCTTCGATGCGCTCCTCGATGTTGCCGCTCCACTGCACGCCGAAGCCGGCCGCGCGCAGCAAGTCGACGATGCGGCGGCCCACGGCCATGGTGTTGGCCTCGCGCTGGTCGATCTCGGGAATCATCCCGCCGCTGAAGGCCAGGTGCAGGCGGCCGGTGCGCACCGCACGTTCGAGGTCCTGTGCGTGATAGAAGCAGCAGCCCCGGATGCCCGACTCCGCCCGGCCGGCCGCGCGCCACTGCTCGCGCACGTCGTCGTGGCCGTCGGCGAGGGTGTTGCCCGCGCGATGCAGCGCGATGATCTTCTCGCTGCGCAGCTGCGCGAACACGGCCTCGAGCCGGTCGTATTCGGTCTGCGCGGGCCACGCGGCCTCGGCGGCGCGCTTGGCGGCGCATGCGCTCGCTGCCTCGGCCTTGACCCAGGCACGGTCTTCGCTGGTGATTTCGTCGGGGTCGAGGTACTCGTCGGTGATCATCCACTCGACATCGGCATCGGGATAAAAGCCGCTCCACACCAGGTCGTGGATGCGTCCGCGCGTGTCTTCGGGGTCGAGAGTGAGTGCCATGCGTGTTGGGCTGCCGCCTCGGCGGCAACGGGTCATGCTTTCTTTTTTCCTGGCGGAAGCGTGCCGGTATTTTCACCCGGGCGCACCACGATGACGCGGTAATGCGAAAGCATGATGTCCGACGGCCACCCCTTCCGTATCGCACCATCATGAAGGATGCGCCATGGCAAGGCAATGCGCCTTATGGCGAAGCCGGCTCCGCCATAAGGCCGGGTTAGCCCGGGGCCGCTGGCTATGCTCGGCGGCTCTCCATGCCGCAGCAACACCGCCTTCCAGACCCCGCCTCCGCATCGGCCGACGAGCGCCTGCCCACCTCGTGGACCTCCGCCATGCCGCAGGCCACGGAGCGCATGCAAAGGACGGCCGCCGACCGGATCGCCTGGCTGGTCGCGCTGGCGGTGCTGGTGTTCATGGCCCTCTTCGGCTTCCAGGCGATGCGCTGGTCGCTGGCCGGCGGATGGCAATGGCTCTGGATGCTGGTGGGCTTGCCCTTCTTCGGCGTCTTCTCGGTGCTGTCGGTGCTGGCCGTCGTCATGAGGCTGCGCGAACGCCGCCGGGTGCGGGTGGCGCTGGAGAACATCTCGCTGGAGCGCGGCGAAGGCTTTCGCGTGGGCGAGCCGCTGGAACTGCGCTTGCGCGCGACGGTGCCGGCCGCACAGGAGGACGAGCGCACGGTGGCGCCTGAACGCATCGCCATGCGCCTGATGCGGCACCGCACAGCCGATGCCGCCGGCGAACGCTGCTGCGAAGCCGTCGCCTCGCGCGAGGAGACACGCGACGGCCGGCTACTCTATGCCTGCGAGCTGCGCGCGGAGGCCGGGCTCGATGCCTCGCGGTGGTCCGTCGAGCTGCAAGAGGCCCTGGACGACGGCTGCGCGCCCATCCTCACCGCGCAGCTGCGGCTGCTGCCCGCACGCTGATTTAAAAGGCGGACGCAAAAAAGCCGGGCCATGCATACGCATGGCCCGGCTTTCGAGTCTTCAGCTCTGCAGCGGATTACAGCGGCAGCGCATCGCCATGGGCGGCAGCGCGGGCTGCGGCACGAACCGCGGCGCGGTCCACCGAGCTGGCGACGATCGGGGCCACGCCCGACGAAGCGCCTTCGGCGTACGGGTCGCCGCTGCGGGCGGCAGCCACGGCTTCGGAGCGGACGGCAGCGCGGCTGGCGGTCGAGACGATCACCGGGGCCGGGCCGGCGTTGGCACCGGTGGCGTAGGGGTTGGCGCTGTGGGCGGCAACCACAGCCTGGCTGGCGACGTCGGCGCGGCTGGCGGCCGAGGTCAGCGGGTGCACGCCTTCATAGGTTTCGGCGTGGGCGGCGCCGGCAGCGGCCAGCAGGGCGAGGGAAACGGCGGAGAGGAGCTTCGAGGCGGTCATTTGGATGTGTCCTTCAATTGGTTCGGTTCTGGTTCTTGGTCTGGATCAGCTGAAGGGCTGGTCCATGGGAAGAATTGTGCGCCCGTTGTCTAAGTAAAAACCCTTAGACAATGGAACCACGGTGTTCACACCCTGGAAACAATCGCCCGCCAGGAAGGCGGATCGGCGCCTGTCGTAGAGTCCCCGCATGAGCGAGCCAGCCCACGCCCTTTCACCCCATCCGTCCTTCTGGGGAAGCCCCGACACCGTGTTCGACCGGCTCGCGGGCGAATGGAGGCTGCAGCGCACCATCGAAGGCCAGGCGACCATGAGCGGCGTCGCCAGGTTCACGCCGCTGGAAGCCGAGGGAATGCTCAGCTACCGCGAGGAAGGCCGCATCCGCCTGGCCGACGGCAAGGAGTTCGAAGGGCACCGCGAATACGTCTTCGAACGCGCGCCCGGCGGCTTCGCGGTGCATTTCGCCGAGACGCCGCCGCGCCTGTTCCACGCGATCGCCATCGTGCGCGACGGCAATGGGCTCGCCGGCTCGGCCACGCACCTGTGCACGCCCGACACCTACGACAGCAGCTACCGCTTCCTGCCCGACGGCACCTTCACCATCCGCCACGTGGTGCACGGCCCGCGCAAGGACTACCTTTCGGAAACTGTCTTCAGCCGGCGAGGCTGAGGGAAACCGCTCAGTCGCGGTCGAGGCGCCACGCCGGCATGCCGCGCATCACGGTCTGCACCAGCACCGCGCAGATGCCGCACTTGATGAGGTCGCCCGGAATGAACACCAGCATGGCCACCGCTGCCTGCGACAGCGACATGTGGGCGATCCACGAAAGCCCGACGATGCCGAAGGCGTAGACCACGCCGATCCCGCCGACCAGCGCGGAGAGGAAAGCCGCCGCCAGCAGCGCAAGCCCCGTCGCCCCGCCGATGCGTCGCACGGCCAGGCGCATCAGCAAGCCGCAGGCGAAGGCGCCGAACATCCAGCCGAACAGGAAGCCGCCTGCCGGCGCCACGAACACGCTCAGCCCGCCGCGGCCGCCGGGCAGCAGCGGCAGGCCCAGCGCCACCGCCAGCAGGAACAGCGCGATGGCCAGGAAGCCCCGGCGCGGCCCCAGCAGGCAGCCCGCGAGCATCACGCCCAGCGACTGCAGCGTGATCGGCACGCCGAAGGGCAGGTCGATCTTCGGGATCAGGCCGAAAACCGCCATCAGCGCCGCGAACAGCGCGATGTACGACAGCGAACGGGAGGAAGTGAGGGAGCCTGAAGTGGTGGTCATGGCAGTCGCAATCGAGAAAAGACGGAAGAAGAAGGATCAGCGCCCGAGCCGGGCGGCCAGCGCATCCGCCACGCGCTCCGCCGTCTGCAGCGTGCGGATGGTCAGCGGCGCCAGCAGCCGCAGGCCGCCGCCGTGGCCGGAGCGGGCGCGGTAGGCGTCGTCGAGGCGCTGCCACTGCACGTAGAAATTTTCGGCGAAGCGCAGCATCAGGCCAAGGCCCAGCGCGATCCGCTCGGTGGGCACGCCGAAGCGCTGCAGCGGATGCAGCACGGCCTCGAGCACCGCCAGCAGGTCCTCGAAGCGCGTGGTGAGCGTGAGCATCAGCGCGAGCGTGGCCGCGCTGGCCAGGCGCAGCGCGCTCGCCACGCCGAGCAGCGTGGTGCCCATCGCCCAGTGGAAGCCGACGATCAGCCCGCCCGCAATGGCCACGCCGAGCAGCATGCGCACGCGCCGCCACGCCGGTTGGCCGAGCGACGCGAAGATCAGCAGCACCGCCGCGCAGGCGAAGGCGAGGTACGACGGCCGCTCGACCAGCACCAGCAGCGTGCCGCACACCGACAGCACCGCGAGCTTGATCCACGCCGCGATCGCGTGCATCCACGTCGGCTGCTCCGAGTAGAGGCTACGCATGGTGGCGCCCCCGCTCCGCCGCGGCGCGCTCGCGCACGTCCTCGGCGTAGGCCTCGCACACCTCGCGGCCCGGTCCGTCGGCGCGCACCCTGCCCTGTTCGAGCCACAGCACGCGCTCGAAGTCGTAGACATGCTCGAGCAGGTGCGTGGACACGAGGATCTGGTGGTCGCTCTCTTCCAGCTGCGCGGCCAGCCGTGCCTGGCTCAGCAGGTCGAGGCTGGCGAAGGGCTCGTCGAGCAGCAGCGTGGCCGGCTCGCTGATCTGCAGCGCCAGCAGGCACACCTGCTGGCGCTGGCCCTGGCTCAGTTCGCTCACCGCGCGCCCGGCCCAGGCTTCGAGCCCGCGCCGCGCGAGGAAGTCGCGCGCCTGCTGCCGCGCTGCCTGCCGCGTCTCGCCGCGCGCGGTGAGGCTGAAGGCCAGCTCCTCGGCCACGGTCGGGAAGATGATCTGGTCGTCGGGGTTCTGGAACATCAGCCCGACGTGCTTCGCGAGCTGGCCGCGATCGGCCTGCGTGTCGCAGCCATGCACCACCACGCGCCCCTGCTGCGGCTGGTCGAGCCCGCTGATGAGGCGAAACAGGCTGCTCTTGCCCGCGCCGTTGTCGCCGACGAGGCCGATGCGCATCTCCTGCAGGTCCAGCGTCAGCCCTTCGAACACGCGGTGGCTGCCGCGCACCAGCGTCACCGCATCGAGGCGGATGCTGTGCGAAGAATCGGTATCTGACGGGCTGGGCTGCGGCAAGGGGCGCCCACTGTACCCGAACCCGCCTCGCGGGCTCGGGGTTCAGGCGAGGCTCAGGCAGTGGCGGGAAAGAGCGCGTTGAGCTCGCCGACCGACAGCATCCCCTCGCCCATCGTGCCGAAGCGGCCCTGGTCGAAAGCTTCGCCCGCGATGCGGCTCACCAGCCCCAGCGCGGACTGCAGCGGCCCGCAGCCCAGGCTGATGCGCCGCGCCCCGGCCCGCGCGAAGGCATCGGCCGACGGCGCACCCGCATAGCCCGCGTACACGTTGAGCGGCAGTTCCAGCGCGCCGGCCAGCCGCGCGATCTCGTCGGGGTCGGACATGCCCGGCACGAAGATGCCGTCCGCGCCCGCCGCCGCATAGAGCTTCGCGCGGCGCAGCGCCTCCTCGAAGCGCGCCACCGGGTCGTCCCATGGCACGAAGTAGACATCGGTGCGCGCGTTGATGAAGAAGCGCGCATCCAACCCGCGGATGGCCGCGATGCGCTCGCGCAGCACCTCGGGCGATGCCAGCTCTCGCGTGCCGGGCAGGGTGCCGTCCTCGATGTTGATGCCGGCCGCGCCCATGCCGATCAGTTCGGCAGCGACCTCGCGCACCGCCTGCGCGCTGTCGCCGAAGCCGCTCTCGATGTCCACGCTCACCGGCACGCTCGCCACGCGGCAGATGCGCGCGCAGGCCGCGAGCAATTCATCGACCGGCATGCGCTCGCCGTCGGCATAGCCCAGCGACCAGGCCATGCCCGCGCTGGTGGTGCCGATGGCGCTGGCTCCGGCGCGCTCCACGATGCGGGCGCTGGCGGCGTCCCAGGCGTTGACGAGCACCAGCGGCGCGGGGCCTTCGTGCAGCCGATGAAAGAGGTCCGTCTTCTGTTGCGCGTCGCTGGCTCGCGGCATGGTCATTTGCTCCGGAAAGATTGGGGGAAAGAACCGCAGCTTAGAAGCCACGCGCCGCCAGGACTTGGAAAAAACTGCTGTCGTTCGCTCGGGGGCGCGCCTACCCCATCAGCGCGACGACCGGATAGCGTCGCCACCCCGCTTCCGCATGGCGTCGGCCGTGCGCGAAGATGAAGCCCAGCACCGCCTGCGGGTCGCCCAGCTTGTCGGGGTTGTCGGCTTTCCATTGCTCGAACAGGCGCTTCAGCCCGGGCTCGTCTTGCAGCATGCGCAGCGCGGTGTCCTCGAAGACGTAGGCCGAGAAGTTCTCCTTCTTCTCCAGCACGCTGTTGAAGAAGCCCCAGCGCAAGAAGCTGTCGTGCGCGAGCGGTTCCAGCGTCTCGACCGCGTAGCGGGCCTGCGGCTGGTCCAGCGAGACGAGAACGTCGCCCGCGCGCGCCTGGAAGGGCTCGGTGCTTTCCGACAGCACCACCTCGTCGTGGAACATGTGGCCTTCGTAGGCGTTGGGGCGTGAGGTCACGTCGCGGATGCGGTAGACGCGCACCGCGTCGAAGAGCCGGTCTTCGTCGAGCCGCTGCAGTTCGACGCCGTTCCACGCCAGCCGCTCGATCGCCTCGCGCCATGCCTGCGGCACGAGGTAGGCCTTGGGCGCCTCGGCCGTCGCTTCCTCGATGCAGCGGTCGAAATGGACGATGTCCTTCTCCCACGGCTGGCTGCGGTCGTAGGCCAGGCGCTCGTAGCTGCCCAGCAGGCTGGGCGTGCGGACCGCGCCGTAGCCCTTGAAGCGAAGGCTCGCTGGCCGGCTGCGGTCGTTGCGCCAGGTCAGCGGCCAGCGCGCCTGCCGCGCGGCTTTCGCTTTTGCCTCGCGGCGCAGTTCCTGGATGCGCGCCGCATTCGCGATGGCGAAGTCGAGCACCGTCTCCACCAGCGCCCGCATCGAGGCCACGCGGTCGGCGAAGGGCTTGAGCATGTGGGTCTCGGGCATGAAGCCGATGGTGTGGTGCAGCGCTGCGTAGCCGGTGGAAAAGCGCGGCGTGTCGAGGAAGTCCTCGATGCCGTCGTCGGGCGTCTCGGCCAGCAGATTCATGTAGGGGCAGGTGGGCCAGCCGCGCCGCTCCATGCCGGCGTAGACCGCGGGCAGCATGTTCTCGCGCAGGAAGGCGCCGAGCCCGCCGCCGAGCTTGTCGGGCTGGGTCGGGATCAGCGTCATGGTGTAGCTGTAGTCCGCGCCGTTGGATGTGTGGGTGTCGACCATCACGTCGGGGTCCCACGCGGTGAAGAAGCGGTTGAACACCTGCGCTGCGAGGCTGTCGCACTTGATGAAGTCGCGGTTGAGGTCGAGGTGCCGGCCGTTGCCGCGAAAGCCGAACGACTCCGGCCCGAGCTGGTTCACGCGCGAGGTGTTCTGCCGGTCGATGCAGCCGTCCACGTTGTAGACCGGGATGAAGAGGAACACCGTGCGGCCCAGCGCCGCAAGCTTTTCGGGCTGCGTGCAGAAATCGCGCACCAGCGCCATGCAGGTGTCGATGCCCTCGGGCTCGCCGGGGTGGATGCCGTTGTTGTTGAAGAACACCGGGCGGCCCTGCTGCTTGAGCGTCTCGCGGTCGAACACGCCATCTGAAGTGACCACGCCGGCATGAAGGGGAACGCCGGTGTCGGAGATGCCGATCTCGCCCCAGCGCAGCACGCCGGGGAAGTCCCTGGCCAGCCGCTCGTAGAAGGCGATGCATTCGGCCCAGGTGGCGGTCTGGTTGCCGTTGCCTGCTTCGAACGGCGTGACGTACGAGGTGTCTTGTGGAGCGGTCATGGGAAGAAGGCTACAGTAGTCGCCCCTCCCGGTCATCGAGCCCTTCTTTCTTCAAAAGAGCCAGACAAGGCCGCAAGCAATACATATTCATTCAAGGAAACGACATGGGCGCCCAGTGGAAAGCCAAGCACAAGGACATCGCCGCCAACGCCAAGGGCCGGCTGTTCGGCAAGCTCGTCAAGGAAATCGTGGTGGCCGCGCGCAACGGCGCCGACCCCGCCTCCAACTCGCGCCTGCGGCTGGCGGTGGAACAGGCCCGCAAGGCATCGATGCCCAAGGACACGCTCGACCGCGCCATCAAGAAGGGCGCGGGCCTGACGGGTGAATCGGTCAACTACGAGCACGTGATCTACGAAGGCTTCGCTCCGCACCGCGTGGCGGTGATGGTCGAATGCCTCACCGACAACGTGAACCGCACAGCGCCCGAGATGCGCGTGCTGTTCCGCAAGGGCCAGCTCGGCACCTCGGGCTCGGTGTCGTGGGACTTCGACCACGTCGGCATGATCGAGGCCGAACCCGCCACGCCCGACGCCGATGCCGAAGTGGCCGCCATCGAAGCCGGCGCGCAGGACTTCGAGCCGGCCGGCGAGGACCACCCCGCCGTCTTCCTCACCGACCCCACCGACCTCGACCTCGTAAGCCGCGCACTGCCCGCGCAGGGCTTCACGGTGCTGTCGGCCAAGCTGGGCTACAAGCCCAAGAACCCCATCGATCCCGCGAGCCTGAGCGCCGAGGCGCTGGAGGAAGTCGAAACCTTCCTCGCCGCCATCGACGCGAACGACGACGTGCAGAACGTGTACGTGGGGCTGGCAGGTTGAGCATCCTCGCCGGCAGGTGCCTGTGCGGCGCCGTTCATTACGAGGTGGCGGACGAGTTCGCCTACTCGCTGAACTGCCACTGCTCGGACTGCCGGCGCGCGACCGGCTCGGCCTTCAAGCCCTTCGCCGGCATCGAGCGCGGCAAGTTCGCCATCACGCAGGGAGCGGACGGGCTGACGATCTACGGCAAGCCCGATGCGGGCGACCTGCACTGCGCGAAGTGCGGCTCGCTACTGTGCTCGGTGGTGCGCGAGGGGCAGTACGTGCACGTCACGCTGGGCACGCTGGTGGATGCGCCTTCCATCCGTCCGAGCGCGCACATCTTCGTGGGCTCGAAGGCGCCGTGGTTCACGATCACGGACGACCTGCCGCAGCACCAGGGCCACGCCGGCGGGGGCTGAGCGCGCTGCGCAAGAAGATGCCGGCCGCGCCGGCACAACCGCATCCTGTGCCGCCAGGCGCCTTCAGTTCGGAACGTGCATCCGGGCAGCGCACCTATGCTCGATGAAGCCATTCCCACTTCATCCTCCTGGAGCGCTTCCACCATGTCCCTGCAATATTTCAAGGTCCTCACCTTCGACGTCGTCGGTACGCTGATCGACTTCGAGGGCGGCATGCTCGCCTACCTGCGCAGCGTGGCGCCCGATGCCGAGGTGAGCGACGACGACTTCCTCGCCGCCTACCGGCGCGCGCGCGCCGACGGCAACGCCGGCTGGTATCCGGACGACCTCGAGCGCTGCTGGCATGCCGTGGCTCCCGCGCTGGGCCTGCCCGACACGGATGCCATCGCACGCGGGCTGCGCGATTCGGTCTCGCAATGGCCGGCCTTCCCCGACTCGGTGGAAGCGCTCGAGCGCCTGGGCAAGCGCTTCAAGCTGGTGACCATGACCAACGCCCAGGCCTGGGCGCTCGCGCACTTCGACAAGACCCTGGGCTCGCCCTTCGACATGCTGCTGAGCTGCGACGACGCGCTGTGCGAGAAGCCCGACGCGCGCTACTTCGCCTATGCACGCGGCCGCTTCGAGGGCGCCTGGGGCTTCAGGCAGGCCGACAACCTGCACGTGGCGCAGAGCCAGTACCACGACATCGGCATCTCGAAGCAATTGGGCATCACCACCTGCTGGATCGAGCGGCGCCACGCGCAGAAGGGCTCGGGCGGCACCATCGAGTCGAAGCACACCGTGCCCGACTACCACTTCCACACGCTGGCCGAGCTGGCGGATGCCGTCGAGGCGGGACGCTGATGGACATGACGGGCATCACCATCCTGCGCCAGTCGGCCACCATCGGCGGCCTCGAAGACCAGGGCACGCCCACACGGCCGCTGAGCCAGCCGCCCTGCGGGCTGAGCGGCATCGACATCGATCTCGCCGGCGCGGGCGACAACAAGAGCGGCATCTGGCAATGCGAGCCGGGCCGCTTCGAGCGCCAGCTCGCCAACGCCGAGGTCATGCACATCCTGGCCGGCGCCTGCACCTTCACGCCCACGGGCGGCGAGGCGCTGCAGATCCGCGCGGGGGACACGCTGTTCTTTCCGGCGCACACCACCGGCGAGTGGCATGTGCAAGATACCCTGCGCAAGGTCTTCGTCGTTCTCGCGCAGCAATAGGGAAAGGAACAGGCGGCAGCGGCTCAGGCCGCTTGCTGCGCCAGTTCGTTCGCGAAGCGCCCGATCGAGAAGCTCTCGATGGGCGTGGAGGTGTATCCGGTGGCGATCAGCTCGGCCATCGTCTCGCCCACGCCGGGGCTGATCGCGAAGCCCTCGCCGTTGAAGCCGAAGGCGTAGTACAGGCCCGGCACGCGCGCGCTCGGGCCCATCACGGGCTGCCAGTCCGACGTATAGCCCTCGATGCCGCTCCACACGCGGATCAGCTGCACGTGCGCGAAGGCCGGCACGAAGCGGCGCAGCTCGCGCATCTGGCGCAGCACGTTGTCGGGCTTCACGTAGGCGCGGATGTGGTCCGCGTGCGCCGGCCCCTTGAGCCCGCCGCCGAAGACGATGTTGCCGCGCGCGATCTGCCTGAAGTACAGGCCCTCGTGCTCGATGGGCGACGAGATGCCGATGGACGGCCCGATCGCATGGGGCAGCGGCTCGGTCACGCCCATCTGCGGGCCGCGAGCCTCCATCGGCACGCCTTCGCCGAACTGTTCGGCCATGCGGTTCGACCAGGCGCCGCAGGCCACGAAGAGCTGGGCCGCGCGAAAGCGCCGGCCGTCCGCCGTGTGCGCAACGAAGCCCGAATGGCCGTCGCGCTCCACGTGCATCACCTCGGCATGCTCGACGATGTTCGCGCCGGCCCGCCGCGCCGCGCGCGCGAAGGCCGGGCCGGCCAGGCGCGGATTGGCATGGCCGTCGTTCGGCGAGAGCGAGCCCGCCACGATGCCGGGCGCGAAGATGCCCCAGCGCCTGGCGAGGCCGGCCGCGTCGAACAGTTCGAGATCGAGGCCCAGCGGTTTCACGTCCCTCGCGTGCTGCTCCAGCACCGCCGCCTGCTTCTCGGTGTAGCAGACGCGCAGGTGGCCGTAGGGCACGAATTCCAGGTCTTCGCCCAGCAGTTCCTTCACGCGGCCCCAGACGGCGCGCGCGCGGTTGGCCAGCGGCATCTGTTCCAGCGCGCGGCCCTGCCGGCGCACGTTGCCGAAGTTGGTGCCGCTGGCCTGCCGGCCCACGAGTTCGCGCTCGAGCAGCGTGACCGACAGGCCGTGCTGGCGGCGCAGGAAGAAGGCCGCGGTGGTGCCCATGAGGCCGCCGCCGAGCACCAGCACGTCGGTGTCGGTCGTTGTCGTCGCGCCGCTCATGCCTGCACCTCGCGCGTGTCCATCATCAGCGGCTTGACCGGCGCCTGGGAGCGCAGCCGCCCCACCAGCTCGACCGGCACGCCGCTGGCCTGCGCCACGATCTCGGCCGATGCATGGCCGCAGAAGCGGCCCTGGCAGCGGCCCATGCCGACGCGGCTGAAGGCCTTGGCGCGGTTGACTTCGCGGCTGTCCATCTCGTCGACGCAGCGGCGCAGCTCGCCGGCCGTGACGGCCTCGCAGCGGCACACGATGGCCTCGTCGGGCAGCGACGCGGCCTGCGCGTGCGGCCACGGAAAGGCGCGCGCGAGGCCCTGGCGGAAGCGGTCCATCTGCGCCAGCGTACGGCGCAGCGCGGCGGATTCGGCGGCGTGGAAAGCGCTGCCCTGCGCGTGGCCCAGGTCCTTGAGCGCCGCGAGCGCGGCCAGCCGGCCTGCTGCCTCGGCGCCATCAGCACCGAGGATGCGAACGCCGTCGCCCGCCAGGTACACGCCCCGCGTGCTGCTGCGGCCGTCGGCATCGATGCGCGGCAGCCACTGGCGGCTCACGGGTTCGAACTCGAATTCGCAGCGCGCGAGGTCGGCCAGTTGCGTCTCCGCGCGCAGGTGCCAGCCGAGCCCGACGGCGTCGCACTCGAAGCGACGCTCGCGTCCATCGGCATCGCGCACCGCCACGGCCTGCACGCCCAGGCTGTCGTCGCCCTCGATGCGCAGCGGAACGACGCCCTGCAGCACGGGCACGCCCGCGCGGCGCAGGCCGCGGATCAGCCCAAGGCCGCGCAGCGCGAGGCGCGGCCGCGCGAGCAAACCGGCCACCGCGCCCCAGGGCTTGGAAGCCGGGGCCGTGTCGAGCACCGCCGCCACCCTGGCGCCGGCCTGCACATATTGAGAAGCCACGAGGTACAGCAGCGGGCCGCTGCCCATGAAGACCACGCGCGAGCCGATCGCGCAGGCCTGCGCCTTCAGCGCGATCTGCGAGGCTCCCAGGCTGTAGCAGCCGGCGCGGTGCCAGCCCGCCACGGGCATCAGGCGGTCGGTGGCGCCACTGCACACCAACAGCGCGTCGAAGGGCAGCGTCCGCGGCTCGCCGGCATGCACCACGTGAAGCTCGCCCGCGCTCACGTTCCAGGCGAGCGTGTCGCCGCGGTAGTCGATGCGCTCGCGCAGCGCGTCGAAGTCGCCGTGCAGCGCCTGCGCCTTCGCGGCCTCGGTGCCGTAGAGCTTGGCGTAGGGGCGCTTGAAGCCCTCGGGCTGGCGCCGGTAGATCTGGCCGCCGTCGCGCCGGCCCTCGTCGACGACGACCGGCCGCACGCCGGCCTGCACCAGCGCCTGCGCGGCGCGCACGCCGGCCGGGCCGGTGCCGACCACGACGATGCGCGGGGAGGAAGCAGCTTCGCCGCTCATGCCCCGGCCTCCGCGGCATGCCGCGCGAGCGACTGCCGCAGGTCCGGCGTGACGGGCCACTGCCGCGCCGGCGGGCGGGTCAGCACGGACATGCCCTCCTCCACCGCCGTGGAGCATGCGCGCAGGCGCTCGCCGGCCGGCGTCCACACCCAGCAGTCCTGGCAGGCGCCCATCAGGCAGAAGCCGGCGCGCGAACCGTCGCCGAACTCGCTGTCGCGCACCCGCCGCCCGTTGCTCAGCAGGGCCACCAGCAGCGTGTCGCCGGCCAGCGCGCTGCGGGCCTCGCCGTCGATGTGCAGGGTCAGCGCGGGCCGGTCGGTTTCCGCGAGCCGCACGAAGCGGGCCGGCGGCCGGGAGCGAGGCGGGGATTCGGGCATGAGAAAGGGTCGAGGGGAGCGCCGCTTCAGCGCTCGTGGGGAAAGAGCCGCTCGATCGGACAGTGCGTCTTGATGAACGGCGACTTGATGACGATGTAGCTGAAGTACTTCGAGATGCCGATGTTGCGTTCGAGCAGCCCCTCGATCACTTCCTGGTAGTGGTTCACGCCGCGCGTGAGAAAGCGCAGCAGGTAGTCGTAGCCGCCGCTCACGAGGTGGCATTCGAGCACCTCGTCGACCTCGCGGATTGCGGCCTCGAAGCGCACGAAGTCCTCGCGGTGGTGGTCCTGCAGCGTGACCTCGGTGAACACGGTGAGCGTGTCGCCGAGCTTCTCGAGCCGCAGGTGCGCGCCGTAGCCCGCGATGTAGCCGGCCTGCTCGAGCCGCTTCACGCGGATCAGGCAGGGGCTGGGCGACAGGCCGACCGCATCCGCCAGGTCGACGTTGGTCATGCGCCCGTTCTTCTGCAGCTGGGCCAGGATGCGCAGGTCGAGCCGGTCGATCTTGAAAGCTTCTGTCATGGCGGTGCCCGATAACGAAACGAGAGATCCCGATTCTGCGTCGGCGGCCGGGTCTTGCGGGTGTCTTGCGGGTGCTGGGCGGCGCCGTTTCAGGCGGCCAGCGCGGCGCGGACGTCGGGCGCGGCCAGCACCTCGTCGAGCGTCTTTTTCAGCCGCGCGAACAGCTGCGCGAACTCGTCCTCGGTGAAGGTGAGCGCGGGCGCGAAGCCGAGGATGTGGTCGCCGAAGGAACGGAACACCAGGCCGTTGCGGTAGCCGGCCGCGAAGATGCGGTCGGACAGCCCGAGCGACGCGTCGAAGCGGCGCTTGGTGGCCTTGTCGCTCACGAGCTCCAGCGCACCGAGCAGGCCGCGGTGGCGCGAATCGCCCACCAGCGGATGGTCGAGCAGCGCGTCGAGGCCGGCCGCGAAATGCGCCGCACCGCGCTGGCCGTTGGCGAGGATGCCGCCCTCCTCGTAGAGCCGCAGCACCTCGAGCGCGACGGCGGCGCCCACCGGGTGCGCCGAATAGGTCGCGCCATGGCCGATGGGAACGCCCGCCGGCGCGCCGTCGGCGATGCCGGCGTAGACCTTCTCCGACATCATGGTCGCGCCCATCGGCACGTAGCCCGCGGTCAAGCCCTTGGCCATGGTCATGAGGTCGGGCTCCACGCCTTCGGCCTCGCAGGCGAACATGGGGCCGGTGCGGCCGAAGCCGGTGATGACCTCGTCGACCACGAACAGGATGTCGAGCTCGCGCGCGGCGTCGCGCATGGCCGTGAGCCAGCCCCTGGGCGGCACGACGACGCCGCCCGAGCCCTGGATCGGCTCGCAGAAGAAGGCAGCCACGTTGTCCGCGCCCAGCTCGGCCACCTTGGCGCGCAGCGCCGCGACCGAGGAGGCGATCAGCGCCTGCGGGTCGGCGCCGTGCTCGTGGCGGTAGGCATAGGGCGAGGCGATGTAGTGCTGCGTGGGCAGCGGCAGGTCGAAGCCGCGGTGGAAGGCCGGCAGCGCGGTGAGCCCCGCGCCGGTGGACGACGAGCCGTGGTAGCCGCGCTCCAGCGAGATGAACTGCTTCTTCGACGGCCGGCCGGTGGCGTTGTAGTACTGCACGACGAAGCGCACGGCCGCGTCCACCGCCTCGGAGCCGCCCAGCGTGAGGTACACGCGCGTCAGCGACGCGGGCGTGATCTGCACCAGCTTCTCGGCGAGGCGGATCGCCGGCTCGCTGCTGAAGTGGAAGTAGCCGGTGGCGTACGGCAGCCGGCGCATCTGCTCGGTGGCGGCCTGCACCACGCTTTCCTGCCCGTAGCCCACGTTCACGCACCACAGGCCGGCGAATGCGTCGAGCAGCTGGTGGCCGTTGCCGTCGGTGAGCCATGCGCCCTTGCCCGAGGCCAGCACGGTGGGCCCGCGTTGCTCGTGCACGCGCCAGGGCGAGACGGGGTGGATGAGGTGCGCGCGGTCGATGGCGTCGAGCGCGGCTTGCTGGGGCAGTGCGGTGGGGTGCGTCATGGGTGTGAAGGTGCGAGAGCGGAAGGAGCTTTCGATGCCTTCAGCTTAGGCCGCGCGTCGCATGAGGTGGTGCTGCTTTGGGGGCGCCGCACGAAGCAGGCTGCGGTTGTGCGTGCGGCGCGCAGCAGATCGTGCGGCGGCTCTTTCTTCGCTCAGTAGCCACGCGCGCGATCGACCAGCCCCAGCATCGGCTCGCCCGCCTCGAAGCGTTCGATGTTGTCGAGCACCACCTCGGCCGCGCTCAGCGGCTGCGTCATGCTGGCGATGTGCGGCGTGAGCTGCACGCGCGGATGGCGCCAGAAGGCGTGCTCGCGCGGCAGCGGCTCGGGGTCGGTCACGTCGAGCACGGCGTCGCCGATGCGGCCGCTCTCCAGCGCGGCCAGCAGGTCGGCATCGACCAGCTGCGGCCCGCGCCCCACGTGCACGAGGCCGGCGCCTTCGGGCAGCTGCGAGAACAGCCGCGCGTCCAGGAAGCCGCGCGTCGATTCGGTCAGCGGCAGGAGGCACACGAGGATGTCGGTGCGCGCGAGGAAGGTCGGCAGTTCGCCGACGCCGGCATGGCATTGCACGCCTGCCACTTCATGCCGCGAACGGCTCCATCCCGCGCAGTCGAAGCCCAGCGCGACGAGCTGCTCCAGCACCGCCTGCCCGAGCGAGCCCAGCCCGAGCACGCCCACGCGCCGCTCGCGGGCGGTACGCACGGGCAGCGGCTTCCACAGGCCCTCCTGCTGCTGGCGCCGGTATTGCGGCATGTCGCGGTGCAGCCCGAGCACCGCATGCGTCACGTACTCGACCATGCCGCGCACGATGCCGGGCTCGACCATGCGCACCACGGGCAACTCGGCAGGAAGTGCCGTGAAGTCGAACTGGTCGACACCCGCGCCGGAGGAAAACAGCACCTTCAGGTTCGGAAAGCGCGTCGCCAGGTCATCCGGCGGCTCCCATGCCGCGAGGAAGCGCACCTGCGATGGATCGCCGATGTCGGGCCAGATGCGGAAGTCGATGTGGGGGGCGCGGCGGCGGAACACTTCGGCCCAGAGGCGGCCCCTGGCCGGGTCGGATTTATAGAGGAAGGTGGTTTTCATGATTGGCAGAACTCGACTCGGAACACGTTCACGGTGCGTGCGAATGGCACCGGGTACTCCCCTCCGCGAATGTCCCCCGCCTTCGGCTCCTCCTTTATTTCGCTGCGGGGAGCACCCGGTGCCATTCGCACATGGACGCTCTGCTCATGCCGGCGGTTCGACCGCAGCGCCCGTCGATCACGCCGATGGGGTGCCTTGCGCAGCGAAATAAAGGAGGAGGCCGAAGGCCGGGGGACATTCGCGGAGCAAGGTACCCCGTCGGCGTGATCGCGCCCCCAACGACAGGCGCTCACCCGACAGCCTGCGTGACGATGGCAAAGAGGGAAGGCCCCCCGGCCGGCGAAACGAGCGGCGCACCACGCACCATCGTCGTGGGCGCATCCACCCGCAGCAGGCCGATGCTTTCCAGGCACTCCGCCAGCCCGGTGTCGAAGTCGATGTCGATGCGCGTGAAGTTGCCGGCATTGACGCTGGCCATGTGCGCGATCAGCGCCTTCGCGCCATCGAGGTCGGGCGCCACCACGGGGCCGATCGAATGCCCGCGCCCGAAGCGCCGCAGCATCGCGAAGCCGCGCGGCTGGTTGTCGTGGTCCAGCACCACGCACGCGTCGGCGGTGGCCAGCAGGTCGGAGACGAGTGCATCGCGCGGCATGCCGCGCGCGGCGGCGTCGAGGGCCTGCAGCGCCGCGACCTCGTTCACGCCGGCAGGCCGCAGGCGCCAGCCGGGCTGCAATGCCACCAGCGGCGCGGGCTGCGCGATGCCCTGGTGCTGGCGCAGCTCGCCGGTGCGCACGAAGCCCAGCCGCTCGTAGAGGCCGCGCCCTTCGGCGGTGGCGTGCAGCAGCACCGTGCGGTCTTCCAGGCCTTCGAGCACCGCGCTCATCAGCCGATGGCCGATGCGGCGGCCCTGGCAGGCCGGCGTCACGATCACGAGGCCGACGGTGGCGTGGCGCTCGCCCCAGAGCCAGCGCAGCGCGCATCCGACGATCTCGCCGTCGCGCTCGGCCACGATGCCTTCGGCATGCGCGAACACCTGCTCCCAGTCCGCCAGCCGGTGCGGCCAGCGCAGCAGGTTCGTCAACGCGTGGGTGGACGGCAGATCGGCGGGCGTCATCGGTCTGAGCACCACGCCGTCGCCGGCGGGTGCATTCGGGGTCTGGTCGGGCATCGGAGAGTCTCTCGGCGAGGAAATGTCCCTGCCATCTTGGACGACATCGGCGCGCGAGGCCAGACCGAAATAGCGCCCCGGCGCAACTTGCAAGCTTCGGCTGCCGCGCGCCCGGGTTTTGCAATTCGCTGCGGTGAGGCGCCCGCGTACGCATACAAATGCTGCGGCAAGCTGCCTAGGATCGATCGCCGCTTCCGCGGTGCCCTATAGATCCGAGTCCATGCAAGCCTTCGACCCGCGACAGATCCACTTGCCTTCGGGCCGCGCCGTCGCCGTGCAGCGGCAGCGCCGGCTTCGCGATTCCTGCCGGGGGTTACCACCCATCGGCCATCTGAAAGGACCCGGGGCGCCGCTCGGCCGCGGCCCATCTGCGCTTCAAAAGCGTGCTGATCGACTTCGCCGCGACGCACCGAGGTGCACCGCCGCACGCATGAAGGGCAGACCGCATGGCATGCCGTCGCCGGCCCTCCAAACCGCAGCTTCGTCGCGGCAGGCAACGTATTTCCCTACAACTGCCGAGCGACTGCGTGCTGCAATCAATCCGTAATTTGCTTGTCGCAATTGCCATCTGAAGAAGAGGCCTGCGGCCGGTTTTTGGACAACCACCGAACCACCGAAACAAAGGACCCGAGACCATGACTTTCAAGCCCAAGTACGTGACCTTCGACTGCTACGGAACGCTGACCCGCTTCCGCATGAAGGAGCTGGCGCGCGAGTTCTTCTCCGACCGCATTCCGGCCGACCGCATGGAGCAGTTCATCGCCGACTTCTCGGCCTACCGCTTCGACGAGGTGCTGGGCGCGTGGCAGCCCTACGAGGTGGTGCTGAAGAACGCCGTGCGGCGCCTGTGCCGCAAGTGGAAGATCCAGTACTTCGACATCGACGCGCAGCGCATCTACGACGCCGTGCCCACCTGGGGCCCGCACGACGACGTGCCCGCCGGCCTGGCCAAGGTGGCCAAGGAAATTCCGCTGGTGATTTTGTCGAACGCCTCGGACGACCAAATCCAGAAGAACGTCGCGTTGCTGGGCGCGCCCTTCCACCGCGTCTACACCGCGCAGCAGGCCCAGGCCTACAAGCCGCGCCTGACGGCCTTCGAGTACATGCTCGACTCGCTGGGCTGCAACCCCGAAGACGTGCTGCACGTGTCGTCCAGCCTGCGCTACGACCTGATGTCGGCCGACGACCTGGGCATCGTCAACAAGGTGTTCGTCAACCGTGGCCACGGCCCCGGCAATCCGGCCTACCGCTACACGGAAATCAAGGACATCGGCGGCCTGCCGGGCGTCGTGGGTCTCTGATCTTTCCTGCCGGAAGCAGCCTCGCCATGAAGCTCGACTCCTACTGGACCGATTCGGCCCCGGCCTTCGTGCCCGAAGCCCGCGAGCTTCCGGCGCAAGTCGACGTCGCGATCGTCGGCGGCGGCTTCACCGGCCTGTCGGCGGCGCTGGCGCTGGCCCGGCGCGGTGCCAGCGTCGCGGTGCTGGAAGCCGGCACGCGGGTGGCGGCCGAGGCCTCGGGGCGCAACGGCGGCCACGTCAACAACGGCCTGGCCGTCGACTATGCCGATGTGGCGGCCAAGGTCGGTGTGGAGCGCGCGCGCGGCTGGTATCACGCGTACGACGCGGCGGTCGACACGGTGGCGCGGCTGGTGCGCGAGGAAGCCATCGACTGCGACTTCATGCGCCACGGCAAGCTCAAGCTCGCCACGCGGGCCAACCAGATGGCGGCGCTGGAGCACAGCGCGCGGCGCCTGGTCGACGACGGCGTGGACTGCGACGTGGAGATACTCGACGCGGCGCGCGTGCGCGCGGAAGTGCAGAGCGATCGCTTCCACGGCGGCCTACTCTACAAGCGCAGCGGCCAGATGCACATGGGCCGCTTCGCGCACGGGCTGGCCGCGGCCGCGCAGCGCGCCGGCGCGCAGATCCACACCGGCACCGAGGTGCGCCGCATCGAGCGCGTGGGCAGCGGCCATGCGCACCGGCTGCACACCGCGCGCGGCACGGTCGCGGCGCAGCAGGTGCTGCTGGCCACCGGCGCAACGCGCCACGGCGGCTACGGCAGCTTCGGCTGGCTGCGCCGGCGCATCGTGCCCATCGGCAGCTTCATCGTCGTGACCGAGCCGCTGGGCGAGCAGCGCGCGCGGGAGCTGCTCGCGGGCCGGCGCACCTACACGACCATCGCGAACATCCACCACTACTTCAGGCTCACGGCCGACCACCGGCTGGTGTTCGGCGGGCGCGCGCGCTTCGCGATCTCGAGCCCGCAGTCGGACGCGGCCAGCGGCGAGATCCTGCGCGCGGGCCTGGCGGAGACCTTTCCGCAGCTCGGCGCGGTGCGGCTCGATTACTGCTGGGGCGGCCTCGTCGACATGACGCAGGACCGCCTGCCCCACGCCGGCGAACGCGACGGCCTCTACTACGCCATGGGCTACAGCGGCCACGGCACGCAGATGTCGGTGCACATGGGCGAGCGCATGGCTGCCGTGATGGGCGGCGACGCGCAAGCCAACCCCTGGCAGGGCCGCGACTGGCCCGCCATTCCCGGCCACTTCGGCCCGCCGTGGTTCCTGCCGGCGGTGGGCCTCTATTACCGGCTCAAGGACAGGCTGGCCTGAGGGCAGGCTGTCCGGCGTTCGTTCTTTCTTTCGACTGGTTTCTTTCACCCCACGGCCCCCAGGAGCACTCACCATGAGCGACAGCAGCAGCGACTACAAGAGCTTCCAGAACCTCGTCGGCCCCGACGAAAGCCTTCGCGTGATGGCATCGCTTCGACGCGGTGCCACGCGGCGCGACATTTTGTCGATGCTGGTGGCCGGCGGCATGCAGGCCACGCTGGCGGGCAGCCTCGCTGGCGTGGCCGTCTCGGCCCACGCGCAGGCGCCGCGGCGCGGCGGCCGCATCCGGGTGGCCGGCGCTACCGCCGCGGCCACCGACACGCTGGACCCCGCCAAGCAGTCGAACCAGACCGACTACTCGCGCGGCAACATGATCTACAACTGCCTCACCTCGCTGGACGGCAGCCTCACGCCGCAGCCCGCGCTGGCCGAGTCGTTCACCACCAAGGACGCCAAGACCTGGGTGTTCACGCTGCGCAAGGGCGTGGTGTTCCACGACGGCAAGGCGCTGTCGCCCGCCGACGTGGTGTTCTCGGTGATGCGTCACAAGGACCCGGCCACCGCCTCCAAGGCCAAGGTGCTCGCCGACCAGATCGAGAGCGTGAAGGCCACCGGCGCGAACGAGGTGACGGTGGTGCTGAGCGCCCCCAACGCCGACCTGCCGGTGATCCTGGGCACCTTCCACTTCCACATCGTCAAGGACGGCACCACCGACTTCAACGCCGGCATCGGCACCGGCCCCTACAAGCTCAAGGAATTCAAGCCCGGCATCCGCTCGGTGGTGGTGCGCAACGATGCCTACTGGAAGCCGGGCAAGCCGTACCTCGACGAGATCGAGTTCGTCGGCATCGGCGACGAGAGCGCGCGCGTCAACGCGCTGCTGTCGGGCGGCATGGACCTGGTGGGCTCGGTCAACCCGCGCTCGGTGGAGCGCGTGAAGGGCACGCCCGGCTTCGGCATCTTCGTCACGCAGTCGGGCCAGTACTCCGACCTGGTGATGCGCAAGGACGTGGGCCCCGGCGCCAACCCCGACTTCGTGCTCGGCATGAAGCACCTGTTCGACCGCGAGCAGATGAAGAAGACCATCGCGCTCGACTACGCGGTGGTCGCCAACGACCAGCCGATCGACCCGACCAACCGCTTCCACTTCGCAGGCCTGCCGCAGCGCCCCTTCGACCCCGAGAAGGCGAAGTTCCACCTGCAGAAGGCCGGCATCACCGGCAAGGTGCCGATGGTGGCTTCGCCCGCGGCGCTGTACTCGGTGGAGATCGCGCTGATGCTGCAGCAGACCGCGCAGCGCGTCGGCCTGGAGATCGACATCAAGCGCATGCCGGCGGACGGCTACTGGTCGAACCACTGGCTCAACAGCCAGGTGGGCTTCGGCAACGTCAACCCGCGCCCGAGCGCCGACGTGCTGCTCACGCAGTTCTTCCAGTCGGGCGCGGCCTGGAACGAATCGCGCTGGAAGAGCGAGAAGTTCGACCAGCTGCTGCTGGCCTCGCGCGCCGAGACCGACCTGGCCAAGCGCAAGCAGATGTACGCCGACATGCAGACCATGATCCACCAGGACGCGGGCATCGGCATTCCGCTGTTCCTGGCCAGCATCGACGGCCACAGCTCGAAGCTCAAGGGGCTGTCGCCGATTCCGCTCGGCGGCCTCATGGGCTACAACTTCGCAGAGAACGTCTGGCTGGATGCATGAGCACACCCCCAGGCTTCGCGCACTTCGTGTCGCTGCGCCAACCCCCTTGCAGGGGGCGACACCTGCGGCCCGGCAAAGCCGGTTCCGCGGTGTCCCCCGAACAGGCCGGGCTACGCCGGCCCGCGGTGGGACATGGCAAATAGGCAATCGGAGTCGCTGACATGAATCAGGTAATCCTCAAGCTCCTTGCACAGCGCATCGCGCTCGCGCTGCTGTCGCTGCTGGCGGTGTCGGTGATCGTGTTCTCGATCACCGCGGTGCTGCCCGGCGACGCGGCCGAGGAGCAGCTCGGGCAGGACGCCACACCGGAGGCGCTGGCCGCGCTGCGCACGCAGATGGGGCTGGATGTGCCGGCGCCGAAGCGCTATGCGCAGTGGCTGCTGAGCATGGCGAAGGGCGACCTCGGCCGCTCGGCCACCACGCAGATGCCGGTGTCGGAACTGGTCGCGAGCCGGCTGCCCAACTCGCTGCTGCTGGCTGCCGTCACGGCCCTGTTCTCGGTGCCTATCGCGCTGGCGCTGGGCATCGCGTCGGCGGTGTGGCGCGGCTCGTGGTTCGACCGGGCGGTCTCGACCTCCGCGGTGGCGGTGGTGTCGGTGCCGGAGTTCCTGGTGGCGACGCTGGCGGTGCTGGTGTTCGCGGTGAAGCTGCGATGGTTGCCGGCGCTTTCGTTCGTCAGCGACATCGATTCGCTCGGCCAGATGCTGCAGGCCTTCGCGATGCCGGTGCTGGTGCTGTGCTGCGTGATCGTCGCGCAGATGATGCGCATGACGCGCGCGGCCGTCATCGACCAGCTGGAGGCGCCCTACATCGAGATGGTGCGGCTCAAGGGCGCCTCGCCGATGCGCACGGTGCTGGCGCATGCGCTGCCCAACGCGGTGGGGCCGATCGCCAACGCCGTGGCGCTGAGCCTGTCGTACCTGCTGGGCGGCGTGATCATCGTCGAGACCATCTTCAACTACCCGGGCATCGCCAAGCTGATGGTCGACGGCGTCTCGCAGCGCGACATGCCGCTGGTGCAGACCTGCGCCATGATCTTCTGCGGCGCCTACCTGATCCTGGTGACCGCGGCCGACGTCTGCGGCATCGTCGCCAACCCGCGGCTGCGGCATCGCTGACGAGGCAGAGCCATCATGGAATCGTCCACTTCCTCCCCCGCCCTGAACACGGCCGCCCCCGCGCTGCCGCCCGCGCCCCGCCGCAGCCCGCTTCGCTGGCTCGCGGGCTTCGGCTTCACCGGACTGCTCGGCCTCGCGGTGCTGCTCTTCTGGCTGCTCGCGGCGGCGTTGGGCCCCTGGCTGCTGTCGCACAGCTCGGCGGGCGCCGGCACCTCGAACGTCTTCGCGCCGATCAGCGCGGCGCACTGGCTGGGCACCGACTACCTGGGCCGCGACATGCTGGCGCTGGTGATCGAAGGCGCGCGCTACACCGTCGGCGTGGCGCTGCTGGCGACGCTGCTGGCCAGCGGCACCGGCACCACGCTGGCACTGCTGGCCGCCGCCAGCGGCCGCTGGACCGACGCGACGCTCAGCCGCTGCCTCGACACGCTGACGGCCATCCCGAGCAAGATGTTCGCGCTCATCATGGTGGCGGGCTTCGGCTCCTCGGTGCCGATGCTGGTGGTCACGGCGGCCATCATCTACGTGCCGGGCGCCTTCCGCATCGCGCGCTCGCTGGCCGTAAACATCAACGCGCTCGACTACGTGACGGTAGCGCGCACGCGCGGCGAAGGCACGCTCTACATCATGCTGCGCGAGATCCTGCCCAACATCGTCGGCCCGATGCTGGCCGACCTGGGGCTGCGATTCGTCTACATCGTGCTGCTGCTGGCGAGCCTGAGCTTCCTGGGCCTGGGCATCCAGCCGCCTGCCGCCGACTGGGGATCGCTGGTGCGCGAGAACATCGGCGCGCTGGCCATGGGCGGCGCCTCGGTGATCGTGCCGGCGCTGGCCATCGCGAGCCTCACCATCTCGGTCAACCTGGTGATCGACAACCTGCCCGGCCGTGCCGCGCGCGAACGAGGAGCACGCTGATGGGCGCACCACTCACCGTCGAAGGCCTGAGCATCTGCGCCGGCCCCACTACGCTGGTCGACAACCTGAGCTTCTCGGTGCAGCCCGGCGAGGTGCTGGCGCTGATCGGCGAGTCGGGCTCGGGCAAGACCACCACCGCGCTCGCGCTGATGGGCCATGCGCGCCACGGCTGCAGCATCTCGGCCGGCCGGGTGCGCATCGGCGACACGGACGTGCTGGCGCTCGATGCCCGTGCGCAGCGCGCGCTGCGCGGGCGCACCGTCGCCTACATCGCGCAGAGCGCGGCGGCCTCCTTCAACCCCTCGCGCACGATCATGGACCAGGTGGTGGAGCCGACCGTGATCCACGGCCTGTGCAGGCGCGCCGAGGCCGAGGCGAAGGCGGTGCAGCTCTTCCGCGAGCTCGCGCTGCCCGATCCCGAAGGCATCGGCTCGCGCTATCCGCACCAGGTCTCGGGCGGACAGCTGCAGCGGCTGATGGCGGCGATGGCGCTGATCGCCGACCCCGACCTGGTGATCCTCGACGAGCCGACCACCGCGCTCGACGTGACCACGCAGATCGAGGTGCTGCGCGCCTTCCGACGCGTGGTGCGCGAGCGCCGCGCCACCGCGGTGTACGTGAGCCACGACCTCGCTGTGGTGGCGCAGATGGCCGACCACATCCTGGTGCTGCGCAACGGCGGCATGCGCGAGATGAACGCGACCGGCCGGATCCTCGCCGCGCCGGCCGACGACTACACGAAGAGCCTGCTGGCCGCCGCGCGGCCGGCGCCGCGCGCATCGGGCGCCGCGCCGGACGACGGCCGCGAGCTGCTGCTCGAGGTGCGCCAGCTGTCGGCCGGCTACGGCCCGGTGGATGCGCAGGGACGGCCCGCCAAGCCGATCCTGCAGGACATCGACCTGAAGCTGTATCGCGGCCAGGCCATCGGCGTGATCGGCGAATCGGGCTCGGGCAAGACCACGCTGGCACGTGCGGTGGCGGGGCTGCTGAAGCCCAGCAGCGGCAGCGTGCTGTTCCACGGCCGCGAACTGAAGCCGACGCTGCAGCAGCGCGAGCGCGACGAGCTGCGGCGCATCCAGATCGTGTTCCAGATGGCCGACACGGCGCTGAACCCCTCGCAGACCATCGAGCGCATCCTGGCGCGGCCGCTGGAGTTCTACAAGGGCCTGCGCGGCGAGCCGCTGCGGCGGCGCATCCGCGAGCTGCTCGACCTGGTGAAGCTGCCGCAGACCGTGGCCGGGCGCCTGCCGGGCGGCCTCTCGGGCGGGCAGAAGCAGCGCGTGAACCTCGCGCGCGCGCTCGCGGCCGAACCCGACCTGATCCTGTGCGACGAGGTGACCTCCGCGCTCGACACCGTGGTGGGCGCCGCGGTGCTCGACCTGATGGCGGAGCTGCGACGCGAGCTGGGCGTGTCGTACCTCTTCATCAGCCACGACCTGCACACGGTGCGCGCGGTGTGCGATGAGATCGTGGTGATGCAGCACGGCCGCAAGCTCGCGCAGGTGGCGCGCGCCGACTACGACCGCGGCCCGCACCACCCCTACTACGAGCTGCTCGCGCGCTCGGTGCCCGAGCTGCGCCAGGGCTGGCTCGACGACGTGGACAGAGCGGCTGCCGCCGCCATCGCATCATGAGAAAGACCGAGATGACACCCACATTCCGCATCGCCGTGATTCCCGGCGACGGCATCGGCAAGGAAGTGATGCCCGAGGGCCTGCGCGTGGTGCAGGCCGCCGCGGCACGCTTCGGCTTCGAGCTCGACTGCCGCGTCTTCGACTGGGCCAGCGCCGACTACTACGCGGCGCACGGCCAGATGATGCCGGACGACTGGAAGGAGCAGCTCAAGGGCGTCGACGCGCTGTACTTCGGCGCCGTCGGCTGGCCGGCCACCGTGCCCGACCACGTGTCGCTGTGGGGTTCTCTGCTGAAGTTCCGCCGCGAGTTCGACCAGTACATCAACCTGCGGCCGGTGCGCCTGTTCGAGGGCGTGCCCTGCCCGCTGGCCGGCCGCAAGCCCGGCGACATCGACTACCTCGTGGTGCGCGAGAACACCGAGGGCGAATACACCTCGCTCGGCGGCGTGATGTACGCGGGCACCGAGCGCGAGATCGTGATCCAGGAGTCGGTGTTCTCGCGCCACGGCACCGACCGCGTGCTGCGCTTCGCCTACGAGGCCGCCCGCGCGCGCAAGCGCAGGCACCTGACGGTGGCCACCAAGAGCAACGGCATCGCGATCAGCATGCCCTGGTGGGACGCGCGCGCCGACGCGATTGGCCTCGACTACCCCGAAGTGACGGCGGACAAGCAGCACATCGACATCCTGTCGGCGCGCTTCGTGCTGCAGCCCACGCGCTTCGACGTGGTGGTGGCGAGCAACCTGTTCGGCGACATCCTCTCCGACCTCGGGCCCGCGACCACCGGCACCATCGGCCTCGCGCCCTCGGCCAACCTGAACCCGGAACGCCGGTTCCCCTCGCTTTTCGAGCCGGTGCACGGCTCGGCGCCCGACATCTACGGCCAGAACATCGCCAATCCCATCGCGATGATCTGGTCGGGCGCGCTGATGCTGGATTTCCTGACGCAGGGCCAGGGCGCCGGCCGCGCGGCGCACGACGCCATCCTGGGCGCGATAGAGGCGGTGCTGCGCGAAGGTCCGCGCACGCGCGACCTCGGCGGCTCGGCGAACACCACCGAGGTGGGCATCGCCATCGCCGAGCGCGTCTCGGCGCCATGAACCGCGCCATGAACTGAAGAAGGATCCCCAGACCATGACACTCGAACTGCAACACCAGGACCTGATGCCCGGGCGGCATCTCATCGGCGCCGAATGGCGCGAAGCCGGCGATGCGCGCCGCCTCGACGTCAGAGACCCTGCGACCGACGCCGTCTTCGCGAGCGTGCCGGACGGCACCGCCGCCGACGCACGTGCCGCCACCGACGCGGCGCACGCCGCCTTTCCCGCATGGCGCGCCGTGCCGGCCAAGCAGCGCGCGCAGATCATCAAGCGCTGGAACGACCTCGTGATGGCGCACCAGGAAGACCTGGGCCGACTCATCTCGCGCGAGCAGGGCAAGCCGCTGGCCGAGGGCCGCGGCGAGGTCGCCTACGCGGCCAGCTACATCGAATGGTTCGCCGAGGAAGCCACGCGCGCCAACGGCGAGATCATTCCCGCGCCGGTGACCGGCCGGCGCATGCTCGCGCTGCGCGAGCCCGTGGGCGTGGTCGCCGCGATCACGCCGTGGAACTTCCCGGCCGCGATGATCGCGCGCAAGATCGCGCCGGCGCTGGCCGCCGGCTGCACGGTGGTGTGCAAGCCGGCCGAGGACACGCCGCTGACCTCGCTCGCGCTGGTGAAGCTGGCGCAGGACGCCGGCGTGCCGCCGGGCGTGCTCAACATCGTGACCGCCTCGCGCGAACGCACGCCCGAGGTGGTCGACGCATGGCTCGACGACCCGCGCGTGCGCAAGATCACCTTCACCGGCTCCACGCCCGTGGGCAAGCACCTCGCGCGCCGCTCGGCCGACACGCTGAAGAAGCTCTCGCTGGAGCTCGGCGGCAACGCGCCCTTCATCGTGTTCGACGACGCCGACATCGACGCGGCCGTGGAAGGCCTGATGGCGGCCAAGTTCCGCAACGGCGGCCAGACCTGCGTGTGCCCGAACCGCGTGTTCGTGCAGTCACGCGTGCACGATGCCTTCGTCGACAAGCTGGCCGCGCGGGTCGGCGCGCTGCGCGTGGGGCCGGCCAGCGACGAGTCCTCGCAGATCGGGCCGATGATCAACGCGCGCGCGGTCGACAAGATCGAGCGCCACGTGCGCGACGCCGTCTCCCGCGGCGCCCGCGTGGTGGTCGGCGGCAAGCGGCTGCGCGACGCGCGCTGCGACGGCCCCAACTACTACGCGCCCACGGTGCTGGTGAATGCCGACTCGGCGATGGAGTGCAGCTGCGAGGAGACCTTCGGTCCCGTGGTGCCGGTCACGCGCTTCGAGAACGAGGCCGAGGTGATCGCCGCGGCCAACGAGACGCCCTTCGGGCTCGCGGCGTACTTCTATTCGACGGACGTGAAGCGCATCTGGCGCGTGGCCGATGCGCTGGAGTCGGGCATCGTCGGCATCAACGAAGGCGCCCTGGCGGCCGAGGCGGCGCCCTTCGGCGGCGTGAAGGAGTCGGGCTACGGCCGCGAGGGCTCGGTCCATGGGCTGGAGGACTACATGCACATCAAGTACGTGTGCCAGGGCGGGCTGGCCTGATCAGGCGCTGTTCCCGTGCCTCCGGGCGCGGAACTCGCCCGGCGTCATCCCCTCGATCCGCCGGAAGTGCCGGTTGAAGTTCGAGATGTTGTTGAAGCCCACCTCGTAGCAGATGCTGCTCACGTGCTGGCGCGTGGAGGCCAGCAGCCGGCAGGCCTTGGCCACGCGCAGGCCGATCACGAAGTCGGTGAAGGTCTGCCCCGTGGCGCGGCGGAAGCTGCGCGAGAACGCGTTCTCGCGCATGCCCACGAGCGCGCCCACCTCGGCCAGAGACAGCGCCTCGGCGTAGTTCTCGCGGATGTGGTCGAGCGCCTTGTGGATGCGCAGCGCCTGCATGTCTTCGCCCAGGCCCTCGCCGGCCAGCGCCACGCCGGAGAGCACGCGATAGTCGCCCCACTGCGCCAGCTCGTTCAGCAGCGCGGTGAATTCGGAGAAGCGCGCGAGCCCCTGCAGCGTCTCGATGCGGCGCAGGCGCGCGAGCGTGCCCGCCTCCAGGCCGACGAACTGCACGCCCAGCCGCGCGCGGGCCAGCAGCGGCCCCGCGTCGGCGAGTTCAGGAAAGAGCGCCATGCCGCGCTTGAGCGGCTCGTCGCTGAAGCGCAGCACCAGTCCGCCCGAGCCAATGCCACCGCTGCCACCACTGCCACTGCCGCCCGGCAGCGCGCGATGCTCGAACGCGAGGCTGCGCGGCAGCCGCGGGCCCAGCAGCACGACGGTGCCGGGGGCGAAGCTGTGCGTCTCCTCGTCGGCGCCGATGCCGATGCGAAGGCGCGCGGGCACGGCGCCTATCAGGTGCAGTTCGTGATCGTGCAGGCAGCGTGCCGCGCCCGCCTGGGCCGAAGGCGCGGCGGCGGCCTCGCATCGGACCGTGGCGGAAAGCTCGCTCGCCTCGCCGCGGGCCTGTGCCGGAGCTGCCGGTGCACGCCATGCGAGCGTGTCCATGCCGCGCGAAACATGCCGCCGCGCCGGCGCCGCGGGCAGCAGGGCCCTCGCATGGGCCTGGGTGGCAAGGGCCGATGTCATCGTGTTGAGCAAGACCAGGGTTCCTCCAGCAAATCTCCGATGGACAACGACGACCCGGAAGTCGTCAGCTTCGCCGCGCCGGCGCCGGCACCACCGTCTGCTGCTGGAACGCGGCGAGCAGCCTGTACTCCTCGCCGAGCTTGCGCGGGAGCGACAGATACACCGGCAGCAGCTGCCGGTAGAGCGCGGCGTTCTTGGCGTTGGGCGTGTGGCGATGGGTGGCGCCGACCATGCCCGCGACCGCGTCGAGCGAATCGACGTGGCCCAGTGCGTACAGGCCGAGCGCCGCGGCGCCGAGGCAGGAGCTCTCGAAGCTCTCGGGCACGACCACCTCGCGGTCGAACACGTCGGCCATCATCTGGCGCCACATGCCCGAGCGCGCGAAGCCGCCGGTGGCCTTGATGCGGGCGCTGCGCCCGGCGATGGATTCGACCGCCGGCAGGATGCTGTGCAGGTTGAAGATCACGCCCTCGAGCACCGCGCGGATCATGTGCTCCTTGCGGTGGTGGATGCCCAGCCCGAAGAAGGAGCCGCGCAGGTCGGCGTTCCAGTAGGGCGCGCGCTCGCCGGTGAGGAAGGGATGGAACACCAGCCCTTCGGAGCCGGCCGAGACGCGCTCGGCGATGCGCGTGAGCACCTCGTAGGTGTCGATGCCAAGGCGCTTGGCGGTCTCGGCCTCGGCCGACGCGAACTCGTCGCGCACCCAGCGCAGGATGATGCCGCCGTTGTTCACGGGGCCGCCCACCACCCAGCGCCGCTCGGCGAGCGCATAGCAGAAGGTGCGGCCCTCGGGGTCGGTCATGGGATGGTCGACCACGGTGCGCATCGCGCCGCTGGTGCCGATGGTCACGGCCACCTCGCCGGGCGCCACCGCGTTCACGCCGAGGTTGGAGAGCACGCCGTCGTTGGCGCCGATGACGAAGGGCGTGTCGCGCGACAGGCCCAGCCGCGCGGCCACGTCGGGCGCGAGGCCCTCGACGTGCCAGGTGGTCGGCACCGGCTGCGAGAGCTGGTCGGCGCGCACGCCCGCGAGCGCGAGCGCCCCTTCGTCCCAGTCGAGCCGGCCGATGTCGAAGAGCCCCGTGGCCGAGGCGATCGAATGGTCGACCTGCCACTGCCCGAAGAGCCGGAAGAACACGTACTCCTTGATGCCGACGAAGCGCGCGGCGCGCGAGAAGAGCTCGGGGCGCTCGTGGCGCAGCCACACCAGCTTGGCCAGCGGCGACATCGGATGGATGGGCGTGCCCGTGCGGCGGTAGATCGCGAGGCCGTCCCACTCGTCGCGGATGCGCACGGCCCAGGCCGAGGCGCGGTGGTCGGCCCAGGTGATGCTGTTCGTGAGCGGCACGCCCGCGTCGTCGACCAGGATCAGGCTGTGCATCGCCGCGCTGAAGGACACGGCGAGCACGTCGGCGGGCGCGGCCTTGGCCTGCTTCACGCAGCTGGCGATGGCCGAGAGCACGGCCTCGAAGATCTGCTGCGGGTCCTGCTCGGCGGCCCCGGCCTCGGGCTGCAGCAGCGGGTATTCGGTCGCGTCGTGCGCCAGCACGCGCCCGGCGGGCGTGAAGGCCACGGCCTTGGTGCTGGTGGTTCCGATGTCGACGCCGATGACGATGCGACCCATGCTTTTCTCCTCAGACGACCATGCTCAGCAGCATGATGAAGACGATCGCCACGACCGAGATCAGCGTTTCCATCACGGTCCAGGTCTTGAAGGTCTCGGCCACGCTCATGTTGAAGTATTGCTTCACCAGCCAGAAGCCCGCGTCGTTGACGTGCGAGAGGATCAGCGAACCCGCGCCGGTGGCCAGCACCAGCAGCTCGCGGTTCACGCCCGGCACCATGGTCGCCAGCGGCGCGACGATGCCAGCGCCGGTGATGGTCGCGACGGTGGCCGAGCCGGTGGCGATGCGGATCAGCCCCGCCACCAGCCAGGCCAGCAGGATCGGCGAGACCTGCGCATGCAGCGCCATCTGCCCGATCGCGTTGCCCACGCCGCTGGCCACCAGCATCTGCTTGAAGCCGCCGCCCGCGCCGATGATCAGCACGATGGCCGCGGTGGGCGCGAGGCTGTCGTCGACGAACTTCATGATCTGCTTGGCCGTGAAGCCGCGCGCGGTGCCGAAGGTGTAGAGCGACAGCAGCAGCGCCGCCAGCAGCGCGGTAATGGGGTGGCCGATGAAGTCCATCCACTGGCGCACGATGTTCTTCTCGTCCAGCGCCACGTCGGCGAAGGTCTTCAGCAGCATCAGCGCCACCGGCAGCAGCACGGTGACGAGCGTGATGCCGAAGCCGGGCAGCTCGCGCGCCTCGGGTTCGCGCGCCAGCTGTTCCATCAGCTCGGGCGACGCCTCGCCGGGCACGTACTTCGAGATGAACTTGCCGAAGATCGGGCCCGCGATCATCGCGGTGGGCAGGCCGACGATCAGGCCGTAGAAGATGGTCTTGCCGATGTCGGCGCCGAACACGCCGATGGCCAGCAGCGGCCCCGGATGCGGCGGCACCAGGCCGTGCACCACCGACAGGCCCGCCAGCAGCGGAATGCCGATGCGGATGAGCGACACGCCGGTGCGCCGCGCCACGATGAACACCAGCGGGATCAGCAGCACGAAGCCGATCTCGAAGAACAGCGGGATGCCCACCAGGAAGGCCGCGAACATCATCGCCCAGTGCACGCGCTCGCGGCCGAAGGCGTCGATCAGCGTGCGCGCGATGCGGTCGGCGCCGCCCGACTCGGCCATCATCTTGCCGAGCATGGTGCCCAGGCCGAGCACGATGCCCACGAAGCCCAGCACGCCGCCGAAGCCGTCCTGGAAGGACTTCATCACCTTGTCCACCGGCATACCCGAGGTCAGGCCCAGGAAGCCGGCGGCCAGCGTCAGCGCGATGAAGGGGTGCACGCGCCAGCGCGTGATCAGAAGGATCAGCCCGAGGATCGCCACGAGGGCGTCGACGAGCAGGAAGATCTCTTGGCTCATTCCGAACATGGGTTGTCTCCTGGATCCGGGCCTCGCCTGCAAGGCGCGAAGGTAACCCGGCGGGTGGGACGGCAGTCTGGATAGCGCTGTCCCGCACAATTCAAAAAAAGCCAGCTCCGGTGCGCGCTCGGGTTTTTCCGAATCGGGCACGGGCTGGGATAGCGCTATCCTAGGACAGCGCTATCCAAAGCTGGATTGGTATTAACCCTGAGAAACGACCGAACATGGCCGACGCCCCTGAACGCCCGCGCTCCCGCTCTTCCAGCCACGTCACCCTCGACGACGTGGCTCGCGCCTGCGGCGTGAGCCCGATCACGGTGTCGCGGGCGCTGCGCGGCGCGCGCAACGTGGCGCCCGAGCTGCAGGTCCGCGTGCAGGCGGCGGCGGACCAGCTGGGCTACGTGCCCAACGTGGCGGCGCGCGCGCTGGCCTCGGCTCGCAGCTCGCACGTGGCGGTGCTGATTCCCTCGCTGACCAACCAGCTCTTCGTGGAGCTGCTCGAGGCGGTGCAGGACGCGCTGTCGCCGCACGGCTTCCAGTCGCTCATCGGCGTGACGCACTACGACCCGAAGCAGGAAGAGGCGCTGCTGCGCAGCTACCTCTCGCAGCGCCCGGCGGGCGTGCTGCTGACGGGCTTCGACCGAAGCGCCGCGGCCGTGCAGATGCTCGAGCGCAGCAGCGCGCCCTGCGTGTACCTGATGGAAACCTCGGCCGATGAGGGCGTGCACAGCGTGGGCTTCTCGCAGCGCGACGCGGGCCGCGCCATCGTGCAGCACCTGCTGCAAGGCGGCCGCCGGCGCATCGCCTATGCGGCCGGCCAGCTCGATCCGCGCGTGATGATGCGCCTGGAAGGCTATCGCGATGCGCTGCGCGCGGCCGGCTGCCACGACCCGGCGCTCGAGCTGCTGGTGCCGGGCCCGACCTCCATGGCGCTGGGCGGCCGCCAGTTCGAGGACCTGCTCGCGCGCCACCCCGACGTGGACGCCATCTTCTACTGCAACGACGACCTCGCCCAGGGCGCGCTGATGGCCGCGCTGCGCACCGGAGTTTCAGTGCCGCAGCGCGTGGCGATCGCCGGCTTCAACGATCTGGGCGGCAGCGACCAGATGCTGCCGCCGCTGACCACCGTGCGCACGCCGCGCCGCGAGATCGGCGAACGCGCGGCCTCCATGCTGCTGGCGCTGATGCGCGGCGAGACGGTGGCCGAGCGCACCGTGGACCTGGGCTTCGAGCTGGTGGTGCGGCACAGCAGCTGAGGCGATGCGCGCCGGCAGCGCCTACTGCGCCAGCGCCGCAACCTCCGCGCTGTCCAGCGCGCCGCCGTAGATGCGGAAGTCGTCGATGCGCCCCTTCAGGCGGGGGTCGCCGGAATACTGCGAGCGCCCCAGCCAGTTCTGCGTCGTCTCGCCCAGGTCGAAGGGCGCGAGGCTCATCTGCGTGTTGGAGCCGGCCTCGACGCCGTCGACGTACAGCGTGCCGAGCGAGCCGGACACGGTCACCGCGACATGCACCCAGCGGCCGGCCGGCAGCGGCGCCGAGCCGTCGATCCGCTGCTCGTTGTAGCCGTGCTCGGTGGCGATCGCGAAACGCGGCACGCCGCCGTCGTTGCGCACGGTCAGCATCATGTAGCGGCGTGCGCCCGAGCCGAAGTCGAAGACGCGCGACCAGGCCGCGAGGGTGTCGACGCGCAGCCAGGTGGAGATGCTGAAGTCGCCAAGGCTCTTCACCGCGCCCGCGGGCAGCGCGACGTGGCCGGTGGTGCCGTCGAGAGCGACCGCGTTGCCTTCGTGTCCGGCGACCAGGGTCGCGCCGCCTTGCAGCCCGCTCGCGGCGAACCGGCCGGTTGCGTCGATGGCCTGCGTACCGCCGGGCTCGTCGAACTTCAGCTGCATCAGCAGCTCGGCCTTGATCGCCGCCCTTTCCTCGTTGGACGCGGCGCTCTCGCCCGACGCGCTCACCGCGACGACCACGTAGTACCAGACCTCTCCGGCCGCGACGCTGCTGTCGGTGAAGGTGAGCGTGTCGCTGATGCCCGGCGCCAGGTCGGTGTAGGGCCCTCCCGCGGTGCTCGCGCGCCTGACGGTGTAGCTCTGCGCATCGGGGCAGCCCCACCACGACAGCACCACCTGCGTGCCGCGCACGTGCGCCGTGAGCCCGCTCGGCTTGCCCCGCGCCGAGAACGGATCGCGCGTGAAGGTCAGCGTGCCGAAGCCCAGCTGGTCGCCATTGCCGCCGTCGGACTCGGGGCGCATCTGTATCGCCTGCTTCAAGGTGTAGGGCGCGGCGACGCCCAGGCGGTTCGCGTAGTGGTTGTAGACGCTCTCCCAGACGGGGCGCCGGTGGCCCTGCCCGCCGGTCGACAGCACCGACTGCGTGCCCTGCCTGTTGATGTTGGTGAAGAAAGGCACGGTGTAGAAGGTGCCGGTGCTGCTGTCGACGAGGTTCGACTTGGCCACGTACTCCGCGCCCGCGAGGAAGCGGTTGTTCTCGTAGCCGTAGGTGTCGTCGCCCTGGTTCCACGCCATCTCGTGGAACGCGGCCGCCAGGCCGATGCCCAGCGTGCAGTGGCCCTGGTCGCGGCCGCTTTCCTGCCATTGGCCGAGGTAGCCCGGATGCACCTGGTAGACCGCCTGCAGGCCCGCGCCGTTGCCCTGGCCGGCCTTGAAGTAGCTCATCGCCTCGTCGTAGATGTCCGTGCGGTCGCACAGCACGCCGATGGCCAGCATCGAGGCGATGTTGCACAGGTCCCAGTTGGCCCAGTAGTTGGTGATCTCGGAGCCGTTGTGGTTGATCAGGAAGCTGTGGTTGAGCGGGTAGAACAGCGTGAGCATCATGTTCTGGAAGCGCGCGAAGTCGCTCGCGGCCCAGCCCTCGTAGCTGCGCATGATCTCGCCCGCGTTGGCGAACTGGTAGCCGTAGATGCCGGCGGCCAGGAAGCGGTCGGAGTTGCCGGTGACCAGCGTCAGCGTGGACGACCATGCGTTCAGGAACTCCACGGCGAGGTCGGCATAGCGCCTGTCCTGCGAGACCTTCCAGCGCAATGCGAGCTGGTAGGCGCGCGAGATGTCGATGTACATCTGCGCGAAGTTCTGGCCGTCGCCGCCGCGGATCACCGTGGCCAGCGGGCGCGGCGCCATGCCGAGCTGCGAGCGGCCGCTGGAGGTCAGTGCGTTCCAGCCGTCGAGCCAGGGCTGCGCCTGCGCCGCGACCTTCTGGCGCATGCGCTCGAAGTCGGCCTCGGTGTGCAGCAGGCCGGGGTGGACGAACTTGCGGGCCTGTGTGGCGGGGGGCTGCGACGCGGGGCCGGTGGTCGGGGCGGTGCCGGTGCCGGTGGCACCGGTGGGGGCAGTCGTCGTCTGCGCGCCGGCGCCCGTCAGCGGAAGGGAGATGCCGCCGCCACCGCCACCGCCACCGCCTCCGCCGCCTCCGCAAGCCGTCGTTCCAAGGGCCAGGGCGCTTGCGGTACCCAGAAGGAAAACACGGCGATCCAGGGAGAGGCCGTTCTTGTCATCGTCCAACGAATGCATGCTCGCCAAAATCTGTAAACAGATGATTCAGCAAACCACATGCCCATCCGACTGTGCCGGCGCACGGCGTGCCATTGCCCGCACCGGTGAATGCAATCGCATTCATTGCGTCGGAAATGCACGTATTGGCCTGACATTCGCTGTCACGCCCGCGCGCGGCGCGACCAGGAATGTCAGTGCCGGTGCGGCGGCCTTGTGGCGAACTCAGGCGCCCTCGGCGTGCGCCTCGACCTGCATGAGCTCGACGATGGCCTGCATCAGCGTGGCCGCGCTGACCGGCTTGAAGAGCACCGGCACGCCCCACTCGCGCACGCGCTGCAGGCGCTCGGGCGCGGTCTCGCCGGTGATCAGCAGCATCGGCGCGTCGAGCCGGAAGCGCTCGCGCAGCCGCAGCCCGACCTGCAGTCCCTCGGCACCTTCGCCCAGGCGGTAGTCGCACATCAGCAATGCCACGGGGTTCAGTTCCGCGTCCGGCTGCATCAGCACCTCCACGGCCTCGGCCTCGCCGGCCACGGCCACCACCTCGATGCCGTAGGCGCGCATGAGCTCGGTCATCGCTTCGCGGATGTCTTCCTCGTCGTCGATCAGCAGCACGCGCCCGCCGAGCTCCGGCACCTGGAAGAAGTGGCGCACGGGCGATTCGAGTTCCTGCAGCGGAAGGCTGTCCTGCGACGCATCGGTGGGCTCGGCCAGCGGCACGGCGAGGCGAAAGCGCGTGCCGCGTCCGGGGCGCGAGCGCAGCTCGACCGCATGGCCGAGCAGGCGGCCGAGGCGCCGCACGATCGACAGGCCAATGCCCAGGCCGCGCGAGCGGTCGCGCCCCGGGTTGTTCACCTGGTAGAACTCCTCGAAGATCCGGTCCGCCTGTTCCGGCGCGATGCCGATGCCGGTATCGCGCACTTCGATCCACACCTGCTCGCCGCGCCTGCGCGCGACCACCGTCACGCCGCCGTGGCGCGTGTACTTCAGGGCGTTGTCGACGAGGTTGGAGAGCATGCGGTACAGCAGCTGCGGATCGCTGCGCACCCACAGGCCGCTGGCGCGCACGCGCAGCTGCAGCCTCTTGCGCTCGGCCAGTACCGAGAAGGTGTTGTGCAGCGGCAGGAACAGCTCGTCGAGTTCCAGCGCGTGCGGCATGGGCTGGACCACGCCCGCGTCGAGACGCGAGATGTCGAGCATGGTGTCCAGCGAGGCGCCGAGCGCGTCGACCGCGCGCATCAGCCGCTCGACGTTCCTGACCTCGGGGCGATGGCGCAGCGTGTTGCCCAAAGCGGCGCCGAAGAGCGCGATGGCATGCATCGGCTGGCGCAGGTCGTGGCTGGCCGCAGCCAGGAAGTGGGTCTTCTCGGCGCTCGCGCGCTCGGTGGCGGCGATCTGCTCGCGCAGCTGGGCCGCGAGGGCCTCGTTCTCGAACTGCAGGATCAGCGATGCCGTGAGCCGCTTGTTCTGCTTGACGCCCTCGCTCAGCGTCAGCACCAGGTTGACGAAGGCGAAGCCGGCCAGGAACCAGTTGAGCGCGCCGCCGTACCAGGCCAGCGAGACGATCAGCCCGCTCATCATCGGGATGCCGTAGCCGAACATCGCCCTTTTCAGCGGCCAGCGGGCCTGCACGGCGCGGGTCCAGCTGCCCATGATCACCACCGTCACGAGCGTGGTCAGCATCGGCTCCTGGATGCTGACCAGGAAAAGGCTGCTGGGCGCGGTGACGGTGCTGATGACGGTGACGATGCGGGTGTACTTCCGCTCCCAATAGGGCGTCTCGGACAGCGGCACCGCCGGCGTCCAGCGCGGCGTGATCATCGCGTAGAGGTCCACCAGCACGATCACCGTGATCAGCGCGACGATCAGCAGCCTGAAGTCCGGGTTCACGTAGAAGTAGCCGAAGCAGCCGATCACGATCGCGAAGCCCATGTGCGCGGCAATGGCCGTGGTGTTGCCCGCGTACACGGAGGCCACGTGCTCGCGCAGCACGCGCATCTCGAGCGTGGCGTCGACGGGCAGGCGCCCGGGGGTCTGGTCGTTCATTGCCTCTGTCTCCCTGCGGGGTCTTGCGCGAGCCCCGTTTTCTCGCCCGCCGCGGCGGGCCTCAGCGCAGGCTGCTGATCAGCTGCGCGCGCGAGCGCATCCCGAACTGCAGCAGGATGCCGGCGACGTAGTTCTTCACCGTGCCCTCGCTGATCTCGGCGAGCAGCGCGATCTCGTTGTTGCTCTTTCCTTCCAGCAGCCAGTTGAGCACCTGCAGCTGCCGCTTCGTCAGCTTGTGGCGGGCATTGCTGGACGAGGGCTGAGCGACGTCCACGGCCGCCGGCGCGGGAAAGGCCGGGTAGTTCACGGCGTCGCCGCCCAGCAGCCCGCAGGCGCGGATGAAGCTCACGACCTCCCTGAGCGTCGCGGACTTCGGCAGGAAGGCGAAGGCGCCCAGCGTCATCGCGCCCTGCGCCAGCGTGTCCTGCGCGAGCGAAGTGGTGCCTGTACCTGAAAGCACCACGATGCGCGCGGCGGGATGGCGCGAGCGGAATTCCATCAGGCCGCTCAGGCCCTGCGTGTCGGGCAGCGCGAGGTCCAGCAGCACCAGCTCGATCGCGTCCTGGTTGTCCTCGTAGACGGCCAGCGCCTGCGCGAGATCGCCGGCCTCGAGCACCTCGATGGGCGTCGCCGACACGTTGGCCTGCAGCAGCGCGCACACGCCCATCCTCACGAGGTCGTGATCGTCCACGACCAGGATGGCGCGCGGCCTCGCGGGATCCTGCGCCGCCTCGGGAATCGGAGATGAGGTCCTGTCGGTCGCTGTCATGGCCGGATGCTATGGGCCGGCCGAACCACCCCGTAAGTGCCCAAAGTCATGTTCGCCGTCAGAATGGCGGGCATGGAATCCCTGATCGAACAACTCTCCGGCTCGGTGGCTTCGGCCAGGACGCTGGAGGACCTGACCCGCCCGATGCTCGAGATGCTCGAGGCGGTGACCGGACTGGAATCGACCTACCTCACCACCATCGACCTCGACAAGGGGCAGCAGCACATCCTCTTCTCGCGCAACGTGCGGCAGCTGAGCATTCCCGAGGGCCTCACGGTGCCCTGGTCCGACACCCTGTGCAAGCGCGCCATGGAAGAAGGCCGCACCTACACCGGCGACGTCGCGAGCTGCTGGGGCGACTCCGGCGCCGCGCGGGAACTCGGCATCCAGACCTACGTGAGCACGCCGGTCAAGACCGAGAGCGGCGGCCTGTTCGGCACCCTCTGCGCCGCCAGCGCCGAGCAGCATCCGCTGGCGCCGCACGCCGAGCCTGTGCTGCAGCTGTTCGCGCGGCTGATCGGCCAGCAGGTCGAGCGCGAGCTGCTCTACCGCAAGCTCGAGAAGGCCCATGCGGAGCTGGTCACCCTCGCCGCCACCGACGCGCTCACCGGCCTGCCCAACCGCCGCTCGCTCATCGACGGCCTGCGCCGGCTGCTCGCGCAGACCCAGCGCGACGAGCGCAGCGTGCTGGTGGGCTTCATCGACATGGACGGCTTCAAGAAGATCAACGACACGCACGGCCACGACGTGGGCGACGAGTTCCTCGTGGCCATGGCCGGGCGGATGTCGGCCTCGCTGCGTGCCGGCGAACTGCTGGCGCGCAGCGGCGGCGACGAGTTCGTGGTGATAGGCGCCGGCCCCGCGATCGGCGGGGCGACGACCGCCGCGGCGCGGGCGCTCGCCGACCGGCTGAGCGAATGCACCGCCGGCGAGCTGCGCCTGAAGGGCACCACGCTGGCCTACGCCGGCGCCAGCGTCGGCGTGGTGGCGGTCGACCCGCGCGCCACCACCGCCGCGCAGGCGCTGCGCCAGGCCGACGAGGCCATGTATGCGGTCAAGCGCAGCCGGCGCGGCATGCAGCATCGCGCCAGCGAAGCCGTTTCGGGCTGAGCCGCGCTGAACCGCGCTGAGCGGCCCTGAACCGGAAAACAGGCGCCCGCGGCGGCGCCTGTGCTCGTCCCCGATGCAGCGGGACTGAAGCTCCCCCAAAAAAACAAATCCGATCGCCTCTGCGCGACGTACAGGCTTCTCGACCGGCAAGGTTCGGGGCCTGGGTCGTCCCCGAATTCATACAGTCGGGTCCGTCAAAGACAGTCCTTTCGTACTAATTAGTTCACATTCATTGTCAATGGTTAACTGATCCAAGAAAATGCCTCGGCATGGAAACTGGTGCGACGTATATCGACTATTACGAAAAGAAATCCTGCAGCGCGCAATGGTTGGAATTCAACCGCGGCATGGCCGCCGAGTTGAGCGCCGGATTGCCTCCGGAGGACCTGAGGCAGCTTTTCTTTCGCATCGGCCAGCGTCTCGCGCATGCCCTGCCGATCGCGCCGTGCAGCACGCTCGATGAACTGCAAGACCAGTTCAACGCCCGGTGGGACGGCATCGACTGGGGCTTCACCGTGCTGAACGAGGAGGCCGACGGCGTCGCCATCACCCACGCCTGCAGCCCGGTCGCCGCCGCCTTCGGCCCCGAATCGACCGACTGGAGCGTCGGCTTCTTCGAAGGCGCCTACCAGACCTGGTTCGAGGCGCAGCGCATGCCGACGACGCTGCGCGTGCAGGCATTGCCGCCCAGGGCCGAGACCGGCCCGCGCATCGACTTGCGGCTGTCGAGGGTCGGCGCATGAGTTCGGAAGAACACCTGCCCGAAGACATTGCCGGCCTGTTCGGCAAGTTCGGCGGCAACGGCACCGGCTACAGGGAATTCGCGCCCCCCGACGCCGAGGCGCCGCGCGCGTGGCCGCTGCTGTCGGGCGAGAAGATCGTCCATTCGCCGGCGGTCGCCGCGCCCCAGCCCGCGCCGGTGCCCGCGTCCGTTCCCGTCGGGGCTGCGATGCCCGCGGCCTCGCCCGCACCGGCTCCCGTTCCCCCGCCGGCCTCGCTCCCGGTCTTCGCGCCCCCGCCCGCCGCCGCGTTCGCGCCCGAGCCCCCGCCGGCTCCGGCCGCCGTGGCGCTGCCTTCGGCCGGCGCCGGCTCCGGCCCGGGTTCCGCGCCGACGCCGCTGGAGCAACTGTTTGCGCGCCTGGCAGGGCCGCAAAGGCCGGCCGCGGCGCCGGGTCCCATGTCACGCTGGCGAAGGCCGACGTGACGATGGTCGTCATCCCCGTCATTTCCTCCAAGGGTGGCGTAGGCAAGACCACGATTGCCGCGAATCTCTGCACTGCCCTCGTGCAGCGCGGCCGTCAGGTGCTCGCGATCGACCTCGATCCGCAGAACGCCCTGCGCTTCCACATCGCCAATGAACCGCAGGCCTGCGACAGCGGCCTGGTGGAAGCCGCCACCGGGCTGATCCCGTGGGCCCACGCGATCCGCCCGGCCAGCGGCGGCGCGATGCTGCTGCCCTTCGGCGAGGTCGACGACGAACGCCAGGTCTCGTTCGAGCAGCAGCTGGCGCGCCACCCGGGCTGGCTGGCCGAGACGCTGCAGCGCTTCGGGCTGCCCGAGGGCACGCTGGTGCTGCTGGACACGCCGCCCGGCGCCTCGGTCTACCTGCAGCAGGCGCTGCGCGCCGCGCATTTCGGCGTCGTCACGGTGCTGGCGGACGCCGGCTCCTTCGCCACGCTGCCGATCGTCGAACGCATGATCGGCAAGTACGCCACCCCTCGCGCCGACTACCTCGGCACCGGCTACGTGGTGAACCAGATCGACCCGGGCAAGCGGCTGAACAACGACGTCTTCGAGGTGCTGCGCCAGCGGCTGCGGCCCGAGCTGCTGGGCGTGCTCCACCTGGACCAGGCGGTTCCGGAAGCGCTGGCCTCGGCCCTGCCCGTGCAGCGCTACGCGCCGATGAGCCAGGCCGCGGAAGACTTCTCCTCCTGCGCCGACCGGGTGCTCGAGCGCATCGAGACCGCCCGGCAGGCCGCCGCCTTTCCCTCCCTGCGGACCATGGAACCGAACCGATGAAAAGCGCCCCGTCCGCTCCCCTGCAGCAACCCGAGCCGCGGCCCGCCCCGGCCATCCTGCGGCTGCTGCCGGTGCGCATCCTCGGCTGGATCGCCGTGCTGGCGACGCTGCCGGCGCTGATCATCGCGCCCATGAGCTTCGAGCAGCAGATCGCGCTGTCGGTGGGCATCTTCCTGGCCGCCCTCGTCACCAACCGGTTTCGCGGTCGCTTCGCCAGCCTGGTGCTGATCTTCCTGTCGGTCGTCGTGTCCTCGCGCTACACCTACTGGCGCGTGACCGAGACCATGTTCATGGACAACCCGGTCGACTTCGTGCTCGGCGTGGGCCTGCTGATGGCCGAGCTCTACGCCTTCGTGGTGCTGCTGCTGGGCTACGTGCAGACCGCCTGGCCGCTGGAGCGCAAGCCGGTGCCGCTGCCGGCGGACCCGGCCGAGTGGCCCACGGTCGATCTGTTCATTCCCACCTACAACGAGTCGCTGTCGGTGGTGCGCTCCACCGTGCTGGCCGCGCAGCTGATCGACTGGCCGCGCGACAAGCTCAAGATCTTCGTGCTCGACGACGGCCGCCGCGACGAATTCCGGGTGTTCTGCGAGCAGGTCGGCGTGACCCACGTCACGCGCGACAACAACCGCCACGCCAAGGCCGGCAACATCAACGCCGCGCTGAAGCACACCACGGGCGAGTTCGTCGCGATCTTCGACTGCGACCACATCCCCACGCGCTCATTCATGCAGATCGCCATGGGCTGGTTCGGGCGCGACCCGAAGCTGGGCATGGTGCAACTGCCCCACTACTTCTTCTCGGCCGACCCCTTCGAGCGCAACCTCGACACCTTCGGCACGGTGCCCAACGAGGGCGAGCTGTTCTACGGCCTGATCCAGGACGGCAACGACCTGTGGAACGCCACCTTCTTCTGCGGCTCCTGCGCGGTGCTGCGCCGGACCATCGTCGAGGAGGTGGGCGGCATCGCGGTGGAGACCGTGACGGAGGACGCCCACACCGCGCTGAAGATGCACCGCCTGGGCTACACCACCGCCTACCTGGCGCTGCCGCAGGCGGCCGGCCTGGCCACCGAGAGCCTGTCGGGCCACGTGGGCCAGCGCATCCGCTGGGCGCGCGGCATGGCGCAGATCTTCCGCATCGACAACCCGCTGTTCGGACGCGGCCTGCACTGGGCGCAGCGCCTTTGCTACGTGAACGCGATGCTGCACTTCCTGTACGGCCTGCCGCGGCTCATCTACCTGACGGCGCCGCTGGCCTACCTGTATTTCGGCGCGAGCGTGATCCACGCGTCGGCGTCGATGATCTTCGCGTTCGCGCTGCCGCACATCCTGCACGCCAATCTCACCAACAGCCGCATCCAGGGGCGCTTCCGCTACCTGCTGTGGAACGAGGTCTACGAGGCGGTGCTGGCCTGGTACATCTTCCGCCCGACGCTGGTGGCGCTCATCAACCCCAAGCTGGGCAGCTTCAACGTGACGGCCAAGGGCGGCCTGATCCAGCAGGAATATTTCGACAGCAGCATCGCCAAGGCCAGCCTGGTGCTGCTGGCGCTGAACTTCGTGGGCGTGTGCCTGGGGCTTTGGCGCCTGAGCTGGGTCGATCCGCAGAACATCGCCACCGTCTGGCTCAACCTGGCCTGGACGGTCTACAACATGATGATCCTGGGCGCCTGCGTGGCCGCCGCCAACGAGTCGCGCCAACTGCGCAGTTCGCACCGTGTGGAACTCAGCCTGCCGGCCACGCTGTACTTTGCGGACGGCCGCTCGCTTCGCTGCAACACCTTCGACTTCTCCAGCGGCGGGCTCGGCGTGGAGCTGCCGCAGGACATGAAGCTCGACGCGGAGACCCCGGTGGAGATCGCGCTCTACCGCAACGAACAGGAGTCGCGCTTCGCGGCGACGGTGCGCTTCAGCGGCGGCAGGCGGCTGGGCCTGCGCTTCGCGCCGATGAGCTTCGCGCAGGAGCGCGCGCTGGTGCAGTGCACGACCGCGCGCGCCGACATCTGGGCCGCGCGCTGGGGCAACCACCCGCGCGTGCCGATCCACCGCGTGCTCGGCCACATCATCAGCATCAGCGGCACCGGTTTCCGAGACATGTTCAGCCACTACTACCGTGCGGCCGCCTCGCGGCTGCGTCCCGTCAAAGCGAAGGAATCGACGTGATGTCCACCCTGTGCGCGCCTCGTCCCGACGCGCCTCTCGTCCGGGCGCCGTCGCGCGCCGCCACCGCCGTGGTGCTCGCCGCGGCCCTCGCCTGCGCCGTGGGAGTCATCGGCGCCACGGACGCGGTTGCGCAGCCGGCCCCGGCCGCCGCGCCGACGGCAGGGGGTGCCGGCGCCAGCGTGCGCGAGCTCAACCTCACGCAGCTGGGCATCGACTACGCCGTGCAGCTGCGCGGCATCAGCGGCACGATCGGCATCCCGTTCAACGTGCGCGCCGACGAGCTGGTCACGGCCGCGTCGTTCAAGCTGAACTATGCGTACTCGCCCTCGCTGATCCCGGAGCTTTCGCACCTGAAGGTCACGGTCAACGACGTGCTGGTGGCCACGCTGCCGGTGAACCGCGCCGACGCGGGCAAGCCGCAGACGGCCGAGATCCCGATCGACCGGCGCCTGATCACCGAGTTCAACCGCATCAACGTGCAGCTCGTGGGCCACTACACCCGCGAATGCGAGGACCCGGCCCACACCAGCCTGTGGGCGCACATCGACGCGTCGAGCGCGCTGAAGCTGACGGTGGCGCCGCTGAAGCTCGCGAACGACCTGGCCAAGCTGCCGCTGCCCTTCTTCGACCGCCGCGACGTGCAGCGCGCGCGCGTTCCCTTCGTCTTCGGCACGGCCGCCGGAGGCCCGGTGCTCGAGGCGGCGGGCGTGGTGTCGTCGTGGTTCGGCGCGCTGGCCGACTACCGCGGCGCGACCTTCCCGGTCTCAGGCGGCGAGCTGCCCACGGGCCACGCGGTGGTGTTCGTCACGCCGGAGTCGAACATTCCCGGCCTCGCGCTGCCCGCGATCCAGGGGCCGGGCCTGGCCGTGGTCGACAACCCGCGCGACGCCGCCGGCAAGCTGCTGCTGGTGATGGGCCGCACGCCGGCCGACCTGCGCACGGCCGCCGCCGCGCTGACGCTCAACAGCCAGGCCTTCGCGGGCGCCGCGGCGCCGGTCACCGCCTTCCAGGAGCCGCCGGCGCGCAAGCCCTACGACGCGCCGCGCTGGGTGCCGAGCGACCGCCCGCTGCAGTTCGGCGAGCTGACGACGGCGGCCGATCTCTCGGTGTCGGGCTACAACCCCGACGTGGTCCGCGTGAACCTGCAGCTGCCGCCCGACCTGTTCACCTGGCGCAGCCGCGGCATTCCGCTCGATTTGAACTACCGCTACACGCCGCGCGTGCGGCCGGACCAGTCGACGCTGAACGTCAACGTCAACGAGAACTTCGTGGGCGGCCTGCCGCTGCGCTCGGCCAACCCGGCCGGCGACCGCTGGTGGAACCCGCTGGCCGTGAAGCTGATGCCCGACGGCACGCTGGCCGAGCACAAGGAAGTGATCCTGCCGCCGCTGGCCATGGGCCCGCGCAGCCAGCTTCGGCTGCACTACTATTTCGAGCCGGTGGGCGGGCGCTGCGTGCCGCAGCTGGACAACGTGCGCGGCGCGATCGACCCGACCTCCACCATCGACGTGTCGGGCTTCCCGCACTTCATCGCCATGCCCGAGCTCGCGGCCTACGCCAACGGCGGCTTCCCGTTCTCGCGCATGGCCGACCTGTCGGAAACCGCGGTGATCCTGCCCGCGCAGCCCGACAGCGCCGACACCGAGACCTACCTGGGCCTGCTCGGCCAGATCGGCCGCTCCACCGGCTACCCGGCGCTGCGCGTGAAGGTGGGTACGCCGCAGGAGGCCGCGCAGCTCGCCGACAAGGACCTGCTGGTGATCGGCAACCTGCAGAGCCAGCCGCTCTTCACGCAATGGGCCGACAGGATGCCGCTCAAGCGCAACGGCGCCGCGCCCGAGATCAAGCTCGGCAGCTGGATCGACAACACCATCGACTTCGTGATCGGCGCGCGCACGCGCGAGGACCTGCCGGGCTCGATGCAGATCGGCATCAGCGGCGACGGCCGCGACGCCGTGCTCGCGGGCTTCGAGTCGCCGCTGCGCGGCGGCCGCAGCGTGGTGGCCGCCATCACCGGCCCCGACTCGAAGGAGGCGCTGCTCAACACGCTGATGACGCCCGAGCTGCTGCGGCGCGTGCAGGGCAGCATGACGATCATGCGCGACACGCAGGTCAACAGCGTGCTCGGCGGCGACACCTACTACGTCGGCCGCCTGCCGCCCGTCGCCTGGGTGCAGTGGACGCTGTCGCGCAGCCCGCTGATGCTGGCCGGGCTGGTGCTCGTGCTGGCGCTGCTGGGCGCGGCCGTGTCGTATGCCGGCCTGCAGCTGCGGGCGCGGCGCCGGCTGTCGGTGGGCAGCGCGAAGAACAAGTAGGCAGGCGAACCATGCGACGACTGCCGACCCCATCCGCCACCCGGCGCGCCCTGCTCGGCGCGGCCGGGCTCGCGCTGGCGCTGCCGAAGCTCGCGGCCGCGCAGCCCCAGGAGCCGGCGCCCGCCACCTGCCACCCGGCCACCGACTGGGCCGCCTTCGCGGCGCGCCACGTCCAGGCCGACGGCCGGGTGATCGACTTCAACACGCCGCAGCAGCAGTCGACCTCCGAAGGCCAGTCCTACGGCATGTTCTTCGCGCTGGTGCACAACGACCGCGCCGCCTTCGCGCGCATCCTGGCCTGGACCGAGGCCAACCTCGCGGGCGGCAGCCTCGCGAAGAAGCTGCCCGCCTGGCAATGGGGCCGCAAGCCCGAAGGCGGCTGGGGCGTGCTCGACGCCAATGCCGCGTCGGACGCCGACCTCTGGATCGCCTATGCGCTGATGGAAGGCGGCCGGCTGTGGAACGACGCCGGCTACCGCACGCTCGGCCGCAGCCTGCTCGCGCTGGTGGTGCGAGACGAGGTGGTGGCGCTGCCCGGCCTGGGCCGCATGCTGCTGCCCTGGCCCAAGTCGGTGGCCAGCGGCCCGCAATGGCGGCTCAACCCCAGCTACATGCCGCTGCAGCTGCTGCGCTACTTCCAGCAGGCCGACCCCACGGGGCCCTGGGGCGAAGTCACCGACAACACGCTGCGCATGTTCGGCGCGGTCACGCCCAAGGGCTTCGTGCCCGACTGGTGCGCATGGTCCTCGGACGAGCGCGCCTTCGTGGCCGACCCGCAGAAGGGGCCCACCGGCAGCTACGACGCCATCCGCAACTACCTCTGGGCGGGCATGCTTTCCGACAAGGACCCGGCGCGCAAGATGCTGCTGCTGAACCTGCGCGGCCCGGGCCAGCTGCTGGCCGAGCGACAGCCCCTGCCCGAATACGTCGACACCGCCAGCGGCGCCGGGCGGGGCATGGCGCCGCTCGGCTTCGCGGGCGCGATGCTGCCCTACCTCAAGGCGGTGGGCGCCGCCGACGCGCTGGCGACCCAGGTCGCGCGCGTGCCCGGTGGCCGCGCCGCGCCGGCCGCGCCCGGCACGCCGCCCTTGCCCTACTACGAACAATGCCTGCTCCTTTTCGGTCAGGCCTGGCTCGACGGCCGATACGAATTCGGCCGCAACGGCCAGCTGCAACCCTCATGGAGAACGCTATGCCGTCCCAATCGACCGGCCTGAGATCGACCGGCTTGAGATCGACCGGCCTGAAGCCGGGGCGCCGCCTTTCACGTTCTTCCGGCACCTCCGCCGCGCGGCCCTTCGCGCTGTCGGCCCCGTCGCGGCAATGGATGGCCTGCTTCGGCATGCTCGCGGCGCTGGGCGCCGCCGCGCCCGGACCCGCGCAGGCGCAGGTCGACGCCGGCGCGGCGCTGGCCGAGCAGGGCAGCTACTGGCAGGCCCAGGGCCGCGCCGAGCTCGCCGAGGAAAGCTGGAAGAAGCTGCTGAGCATCCAGCCCCAGTCGACCGACGCGATGTACGGCATGGCGCAGGTCGAACTGTCGCGCGGCAACACCGAGGCGGCGCGCGGCTGGATCGCGCGGCTGCGCAGCGCGAGCCCCAACGACGCCCGGCTGGCGCGCCTGCAGCAGCAGGCGCAGCAGCCCGGCGGCCAGCAGAGCACGCTGCAGCGCGCCCGCGCCGCCGCGCGCGCCGGTCGCGCCGCCGAGGCGGTGGAGCTGTACCGCAGCCAGTTCGACAACCGCCCGCCGCCCGAGGCGCTCGCGCTGGAGTACTACCAGGTGCTGGCCAGCACGCCGCAAGGCGCCGACGAAGGCCGCCGCGGCCTCGAGCAGCTGGTGAAGGAGCACCCGGACAACGCGAACTACCGGCTCGCGCTCGCGCAGCAGAAGACCTACAGCGAGTCCACGCGCCGCGCCGGCATCCGCGAGCTGGTCGATCTGGCGAAGCAGCCCGCCGTGGCCACCGCCGCGCGCGCCGCATGGCGCCAGGCGCTGATCTGGCTCGACGCGCGGCAGCCCGACGCCGCGCTCTACCAGGAGTACCTGGGCAGCAACCAGAACGACGCCGCCGTGGCCGCGCGGCTGGAGACGCTGACCAAGGCGAAGACGGCCGCCGCGAACGCGCCCGGCGTGCCCGTGGGCGAAGGCTTCCAGGCCCTCGACCGCGGCGACCCGGGCACGGCCGAGCAGCGCTTCCAGCAGGCCTTGCGCACAAAGCCGGACGACAGCGAGGCCCTGGGCGGCCTGGGCCTCGTGCGGCTGCGCCAGGAACGCTTTGCCGAGGCGCAGGAGCTGCTGGAGCGCGCGGCGCGCGGCGGTGGCAGCAAGTGGAATTCGGCGCTGCAGAGCGCCACCTACTGGACGCTGGTGGGCCAGGCCCGCGCCGCGCAGGCGAAGAACGACGCGCGTGGTGCGCAGTCGCTCTACGAGCGCGCCGTGCGCATCGACCCGCGCGAGGCCGTGGGCCAGAACGCGCTGGCCGACCTGCGCCTGGCCGCCGGCGACTACGCCCAGGCCGAGCAGGGCTACAAGCGCGTGCTCGAGAGCAAGCCCCAGAACACGCAGGCGCTCAACGGCCTGATCTCGCTGTACGGCCAGACGGGCCGCGCCGACGAGGCGCTGGCGCTGTCGCGCCGCCTCACGCCCGAACAGGCCACGCAGCTCGGCGGCCTGCGCAACCTGCAGGTCGACCAGGCCCGCAACCGCGCCCGCCAGCAGGCGGACGCCGGCGACGCGGCCGGCGCACAGCGCACGCTCGAGGACGCGATGCTCGCGGCGCCCGACAGCCCGTGGGTGCGCCTGGACCTGGCCAACATCTATCGCAGGCAGGGGCTGGTGTCCGAGGCGCGCGGCGTGATGGAAGGGCTTTTGATGTCGCAGCCCGACATGCCCGACGCGCTCTACGCCAGCGCCCTGCTCGCCTCCGAGACGGGCGACGCCGCCGCCGGCATCCAGTACCTCGAGCGCATTCCCGCGGGCTCGCGCACGCGCGACATGGCGGCGCTGCAACGCCGCCTGTGGGCGCAGTCGCAGGCCGCGCGCGCTCTTGCGCTGGCGCGCCAGGGCCAGGCGGACGCCGCGCGCGGCGTGCTCGCGCAGACCGAGGCCACGCTAGGCGCCGACATGCCGGCCGAGCTGTGGGGCCAGCTCGCGGGCGCCTATGCCGAGATCGGCGACGCGCCGCGCGCCCTTGCCATGAGCCGCCAGCTGCTGGCGCGCACGCCGGTGCCGGGCATCGGCGACCGGCTGCTCTATGCGTCGGTGCTGCTCAAGACGAAGCAGGACATCGAGCTGTCGGCCGTGCTGCGCCAGCTCGCAGGCACCAGCATGACGGCCGCCCAGCGCAGCGACTTCGACAGCCTGCGCATCGCCTTCGCGCTGCGCCAGACCGATGCGCTGCGCGAAACCGGCAACCTCGAGGCCGCCTACAACGCGATGGCACCAGTGCTCGCCGAGCGGCCGGAGGATCCGCAGGCGCTGGCCGCGCTGGCGCGCCTGTACTCGGCGGCCCGCGACGAAGGACAGGCGCTGGCGCTGTACCAGCGCATCCTGCAGCGCAGCCCGACCGACCTCGACACCCTGCTCGCCGCCGCGGCCAGCGCCAGCGCGCAGCGCGAGCACAGCCAGGCCGAGAACTACGTGATGGCCGCGCTGAAGCAGGCGCCCGACCAGTCGCGCGTGCTGGCCGCCGCAGGGCGCGTCTACCGCAACGCGGGCGAGAGCCGCAAGGCCGAGCAGTACCTGCGCGCGGCGCTGGACGCCGAGCGGCAGGTCGCTTCCGGCGGCTTCGCGCCGGGCGGCGTGCCGATGCAGCAGATGCCGCCCGCCAATCCATTCGCCGGCATGACCGGCGGCGCGCCGGGCACGGCCGTGCCCACCGGTGGCGTGCCGGCCGGCGGCAACCCGTTCGCGCAGGCGCGGATGCAGCCGGTGGTCTATCCGGCGGCAGTGACTGCAGCGGCGGGGGCCTATCCGGCTGCATCGCCATACCCGGCGGCGCAGCAGCCATACCCGGGCTACCCGGTCGCGGCCGCGCCGGTCTCGCTGCCGTGGGATTCCGCCGCACCGGCGGCTTCGGGCGCGAAGGGCCGCCAGTCGAGCGCGAAGGCATCGACACGCACGGCGCGCAACAACCCGAACAACGGCAACAACGTGCCGCAGGCCTCGGCCTATGTCGCGCCGTCGATGCAGCCCATGCCGCAGTACCCGGTGCCGGGCAGCCGGCAGGTCGCGCCGGTCTACATCCCGCAGGCGCAAGCCTCCGCCGCGCCCGCGGGCTATCCGGCCTATCCGCAGTCCTATCCCCAGGCCAATGCCGCCTACGCGCAGGCCAACGCGGCGCGACCCGAGCCGAGCTGGAACGCGCCGCTGCGCAGCGCGCCCGCGAGCACGCTGGCCTCGGAGGTGCAGGAGCTCGAGTCGCAGCGCGCGGTGAGCCTCACCGCGGGCACGGTCTACCGCAACCGCGCGGGCGAGGCCGGCCTGAGCCGGCTCTCCGACTTCCAGCTGCCGGTGCAGGCGCGCTTCCCGGTCGGCGAGGGCAAGATCGTCGTGGGCGTGACGCCCACGGTGCTCGATGCCGGCACGCCCGCGAGCGACTACTCGACCGGCAGCCGCTTCGGCGGAGGCCCGGCCGCGGCCCTCGGCGCGTTGCGCAACGGCAGCTCGGCCGGCCAGCAGAACGCGTCGGGCGTGGGCCTGAACGTGGGCTACGAGGGCAAGAACATCGATGCCGGCATCGGCACCACGCCGCTGGGCTTTCCCACCACCAACGTGGTCGGCAACGTGACCTTCAAGGGCGGCTTCGGCGACTCCTGGAACTACAAGGCCGACATCTCCCGCCGCGCCGTGACCGACAGCGTGCTGTCGTTCGCCGGCGCGAAGGACGAGCGCACCAACGAGCGCTGGGGCGGCGTGGTCGCCACCGGCGTGCGCGGCGACATCGGCTACGACGACGGCACCTACGGCGTGTACAGCTACCTGGCCGCGCACGGCATCACCGGCAGGAACGTGCAGAGCAACTCGCGCGTGGAGACCGGCGGCGGCGCCTACCTGCACCTGCTGAACAACCCGAACTCCAAGCTCACGCTGGGCATGAACATCGGGCTGATGGGCTACCAGAAGAACCTGAGCTACTACACCTTCGGGCAGGGCGGCTACTTCAGTCCGCAGAGCTTCGTGAGCGTGGCCTTCCCGGTCGACTGGAGCGGGCGCAGCGACCGGCTCTCGTGGCGCGTGAACGCCTCGCTGGGCGTGCAGTCGTTCAACCAGAAGGCGTCGCCCTACTTCCCGACGGACCCGTCGCGCAACGCCGCGGCCTCGAACGCGGCCTACCAGGCGCTGGCGCTGGGCCTGAGCAGCTCGAACTACAACAACATGTACGCCAGCAGCTCCAAGACCGGCCTCGCCTACAACCTGGCCGCGGTGATGGAGTACCAGCTGGCGCCGAAGATGTTCCTGGGCGGCTCGCTGGGCTTCAACAACGCGCAGAACTACCGGCAGTTCACCGGCAGCGTCTACCTGCGCTACGTGTTCGGCGGCTCAAGCAGCATCGGCGTGCCCGCGTACGACGGCGGCGGCACCACGCTGAGGCCGATGACCTCGCCCTACACGCCGCTGCTCTGACGGACGGCCGGACGGACGTGCGGGGCGGCGGCCTTCGGGCTTTCGTTTAGCGCCCCGCGAACACCTCGATCTCGACGCGGCGGTTCGGGGCGAGGCAGTCGATGAGCGCCGCCCGCGACGCCTGCCGCGCGCACTGCACCTTCGGCTCCGACGCGCCCCTGCCCTGGACCTGGACCTTGCGCGCCGGCACGCCGGCCTGCACCAGGTAGTCGCGCACGGTGCCGGCGCGGGCCAGCGAGAGCGCCTGGTTGTAGGCGTCGCTGCCGAGCCGGTCGGTGTGGCCCGTGACCCTGACGGCTTCCACCGATGCGCCGCTGCCGATGCCGGCGGCCAGCGCATCGAGCTTGCGGCGGCCCTCGGGCAGCAGGTCGGCCAGCGTGCGGCCGTCGAAGCGGAACAGGCCGTCGGCGCCGAGCGTCGTCCTGGCCGCCGGGGCCGCCACGGGTGCGACGGCGACGGCAGGCGCGGCCGCCGCCGGCAATGGCCTGAGCAGGTCGGCGCAGCCCGGCCCCTTCCAGTACATGCCGTTGGTCAGCACGTCCGCGTTGAAGCGGACCATGTACTGGCAGGTGAGGTACTCCGGGCCGGCGCCCGTGCGGAAGTGGAAGATGTAGTTCCACTCGCGCACGCCGCCCAGCCCTTCGCTGAAGTGCGGAAAGCCCAGCAGCTCGCGCACCTGGTCCTTGCCCATGCCGGTGCGCATGGCGCGCAGGGCATCGAGGCTCGGGAAGGCGCCTTGCTGCCACCTGGCAGAGCCGGGCGCGGGGAACTCGTCGTCCTTCGGCGGCGCCGGGTTTTCCGAGGCGGCGCGGGCCTGCATCTCGGGCGTGACGGTGTAGCTCGGGCTGGCGCAGCCGCCGGCCAGCAGCGCGGCCATGGCGAGCGCGGAAATGGTCGAAAGGGCTCTGGCGCGAAGAAGCTTGTTCATGATGGGGTTCGTCCGGTTCATCTGTGTCGCCTTCCCTTCAGTTGAAGACCCATTCCGCGCCGACGGTGGCACCCACGCCGGCACGGCTGGTGGCCACGCCGCCGGTGATGCTCCAGGCGTTGTTCTCCGCGGTGCGCCGGAAGCTGATGCCCACCGCGTTCTGGCCCTTGAAGGAGCCCGCGCCGATGCGCATGACCGTCTTGCCCGGCACGTAGCTGCCCGGCATCTGAAGCGCCATCGCCGCCGCCACGCCGGCGTAGGCGTTCTTCTCGACGCCGTCGAGGCGGTCGCCCAGGGCGTTGATGCGGTTGTTCAGGCCGGCGCTGGTCGCGTTGAGCTGGTTGACGTTGACGGCGTCGGTGCCCGCCACGCCCGGCGCCACGTTGTGCACCGTGACCGGGCCCGTGGCGTTGCTGCCGCCCATGGTCACGCTGTTGTAGTTGGTCGTGCCGTCGGGGTTGGTGTCGTACTTGACCGTGGACTGGTCGATCACCGCCACCTGGCCCTGCACGCCGCGCAGCTGAGACACGTTGACCGCGTCGCTGTCGGCCGTGCCCGCGGCCACGCCGGTGATCTGGCGGAACTGGCCGCTGGCGGCATTGCCCACCGACACCGCCGCCAGCGTGCTGGTGGTCGCGCCGATGGCGACGCGCTGCGCGTCGGTCGCGGTGGGCGGCACGTAGCCCGCCACGCCTGCGGCCGTCGAAGCCACCGATCCCGCGCCCAGCGCCACGCCGCCGGCCTGCGTCACGCTGGTGCCCGCGCCCAGCGCGACGCCCTGCACCGCCGCGGCGGACGACTGCGTGCCCAGCGCGATCGAATCGGCCAGGTGCGAAGTCGAGCCCTGGCCGATCGCGATGCCGCCCGGCGCGCTCTGCTGCACCACCGCGCCGTTGCCGATGCCGACGCCGTTGTTGCCATTGACCACCGTCTGCGGGCCGACCGCCACCGACTCCGTGCCGATGGCCAGCGAGTCCGCCGCCGTGGAGTTGGCGTGGAAGTACTGGATCGGCGTGACCGCGAAGGACTGCAGCGCCCCGCTGAGCTGCCGCACCGTGACCGCGTCCTGCGCCTGCGTGCCGTCGGCGACGTTGGTGATCTGGCGGTAGGTGGTGGCGCTGCCAACGGAGAGTGCGCCCAGCAGCGTGCGGTCTGTCGTGTTGAACGGGATCAGGGAACTGCCTGCGGGGATGTTGCCGGTGCTGCCTGCGATCGCGCGGTCGGAGATGGAACCAGAGCCGAGTGCGACCCCGCCGTCGACGGTCGAGCTCGCATCCTTGCCGGAGGCGATGGCGTCGGCACCTGTCGCGCCGTTGTTGTTTTCGTTGCCGCCGCCGGTGGAGTTGACGCTGTAGTACCTGATCTTGTTGGCGGTGACGGTGGTGCTCAGGTTTTCGATCGACTGGTTGGTGAAGAACAGCTGTGAGCCGTTGACAGCGTCGGTCGACGAGCCCGAGAGTCTGCCGGCCGCCACGTTGGTGATCGTGCGTTCGCCGCCGACGGAACCGACGCTGACCGTGCTCGTCGGCGTGGTGCCGGCGAAGTTGTAGGTCGTGCCGTTGATCACCGTGCTGGCCGTGCCGACGGCAGCAGCCGTGGTGGACCCGGAGCCCAGCGCCACGGCGCCGGCGTTGCTGGCCACGGCGTTCGGCCCGATGGCGACGGAATCCGTCGCGAGCGCCTGCGAGTCGGGCTGGGTCGAGTTCGCGTGGAAATACTTGATGCCCGCACCAGCGTTGATGTTGGTGATGTCGTTCGTGTTCTTCGTGACCTGCAGGTTCGTGGCGTTCAGCTGCGAGCCGTTGACGGCATCGGTCGAGGTGTCGGAGAGCCGGCCTGCGGCCACGTTGGTGATGGTGCGCTCAGCGCCGACGGCACCGACGCTGACCGTGCTCGTCGGCGTGGTGCCGGCGAAGTTGTAGGTCGTGCCACCGATCACCGTGCTGGCAGTGCCGACGGCCACGTCAGTCACCGAGCCTGAGCCCAGCGCCACGGCGCCGGCGTTGTTGGCCACTGCGTTCGGGCCGATGGCGACAGATTCCGCTCCGACCGCCTGCGAGTCGGGCTGGGTCGAATTGGCGTGGAAGTACTTGATGCCCCCGCCGGCATTGATGTTGGTGATGTCGGCCGTGTTCTTCGTGACCTGCAGGTTCGTGGCGTTCAGCTGCGAGCCGTTGATGGCATCGGTCGAGGTGTCGGAAATCCGGCCGGCAGCCACGTTGGTGATCGTGCGCTCGGCGCCCACACTGCCCACGCTCACGGTGCTCGTCGGCGTGGTGCCTTTGAAGTTGTAGACCGTGCCGCCGATGGTCGCGCTGGGCGTTCCCACCGCCGTAGCGGTGACAGAGCCGGAGCCCAGCGCGACGTCGCCCGCATTGGCCGTCGCGGTTGCCGCATCGCCAACAGCCACGCTGCCCGCCTTGCCGACGGCACCGGCGGTGGAGCCATTGCCCAATGCCACCGATCCTTGGCCGATGGCCTTGTTGCCATTGCCGATGGCGACCGCACCATTGGCCTGGTTGGCGGCGGTGGCCGAGGCCGTGCCGTCGCTGTTGGCGATGTTGTCTGCGCCGCCGACGAACGCGCCGGTGCCGCTCGCAAAGCTCGGGTCGCCGATGGCCACGGCGCCATCGCCGTAGGCAGTGTTGCCGGAGCCGATCGAGACGGCCTTACCGCCAGTGGCGGTGGCGTTGGTGCCGATTGAAACCGCTTGGGCCGAATCCGCCCGGGCGTTGCTGCCGACGGCGATGGTGTTCAGCGCCGAGGCGCTGGACAGACGGCCCACTGCGATCGCCTCCGTCTGGGTCGCGGACGACTCTCCGCCGATGGCGATGGCATTGGTTCCCGCTGCATTGGCGCCTGCGGTCGCGTTGCCGCCCACCGCCACGGAACCGGTGCCGGCGGCGCGCACGGCGGTCGCGGCGGTGGTCCCGCCCGAGCCGAGCGCGGTGGCGTTGTCGGCACCCGCGTTGGTCCGCGTACCGATCGAAAGCGCGTCGACGCCGGTCGCGTGATTTGCGATGCCCACCGCGACTGCGCGCGTCTGGGACGCCTCGACATCGGTGCCCACTGCGATGGCGGCCTCGGCCGTGGCGCCCGTTCCCACCACTGTGCGCGCGCCCAGATTGATGGAGTTGATCTGGGAGGCGACCGCCTGGAAGCCGATCGCGATGGCGTTGCGGCCGCCAGCGCTGGCGCTGCTGCCTTGCGCGACGGCATCCAGTGCCGAAGCGCTTGCCTGGGTACCGATGGCAATCGCGTTGCCCACGCTCGCTTTGGCGTTCAGGCCGATCGACGTCGTCGCGTTGCTCGCGACACCGATGCCGGCGTTGGTACCGATGGCGATGTTGTCGTTGCCGCTTACCAGGTTACCAGCCGAGGCCTTCAAGGTGGCGTCGTAGGCAACGGTGCTGTCGCCTGCGCCGAGGGCGATGTTGCGCGTTCCCGTGACGCCCGACCCCGCGCCCCGCATCACGCTCGCAATGCCTCCGCCCATGGCGGTGTTCTGCGCGCCGGTGACCAGCGTGCCGGCGGCGATGCCCACTGCGGCCGAACCCGTGTTGGCGGCCGTCGAGCCCGCGCCCGCGCCCTGGCCGACCGCGACCGTGCTGGCTCCGCTTGCAACCGCCTGGGCTCCGAGCGCGACCGAACTGTTCCCTAGAGCTCGAGCGGCGTTCCCTACGGCCGTGGCCGCCTCGTCGGTCGCCCTTGCCGTGGAGCCGATAGCGGTCGCCGTCTGGGCGGTTGCGGCGGCTTGTACGCCAACGGCAACGGCAGCGTTGCCGCTTGCGGTCACGTCCGTACCGATTGCGATCGAACTCTCGCTCAATGCACCCGTCCCCGGAGCGGTACGAGCGCCCAGGTAAAGGGCATTCACCGCAGATGCAATGGCGCCGTAGCCTAGTGTCACGGCATTCAGGCCTGTACTGGTGGCCCCATAGCCTATGGCAGTGGCTCCGCCGGCAGTTGCTTGAGACTGCTGCCCCACGCAGGTCGCGCTGCCGCTGTAGTAGTTGTAAGGCGCCGTGGTGCAGATCGCCGACTGCGCCTGCGCGATCGAAGCCCCTCCGAGCCCGGCGACGGCCAGCAGCGCAGTCACGGCCCCCGCGCGCAGGTGCCCCGGTGAGAGCAAGGTGAGCCGGCTAGATGCCAGCGCCACGCGGCTTCCACCGCATTTGCCGCGCGCCTGGGTGTTTTCCGACGCCGCAACCCAGGCGCCAAGGGATTCGTTCCATAGAGAGCGGTAAGTCTTGTTCATCAGCTCCATCCATCCGTTTGAAAGATCTATCGAACGGTTGAAAACCATTCAGCTCCCTGCTTTTTTCTTGGAATAGCCCCAACAAATAAATCTTAAAAAGAGGATGGAATTAAGCAACTACCGATGTCTCATTTTGGAGTCATAAAGTCGAATTGAAGAACATTTTCAATTGACCATCATCACTCAATAGTAATACTAAGATACGACTGAATTAATCACTTACATCGTACTTTTTTGCCGGCTGATTCAGTTATTTTTCGTAACCATTATTTTGATATCAATGGCAATGAAAAAGTCATTTGTCTTGCTGCAGATTGCCGGTTAAACGCGCCCGCACGCGCGACGGCCGAATGCAATCGGCTTTCAAATCGAGTTTTTCTTAATGCCTTGGAATTAATTTCCGTCCGGCCACACATCAATTACCGTGATTGTCTTCGCCCACGAAACAATGACTGAAAATAATCGATGGAATGTAATTCCAACTTATTGATCGAGATCGCCAAAGCGTCACCATCGGCTCACGCGATACCCAATTGGCCGAACAATAGCCTCCGTTTCGGGTGCATACGCAAAGAGGAAAGAAGAGGATTTCCAGCATCTATTCCGGCGCGCTGCAATTCGAATTCCCCGCGCAGGCAAACTCGCCGGCTGCTTCGACGACCGCGGGGGTGAGAAGGCGACATCGCGGATCGCCGCGAGCCCGGTCTCGAGGCCGCGGTCTGCCGGCGCCCCCGCGGGGAGCGGCCGGCTCCCGGTTCAGCTCACTTCGCGAACCGGACCGCGTACTCGCGGAACATCGCGTTGCGCTCGTCGAGCGCCTGCTGCGTGGGCGGCACCATGATCGGGGCGCCTTCGCCGGCGAATGCCTGGCACTGCTCCACATAGGGCCGCAGGCGGTCGTGATAGAGCGGCGATGCCGCCTCCATGTCGCCGCCGGCCTCGGTCCAGGTGTTCGCCAGGAGTTCGGCCGACACCATCGCCAGCGTCGTCCCCATGCCCGACAGCAGCGCGGCGCAATGGCCCGCGTCGCCGATGACGGCGACGTTGCCGCGCGTCCAGCCCGGCATGCGGGTCTGGCTGACCGAATCGAAGTAGAAGCCCCTGGCGCTGGGATCGGCAAAGGCCTCGCGCATCGCGGGCACCTGCCACGCGTCGACGCGGGAGAGGAGCCGGTCGATCAGCTGGCGCTGCGCATCGAGATCGCGGTAGTCGTAGTCGATCTCGGGGCTGGCCGCGAGCATCATTCCCTGCGGGCCGTCGCCCGCATCGCGCACGGCGATCGTGAGGCCCGGCACGTTGAGCATGGCGCGGTGCCACGTCCGGCCGGCCGGAAGATCGACCAGCGCGACGTAGTGGCCGAAGTGCCGGACGTAGTCCTTCTCCGGCCCGAAGGCGAGCCTGCGCACGTTGGAGTGCAGCCCGTCGGCGCCCACGACGAGGTCGTAGCGCCCACGCCGCCCATCCGCGAAGGCGACATCCACGCCGCCCGCGCCACCCACCCCGTCGGCGATCGCCGCGATGGAAGCCTTGAAGCGGAACTCCACCCCGTCGGGGATGGCGTCCAGCAGGATCCGGTTGAGCCGGTCCCGCGTGATCTCGATGTCGTCGTCGGTCTCATTGGCGAACCAGCGCAGGTCGAGCGTCGCGACCTGCGCTCCCGTGCCGTCGAGCACCGGCGCCGGCTCGATGACGGCGACCTTCTCTTCCTCGATCCTCGCGAGGATGCCCATCCGCTGCGCGGTGGCGAGCGCGCGTCCGCGAACGTCGATGGGCGCGCCGCCGGGGCGCAGGCCGTCGGCACGCTCGACGACCGTCACCCGGTGGCCGAGGCGGGCGAACCAGTGGGCCGCCGAGAGGCCAGCCATGCTGGCGCCGGAGATGAGAACGTCCATGGCCTGCTGCTCCTTGCGCCTGTCAAAGCCTGAAATCCCTGGCCATCTGGATCACCGCCTGCTTGTCGAAGGCGTTGATGTCGTCGATCAGCTCGTTGGTGAACAGCCGGCTCGGGTCGCCGAGCTCGCTGGCCAGCTTCGGGTTCTTGCTGCTCTCGGCCGTCATCTCGATGTTGGCCTTCCACTCGGCCACCGACGACGCGCCCATGCGCTGGTCCGGATCGTCGGGCCGGCGCATCCAGCTGTTCCTGCGGTCCTTGAGGATGAAGGCAAGCTCCTTGCGCGCCTCGTCCTCGCTGCGGCCCTTGGGCCGGCTCTCGGGGTAGGTGGCCCAGTGCAGGTCGATCGCCGCGTCGAGGTTCGCGTTCGAGAAGAGCGTCGACTTCGCAATGCCCTGGAACAGCGCCACCAGCGCCTTGCGGTCGTCCTTGAGCAGCCTGCGCGGCACGCACAGCCAGCCCGAGCCCAGTTGCGCGAACTTCGGCGTGAGCGGCACGTAGCGCAGCTTCGTTCCCACCAGCTCGATGCGGGCGGCTGCCGTGTCGAAGGCCACCATCGCGTCCACGCGGTCGTTGTCGATCGCCGCACCTGCCGGCGCACCGTCGCCGATGGCGATGTACTCGCAGCCGTCGTCCTTCAACCCCAGTTCGGCCAGCATGATCTTCGTGATGACGATGCCTGTGTCGCCCTGGCTGCGCACGCCGATGCGCTTGCCCGCGAGGTCGGCGGCCGACCTGATCGGGCTGCCGGGCTTCACCACGATCGCGTTCGCATTGCGCGGCAGCCACTTGTAGACGCTCACCAGGTCGAGCGACGGGTCCTTCGCCATCGCGGGCAGCAGGATGCCCGGCACCGCCGGCCCGAAGTCGACGTGGCCGGCGCGCAGGCTCTGCAGCGCCTGCGTCATGCTCGACATGTTGACGTACTCCACGTCCACGCCCTTCGACTTGTAGAAGTTCAGCCGGGGGTGCTGGCCCGCGGTGGTGAAGCACTGCTGCGGATCGTTCACCGCCGCGGTGTTCGCCACCTTCATCACCCGCAGGCCCTGCGCCCATGCCGGCAGGCCGGCTGCAAGGCCGAGGGCGCCGATGCCCAGGCCGAAATCACGTCGCGTCAACATGGCTCGCTCCTTCTTCATGCGGAAAGAAATACGGGAATGGGGGAATGCAGGAATGCGCGGGTCAGACGTTCACCGTCCGCTGCCGCGAGGCGTCGGCCGGCATCCAGTGCAGCACGCGGCGCTGGATGCGGCGCAGCAGGTCGCTCAGCACGATGCCGATCACCGACAGCACCACGCACACCGCGAAGCTGCCGCCGGTGTCGGCCTGCGCTTCCATCTGCAGGATGAGCACGCCGAGCCCGGCCTGCGCGCCGACGAACTCGCCCACCACCGCGCCGACCACGCTGAAGGCCGCGGCCATGTTCAGCCCCGCGAAGATGTAGGGCAGCGCGCTCGGAAACTTCGCCTTGCGGAAGATCTGCCACTGCGTGGCCGAGAGCGAGCGCAGCAGGTCGATGCGGTCGGGGTCCACCGCCTTGAAGCCCGCGATGCTGGTCACCAGCACGGGGAAGAAGGTGAGCAGGCAGATGATCATCACCTTCGAGCCGATGCCGAAGCCCAGCCACACCACGATGATCGGCGCGACCGCCACCTTGGGCACGCTCTGCAGCGCGGCGACGTAGGGCTCCAGCAGCGCCTCGACCCTCGGCATCTGCGACACCACGATGCCGATCGCGAGGCCCACGCCGCTGCCGATGAGAAAGCCCAGAAGAATCTCCGCCACCGTCACGCCGCCGTGGTACCAGAAGCCGTCCTTGGCCAGGGGCCCGGTAGCGAGGCCGCGCCACAGCGCGACAGCGATGTCGCTCACCGGCGGCACCAGGTGCTGCGGCACCTTGAAGAGCCGCACGGCCCCTTCCCACGACCCGAGCAGCGCGACGAGCAGCAGGATCGACTGCACCCGCGTCGAGGCGAGCGGATTGGCGCGGCGGCGCGGCTTGGGTTTCGCGGGAGCCGGCGCACGGTCGTCGGATAGCGCAGAGGGGTCGGACTTGGCGAGCATGGCGGTGGTCATCTGATGGCCTCTTTGAATCGAACGGAATCAGTCGAACGAAGCCGCATGCGAAAAGCGCTCGCGGATCGACGCGGACGCGGCGGCGAACGAGGGATGCGACATCACGTCCATCGAGCGCGGACGCGGCAGGTCGACGGGCAGCACGCGCTCGAGCGTGCCGGGGCGCGGCGACATCACGAACACCCTGTCGCCGAGGAACACCGCCTCGGGAATCGAGTGCGTGATCAACACCACCGTCTTGCCGCTTTCCATCCAGATGCGCTGCAGCTCCAGGTTCATGCGCTCGCGCGTCATCGCGTCGAGCGCGCCGAAGGGCTCGTCCATCAGCAGGATCTTGGGGTCGTGCAGCAGCGCCCGCGCGATCGAGGCGCGCTGCTGCATGCCGCCGCTGAGCTGGCGCGGCAGCTTGTGCTCGAAGCCTTCGAGGCGAACCATCTGCAGCAGCTGCATGGCCCGCTCTCTCGCCTGCTTCGCCGGAATGCCCAGCACCTCGGCCGGCAGCATCACGTTCTCGAGGATGGTGCGCCAGGGCAGCAGGATCGAGCTCTGGAACACCACGCCCACGTCGCGCCGCGTGCCGCGGATCGGTTGGCCGTCGAGCACCACGCGGCCGATGTCGTAGTCGAGCAGGCCCGCGAGGATGCGCAGCAGCGTGCTCTTGCCGCAGCCGCTCGGCCCCACGATGGTCACGAAGCTGCCCTGCTCGATGCCGCAGTCGATGTCCTTCAGCGCGAGCACGCCTTCGCCGCCGTCGCCGAAGTGCTTGGAGAGCCCCTCGATGCGGATGTAGTCGGGGCGGCCGCGCTCGCTCGCGGCTGCGCGTTCATGGTTCGTGCTCATGGCCTGGCTCCTTCGGGTTCCGGGTGGTCTGTGTCAGGTCTCTAGGAAGCGGACGATGTGATGCGCCAGCATCTGCGGCGCCTGCATCGCCGTGACATGGCCGACGCCGGGCAGCAGCACCGCATCGGCGCCGCGGATGCGGCCGGCCATCGAGAGCGTGACGCTCGCCGGCACCACGCGGTCGAGTTCGCCCGCCAGCACAAGCGTGGGCGCGAGGATGTCGGCCACGCCTTGCTCCAGCGCGGTCTGCACCGTCGCGGCACGCCGCTCTGAGCGCGCGGATCCCGGCCTCGCGTTCGCGAACAGCCGCCTCAGCTCGGGCCGCTGCGCGAGGAAGGCTTCGGGGAAGAACCATGTCGCCAGTTCCTCCGCCGTGGCCGGCAGCTCGCGGCGCAGTTCGCCCAGGCGCCGCGCGTCGGGACACAGCTCTTCGTACGGCCTCGGCAGCGGCCAGGTGCTGCCCAGCACGAGGCGATCGACCGAACGCGGGTGCATCAGCGCCAGCGCCTGCGCGACCCGGCCGCCGAAGGACGAGCCGAACACATGCGCGCGCCTGAAGCCCAGCGCCTTGACGAGCCGCTGCGCGTCGTCCGCCAGGTCGGCAAGCGTCGATGCGCGCTCCGGCCCTTCGGTCTCGCCGCAGTCGCGCTGGTCGTAGGCGATCACGGTGAAGTGCTTCGACAGAAGCGGCACCAGCGCCGCGAACATCTGCCGCGAGGCTTCCGCCCCGTGCATCAGGAGCAGCGGCGGGCCGTCGCCCTCGCGATCGAAGGCGATGCGCAACTCGCCCGCCTGCACGAAGTGCGTCATGCGGCGCTCCCTTCTTCCTGGTCCATCCAGAAGGTCATCTCGATCTTCAGGCCGCGCGGATCGTGCAGGAAGAGCTGGTGGATCGCCCAGCCGGGAATGGGCGCCTCGGCGAAGGGAACGCCCAGTGCGCGAAGGTGCTCGCGCATCTCGGCCAGCCCGTGCGAGCGGAACGAGATGTGGTCGAGGTGGCCCGTGACGGCCCCGCCCGCATCGCCGGGCCGGTCGGGCGCCGACAGGTGCGCGTAGAGATGCACGATGGGCTGGCCGTCCGCATACAGCCACGCGCCGGGCGCGGGAATCTCCGGCCGCGCGCCGACCGTGAGGCGCATCACGCGCGTGTAGAAATCGACCAGCGGCGGCAGCTCGTCCGGCGTGCAGCGGATGGTGAAGTGGTGCAAGGCGGTCACAGGCATGGCGTCTCCTCGAAGCTGTAGGCGAGCCCGGGCACGGCAGGCACCCACCGCGCGGCGGCGAGCGCCAGCAGCCGTATGCCGAAGAGCTCCTCCGGCAGCCAGCGCTCGCGGGTGCCGAAGACGTTGAAGGTGGCGTAGCAGACCGTGCCCTGCAGCATCGGCACGTTGACCACGCTGCGCAGCCCGTAGGCGCGCATCTGGTCGAAGTCGTCGAAGTTCCGCGCGAGCACCTGCTCGCCCTCGCCCACGAACACGCGCCCCTGCATGAAGAGACGCTCGGTCCACGGCGTGCGCGTCTTGCGCTTCGCGCCGTTGACCGGGAAGGTGCCGGCTTCCGACGAATAGAAGCGGCGCAGCAGGACCTGGCCGGCAGCGTCGCGCCCGGTCGTCACGTTCTGCTGGATGCTGAAGATGCTGCCCGGCGCGATCCGCAGGCGGCAGCCGTCGATCAGGCGCAGCGCCTCTTCGGCGCCGGCCGCCTCGGCCAGGGCGTCCAGGAAGCCGGCCGTGATGCCGGTGGTCTTCGTCGTCATCGGTGCATTGATCGGGTCCATGGGAAAAGTCTAGGACTCGCAATTCACCAAAGTGAAATAATTTCTGATAGCCCGATAACCATGGAGTTATGGCCTTGTCCACTGCCCGCGACCCCGCCGTCGAGCTGCAGCACGCGCTGCTCTCGCGCCTCAAGCTGCGCCAGCTTTCACTGCTGCAGGCCATCGACCGGCATCGCACGCTCAGCCGCGTCGCCGCCGAGATGCAGCTCAGCCAGCCGGCGATCACCAAGGCGCTGCACGAGGTCGAGGACATCTTCGGCAGCACGCTCTTCGAGCGCTCCAGCAGGGGGCTGGTGCCGACCGCCGCCGGCGACGCGGTGCTGCACTACGCGCGGCGCTGGCTGGCCGAGCTCGAGGCGACCACGCGCGTGCTCACCTCGCTGGAAGCCGGGCGCAGCGGTCGCCTGCGGCTGGGCCTCACGCAGCAGGTGCCGCAGCAGCTCATGTCGGCCGCGCTCACGCATCTGCTCGACCGCTCGCCGCGCATCTCGGTGATGGTGCGCGAAGGCACGACCGACGAGCTGGTCGCCGGCCTCGTCGCGCGCGAGCTCGACTGCGCCATCGGCCGCTCCTACGACGGCGACGCGAGCGGGCTGGTGCAGGAAGCGATCCACGAGCAGGAGCCCTGCCTCGTGGTGGGCGCGAAGAACGTCAAGCGCCTCTCGCGCGGGCCGCTGGACTGGGCGCGCCTCGCGCAGCTCGACTGGATCCTGCCGCCGCCCAACACGCCCATGCGCAGGACCTACAACGCGATCTTCGTCGGCGCCGGCGTCCAGCCGCCGCTGCCCATCCTGGAGACCACCGCGATCCGCAGCATCGAGACGGTGCTGCGCCAGGAGCCCAACGCCGTCACCATCTTCGCGCGCGACGTGCTGGCCGGCATGGAGCCCGCGGGCCACTGGGCCGCGCTGCCCTACCGGCTGAGCTGGAACCTGCCGCCGGTGAGCTTCTTCACGTTGAAGGAACTCGAGACGCACCCCACGGTGCGATCGCTGCGCGGCGCCGTGGTCGAGACGGCGCGGCGCATGAAGCGCTCCGCCGGCTGAGCCCTGTCAGGCCGAGGGCCGGGCCAGCGTCGCCAGCTTCTTCCTGGCCGCCTGCAGCAGCCCGCCCTTCTCGACGGGCAGCTGCGCCTTGGTGTCCCCGAGCGCGATGATCTCGTGCGCGCTGCCCGCGGCGAGCTTCGGGGCCAGCGGATCGCGCGGCGACATGCCGTCGAGCCTGCCGTGCGGAACCACGTGCACCTTGAGGTGGCGCCCCATGCTCTTCGACAGCTTCTGGCAGGCCGCCGCCATCGCGGCCTCGTCCGGCACGAGCTGGCCATGCACGACGAGCAGCTCCACGGTGCCCTGCGCGTCCTCGCCCAGCACGAAGGCGCGCACGACCGAGTCCTTGAACCTGGAGCGCAGCATGGAACGGATCGGCTCCGCCACGGCGAACGACTTGAACGCGATGCGCCGCAGTTCGTCGTGGAAGACGAAGGCGCGATCGACCTGCAGGGTCTCGGCCTGCTCGGCCTTCGCCGCCTGCCGCTTCACGATGCCGCTCTTGACGAGGTGCTCCACGGTGAGCGCTGCGTCGGCCTCGCCGAGCTTCGAGCGCCGCGCAAGGTCGCTGGTCGGGAGTTGCTGATCGGGTGCCGCGTACAGGATCGCGAGGAGCTTCTGCACTTCGGGAGAAAAAAGGAAATCCGCGGCACTCATCCTTGGCTTGCTGCTGAGGCAAAAAAGCCCGCATTATCCGGCGGCGACTTGCGCGTCATCGTGTCGATTTGCGTCCTGCATTCGCGGGCCGGGGCGTGCCCCGGCTGCTTGCCCGCGGCACCTGCCCCAGCGCCGGTTTCAGGAGCGGCGCGTGGCTGCCGAGAAATTCCCAAAGCGCGGTCGCCACGGGGCCGTGCGGCCTGTCGCGCAGCCGCGCGGCGACGAGGTCCTCGACGATGCCCGGGAAGTGCCGCCCCGCGATGGACTGCAGCCGCCCGTCCTTCAGCTCGGGCTCGACGAGAAAGCGCGGCAGGTGGCCCCAGGCCATGCCGTTCGCGATGAGCTCCTTCTTCATCAGCATGTCGGGCACCGAGCACTGCGGCGCGCCTTCGACCACGTAGTGCTGCGTTTCGGGCGCGCGGCGGGCGGAGTCCCGGATCACGCATTGGGTGAAGCGCTGCATCTGCTGCGGCGTGATCGACGCCGTGACCGGGAACGGCAGGAAGCCCGCGGCCACGACCGGCACCATCGCCACCTTGCCGAGATCGAGCCAGTCGAAGCGCACGTCGCTCTTGGCGACCCGGTGCACGATGAGGTCGGCCTCGCCGTCGAGCAGGCGCTCCCACGGCCCGGTCACGGATTCGAACTGCAGGTGCAGCCGCGTCTGCGGCCAAGCGCCGAAGAAGCGGCCCAGCAGCTGCAACACGGGCGCCAGCGGACACAGGTCGCCGAGCACGACACGCAGCTCGGCCTCCTGCCCCATGGCCAGCTGCTCGGCGTAGGTCTTCAGGTCGCCCGCCTCCCGAAGCAGCGATTCCGCCTTGCGATGCAGCGCGCGCCCCGCGTCCGTGGGCTTCACGCGGTAGCCGGAGCGGTCCAGCAGCGCGATGCCCAGCTGCTGCTCCAGCTTGGCCACCGAGGCGATCACGGAAGGGTGCGTGCGGTGCAGCCGCTGCGCCGCGGCCTGGAAACTACCATGGCGCAGGACGGCGTCGAAGCACTGCAGGTCGTGGAGCGTGAAGGCCGATGACATCGTTGGATATTCGTACAAGGATGGTCTGAACTTTGTAGTATCCGCCGCGCGGGTGCCTGCCTACGATGAAGCCATCGTCAAACTCATCGCAAGGCCACCCGGCATGGACTCGAACCTTTCCTTCTTCACCACCGGCGACGGCGTTTCCGTCGCCTATCGCTTCGACGGGGACGCCGGCCTGCCGGTGCTGCTGCTGTCGAACTCCATCGGAACCGACCTGCACATGTGGGACGCGCAGGTGCCGCGGCTTGCGCGCCACTTCCGCGTGCTGCGCTACGACGCCCGCGGCCACGGCGCGTCCGGCGCACCGGCCATGCCCTACTCGCTGGACCGGCTCGGGCGCGACGTCGTCGAGCTGCTCGACGCGCTGGGGCTGGAACGCGTGCACGTGCTCGGGCTGTCCCTCGGCGGCATCGTCGCCCAGTGGCTGGGCGTGCACGTACCCGAGCGCGTCGACCGGCTGGTGCTGTCGAACACCGCCGCCTGGCTGGGCCCGGCCGGCCAGTGGGACCAGGCCATCGCCGGGCTGATGGCCGCGCCCGACATGACGGCCACGGCCGAAACGTTCCTGCGCAACTGGTTTCCCGCCCACATGCTGGAGGCCCGCGGCGCCACCATCGAGGCGTTCCACCGGACGCTGCTGCGCACGCCCAGGGAAGGCATCGCCGGCAGCTGGGCCGCCGTGCGCGACGCCGACCTGCGCAGGACGCTGCGCGTCATCGAGAGCCCCACGCTGGTCATCGCGGGCGAGCACGACACCGTGACCTCGGCACGCCATGGCGAGGAGCTCGCGACGGGCATTCCCGGGGCACGCTTCGAACTGCTGCCGGTGGTGCACCTGTCGAACGTCGAGCAGGGCGATCGCTTCGTCGAGCTGGTGCTGGAGTTCCTGGGCGCCAGTGCGGCTGCGCGCAAGGAGCCCGTTGCGCAAGCCGGCTGAAGGCCGCCGGCAATGAAAAAAGGCCTGCTCCCGGAAGAGCAGGCCTTCAGCGACTGGTCCGGTCGACCGGCTTCAGAACGGAATGTCGTCGTCCATGTCGTCGAAGCCCGACGACGACTTGGCCGGTGCCTGGCGCGGAGCCGGCGCCGGAGCGCGCGGTGCAGCAGCAGGTGCGCGCGGGGCGTAGCCGCCACCACCGCCGCCGCCGCCACCTTGCGAGTAACCGCCGCCGCCACCGCCGCCGTAGCCGTCGTCATCGCTCGGGCCCGACGGGCCACCCTGGCCCTGGCGGCTGCCCAGCATCTGCATCTGGTCTGCGCGGATCTCGGTGGTGTACTTTTCGATGCCGTCCTTGTCGGTCCACTTGCGCGTGCGCAGGCTTCCTTCGACATACACCTGCGAGCCCTTGCGCAGGTACTGGCCGGCGATTTCGGCCAGGCGGCCGTTGAAGACGATGCGGTGCCACTCGGTGGCTTCGCGCATTTCGCCGCTTTGCTTGTCCTTCCAGCGATCGGTGGTGGCCACTGTGACGTTCGCGACCTGGTCGCCGCTCGGGAATGTACGCATCTCGGGGTCGCGCCCCAGATTGCCGACGACGATGACTTTATTGACCGATGCCATATGCACTGCCCCTGATAAGTAGATGGAGGAGAAGGTTGAGAAGAACCCTCGATTGTGCCCCAAGGCGACTGCCCGCAATCCCCTGCGGTGCCAGAATGGCCCGCACCGATGAATCGCGAACCCGACTTTTTCGAGCATCTGCGCGCCGAGCTGTCCAGCGGGCGCGTCTGGCTCGACCGCGCGATCGTGCTGGGCTACGCCATCGCGGCGGGCCTCTTCGTGGTGGGGTTCACGCTGGCCAGCGACTGGGTCTTCGGCCAGTTCCACCGTTTCTACCGCGCCTGGCCCTGGGCCTTGCTGCTGACCACGCCGCTGATCACGGCCGGCATCGTCTGGTTCACGCTGCGCTTCTTTCCGGGCGCGGGCGGCTCGGGCATCCCGCAGATCAAGGCCGCGCTGCACCCGGCCCTGCCCGGCGAGCGGCGCTTCGTGTTCGCCTCGCTGCGGCTGACGGTCGCGAAGATCGGGCTGGGCGTGGCCGGCTTCGCGGCGGGCCTGTCGATCGGGCGCGAGGGCCCCTCCGTGCAGGTGGCGGCGGGCGTGATGCAGCATGCGCGGCGCTGGCTCTCGCCCAACACGGCCATCGACGGGCGCGCGCTGCTGGTGGCGGGGGGCGCGGCGGGCATCGCGGCGGCCTTCAATGCGCCGCTGGCGGGCGTGGTGTTCGCCATCGAGGAGCTGTCGGGGCGGCTCGAGGCGCGCTCCAGCGGGCTGATCATCACGGCCATCGTGCTGGCGGGCCTGGTGGCGGTCTCGGCCTTCGGCAACGTCAGCTATTTCGGCGTGATCCGCGTGCCGCGGCTGGGCTGGGACGTGCTCGGGCCCGGCCTGCTGGTCACGCTGCTGAGCGGCGCCGCGGGCGGGCTGTTCGCGCGGCTGCTGATCGCCTCGCTCACCGGCACGGCCGGGCGCTTCAATCGCTGGCGGGCGCGCTTTCCGGTGCGCTTCGCGGCGGTCGGCGGGCTGGCTGTGGCCGTCATCGGGCTGGTCACGGGCGGCGTCACCTTCGGCGCGGGCTCGGAGGCGGTCAAGCAGATGCTGCAGGGGCATGACGAGCTCACGCCGCTGTACACGGTGCTCAAGTTCGTCGCCACCTGGCTCACGGCGTGGTGCGGCGTGCCGGGCGGGATCTTCGCGCCGTCGCTGTCCATCGGCGCCGGCATCGGCGACGCGGTGGCCCGGCTCGCCAGCAGCGAACAGGGGCCGGCGCTCATCGCCATGGGCATGGCCGGCTTCCTGGCGGCGGTGACGCAGGCGCCGCTCACCGCCTTCATCATCGTGATGGAGATGGTCGACGGCCACTCGATGGTGCTGAGCCTGATGGCCGCCGCGATGCTGGCCAGCCTGGTCTCGCGCATGATCAGCCGGCCGCTCTACGACACGCTGGCCGAGCATATGGTGAGCCGGGCGATAAGTACCTCCGCCGGCACCGAAGCGGTGCACCCGTCGCCGGCGGAAACCCCGAAGTCCGAACCGCCGGTTCCCTCCGGCTCGCCATGAAATCGTGGGCGGTCTATCATGTCCGGTTGCCCTCGGACGATCGCCTGCCTTGAATTCAAAAGCAAAAGCCACCGCACCCACCGCCCGTAGCGCCCATAGTGAGGTCGACGCGGAAAGCGCTCGCGACGCGGAACTCGAACGCAACACCTACCTCGGCGCAGTGCTGGCGCAGCAGCGCATCAGCATCCGCGGCGCGCGCACGCACAACCTGAAGAACGTCGATCTCGACATCCCGCGCAACAAGCTGGTGGTCATCACCGGCCTGTCGGGTTCGGGTAAGTCGAGCCTGGCCTTCGACACGCTGTATGCCGAAGGCCAGCGGCGCTACGTCGAGAGCCTCTCGGCCTATGCGCGGCAGTTCCTGCAGCTCATGGACAAGCCCGACGTCGACGTGATCGAGGGCCTCTCGCCCGCGATCAGCATCGAGCAGAAGGCCACCAGCCACAACCCGCGCTCCACCGTGGGCACGGTGACCGAGATCCACGACTACCTGCGCCTGCTCTACGCGCGCGCCGGCACGCCCTACTGCCCCGAGCACCACCTGCCGCTGCAGGCGCAGACGGTGTCGCAGATGGTCGATGCGGTGCTGGCCATTCCCGACGAGCCGCGGCTCATGATCCTGGCGCCGGTCGCGCGCGAAAAGAAGGGTGAGTTCGTCGAGCTCTTCGCCGAGATGCAGGCCTCCGGCTACGTGCGCTTCCGCGTCGACGGCCAGATCTACGAATACAACGACCTGCCCAAGCTCAAGAAGACCGAGAAGCACGACATCGACGTCGTCATCGACCGCCTTCGCGCGCGCCCCGACATGCAGCAGCGCCTGGCCGAGAGCTTCGAGGCCGCGCTGCGCCTGGCCGAGAGCCGCGCGATCGCGCTGGAGCTGGGGGCCGAGGGTGCTCCCGACAAGGAACACCTGTTCAACGCCAAGTTCGCCTGCCCGATCTGCCACTACTCGCTGTCGGAGCTGGAGCCGCGCCTCTTCTCGTTCAACTCGCCCGTGGGCGCCTGCCCCACCTGCGACGGCCTGGGCAGCCGCGAAGTGTTCGATCCGGTACGCGTGGTGGCGTTTCCATCGCTTTCGCTGGCCAGCGGCGCCATCAAGGGCTGGGACCGCCGCAACGGCTACTACTTCAGCATGATTGAGAGCGTCGCCAAGCACTACAAGTTCGACGTCGACGCGCCCTTCGAGTCGCTGCCAGCCTCGGTGCAGCAGGTGCTGCTGCACGGCTCGGCGGCCGAGGAGATCAAGTTCAACTACACCATGGAGTCGGGCAACTTCGCGGGCAAGAAGCTCACGAAGAAGCATCCCTTCGAGGGGATCATCCCGAACATGACGCGGCGCTACCGCGAGACCGACTCGGTGATGGTGCGCGAAGACCTCGCGCGCTTCCGCAACATGCAGCCCTGCCCCGACTGCGGCGGCTCGCGCCTTCGCCCCGAGGCGCGCAACGTGTTCCTGGTCGACGAGAGCGCATCCGACAACGGCGCCGAACGCCCGCGCATGGCGATCTTCGAACTCAGCCGCCTCACGCTGCGCGACTCGCTCGGCTGGTTCGAGAAGCTTAAGCTGCGCGGCGCCAAGGCCGAGATCGCCGACAAGGTGGTGCGCGAGATCGGCCTGCGCCTGAAGTTCCTGAACGACGTGGGCCTGAACTACCTGAGCCTGGACCGCAGCGCCGAGACCCTGTCGGGCGGCGAGGCGCAGCGCATCCGGCTGGCCTCGCAGATCGGCTCCGGCCTCACCGGCGTGATGTACGTGCTCGACGAGCCCAGCATCGGCCTGCACCAGCGCGACAACGACCGGCTCATCGGCACGCTGAAGCACCTGCGCGACATCGGCAACAGCGTGATCGTGGTCGAGCACGACGAAGACATGATCCACGCCGCCGACCACGTCATCGACATGGGCCCCGGCGCCGGCGTGCACGGCGGGCGCGTGATGGCGCAGGGCACGTACGCCGAGGTTTCGTCCAACCCCGACTCGCTCACCGGCCAGTACCTCTCGGGCGCGCGCAGGATCGAGGTGCCGAAGCACCGCACCGCGTGGCTGCCGTCGACGAAGCAGCCCGCTTTCCATGAAGGCAAGAAGCCCCCTCGCTTTCCGCCGAGCCCCGCCGCCGAGCGCCGCGCCGCGCGCGAGGCCGCGCATCTCGCCACGCAGACCGACCTGCAGGAAATCCGCGTCGTCGGCGCCACTGGCAACAACCTGAAGAACGTGAGCGTGGCCTTTCCCGTCGGCCTGCTGACCTGCGTGACGGGCGTGTCGGGCTCGGGCAAGTCCACGCTGGTGAACGACACGCTCTACAGCGCCGTCGCGCGCACGCTGTACCGCGCACACGAAGAGCCCGCCGCGCACGAGTCGGTGGAAGGCATCGAGTACTTCGACAAGGTCATCAACGTCGACCAGAGCCCCATCGGCCGCACGCCGCGCAGCAACCCGGCCACCTACACCGGCCTCTTCACGCCCATCCGCGAGCTGATGGCCGAGACCAACACCGCGCGCGAGCGCGGCTACGGCCCGGGCCGCTTCAGCTTCAACGTGGCGGGCGGGCGCTGCGAGGCCTGCCAGGGCGACGGCGTCGTCAAGGTCGAGATGCACTTCCTGCCCGACGTGTACGTGCCCTGCGAGGTCTGCCACGGCCAGCGCTACAACCGCGAGACGCTCGAAGTGCTCTACAAGGGCAAGAACATCGCGCAGATCCTCGAGATGACGGTGGAGGCCGCGCACGATTTCCTGAGGGCCGTACCGACCATCGAACGCAAGCTGCGCACATTGCTCGACGTGGGCCTGAGCTACATCAAGCTGGGCCAGTCGGCCACCACGCTGTCCGGCGGCGAGGCGCAGCGCGTGAAGCTCGCGCTCGAGCTCAGCAAGCGCGACACCGGCCGCACCCTCTACATCCTCGACGAGCCGACCACCGGCCTGCACTTCGCCGACATCGAGCTGCTGCTGAAGGTGCTGCACCAGCTGCGCGACGCGGGCAACACCATCGTCGTCATCGAGCACAACCTCGACGTCATCAAGACCGCCGACTGGCTGATCGACATGGGCCCCGAAGGGGGTGCCGGCGGCGGCACTGTGGTGGGCCAGGGCACGCCCGAGGACATCGCGGCGAACGAGGCGAGCCATACGGGGCGGTATCTGAAGCGGCTGCTGGAGCAGAACTAGCCGCTGCGGGCGCCTACAGCATGCCGGACTGAGCAGGCGCCGAAGAAATCGGACTTCCGTCCCCGCCCTCGCCCTTCAAGTCGTCGTCTGCACGTGCAGGCGGCTCGTCTTGCAGCGGTGCAGCGCGCGGTAGTGTTCCAGCGGCCGGCCGTTCGCGCCGTAGGCGATCGATTCGATGCGCAGCAGCGGCTCGGGCTGCGGCAGGTTGAGCAAGTCGCAGGTCTCGGCGTCGGGCAGCACGGCGTCGATCCAGCGTTCGGCGCGCACCAGGCGCAGGCCGTACTGGCGGCGCAGCACGTCGTAGAGCGAGCGGTCGTCCAGGCGCGTGCGGTGCAGGCCGGGTGCCAGGTCGGCGGGCACCACGGTTTCCACCAGCAGGCGCAGTTCGCCGTCGACGCTGCGCAGGCGCTTGAGCGCCACCACCTGCGTGTCGTCGGTCAGGCCGAGTGACGCGGCTTCCTGCTCGGTGGGCGCGCGCAGCTCCTGTGTGAGGATCTGCGTGCGCACCGAGCGGCCCTTGCGCTCCATCTCGTCGGAGAAGCCGAGCACGGTGGAGACGAAGTCTTCGTCGCGCTCGCGCGCCGACACGAAGGCGCCGCGGCCCTTGATCTTGTAGATGAGGTTGTTGCGCACCAGGTCGGCCAGCGCCTCGCGCACCACGATGCGCGAGATGCCGAACTGCTCGCCCAGCTCGGCCTCGGACGGCAGCTTGGCGCCGATGGGCAGCACGCCCTGCAGGATCTGCATGCGAAGCGCGTCGCGGAACTGGGCCCACAGCGGGGACTCGGAGTCGCGGTCGAGCACGGTCGAAATTTCGGTCGGAGAGTTCACGTCGAAGCTTGGCCCAGGGCCTGAGGAGTCATCAATGATGCATCGAAAGATGCAGGCGCATCGGCGGCCACCGGCGAAAGCCGCACGCCGTGGCGCTCGCGCAGCGCGGTGGCACAGGCGTGCAGCTCGGCATGCTGCTGCGCCGCGTCCCAGCCCAGCGCATCGGCCGCGATGCCCGCGATCTCGGCAAGCGCGGCATCGGTGACCAGCCCGCGGATGGCCAGCAGCGTGCGCCGGATCACGAGGTCGTCGAGGTGCACCACGCCGGTCTCGAGGCAGAGGTACGAAAGCTCGGCCACCGAATAGCCCGGCGCGTGGCGCAGCGGCATGTCGCCCGAGGCGGCAAGGCGTTGCGCCAGCGGGAGTGCCTTCGATCCGTAGCGCTTCAGCAGCACCTGCGCGCGCGTGCGGCTCATGCCCGATGCGGCGACCAGGCGATCGAGAAAACGCTCGACGGCCTGCGCATCCACCGGCAGCTCGGCGCCGCCGCCGATCGGAAGCATGTCCGTCGACGCCGTGCGCGGACGGCCCAGCTGCTTCAGCACTTCGTTCGTGGCCTCCTCGGCGAGCGCGCGGAAGGTCGTCCACTTGCCGCCGACGAGGCCGACGACCGGGATGTCGCGCGTGGCGCTGGGCGGATCGAGCACCACCGAGTGGTCGCGCGAGATCTGCCCTGGCTTGTCGGCGTCGGAGCGCGCAAGGGGCCGCACACCGACGTAGGTGTAGACCACGTCGCCGCGGTCGAAGCGAAGGTTGGGGAACACCTCGGCCAGCACTTCGAGCAGGTAGTCGACTTCCTCGGGCTCGGTCTCGATCCTGTCGGGGTCGTCCACCGGGATGTCGGTGGAGCCCACCAGCACGCGGTCGAGGAAGGGATAGACGATGCACACGCGTCCGTCCACCGCCTCGAAGTAGGCCATGCGGCCCTGCAGCGCGTCGCGCAGCGCGGGATGGTCGAGCACGAGGTGCGAGCCCTTGGTGCCCATCACGCGCGGGCCGGCGCCGCCGAGCACTGCCGTGCTGCGGTCGAGCCACGCGCCGCTGGCGTTGACCACGGTATCGGCCGTCACACGCACCAGCGTGCCGGTGATCTCGTCGCGCAGCGTGATGATGTTGCCCGCGCAGCCCATCACGCGGCAGTAGTTGGCGGCGGCCGAGCGCGGCTGGTCGCGGCAGGCGTCGCCGATGAGTTCGAGGATGAGCCACTCGGGGTGGCTGATCCACGCATCGAAGAAGGTGGCCGTCCAGCGCACCGCCGCGCGGAACAGGCTGCGGTCATTCGGTGGCACGCGGCTGATGCGGTGGTTGGGCATCACGCGCTGGCGGCGCCCCAGCAGGTCGTACAGGCGAAGGCCCGCGGCCACCGCGAGCAGGCCGCGCGTTCGCTGCGGCGGCTTGCGGCCGAAGAACTTGAGCGCGCTGCTCATCAGGCCGCCGAAGAAGCTCGACAGCGGCACCACCGTCTTCAGCGGCTGCACCAGGTGCGGTGCGTTGCGCAGCAGCAGGTTGCGCTCGCGCGTGGCCTCGGCCACCAGCGAGAAGCTGCCGTTCTCCAGGTAGCGCAGGCCGCCGTGGATCATGCGCGAGGGCGCGCTGCTGGCGCCCGCGCTGAAGTCGCCCTTGTCGACGATGAGGCAGTCGACGCGCTGCAGGCACAGGTCGCGGAACACGCCCACGCCGTTGATGCCCGCGCCGATGATGACGGTGGAGAAATGTCGGTCCGCGAGCGATGCGGGACGCACGAAAGGCAGTTGCCACGCGCTCATCGGGCACCTCCCGCCAGATGGGAAAACACAGGAGACATGGTGTCTATCAGTTCGTTGAAGCCGGCGTTGAAGTCGGCATGGGCGCGCGCGAGGGCGGCGTCGGGTTCCACGGTGTCGCAGGGCGCGAGCAGCACGCTGCCCTGCTCCGCGCGGTCGATGCCCTGCGACATGGCGGCGTAGATGGCGGCGCCGCGCGCGCCGGTCTCGTCGTCGGCGCAGCGCTCGACCGGATGGCCGAGCAGGCCCGCGAGCAGGCGCACGAGGCGCGTGTCGCTCGCGCCGCCGCCGAGCACGGTGCATGCGGACACCGGCAGCCCGCAGGCCGCGAGCCGCGCGATGTGGCGCGCATGCAGCGCGGCCACCGCATCGACCACCGCGCGCGCCATGTCGCCGCGCGTGTGATGGCTCTTGAGGCCGACGAAGCCCGCGGTCACGCCGCCGCCGCCGTTCACGAAGGGCAGGAAGCGCAGGCCGCCCGCGCCGAGCGGCACCGACATCGCGAGGTCGACCACCGCGCGCGAATCGGGCAAGCCCAGCACGCCGGCCAGCCACGCGATGTTGGCCATCGACGAGGGGCTGTTCTCCATGTAGAGCCGCTTGTCCTCGCGGCCGAAATTCACGACGGCGGCCACGGCGGGCTTGGGCTCGATCACCGGGCCAATGACGGCGTTGACGCACCAGGTGCCGAAGACCGACACCGCGCGCGAGCGCCCTTCGGCGCAGATCGCGGTCATCGATGCAAGCAGGTCGATGGCACCCATCGCCACCGGAATGCCCGCCGGCAGGCCGCACAGCGCGGCTTCGGAAGGCCGCAGCCTGCCGACGATCTCGCCGCTGGGCACCAGCGGACCGAAGACGCGAGGGCCGAGATCGGCAATGCCTGAAGCATCGAAGGCCGCCTGCGACCATGTGCCCGTCGCGATCGACACCAGCCCTGCCGTGCTCGCGTCGCTGGCGTCGGTGGCGATCTCGCCCGTCAGCAGGAAGCCGAGGTAGTCCTTCGCGAACATCAGCCGGCGCACCGCGCCGCGCTGCACGGCGTCGGTGCCCAGCAGCTCGGCGGCGATCACCGTGGGCTGGCCGGGCCAGGGCTGGCAGCCCACGTCGGCGAAGAGCGCCGGGCCGTGGCCGAGCGCGAGGGAGCGGGCGCGCGCGTCGGCGCGCTGGTCGGTGGAGGCGACTGCCCGTCCGCCCACGAGCTCGTTGCGCGTGTCGAGCGCATACAGCCCCGCGCCGTGGCCGGTGCAGCCGATGGCGCGGACCTCCGACACGCGGTCTCCGAGTTGATGGGCGACGTCGCGCAGCACGTGGGTCAATGCCGCGCGGATGGCCGCGGCCCCCACTTCGCATCCCCCTCCGGGTAGCCGGTCGTGCGGCAATGGCATTCGTGACAGGGCGACGCTGCGGCCGTTCCCGGCTTCGAGGGCCAGGGCTTTCAGGCTGCTCGACCCCATGTCGATGCCGATCAGTATGTTTGGCTTCATGTCATAACAGCTTCGGCTGAATAAAAGCGGCCTGCCAGTAGCGTTTCCCCTAGTTATCCCTCCAAATGGCCAGCGCGTACATTCTAGCCTGTCATAACAACTGATGTGACAAAGAGGTTCAGAGAGCTGCCCTGAAAAGCGGCATCCACAAGCTGTGCACCCAACGTGAGGAGACAAAGAATGAGGCGTAATTTCCTGAAGTCCGCCGCCGCAGCCGGCATCGGCCTGGCCGGCGCGAGCGCGTTCGCGCAGCAGCAGGCGGCTGCCCCCGCGGCCGGCGGCGGCCTGCGCGGCAACCCCAGCGACGTCTACGTGATGAACGTGATGGTGTCGGGGGTCGAGTACTGGTTTCCGGTCTACGAAATGATGAAGCAGCTCGGCCGCACGCTGGGCGTTCGCACCCGCTACACCGGCACGCCCGAGTACGACGTGAACAAGCAGCTCGCGTCCTTCGAGCAGGAGCTGGCACGCAAGCCCGCGGGCATCCTGCTGCACCCGATGAACCCCGACCCGTTCATCGAGCCGATCAACCGCGCCGCGGCGATGGGCATCCCGGTCGTCACCTTCGCGGCCGACTCGCCCAACTCCAAGCGCACGTCGTTCGTCACTTCAGACAACGACCGCGAAGGCAACCAGGCGGCCGACGCCATCGCCGCATCGCTGGGCGGCAAGGGCGAATACGCGGTGCTGGAGAACCCCGGCCAGGACAACCACGACCGCCGCATCACCGCCTTCGTCAACCGCATGAAGGCCAAGCACCCGGGCATGAAGCTGGTCGGCCGCGCCGCCAGCAACCAGGACCCGAACAAGGCCTACCAGGCGGTGCTGAGCCTCGCGCAGGCCAACCCGAACCTGGGCGCCCTGTTCATGCCCGAGGCCAACTCGGCCCTCGGCGCGGCGCAGGCCAAGGTGGAGACCAAGAAGAACATCAAGGTGATGTGCTGCGACGTCAACGCCAAGATCCTCGACATGATCAAGTCGGGCGACGTGTTCGGCGCCATCAACCCGAACCAGGGCATGCAGGGCTACATGGGCATGATGATGCTGTTCCTCGCCAAGAACCCCGGGCTCATCGACCCGATGAACGACGCCAAGCGCAACGGCACGAACCCCATGTCGGTGCCCTTCCTGGACAACGGCCTGTCGGTGGTCAGCAAGGCCAACGCCGACGACTTCTACTGGGACAAGTACCTCGCCCGCCGCGGCACCAAGGGAATCGGCGAGTGAACGCAGTGAGCGCATTGCTCGAACTGCGCGGCATCAGCAAGCGCTTCGGCGCTTCGCGCGCGCTCACGGGCGTGGACTTCTCGCTGCGCCGCGGCGAGATCCACGCCCTTTGCGGCGAGAACGGCGCGGGCAAGTCCACGCTGATGAACATCATCGACGGCATCCACCAGCCGGACGAGGGCACGATCGCGCTCGAAGGCCAGGTGGTGACCATCGACGGCCCCGCGCACGCGATGCGCCTGGGCATCGGCCTGGTCCACCAGGAGATCGCCCTGTGCGGCGACGCCACGGTGGCCGAGAACATCTTCATGCCGGAGATCAATGCCCGCAAAAGCGCGTGGATGAACTACGCGAGCCTGAACGAACGCGCCGCCAAGGTGCTGCGGCGGCTGGGGCAGGACATCGACCCCGCCGCGCTGGTGAAGGACCTGAGCATCTCCACGCAGCAGCTCATCGAGATCGCGAAGGCGCTCACGCTCGACTGCAAGGTACTGATCCTCGACGAGCCTACCGCCGCGCTCACCGACAACGAATCGGCCGCGCTCTTCCGGGTGCTGCACGACCTCAAGGCGCAGGGCATCGGCATCATCTACATCAGCCACCGCATGGCGGAGATCTTCGCGAACTGCGACAGCGTCACCGTGCTGCGCGACGGGCGCAACGTGCACACCGGCCCGCTGGCCGAGCTCGACGCCGACGGCCTGGTGCGCCGCATGGTCGGGCGCGACCTGGGCAACTACTACCCGCCCAAGCAGGAAGAGCCGGCATCGGGCGAACACGTGCTCGAGGTGACCGACATCGCCGACGGCGAGCGCGTGCACGGCGTGTCGTTCAGGCTGAAGCGTGGCGAGATCCTCGGCATCGCGGGGCTGATGGGCGCCGGCCGCAGCGAACTCGCGGAAACCATCTGCGGCCTGCGCACGGCGCGCGGCGGCAGCGTGCGCCTGCGCGGCAGGCCGCTCACCATCCGAAAGTACAGCGACGCGCTGCGCGAAGGCATCGCCTACCTCAGCGAGGATCGCAAGGCGGCGGGCGTGTACCTGGAGCTGCCGATCGCGCAGAACATCGCATCGATGGCGCTCGCGCGCATCAGCTCGCGCTTCGGCCTGCTGCAGCGCGCGGCCGAGCACAAGCTGGCGGTGAGCCTCGGCGCGCGGCTCAAGCTCAAGTCGGACGGCGTGGACATCGACGTCGCGAGCCTGTCGGGCGGCAACCAGCAGAAGGTGGCCATCGCCAAGCTGCTGGCAACCAACCCGTCGGTGCTGCTGATGGACGAGCCCACGCGCGGCGTGGACGTGGGCGCCAAGTCGGAGATCCACCACATCCTGCGCGACCTGGCCAGCCAGGGCGTGGGCGTGATCGTGATCTCCTCGGAGCTGCCCGAGATCATCGGCCTGTGCGACCGCGCGCTGGTGATCCGCGACGGCAGGCTCGCCGGCGAGGTGCAGGACAAGGACATGACGGAAGAGGCCCTGCTGCGGCTGGCCTCGGGACTTTGCGAAGAGGAAGCGACAGCATGAATTACCCAGCACAACTCGATGCGGGGGCCGCCCCTGGCCTCCAGCCACGCCAGTCGGGAGGAGGTCCCGGAAAACCCGCCAGCAGGCTCGCCAGCATGCGCGAGCTGGGCCTGCTGATCATCATCGCCGCGCTGTGCGTGGGCATGAGCTTCGCGTCGCCCTACTTCCTCACCTGGGACAACGTGCGCGCGATGCTGCTGTCGTTCTCCATCGAGGGCATCGTGGTGGTGGGCATGACCATTTTGCTGATCGTCGGCGGCATCGACCTGTCGGTGGGCTCGGTGGTGTGCTTCGCGATGGTGGTCACAGGCAAGCTCTTCCTCATGGGGTTCGATCCGTGGACGGCGGGGCTCATCGCCATTGCGGCCAGCGCCATGATCGGCGCGATGATCGGCGGCTGCGTCACGCGCATCGGGCTGAATCATTTCATCGCCTCGCTGGCCTTCATGGTCATCGTGCGCGGCCTGTGCCTGGCGCTCACGCAGGGCACGCCGCAGTCGCTGTTCTCGCTGCCCGCCGAGTTCAAGTTCATCGGCCAGGGCACGCTGTTCGGCGTTCCGGCGGTGATCCTGATCTTCCTGGCGATCGTGGTGGTGAGCGACTTCGTGCTGCGCCGCTCCTCGCTGCTGCGCCGCGTGTTCTACACCGGCAGCAACGAGAAGGCGGCGCTCTATTCGGGCATCCGCGTGGGCCACGTCAAGTTCTGGGTCACGGTGCTGTGCGCCGCATCGGCAGGGCTCGCGGGCGTGATCTACACCGCGCGCTTCGGCGCCGCCACGCCCACCTTCGGCGTGGGCATGGAGCTCAACGTGATCGCCGCCGCGGTGATCGGCGGCGCCAGCCTCAAGGGCGGCTCGGGCACGGTGCTCGGCGCGGTGCTGGGCCTGGCGCTGCTGTCGGTGGTGACCAGCTCGCTGATCCTGCTGGACGTGTCACCTTACTGGCAGGACGTGATCAAGGGCCTGATCCTGCTCGCGGCCGTGACCATCGACCACCTCATGAACACGAGAAAGACCAAGCGATGAACAGCATCAATGCGTCGAACATGAAGAAGACCACCCTCGGCCCCTCCGGCATCGAGTGCTCGGCCATCGGCCTGGGCACCTGGGCCATGGGCGGCTGGATGTGGGGCGGCGGCGACAACGCGGCCGCCGTGCTCGCCATCCAGGCCTCGCTGGACGCGGGCGTGAACCTGATCGACACCGCGCCGGCCTACGGGCTTGGCCGCTCGGAGAGCATCGTCGGCACCGCGCTCAAGGGCCGCCGCCACGAGGCGGTTATCGCCACCAAGTGCGGACTGGTGTGGCACACCCAACAGGGAACGCACTTCTTCGAAGAAGACGGCCACCCGGTGTACCGCTACCTCGGGCGCGATTCGATCATCCATGAAGCCGAGGAGAGCCTGAAGCGCCTGCAGACCGACTACATCGACCTCTACATCACGCATTGGCAGGACGCCACCACGCCCGTGGCCGAGACCATGGACGCGCTGCTCGAGCTCAAGAAGCAGGGAAAGATCCGCGCCATCGGCGTGAGCAACGTGAGCCCCGAGACGCTGGCCGAGTACCTGCGCTATGGCCCGGTCGATGCCGCGCAGGAGCGCTACAGCCTGATCGACCGCGAGATCGAACAGACGCTGGTGCCGCTGTGCACGGAGAACAACGTGGCGGTGCTGGGCTACTCCTCGCTCGCGCTGGGCCTGCTCGCCGGGCCCATCGACCCGGAGCGCAAGTTCACCGGCGACGACCAGCGCGCCACCAACCCGCGCTTCAGCGCGCAGAACCGCGCCAAGCTCAAGGCCTTCTTCGAGGAACTGGAGCCGCTGCGCACGCAGCTCGAATGCTCCTTCGGCCAACTGATGATCGCCTGGACGCTGGCGCGCGGCAGCGTGTCGGTGGCCCTGTGCGGCGCGCGCGCGAGCAAGCAGGCGATCGAGAACGCGGGCGCCGGCTCGGTGCGGCTGCACGACGCCGCGCTGGAGCTGATCGACGCGGCCGCCGGCAGGCACCTGGGCTCGCTGGCCTGAGGCTCTTCTTTTCTGTCACACATCAACAAGCAAGGACTTCTTTCCGTATGTCGAAGGACAAGACCGCACGCCTGAACCGGCTGCTCAACAACGGGCGCTGCCTGGACATCGCGCTCGACCATGGCGTGTGCAACGAGCCCAGCTTCCTCGAAGGCCTCGAGGACATGCCCGCGGTGATGGACCGCCTCGTGGCCGCGCGCCCCGACGCGATCCAGCTCAACTACGGCCAGTCGGACCTGCTGCAGGACCGCCCGGGCCGCCCGGATCGAGCCCGGCCCGCCCTCGTGATGCGCATCGACATGGGCAACCCCTACAACGCCACGCGCCACCGCGTGATGTGGGCCGTGCTGCAGAACGAGCACGACCCGGTGCTGCCGGCAGTGCAGCAGGACGCCGCCTGCGTGGTGGTCAACCTCTTCATGCTGCCCGACGAGCCCGACCTGTTCCGCCAGTGCGTGCAGAACATCGCGCGCGTGCGCGCCGATTGCGACCGCTACGGCATGCCGCTGATGATCGAGCCGCTGGTGATGCAGGCGCCCTCGGCAGGCAGCCGCTATTCGGTGGATGGCGACGCCGAGAAGATCGTCACGCTCGTGCGCCTGGCGCGCGACATGGGCGCCGACATCGTCAAGGCCGACCCCACCACCGACCCCAAGGACTTCCACCGCGTGGTGCAGGCCGCGCGCTGCCCCGTGCTCGTGCGCGGCGGCGGCCGCGAGGACCTGCAGCAGGTGTTCGCGCGCTCGCGCGTACTGATGGACGAAGGCGCCGTCGGCATGGTGTACGGGCGCAACGTCTACCAGCACGGCAATCCGTCGGCGGTGGTGGACGCGCTGATGGCCATGATCCACCGCGGCGCCAGCGCCAAGGAGGCATGGGACATCTACGAATCGGGTGGCGCGAAATGACATGACGAAGACGCGCCCTCTCTAGGAGGAAGAAAGAAGGAAGAGAGCTCACGGCGGGCGGCGGATGCGTCGCCCGCCGGGGTGCGTCCTGCGCGCGCGTTTTCTGCCAACGCGCGCATGCGGGCAAGGAAGAGACGAGAGAGACAAGCGACAAGAGCAACACGGAGTTAGTTGGCCGAGAAGAAAACGGTTCCCCTGCGGACTTCAAACAACCTGGAGGCGACGATGAAAATCCGGTATTACTTGATGGCGTTCCTGCTGCCGTTCGTCACGCTGCTGACGCACGCGGCAATCACCGGGGTCAGTCCGATGACGACCCTGAACAACATGGCGACGGCAATGGCCGAAGCCGTGGCCGACCCGCTGCCGCTGCAGGGGCCCGGCCTGGGCAATCTCACCTACACCTCGGCCGAGCTGTTCAAGCCGGTCTCGATGATCACCAGCGCCGCGCATCCGCTGGACCCGGCGCACAGCAGCGCCTACGAGTCGCGCGAGGTGCCCGCCACCTACCCGGGCCGCAAGGACTACGGCATGAACGCCGGCATCATGGTCAACGGCTACTTCCTCACCTCCTTCGCGCCGGACAGCGGCCTCGGCCCGGGCGGCTTCCTGCTGTACGACATCTCGAACCCGCGCCAGATCAAGCTCGTGAAGAAGATCTACGAGCCCGAGGGCCGCACGCAGGAGTTCCGCGAGACGCACTCCTTCGGCACCGCCAAGATCGGCGGCAAGACCTACGTGGTGCTGCCCAGCATCAACGGCGTCGAGTTCTGGGACTTCACCGACGTCAACGACATCAAGCAGGTCAAGAAGCTCGCGCTGCCCGGCGTCAACGGCGGCGACTACGAGAACGTGGCCTGGCAGCTCTGGTGGCAGGCGCCCTACCTTTACGTGGCCTCGGCGGGCCGCGGCATCTTCATCGTCGACGCCACCGACCCCGTGAACGCGGTGGTGGCGAACCGCGGCGCCAACAAGCCCAATCCCGTGCCCACGGGCGAGCTCGGCGGCTTCCGCGTCGGCCCGATCTTCACCATCGGCAACCACATGGTGCTGACCTCGATGGACAACACCGCCGGCTTCTCCAGCCTCGACATCTCCGATCCGCTCAACCCCAAGGTGCTGGACGCCATCGGATCGAACCCCAACTACTACGCCACCTGCTTCGACGGCAAGACCCTGCACGCATCGGCGCGCGGCGGCGGCGCGAAGATGTACAGCTACGACCTGAGCGACCGCTCCAAGTTCGTGGCCGAGGACAACCGCCTCGTCATCGACGAGCAGCTCTACTGCGCCACGCAGGACAACTACGTCATCCAGGGCGCGCAGACCTACATCCACAAGGTCGACGTGAGCAACCCGCTGAACCACGTCGAGGTGGGCCGCGGCAGCATCCTGCGCGAGGACGACCCGAACTTCTCGCACTCCGACAACGGCCAGGTCGCCGCCTTCGGCAACCTGATCTTCGTGGGCAACGACCACGGCTCCGGCAGCGGCTTCGTGGTGCACCAGGTCGACCCCGACACCACCAAGCCCGAAGTGCGGCAGGTCTCGCCCGCCAACAACGCGAAGCAGCAGGCGCTGACCTCGCGCATCGGCCTGGGCATGAGCGACAACATCCGGCCCGAGAGCGTGAACTCCAACACCTTCATCGTGCGCCCGGTGGGCGGCAACACGCTGGCGGGCACCTACAGCGTGCAGCTGGGCATCATCAACTTCCACCCCGCGCAGCCGCTGCAGCCGGGCACCAGCTACGAGGTGTTCCTGCCGGCCAACGGCGTGAAGGACTATGCGGGCAACGCCATCGGCGCGGACTACAAGTCGGTGTTCCACACCGGCAACGCCGCCGAAATCGGCCTGATGCATTACTGGACGCTGGCGGGCAACCTCTCCGACCAGATCAGCGCCAACAACGGCACGCCCGCCACCGGCGACGCCTTCGAGAGCATCGGCCTGAACTTCGCGAACCGCACGGCCGGCGTGACGCTGAAGAGCGACACCGTGGCCACCGTGCTCGGCGGCAGCGCCTCGGTGAGCTTCTACATGAAGACCACGCAGGCCGGCGGCGCCAACTCCTGGACGGCACCCGGCATCTTCGGCCGCGACCAGCCCGCCGGCGCCGACGACGTGTTCTGGGGCTGGCTCGACAACGGCGGGCGCATCAAGCTCTCGGTGGGCAACGACGCCGGCACCGCCTCCACCGCGGCGGTGAACGACGGCACCTGGCACCACGTCGTGATGACGCGCGACGCCGCCTCCGGCGCGCAGGCCCTGTACGTCGACGGCGCGAAGACCACCTCCACCGGCCCCACCGGCAACAAGGGCCTGTCGAACAAGTTCGCGCTGCTGGGCCAGATCCAGGGCAACGCGGCGCTCTTCAAGGGCACGCTGGCGGAAGTGCGCGTCTACGGCCGCGTGCTGAGCGACACCGACGTGAGCACGCTGCGCAGCCAGGCCGTCATCGGCGACCCCGGCATCGGCGGCGGTCCGAAGCTGGTCAACGGCCAGCTGGTGTTCAACCCGGCCACGCTGGGCAGCAGCGGCGCGCAGTACCGCTGGAACTTCGGCGACGGCACGCAGACCGCCTACTCGAACCAGGCGAACTACAGCTACACCTACACGCGCCCCGGCCACTTCACGGTGACGCTCACGGTGAAGGACGCCAACGGCCGCGAGACCTTCTACACCTACAACCTCACGGTGATCATGCCGGTGACGCCGAATGCGCCGACACACAGCACCAACATCGCGGGCGACGCCAACTCGGTGTACTCGGTGAACCCCGACAGCGGCACGGTCGCCGCCATCGACTCGCAGAGCCTGGTCAAGCGCTGGGAAGTGCGCGTGGGCGACGAGCCGAAGACGCTGGCCGTGGGCCCCGACGGACGCATCTGGGTCACGGTGCAGGGCGAGGACAAGCTGGTGGTGCTCAACGCCGCCGACGGCAGCCTCTCGGCCACAGTGCCGCTGGCCTACGGCAGCGGCCCCTACGGCGTGGCCTTCACGCCCGACGGCACCAAGGGCCTGCTGACGATGGAAAGCAAGTCGGTGCTGATGAGCTTCAATCCGAGCAACGGCACCACCACCGGCGCGGTCGCGCTCGACGGCGCGCTGCGCGGCATCGCGGTCGAGTCGGGCTCGCAGGTGGCCTACGTCACGCGCTTCAAGTCGAAGATGACGGGCGGCCAGCTGCACAAGGTGAACCTGCAGAGCATGAGCGCCATGAGCACGATCGCGCTGCCGGTGGACACCACCACCATCGACACCGAGAACCGTGCGCGCGGCGTGGCCAACTACCTGAGCCAGGTGGTGATCTCGCCCGACGGCGCCCGTGCGGTGCTGCCCTCGAAGAAGGACAACATCGTGCGCGGCAAATTCCGCGACGGCAACAACCTGGTGCACGACCAGACGGTGCGCTCCATCCTGTCGCAGGTCAACCTGCAGACGGCGGCGGAGGTGTTCGGCGAGCAGATCGACTTCGACGACCGGGCACCTGCGCGCGCGGCGCTCTTCTCCCCCTCGGGCGACTACCTGTTCGTCGCGCAGATGGAAGGCAACCGCGTCGCCATCGTCGATCCGTACAGCCGCGCGGTGCGCGGCGAGATCAACGCCAGCAGCGCGCCGCACGGCCTGTATCTCGATGCGGTGCGCAAGCGCCTGTTCGTCAACAACTTCCTGGCGCGCTCGGTGACGGTGCACGACGTGGCGACGGTGCTGTCGTCGGAGACCAATGTGCCGACCTTCCTGCAGACCGTGTCGACGGTGGCGGCGGAACCCATGTCGGCGGCGGCGCTGCGCGGCAAGCAGGTGTTCTACAACGCGTCGGATCGCCGCATGAGCAAGGACAACTACATCTCCTGCGCGAGCTGCCACGCGGACGGCGGCGACGACGGCATGGTGTGGGACTTCACCCAGCGCGGCGAGGGCCTGCGCCGCACCATCAGCCTGCAGGGCCGGCGCGGCCTGGGCCACGGCAAGCTGCACTGGACGGCCAATTTCGACGAGGTGCAGGACTTCGAGAACGACATCCGCAACGAGTTCGGAGGCACCGGCTTCCTGACCAACGCGGACTTCGCGGCCACCTCCGACCCGCTGGGCGCGCCCAAGGCCGGCAAGAGCCCTCAGCTCGACGACCTCGCGGCCTACCTGAGCTCGCTGACCAAGTACATGCGCAGCCCGGCGCGTGCGGCGGACGGCAGCCTCAGCGTGGACGCGGCGCGCGGCCAGACCGTGTTCAACACGGCGCAGTGCGCGACCTGCCACACCGGCGCCACCTTCCGCGACGGCGTGCGGCATGACGTGGGCACGATCCAGGCCTCCTCGGGCAAGGGCCTGAACCAGCCGCTGGCGGGCGTGGGCTTCGACACGCCGACGCTGCTGGGCACCTGGAACACCACCGCGTTCTTCCACAACGGCCAGGCGGCAACGCTGCAGGACGTGCTCACGGGCGGCCACGGCAACGCCTCCAGCCTGCCGGCCAACGACGTGGTGGCGCTGCGCGAATACGTGCGCTCGCTGGACAACGACCCGACGCCGGTGGTCTCGCGCATCCGCTCGAACCACAGCAACCTGTGCGTGAACGTCAAGGGCGCATCGACCGCAAGCGGCGCGACTGTGGTGCAGTGGCCCTGCGGCAACGCCGGCAACGAGCGCTTCACCATGACGCAGACCAACGACGGCTTCGTGCAGTTCAAGGTCGAGCACAGCGGCCTGTGCCTGGCGCAGAGCGGCACCGCGACGACCAACGCCGCGGTGGTGCAGCTGGCCTGCTCGGCCGGCAACACCACGCAGTGGAGCCTGGTCGGCTCGACCCTGCGCAACCGGGCCTCGGGCTCGTGCCTGGACGTGCCGAACAACGCGACGGCGCAGGACACGGCGCTGATCACCTGGACCTGCAACGGCGGCAACAACCAGAACTGGACGCAGCTTCAGTAAACCCCCAGGCTTCGCGCACTTCGTGTCGCTGCGCCAACCCCCTTCCGGGGGCAACACCTGCGGCCCGGCGAAGCCGGCTCCGCGGTGTTCCACGAAGGAGCCGCCCGTTTTCGCGGGCGGCTTTTTTTGTTTGTCGCGCTGCATCGGCTGCGCACCAGCCATGACCTCTCACGTCATGGACCGTGCGCAGGCGCTCTGGGAAAGTACGTCCATCGAGGAAGCAACCAGTGCCTCGATTCACCAACCAACCAGGAGAAAACACATGACCGGTTTCAACATCCTTCCCCTCGCAGTGGCCCTGCTGATCGGCGTCGCCGCCCTCGGCTCGTGCCTGGGCATCGGGCTGGTCGGCCAGAAGTTCCTGGAGAGCACCGCGCGCCAGCCCGAGCTGGTCGAGACGCTGCAGACCAAGTTCTTCCTGGTGGCTGGCGTGACCGACGGCGCGTTCATCATCGCCACCGGCATCGGCCTGTGGTTCGCGACCGCCAACCCCTTCGGCTGAGCAGGAACAGGACGGCGCATTGGCACCATTCGTGCTAGCACTGTTGACACCAAATTGTTTACAGCTAAAGTATTTAGCTATCAACGGTTTGATGTCGCCGGTGCCGCATGGGGCGGTGCCGGTGCGTTGTCTGCATCCTTCCCGCCGGAGAATCCATGCGCCACCTGCCCCCGAAGTCGCCCGCGCTGCCGCGCACCCTGCTCTCGCTGCTGCTGTGCGGCTCGGCCCTCGCCACCGCGGTGTCCGCCACCGCCGCCCCCGTCAAGGTGGGCCTGGCCCTCGACATCTCCGGGCCTTTCGCGGCACTGGGCGCCGAGGCGCGCGACGGCTTCGCGCTCGGCATCAAGCAGCTGGGCGGCAAGCTCGGCGGGCAGGACGTCGAGTTCGTGCAGGCCGACATGGCCGGCAGCCCCGACCAGGCCAAGCAGCTGGTCGACCGCATGATCCAGCGCGACAAGATCGACCTCTTCAGCGGCCCCATCGGCTCCAACGTTGCGCTGGCCGTGGGCCCGACGCTCTTCAACGCCAAGGTGCCGTACCTCTCGGCCAACGCCGGCCCGAGCCAGTTCGCGGGCGCGCAGTGCAATGCCTACTTCTTCGGCACCGCCTACCAGAACGACCAGTTCCACGAGGCCGCCGGCAAGTTCGCGCAGGACCGGGCCTTCAAGAAGATCGTGCTGATCGCGCCCAACTACCCGGCCGGCAAGGACGCGCTGGGCGGCTTCAAGCGCCAGTTCAAGGGCCAGGTGGCCGACGAGCTCTACACCAAGCTCGGCCAGATCGACTACGCGGCCGAACTCGCGCAGCTGCGCGCGGCCAAGCCCGACTCGATCTACTTCTTCCTGCCCGGCGCGATGGGCATCAACTTCATCAAGCAGTTCGTGGGCGCGGGCCTGTCGAAGGACATCACGCTCGTGACCAGCGGCTTCTCGGCCGACGAGGACGTGATCGGCGCCGTGGGCGAGCCCATGCTCGGCCTGTTCAACACCTCGCACTGGGCGCACGACCTCGACAACGCCGCCAACAAGGCCTTCGTGGCCGCGTTCCGCAAGGAATACAACGGCCGCTACCCGTCGGTGTACGCGGCGCAGGCCTATGACGCGATCCTCGCGATGGACGCCGCCGTGAAGCAGGCCGGCGGCAACGCGCAGAACCGCGAAGCCGTGGTGGCCGCGCTGAAGAAGGCCAACTACGCATCGACGCGCGGCAGCTTCAAGTACGCGAACAACCACTATCCCATCGAGAACTTCTACCTGCGCGTGATCGGCAAGGACGCGCAGGGCAAGGTCACGAACAAGCTGATCAACACGGTGCTGACCAACTACGGCGACTCCTACGCCGACAAGTGCGGGCTCAAGTAGCTCGCCCCCAGGCTTCGCGCACTTCGTGCCGCTTCTCCTACCCCCTGCCGGGGGCGACACCCGTGGCCCGGCAAAGCCGGTTCCTCGGTGTCTCCCGAATGAATGCGGGCAACTCTCCTGATGGTTCTATGAGTGGAATTCTTGTTCTCGAGCAGCTGCTCAACGGCCTCGGCTACGGGCTGATGCTGTTCCTGCTGGCTGCGGGGCTCACGCTGGTGTTCGGCATCATGGATGTGCTGAACCTCGCGCACGGCTCGCTCTTCATGGCTGGCGCCTACGTGGCGGCCGAGGCGCACACGCGCACCGGCTCGTTCGCGGCGGCGATCGTCATCGCGGTGGCGGTCACGGTGGTGGTGGCGCTGCTGCTCGAGGTGCTGCTGATGCGGCGGCTCTACACACGCGACCATCTCGCGCAGGTGCTCGCCACCTTCGGCGTGATCCTGGTGGCCGACGACATCGTGAAGATGGCCTGGGGCCCCTCGCCGGTGATGGCGCCGACGCCCGCCGCGCTCTCGGGCCCGATCGACCTCGTGGATGGCCTGCCCTACCCGGCCTATCGCCTCGTGATCCTCGTCGGTGGCCTGCTGGTGGCGCTGGCGCTGTACCTGCTGGTGAACCACACGCGCATCGGCATGCGGGTGCGCGCAGGCGCCTCCGACCGGCCCATGGCCGAGCTGATGGGCGTGCGCGTGGGCCGCATCTTCAACGGCGTGTTCCTGCTCGGCGCGGCGCTGGCCGCGCTGGCGGGCGCGCTGATGGGGCCGATCGTCGCGGTGCAGGTCGGCATGGGCGAGGCCATCCTGATCCCGGCGCTGGTGGTGCTGGTGATCGGCGGCATCGGTTCGGTGCGCGGCGCCTTCGTGGCCGCACTGCTCGTGGGCGTGGTCGACACCGTGGGCCGCGCCTTCGTGCCGATGCTGCTGCGCGCCACGCTGCCGCCTGCAACCGCGGCCGACCTGGGCCCGCTGTTCGCCGAGGTCGCGATGTACGCGCTGATGGTGGTCGTCCTCATCTTCCGGCCCTCCGGGCTCTTCTCGGCACGCGCATGAGTTCGCCCCCAGTCTTCGCGCACTTCGTGTCGCTTCGCCAACCCCCTCTCCGGGGACAACACCAGCGGCCCGGCGAAGCCGGTTCCGCGGTGTTTCCCGAACGGGCTTCGCTTCACTCGCCAACGACCCGGCACCTCTCGCACGCGTGCATGCAGCCATGAAAAAGCCCATCTTCATTTGCCTGGTACTGCTTGTGCTGGCAGCGTTCCCGCTGGTGGCGCCGCTGTTCGGGCTCGAGTTCTACATCGGCTTCGTGCGGCGCGTGCTCGTCGTGGCGCTGGCGGCCGCGAGCCTCAACTTCATCCTCGGCTTCGGCGGCATGGTGGCGCTGGGGCATGCGGGCTTCATCGGCGTGGGGGCGTACACGGTGGTGGCGCTCAGCGACGCGGGCGTGATGTCGGGCTGGCTCATGTGGCCCGCTGCGGCGCTGGTGGCCGGCATCGTCGCCGCGCTGATCGGCACGGTGGCGCTGCGCACGCGCGGCGTGTACTTCATCATGACCACGCTGGCCTTCGCGCAGATGCTGTACTTCGTGGTGGTGTCGCTGCGCCGCTATGGCGGCGACGACGGCTACACGCTGATGTCGCGGCCCACGCTGCTGCCCGGGCTGGACCTGGGCAGCGAAGCGAACTTCTACTGGGTGGTGCTGGCCATCGTGGCGCTCGCGCTGTGGTGGCTGCACCGCGCGACGCGCTCGCGCTTCGGCCATGCGCTGATGGGCATCCGCGACAACGAGACGCGCATGCGGGCGCTGGGCTATCCGGTGTTCCGGCTGCAGCTGGTGGCCTTCGCCATCGCGGGCGCCATCGCGGGGCTGGCCGGCGCCTTGCTCGCGGGCGGCAACGGCTTCGTGAGCCCGGCGACGATGCACTGGACGCAGTCGGCCACGCTGCTGGTGATGGTGGTCATCGGCGGGCTCGGGCGCAGCTGGGGCGGGCCGGTGGGCGCCGTCGTCTGGCTGGTGCTCGAGGAGGCCCTGAAGCAGCACACGGAGCATTGGCACATGCCGCTGGGGCTGTTGCTGATCGCCGTGGCGCTGTGGGCGCCTAAAGGCCTTGCCGCCCTGTACAGGCGACGCCTGCCCCTCACCCCGACCCTCTCCCTGCAGGGGCCAGGGAGCAAAGCACCATGAGCCTTTTCAGAATCGAAGGGTTGGTCAAGCGCTTCGGCGGACTGCTGGCGACCGACCATGTGAGCCTCACCGTGGAGCGCGGCGAAGTGCATGCGCTGATCGGGCCGAACGGCGCCGGCAAGACCACGCTGGTGAACCTGATCACCGGCCTGCTGAAGGCCGATGCCGGCCGCATCCTGCTCGACGAGGCCGATATCACCAGGCTGAAGGACCACCAGCGCGTGGCCGCCGGCATGTCGCGCTGCTTCCAGGTGACGCGCGTGTTCCCGAAGGAGACCGTGCACGACAACCTGATGCTCGCAGCGCAGGCCCATGCAGGCAGCAGCCTGCGCTTCATGGCGCCGCGCGCGAAGGAGCGCGACCTTGTCGATCGCGCGATGGCGCTGGCCGACCGCGTCGGCCTCGGCGCCGAGCGCGCACGCATCGCGGGCACTCTGCCGCACGGCGCGCAGCGTGCGCTCGACGTGGCGCTGGCGCTCGCGGCCGAACCCAAGCTTCTGCTGCTCGACGAGCCGATGGCCGGCATGGGCCCCGATGAATCGGCGCGCATGGTGGAACTCATCGAATCGCTGCGCGCGTCGATGGCCATCCTGCTGATCGAACACGACATGGACGCGGTGTTCCGCTTGGCCAACCGGCTCACGGTGCTGGTGCAGGGCAAGGTGCTGATGAGCGGCACGGCCGACGAAGTGCGGGGACACCCTGACGTGCAGGCCGTCTACCTAGGCACCGAAGCGGAAGGGCACGCATGACGACGACATTGCTCGAAGCGAAATCCATCGAAGCCGGCTACGGCGCAAGCCAGGTGCTGTTCGGCATCGACCTCGACATCCGCCCCGGCGAAGTGCTCGCGCTGCTCGGTCGCAACGGCATGGGCAAGAGCACCCTTCTGAAGGTGCTGACGGGCACGCTCCCGCCCATGCGCGGCAGCGTGCACTTCGGCGGCGCCGCCATCGGTGGCCACAAGCCCGACGCCATCGCGCGGCGCGGCGTGGCCATCGTGCCCGAGGGGCGACACGTGTTTCCGAACCTCAGCGTCGACGAGCACCTGCGCGCCTTCGCGAGGCCGCGTCCGGGCAGCGCGCCACGCTGGACCCTGGAGGCGCTCTACGGCCTGTTCCCCCGCCTGTCCGAACGCAAGGCCAACGCCGGCAACCAGCTATCGGGCGGCGAGCAGCAGATGCTGGCCATCGCACGCGCGCTGTCGACGCACCCACGCCTGCTGATCCTCGACGAAGCCACCGAAGGCCTGGCCCCTGTTATCCGCGAGGAGATATGGAATTGCATCGCCACGCTCAAGGCGGAGGGCGAGGCGATCCTGGTGGTCGACAAGTACGTGCAGCGCCTGCTGCCGCTGGCCAACCGCCATGTGATCCTCGAACGCGGACGCGTGGTTTGGCAGGGCGACTCGGCAGCGCTGGATGCCGACCGGTCGCTGTGGACGCGTTACCTGGGCGTGTAGAAGAAGATTCGCCGCCGGTTCACCGCTGCTGCGGCCGGCGCGCCAGGAAGTAGACCCAGGCCTCGTCGTTGCGGCCGACGCGCTCCATCTCCCAGCAGGGATGCAGCCCGGCCGCCACGAGCGCCGCGGCGAACCGGTCCTTCTCCCAGCACACGGTGTGGTAGTCGCCGTTCTTCTCGCCTTCGCCGACGCGCATGGACACCAGGAAGACGCCGCCGGGCCTGAGCGCATCGAACACCTTGTGCAGCACCGCGGCGACCTGCGCGCGATCGACGTGGATCAGCACGCACATCGCGAGGACCGCGTCGTAGGGCCCGCCCAGCGCATCGGTGACGACGTCGAGCAGCTCGCCCTTCTTGCCCCGCTGTGCCTGCAGATCGAGAAATGCCTGCGCAGCATCGGTGCGACGGACCACGCCGCCCAGGGACTCGACGAAGTCGGCATCCCGCCCCGGACCGGAGCCGATCTCGAGCACGCTGCCGCCGGCGGGCACGTACTCCATCATCCGCCGCATCGAATCCGCGATCTCGGGCTGCAGCGGGTGCTCCGCCACGATCGCGTTGTACTCGCGGGCATGCGCGTCGTAGGACTGGATGGTGCGGCGCGCGTTGTCCAGCGCCTGTGCGGGGATCTTCATGGAGGCCTCACACCGATCGCGTGATGCCGCCGTCCACGCGCAGGTTCTGTCCTGTGATGTAGCCAGCGCCTTCCGACGCGAGAAAGCCGATGACGGCCGCGATCTCGCTGCTCTTGCCGTAGCGGCCCATTGGGATGCGGGAACGGAACTCGGCCTTCTCGGGCAGGCTGTCGATGAAGCCGGGCAGCACGTTATTCATGCGCACGTTCTTCGCCGCATAGGTGTCGGCGAAGAGCTTGGTGAAGGCCGCAAGACCCGCGCGGAACACGCCCGAGGTGGGGAACACGGGGTCGGGCTCGAAGGCCGCGAAGGTGGAGATGTTGATGATCGCGCCGCCGCCCTGCTGCACCATCAGCGGCGCGACCAGCCGCGCCGGGCGCACCGCGCTCAGCAGGTACACGTCCATGCCGCGGTGCCAGTCCTCGTCGGTGATGTCGAGGATGGGCGCGCGCGGCCCGTGCCCTGCACTGTTGACCAGCACGTCGACGCGGCCCCACTGGGCCACGACCTTGTCGACTAGGCGCTTGATGTCGTCGTTCGACTGGTTGGAGCCGGTCACGCCGATGCCGTCGAGCTCGGCGGCCAGTGCCTCGCCCTTGCCCGAGGACGAGAGGATGGCCACGCGGAAGCCGTCGTCCGCGAGCTTGCGTGCCGCGGCGGCGCCCATGCCGCTGCCGCCCGCCGTGACGATGGCTACTTTCTTGTTTTCTTCGGAAGACATGCTTGGTTCCTTGGTTCGTTCATGCGGAGCCTCGCATTTAGCCAAGGAATCGCTTCCGTTGCCAAGCGGGGATTTGCATTCCGGTTCGGGCGCGTGCGAATGGCACCGAGTACTCCCCTCCGCGAATGTCCCCCGGGCCTGCGGCCCTCCTCCTTTATTTCGCTGCGGGGAGCGCCCGGTGCCATTCGCACATGGACGCTCTGCTCATGCCGGCGGTTCGACCGCAGTGCCCATCGATCACGCCGATGGGGTGCCTTGCGCAGCGAAATAAAGGAGGAGGCCGCAGGCCGGGGGACATTCGCGGAGCAAGGTACCCCGTCGGCGTGATTGCGCCCGAAAGGAATCGAACGGAAATTAGGCTACAGGCAAGGTCGCCTGCATCGAAGCCCGCTGGTTGAACGCCTTGAACCACTTCGCGCTGTTCGGCGCCTCGGCGCGCCACTCCACGGAAGGAAAGCGGAAGTCCATGTAGCCCAGCGCGCAGCCGAAGGCGATGGTGCCGATGTCGACGCGGTCGCCGAAGGAAGGCGCGGCGGCCTCCAGCCACTCGAGGCCGGTGCGCACCTTGGCGAGCTGGCCGTCGGTCCAGTCGGTCCAGCGCAGCTCCTCGGGGCGCAGCACGTTCTCGTAGCGTGCGAGCAATGCGGCGCCGGTCATGCCGTCGGCCAGCGCGAGTTCGGTGAGGCGCGCCCAGCGTTCATTGCCGTCCGCGGGAAAGAGCTTGCCCGACTGCGCGGCGTTCAGGTACTCGCAGATCACGCGGCTGTCGAACAGCACCTGGCCGTCGTCGGTGATGAAGGTGGGCACCTGGCCGAGCGGGTTCTTCGGGATGATGGTGGCGTCGCGCTTCACCGGGCCGGCCGCGCTGGGCAGCTTCTCGATGCGGTCGGCGATGCCGAGCTCGTGGGCAACGACCATGCATTTGCGCACGAAGGGGGAAGCGGGGGAAAAGAAGATCTGCATGGTGCGATGTCCCGGGGTTGGTTGTTTGCTTGCTTGCTCGCTTGCCTGCTTATTTGCGCCGGATGCGCAGCATGCCCTCTTGCGCCGCCGAGGCCACGAGCCGGCCATCACGCGAGTAGAGGCTGCCGCGGCACAGGCCGCGCGCGCCGCCCGCGCTGGGCGAGTCGAGCACGTACAGCAGCCAGTCGTCCATGCGGAAGTCGCGGTGGAACCACATCGCGTGGTCGAGGCTGGCCGGGCGCACCTGACCGCTCATGAAGCTCAGGCCATGGGGCAGCATCGCGGCGCGCAGCAGGCCGTGGTCGGAGGCGTACGCCAGCAGCGCGCGATGCACCATCGGGTCGTCGGGCAGCGGCGCGATGGCGCGCATCCAGATGGCGCTCTGCGCCGAGGTCGGGCGCGGCAGCGGGGCCATCAGGTCCTCGGGATCGACGCGGCGGTACTCGATGCCGTGCGGCTGGATCGCCTTGGTGCGCCACGGCTCCGGCAGGCGGTCGCCCAGGGCGATGCGCTGGTCGAGCTCGCTGATCAGGCCCTCGGGTCCGGCCACCTTGGGCATGTCGAACTGGTGCTCGACGCCCTCGTCCACGGTCTGGAACGAGGCGGACATTTCGAAAATGATGCGCTCCTGCTGGCGCGCCACCACGTGGCGGGTGGTGAAGCTGCGGCCGTCGCGCACGCGGTCGACGCTGTACTCGATGGGCGCATGCTCGCCCGGCAGCAGGAAGTAGGCGTGCATCGAATGCACCGGCCGCTCGGCGCCCACGGTGAGGCTCGCGGCCATCAGCGACTGGCCCAGCACCTGGCCGCCGAACACGGCGGGCGTGCCGATGTCCTCGCTCTGGGCCAGGAAGCGGTCGCCGCCCAGCGGCTCGAGCTGCATGAGCGCGACGAGTTCGTTGACGAGGCGGGAGGCGGTGGCGGGATCGGTGGTCATCGGGAAGGGAGGCAAAACTGTCGAAAAGAGGCAGCCCTCGACCATAGCAAAGCCCGCGCCCGCAGGCTGTCGCGGGCCTGTCAGCAGCCGCCCGCTACTTGTAGAAGCACACGCCCATGAGGCGGGCGCGGCAGCCGTAGTCCGTGCCGCCCTGCACCACGCGCACCGGCACGCCGGACAGCAGCAGCGAGCCGTCGTCGGCATACACCAGCGGCGAAGGCGCGGCCTTGCTGAAGGGGGCGCTGAGCGTTTCCTGCTCGACGTAGCCCAGGTACTGCCGCCGGGAGAAGTCGACCGTGTCGGCCGACTTCAGCGGCACCGCCGCATAGCGCTTGCCGTAGACGGTGCCGAAGTAGCGCAGCGACGGCCCTGGCCGGTCGCCGTATTTCGCGTCGGTCCTGGCGAAGCCGGTCTGGATCAGGAAGGACCTCTCTTCGGGCGTCAGGTCGGCATCGAAGGCCATCAGCACGTACTGGCCCTCGAAGCTCTGGTTGCGCGCCACCTTGAACTCGCCCAGCAGCGCGGGCGTGACCTTGGTGCGCCCTTCCCAGCGCAGCAGCGCCGCCACGGAGGGATCGCCGTCGAACACGTAGTGGTAGTTCTCGCCGGCGATGGCGACCTTGCGGCCGTCCTTGGCCGCCAGGAAGCTCAGCAGCCGGTCCTTGCCGTGCACCGGCTCGCCTTCGGGCGTACTGGCGCAGCCGGCCAGCGAGAGGCCGATGGCGGCGCAGGACAGCGCCAGGAGGGTGCGGCGCGCGGGTGTCGACAGCGAGGGGAAGTGCACGTTTCGTCCGGGGTTCGAGTTCATCAAGCCCCGGACTCTAGCGCCATCCCGCACGCTGCGCGCGCTCAGCGGTCGAGGTCGACGCCGTCGGCGGCGAGCTTTTTCTGCAGCGCCGGGATGTCGACCGCGGCGAACGCGGCCGCGCCCAGCGACGCCGCCGCCGTGCCCGCGGCCTGCCCCATGACGAAGCAGCCGCCGCTCGCGCGCGCGGCCGACTGGCCCTCGTGCGTCATCGACGCGCAGCGCCCGGCCACCAGCAGGTTGTCCAGCGTCTGCGGCACCAGCATGCGCCAGGGCAGGTGGTTGTAGGCGTTGTCTTCGTCGCGCGGGAAGGCCCACTCGATGCGGCCGTCCGCGTGCATCTCCATCGGCCAGGCATTGAGGCCTATGTTGTCGTCGAACTTCGCAGAGCCCAGGATGTCCTCGCGACCGAGCGCATACAGGCCCTGGATGCGCCGCGTCTCGCGGATGCCGACCTGCGGTGCGATCTCGACGATGGCCGATTGCGCGAAGCCCGGCACCTCGGCCTTCAGGAACCTGAAGTACTCGCTGATCTGGCGGCGGCCTTCGAGCTCGCCTTCGGAGAGTTCGCGCGCATCGACGCCGTTCATCGCGCGGCCCTGCGAATTGCGGATCTGCGTGACGTTGGCGCGCCACTCGCGCGGGTCCTTGTTGGGACGCAGGATCGCACCCTCGCGCGGGAACCTGTAGACGCCGGGCTTGTGCTGCTCGGCGCGCGCCATGAAGTCGTTGATGGCCTTGAACTCGCCCACCGCCTCCAGCGCGGCCGGCGCGTCGACCTGGCCGATGCGGAACATGGTGGTGGGAAAGAGCCCGCTGCCGTGGCCGTCGCCCACCTCGAAGGGCACGCCCGCGAAGGCGGCCACGTCGGCGTCGCCGCTGGCGTCGATGAAGGCGTTGGCGCGGATCGCCTGGCGGCCCGACTTGGTCTCCACGACCAGCGCCGCGATGCGCTTGCCGTCGAGCACCACGGCCGCCGCCAGCGCGTGGAACAGCAGCTTCACGCCCGCGTCGCCCAGCAGCTGGTCGGCGGCGAGCTTGTAGGCCGAGGTGTCGTACGAGCGCACGCAGATGCGCCCGCCCATGCCGTTCTGCGGCTGGTTCATGCCGTTGAGCGCGGCGATGCGGTCGATGAGCTCGTCGACCACGCCGCGCACCAGCTGCGTCATCTCGCCCTTGCGCTTGCCGTACAGGCCCGCGAAGTTGGTGACGCCGCCTGCGGTGCCCATGCCGCCGAGGAAGCCGTAGCGCTCCACCAGCAGTGTGTTGGCGCCGTGGCGCGCGGCACTCACGGCGGCCGCAATGCCGGCGGGGCCGCCGCCGACCACCACCACGTCGTATTCGCCGAACACCGGCAGCGCGCGCGCCGGTTCGCTCAATGTCTGGACTGCCATCACTGCAACTTGATACCGCGGGCCGAGATGATCTTGGTCATGATCGCGGCCTCTTCATTGACGCGCGTGCGCATGCCGTCCGGCGAAGTGCCCACGGCCTGCCAGCCCTGCTCGAAGAGCTTGCGGCGCACGTCGGGGTTCTTCATCACGATCTCGAGCTCGCGGCTGATGCGCGCCTGCGCCACCTTCGAGAGGTTGGCCGGCCCCAGCAGCGCCACCCACACCTCGAGGTTGAAGTCCTTCACGCCGGCATCGGCGAGCGGCGGGATCTCGGGCACCAGCGCGCTGCGGCCGCCCGTGAGGCCGATGGCCTTGAGCTTGCCGGCCTTGATCTGCGGCATGGCCACGCCCGGCGGGATCAGGCCCATCTGCACCTGGTCGCCCAGCATCGCGGTGATGACCTGCGGGTTGCCCTGGTAGGGCACGTGCTCGGGCTTGAAGCCGGGCACGCGGGTCTTGAGCAGCTCCATGCCCAGGTGGCCGACGGAGCCGATGCCCACCGAGCCGTAGTTCCACTTGTCGCCGGCCTTGCGGCCTTCGTCGAAGAATCCGGCGCCCGAGGGCAGGTTGTTCTGCGCCACCAGCACCAGCGGCGCGGTCGCGATCAGCGAGAGGTACGTGAAGTCCTTGGCCGGGTCGTAGGGCAGCTTGGGATACAGCATCTTCGACGACGTGAGGTTGCCGTTGATGACGAGCCCCAGCGTGTGATCGTCAGTGGCCTTGGCCACCTGGTCGGCCGCGATGTTGCCGGATGCGCCGGCCTTGTTGTCGACCACCACCGGCTGGCCCAGCGCCTTCGCCAGCGGCTCGGCGATGGTGCGCGCGGCGATGTCGGGCGTGGAGCCGCCCGGGAAGCCCACGAGCAGGCGGATCGGCTTGGTCGGCCAGGCGGCGTTGTCTGCGTTGGCGCTCAGCGGCAGCATGGCGGCGGCGGTGGCCAGGCCGCAGGCGATCAAAAGGGCTCTCTTGGTGGCGTGCATGGAGAAAAAGTGTGAAAAAGTCGTCAAAAAACCAAAGAGGGCCAGCTTAACTGCCGCGCAAGACGGCGGGCAAGACCGAAGTCCGGCGTGCCCTCGCTATTCGAGGCTGATGTTGCCCCTGCGCACCAGCTCGCCGTACACCTTCGACTTGGCCTCGGCATTGCGCTCGATTTCCTCGGGCGACCATGCGAGCGGCTCGAAGGCGAAGGTATCGAAGCGGGCGCGGATCTCGGGGTCGGCGATGACCTTGGCCACGTCGGCATTGATCTTCGCCTTGATGGCCGCCGGCACGCCCTTGGGCGCGAGCAGCGACACGAAGGAGTTCACCTCCAGCGATGCAGGTCCGCCGGCTTCGGCCATGGTCGGCACGTCGGGCATCTGCGGGATGCGCTTGGTGGCCGCCACCGCGATGTAGCGCAGCTTGCCGGCCTTGTAGATGCCCTGGCTCGACGGGATGCTCGCGAAGGCCCACGGCACCTCGCCGGTGCCCACGTTGGAATAGAGCTGCGACACCTCGCGGTACGGCGCGTGGCGCATGTGGATGCCGGTGAGCGCCTCCAGCTGCTGCGCGCCCAGGTGGCCAGGGCTGCCCACGCCCCAGGAGCCGTAGACGATGCCGTCGGGGTTGGCCTTGGCCGCGGCGATCAGGTTGCCCATGTTCTTCCACTTCGAATCGGTGCCCACGGCCACGAAGAAGGGCGTGCGAAAGAGCGAGGCCACCGGGTCGAAATGCTGCAGCGTCACGAAGTTGCGCGACTTGTACAGGTGCGGCAGCGCGGCGATGTGTTCGCTGTCGAGTTGCAGCAGCGTGTAGCCGTCGGGCGCACCGCGGCGGGCCTGGTCGATGGCGATGAAGCCGCCGCCGCCCGGCCGGTTGTCGATGACCACGCGCTGGTTCCACAGGCGCGAGAGCTTGTCGGAGACGAGGCGCAGCACCGCGTCGGGGCCGCTGCCGGCGGCGAAGGGCGTGACCAGGGTCACGGGCTTGCTGGGGTAGTCGGAAGCCTGGGCCAGTGCCCCGGTGGTGGCCGTCAGGGCCAGCAGGCCCGTCAACAGTGCGCGCGAAAAGTTCATCTCTCTTGTCTCCTGGGCGTGGACCTGAATGGTCGCCTCTGTGGTTGTGAATGCTGAAGGAAAACTGCCTCAATGCCGCGAAAGCACTGCCGCGGCTTCGGTGACCGCCGAAGGACGCAGCGACTCGGGCGCATCGTCCAGGCAGCGCTCGGGCCGCCAGGCGTAGAGCCACTCGACCGCATCGTAGAAGCGTTCGGGCGTGCGGCCCGGCCACAGGCTGTTGCGCACCAGGCGCTCCACGCCCTTGGCATGGTAGAGGCGCCCCATCTCGCGCACCGACAGCACCACACGCGCCGTGCGGGCGACGCGCGCCGCCTCGTAGAGCCTGAAGGCAGCGGGCATGTCGAAGCCGCAGGTCTTCACCGCCTCGCCGAGCGTCACGGCGTCTTCCAGCGCCATGCACGCGCCCTGCGCGAGGTACTGCATCATCGGATGGGCCGCGTCGCCCAGCAGCGTGGCGGCGCCTTCGCTCCAGCGCTCGACCGGGTCGCGGTCGGCGGTGCTCCAGCGGCGCCACGAGGTCGGGCGGTCGAGCAGCTGGCGCGGGCGCGCATGCACGCCCTCGAAGTACGAGAGCACTTCTTCCTTGCTGCCGTCGGTCACGCCCCACTCTTCCTTGTCTCGGCTGTGGAAGGTGACGACCAGGTTGTACTGCTCGCCATGGCGCAGCGGGTAGTGCACCAGGTGGCAATTCGGGCCTGCCCAGACCACGGGCGCGTTCCAGCGCAGGTCCGCGGGCATGTCGGCCGCGGGCACCACGGCGCGGTACACCACGTGGCCCGACACGCGCGGCGCGTCGCCGATGAGCTTGCTGCGCACCACCGACTTCACGCCGTCGCAGCCGACGATGGCGTCGGCCTTGAAGCTGCGGCCGTCGCGCGTTGTTGCGGTGACGCCCTGCCCGCCCAGGTCGATGGATTCCACCTGCGCGGAGGTGTGGAAGCGGATCAGCGGATGCTGCTTCACCGCCTCGTGGATCGCGCCGTGCAGGTCGGCGCGGTGGCTCACCGCATACGGATTCCTGAAGCGCGCGCGGAAGGCCTCGCCCACCGGCACCGAGGCCACTTCGCTGCAGTCGACCGCGTCCATCATCACCAGCCGGTCGGTGAACACCGAGCCCCGGCGCACTGCCTCGCCCACGCCCAGCGCGTCGAGCGCCGCGAAGGCATTGGGACCGAGCTGCAGTCCGGCGCCGATCTCGCCGATGGCGGCGCTCTGCTCGAGCAGGTCGATGGAAACACCCAGGCGCGCGAGCGCCAGCGCGGCGGCCATGCCGCCGATGCCGCCGCCGACCAGCAGCACGGTGGGAGGGTTCTTCGATGGAGTCATTGCGGGCCCGTGCGGTGAAGAAGATCAGTCGATTTGCACAGTCAGCGACGGCAGGCGTTCGATGCTCACCTTGATGGTCTGGCCCGGCTTCACCGCGCCCACGCCCTCGGGCGTGCCGGTGAAGATCAGGTCGCCGGGCTGCAGCGTGAAGAGCGTCGAGAGATTGGCGATGACTTCGTTCACCGACCAGATCAGGTGCGTGATGTCGCTCTTCTGGCGCACTTCGCCGTCGACCTCGAGCACGATGGCGCCGGCGTTGATCTCGCCCACGTCGGCCAGCGTGCGCAGCGGCGCGACGGGCGCGGAGAAGTCGAAGGCCTTGCCGATCTCCCACGGGCGGCCCTGCTCGCGCATCTTCATCTGCAGGTCGCGGCGGGTCATGTCCAGGCCCACGGCGTAGCTGTGGATGTGGCTGGCGGCCTGCTCGACCGGGATGTTGGCGCCGCCCTTGCCGATGGCGACCACCAGCTCGGCCTCGTAGTGGTAGTTGCTGGTGAGCGGCGGATAGGGAATGGAGGCGCCCTTGCCGTCGAGCACCGGCACCACCGAGGCGTCGTCGTTCGGCTTGCAGAAGAAGAAGGGCGGCTCTCGGTCGGGGTCGAAGCCCATCTCGCGCGCATGGGCGGCGTAGTTGCGGCCCACGCAGTAGACGCGGCGCACGGGGAACTGCTGGTCGGAGCCGGCGATGGGCAGGCCGACGATGGAAGGAGGCGTGAAGACGAAGGACATGGAAGGCTCCTGCCGCTCGGGGCGGCACACGGTCAGAAAGAAAAAAGAATCGGAACTGCGCGCCCGGGCTTCAGGCGTCTTCGAGGAAGGCTTCGCGCAGGATGCCCATGGCCTGCTGCACGGGGCGGTCGGAGAAGCTGAAGAGCACGGCGTCTTCGCTTGGCGACGACAGCTTCAGCGTCGCCCACGAGGGCACGACGAAGGTATCGCGCGGGCCGAAGCCGAAGCGCTGGCCGGCGATCTCGGCCGTGCCGTGGCCCTCGACCACGCTGTACACCGCGCCGTCGGTCGCGCGGTGCGCCTTGCCCGCGAAGCCCTTGGGCAGCAGCTGCAGGTTGGTGGCGATGGTCGGCATCGGCGAGCCGCCGGTCAGCGGGTTGATGTAGCGCAGCTTGTGGCCCAGCCAGGCGTCGGGCGCTTCCTGCTTCTGCAGCTGCGCCAGCGCCTCGCGGCTGCGCGCATAGGGGTAGTTGAAGATCGGCGAGGTGGCCGATGCGTGGTCGTGCCGCACCGGCACCATGTTGTGGCCGAATCGCGCGAGGCTGTTGCCCTCGGGGCGCGAGACGTGCTGCACCTTGGAGTCGTCGTTCTCGGCGAAGCCGGCGTCGAAGAAGCGCAGCATGGGGATGTCGAGGCCGTCCAGCCACACCACCGGCTCCACGCTGCCGCCGATGCCCTCGTTGCCATGGTCGTGCCAGGCCCACGAGGGCGTGATGATGAAGTCGCCCGGGTACATGGTGGTGCGCTCGCCGCCCACCGTGGTGTACGCCCCCTTGCCGTCGACGATGAAGCGCAGCGCCGACTGCACGTGGCGGTGCGAGGGCGCGACCTCGCCCGGCATGATGAGCTGCAGCCCCGCGTAGAGCGACTGCGTGATCGACGAGTTGCCGGGCAGCGCCGGGTTCTCGAGCACCAGCACGCGGCGCACGGCCTCCTCGGCGGTGATGAGGTCGGCCGACTCCATCAGCAGCGGGCGGATCTCGTCGTAGCGCCACAGGGCGGGCACGCACGGCGTCTGCGGCTCGCGCGGCACCAGCGCGTGCAGCGATTCCCACAGCGGCGTGAGGTGCAGCGGGCGGATGCGGTCGTAGTAGTCGCGGCGCTCGGCCGCATTCGAGGGGGCGGGTTTCATGGGGCGGTTGTCTCCGTTGGCGGCATTGTTGGCCCGCACCACTATTTCTTCAAGACCGACAGCCAATACACGGAATTCGAAATTTCGATAATGGTGCCTTTCGCCGTAAGCAGGAGGCTCGCATGTCGAAGCTCGATCTCGAATGGCTCGCCGTGTTCGACGAGGTCTACAAGACCGGCAACGTCTCGAAGGCGGCCGAGCGGCTGGGCATGGCGCAGGCCGCGGCCAGCACCGCGCTGAACAAGCTGCGCGCGCACTTCGACGACCGCCTGTTCACCCGCACCGCGCAGGGCATGCAGCCCACGCCGCACGCCGAGCGCATCTACCCGAACCTGCGCGAGGCGCTGGCCCAGATCGCGCAGGCGCAGGGCAACCGCAGCAGCTTCGATCCGGCGCAGGCGCAGCGGCGCTTCCGCATCTGCATGACCGACATCAGCGAGGTGGTGCTGCTGCCCGGCCTGCTCGACCACCTGCGGCAGGCGGCGCCGGGAGTGCACATCGAGACGGAGATCATCTCCACGCTCAGCGGCCGCCGGCTGCAGGACGGCGAGGTCGACCTGGCCGTGGGCTTCATGCCGCAGCTGGACGCGGGCTTCTACCAGCAGACGCTCTTCATGCAGAACTTCGTGTGCCTCGCGGCCAGGAACCATCCGCGCATCGGCACGAAGCTCACGCGCAAGCGCTTCGAGGCCGAGGCGCATGCGGTGGTGTCGACATCGGGCACGGGGCACGCCATCGTCGACACCACGCTCGCGCGGCTGGGGCTGAAGCGCAACGTGGTGGTGCGGCTGTCGAGCTTCTTGAGCGTGGCACGAATCGTGGCGCAGACCGAGTTGCTGGTGGTGGTGCCGCGCATCCTGGGCAAGGTGCTGGCCACGCAGGAGCCGGTGAAGCTGCTGGAGCCGCCCTTCGCGCTGTCGGACTACGCGGTGAAGCAGCACTGGCACGAGCGCTTCCATGCCGATCCGGGCAATGCCTGGCTGCGGCGCACGCTGGCGCAGCTGTTCAGCGGCAGCTAGCCGAGCGTGCGCGCCGGGGCGACCGGCGGCCACCACGGGCCGATGCCCGCTCGCATAATCGCGGCTCCCCACTCCATAGTCACAGCCACATTCACCACCAAAGGCGGCCTCCCATGTCCTCGATCACCCTGCGTTTTCTCGCCGAGCCCAGCACCGTCAACTTCGGCGGCAAGGTCCACGGCGGCACCGTCATGAAGTGGATCGACGAGGCCGGCTACGCCTGCGCGACCAGCTGGGCCAAGCGCTACTGCGTCACCGCCTTCATCGGCAGCATCCGCTTCCACCGGCCGATCATGATCGGCGACCTCGTCGAGGTGGAGGCCCGCCTCGCCTACACCGGCAATACCAGCATGAACATCTCGGTCGAGGTGCGCAGCGGCGACATGAAGGGCGGCGCGATGGAAAAGACCACCGAATGCCTGATCGTGTTCGTCTCGGTCGATTCGCACGGCCGTCCGCTGCCGGTCGTGCCGTACGTGCCCGGCACGCCTGGCGAAATGGCGCTGGCCGAGCGCGCCAAGACGCATCTGGACGCAAGCCGCGCCGCCGGCAACACGCCCTGAGCCCGCCCGGGGAGCTTCGCCCCATAGACGCGAAGCTCTAATGAAGAGCGCGCCGGGCGGCTAGAGTCAAGCGATCGTTTGCACGCAAAGGAAGAAATCGCATGGCTACCCAGGACGACGACAGCAACGGCAAGGCCGCCGACCGCATCAAGGATTCCGCCCAGCAGATCTGGCTCGCCGGCCTCGGTGCCTTCGCCAAGATGCAGCAGGAAGGCAGCAAGGCCTTCGAGGCGTTGGTCAAGGACGGCGCCGGCATGCAGAAGAAGACCCAGCAGGCCGCCGAGGAAACCCTGGCCCAGGCCCAGCAGCGCATGGCGGGCTTCGCCAGCGAGTTCGGCACCAAGGCCGCCGGCCAGTGGGGCAAGCTGGAGAACATCTTCGAGGAGCGCGTGGCGCGCGCGATGAAGAAGCTCGGCGCACCGAGCGCCGCCGACATGGCCGCGCTGCAGGCGCGCGTGGAGGCCCTCGAGGCCCAGCTGAAGAAATCGCAGCAGGCCGCCGCGCCCCGCAAGACCACCGCCCGCAAGACGGCCGCGCCCGCGGCCAAGAAGACCCTGCGCCGCAGCAAGGCGGGCTGAGCGGCCCGCATTGCGGCGCTGCACAAGAAAATCGGCGCCGCAAAACATGTCCCGCACCGTCCATGGTGCGGTGCACATACGCTAGAGTGCTCCCAAGAGATCACGAGACATCCGGGGGCACCAGCATGGCAAAGAAGGCGCCACGCCGAACAGCGCAACGCATCCTCGAAGCCGCATTGGATCTGTTCAACCGCTTCGGGGAGCCGAACGTCTCGACCACGCTCGTGGCGGGCGAACTCAACATCAGCCCGGGCAACCTGTACTACCACTACCCGGCCAAGGAAGAGCTGATCAACAAGCTCTACGAGGCCTACGAGGCCGAACTCGACGAACTGCTGCACGCCAGCGAGGGCGTGCACGACGTGGAGGACGCGTGGTTCTTCATGCACAGCCTGTTCGAGCTGATCTGGCGCTACCGCTTTCTCTACCGCGACCTCAACGACCTGCTCAGCAAGAACCGCCGGCTGGAGACCCAGTTCCAGCTGGTGCTGAAGAACAAGGCGCGCGCCATCCGCCAGCTGATCGCCGGCCTGAGCCGCGCCGGCCACCTGGAAATCGACGTGCACGAGGTCGACACGCTCGCGCAGAGCATGGTGGTGGTGCTGACCTACTGGCTGAGCTACGAATACGTGCGCAACCCGCGCGAGGCGCTGGAGCCCGGGCATGCGCAGGGCGCGCTGATGCGCGGCGGGCTCCATGCCCTGCACCTGCTCGCGCCCTACCTCGGCCCGGAACAGCGGCGGCACCTGCTGGCGCTGGGCAATGCCTACAACGGCGAAGACTCCGGCGCTGCGGCCACTCCTGTCGACATGGCGGTCTAGAACCATGCCCCATTCCGATTTCAAACCGCTTTCGCTGATGTCCGCCGGTGCGGCCAACGGAAACCCCGGCGCCGGCACCGAACCCTGGACCTCCCTGCCCTGGACCGACGTCCCCCGCTACGACGCGCGCAGCGTGCTGCCCCACTGGCCGCGCCTGCACGCCGGCCACGAGCTGCCGCCGCCGGCCGAGGGCTCGGCGCTCGCCGAAGGCTGGGCGCTGTACCACAGCGGCGAGTTCGAACGCGCCGCCGCCATCGGGCTGCAGCATGGCGCCGAGGGCATGGCGCTGGCCAACCAGGCGACCGCGATCTACGCCAACTACCTGGAGCCGCGCGAATCGGTGCGGCTCGCGATGTTCCGGCAGGTGATCGAGCGCGCGGGCGCGCAGGCGGCCGCCGAGCCGGACAACTGCCAGGCGCTCTACTGGCAGTCGTATGCGCTGGGCCGCTACAGCCAGGGCATCAGCGTCGCGCGCGCGCTGGCGCAGGGCCTGGGCAGCAAGCTCAAGGGCGCGCTCGAGCGGGTGATCGAACTGCAGCCGCGGCACGCCGACGCGCATCTCGCGCTGGCCTCCTTCCACGCCGAGGTGATCGACAAGGTGGGCGCGCTGGTCGGGCGCATGACCTACGGCGTGCGCTCAGAAACCTCGATCGAGCTGTTCGAGCGCGGGCTCGAGCTGCATCCCCATTCGGCCGCCGGACTGATGGAGTACGCCCGCGCGCAGTTGATGCTGCACGGCGAGGCCCGCATGGCCGAGGCGACGCGGCTCTACGAGAAGGCGGCGGCGCTCAAGCCGGCGGACGCGCGGGAGCGGCTGGACGTGGAGCTGGCGCGGGCCGGATTGCGGGACTGAACAGTATCGGCGGGGTATCGGTACGACCGTGTACCGCAGGATTTAAGATGCGGGCTTTCCGCTTCACATCCCCCAGACCGCCATGTCAGATCTCAACGCCCAGTTCGAAGCCGCCCAGGCCAACTCCAAGCTGCTCGCCGAGCGCCCCGACAACCCGACGCTGCTGAAGATCTACGCCCTGTTCAAGCAGGCCACCGACGGCGACAACACCGCCAAGAAGCCCAGCTTCAGCGACATCGTCGCGCGCGCCAAGTGGGACGCATGGACGGCCCAGAAGGGCCTGAGCGCCGACGAGGCCAAGCAGAAGTACATCGACCTGATCGAATCGCTGCGCGGCTGACCGCCCGGCCGGCCACCGGGCCGGATCAGGCCGGCAGCTTCGTATCGGCGAAGCGCCGGATGGGCTGCACGAAGGCGAGGTCGGCGCCGTCGAGCACGTCGCGGCCTTGCAGGCTCTCGAAGCGCAGCCCGGTCTCGGCCTCGATGAAGGCCAGCGGGCGCTGCGAAGTGCCGAAGTCTTCCAGGTCGCGCGCCACGCCCGAATCGAGCCAGGTGCCCTGGCTCATCAGGTAGGCGATGGCGCTGAGCTCGCCGGTCGCCTCGCTGACGAAGGCGACCACCTTCCAGAAGTCGCGCGGAATGCGGATGCCGAACCTCTCCGGGTCGTCCGTCCGCAGGATCGGGCCGGTGAAGACGCTGATGCGCTTGTCGTCGCCCTGCGCGTTGCTCAGAACGTAGTCCTCCAGGTCGCCCCACAGCCCCTCGTTGAACGGCTGCCATTGCGGGCAGGCGTTGGTGGCGAAGAAGGTGTCGATGTTGGCCCGCTGCGCCGTCGCCAGCGGGCCCCAGTTCGGGTCCTGCCTGCGCGTCATGTGGCCGCGCGAGAACTTGCCTTCCTGCCCGGGGCCATAGGCTTCGCGCAGCATCTGGTATTCCTTCCTGATGCGGCCGTCGTAGTTCCAGGTGTCGTGGCGCGGCACGTTCTTCGACTTCCCGCCGTCGATGTTGCAGGCCGAATAGAGCGGCACGCGCCGCGAGATGCACTGCACCGTGCTGAAGTGCTGGTACCTGAGCTCGAAGGAGCCGTCTTCGAGCCTCGCGATGTCGTCCATGGAAACGGGCTCGCCGATGGCCGGCAGCGCCACGTGCGCGTCCCGCCCCAGGAAACCGGCCGAATAGCCCTGGCGGCCCTCGAAGAACTCCGGCGGCTTCGGCGTCGCGGCAACGCGCTGGATGCCGGCCCACGAACTGCTCACGACCTGGATGTCTGCGTCGGACATGGAAAAGCTTCCTCCAGAAAAACGACGGGGCCGTCTTCGGCCCCGGTGAATGCGTGCTGCGCGACTACTTCGCGAGCTTGGCGCGCGCGTTTTTCAGGTTGAAGGCAGGCTTGCGGATTTCCGCGAAGCTGGGCTGGGACACCGCCCACTCGGGGTTCTGCTCGAGCGCGGCCAGCTGCTCCTCGTCGACCTGGGCTTCCAGCAGGGTGCTGGTCTTGGCCGTTAGGACGACGCCCGGCACGCGGCGGCGCAGCCGCGCCTTCGCCGACAACTTCTTGCCGGGGCTGCCTGTGTAGGTCAACACGACGCTGGTCACTTCAGAACTCCAAATCCTTCGTACTCGGCCGGCCAACCCACCCGTTGCGCCGTCTGCGACAGCATCCTGACGATGGCGTCGGCCTTTTCAGGGCCGTTTTGCATGGTAAGCAGCTTCGGATTCCCTGACAACAGACGGGCCGCCATGCCCGAGGAGTACGGCGTGGCCATCGAGGTGCCGGACATCATCGCGTACCTGCCCCCCGGAAAGGTCGACAGCACCGCCACGCCGGGGCCGATGAAATCGGTGGAAAGCCCGTGGTTCGAGAACTCGGCGACGAACTCCTTCTTCCGGCGGATCTCGCTTTCCTGGAAGCTCTCGGGGCAGTCCGCCGGGAACGTGCCGTCGCGCCCCAGCGCGCCCACGGCCAGGGTGTGGCTGTAGCGGGCGGGAAAACGCAGCAGCGGCTGGCCGTCGTTGCCGGTGGCCGCGAACACCACCACGCCGGCATTGCGCGCCTTCTCGAGGATGTCGGGCATCTCCGGCATCGGCTCCAGGCTGCCCATGCTGATGTTGACGATGTGGCAGCCGTCGGCGATGGCGCGGTCGAGCGCGCTGGCGATGTCGGTCGACTTGGCGCGCCCGCGCTCGCCGCTCTTCGGGCAGACGCGGTAGGCCATCAGCCGGCAGGCCGGCGCGAGGCCGTGGATGCCGGTACCTTCCGCCATCCGGCCCGCGATGATGCCGGCCACGTGCGTGCCATGGCCGATGCCGTTGTCCAGGAAGTCGGCCGGGTTCTCGCCGGTGACGAAGCAGCCGCCGCCGGCCACGGCGACGTCCGGATGCGGCCCGACGCCGCTGTCGATCACGCCCACCGTCACGCCCGCCCCCGCCTGGGGGTCGTAGGGCGCGTAGTGCGACAGCAGCCGGAACGAATCGGGCGCCAGCGGCAGCGCCCGCACGTCCAGCCGCTTCGGCGCAGCCGTCCGTTCGAATCCCTTGAGGAAGACGGACCAGTGCGTGTGCTCCGGCTCGACCAGGATCATCTCCACGCGCGGATAGAGCACGGGAACGCCGATGCTCGCGATGCCCTCCTTGTCGGTCACCGCCGGCACGTGCGCGCCGTCCCAGTCCACGAGCGCCTTGACCCGCACGCCCGCCACGGGCCTGCCCTGCGGATCGGCCAGGCGCAGTTCGAAGCGCTTGACCTTGGTTCCCGCCGCGACCTGGATCGCGCTGGTTTCCAGCTCGTCGCCCAGCGGCCGGATGTACTGGAGATACGCCCACGCGGCCGGCGCGATGCGCAGCCCGGGCGTGTTGCGCCGCATCGCCAGCAGCGCGGCCGAGTTGGCGCTCATCACCGACACGCCCTCGACCTGCTTGAGAAGCTTCATCCGGGGAATGCCACGGCCTTCCACCCGTTGCCCGATCGCGTCCGCCGGATTGCCCAGGTTGATGGCGCTCAGCGTCGCCAGCTCGGCGCCGTCGGCGGCTGCGCTGCGCGGGGGCCAGACGATCACGTCGTCGGAAAACTTGGGCTCCACCGCCATGCGGCGCAGGCGCAGCTCCTGCAGCAGGCGCTCCAGCTTCTGCTCGTCCGCCTTCGACAGCTCGCTCTTCACGGGCTGGTGCTGGATACGCCTCGGTGCCTCGCGTCGCTCGTTCGCTGCTGCAGCCATGGACTCTCTCTCCTTGTTGCCGGTTTATCGCATGAGGGCGACTTCGCCCCCGTGCCTCGTGTGAATTGCCCTCGCGGAGCTAGCCCACGATCCCGCGCTCGCGCAGCGCCGCAATCTGCGCCTCGCTCAGGCCGATCTCCTTGAGCACCGCATCGGTGTCCTCGCCGAGCGCCGGCGCGTCGTGCCGGTGGCTGGCGGGCGTGAGCGACAGCTTGGGCACGAAGCCGGGCACCGCGAGATCGCTGCCGTCGGCCATGCGCACCTGCTGCAGCATGCCGCGCGCGGCGTAGTGCGGATCGGCCGCGATGTCGGCGATGGTGTAGATGCGCCCGGCCGGCACGTGCGCCGCGTCGAGCGCCGCCAGCACCTCGCCCACGGTGCGCTGCGCGGCCCAGTCGCCGATGGCGGCGTCCAGCATCTCCACCTGTGCGACGCGGCCGGTGTTGCCGGCCAGCGCCGAGTCGGCGGCGAGGTCGGGCCGGCCGATGCATTCCATGAGCCGGCGGAAGATGCTGTCGCCGTTGCCCGCGACGATGGCGTAGCCGCCGTCGGCGCAGCGGTAGGCGTTGGTCGGCGCGATGCCGGGCAGCGCGCTGCCTGCCGCCTCGCGCACCGCGCCGAAGGCGCTGTATTCGGGCAACAGGCTTTCCATGCAGTTGAAGACCGCCTCGTACAGCGCCACGTCGACCACCTGCCCGCGCCCTTTCGGATATTCGGCGCTCACCGTCGCATGCCGGTGCTGCATCGCCATCAGCACGCCGATCACGCCGTGCAGCGAGGCCAGCGTGTCGCCGATCGAGACGCCCACGCGCACCGGCACGCGGCCCGGCTCGCCCGTGAGGTGGCGCAGCCCGCCCATGGCCTCGGCCACCACGCCGAAGCCGGGACGGTCGCGGTACGGGCCGGTCTGGCCGTAGCCGCTGATGCGCAGCATCACGAGCGCGGGGTTGGCGGCCAGCAGCTCGTCGGGGCCCAGGCCCCAGCCTTCCATCGCGCCGGGGCGGAAGTTCTCGACCAGCACGTCGGCCTCGGCCGCGAGCTTGCGCACCACCGCCTGCGCCTCGGCCTCGCGCAGGTCCAGCGCAAGCGAGCGCTTGTTGCGCGACTGCACCTGCCACCAGACCGAAGTGCCGTCCTTCAGCAGCCGCCAGGTGCGCAGCGGATCGCCCGCGCCGGGCGGCTCGATCTTGATGACCTCGGCACCGAAGTCGGCCAGCGTGCGCGCGGCGAAGGGCCCGGCGATGAGCTGCCCGAGCTCGATGACCTTGAGGCCGGCCAGCGGGCCGGCCGGGGTGGATGAGGGTGTGCTTGTGGTCGTCGTCATGGCGCCAGAGTGTGCCGCGTCACGCAACCGCCCGCGCTGGCAAACTCGCTGGATTCCATCAAGGTGCTGCTGAGACCGCAGCCCCGATCCCGAGAGACAACCAGCCAGAGGACATCATGAAATACGTGATCGGCGTCGACATCGGCACGCAGAGCACCAAGTGCCTGCTCGTCGGCATCGACGGCAAGGTGCATTCGCAGCACAGCGTGGCCTACCAGCCCGAGACGCCGAAGCCGCTGTGGGCGCAGCAGGACTGCGAGGTGTGGTTCGACGCGGTGTGCGAGAGCGTGCGCGCCTGCGTGGCCAGAAGCGGCGTCGCACCGGCCGACATCGCCGCGATGTGCGTGAGCAGCCTCTACGGCGGCGCGGGCATCCCGGTCGACGACGCCATGCGTCCGCTGCACCCCTGCCTGATCTGGATGGACCGCCGCGCCACCGCCGAGGTCGATGCGGTGAGCGCGAACGTCGACGTGCAGCGGCTGCAGGCCATCACCGGCAACGGCGTGGACAGCTACTACGGCTTCACCAAGATCCTGTGGGTGCGCGAGCACCTGCCCGAGGTGTGGGCGAAGACGCGCCACTTCCTGCCGCCTAACAGCTACATCAACTGGCGCTTCACGGGCGAGCTCGCCGTCGACCACAGCTCGGCCGGCAACATCGGCGGCGTGTACGACGCGGCGCGCCGGCAGTGGTCGGAGGAAGCGATGGGGATGCTCGGCATTCCGCCGCGCATGATGCCGCCGCGCCTGGTCGAATCGAGCGACGTGGTCGGCGGACTGAACGCCGAGTGGGCCGCGAAGCTGGGCCTCGCCGAGGGCATGCCGCTGATGGCGGGCGGCGTCGATGCGGCGGTGGCCACCTTCTGCGCGGGCGTCACCAGCAGCGGCGACCACGTGGCGATGATCGGCACCAGCATGTGCTGGGGCTTCGTGAGCCCCACGGTCGATGCGCGGCACAGGCTCATCAGCATGCCGCACGTCTACCGCGGCGCGGACCGCAGCTATGTGTTCGGCGGCGCGATCACCGCGGGCGCCGCGGTCACCTGGTTCCGCGAGGCCTTCTGCCATGCCGAGATCGCGGAAGCCGCGCGCACCGGCGAGGACGCGCACGCGCTCATCGAGCGCAAGGCGGTCGACGTGCCGCCCGGCGCCGAGGGCCTGGTGTTCCTGCCCTACCTCATGGGCGAGCGCAGCCCGATCTGGGACGCGCAGGCCAAGGGCGCGTTCATCGGCCTTTCGCTCGCGCACAGCCGCGCGCACCTGTACCGCGCGGTGCTCGAAGGCGTGAGCTTCGCGCTGCAGCACAACATCGAGGCCGGCCGGCGCAGCGGCCAGCCGCTGGACGAGCGCCTGATCGTGGTCGGCGGCGCGGCGCACTCCGATCTCTGGATGCAGATCGTGGCCGACGTCACCGGCTACCCGGTGTTCACCATCGAGCAGGAAGTGGAAGCGGCACTGGGCGCTGCGATGCTCGCGGCGCTCGGCGCCGGGCTGGTTGACGCGGCCAACGCCGAGCGCGGCTGGGTCACGCTGGTGGAGCGGGCGCGGCCCGAGCCCCACGCGCAGGCCGTTTACCGCGAGCGCTTCGAGATCTACAAATCGCTCTACCCCGCGCTGCGCGATGCGATGCAGCGGCTGAAGTAGCGGGCCTCTTCGATTTTTCCGGGTGCCGCGTGCGCGTGACCGGCGCGAAACCCGGGCTCAGGCGAGGCGGGTGCCGCCCCGGGGGGAAGATTCGAGCATCGCGTCGAGGTTGCGCGTGATCTTCTGCTCGATCATTTCGCTGAAGCTGCTGAACAGGAAGCCCAGCGTCGCGTCGAGCTTGAAGGTGGTGTCGGTGACCTCGACGGTGCCGTCGATGCCGGCGCGCGTGAAGGTGGCAGTGTCGCGGCCGTCGCCCTGCGTGTAGACGCATTCGAGGCCGAACTCCTGCTCGGCCTGCTGGATCCACTTGCGCGCGACGACGCGTGCGCGTGCGATGCCCAGTGTGTGGTTGCGTTCGATGTGGATGTCAGGCACCGCGATCTCCGGTCTTGTCGTGTTCAGGTGTGGTCTGGGTCTGGAGGATACCCGTCGCCGCCTGCAGGGCGACGCGGCGTTCCTCGGAGGTCGGCAGTGCGGCGATGCGCCGCACCTCGGCATAGAAGCGCGGCCAGTCGCGGCCTTCGCGCTCGAAGAGCTTCTCGAAGCTGGGCACGAGGTCGTCGTAGGCCCCCTGCGCGCCGAAGGCCGCGTTGTTGGCGCGCGCCACCCAGGCGTCGTAGGCGTTCTGGCGCGGCCCGGACCAGCCGGCCTTGAGCTTCGCGTAGCGCTCGCGGAAGTCGGCCATGGCGGCCTGCTTCATCGCTTCCACCTTCGTCCAGTCCTTGGCCTTGGCTTCGGGCGATTCGTACACCTTCGTCAGCGCGCGGCGGGTGTCGAGCGCCAGCGCGCGGAACTCCTGGCGCTGCGTGTCGAACTGGGCGTACTCGCGGCGCGCCGCATCGCCGGCCTCGCGCTGCAGCCACATCGCGCCACCGATGCGTTCGACCGCGGTGGCGTACGACTCGTTGAAGACCGTGTCGCCTGCCACGTAGAGCACCTGATGCGCAAGCTCGTGGAACACGATGCGCGCGAGCTCGCCCTCGGGGTAGCCGATGAAGGTCGACAGCAGCGGATCGCCGCCGGCCCAGTTCATCCAGCCCAGCGTGGAATACGCGGGCACCGGGTACACGGCCACTTCCAGGTCCTGCTTCTTCTGCTCCTCGGCTTCGGCCTTGGCCGCTTCTTCGGTGTAGTAGCCGCGGTAACCCACGCAGCCCGCCACCGGGAAGCACCAGCTCTTGAGCGTGAGCGAGTAGTGCGGCGCCGCCACCACGTTCCACACGGCCGCAGCGCGGTGAAGGTCGGCGTACGACTTGTAGCTGGCGTTGTCGGGCAGCCCGAGTTCGGCCGAGGCAAAGTGCCGGATGCGCTGCGTGAGTTCGAGCCTGGCCTTCAGCGCGGCCGACACCGACGGATCGGCCAGCCACTCCGGCACGGGCTTGGCGGCCCGCATGATGCCGATGTGGCCGCTGGCGGATTGCCAGTAGTAGCCGAGGTCGGCGCAGCCGGTGAGCAGGAGCATCGAGCCGGCCAGCGCGAAGGCCGGAAGAAAGCGAAAGCGCCTCACACCTTCTCGACTTCGACCAGGCAGTCGTAGAAGGTCGGCCCGCGGCCGATGTCGGTCAGGCGCTGGCTGGTGAGCTCGTTGACGTTGGTGCCGTCCATGCCGAGCTTGCGCCACCAGATGCCCATGCCGTGCACCACGCCCTGGCGTGCGCGGCGCGAGACCTCGGCGCGGCAGCGATGCTCGCCGCGCTTGTTGAAAACGCGCACCGTGGCGCCGTCCTCGATGCCGCGCGCGGCGGCGTCGGCCTCGTGGATCTCCAGCAGCGGCTCGACCTCGATGGCGCGCAGGCTGGTCACGTTGACGAAGGTCGAGTTGAGGAAATTGCGCGCGGGCGGCGAGATCATGGCCAGCGGGAATTCGGTCGAGCTGCCTGCCGGCTCCCAGTTGGGCACGTGGTCGGGCAGGCCGTCCATGCCCATGGCCTGCAGGCGCTCGCTGAAGAACTCGCAGCGGCCCGAGGGCGTGGGGAACCGGCCTTCGGCGAAGGGCGCCTCGGGCAGCTTCAGGCTGCTGAAGCCCTGGGCCACCAGCTCGGCGTAGTCGATGTTGCCTTCGGCGAAGGCGGTGCGGCACAGCGTCTCGTCGGAATCGGAGAAGCAGGGCTCGGTGAAGCCCATGCGCTTCGCGAGCTCGCGGAACACCCAGGCATTGCTGCGGGCCTCGCCGCGCGGCGCCACGGCCGGGCGGTTCAGCAGCACGTCGGTGTGGCCGTAGCTGCAGTGGATGTCCCAGTGCTCCAACTGCGTGGTGGCGGGCAGCAGGTAGTCGGCGTAGTCGGCGGTGTCGGTGCGGAACTGCTCCAGCACCACGGTGAACAGGTCTTCGCGCGCGAAGCCCGCCGCCACCTTGGCCGACTCGGGCGCCACCGCCACCGGGTTGCTGTTGTAGACCACGATGGCCTTCACCGGGTTGGCGGTGTCCAGCAGCGCGTCGCCGATGGTGCTCATGTTGATGGTGCGCGGCTTGCGCCCGGCCAGCAGGTCGGGGCGCTGCAGGGTTGCGCGATCCACCGGGTAGTGGCCGGAGCTGCTCAGCAGCAGGCCGCCCGCGCGGTCGCGCCAGGCGCCCACCAACGCCGGCAGGCAGGCGACGGCACGCGCCGCATTGCCGCCGCCGCGCACGCGCTGCATGCCGTAGTTCAGGCGGATGGCCGCCGGCTTCGTGGTGCCGTAGGCCTTTGCGAGCGAGACGATCTGTTCCTCCGGAATGCCGCAGACCTGCGCCGCGCGCGACGGCGGCCACTGCAGCGCGCGCTCGCGCAGCTGCTCCCAGCCCAGGGTGTGGTTCGCGATGTAGTCGTGGTCGAGCCAGTCGTGCACGATCAGTTCGTGCATCAGGGCCAGCGCCAGCGCGGCGTCGGTGCCGGGCAGCAGCGCGATGTGCTCGTCGCACTTGTCGGCGGTCTCGGTCTTGCGCGGATCGATGCACACCAGCCGCGCGCCGGCGCGCTTGGCGGCCTGGGCGTGGCGCCAGAAATGCAGGTTGCTGGCGATGGAGTTGCTGCCCCAGATCAGGATCACCTTCGCCTCGGCGAAGAACTCGATGCGCATGCCGACCTTGCCGCCCAGCGTGTAGACCATCGCCTCGCCCCCGGCCATGGAGCAGATCGTGCGGTCCAGCAGGCTGGCGCCCAGCTTGTGAAAGAAGCGCCGGTCCATCGACTCGCCCTGGACCAGGCCCATGGTGCCCGCATAGCTATAGGGGACAATAGCTTCGGGTTTTCCCTGTAATACTTGAAGATGCGCGGCGATGTCGTCCAGGGCGGCATCCCAGCTCACCGGCTCGAACTGGCCGCTTCCTTTGGGGCCGACGCGCCTGAGGGGCTGAACCAGCCGTTCCGCATGGTCGTTGCGCTCGATGTAGCGCGACACCTTGGTGCACAGCACCCCGCCCGTGTGCGAATGGGCGGGGTTGCCCTGCAGCTTCACCGCAACGCCGTCCCTGACGGTGGTGACCAGCGCGCAGGTGTCCGGACAGTCGTGCGGGCATGCGCCCAGAACGGTGCTGGTTGCGGGCTGGGAGGGCGCTTCTTCGAGCGAGGTATCCGGTGCGTGGGCCATCGGACAAGTCTAATTTGTGCGCGAATCAGAGCGCGGGAGTGGGTTTTCATCATGTTGAATCGACGTCGTTTTTCCCTGGCCGCCGGTGCGGCCGCCACGCTGGGCGGCTTCGGCATCGCCCGGGCGCAGGACACGCCGCTGGTGCTGGGCCAGTCGGCGCCTTTCACCGGGCCGGCGGCGCAGCTGGGCATCCAGTTCAATCAGGGCGCCAAGCTGTTCCTGGACCAGTACAACGCCCAGCCGGGCCGCCGCAACGTGGTCATCAAGAACCTGGACGACGGCTATGAGCCCGACCGCTGCGCGGCCAACACGCAGAAGCTGATCGAGGAGGACGTCTTCGCCCTGTTCGGCTATGTCGGCACCCCGACCAGCCTGGCCGCGCTGCCGCTGGCGGTGAAGGACAAGGTGCCCTTCGTGGCGCCCTTCACCGGCGCGATGTCGCTGCGCGAGCCGTTCCAGAAGAACGTGTTCCACCTGCGCGCCTCGTACAACGACGAGACGGCGCTGATGGTCAAGCAGCTCACCCACCTGGGCCTGAAGAAGATCGCGGTCTTCTACCAGAACGACGCCTACGGCAAGGCCGGCCTCGACGGCGTGACGCTGGCGCTCGCCGAGCAGCAGCTCAAGCCGGTCGCGCTGGCCACTGTGGAGCGCAATTCGGCCGACGTGGCGCAGGCGGTGAAGAGCATCGTGGCGGCACGGCCCGACGCGGTGGTGCAGGTGGGCGCGTACAAGGCCTGCGCGACCTTCATCCGCGAGGCGCGCAAGGCCGGCTTCGGCGGCACCTTCTTCAACCTGTCGTTCGTGGGCACGCAGGCGCTGGCCGACGAACTGGGCAAGGACGCGGCCGGCGTGATGATCACGCAGGTGGTGCCCTCGCCCTACAACCAGGCCAACGCGCTGGCGCGCGAGTTCGCCGAGGCGGCGCGCAAGGCCGGCGGCACCATGGGCATCAACTTCTCGAGCATGGAGGGCTACCTGGCCGCGAAGGTGCTGGTGGAAGGCCTGCGCAAGGCACCGGGCAAGCCCACGCGCGAGAGCATCGTTGCCGGCCTGGAAAGCATCGACCGCCAGCAGTTCGGCGGCTTCGAGGTGTCGTTCTCGGCCAAGAACCATGTGGGCTCGAAGTTCGTCGAGCTCTCGATGCTGACGGGCGACGGCCGCGTCAGGACCTGAGCTTCTTCGGCCCTGCCGGGCCGCGGCGTCAGCTCGTCAAGCCGTCCACGGCCTGGAACATGGCCTGGCGCGCCTGGCTCACGATCTGCCCGCGCCAGGCGTCGGTGTCCGTGTAGAACGCCTCCAGCATCCGCGCGCGGATGCCGTCGGCCAGGTCGGCCGGCGCTTGCGGATGCTTGTGCAGCCAGTGGTCGGCGCGCAGCGCGCCGGTCACTTCGAGGATGGGCAGCGTGCCGTATTCGAGCGCGATGCCGGTGTACTCGGCCTGCGGGCACTCCTCGTACACCGAATCCCACATCAGCCCGCGCAGCAGCGCAGAGGTCGACGAACCGTCGTAGATGGAGGTGACGGGCGCCGCGGGCGTGCCCCACCATCCGTTGGCGCGCGCATAGGCGGTCTTGTCGTCGCGGCCCGCGAAGATGCGTTCGCCCAGGCCGTTCGGGCCCAGCCCGGTGTGCAGGTCGATCCAGGCGATGCGCTTCGCGCGGCCCGCATGGCGGCGCAGCACCTCGCGGATGGTCCTGTTGCTCCAGGTCGGCGCCTTGCCGCCGTAGAAGAGGCCGTCTTCGAACTGGTATTGGCCGCTGGTCACCGCGGCCTGGTAGGCGGTGGTGCCGTGCTTGCCGATCCACTTCTCGATGGCCGCCTGGTTCTCGGGCGTGGGCGGCCAGGTGTCGGGCAGCAGCAGCTCGTGCAGCTTCGCGTAGGCCTCGTTGACCGGCACCGGCTTCGAGAAGTCGATGAAGTTGCGGTTGAGGTCGACGTTCTCGTGCGTCACGCGCCGGCCGTACGAGAAGCCGTGCGGGTTGAGCGCATGCACGTAAAGCACCGCCACGCCCTGCGCCTTCGCCTTCTCGCGCCACTCGGCGTCGTGCAGCGCGAACACCTGCACGCCGCTGCCGCAGTGGCCTTCGACGCCGTGGCAGGCGCTGCTGACGACCAGCAGGTTCTGCGCGTCGGGTGCGCCGTCGAGCGCCACGTCCATCGAGAGCTCCTCGCCCTCGCGCCCCTTGAGCGGGTGCGCATGCGGCTCGACCGTGAGGCCGGCGCTCACGCAGCCCTGCAGGAATTTCTGGCGCGCCTGCGAATAGCGCGGCGAAAAGGCTTCGGCGATTCCGATCATGTGGCGCGGGACCTCTCTCGGTGGATCAGGCCTGAATCAGGCGACGGCGATCAGACAGCGCTGCCGCCGGGCTTGAGGAACTGCTCAGCGATCTGCACCCAGCAGGTCGCGCCCAGCGGGATCAGGTCGTCGTTGAAGTCGTAGCTCGCGTTGTGCAGCGTGCACGGGCCCTCGCCATGGTGCACGTCGCGGTGCGCGCCGTCGCCGTTGCCGATGAAGGCATAGGCGCCGGGCTTGGCCTGCAGCATGAAGGCGAAGTCTTCCGAGGTCATGGCGGCCTCCTGCTTCAGCACGTTCTCGGGACCCACGACCCCGGCCATCACGCGGCGGGCGAAGTCGGCCTCGGCCTCGGTGTTGATGGTGGGCGGGTAGTAGCGCTCGAAGCGGAACTCGCAGGTGGCGTCGTGCGCGGCGCAGATGTGGTCGCAGATCTGCTTCATGCGCGCCTCGATCATGTCGAGAACCTCGATGGAGAAGGTGCGCACCGTGCCCGACAGCTCGCAGTTGTCGGGAATCACGTTGTTGGCTTCACCCGCGTGGATGGTGGTGACGGAGATGACGGCCGAATCGGTCGGCTTCATCTTGCGCGTGAGGATGGTCTGGAAGGCCTGCACGATCTCGCAGGCGATCGGCACCGGGTCGATGCCGGTCTGCGGCAGCGCCGCGTGGCCGCCCTTGCCCACCACGTTGACGAAGAACTTGTTGCCCGAGGCCATCACCGGGCCGGGGCTCACCGCGAACTGGCCGGCCTTCATGCCGGGCCAGTTGTGCATGCCGAAGACGGCATCCATCGGGAATTTCTCGAAGAGCCCTTCCTTGATCATTTCGCGGGCGCCGCCGCCGCCCTCTTCGGCGGGCTGGAAGATCAGGTAGACGGTGCCGTCGAAGTTGCGGTGCTTCGCGAGGTGCTGTGCCGCCGCCAGCAGCATGGCCGTGTGGCCGTCGTGGCCGCAGGCGTGCATCTTGCCGTGGTGCTTGCTGGCATGGGCGAAGGTGTTGAGCTCGGTGACGGGCAGCGCGTCCATGTCGGCGCGCAGGCCGACGGCGCGGTTGCTGGAGCCGTTCTTGACGATGCCCACCACGCCGGTGGTGCCCAGGCCGCGGTGGATGGGGATGCCCCATTCGGTGAGCTTGCCTGCCACCACGTCGGCGGTGCGGACTTCTTCGAAGCAGAGTTCGGGGTGTGCGTGGAGGTCACGTCGGACGGCGGCGATGCCTGCCGCCTGCGTGACGATCGAGTCGATGAGTTTCATGGGGGATGGACCGTCTCAAAACGCCAGTCTATCCACTCTGGCCCCGAGAGGCACTCCAGAAAGCACGCAGCCCGAGTGGCTGCAGGGGCCCTTTCTCGGTTCCTCAGTGCGCGCCGGTCCAGAAACCCACGTGCGGCGCCGCGGCTTCCTGCTCGAGCAGCGGCCCCACCACCTCGACGCGCCGCTGCCCGCGCGCGAAGACTTCGCGGCAGGGAAGCGAAAAGGTCGGGTTCTCGGGATGGTCACCCGTCAGGCCCAGCAGCGCGTGTTCGGAAAGCGCGTAGACCACGCGCCCGATGTTGGTCCAATAGATCGCGCCCGCGCACATGCAGCAGGGCTCGGCGCTGGTGAAGAGCGTGCAGCGCGCGAGCTGCTCGGGGCTGAGGAGCTTCGCGGCCTGCGCGGCGGCCACCAGCTCGGCGTGCTGCGTGGGGTCGCCCTCGGGCGGCATCGAGTTGTTGCCCGCGGTGACGACGACCTCGCCGTGCTCGTTCGCCACCAGCGCGGCGAAGGGATGGCGCCCGCGCGCCTTCGATTCGTCCGAAAGCCGGATGGCCATGCGAAGCAGTTCGAGGTCGCGCGGGGAGAGGTCGTCGGTGGTCATGCGCGGACGATAACCCGGGCCGGTCAGCGGCCGATGCTCTTCAGGTAGTCGGCGCGCGCGGCCAGCGCGGTGTCGGTGAAGTCGGTGAACACGCCGTCCACGCCGAGCTTGTAGTACACGCCGTATTCGTTCTTGCCGTCCTTGTTGTAGTCGGAGGCCAGGCGGCGCGACTCGTTGCGGAAGGTGAAGGGGTGCACGAACAGGCCGGCCTTGTGCGCGTCGGCGATCAGCGAGGTGGGCGCCATGGAGGTGGCGTCGGCGTCGTTGATCTTGCCGTCCTTGTTGACGTCCACCGGCTTGCCGTCCGCGCCGATGGTGCCCTTGATGCTCACGATGTAGCGCTTCCAGGGGCCGATGCCGTCGGCGTAGGCCTTGATCTCGGCCAGCCCCGCGGGCGTGACCATGGCGTCGAAGTTGCGCTTGTCGCCGGCCTTGGTCCAGTCGTAGGGGCGGTCGCTGGGCACGGCGAAGGTCACGGCGCCGGTCTTCAGGTCGACGCTGTCGCCGTCGATGAGCTGGATGAGCCTGGTGTTCAGGCCCTTGCTCTTCATGTACTTGAGGCTGCCCGGCTCGAAGGACTGCACGTAGATGGGCGCGGTCTTGCTGTTCCAGCCGGCCACGTTGATGGCGGCGACGACCTTGTCTTCCAGCGGCAGGCCCAGTTCGCGGAAGTAGGTCGGGTTCTTGGTCTCGGGGTAGATGGCGATGGTGCGGCCGGTTTCCTTCGACTTGGCCTTGGCGAAGTCGATGATCTCCTGGAAGGTCGGCACCTTGTACTTGCCGTTGAATTCCTGCGGGCGCTCGGCGTCGGTGGAGATGGCGCCCAGGGTCTTGATTTCAGCCAGCGTGAAGTCGTTGCTGAACCAGCCGGTCTGGGTTTCGCCGTCGACCTTGATGGTCTTCTTGCGCGAGGCGAAGCGGGGGTGCTTGGCCACGTCGGTGCTGATGGCGAGGTTGGGGTCGTGGCGGGCGATGAGCACGCCGTCCTTGGTGGAGATCAGGTCCATCTCGATCACGTCGGCGCCGAGTTCGATGGCGCGCGTGTAGGCCTCGAGCGTTTCTTCCGGCAGATAGCCCGATGCACCACGATGGGCAATGACCAGCGGCGGGTTGCCGTCCAGCGTCAGCAGCTTGTTGCCGCCGGAAGGTCCGGTGCTGCTGCAGGCTGCCAGTGCAAGGGCTGCGGTGGCGGTCAGGGCGATCTGAAGAGAGGTGCGCATGGTCGAGGTTCTCCGTCCGGAATGAAGAGGCGCAGGGTACCCGTTTCGCGTGACGGCTTGGACATCCATGCACGCGCGGCGCCGACTTCCGGGAGAATGTGTTGCATGCTCCATACGCTTTCCCCCCAAAGCCTGCTGATGGCCCAGACGCTGGTGCGCATGAACACCGTCAGCGCCAACAGCAACCTCGAACTGATCGACTTCGCCCAGACCCACCTCGCGGCCCTGGGCGTCAGGAGCCGCATCACCTACAACGCCGAACGCACCAAGGCGAACCTCTTCGCCACGCTGGGCGAGGGCAAGCCGGCCGGGGTGATCGTCTCGGGCCACACCGACACGGTGCCCTGGGACGGGCAGGACTGGAGCGTCGATCCGCTCTCGGCCGTGGTCCAGAACGAGCGCCTCTACGGGCGCGGCTCGGCCGACATGAAGAGCTTCATCGCCATTGCGCTGTCGAACGCGAAGCGCTTCCTTGAGAGCGACTCCCCCTTCGCGGTGCACTTCGCCTTCAGCTACGAGGAAGAGATCGGCTGCTTCGGCGTGAAGGAGCTCATCGCCGACATGCGCGACGCCGGCATCAAGCCCCTGGCATGCATCGTGGGCGAACCCACCAGCATGGTGCCCGCCATCGCGCACAAGGGCGTGTACCGCTACAAGTGCTGCGTGCGCGGCAAGGAGGCGCACTCCTCGCTCACGCCGAAGTCGGTCAATGCCATCGAGATGGCGGCCCGGGTGATCGGCAAGGTGCGCGACATGGCCGAGGGCTTCGAGCGCAGCGAGCCGCGCTACGAAGGCTTCGACGTGCCCTTCAGCACCGCGAGCGTGGGCCAGTTCCATGGCGGCATCGCCGACAACGTGGTGCCGCGCGACGCCGAGTTCCGCTATGAATTCCGCGACCTGCCCACCGCCGACGCCGCGAAGATGCAGGCCGAGGTGGTCGCCTATGCAGGCGGCCTCGAGCCTGCGATGAAGAAGGTGGCGCCCGACGCGGGCTTCAGCTTCGAGACCATCTGCGAGATCCCGAGCTTCCTGGGCTCCGCCGACGACCCTATCACGCTGCTGGCCCAGCGCCTGGCGAGCGAAGAGCGCACCACGCTGGTGGCCTTCGGCACCGAAGCGGGTCTTTTCAAGAACGCCGGCATCCCCACCGTGGTGTGCGGCCCCGGCAGCATCGAGCAGGCGCACCAGCCCGACGAGTACGTGAGCCTCGAACAGCTCGCGCGCTGCGAGCTGTTCATGGAGCGCCTGGCATCCACGCCGAGCATTGGCTGAAGCCGGCACCAACGACGACGCATCGCGGCGCATGAAGCGCGTCGCGCTCGGCCTGCTGTGCGCCGCCGCGCTGCTCTATGCGGTGGCGAGCGTGCTGCATGGGCGGCATCCGGCCTGGGGCTACGTGGCGGCCTTCGCCGAGGCCGCGATGGTGGGCGCCATCGCCGACTGGTTCGCGGTGGTGGCGCTGTTCCGCCATCCGCTGGGCCTGCCGATCCCGCACACGGCCATCATCCCGAGCAACAAGGACCGCATCGGCGCCAAGCTCGCGGGCTTCATCTGCGACAACTTCCTGAGCACCGAACAGGTGCTCGGCAAGCTGCGGCAGTTCGACGCGGCTGGGCGCATCGCCGACTGGCTGGCGCGGCCGGCCAGTGGCGAGAAGCTGGGCGAATGGGGCGTGGCCGCCACGCGCTACGGGCTCTCGGCCTTCGACGACGAGCGCGTGCGCGACTTCATGGGCCGCGCCGTCGCGGCCGGCCTCGCGAAGATCGACCTCTCGCGCCTGATGGGCCAGGCGCTCGACGCACTCACCGCCGGTGGGCGCCACCAGGCGCTGCTCGACGACGTGCTGCAGCAGGTGGCCGGCCTGCTCGAAGGCGAGGAGGTGCAGGCGCACATCACCGAGGCCATCGCGCGCGAGATCAAGACGCTGCGCTACGTGGGCCTCGACCAGGTGGCTGCCAAGCTGGCCACGCGCAAGATCGTCGCGGCCGTGGCGCGCACCATCGGCGAGCTCGCGGCCGAGCCCGACCATCCGATGCGCAGGCGCTTCGACCACTTCGTCGACGACTTCGTGGTGCGCCTGAAGCTCGACCCCGAGTTCCAGCAGCGCGGCGAACAGATCCGCGCCGAGCTGGTGGCGCACCCCGCGCTGGGCGACTACCTGCACGGGCTGTGGGGCGAGCTGCTGGCATGGCTGCACGACGACCTGGGCCGCGGCGACTCGACCATCCGCCGGCGCATCGCTTCGATGGCGGGCGCGCTGGGCGCGCGGCTGCAGGGCGACGAGGCCATCCGCCGCTGGATCAACGAGCAGATCGAGGCCGCCGCGCCGCTGGCCATCGAGCGCTACCGCGAGGACATCCGCCGCTACATCGAGGAGCGCGTGGGCGAGTGGAACGCGCAGGAGATGACGGTCGAGCTCGAACGCCACATCGGGCGCGACCTGCAGTTCATCCGCATCAACGGCACGCTGGTGGGCGGGCTGGTGGGGCTGCTGATCCATACGGCGACGCAGCTTCTGCGCGGCTGAAACCCCGCCTGAGGGCCGCGGGTAATCCACAGCGGACGAAAGTCCGCATCCTGTCCCCGGCGGGACTCGGCGGCCCCGCCGCGCTCCTAGACTGCTTCGCGCATCAACAAGAGGAGACGCCAACCATGCCCCGTCGAAGCAGTCTCGGCGCCATTGCGCTGACCGCCACCCTCGCCCTGCTGGGCGCCTGCGGTAGCCTCGCGCCGCCAACGTCCACCAAGCCGCCCACGCGGCCCGCCTCCTGGGCGGCGCCCGAGGCGCTGGTCGCGCCCTCTGCCTTCATGGGCGTGCACGGCCTGGCCATCGACGCCAAGGGCCGGCTGCTGGCGGGCTCCGTGCTCGGCAACACGATGTGGGAGGTCGACCGCAATACCGGCGCGGCGAAGGTGTTCATCGACGCGCCCGAAGGGCAGGCGGACGACATCGCCGTCGGCCCGAAGGGCGAGCTCGCCTGGACCAACTACCTGATGGGCATCGTGCGCTACCGGGAGAGCGACGGCGCGCCGATGCGCGTGCTGGCCAAGGACCTGCCCGGCATCAACTCGCTCGACTTCGACCGCCGCAGCGGCAGGCTCTACGCCTCGCAGGTGTTCCTGGGCGACGCGCTGTGGGAGATCGACCGCGAGGGCCAGAAGCCGCCCAGGCTCATCAAGAAGGACATGGGCGGCTTCAACGGCTTCGAGGCGGGGCCCGACGGCATGCTCTACGGGCCGCTGTGGTTCAAGGGCCAGGTGGTGAAGATCGACCCGGCCAACGGCAACATGACCGTGATCGCCGACGGCTTCAAGATCCCGGCGGCCGCCAACCTCGACGGCAAGGGCAACCTCTGGGTGGTCGATGCGCGCAGCGGCGAGCTGGTGCGGGTGGAACTGGCCACCGGCCGCAAGACGGTCGCGAAGCAGCTGCGGCCCTCGCTCGACAACCTCGCCATCGCCAAGGACACGCCCGACGGGACGATCTACGTCTCCAACATGGCCAACAACGAGGTGCAGGCCTTCAACCCCGCCACCGGCGAGCTGCGCACCCTCACCAGCGGCAAGGTGGCGGCGCCCGCCGGCATGAAGATCGACGGCAACGACCTCTGGGTGGCCGACGTCTTCGGCTTCCGCCAGGTCGACGTGCGCAGCGGCGAGGTGCGCGACGTGTTCCGCATGCAGCGCGACCCCGAGCTCGACTACCCGTTCGCGGTCGGCCTGTCGCCGAAGCTCTTCGCGCTAAGTTCGTGGTTCACCGGCACGGTGCAGCTGGTCGACCGGCAGACCCTGAAGACGGTCGAGACCATCCACGGCCTGAAGGCGCCCTTCGACGCCATTCCCATGCCCGACGGCAGCGTGATCTACGCCGAGATCGCCACCGGCACCATCACGCGCGCCAGCGGGCCGAAGTTCGCAGAAAAGTCGGTGCTCGCCAGCGGCCTGAACGGCCCGGTGCAGATGATCGTCGGCCAGGACGGCGCGCTCTACGTGACCGAGGCGGCCGGCCGGCTGCTGCGCATTCCGCTGGACGCCAGTTCGCCGCTGCGCGCAGTGGCCGAGGGGCTGGCATTGCCCGAGGGCGTGGCGCAAACGCCCTGGGGCAGCTTCGTCGTGGCCGAGAGCGCGGCGCGCCGGCTGGTGGAAATCGTGCCCGACGGCAGCCGCCGCACCGTCGCCGAGAACCTGCCGATCGGCGTCCCGGCCGGCCCCGGTCTACCGCCGCCATACGTGGTCACAGGCGTCGCCGTGGGCGGCGACGGCACGATCTACATGGCGGCCGACCGCAACAATGCGATATATCGAATCCGCCCCGTAAGGTAGGGTAACAATAAGTGTAAATTTCAGTTTACTTTTACAAACAAACATTACAGACTGCGCGGGACGTCTTGCGGCGTCCCGCTCGCATCCGGCGACCGGGGGTCCGCGAAACGCTCTTTTGACCTGAAAGGGACATCGCATGACTCCGCTCGTCGTAGGCCAGATCCTGTCGCCCGAGTACTCCCTGGGCATGGTGGCGCTCTCCTTCCTCATTTCCTTCGCGGGCTCGCTGGTGGCCCTGATCTGCGCCGGCCGAATGGTCGGCGCGGACGGCAAGCCCAACCTCGCGGTCGTGACCTGCGCGGCGGTGGCGCTGGGCGGCATCGGCATCTGGTCGATGCACTTCATCGGCATGCTGGCGTACCGGCTGCCAGTAGCCATTTCGTACAACATGCCGCTCACGGTGGTGTCGCTGGTGGCGGCGATCCTGATCTCGGGCATCGCGCTGTACATGGCGGGCGGGCGGCGCAAGTTCAGCAAGCCGGGCTGGCTCGCGGGCAGCCTGCTGGCGGGCATCGGCGTGTGCGTGATGCACTACATGGGCATGTTCGCGATGAACATGCGCGCCTCGATGAACTTCGACCTGGCGACGGTCGGGCTGTCGGTGCTGATCGCCGTCACGGCAGCCGGAGCCGCCCTCTGGCTCGCCTTCAACCTGCGCAGGTTCACGCACAAGGTCGCGGCCGCCGCCGTGATGGGCGTCGCGGTCTGCACCATGCACTACGTGGGCATGAGCGCGGCCAGCATGGTCTGCACCGCCGCCGCGCCGGTCGATGCGCTGGCCATCGGCGGCAGCTACATGGGCCTGACGGTGTTCGGCACGGCCGGCGCGGTGCTGATCTTCATCTACTGGGTAGTCACGGGCAGCAGCCTCGACGCCCCGGTCGCTGCGCCCCGGCGCGCCCGCGCGGGCTGAGCGGGCTGGAGCTGCCGGCAGGCATCAGCCAGTCAGCGCAAGCGGGCGCCGCGCCCGCGACCTAGAGTCCGTGCAGGGCGAAGAAACAAGCGATCTGCACGGACTCTTTTCATGCCAGTCATCGAATCCCGGCTGCAAGCGGCCAGCGACACCTTCCAGGCCAACCGGGCCAGCATGCTGGCGCTGCTCGGCCAGGTGCGCGAGCACGAGGCCCGCGCCGTCGCGGCCTCCGCGGCCTCGGCCGAGCGCTTCGCCAGGCGCGGGCAGCTGCTGCCGCGCGAGCGCCTCGCGCTGCTGCTGGACACCGGCGCGCCCTTCCTGCCGCTGGCATCGCTCGCGGGCCTCGGCCAGGACAACCCCGATCTTTCCAGGAGCGTGCCCGGCGGCGGCCTGATCTCCGGCATCGGCTACGTCGCGGGCGTGCGCTGCATGGTCAACGCCTCCGACTCGGGCATCGACGCCGGTGCGCTGCAGCCCATGGGCCTGGACAAGCAGCTGCGCGTGCAGGAGATCGCGCTGGAGAACAGGCTGCCCTACGTGCAGCTGGTGGAGAGCGCCGGAGCCAACCTCATGCAGTACCGCGTGCAGGACTTCGTGCGCGGCGGCAACATCTTCCGCAATCTCGCGCGGCTGTCGGCCGCGGGGCTGCCGGTGGTGACGGTGACGCACGGCTCCTCTACAGCCGGCGGCGCCTACCAGACCGGCCTTTCCGACTACATCGTGATGGTGCGCGACCGCACGCGCGCCTTCCTCGCGGGGCCGCCGCTGCTGAAGGCTGCCACCGGCGAGATCGCCACGGAAGAAGAACTGGGCGGCGCCGTGATGCACACGCACATCTCCGGCCTGGGCGACTACCTCGCGGAGGACGACCGCGACGCTATCCGCATCGCGCGCTCGATCCTCGGCGGCATCGACTGGGCGCGCGACGAGGCGCCGCGCAGCTTCGCGCCGCCGCGCCACGACGCCGAGGAACTGCTGGGCATCATGCCCAGCGACGGCAGGCGGCCGGTGGACATGCGCGAAGTCATCGCGCGCATCGCCGACGGCTCCGAGTTCCTCGCGTTCAGCGAGCACTACGGCAGCGCCACCGTCTGCGGCCACATCCGGCTCGAAGGGCATGCGGTGGGCATCATCACCAACAACGGCCCCATCGACTCCGACGGCGCCACCAAGGCCACGCACTTCATCCAGGCCTGCTGCCAGTCGCGCACGCCCATCGTCTACCTGCAGAACATCACCGGCTACATGGTGGGCCGCGCGCACGAGGAGGCCGGCATCATCAAGCACGGCGCGAAGATGATCCAGGCGGTGTCGAACGCCACCGTGCCGCAGGTCACGCTGCTGTGCGGCGCGTCGTACGGCGCAGGCAATTACGGCATGTGCGGCCGGGGTTTCGCGCCGCGCTTCTGCTTCAGCTGGCCCAACGCGCGCACCGCCGTGATGGGCGGCGAGCAGGCGGCCAAGACCATGGCCATCGTGATGGAGGCCGGGATGGCACGAAAGGGCGCGGTCGACCAGGCGAAGATCGACGCGATGCAGCAGCAGGTCGTCGAGCGCTTCGACCGGCAGATGAGCGTGTTCACCACCAGCGCGCTGCTGCTGGACGACGGCGTGATCGACCCCCGCGACACCCGCGCCGTGCTGGCCGAGGTTCTCTCGATCTGCCGCGACGCCGACACGCGCACCACGCAACCCATGCAGTTCGGGGTGGCACGTCCATGAGCGGCAGCAACACCACCAGGTTCCGGAAGATCCTGGTCGCCAACCGCGGCGAGATCGCGGTGCGCGTGATGCGCACCGCCCGCGCCATGGGCTTTCGCACCGTGGCCGTGTACTCCAGCGCCGACGCCGGCTCCGAGCACGTGCGCTTCGCCGACGAGGCGGTGCACATCGGCGAGCCGCTCCCGGCGCAGAGCTACCTGAACATCGCCGCGATCGTCGAGGCCGCGCGCACCAGCGGCGCCGACGCGGTGCATCCCGGCTACGGCTTCCTCGCCGAGAACGCTGCCTTCGCGCAGGCCTGCCGCGACGCCGGCCTGGTCTTCATCGGCCCCTCGCCCGAGGCCATCCGCGCGATGGGCGACAAGGCCGGCGCCAAGCGGCTGATGCAGGCGGCAGGCGTGCCCTGCATTCCGGGCTACCAGGGCGAAGACCAGGGCGAGAAGACGCTCGCCGCCGAAGCCGCGCGCATCGGCTGGCCGGTGATGATCAAGGCCACGGCCGGCGGTGGCGGGCGCGGCATGCGGCTCGTCAGCTCGGCCGCGAACTTCGCCGAGCAGCTGCGCAGCGCGCAGTCGGAAGCGCTCAACGCCTTCGGCGATGCCACCGTGATCCTGGAGCGCGCCATCGTCGCGCCGCGCCACGTCGAGGTGCAGGTGTTCGCCGACCGGCACGGCAACGCCATCCACCTCGGCGAGCGCGACTGCTCGGTGCAGCGCAGGCACCAGAAGGTGGTGGAGGAAGCGCCCTCGCCCGCCGTCTCGCAAGCGCTGCGCGAACGCATGGGCGCTACCGCCGTCGCCGCGGCGAAGGCCATCGCCTACGAAGGCGCGGGCACGCTCGAATTCCTGCTCGATGCCGAGGGCCGCTACTGGTTCATGGAGATGAACACGCGCCTGCAGGTCGAGCACCCGGTGACGGAGGCGGTGACGGGCCTCGACCTGGTGGAGCTGCAGTTGCGCGTCGCGGCCGGCGAGCCGCTGCCGATCGCGCAGCAGGACGTGCGCTTCTCAGGCCACGCGATCGAGGTGCGCCTGTGCGCCGAAGATCCGCAGCAGGGCTTCATGCCGCAGAGCGGCACGCTGGCGGCCTGGCGACCTTCTGCCGCGCTGCGCACCGAGCATGCCCTGCGCGACGGCGCCGAGGTGCCGCCCTTCTACGACTCGATGATCGCCAAGCTGGTCGCCCACGGCCGCACACGGGAGGACGCGAGGCAGCGGCTCCTGGCGGGCCTGCAGGACACCGTCGCGCTCGGCATCCCGACCAACCAGCAGCTGCTGGAGCGCACGCTGTCGCATGCGGTGTTCGCAAGCGGCGAGGCGACGACCGCCTTCGTGGCCGACCACATCGGCGCGCTGCTCGCCGCCGACGAAGCAGGTCGCAACCGCGCAGCGCTGCTCGCCGCGCTGCTGCTGCAGCTCGGCGAACGCGGCTGGCCTTCGCCGCTGGCGCACACGCTGCCCAATGCCCTGCGCTTCGAGCTCGACGGGACGGTACACGCCGCACGCGTGACGCCGCGCGGCGCCGGCCGCTTCGACATCGCGCTGGACGGCCAGGCGCCGGTGCGGCTCGCGCTGCTCGGCATGCCCGGCGACGGCAGCCTGCGCTTCTCGTGCAACGGGCTTTCCGCGCAAGCCTTCGTCGCGCGGCACGACGGCCGCGTGTTCTTCCACCACGACGGACAGGCCCACCGCCTCGACGACCTCACCCACGTGCCAGCCACGCGCGCCGATGCGGACGGAGGCGACGGCCTGCTGCGCGCCTCCATGAACGGCCGCGTGATCGCGCTGCTGGTGGCCGAAGGCGATGCCGTCGCGGCGGGCCAGCCGCTGGTCACCCTGGAGGCGATGAAGATGGAGCACGTGCACTGCGCACCGCGCGCCGGACGCGTCGCCCTGCATGTCGCAGTGGGCACGCAGGTGGCGGCGCGCCACGTCGTCGCACAGGTCGCCGATGCATGACGGGGACCGGCCCCGCGTCCTTACCAGAGCCAATCGCATGACTTCATCCTCTTCCCACTACCGTTCCGTCTTCGCCCCCGGCTTGTTCGACGGGCAGGTCGTCGTCGTCACCGGCGGCGGCTCCGGCATCGGCCGCTGCACCGCGCACGAGCTCGCCTCGCTGGGCGCGCAGGTGGTGCTGGTGGGGCGCAAGCCCGAGAAGCTCGACGCGGTGCGCGCCGAAATCGAGGCCGCCGGCGGCAAGGCCTCCACGCAGGCCTTCGACATCCGCAGCGAAGACGCGGTGCGCGCGGCCATCGCCGACGTCGTCGCCGCGCACGGCCGCATCGACGGGCTGGTCAACAACGCGGGCGGCCAGTACATCACGCCGCTGCATGCGATCACGGCCAAGGGCTGGGAAGCGGTGATCCACACCAACCTCACGGGCGGCTTCCTGGTCGCGCGCGAGTGCTACCTGCAGAGCATGCAGGCCCAGGGCGGCGCCATCGTCAACATCGTGGCCGACATGTGGGGCTCCATGCCCAACATGGGCCACAGCGGCGCGGCGCGCGCGGGCATGGTGAGCTTCACCGAGACCGCCGCGCTGGAATGGGCCGCGAGCGGCGTGCGCGTGAACGCGGTGGCGCCGGGCTACATCGCCTCCAGCGGCATGGACCACTACCCGCCCGAGGCCGGCGACATGCTGCGCGCGATGCGCAAGACCGTGCCGGCCGGGCGCTTCGGCAACGAGGCCGAGACCTCCGCCGCCATCGTCTTCCTGCTGGGCCCGGCCGCGAGCTTCATCAGTGGCAGCGTGCTGCGCGTGGACGGCGCGCGCCCGCAGGTGCGCATGGGCTGGCCGATGGCGATTCCCGATGCGCAGGCGCAGCAGCGTGCGGCGGTGAAGCCCTTCGACGGCTTCCACCTGGCGCAGGCGCCGCGCGTGTTCCAGGACAAGTAGAGAACGAACGACCGGAGACCATTTCATGCAGTACAGCCACGAACACCTCGAGATCCAGAAGACCCTGCGCCGCTTCATCGACGACGAGATCAACCCGCACGTGGACGAGTGGGAAGAGGCCGAGATCTTTCCCGCGCACGAAGTCTTCAAGAAGCTCGGCAACCTGGGCATGCTGGGCCTGAACAAGCCCGAGGCCTTCGGCGGCGCGGGCCTGGACTATTCGTACGCGATGGCCATGGCCGAGGCGCTGGGCCACGTCTCCTGCGGCGGCGTGCCGATGGCCATCGGCGTGCAGACCGACATGTGCACGCCCGCGCTCGCACGCTTCGGCAGCGACGAGCTGCGCCGCGAGTTCCTCGCGCCCGCCATCGCGGGCGACATGGTCGGCTGCATCGGCGTGAGCGAGCCCGGCGCCGGCAGCGACGTGGCGGGCCTGAAGAGCCATGCGCGCAAGGACGGCAGCGACTACCTCATCAGCGGCCAGAAGATGTGGATCACCAACAGCCTGCAGGCCGACTGGATGTGCATGCTGGTCAACACCGGCGACGGCCCCGTGCACCGCAACAAGTCGCTCGTGATGGTGCCGATGGACAGCCCCGGCATCGAGAAGGCGAAGAAGATCCGCAAGATCGGCATGCACTCCAGCGACACCGGCCTCATCTACTTCGACAACGTGCGCGTGCCGCAGCGCTATCGCATCGGCGAGGAGGGCCAGGGCTTCATCTACCAGATGCAGCAGTTCCAGGAAGAACGGCTCTGGGCCGCCGCAAGTTCGCTGGAGCCGATGGAAGACTGCATCGCGCAGACCATCGAATGGGCGCAGCAGCGCAGCATGTTCGGCTCCACGCTGGCCGACCAGCAGTGGGTTCAGTTCAAGCTCGCCGAGCTCAAGACCGAAGTGGAGGCGCTGCGCGCGCTCACCTACCGCGCCTGCGACCTGCACGTGAAGGGCGAGGACGTGCTCGAACTCGCGTCGATGGCCAAGCTCAAGACCGGCCGCCTCACGCGCCAGGTGGCCGACACCTGCCTGCAGTTCTGGGGCGGCATGGGCTTCACGCTGGAGAACCGCGTCTCGCGCCTGTACCGCGATGGCCGCCTGGGCTCCATCGGCGGCGGCGCCGACGAGGTGATGCTGGGCATCCTCGCGAAGACCATGGGCATCGCCAAGCGGCCGCCGCGCGGCTGAGGAAGCCAATCGCATGGACGCCGAACTGCAAGCCGACCGCGCCGCGCTCGCCGACACGGTGCGGCGCTTCGCCGAAAGCGAGATCGCACCGAACGTGCAGGCATGGGACGACGCGGGCGAGTTTCCGCGCGGGCTCTACACGCGCGCAGCCGAGCTCGGCCTGCTGGGCCTAGGCTATCCGGAAGAACTCGGCGGTACGCCCGCCTCGTATTCGCTCAAGCTGCCCGCATGGGTTGCGCTCGCGCGCCACGGCAGGAGCGGCGGCGTGCTCGCGAGCCTGTTCTCGCACAACATCGGCCTGCCGCCCGTGGTGCTGCACGCGAGCGACGCGGTGCGCCGCGAGGTCGTGCCGCCGGTGCTGCGCGGCGAGAAGATCGCGGCGCTCGCCATCACCGAGCCCGGCGGCGGCTCCGACGTGGCTGCCCTTCGCACGACGGCACGGCTCGAAGGCGACCACTACGTCGTCAACGGCGAGAAGACCTTCATCACCTCGGGCATGCGCGCCGACTGGATCACCGTGGCCGTGCGCACCGGCGAAGGCCGCGGCGCGGGCGGCATCTCGATGCTGCTGGTGCCGGGCGACGCGCCGGGCCTCGCGCGCACGCGGCTGTCGAAGATGGGCTGGCTGTGCTCCGACACCGCCACGCTGCACTTCGACAACGTGCGCGTGCCCGCGCGCTACCTGCTGGGGCACGAAGGCGAAGGCTTCCGCATGGTCATGGGCAACTTCAACGGCGAGCGCATCGGTCTCGCCGCGGGCGCGCTGGGCTTCTCGCAGGCCTGCCTCGACGAGGCCCTGGCCTGGGCGCGCGAGCGCAAGGCCTTCGGCGCCGCGCTCATCGAGCACCAGGCGGTGCGCCACAAGCTGGTCGACATGCAGATGCGCATCGCGTCCACCGAGGCATGGGCGGAAGCTGTGTCAGCCGAGGGCGACGCGCTCGAAGCAGCCGGCCGCCACAACGCGCCCGAATGGGTGGCGCAGATCTGCATGCTGAAGAACCACGCCACGCAGACCATGCAGTTCTGCGCCGACCAGGCGGTGCAGATCCTCGGCGGCATGGGCTTCATGCGCGGCACCGCCAGCGAGCGCATCTACCGCGAAGTGAAGGTGATGATGATCGGCGGCGGCGCCGAGGAGATCATGAAGGAGCTGGCGGCCAGGCAGATGGGCTGGCTGTAGACGAAAGAGGAGGAGGAGAAAAAGAAGAAGAAGAAGGGAAAACGGAAAACTGTTCTTCACCGGCGCAGCCCGCCGCGCCCGGTACGGTGCTTACCATCGGTCACACCAAGCAGCAGGAGCCCGTGTGACCTTCATTCCTCTTCTTTCCGGCGAGCCTGCCGCAGGCGTGCGAACGCGATGCTGAAACACATCGTGATGTGGAACCTGCGCGGCGACTCTGCCGAGGAAAAGGCGCAGGCCGTGCATTTGCTGAAGCACAGCTTCGAATCGCTGCGCGGCCAGATCCCCGGCCTGCTGCACCTCGAAGTCGGCGTCGATTCGAGCCGCGTGGACTACGCCTGCGACGTGGTGCTCTACAGCGAATTCGACAGCCAGGCCTCGCTCGACGGCTATGCCACGCATCCCGCGCACCTGCGCGTGCGCGAGGAACTGGGCGACCTGCGGATCGCGCGGCATCAGGTGGACTACGCGCCCGACTGATCGGCCCCGGCTTTCGCGAGCCCGACGCAGAACTCGCGCACCAGCCGCAGCGCGGGCGCCTCGGTCCTGCCTTCGAGCGTGACGAAGGCGAACTGCGCGCTGAGCCCCGCCGCAGGCTCCACCTCGAGCTCGGCCAGATCGCCGCTGTCCTGCAGCGCCCGGGTGGCCGCGAGCACTCCCAGGAAAACCGCATCGGTGTTGCGCACGGCCTCGATCAGCGCGCCGATGTCTTCCGACGACACGTGCAGCCAGCGCTGCGGACTCGCATCGCTGCCGTAGCGCTCCACCAGGATGCGCGCCACGTCGTCGCTGACCATCGTCGAGACCACCGGATAGCGCACGAGCTCGTCGAAGCGAACCGGCTTGCCGCGCCGCGACGCCAGCAACGGATGGCCGCGCCTGCAGACGAATCCCGAACGCAGCGTGGGCAATACGTCGATGTGCAGGTCCTCGCGCGGCGACACTGCCCGATAGGTCAGCACCAGCGCATCGAGCGAGCGCGCGCGCAGCGCCGCCAACTGCAGCTCGGGCCCGCCGCCGTGCAGCTGCAGGCCCACGCGCGGATGGTTTCGCAGCATATGGATGAGGAGCGGCGACGAGAACAAGGCCCCGGGCGCCGCGCCGAGCCCCAGCCGCACCACGCCCGCCTGCCCGTCGGCCAGCAGCGCGGCGGCGCGCCTGAGCTCGTGCGTCTCCATCGAGATGCGCTTGGCGCGCGCCAGCACCATCGCGCCGAAAGGCGTCAGCTCGTTTCGCTTGCCGACGCGGTCGACGAGCTGCATGCCGAGTTCCTGCTCGAGCATCTGGATGCTGCGGCTGAGCGCCGGCTGGGTCAGGTGCACTTTCTCGGACGCGCGGCTGAATGAGCCTGTTTCCGCGAGCGCGAGCAGGTGGTCGAGTTGCTGGAGGTTCATGGCTGGCCGTGTTCGTCATGTACATGAGTGAAGCTCATGGTAATTACAAAAACAATGCATTGGACAGATAGAACCCTGATTCCTAGCATCCATCGCGTACTACTTTGGACCAAGGAATTTCCCCATGAAGCGGTTCGATCGATGGCTCTGCACGCTGGTCTTCCTGGGCTGCGGCACCGTGGCACAGGCACAGGCGCCCTATCCCTCGAAGGTCGTCACGATGATGGTTCCCTACCCGGCGGGCGCAGCCAGCGACTTCACTGCGCGGGCGCTGAACGACCTGGTCGGCAAGGAGCTCGGCGGGCAGGTGATCGTCGAGAACATCGCAGGGGCGAGCGGCGCCATTGCCGCGGCCAAGGTGCTGGCCGCGCCGGCCGACGGCCACTACCTGTTCCAGGGATCGCCCAACGAGCTGATCCTGTCGGGGCTGGTCAACAGGAGCACGCGCTACAAGCCCGAGGATTTCCAGTGGATCGCGCCGGTGGCCACCTCGCCGCTGGTGCTGGTGGTCAACAGCCAGCTGCCGGCCCATTCGCTCGACGAGTTCGTGGCACTGGCGCGTTCGCGCAGGGACGCGCCGCTGAGCTACGGCACGCCGGGCCCGGGCACGCTCTACCACCTGCTGGGCGAACTCTTCACCAGGCGCACGGGCGCAACCGTCACGCACGTTCCCTACAAGGGCGGCGCGCCCATCCTGCAGGACCTGATCGGCGGGCAGATCGACTTCGCATTCATGCCCTACCAGGCCTTCTACGCCGACTACGTGAAGCAGGGCCGCCTGCGCGTGATCGGTTCGCTGTCGCCCGGCAGGCGGCTGCCCGCGCCCTTCGACACGCTGCAGACCAGCGCGCAGAGCAAGGACATGAAGGACTTCGACTTCGGCATCTGGACCTCCTACGTGGTGCGCAAGGGCACGCCGAGGCCCGTGGCCGAGCGGCTCAACGCCGCGATCGCCGCCGCGCTGAAGAACCCGCAGGCGCGCGCGCAGCTGGAGTCGCAGGCCAAGACCGTCTTCGAGCCGATGAGCCTGGAGGCCGGCGAGAAGTTCTATGCGGCCGAGATCGCGCGCTATCGCGACCTCGTCAAGACCATCGGCTACGAGTCGCCCTGAGTCCCGTTTCCTTTCGGAAGAAGAGGTGCATCCATGAAGACGAGACAGATCAACACACTGGCATTGGCGATCGCGCTGTCGCTTTCCGCATGCGGCGGTGGCGGCGGCGGCGGTGCGGGTTTCGGCGGCATCGGGCTGCCGCCGGCCGCGAGCCCCGCGCCGGCACCGACACCGGCCGCCGCTCCCGCGCAGGACGACCCCACGGTCGCGGTCACCACGGAAGGCAAGGTCGCCGGCAACGCGGGCAACGGCCTCGTGTCGTTCCTGGGCATTCCGTACGCGCAGCCGCCGGTGGGCGCGCTGCGCTGGGCGCCACCGCAACCGCCGGCCGCCCGCGCGGCGACGCTGCAGGCGAAGGCCTTCGGCAACGCATGCCCACAGGCACCGGGAGCGGTGTCGTCGCCGATCGCCGAAGACTGTCTCTATCTGAACGTGTGGAAGCCGGCCGGCACGAAGGCAGGCGACAGGCTGCCGGTGATCTTCTACATCCACGGCGGCGCGTTCACGCTGGGTTCGGGCGAGATGGGCCCGAGCCCGCTGGCGAGCCGCGGCGTGGTGGTGGTCGGCATCAACTACCGGCTCGGCGCGCTCGGCTATCTCGCGAACAAGGCGCTGCGCGCGGCCAACAAGGACGGCAGCCTCGGCAACTTCGCCGTGATGGACCAGCTTGCCGCGCTCGGCTGGGTGCAGAGGAACATCGCAGCCTTCGGCGGCGACGCGGGCAACGTCACGCTGTGGGGCACCTCGGCGGGCGCGACGCAGAGCTTCTCGCTGCTGCAATCGCCCAGGGCCAAGGGGCTGTTCCAGCGCGCGGTGATGCAAAGCGGCGGCGCGGCCGAGTATTCGAACCCCAGCATGGACACCTCGCTGGCGGTGGGAGACACCGCCGTGCAGAACCTCGGATGCGGCGGCGCCTCCGACGTGGTGGCCTGCCTGCGCGCACTGCCGGTGTCCGCGCTGCTCGCGCAGGGCGGGCTCAAGTGGCGTCCCACGGTGGACGCGCAGGTCATCACGCAGGTGCCCGCGCGCGCCTTCGCGACCGGCAACTTCAACCAGGTACCGGTGATGATCGGCGGCGTGTACGACGAGGGCACGCTGTTCGTCGACACGAAGCTGAGCGCGGCCTACTACCCTCTGTACCTGCGCGGGCTCGCGCCGGCCGGCTACGACACCACGGCCATCGAGGCGGCCTATCCGATCGGCAACTACGCCGTGCCGGCGCAAGGCATCGCGCGAGCCATGGGCGACGCGATGTACGCCTGCGGCAACAGCGCGCGGCGCGACGCGCTCGCGGCGTGGGTGCCGGTGTACGGCTGGGAGATGACCGATCCGCAGCTGTCGTTTCCGTCGAATCCCGCGGCCTTCTACTACGGCACGGCGCACGGCATGGACAGCTACTACCTGACCGGCACGGTCGACTCACTGCCCACCTACCCCTACTTCGACCCGGGCAGTGCCGCGCCCGACGCCGCCACCACGGCGCAGCGCAAGGCGCTGTCGGCGCAGATGGTCGCGTACCTGCTCAACTTCGCGAAGAACGGCGACCCGAACGGCGACGGCCGCAGCGTCGCGACGCGCTGGCCGCGCTCCATGGGTCCTTCGGACCGCGTGCTGATGGAGTTCACCTATACCGCCGTCAGGACATCGAGCAACGCGTTCGAGCACACCCACAAGTGCGACACGCTGTGGGGGCCCGACGTGTTCCCGCCGATGTACTGACCGAAGAACGAACCGCATCGACCCGCCCATGAACGAACGACACGTCATCGACCATCTCGACGCCCGCCAGCCGGAGATCGTGGACTGGCTCAAGGCCTTCCTGCGCATCCCGAGCGTGAGCGCCGACCCGTCCTTCGCGCCGCACATGCACGAGGCGCGGCGCTTCCTCGTCGAGCGGCTGCAGTGGATCGGCCTGTCGGGCGTGCGCCTGCTCGACGGCGGCGGCGAGCCCGCCGTCTACGGCGAATGGAACGGCGCACCCGGCCGGCCCACGCTGATGGTGTACGGCCATTACGACGTGCAGCCGGCCGATCCCCTGGACCAGTGGCGCACGCCTGCGTTCGAGCCGACGGAGGTGGATGGCCGCCTCTACGGGCGCGGCACGTCCGACGTGAAGGGCTCGACCGCGATCGCGCTCGAGGTGATCGCCTCGTTCCTCGCGGTGCAGGGCCGCTGCCCGGTGAACATCAAGGTGTTCCTCGAAGGCGAGGAGGAAACGGGCAGTCCCTCGCTGCGGACCATCGTCGAGCGCCATCGCGCGCTGCTGCGCTCCGACGCGGTGCTGTCCGCCGATGGCGGACGCGCGAGCGCGGAGGTGCCGACGATCAACACCGGCGCGCGCGGCAACGTGCAGCTGGAGGTGCGGCTGCGCACCGCCGACAAGGACCTGCATTCGGGCCGCTACGGCGGCAGCGTGCGCAACGCGCTGCACGAGATGGCGCGGCTGGTCGCGTCGCTGCACCATGCCGACGGCGGCGTGGCGGTCGAGGGCTTCCACGACGGCGCCGCGCCGCCCACGGAAAGACAGCGCGCAGACACCGCTGCGTTCCCGTACGACGAGGCCGCGTTCTTCTCGGACGTCGGCGGCAGCGCGCATGGAGAGCCCGGCTACACGGCGCGCGAACGCATCACGCTGCGCCCGGCCCTCGACGTCAACGGCCTGTGGGGCGGCTATACGGGCGGCGGCGGCAAGACCATCGTGCCCTGCGAGGCGCAGGCCAAGCTCACGACGCGCGTCGTCGCGGGGCAGAACCCGCGCGCCGTGATCCACGCTGTGCTGCGCCACCTGCAGCGGCACTGCCCGCCGGGCTGCACGCTCGACGTGGTGGCAATGAACGACGGCTCGCCCGCCTCCACCCTCGCGCCGCACCATCCGCTGGTGCGCGCGGCCGAGGCGGTGCTGGAGCGCGAGAGCGGCCGTCGCCCCATCCACGTGCGGCTCGGCGCCAGCGTGCCGGTGACGTCGATCTTCAAGGAGATGCTGGGCATCGACACGCTGATGTTCGGCTTCAACCTGCCCGACGAGGACGTGCACGCGCCGAACGAGTTCTTCAGGCTGGCGTCGATCCGGCAAGGGACGCGGGCCTGGACGCTGCTCCTCGCGGAACTGGCGAAGCATCCGCCGGCGTCCTTCCAAATCGGCTGACGCCCGACGAGGGATTTCTTCAGGATTCCTCGCCGTCGTGCGGCTGCGCGGCCTTCGCCGCCGCCCGCAGCTTGTCCTTCTTGCTCGGCCGCTTGCCCTTGATGCCCCCCGTGCCCGACGCGTCGACCAGCGGCGGCGCCACCTCCACCGGCTCGAAGCCTTCGATGCGCTCGCGCGGCAGCTTCAGGCCGTGGCGTTTCTCGATCACCCTGAAGTGCGCCTGCGTCGACGCGCTCACGAAGCTGATGGCCAGGCCGCTCTCGCCGGCGCGGCCCGTGCGGCCGATGCGGTGGATGTAGTCGGCGGGCGAGCGCGGCAGGTCGTAGTTGATGACCACGGGCAGCTGCGCGATGTCGATCCCGCGCGCCGCGAGGTCGGTGGCGACCACCACGTCCCAGCGGCTCTGCCTGAACTGCGAGAGGATGTCGGCGCGCGTGCCCTGCGCAATGTCGCCGTGGAAGGGCACGGCGTAGATGCCGTTCCTGTAGAGCTTCTCGGCCACGGTCTGGGCCGCATGCTGCGTGGCGACGAAGACCAGCACGCGGCCCCATTCGTTCTCGTGCTGCTTGAGCAGGTGGCGCAGCAGCTGGGTGCGGCGGCCGGGGTCGACCTCGATCACGCGCTGCACGATGTCGGGCGCGGTGCCGGGCTCGCCCTGGACGTCGACCAGGGCCGGCTCGTGCAGCATGCCGTCGGCCAGCGCCTGGATGGCGCCCGGGAAGGTGGCCGAGAACAGCAGGTTCTGGCGCCGCTTCGGCAGCTGTTCGAGGATGCGGCCGAGTTCGTCGGCGAAGCCCAGGTCGAACAGGCGGTCGGCCTCGTCGAGCACGAGCATGGCCACGCCGTCGAGCCTCAGCGCGTTGTGGTCCGCCAGATCGAGCAGCCGGCCCGGCGTGGCGACGACGATGTCGGCGCCGCCGCGCAGGCTCATCATCTGCGGGTTGATCGACACGCCGCCGAAGGCGGTGACGATCTTCGGGCGCTCGGGCAGGTCCCGGGCCAGGTCGTGCAGAGTCTCACCGACCTGGGCCGCGAGCTCGCGCGTGGGCACGAGCACCAGGGCGCGCACGCGGCGCGCGCCCTGCGGGCGCTCCGAAACCAGGCGCTGCAGCAGCGGCAGGGAGAATGCGGCCGTCTTTCCGGAACCGGTCTGCGCCGAGCCCCTCAGGTCGCGGCCCTGCAGAATCGCGGGGATGGCCGCGGCCTGGATGGCGGTCGGCGCGGCATAGCCACGGCGGGCGGCAGCCTGCACGAGCGCGGGGGACAGGCCCAGTGAATCGAATGACATGTGTTTGATGAGCGCGGCAGGCGAAGAACAGGAACCAGCGAAAGAAAGTACGAAGAGGCGTATCGGATGTCGACGATGAAACAGCAGCGCGCCGGCCAGGCCGGCAGCAGCACCCTGGTGTATTCCACCGACGGCGGCGGACGCATGTGCCCCGGCTGCGGCGAGCCCGTGGCCCGGTGCCGCTGCAAGGAACTCGCGAGCCAGGCCCGCGCGCCGGCCACCGACGGCATTGTGCGTGTATCGCACGAGACCAAGGGCAGAAAAGGCAAGGGCGTGACGGTGGTCAAGGGCGTGGCGCTCGACGCGGCGGCGCTGCTGGCGCTGGGCAAGCAGCTCAAGACGGCCTGCGGCACGGGCGGCACGGTGAAGGACGGCGTCATCGAGATCCAGGGCGACCACCGCGAGACGGTGATCGCCGCGCTCTCGAAGCTGGGCCACACGGTCAAGCGCGCAGGAGGCTGAGCACGCGATGAACCCCGAAGACCTGCAGCGGCTGGTGACGCTCGAAATGCCCTTCGGCAAGTACAAGGGCACGCTGATTGCCGATTTGCCCGGCAATTACCTGAGCTGGTTTGCACGCGAGGGTTTTCCCTCGGGAGAAATTGGCCGATTGCTCGCGCTGATGCATGAAATAGACCACAACGGGCTTTCCGGCCTGCTGAAACCGTTGCGAAACCGCCCTTCCGACCCGGGAGTTACCCGATGACGCAAGATTTCGCCGCAATTTTTGCAATTCGGGCGGGATAATCGTCGCTACGTGTCAGTGGGCCCCCCGCGGCTCCCGTGCACGTAATTCGGTGATCGGTCAGTTTCGCGCCACAGCGCAGTTCTTGTTTGTTGTGATTCTGGGACTCCATCGCTTTTTGTTTTTTTTGTTGGTTTGATAGGAGTCCCTTGATGGGCAAGAAACTTTATGTGGGCAACCTCGCCTACTCGATCCGCGACAACGATCTGGAGCAAGCCTTCGGCGAATTCGGCTCGATCGTCAGCGCAAAGGTCATGATGGAACGTGACACCGGCCGTTCGAAGGGCTTCGGCTTCGTCGAAATGGGCACGGATGCCGAAGCACTCGCAGCCATCGAAGCCATGAACGGCCAGCCCCTGCAGGGCCGCGCCCTGACGGTGAACGAAGCCCGTCCGATGGAAGCCCGTCCCCCCCGCAGCGGTGGCGGCGGCTACGGCGGCGGTGGTGGTGGCGGCTACGGTGGTGGCGGCCGCAGCGGCGGCGGTGGTTACGGCGGCGACCGCGGTGGCTACGGCGGCGACCGCAGCGGTGGCGGCGGCTACGGTGGCGGCGGTGGTGGCTACGGCGGCGGTGGCCGCGGCGGCTACTGAGCCCTCCCTCCTGCCTCCAGGGCCTTCGGGCCCTTGAATGAAAAAAGCTCCTTCGGGAGCTTTTTTCATTGGGGAAAACGCCCGAACCGGGAAGAACCCTTGCCCTGCGGTACGCATTTGTTCGTACCGCGCTGGTCAGCCAACGGTCAGGCCCGCGGATCGACCCTCCTTCCTCCATAACAAGAGGAGCGAGACATGCGCATAAAGAGTCAGGCCGACTTCTTTTCAGGAGTCATGTTCACCACCGTGGGCGGCGCCTTCGCCATCGGCGCCACCACCTACACCATCGGCGACGGCGCGCGCATGGGGCCGGGCTACTTCCCGCTCATGCTGGGCATCCTGCTGGCGGTGCTGGGCGCGATCATCATGTTCCAGGCGATGGTGGTGGAGACCACCGACGGCGACCCGATCGGCAAGTGGGCCTGGAAGCCGCTGGCCTTCGTGCTCGGCGCGAACCTGGCCTTCGGCGTGCTGCTGGGCGGGCTGCCCAGCATCGGGCTGCCGGCCATGGGAATGATCATCGCGATCTACGCGCTCACCATCATCTCCAGCATGGCGGGCGAGCACTTCAAGCTGCGCGACGTGCTGATCCTCGCGACCATCCTGGCGGCCGGCAGCTACGTGGCGTTCATCTGGGCGCTCAAGCTGCAGATCCAGGTGTGGCCCACCTTCATCTCGGGTTGAGGAGAACACAGCCATGGAACTCTTCAACAACCTCGCGACCGGCTTCGGCGTCGCGTTCACCTTCACCAACCTGCTGTACTGCCTGATCGGCTGCATCCTGGGCACGCTGATCGGCGTGCTGCCGGGCATCGGACCCGTTGCGACCATCGCAATGCTTCTGCCGGCAACCTACGCGCTGCCGCCGGTATCGGCGCTGATCATGCTGGCGGGCATCTATTACGGCGCCCAGTACGGCGGCTCCACCACGGCCATTCTGGTGAACCTGCCGGGCGAGTCGTCCTCGGTGGTCACCTGCATCGACGGCTACCAGATGGCCAGGCAGGGCCGAGCGGGCCCGGCGCTGGCCGCCGCGGGCCTGGGCTCGTTCTTCGCGGGCTGCGTCGGCACGCTGATCCTGGCCGCCTTCGCGCCGCCGCTGACCGAACTGGCCTTCAAGTTCGGCCCGGCCGAGTATTTCTCGCTGATGGTGCTGGGCCTGATCGGCGCGGTGGTGCTGGCCTCGGGCTCGCTGCTGAAGGCGGTGGCGATGATCGTGCTGGGCCTCTTGCTGGGCATCGTGGGCACCGACGTCAACTCCGGCGTGGCGCGCTACAGCTTCGACATTCCGGAGCTCACCGACGGCATCGGCTTCGTGGTCATCGCCATGGGCGTGTTCGGCTATGGCGAGATCATCGGCAACCTCTCGCAGCCCGACGACGAGCGCGAGGTGTTCACGCACAAGGTCAAGGGCCTGTGGCCCACCAAGGACGACTTCAAGCGCATGCTCCCCGCCGTGCTTCGCGGCACGGCGCTGGGTTCCGCACTGGGCATCCTGCCCGGCGGCGGCGCGCTGCTGGCTTCTTTCGCCTCCTACGCGCTGGAAAAGAAGATCCGCATGCGCCCCGGCGAAGTGCCCTTCGGCAAGGGCAACATCCGCGGCGTGGCATCGCCGGAGTCAGCCAACAACGCCGGCGCGCAGACCTCCTTCATCCCGCTGCTGACGCTGGGCATTCCGCCCAACGCGGTGATGGCGCTGATGGTGGGCGCAATGACCATCCACAACATCCAGCCGGGCCCGCAGGTCATGACCAGCAACCCGGAGCTCTTCTGGGGCCTGATCGCCTCGATGTGGATCGGCAACGCGATGCTGATCATCCTGAACCTGCCACTGATCGGCATGTGGATCAAGCTGCTGACGGTGCCCTACAAGTTCCTGTTCCCGGCCATCGTTCTGTTCTGCGCGATCGGCGTGTACTCGACCAACAACAACACCTTCGACGTGTGGATGGTGGCGGCCTTCGGTTTCATCGGCTATCTCTTCATCAAGCTGCGCACCGAGCCAGCGCCGCTGCTGCTGGGCTTCATCCTGGGGCCGATGATGGAAGAGAACCTGCGCCGTGCGCTGCTGCTGTCGCGCGGGGCGTGGAGCGTGTTCGTCACGCGGCCGCTGTCGGCGGGGCTTCTGGTCGCGGCGGCGCTGCTGCTGGGCATCGTGCTGCTGCCGGCGATCAAGGCAAAGCGAGAAGAAGCCTTCGTCGAGGACTGATCCTCTTCAGCGCACGAACAACGGCAGCAGCAACAGCTGCCACGCCAGCCCCATCAGGGCCGACCCGAGCACCACCGGGATCACCCCGGCCTTGAAGCGGAACAGCGCCACGGCGGCGATCAGCCCGATCGCCGCCGATGCCGCGTCGAAGCCCCCACCCGCGCCCTTGGGCCACAGCACGTGCCAGGCGAAGAACACCGCCAGGTTGACGATCACGCCCACCACCGCCGCCGTGATGGCCGTGAGCGGCGCGGTGAGCTTCAGGTTGCCGTGCGTCGACTCGATGAAGGGCCCGCCCAGCAGGATGAACAGGAACGACGGCAGGAAGGTGAAGAAGCTCACCACCGTCGCCGCCACCGCACCCGCCGCGAAGAGCGAGTGGGCGCCGAAGAGCGCCTGGTTCCACCCGCCGACGAAGCCCACGAACGACACCACCATGATCAGCGGCCCCGGCGTGGTTTCGCCCAGCGCGAGGCCGTCGATCATCTGCGTGGCACCCAGCCAGCCGTAGTGGTCGACCGCGCCCTGGAACACGTAGGGCAGCACCGCGTAGGCGCCGCCGAAGGTCATGAGGGCGGCCTTGGTGAAGAACCAGCCCATCTGCGTGAGCGTGCCGTGCCAGCCGTACAACGCCATGAGCGCGCCCATGCCGCTCAGCCACAGCACGAGGAACACGCCCAGCACGCGCCAGAAGCGGCCCCAGCCGAAGCGCGCGTGCGCGGGCGTCGGCGTGTCGTCGTCGATGAGCGCCGGGCCGATGGCCGCCGCCCCCGCCGCGCCATGCCCGCCGCCGCCCGGCGCGAAGCGATGCGGCGCCACCCGGCTGCCGACGTAGCCGATGGCCGCAGCCGCGAGCACGATCAGCGGAAATGGCAGCTGCAGCGCGAAGATCGCCACGAAGGCCGCGGCGGCAATCGCCCAGAGCCAGGGGTTCTTCAGCACCCGCGAGCCGATGCGCCAGGCCGCGAACAGCACGATGGCCGTGACCGCCGGCTTCACGCCGTACAGCAGCCCCGCCACCGCCGGCACCTGCCCGTAGGCCATGTAGATCCACGAGAGCGCGATCAGGATGAAGAGCGAGGGCAGCACGAACAGCACCCCCGCTGCGATGCCGCCCCAGGTGCGGTGCATGAGCCAGCCGATGTAGGTGGCGAGCTGCTGGGCCTCGGGGCCGGGCAGCAGCATGCAGTAGTTGAGGGCGTGCAGGAAGCGCTTCTCCGAGATCCAGCGCCTGCGCTCCACCAGTTCCTGGTGCATCAGCGCGATCTGCCCGGCCGGGCCGCCGAAGCTGATGAAGCCCAGCTTGAGCCAGTAGGCGAAGGCCTGCCAGAAGCCGACGGGAGCGGGCCGCTCGACGGGATCTTGGGGAGAGGACATCGGGCGGCTTTCTTTCTTGCTTCGTTATTTCAGGAATGCGTCGTAGGCGGTCTTCAGTATCAGCGCGCTCACCACCACGATGAACACCACCCGCACGAAGCCCGCGCCGTGCTTGAGCGCAACCCGCGTGCCCAGCACGCTGCCGGCCACGTTGGCCACCGCCATCACCAGTCCGTAGTGCCACCAGACATGGCCCTTGGCCGCCAGCAGGATCAGCGCGGCGGCGTTGGTCAGGGTGTTGATGATCTTGGCCGAGGCCGAGGCGTTGAGGAAGTCGTAGCCCATCCAGCGCACGAAGAGGAACACCAGGAAGCTGCCCGCGCCCGGGCCGAAGAAGCCGTCGTACAGCCCGATGCAAAGGCCGATGGTGCAGGCCGCCAGCGTCTCGGCGCGGCCGGAGAAGCGCGGCGCATGCATGCGGCCCATGTCCTTGCGCGCCAACGTGTAGAGCAGCACGCCCAGCAGGATGAGCGGCAGCGCCTTGCGCAGGAAGTCGCCCGGGAACATGGTGACGCCCCAGGCGCCCAGCATCGAGCCGACGAAGCCGAGCAGCGCGGCCGGCCACAGCGCGCCCCAGCGCATCTGCACCCGCTGGCTGAACTGGGCCGCGGCGGCGGCCGTGCCCCAGATGGAAGCGCTCTTGTTGGTGCCCAGCAGGGTCGCCGGCGGTGCGCCCGGGAAAACGGCGAACAGCGCAGGCACCAGGATCAGCCCGCCTCCGCCCACGATCGAATCGACAAAACCCGCGAGCGCAGAGGCGCCCGTGACCACCAGCATTTCCATAGGGCGTGGATTGTCTCACCCCGGTGCTATCGAAAAAGTAGCTTGAAAGGCCGATGCCCCAAGCCCCGCGCAAATAAAAAAGGCGCCGACCAGCGGCGCCTTTCAAGCTTGGACAGGCATCTCGTACGGAGCCTTTGAAGAATTTTTATTGTTGCTTGGGGGGTTTGTCTCCTCGGACCCTCGGCACACGAGCAGGGCCCGTTCGCGAGTGCGCAGACTTTAGGGGCACGCACCGCCTCAGTGCATAGGGAATTACCCGCTTTGCCTTACCGAATAAGCCCGGTTTGCAAACCAAAGTGTTTCTGATAGTTAACGACGTGGCACGACTTGTGCACGGGGCGCCTGAGTCCACCACTTGAAGAAGAAAGCGACCATGGCCCTGGCACCGCAAGCCTCCATCAACGCGGCAGACACCGCATGGATGATGACCTCGACCGCGCTGGTGCTGCTGATGACGCTGCCCGGCATCGCTCTCTTCTACGCGGGCATGGTGCGCCGCAAGAACGTGCTGGCCACCATGGCGGCGGTGGTGGCGATCGCCGCGACGGTCTCGCTGACCTGGTTCGCGCTGGGCTATTCGCTGGCCTTCACCGAGGGCTGGCCCTGGCTCGGCGGCTCCGGGCGCTTCTGGTTCTCGGGCTTCGAATACCTGAAGGAGGCCGGGCAGCTCGCGGTGAGCCACGTGGCGCCCAACGTGCCCGAGTCGGTCTACGCGATGTTCCAGCTGACCTTCGCAATCATCACCACCGCGCTGGTGCTCGGCGCCTTCGTCGAGCGCATGCGCTTCTCGGCGATCCTGTGGTTCGCGCTGCTGTGGAGCGTGCTGGTGTACGCGCCCGTCGCGCACTGGGTGTGGGAGCCCGGCGGCTGGCTCGCGCAGATGGGCGCGCTCGACTTCGCGGGCGGCTCGGTGGTGCACGTCAACGCCGGCATCGCGGGGCTGGTGTGCGCCTACGCGCTGGGCTCGCGCAAGGGCTACGGCCGCGAGGCCTTCGAGCCCTACAACCTGGCTTTCACCATGACCGGCGCCGGCCTGCTGTGGGTGGGCTGGTTCGGCTTCAATGCCGGCTCGGCGGTGGCGGCCGACGGCCGCGCGGGGCTGGCGATGCTGGTCACGCACATCGCGGCGGCCGCCGGCGCCATGAGCTGGATGCTCGGCGAATGGATCGTGCGGCGCAGTCCCTCGCTGCTGGGCCTGTGCTCGGGCCTCGTGGCGGGGCTGGTGGCCATCACCCCGGCGGCCGGTTTCGTCACGCCGCCGGCGGCGCTGGCCATCGGCGCCATCGCGGGGCTGGCCTGCTACTGGGGCGCCACCGGCCTGAAGCACCTGCTGGGGGCGGACGACTCGCTCGACGTGTTCGGCGTGCACGGCATCGGCGGCATCGTGGGCGCGCTGCTGACCGGCGTGTTCGCCGACCCGCGCGTCTCCGGCGCCACGGGCGACGTGCTGACGCAGGCGATCGCGGTCGGCAGCGTGGCCATCTTCAGTGCGACAGGAACGGCAGTGGTGCTGTTCCTGGTGCACGTCATCGTCGGCCTGCGCGTCGATGCCGACAGCGAACTGCTGGGCCTCGATCTTGCACAGCACAGGGAACATCTCGGGAGCAGCTGACCCACCGACGGAGGAAACAAGCCATGTCGCCATCCATGTCCGAAAGCGAACGCATCGCCCTCGCCGCCCGCCTTCATGTGGCGCTGCGGCGAAAGCACGGCCGCGTGACCGACACCGAATGGATGGCGACCAACGCCGAGTACGCCGCCGAGATCGTGCGCATGACCCGCGCACACGCGGCCGACACCAAGGACGAGGAGCTCTACCTTCTCGCCACCCGGCTGGAGCAGGCGATGGAGCCGCTGGCCCGCGCCGCGCGCCTGGCGGCACGCCAGCCCGACGGCCAGCCGCCCACGCCCCCACCCCGGTACGTCGGCGGCCTGCGCTGAAGGGCTGCCAGTTCGCGGGACACCGGGGAACCGGCTTTGCCGGGCCGCAGGTGTCGCCCCCGGCGAGGGGGAAGGCGCGCGCGACACGAAGTGCGCGAAGCCTGGGAGAGTGCTCAGCCCTCCAGAGCGGCCTTGCGGATCGATTGCAGCGTGCTGCCCGGCGTGATGGCCTCCGGGTCCAACAGGCAATGCAGGATCGCCGGCTTGCCGCTGGCGCGTGCGCGGGCGAGTGCGGGGCCGAATTCTTCGGTGCTGGTCACGCGCTCGCCGTGCCCGCCGAACACCTCCGCGTAGCCGCGGAAGTCGGGGTTCTTCAGCTGCGTGGCACTGATGCGGCCCGGGTAGTGCCTTTCCTGGTGCATGCGGATGGTGCCGTACATGGCGTTGTCCAGCAGCACCACGATGATCGGCAGGCCGTACTGCACGGCGGTCGCGAACTCCTGGCCGTGCATCATGAAGTCGCCGTCGCCCGCGAACACCACCACCTCGCGCTGCGGCCACAGCCGCTTGGCGCCGATCCCGGCCGGCAGGCCGTAGCCCATCGAGCCGCTGGTGGGCGCGAGCTGGCTGGCATACGCGCGGAACGGCCAGAAGCGGTGCACCCAGGTGGCGAAGTTGCCCGCGCCGTTGCAGAAGATGGTGTCGGCCGGCAGCACCTCGCGCAGGTGCTTCATGACCTCGCCCATCTGCAGCGGGCCCGGAATGCGGATGGGCGACGGGTCGCTCCAGCGCAGGAAGTCTTCGCGCGCGGCCTTCGTCTCCGCCTGCCAGGCCGGCACCTGTGCAGGGCGCAGCGTGGAAACGGCCTCGGCGAAGGCCTGCGGCGTGGCGTGGATGCCCAGCGCCGGGCGATACAGCTTGCCCAGCTCGTCGGCATCGGCATGCACGTGCACCAGCGCCTGCTTCGGCTGCGGAATGGACAGCAGCTCGTAGCCCTGCGAGGGCACTTCCGACAGGCGCCCGCCGGCCAGCAGGATCAGGTCGGCATTGCGGATGCGCTCCAGCATCTTCGGATTGACGCCCAGGCCGAGGTCGCCCGCATAGCAGGGGTGATCGGCCGACATCAGCATCTGCCGGCGGAACGAGCAGTACACGGGCAGCGAGAAGGCCGCCGCGAAGTCCGCGAACTGACGCGACGCCTTCTCCGACCAGCGGCTGCCGCCCACGACGACCACCGGCCGCTGCGCCTGCGACAGCCGCTGCTGCAGCTCGGCGATCTGTGCCGGGCCGGGGTACGTTTCACTGACGGCGTAGGGCTGCGCGTCGGCCACCGTCGCGGCCTCGGTCAGCATGTCCTCCGGCAGCGCGATCACTACCGGACCCGGGCGGCCCGAGGTCGCGACATGGAAGGCGCGCGACACCAGCTCGGGCACGCGCGCCGGGTCGTCGATCTGCACCACCCACTTGGCCATGGTGCCGAACACCGCGCCGTAGTCCAGCTCCTGGAAGGCCTCGCGGCCCAGCGCCTCGCGCGCGACCTGGCCGACGAAGAGCAAGAGCGGCGTCGAATCCTGGTGCGCGATGTGCACCCCGGCCGACGCATTGGTGGCGCCCGGCCCGCGCGTCACGAAGCACACGCCCGGCCTGCCGGTGAGCTTGCCCTGCGCCTCGGCCATCATCGTCGCGCCGCCTTCCTGGCGGCACACGGTCACTTCGATGGAGGCGTCGTGCAGTGCGTCGAGCACGGCGAGAAAGCTCTCGCCGGGCACGCAGAAGAGCTGCTCGACACCGTGGGTGACGAGCTGGTCGACCAGGATCTGGCCGCCGGTGCGGGGTGTGGTCATGGGTTTTCCGATGTGATGAAGGTGTCGGGTATCGCTCCTTCCCCCTCTGGGGGAAGGTTGGGATGGGGGCAAGCGGCGATGGAAAAGCCCGCGGCACCGGATACGCCGCCTGCCCCCACCCCTGCCCTCCCCCAGCGGGGGAAGGAGAAAAGCGGGTTCATTCCAGCGCCTCGCAGGCAGCCTGGATGCGCTTGCATGCCTCTTCCAGCTGCGCCATCGAGGTCGCATACGAAATGCGGAAATACGGCGCCAGCCCGAACACGCTGCCCGGCACCACCGCCACCTCGAAGTCCTGCAGCAGGTAGCGGCAGAAATCGCTGTCGGTCTGCAGCAGCATGCCGCCGCGCGTCCGCCTGCCGAGCACACCGGCGCAGCTCGCGAAGGTATAGAACGCGCCTTCGGGCACGCGGCAGTGCAGCCCCGGCGCGCGGTTCAGCGCGGCGACCACGAAGTCGCGCCGCGCCTGGAAGTCGGCGCAGCGCTGGGCCACGATGTCCTGCGGCCCGGTCAGCGCCTCGATGGCGGCTGCCTGGCTGATCGACGAGGGGCAGGACGTGGTCTGGCTCTGCACCACGGCCATGGCAGCGATCAGTGCGCGCGGACCGGCGCCGTAGCCCACGCGCCAGCCGGTCATCGCATAGGCCTTGGACACGCCGTTCACCGTCAGCGTGCGTTCGCGCAGCCGCGGCTCCACCGCCACCGGCGTGGCGAAGGCCAATCCGTCGTAGAGGATGTGTTCGTAGATGTCGTCCGCCAGCACCCAGACCCGCGGATGGCGCAGCAGCACCTCGCACAGCGGCTTGAGCTGGTCGGCGCTGTAGGCCGCGCCGCTCGGGTTCGAGGGCGAGTTCAGGAACAGCCAGCGCGTGCGCGGCGTGATCGCCGCCTCGAGCTGCGCGGCGTCGAGCCGGAAGCCGTTGGCCTCGGTGCCGGCCACGGGCACCGGCACGCCGCCGCAGATCTGCACGATGTCGGCGTAAGAGGTCCAGTACGGCGCGGGCAGGATGACTTCGTCGCCCGGGTCCAGGCTGGCCATCAGCGCGTTGAAGATCACCTGCTTGGCGCCTGCGCTCACGCTGATCTCGTCGAGCGCGAAGTCGAGGGCGTTGTCGCGCCTGAACTTGAGCTGCACCGCCGCCTTCATCGCCGGGCTGCCGTCGAGCACGGTGTAGCGCGTGTCGCCTCTGCCGATGGCCTGCACGGCGGCGTCGCGCACGTTCTGCGGCGTGTCGAAGTCGGGCTCGCCCGCGCCCAGCACGATCACCGGGCGGCCGGCGCGCTTGAGCGCGTTGGCGTGGTCGGTGATGCGCAGGATCTCCGAGACGCCGATGGCGCGTATGCGCTGCGCGGGCTCGAAGGCAATGGAGGTGGCGGTATCGGCGGTCACTTGGCGTAGGCCTCCAGCGGCTTGTCGTTGGGTTCGGCGATGAGCTGCTTCAGCGTCGCGCTCATCGGCAGGTTCAGGCTGGTGTTCTTCGGCGGGATGGCCGCGACGAACCACTTGGTGTAGATCTTCTCGAGCTCGCCGCTCTTCATCATGCGGCGCAGCGAGTCGTCCACCGCCGACTTGAAGGCCGGGTCGTCCTTGCGGAACAGCAGCGCGATCGGCTCCGAGCCCAGCGGCTCGCCCACGATGCGGTAGGCCGAGGGGTTCTTCGAGTTGGCGATGATCCCGGCCAGCAGGTTGTCGTCGAGCACGAAGGCATCGGCGCGGCCCGACTCCATCAGGAGGAAGCTCTCGAGATGGTCCTTGCCGAGCATGGTGTTGTACGAGACGTTCTGCGCCCGCTCGCGCTTGCGCAGCAGCTGCACCGCGGTGGTGCCGGTGGAGGCCGAAACGTTGCGGCCCGCGAGCTGGTCGAGGTTGGCGATGCCCGAGTCGACCCTGGTGGCCATGCGCACCTCGCTCACGTAGGTGGTGAGCGCGAAGGCCACCTGCTGTTGGCGCGCGGTGTTGTTGGTGGTGGGGCCGCAGCCGATGTCGAGCGTGCCGTTCTGCACCAGCGGAATCGTGTTCTGCGCGGTCACGGCCATGTACTCCAGCTTCGCCTGCGGCGCGATCTCCTTCAGCACGCGCTCGCACAGCTCGACGTGGTAGCCCACGTACTTCTCGCCCGCGCCCAGCATGTAGGCCATGGGCGGCGAGGCCTCGCGCACGCCCAGCACCACCTTGCCGCTGGACTTGATCTTGTCGAGCGTGCCGGCGGTGGCGGCGGTCTGCGCGGTGGCGCCGAACGAAAACACGAGCAGGCCGGCTGCTGCGGCGATGGCCTTGAAGGAAATCCTCATTTCTTCTGTCTCCTGGTTGTGGTTCTGGTTGCAGTGAAGGCATGCGGCTGCCCGCCTCGCCGCGCGAAGCGGCAGGCCCGGGCAGTCCGGAAAGCGATCGGTCAGTCGCCGATGTCGAAGGTCACGCCCTGCGCGAGGGGCAGCGCGGTCGAGTAGTTGATGGTGTTGGTGGCGCGGCGCATGTACGCCTTCCAGCTGTCGGAGCCGGCCTCGCGTCCGCCGCCGGTTTCCTTCTCGCCGCCGAAGGCACCGCCGATCTCGGCGCCGCTCGGGCCGATGTTGACGTTGGCGATGCCGCAGTCGGAGCCCGAGCTCGACATGAAGCGCTCGGCCTCGCGCATGTTCAGCGTGAAGATCGACGACGACAGGCCCGCGCCCACCGCGTTGTGCTGCTCGATGGCCTCGTCGAGCGAGCTGTAGCGCACCACGTAGAGGATGGGCGCGAAGGTCTCGCGCAGCACGGGGCCCTCATGCGACTTCAGCTCCACCAGCGCGGGGCGCACGTAGTAGGCGTCGCTCGTGCCGATACCCTCCACGCGCTGGCCGCCGTGCACCTTGGCGCCGATCTCGCGGCTTTCGGAGAGCGCCTTCTGCATGCCGTCGAAGGCCGCGCGGTCGATCAGCGGACCGACCAGCGTGCCGGCCTCGCGCGGATCGCCCACCTGTACGTTGCCGTAGACCTTGGCAAGCTTGGGCACCAGCTGGTCGTACACGCTCTCGTGCACGAAGAGGCGCCGCAGCGTGGTGCAGCGCTGGCCGGCCGTGCCCATCGCGGCGAAGGCGATGCCGCGCAGCGCGAGGTCGAGGTCGGCCGAGGGCGTGACGATGGCGGCGTTGTTGCCGCCGAGTTCCAGGATGGCGCGGGCGAAGCGCGCGGCCAGCTTCGGCCCCACCTGGCGGCCCATGGCGGTCGAGCCGGTGGCCGAGAGAACGGGCACGCGGTGGTCGTCCACCAGCACCTCGCCGATGTCGCGCTGGCCCAGCAGCAGGCCCAGCAGGCCTTGGGGCGCATCGCCGAAACGCTCGAGGGCGCGCTGCGCGATGGCATGCACGGCCAGCGCGGTCAGCGGCGTCTTCTCGGAGGGCTTCCACACCACCGGGTCGCCGCACACCAGCGCCAGCGCCGCGTTCCACGACCACACGGCCACCGGGAAGTTGAAGGCCGAGATCACGCCGCACACGCCCAGCGGGTGCCAGGTTTCCATCATGCGGTGCTCGGCGCGCTCGGTAGCCAGCGTAAGGCCGTAGATCTGGCGCGAGAGGCCGACCGCGAAGTCGCAGATGTCGATCATCTCCTGCACCTCGCCCGCGCCCTCGGAGGGGATCTTGCCGGCCTCCAGCGTGACGAGGCGGCCCAGGTCGGCCTTGGCGGCGCGCAGCTCTTCGCCCAGCAGGCGCACCAGCTCGCCGCGGCGCGGCGCCGGCACGTTGCGCCAGGCCTTGAAGGCCTCGTGCGCGCGGCCGATCACCGCCGTGGCCTCGGCCGGCGTGGTCTGCGACACCTGCGCCACCACCTCGCCGCTGACGGGCGAACGCACCGTCAGCTCGCCGCCGGTGTGGGCCAGGCGGGGCACGCCCAGGCGCTGCAGCAGCTGTTCGACTTCGGTGGCGACGGGAAGAGAGGTTTGGGCTTCGGACATGAGCGCTCCGGGGGACAGATGAAGGGAAACACGGGAAGGCAGCGGGAGGCCTGATCCGGCCAATATCAGCGAATCCCGCCCGATTGCCTAATGAAAATATGGAAGGACCTGATGCGTTTCAGGAAGGATCCCGGGCCGTTGACGTGCGCCTAGCGCACCAACCGGGCGGCCGCCAGGATCCACAGCGCGACCAACACCACATTGCTCGCCGCGAACACGCCCAGCCGGTGCAGCACGTGGTTGTAGGTCAGGTGCACCGCGCTGTGCAGCGCCCGCAGCCCCACGTAGGCCCAGGCCAGCCACACCGCCGCGGGCGTTGGCTGCGCCGCCACGTAGAAGACCAGGCACACCACATAGAACAGCATCGGCAGCTCCAACAGGTTCATGTAGTTGCGGTTGGGAATGCGCACGGCGTCCGGAACCGCAGCCGACTCGCCCAGCCTGAAGTCGGCCGCCCGGACTTCGCGGCGCAGCACGGCGCGCACGCGCGTGAAGGGGATGAGCAGCAGCACCATGCCGGTGAGGGCCGCGAGGGCGAAGACGGGGTAGAGGATCGAGGGGTTGTTCATGGTCGGCTCCTTGCTCAACCCGGCCCCGAGGCCTCGGGCAAAGGAATCTTCTGCCCCGCCGGCGAACTCGCCAGGCTCTGCGCCGGCCGCCTCAGCGTCGCATCGAAGGGATTGATCCTCGGCCCGATCGCCGCCGCCTCGCGTTTGAGCAGCTCCACCACCGTCGGCATGCGGTCGGCGTTGAGCCGGTCGGCGATGGTGCCCACGCTGAGCGCCGCCACCGCGCGGCCTTCGCGGTCGAGGATGGGCACGGCCACGCCGGCCATGCCTTCGAGCAGGCCGGTGTTGCGGCCCGCGTAGCCCGCCTGGCGAACGCGCTCGATCTCGGTGCGCAGGTAGACCTCGTCGTACACGCCGTACTCGCGCACGCGCGAGAGATTGAAGCGGATCACCTCCTCGCGCTCGGCCTCGGGCAGGAAGGCCAGGATCGCGAGCGCGCCCTGCCCCACGCCCAGCGCGATGCGCCCGCCGATGTCGCCGGTGAAGGAGCGGATGGGAAAGGGCCCTTCGCTCCTGTCAAGGCACACGGCGTCGAAGCCGCTGCGCGCCAGCAGGAAGATGCTGTCGCCGAGGCTCGCGCACAGGCGCAGCAGCACGGGGCGGCAGATGGAGCGCAGGTCGCCGGGATTGCCGGCGCTCGCGGCCAGCGCGAAGAAATCGATGCTCAGGCGGTAGAGCTTGCTGCGCTCGTCCTGCTCGACCATGCCTTCGGCCATGAGCGACTGCAGCAGCCGGTGCGTGGTGGCCTGGGTGAGGCCCACGGATCGTGCGATCTGTGTCACGCGGCCGCCTTCGGCCTGCACCGCACCGAGCGCGCGGATCACCGAAAAGACGCGCGGCACGCCGCCGCTGGCCGCCGCGCCCGCCCCTGCGCCGGCCGGGGTGTTCGCCGAAGAGCTCTCCATACCTTCCTCCTGCGGAATTCGATTGATCGACCGCGCTCATCATATTCCGTTGAACGGAATAAATTAAAGAAATATTCTGATTAGTGGAATACCCGAGGCGATCTGGCTCAATCGTTGCAATAGAGTGAATCAAGAACAGCAAGCTGTCCATGGCCCGCACCAAGTCGAAGCAAGGTGCCTCAAGCCATCTTTTCGCCCCCGAAGAAAGGCCCGTTCCATGTCATTCCTGCGGCTCACCGACGTGACCAAGTTCTATGGCGCCACCCGTGCGGTGACGGACATGAATCTCTCGGTGGAAAAGGGCGAGTTCGTCTCGCTGCTCGGTCCCTCGGGCTGCGGCAAGACGACCACGCTCCAGATGATCGCGGGCTTCGAGGCGGTGAGCGGCGGCCGCATCGAGCTCGCGGGCAAGGACATCACGCACGCCAAGGCCAACACGCGCGGGCTGGGCATCGTGTTCCAGACCTACGCCCTCTTCCCGCACATGACGGTGGCCGACAACGTGAGCTTCGGCCTCGAGATGCGCAAGATGCCCAGGGCGGAGCGCACCGAGCGCGTGAAGCAGGCGCTGGCGCTGGTGCACCTCGAGCAGCACGCCGCGCGCTACCCGCGCGAGCTTTCGGGCGGCCAGCGGCAGCGCGTGGCGCTGGCGCGCGCACTGGTGATCGAGCCGCCGGTGCTGCTGCTGGACGAGCCGCTGTCGAACCTCGACGCCAAGCTGCGCGAGGAGATGCAGTTCGAGCTGCGCCAGATCCAGCGCAAGGTCGGCACCACCACGGTGATGGTCACGCACGACCAGAGCGAGGCCATGTCGATCAGCGACCGCGTGGTGGTGATGGAAGGCGGCCGCGCCACGCAGATCGACCATCCGCAGCGCGTGTACGAGCATCCGGGCACGCGCTTCATCTCCACCTTCGTCGGCAAGGCCAACCTGCTGGACTGCCGCGTGTCGGGCAGCGGCCCCGGCCGCACCTGCGTGGAGGTGGGCGCGCTCTCGCTCGACGTGGACGACACCGGCTTCGACCTGAACGCGGGCGCGCTGCTGAGCGTGCGGCCCGAGAAGCTCCAACTGGTGGCGCCGGGTAGCGGCCGCATCGACGGCGAGGTGCTGGAGCGTTTCTTCCTCGGCAGCCAGTGGCTCTACCGCGTGGCGACTTCGGTCGGCGAGCTCATGGTGCTGAGCCCCAACGACGGGCGCGAGGCGCTCGCCGAAGGCAGCCGCACCGGCATCGACTGGCCGGCGCACTGCATGCGGCTGCTGCCGGCCGATGAAAAGGCTGTCGCGGCATGAGCACTTCGAAGAGCAAGGCCACGCCGTGGTGGCTCTCCGGCCCCGCGCTGCTGCTGTTCACGGTGCTGCTGCTGGTGCCGCTCGGGCTCACCGCCGTGCTGTCGTTCAACGTCTACGACCCGGCCACCGGACCGAAGTCGGGCGAGTTCACGCTCGCGCACTACGCGCTGGTGTTCTCCGATTCGTACTACCTCGGCATCTTCTGGCGCACCTTCTGGGTCTCGGCGCTGGTCACGCTGATCTGCGTGCTGATCGGCGCGCCCGAAGCGTATGTGCTCAGCCGCATGCGCAACCCGTGGCGCTCGGTGCTGCTGCTGGTGGTGCTGGCGCCGCTGCTGGTGTCGGTGGTGGTGCGGGCCTTCGGCTGGAGCATGCTGCTGGGCCCCGAGGGCGCGGTGAACGGGCTGCTGCAACTCGTGGGCATAGGGCCGGTGAAGATCCTCTACACCAGCGCGGCGGTGGTCATCGCGCTGGTGCACGTGATGCTGCCCTTCATGGTGATCCCGGTGTGGACCTCGCTGCAGAAGCTCGACCCCGGCGTGGAGAACGCGGCCCTGTCGCTCAACGCCACGCCCTTCACCACGCTGCGGCGCATCGTGCTGCCGCAGGTGATGCCGGGCATTCTCTCGGGCAGCCTGATCGTCTTCGGGCTGGCGGCGAGCTCCTTCGCGATTCCGGGGCTGCTGGGCGGCCGGCGGCTGAAGATGGTCGCAACCATCGTCTACGACGAGTACCTGAGCGAACTCAACTGGCCACTGGGTGCTGCTGTGGCGCTGGTGCTGCTCGTCGCCAACCTGGCTGTGATGCTCAGCTACAACCGCCTGGTCGAAGGCCGCTACAAGAAGGCATTGGGGTGAACCGATGAACAAGAACGGCCCCATCGCCCTCGCGTTCAACGCGCTCGTCATCGTCTTCATGCTGGCGCCGCTGGTGGTGGTGTGCGTGGTGGCGTTCACGCCCGAGAACACGCTGACCATCCCGACCACGCATTTCTCGCTGCGCTGGTTCGAGGCGGTGTTCGCGCACCCCGACTTCGTGCAGTCGTTCTGGAACAGCCTGTGGCTCGCGCTGAGTTCGGCCACCATCGCGACGCTGCTGGCGGTGCCGGCCGGCATGGCGATCACGCGCTACGAGTTTCCGGGGCGCGACTTCTTGAACGGCCTGTTCCTGTCACCGCTGATCGTTCCGCACCTGGTGCTGGGCGTGGCGCTGCTGCGCCTGTTCTCGCTGGTGGGCGGCACGGGCAGCTTCGGCTGGCTGGTGCTGGCGCATGCGCTCATCGTCACGCCCTACACGCTGCGGCTGGTGGTGGCGGCGCTGGTGGGCTTCGACCGCAGCGCCGAGCAGGCCGCGCTCTCGCTGGGCGCGAGCCAGGCCACGGTGTTCCGCCGCATCACGCTGCCGATGATCCTGCCGGGCGTGACTGGCGGCTGGATGCTGTCGTTCATCAACAGCTTCGACGAAGTGACGATGTCGATCTTCGTCACCTCGCCGAGCACCGTGACGCTGCCGGTGCGCATGTACATGTATGCGACCGAATCCATCGACCCGCTGATGGCCGCCGTGTCGGCGCTGATGGTGGCGGTGACGGCCTTCGCGATGGTGCTGCTCGACCGCGTGTACGGGCTCGACCGCGTGCTGGTGGGACGCAGATAGATGAAGACGACCATGACCGCACACGCATTGCTTCACCGCGTGGCCGAGAAGACCGGCCGCGCGACGGTTCCCTTCAAGCTCGACGGCGAACCCGCGAGCGCCCTGGCCGGCGACACCGTGCTGACCGCCGTGCTCACCCAGTGCGGACAGCTGCGCCGCAACGAGTTCAGCGGCCTGCCGCGCGCGGGCTTCTGCATGATGGGCGCCTGCCAGGACTGCTGGATCTCCACCGATGAAGGCGAACGCCTTCGCGCCTGCTCGACCTTCATCGCGCCGGGCATGGCGCTGGTCACCGGAAGGGACGGCGCATGACCGCACCCCCGACAGCGACAAGCGACCTCCGCCCGGTGATCGTCGGCGCAGGCCCCGCCGGCGTGCGCGCAGCGCAGACGCTGGTGGCGCACGGCCTGAAGCCAGTGGTGATCGACGAGGCATCGCGCGCCGGCGGCCAGATCTACCGCCGCCCTCCTCCCGGGCTGGCGGCACGCGACAAGCAGACGCTCTACGGCTTCGAATCGAAGCGCGCCGACGCGGTGCACACCGCCTTCGACGCGCTGCAGGACCGCATCGAACACCATGCCGACAGCCTCGCATGGAACGCGCAGGACCAGGTGCTCGACGTGATGCACAACCCCACGCGCAGCAACCGGCGCGTGCCCTACAGCCACCTGATCGTCGCGACCGGCGCCACCGACCGCGTGCTGCCGCTGCCGGGCTGGACGCTGCCCGGCGTCTACACGCTGGGCGGCGCGCAGGTCGCGCTCAAGTACCAGGGCTGCGCCATCGGGCGGCGCGTGGTGTTCATGGGCACGGGGCCGCTGCTCTACCTCGTGGCTTACCAATATGCGAAGGCCGGCGTGGATGTGGCCGCCGTGCTCGACACGGCGCGTCTCGCCGACCAGATCGCCGCCGCGCCCGCGATGCTGGCGCAGCCGGCCGTGCTCGCCAAGGGCATGTACTACGTGGGCTGGCTGCGCACGCACGGCGTTGCGCTGCATGGCGGCGTGCGTCCGCTGCGCGTGCTCGGCGACGATGCGCTGGACCACGTCACCGGCGTGGCCTGGCTCGACGGCAAGACGCAGCACACGATCGACTGCGATGCGGTGGGCTTCGGCTACGCGCTGCGCTCCGAGACGCAGCTCGCCGACCTGCTCGGCTGCCGCTTCGACTACGCGCCGCTGCACCGCGCGCACCTGCCGGTGCGCGACGCGGCGGGACGCTCCAGCGTGCGGGGCGTGTACCTCGCGGGCGACGGCGCCGGCATCATGGGCGCCGACGCGGCCGAGTGGGCGGGCGAGCGCGCGGCGCTGGCGCTGCTGCAGGACGCGGGCATCGCCATCGACACCGCGCGTGCGTCCGAACTCGAACGCAGGCTCGACAAGCTCGCCGGCTTCCGCCGCGGCCTGGAGCGCGCCTTTCCCGTGCCGCAGGACTGGGCCGAGAACGCGAGCGACGATCTCGTGATATGCCGCTGCGAGAACGTCACCGCCGGCACGCTGCGCCAGACCATCGCGAACACCGGCGCCGACGAGATGAACCGCCTGAAGGCGCTGTCGCGCGTCGGCATGGGCCGCTGCCAGGGGCGCATGTGCGGCGCCGCGGCCGCCGAGATCCTCGCGCATGCGACGCGGCAGCCGCTGCAGCAGGTGGGCCGGCTGCGCGGGCAGGCGCCGATCAAGCCGATTCCGCTGCGGCTGGTGCCGGCTGCACCGACTGAAGGGAGCGGCGCATGAGTTCCATCAGGCAGCTGAAGGCCGACGTGGCCATCATCGGCGGCGGCATCGTCGGCTCCTCTGCCGCGCTTGCGCTGCGGCGCATGGGGGCGCAGGTGGTTCTGCTGGAGCGCGATCTCTGCGGCTCGCGTTCCAGCGGCGTGAACTACGGCGGCGTGCGCCGCCAGGGCCGGCCGGTGAGCCAGCTGCCGCTGGCGCAGCGCGCGCACCGTATCTGGGGCGACCTGGCCGGGCTGCTGGGCACCGACGGCGAATACATCCGCTCTGGCCACTTCAAGATCGCGCGCAGCGAATCGGACATGGCCTCGCTCGAACGCTACCGCGCGCTGAGCAGCGACTTCGACCTGGGCCTGGAGCTGATCTCTGGCGCGCGCCTGCGCGAGCAATGCCCGTGGCTCGGCACGCGCGCGGTGGGCGGCTCGCTGTGCGCGGAAGACGGGCAGGCCAATCCGCGCCTCGTGTCGCCGGCCTTCGCGCTCGCGGCCCGGCGCGCGGGCGCGCAGGTCTTCGAGCGGCACAAGGTCGACGAGGTGGCACACGACGGCGCGATGTTCATGGTGCGCAGCGGCAATGCGCTCGAAGTACAGGCGCCGGTGCTGCTCAACTGCGCGGGCGCATGGGCCGGCGCCATCGCCAGCCAGTTCGGCGAGACGCCGCCGATGTACGCGCGCAGCCCGCTGATGGCGGTGACCGAGCCGGTGCCGCATTTCATGAAATGGAGCCTGGGCGTGGAAGGCGGCGGCATCTACTGCCGGCAGGTCGAGCGCGGCAACCTCGTGCTCGGCGGCGGCACCGGCATCACGCTCGACGCCGAACGCTCGCGCGCCGAGCGCGAGGGCATCGCCGCACTGGCGGTGCAGGCCATCGAGCTGCTGCCGGTGCTGCGGCACGCGCACATCATCCGCACCTGGGGCGGCACCGAGGGCTACCTGCCCGACCGCGAACCGGTGCTCGGGCCCAGCCGCACCACGCCCGGCCTGTTCCACGGCTTCGGCTTCGCGGGCGCGGGCTTCCAGATCGGCCCGGCCGCTGGCGAGGTGCTCGCAGACCTCGCACGCGACGGGCGCACCGACACGCCCATCGACGCCTTCGCCATCGAGCGCTTCGACGGCGCCGACGAATCCCTCACCGCATCCCCCACCTGAACCTGAATGGAGAGCATCGCCATGTCCCAGAAGTCCTCGATCAGAACCCTTCCGCTGCTGGCCGCGCTGCTCGCGGCCGCCGGCATCGCCGGTGCGCAGACCAAGACCCTCTACATCGGCATGAACGGCGGCACGATGGAGAAGGCGTACACGCAGTACGTGTTCCCGGCCTTCGAGAAGGCCTACGGCGCGAAGGTGGTGGTGGTGCCGGGCACGTCCTCCGACATCCTCGCCAAGGCGCAGGCCAACAAGGACAAGCCGCAGATGCACGTGATGTTCCTCGACGACGGCGTGATGGTGCGCGCCATCGGCATGGGCCTGTGCCAGAAGCAGAAGCCCAGCCAGTCGCTCAGCGAGATCTACCCCGCCGCGCGCTTCAAGGACGACATGGCCAGCGGCGTGAGCCTGGGCATGACGGGCCTGGCCTACAACGCGAAGATGTTCAAGGAGAAGGGCTGGGCGCCGCCCACTTCGTGGATGGACCTGGCCGATGCGAAGTACAAGGGCAAGGTGGTGTTCCAGTCGGTGTCGTCGTCTTCCTTCGGGCTGCACGGCTTCCTGATGTTCAACCGCATCCAGGGCGGCAACGACAAGAACGTGGAGCCCGGCTTCAAGGCCTGGCCCACCACCATCGGGCCGAACGTGCTGGAGTACATCCCGAGCTCGGCCAAGCTCTCGGAGATGGTGCAGACCGGCGAGGCCGCGATCTTCCCGCTCACGCCCACGGCCGTGGCCGCAATGAAGAGCAAGGGCATTCCGGTCGAGTACGCGCCGCCCAAGGAAGGCGCAGTGGTGCTCATGGTGGGCCAGTGCGTGATCGCCAACAACACCGAGCCCGAGCTGTCGCAGAAGCTCGCCGAGTTCCTGCTGAGCCCGCTCGCTCAGGCCAACGTGCTGCAGTACGGCGCGCAGATCCCGACCAACCCGAAGGCACCGGTGGTGGGCGACGGCGTGGCGCAGGTGGCCGACATTAACAAGTGGATGAAGACCGCGGTGACCATCGACTGGGAAAGCATCAACGCGAACCGCCCGGCGTGGAACGCGCGCTGGAACAAGACCATCGAGAAGTGATCCTTCTTCAGCCGCGCGCGGTGCTGCTCCTGCGCAGCAGCACCGGCATGCACAGCAGGTAGACCGCCGCGCCCGCCAGCCACGCGATGCCGGGGAAGCGCAGGCGGAAGGCGAAGTAGAGCTGGCTGATGAGCAGCGGCCCGAACACCGAGGCCAGGCTGGAGAGGCTTGCGAGCACGCCCTGCAGCCGCCCCTGCTCGGCCTCGCCCACGCGTGACGAGAGCATCGACTGCAGCGCGGGCGCGCCGATGCCGCCCGTGCACAGCAGCGGCAGCAGCGCGAGCGCCATCCAGCCCTGCGTGGCGAAGGCCAGCAGCGCATAGGCGGTGCAGTCGGCCGCGGTGCCGATGGCGATGGCCGCGCGCTCGCCCCAGCGCTCGACCAGCGGTCCGGCCACGAAGCCCTGCATCAACGCCTGGATCAGGCCGAAGACCGCGAGCGAGACGCCGACCATGGTGCCGTTCCACGCGAACTTGTCCTCGCCGTAGAGCACCCAGGTCGTGCCTGCGACCTCGCCCACCAGCATCAGCACCGTGAACACGCCGAGGATGGGCAGCAGCGCGGGAAAGCTCTTCGCCCAGCGCAGCGGCGCGAGCGGATGCAGCACGCCGCGGTCGAAGGGCTGCAAGGCGAGCCTCGGCGGGCGCGACTCGCGCAGCAGCAGCAAGGCCGCGAGGAAGGTCAGGCCGTTGAGCACCGCGGCGGCGACGAAGGGCAGCCGCACGCCGTGGTCGCCGAGCACGCCGCCGAGCGCCGGCCCCGCGATGAAGCCGATGCCGAAGCAGGCGCCCATGCGGCCGAACCAGCGCGCGCGCTGGTTCTCGGGCGTGAGGTCGGCGATGGCGGCGGAGGCCACCGCCATGTTCGCGCCCGTCATGCCGGCGATCGCGCGGCCCACGAAGAGCAGCCACAGCGAGGGCGCGAAGGCCATGAAGAGCGCGTCGATGGCCGCGCCCGCCACCGAGACCAGCAGCACCGGGCGGCGGCCGAAGCGGTCGCTGAGCGCGCCGAGCACCGGCGCGCAGAGGAACTGCATCAGCGCATAGAGCGAGAGGAATGCGCCGAAGCGCCAGCCGAGGTCGCCCGTGTGGCCGACCTCGCGCAGCAGGCTGGGCACGATCGGCATGACCAGGCTGATGCCGATCGCGTCGAGCGTGACGATCGCGAGGATCACCGCATGCGCATGCCGGCTGCTCGCGAACGGGGTTGGAAGTGCATTTGAATTTATCATCGATAAGGAATTATCAGCGATAAATTCCTGGGCGTGAAGTACCCTCCCCGATCGACATCGGCACACACATAGGCACGCACGCACATCGGAAGAATGAAACTGGACCGCGAAGTGATCCTCGAGACAGCCCTCACGCTGCTCGACGAGGTGGGAATGGACAAGCTCAGCACGCGGCTGCTGGCCGAGCGGCTGGGCGTGCAGCAGCCCGCGCTGTACTGGCATTTCAGGAACAAGCGCGCGCTGCTCGATGCGATGAACGGCGAGATCCTGCGCCGCGCCCACGAGCGCAAGCTGCCGGAGCCCGGCGAGACCTGGGACGCCTTCCTGCGCGAGAACGCGCGCAGCTTCCGCCGCGCGCTGCTGGCGCGGCGCGACGGCGCGAGGCTGCATGCAGGCTCGGAGCCTGACCCGGCCGATCTCGACATGGTCGAGGCGCAGCTCGCTTCCGTGGTCCGCCTGGGCCTGCCTGCGCCGCAGGCGATGACGCTGCTGATCGCCCTGGGCCGCTACACCGTGGGCTGCGTGCTGGAACAGCAGGCGACGCCGCCCGACGCAGCCGAGCAGCAGCAGGCGCTCGACGCCGCCGCGGCCTCGCGTCCGCTGCTGGCCGAGGCCTTCGCCAATTACCGCCGGGCCGGGCCCGACGCGCTGTTCGAGATCGGCATCGACCTCATGCTGGAAGGGGCGAAGGCGCGCATGGCGGGCAATGCGCCGGCCAAGCGCCGCACTGCCGCACCGCGCCGCTGAAGCCGCTCAGCGGTTGTCCTCGACGATCCAGCCCGCGGCCTTCTCGGCCATCATGAGCGTCGGGCTGTTGGTGTTGCCGCTGGTGATGGTGGGCATCGCGCCCGCATCGACCACGCGCAGGCCCTGCACGCCGCGCACACGCAGGCGCGAATCGAGCACCGCCGCCGGGTCGTTGTCGGCGCCCATCCTGGTGGTGCCCACCGGATGGAAGATGGTGGTGGCGATGTCGCCGGCCAGGCGCGCCAGGTCCTCGTCGGTCTGGTACTGCACGCCGGGCTTCCATTCCTCGGGCTTGTACCTGGCGAGCGCGGGCTGCTGCGCGATGCGGCGCGTGACGCGCAGCGACTCGGCCGCCACCTTGCGGTCTTCGTCGGTGCTCAGGTAGTTGGGCGCGATGGCTGGAGCGTCCTCGAAGCGGTGGCTGCGGATGCGCACCGAGCCCCGGCTCGTCGGGTTGAGGTTGCACACGCTCGCGGTGAAGGCCGGAAAGCTGTGCAGCGGATCGCCGAAGGCGTCGAGCGACAGTGGCTGCACGTGGTACTGCAGGTTGGGCCATTCGCGATCGGGCGAGCTGCGCGTGAAGGCGCCGAGCTGCGAGGGCGCCATGCTCATCGGGCCGCTGCGCTTGAGCACGTATTCGAGGCCGATCTTCGCCTTGCCGATCATCGAGGAGGCCATCACGTTGAGCGTGGGCGCGCCGGCGATCTTGTAGACCGCGCGGATCTGCAGATGGTCCTGCAGGTTGGCGCCGACGCCGGGCGCGTCGAGCACCACGTCGATGCCGTGCTGCCTGAGCAGCTCGGAAGGCCCCACGCCCGAGAGCTGCAGGATCTGCGGCGAGCCGATGGCGCCTGCGCTCAGCACCACCTCGCGCGTGGCGCGCACCGTGACCTTCTCGCTGCCGTTCCACACCTCGGCGCCGGTGCAGCGACGCGTGCCGTCCGGCTGCGTCTCGAACAGCAGGCGCGAGACCTGCGCGCCGGTCCAGAGCTCGAAGTTGGGCCTGCCGTAGCAGGTCGGGCGCAGGAAGGCCTTGGCGGTATTCCAGCGCCAGCCGTTCTTCTGGTTGACCTGGAAGTAGCCCACGCCCTCGTTGTTGCCGCGGTTGAAGTCGGTGGAGTGCGGCACGCCGGCCTGCACAGCGGCTTCGGCGAAGGCGTCGAGGATGTCCCAGCGCAGGCGCTGTTTCTCGACGCGCCACTCGCCGCCCGCGCCGTGCATCTCGTCGACGCCCAGGTAGTGGTCTTCGTGCTTCTTGAATGCGGGCAGCACGTTCTGCCAGCGCCAGCCGTCGTCGCCGGTGAGGTCGGCCCAGTGCTCGTAGTCGCGCGACTGGCCGCGCATGTAGATCATGCCGTTGATGCTGGAGCAGCCGCCCAGCGTCTTGCCGCGCGGATAGCGCAGCACCCGGCCGTTGAGGCCCGCGTCGGGCTCGGTGCTGTAGAGCCAGTCGGTGCGCGGGTTGCCGATGCAGTAGAGGTAGCCGACCGGGATGTGGATCCAGTGGTAGTCGTCCTTGCGGCCCGCCTCGATGAGCAGCACGCGCCGGTTCTTGTCGGCGCTCAGGCGGTTCGCCATGAGCGAGCCGGCGGTGCCGGCGCCGATGACGACATAGTCGAAGGTGGTCTCGCTCAAGTGGTTGTCTCCTTCTGCTTCGTTCTTGTTTGCTCAGGGCGCCGCACCACGCCGATGCCGTTATCCGTCAGTACCAGAGCTCCCGCGGAACCGGCTCCGCCGGGCCGCAGGGAGCGCCCCCTCGAGGGGGATGCGAGCGACACGAAGTGCGCGAGAGTCGGGGGTGGACTTATTTTGCCGTGGGCATGACGAACTCGGCACCCTTGCCGATGCTCTCCGGCCAACGCTGCATCACCGACTTCTGCTTCGTGTAGAAGCGCACGCCCTCTTCGCCGTAGGCGTGCATGTCGCCGAAGAGCGACCGCTTCCAGCCGCCGAAGCCGTGCCAGGCCATCGGCACCGGAATCGGCACGTTGATGCCGACCATGCCCACCTGGATGCGGCGGCTGAACTCACGAGCCACGTTGCCGTCGCGGGTGAAGCAGCTCACGCCGTTGCCGAACTCGTGCGCGTTGACGAGGTCGATCGCGTCCTTGAAGTTGGCCACGCGCACGCAGCTCAGCACGGGGCCGAAGATCTCTTCCTTGTAGATGCGCATCTCGGGCGTGACGTGGTCGAACAGCGTGCCGCCCATCCAGAAACCGTCGCCGCAGCCTTCGCCCGCGGCATTGCCGTCGAACTTGCGGCCGTCGACCAGCAGCTTCGCGCCTTCCTTCTCGCCCAGGTCGATGTAGCCGGTGATGCGCTCGTGCGCGGCACGGGTCACGATCGGGCCCATCTCGGCCGCGAGGTTCTCGCCGTTGAGCACCTTCAGCGTCTTGGTGCGCTCGACGAGCTTCGGAATGATCTTGTCAGCCACGTCGCCCACCAGCACTGCCACGCTGATGGCCATGCAGCGCTCGCCGGCCGAGCCGTAGCCGGCGCCGATCAGCGCGTCCACGGTCTGGTCGATGTCGGCGTCGGGCATCACCACCATGTGGTTCTTCGCGCCGCCCAGGGCCTGCACGCGCTTGCCGTGGCGGGCGCCGGTCTCGTAGATGTAGTTGGCGATGGGTGTGGAGCCGACGAAGCTGATGGCCTTGACGTCGGGGTGCTCCAGCAGCGCGTCGACCGCCGCCTTGTCACCCTGCACCACGTTGAACACGCCGTCGGGCAGGCCGGCTTCCTTCAGCAGCTCGGCCATGCGCAGCGAAGGCGTCGGGTCGGTCGGGCTGGGCTTGAGCACGAAGGTGTTGCCCGCAGCGATGGCCACCGGGAACATCCACATCGGCACCATCACCGGGAAGTTGAACGGCGTGATGCCGGCGACCACGCCCAACGGCTGGCGCAGCGTCCAGTTGTCGATGCCGGTGCTGACCTGGTCGGTGAAGTCGCCCTTGAGCAGCTGCGGGATGCCGCAGGCGAACTCGACGATGTCGATGCCGCGGCTGACTTCGCCCTGCGCGTCGGTGAAGACCTTGCCGTGCTCGGCGGTGATCATGTGGGCGAGCTCGTCCTTGTGCTCGTTGAGCAGCTGCAGGAACTTGAACATCACGCGCGCGCGGCGGATCGGCGGCGTGTCGGCCCATGCCGGGAAGGCGGCCTGCGCGGCGGCAACAGCGGTGCCGACCTGGTCGGCATCGGCGAGGCCGACCTTGCCGGTGACGACGCCGGTGGCGGGGTTGGTCACGTCCTGCGTGCGGCCGGAGGTGTTGGCGGCGGGCTTGCCGGCGATGAAGTGGTCGATGGAGGTAGACATGGGGAGAACCCTGAGAGAGGCTGTGCCAGAAGGAAGATGCGGCCAGTTTAGGCAGCGCCTCGTTCCCCGCCTAGTCGCGATGCTTGAACTTATTGTTCGCAATGGCGAACAATGCAGGCATGAAACCCCAAAATATCGAGTCGCTCTGGACGCACCTGCACTGGCTCACCGTGCTGGCGCAGCAGGGCAGCTTCACCGCCGCCGCGCTGCGCCTGGGCGTGAGCAAGGCGGCCATGAGCCAGCGCATCGCCGAGCTCGAACGCGCGGCCGGCGCGCCATTGGTGCAGCGCACCACGCGCAGCGTGCGGCTCACCGAGGCCGGCCAGCGGCTGGTGGAGGACATGCGCGGCCCCTTCGAGCAGATCGCCCACAGTTTCGCCGGCGTGCGCGACCTCGCGGGCGTGCCGCGCGGGCTGGTGCGGGTGACGGCGCCGGTGGCCTTCGCACGCCAGCAGCTGGTGCCCAGGCTGGCCGACTTCCTGCGCGCGCAGCCCGAGGTGCGCATCGAGCTCGACCTGTCCGATCGGCTCAGCTCGCTCGCGATGGAGGGCTTCGACCTCGCGATCCGCCACACGGCCGCGCCGCCCGACACGCACGTGGCCTGGACGCTGTGCGAGACCCAATCGGTGCTGGTGGCCAGCCGCGCCTACCTGCGCCGCCGCGGCACACCGCGCGAGCCCCAGGCCCTGGCCAGCCACGACTGCCTGCACTACCCCCGTGCGCAGGAAACGCCGACCTGGCATTTCGAGGCCAAGGCCTCGGCGCCGCGCATCACGGTGCCGGTGTCCGGCCCGCTGGTCGCCAACAACAGCGAGGCGCTGCGCGACGCGGCGCTGACCGGGCTCGGCATCGCGCTGGTGCCCGACTTCAGCGCGCAGGCGGCGCTGCAGTCGGGCAAGCTGCAGCAGGTGCTGCCGCAGTGGCGCTCGGTGGGCGCCTTCGGCGAGCGCCTGTACGCCATACGGCCCTACGCCACGCACGTGCCGCAGGCGGTGACGGCCTTCGTGGCCTGGCTGCGCGAAACCCTTTCCGACGGCTTCGCACCCTGAAGGAAACATGAAGAAACGGCGTGGTGCCCTACGCGAACGAAGGGTCTGGCTCACCTTGACCGCGGATGCACGCGGTTACGATGCGCGCACCCGGCCCGGGTTTTGTTAACTTTCACGCTCACCCGACTCATTCTTCGTCCAGCCATGTCTCCCGCCCCATCGCCTGCCGACGCCTCCGCCGCCGACAGCGCGTGGCCCCGCGTCGCGCAGCGCGAGCAGGACGGCCGCCAGTGGACGGTGGCCAGCGGCCGGTGGACCACGCTGGCGATGTCGTCCAAGCCGGCCTGGCAGGCGCTGGCCGAGAGCCTAAAGACGGCCCCGCCCGCCGACGACCGCGCCTGGGACCTCCGGCCGGTCGAGCAGCTCGACCACATCGGCGCGCAGCTTCTGTGGGACCACTGGCGCCACGAGTGGCCGGCGACCATCGAGCTGTCGCCGCAGCACAAGGCCGTGCTCGACCACGTGGCGCAGCACACCGTTGCCACGCCCGACGAGCCCTCGCCCACGCTGAACGACCGCATCCGCGCGTTCTCGCACAACGGGCCGCGGCTCATGTACGTGGTGCGCGACTTCACCGCGCTGGTCGGCCAGTTCGCGCTCGACCTGTGCCGGCTGGCGCGCGCGCCGCACCGGGGGCCGTGGCGCGATTTCTCCGGGCATCTGTATCAGTTCGGTGCGACGGCGCTGCACATCACGGCGCTGGTCGGGCTGTTGATCGGCGTGGTGCTGGCCTACCTGATCTCGCAGCAGCTGCGCCAGTACGGCGCCGAGACCTTCGTGGTGAACATCCTCGGGCTCTCGCTGATCCGCGAGCTGGGGCCGGTGCTGGCCGCGGTGCTGATCGCCGGCCGCTCCGGCTCGGCCATCACGGCGCAGATCGGCGTGATGCGCGTGACGGAAGAGCTCGACGCGATGCGCGTGATGGGCATCCCGCACGGTTTTCGACTCGTGATGCCGCGCGTACTGGCGCTGGCCATCGCGATGCCGCTGATCAGCCTGTGGACCTCGATGGCCGCGCTCGCAGGCGGCATGCTCGCGGCCGACGCGGCGCTCGACATCTCGCCGGCGTACTTCCTCTCGGCGCTGCCGCGCGCGGTGCCGATCTCGAACCTGTGGCTGGCCATGGCCAAGTCGGCGGTCTTCGGCATCCTGATCGCGCTGATCGGCTGCCACTTCGGCATGAAGGTGAAGCCGAACACCGAGAGCCTCGGGCGCGGCACCACTTCGTCGGTGGTCACCTCGATCACCGCGGTGATCCTGGTCGACGCCCTCTTCGCCGTGCTCTTCAAAGGCATCGGCTTCCGTGCATGAGGGCGTGAAACCATGAGCATGCCCGTGCGCCCCGACACCGACCCCACCGTGGTGGACATCCGCGGCCTGTGGACCGTGTTCCAGAGCCCCGACGGCGAGCAGGTGGTGCACCGCGACCTGCAGCTGCACATCGACCGCGGCGAGGTGCTCTCGCTGGTGGGCGGATCGGGCACGGGCAAGACGGTGCTGCTGCGCCAGATCCTCGGGCTGGAGAAGCCCACGCGCGGCCACGTCGAAGTGCTGGGCCAGGAGCCCGGCGAGCTCAGCGCCTCGGGCGCGGCCAACGTGGGCATGCTGTTCCAGCACGGGGCGCTGTTCTCGGCCTTCAGCGTGCTGGAGAACATCGCCTTTCCGCTGCGCGAGCTGAAGCTCCTGCCCGACGAGCTCATCCGCCACGCGGCGCTGGTGAAGCTGCAGATGGTGGGCCTGGGCCCGCAGCATGCCAACAAGAGCCCGGCCGATCTCTCGGGCGGCATGATCAAGCGCGTGGCGCTGGCGCGCGCGCTCATCATGGACCCGCCGCTGCTGCTGCTGGACGAACCCACGGCCGGCCTCGACCCCGAGGCCTCCGACAGCTTCTGCGACCTGCTGCGCGGCCTGCACCGCGAGCTGGGCCTCACGGTGGTGATGGTCACGCACGACCTGGACACGCTGTTCGACCTGAGCACCCGCATCGCGGTGCTGGCCGACCAGAAGGTGATCGTCACCGGCGCGGCGCGCGAGGTCATCGCGTATCCGCATCCCTTCATCCACGAATACTTTCTCGGCGGGCGCGGCCAGCGCGCCCTCGAAGCGCTGCATGACAAGCCGGCCCCCGAACAGGCCGCTGAAAGGTAGGTAGCCACCATGGAAAACAAGGCCCACGCCCTCGCCGCCGGCGCCTTCGTGCTCGGACTGATCGCCGCGCTCGTCGCGCTGGTGGTCTGGTTCACGCGCGACAACACCGTGCGCAACATCTACGAGCTCTCCACCCGCGACGCGGTCAGCGGCCTGCAGCCGCAGGCCATGGTGCGCTACCGCGGCATCGCGGTGGGCAAGGTGGCGTCGATCGACTTCGACCCGAAGGTCAAGGGCAACGTGCGCGTGCGCATCACGGTCGACGAGCGCGTGCCGCTCACCACCTCCAGCTTCGCCACGCTGAGCTACCAGGGCGTGACCGGCCTGGCCTTCATCGCGCTGGACGACAAGGGCGAGTCGAGCGTCTCACTCAAGCCCAACAACGACGACCCGCCGCGCATTCCGCTCAAGCCCTCGATGCTGGCGCAGCTGCAGGACCGCGGCGAGGCCATCATCAACCAGGTCGAGGAAGTGACCAAGCGCGCCAACCAGCTGCTGAGCGACCCCAACCAGAAGCGCGCCGCCGATGCGCTGGAGAACATCGCAGCCGCCTCGGCCAGCGCCAACACGCTGCTCAAGACGCTCGACAACACCGTGAAGACCGGCCTGAACCCGGCGCTGACGAAGCTGCCCGACACCATGGCCTCGGTGAAGAAGGCGGCCGGCGACGTCTCCCGCGTTGCCAACAACTTCAACACCACCGTGGGCCGGCTGAACGCGCCCGACGGCCCGGTCGAGCGGCTGAGCGACGGCACCAAGGCGCTGGCGCAGGCGGTCGATTCGTTCAACGCCGCCACGCTGCCGCGCGTGAACCGCGTGGCCGACGACACCTCGCACGCGGTGCGCCGGCTGGGCCGCGCGGCGGACAGCATCAACGACAACCCGCAATCGCTGCTGTTCGGCAACGGCGGCGCGGCCGCGGGCCCGGGCGAGCCGGGCTTCCAGGCGCCGGCCGCGACGCGGCCCTGATTCCCGACCGAGGGAGGATCACCGACCATGAACGCCATTCGCAAGACCCCCGCCGCCATCGCGCTCGGCTGCGCCCTGCTGCTGGCCGCCGGCTGCGGCGCGCTGCCCGACAAGCCCGCGCGCGCCACGCTCTACGACTTCGGCCCCGGCCCGGCGATGCCTGCCGCGGCACCCGCAACGGCACCTGCAGCGGCCACGCTCGCGACGCTGTCGCTGGCCGAGTTCGAGAGCAACACCCGCCTCGACGGCACGCAGATCCTCTATCGCCTGGGCTACGCCGACGCCAACGAGCTGCGGCCCTACGGCCAGTCGCGCTGGAGCCTTCCGCCCTCGCAGCTGCTGCGCCAGCGGCTGCGCGACACGCTCTCGGAGCGCCGCATGGTGCTCGGCCCCGAAGAGGCGGCCACCATCTCGCGCGGCCGGGGCCAGGCGCCGGACACGCTGCGCATCTCGCTGGACGAGTTCAGCCACTACTTCGAATCCGCGAGCGCCAGCGTGGGCCTGGTGCGCCTGCGCGCCACGCTCGTGCGCAGCACCGCCGCCGGCGACCGCGTGCTGGGCCAGCGCCTGTTCACCGTGCGCCGCCCCGCGCCCAGCGCCGACGCGCCCGGCGGCGTGAAGGCGCTCATCTCCGCCAGCGACGCGGCCGTGGCCGAGGTGGTGCAGTGGGTGGACCAGTTGCAGCAGCAACAGCCGCGGCAGTAATCTGCGGCACCCACACGGAAGGTAGTCGGAAGGAAGGAGCATCGCCCCATGAACGCAACTCGCATCGTCGGCATCCTGCTGATCGTGGCCGGCATCGCCGTGCTGGCCATGGGCAGCTTCAGCTTCACCAAGGAAACCCACCAGGCCAAGCTCGGGCCGCTGGAGTTCTCTGTGAAGGAGAAGGAAACGGTCAACCTGCCCGTGTGGGCCGGCGTGGCCGTGATCGTGGTGGGCGGGGCGCTGGTGCTGCTCGGGGGCAGGAAGGGCTGATCGCCCTCAGCCTCTCGAGCCCGGCACGCCCGCCAGCAGTTGCGGCAGCAGGTCTTCGGAAGCACCGCGCAGCACCACGGCCGCCGCGTCGTCCAGGTGCGGCAGCGGCTCCAGGTTCAGCGTGATGAGCCGCGCGCCGTGCGCGAGCGCAGTCTGCGGCAGCTCGGCCGCCGGGTGGACGATGGTGGTGCTGCCCACCACCATGAACAGATCGCACTCCTGCGCCGCCATCTGCGCGTCGAGCAGCACGCCGGCATTCAGCATCTCGCCGAACATCACCACGTCGGGCCGCGCATGCGCGCCGCAGCGCAGGCAGCGGTGGAAGGGCCAGGGGCCGCTGCGGTTGCCGCAGCGGTCGCAGCGCCAGCGGCGCAGCGAGCCGTGCAGCTCGAGCACGTCCTGGCCGCCGGCCAGCGTCAGCAGGCCATCGACGTTCTGCGTGACCAGCCGGGTCGCGGGGCGCAGCCGCTGCAGCAGCGCGAGCGCCGTGTGGCCGGGGTTCGGCTGCGCCGACTCGATCATCGACAGGCGCTGCGCCCAGAACTTCGTGAAGCCCGAAGGGTCGCGCTGCAGGTCCTCGGCGTGGGAGAACTGCAGCGCGTTCTGGCTCTTCCACAGTCCGTCGGCGTCGCGGTAGGTGGGAATGCCCGAGGCGCGCGACAGGCCCGCGCCCGAGAACACGACGATGCGCCGGGCATTGCAAAGCAGCTCGATGGCCGCGTGGATGGGAGAAGCGGAAGAAGAGATATCTGTTGTTGTGACTGGCGTCATCGCTCGGGTCCGGGGGCGGCGGGCGCGGAGGAGGCGGCGGCGCCCAGGCGCTGCGACACCGTGCCGGCGCAGGCCTTGAGCGCGCGGGCGATCTGGCCGTCCCACGCGGTGTCGAAGATGCCGGCCGGGCCGATGGCGGTGACGGCCAGCACGATCGCGCCAGTGTGGTCGAAGACGGGCGCGGCCATGGCGCTGACGCCTTCGATGACCTCGCCGTCGGAACGGCTGATGCCGTGCGCGCGCACTTCCTGCAGCTGGCGCTCGAAGTCGCTCCACGAGGGCAGCGGCTGCACCGGCGGCATGCCGGCGATGGCCGCGGGCTCCGCGCCCTTGCGCTGCTTCTGGCGCTGGCGTTCGTCTTCGAGCAACTGGCGCACCACGCCGGCATCGAGGAAGGCGGCGAACACGCGGCCCGAGGCGGTGTTGGTCAGCGAGAACACAGTGCCGTGCCGCATGTTCACGTGCACCGGCGAGGGCGACTCCGCCGTGCGCACGATGGTCGCGCCGCGCGCGCCCCACACGGCCAGCGCCACGGTGTGGCCGATCTGCTGCGCAAGCTGGCCGATCAGCGGGGTGGCGATGTGCACCGGGTCGGCCTGCTGCAGGCTGATGAGGCCCAGTTGCAAGGCGAGCGGGCCGAGCAGATAGTGGCCGCTGGCGCGGTCCTGCTCGATGAGGCCCAGCCGCCCGAAGCTGACCATGTACGGATGCGCCTTGGCCGCCGTCATGTCGGCCTCGCGCGCCAGGTCCTTCAGCGCCATGGGCCGGCCGTGATGCACCAGCGCGCGCAGCAGCTGGCCGCCGACTTCGATGCTCTGGATGCCGCGCTGGGCGCGGTCGTTGTCACTGGCTGCCATGGCCGGCCTCGCCTTCTGGTCGTTCGTTCATGAAGAAGGGATTAGACATTAACTGATCTGCGGCTTACACTGCGCCCATTCGTTAACTGCAAATTCGTTCGACTTAGACGAATTTCAAATTCCACCCCACCGACGGAGACACCCGATGAGCCAAGCCAAGAAATTCGCCAGCCAGGCCGACATGGAAGAGAAGAAGGTCACCTTCAGCCAGATCTCGGAACATGCCTGGGCCTACACCGCCGAGGGCGACCCCAACACCGGCATCGTCATCGGCGACGACTGCGTGCTGGTGGCCGACACCCAGGCCACGCCCGCCATGGCGGCCGACGTGGTGCGCCGCATCCGCGAGGTGACCGACAAGCCCATCAAATATGTGGTGCTCACCCACTACCACGCGGTGCGCGTGCTGGGCGCGGCGGGCTACGGTGCCGAGCACATCCTGGCCAGCCAGGACACGCGCGACCTGATCGTCGAGCGCGGCGAGCAGGACAAGGCCAGCGAGATCGGCCGCTTCCCGCGCCTCTTCCAGAACGTCGAGACCGTGCCGCCGGGCCTGACCTGGCCCACCATGACCTTCACCGGCAAGATGACGCTGTGGCTGGGCAAGCTGGAAGTGCAGCTCATCCAGCTCGGCCGCGGCCACACCAAGGGCGACACCGTCGTCTGGCTGCCGCAGGAGCGCACGCTGCTGTCGGGCGACCTGGTCGAGTTCGGCGCCACGCCGTACGCGGGCGACGCCTACTTCAAGGATTGGCCGCAGACGCTGGACAACATCGCCGCACTCAAGCCCGTGGCGCTGGTGCCCGGCCGCGGTGCCGCGCTGACCACGCCCGCCGAAGTGGCCGAGGGCCTGACGGGCACGCGCAACTTCATTTCCGACGTGTATGCCAGCGTGCAGGAAGGCGTGAAGGCCGGGCGCGACCTGAACGCGGTCTACAAGGAAACCTACGAGAAGCTCAAGCCCAAGTACAGCCAGTGGGTGATCTTCGACCACTGCATGCCCTTCGACGTGAGCCGCGCCTACGACGAGGCCTCGGGCCACGCCGACCCGCGCATCTGGACGGCCGAGCGCGACGTCGAGATGTGGAAGGCGCTGGAAGGCTGATCCCGCGTTGCTCCCTCTCCCGCCGGGGGAGGGTTGGGGTGGGGGCAGGCAGAGCGCCCGAAGTGAACGGCGTCGTGCCCCCATCCCGGCCTTCCCCCAGCGGGGGAAGGAGCAAAGACAAAAGACACGGAGACAAGACGTGATCGACTATCAGAGCCTGCGCTTCGACTACCGCCGCCACGCCGACCAGGACGCGGCCGCGCCTGCGCGCCACCCCGTGGTGATCGTCGGCGCCGGCCCGGTCGGGCTGACGCTGGCCATCGACCTCGCGCTGCGGCAGGTGCCCGTGGTGCTGCTGGACAACGACAACACCCTTTCGAGCGGCTCGCGCGCGATCTGCTTCGCCAAGCGCACGCTGGAAGTGTTCGACCGCCTGGGCTGCGGCGACCGCATGGTCGACAAGGGCGTGTCGTGGAACGTGGGCAAGGTGTTCTTCCACGACGAGCAGGTCTACCGCTTCGACCTGCTGCCCGAGCCCGGCCACGAGCGCCCGGCCTTCATCAACCTGCAGCAGTACTACGTCGAGGGCTACCTCGTCGAGCGCGCGGCGGCGCTGCCGCTGATCGACCTGCGCTGGAACAACAAGGTCACCGGCATCGAGCAGGGCGACGACGGCGCGGTGCTGACGGTGGAAACGCCCGAGGGCAACTACAGGCTGCAGGCGGACTACGTGGCCGCCTGCGACGGCTCGCGCTCCAACACGCGCCAGATGCTCGGCCTGGAAGCCAAGGGCCGCGTGTTCCGCGACCGCTTCCTGATCGCCGACATCACGATGGACGCAGACCTGCCCACGGAGCGCCGCTTCTGGTTCGACCCGTCGTTCCACCCCGGCCAGAGCGTGCTGCTGCACAAGCAGGCCGACGGCATGTGGCGCGTGGACTTCCAGCTCGGCTGGGACGCCGACCCGGTGGAGGAGCGCAAGCCCGAGAACATCACGCCGCGCGTGCGTGCGCTGCTCGACAGCATCGGCTTCGAGGGCGTGCAGTTCCGCATCGGCTGGGCCAGCGTCTACACCTTCGCCTGCCAGCGCATGGAGCGCTTCCGCCATGGCCGCGTGCTGTTCGCGGGCGACTCGGCGCACGGCGTGTCGCCCTTCGGCGCGCGCGGTGCCAATTCGGGCGTGCAGGACGCCGACAACCTCGCCTGGAAGCTCGCCGCCGTGGTGCAGGGCCAGGCGCCCGATGCGCTGCTCGACAGCTACGCCAGCGAGCGCGAATACGCCGCCGACGAGAACATCCGCAATTCCACCCGCGCCACCGACTTCATCACGCCCAAGAGCGAGGTGAGCCGCCTCTTCCGCGACGCGGTGCTGGAACTGACGAAGCGCCACGCCTTCGCGCGCACGCTGGTCAACAGCGGCCGGCTCTCTGTGCCTTCGGTGCTGCGCGACTCGCCGCTGAACACGCCCGACGCCGACGCCTTCTCGGGCGCGATGGTGCCCGGCGCCGCCGCGGCCGACGCGCCCGTGGTGCATGCGGACGGCAGCACCGGCTGGCTGCTGCGCGAATGTCATGTCGCGCAGTTCACCGCGCTGGTGTTCGGCCAGGGCGAGGCGGCCGAGCGCAGCCTGGCCGAGCTGAGGGCCAGCGACCGGCCGCTGCACGTGGTGCGCATGGAAGACGGCGCCCGCGGCAGCGAGCTCGCCGCGCAGCGCTACGAGGCCCGGCCCGGCACCGTGTACCTGCTGCGCCCTGACCAGCACGTGTGCGCGCGCTGGCGCGCCCCGTCGGCGGCGCAGGTGCGCGGCGCCGTCGATCGCGCGCTCGGCAAACACTGAGGGAACGACCCCATGACCGCATCCACCCCCAAGCTGATCACCGACCCGCACCTCGAAGCGCCCGACGATTTCTACGAGGCGCTGATCGACGCGCACCAGGGCCTGAGCACGGAAGAGAGCAACGCCTACAACGCGCGCCTCGTGCTGGTGCTGGCCAACCACATCGGCTCGCTGGCCGTGCTGCGCGAAGCGCTCGCGGCTGCGAAGTAATGCCCCCATTCAAGCCATCCATGAGGACCCCATGACCGCCGCAACCTCCTCCACCGAGCGCCGCTACCAGAGCGGCTTCGGCAACGAATACGCCTCCGAGGCCGTGCCCGGCGCGCTGCCGCAGGGCCGCAACAACCCGCAGCGCGGACCTCTCGACCTCTACACCGAACTGCTCTCCGGCACCGCCTTCACCGCGCCGCGCCACGAGAACCGCCGCACCTGGCTCTATCGCCGCCAGCCCTCGGTGGTGTCGGGCCGCTACCAGCCGTATGCGCAGCCGCTGTGGACCACCGGCGCCGACCGCGAGATCGCGCTGCCGCCCGAGCCCCTGCGCTGGCACCCGCAGCCGCTGGACGAAGCGGCGGCCAAGGCCGACTTCATCGACGGCATGCGCACCATCGCAGCCAACGGCGACGCCGAATCGCAGGTCGGCATCGGCTCGCTGATGTACCTCGCGGGCCGCTCGATGGAGCGCCGCGCCTTCGTCAACGCCGACGGCGAGATGCTGGTGGTGCCGCAGCAGGGCCGCCTCGTCATCACCACCGAGCTGGGCGTGCTCGACGTGAAGCCCGGCGAAATCGCGGTGCTGCCGCGCGGCATGGCCTTCAAGGTCGCCTTGCCCGACGGCCTCTCGCGCGGCTACGTCTGCGAGAACTACGGCGCGCACTTCCGCCTGCCGGAGCTGGGCCCCATCGGCTCGAACGGCCTGGCCAACGCGCGCGACTTCCAGGCGCCGGTGGCGGCCTTCGAGACGGAAGAAGGCGGCTACGAGATCGTCAAGAAGTTCGGCGGCCGCTTCTGGCAGGCGCCGATGAAGCAGTCGCCCTTCAACGTGGTCGCCTGGCACGGCAACCTCTCGCCGGTGAAGTACGACACGGCGCACTTCATGGTGATCGGCTCGATCAGCTTCGACCATCCCGATCCGTCGATCTTCACCGTGCTGACCTCGCCCAGCGACACCCCCGGCACGGCCAACTGCGACTTCGTGATCTTCCCGCCGCGCTGGATGGTCATGGAGAACACCTTCCGCCCGCCGTGGTTCCACCGCAACCTGATGAGCGAGTTCATGGGCCTGGTGCTGGGCGAGTACGACGCCAAGCCGGGCGGCTTCAAGCCCGGCGGCGCGAGCCTGCATAACTGCATGGTGCCGCACGGGCCGGACGAGGAAGCCTTCGACAAGGCCACCCACGCCGACCTGAAGCCGCACAAGCTGGACAACACGCTGGCCTTCATGTTCGAGAGCCGCTATCGCTTCATTCCGACGAACTTCGCGCTGAAGAGCCCTGCGCTCGACACGGACTACGCCGACTGCTGGGCCGGCCTCAAGGATCAATTCAAGGCATGAAGACCGTGTTCACTCTCACACGCCGCGCGGCGGCCGTGGCCCTGTTCGCCGTGCCCTTCCTCGCACAAGCGGCCGACTACCCCTCGAAGCCCATCCGCTTCATCGTGCCCTACACCCCCGGCGGCACCACCGACCTGGTGGCGCGCACCGTGGGCCAGAAGGTGTCGGAGAAGCTGGGCCAGCCGGTGCTGATCGACAACCGCGGCGGCGCGGGCGGCAACATCGGCATGGACGCCGTGGCCAAGGCCGCGCCCGACGGCTACACCATCGGCTTCGGCGCGATCTCGACCAACGCGCTGAACCCGCACATCTACAAGTCGATGGCCTTCGACCCGCGCAAGGACTTCACCGCCATCAGCCTGCTGGGCACATCGACCATCGTGCTCGAAGTGCCGGCGGCCTCGGCCATCAAGTCGGTGCCCGACCTGATCGCGGCCGCGAAGAAGAACCCCGGCCTGCCCTACGCCACCGCGGGCGCCGGCACCTCGATGAACCTGGCCGGCGTGATGTTCGCGCAGATGACGGGCACCGAGCTCGTGCACGTCGCCTACAAGGGCAGCGGCCCGGCCATCACCGACATGCTGGGCAACAACATCGGCGTGATGTTCGACAACCTGCCGGCCTCGCTGCCGCACATCCAGGCCGGCAAGCTGCGCGCGCTGGCGGTGGCGGGCCCGACGCGCTCGCCCTCGCTGCCCGACGTGCCGACCATGGCCGAGGCGGGCCTGAAGGGCTACGCGCTGGAGCCGTGGTTCGGCGTGTACGGACCGGCGAAGCTGCCGGCGCCGGTCGTGAAGGCGCTGAACGAGGCCTTCGTGGAAGCGCTCGCCATGCCCGACGTGAAGGCCAAGCTGGCGCAGGCCGGCTTCTCGCCGCGCGGCTCGACGCCGCAGGAGCTCACCACGCTGACAGAGACCGAATACAAGCGCCTCGGCGACGTGGCCCAAAAGGCCGGGATGACCGCGGAGTAGAGCTCGCCCCCAGGCTTGCCCACTTCGTGTGGCCGCCAACCCCCTACCGGGGGCAACACCTGCGGCCCGGCGAAGCCGGTTCCGCGGTGTTCCCCGAAAAGTCCGGACCCTTCAGAAAACTTGCTTGAAAGACATCCTCCATGACCGCACTGAACGCCACCCATGACCCGAAGCTGCGCAGCTGGGTCGCATCGGCCAACGAGGCCGGCACCGACTTCCCGATCCAGAACCTGCCCTTCGGCCGCTTCCGCACCGCCGGCAGCAGCGAGGCCTTCCGCATCGGCGTCGCCATCGGCGACCAGGTGCTCGACCTGCGCGCCACGGGCCTCATCGACACCGACGACATGAACGTGCTGATGAACGCCGGCACGAAGGAACGCCAGGCGCTGCGCGCCGCCATCTCCGCCGGCCTCGCCGAAGGCAGCGACAGGCAGGCCGCCTGGTCGAAGGCGCTGCTGCCGCAGGCCGGGGCCGAGATGACCGTGCCCTGCCGCATCGGCGACTACACCGACTTCTACACGGGCATCCATCACGCCACCACCATCGGCAAGCTGTTCCGCCCCGACCAGCCGCTGATGCCCAACTACAAGTGGGTGCCCATCGGCTACCACGGCCGCGCCTCGTCCATCGGCGTGAGCGGCCAGGTCTTCAAGCGCCCGAACGGCCAGACCAAGGCACCCGACGCGGCCGAGCCGAGCTTCGGCCCGTCGAAGCGGCTGGACTACGAGTTGGAGCTGGGCTTCTTCATCGGCCGCGGCAACGCGCAGGGCGAGCCCATCGCCATCGCCGACGCCGAGGAGCACCTGTTCGGCGTGACGCTGCTCAACGACTGGTCGGCGCGCGACCTGCAGGCCTGGGAATACCAGCCGCTCGGCCCCTTCCTGTCGAAGAACTTCGCGAGCACGCTGTCGCCGTGGCTGGTGACGATGGAGGCGCTGGCCCCCTTCCGCTCGAAGTTCGAGCGCCCCGCCGGCGACCCACAGCCGCTGCCGTACCTCGACTCGGCATCCAACCGCGAGAGCGGCGCGCTAGACATCACGGTCGAGGTGCTGCTGCAGACCGCGAAGATGCGCGCCGAGGGCGTGGCGCCCGTGCGCCTCACGCGCGGCAGCGTCGCCGAAGCCGCCTACTGGACCGCCGCGCAGCTGGTCGCGCACCACACGGTGAACGGCTGCAACCTGCAGCCGGGCGACATGCTGGGCTCGGGCACCCTCTCGGGCCCGAAGCCCGACGAGGCCGGCTCGCTGATCGAGCTGACGCAGGGCGGCAAGCAGCCGATCACGCTGGCGAACGGCGAGAAGCGGACGTTCCTGGAGGACGGGGACACGCTGACCATTCGCGGCTACTGCGAGCGCCCGGGCGCGGTGCGGATCGGGCTGGGCGAGGTCAGCGGAACGGTGGTCTGAGAGTCTTCTTCCCTCTCCCCTCGGGGAGAGGGAAGAAGACATCAGGGCGCGGTGGCGGGCGTGGCCGAAGCGGCCGGCCAGGCCACCTCGCTCGCCACGCGCGGCTTGCCGATCGGCGCGGTCGCCTTGCCGACCTTGATGGCGGCCATATCGGCTTCGCTCGGGTACTGGTCGGCAAGCCAGTAGTCGAACACCCGGCGCGCGATGGGCGCTGCCGCGCCCGCGCCCCAGCCGGCGTTCTCCACGATCACCGCCAACGCGATCTTCGGGTCGTTCACCGGCGCGTACGCCATGAACAGGGCGTGGTCGCGCTGGTGCTCCTCGAGCGCGCGCGCGTTGTACTTGGTGTTCTGGCCCATCGACACGGCCTGCGCCGTGCCTGTCTTGCCAGCCGCCTGGTAGCTGGCGCCCGCGAACACGCCGCGCGCGGTGCCGCTGGTGACCACGCTCGTCAGGCCCTCGCGGATCACCGCGATGTTGGCCGCCGTGAAGCCCAGGTTCACCGCAGGCGGCTGCGGCAGGGGCACCACCTGGCCGTTGACGGTGTCGCGCGTGGCGAGCGCGAGGTGCGGCTTGTGCTTGAGGCCGCCGTCGGCCACGATGGCCGTGGCCTGCGCCAGCTGCAGCATGGTGAAGTTGTTGTAGCCCTGGCCGATGCCCAGCGAGATGGTCTCGCCCGCGTACCACTTCTTCTGCTCGGGCCGCTTGTAGGTGTTGCGCTTCCACTCGGTGCTGGGCAGCACGCCGCGCACCTCGCCGCCGAGGTCGATGCCGGTGATCTGGCCGAAGCCCAGCGGCTTCATGAAGTCGTGGATGAGGTCCACGCCCATCTCGTTGGCCAGCGAGTAGTAATAGATGTTGCTCGACAGCTGGATCGAGCGGCGCATGTCGACGCCGCCCAGGTAGCCCTCGGGGCTGCCGAAGCGGTGGCCGCCGAAGTTGAAGTAGCCGGGGTCGTTCACCACCACGCTGGGGCCACGCTTGCCGGTCTGCAGCGCCGCCAGCGCCATGAAGGGCTTGTACGTGGAGCCCGGCGGGTAGGTACCGCGCAGCGCGCGGTTCAGCAATGGCTTGTCGATGGACTCGGTGAGCGCCGCCCAGCTTTCGTTGTCGATGCCCTCGACGAACAGGTTCGGGTCGAAGGTAGGCTTGCTCACGAAGGCGAGGATCTCGCCGGTCTTGGGGTCGATGGCCACCAGCGCGCCGCGGCGGTCGCCGTACATGTCCTCCACCAGCTTCTGCAGCTTGATGTCGAGCGACAGCATGACCGTGTTGCCCGGCGTGGCCGGGTGGCTGGCCAGCCGGCGCACGGCGCGCCCGCCCGCGGAGGTTTCCATCTGCTCCACGCCGGTCTGGCCGTGCAGCGTCTTCTCGTAGCTCTGTTCGATGCCGAGCTTGCCGATGTAGTCGGTGCCCTTGTAGTTGGCCTGGTCCTCCTCGTCCCAGTCCTCCATCGCGGTCTTCTCGCGCTGGTTGATGCGGCCGATGTAGCCCAGCACGTGCGAGGCGAGCTCGCCCTGCGGGTAGTTGCGGAACAGGCGCGCCTTGATCTCCACGCCCGGGAAGCGGTAGCGCTGGGCGGCGAAGCGGGCGACTTCCTCGTCGCTCAGGCGGGTGCGGATGGGAATGGAGTCGAAGCTGCGCGAGTCTTCGCGCAGCCGCTTGAAGCGGCGGCGGTCGCGCGGAGAGACTTCCAGCACCTGCGTGAGGCTGTCGATGGTCTCCTCGACGTCGCCCACCTTCGAGGGCGTGATCTCCAGCGTGTAGGCCGAGTAGTTGGAGGCCAGCACGATGCCGTTGCGGTCGAGGATGAGCCCCCGGTTCGGCACCACCGGCACCACCGCCGTACGGTTGCTCTCGGCCTGCTCGGCCAGGTCTTCGTGGCGCACGACCTGCAGGTAGAGCAGCCGCGAGCACAACAGCCCGAACGCGAAGAGCACCGCCAGCCCGATGACGATCACGCGGCGCTTGAAGCGCGCGAGGTCGGCGGCGACGTTGCGGATTTCGGTCATGGCGATGGGAGCTTAGGCGCGCGCAGGTGCGAAGGCAAATGCGGGAGAGGCTGGGCTTAGAGGGGGCGGTTCTCGTCGGGTTCCGGCGTTCTGCGCTGGGGAGCCAGCAGCAAGGCGGTGGCCAGCGGCCAGAGCGCAGCCTCGATGGCCGGCGATGCCAGCACCGTCCAGCCGGGAAACACGCCGCCGCCGATCATCCGCGTGACCACTTCGATCAGCTGCGAGAGCGCGAAGAGCGGCAGCACCTGCAGCGCCTGCGACGCCACCGGATACCACAGCAGCCGCCGGTGGATGGTGATCGCGAAGAAGCCCAGCGTGGTGTAGGACAGCGCATGCTGGCCCAGCATCGACGACTGGTGCACGTCCATGCACAGGCCGAACACGAAGGCCGCGCCGATGCCCACGCGCGCGGGCTGGTGCACGCCCCAGAACACGATCACCAGCGCCAACAGGTCGGGCATCCAGACGGCGCGGCCGATCGGGATCATGTTGATGAGCAGCGCCACCACGAGGCTGCTCCACATGAAGACGGGGCTGACGGGCAGCAGCAGCTGCTGCTGGCCTGGACGCTTGATCATGGGCGCGCTCCCGGCTTCTTCTCGTTCTTGCCCGCGCCCGGCTTGCCCTCGGGGCGCTTGCGCTGGGTGACGGCGGGCTGCGCGGGCGGCGGCGCGGCCGGCGTGCCCGTGGGCTCGAGCACCAGCACATAGCGCGCGGCCGTCACGTGGGCCAGCGGCACGCAATAGATGCGGGCGAAGGCGGAATCTGCGCGGCGCTCGATGCGCTCGATCTTCGCCACCGGCAGGCCGGCGGGATAGATGCCGTCGACGCCGCTGGTGGATAGCAGGTCGCCTTCCTGCAGGTCGGCGTTGGCGGCCATGAAGCGCAGCTCCAGCCCGCCGCCGTGGGCCGAGGCGTCGCCGAAGGCCACGCTGCGCACGCCGGTGCGGGTGTTCTGCACGGGAATGGAAAGATCGCGATCGATCACCAGCGTGACCTCGCTCGTGAAGGGCAGCACCTGCGTGACCTGCCCGAGCACGCCGCGCGCGTCGATCACCGGCGAGCCGGGCTGCACGCCCTGGGCCAGCCCCTGGTCGATGACGATCTTGCGGGTGTAGGGGTCGGCCGCGTCGTAGAGCACCTCGGCGGCGCGGCCCGGCGTGGTGGTGGTCTGGCGCAGCTCGAGCAGCTCGCGCAGGCGGGCGTTGTCCTGGGCCAGCGTATCGGCCTGGGCAGCGCGCTCGGCCTGCATCATCAGCGCCTTGCGCGCGTCTTCCTCGTTGCGCTGGGCGGTCTGCAGGTCTTCGAGGTAGCGTCCGCCGCCCAGCACCGCCTGCACCGGCTTCAACGCCACCCACTGCACCGGATAGAGCACGGCGCCGATGGCGGCCCGGATCGGCTGCACGATGTGGAAGCGCGCGTCGGCCACCATGAGGAACAGGGAGAGCGCGCCGAAGAAGATCAGCTTGCTGAGTGCCGACTGCCCCTGGTTGAACAGGGGTGGCGCTGTGCGATCGAGCGTGCCCAGGGGCATGAATTCGGCCTAGTTTTCACCGCGCCTTGCGCGAATTACGGCACAAGAAATTAACACATGACGATGCCAGGAATACCGCGGAGCCGGCTTCGCCGGGCCGCTGGTATTGCCCCCTGCAAGGGGGTTGGCACAGCGACACGAAGTGCGCGAAGCCTGGGGGTGTACCTCGGTTATTCGCTCGTGAAGATGCTGCCCAGGCGGTCCATGCGCTCCAGGGCGATGCCGCAGCCGCGCACCACGCAGGTCAGCGGGTCTTCGGCCACCAGCACCGGCAGGCCGGTTTCCTCGGCCAGCAGGCGGTCGAGGTCGCGCAGCAGCGCGCCGCCGCCGGTCAGCATCATGCCGCGCTCGGCGATGTCGGCGCCCAACTCGGGCGGCGTCTGCTCCAGCGCGTTCTTCACGGCCGAGACGATGTTGTTGAGCGGATCGGTCAGGGCTTCCAGCACTTCGTTGCTGCTGATGGTGAAGCTGCGCGGCACGCCTTCGGAGAGGTTGCGGCCCTTGACTTCCATTTCCTTGACTTCGGAGCCCGGGAAGGCCGAGCCGATGTTCTTCTTGATGACTTCGGCCGTCGGCTCGCCGATCAGCATGCCGTAGTTGCGGCGGATGTAGTTGATGATGGCTTCGTCGAAGCGGTCGCCGCCCACACGCACGGAGCCCTTGTAGACCATGCCGCCCAGGCTGATGACGCCCACTTCGGTGGTGCCGCCGCCGATGTCCACCACCATCGAGCCCGAGGCCTCGCTGACGGGCAGGCCGGCGCCGATGGCCGCGGCCATGGGTTCCTCGATGAGATAGACGGAAGTGGCGCCGGCGGCTTCGGCCGCGTCCTTGATGGCGCGGCGCTCGACCTGAGTGGAGCCGCAGGGCACGCAGATGATGATGCGCGGGCTCGGCGTGAGCAGCGTGCGCGGGTGCACCATCTTGATGAACTGCTTGATCATCTGCTCGGTGATCACGAAGTCGGCGATCACGCCGTCCTTCATCGGGCGGATCGCCTCGATGTTGCCGGGCACCTTGCCCAGCATGGCCTTGGCTTCGCGGCCGACGGCCTGGATCACCTTCTTGCCATGCGGACCGCCCTCGTGGCGGATGGCGACGACCGAGGGTTCGTCGAGCACGATGCCCTTGTTGCGGGCGAATATCAGGGTGTTGGCGGTGCCGAGGTCGATCGCAAGGTCGGTGGAAAAGTACCGACGGAAAGCTCCAAACATGTGCGGAATCCTCTGAGCACGGCCTGCGCATCGGCAGGTCGTCGCTCTATTTTTTGGGTCGTTTGATGGGGTGAATTGATCGTTTTTGGCGCAAAAGCCGGCGCGTTCGCGGGGGTTGCGGCAAAGGCGGGATAATACCCGAATCCCCTCTGATTCCCGTATTAGCACCCGTTCCGGCGTGCGATTACCCCCGCTTTTTTGGGCCGTTCCGACCTATGTCACTTTCCGCTTCCGATATTGCGCGCATCGCCTCGCTGGCGAGGCTGCAGCTGGCTCCCGATGAAAGCGAGCGCATGCTCAGCCAGATCAATGGCTTCTTCGACCTGGTCGAACGCATGCGTTCGGTGGACACCGCCGGCGTCGAGCCGCTGGCCCACCCCGTGGCCGCCATCGAAGACATCACGCTGCGCCTGCGCGAGGACGTGGTGAGCGAACCCGACAACCGCGAAGCCAACCAGAAGAGCGCCCCGGCCGTCGAAGCCGGCCTGTTCCTCGTGCCCAAGGTGATCGAATGATGAGCAGCAGCAGCGGTGAACTGCACCAATTGAGCGTTGTCGAGCTGGCCAAGGCGCTGGCCGAACGCAAGGTTTCGGCCGTCGAGGCCTCGCAGGCCTTCCTGGGCCGCATGAAGGCGCACGAAGCGCTGGGTACCTTCGTCGACGTGAACGAAGAAGCCACTCTGGCGCAGGCCCGCGCCGCCGACGCGCTGATCGCCAGGGGCGACGCCCCCGCGCTGGCCGGCGTGCCCATTGCGCACAAGGACATCTTCGTCACCACCGACTTCGCCACCACCGCCGGCTCGAAGATGCTGGCGGGCTACCGCTCGCCCTTCGACGCCACCGTGGTGCGGCGCCTGGCAGATGCCGGCGCGGTCACGCTGGGCAAGCTGAGCTGCGACGAGTTCGCGATGGGCTCGGCCAACGAGAACGTCGCCGTGCCTGCCGTGGGCCACGACAAGGCCGTGCCGGTGCGCAACCCCTGGAACACGGAGCGCATTCCGGGCGGCTCCTCCGGCGCCAGCGCGGCCGCCGTGGCTGCACGCCTCGCGCCCGCGGCCACCGGCACCGACACCGGCGGCTCGATCCGCCAGCCCGCATCGTTCTGCGGCGTCACCGGCATCAAGCCCACCTACGGCCGCGCCTCGCGCTACGGCATGGTGGCCTTTGCCTCCAGCCTCGACCAGGCCGGCCCGATGGCCCGTTCGGCCGAAGACTGCGCGCTGCTGCTGTCGGCCTTCTGCGGCCCCGACATCGACCGCGACTCCACCTCGCTCGACAAGCCCGCCGAGAACTTCGGCCGCTCGCTGAACGACTCGCTCGAAGGCCTGCGCATCGGCGTGCCGAAGGAGTTCTTCGGCGAAGGCGTGGCACCCGGCGTGCGCGCGGCCATCGACGCGGCTCTTGCGCAGTACGAGAAGCTCGGCGCCAGGCGCGTCGAGGTCACGCTGCCGCGCACCGAGCTGTCGATTCCCGTGTACTACATCATTGCCGCGGCCGAGGCCTCGAGCAACCTGAGCCGCTTCGACGGCGTGAAGTTCGGCCACCGCGCCAAGGACTTCATCGACCCCGCGAGCAAGAAGAGCGCGCTCACGCAGATGTACGAGCGCACACGCGCCGAAGGCTTCGGCGACGAAGTGAAGCGCCGCATCATGATCGGCACCTACGTGCTCTCGCACGGCTACTACGACGCCTACTACCTGCAGGCGCAGAAGGTGCGCCGCATGATCGCCGACGACTTCCAGCAGGCCTTCAAGCAATGCGACGTGATCGCCGGCCCTGCCGCGCCGACTACCGCCTGGAAGATCGGCGAGCACGGCGACGACCCCGTGGCCGACTACCTCGCCGACATCTTCACGCTGCCCGCATCGCTGGCCGGCCTGCCCGGCATGAGCGTGCCCGCGGGCTTCGACGGCGGCATGCCCGTGGGCCTGCAGCTGATCGGCAACTACTTCGGCGAAGCGAAGCTGCTGAACGCGGCGCACCGCTTCCAGCAGGCCACCGACTGGCATGCACGCACGCCGGAAGGTTTTTGAGATGAGCGAGACCGTGAACACATTCGAAGCACAACAACAGGGCCGCCCGACCGGCCCGCTGGTGCGCGGCTATGAAGTCATCATCGGCTTCGAGACGCACGCGCAACTCTCCACCGCGAGCAAGATCTTCAGCCGCGCCTCCACCGCCTTCGGCGCCGAGCCGAACACGCAGGCCTGCGCGGTCGACCTCGCGCTGCCCGGCACGCTGCCCGTGATGAACAAGGGCGCCGTCGAGCGCGCCATCAAGCTCGGCCTGGCGCTGGGCTCGCACATCGCGCCGCGCAGCGTGTTCGCGCGCAAGAACTACTTCTACCCCGACCTGCCCAAGGGCTACCAGATCAGCCAGTTCGAGATTCCGGTGGTGCAGGGCGGCTCGGTGACGTTCTTCGTGGGCGAGGAGCAGAAGACGGTGCGCCTGGTGCGCGCCCACCTCGAGGAAGACGCCGGCAAGTCGGTGCACGAAGGCAGCCACAGCGGCATCGACCTGAACCGCGCCGGCACGCCGCTGCTGGAGATCGTGACCGAGCCCGACATGCGCTCCACCGCCGAGGCCGTGGCCTATGCGAAGGAACTGCACAAGATCGTCACCTGGATCGGCATCTGCGACGGCAATATGCAGGAAGGCAGTTTCCGCTGCGACGCCAACGTGTCGGTGCGCCGCCCCGGCGAGAAGCTCGGCACGCGCCGCGAGATCAAGAACCTGAACAGCTTCAAGTTCATGCAGCAGGCGATCGACTACGAGATCCGCTGGCAGATCGACGAGATCGAGGACGGCCGCAAGATCGAGCAAGCCACGGTGCTGTTCGACCCCGACACCGGCGAGACGCGCGCGATGCGCGCCAAGGAAGACTCGGCCGACTACCGCTACTTCCCCGACCCCGACCTGCCGCCTCTGGTCATTGCCGCCGACTGGATCGAGCGCGTGAAGGCCGGAATGCCCGAGCTGCCGCGCGCGATGGCCGAGCGCTACGTGCGCGAACACGGCCTCTCGGAATACGACGCCGCGCAGCTTACGCAGAGCGCGGCGCTCGCCGGCTACTTCGACCAAGCCGTGAAGGCGGGCGCCACGCCCAAGCTCGCGAGCAACTGGATCACCGGCGAGATGGCCCGCCGCCTGAACGCCGCCGAGATCGGCATCGAGGCCGCGCCCGTGAAGGCGCAGCAGCTGGCGCAACTGGTCAAGCGCATCGCCGACGGCACCCTGCCCAACAACGCCGCACGCCAGGTGTTCGAGGCCCTGTGGACCGGCGAAGGCAGCGACGTCGACGAGATCATCGAGGCGAAAGACCTGAAGCCGATGAACGACACCGGCGCCCTCGACAAGATCCTCGACGAGGTGATCGCGAAGAACGCGAAGAACGTCGAGGAATACCGCGGCGGCAAGGAAAAGGCCCTCAACGCCCTCGTCGGCCAGGTGATGAAGGCCAGCGGCGGCAAGGCGAACCCGGCACAAGTCACCGAGCTGCTGAAGGCCAAGCTGGCCTGATCGCCCCTCCCCTCCGCCTCCCCCTATCCCTTCGGGGAACACCGTGGAACCGGCTTTGCCGGGCCACCGGTGTTGCCCCCGGCAGGGGGGTTGGCGAAGCGCACGAAGTGCGCGCAGCCTGGGGGGTTACTTCGGGTTCCCGCCGTTCTGGGGGGGCCAGAGCGCCTTCAGGCGCGTGCGCTCCTCGTCGAAGCGCGCATTCACCCGCTTCTTCTCGTCTTCCTGCTCCGCGATGAAGCGGTTCTGCACCGCCACGCTCTTCGTGTTCTCGTCGATCTTGCGGCGCAGCGCGGCCGGCGCCTTGGTGGGGTCCTGCTTGTAGAACTCCATCTCCTCGTCGATCTTCTTGCGGTCTTCGCCCAGCTCGGAGATGCGCTTGCGCGCCGCCTCCGAGACGGCATCGATCTGCGACAGCGCCTCGGCGCGTTCGCGGTCGTGCGTGGCGCTGTTGGGGTAGCGCACCAGCAGCGCACGCTCGCGGCGCCGCTCGTCGGTCTGGCGCGCCGCCACGATCGCGGCTTCGCGGGCGCGGTCCTCGCGCTCCTGCAGTTCGCGCGCGGTGTAGGTGGGCTCCAGCTTGCGGCGGGTCGAGCCGCTCGGATTGAGCTCTCGCTGCTCGCGGTCGCTGCACTCGGCGATGGGCCGGTCGGCCGTCAGGGTGCGGCCACGGGCGTCGGTGCAGGTATAGATGCCGGCCGAAGCGCCTTCCACTTTCTGCGGTTGCGCCTGCAGCGCGCCGCAGAACGAGGAGGCAACGAGAAGAAATGATGCCGCCGCCAGCAGGCGGGCCGGTGAACCGTGAGCGTCGCGTGCGGGATGATGCTGGTGCATTCGGCGGCCCTGCTTCTTCAGCTGGCGCCGTAGCGCGCGCGGTAGGCCAGCACTCGCTCGCGGTGCGCGCCGAGGTCTGCCGCGGCAGCGCCCGAGAGGTAGCTCAGCAGGTCGTCCAGCGTGGCGATGGCGATCACCGACAGGCCGAGCTGGTTGCGCACGTACTGCACGGCGCTGTGGTCCACGTCCACGCCGTTCTCGGTGGCCTTCTCCTGCCGGTCGAGCGCGATGGCCACGGCATGCGGCTTGGCGCCCGCGGCCTCGATGGCGGCGATCGACTCGCGCACCGCGGTGCCGGCGGACATCACGTCGTCGACGATCAGCACGCGGCCCTTGAGCGGCGCGCCGACCAGGTTGCCGCCCTCGCCGTGCGCCTTGGCTTCCTTGCGGTTGTAGGCGAAGGGATAGTTGCGGCCCCGGCGGGCCAGCTCGGCGGCCACCGTGGCGCCCAGCGGGATGCCCTTGTAGGCGGGGCCGAAGATCATGTCGAACTCGAGGCCGCTTTCCATCAGGCGGTCTGCATAGAATCCGGCGAGCCGGGCGATCTTGCCGCCGTCGTCGAAGAGCCCCGAGTTGAAGAAGTAAGGGCTCATCCGACCGGCCTTGGTCTTGAACTCCCCGAAGCGCAGTACGCCGGCATCCAGGGCGAACTGGACGAAATCCTGTGCGATTGCGCTGCTTTTGCTTTTCTCACCATCTACAGCCATCGGAAATTCCTTGTGTTCAAACTGACCAGTCTCAATCTCAATGGCCTGCGTTCGGCCGCAACCAAAGGCGTGGCCGACTGGGTGGCCGAACTTGCGCCGGATTGTATTTGCATGCAGGAGATCCGCGTCCAGGCCAGCGACATCGAGGGCCGGTTCGAGGAAATGGCCGGCCTCAAGGGCCATTTCCACTTCGCCGAGAAGAAGGGATACGCCGGCACCGCCGTCTACACCAAGCACGCTCCGAGCCAGGTCGTGGTGGGCTGGGGCGACGCCGAGTTCGACGCCGAAGGCCGCTACCTCGAACTGCGCTTCGACACGCCCAAGCGCAAGTTCTCCGTCATCAGCTGCTACTTCCCGAGCGGCAGCTCGGGCGAGGAGCGGCAGGAGGCCAAGTTCCGCTTCCTCAAGGGCTTCTTCCCGCACCTGGTGGCACTCAAGAAGGAACGCGAGTTCGTGCTGTGCGGCGACATCAACATCGCCCACAAGGAGATCGACCTGAAGAACTGGCGCGGCAACCAGAAGAACAGCGGCTTCCTGCCCGAGGAACGCGCCTGGATGACGAAGCTGCTGGACGCCGGCGCCGACGGCGCGGGGCTGGTGGACGTCTACCGCATGCTCAAGCCCGACACCACGGGCGAGGCCTACACCTGGTGGAGCAACCGCGGGCAGGCCTATGCGAACAACGTGGGGTGGCGGCTGGACTATCACCTGGCCACGCCGAAGATCGCGGCGCTGGCGCGAAGTGAGCAAATCTACAAAACCGTGAAGTTTTCGGACCATGCGCCGATCACGGTGGACTACGACTTCAAGCTGTAGGTCATCATCCGGGCCCGATGCCGCTGCCAGCACCCGCCCCCCATCCTTCGCCAGCCAACGCCTATCTGCCACGCGACGTGGTCAACGCGCCCGAGGTCAAGGCGGCGATCATCCGGCGCAGCACCGAGCGGGGCGACGAGCCCGACATGCAGGCGTGGCTGCGCAACCATTTCTTCCGCTGGGCGATCGGCAGCTTCGAGCACGTGGTGCCGCTGCGATCGATCGCCGACTACCAGGCCGTGACCGGCACCGGCGATCCCGTGCCGGAGTGGCTGGCCAGGCTCTTGCGGCCGTCCGCTACCGGGGCCGGCAAGGACTGCTGGTACCTCGACCCCGAGCATCTTCTGCTGATTGAACGCGAGCGCGTGCTGGTCGAGTTCCTGCGCTCGCGGCGTGGCACGCGGCTCGAACAGAAGCTGCAACGCATCAACTGCTTCATGGCGCTGACGATGTGGGAGCAGGAGCACCAGCGCATGCAGTCCCGCCGAAGCAAGGGCTGGGTGCCCAGCAGCGGCCTGGCCCTGCGCGAGGTACTGCGCACGCCCAACGGGGTGATCTTCGAGTTCGACGGCCGGCATGCCGCACTGCGCGAGGAAATGGCGTACGAGTCCTATCACATGCAGCACTGCCTGGGTCAGTTCGCCAGCCTCAAGAAACTCAGCGGTGGCTACGGAGAGCAGTACGCACAGGCGGCGCACGAGGACCGGCTGCGCCTGTTCACGCTGCGCAGCGCGGGCAACATGCCGCACGTGACCATCAGCCTCGCCGTGTATCCGGACGGCCTGCGCGTGGACCAGATCAAGGGCAAGCAGAACCGCCACCCGATCCGCAAGTACGCGGACGACGTGCTGCAGTTCCTGCGCACCGTTGCGCCACGGGGCGAACGGCATCCCGACTGCGAAGGCATGGGCCTGGTGTTCGAGCCCCACGCAGCCGCTGAAGACCCATCCGCAGGTCAATGGAAGTTCGTGACCGAGGTGGGCGACGCCAACTACCTGCTCAGCGTGATGAGCGCCAACTTCCACCTGGCCGAGCACTTCGAGCAACCGCCGGCCGTGCTGCAATGGCTGCTGCTGCGCATTGCGCCAGGCGAGCTGGCGCGGCTTCGGCAGATCGACCCCGGGGTGGCTGCAGCCGCGCGCCTCATGCTGCCACAGGACGCGCTGCCGGCCGCACTGCGGGAGATGCCCGCCGCGGCCTGCGAGATCGAAGGCATTCCGCTCGATCTCGCCCGGAAAGGCGCCGCATGCTGACGGCGTTGGCGTGGCTCGCCGGCTTGGTAGTGCTCTTCATCGTGCTGCGCGCGGCGACCGTCTTGTGGGGCGTGGCGCGCGAAGGCGACCGTCAGGGCAGCAACACGGCCTCGTCCGCCAGGGATGATCCCGCGCTGCGAGCCCTGCGCGCCAAGGCCGAGGCCGCGCCGCCCAACCGTCGCCGCTGGGCTCTCGCGCTCGGCGACATTCTGTCGATCCGCAACGGCCTGCCATGCAATGGCGACACGCTGGCGCTCGACCTTCCCGCGGACAGGCGCGGACAGCTCGGGCGCCAGGTGCTGCGCGAGATGAACATCGCCGCCGATCTGCCCGCCCCGGCCATCGGCGCGCGCATGCAGGAAGCGCTCGACGGCTGGGTCGGGGGCCTGGGGCGCTCGCACGACGGCTTCTACGAGCAGCTCGCGGCGCAAGGCCGCGTACGCGACGCGCTGGCGTTCGATTGCGCGCGCACGGCATTTCTTGTGCGTTGCATCGCCCACCTCGGCTGGGTGCCGGAGACACGCGCCTGGCTGGTGCTCTTTCTCAACGCACAGCGCGCGCAGGACAGTTTCGAGAGCTGGGAAGACTTCGGCCTGGCCTACGCCCGGGCGCGCGAGCACTGGCTGCGCATGAGCAACCAGGACGGCCCCGCCTCGACACGCGCCATGATGGAAGTGCACGAGCACCTTCGCAACACCGAAGGCAGCTGGCTCGCGCTGCCCTGGAAGCGCTATCGCATCTTCGACCCCCAGCCTGGGCCCGCCTGACGAGGGCTGGCGTCTCATTTCTTTTTGCAACTCACGCCATGACCACGATCGCCCCGATTCCTTCGCCGTGGAAAGTCTGCGATGCCAGTGCGCTGCTGCGCGCAGGCGACTACGACACGCTCGACCAGCTCTTCGATGAGGCGCTCGCCGCGAGCTTTCACGATCGCACCAGCGAAGAGCGGTACTACGCCGCGCTACCCGCCGACCTGAAGGACTGCATCGACGCGGGCGCCGAAGGCCTGGCGCTTCTGCGGGCCTGGCAGGCGGCCCGTCCGGAGTCGGCGCACGCATGGCTGTGCGAGGCGCACTACTGGTTCCACTGGGCCTACGAGTACCGGGGCTCCGGCTGGTCGAACACGGTGACCGAGTTGGGATGGACCTGCGCCCACGCCTGCTGCACGCACGCGGCGGTCTGCGCCATCCAGGCGCTGGAGCGAAGCCCCACGCTGTGGAGCGCGCCCGCCCTGCTGATGCAGAGCGTGGCCGCCTTCGAGGAGCCCGAATGGCTGTCGGAACTGGTGCGCAGTGGCCGCGGCCCGGTCGGCGAGCTGGCGCACGACCTGGCGCTCGAGGGCATGCCCGCCGAAGTGCGCGACGAATTGCTGGCCATGCTCGCGCGCTCGGGCATCCGCGTCGACGAACGTATTGCCTGTCCGCAGAGCGCGCCCGAATCCCTGCCACCACCGATGCAAGGCAAGAAGCTGCTGAGCGGCAGGCAGTACTGGATGCACGCCACGATCCATCTGCATCCGCGCCTGTTCTTCTTCCTGCGCCAATGCATCTGGTTCATGCAGCCGCGCTGGGGCGGCAGCCACGACCGGGTGCGTGCCTTCATCGCTTCGCCTACTTGCGCGCACCTGGACGAGGTCGAGAAAGACCGGCTGCGCCATGAGATCTGGCGCGACGACCATCTGGGGAACGAAGTGGACGAGGACGACGACCTGGAGGACGTTCGCAACTGGATCGCGGCCGCCCACAAGCGCGCCGAAGAGGCCCTGTATCCCTATCACCGCTGGGAGACCCTGTACTGGATCTCCAGCGCCCACTACGGACGCAACGACCTGCCGCAAGCTCTCGCCTACCTGAAGCAGGCAGAGGCGCACTGGCCCATCGACGACGACGAGGCCATGGCCCGGGCGGTCTTGCTTTGCTGCAAGCTCGAGCCGCAGGATCCGTCCTGGCTGGGCCAGGCCATCGTACGCAGCGCCAACGCTGGCGAATCCGTTGCCGCGATGATCCTCCATGGATATTGCACCCTGAAGGGCCTGCTGGGCTTCGTACAGAACACGGCAGCCGCGCACGCCTGGTTCGATGCCGCCCGCCGGCACGCCCCAGGCTCGCTCGCATGGAACAAGGTGGCCTATGCCTTCCGCAGGGGCAATCGCGAGGCGGATGCATTCGAACTGGCGACCATGGGCCTGGCCGCGGGCGGCGATTCCTGCGACTACCTGCTCGGCCTGTTCCACGAGGACGGAGTGCACGTCGCGCCCGACCTGGGCAAGGCCATTCACTACTACCGCCAGACAGCCGAAAGCGGCGGCAACATGGGGGCATACAAGCTGGGTTACGCCAGCTACAACCTCGGCCAGGCCACCAAGGAACCGGCCGAGCGTTCACGTCTCTTGCGGCAGGCCGTCGAAGCCGCTCGCCAGGCACACGTGATGGGCCACTCCGAGGGCCTGGAGAGCATGCTGATGTTCATCGGCGCGCTGGAGGACGTTCCCGCGCGCCATGAATACCTCGAGCTGGTACGCGAACACGCGCAGCAAGGCGATGCCACCGCCATGGCCACGATGTCGGTGCTGCTGGCCGACAACGACGACAAGAAGCTCTACGACTATCGCGAAAGCGTGCGATGGATCATGGGCGCACAGGCTGTGGCGCCCGAAAGCGAATACGTCCAGAACGTGACGAAGACCTGCCACCAGGACGGCTTCCTGTCGTCCACGCTCTACAAGCTCACGCGGCGCCAGATCAAGGCACACGAGATTCCCGGCGCCGACAACGCGATGGTCTGAGCTTCAGCGCGACAGCTCCGGCAACGCCTTCTCCAGCGTAGTCACGAAGGCCTGCATGGCCTCCGTCTCATACGCCCCGCGCTTGGTGATGCGATAGAAGTCCAGCCCCACCTTCGGCTTGGTCAGCACGTCGGTGCGCACGCGATGGCGGCGGCAGGCCGCGAGCGCGAAGGTCGGCATCACGGCGGTGCCGAAGCCGGCCTCCACCATCGCGATCAGCGTGCCGAAGAAGTTGAAGGCGGTGCGCTGCGCGTCGGCGCGGTCGATGGCGGCGAGATGCTGATCGATCACCTTCTGGATGGGGTTGCCTGGCGGCAGGCCGACGAGTTCGGCGCTGCGCAACGACGACCACGGCGCGGCGCCCACGGCCCCCGGCTCCCCAGCCCCGTCCATCGGCGCCACGCGCATCAGGTGAAAGCGCCCCACCGGCTCGCGCGCCAGTCCCGGCGCCGCCTTGAAGAAGAAGCCCAGCCCCACGTCGGCCTCGCCTGCCGCCACCATCGCCTCCACGTCGCGCAGATCGGCGTCGAAGAGGCGCAGGCTCACCTGCGGATGCGCGGCGCGGAAGCTCGCGAACACCTGCGGCAGCAGGTTCGACGACACCAGCGGCGTGGCCGCGATGCGCAGCGTCTGGCGCGCCGCATCGCCCTCGGCGCCCAGTTCGGCCGCCACGTCGTCGAGGTCGGTCACCATGCGCTCGACCACCGGCAGCAGGCGCCGGCCCGCGGGCGTGAGGCTCACCACGCGCGTGGTGCGGTCGAAGAGGCGGCAGCCCAGCTGCTTTTCCATTTCGCGGATCAGGATGCTGAGCCCGGCCTGCGTGATGTGCGCCTGCTCGGCCGCGCGCGTGAAGTTGCCCACACGCGCCACCTGCAGGAAGGCGCGCAGTTGGCGGGTCGATAGATTCATATGGATTCATGATAAATCCATATCACATCTAAATTTCCCAAATGATCCTTCTGCGTTCCTAATGCGGGCCGAGACAAAGCAACGCGTCGCAACGACCGATCATCATGAGCAACGAAGTCATCATCCTGGGCGCCGGCATCGGCGGCCTGACCCTCGCGCTGAGCCTGCACCAGGCCGGTATCCCCTGCCGCGTATACGAAGCCGTGCCCGAGCTCAAGCCGCTGGGCGTGGGCATCAACCTGCTGCCGCATGCGGTGCGCGAACTCACCGAACTCGGGCTGCTGGATGCCCTCGACAAGGTGGGCGTGCGCACGAAGGAGGCGGTGTTCTTCACCGAGCACGGCCAGCTGGTGTTCCGCGAGGCCGCGGGCCAGCACGCTGGCTACGACTGGCCGCAGTTCTCCATCCACCGCGGCGACCTGCAGACGGTGCTGTATGAAGAGACGCTGAAGCGCCTGGGCCCCGACAGCGTGGTGTGCGGCCGCCGCTGCACGCACGTGGAGCAGGACGCGGACGGCGTCACCGTGCATTTCGCCGATGCGCCGCCGGTGCGCGGTGCCGTTGCCGTGGGCTGCGACGGCATTCACTCGGCGCTGCGCAAGCAGCTCTATCCGAACGAAGGCGCACCGCGCTACTCGGGCATCAACATGTGGCGCGGCACTGCGCGCCGGAAGCCTTTCCTCTCCGGCGGCAGCATGGTGCGCGCGGGCTGGCTCTCGGTCGGCAAGATGGTGATCTACCCGATCCGCGACAACATCGACGCCGAGGGCAACCAGCTGGTGAACTGGGTCGCCGAGATCCACGCGCCGCAGCCCGCCATGCGCGACTGGAGCCGCACGGGCCGCGTCGAGGACTTCCTTCCGGTATTCGCCGACTGGCATTTCGACTGGCTCGATGTGCCGGCGCTGATCCTCGCCTCCGACACCATCCTCGAGTACCCGATGGTCGATCAGGACCCGCTGCCGCGCTGGACGCACGGCCGCCTCACGCTGCTGGGCGACGCCGCGCACCCGATGGTGCCGCGCGGCTCCAACGGCGCGGGGCAGGCCATCATCGACGCGCGCTACCTCGCGGGTGCGCTGAAGAAGATGGGCGTCGGCACGGCCGCGCTCGAAGACTACGACCGCGTGCGCGTCAAGGCCACCACCGACGTGGTGCTGACCAACCGCAGCAATCCGCCCGACACCATCCTGCGCGAAGTGTTCGAACGCTCCGGCGGCAAGCGCTTCGACAGCATCGAGGAGATCGTGCCCGTCGCCGAGCTGCAGGCCATCTCGGACAACTACAAGCGCGTTGCGGGCTACGACCCTGCCGCCCTGAAGGCGCGCGCCTCCTACCTTTGAACCGGACAGGCAACCACAGAAGAACACGGAGACTGAAAAGACCATGCGATCGCTGATCAAGAAGACCCTCGCCGCCCTGCTCGTCACTGCAGGCACCGCAACCACCGCCTTCGCCTGGCCCGACCAGGCCATCACGCTGGTGGTGCCCTACACCCCCGGCACCGGCATCGACCTGATCGCCCGCCAGCTCTCGGCGAGACTGCCCGCCAGGCTGGGCCAGCCGGTGATCGTGGAGAACGTGGCCGGCGCCAGCGGCAACATCGGCAGCGAGCGCGTGGCGCGCGCCAAGCCCGACGGCTACACGCTGCTGGTGCAGGTCAACACGCTGGTGATGAACCGCAGCCTCTACCGCTCGCTGAGCTACGACCCGGTGGCCGACTTCGCGCCGGTGTCGCTCACCTCGTGGGGCACGCTGCTGCTGGTGACCAACCCGAACGTGCAGAAGGCCTCGTCGGTGCAGCAGATGGTGAGCGCGGCCAAGGCCGAGCCCGGCAAGCTGACCTACGCCACGCCGGGCGTGGGCACGCCGCACCACCTGTCGATGGCGCTCTTCATGCAGGGCACGGGCACCGAGATGCTGCACGTGCCCTACAAGGGCACGGCCGGCGCGGTGACCGACCTGCTCGGCGGACGCATCGACTACATGTTCCTGCCGGTGCACGTGGCGCTGCAGCACATCCAGGCCGGCAAGCTCAAGGCCATCGCCACCGGCAGCGGCAAGCGCCTGCCGCAGCTGCCCGACGTGCCCACGCTCGCCGAGGCCGGCGTGACCGCCGACAACGTCGACATGTGGTACGGCGTGCTCGCCCCCAAGGGCACGCCGCCGGACGTGGTGTCGCGGCTCAACAAGGAGATCGCGGCGGTGCTGAAGCAGCCCGAAGTGGCGAAGTCTTTCGAGTCGCAGGGCATGGTGCCGGCGAGTTCGACGCCGGCGGAGTTCGGCGCGTTGGTGAAGAAGGATGCGGACCGCTGGGCCGGCGTGGTGAAGCGCGGCAACATCACGGCTGATTGAGGCCGTCTTCTTTCTCCCTCCCCCTCTGGGGAGGGTTGGGGTGGGGGCAAGCGGCCCTTGCACAACTTCCCTGCCTCGACGAAAGCCGCCTGCCCCCATCCCCACCTTCCCCCAGCGGGGGAAGGAGCAACTCCCTTCAGCGCGGCGTGGCCTTCCCCGCGTGCCGCGCCAGATGCACTTGGTGCAGCGTGATCTTGCGCACCTCCGCCTGGCTGGTCTCGATGTGCGCGCGCAGCAGCATCGCGGCCTGGTCGCCGCGGTTCGCGCGCACGGCCTTCAGAATCTTGGCGTGCTCGTCGTAGGTCGCGTCGATGCGCGGCTGCTTGGTGAAGTCGAGCCGGCGGATGATGCGGATGCGGTCGGTCACGTCGCCGTGCACGCGCGCCATCTCGGCGTTGCCGGCAGCCGCCACCAGCGAGCAGTGGAAGGCCTCGTCCCACTGCGCCACCTGGGCCATGTCGGTGCTGCGCTGCGCAGCGGGCACGAGCCAGATGTCGGCCAGCGTGTCGAGCATGCCGCGGTCGATGTGGCGGTCGGTCTCGCACAGGCGGTGCACGGCGGTGGTCTCCAGCACCATGCGCAGGTCGTAGAGCTGCTCGAACTGGTCGAAGTCGAAGGGCAGCACGCGCCAACCGCTGCGAAACAGCACCTCGACGAAGCCCTCCTGCTGCAGCCTGAAGAGCGCCTGCCGCACCGGCGTGCGCGACACGCCGAGCCGGTCGCTGATCTCGCCTTCGGTGAAGCGGTCGCCGGGCACGAGGATGAAGTCGGCAACATCGCGCTTGAGCTGCGCGTAGACCTCGTCGGCACGCGTGCGGAAGGCGGACGCGTCGGTGGCGGCGGGAACTGAGGCTTCTGGGCGGGGGCGGACGGTGGACACGGATGGAATGTTAGTCGCTGGCGCGGTCGGCCATGGTCGTCGTCATTGCTGCTGCGGCTTCTTCTTCAGTGCCGCGACGAGCGCGCTGCCCGGCGCCGTCCAGCCGACGATGGCGCCCTGCGCGCGCACCATGTCCAGCGTCGCCGCCTTGAAGGCCGGAAAGTAGCTCTCGGTGCAGTCCTCGAGCAGCAGGCAGTCGTAGCCGCGGTCGTTGGCTTCGCGCATGCTGGTCTGCACGCAGACCTCGGTCGTGACGCCGCCGAAGAGCAGATGCGTGATGCCGCGCGCCTGCAGCAGCTCGTGCAGGCCGGTGGCATAGAACGCGCCCTTGCCCGGCTTGTCGATCACGATCTCGCCCTCGACCGGCGCCAGCGCCTCGATGATCTGGTTGCCCGGCTCGCCCGCCACGAGAATGCGGCCCATCGGCCCATCGTCGCCGATGCGCAGCGTGGGGTTGCCGCGATTGCGCTTGGCCGGCGGGCAATCGGAAAGATCGGCCTTGTGCGCCTCGCGCGTGTGCACCACGAGGCCGCCCGCCTCCCGCCAGGCTTCCAGCACGGCCTTCGTCGCCGGGACGATGGCTTCGAGCAGCGACACGTCGTTGCCCAGCGTCTCGCCGAAACCGCCAGGCTCGATGAAGTCGCGCTGCATGTCGATCAGCACGAGCGCAGTGCCGGTGATGTCGAATTCGTAGGGAAACGGATTGGCTTCGTCGATGTGCATGCTGGTCCTCAAGAATGTGCCGGCCCGCGACGGCCCTCACCCCACGACAGAGCCCGGCGGGCGGTGCGGCCCGGCCGCCCCCTCTGTGCCGCCGAGGAGCGCAGCGTTTCGCGGACAAGGGCTCGCAGCTGTTTGAGCGAAGCGAGTTCTGCGAGACCCCGCGAAACGCGAGCACCGCAGGGAAGCCGCGAAGCGGCCGGCATAGTGGGGGTGGCCGGGCCGTACCGCTCGCCGGGCGGAGCCAAGACAGCAAGAAGAGCGTTCATGCAGCCACCTAGTGATGCCCACCACCCATGTGCGCCCCGATCACATGCCGCTCCGCCCCAGAAGCCGCTGTCTCGAACACGATCCGCCCCTCGCTCATCACGACGATGCAGTCTGCCAGTTCGAGCAGCTCGTCGAGGTCCTCGCTGATGAGAAGAACAGCCCCGCCCTTCTCCCGCACCTGCACGATGCGCGAATGGATCTCCGCGACCGCAGCGAAGTCCAGCCCGAACACCGGATTCGCCGCGATCAGCACATTGATGTCACCCGCCAGCTCGCGCGCCAGCACCGCCCGCTGCACATTGCCGCCCGAGAGGCTGCGGATCGGCGCGCCCTCGCCCCGCGTTTTCACGCCGTATTCGGCGATCCACTCGCGCGCCCTGCTGCGCCAGTACGGAAAGCTCAGCACACCAGCGCGCGAAAGCGGCGGCTGGTCGAAGTCGCGCAGCGCCATGTTCTCCGCCACGCTCAGATCGCCGACGCATGCGTTGCGCAACGGTTCCTCCGGCAGGCTGCGCACCTTGAGCTCGCGGTTCTCGGCGCGGCGCGCGGCATAGGGCCGCCCCATCACCGTCACCCTGCCCGCAAGGCGCGGGCGCTGGCCCACCAGCGCTTCGACCAGTTCGCGCTGCCCGTTGCCCGAGACGCCGGCCACGCCGAGGATCTCCCCGGCTCGGACCGACAGGCTCAGCTCATGCAGCGCCAGCGTTCCGCGATCGCCCTGCGCCTTCAAACCTTCGACCTCCAACGCGACCGGTGTGCCGGCAGTCACCGGCTTCCTTGCAGTGGTCTGCGCGGCAGGAGGCGCCGCCGCCTGCTCGCCACCCATCATGGCCTGCGCCAGCTGCGCCGGACTGGTATCGGCGACGCTGCAATGGTGCACCGCCTTGCCGCGCCTGAGCACCGTCACGCTGTCGGCGTACGACATCACCTCGCGGAACTTGTGCGTGATGATCAGCACCGTGCAAAGCCCGCTGCGCGCGAACTCGCGCACGTGGCCCAGCACCTCGTCGGCCTCCTGCGGCGTGAGCACCGAGGTCGGCTCGTCGAGGATCAACAGGCGCGGCTTCAGGTAGAGCTGCTTGAGCAGCTCCAGCTTCTGCTTCTCGCCCGCCGCGAGCTCCGAAGGCCGCACGTCGAGGTCGAGGCTGAACGGCGTGGTCGCCAGGAAGGCCTCCAGCTCGGCGCGCTTGCTCTTCCAGTCGATGACCGCGGGCGTCTTGCCGCCGGCGAGCAGCAGGTTCTCGGCCACCGTCATGCCCGGTGCCAGCGTGAAGTGCTGGTAGACCATGCCGATGCCCAGCGCGCGCGCCACGATCGGGTTGGCGATGTCCTGCTCGCGCCCGTCGATCAGGATGCTGCCCTCCTCCGCGCGCTGGAAGCCGGCCACGCACTTCACCAGCGTGCTCTTGCCCGCGCCGTTCTCGCCGAGCAGCGCATGCACCGTGCCGGGCTCCACGTGCATCGTCACGCGGTCCATTGCGGTGAAGTCGCCGAAGCGCTTGGTGAGCTCGTAGGTGTCGAGCGCGAGCGCGCCGCTGCCCGCCGGCAGGCCGCCGATGGCATGGGAGGAAGAAGACGCGGCGCCCATGGCGGTCAGCCGAGCGCGGCCAGCAGCGCCTGCGAAGTGGCATGCGCGCCGAACACGCCGCCCTGCATGGTGATCATCTTCAGCGCGGCGAGGTGGTTGCCGTAGTCGGTGGCGGCCGTGCAGTCCGACAGCAGCAGGCATTCGAAGCCGCGGTCGTTGGCGTCGCGCATGGTGGTGTGCACGCACACGTCGGTGGTGATGCCCGCGAGGATGATGTTCTCGATGCCGCGCGTGCGCAAAATCAGTTCGAGGTCGGTCGCATAGAACGAGCCCTTGCCGGGCTTGTCGATGACCACCTCGCCCGGCAGCGGCGCGAGCTCGGGAATGATCTCCCAGCCCGGCTCGCCGCGCACAAGGATGCGCCCGCAGGGCCCGTCGTCGCCGATGCCCACGCCGTTCGCGCCGATCTGCCGCGAGCGCCAGCGCTTGTTGGCCGGCAAGTCGCCGAGGTCGGGCCGGTGGCCTTCGCGCGTGTGGATGATGTGATAGCCCAGCGGCCGCAGCGCCGCCAGCGTGCGCGCGATCGGCTCGATCGGCGCCTGCACCAGCGACAGGTCGTAGCCCATCACGTCCACATACCCGCCCTTGCCGCAGAAGTCGGTCTGCATGTCGATGACGATCAGCGCCGTGTTGTCGGGGCGCATGTTCGCGTTGTAGGGCCAGGCGTAGGGCTCGGCGGCGACGGTCTTCGTCGATGTCGTCGTTGCGGTCATGACGTTCAGCTCCTTGTCGATGAAAGTTCGCCGGGGCTTCCGGCGGCGGCGCTGCCCGGCTTGCAGGTGAACACCAGGATCACCAGCGTGAGCACATAGGGCACGGTGTTGAAGAGGTGATAGCCCCAGCCGATGCCGATGGACTGCAGCGCCGGCCCGATGGCGCCCGCGCCGCCGAAGAGCAGCGCCGCGCCCACGCAGCGCAGCGGGCTCCAGCGCGCGAAGATCACCAGCGCCACCGCGATCAGGCCCTGGCCGCTGGAGATGCCTTCGTTCCAGCTGCCCGGATAGAAGAGCGTGAGCGACGCGCCGCCCAGCCCCGCGATGAAGCCGCCCGCCGTGGTGGCCGCGATGCGCAGGCCCGAGACCGAATAGCCGAGCGCGCGCGTCGCCTGCGCCGAGTCGCCCGCCATGCGCACCAGCAGCCCGGCGCGCGTGCGGGCGAAGCCCCACCACAGCAGCACCGCGAGCGCCACGCCGATGGGCACCAGCGCGTTGAGCTGCAGGGCCGAGCGCACGACGGGGTTGTCGCTCCAGAAGCCCAGCGGGATCGCCGGGATCTGCGGCGCCTGCGGCTGGATCAGCGGCTTGCCCAGGTAGAACGCGAGCCCCGTGCCCAGCAGCATCAGCGCGATGCCGGTCGCCACGTCGTTCACGCGGTCGAGCGAGCACAGCAGCCCGTGCAGCAGCGCGAGCGCGGCGCCGGCCACCGCGCCGATCAGCACGCCGAGCCATGCGGAATCGGTGAGATATGCGCCGCCGAAGGCCGCCATCGCCGACAGCACCAGCACGCCTTCGAGCCCGAGGTTGATGCGCCCCGACTTCTCCGTGAGGCACTCGCCCAGGCTCACGAAAAGGAACGGAGCGCCCACGCGCAGCGCGCCGCCGACGATGCCTGCGAGCAGCGCAATCCACTGGTCGGCGGTCATGTGTAGCTCCTTGCCTCGGGCAGCATGCGGTCGCCGAACTTCTTCCAGTTGACGGTGCGCAGGCCCTCGCTCGCGAGGATCAGCACGAAAGCGATGCCCTGCAGCACCAGCACCGACGCGTCGGGCAGGCCGAGCCGCCGCTGCAGCAGGCTGCCCGCCGCACCGAAGCCGCCGAACAGGATGGCCACCGGCACGATGGCCACCGGGTTGTGCCGTGCGATGAACGACACCAGGATGCCCGCGTAGCCATAGCCCGCGATCAGCGATGCGTTCGCGTTGGTGTGCACCGCCGCCACCTCGATGGCGCCCGCGAGCCCCGCGCATGCGCCGCCCAGCCCGCAGGCCGAAAGAATGAGCCGCGTGGCCGGCAGCCCCACGAGCTGCGCGGTGCGCGGATTGCCGCCCACCACCCGCACCGAGAAGCCCGAGGCCGTGGCGCGCAGCCACCAGCCGAGGCCCAGGCAGGCCACCACGCCCACCACCAGGCCCCAATGCACGTCCGAGCCGCCGATGCCGCCGATCAGCAGCCCGTCGTTCAGCGCGTAGGTCGACGGCTTGTTGAGGCTGGCCGGGTCGCGCAGCGGTCCTTCGACCAGGTGCTTGAAGATGCCGATGGCGATGTAGGCCAGCAGCAGGCTGCTGATGGTCTCGTTGATGCCGCGGTACTGGCGCAGCCAGCCCGCGAGCACGATCCACAGCGCGCCGATGACGGCGCCCGCGATGCAGACGATCGCCGTGCCGATGGCGTTGCCGGGCAGCGGCACCGCATGCGCCAGCGCCGCGCAGGCCAGGCCGCCCAGCACCAGCGCCCCCTCGCCGCCGATCACGATGAGGCCCGCGCGCGCGGGCAGCGCCACGCACAGCGTGGTGAGCATCAGCGGCGCGGCGCGCTGCAGCGTGTTCTGCCACGAGAACCAGTCGCCGAACGCGCCCTTGAACAGCGTGGCCCACACCTCCACCGCGTCGATGCCGGCGAAGGCCACCACCAGCCCGAACAACAGCAGCGCCGCCGCGATGGCGAACACCGGCAGGGAAAACTCCTTGAGGACACTGCGCATGATGAAGTTTGCTTTCAGGCCAGGGCCGTCGCGGAACCGGCTTCGCCGGGCCGCTGACGGCGCCCCCTTGCAAAGGGGGTGGGCGAAGCGACACGCAGTGCGCGAAGCCTGGGGGATGTCATCCGATGCTTCCGACGACGCCTTCGACGAGGTAGTTCATCTTCTCGAGCTCCAGGTCGGTCTGCTTCAGGACCTTGCCCGCGGGCACGACGACCGCGCCCTTGTTGTCCTTGATGCCGTCCTTGAAGATGTCGAAGCTGCCCGCGATCATCTTCGCCTTGATCTCGTCGGCCTGCTTCTTCGCGGCGTCGGGCACCATGGGTCCGTAGGCCGACATCTTCACGTAGCCTTCCTTCAGGCCGCCGCGCAGGAAGTTGGGGTGCGGCTTGCCGGTCTGCGCGGCCTCGATGACAGTCTTGTAGGCGGTGAGCCAGTTCCACTCGGCGCCCGTGAGGTACGCATTGGGCGCCAGCTTGGCCTGGCTCGCGTGGTAGCCGCAGACCATCTTGCCGCGCTTGGCGGCCGTCTCGACCACCACCTTGGGGCCGTCCACGTGCATGGTGAACACGTCGCAGCCCTGGTCGGCCAGGCTGTTGGTGGCTTCCGCCTCCTTCACCGCCATCGACCAGTCGCCCGTGAAGATCACGCTGCAGGTGATGTTCGGCTTGACCGAGCGCGCGCCGAGCGTGAAGGCGTTGATGTTGCGCAGCACCTGCGGAATGGGCTTGGCGGCGACGAAGGCGATCTTGTTGCTCTTCGTCATGTGCGCGGCGATCACGCCGTTGAGGTACTGGCACTCGTCGATGTAGCCGAAGAAGCTGCCGACGTTCTTCGGGTGCTTGCCCTCGGTCCAGAGGCCGCCGCAGTGCGAGAAGCGCACGTCGGGGTTCTTGGGCGCCACCGCGAGGATGTGCGGATCGAAGTAGCCGAACGAGGTGGGAAAGAGCAGGCCGGCGCCGTCCTGCGAGATCATGCCGGCCATGGTCTTCTGCACCGCGGCGGTCTCGGGCACGTTCTCTTCCTCGACCACCTTCACGCCGGGCAGCTTCTTGATCTCGGCGGCGGCCATGGCGTGCGCCTGGTTGTAGCCGTAGTCGTCGCGCGCGCCGACGTAGATCACGCCGACCGTGAGCGGCTTGGGCTTGGCCTGGGCGGCGGCGAGCGCGCTCCAGCTTCCGAGGCTGCCGGCGGTGCCCAGCGCGGCCAGTGTCTTGAGCGAATCGCGGCGATTGAGATGGCGGGTCATGGCGTTCTCCGTTACAGGTTGAGGTGCAAAAAACGTGCCCTGGCGAGGGCTCAGCCGAGCAGGCTCACGTGGGCGGCGACCACGCGCCAGTCTTCGTCCGTGCGCATCCAGGTCTGGCTCTGGCGGCCGGTCTGGAGGCTGCCCTCGCGGCGGAACTCGACGTTCGCGGTCGCGAAGTCGCGGCCGTAGGTGGTGATGACGGTGCGCAGCAGCTCGCGCGGCGGGCTCTGCACGGGCAGCGAGGCGCGGAAGGCCGCGATGTCGGCGTGGCCGTAGTGGTTCTCCGAGAAGCCGTAGCGCAGCGTGTGCGGGCTGTTCCAGAAGAGCTCGTCGAGCGTCGCGCGGTCGTTGCCGATGAGCGCCGCCTCGTAACGCGCGAACACGGCCTGCACTTCGGCGAGCACCTCGGGAATGTTGATCTCGGGCGTCACCTGCGAACCTCGCGCTGGAAGATGTCCAGGCTGAGCTTCTTCATCGCGACGAAGCTCTCGGTGCTCAGCGTGTCGACGGTGCGCGGGCGCGCGTCGCCGTAGCGCAGGATCTCGGCCACGCGGGTGGGCCGCTTGGTCAGCAGCAGCACCTCGTCGGCGAGGTACACCGCCTCCTCGAGGTCGTGCGACACCAGCAGCATCGTGGTGCCGGTCTGCATGAACACCTCCTGCAGCTTCTCGCGGATGAAGAGCGTCATCTCGAAGTCGAGCGCGGAGAAGGGCTCGTCGAGAAACAGAACCTCCGGGTTGGGCGCGAGCGCGCGCATGATCGACGCGGTCTGCTGCTGGCCACCGGAGAGTTCGTACGGATAGCGCGCGAGGTCGAACTTCACGTCGAAGGAGGCCACCAGCTCTTCCATGCGCCGGTCGACCTCGGCCTTGCTGCGTCCTTCGAGCTTCAGCGGATAGGCGATGTTGTCGATGGTGCGCATCCACGGGAACATCGCCTCGCGGTAGTTCTGGAACACGTAGCCGATCTTGGTGTCCTTGCGCTGCTTGCCGTCGAACAGGATCTCGCCCGAGTCGATGGGAATGAGCCCCGCGATCATGTTGATGAGGGTGGACTTGCCGCAGCCGTTGGGGCCGAACACCGAGACGATCGCGTGCTTGGGGATGTCGAGGTCGAAGTTGTCGTACAGCGGCCAGCCCGCGAAGTACTTGGTGAGCCCGCGGATGGTGATGTGCGTGCCCGCCGGGCCGGGTTTGAAGGCCGGCTTCGGAACGTCGGCGTACACCGGGCCGTTGATGACGATGTCCTGCGTGGCTTTCATCTTCCGCTCCAGTGAACGATGCGGCGCTCGGCGACCAGGAAGAGGATGTTCAGCGCGTAGCCCAGCGCACCCGCCGAGAGGATCGCCGCGTACATGCTCTTCACGTTGAGCACCTGCTGCGCATCGATGATCCGATGGCCCAGGCCTGTATCGGAGCCGATGAACATCTCGGCCACGATGACGATCACCAGCGCCATCGACACCGCCGAGCGCAGGCCCACGAAGCTGGGCTGCAGGCTTTCCCACACCAGCACGTCCTTGAAGATCTGCCAGCGCGATGCACCCATGACGCGCGCCGCCATCACGCGCTGCTTGCGGGCGTTGATGACGCCGTAGGCGCTGTTGAACACCACGATGAGCAGCGCGCCGAAGGCCGCGATAGCCACCTTGTTGACGTCGCTCACGCCGAAGATCAGCAGGAACAGCGGAATGAGCGCCGACGACGGCGTGGAGCGAAAGAAGTCGATCAGGAACTCCACGCTGCGGTACGCCTTCTCGTTGCTGCCGAGCAGCACGCCCAGCGGCACGCCGACCACCGCCGCGATGACGAAGGCCTGCACCGTGCGCCACACGGTCATGGCGAAGTCGGTGAGCAGCGGGCCGCCGGCCAGGCCGGTAACGAGCGCGGAGACGGTGTCGGCGGGCGTGGGCAGCAGGATCGGCTTGATGAAGCCGAGCCGTACCACCAGGTCCCACACGATGAACAGCACCACCGGACCGATGAAGGGCAGCATGCGGTCGCGCAGCGGCGGCTTCGGCGCGGCGGTGGCCGTGCCGGCCGGCGGGGTCCACGGCGCGGCCGTGGCGACATTGGCTTCAGCCATTGGGAACTCCTTCAGGACTGCTTTTTCAGGAACACCGAGGAACCGGCTTTGCCGGGCCTCGGGTGTTGCCCCCGGTAGGGGGTTGACGAAGCGACACGAAGTGCGCGAAGGCTGGGGGCGAGCTTCATCTCAGGCCTTGTAGAGCAGGCCATCCACCGCCACCTTCTTCTCGAAGATGCCTTTCTCGGTGAACAGGTCGTAGAACTTCTGGAAGTACGCGACGTCGCTGGGCTTGAACTCGCTGTAGAGCATGTACGACGCGAGCGGCACCTCGGCCGTGAGCTTGCCCTCGATGGCGGTGTAGCCCTTCATGAACTGCCGCGCCTCGTCGGGCTTGGTGCGCACCAGCTCCACGCCGCGCGCGTAGGCGGCGATGTACTTCTTCGCGACCTCGGGGTTCTTCTTGATGAAGTCGCTCGTGAGGCTGGCGGCACCGCCATGCCACGGCGCCATCGGGTCGCCGAGGATGTATTTGGCGACCACGCCGGCTTCGACTACGCGCGTGGTGCCGTTCATGCGGCCCACGGTGCCGGTGGGCTCCAGCGTGTAGCAGGCGTCGACCTGGCCTGCGACCAGCGCGGCCACGTGCTGGCCGATGGGCAGCTCGCTCACGGTCGCACCCTTGGCGCCCGCGCGCTCCAGCATGGTCTTGCACAGCGTGACGTTCTGGATGCCGGGGCCCGATGCAACCTTCTTGCCGGCGAGCTCGGCCACGCTCTTCACGGGGCTGTCCTTGGCGACGATGAATTCGTCGAGCACGTACTTCGCGTTGCTCGGGTTGGTGCAAAAGATCTTGAACAGGCCGGGCTGCGCGATCTCGCCGATGGCGAGGTTGGCCGAGCCGGTGCCGTTGGCGCTGCCGTCGCAGCGGCCGGCGAGCATGCCTTCCATCACCTGCTGCGCGCCGGCGAACTTCAGCGGCTCCACGTCGAGGCCGGCTTCCTTGAAGTAGCCCTTGTCGACCGCCGCGAAGAACGGCAGGCCGGCGGCCACCGGCCAGAAGCCGATGCGCAGCTTCGCAGCCGCGCCCTGCGCGCGCACGATGGCGGGCGCGGCCAACACGGCCAGGCCCGCGGCGCCGGCCTGCAGCAGCTGGCGTCGCCGGCGTGCGGCGGGAGAGTGTTGTTGGATGCTCATCGGAACTCCTCTGATCAGTTGGAACTCGGGGTGGCGCGGCTCGCGACGTAGGCGCGCCAGCCGCCGTGATGGGTCACGTCCTGCGCGCCGGCCAGCGCGTGGCCTTCGCAGATGAATCCCTTCACCCAGCTGCCGTCGGCCAGCTCGACGCTGCCGAGGCCCAGCGGTGGCGGGATCAGCGCAAGGAAGCTGCCGACCTGCGCGAGCGGCACGGCCCACACCTCCAGCGCGATGGCGGCGCCTTCATCGCCCTCATCGCCTTCCTCGCCTTCGGCCACGCGCCGCAGTCCGGGCTTGGGCGGCACGGTGCCCGGCAGCGCGTGAAGCCTGTAGGCCGGCGCGGTGGTGGTGGCGCGCACCAGGGTGGCGCCGCGCTCGGTCAGCTGGCTGTTGAGCGGCATGCCCGAGAGATGTGCACCGACGACGGCGATCGGCAAGGTGCTGGCGCCCGGCGCGGCGAGCCCCGGAATGGCGCGCAGCGGCGGCAGAGGCTCGCCGGTCGCGCCCTGGGCAAGGCCTGTGGCGTGGTGGAAGCGCTGGCCCAGCTCGGCGAGTGCGAGATCGCTGCCGCAGGGGCCGATCAAAGTGATGCCGAAAGGCAGACCGTCCGCGCGCAGGCTGCTGGGCACCGAGAGCGCGGCGTAGTCGAGCAGGTTGACGAAGTTGGTGTACGCACCCAGATTGCGGTTGAGCACCACCGGATCGGCGCGCATCTGCTCGCGGGTGTAGTGCGTGGGCGCGGTGGGCACGAGCAGCAGGTCGATGTCGCGCCACATCGGCTCGACCTTCTGCGCGATGGCGCGCAGCTTAGTCTGAGCGTCGAACACGTCGGCTGCGCTGTAGCCCTGTCCGCTCGCGAGGATGCCGCGCACGGGCTCGATGACTTCGTCGGCATGCGCGTCGAAGAACTCGCGCACCGCGGCGTAGCGCTCGGCGACCAGTGCGCTCTCATAGAGCATCCCGGCCGCCTCCGCGAGCGGTGCGTAGGCGATGCTGACGGGCGTGCCGCCCATGGCGAGCAGCCGCGCGACCGCATCGCCGAAGGCCTGCTCGGCGGCGGCGTCGCCGAAGAAGCTCAGCCGGTCGGGCACGCCGAAGCGGAAGCGCGCGGGCAGCGGCTCGCGACGCAGGTCGATGTTCCGTGAATACGGATCGCGCGCGTCGTGGCCGGCGGCTGCCAGCAGCACGTCGACCGCGGTGGCGACGGTGCGCGCGAAGATGGAGACGCAGTCGGCGCTCTGCGCGGCGGGCACCACGCCGAAGGCGCTCAGCAGCCCGCGCGAGGGCTTGAGGCCGACGATGTTGTTGAGCCCGGCCGGCACGCGGCCGGAGCCGGCGGTGTCGGTGCCCAGGGCGAAGTCGACCTCGCCCGCGGCCACCACGTAGGCCGAGCCCGAACTGGAGCCGCCCGACACGTAGCGCGCGTCGAAGGCGTTGGGCACCTCGCCATAGGGAGAGCGCGTGCCGTTCAGGCCGCAGGCGAACTGGTCGAGGTTGGTCTTGCCGGTCAGCGATGCACCGGCTTCGAGCAAGCGCTGCACCGCGCCCGCATGCACCTCCGGCAGGTGCTCGAAGGCCGGGCAGGCGGCGGTGGTGGGCACGCCAGCGACGTCGATGTTGTCCTTGACCGCGAAGCGCAGCCCGGCGAGCGGCAGGGCGAAATCCAGCGCCACCGCGGCGTGCGTGTGCACCACTGGCGAGGCGAACCTGGCGATCCAGGCGGCTTCGGGCGTTCCGCTTTTCGGGTTTTGTTCATGCACCATCTTCAGGCATCCAAACATGTGTACAAGTTGAGATGCAAGCGGCATGCCAGCGCGAACGCCGTGCGCGCGGATCGGAATTCGTGTCTGGTATTGACCCCCTCTCCCCTCGGGGAGAGGGTTGGGGTGAGGGCAGGTGCGCAGAGTGAAGCGCGGCTTCTATCTAGAGGCCGTCGCCCTCATCCCTGCCCCGAGGGGAGAGGGAGCAAGAAGCTCAGCTCTTCCTTGCGTCGCGGTAGAGCTTCTCGACCTTGGGCAGGTTCGCTTCCAGCTTCGCGATGCGGTCGGGCCCGCTCGGGTGCGTCGAAAGGAAGCTCAGGCCGCCCTGGTTCTTCGACGCCGTGGCCATCTTCTGCCACAGCGACACCGACGCCTTCGGGTCGTAGCCCGCGCGCGCCGCGAGTTCGAGCCCCACGAGGTCGGCCTCGGTCTCGTCGCTGCGGCTGAACTTGAGCGTGATGAGCTGCGTGCCGGCGCGCGCGGCCAGGTCGCCCACCTGCCCCCAGCCGAGCAGCTGCGCACCGATGGAGAGCGCCGCGCCCGTGCCCGCGTTCTTGGCCAGGCGGGCGCGTGCATGCTCGCGCAGGGCGTGGGCCATCTCGTGGCCCATCACCATCGCGACCTCGTCGTCGGTGAGCTTGAGCTGCTCGAGGATGCCGGTGAAGAAGGCGATCTTGCCGCCGGGCATGCAGAAGGCGTTGATCTGCTTGCTGCCGATCAGGTTGACCTCCCACTTCCAGTCGCGCGCGCGTGCGTTCCACGGCGTGGCGAACGGGATGAGCCGCGCGGCGATGGCCCGCAGGCGCTGCAGCTGCGGATTGCCGTCGCCCGCCAGCGCCCCCTTGGCGCGCGCCTGTGCGAGCAGCTGGCCATATTGCTGCACGCCGGCCGTCTCGATCTGGTCCGCCGGCACGAGGTTGCGCGCCACCGAGGGCTTGCCCACCTCGACCTGCGCCAGGGCCGGCTTCGCGAGCACCGCGCCGGCGGCCGCCAGCAGGAAGGCGCGCCGCGGATTCCATGCGGAAGCTACGGAGGGAGCGGGAACGGCGGAAAAGGGGCGATCGCATCGTGTGCACATAGGAGCCGGATGATAGGAACAAATGAAGACAAGAAGCCCGGGAACCCGGGCCTTCGCTCATGGACAATCCGGGGCACATGTCCGCCTCGCCCGCAGAAACCCCCACGCCCCCCTCTCCGCCCTGGCGCGACGCGCTGAAGGTCTACCTGGAACCCGCCACCCTGCGCATGCTGGCGCTGGGCTTCTCGGCCGGGCTGCCGCTGCTGCTGGTGCTGGGCACGCTGAGCTTCCGCCTGCGCGAGGCGGGCATCGACCGCACCACCATCGGCTATTTGAGCTGGGTCGGGCTGGCCTACGGCTTCAAGTGGGTCTGGGCGCCGCTGGTCGACCGGCTGCCGCTGCCGCCGCTCACCACCTTGCTGGGGCGCCGCCGGGGCTGGCTGCTGCTGGCGCAGTGCATGGTCATCGCGGGGCTGGCAGGCATGGCGGTCAACGACCCGCGCCACGGGCTCACGCCGCTGGTCTGGTGCGCGCTGGTGGTGGCCTTCGGCTCGGCCACGCAGGACATCGCGCTGGACGCCTTCCGCATCGAATCGGCCGAGCCGCGCAAGCAGGCCGCGCTGGCCGCCGCCTACCAGACGGGCTACCGGCTCGCGATGATCTGGGCCGGCGCGGGCGTGCTGTGGGTCGCGGCCTGGGCCGAGGTTGCGCCCACGGTGGCGGCCACGGGCGCGGCGGCTTATCAGAACGGCGCCTGGAAGACGGCCTACCTGGTCATGGCGGGCTCGATGGCCGTCGGCGTGATCACGGTGCTGCTGTCGCCCGAGCCAATGCCCGTCGACCGAAGCAAGCAAGCGGCTGCAAGCCTCTTGGTGCGCGAGCAAGTGCTCAGCACCGGCGTTTCGCTCTGGGGAGCACTGCTGACCGTCGCTGTGCTTCCAGCACTGGGCATCCTGGTGGAATTCAGCCTCTCGGATACGCGCCTGACATTGATCGGCCTCATGCAAGTCCTGGCTGTCCTCCTGCTGTTTGCCCTGGGACTGCGGGGCTTGGCCAAGTTGGGCTGGCGCGTTCCGGTGCCACGGTTCCTCGCCCCCCTGGTGGCCTGGTTCATTCAAGCCTTCTATCAGCCGTTCGCCGACTTCTTCCGCAGATATATGTGGCAGGCAATCCTCATCCTGGCGCTGATCGCCATCTATCGCATCAGTGACGTGGTGATGGGCATCATGGCCAACCCCTTCTACGTGGACATGGGATTCACCAAGAGCGAAGTGGCATCCGTGAGCAAGATCTACGGCGTGGTGATGACGGTTGCCGGGACGTTCATCGGCGGTGTGCTGTCCACCCGCCTGGGCGTGATGCGCGTGCTGATGATGGGCGCCGTGCTCAGCGCCGCCAGCAACCTGCTCTTCGCCTGGCTGGCCACCCGGGGGCACGACCTGACGGCGCTGATCGCGGTGGTGTCGGCCGACAACCTGGCCGGCGGCATCGCCTCGGCGGCCTTCATCGCGTACCTGTCGAGCCTCACCAACATCAGCTACTCGGCCACGCAGTACGCCCTGTTCAGCTCGCTGATGCTGCTGCTGCCGAAGTTCCTGGCCGGCTATTCGGGCGCCTTCGTGGACGCCTACGGCTACAGCAGCTTCTTCGTCGGCACCGCGCTGCTGGGCGCGCCGGTGCTGGTGCTGGTGGCGCTGGCCTCGCGGCTGACCACGACCACAAGCCCACAGGGCCGTCAATAGGGGTCTGCAGGGCCGGCTCCTATAGGAAACGGCCGACGCTGCGCAGGCCGCGCAACTGGTAGGCTGTGCCGGTATACATTCGTTTCTTTCAATGTCCTTTCTCCGCCGCGCGCTTTCGGGTTTTCCATTTTTCCGCGCGCCCATCGTCCGCCTGACCGACAGCCAAACACCTCCAAGATCGTGCCGTCCCGAATCTCTCCTCTTCAAATAAGTGCCTACACGGCCACCTGCGCCGTCGGTGTCGGCAAGGAAGCGCTGGCCGACGCGCTGGCGCAGTCGCGCAGCGGGCTGCGCGCCAACGACTTCGGCGACGCGCCGCTGCCCACCTGGATCGGCCGCGTCGACGGGGTCGAGGAGGCCCGGCTGCCCGAGTCGCTCGCGCAGTGGGACTGCCGCAACAACCGGCTCGCCTGGATGGGCCTGCAAGCCGACGGCTTCCTCGAGGCCGTGGCCGCGGCGCGCGAGAAGTACGGCGCCTCGCGCATCGCGCTGGTGCTGGGCACCTCCACCGCCAGCATCGGCGAGACCGAGCTGGCCTACACGCAGCTCGACGCGCAGGGCATGTTCCCGCCCGGGCAGCGCCGCGCCGAGGTGCACACGCCACATTCGCTGGCCATGTTCGCGCAGCAGCTGCTGGGCATCAGCGGGCCCAGCGAGACGATTTCGACCGCCTGCTCCTCCAGCGCCAAGGTGTTCGCCTCGGCCGAGCGGCTGATCCGCCTGGGCCTGGCCGACGCGGCCGTGGTCGGCGGGGCCGACACGCTGTGCGGCAGCGTGCTGTTCGGCTTCAATTCGCTCGAACTGGTGTCGAGCGAGCCCTGCCGGCCCTTCGACGCCGCGCGCAAGGGCATCAGCCTGGGCGAGGCCGCGGGCTTCGCGCTGGTCGAGCGCGTTCAGACCGGCGCAGATGCCGCGCCGCTGCACCTGCTGGGCTACGGCGAGGCGAGCGACGCGCACCACATGTCGACGCCGCACCCCGAGGGCCTAGGCGCCGAGCGCGCGCTCGACGAGGCACTGGCGCGCGCCGGCCTCGCGCCCGAGGCGATCGACTACATCAACATGCACGGCACCGCGAGCCAGAAGAACGACGAGGTCGAGGGCGCGCTGGTGGCGCGCCGCTTCCCGGCGCGCACTCACGCGAGCTCCACCAAGGGCTTCATGGGCCACACGCTGGGCGCGGCCGGCATCGTCGAGGCCGTCATCAGCCTGCTGGCGATCGAGCGCGGGCTGATGCCGGGCACCGTCAACACCCACACGCTGGACGAAGGCTTCGGCCCGCAGATCCGGCTGGAGCCGGCGCGCGGCGAAGTGCGCTATGCGCTGAGCAATTCCTTCGGCTTCGGCGGCAACAACTGCTCGCTGGTCTTCGGCAAGGCGGCATGAACGACATGAACCAGGCCGCACCCAAGCCCCCCACCCTCTACATCGAAGGCCCCGCCTTCTGGACGCCCACGCTGCCCGGCTGGGACGCCGCCCGTGCCGCCTTCCGCGGCGAAGGCGCGCTGGCCGATCCGCCCGCCAAGCGGCCCTCGCCGCAGGTGCTGGCCCCGGCCGAGCGCCGCCGCGCGCCCGACACCGTGGCGCTGGCGCTCGAAGTGGCCGCCGCCGCCCTCGCCGGCTCCGGCCGCAACGCCGCCGACGTGCCCTGCGTGTTCACTTCTGCGCACGGCGACCTGTCGATCAACGACTACATGTGCAGCACGCTCGCGAGCGATCCGAAGGGGCTGTCGCCCACCAAGTTCCACAACTCGGTGCACAACGCGGCCGTGGGCTACTGGACCATCGGCACCGGCTGCATGGCGGCCAGCAATGCGGTTTCGGCCTATGAGCACAGCTTCGCCTCGGGCCTGCTGGAGGCTGCGGTGCAATCCGCCTGCGACCAGGAGCCGGTGCTGCTGGTGGGCTACGACACCCCCACCCTGGGCGCGCTGGCTTCCGTCACCGACAGCCGCGGCCTGCTCGCGGTGGCGCTGGTGATCGCGAGCGAACCCGGCGAGCGCACCGTGGCGGCGCTCGACTGGTCACTCGTCAGCGAAGACGGCAAGGCTCCCGCAGCCACGCCGCCGCGCTCCGATGCCGCGAAGTCGCTGGCCGAGATCAATCCCATGGCCCAGTCGCTGGGCCTCTTCGAATCGCTGGCACATCTCGATGACGGCAATGTCGGCGGCACGGGCACGCCGGTCGACCTGCCGCTTTCCGCGTCCCTGTCGCTGCGGCTGCAGTTGCGGCCGCTCGCGCGGGGCTGAGCCCACGGCCACTGCAACCGGCGCTATGCTTTTCGCAGCATGGCTGGTTGACAGGGGTTGCCGAGGTTTACCCAACTTTACGGAGCGTTCAAGCCCTCTTGCTCCCGGTGGACGACCATGAAGCGCATGAGCACCCCCCAACTCCTGATGATCGAAGACGACGCCCGCCTGGCGCAGATGGTGGGCGAGTACCTGACGCAGTCGGGCTTCGCGTTCAACCATGCCGGCGACGGCGCCGCCGGGCTCGAGCAGCTGCAGCAGCACGCGCCCGACCTGGTGATCCTCGACCTGATGCTGCCGGACACCGACGGCCTTGAAGTCTGCCGCCGCATCCGCGCGCTGCCCGGTCCGCTGTCGAAGGTGTCGGTGCTGATGCTCACCGCCAAGGGCGACCCCATGGACCGCATCATCGGCCTGGAGATCGGTGCCGACGACTACCTGCCCAAGCCCTTCGAGCCGCGCGAGCTGCTGGCGCGCATCCGCGCCGTGCTGCGCCGCCGCGCCGAGAGCGCCACCGAGGCCGAGGCTTCGTCGGTGATGCGCTTCGGCACGCTGGAGATCGACCGCAACGCGCGCACCGTGTCGGTGGGCGGCGCGGTGGCCGACCTCACCTCCTACCAGTTCGACCTGCTGACGGCCATGGCCGAGCGCGCGGGCCGCGTGCTCACGCGCGACCAGATCATGGAAGCCGTGCGTGGCCGCGAGCTCGAAGCCTTCGACCGCTCCATCGACGTGCACATGGGCCGCATCCGCGCGGCCATCGAGGTCGACGCGAAGAACCCGAAGCGCATCCTCACGGTGCGCGGCGTGGGCTACGTCTTCGCCAAGCAGCAAGACTAGGCTGACCGCCGATGCTGCGCAGTCTCTATTCGCGCCACCTCTACGTCCGCATCTGGCTTGCGGTGGTGGGCGGCGTCGTCATCCTCACGCTGATGGCCAACTGGATCGTGCGCGAGGCCGCCGAGGCCGAGCGCGAGCGGCTCGCGCCGGTGCCGCGCAACGTGGTGGTGCTGGACGCGCAGGACAAGCCCATCGGCGCGGGCACCGCGCTGCGGGTTCCGGGCCAGGGCCTGGAGTTCGACGTGACGCTCAGCGACGGCAAGGCCATCACACTGCGCGTGGCGCCTCGCGAGCGGCCCACGGGCTCGACCGGCTTCGCGCCGTGGCGCACGCCCTTCGGGCTGGGCTGGATGATCGCGCTGGTGGGCGTGGCGGTGGCGCTGGGCGTGTACCCGATCGTGCGGCGCATCACGCAGCGGCTGGAATCGCTGCAGCGCGGCGTGCAGCGGTGGGGCGAGGGCGATCTCTCTGTGCGCGTGACAGAAGAAGGGCAGGACGAAGTGGCTGATCTATCCAAACGATTCAACGCGTCGGCCGAGCGCATCGAGCAGCTGGTGCGTTCGCACAAGTCGCTGCTGGCCAACGCCTCGCACGAGCTGCGCTCGCCGCTCACCCGCATCCGCATGGGCCTGGAGCTGATGGGCGAGCGCCCGAGCCAGTCGGCGCGCGAGGAGATTTCGCGCAACATCGGCGAACTCGACCAGCTCATCGACGAGATCCTGCTGGCCAGCCGGCTCGACGCCAGCGAGGCGGACATGGGCACCATCGAGCCGGTCGACCTGACCGGCCTCGCGGCAGAAGAATGCTCGCAAGTCAACGCCGAGCTCGACCTGGCCGACGGCACCGACAACGCCACCCTCACCGTGCCGGGCGTGTCGCGCCTGCTGCGCCGCGCCATCCGCAACCTGCTGGAGAACGCGCGCCGCTACGGCGCCGGCGAGATCGCGGTGGAACTCGGCAGTGCCAACGGCTATGCCACCGTGCGCGTGAACGACCGCGGCCCCGGCGTGCCGGCCGCCCTGCGCGAACGCATCTTCGAACCGTTCTACCGCCTGCCCGGCGCCAGCGAGCGCAACGGCGGCGTGGGCCTGGGGCTGGCGCTGGTGAAGTCGATCGCCGAGCGGCACGGCGGCACCGTGCGCTGCGAAGACCGTCCGGGCGGCGGCGCGAGCTTCGTGATCCGCCTGCCGGCGGCCGCGCGCAGCCACTGAGCGCGCACTGTCCACGCCCCCGCCCGCGCGGGGTCGTGGTCAGGTTGGCCCCGGGGACGCCAACTTAAAATCCCGGCCCTATGCAGAGATCGCACATCGTTCGGCCCGCGGCCATGTTCTGGGGGCTGGTGGTGTTCATGCCGGTCGGCGTCACCTATCTTTCGGCCATCGTGCTGCTGCTCGCCATGCTGGTGGCCGGCGGCCTCGGCGAGCGCTACGCGCGGCTGCGCGCCAATCCGCTGTGGTGGCCGGTGATGGCCTACTTCGCCTGGACCCTCATCGTGCTGGCCATTGGGCAGCACTATCCCGAGACCGGCTCCAACCTGTTCCACGGCATCCGCATCGGCCTCACGATGCTGATGGCGATGGCGCTCACGCGCGAAGAGGCCGTCTGGGCGCTGCGCGGCTTCCTGCTGGTCGCGGCGCTCAACATCGTGCTGGTCATCGTCTTCTACGCGGTCGGCGGCTTCAACATCTGGTCGCCGCTGCGCGCGGTGGTGATGGAGGTGGGCAACAAGTCGATCAGCAACGCGCTGCTGTTCAGCGTGGTGGCCTCCACCGCCGCGGTGTGGGGCATCGCGCAGATCGCCGCCCACAGGCCACTGCGCGCCATTCCGGCCTTCGTGCTGATGCTCGGGCTGGGCCTGGTGGTGGCGCTGCCGCTGACCTCCCGCACCTCGGTGCTCGCGCTGCTGCTGGTGATTCCGGTGGTGTGCATCCACCAGTGGCGCAGCCACCTGAAGATGCTGGTGGGCGCGCTGGTGCTGGGTGCCGTGGTGATGGGCGCCGGGCTCTACCAGCTTCCGCAGCTGCAGCACAAGGTCGAGGTCGGCGTGCAGGAACTCGAGGAGGCCCAGGCCGGCGCGGTCTTCAAGGGCAGCTGGGCCATCCGCTACTACATGTACCGCGACACCGGCCTCATGATCGCCGACCGTCCGTTCACCGGCTGGGGCATCGGCGGCTGGACCGACCAGTGGCACAAGCGCGGCCCCGCGCTGCTGGCCGACTCGAACATGCCGCACAACGACTTCCTCTGGGTCGGCGCCCAGGGCGGCCTGCCCGCGCTGCTGAGCCTGCTCTTCATCATGGTCGCCGCCGTCTGGCAGGCATGGAAGCGGCCCGACATCGCCGGCCGCTACGCGCTGGCGGCCACGCTGATCGCGCTGATCGCCTCGAGCGTGAACTCGGCCATGCGCGATGCGCAGATCGGCCTGGCGCTGCTGTTCATCTCGATGGTCTACCTGCGGCTCGCGCAGGAGAAGAACGACCCGAATCCGTGGCGCGGACTGCTGTCCTCGCGCCTGAAAAGCCTGGAGAGCCTGGAAAAAGACCCCGGCCGCCCGGCTGCCTGAAGAGGCATCGGACGACCGGGGCCGGTCGGTTCAGCGAACCAGCGGTTCGCCCGGGCTCAGTGCCGCGCCGACACCGCCTCGCCGGCCTTCAGCCGGTACACCGTGCCGCAATACGGGCACTTGGCTTCGCCGGTGCGCGCCACGTCGAGGTAGACCTTCGGGTGGCTGTTCCAGAGCTTCATGTCGGCCTTGGGGCTGGGGCAGAACACGCCGCCCTGATGATTGAGTTCCTTGGCCAGGAGTTCGACTACTGCATTGGTGGACATGGGATCGTTCTCTCGTTCTCTTCTTCTGCTCAGACTTTCGTGAGCCAGTGTGCGTACCTGGGATTCTTGCCGTTCACGATGTCGAAGAAGGCCGCCTGGATCTTCTCGGTGATCGGGCCGCGCGCGCCGCCGTCGCCGCGGTTGCCGATCTCGACGCGGTCGAGTTCGCGGATCGGCGTGACTTCAGCCGCCGTGCCGGTGAAGAAGGCTTCGTCGGCGACGTAGACCTCGTCGCGCGTGATGCGCTTCTGCACCAGTTCCAGGCCCAGGTCCTTGCACACGTGCAGGATGGTGTTGCGGGTGATGCCGTTGAGCGCGCCGGCCGAGAGGTCGGGCGTGTAGACCACGCCGCCCTTGACCACGAAGATGTTCTCGCCCGCGCCTTCGGACACGAAGCCGCTCGCGTCGAGCAGCAGCGCCTCGTCGTAGCCGTCGTCCAGCGCTTCCATGTTGGCCAGGATCGAGTTGGTGTAGTTGCTCACCGTCTTGGCCTGCGTCATCGTGATGTTGACGTGGTGGCGGGTGTAGCTCGAGGTCTTCACGCGGATGCCGCGCTTCATGCCCTCTTCGCCCAGGTAGGCGCCCCAGGACCAGGCCGCGACCATGGCGTGCACCTTGTTGCCCTTGGGGCTCACGCCCAGCTTCTCGGAGCCGATCCAGATCAGCGGGCGCAGGTAGCAGCTCTCGAGCTTGTTCTCGCGCACCACCTGCTTCTGGGCCTCGTTGAGCTGCTCCTGCGTGAAGGGGATCTTCATGCGCAGGATCTTGGCGCTGTTGAACAGGCGCTCGGTGTGCTCCGCCAGGCGGAAGATCGCGGTGCTGCCGTCGGCCGTCTTGTAGGCGCGCACGCCCTCGAAGGCGCCGCAGCCGTAGTGCAGCGTGTGGCTCAGCACGTGGATCTTGGCGTCGCGCCAGTCCACGAGTTCGCCGTCCATCCAGATCTTGCCGTCACGGTCGTCCAGCGAGGGGGGGATCGAGCTCATTTCCTGATTCCTTTGTTTGGGAAGCGGTGTGGGGTTGGTGCGACGAGGAGGGAAGTCGCAAAAGCTTGCGATTTTACGGCCGGGGCCGCAACGGGGTGCCCGACAATGGCCGGTTGTGCAAACCAGTGGGAAAAGGGTTTCCGTGTCCGTATTCAAGAACGTCATCGTCTATCGCATCGAACCTGCCTGGTCCCAGACACTGGCCGAGGCCGAAGAAGGCCTGGGCAAGCAGCGCTTCGAACCCTGCGGCCCCTCGCAGGAAAAGTCCGCCGGCTGGATCGAGCCCCGCGGCGAGGCCAACGGCCCGCTGGTGGAGTCCATCGACGGCCAGTGGCTGGTCGAATACATGATCGAGAGCAAGCAGGTGCCCGGCTCGGTCGTGCGCCGCAAGGTCGACGAGCGCTGCGCCCACATCGAGGCCACCACCGGCCGCAAGCCCGGCAAGAAGGAAAAGAAGGAGCTCAAGGAAGACATCACCCTGGAGCTGCTGCCCATGGCCTTCACCCGCAGCGCCCGCGTCACGGTGTGGATCGACAAGGCCGAGAACCGCCTGGTGATCAACACCGGCAACGCCTCGCGCGCCGACGAAGTGGTCACCAGCCTCGTGAAGTCGCTCGACGGCTTCGCGGTGGCCCTCATCAACACCCAGGTCGAACCCGCCGCCGCCATGGCCAACTGGCTGCTCACGCAGGAGCCGCCGGCCGGCTTCACCATCGACCGCGAGTGCGAGCTCAAGGCCTCGGACGACTCCAAGGCCGTGGTGCGTTATGCCAAGCACCCGCTGGACATCGACGAGGTCAAGCAGCACATCACAGACGGCAAGCGCCCCACCCGCCTCGCGCTGACCTGGGACGACCGCGTGTCCTTCGAGCTCACGCACGGCCTGCTGATCCGCAAGATCGCCTTCCTCGAAGGCACGGGCGACGGCGCGGCCGGCGGCAAGAAGGAAGACAACTTCGACGCCGACGTGGCCATCGCCACCGGCGAGCTGGGCCAGCTGGTGCCGGCGCTGCTCGATGCGCTGGGCGGCGAGGCGGCTTTCTCTGCAGCAGCGCCGGACGAAGCACCCAGGCCCGCTGCTGCAGCCGCGCCCACGACGACCGTGCCGGCCGATGCGCCCGAGGAAGAAGACGCGCCGTTCTGACGCGCCTTCATCGGCAGCTCAGGCGACCAGGTAAGTCTGGGCCAATCGCACCCAGCAGGCGGCTCCCAGCGGCAGCACTTCGTCGTTGAAGTCGTAGCCGGGGTTGTGGACCATGCAGCCGCCGAATTCGCCCTCGCCGTTGCCCAGCAGCAGGTAGCAGCCCGGCAGCTCGGAGAGCATCCAGGCGAAGTCCTCGCTGCCCGAGAAGCCCTTGGGCGCCTGCCTGACGACGTTCTCCTCGCCCACCAGCTCGGCGCACACCTGCGCCGCGAGTTCGGTCTCGGCGGCGGTGTTGACCACCGGGGGCACGAGCTGGCGGTAGTCGATCTCGGCTTCCACGCCGTGCGCCTGCGCGGTGAGGCTCACGATCTCGCGGATGCGCTGCTCGACCAGCGCGCGCGTCTCGGGCCGCGCCGCGCGCACGTTCAGGCCCAGCGAAACCGACTGCGGGATCACGTTGTGCGTCGCACCGCCGCGGATGAAGCCGACCGACACCACCGCCGTGTCGTCGGGCGCCACGTTGCGCGCCACCACCGTCTGCAGGGCCGTCACCACCGCCGCGGCGGCCGCGACCGGATCGCGCGCGCGGTGCGGCATGGCACCGTGCCCGCCCACGCCCTTGAGGGTGACGTCGGCCACGTCGGACGACAGCGTGACCGGGCCTTCGATTGCCATCATCGTGCCCACCGGCACGCCCGGCGCGTTGTGCAGCGCGTACACCGCGTCGCAGGGGAAGCGCTCGAACAGGCCGTCCTCAATCATGGCGCGCGCGCCGCAGAGGTTTTCTTCGTCGGGCTGGAAGATCAGGTTCAGCGTGCCGTCGAAGTTGCGCGCCTTCGCCAGCGCCTTGGCCGCCGCCAGCAGGATGGCCGTGTGGCCGTCGTGCCCGCAGGCGTGCATGCGACCGGCATTGCGGCTGGCGTACGGCAGGCCGGTGGCCTCGGTGATGGGCAGCGCGTCCATGTCGGCGCGGATGCCCAGCCGGCGAGTGCCGCTGCCGAGCCTGAGCTGCGCCACGATGCCGGTGCGGCCGACGCCGGTGTGCACCTCGTAGCCCCAGCTGCGCAGCAGGTTCGCGACCAGCTCGCTGGTGGCGTTCACCTCGAAGCCGAGCTCGGGGTTGGCGTGGATCTGCCGGCGGATGTCGACGAAGGCCTGGGTGTCGACGTCGGCCTGCGGCAGCAGGCGCGACAGGAGCTTGGTGGTCTGGGGGCTGAGTTGGCGGGTCATTCGTGGAGCTTCCTGCTTGTGGTCGTCGTGGGGTTCATGCCGCCTTGCGTTCGCGCAGGCTCAGCAGCGCGCAGAGGCTGATCACCCCGCAGGCCATCATGTAGAAGGCCGGCGAGAGCGGGTTGCCGGTCTTGGCGAGCAGCCAGGTCACGATGAACTGCGAGGAGCCGCCGAACACCGTCACGCCCACGCTGTAGATCACCGAGATGCCGCTGGCGCGCACGCCGGCCGGCAGCATCTCCAGCAGCATCAGGAACATGGGCGTGGTGCCGATGTTCACGCTCGCGGTGAGCAGCGCCGACAGGCACAGCACCAGCGGCACGCTCGGGTACTGGCCGATGAGCCAGAACACCGGGTACACCGCGATCACGCTGAAGAGCAGCGAGCCGACCACCAGCGGCTTGCGATTCGGCAGCCGGTCGGCCAGACGCCCCGCCACCAGCGACACCGCGAACAGCGTGATGCCCGTGACGCAGCCCGACAGCAGCGAGAGCGACGGCGGCATGTGCAGCACGCGGATCATGTAGGTGGGCATGAAGAACACCACTAGGTACATCGTGGCCGTGCCCGCGGTGGTGGCGAGGATGCCCCTGAGCACCAGGCCGCCGTGGTTGCGCAGCAGCCGGCCGATGGGGCTGGCCTCGTGGCTCTCGGCAACGTGCGTCTCTTCGAGGTGCGAGCGGATGTAGAGCCCCACCGGCGCGATCAACAGCCCGAGCAGGAACGGCAGGCGCCAGCCCCAGCTCTCCAGCGAGGCCTGCGGCAGCGCGGCATACAGCGCGGCGCCGGTGAGCGCGCCCAGCAGCGCCGACACGCCCTGGCTCGCGAGCTGCCAGCTCACGCGGAAGCCGCGGCCCTTCACGCCGCCCGCCTCCATCAGCATCGACGTGGCCGCGCCCACCTCGCCGCCGAGCGAGAAGCCCTGCAGCAGCCGGCCGGCGAGGATCATGAGCGAGCCGAACACGCCGGCCGACGCATACGGCGGCGCGAACGCGATGCACAGCGTGCCGAGCACCATGAGGCCGATGGTCAGCGTCATCGCGGCCTTGCGGCCCTTGCGGTCGGCGTAGTTGCCGATGATCACGCCGCCCAGCGGCCGCATCACGAAGCCGATGCCGAAGGTGGCCACCGCCAGCAGCAGCGAGCCGTAGGGGCTGTCGGAGGGGAAGAACAGCTTGCCGATCAGCAGCGAGAAGAAGCTGTAGACGGTGAAGTCGTACATCTCCAGCGCATTGCCCAGCGAGCAGGCGGCGATCAGGCGGAACTGGCTCTGCTTTCCCTTGCCGTGCGCCGTGGCGCCAGTTGAAGAAGAACCCAGGATCGGGCTTGCGGGCAATGCGGCTTCGCTCATCTAATGTCACTCCAACGTACAGGTTGCGGTGGGCCTCCGCATCGACCGTCGGCCCGTTCGCGGCGGAGTATTCAGGCAAAGCGCTGCGGCGAAGAATCACAAATTTTCATGCTGATAACCAAACGGCATCCCCGTCATAAACAGGCACCGGAAGCCATCGGGACAAGCCCCAAGACGCCTCTTTACGGCAGATCGGCACCACGATGAAGCTGCAACAGTTGCGCGTACTGCTGGCCGTGGCGCAGCACGGCAGCATCCACGAGGCTTCGCGCAGCCTGCACACCACGCAGCCTGCGCTGTCGAAGACCATCTCGGAGCTGGAGCGCGAGCTCGGCGTGACGCTGATGTCGCGCTCCACCCGCGGCGTGAGCCTCACGGCCTACGGCACGGCGCTGGTCAAGCGCGCGAGCGTGGTCGAGCAGGAACTGCGGCACGCGCTGGAAGACATCGAGGCGATCCGCGGGCACGACGAGGCACAGCTCAACATCGGTTTCACCGCCGTGGCCTCGAGCGGACCGCTACCCGATGCGATGGCGTCGTTCCGCAGGCGCTTTCCCAACGTGGCGCTGCGCGGCTTCGAGCTGCGGCCGCAGCAGATCTTCGAGGGCCTGCGCGAGGGCCGGCTCGACCTGGGGATGGTCTCCACCTGCAACGGGCCGGGCACCAACGCCTTCCAGTGGGAACTGCTGTTCTCTGTGGCCATGCACCTGTCGGTGCGCGCCGGGCACCCGCTTAGGCGCGTGCGCAGGCTGCAGCCGCTGGTGGACGCCGACTGGCTGGTGCTCGACCCCATCGACGACGCGGGCAGCCCGCTGGTGAGCATGATGAACATGCACGGGCTGGAGATGCCCAGGCGCATGGTGCACAGCGCCTCGAACCTGCTGGGGCTGCAGCTGGCCACGCAGACCGACCTGATCAGCATGTGGTCGGACTTCGTGTTCCACGGGGCGGGGCCGCTGCGGCTGCAGCCGCACCTGCTGGAGAAGCTGCCGATCACCGACGAACTGCCGGACTTCGACGTGTTCCTGGTCTACCGCTCGGCCGACCTGATGACGCATGCATGCGCCGAGTTCGCGAAGGAGGCGCGCCACCAGGCGAAGGCCAATCCGCCCTGGCGGCAGCCCGGGCGAAAGGGGAGTGCGGCCTAGGCTGCCGCGTTGCTGCCCTCGTCGTCAGCCGGTGTCTCGGGGCGCGTCAGCGTCCAGCTCTGCAGCTTGCCGCCTTTGAAGACGGTGTCGACGTACGAGCCGCCGCCGTCGGTCCAGCGGTAGTGCTCGGGCTGCTCGTCCTTGGGCGAGCGCAGTTCGCCGAGGGCGCGCGTCATCGCGATCACGTGCATCAGCGTCACGCCCGGCTTGAGCTTGGCGTTGAGCATCACGGCGCTGCCCACGTAGCCCACCGGCCGCTCGGCCGCGCGCTTGAGCACCTGCATGGCGCGGTTGAAGTGCAGCAGCAGGAACATCACGATCGCGCCGCCGGCCAGGGCGACGCCGCCCCAACCGCCGGCGCGCCAGGCCAGCGCCATGACGACGATGGCACCCAGAGGCAGCAGAAAGTTCTTGAAATTCATGGCGCGCATTGTCGCCGCCCGTGCACGCCGCCCCGAAGTAGCCAGCCCGACTACCGCAAGGGGCGAAAAACGGTACTCGGCTTCAAAAGCACCTGGCGCGGGCGCATCGGCTGGCACATTTCGCCGCACGGGCATCTGCCCGGGCCACCGAAAAGCGTATGACCATTCCGCGCTCCGTCACATTCGTTCGTCTCACCCTCGCCGCGACGCTCACGGCCGCCGCGCTCAGCGGCTGCTACGTCGTGCCGCTCGGGCAACCCGCTCCGGCAGCGCCGCCTTCGCAGGCCTACGCCGTCGCACCGGGCCCCGTCGCACAGACCTTCAACGCGCGGTTGTACCCGTCGAATGCCGAAGCCTCGCGCTACGGCGTCGTCGCCGGCACGGTGACCAACGACATGAACGGCCGCGGCCACTTCAACGCGCAGATCGGCGGCGAGCAGTTTCAGGGAGAGGCAACCCGGGTCGCCGGCTCGCGTGCCAACGGTGTGGCGAACGCCACCGGCAGCCGCGGCGGCAACCTGAGTTGCCAGTATTCGATGAACTCGGCCACGCTGGGCAGCGGCCAGTGCGTGCTCAACAGCGGACCGGCGTTCACGATGCACATAGGGGGATAGGGAGGGTAGGCCCGGCGCGTCATCGCGCGCGCCGGGTCATTTTTTTCCCGGTTTCAGTCGAGGCGGCGGACGACGTCCATCGCCTCCTCGATGCGGTCCACCGCGTGGATCGTCAGCCCTTCGATTTCCTTCGCGCCCTTCTTGGGCGCGTTCGCCTTCGGCACCACCGCCACGCTGAAGCCCAGCTTGGCGGCCTCGCGCAGGCGCTCCTGCCCGCGCGGCGCGGGGCGCACCTCGCCGGCCAGGCCCACTTCGCCGAATGCGATGAAGCCCTTGGGCATGGGCTTGCCGCGCAGGCTGGAGGTGATGGCCAGCATCACGGCCAGGTCGGCCGCGGGCTCGCTGATGCGCACGCCGCCCACCGCGTTGACGAACACGTCCTGGTCCATGCACGCCACGCCGGCATGGCGGTGCAGCACCGCCAGCAGCATCGCGAGGCGGTCGCGGTCCAGGCCCACCGAGAGGCGGCGCGGGCTGGGCCCGCCGTTGTCGACCAGCGCCTGGATCTCCACCAGCATCGGCCGCGTGCCTTCCAGCGTGACGAGCACCACGCTGCCCGGCACCGGCTCGGCATGCTGGCTGAGAAAGATCGCGCTCGGGTTGGTCACGCCCTTCAGGCCGCGCTCGGTCATCGCGAACACGCCGATCTCGTTGACCGCGCCGAAGCGGTTCTTGATGGCGCGCACGAGGCGGAAGCTCGAATGCGTGTCGCCCTCGAAGTACAGCACCGTGTCGACCATGTGCTCCAGCACGCGCGGGCCGGCGAGCGCGCCCTCCTTCGTGACGTGGCCCACCAGCACCACGGCCGTGCCGCTGGTCTTGGCGAAGCGCGTGAGGTGCGCCGCGCACTCGCGCACCTGCGCGACGGAGCCGGGCGCCGAGGTGAGCTGGTCGGAATACACGGTCTGGATCGAGTCGATCACCGCGATGGCCGGGCGCGTGGCGTCGAGCGTGGCGATGATCTTCTCCAACTGGATCTCCGCCAGCACCTGCACCTGCGAGTGATCGAGGCCCAGCCGCCTGGAGCGCAGCGCCACCTGCGAGCCGCTTTCCTCGCCGGTGACGTAGAGCGCGTTCTGCCCGGCGTGCTGCAGCGCGTCGACCGCCTGCAGCAGCAGCGTCGACTTGCCGATGCCCGGGTCGCCGCCGATCAGCGTGACGCCGCCCGAGACGATGCCGCCGCCCAGCACGCGGTCGAGCTCGTCGATGCCGGTGGGCGTGCGCGCGACGTCGGTCGCCTCGATCTCCGACAGGGTCGCGAGCTCCGATGCGCCCGCGAGCGATGCGAACTGGGTGCCGAAGCGGTTGTTGGCGGGCCCGCTGCCCGCGCCCGCGACCTGCTCGACGAGCGTGTTCCATGCGCCGCAGTTGGGGCATTTGCCCAGCCACTTCGGGCTGGTGCCGCCGCATTCGCTGCAGACGAAAGTTGTTTTGTCCTTGGCCATGCGGCGAGTTTAGGTGTCCGTACAAACCCTGACCCGCGGCTTCTTGAAAAGAAACGGCCAATTATTTAACATCTTAAATAATTTCGGAAGAGACAAGCCTTGAGCACCACATTCACTCATCGCAACCTGCCGCGCCTGCTGCTGCAGGCACGCGAGGCCGTGATGGCCCACACGCGGCCCAGCCTGCGGGAGCACGCGCTGTCCGACCAGCAGTGGCGCGTGCTGCGCGTGCTGGGCGAGCACGGCGCGGTCGACACCGGCCGCGTGGCGCGCGAGGCCTTCATCCTCGGGCCCAGCCTCACCGGCGTGCTCGCGCGCATGGAGCGCGACAACCTCATCACCCGCGCGCGCGATCCGGCCGACCAGCGCCGCACCGTGGTCGAGGCCACGCCGCACGGCATGAAGCTGGTGAAGCGGCTGGGAACCAGCATCGAGGCGCACTACGAGTGGATGGAAGAGTCCCTCGGCAAGGCCAAGCTCGCGCAGCTCTACGGGCTGCTCGACGAACTCATCGCACTGGAGCAACCCTCGCCATGAGCAGCACTCCCCATTTCCTGCCCACGGGCACGGTGTACGGCACCCTGCTCAACTTCCGCGCGGAGGTGGAGGCGCTCGCGCCGCAGATGACGCAGCCGCCCTACAAGGCACCGCCGAAGGCGCCCGTTCTCTACGTGAAGACGGCCAACACATGGAGCCCGCACGGCAGCGCCATCACGGTGCCGGCCGGCGTGCCGGAGGTCGAAGTCGGCGCAAGCATCGGCATGGTGATCGGCGCCGAGGGCGACGTCGAAGGCTTCGTGCTGATGAACGACCTGTCGATCCCGCATGCGAGCTTCTTCCGGCCGCCGGTCAAGTTCAAGTGCGTCGATGGCTTCCTCGGCATCGGCGCCGTGCTGCGCGACGCGCAAGAGGTGGCCGACCCCGCCGGTTTCCGCGTGGAGGTTCGCATCAACGGCGAGCCGAAGCAGTCGCTCGACTTCTCGCAGCTCGTGCGCCCGGCGCAGCAGCTGCTCGCCGACGTCGGCGAATTCATGACGCTCGCGCACGGCGATGTGCTGATGCTCGGCTGCGGCCCCGACAGCCCGCTGGCACGTGCGGGCGACCGCATCGACATCTCCGCGCCGGGGTTCGAGACCCTGAGCAACACGCTGGTGAAGGAAGCAACGGCATGAAGCACGCTCGCGTCATCTTCGAAGGCCGCGAGCACACCGGCACCAGCCATGAACTCGACGGCCGCCCCGACGCAGCGGTGCGGCTGGACGACGGCCGCGTCGTGCCGCAGGAGCAGCTGGTGTGGCTGCCGCCGCTCGCGCCCACCGCGCGCCCGCGCACCATCCTCGCGCTGGGCCTGAACTACGCCGACCACGCCAAGGAGCTCGAGTTCAAGGCGCCCGAGGAGCCGCTCGTGTTCGTCAAGGGCCAGAGCACGCTCATCGGCCATCGCCAGCAAACGCACCGCCCGGCCGGCGTGCAGTTCATGCACTACGAATGCGAGCTCGCCATCGTGGTCGGCAGGACAGCGAGGAACGTGAAGCGCGAGGACGCCTACGATTTCATCGGCGGCTACACGGTGGCCAACGACTACGCCATCCGCGACTACCTGGAGAACTGGTACCGCCCCAACCTGCGCGTGAAGAACCGCGACACCTGTACGCCGCTGGGCCCGTGGTTCGTCGATGCGGCCGATGTGCCCGACCCGATGGCGCTCGCACTGCGCACCACCGTCAACGGCACCGTCACGCAGCAAGGCAACACGCGCGACATGATCTTCGACGCGCCCTTCCTCATCGAGTACTTCAGCCGCTTCATGACGCTCTCGCCGGGCGACCTGATCCTCACCGGCACGCCCGACGGCGTGGTCGACTGCAAGCCGGGCGACGTGATCGTCACCGAGATCGAGGGCGTAGGCGCGCTGGTCAACACCATCGCCGCTGCCTGACCCTGCGCGCGTCGCAGACCTGCTACGGCGACGCTTCTTTCATTGCCACATCCATAACCCGATCAGCGGAGACAACACGACATGATCACCGGCAGAAAGCTCCTCCAGTTCACCGCGGCCGCTCTGGCGCTGGCCGTCTCGGCCACGGCCATTGCACAGACCGCCTACCCCGCCAAGCCCGTGCGCTGGGTGGTCGGCTACCCGGCCGGCGGCGGCACCGACTTCCTCGCGCGCACCGTGGGCGCGCAGGTCTCGCAGCAGATGGGCCAGCCGGTGCTGGTGGACAACCGTCCCGGCGCGGGCGCGATCATCGCGTCGGAGAACGTGGCGCGCTCGCCCGGCGACGGCTACACCGTGTTCTCCGCCGACAACGGCGTGCTGGTCTACAACCCCGCGCTTTACAAGAAGCTGCCCTACGACGCGGAGAAAGACTTCGCGCTCGTCGGCTTGATGGGCCGCTCGCCGCTCATCATCACCGCCGCGCCCAACGCGGGCATCGCCGATGCGAAGGCGCTGCTGGCCGCACTCAAGGCCTCGCCCGGCAAGTACAGCATCGCGACGCCGGGCACCGGCAGCCCGCACCATCTCGCCTACGAACTGTTCCAGCGGGAGGCCGGCGTGTCGATGCTGCACGTGCCCTACAAGGGCGGCGCCCCGGCGCTGCAGGACCTGATGGGCGGCCAGGTCGCGCTAATGATGCTCGACCTGCCCAGCGGCGTGAGCGCCATCAAGGCCGGCAAGGTGATCCCGCTGCTGGCCATGTCGGGCGAGCGCGTGCCGCAGCTGCCCAACGTGCCCACGGCCAAGGAGCTCGGCTTCGCCAATGTCGAGGCCTACACATGGCAGGGCCTCGTGACGCCCGCGGCCACGCCCAGGGAAGTGCAGGCGAAGCTGGGCAGCGAACTGCAGAAAGCCATGGCCGACGCCGGCGTGAAGCAGAAGCTCTACGACGCCGGCTGGGAGGCACGCCCCGCCGACGCCACCGAAATGACGCGCTACGCCGATTCGGAGCGCAGGAAGTGGCACGCCCTCATCAAGGCGCGCGACATCAAACTGGACTGACAGATCCGGACCCTTTTGGACCTTTTCCATGCAACAGATCGACCATCTCATCGGCGGCAAGTCCGTCAAGGGCTCGGACTACTTCGAGACCGTCAACCCCGCAACGCAGGAAGTTCTGGCCGAAGTCGCCTCGGGCGGCGAAGCCGAAGTCAACGCCGCTGTGGCCGCCGCCAAGGAAGCATTTCCCAAGTGGGCCGGCATGCCCGCGCCCGAGCGCGCGAAGCTGATCCGCAAGCTCGGCGATCTGATCGCGAAGAACGTGCCCGAGATCGCGCAGACCGAGACCAACGACTGCGGCCAGGTCATCGCGCAGACCGGCAAGCAGCTGGTGCCGCGCGCGGCCGACAACTTCTACTACTTCGCAGAGATGTGCACGCGCGTGGACGGCCACACCTACCCCACGCCCACGCACCTGAACTACACGCTGTTCCATCCGGTGGGCGTGTGCGCGCTCATCAGCCCGTGGAACGTGCCCTTCATGACGGCCACCTGGAAGGTCGCACCCTGCCTGGCCTTCGGCAACACCGCGGTGCTGAAGATGAGCGAGCTCTCGCCGCTGACGGCCGCGCGACTCGGTGAACTGGCGCTGGAAGCCGGCATTCCGCCGGGCGTACTGAACCTGGTGCACGGCTACGGCAAGGAAGCCGGAGAGCCGCTGGTGAGCCACCCCGACGTGCGCGCCATCTCGTTCACCGGCTCCACGGCCACCGGCAACCGCATCGTGAAGAGCGCGGGCCTGAAGAAGTTCAGCATGGAACTCGGCGGCAAGAGCCCCTTCGTGATCTTCGAGGACGCCGACCTCGACCGCGCGCTCGATGCGGCCGTATTCATGATCTTCAGCAACAACGGCGAGCGCTGCACAGCCGGCTCGCGCATCCTCGTGCAGCAGTCGATCTACGCCGACTTCGCAGCCAGGTTCGCCGAGCGTGCGAAGCGCATCACGGTGGGCGACCCGCTGGACGAGAAGACCATCGTCGGCCCGATGATCTCGCAGGCCCACCTGGCCAAGGTGCGCAGCTACATCGAGCTGGGGCCGAAGGAAGGTGCGACGCTGCTTTGCGGCGGGCTGGAAGCGCCATCGAACCTGCCCGACCGCGTGAAGAAGGGCAACTACGTGGCGCCCACGGTGTTCGCCGACGTGGACAACCGCATGAAGATCGCGCAGGACGAGATCTTCGGACCGGTCGCCTGCCTCATTCCGTTCAAGGACGAGGCGCACGCCATCGAGCTAGCCAACGACATCCAATACGGCCTCTCCAGCTACGTGTGGACCGAGAACATCGGCAAGGCTCATCGCGTGGCCGCCGCCGTGGAAGCCGGCATGTGCTTCGTCAACAGCCAGAACGTGCGCGATCTGCGCCAGCCCTTCGGCGGCACCAAGGCCTCGGGCACCGGCCGCGAAGGCGGCACCTGGAGCTACGAGGTGTTCTGCGAGCCGAAGAACGTGGCGGTGTCGCTGGGCTCGCATCACATTCCGCACTGGGGCGTGGCGTGAACACCCGACGCCGCACGCTGCTGCAGGGCGCGGCCGCATTGGCGGCCCTGCCCTCGCTCGCACGCGCGCAGGGCACATGGCCCGCCAGGCCGATCCGCGTGATCGTGCCCTTCACCCCCGGCGGCACCACCGACTTCGTCGCGCGCCTCGTCGGCACGGAGCTGTCGAAGACGCTGGGCCAGTCGGTGATCGTCGACAACAAGCCCGGCGCGGGCACGGTGATCGGCGTCGACGCCGCCGCCAAGGCCGCGCCCGACGGCTACACCTTCGTCTGCGTGGCCAACAGCTTCACGGCCAACCAGACGCTGATCCGCAAGCTGCCCTACGACACGCAGAAAGACCTGCGCCCGGTGGCGCTCATGGGCATGTCGGAGCACGTGCTGGCCACGCATCCGGGCAGCGGCCTGAAGACGCTGGCCGACCTGCGCAACGCCGCCAAGGCGAAGCCCGGCACGCTGAGCTTCGCTTCCTTCGGCAACGGCACCTCGGCCCATCTCTCGGGCGAGATGCTCAGGCTGCAGATGGGCCTGGACATCGTGCACGTGCCCTACAAGGGCCAGGGGCCGGCGCTCACCGACCTGCTCGGCGGCCAGGTGACGATGATGTTCGGCAACTGGCCCGAGTTCCGCGGCCACATCCAGAGCGGCAAGCTGGTGGCGCTGGGCATGGCGACCGCGCAGCGCTCGCAGTACGCGCCGGCCATACCCACACTGGCCGAACAGGGCGTGGCCATCGAGTCCAATTCCTGGAACGGCCTGCTGGCGCCCGCCGGCACGCCCGACGCCGTCGTGCAGCGCATGAACGCCGAGGTGAACCGCGCGCTCGCGGGCCCTGCCGTGACCGATGCCTTCCAGAAGGGCGGCATCGCGTCGCTGTCGGGCACGCCCGAGCGCTTCGCGGCCTTCATCCAGAGCGAGATCGCGAAGTACGCCGAGGTGATCCGCAAGGCCAACATCCAGATCGAGGGCTGAACCATGAGCCTCTATGCGATGCAGAAATTCCTCTTCGCGCTCAACCGCGAGCCGGAGGTGCAGCGCCGCTATGCCGAAGGCGGCGAGGCGCGCGCGGCGCTGCTGGGCGCCTACGACTTCACCGAAGAGGAGCGCGAGGCCATCGACACCGGCGACATCGGCAAGCTCTACGTGCTCGGCTGCAACGGCCAGCTGCTGATGCACTTCGCGCCGCTGCTGGGCATTCCGTGGGCCGACTACCTCGAGGCCATGCGCGAAGGGGTGCGAAAGTACGGCCCGGTGCGCGCGGGGATCTATGCCATGACAACGGGAACCGACGAGAAAGTGGCGGGCGTATGAGTCTGGTTTTTGCAGGCGTGTGCAGTCACGCCCCTGGTATCACCGGCCGCGCGCATCTTGCCGACCCGGCGGTGAAGGACGAATTCCACGCGCAGTTCCATCGCTTCGGCGAGGCGATGCGCGCGACGAAGCCCGACGCGGTGATCGTGATCGCCGCCGAGCACTTCGCGAACTTCTTCATGAACAACATGCCGGCCTACGCGATCGGCATGGCTGACAGCTACGAGGGCCCGATCGAAGACCCGAAGTGGCTGGGCATCGAGAAGCACCGCATCCCCGGCGACGCCGCGCTCTCGCAGCGGCTGATCCGCGAGGTGATGCAGACGGTGGACGTGGCCTACGCGGAAGAGTGGAAGTTCGATCACGGCATCATGGTGCCGCTGAACTTCCTCACGCCGAAGTTCGACACCAAGATCATTCCCGTGAACATCAACTGCCAGGGTCCGCCGCTCACGCCGCTGCACCGCGCATGGGCCTTCGGCGAGGCATTGCGCCGCGCCTGCGACAAGGTGCCCGAGCGCATTGCGCTGGTAGGCACGGGCGGCATCTCGCACTGGCCGGCCACGCCCGACTCGGGCAAGGTCAACGCCGTATGGGACGCCGAATTCATGCGCCGCTGGTGCGCCAACGACCACGAGGCGCTGCTTTCGCAGCACGACTACAGCGACGAGGCCACCTACCGCGAGGCGGGCCAGGGCGGCTTCGAGATCCGCACCTTCATCAGCGTGGCGGCCGCCGCGCGCGGCAAGGGCGAGATCTTCCACATGAAGGCCATCCCGATCTTCGCGGTGACCTGCACGGCCGCGACGATGTCGGTCGAATGAACGCAAGGAAGCGACGATGCCCCACCTGGTGATCCTCTACACGCCGAACATCGAGGCCGAGACCGACATGCAGGCCCTGTGCCGCACGCTGGCCGACACCATGCTGGAGCAGCGCGACGAGGCCGGCAAGCCGGTGTACCCCGCCGGCGGCACGCGCGTGCTGGCCTACCCGGCAGCGCACTTTGCAGTGGCCGACGGCAAGGCCGACTACGCCTTCGTGTACCTCAACCTGCGCATGGCTGCGGGCCGCTCCGAGGCGGTGAAGAAGAATGCCGGCGACGACCTGCTGGCGGCCGTGCGTGCGCACTTCGCACCGATCTTCGACAAGCGCCACATCGGCATCACGCTGCAGATCGACGAGAGCCCGGGGCAGGTGTACGACCGCAAGCACAGCAACCTGCATCCACTGTTCAACAAGACCTGAACGACAAGAAGAGAGCGCCCCCAATGCTGTCCCAAGCCACCATCGCCCAACTGGCCGCCGAGCTGCACGAAAGCGAGAAGTCGCGCGTGCAGGTCGAGCACTTCTCCAAGCGCTTTCCCGAGATGACCATCGACGACGGCTACGCCATCTCGCGCGAGTGGGTGAAGACCAAGATCGCCGAGGGCCGCACCGTCAAGGGCCACAAGATCGGCCTGACCTCGCGCGCGATGCAGCAGTCCAGCCAGATCGACGAGCCCGACTACGGCACGCTGCTGGACGACATGTTCTTCGAGCAGGGCGGCGACATCCCGTTCAAGCGCTTCATCGCGCCGCGCATCGAGGTCGAGCTGGCATTCGTCCTCGGCAGGAAGCTGCAGGGCCCGGACGTGACGATGTTCGACGTGCTGGCCGCCACCGACTACGTGGTGCCCGCCATCGAGATCATCGACGCGCGCATCGAGCAGTTCGACCGCCACACCAAGGCGCCGCGCAAGGTGTTCGACACCATCTCCGACAACGCGGCCAACGCCGGCATCGTGATGGGCGGGCGTCCCGTGAAGCCCGATGCGGTCGATCTGCGCTGGGTGAGCGCGCTGCTGTTCAAGAACGGCGTGATCGAGGAGTCGGGCGTGGCCGCCGCCGTGCTCAACCATCCGGCAAACGGCGTGGCCTGGCTCGCGAACAAGCTCGCGCCGTGGGACGAATGCCTGGAGGCCGGCGAGGTGGTGCTGGGCGGCTCGTTCACGCGGCCGACCACGGCCGTGCCCGGCGACACTTTCCACGCCGACTACGGACCTCTGGGCTCCATCTCTTTTCGTCTAGTCTGAACGAACAACACCATGCACACACCCATCAACACCTTCAAGCAGGCTCTCGCGGCCGGCAAGCCCCAGATCGGCCTGTGGGTCGGGCTGGCCGACGGCTACGCGGCCGAGATCCTGGCCGGCACCGGCTACGACTGGCTGCTGGTCGACGGCGAGCACGCGCCCAACGACGTGCGCTCGGTGCTCGCGCAGCTGCAGGGCATTTCCAGCGCATGGTCGGCGCAGGCCGAGGCCGACCGCTCGCACCCGATCGTGCGCATTCCGGTGGGCGACACCACGCTGATCAAGCAGTACCTCGACATCGGCGCGCAGACGCTGCTGGTGCCCATGGTCGACACCGCGGAGCAGGCCGCGCGCCTGGTGCAGGGCATGCGCTACCCGCCCGAGGGCATCCGCGGCATGGGCAGCGCGCTGGCCCGCGCCTCGCGCTGGCAGGCCTACCCCAATTACCTGCACGAGGCCAACGCGCAGACCTGCCTTCTGGTGCAGGCCGAGACGGTGGAGGCGATGAAGAACCTCGACGCCATCGCAGCCACGCCGGGCGTGGACGGGGTGTTCATCGGCCCGGCCGACCTGTCGGCCTCGATGGGCTTCGTGGGCCAGCCCAACCACCCGGAGGTGCAGGCGGTGATCGCCGATGCGATCGCGCGCATCCTCAAGGCCGGCAAGGCGCCGGGCATCCTCTCGACCACCGAAGAGCAGGCGCGCAAGTGGCTCGCGGCCGGCGCGCTGTTCGTGGCGGTGGGCGTGGACACCATCGTGCTGGCGGCGGCGGCGAAGCAGCTGCTGGCCAGGTACAAGGCGGCGCCGGGCACGCCCTCGGCCAACGGCTATTGATTCACAACGGCTATTGATTCACTTCACACCAACGGAGCACCTTCGATGCAACGCATGACCCTGGCGGCCCTGGCCGCAGCAGCCACCCTGTTCCTTGCCGCCTGCGCGCCGATGGGCTCCGGCAGGCAGGACGCCAGCGCCCAGCAGGAGGCCAACCGCCGAGCGGTGCTGGCCTTCTACGAGAAGGGCCTGAACCAGAAGGACGCCGACGCGGCGCTGCAGTACGTGGGCAACCGCTACGTGCAGCACAACCCCACGGCGGCCGACGGCCCCGAGGGCTTCCGCAAGTTCATCGCCTTCCTGCGCGAGAAATTCCCGAACTCCAGGAGCGAGATCAAGCGCAGCTTCGTCGACGGCGACTACGTGATCCTGCACGTCAACGCGATCCGCGAGCCGGGCACGCGCGGCAGCGCCATCGTCGACATCTTCAAGCTGGAGAACGGAAAGATCGTCGAGCACTGGGACGTGGTGCAGCCCGTGCCCGAGACCGCCGCGAACAAGAACGGCATGTTCTGACTTCCCGAGATCAAGCCAGCCAACCCCAGCCAGTCCGATGACCACGCCAACCGACCCTACGCCCAAGCGCTTCCGCTCCGCCACCATCCGCGAGGGCACGATCCGCGCGACCACGCGCAGCTTCCTGCACGCGCTGGGCCAGGACGACGAGGACATCGCGCGCCCGCACGTCGGCGTGTTCCACACGGGCGGCGAGATGAGCCCGTGCAACCTCAACCTGCGCGAGCAGGCGCAGCACGCCAAGACCGGCATCTACGCCGGCGGCGGCACGCCGCACGAGTGCCCGGTGGTGTCGATCAGCGACGGGCTGACGATGGCGCACTCGGGCATGCGCTTCTCGCTGATCTCGCGCGAACTCATCGCCGACAGCGTGGAAGCCTCCACGCGCGGCCACCAGTGGGACGGCATCTTCGCCATCGGCGCCTGCGACAAGAACCTGCCGGGGCTGATGATGGGCATGCTCCGCTGCAACGTGCCCAGCGTGTTCGTGCACGGCGGCTCGGCGCTGCCGGGCCAGATGCCGGGACCGGACGGGCAGGACCTCAACGTGGTCGACACCTACGAGACCATCGGCAAGGTGCTGGCCGGCACCGCCACGCACGACGAGCTCGACGCGATGAGCCGCGCCTGCCTGCCCACGGCCGGCGCCTGCGCAGGGCAGTTCACGGCCAACACCATGGGCATGGTGTCGGAAGCGCTGGGCCTGGCGCCCATCGGCTCCAGCATGGTGCCGGCCGTGTTCAGCGAACGCGCGCCGCTGATGCGCCGAGCCGCGAAGCAGCTGATGAAGGCAGTCATGGGCGACGGGCCGCTGCCGCGCGACATCGTCACGCGCAGGGCGCTGGAGAACGCCTGCGCCATCGTCTCGGCCACCGGCGGCTCGACCAACGCGGCGCTGCACCTGCCGGCCATCGCGCACGAGGCGGGCATCAGGTTCCACCTCGACGACGTGGCCGAAATCTTCGCCCGCACCCCGCTCATTGCCGACCTGCGCCCGGGCGGCAAGTACCTGGCGCGCGACGTGTTCTACATCGGCGGCGCGGGCGTGATCCTGCGCACGCTGCTGGAGCAGGGCTTCCTGCACGGCGACGCGCTCACCTTCACCGGCCGCACCATGGCCGAGGAGCTGGCCGGCGCGCTGGCGCCCGACGGCCGCGTGGTGCGCGAGGCGGGCAACCCGATCACGCGCGACGGCGGGCTGGCGGTGCTCAAGGGCAACCTGTGCCCCGACGGTGCGCTGCTGAAGACGGCGGGTCTCAAGGGCCTGGTGTTTCGCGGCCCGGCCCGCGTCTTCGAGTCCGAGGAAGAAGCCCAGGCCGCCGTGCAGAACCGCCGCTACGAGGCGGGCGACGTGATCGTGATCCGCAACGAGGGCCCCAAGGGCAGCCCGGGCATGCGCGAGATGCTGGGCATCACCGCCCTGCTCTACGGCCAGGGCATGGGCGACAAGGTGGCGCTCTTGACCGACGGCCGCTTCTCGGGCGCGACGCGCGGCCTGTGCATCGGCTACGCCGGCCCCGAGGCGGCGGACGGCGGACCGATCGCGGCGCTGCGCGACGGCGACATGGTGTCGATCGACGCGCGGGCGGAAGCGCGTTCGATCACGGTGGACCTGACGGCCGGGGAAATCGCGTCGCGCCTTGCCGGACGTGAGGTAAACGCGGGGGTCGCGCGCGGCGGCCTGCTGGAAAAATACGCGCTCACCGTGCGCCCTGCCCACCAGGGCGCCGTGACCCACTCGGGCGCGGTCACCTGGCTGCGCGACGAGTCCTGATCGACCCTCCACAACCACCATCCGGAGAGAGACACCATGAGCTTCACGCGCCGCCAGATCCTGCAGACCACCAGCGCATCCGCCTTGATGGCCAGCCTGGGCCAGAACGTCTTCGCGCAGGCGACGACGAACATCGAGACCGCCACCATCGTCACCGGCTTCGCGGCCGGCGGCACCTCCGACACCACCTGCCGCCGCCTGGCGACCAAGCTCGGCGGGGACTACGCGAAGACCGTGGTGGTGGAGAACCGCACCGGCGCGGGCGGCCAGATCGCCGTGGGCTACGTGAAGAGCAAGCCGGCCGACGGCAGCACCATCCTGCAGACGCCGACCTCGATCCTCACCATCTACCCGCACATCTACAAGAAGCTGCCGTACGACCCGATGGTCGACATCACGCCGGTCAGCCTGGCGTGCATCTTCGACTTCGGCTTTGCCGTGGGCCCGGCCGTGCCCGCCAGCGTGAAGACCGTGCCCGAGTTCCTGGCCTGGGCCAAGGCCAACCCGGCCGGCGCCAACTACGGCTCGCCGGCCGCCGGCTCCACGCCGCACTTCATCGGTGCGCTGCTGGGCAAGAAGGGCGAGGTCGAACTCAAGCACGCGGCCTACCGCGGCACGCAGCCGGCCATGCTCGACCTGCTGGGGGGCAACATCTCGGCGGTGTCGGGCCCCATCGGCGACATCACGCAGCATCTGCCGACGGGCAAGGTGCGCATCCTGGGCGTATCGGGCGCCAAGCGCAGCCGCTTCGCGCCGGACGTGCCCACCTTCGGCGAACAGGGCCTGAAGGACATGGCGCACAGCGAGTGGTTCGCCTTCTTCCTGCCGGCCAAGGCCTCGCCCGAGCTGGTGGCGAAGCTGAACGCCTCGATGAAGAACGCGCTCGCGCAGAAGGACGTGATCGACGGCCTCGGCACCTTCGGACTGGAGGCGATGTCTTCCACCCCGGCCGAGCTGACGGAACTGCTGAAGAAGGACACCGCCAAGTGGGCGCCGATCGTCAAGGAAGTCGGCTTCACAGCGGAAGGATAGGACCCCCCGTTTCTTGCCCGCTTCGTGTAGCCGGATCCCCGCGAAGGGCGCCGGCCGACGCGGTGGGCAAGCCATCCAGATAGAAGGAATTGCCATGAACGCACTCGCCACCACCGCGTCGTCTTCCACGACAGCGCTGGTCCATCCCTCGATCCATCCGGACGAGCGCGCCGCGCGCGAACAGCTCGCGGCCTGCTATCGCGTGTTCGCGATGCTGGGCTGGACGGAAATGATCTACAACCACATCACGGTGCGGCTGCCCGACAGCGTGACGGGCGGCGAGAAGCAGTTCCTGATCAACCCCTTCGGCCTGCACTACAGCGAGGTCACGGCCAGCAACCTGGTGAAGATCGACCTGCAGGGCAAGGTGCTCGACGGTTCGTCGTACCCGGTGAACCCGGCCGGCTTCACGGTGCATGCGGCCATCCACGACGGGCTGGAGGGCGCGCACTGCGTGATGCACACGCACACCACGGCCGGCGTGGCCGTGGCCTGCCTGCAGGGCGGCCTGCAGCAGACCAATTTCTATACGGCGCAGCTGCACGGCATGGTGGCGTACCACGACTTCGAGGGCATCACGATCCATGCCGACGAGGGTCCGCGCCTCCTGAAGAGCATCGGCGACCGCAACGCGGTGATCCTGCGCAACCACGGCCTGCTGGCCTGGGGGCAGACGCTGCCGCAGACCTTCGCGATTTTGTGGACGCTGCAGCGCGCCTGCGAAATCCAGATGGCGACCTTCTCCATGGGCCAGGCGATTCCGGTGAGCGAGGAGATCGCGCGGCGCTGCACGCGCGACGCGCTGCAGTTCAGCCCCGAGCACGGCGCGGGCCAGGACGTGTTTAACGCGCTGGTGCGGCAGGTGGACCGCATCGATGCCTCCTACCGCAACTGAAACGGAACGGCCCAGCTCATGAAGATCTGCATCTACGGCGCCGGCGCGATCGGCGGATGGATAGGCGTCGGTCTCGCCCAGGCGGGCGAACGGCTGAATGTGGTGGCGCGCGGCGCCACGCTCGAGGCACTGCAGCGCGACGGCCTGTCGCTGATGCGCGGCAGCACGGGTGGAGATGTGCGCACGCGCGTGCCCGTCAACGCGGTGGCCGACCCCGAGGCGCTCGGCGTGCAGGACCTGGTGGTCATTGCCGTGAAGGCGCCCGCGCTGGCCGGCGTGGCCGAGCGCATCGCACCGCTCATCGGCGCCGACACCATCGTGCTGGTGGCGATGAACGGCGTGCCGTGGTGGTTCCTGGAGGGCGGCTTCGGCGGCCCGATCACCGGCCACCGGCTCGCGGCGGTGGACCCCGACGGCGCCATCGCGCGCGCCATTCCGTCGCGCAACGTGGTCGGCTGCGTGGTGCATGCGAGCTGCTCCCTGGACGCGCCGGGCGTGGTGCGGCACCACTTCGGCAACGGGCTGATCATCGGCGAGCCTTCGGGCGAGGCCACGCCGCGCGTGCAGAAGCTGCTGGCGCTGCTCAGGAGCACCGGCATCGACACCACGCTGTCGCCGCAGATCCAGAAGGACGTGTGGTTCAAGCTGTGGGGCAACATGACGGTGAATCCGATCAGTGCGCTCACCGGCTGCACCACCGACCTGATCATGGGCGACGACTACGTGCGCGGCTTCATCTCGGCGGTGATGCTGGAGGCCAAGGAGATCGGCCGGCGCATCGGCATCGAGATCACCCAGAGCCCGGAAGACCGGCACGAGATCACGAAGAAGCTCGGCGCCTTCAAGACTTCCATGCTGCAGGACGTGGAAGCCGGACGCTCGGTGGAACTCGACGCGCTGGTGACGGTGGTGCGCGAACTGGGCGAGCTGACCGCCGTGGCCACCCCGTTCACCGACGCGCTGCTGGGCCTGGCGCGGCTGCGCACGCGGCAGCTCGGGCTGTACTAACCCAGCCGCCGGGCGTCGGGCGCCGGGAAGTCGGCCGGCACCAGTCAGGCCGCGCACAGGTTCGGCCCGCAGACTGAACAGCCGGGAGGTGGGGTTGCGGGGGGGCCGCAAACCCTGTACCCCCGCTTTTCGTCTTGGGCTATCCTCTCGCCACTCAAAATGCACGTAGCGATTTATTACACACCCACAAGGCTGCCTGCATGTCCGAGAACAAGGGGAGACGGATGCGTTTGATCTTCATCGAGCTGTTGGTGGCGCTGGTGTTGCTGCCCATCAGCGGCCTGTTCTGGTGGTGGGCCTTCGGCATGGGCGGCCTCGCGGTGGCTGGCTTCGTGGTGGTTGCCGGCGGCGCTCTCTATCTGGTGGTGCGGGGCGTGCGCTCGGCCAAGAGCCAGCTCGGCCACCCCGGCGACGACCGCGAGCAATAAACCGCGGGGCCTACAACGGGCCCTGTTTCGCGTCGCGGCACAGAAACATTCGCATTCAATTCGCCGCGATTCGGCACAATATTCCTCCTGTATTTCTCGCCCGGAACGGCAATGCACTGCCGTTCATGAATTCTTTTTTCTGATTTTTTCCGGCGCCTCCCCTCTTTGGCGCCGGTTTCAACGATCGAAAAATGAAACATATTCCGACGGCGAAAATTGATGGCATTGCCAGGCAATACAAAAGTTTTGCCTGGGGCCGGGCAAATCGAAATTCGCACCAAATATCCGCCAAATTAGACCGAAATCATTCCTCGGCCTCATGGAACACCATTGCACGCAGTTGGTGCTTTCAGCCCCGCCAAGGGGCGCTCAATTGCCGGATTAATTAGAAAAACGTACTGTCCGCCTGCCCCGGTGGCATTCCGGCCGGTCTTTGCCAACCGAAGCCATTTGTTGCCTCCGGCAGGCACATTGATGCTCCCGACCCACGGCTTGTCAGCCGCCTCCTACCGGGACACATTTCTTTACAAAATCGAACGCAATATCAAAAACCCTATACAACCTGACTTTGTGGATCGAAAACCACAATCTCCCGGCTGCGCAGGGTAATAAATAGGTCGCAATTTCCGGCCGCCGAAAGTGCCTGCAAAACGGGCAAGCCACGCCCCATTTCCCGAGTGAAAACAGACCGGTTCCGGTCATGCCGGGACATGACCCTGCGGCCGGCGTGGTCGAGGCACGAATAGACACGTCACTTGCGTCTACTCCACCAAAAAGTCGCCTTGCGAAGGCAGCGACAATTCGCGCTCTCGCCGACCTTCCGATAAATCGTCGACCGCCCGGAATAAGCCTCCATCAATAAAAAGAATTAACCGGCGCAATCGACGCCAAATCAGGCTCGGGCTTTGCATGGGCAATCGCAGTTTTTTTGAAATAACCAAGTTCGCAATGGAGTTCCATTTGACCCGCTACCTGTACCTGACGGGGTGGATTGCCGCCCTGGCCGGTGCGTTGGCGCTTCAGGGCTGCGCTCCGGGCTTCGGCTCGGTGGTGGCCTACGAGCCCGACCAGAGTCCCGCGCCAGCGCTCTCGGCCGACGGCGCGCCGGCCGAAGGCGGACTGGTGCCGATCTCGCCGAGCCTCATCCGCGCGATGGCCGACGCCCGGCCCACTGCCGTTCCGCCGGACGTGAAGGCGCTGTTCGGCGAGGCGCCGGTCTACACCATCGGGCCGGGAGACGTGGTGGGCGTGGTCGTCTACGACCACCCGGAGCTGCTGCCGCACGCCGGCGCGGTGATCTCCCAGCAGGTCGACCCCACCGGCATCAGCGTGGCGCCCGGCTTCATCGTCGACGCCTCGGGACAGATCAGCTTTCCGTACATCGGGCGCGTGCAGATGCAGGGCCTGACCGAGATCGAGGCCTCCGACCTGATCGCAAAGCGCATCGCGAAGTACATCAAGGACCCGCAGGTGACGGTGCGCATCCAGTCCTTCAGAAGCCGCCGCGCCTTCGTCGAAGGCGAGGTGAACTCGCCGGGGCTGCAGATCTTCACCGACGTGCCGATGACGCTGGCCGAGGCGCTCAACCGCGCCGGCGGCATCACGGCCGCAGGCGACCGCTCGTTCATCACGCTCACGCGCGGCGACAGGACCACGCTCATCGACCTGCCGAAGCTGCAGGACATCGGCGTCGGCGCCAGCCGCATCCCGCTGCACAACGGCGACGTGGTGCAGGTGCGCAACCGCGACGAGAGCAAGGTGTTCGTGATGGGCGAGGTGCTCAAGCCCTCGGCGCTGACCATGCACAACGGCAGGCTCAGCCTCAACGAGGCGCTGGGCGAGTCCGGCAGCGCGAACCTGGGCACGGCGAACACGGGGCAGATCTACGTCGTGCGCAACAGCAGCAACAACAACGGCGGGAGCGACGCCGGCGCGAAGAACACGCCCGCCGTCTTCCACCTCAACGCGAAGAACCCCGCCGCGCTCGCACTGGCCGACCGCTTTCCGCTGCAGCCGCGCGACGTCGTCTACATCGACTCGGTGCCGCTGGCCAGCTGGAACCGCGTGGCCAGCCTGATCCTTCCCGCGGCGCAGGTGCTCGACATCGGCGATCGCGTCTACATGAACCACCGATGAGATCCGTGCTGACAGTCTGCATCGGCAACATCTGCCGAAGCCCGATGGCGGAAGGCCTGCTGGCCGCGGGGCTGCCGCAGCTGCGCGTGTTCTCCGCGGGCACCGGCGCGCTCATAGGCAAGCCGGCGGACGCCACCGCGCGCAGGCTCATGCAAGACCGCGGCATCGACATCTCGGGCCACGTCGCGCAGCAGGTGAGCCAGCTGCTGTGCCGGCAGGCCGACCTGATCCTGGTGATGGACCGCGAGCAGCGCCGCTACCTGGAGTCGACCTACCCCTTCGTGCGCGGCAAGGTGTTCCGCATCGCCGAGTTCGACGGCCACGACGTGCCCGACCCGTACGGAAAAGACGAGGCCGCGTTCGAGCACGCCCTGGCGCTGATCGATGCCGGCGCCCGGGCGTGGATCGATCGCATTCTGAAAATCACAAAACCCGAGCAGCAAACTACATGAACGCAACCCAGCAAGCCGCGCTGCCGCTGCAAGCCATGGAAGAGGATGGCGATGGCATCAACCTGGCCGAGTACCTGGACATCCTGATTGACAACCGCTGGCTCGTCGCGGCCATCGCCGCGGTGGCCGTGCTGCTGGGCACGGCGTACGCATTTCTCGGAAAGCCGGTCTACGAGGGCAACGTCGCGGTGCAGGTGGAGGACAGCGGCAATTCGGCCGGGAGCTTCCTGGGCGACGCGGCCTCCTCGCTGCTGAGCGTGAAGACGCCGGCCGCGGGCGAGATCGAGATCCTGCGCTCGCGCGCCATCCTCGGCAAGGCGGTGGAGAACACCAAGCTCTACATCAGCGCGCGGCCGCGCTACGCGCCCTTCGTGGGCAGCTGGCTCGCGCGCCGCGCCACGGAGCTTTCGGAGCCCGGCTTCATGGGGCTTTCCGGCTACGTGACGGGCACCGAGAAGATCCTCGTGCCCAGGTTCGACGTGCCCGCCGACTTCGAGGACAAGCAGTTCACGCTGACCCTCGGCACCGACGGCCAGTACGAGCTGAGCAACCCCGACATCGACACGCCGATGAAGGGCCGTGTCGGCACCCTGATGGAGGCGAAGGTGCCGGGCGTTGCCAACGGCAACCTGAGCCTGATGGTCACCAGCATCGAGGCCAAGCCAGGCGCGCAGTTCGTGCTCGTGCGGTCTTCCACGCAACTCACGCTGCTGGCGCTGCAGGACGCGCTCAAGGTCGTGGAAAAGGGCAAGCAGTCGGGCGTGCTCGACGTGAGCTGGAAGAACCCCGACCCCGAGAAGCTGACGCAGCTGCTCAACGAGATCGGCCGGCTCTACGTGCGGCAGAACATGGAGCGCAAGGCGGCCGAGGCCGAGAAGACGCTGGGCTTCCTCGACGGCGCGCTGCCGCAGTTCAAGAAGCAGCTGGAGCAGTCGGAAGACATCTACAACCGCTACCGCAACCAGAACGGCACCGTCAGCCTCGACGACGAGGCGAAGAACGCGCTGACCCAGACGGTCGACCTGCAGTCCAAGCTGCTCGAGGCCGAACAGAAGCGGCGCGAGCTCACCTCGCGCTTCACCAGCGAGCATCCCAACGTGCAGACGCTGGACGCGCAGGTCGCCGCGTGGAAGAGCGCGCTGGCCACGGTCGACGCGCGCATCCGCAAGATGCCCGAGCTGCAGCAGAACACGGTGCGCATGCAGCGCGACATCAAGGTGAACACCGACCTGTACGTGTCGCTGCTCAACAGCTCGCTGCAGATGCGGCTGGCCAAGGAAGGCAAGGTGGGCAACGTCCGCCTGCTCGACGAGGCCATCGTTCCCGAAGAGCCGGTGTGGCCCAAGAAACCGCTGATCATCGTGCTGGCGGCGATCCTCGGGCTGGCCGCCGGCTTCGGCGCCGCGATCGCGCGCAGCTCCTTCTTCGGCGGCATCCGCAACCCGGCCGAGATCGAGAGCCACACCGGCCTCAACGTCTACAGCAGCGTGCCGCTGAGCGCGGCGCAGCGCGCCATCGACAGGAACATCGAGAACAAGCTGGCCGGCAAGCACGTGCTCGCGCACCTGCAGCCGGAAGACCCGGCGGTGGAAAGCCTGCGCAGCCTGCGCACGGCGCTGCAGTTCGCAATGCTGGAGGCGACCAACAACCGCCTGCTCATCTCGGGCGCGACGCCCGGCGTGGGCAAGACCTTCATCTCGGTCAATTTCGCGGCGATCACCGCGGCCACCGGAAAGCGCGTGCTGCTGATCGACGCCGACCTGCGCAAGGGCCGGGTCAGCCAGTTCTTCTCGATCCAGCGCTCCTCGGGCCTATCGGAACTGATCGCCGGCACGCTGGACTTCAAGCAGGCCATCCGCCCTGCCGTGCTGCCGAACCTGGACGTCATCACCACCGGCGTGCTGCCGCCGAATCCGGCGGAGCTGCTGACCAGCGAGTCCTTCGTGCACGTGCTGGAGAAGCTCTCGCCGCAGTACGACCTCGTGGTCATCGACACGGCCCCGGTCCTGGTGGCGGCCGACACCGCCTCGGTGGCCCCGCTGGCGAGCACGCTGCTGCTCGTGGCGCGGGCCGAGAAGACCCAGCTTGGCGAATTGAACGAAACCGTCAGAAGGCTCGCCCATGCCGGCAGAACGGTAAATGGCGTAATTCTGAATGCTATTGATCTAAGCCGCCGCCACGCTGGAAGCGGGGGATACAAATATGGCGCTTACAAACAGTTGCAATACACATACAATACCAACGGGGATTCCACTTAGACCGTCTGAATTGGAGTTAAATTCAAAATCATGCGGTGGGTTTCAGCCTGGCGCATCGATTGAATACTCAAATAGTATTCGGCATGAAAAGGCATTACAAATGACGATTAGTCCATTCGTATTGCCTTCAACGAGTCATTTGGCCGCGCAATAGTTTCTGCATTGCAGACACTAAGAGGCATTTGTGCGGGTAGTGTCGGCCAAAAATACAGGGCCATAACCGAGGATATGCGGGCAATTGCCCGCATGAGGAAAGGTGCGTCAAAAATGAAAGCATTTCGACGGGAAATCTTGTCGCGCTTCAAATCCGGATGGAAAAACCCGATGGGCAATCTCCGTCCCGAGGAATCGCTCGTACCGCAAGGCTGGGAAATCTCAGAGGCAAGCGGTGGAATGGCCCGCGGCGGCTCGCAATCCGGAATCAACCATTCCCCGCTGCTGAAGATCGCGAAAAGATCGGTGGATATCAGCGCCGCGCTTTTCTTTTTCATCGCCTTCGGCTGGCTTTTCGTGCTGCTCGGCCTTTGCGTCTTCGCGAGTTCGGGCGCACCGGTGCTCTATTACCAGCCGCGATACGGAAAGAACGGGCGGGTATTCCGCTTCTATAAATTCCGCTCGATGATTGCCAATTCGGCCCAGGTGCTGGAAGAGCATCTGAAAAGCAATCCCGAGGCGCGCCGCCAGTGGGACGAATACCAGAAGCTGGACGACGATCCGCGCATCACCCGTTTCGGCAAATTCATCCGCAAGACCAGCCTCGACGAATTGCCGCAATTCTGGAACGTGCTGACGGGCGACATGAGCCTGATCGGCCCCCGCCCCTGCATGCTCGAGCAGAAGGAGCTCTACGGCCACAGCTGGTCGCATTACTGCGCGGTGCGCCCCGGAATCACCGGCCTGTGGCAGGTCAGCGGGCGCAACCAGCTGACCTACAACGCACGCGTCGCGCTCGACGTGCGGTATGTCGAAACGCTTTCCGTCGGGAAGGACGTCGACATCTTCTTCAGGACCATCTGGGTGGTTGCAGCCGGTCACGGGTCGCGATGAATTTCGCCGGTCCCGGGTGATCGGCTCCGGCCCGCGCCGGCCGGAGCAAGTCTTCCACGGAGTCCGTGCCGCAAGCCCGGACAGACCTTCTTTCGCTTTGCAAATGATCGGATTGGAATCCACATGCGGATGAGCCACGCCATTCCAGGTCCGGCCGCGACAGCACGAACAACAACAAGAAGAGGCACGCGCCGCTTCAACCAGTACTCGATTGCCGGAGTGCTGATCGTGTTCGTGTACGTGATCATCTATGCATATTTCCGGGAAATGCTTCCCGAGAAATGGAGCGTCGATTCGGCAAAGATCCTCGAGATCCTGAATTACGGCGGAACGGACGAAATGGACAATTCGTTCGCCGTCACGGCCGCGCTGTTCAGCATCATCGGGTCGGACAATCTCGACGTCTTCACCTGCATCAGCAGCGCGATATTCCTTTTCTTCGCGACGCACAACATCCGCAGGGCGGGCGACTTCTTCTCGCGGCTGCTGCTCATTGCGCCCTGCATCATGCTGAACATGTTCGCACCGTCGAAGGAGACGGTGGTGCTGATCATGACCATGTGCATCACCGTGACGACGATCTATTTCCGGACCTCGAAATTCCTGACCATCGGGGCTTTTCTGGCTCTTTACGCCGTCTACGGGATTTTCGTGCGCAATTATTATTTGCTGATCGTCGGCGCCTTCTTCGTCGTGCATTACCTTTGGCGCCGGCCGCTCAAATACCACGTGGCGGCCGCCATTCTGGCCGCCGGCGCGGTCATGGCAGCGCCTTCCAGCCTTTTGCAGACGCTGCAATCGCCGCGCGACACCTCCAATGCCTATGCGGAACAGATCGGCAGCGACAACCGCACGGCTTTCACCAACATTGCGTCGCCCGCCATCGGCCCCGGGTTCCTGGCCAATTACGTCTACGCGGCGACGGTGCTGATCACGCCCGTCATCTATTTCCAGACGCCGAGCGACGCGTTCATGCAATTGATGATCTTCGCGATGCTGCTGATCCTCTACAAGGCGCGGCGAAGGTCGAAGCGCGACCCGGGGCAATTCGAGCCCCGCTTCTTCGGCAGTCTTTTCGTCGCGCACATCCTCGTCCAATTGATATTCGAACCGGACCTCGGCAGTTTCACCAGGCATCTGACCTCCGTGATGCTTTATCTGATTGCCATCAAGGTTTCCGGAAACAGGCCAATTCAAAGATGAAAAAAATACTGATCTGCGCGGTGCCGTTCAGCGACAACCTGGGTGACGGCGTCATCGCGGCATCGCTGGCCCACATCGCGGACATGAAGTACCCGGGCGTAAAGGTCGAATTCCTCGACATCGCCGGGCGCGTCGCGTTCGACGAATCGAACCTGCGCGGCGGCGGCGCGTTCGGCATCTTCCAGAAGCTGCCTTCGCTGCTGCGTTCCGCAATCGTTTTCGCCTACTGCCTGAAGAACTACCTGCTGAGCTGGCGCAGGCAATGGCAGGCCGCGGTGGCCGATGCCGACCTGGTCATCGTCGGCGGCGGCCAGCTCTTCTGCGACGTGGCGCTGAACTTCCCGTCCAAGCTCTTCTTCCTGGGCAGGCTGCTGCGCGGGAAGAAGGTGGCGGTGGTGTCGGTGGGGGTCACGGCCAGGTGGTCGTTCTGGGGAAAGCTGCTCGTGGGCAAGTTCCTCCAGAACGCCGCGCCGGTCTTCTATGCCACGCGCGACGTGGATTCGGCTAACAACCTGCACGCCTTCTTCCGCATTCCGCGCAGCCGCATCAGCGTGGTGCCCGATCCGGCGCTGGTCTGCGCGAGCGCCTTCTCCGAAGAGCTCTCGCCCGAGAAGAAGTGGGACGTGGGCATCTGTGTGAGCAGCCTCGACGCCCTGGTGATGAATTCCGAGTACGGCAGCACGCGCACCGTCGGTTCGGCGGAGTTCTTCTCGGGCCTGGCCGAAGCGCTGCAGGCCGAAGGCGCCCGGGTGCTGTACTTCACGAACGGCGCGGCGGAGGACAACAAGGTCCTGGCCGAGATTTCCTCGCGCGCGACGGCGGCGAACTTCTCGTTCGCCGTTCCGAAGCGCCCCGACGACCTCGTCTCGCTGATCAGCGCCTGCTCGTGCATCGCCGCCCACAGGCTGCACGCGAACATCGTCGCCTACAGCCTGGGCATTCCCTCGCTGGGCATGAACTGGGACAAGAAGGTCGAGTCCTTCTTCCAGCTCACGAACCGCACCCAGCACCTGTTCGGCCTCTCGCCCCGGCACGACGAGCTGAAGGCCTCCGTGCTGGCGCTGCTCCAGGCGCGAAACGACCGCGAGCGGCTGCACGAGCTGCAGTCCGCCGTCATCGCCGGAACCCACGCATTGATCTGAGCCGAGGAGTGAATCCCATGAAAGTCCTGCACGTCGCGGAAACGCTCAAGGGCGGACTGGAGACCTATCTCCGGATCGTCTCGAACTTCCAGCGGAACTCGCCGGAGATCAGCCAGGTGAAGTTCATCCTGCCCGGCAACGTCGACTGGCTGAACCCCGAGAGCGCCCACGTGGTGCCCACCGCGCGCAGCCCGCTGTCGCTGGTGGGCTACGCCAAGCGGGTGAAGAAGATCATCGAGACGGAGCGGCCCTCGGTGCTGCACCTGCACAGCTCGATCGCGGGCGGCATCGTGCGCTCGATGGCGCTGCTCGGCCAGATACCCAGCGAGGTGAAGATCGTCTACTGCTCCCACGGCTGGGCATTCGACCAGGCGGCGTCGCGCTACAAGAAGTCGGCCTACCGCTGGATCGAGCGGCTGCTGTCCTCGCGCAGCGACGCCATCATCTGCATCAGCCGCCACGAGGTGCGGATCGCGTCGAAGTCGGGCATCAGGCGGTGCACCTGCATTCCCAACGGGATCGACTCCGTGGGCCCCGCGCCGGCGCGCCTGCCGCTTCGCGACGGCGAAGCCGGGCCGCGCACGATCCTCTTCGTTGGCCGCCTCGACCGGCAAAAGGGCATCGACCTCCTGCTCGATGCCTACGCCAGGGTCCGGCCCGACTTCAGGCTGATCGTGGTCGGCGACGCGGTGCGCAAGGACCTCCAGCTCGCGCAGCCCGAGCGCGTGGAATTCAAGGGCTGGCTCGAGAAGGACGCGCTCGACGCGGTCTACCAGACGTGCGACGCCATCATCGTTCCGTCGCGCTGGGAAGGCTTCGGCCTCGTCGCCGTCGAGGCGATGGCGCGGAGCAAGGCCGTGTTCGCATCCGCCGTGGGCGGCCTGGTCGACATCGTCGAGAACGACCGCAGCGGCCGTCTCTTCGAGCTGGACCACATCGACCAGATGCTGCGCGAGATCGACCGCATGCCCGAGCAGACCCTGCGGCAGATGGGGCAGACGGGGCGGAGGATCTTCGAGGAGAAGTTCACCTCGCAGCGCATGAACGCCGCCATCGTCGACCTGTACAAGGAATCGGTGCTGCCATGAAGACCTCCACGACTTCCATGACGATGCCCAGCCTTCTTTCCCGCAAGCTCGCCGGCGGGCTCGGCGCCCTGCTCCTCGCGACGGCAGCGGCTGCAGCAGCCGTGGCGGCCGGGCCGGCCGAGGCGCGGGGCATCGGCACCCTGAGCTCGGAGTACCCGGTCGCGCTGAGCGTGCAGATCGACCCGGCGACCATCACCGACGACGACCTGCGCGAAATCCGCGCGTCGGGCTTCGAGCTCGTGCGCTTCGGCGTGCGGCCTCCGCTGAAGAGCGTCAACCCGACGCTGATCGACTATCCGAAGCTCATCCAGCGCGTGCGCCAGGCCAGGCTCGGCGCCATCGTGACGCTGTTCGGCGGCAAGGAGATCTGGGGCCACGAGCCCGGCGACCTGCGCGGCGGCCCCGGCAATGCCGGCAAGGAAAGCCTGTTCGCCGACTTCGCGAGCGACTTCATCAAGGCGCATTCGGCCGACGTAGCCGTCTGGGAAATCTGGAACGAGCCCGACAACAAGACCTTCCTGCAGCCCGCCCTGGTGCCGGAGTTCGGGGCGGCCTCTTCGGCGCTTTGCAGCAAGCTGGCGCAGCGGCAGATCCGCCCGGACATCATCGTCGGGTTCGGCTTCGCGAAGCTGCCCTTCGTCGGCGGCAGCAACGGCAAGGTCCCTACCGAGCTCGAAGACGCCTTCGTCTCCGCCGCCAAGAGCGACTGCCTGACGGATATCTCCATCCACCCCTACCGCTCGGTGCCCGAGACGGCGCTGGCCGACTACGAGAAGCTGCGCGTGCAGCTCGACCGCCGCCAGCTGAACAAGACCGGCATCGTCGCTTCGGAGTGGGGCTATGCCTCGTACATGCCGGTGCGCGACCAGGGCGCGCAGGCCTCGCTGATCTTCAGGGAATACCTGATCAACGCCGCCGCGGGCATCCGGCTGCTGAACCTCTACTCCTGGCGCGACCGCGGCGACTCCTACTTCTCGAAGGAGGACAACTTCGGCCTCAAGTCGAAGGGCGGCGAGAAGAAGGAGGCCTATTCGGCGCTCACCGAATTCCTCAAGATCGTCCGGCACTCGCAGAAGGTGTCCTACCAGGACGCCGGCGGCGCGAACCGGCTGGTGCTGCGCCGCGGCCAGTCGCTGCTGAACGTGGTGTGGACGCAGGGCGGCGAGAAGACCGTGTCGGTCCCCGCGGGCGCGAGCGGCAGCAAGTGCACGCGCGTCGATTTCTTTCCCGTGATGCGCGAAGGCAGCTGCGGCAGCCGCTCGGGCGAGGGGTTCACCGTCAAGGCGACGTCCAGTCCCGTACTGCTTTCCATATCGGACTAGGTGGAATGAAACGTCTGTCCGGTCTGGCAAGGCGCCTCGGAGGTCCGGTCTTCGCCGTTGCCGACCAGTGCATCTACAGCGCGAGCCAGCTGCTGCTGAGCTTCGCCCTCGCGCGCGTGCTCTCCCCTGCCGATTTCGGCGTGGCCTCCGCCTTCCTGGCGGTGGTCAGCTTCCAGTACATCCTGCACATGGCGATGGTGCACGAGCCCCTGCTCATCAGGCGCTACTACGCCGACCGGTCCACCGCGTGGCTGGCGTGGGCGCTGGTGGTCCTGTTCTCGCTGCTCGGCTACCTGGCCTGGCAGGTCGCGGCCTTTCCGGGGCAGCTGCAATGTGTAGGCGCGGCGCTCATCGTGGGCTACGAGATCTTCTGGATCTCGCGCAGCCTGCTGCTCGCGGGCCGGCGCTACGTCGTGCTGTGCGTCACGGGCGCGCTCATCGCGGCGGGCTACGTCGTCGTGCTCGGCGCCGAAAGGCCGGCGAGCTGGAGGGAGGCCCTGCTGCTGGTTTCCGTTCTCCAGATTCCGTTTCTCCTCCTCGTGCTGGGCAACCTGAAGCACACGGTTCTTCCGCTGCCGGCGGCCAGGGACGTGCAGGGCCTGACGGTCCGTGAATCGATGGCCTACGGCTGGAAGGCCAGCCTCTCGCAGTTCATGAGCTGGATCATGACGGGCGGCGCCATCCTGCTGCTGGGCTCCTCGGCCGACGCCGAGCAGGGCGGCCTGCTGAAGATCTACATCACCTTCCTGCTGCCGATGCAGTACGTGCTGTCGGCGCTGGGCTACTACCTGCTGCCGCAGCTGGCGGCCAACTGGAAGTCGGCACAGGAAGCGCAAAGGAAGAAGTCCCTGCGCGACTTCACCGGCTTCGTGCTGCTGGGCTTCGTGGTCGCCGAGGCCGTGGGCGTGGTGCTGGGCCTGCTGGGGCCCCGCCTCGTCGTGCTGGCCTTCGGCGAGAACTACCGGGGAATGGATTTCTCGCCCTTCTTCTACGCACCCGCGATCTTCGGCCTGACGATGTGCCTGCGCACCGGCTTCCGGGCAGCCTCGCGGCCCGGCGCCCTGCTGCTGTGCTCGGTGGTCGGCGCGGTGGTGTTCGCCGCCGCGATGCTCGCGGCCGGGACGCCCGTCTCCTACATCCAGACCGTCCACGCCATGACGTGGGGCTTCGCCTGCATGGCCGCACTGATGATCGCCTGGCTGTTCTTCCTGATGCGGGCGAACGGGGAGCAACGCGCCTGAGCCCGAACGGGTCCGGCGCTGGAGGAGATCCTTATGAGCAACCCACTGCTTCGCGGCGTGAGCTTCGACGAGCGCCTCCGGTTCCTGCGGGATGGCGTCGTGTGCCTGCGCGGGATCGTCTCGCCCCAGTGGATAGAACTGGCGCGCGACGGCATCGAGCAGCGGCACGACGGCATGCTGCAGCGCGTGGTGTCCGAATCGGGCGCCAGCGAGATCGCCGGGCAGCTCACCGTGACGCGGCGGCTGCGCTGGATCTGCGACCAGCTGCTCTTCGACAAGGACGTGAGCGCCGCGACCGCGACGCCCTGGCACCAGGACATGTCCTACGGCCTCGCGGACAGCCACCGCATCGTCCACCTCTGGATGGCGGTGGACCACATGCCGCGCGAGACCGCGCCGGAAGTGGTGCGCGGCTCCCACCTCTGGAAGACGGCCTACCGCCGGCGCGGCTGGATCGCGGCGGCGGACGACGAGGCGCAAGCCCCCGAGCTGCCCGACATCGAGGCCAACCGGAGCGCCTTCGACATCGTGGGCTACGAGGTGGACCCGGGCGACGTGGTGGCCTTCAACCACCGGTCGCTGCACCACGCCGGCCCCGTCATGAGCTTCGGCGAGAAGCACCGGGCCTTCGCCATCCTCTGTGCCGACGACGAACTGGGGCTGAACCGGCAGCCCGCGGCCGTGCAGGCGTTCCGCGCGGCCTAGGACGCGTTCACCAGAACTTTTCGGGCGTGGCCGAAAGCGTCTCGGTGCAACGCGCCACGGCCTTGGCGCGCTCCTCGCGCAGCCGCTGCCAGTTGTCGGCCTGCCATTCGTTCCATGCGACCGGCTCCGACTGATAGAAGCACTCGGCAGGCGGACGCATGAAGCCCGCGCGGCCGAGCGCGGCGCCGAACTTCAGGCGGAACAGCTCGTCCGAGCCGGTCAGGTTCTCGTAGACCAGGTGCCAGGAGCCCGGAAGCAGCGGCGTGTCCGCCACCGCCTGCACCTTGCGCGCCTCCTCGATCTCCTCGGGCGTGGAGCCGTCGGTCAGGGCCGTGGCGTAGGCGGCCTCGGCGCGCCTGCGGTAGATGTCGGTGGCGACCTTGCCGAGCGCATCGCTGAGCTCGCCGATGGCCGGGTTGGCGCCCAGCGGGTCGTCCTTGAGCGCCTCCAGCGTGGTGCCGCCGAGATCGTCCTTCGAGAAGCCCTGCGCGCCGACGCTCACGCCGCCCGCGATGACTGACAGCGCGATGTTCAGCGCCACCTGCCCCGCGATGTTGTTCATCGTGTTCTCGCGGCGGACCACGCGAAGCTGTTCGATGCCCGGCTTGTAGTTGCCGCGGGCGAAGCGCACGCGGGTCTGGGGTGCCGCCGGCGCGGCTGCCGCAGCGAGTGCGGCGGGTGCGGCCGGTTCTATAGGTGCGGCCGGCACGGCGGGTGCCTCTGCGACGGCCTCCGTGGCCTGCGATCGCTGCGGGTCCGCCGGCGCCGCCGCGTCGGTTTCGGCATGCGCCGAGATGGCGGCTACCGCCAGCGCGATGCCGCATGCGCGCCAGGCGGCGCGCGCTCCCTGTTTCTTCGAAATCATGTGAACGAAATTCCTCCCGGCGCGGATTGTCTCCGAGCGCCGGGCGCCATCGTCCGCAGCAAGAGACACGGCGGGTCCGCGCTCCCTCAGGCCGTGTCGCCGGCGACAGCCTGGCCCGAAGCCTCCCTCGCCGGCATCGTCACCCACCACGCCGCGCAGACGATCAGCAAGCCCCCTGCCCAGCCCCACGGCCCGATTCGCTCGCCGAAGCCGCAGGCCGCGATCAGCGCGCCGAACACCGGCTCGCTGCCCATCAGCAGCGACACGCGGCTCGGGCTCGAACGCGAGGCCGCATGGTTCTGCGCGAAGAAGGCGAAGACGGTGCACAGCAGCACGAGGTAGGCCATGCCCCACCAGAAAGAAGCGGTGGCGGGCGAAACGTGCCATGCGCCGCCGGCCGGCGAGGCGATCAGGGCGAGCACCGCCGCGCCGAGGGCCATCACGCCGGACTGCACCGCCGTCAGCGTCAGCGCCGGCATCGCGTGGTGTCCGGCGAGCCGCCGCGTCATGCAGACCATCACGGCGCGCAGGAAGGCCGCGATCACCATCAGGCCGTCGCCCCAGCCCACCGAAAGCTCGGCAGGCGACGTGGCCGAGAGCATCGCCGCGCCCAGCGCCGACAGTCCGGCGGCCCAGAACATGCGCCGCGCCGGCCGCTGGCCCAGCAGCCACCATTCGACGAAGGGCGTGAGCGCGACGCACAGGCTGATGAGGAGGGCTGCGTTGCTGGCCGTGGTGAGCGACACGCCGAAGGTCTCGCAGACGAAGATCGCCAGCAGGTTCGCGCCGAGCAGGCCGCCCACCGCAAGGCCCCGCTGCCAACCGGCGCCGAACAGCGGCTTCAGCGCGGGCAGCAGCACGAGGAAGGTCAGCCCGAAACGCAGCGCGATGAACTCCAGCACCGGCAGCTGCTGCGTCGCCTGCTTGGCCACCGCATAGCTGCCGCCCCACACGGCGGCCACCAGCAGCAGCATGACTTCGGCGAGGCCGATGCCCGCCGGCCTCTTCGTCTTTGAATCCATACTTCGCTTGCGCCGTCCGTGAACATTTCCGATAACCCGACGCATCCGCCGGGCAGGAAATTGTTCCGGGCATCACCCGGGCCGCACAGGCGTCGGCCGGAACAGGACTATTGCGTCGTGGGAACGAATTCATTTCTCAAGGTGCTGCCGGAGATGGTGACCTTCGTGCGGGTCGCCGAGCTCGGCAGCTTCTCGGCCGCGGCCGACCTGCTGGGCATGACGCCGTCGGCGGCGAGCCGGCAGGTGAAGCGGCTCGAAAAGGAGATCGGCGTCCAGCTGCTGCAGCGCACCACGCGCCAGCTGCGGCTGACCGAGCCGGGCACCGAGGCCTTCGCGCGCTGCCGCGAGCTGGTGCTGGCGGCGCAGGGCGCGATGGAGATCGGGCAGCAGTTCGCCGCGGGTCCGAGCGGGCTGGTGCGCATCAGCGCGCCCAAGGCCTTCGCGCGGCGCGTGCTGCATGCGCACATCCTCGAATTCCTGCGACGCTACCCCGACGTGGACGTGCAGCTCATCGTGGCCGACCGCGACGTCGATCCAATCCGCGAAGGCGTCGACCTGGTGGTCCGGCTGACGACGAAGCCGCCCGAGGGGCTGGTGGCGCGGCAACTGATGCCGGTGGCGCACGTCCTCTGCGCCTCGCCGCGCTACCTGGCGGCGCACGGTCCCATCGAGCACCCGGGCGATCTTGCCGCCCACAGCTGCCTTTCGCTGGGCGAGCACGAGCGCGACAACCACTGGCGGTTCGGCAAGAGTGAAGGCGGGGACGAAGCGGAAGTCATCGTGCGCGGCCGCTATGTCTCGAACCACAGCGAGATGCGGCTCGAAGGCGCGCTGGCGGACCTGGGCGTGGCCGTGGTGCCGGCCTTCGTCGCCCAGGAGGCGCTGGACGCGGGCAGCCTCGTGCGCGTGCTGACCGGCTGGGAGTACCGCGGAAACTACCGGGGCCACGCGTACATCCTGTACCCGCCCAACCGCTTCATGGCGCCCAAGTGCAGGGCGCTGGTCGATCACCTGACGAGCGCGCTCAGTGCTTCTTCATCAGGACGCGCACCGCCTCGGGCAGGGAGTCGACCTGCGGCATGAAGTGGTCGAGCAGCGCGCCCAGCGCCACCGCGCAGATCACCGCGCCCAGCAGCGGCTTCCAGGTGAGCCGCACCGCAGCCATGAGCCAGCCCTCGCGCGCCACGCGCACCGCGGCGCGGGCCGAGACGTAGGAGAACGCGATCTCGATGGCCACGGCCAGCAGCGCGTCCCAGCTGAAGTACAGCAGCACCAGCGAGCCCGCGCCGAACAGGACGGCGGCGCAGATCAGGAAGACGGCGATCACCGGGATGACGACCACCGCGCCCTCGTCCGCGCCGCCGGCCACGTCGAACGCGCCGCTGGCGATGTCGGAGAGGCCACTGCCGCCGCCACCGCCGCCACCATCGCCCGGAGCCTCGCCGACGCTCGTGTGCCCGTGCGAACCGCCGCCGCGTCCGCCGCCGAACTCGAAGTCGGGCGCGTCGACGTTCAGATCGAGGCCGCGCTCCTCGACGAGGCGCTTCGCCCACCAGCGCAGCACCAGCAGATAGCCCAGGTACCCCACGCCCAGCGTAAGGAAGTAGCGCACAGCGAGCGAATCGACGTGCAGCAGGTGCATCTGCAGCGCAGAGACGCCCCACATCAGCAGCAGCGTGAAGCTGCCGATGAGGATGCCGTGCGTGCGCAGGCTGTACTTGCGGTGGAGTTCGCGCTCCACCTGTGTTTCCCACAGGCGCACGGAGCGCCAGTTGGAAAGGACCTTCACGGCTTCAGGCGGGTTCCGGCTCTGCGAAAGGCACGCGCGGCGCCACCGCGCACATGAGTTCGTAGCCGATGGTGCCGCCGGCCCGCGCGACCTCGTCGATGGGCAGCACGGCGCCGGTCCTGGCCGACTTGCCCCACAGCGTGACCTCGCTGCCGAACTTCGCGTCGGGCACGCCCGTGAGGTCGACGGTGATCATGTCCATGCTCACGCGCCCGACCATGCGGGTGCGCACGCCGTTCACCAGCACCGGCGTGCCGGTGCCGCAGTGGCGCGGATAGCCGTCGGCATAGCCGACCGCTGCCACGCCGATGGTGATGGGGCCCTCGGCCGTGAAGTTGGAGCCGTAGCCAACGGTGTCGCCGGCCTGCAGCGTCTGCACCGACAGCAGCCTGGTCGACAGCGTCATGGTGGGCTGCAGCTGCCAGTGGGCCGCGTCGTGCTGCGGAAAGTCGGGCGCGCCGCCGTACAGCATGACGCCCGGGCGCACCCAGTCGCCGCGCGTGAGATCGGCATGACGCAGCGTGGCGGCGCTGTTGGCGATGGAACGCTCGCCCGGCAGGTCGCGGGTGGCGCGCTCGAAGGCCTCCAGCTGGTGGGCGATGCCGCGGTCGCCGTCGGCGTCGCTGAAGTGGGTCATGAGGGAAATCTCGTCGACCTGGGTGAGCGCGTTGAGGCGGGTCCAGGCGGAGCCGAAGCGCTCGGGGGTGAAGCCCAGCCGGTTCATGCCGGAATTCATCTTGAGGAACACGCGCTGCGGCTTGAGGGTCTTATGGGCGGCGAGCATGTCGATCTGCTCGTCGCAGTGCACGGTGTGCCAGAGGTCGAGGCGGGAGCACAGCTCCAGGTCGCGGGCCTCGAAAACGCCCTCCAGCAGAAGCACCGGCCCGCGCCAGCCGAGGGCGCGCACGCGCTCGGCTTCGGCCAGGTCGAGCAGCGCGAAGCCGTCGGCGCCGCGAAAACCCTCGTAGACCCGCTCGATCCCGTGGCCATAGGCATTGGCCTTGACGACGGCCCAGACGCGGGCTTCGAGGGCCGAACGGCGCGCCCGCTCGAGGTTGTGGCGCAGGGCTTCGGTATGGACGGTGGCGAGGATGGGGCGCGGCATGGGGTTTCCGGGGAGGCTCGGTGGGGGGCTCGGGGAGAATGCAGACCACGTTTTAGCATCTTCGGGAATGGGGTCGAACACGGTGGGGATGCCGGATTCGATCTCGCACCCCCGTGCTATAACCGCCCATTCGCCCTCTTGGCGACACTTTTTCACTACCGCCAGCAGACCTCATCTACGTCTCTGGCCAGCCAGCCCATCGATGAAGCGCGGTTTCTACACGATCATGTCGGCCCAGTTCTTTTCGTCACTGGCCGACCAAGCGCTTTTCGTTGTTGCGGTCGATCTCATGCGAAGTTCGGGCGCGCCCGAATGGCAGCGCGCGGCGCTGGTGCCGATCTTCGCGGTCTTCTATGTAGTGCTGGCGCCGCTGGTGGGCGCCTTCGCCGACGCCCTGCCCAAGGGCAAGGTGATGTTCATCAGCAATGCCATCAAGGTGGTGGGCTGCGTGATGATGCTCTTCGGCTCGCACCCGCTGCTTTCCTATTCGATCGTCGGCCTGGGCGCGGCGGCCTACTCGCCGGCCAAGTACGGCATCCTGACCGAGCTGCTGCCGGCGTCGCAGCTGGTGAAGGCCAACGGCTGGATCGAGGGGCTGACCATCGCGTCGATCCTGCTGGGCATCGTGCTGGGCGGCTCGCTGGTGGGACATGCCATTTCCAGCAAGCTGCTGGCCTTCGATCTCCCGTTCATCGACACCGGCATCGATACGCCGGCCGAGGCGGCCATCGCGGTACTGATCTTCGTCTACGTGCTGGCGGCCTGGTTCAACACGCGAATCCCGCACACCGGCGTCGAGATGCGCCCGCTGCGCTCCAACCCCGAGCAAGGCCTGGCGCGCAACATCGCGGCGCTGCTGCCCGACTTCTGGCACTGCAACGCCCGCCTGTGGCGCGACCGCCTCGGCCAGATCTCTCTGGCCACCACCACCCTCTTCTGGGGCGCGGGCGGCAACCTCAAGTACATCGTGCTGGCCTGGGCCTCGCTGGCGCTGGGCTACAACACCACGCAGGCCTCGGCGCTGACGGGCGTGGTGACCATCGGTACGGCCGTGGGAGCCATCGTCGCCTCGATGCGCATGCGGCTGGACATGGCCACGGGCGTGATTCCCATGGGCATCGCGATGGGCCTGATGGTGATCTGCATGAACCTCATCGGCAACGTGTGGCTGGCGGTGCCGTTCCTGATCCTGCTGGGCGGCCTGGGCGGCTTCCTGGTGGTTCCGATGAACGCGCTGCTGCAGCACCGCGGCCACAACCTGATGGGCGCGGGCCGCTCCATCGCGGTGCAGAACTTCAACGAGCAGGCCTGCATCCTCCTGCTCGGCGGCTTCTACAGCGTGTGCACCGGCCTGGGCCTGTCGGCCTACGGCGCGATCACCGCCTTCGGCCTGGTGGTGGCCGGCTGCATGTGGATCATCAAGCGCTGGCACGAGAACAACCTCAAGAAGTATCCCGAGGAAGTCGAGCACCTGCTCGCCATCGCCCGCAGCGATAAACATCACTGACTCCCCCAGGCTGCGCGCACTTCGTGTCGCTGCGCCAACCCCCTCGCCGGGGGCGACACCGGAGGCCCGGCGAAGCCGGTTCCTCGGTGTCTCTTGAAGAATTCGTGTCCCCATGCCAGCACTTGCCCTGCTACTGAACGCCTTCGTCTGGGGCGTCTCCTGGTTCCCCTTCCGCCAGATCGCGGGCCACGGCCTGCATCCGCTGTGGACCACCTGCCTGATCTACCTGGCCATCGCCGTCCCGATGGGTGTGCTGCGCCGGCATGCCTGGAAAGGCTTCGCGGCCTTTCCGATGCTGGTGGTGCTGGGCCTGGCGGCCGGCTTCACCAACGTGGGCTTCAACTGGGCCGTGACGCAGGGCGACGTGGTGCGCGTGGTGCTTCTCTTCTACCTGATGCCGCTGTGGAGCGTACTGCTGGCCTGGCTGCTGCTCGGCGAGCGGCCCACCGGCGGTGCGCTGGCGCGGGTGGCGCTCGCGCTCACCGGCGTGGCGGTGGTGCTGAAGGCGCCCGGCACCGACTGGCCGGTGCCGTCGAGCCTGCCCGACTGGCTGGGCGTGGCGGCGGGCTTCGGCTTCGCCGTCACCAACATCGCGCTGCGCCACCTGCGGCAGGCGCCGGGCGAGTCGCGCGCGCTGGCGATGTTCTGCGGCTGCGCCTTCGTGGCCGGCGTCGCGGCGCTGGGCGGCACCGCGCTGGGCGCGTTCGATTCGCCGCTGCGCGCCTCGTCCGGCTGGCTCGGCTGGGCCGCGCTGCTGGGCACGGCCTTCGTCCTCGCCAACGTGTGCCTGCAGTACGGCGCAGCGCGGCTCGCGGCCTCCACGACCTCGGTGATCATGCTGTCGGAGGTGCTGTTCGCCAGCGTCTCCTCCGTGGCACTGGGCGCGGCCGCGATGGAGCCGCGCATCCTCGTGGGCGGCTCGCTGATCGTGCTCGGCGCCGTCTGGGCGGCGTTTGCGCGAACGCCCGTGCAGCGCGATGATCGCGCCTCTTCGTCTCCCACCTGAGGAAAAACAGCATGGCCAGCGTCTACGACTTCGAAGCCAACCTGATCGACGGCAAGCCGGTGAAGCTCTCCACCTTCAAGGGCAAGGTGCTGCTGATCGTCAACACCGCCAGCAAGTGCGGCTTCACGCCGCAGTTCGCGGGCCTGGAGGCGCTGCACGAGAAGTACGCCGACAAGGGCCTCGCGGTGCTGGGCTTCCCCTCCAACCAGTTCGGCGGCCAGGATCCGGGCACCAACGAGGAGATCGGCGCCTTCTGCACGAAGAACTACGGCGTGAGCTTCCCGATGATGGAGAAGATCGACGTGAACGGCAGCAATGCCGCGCCGCTCTACCAGTGGCTCACGAAGGAAAAGCCGGGCCTTCTGGGCAGCACGGCCATCAAGTGGAACTTCACGAAGTTCCTCATCGGCCGCGACGGCACGGTGCTCAAGCGCTACGCGCCGCTGGACACGCCGGCCTCGCTGGAGCGCGACGTCGAGGCCGCGCTGGCCGCGGCCTGAGCGACCATCCTCAGCCCCATCAGAACCTGAAATCGGCCGTCTTCGGCCCGCCGCCCACCGTCACGGTCTGGCTCTTCACCGCGCCGCCGGGCGCCGCAACGTCGATCACGTAGCGTCCGTTCGGCACGTCGACCAGGCAGACCGGGCCGCTCGCACGGAATGCCAGCGCGGAGGCGCTGCCGGCGTCGCCGCCCTTGATGGTCACGTCGACGTTGGCCAGGTAGGCGCCGTCGGAGCGCGCGAACAGCAGCGCGAGCGGATGCTCCTTCATGGCCGCGCGCATCGCCGTCGATTCGTCGGAGCCGATGCCGCCGCACACGTAGCGCGCCGCGCCGGCGCCCTGCCACTGGGGCATGGCACCCTGGGCCTGCGCGGCCATCGCGCCGCCCGCGCAGAGGCAGGCCAGCAGCACGCGACGCAGCGCGGCGGAAGTGAAGGATGCGGGCAGAAGATGGGACATGGCGCTTTCTCCTTGCAGATTCGGTGCAGCCATGATGCGCCGCGGACCGGCGCCGCGCGAGTCGGACCAGCCCCCTCCCCCTTGTCCGACGATGCCTGCGATCAGCCCTTGCCGGGCGCCAGCGCCGCGTCCAGCAGCTCGACCCAGTGCCGCACCGGCGTGTCGCCGCTGCCGCTTTGCAGGTGCGTGATGCAGCCGATGTTGGCCGAGGCGATCACCGACGGGCGAAGCTGCTTCAGGTGCCCCAGCTTGCGGTCGCGCAGCGGGTAGGCCAGCTCGGGCTGCAGCACCGAATACGTGCCGGCCGAGCCGCAGCACAGGTGCGATTCGTTCATCGCCACGCGCATGTCGAAGCCCAGCGCGCGCAGATGCGTCTCGACGCCGCCGCGCAGCTTCTGGCCGTGCTGCAGCGTGCACGGCGGGTGGTAGGCCACCACGCCCTCGGGCGCCTTCACGCGGGCCTTCAGCGCAGGCACGATGTCGGGCAGCAGTTCGCTCAGGTCACGCGTGAGCTCGCTGATGCGCGCGGCCTTCAGCGCATAGGCCGCGTCGTGCTGCAGCATGTGTCCGTACTCGCGCACGGTGACGCCGCAGCCCGAGGCATTCATGACGATGGCCTCGACCTCGTCGCGCTCCACGAGCGGCCACCACGCGTCGATGTTGGCGCGCATCTGCGCCTTGCCGCCTTCCTGGTCGTTCAGGTGGAACTTCACCGCGCCGCAGCAGCCGGCCTCGGGCGCGATCACCGCCTGGATGCCGGCCGCGTCGAGCACGCGCGCGGTGGCGGCGTTGATGTTGGGCATCATCGACGGCTGCACGCAGCCCGCGAGCATCAGCACCTTGCGCGCATGCGTGGCGGTGGGCCAGGCGCCGGCCTCCTGCTTCGCCGGCACCTTGGCCTTCAGCGCCTCGGGCAGCAGGCCGCGCACCGACTGGCCCAGCTTCATCGCAGGGCCGAAGAGCGGCGACGGCAGGCCCTCCTTGAGCACCCAGCGCTGCGCGGACTCCATCGCGGGGCGCGGCACCTTCTCGTCGACGATTTTTCGGCCGATGTCGACCAGGTGGCCGTACTGCACGCCGCTCGGGCAAGTGCTCTCGCAGTTGCGGCAGGTGAGGCAGCGGTCGAGGTGCATTTGCGTGCTGCGCGTGGGCGCCTTGCCCTCGAGCACCTGCTTGATGAGGTAGATGCGCCCGCGCGGACCGTCGAGCTCGTCGCCGAGCAGCTGGTAGGTCGGGCAGGTGGCGGTGCAGAAGCCGCAGTGCACGCACTTGCGCAGGATGGCCTCGGCCTCGCGGCCTTCGTCGGTGCCTTGGAATTCGGGGGCGAGCTCGGTTTGCATGGCGTCGTGAGTTCTTGTTCTTGTCAGTTGGCGGGCAGCAGGCGGCCGCGGTTGAAGATGCCGTGCGGATCGAACTCGCGCATCAGCGCGCGCTGGATGCGCTCGACAGGCGCGCTCAGCGCATCGAAGCGTGGCACTCCGGGATGCGTGCCCGAGCCCGGCAGGCGGAACAGCGTGGCGTGACCGCCGGCCGCGCGAGCGATCTCGCGGATGCGCGAGGCCTGCGAGGGCGGCGCCTTGTACCAGCGCTGGCCGCCGTGCCATTCAATCAGCGGCGCAGCGCTGTCGATGGAGAGCACGGGCGCGGTCTGCGGCACCGACACGCGCCAGAGCGCGTCGGTGCCCTCGCCGGTGGAGAACCACGGCAGTTGCTGGTCACGCAGCGATTGCCAGTCGGCCGCGGCGCGCGCGTTTTCCTTGCGCTCGCCGCCCAGGTGTTCGCACGCGGCTTCGACGGCGGCCACCGCACCGCGCAGCCGCAGGTAGAGCGTGCCAGCGCCGGCATATTCGAACCAGCAGCTCGCGTTCAGCGGCAGCGGCCGCCCTCCCCATTCGTTGAGCAGTCGCAGCGCATCGGCCTGGCTGCAGGCGAACTCCAGCGTGGCCTCGGCGGGCGGCACCGGCAGCACCTTGAGGCTGACTTCGGCGATCACGCCCAGCGTGCCGAGCGAGCCGGCGAGCACACGCGAAACGTCGTAGCCCGCGACGTTCTTCATCACCTGGCCGCCGAAGCTCAGCACCTCGCCACGGCCGTTGACCAGCGTGGCGCCGAGCACGTAGTCGCGCACCGAGCCCACGCTGGCGCGCGCCGGTCCGCTGAGTCCCGCGGCGACCATGCCGCCCACGGTGCCACCGCTGCCGAAGCACGGCGGCTCGAAGGGCAGGCATTGACCCTTCTCCGCGAGCGCCGCTTCGAGTTCGGCCAGCGGCGTGCCCGCGCGCACGGTGACGACCAGCTCGCTCGGCTCGTAGCTGGTGATGCCGGCGAGCGGGCGCATATCGAGCAGCTCGCCTTGCGGCGCCTCGCCGTAGAAATCCTTCGTTCCGCCGCCGCGGATGCACAGCGGCGTGGCTTCTGCAGCTGCGGCACGAATTCGCTCGACTATGTGGTTCAGTGGGGTGTCGATGCTCATCGTGGGCTCTGTCTTTGAAGTCGTTGTTCGGGGTGCGTGCACAGGCCACCGGGTGCTCCCCTCCGCGAATGTCCCCCGCCTTCGGCTCCTCCTCTATTTCGCTGCGGGGAGCACCCGGTGCCCTGCGCACAACGAGCACTCTGCGCATGCCGGCGGTTCAGGCGCCCTGCCGAACGATCACGACGATGGGGTGCCTTGCGCAGCGAAATAAAGGAGGAGGCCGAAGGCCGGGGGACATTCGCGGAGCAAGGTACCCCGTCGTCGTGAGCGCGTCCTGAAAGAGAAAAGCCGGCGTTCATCAGAACCTCGGCAGATCCGGATGCGGCAGCCTGCCGCCACGCACCACCTGCTTGCCGTACTCGGCGCAGCGCTGCAGCGTGGGAATCACCTTGCCCGGGTTCAGCATGCCCTCGGGGTCGAAGGCGCGCTTCACGCCGAACATCTGCTCGTTCTCTGCGGCGGTGAACTGCACGCACATGCTGTTGAGCTTTTCCACGCCCACGCCGTGCTCGCCCGAGACGGTGCCGCCCATCGCGACGCTGGTCTCCAGGATGTCGGCGCCGAAGAGCTCGCAGCGGTGCAGCTCGTCGGGGTCGTTGGCGTCGAACAGCACCAACGGGTGAAGGTTGCCGTCGCCCGCGTGGAAGACGTTGCAGCAGCGCAGGTCGTACTTCTTCTCCATCTCCTGGATGGCCAGCAGGATGTCGGCCAGGCGCTTGCGCGGGATGGTGGAGTCGAGGCACATGTAGTCGGGGCTGATGCGGCCCGAGGCGGGAAAAGCGTTCTTGCGCCCGCTCCAGAACCTCATGCGCTCTTCCTCGCTGCTGCTGCAGGCGATGGCGGTGGCGCCCGAGGCACGCAGCACGGCGGTCATGCGGCCGATCTCTTCCTCCACCTCCTCGGGCGTGCCGTCAGATTCGCACAGCAGGATGGCGGCGGCGTCGAGGTCGTAGCCGGCGCGCACGAAGTCTTCGACCGCGGCGGTCATGGGCTTGTCCATCATCTCCAGCCCGGCGGGAATGATGCCGGCCGCGATCACCGCGGCCACCGCGTCGCCGGCTTTGCGCACGTCGTCGAAGCTGGCCATGATGCAGCGCGCGAGCTGCGGCTTGGGCACCAGCTTGACGGTGACCTCGGTGGTCACGGCCAGCATGCCTTCGCTGCCGATGACCAGCGCGAGCAGGTCGAGCCCCGGCGCGTCGAGCGCCTCGCCGCCGAACTCGACCGGCTCGCCTTCGGCCGTGAAGCCGCGCACCCGCATCACGTTGTGCAGCGTGAGCCCGTACTTGAGGCAGTGCACGCCGCCCGAGTTCTCGGCCACGTTGCCGCCGATGGTGCAGGCGATCTGGCTCGACGGATCGGGGGCGTAGTAGAGGTTGAAGGGCGCGGCCGCCTCGCTGATGGCGAGGTTGCGCACCCCGCACTGGACCACGGCCGTGCGGCTGACCGGATCGATCTTCAGGATGCGGTTGAACCTGGCGAGCGACAGCGTCACGCCCATGGTGTGCGGCATGGCGCCGCCCGAGAGTCCGGTGCCCGCGCCGCGCGCCACCACCGGCACGCCGAGCTGGTGACAGGTCTTGAGCACGGCGGCCACCTGCGCCTCGGTCTCGGGCAGGGCCACCACCAGCGGTCGGGCGCGGTAGGCGGTGAGGCCGTCGCACTCGTAGGGGGTGGTGTCCTCGTCGTGCCAGATCAGCGCGTGGGCCGGCAGGTGCGCCTGCAGCGCGCGGACGATCTGCGACTGGCGCTGCGTTTTCTGTAGCGAATCGTGTTGCGTGGGGGTCAGCGGCGCGTTCATGCGGCGGCCTCTTTTCTTTCTTGCTCGCGGGATGTCTCGTGTTTACCGCACTCTACGGACATTCCGGGGGTCCCGGGTTGAGGGTTTTTTGCCGTGCGCTTGAAAGAACTTCGCGCCGGGCCGTCCGGTTCAGCGCAGGCTCTGCCCCAGCCAGTCGGCAAAAGCCGCGCACTCCCAGCGCTCCAGCGTGCCCGGCTGCCAGCAGATGTAGTGCCGGTGCGGCGAGGTCACGGCCTGGTCGGACAGCGCCACCAGCCGCCCCGATTCGAACCACTCCGCGCCCAGCTTCTGCCGCACCAGCGCCACGCCGAAGCCGCTGGCGGCCGCGTCGTACATGAGCCCCAGGTCGTTGAACTGCGAGCCGATGGCGGGCTCGGGCTGGTCGATGCCGCAGCTCGCGAACCAGGTGCACCAGGGTTCGAGCGGGCTGCGGATCAGCCGCGCGGCGGCGATCTCGGCCGCGCTGCGAAAGCCCGTGAAGGGGCCGAACTCGTTGAGGTAGCTCGGGCTGCAGGCGGGCACCACCTGCTCCTCGATCAGCAGCCGGTGCTCGCAGTCGGCATAGCCGCCGGGGCCGTAGCGCACTTCGAGATCCGCCTGTTCGGCCGTCACGTCGAGCAGCGGGATCGACACCTGCAGCACGAGCTCGATGTCGGGATAGATGTTGCGGAACAGCTCCAGCCTCGGCATGAGGAACTGCCGGCTGAAGGTGGGCGTGACCGCGATGCGCAGCCGCGTGGCGCGCTGCGCGGAACTGCCGCCCAGAGGAGTCGCCTGGAGAGCGGCGAGCCCCGTGCGCACGTTCGCGAGATAGGCTGCGCCATCGGCCGTGAGGCTGAAGTCGCCGCGCCCGAAGAGCTTGAAGCCGACGTGCGATTCGAGCTGCCGGATGCGGTGGCTCACAGCGCTGGGCGTGACGCACAGCTCGTCGGCCGCGCGGCCCGCGTGGCGCAGCCGGGCCACTGCCTCGAAGGTCAGCAGGCACTGGATCGGCGGGATGTGCTGCAGGGCCATGCGTCGCGCCCGGTGCTCCGTTTGCGGCTCAGCTTAGTCTGCGAAGAAGCTGACCGGCAGGCCGGGCGTGTCGACGCGCGTCGAGATCACCGTGCCCGAGGCGGGCCGTTGCGCGATCTCGGCGGCGGGGCGGCCCTTGCGGCCGCTGGTGACAAACAGCGTCTTCAGGTCGTCGCCGCCGAAGCAGGGCATGGTCGGGCACTGCACGGGCACGGGCACCGAGGCCACGATCTCGCCCGAGGGCGCGAAGCGCAGCAGCTGCGCGCCTTCGAACATGGCAACCCAGTAGTGGCCCTGCGCATCGACGGTGGCGCCGTCGGGGCGGCCCTGGTAGCCCAGCGGCGCATCGACGCTCCAGCCCTCGGGCTTGGCGTCGAACTGGTGGAACACGCGGGCGTGCGAGAGCGAATTGGCCTCGGCGTCCCAGTCCCATGCGCAGACCACGTGCGCGGCGGTGTCGGCCCAGTAGAGGGTGCGCGCGTCGGGCGAGAAGGCGAGGCCGTTGGCGGTGGTGGACTCGTTGGCCATCTGCGTGAGCGTGGGCGAGACATCGGTGTCGGGGCGCGCGTCGAAGCAGTAGAGCGCGGCATTGGCGCGGTCCTTCGCCTCGTTGAGCGAGCCGCCCCAGAAGCGGCCCAGCGGGTCGCACTTGCCGTCGTTGAAGCGCATGGTGCGCACGTCGTGCTCCACGCGCGCCATCGCGACCAGTTCGCCGCCCCATTCGCGCGCACGGTAGATGCCGTCGCGCAGCGCGATCACCAGGCCGCCGCTGCGCGCGGGCGCCATGCAGCCGGGCTCGGTGGGCAGGGGCCAGCGCTCGACCTTCGCGCCCGGCGATCCGATCTCGCCGCGCGTGCGCAGCACGGCACGGCCGGGAATGTCGAGCCAGTAGAGCGATCGTTCTTCGGGATGCCAGAACGGCGATTCGCCGAGCTCGCAGAGGCTGTCTTCGATGGAGGTCCACATGGTGGCGCGATTGTGCTCCCGGCCGCCGTGGCCGCAGGCAAAAAAATGCCCGCTGGCGCCGGAGCGCTGGCGGGCTGAACATCCAAAGGAGACCTCGCTTGAAAAACTCGTTACGGAGAATTCTTCTTGTAAGTGGTGGTGGTCGTTCATTCGATGGCGGGCTGCCCGACGGCAGGCCCGCCAAGGCAGATCAGCGGTTGTAAGCCGTTTCGCCGTGGGAAGAGATGTCGAGGCCTTCGCGCTCTTCTTCTTCCGACACACGCAGGCCGAGGGTCAGGTCGGCGATCTTGTAGGCGATGAAGGCAACCACGCCGGACCACACGATCGTGAGCAGCACGCTCTTGATCTGGATCCAGACCTGTGCGCCCATCGCGAAGGTGTCGGGGGTCGCGCCGCCGGTGCCGCCCAGGCCCTTGGCAGCGAACACGCCGGTCAGGATGGCACCCAGGATGCCGCCCACGCCGTGCACGCCGAACACGTCGAACGCGTCGTCGGCACCGAGCATGCGCTTCAGGCCGCCCACACCCCACAGGCAGATCAGGCCGGCCAGCAGGCCCAGCACGATCGAACCCATCGGGCCGACGAAGCCGGCGGCGGGCGTGACGGCCACCAGGCCGGCGACGGCACCGGATGCCGCACCCAGCATCGAGGCCTTGCCCTTGTGCAGGCTCTCGCCCAGGATCCACGACAGGGCCGCAGCGGCGGTGGCGAGCACCGTGTTCACGAAGGCCAGGCCGGCAACGGCGTTGGCAGCACCGGCCGAGCCGGCGTTGAAGCCGAACCAGCCGACCCACAGCAGCGATGCGCCGACCATGGTGAGCGTGAGCGAGTGAGGCGTGAAGGCTTCCTTGCCGTAGCCGACGCGCTTGCCGACCATGTAGGCGCCGACCAGGCCGGCCACACCGGCGTTGATGTGCACCACGGTGCCGCCGGCGAAGTCCAGCGCGCCATCCTTGCCCAGCAGGCCGCCGCCCCACACGATGTGGGCGATCGGCACGTAGCTGAAGGTGAACCACAGCACCGAGAACAGCAGCACGGCCGAGAACTTGGCGCGTTCCGCGAAGGCGCCGACGATCAGCGCCACGGTGATGGCCGCGAAGGTGCCCTGGAAGGCGACGAACACGTATTCGGGAATCGTGGTCAGCGCGCCGAAGGTCTCCTGCGTGATGCCCTTCATGAAGATCTTGTCGAATCCTCCGAAGAAGTTGCCGTCACCCGAGAAGGCCAGGCTGTAGCCGTAGACGGCCCACAGGATGCTGATCAGCGAGAAGATCACGAAGACCTGCATCAGCACCGACAGCATGTTCTTCGAGCGGCCCAGGCCGCCATAGAACAGCGCGAGGCCGGGGATGGTCATCAGGATCACGAGAAGGGTCGAAGTCAGCATCCAGGCGGTGTCGCCGGAATCGATCTTCGGAGCGGGGGCCGCGGGCGCGGCGGCGGGAGCAGCATCGGCGGCGGCCGGGGCTGCCGCTGCGGGCGCCGCAGCCGGAGCGGGCGCGGCGGCAGCGGGTGCCGACGCGGCCGGAGCCTCGGCCGTTGCCGCGGCGGGAGTCTGCGCGAAGCCGGTGGTACCGGCGGCCAGCACGCTCAAACCGAGCGCAAGAGAGACAAGCAGTTTTTTCATAGTCGTTGTTCTTTCGGGCCAGGACTCGATCAGAGGGCTTCGCGGCCCGTTTCGCCGGTGCGGATGCGAACGACCTGTTCGAGGTTGTAGACGAAGATCTTGCCGTCGCCGATCTTGCCGGTGCGTGCAGCGCCTTCCACCGCCTCGATCACGCGATCGACGAGGTCGTCGGAGACGGCCGCTTCGATCTTGACCTTGGGCAGGAAGTCGACCACGTATTCAGCGCCGCGGTAGAGCTCCGTGTGGCCTTTCTGGCGGCCGAAACCCTTCACCTCGGTGACGGTGATCCCCTGCACGCCGATGGCCGACAGCGCTTCGCGCACTTCGTCGAGCTTGAACGGTTTGATGATGGCTGTGACCAGCTTCATGAGTTTTCTCCTTCGGATGGAAATGAAGTGGCGCGGCAGCTTGGGCCGCGCCTCGTTGTAGTGCGGATTACAGCGTCTTCGTCAGCGTGACGATGAAGCGGGCCTTGTTCGGCGAGTAGTAGGTCGTGCCGAAGGTGCCGAAGCCAAAGTCGACGCCCGGGTTGCTCACCGCGAGGTACGAGTTCTTCTTGTTGGCGCCCTGCACCGAGCCCGTCAGCGACAGGCCGTTGCCGAAGTCGTAGCTCGCGCCGATGTTGTAGTCGACGTAGCTCTTGTAGCCCAGGCTGCGGATGTCGCTGGACATGTTGGTGAAGCCAACGGCAGCCTTGAGCGTGACCTTGGGCACGATCTCCTTGCTGTACGACAGGTTCAGGTAGCCCGTGTTGGTGCCCTTCAGGCCCGAGCCGGCCTTGTTGCCGGCGTAGCCGAAGTAGTCCTTCGACACGGTGTGCGAGTACTTGGCGGTGAAGGAGCCGAAGCTGTCGTTCGCATAGGTGGCGCCGACGTACAGCTCGGTGGTGTTGCCGGCGGAGTTGCCCGGGTAGATGTAGGTGAGCGCACCCACGTCCATGTCCAGCGGGCCGGCCTTGAACTTGTAGCCGCCGTACACGTCCATCTCGATGCTGTTGCCCTTGAGCCAGTTGACGCTGGAGTTCCAGTTGCCCACGTAGAAGCCGCTGTCGCCGAAGGCGTAGTCCAGGCCGCCCTGGATCGCGGGCTTGAAGCCCTTGGTCTTGGCGTAGTCGTTCTTGCCGATCATGTCCTGGTCCTGGCCACGGAACTTGTAGTTCGTGGTGATCGACACATTGCCCGTGAGGTTCGGAGCGGGAGCCGCAGCCGGTGCTGCTGCGGCGTCGGTCGTTGCAGTCTGCGCCAGGGCCGCGCCGGACGCGGTCAATGCGGTGGCCAGAACGATCAGCGCCTGGGCGGCGGTACGGTGCGTCATCAGGGAACTCCTCGAAGGTGTGTTGTGGGACCGAGGGGCTCAAAGCAGGGAGCGTGCCAAAGTGCACGAATCCCGGCCCTCGCAGCCCTCGCCCCGCCGCGGTTGAGAGCCAAATCGTTACAACCCCTGTTGCGAGTGGTTGCAGATGCACGGTGCGCCGCACCACCGCGGGAATGCCCAAAAAGTGCGCACCATCTTGGGGAGAGGGAGAAAAATGGGACTGTCTTTGGTGCAAAGCCGCGCCTTGCTGGGTCTTGAAGCGGCCAGTGTCACGGTAGAGGTGCATCTTGCGAACGGCCTGCCGAGCTTCACGCTGGTCGGCCTGGTCGAAACGGAGGTCAAGGAGGCGCGCGAGCGGGTGCGCTCGGCGCTTCAGAACGCGGGGCTGGAATTCCCCAACAACAAGCGCATCACGGTCAACCTGGCCCCGGCCGATCTGCCGAAGGATTCCGGACGCTTCGACCTGCCCATCGCCCTGGGCATCCTCGCGGCCAGCGGTCAGATCGACAACGCGAAGCTCGCCGGCCACGAATTCGCCGGGGAGCTCTCGCTGTCGGGCGAGCTGCGGCCCGTCCGCGGTGCGCTGGCCATGGCGCTGGCGCTGCACACGCGCGGCGTCGCGACGCGGCTGGTGCTGCCCCTGGAAAGTGCGCAGGAAGCCGCGCTGGTACCGGGCGGCGAGGTTTACGGCGCGAAGCACCTGCTGGACGTGGTGCGCCAGTTCGTGGCGACCGACGAGGAAGCCTCCCAGTTGCCCGACACCGCGGACGACGGGTGGGCGCGCATCGTCGCCGTGCCCGACACGAACCCGCCCCGCTACGCCGACCTCGCCGAAGTCAAGGGCCACACCGGCGTCAAGCGCGTGCTCGAGATCGCCGCGGCAGGCGGCCACAGCCTGCTGATGGTGGGCGAGCCGGGCTCGGGCAAGTCGATGCTGGCCCAGCGCTTCGCCGGCCTGCTGCCTGCGATGAACATCGACGAGGCACTGGAAAGCGCCGCGGTGGCGAGCCTGGGCGGGCGCTTCGCGACCGAGCGCTGGCGCGTGAGGCCCACTTGTGCGCCGCACCACACTGCGAGCGCGGTGGCGCTGGTCGGAGGAGGCTCCCCGCCGCGCCCCGGAGAAATCTCGCGCGCGCACCACGGCGTCCTCTTCCTCGACGAATTTCCCGAGTTCGCCCGATCCGCCCTCGAATCACTGCGCGAACCGCTGGAGACCGGCACGATCACCATCGCCCGCGCCGCGCGGCGCGCGGAGTTCCCTGCGCGCTTCCAGCTCGTCGCGGCCATGAACCCCTGTCCCTGCGGCTATCTGGGCTCGTCATCGAGGCCCTGCCGCTGCACGCCGGAGCAGGTGTAGGGAGTCAAAGTTAATGAGCTTGGACCAAAGTTATTGATCTCGCCCCGATCGCAGTTAGTGAGCTTGTATTCTTCGGCGTTGGAGGAACATCGACGTTTCGCTGAGCTTTTCCTGTTTTCGGGCTCGTGCGCTCGCTGACGCTGCACTCCAGCGGTGACGAGGGTAAGGTCCATTGAGGCGCCCCCACCATTGGGTTCCGCCTCGGGCTGGAAGAGATTGGCGTTGCCGTCGATGAAGAACAGGCCGTAGCGGCCGCGCCGCCGAAACGCGAGCATCGAGCCCAGGATGATCGTGCAATCGCCGCCCCAGCACGACCGGGAATTCGCGCGCATCAAGCACCGCCGCTTTCACCGCGTTCGGCAAGGCGAGGTGACCACGCCGCAATGGCCCTGGCATTCAGGATGCCGGTCCGGGGTCGGGCGCAGGGTCCTTCGAAGGCACTGCCAGCCGCGCGGCGCGCCGTGCATGGATGCGCTCAGCAAGACCGAGACCCAGGAGCCGCTCGGGCAAGCGCTCCACTCCATCTGTCGCCAAGCCCAACGTGGAAGGGGCTTCGAGAATTGCATAGGGAAGTGTCGACATGACGCCTCCGTAAGCGACTATCTTTGGCGAAGCAGGTCCTCTGGAGTCATCACGGGCTCGAGCCATTTGAGCGCGGCCGTCCTAGGCGACAGCGCACGCAAATGCGTCTCGCGAGCCAAGTCGGTCGCCAACTCCTCGAGCTGCTCAGGATCAACCGTTCGCCAATGGCGCTTGAGTTGCTGCGCGCAATAGTAGATCCATAGATCAGTCGGAATGCCGTCATCCATGTCACCATACTACTGTATATTCATACAGGTGTACTGCGAAGTGTTTAGATACCGGTTCGAGGGCCAGGCGCTTTCCACCAAGGAGGCGGTGAAGCACACGCGCCGCATCGGAGAGCTGCTCTACGTGCCACGCATCCATGACCCGCGTCCAGGGCGCAGCCTGATGATCGCGATGCTGCTGGCCGACGACCAGGAGAGCTACGTGCTCCCGCTGCTCAACCGCGCGTACATGCTCGAGGTGCGGGGCGGTTTCTTCATTGAAGGCACCGAAATCAATCCGCGCGGACGGGCGCTCAAGAACATGAAGGCGGACACCTACCCGCAGCGCTGGTTCTGCCGGCCGGTGCCGCGGCCCGTCCCGCCCGATGCGAAGGCCGCCCGCCTGGAGGCGCAGCGGCACGGCGAAATGATCGCCAAGGCGCTGCAGCGCTGGCCATCGCGCCGCGGCAGTTTCAATCCTGGTGGAAATGCATCGCGCGTTACCGAACTTGTTCAAGGAGATGACCATGGACCAAGCTGAACTCTTCTTTCCGCAGCCAAGACTCACGGCACAGGTCGGCATTGCAGCGCAGGAGGCCTGTGATGACGACCCGCCATTCCGGTTCGAAGAGATGGAGCCGGAACCGCGCGTCGCCTACCTTGTGCGGCTCGCGGACTATCCGCATCTAGGGGCCGATGCGGTGAAGGTCGCGGAGCAGCGCTTCCGTCGAGAGCTCGACAGGCAGTTGGGCCATAACGTGGTGCCGACGCTGCGCGCGTTCCAGAACGCGAGCGAGTCGGGCGAAAGCGATCTCACCAAAGACGAGGTGATGCTGGCCAAGCGCTGGATTAAGGCTTTCGATGCGCCCAGGACGGCGGGCTTTCGCGATCTCGGTGACACGGACGAAGCCTATTTCGTCGTTCGTGCCGTGTGGGGATGACCAATCAACTTGCGCCGGCTCCTTCGGACGCGCGACCGGACGCACAAGGTAGTCGGCGACCGCGCCAGGGCCAGCAATCCAGGCTTCCATTTTCGCTGGCGTTTGATCAGACACGAACGGCTGAAGCTCAGCAGCCCGCTCGGAGCGTCGACCGCTGCTCAGCTACAGCATAGTGTCTGACGCCATGAAGTCCCATTTCAGCGCGAATTTTCACGCTTCCTCGGACCCGCCCGCAGGGTTTGCTCGCTACATTCGGTGACACCTGACGGCATACTCTGCATGTCTCCCCACGGTGCGGACTTCATACATAGGAACTCATGTCTTCATTGCCCTTGCCTTCTGCGGAAGCAGCGAATGAACCCAGCGCTGTCGAGGCAAAAAAGTCCTTTAACACGCTCGCGGCAAAAGAATGGGTCTTCGCGGTTGTCGGCCCCGCAGGCTCGGGAACGTCCTATGTCGCGGCCACTTTGGAATCGCTCGCTGCAACGGCATTCGAGACCAAAGACGTTTTCGTCATAAAGGCAAGCGATGTTATTAAAAGTTCGCTTACAAATGACGAGCGAGTCAATCTCGCCCAAAAAAAGAAGCTAGAGATCGGTACATCGCTCCAAGATCTTGGCGACGAGATGCGAAAAGCTGACATTTCCGCAGTGGCCTTGAAGTTAATGTCGCGCATAAAGGCGACGCGAGAAGCAGAAGATAAGAAGATTGCGACGCCAGACAATCCTGTCGTCGCCCTCGTGGAACACGAAAAACCAACGCGCGTCTATATTATTGACTCCCTCAAAAATCCGGCAGAGGCGGAATTACTACGAGGAATATACCGAGAAGCATTTTGCCTGATTGGCGTTGTGTGTGAAGAGACCATTCGAACTCAGCGCCTTCACGCGGCAAAATTCCGAGATTCCTCTTTGGACGATATTGAGAAATTCATGAAGCGCGACGAAAGCGCTGATATTAAATATGGCCAAAAGGTTGCGGACACCTTTCACTTGGCCGATTATTTTGTAGATAACACTCCCAATCGCTACAGCGACGCCGCACAAAAAGTGCCTAATCCCGAGTGGGTCGTTACCGACAAGCTCGGCAGACTTTTCGACATACTAACCAATAAGAAAATTGTTCGACCCGATGCTTCGGAAACAGGAATGTTTCACGCAAAAGGGGCGCAACTTCGAAGCGCATGTTTATCGCGTCAAGTAGGCGCAGCTCTGACAGATAGCAAGGGTAACCTTATTGCCACCGGAACAAACGAAGTACCTATGGCGGGCGGCGGTGTTTACGGTAGCAATTTTGAGGATCCAAACGACGTTCATCACGAAGATGACCGGTGCTTTGCCCATCGCGGCTATTGCAGCAACACTCGAATACAAGACGAAATTATCGACAAGGTGATTGCCAGCATCGATCAGTTAAAAGATTTTAAAGATGAAGAAAGAAAAAAGATCGCCGGGCAGCTAAAGAAAACACCTCTGGGGAGATTGATCGAGTTCAGCCGTGCGGTTCATGCAGAAATGGATGCATTGCTTTCAGCGGCTCGGCTTGGCGTTGCGACTGCAGGGACGAAGCTATTCGTCACAACCTTTCCCTGTCATTACTGCGCAAGACATATTGTCGCAAGCGGCGTGGATGAAGTTCAATACATTGAACCATATCCAAAAAGCAGGGCTTTCGAATTACATGATGACGCGCTGCAAAAATCCTCGGTAAAGTGGACATCCCCTTCGAAGTTTCGTATAATTCTGCAAAGCGGGAATCTAGAAAGCATTAGGCAAGCCAAGCCTCGAGTTCTTTTTAGGGCTTTCACCGGAGTTGCCCCGAGGCTGTACAGGCGCGCGTTCTTCAAAGATGGCGCACTTAAAGATGATGCCGGCACAATGATTTCCCACGTTCCGGTGTGGGAGCGCGGACTTTTACGCGAAAGTTATTTGGACGTAGAGAAACACTTGGAAGTTCAGAGCGGGCCCAATGCCTAACGTCATATCACTGGCGGAGCATTTGCAGAGAAAATCTGCTGCCGAACCAATCGAGCAACCGTTGCCTCCGAAAGGAACGCAGCTCGCTTTGCCGTTCCTCACTCCTCACAATGTCGTATTGGTGTTTGCCGATCATTTTGGTCGCCGGCATTTATTTAGGGCCTTTGCGGAGCAGACCCGTCCTCATCTCATCGTCGATGTTCGTATCGCACCTCGACTGGATTTCATCGCCAACACGCGAGCCCTGGCGCTTCGCTCACTCGAACTTGATGACATCGGGTATTTGGACGTCAGAGGCAGGTTTGAACAGAACGCGATGAAGGGGTCTTCTTCGTTTGAAGACCTGGCTGCTGAGTTGAGAAAACTTCTGACGTCCCTTGAGATTTCGCATCGTCCAATCTTGATGTTCTTCGATGACATGGAACTCTTGAGGAGGATCAATCTCGATCTGAACAAAACTCACGATGTCGTTGTAGCCGAGCAGCGATATATTGAAAATGTCGCTGCAGATGCAGATCAATTGAGAATGTAGCGGTGCCTGCCGGGAAGCGAGATGCTGTGGCTTGGCGTCTTCGATCGAACGGTTTTCTAGAATGCTTTTCCGAAGCGGATCAGACTGGCGCCGCTGCGGTGTGAGTAGTAATCGGCGAGGATAGATATCACTGTCGTTTCGCCCAAAACAATTACGTTCGTGGAACGCGGAACTGACAGCGTCGCGGAAGCGACGTGAAAGATTCGGCCCAGCGAGGTGGTCCGTCAAAGCTGCCGATCTGCGCCAAGCCGGTCCTCGCGACCATTTCTCAAAAGGGCTCCGAACGGAGCCCTTTTGTCTCTCGGCACTCGTCAGGCCCCGGACGCGCGCCCTGCGCAAGGCAGCCGCCGCGGCCGGCTCATGAGTCCGGGCCACGTGCCGCGAACGCGGCATCCATCTGGCGGGCCCGCTTGACCTCATCGCCGTGCAGGTAGATCGAGGTAGTCGTGATCGAGGCGTGGCGCAGGTTGTCGCGCACCGTCGTGAGTTCCGCGCCGCGTGCCAGCGCGTGCGTGGCGTGGGTGTGGCGCATCCAGTGGGGGCTGGCATGGCGTAGCTTCTCCGCGAGCGCCGGACTGTCCGCCTCGATGACCTCGGCCACCTGCAGGAAGAAGCGCCGCATGACGCTCCACAGCCGCGTGGCCGTGATGCCGGCCGAACTATCCAACTCCAGGCTGCCGACGAGTGGCACCTTTGGGTCCCACCGGGCCGGCGTGATCGGCAACTGCCGCTGCATCAGGTACCAGTCCAGCGCAGACCGGGCCAGCGGCGGTAGCGCCACCTTGCCGGCCTTGCCGCCTTTGCCCACCAGGCGCAGCCAGTGATCGCCGTGGACATCCGTGTCAATCTGGCCGAGCGTCGCGCCGACCAGTTCGCCGATGCGCAGGCCGGTCGCGTACGCAAAATCCAGCACGAACCGCAGCCGATGCGCCGCAGGGGCCTCCCAGCCGTGCACCCATTCCAAGCCTTCGGCCACGGCCTGCAGGATCGCCCATTCCCCTTCGCCAAAGACCCGCGTCACCGCCAGCGGCTCAGACCTCGAGGCGCCCCAGACTTTGATGCCCGCGAAGGGGTTGGCCAGCGCATAGCGCTGCTGGATCAGCCAGCGGAACAAGGCCCCCGCAACCGACAAAGCGTAGGCCACGGATCGCGCCGACAGCGCACCCGTGAACGGCCGCCACTCGGACGAGGATCGCGGTGCGGCGGGTCCGACCCAACGCCCACGCGGTGCGGGGTGACGCAGAAACGCCCGGTACGCCACGGCATCTTCCGTCGTCAGCGACGACAGCGCCTTGCCGCGCTCCACGATGGCCCAGAGAATCAACCGCTCGGCCTCCTTGCGATAGGCCCGCTGGGTGGCCACCGACTCGTGCAGCGACAGCCAGGCCTGCACTGCCTCGTAGTCGTTGCGCGCGCCCAGGATGCAGGTTTCCAGCGGTGCCCGGAAGGCACCGCGCGAGCCGTCGACCTCATGGGGCACGTACAGGCGCTCCCAGGGCACCACGTCCTGCGGCATGCCGACCGGCACCAGCGCACGGGCAGCGGCAGTCAGAGACGGATGTGCCGCGAAAAAAACTTCCACCTGCCTGGCGCCGGTGGCGCCCAAGCCGGGAATGCTCACCCACCAGCGCCGCCGGCGCGGCACGCGCACCGTCAGATCGGCCAGCGTGCGCAGGCCGTGGGTCCGCAGGGGTTTGGCGATGCGTGCGGGCAGCCAGTGCTCGATAGCGTCCGTCACCAGCGGTCGCGGCACGGCGAGCCCGCGCAACACCTCGATCGCCGCCAAGACAGCGCGGGCATGCTTCGGCCGTTCGGACGCCGAGTGCATGAGCCGTTGCGCCAGATCGTCGCGGCGGCACCGACGGGCATGGTCCGCCAACTGGCGCCGAATCTCGCCCAGCACGGCGCGAGACGACCTTCCAGTGCCGGTGCTGTGCGGCAGGTACTGCGCGACGGCCTCGGCGGTGCCCATTCCGGCGTACCAGGCACGCAAGGCCGCGAGCGCTGCGGCACCAGGGAAGTCCTGCGACGCCTCTTTTTGGATCAGCGCGCTCGGGGTACTTTTCATATTCGAAGTTTAGTCAGACGAGATAGCTACTGCGATAAGAAGAGTTATCTCAATAGCCTTGTAATTGGCGCACATTTACTCCATCCAGGAACTGCCATCCGTGATCATTCTCGTAGTCGGCGCTCAAGAGCATGTTTCAGCCCCGCCTGCGTTAACGACATCGCGTCGAAGCTTTGCATGCTCCAGGTCCGTCACCAGAAGGTCATAGAGCACTCGCGTACGCCTGCACGTTTCAAGATCTAGAGCCGGGCTACTCGACTTCAGAAAATTCTCGACTCTCGTTCCGGGACCTGACTTCTGCTGCGTGGTGACCTGACATCCGATGAGAGCAGTTCAAAATCCACTGCTCGGTAATCTTCGGATATTGGCGTTCGACATTGCAGAGGTACCGCTTACGGGGGCAAGTCTTTGCTTCTGTTCTCTTCCATTGACCTGCTCCCTTCCGCCGTGCAATTCATAACGAGGAAGTCCGGGGTTGCAAGATCAATTGATCTCAATGGTTGTTAAGCTGGGTCGAGCTGCATCGCCAGCGCGATGGCGATGCAGCTCGGCGAACTTCGCCGATGGCATTCGCGGGCAACTGCTGTGCGGCTTGACGATCGGGCCTACAGCAGCGTCTCGAATCACTGTTCGTTCGGGCACTCGTCTCTGAACTTGCCGTTGAAGCACTCGATGTAGCCGTTCTTCTGGGCTCGATCAGGATGCGGCGAATGCCATGGATCTGCGCCCAGCCCATGAAGGCACGACCGGTGAACTCCGGATTGCTGTTCGTTCGCAGGGCCAATGGTAGCCCCCTGAAAGACCACCGCCCGGTCGAGCAGACGCGTGACGTATTGGCCCGAGATGCCCGGTCCACCGCGATGCTCCCGCACTCGTGGCTGAAGGCATCGACCACGGTCAAGCACTTGATGCGCCGTCCCGTGCTCAGGCTGTCGCTGACGAAGTCCATGTTCCACACCTCATTGCCCATCGTGGCCTGTTGCAGCGGCACGCGCTCGCTGGCAGGGCCTTTGCCCTTCTTTGCGCTTGCGCACCGCCAGGTTGGCGGTGCTGTACAGGCGGAAGACGCGCTTGTGGTTCACGCTCGGGAAGTGCGAGCGCAGCATGTCGTGGATGCGCCGATAGCCGAAGCGCCGACGTGCATGCGCGATTTCGACGATCTTGCTGTTGAACTCTTGCGTCATGGCATCGGTCTCGGGCGGATTGCGATAGCTGTCACGGGAGAGCCTCACAAGCCTGCGTGCGCGTCGCTCGCGCAGACCGCATTCCCCCGACATGGTGGCAACAGCCGCATGCTTGACCTGTGGGGCAAGCGCTTTGCCCCCGAAGGCGGTGTTCAGCGCGCGGATGTCCAGGCGGGCCTCGGCCAACAGCTTCTCGAGCTTGTTGTTCTCGGCCTCGAATTCACGCAGTCGCCTGCCGGAGGGCGCGCCTTCATATGCCTACGGCACGAAGGTCCTGGTCGATCTGAGGGACCGATTCAGGCGCCGTATTGCATTCAACCGACTGCCGGCGCGGAGCAGTCGATGGATTCGTGAAATTCTCTTCGCGAGTGCGCAATTTCCATATTTTTTGTTCGCTTTTTTTGCTTATTGAATTGAAGCCCCTTCCTTTAACGTCCTACCCCTGCTCACGTTGGCTTGAACCTGCGTCCAGCGCCAGGCGAGAGTTACTCGCCTTGTTTTCTCGTTCGCAGAAGAGCACTATCTTTTGCGCGTCGCGTTGCGTAGGAAGGCGTTGCCAAGAGCGAAGAAATTACTCGGTTCAGAACCAAACCTACTGTATGCCGGATCGCTCACCGCTCGTGCAACGTTACGACACCGAGCATTTGCCCCCTCAAGACCGTTTCGCTTACTGGGCCGATGAGTTCGGCAAGAGCGTTGGCTATGTCGGACTCGAGAGCCCTCAGCGAGACGATTTCCATCAATGGTTCAGCATCGTGGACATGTCCTCGCTGGCCTTGGCCCGCTTGCATGGAAGCCCCGTGTCATCGTTGGCCGAGCCTGGCCAGATCAAGGACGTGGAGTTGCATCCGTTTCAACTCATGCTCAAAGTCGGCGACGGGCCTTCCACTGTCACGCAGCGAACCGAGGCTATCGTCCAGACCGGCGATCTCGTGCTGATCGATTCGCAGCAAAAAATGCGCATGCAGGCGCATGTCGCGGCCAACTCCCTACTGGTAGGTTTGCCAAAGCCCTTGGTCACGCGATGGCTGCCGGGCGCGGAAGCCGCTGCGGCCCAGCGCCTCGACGGAACCAAGGGTTGGTCGAGCCTGCTCGCGGCCTATCTCAACTCCATGAGCATCGACCGTGCGCAAGCTATCAATAGCCCGTTCGAACAGGAACTGATCGGCGAACACATCCTGTCCATGCTTTCGTTCGCGCTCTCGCAGAACGGCTTCGTGCGCGAATGGGACGCGGTGTCTTCCCGCGACCGGGCGCTTCACCTGCGCATGTACAACTGGATTCGCGACAACTACGCGGACCCGGATGTCAGCGCCGCCAAGCTGGCCGCCCGCTTTCATGTGTCCGTGCGCTACGTGCACAAGGTGTTTGCCAGCGCCGGCGGCGGCAATACTTTTCTGGACGTGCTGCAGCATGAGCGTCTCGAGGCTGCCGTGCGCATGCTCCGAACCGCCTCGGTGTCGCACACGTTAGTGTCTCAAATTGCATATCGCTGCGGGTTTTCCGACCCTGCCTATTTCGGGCTTGTTTTCCGTAAAAGATACGGCTGCCCGCCGCGGGCCTTTGCCTCGAACGGGAGGCGCTCAAACACCAGCCCGCTTAGCCAAACCCAAAGCCTGGAGCAGCCCCCATCGACTACGAGCTCGACGCCGGATGCGGAGATTAATTCGTCGTGAAATATTTCTCATTTTTGCCAAAATAATGTGAATTTATTCACGAATTTGCTCAGGAAGAAGAAGATAGTGATTTAGCGCAAAGTTTCGGTGGAACTCAAAGCCCACGCAGAAAACGGCGCCACTGCGGGGACGGCAGGACACCGGCTCGACCGCGGATTTCCAATCCAGACGACTCATGACAGCGCGCAACGCGTTGGGAACTGGTGCTTGGGTCACTTCTATTCAAAAGAAATCCATACAAGGGCCGCCGAGAGCACGTTTGTCGAGGGCGGCCGTGTAGACCGACACCACTGCGGTGCGGAGCTCCGATCAGCCCTTCCCATATCAATTGTTAGCAACTTTGTGAATTGGTTCCACCCCCTGCGCAATATTCGGTATTTTTGTTCCTGTATTTCATATCGCATGCGGCTCATCCATTACTAAAGTACTCGCAGGAATTTTTAATTCTTGTGACAAGTGTCAATTAAGTTACCGAGGAGCACGTAAATGAACGAGATACATAAGACGGTTTGGAATCCTGCCCTGGGGCAGATGGTGGTCGCCTCCGAGCTGGCAACCAGTAAGGGCAAGGCCAGTGGCGGTCGTGTGGGCCGCAAAGCCGTCGCTGCGGTGAAGGCCTTGGCCGCAGTTGCGTTGGCAGGCCTCATGGGCGCGACCGGAGTGGCTATGGCCGACGTCGTGGTGGGCGACACTTCGGCGGAGTGTGTCAACCCCTCCAACCTGACAGGCCCCAGCACAATATCGGTCAACATTGGCTGCCGTGTGAATACCTCCGGCGGCTCGGGGGGGCAGACGTCTGTGGGCATTGGCTATGACGTCGTGGCGACGGGCCATCAATCCGTGGCGATCGGCGCGGGGGCCGCATCCCCTACGTTTTATGGCATCGCCATTGGCGCTGGTGCGCAAGCCATCGGCTACCCCAGCTACGGCTCCATTGCAATCGGCTGGGGAGCCATCTCTTCGAATGCCTATTCCGTGGCTCTGGGTACTAATGCTGAAGCCGCCGGGGCCGGGGCTTTCGCGGGAGGCTTAGGGGCCAAAGCAACAGCTCATTGGTCCACGGCGATTGGGACGTATTCCCAAGCTATAGGTTTGTACTCCACTGCGGTAGGCTACAGCGCTGCAGTCGGTGGCGATAATGCAGTGGCGATAGGTCAGAGTTACGCCGGCGGGGCGGGTTCCACCTCGATAGGCTGGCAAAACTCCGTGACGGGAGCAAGGTCCACCGCTGTCGGCGTGGGCAACCAGGTCACAGGGACCGGCTCGGGCGCTTTCGGTGATCCGAACAACATCAGTGGCGACGGCAGCTACTCGGTGGGCAACAACAACACCGTCACCGGCAACAACAGCTTCGTGCTGGGCAACAACGTCACGGTGACCAACGCCAACAACGTGGTGCTGGGCAACAACAGCGCCGACAAGGCGGCCGCGCAGGTCAGCAGTGCCACGGTGGCGGGCGTGGTCGCCACGCTCAACCCCGACGGCACCGTTACCTATAGCGCCGGACCGGCCATCACTTACAGCGGCTTTGCCGGCACCGCCAGCGGCGTGGTCAGCGTGGGAGCGGTGGGTGCGGAGCGCCAGATCGTCAACGTGGCGCCGGGCGCCATCAATGCCACCAGCACGGACGCCATCAACGGCAGCCAGCTGTACTCGGTGGCCAGCGCAGTCAATGCGCTGGGCGGCAACATCACCACTATCGTGAACAACGCCAGCTCGCATTTCTACAGCGTCAATGGCGGGGTGAGCACGGACGGCAACTATGCCAACAACGGGGCGACGGCCGTCGGCGCGATCGCCTCGGGCATCAACGCTTCTGCATCGGCCGCTAACTCGGTGGCTGTGGGCACGAACGCGTCGGCCAGCACGGCCAACAGCGTGGCATTGGGTGCCGACAGCAATACCACGGCCGCGACACCCACCGCAAGCGCCACCATCCAGGGCCAGACCTATAACTTCGCGGGCGCCAACCCTGTGGGCGTGGTCAGCGTGGGCGGCGCGGGTGCCGAACGCCAGATCCAGAACGTGGCTGCCGGCCAGCTCAGCGCCACAAGCACCGACGCGGTGAACGGCAGTCAGCTCTACGCGACCAACCAGGCGATCAACAACATCCAGACCGGCGGCGGCATCAAGTATTTCCATGCCAATTCGGCGGCTGCGGACTCGCAGGCCTTGGGTGCCGAGAGCGTGGCCATCGGCCCACAGGCCGTGTCGCAGGGGGCTGGCTCGATTGCCGTGGGCAACAGTTCGCTGGCTACGGCCGCCAACGGTGTGGCGCTGGGCGCGGGGGCCACGGCCGACCGTGCGGGCATGGCGGGCGGCCAGGAGCTGTTCTCCAACGCGGTGGTGGGTTCCACGCAGGGGGCGGTGTCGGTGGGCAGCGCGGGCAACGAGCGCCAGATCACCAATGTGGCGGGCGGCACGCAAGCCACCGACGCGGTGAATGTGCGCCAGTTGCAGGCCGTGAAGAACAGCAGCGTGCAGTACCAGACCAATGCCGACGGCTCGGTGGATTACCAAAACGTGACGCTGGGCCAAAGCTCTGGCCCAACCACGATCCACAACGTGGCGCCGGGCGTGGCCGGCAATGACGCCGTCAACGTTAAACAGCTCAACGAGGCCTCGGCGGCTTCGGCAGCTTACACCGATTCGCGCGCCAACCAGTTGCGCGGCGACATCCGGGCGACAGCGAAGGACGCCAGCGCCGGCACGGCGGGTGCCATGGCCATGGCGGGCATGCCGCAGGCCTACATCCCGGGCAAGAGCATGTTGGCCGCGGGCGTGGCGGGCTACGACGGGCAGGCCGCGTTGGCCATCGGCATCTCCAAGCTGTCGGACAACGGTCGCTGGATAGTCAAGTTCAGCGGTTCAGCCAATTCGCGCGGCAAGGTCGGCGTGTCGGCTGGCGCGGGCTTCCATTGGTAAGCCGGCCGCATCAACAGAGGAACAACATCATCATGACGAAAATGCAATTTCATCGCTTCTCGGCCATCGCAGTGGGGATCGCAGCTCTTCTGGTGCTCCAGGCCTGCGGCACATCTTCCGTGAGCAAGGGTATCAGCGACGATGGCAAGGCCACGGAAGTGGTCTTCCCCGACATCGATAACGACGCCTGGCTCAAGGAGGGTACGTTCCCCAACCTGGCCAATCTGCGCGCGGTGGCGCCCGGCGTCACGAAGGACCAGCTATACGACCTGCTCGGCCGCCCACATTTCAGGGAAGGCATGGCGGGCCCGCGCGAGTGGGACTATATCTTTCACTTCCATAAGGCCGGTGGCGGCGTGACCACCTGCCAGTACAAGGCCATTTTCGACAAGGACTACAAGGCGCAGAGCTTCTACTGGCTGCCGACTGGTTGCGGCGATGTGCTGGCGCAGCCAGTGGCAGCGGTGGCTCCCGCCCCGGTGCCGCCTCCGATGCTGCGCAAGGTAACCCTTGGCGCCGGCGGTCTGTTTCGCTTCGACGGCGCCGCCGCAGCCGATCTGATGCCGGAAGGCCGTCGCAAGGTCGAGGTGTTGGCTCGCGACATCAAGGGCAACTTCAAGTCATCGAGCGCAATCAGCGTGACGGGCCATACCGACCGCCTGGGGAGCGATTCGTATAACAATGCGCTGTCGCTTGCCCGCGCCAACACGGTGCGCGACCTGCTGGTGCGACAAGGTATCGACAGCAGCGCGATCCGCACGCAGGGCGTAGGTAAGAACCGACCCGTGGTCGAGTGCCCCGGTATGCATAAAACGGAGGCGTTGATCGGTTGCCTTCAACCCAATCGCCGTGTGGAGATTGAAGTCAGTGGCGAGCAATGATGGCGCCCACGGGAGGTGATGAAGAGCGCATCTCCCCCGGGCGCATTGCAATCCTGGGTTCGGAAGTCCGACCCCGGGAATCTGTAAGGCGAATCGTCCGCAGGCTGGGATATGCACCGGTGATTTTCTCGAAGGTTCCGGAAGCCACATCCCCACTCTATGCTCCGGGGCACTTCGAGATGCTGCTCATGATCGGCGCAACCGACAGTGCGTCGTCCATCGCACTGGTCAACGCCGCGAGGGCCTGGATCGGGCCACAGATGCCGATGCTGTGTCTGGTGTCGAGGAATCAGTTCCATGACGTAAACGCAATACGACTGGGAACCATGGACGAGGTCATGGTGAGACCTCTATCATTCTTCGAGCTCTTCAGTCTCCTTCGGCTCTTCATGAGAAAGCTTCGGAGGCCTTTGCCCGCTCTTGAGAGGGAGTGGGGAGACTACCGCTTTCTGTTGACGAGCAACATGGTGGAATATAGGCAAAAACGAGTGCAGCTGCGCCCCGACGGATTTGACCTTGCCATCGAGCTCTTCTCCAATGCAGGCAGCACAGTGGGGCGCGACCTATTGTGGGCTGCGGTGTGGGCAAAGGAGTGGGACCACCAATCGCGGCAGCTGGATGTCTGCATATCCGGGCTCCGTAGTAGCCTGGAGCTGGCCTTGAACGGCTGGGAGCTGCGGGCAGTATGGGGGGCGGGCTATCGTCTCGAAGGCCCGTCCGTGCACGCGCCGAAGTTGTTGCCAAGCCGGGACGCTCCATTGACGGGGAGCCAATCCCTCGACCTCTGAACGCGGAATTCGCATGCGGCGCGCAACTGCCGCGTCGGTGAAGCGGACGCTCTCCATGCCAATGTGAGACGGCGCTGCTCGCTGTAGTGCGACGATGGTGAATGCGGTCCTTTCAAGATGTTGGCCGACATCTTCTCGGTGGCCGCGAAGGCTGTAGCCCTCGGACGCCGAGGCGATCCGTGCCCGACTGACCGTACTGCCCGTTGGTGAGATGCTCGATCCTCAACTGCTGAGCCAAATGCGCAACGGCACTTCAAGGAACATGGGCGGCCGGCTTCTGGCTGTATGCGGGCGCGGAGGACTGCGATGCGCGCTGTGGTAACGGCCGATTGTTCGGCACCGTCGGGCATCAAGACCGGGAACATCTTTGGCCTCCCGCGTGATGACCAACGAGGAACTGATGGGGAGAAGGCTTTGCAGCTCAATTGAGAGGCGTCGCTAATAATTGCGGCCGAGCGAGTCAAATGTCATTCAAATGCATGTTTCTATTACATAGATAAATTTCTTCTTTAACCGGAAGCATGTCCTTGTTGATGAAACGTGAAGTAAGGCGCATTCTTCGATAGATGTGTGCAATCTTTTCTTCGCGACGCCCCCGGTTGAGGCTAATCCTTCTATGCTTGGCTTCGGTCGCGAAGCGCTTTTTTGTTCTCTTGCATAGAAAATGGAAGTACGGCGCTCCGAAGGTACGATTCTTGTGACTTGGCTGCATTTGTCCTCTCATTCATTAGAAATTGCTTGTCTCATTTGGATGCAGAAAAATCCATGAAGAAGTGCACAGTCGAGCAAGCGTGGAGCTTGTCTCTGCGCAACTTCCAACTTCTGTCCCTGCTTGAAGTTATGTGCAGCTATGAGCCGAGTGATCTGGACTACCTGTTGGACGCTCGTGATGCAACCGTTGCTTTCGCAGCTTCGATGAAAAGTCTTAAACCAACGCGGCTCATGGATCCATCGGGGCAGATCAGGGAGTGGCTGGATGCATGCCAACGCAAGGCATCACCTGCCGGTGCGATCAGCCGACGATTGCAGGAGGCGGAGTCTGCTCGGGATTCGGCACAAGACAGTTGGTTGTCTGCTATGCCGCAGATGGCCGACGCCTGCAAGGCGATGCTTTCTGCAATCGAGACGCATGATGCCTTGGCCAGATCCCGCGAACTCGAATCAAACGGAGCGTACATCACGACGAGGCTTTGAATTCCAAACGCGGTGGTAGAAGGACTTCCCCTTCCGTGTGATGGCATTTGGATGCCGTTTGCCGCAACACTCAACGAGCACTCCGCGGTAGCTTGGGACGGGAAAGTCCCTTTTCATTCAGAAAACCAGAAGCTGGGTGTCTCTTCATCCAGAATATGCATTCGACACTGATGCTGCTCTTTGCCCTCCCAGAATTGCTTTAGGACGTGCGCCGCAGTGATCCCGAGAAGCATTTGGTGTACAGGCCAACGTCAAGAGAAGGGCCCCGGGGCGTGAAAACCACCTTGGGTGTGGCAGCCTAGCCCCTCTGACCTCGGCGCGCTCGACTACAGCCCCGCTTCAGCGGCGAGCTGAGCAACGGACACCCCGATCGCCCTGGCAATCGCTACAACAATCATGATTCCGGGATTTTGCACACCGCGCTCGACAGCGCTCATGTAGGAGCGGTCAACATGACTCCTGTGGGCGAGCTCTTCCTGAGAAATCCCCCTGGCCTTGCGCAACAGCCGGATCGCGTCGCCGAGCGCCATCAGCGCAGGATCGCGCGCAAATTTTGGAGAGGGGGCCGGCATGGACAAAATGGTCCAGCCATGCGTACTATTACACCACGGACGATCTTCCACATTTGGATGTCTTCATGCTGCAAGTAGACGAGCGCTTCGAAATCGCGGGGGCCCCGGAAGCGCCGCACGTGCATACATTCCCGTGGGTGGAACACTGCTTAAACGGCCCCCTTTGGTACGCTGAGGTCCTACCACCGCCGGCAGTAGACGGCGGTCAATTCTGGAGCCGGTTTCTCGTGGCCCGAATCGACGACTTGGTCGAGATCTTGTGCGGGCGCAAATGGCAAGAGTCGCGTTTGCACGCTGTGCTTCCAACCTATATGACAGGAAAGAGCGGCCCGGCTTTTACCCGCTGTACATCTTTGTGGCGATGCCGCGCCCCTATGGCACAGCAGACATCGGCATGGTTGTTCGAGACCGAACATGGCGCCTATGTCGATCCTGCAGCCGGCCTTGAGCTCTCTGACGTCGTGCGCGTTCGTCGGCACTGGCAGGATACGGGCTCGCTAGAAACTCGCCTCTGCCGTAGATCGTGAGCGCGCCGCGGACGCCTACGCGCTCGCCTCCTCCCACTGCCGCGTTCATGATCCCGATGGCGGATCGCCATCGACGAATCCGCGTCGGTCATAGGCACACCTTGGACACATTGCTTTCGCAAGAAATGCGATGTGCGATTTCTGAGGAGGCGACAACTCAATTGCCAATTCAAACAACAATTTAATTGTCAATTCAATCTCCATTTCAATGAACAACTCAATAATCAACCGAACCCTTCGATGCGTCTTTGACGAGCCAGCAGTCTAAAGTTTTAATGAAACTTATTGATTGACTTTTGGCGAGCCGAGCATAGGATGCGGTCGAAATCCTGAATCACTAGCCGCATCAAATGAATACCAAGAGTCACCATGGCGCTGAATATTAATGACTTTCTTTGGGCCAACTATGGCCCCATCATGGATTCCAAGGCTATCTGCAAGATATTGCATTATCCGACCGTGACCGCACTGAAGATGGCTCGTAGCCGGGGAAGTCTGCCATTCTCGCCGGTCACCATTGAGCACAGACGCGGTGTTTTCGCGATGACCAACGAAATTGTGGAGGTGCTGGAGCGTATCGAACGGGAGCGAAAGCTGACCACAGTCTCGCAAAAGCGCAGGACAGAAGACACCCTTGCTTGAGCAGGACAATCAAGGAGCCACGATGAAATAGAAAAACGCCATCTAACCGCGAAGGGCTAGACGGCGTTAGTCCGCCATTACTGACGGAGCCTGTGGAGGGCGCTTTCAGTATCGCATTCGACTAACCATCAAGTCAAGCCTGAATCCAATTCGGCGGGCGCTTTCGAGCGCTCCCCGTAGGTCTTTTTTGCTGTTTGATTTATGGAGGTCGCATGACGACATCTCTCAGAAGTCGCTTTGCCCAATTGGTGGGGCAGGATCCGTCCTTTCGCCCGCGGCGCGTAGTCACGCGAGGCGGTCACCGAGTGCGCGGGATTTTCCCGTCCGCCCGATTCAAGCGCTCCATGCACTGGGAATCGGGTCTCCAGTGGGACCTCGTTTATCGGCTCGAGGCCTCATGGCTGGTCGCCGACGCCTGCACTCGCCCCACTACGATGAATGTGACGCTGGCAGACGGCACCCCATTCGGCCATACCCCACACGCTGTCGTGATGAGGCGGGACGGAGAACTCGTCTGCCTCGAATGTATCCCTTCGAAACACTTGGCGAAAGCGAGCGTTCAAGAACGTCTGGCCGCCATCCGGCGGCATCTGGCGGACCTGAGCGTCCTGTTCTTAGTCGTTACCGAGTCGGACTTGAATCTGCCCATCACGCGCCGCAACGCCCGGATGCTCACGCAGGCGCTGCGCACCGCTCGCCCGGACGAGCGAGATTCCGAGGACTGCGTGCAGCTCGCCAGACACAGGCCTGCGGTCCTTACCGATCTCGCGGCGCTGCTAGGGACCGATGCGTCCCTTCGCATGCTCGCGCTCGGTTTTGTCTACGCCGACATGCATCAGCCGCTCGAAGCGGCCACCTCATTGACCTATACCCTCGAGGAGCGCTTCGATGCAGCTGACTTCATTTACACCAAATAAGCAATTCAAGCTATTCGAGAAGGTCGTTACGGTCCGCTCCATCATCGGCGCCGATCGGGTAATGCTGGCCGACGAGGAGGGCAACGAGCGACCGTGGGAAGTTGCGACCCTGCACATTCATTACCGTTCGGGCAACCTCAAAGGTTTGAAGAGCGCCAAGCGGGACACGCAGGAGCGCAAGGTCACCGTGGCGATCCGCCTGGCGGCCGATGTCAGCGAAGCGGCCAAGTTGCAGGGCTATGCCCGGCAACAATACCTGGGGGCCATCGAACGTGAGGGGCTCAGCCTGCGCAGGCATAGCAAGCGGCTACGCGCGGTGCTCGAAGCGGTGCGCCAGACGCTCGGCCAGGCCCGCGCGCCTTCTATCCCGACCTTGAATCGCTGGCGCGCCCGGGTCACGGCGCAGGGCGGAGATTCCTCGGCAGTGATGCCGTACTTCGAGCGCCGTGGCGGTCCAGGAAAACAGCGCATGGCGCCCGAGGTGAAGCAAGCCCTCAACGCCGTGCTGGACAACTTCTACCTCACGACCGAGCGCTATTCGATCAAAGTCGCCTATCAGGTCTTCGAAGGAGAGCTGCTCGAGAAGAACAAGTGGCGCCCAAACGGCCAGCAACTGCGGATTCCTTCGTACTCGACCTTTGTGCGGTGCCTGCGCCGGCGCCCGGGCTTCGAGGTCACGGCCGCGCGAGAAGGGGCTAAGCATGCACTCTCAGTTTTCCGTCCGACGTCGAAGAACACCGAAATGTATGGGCTCAACGAATGCTGGGAGATCGACCACACGACGCTCGACCTCTTCGTCGTTGACGAGATAACGGGCCTGGTGCTGGGGCGCCCGCGACTCACCGTAATCATCGAACACTTCAGCCGCGCGGTCATGGGGTTCGATGTGGGGTTCAGCGGTACCTCGTCGCAGGCGGCGCTGGATTGCCTAAAGCACGCCATCCTTCCGAAAACCTATTTGCGCAAGGAATACCCCGAGGTACAGTGCGACTGGCCCTGCCACGGCATTCCGCTGGTCTTGAAGTGCGACAACGGCCCGGAATTCCATTCCCACTCGCTGAAGCAGGCGTGTTTCGAGCTCGGAATCGATCTGCAGTACTGCCCGGTCAAGGAGCCGAGGTACAAGGCCCGAATCGAGCGATTCTTTCGGACATTTAACGAGTCTGCACTGACGGGCTTGCCGGGGGCCACCGGCTCGCATTTCTACCAGCGTCCGAAGGACTACGACCCGACTGCGGACGCGGTGATCGATCTGCACGAACTGCGAAAGCGCCTGCACCTGTGGGTCGTCGACTTCTATATGACACGAGACCACAGGGGGCTGGCATGAGTCCGTACGAACTGTGGCGCAGCGCGTCGGCGGCGACGTCCATCCGCCTTCCCTCGGACCCGGACGAACTGGACGTGATCTGTTCGGACGCCGTCACCTGCACGCTGACAACCAAGGGAATTGAGGTGGACAACTGCATCTTCAACAGCGACCATCTGCAGGCCATCTTGCGCCAAGCGCCGAGGAAGCCCAATCAGAAGACAGTGAGCGTGCCGGTGCAGGTGCGCTTAAACCGGTCGCTCATGGCCTTCATCTGGGTGACGGATCCTAGGTCCGGAGAGCGCCTGCAGGTGCCTAACATCGATCGGACCAAGGCAGGATTGAGCGCATTCCAGGTCAAAGTGGCCTGCCGCCTGCAACGTAAGGCACGCGACCATGGCCAAAAGATTTCGCTCTCGCAGGCGATCAAGAGAGCGCGCGAATCCGCACGTGACCTCAGCCAGGCGACCACGCAGGGCGCCCGACGCCGGATGCTGCGAGTGACAGGCCTGTCTCTCGAGGAGTCGACGACCGTGCCTGAGGCGCCTTCAACCCGGCGCAAGTCCGTACGCAAACGGGGAAACCGCGGAAACGGCACCAGCAAGAAATCGACCACTGGCACGCTGGGCAAGCCGATCAATCGGCGACCGGCGAGTCCGCGCGTTGACGACGATATTCCATTCTTCACCACGGTAGTGCGTGCACCGAAGACTTTGACCGGGAGGCAATCATGATCTGCATCGAGACACTCGCGTTTCAAGATGCCATGGCGCGCCTCGCCGACTGCCATGCCGACAGCGGCCTCGACGACGATCCCCAAAGCATGAAGTTGCTCGGGGTATCCGGCGTGGGCAAATCATTCATCTTCAAGGAGTATTGTCTTCGCCATCCACCGGTGATCGAGGACGAAGTGACCCGCGTACCGGTGGTGCGCGTGCAAATTCCGTCGCAACCAACCCGCAAAAGCATCTTCGCAGCGTTCCTCAAGGCCCTTCAGATCCACGTGGGCTCCGGTTCGGCCGACAGACTGCGCGAGCGGGCTCAGATCCTCTACCAGACATGCGGCGTCGAGTTCGTCTGCGTCGACGAAGTACAACATCTGATCGATCGGGGGCAGGCCCACACCTTTGCATCCGCCGCGGACGCGCTGAAGGAAATGCTCGACCTGCTAAAGCTTCCCGTGGCGTTTGGCGGCGCGCCGCGCGCGCGAATCCTTTTTGCGCACAACGGACAACTGCGCTCCCGCGTTCCCGAGGTGCTCAAGCTTTATCCATTCGATCTCGAGGACCGGTTCCCGCAGTTTCGTGGCTTCCTGTACGAGCTGGCGGTGGGCATGAGCGAGGGTAATCGCAAGTGGCTCGCGAGCACAGATGTCGCCACACGCATGTTTTATGCAACCGACGGCATTCACCGTACGACCGCGTTCATGGTCAAGCGGATGAGGCACCTGGCCGACAAGGGGCAGATGCTGAGCTTCGTCGCGCTCGAGAAGTTGTTCGAGCGCCACTATTGGAGCGAGGTATCGGCCGAGCTGAACCCTTTTCACAAATCCTTCGCGATGCGCCGACTCAACCGGGTCGGCGAACTTCACGAGCCAACCTACTTGGACGGCGACAATCACGAAGAGGATGCGCTCTATGAAGACGCCTAGGCATTCCAGTGCGCATTCCCTGCGCGAAACGCCAGCATCCGACGACCTGCCCATCGTCATCGTGCGGACCCGGCCGATCGGCACTATGCCGTTTGATCGCCGCGCATGCGAATCGCTGGGTTCCTGGGTTTACCGGCTACAGAAGGCGAACGCAATCACACGCCCAGGCGTGATTCGCATAGCGGCCGGCCTGCGGAACCACCTCCTTATCGATGTTCCGACGGATCCGGAACGCGCAGCACATGCCTGGGCACGTGTGAGCGGCCGTAGCGAGGAGGAAATTTCCCCGATGTGGCTGTCCCTGGAGGACAGACCGACGCCCGGAAGAAGCGGCCAGACCGTCATGCGCGCCTGGACACTGGCTGAGAAAACCGGCACTTCCACATATTTTCGCGCGCGCCACGTCGTATGTCCTGATTGCCTTGCACAAGACCACGTGCCCTATTGGAGACAAAGCTGGCGACTTGCAACGACCGTGATGTGCGACGTTCACCGTCGCAATCTGGTGGATCGCTGCCCTCGTTGCAAGGGCACGTTCGCCGCTCCGAGGCCCATCCTTTTGCCACTGAGCCACTGTGGCAATTGTGGTTTCGATCTGCGCAACTGCTCGCCCGACGTGGCGCCCCTTCACACCGGCCTGCTGCAGCAAACCCTCTACAAAATCTACCGTCGCAAGGCGAAGGAACACAGACCGCTTCATGTGTTGCCCTGCCTGCCACTTCGCAGACTTCTCAATCAGGCTTGTGCGGCGAGCGCAGATGTCACCTCGATGGAGGCATTTGCGAGTCTCCGAGCGGAGGCAGGTCTAGAGAAATGCACGCGTGCCAAATTCAGTGAACAGTTCGTCTACCAAACGATTGAAGTGCGCTCGCGCGCCGCCAGGCTGTTGGAGGATTTCGCAACGCGACGTCCATCGGACTTTGAGCGCCTCGTCCATGGGAAGGCCTACGGGACCAGTGCCAGCGATTGGCTCGTCAAGTTCCACAGCGTCTGCGTGGGGGGCGGGCCAGTTCACAGGGGTTCCGAACAGTATTTCGAGAACGTCGTGACCTGAGTTCTGGATGTGCCTCGCCAGCTTCAGAAATTGATCGTACGACCCGCGCCGATCCCAGGGCTGGCTTCGCCGGAATCGCTCACTTCGTGGCTGTTCCGACTGGCGTTGTCGAATGGCTTCACCACTTATGGCGAGCTGCTTCAGAACGAGGGCCTTCCACTTGCCTCACGTTCGCTTATCGATGTGAATCCCGAGAGGTGGATGCTGCTTTCCGGCCTGGAACAACTTAGCGGCCTTCCGCTTGAACTGTTGCGCTCACACGCATTGGATGGCGCGCTAACGGCGATGACCGGAACGCCGGGCGGCACAGCGGGGCGATGGTTGATGCCCAGTGGCGGCCAAGGGTGCAGGTACTCAATCTGCGCAGCGTGCTTGGCCGAGGACGGGAGGCCGTACTGGCGTAGCGCCTGGCGCCTGACGGTGAATACCGTATGTGCAGTGCATATGCGTCTCCTCATCGATACATGCCGCGGCTGCGGACGCGAGCTGATCCTCTCGGGCCTACGGACAGCATCGCTGAAGTTGTGTGAGCACTGTGGTCGCGCGCTGTATGACGATCCGGGCCCGGTGCGCGTTCGACGGATCGCAAAGTGGCGCCTGGTGGATCCTCAGGATGCGCCGCCCCGATCGATCTTTTCCGTCCGCGTGGTTCACAGCAAGCTCTGGTGGGACGGGGTCCGCGTGCTGCTGAATGTCCTGGGTCGTCCCCGGCTCGCGGTGAAGCTTCAAAGGGCTGGGCTGCCTCGAGAATTGATCCCTGTTCTGGCCTGCATGGCAAGAGGACCGCGGCTGCCGTTCGACCGGCAGTCGACAGCAATGCGGCACCAGATGTTGGAACTGGTGGACTGGCTCACTAGGGATTGGCCAGTGCGTTTTATCAGCAGCATGAGCGCTGCACGCATTACATGCGGAGAATACGCCACGGCAGAGATTCCCGTGCCTTACTGGCTCTGGTCCGTCTGCAAGGAACATCTCGAGAGAAAGCGCTACCGCACGACTCTGGCTGAAGTCTCGAGTGCTGCAGCGCTGCTGAGTGAGGCTCATTGCCCAGTGTCGAAGATCGCGATCAAGCGACTATTGGGAGTGACCGAAGGGAAAGCGTTGGATGCGCTTCTGCCTGTCATGACGCGTCGCTTGTCGGACACCGAGATGCTTGCAGTGACCAGCGTTCTAAGCGCGGATCTGGAGAGTGCTTCGACCGCCAGGGAGCAGCGTGCCAGCCTTCTGCGCGACGCGTGCAGCATTGCCGCGGCGGCCTGGCTTCGGATATCGCTTAAGGCGGCTTCAGGCTTGGCCGTGGAAGATGGCCTAGCTCTGTTGCAGGAGTGGCGTGATGCCGCGTGTATCGACGGCGCCCGCGGCAGACTCGCTCGGACCTATCTGGCCTGGATGGAACTTTATCTGCGCGGCACGCGAACGCGTTTCGAACGGTATGACCTGCCGCAGCGCGCTCTTTTTCTCTCGCGCTTCGGAGTCCCTACCCAAGGGTTCGGCTTGGCTTCGCGGTTTGCAGATTTGCTGCGACGCTCGGGAGTTTCCGAATGGCAGTTGGGTTCGCGGCTGCTGACAGCCGCTCCATCAGAGGAAACACTTCGGGTCGACCACCATGCACGGTCGAGTTGGTCGGAGGATCACCTGATGCAGTGCAAAGATGCTCCTCTCCATCGGCAACGTTGAAGCGAAGAGTACGCATTGCGAGAATTCTGCTTGTGTGCGGGCCCTCGTCTGCGAAGACAAGACCGATGGATCATTCTGGCTCAATCGTATGCATCGCCGATTGCGACGTTCGTCAATTTGAATTCGGCGCGATTCCGCGCAGAGGAGATTTCATGACTGCACCCACCCACAACCCCAAACCACCAGAAGGATTCAATAGCTGGCTCGAATACGCTATTCTGACCTTCGATGGGCACGATGCCGCTTTGGGCTTTATGTTCGATACCGAGCCTGTCGATCACCATCAGATCCAGGCCGCAGTGCTTGATGAATTCAATGCGCTCAGGGCACTGGCCTCACTTCCGCCGCTGATGTCGCGCGCAGGCCATTAAGTCCCAGCTGCTATTGCGGCTCATGGGTGGGCGGGCACGATGATGCTCGTTGCAGCCAGCGCCTTGCTGATCGCCGTCACATTCCCGCATACGATTCGAGCATGAGCCGTCGTTTGCAAGTCACCTCGCACGCGATCCGCGCGGGTCGGTCCACTCCGACCCAGAGCAGAACTGAAGCCATCAATCTTGGGAGGAATCGTGAAACAAGAACGTCAGGAAGAAAATTCTTCCGTCAGATTGCTACTCAAGGATATGGTCGAGTTGGGCGGAAGCTTCGTCCGATGGAGATCCCTCTCGATGGGAGACTGTGCTGCTCATTCACAGCAACGAAATAGGACAGTTCCCCGAAGAGCTGAATCTGGGTAGAAGTCTCGCCTTCTACCTAGAATGAGAAGGTTTCTGGCTCGTATTCGCTTTACGTCGTGATCTTGACGGCCCTCGGATCGGTGTTCATGGCGTGGCCGGCACGAGTGGCGTATGAAGTCCGCCGGCGCAAATGCGCATCGGCCGAGGCACGCCGCAGCAGCGTGGATCTGCCTGTGGACTTTTCTCCGATGTATGAGTTTCCATCCATCGCGTTCGACCTCCTGGGCTTGCTTGTTCTGGGAATCTATGCATTAAGCGACGCACCAGGCGCCAGCAGGCTGAGGCTGCGGCTTGGACGGAACTCAATCAGCTACGCGAAAAGCCGGCCAGTCCTCAAGAAATCGACCGTGATGCCAACTGCGCCGTCACAGGCAAGACAATTTCAGCGCGGAACGGGCAGGAATCTCACGATTTGTGATGACTCTCAAGCAGCACCGTCGACAGCGCCAGAATCTTCGCCTGTGGCGCTTCCCTACGCCATACCAGCCGGGTCTTCACCCGTCCGAATTTCGCACGCAGCTTGTGCACACTGAGCCGCGCACGTTCGGTGTAGGTGTCGAGCACGCTGTGAGGCACCAGCGCGACACCCATTCCAACGGCAACGCAGCCGAGGATAAGGTGGTACGAGCCCACCTCCACGATCCGCTCCGGCATGACGTGGCCGCGCGCAAACCAGTCTTCAAGACGCTTGCGGTGGGGGCATCCGGGATGAAATGCGAGGATGGATTTCGACGGAAGATCCTTGGGCGACGCGATAGCACCGTGCTTAGCCTCGGCGATGATCACGAGCTCCTCGTCGTAGATGGCCATCGTCTCCAGCCGGTGGTCCGATACGGGGTCCGCGATCAACGCGGCGTCGAGTTCGGAATTGAGCACTTTATTGACCAAATCGCGGGGGTCTCCGGAATAAAGCTCCAGCGCCACGTCTGGATATCGCTCATGAAAGATGCCAAGAGGGCCAGGCAAGCGAACCGCAGCCGTGCTTTCCATGGCGCCAAGCCGCAAGACTCCCGTAGGTTGGTCGCTCTGAACCGCGTTGGCGGCCGCCCTGGACAACTCGACAAGGCGCTCTGCGTAGCCGACCAGGATCTGGCCGGCAGGCGACAACTGCAGTCTCCTGCCCTCGCGCAAAAAAAGCTGCACGCCCAGCTTCTCCTCCAAAACCTGGATCCGCGATGTGACGCTCGACTGCGCCCGATGCAAAACCTCGGCGGCACGCACCACCCCGCCGTTGCGGACCACGGCCAAAAATATCGTCAGGTCGGAAAACTCCATTGGCATATCTCCTTTTCCGAATCATTGATTCTCAATAAATCATTTTTCACGATCTCCCATTCTCCCTAGAGTCCCGCTCACACGCAATTTCAATGGGCTGGACTGGTTATGAAAATCGGGATCATTGGCATCGGCGTCATGGGCGAGCCCATGGCGAGAAATCTCCACAAGGCGGGGCACAGCGTCACTGTCTTCAACCGCACAGCCAGTCGCTGTGATGGTCTGCGCTCTCTCGGGATCGCTGTCGCCGACACGGCCCGGCACGTTATCGAGGCCTCGGACGCCATCGTCCTCATGGTTCCGAGCCACGTCGAGGTCGATCAGGCGTTGCAGCGCGAGGCGAACGGCACGATTGCGGCCCCCGTGAAGGGCAAGACGATCGTGCTGATGTCGACCATTGCGCCGGCCTACTCGGCCGAACTGGCCGCCAACTTGGCGGCGGCCGGCGCTCGCTACGTCGAAGCGCCGGTATCTGGCTCGAAGCAGCCGGCCGAGACAGGCCAGCTCGTGATCCTCGCGGCTGCGGCCGAGCCTGGACACATCGACGATGTGCAGCCCCTGTTCGACGCCGTGGGCAAGAAGACGGTACGGTGCGGCCCCATCCCTACAGCGATGCGCATGAAGCTGGCAAACCAGCTCCTGCTGATCGCCTATTTCGAGGCGATCACCGAAGCCACGCACTTCGCTGCGGGCATTGGCCTCGATGTCGCGCAATTCCTGGAGATGGCGCAAGCGGGACCGCTGGCCAATGACGTGTTGCGCATGAAAGCGCCGAAGATGCTGGCCGACAATTTCGCGCAGCAGGCTCCTATCCGCCATGTCGCCAAGGACATCGGTCTGGTGTGTGACGAGGCCGCCCAGCGTGGGCTTTGGGTGCCCGTCGCCGAGGTCAACCGAACACTGTTCTCCGAGGCCATGCAGCGCGGACAGTCCCAGGACGACGCGGTAGGTATCGTCAAGATACTGCGGAAGGGACGGCAGTCATGACTGCGATCCCCATTCCGACCACGGGACCGGCCGGCCGGCAGAGCTTGGGCATGGGCGTGCTGTGCGGCCTCGCCGTTGCATTGATCTGGTCAAGTTGGTCCGTCGCCACCCGCTTTGCGGTGACGACCAGCCTAGGCCCCCACGACGTGACGTTCTTGCGCTTCGGTGTATCGGCATTGCTTCTGTGGCCGATCCTCGTGCGCAAGGGCCTGGGCATCCAACAGATCGGCATCGTTCGGCTGCTGGTGATGGTGCTGGGTGCCGGCGTGCCCTTCATGCTGCTGGGCTCGATTGGCATGCAGTTCGCGCCGGCTTCCCACGTCGCGACCCTGATGATCGGCACGATGCCTATCTGGGTGGCCTTGCTGTCCGGGCTTCTGTTCGGCGAGAGGTTCACTCGCCAGCAGTTGGGCGGCATGGGAATCGTCGTCGCTGGCGTGCTCTGCATTGGTGGCTATGCGCTGATAGCGAACCGCGCTGCCGGCGAGTGGCGGGGCGATCTGCTGTTTCTGCTTGCGGGTCTGTTCTTCGCGAGCTTCACCGTGGCACAGCGGCGCTCGGGCGTTAGCCCGTGGCACGCGACGGCACTGGTGAATTGCCTCTCTGCTCTGGTGTTTGCGCCGATATACTTCCTTTGGCTGAAGCCAAACATCTTCACCGCACCGCCTGCGGAGGTGGCTTTCCAGGTTGTGGCGCAAGGTATCGCTGTCGCGATCCTGGGCATGTTCTTCTACACGGAAGCGGTGCGCCGCTTAGGTGCCCCTCGGGCGGCGATCTTCGGCGCACTCGCGCCAGCGCTGGCCGTCCTGATCGGCATGGTCGTCCTCAAGGAAGTACCTGCGTGGCTGACCCTGGTCGGCATTGCGCTAGTCATGTGTGGTGTCGCATTCGTCGTGACGGGCGGGCGTGCGAAACGAACCTAAGACGGCGCGGGACACAGAGCCCGGCCACCAATCGGAATCCTCCGCGCTTCGCTTGGGCAACCCCTCCGGTTGCATCCCGCGTCTCGCCGCCGACAGGCTCAGGGGATAGGCTCGGCGGCTTCGCCTTGCTCCTTCCCCTGGCCGATAGGCTATGTAATGACTGAGGCGTCAAGGGTAAAGGCTAGCGCCCGCCATCCTCGCCCGTTCGGTGCTCGCCCGTTCCGGGCTGCGCTCCGCGTGCGGCCTGCGGTGTCGCCCTTGACTCCGCTCGGTACTAGGTACGCCCGAGGCCACCTACCTCTGCGATTCGTCGAGGCCGAAACGCTTGTGTAGGAATTCACCAAGCACATCGAAATCGATTTCACCGTTGACGAAGCGTTGTGCCTGGTCAGCGTATTCCTTCGGCACCTTGAAACCTTCGAGGCCGACCGAGGCGATCGCTGAGTCGTATGCCTTCTTGCGGCGCATCTTCTCTGCTGCGAGTGAATTCCCGACACTGGCCTCAGGCATCACGTACTCTCACGAAGTCGGCCAGATCGATTTCACCATTGATAAAGCGCTGCGCGTGCCGCTCATCGGCTTCGCTGAGTTGGCCCCCTCCAGGCCCATCGACGCCAGCGCATAGTCCACACCTGTGTGAATCTGTCGCAGATTGCGCCGTTGTTTCCGCGATTTGGTTGCCTCGATCGCGAGTCAGGTCGCGAGCTTGTCGGCGTAGGGATCGAGCTTGCTCGAGCTCGTCCGCTTGGCGTAGGGGGCGCTTCTTCGCCCGCTCTCGGTACTTTTTGACGGTGGCTAGAGCGCGGACACCACCTCCCTAGTTAGTGGGATGCCTCAGTTCTCACCTCCGGCTAGGATGCGACCAAAATATCCGAGCAGGAGAACCTACCCTAGCCGACGAGTCGTATAACCCCGACGAATCCCGACCGGGCGGCATGGCGTACCTGTATCCATCTTGAGGCAAGGATCTGCTGCCAATGCAGCTAGGGCCGATGATGCAAGTGGCTCTGGCTTAATCCGAACAGCAACGCACAGGCCGATGGCAACCCCCAGGAACGCACAAGCAGATCCGCAGACCACGGCCAAAGCGATCGGGTTGGAGAGAGGAAAATAGCTGGCGAGAATCGAGAGTCCCAGCAAACCCGCAGCGGCACCGAGGAATGGCCCGCGGCGCATCTCCAAGCGAGGATGCAGAAAAGCCATAAATGAGGTTTCTGGCTGCGACTTTCGCAGTTCGTTCTCACGCCGGACCAACTCTTGGAGATCCACTGGGTAACTTGGCACGGACCTTAACCCGTCAAGGCGCTGGTAATCGATCGTCTGCATCCGAAAGGAATTCATGACGGTCGTTTGCATCGGCCAAACCGCAGACCATTTAGAAACACGCACGCCATAGGCATTGAGGAGCACAAGCGTGAGCTCAGGATATGCAATCAACTCGACCTCCTTGCCATCCTTCACGCACACCCAACTGCGTTGAGGCCCCTCACGAATTTCTATCAGTTGGAGGCGCTCTGCCGACGGGTAGTCCACGTCTTGAAGTTCACAAGGCATCCACTCTTCGCCATGGTGAGCCAGAAACGCTACTCTGTTTTTTCCCTCACCTGCAACGTAGCAAAGGCCCAGTTGGCGGATCATGCGGACCTGCGCTTTTTCGGTAGACGTAGTTGCGCGTTCGTCATCCGTGAAGAACTTGATGTTCTCCTCGACGCTCAGCGAGGATTGTGGCCGCATGTCTTCTGCGCGTTTGAAGCTCGAGCCGAGCGTGGTCTTCACCGCAACGCGGGCCGGCCGAGGTAACGCGTCCAGTGCGGGTTCATCGATAAAAAAAGGCAGGACAGCGGTCAATGTACAAGACGGCCAGCACGCATAGTCGCCATCGCCACGCCGATCAATGAATATTTCTCGAGGAAGTGAGTGCATCCAAGCCAAGAAGCCGTGCGACTTCGGGCGCCTATCGTTCATCGACCGCTTGATGCATATGAACTCCTGGACAGCAGCATCAAGCTCTGCATCAACGTTGGGCGTTACGTTCTCCATCGCACTCGTCCTCCTGTTGCCTCATGTATAGCAGATCGCTCTTCCGTGACTGATCCGCCTAGGAGTTCATCAACTTTGATTCAAACGACCCTCTCGCTCAACAATTGAGCTTCGTCGAACACGATGCCTGAGCCAAGGTTTTCGTGTAAGTTGTTGATCTTCTTGGGAAAGATGGCGCATTTATTTTGATTCCCCACAGCAGGTGTCGCGCTACCAGGGCAAGCTCAGCGGCCCGCTGCTCGACCGCATCGACCTGCACATCGAAGTGCCGCCGGTCTCGGCCCAACTGCTGCTCGAAGCGCCCGCGGGCGAGCCGACTGACAGCATCCGCGAGCGCGTCGTCGCCGCGCGCGAGCGAGCAGTGCAGCGCCAGGGCCATGCCAACCAGTCGCTGCACGGCGCGGCCATCGACCGGCACGCGGCACTCGACGACGCGGCGCGCGCATTCATGTTCAACGCGGCGGCCAAGCTGGGCTGGTCCGCGCGCAGCACGCACCGGGCGCTGAAGGTGGCGCGGACGATTGCGGACCTGGCTGCGTCGGAGGCGGTGCAGATCGGGCATCTGGCTGAGGCGGTGCAGTACCGGCGGGCGTTGCGCGGGGCCGCCTAGACGCCTAGAAGAAGGAAAAAGGAAGAAGAAGGAAAGGCTCACCGGCCCGGCCTTCAGCTCACCAGCGAATCGATCCACCGCGCCGCATAGGTCCCGCCCTGCTCGAAGTAGTGCGTGTGCGCGCCGATGCCCATGCACACGTCGTGCTCCGCTCCGCCCGGCGCCGCCGTGAAGGCCGGCGCCGGGTTCCACAGCGTCGCGTGGCCGCCCACCGTGTCGATCGCCGGGGGCGGATCGCACCACAGCCAGCGGCCGACGTAGTCGCCGGTGGTGTACAGGTTGATCCAGCGGCTGGCGCCGACGTCGGAGGCGAGCGGGCCGCTGTTGCCAGGCGTCGTGGTCCGGCCCACCCATTCGTAGAGAAGAGGAAAGCGCGCCGCGTACAGCTGCCGCAGCGGGCAGCCCGCCGTCAGCAGGTGGACCTTGCCCTGCAGTTGCGGCCACAGCCGCGTGACGCGATCGTCGATGCCGGCATCGGCCTGCCATTGCGCGCGGTGCTGCAGGTAGCGCAGCAGTTCCGTGGAAATCACCGTGCCCTGGCTGTGCGCCACGATCACGATGCGGTCGTACTGCTGCGCCACGACGTGTTCGAGCAGAGCCACGTAGCGCGAGAAGATCCGCGCGCGCGGAATGGCGTGGCGCGGGAACTCGCGGAAATGGTTGTCCACGTCCAGCGCCACGTCGAGCGGCAGCCGCAGCCAGGGCACGTAGCGGGATAGCACGCCGCCGAAGGCCGAGAGCGCCGCGGCCGCGGTGGCGGCACTGAGCACCAGCGGCTTGAGCACGCTTTCCGACAACGGCCCGAACCATTCGATGTACGCGCCGCCGATCAGGTCCTTCGGCAGGATGCCGCAGCGCGCCAGCAGCAGCAGCACGCCGACGATGGCGGCGACCACCACGCTGGTTGCCGCGAGCCCGGTGACGACGGCTTCGAGCCGGCGGTAGCCGCCGCTGAGCCAGCGCCCCAGGTTCTGCGCCGTGCCTACGCCGTTCCTGATTTCGGCGAGCACGCTGGGCACGAGCACCACGATCATGTAGAGCAGCAGCGCCAGCGTCAGGCCCGCGGCGAGCACGAAGGTCTCGGTGCTGCGGAGATAGCGCAGGTGCAGGAAGGTGGAGCCCTTGTCGAAGCAGCCCGAGGCCGCGTCGAAGATGAGCGGGCAATACGAAGTGCCTGCTGCCCCGAACTCCACCAGCGTGGTGAGCAGGGCCCAGATGGCCATCGAGAGCGCGACGAAGGAGGCCATGGACACCATCAGCCCCAGCCGCCCGGTCGCCACGCTGCCGCGCGCGGCATCGCCGTCGCGAGCCGCGATCTGGCCGAAGACGAACCACAGCAGGAAGGGCACGACTGCCGCGGCCCACCAGACCACGATGCCCAGCAGCATGAATTCGAACGCGCGCATGCCGGCGCGCACCCAGTCGTGCAGGTCGAGCGGCTGCGTTGCGGGCACCAACGACTTCGCGATCAGGTGACCCAGCAACAGCAGCGCGGTGGCCGCGAGGAAGACGAGCCCCACCGCGCGCACCGCCGGGAAGCGCGCAGCCGCCACTCGCAAGACGTAGTCGAACAGCAGCCCGAGCAGCGCCAGGCAGCCCACGCCAACCACCCAGTGCGCCGGCACCCAATGCAGCAGCGCCGTCGCGGCTATCGCGCAGGCTGCCGCAGCGAAGCGGTTCGCGGGCCGCGCGCCATGCCGGTAGCAGTACCACCACACCGCGAGCGCCGGCACCGCCACGGCCAGCACCGTGCGCAGCACGGCGGCGTGCGGCTGCGCCACGCCCCAGGCGGCGATCAGCAGTCCGATCAGCAGCAGCTGCGAGAACAGGTTGGCCAGCAGGTTGGAGAAGGCCCAGTCCAGCCCTCGCTGCAGGTTCGCCAGCCATAGCCAGCGGCGCGGCGGCTTGCCGTCCGGCTGCCGCAGGCCGGCCCCGGCGCTCGCGCGGTCCACGGCGTCGCGTCCCAGCAGCGAGAGGCGGAACACCACGGTGAAGAGCTCGGTGACGATGCGCGGCAGCACGCCCGACAGCCGCGACAGGTCGGCCCAGTACATCTCGTGCACGTCCACCTGCTGCGGCGATGCGCCCGCGGCGGACGCGATGCGGGTCATGCGGATGCGGGTGGCTTCGTAGGCCTCGTTGTCGGCGCCCTTCCACTTCGAGAGCAGGTAGTCGCTGAAGGCGATGCCAGCGTCGGCCGAGACCATGGCCCTTGGCGTGGGGCCCTGCTTCCCGGCGCCGGCGGGCGCATCCGGCCGGCCATTGCCGACGATCCATTCATCGCGCAGGAAGTCCGAGCGCAGCGATTGCTCGAAGGCCTTCCCTATCGAATCGGGTGCCTGCGCCGATGGCTGGACGCGCCGCGTCGAGCCAGGAGGCAGCGGCTTCGACGAGCGGTTGCCCGCCATCGCCTTCAGCGGCGGCACCGCCACGATGAAGCTGTCGCAGTCGCCATGGCTGTAGCGGGCCTGCGGCGTGCCGGCATTCACCATCAGCGAGGCGATGGCGCGCGCGGTGTCCCCGGACTTCTGGTCCGCGACGCCATGGATGGCGATCACGGCCACCCGCTCCGAACGGCGCGCGGCGCCGGGCTCGGGCCGCTCTTTCTCTTTGCTGCTTGCTGTCGCGCTCATGGTCGTCCTCCTGCGCGCCGATGGCCGGCTGCGGTGACACCCACGGAAGGCGGACTGGCTGGAGAGAGAAGGAAAAGATCAAGCCGGCTTCGCGCGGGAGAGACGCATTCTTCGCGCGCGGACATGCGCCGCGCCATCCCGCAAAAGCAGGATGCGGACTATGGCCAAAGCCCTGCCGGGCTGCCTGACCCGGCTACTTGAGAACTCCGGCTACTTGAACTCGTGGCTCACCACAGGCGCCGACTTGCTGTCCTGCACCGTCACACGCTGCCGGTAAACCTCGAGGTCGCCGTTGCGCACCTCGATGTTGTAGATGCCCGGGCGCAGCGACAGCGATTTCAGCGGCGGGCTCACGCCGCGATCGGCACCGTCGACGAACACCTGGCCCCAGGGCCGGACGTTGAACACGATGCGGCCCATGCCCGGCGACGCCGTGGGCGTGGAAGCGGGTGCCGTGGCGCCGGGGGTGCCCGGCGTCGCGCCCGCCACGGTCGTGGTGCCGGGCGGCTGCGTTCCGGGGGCGACGGGCACCGAGGGCGGCGAGACGCGATTGATCTCCGCGATGGCGGCCCGGGCCTCGCGGGCATGCAGCCCGCGACGGTAGCGGCGCAGGTAGGCCTCGTAGCCTTCGCGCGTGTTCTCGCTCTGCGCGAGGTTCCAGTCTTCCGCTTCGGCGGTGGCCAGCGCGGACTCGGGCGGTGTGGCTGGGGTAGCGGGCGTTGTGGGGGTGGCCGGCGGATTGACCGGAACGGTTTCCAGCGGCGTCAGGGGCCCGGCGGTGGTGCCGGTGGCGGCGGGTGCGCTGGCGGCCGCGGCAGGCGGCTGTGCGGCACCGCCCGCGACGGCGGGCGGCACGCCATCGGCAGCGGGAGGCGTCGGGGGCATCGCCGCCGGCGGCGCGGTGTTGCTCGACATCGGCTCGGCCGGGGGCGGTACCGGCACCGTCGCGATCTTGGTGGGCTCCTGCGGCTGCATGCCCGAGGTCAGGCGCAGGCCGATCCAGGCGCCGACGGCGACCAGCGCGATCAGCAGCACGCCCACCATGCCCCATGGCGGGCGCTTGGGCTTGGCCTTCTGCGCGGGCGCTGCCTTGCGAGCCTGGGGCTGCGCCTGGGTCTTGGCACGGCTGCCCTGCCCTTCCTCTTCCTGAGCGGCACGCGGCGCGGGCGCGGGGGCCTGCGCACGCACGGGTTCGGGCGTGGCCACAGGCACCGGCTCCAGCGGCGCCGGCGCAGAAACCGGCGAGAACTGCTGCGGCGTCAGCTGCGGAGGCGGCGGCGTCGCCGACACGGGCGCGGCGGGAATGATCACCGCCGGCACGCCCATGCCGCTCACGTAGATGTCGCCCAGCTTCACCAGCCCCAACTCGGCGGCGAAGGCCGCCACGGTCTGCGTGCGGTCCTTGCTGTGCACGGCCAGCGTGTGGTCGATGGCGGCGCAGAAGGCAGGGCTCAGGTCGTCGCGACCCATGGACGACAGCGGCACGTAGGCGTCCTGCACGCTGCGCACCACGGCCGAAGGCGGCGGGTGGCCGGTGACGGCACGGTACAGCACCGCGCCCAGCGCGTACAGGTCGGTCCACGCGCCCTGCAGCAGGGTGTTGTCGTCGGCGTACTGCTCGATGGGCGAGTAGCCCGACTTCACCATCACCGCCACCTCGTCGACGAGGTCGGCGATCGACTTGCGCGCCGCGCCGAAGTCGAGCAGCACCGGCAGGTCGTCCTGCTGGATGAAGATGTTGTCGGGCGCGATGTCGCGGTGGAAGCACTGGCTGCGGTGCAGCGTCTCCAGTGCGCCGAGCAGCGGCCCCAGCATGCCCAGCAGCCATTGCTCGGTGATCCTGCCGGGCTCGTCTTCCGCGAGGCGGCGCAGCGTGCGGCCCTTGTAGAGCTGGATCGCCATGTAGGCGGTCGAATTCGCCTCCCAGAAGCGATGCACCCGCACCAGCGCCGGGTGGCTGAACTGCGCGAGCGTGCGCGCCTCGTTGATGAAGCTGCGCAGGCCCGCCTGGAAGGTGGCCGTGAGGCGCTCGGAACGCACGTGCACGCTGTTGTCGCCCACGCGGCGCGCGAGCATCGAGGGCATGTATTCCTTGATGGCCACCTCGCGCTGAAGCGAGTGGTCGTAGGCGCGGTAGACGATGCCGAAGCCGCCCTCGCCGATCACCTCGAGAAGCTCGAACTCGTCGAGCCGGTGGTTCACGCCCAGCGGATGCGGGCGCTCCTCCTGCGTATCGGCCGGCGGGCTCCCGATGCCGTGCGTCGTCGTCATGCTTCTTTTCCTCCTGCGGGACGAGCGCGCCCATGGCCCTCATGGCGCCCCCGGGTCAATCGGCCGACCTGGCTCTTCTTGTTCATGCCCATGGCACATGTCCCTGCGAAAACAACTTGGAAAACAGCGGCGTGTTGAGCCCGCCGCCATGGGCTGCCGTGCGCAACGGCGATCCGTCGGCCTGGTTGGTCCACCAGTAGCTGGTGCTGCCGAAGGGGTCGAAGCACAGTGGAAGCTCCGGCCAGCCCAGTTGCTGCCTGGCGCTGGCGCCTCCGGCCGTAGGCCCGAGGATCGAAAGGATGTCGTCCGAGCCGCCGCTGGCGGTCTGGAAGCCGGCACGGCCCGCGGCCAGCACCTGGCTGTCGAACTGGTCGGGCGCCACACCGTGGCGGATGGCCTGCAGCATCGCGGTGCCGCACTGCCAGTACCACGCGGCCGAGCCCTCCAGCACCGACGGACGGTAGTTGCGCGCGGCCACCTGCAGCGTGATGCACACCGGGTAGTAGCGGCCCACGCGGTCGCAGCTCGGCGCGATGCAGCCGAACTGCACGGCGTCGACGCCCTGCGTGGCGGGAATCGCGAAGTTCCACACCGGTGCCACCGCGTAGTGGCGCGTCATGGCGTCGGGCCAGCGCTTGAAGCTGCCCAGGCCGTTCTGCATCCAGCGGTCCCACCAGGCCTGCAGCTCGCGCGGCATTCGGCGGTAGAGGAAGTCGCCGGCGGCCGGCAGCTTGCCGTACCAGCCGATCTGCTCGTCGACGGGCACCCAGGCCTGCGAGGGAATGCTGCTGTTCATTTCAGGACTTCCCGGGGCACGAGAAGCTGTTCATCTGCGACAGGCGCAGCGGGTTGTAGACGCTGTTGGCCGTGACCGCGAGCACCACCTTCTTGCCCTGCAGGTCGAAGCTGGCGTTGAAGGATTCGGGCGAGCTGCCGGCGGAGATGGAAGCCTTGTCGAACAGCCGGTGCAGCGCCCACGGACCTTCGGTCACGATGCCGCCGGCCGGCGTGCCATTGGCGGTGGTCACCTGCAGGCGCACCTGGTTGCTGTTGCGCGGGCCCGGCCACTTGATGGTGCTGGGCGCCTGCGGGCCATGCGCGTAGCGCACCGTCTGGCCGTCGACGTCGAGCGTGAACTGCGTGAGCTGCGCGTCCATGTCCTCCGGCCGGATGTCGATGGTGAACGAGGGCGTGCGCCCGCCCGCCATGCCCGAGAAGAACACGTCGCGGATGGCCTGCGCCTTCTGGAACGAATCGAGATACGCCGAGCGCCCGGCGGCGCTGCCGTCCACGCCGCGCTTGAAGGCCCAGGGGTTGACCGAAGTGTCGACCTGCGTGATGAGGTTCTTCTGGAAGAAGTCGTCCATCATCCCGCCCGGCGCGAACAGCTGCGCGAAGTCGCCCGAGGCCACGTCGCGGTTGGAGCCGCGCGTGAACGGGTAGCGCCCCGCGATCGCCTGGTTGCAGAACGAGCCGATGCTCGCCGCCGCGCTCTGCCCGATGTTCTGCCGCGTCACCGCCGCCGCCTTCGACGACGCGGTGGCGGACAGGTCGTTCAGCATGCCCTGGAACGGCACCGGCAGGCGCCCCGCCTCGGCCTGCACCTTGGTGACGGCGTCGCTGGTCGGCGGGATGTTGCCGCTGCGCAGCGCGGTGTCGGTGGCGGTGAGGAAGTTGTAGAGCTCGTTGATGAGCGCGGCCGTCGCGTCGATGGGCGCCTGCCCGCCCTGCTTGGGCGCGGTGACCATGCGGCGCAGCGGCTCGAAGTGGTTGTCCACCAGCGACTCGGGGCGGTCCAGGCGCGTGTTGCGGCGCTGGCTGCCGTCGGGCTGTCCGATGAGCTGCTCGATGCGCTCTCGCGTGCTCTGCACGCGGTTCTGCGCCTGGTCGAGCAGGCTGCGCGCGGCCTCGTCGTGGTTGCGCAGCAGGTCGGTCTCGCGCGCGGCGCCGCGGATGATGCGCGACATCGGCGACTCGGCGGTGGAAAGCACGCGCGTCATCTGGATGCTCTGCAGCAGCGAGCGGCTGTCGGCCAGGCGGATGTCGACGAGGTAGTCGTCCCACACCTTGATGTAGTCGGTGAGGTAGAGCCGGCGCACCTCGCGCAGCAGCAGCTCGCGCGAGGTGATGTCGGCGATGCCGGGCGCGCGGATCTGCAACACCCAGCGGTCTTCCTGCTCGAGCGAGAGCGCGGTCTCGGCCATGCGCTTGTCGAAGATGTCCCAGTAGCCGCGGTAGGTGAAGAGCGTGGGAATTCCGTCGGTCAGCGGCCTGCCGCTCGCGCGCCGGATGACCAGCGCCGACTCGGCGCCGCCCGCCTCTGCGATGGTGAAGGCGTTGGGCGGACTGGTCTGCAGCAGGATGCGGCGCAGCCGCGCGTACGAGCGCTGCGCCAGCGGCACGCCGGCCAGGCGCTCGCGCGTCTGCGTGATGAGCCTGTCGTCCTTGGCGAAGGGCGAGGCCACCACGCGGCCGGCGAACAGCGCCTTCAGGTGCGACTCGAGGTTGGCACGCTGCTCGCGGGTGAGCGAGGCGCCGATCTTGCGATCGACGTCGGTGAGGAGCCACGCCTGCAGGAAGTCGGCGTCGTAGCGCTCGGCGTCGTACAGCATGAGGTAGGCCTTGAGCGCCTCGTAGCTGTATTCGGCGTCGTTCTTCGCGGCTTCGCGCAGCGACTGCTCCACGCGCTGCGCGGCCTGCGGCAGCAGCACGGTTTCGAGCGCGCGCTGGTAGACGCCGTCGGTGGCCGCCTGCAGCTTCTCGCCCTGGTAGAGGCCGAAGCGGTAGGAGGTGGGCGGATCGGCAATGTCGAAGTGGCTGGACTTCGGCAGGTCGCGCAGCTTGTCGAGCACGAGCAGCGAGCTGGCGATGTCGCCGCTGGTGTCGACCACCGTGGGCAGCTCGCCGCGCGCCGCGGCCTTGTTGAAGGCCTTGGCGTTGGCGTCGACCTCGGCCACGTAGTCCTTGTTGTTGCGCCAGCTGTTCACGCAGGCGCCGAGGAACAGCACCAGCAACACGCCGATCACGCTGTAGCCCGCGATGTCGATGGCCCGCTTGCGGCGGTACCAGCGCAGGTTGGTGCCGGCCACGCCCGCGTCGCGGAAGATCACCTGCTGCAGCAGCTCCTTCAGGAAGTAGCTCTTGCCCGGGCCCGGCGGCGGCGCCGGCGGCGCGTTGACCTGCAGGTAGCGCTTGATGGCGCCCATCACGCGGTCGAAGGCCGTGCCTTCCTGCGTGCCGCTGGTGAAGTACACGCCGCGCAGCATCGATGCGGCCTCGAACTTCGACGGGTTGAACACGTCGGCCAGGAAGGTGCCGAGGATGTCCTCGAAGCTCGCGAACTGCTGCGGCAGCAGGTAGGCCTGCGCGCGGCGCATCGGGTCAGACTCGGCCGCCAGCAGCTCGGGCAGGCGCTCGTCCAGGCGCTGGTGCAGCAGCTTGTATTCCTGGTGGAAGCGCTCGCGCAGGTCGCCGCCCACGGGCGCAGCCGCGCCCTTGCCGGCCTTCTTGTTCGCCGGGTTGCCCTGGATCGGGAAGGTGAAGCCCCACACCTGCTGCCGCTCGGTGCGGCCCAGCGAGCCGAAGTACTCGTTGAAGCCGGCCAGCAGGTCGGTCTTGGTGACGAGCACGTACACCGGGAAGTCGATGCCCAGGTCGTTGCGCAGCTCCAGCAGCCGCTTGCGCAGCGCCATCGCGTGGCGCGCGCGCTGGGCGTCGTCGGCCAGCGGCAGGTCGGCAATGCTGATGGTGAGGATCGCGCCGTTGATCGGCTGGCGAGGGCGGAACTTCTTCAGGAGCTCGATGAAGCCTTTCCACTCGCTCTCGTCGGTTTCGCGGTTGCTCTCGTGCGTGGTGTAGCGCCCGGCCGTGTCGATCAGCACTGCCTCGTTGGTGAACCACCAGTCGCAGTTGCGCGTGCCGCCAATGCCGCGCACTGCGGCCTTGCCGAGCTGGTCGGCCAGCGGGAAGTCGAGATCGGAGTTGACCAGCGCGGTGGTCTTGCCCGAGCCCGGCGCGCCGATGAAGATGTACCAGGGCAGCTGGTAGAGGTACTGGCGGTCGAACAGCGAGAAGCGGCTTGCGGGCTTGCCGTCGGCATCAGCGCCGAAGCGCATGTTCTTCAGGATGTTCGTGGCGTCGGTGAAGCCGCTTTGCAGCTCCTTGATCTCGGGCGCGTCCTCGGGCTTGGCCTCCTTCTCGCTCTTGGAAGGCGTGCGCAGCTGGTTGAGCAGCTGCGCGTTGAGCCGGCGCTCGCGCCACTTGCGGTAGATGACGCGCACGATCCAGATCGCGAACATCAGCACGATGACCACGATGCGCACGATCTCGTCCTCGAGCGGGCGATAGCGGCCCACGGCGATGGCCGGACCGATCACCCAGATCAGGAAGGCGAGCGCGACCAGGCCCAGGAAGACCCAGAGGTCGCGGCTGATGAGAAAACGGAAGATGGCGCGCAGCATCAGCGGTTGCCTCCGGGCTGACGTGCGGGAGCGGGTGCGACGGGCGCAGCGGCGGCCACGGGCGCGGTTGCGCCCGGCGCCACCAGCAGCGTCACTTCGACGCGCCGGTTGCGCGCGCGATTGGCCGGGGAGTCGTTGGGCACGAGCGGGTCGGCGTCACCGCGGCCTTCGGCGCGCAGGCGCTCCGGCCGCGCAATGCGCGCTGCGATCATCTTCTTCACCGCGTCGGCGCGGGCCTGGGAGAGTTGCCAATTGGAGGGAAAGCGCACGCTGCGGATCGGCTGGTCGTCGCTGAAGCCGCTGACCAGCACGTTGCCTTCGACGGAATTGAGCGCGTCGGCCACGCGCACCAGCACCGGCGCATAGCGGTCGAGCACGCGGTCGGAGCCCGAGGCGAAGAGGCCGTCGCCGCGCAGCACCACGACACTGCGATCAGCCTCGTCGCGCACGGTCAGCAGGCCTTCGCGGATCTCGGGCTCGAGGAAACGCTGCAGGCGCGGCACCGGCGCCGGCATGACGACCGCGCGTTCGGCCTGCGGCAGGCGCACCGCGTTGACGGCCGCGAAGGCGCCGTCGGAATGGCCCGCGAGATTGAAGGTGAGGAACGCGAACACGGCCACGAGCAGCACCGCCGCCACCGCACCCACCGCCCACACGGGCAGCCAGTTGCGCGCGCGGCGCACCGGTGCGCTGCCGTCCTGCCAGTGCGGCGACAGCGGCACCGGGATCTCGCCGCGTGCCTGCCGGATGATCTGCAGCAGCCGCTGCTTGAGCGTCTCCAGCTGCGAACGGCCGTTGTCGATGACGCGGAAGCGCCCTTCGAAGCCCATCGCCAGGCAGAAGTAGATGAGCTCGATCAGGTGCAGGTGCTGCTGCGGGTTCTGCACCAGGCGCGACAGGAGCTGGAAGAACTTCTCCCCGCCCCAGGTCTCGTTGTGGAACATCACCAGCAGGCTCTGCGACGACCAGATGCTGCCGCCCCAGGGCGTGAGCGCCGCGGCCTCGTCGACCGCGGTGCACAGGCAGTAGCGCGCACCGATGATCACCTCGGGCGCAATGCCCGCCTGCTGCGCGCGCGTCTCGAAACGGCGGACCTCGTCGACGAGGTGCTCGCGCAACTGAGAAGGCGCGGGATGGTGGCCGGTGGCGCGGATCTGCGGAATCAGGTCGAGCAGCGGATTGGCCGCGGCCACCAGCGGGTTGTTGCCGGCCAGCGCCGTGTCGCCCGCATGCGGACGCCGCGCGTCATGCCAGGCGGTGAAGGAGTCGGGTTGCGCACCGAGTCCGCGCTGTGCCGCGGGCATGCCGCCCGCATCGGCGTTGCCGCCACCCGGATTCGGCGGCACGAAGCCTCCCGGGCCGACGGCCATGTCGTTGACACCGTTCATAGAGTCCCTCACGGACGGATGGCCCAGAACTCCATGGCCAGACCGGGAAAGTCACCGGCCAGGTGCATTGCCACGCCGCCCGATTTCTCGAGCTGGCGCCACATGTCGCCGCTTTTGTCGAGTTCGAAGTAGTGATAGCCCGCGTTGTACGGAATCTGCCGCGGCGCAACCGGCAGCGGACGCACCACCACGCCCGGCAGCTGCAGCTGCACGAGGTCGCGGATGCGCTCGACCGAGCCGATCTTCACCTGCGTGGGGAAGCGCTGCTGAATGGCGTCGGCCGGCAGGTCGGCATGCACCGCGAGCACGAAGCCGGCGTTGCGCACCAGCACCGGGTCGGGCATGCGGCCCACGCGCACGCCGTGGCTGCGCTCCTCCAGTTCGATGGCGATCGCGCTCTGCTCGAGCACGGCCGACAGCGATCGCCGAAGCTCTTCGAGCAGCGGGCGGATGCACTCGTTGAGGTTGTCGTGGTCGTAGATCGGCCACAGCACCGGACGGCGCGTGGGCGAGGTGTGCGTGGCCAGGTGGCAGGCCAGCTTGAGCCAGTCGACGAAGAGCTCTTCCGGGTGCACCTGCACCGCCTGCTGCGCATGCCAGGTGAGCGCGAGATAGCGGTTGACCAGTTCGAGCAGCAGGAAGTCGGAGACTTCGCTCACGCCGCCGCGCCCCGGTTGCGAGAGGCGCGAGGCCAGAGCTTCGGAGCGCTGCGTGAGCAGGCCGTGCAGCTCCGCGATCATGCTGCGCAGCATGGCGTGCGCGGAAGCATCGAGCACCGGCGGAATGTAGTTGGCGTCCACCACCAGCTTGTGGTCGGTGCGCCGCTCGATCACGCGAACCGCGCCAATCGCCTGCCATTCGGCGGTAAGGGAAGAAGCGCGCGCGAGCCGCAGGCGCGGCGCGGCGAGCTGCAGCACTGCCGGGCCGAGCGCGACGGCATTGCCGTCGTTCACTTCGCGCTCGATCACGCCGAAGCGCGCAGCGGAGCCCTCGTCTTCCGAGAAGATGACTTCCTCGCTGCCGGGCCTGCGCAACGGGAGCGCGAGAACGATGAGTTCGTCGGTGAGATCGCTCGGTACTTCATAAGGAAGCGGTGCGTCTTCCGCGCCGAACGAGAAGGGCGTGCCGTCGGGCATCACGCCCGCGCCGCCGAGCAGCGACACACGGCCCAGGGCATACGCGTCGCGGTCGATGTCCAGGTGCAGCCAGCCCCAGTAGGCGCCTTGCAGACCCGCGGTGCGCCGGGTCACGTACTGCTCGACATAGCGTTCCATTTGCTGGAAGTGCTGGGGGCGCAGGTACATGCCCTCGGACCACACAACGCGATTCGCCAATGCCTGCGGATGGGCGCCGTTCTTTGCAGCGCCCGAATTGCGAACTGTCACCAAAAAGACCTCCTGGGGAGTGCTCACGCCGAAGCGGGAGATGCGCTGATTAGCGGCCTCCCGGTCCACTTGTTTTGCTCTCGATGCTACACGTCGCGTCTTACGTTTTGCACCGCATTTCGCTTATGAATTTTTCGCACTTTGGTACTAGTCATTGAGTACCTTCAGTGCAAAGTTAACGACTTGGTAGCAGCTCTATGCCCGCCTTGCGCACGACGACCTGCACGGCCTGCTCGCTCGGCGAGAACTGCCACACCTTGTACAGGTTCGTCTGCTTGGGCTCCTTCAGCGGCAGCACGATGCGCCAGCGAGCGGCCTCCAGCTTGCGATAGCCCGCGATGATGCCGATGGCGCGCGAGTCGAGACCGGCCTCGCGCTTGAACACGCGCTCCTCGCCGCTGCGCATGATGGCCTGGTCGGCATTGACCAGTTCGGTGCTCAGCGTCTCTCTGTCACGGTCCTGTAATGCAAAGTAGTCTGCCGTCTCGAAGTTGCCGGAAGATTTCAATTCGAAGACCTTGACGAGGATGGGAGCGGCCTGCCCCCGGCCGTCGGGATTGACGCCTTCGTCGATCCTGATGGTGACGGCGTAGGGCGTGGGCATGGACTTGGCCGTCGATGCGCATCCGCTGATGAGGCCCGCCCACAACGGTGTGGTTGCGAGTGCGCCTTGTAGCAAGCTTCGTCGATGCATTGGAATCTCCCGGGGTTCGCGGCTTATATTATCGAAGTCATGCGCCCTTACGATGGCGCATCGCGTGCATGCCGTGTCGCGATCAAGCGGCACACCATTCCAAGCATTGCCTTTTCATTGCTTCTGCAAGGTAGGAGAGAAGATTGAAGTCATGTCTGCCTGCTCTGGCGTTCGCTCTTTTGGTCGTCGCCGGTTGCACGACCACCCCGCCGCCGGAGCCAGCGCCCCAACCCGAACGACTGAGCCAGCAAGTGGCGCGCACCACGCTCGAGAAGGCGCAACAGGCGTATGACGAAGGCGACTATGCCAAGGCACTCAGCACGCTCAAGAGCGGCGGCGTGTCGGTGTTCGAGGCCGCGGAGCCTTCCACGCGCCTCGACGCGATGAAGCTCGAGGCCTTCAGCTACTGCGTGGCCAACCAGATCCCCGAGTGCCGCCTGCAATTCCGCAAGATCCTCGACGCGTTCCCGACCTTCGAGCTCAACGTGGCGGAGCGCAAGCATCCGGTGTGGGGCCCCGCGTTCGAGGCCGCCAAGCGAATGAAGCGTTGATGAAGAGCATCGCGGCCGCACGGGCGCCGCGGCGCGGGAAGACCAACACGGAGAAGCCATGCGTTGGACAGTGATCGAACACGCGGGCAGGCCGGTGGCCACGGGCCCTTCGGCATTGCTTGCCGCCCCCGGAGGAACGATCGGACGCAGCCCCGACAACAACCTCGTGCTGCCCGACGAGCAGCGCCAGATCTCGCGCCTGCAGGCCACCGTGCGCTATGACGACGACGGCGTGGCGGTGCTGCGCAACATGAGCGCCGTGCTGCCGATCAGCGTGAACGGACGCCCGCTCGCGCACGAGCAGGAAGCGCGCGTGGCCGATGGCGACCGCGTGGCGATCGGCAGCTATGTGCTGGAAGCTTCGAGCGCATTGCGCGCCGCGCCGACGGCCGCACCGCCGATGGCCGCGATGCCCGTGCACGCGCCTCCTCCTGCCTTTGCACCCGAACCCGTACCTTCGCCAGCGCCCGCGCAGTTCGCACCGCCGCCAATGGCCGCGCCGATGTCGGCCAGCCCCATCGATGCGCTGCTGCCTTCCTCCGGCTCGTCCGACGTGTTCTCCGACCTGTTCGGCGAAGGCGCGCTACCCATCGGCGACACCCAACCCACGGTCGCGATGCCATCGCCGCGGCAGGCAACGCCGCCGATGCCGCCGCCGACGGCTTTCGCGCCGGCACCATCGCCGGCATCGACACCGACGCCGGGACCGAACGAAGCCTTCGGCTCGCCCTTCCCCCTCCAGCAGCAGTACCAACAGCCGCCAGCACCTCCTGCGGTGCAGCCGCCGCAGAAGCCGAGGCCGGGCACGGCCTCGTCGCAGATGCCTTCCGCCGCGGACTGGGACGCCATCCTCGCCAACGCGCCGCGCCGCGTCGACACCACGCCCGAGCCGATGCCCGATCCGATGGCGCACGAGCCCTTCGAGCTGCCCTCGCAGGCGCGCCGCAACCCGGTCGACCCGCTCGCCGAACTGAACCCCGGCGCCGCCAACGACATGTCGGACATGGCGCTGAAGCGCGGTGTCGACCCGCTGTCCTTCTTCGCCTCCGACGAGAGCGCGCATTCGCCTCTTTCCGACCCGCGCCCCACGGCGCTGGCGCACACCGATCCGCTGCTGCCTGGCGACACGCATCCGGCGGTCGAACTGCTGCAGAACAACAGGCCGGCGGTGCAGGGGTACAGCCACTCGAACCATGCGCGCGAAGTGGCGGCGCAGTTCCGTCCCCCGACTCCGGTCGCGGTGCCTGCACCTGCGCCCGCATCTGCGCCTGTCGTCGAGCCGCCGAGAGCGGAGGCACCACCTCCGCCCGCACCGGTTCCTCCGCCGCCTCCCCCGCCACCCCCTCCTCCTGCGCCGCCGCCCGCGCCCGAGCCGCCCCCCGTTGCAGCAGCGCCCGTCGCATCGACCGCACCGACGACGGCAGCAGCAGCACCGACCGCGACGCAGCCCGACACAGCGGCAATCGCACCCTCATCGTCGTCAGCGGAAGCCCTCTTCAGGGCCTTCCTCGAAGGCGCCGGCGTGCCCGAGGTCGCCGGCCAGCAGCCGATGGACATCGAGGCCATGCAGCGGCTCGGCCGCATCATGCGCGCCTTCACCGACGGCACGATCGAGCTGCTGTCCTCGCGCGCCATGCTCAAGCGCGAGGTGCGCGCCGAGATCACGATGATCGTGGACGAGGAGAACAACCCGTTCAAGATCCTGCCCAATGGCCGCGCCGTGCTGATGCAGATGTTCGGCGCGCGCATGCCCGGCTTCCTGCCGCCCGAGGCCGCCGTGCACGACGCGCTCGGCGACCTGCAGTCGCACCAGCTCGGCATGGTCGCCGGCATGCGCGCCGCGCTGCTCACGCTGCTCAAGCGCTTCGACCCCGCCGCGCTCAGCCGCGAGACTCCGCACGATGGAAGCCTGGGCGAGAAGCTGCTGCCCGGCGGCCGCGAAGCCCGCCTGTGGCGCCAGCTGCAGCAGCTGCACACCGAGACCACGGCGGCGGTCGAGGACGACTTCCAGGCCGTCTTCGGCCGCGCGTTCCAGCAGGCCTACGACAAGGAGATGGAACGGCTGAAGGAGGCGCGCCGTGCTTGAAGCCACACGCTCTTCCTCTTCATTCGCAGTACCGATCTCCACCTCGCAGTTCTCCTGCGTCGGCGAGCGCAGCGGCAACCAGGACGCCATCGGCTACCACCTCGACGAGCGCAACGGCTGCTTCGTGGTGAGCGACGGCGTGGGCGGCAACGCAGGCGGCGAACTGGCTTCGCGCATCGCGGTCGACACTGCCCTCGATGCCTTCGTGGATGCTCCTTCGCTGGCCGCCGACAACATCCAGCGCTGCGTGAAGGCGGCCAACGACGCCATCCTCGCGAAGCAGCGCGAGCTGACCGAACAAAGCCGCATGAGCGCGACCTTCGTGTCGCTCTTCGTCGACCGCATCACCAACCAGGCCTGCTGGGCGCATGTGGGCGACAGCCGCCTCTACTGGTTCCGACGCGGTGCGCTGATGCAGCGCACGGAGGATCACAGCCTGTCGGAGCGATCCGGCGATGCGGCTGCGAGCCATCAGAACGGCGGCGAGCGGCTCGTGAAGACCAACCTGCTGTACCGCGCACTCGGTGCGCGTGCGACGGCCGAGGCCACGATCACCGCGCCGCAGCGCCTGGCCGATGGCGATGCCTTCCTGCTTTGCACCGACGGGTTGTGGCAGCTGATCTCGCAGCAGGTGATGGAACGTTCGCTGCAGTTGGCCGACAGCGCGGAGGAGTGGCTGGCGCTGATCCGGCGCGCGGCTGAAGCCAAGGCCGATGATTCGCAGGACAACTACTCGGCGCTGGCGGTGTGGGTGGGGTTTCCGCAGCAGGTGACGCTGGCGGGTGCTCCCAGGGCGGCGTGAGCTTCGCCCGCCCTTCGTGCTTCTTCTCTTTTTCTTCTCTTTTCTTCTCTCGCTCTCAGGCCATCAGCACGAGGATCTTGGGCTGGCTCGGCACAATCCGCATGCCCATCGTGTTGCCGCGGTTCTGCCGTGTCATGCTCGTCAGGCGCGTCTGCGGCGATCCCTTGACGAGCATCGTGAACGCGCCCAGCGTGTGCTGCGATTCGCCCATCACGCTCTGAACCGCCACCCCGAGGCCGATACCCGCGTTGTCGCCGTTGGTGATGGGCGTGCGCGTCGCCAGGTTGTGCGCAGGCGTGCACAGATAGAGGATGTTCCAGGCCTTGGGGATCGCGGTGGGGCCGAGCGCGAAGTTCGGGTAGGGGATCGGGATGGCCGGCGATTTGCAGACGTCCGGAAAGGCGAGATCCACGCCCATGAGCTGGCAATTGGCAAACATTCGATGTCTCCTTCGTATATCGAGAATTTCACATCGGCGATTCAGCCCGATTCAGCCCATGTGAATCTGGCTGGCGTCGGTCTTGATCAGGTCTTGCGCCGTGACGACCGTATTCTTTCCGTGCAGGCGCGCCATTTCCTCGGCGTGATAGTCGATGTGGCCGGCACGCACCTGGTCGATGCCGTCGGTCATGCGGAATGCGGTCTTGCTCAGGTGCACGAGGCGGTCGACGATCGCCTCGTACACCCTTCCGATCACGCGGATACCGAGTGCCGTGACCTGGACTTCTTCGCCCCGGTACGCGAGCTGGCTCACGCTGCAATCGGCCGCGGCGGCGTCGATCTCGAGTTTTTCGGAAGCCATGCGCAGGCTCGTGCCGCCCTTGAGCGACAGCTCCGCCGCGCTCTCGACGCGCACCGAGCCGCGCTCCGAGGCCAGCGTGAGATCGCCGTTCACATCCAGGCGCGAGGTGTTTGCGTCGGCCTGCTCGGCGACTGCCGTGAGGTAGAGGCGGTTCGCGTCAGGACCGCTCACGAGCACGAGGTCGCCGATCTCGGGACGCAGCAGGCAGCTCGCGGCGCGCTGGCAGCGCAGCAGGCGGCCGTCGCTGTCGACGCTGTAGAGGCCGCCGGGCAGCACCGAGGTGACGGTTCCCAGCGCATTGACGACGCCCTCCGCACTCGCACCTGTTCCTGTCCGGGGCGCTGAAGAGCCGGACTGCCCGGTTGGCGGTGATCTCAGGGACGTGGCATTCATGGGGTACCTCGATGTCCTTTTCAGCTGCTGGATCGATGCGCCGAGAACTCCTCGGCAGCGAACAGGTCGGGATCGTTCGGCAGCAGCCCGACGCGGTCCGAAAAACGCACGCCCTCGGTCTGCGCGCGGTGCATCTTCGTGCGCATGAACGCGGCACGCCGGAAATCGGCATCGTGCAGGTCTGCATACGAGAAGTCGGCATAGGTCAGGCCCGTGTCCGCGAAGCTGGCCGCGCCGCAGCGCGCGCGATGGAACACGCACTGCTCAAGATTGGCGCCGGAGAAGTCCGCGCCCTCCAGCTCGGCATCGATCCAGATGCTCTGCGTGAACACGCCACCGGCACAGGGCACGCCTTTCATGTGCGCCTGCGGGAACAGGCATTGCGGCGCCTGCACGCGCCGCAGGTTGCCGCCTTCGAGCTGTGCGCCCTTGAAGTTGCAGGCAGCCAGCGTCGCGCCTTCGAAGTCGCAGTCGCGCAGGTCGGCGTCGGCGAACTGGCAATTCTGGAAGGACTGTCCGCGAAAGACCTGCCCTGACAGGTTGGACTCCACGAAGATCGTCTTGTCGTAGCTGCAGCCGCTGAAGACGGCCGAACGCAGGTCCGTCTGATAGAAGGTCGCGCTAACCCGAACGCGAGAGAAGTCCGCCCGGCGCAGCTTGCAGCTGCTGAAGCTGATTTTCTCGACGCTCATGCCGGCGAACGATGCGTCGTCGAGCATGCAGCTGTCGAAGATGGCGCGCCCCAGATCGGCGCCCGAGAAATCCGCGCCGGAGAGGTTGCATGTCTCGAACATGACGCCATCGAGCTTCGCGCCCGGCATGCGCACCGCCGGTGCTTCGCATCGGGTGAAAACGCACTCGCCGACGGCCGCGGAGCTCAGGTTCGAGCCGGCAAGAACGCATCGGTCGAAGACACTGCCTCCGAGATTCGCACCGGAGAAGTCGGCACCGCTGAAATCACACTCCGAGAACATCCCGCCCGCGAGATCGAAGCCGCGAAAGTCGATCCCGCGCAACTGCTTCTCGCGCACTTCGTCACCGCGCTTGACCATCGACTGGATTCTTGTGGGCGTCATGGCGCGTCCGGTTCCGGCGTGCGCTTGGGCAGCGTCTTGACCTGCACGACATAGGCTTCGTCGAAGCGCGTGTAGGGGTCGATCAGGCATTGACCCAGGTCGGCCTGGAACAGGTTTGCCCGATGGAAGTTGGCCGATGAGAGCAGGGCTTTCTGGAGATTGGCGCCGATCAGATTTGCACCGGACAGCGATGCCCCCGTGAGATCGGTGCGCACGAAGCTCGAGTTCCGCGCATCGGCGTTCTCCAGCACCGAATTGCGCATCGAGGCATTGGAGAAGTCGGTGTTGTCCATTCGCGCGCCGGTGAAATCCGCCGCATCTAGAACGGCATCACGCAGGTTGCAGTCGATCAGCACCGCCCGCCGGAAGCCCGCACCGCCCAGCTTGCTCGCACCGACGAAACAGGTGCTCTCCACACGGGCGTCCGAGAAATCGATGCCGCCACGGGATTCGCTGTCGGTCCAGTCGCAGGTGTCGAGCCCGGCGCCAGCGAACGACAGTCCCGACACCACGCACTCGTACCACGAGACCTTGCGCAGCCGGGCGTGATCGAAGCGGATGCCGTGCAGCTCGCTTCCATCGAGGAAGTCCACGGAGAAAAGCCCCGCACGCTCGAAGCTGCAGTTGCTCAGATGCGCCTTGTCCAGCGTCAGGTTGGCCAGGCTCGCATCGGAGAAGTCGCAGCCTTCGGCCCGCAGCTGGTCGAGCTGGGTGGCGTCGAAGCGGGCGTTCGAGAAATCGGTGTTCACGCACACGGCCATCGTCATGTTGGCCTTGGAGAAATTGGAACTGCGCAGCGAAGAGCCGGCAAAGCGGGCCCGCACCAGCAGTGCCTCGCTGAAATCGGTGTCATCGAGGATGCAGCCGCTGAAGTCGGCGCTTTCCAGGAGCGCGCGCTGCCACCTCGTGGCGCGCAGATCCATGCCCGAAAAGTTCGCTCCGGTGAGGTCGAGATCGGAGAAGTCGCGGCTGCCTTCCAGAATGCGCTGCGCCTCAGCGCGCACGCGCTCGGCCTGCTCGGGCGGCATCGCATCCGCTGCATCCTGATGCTGGGCCATGCGTCGGTAGCTTGCCGTGAGCCGCTCGCTTGCGGCACCGGACAGTCTCTTCATCTGCTCGACCGCATCCTGCGACATCGGCCGCGTGCCCTGCGCGGCGGAACGCTGCTGCAATCGCTCGATGTTGGCCCAGGCATCGAGCTTCGGGGGGCCCTTCTGCTTGGCCGTGGTGCTCAGCGCCATGAGCTTCGAGGTATCGAAACCCGCCTTGCGCGACTCGACCGCATTGGCTTCTGCGGCCGCAGCCATTTCCTTTCGCACGTCTTCGAGCCTGGCGCGCTGATTGGCGATCAGGGCGCGCGTCTTGTCGATGTAGGCAGGCAATTCGCGCATCGAGGCGGGGGGGCGTATCGGCGGCATCTCGCTATCGGCCGCGTCGTAGCGGCCCAGGTCGACGCCGTCGTTCAAGGCCTTTTCCCTGGCCTCGGAACGCATGCGATCGGCGCGCGCCTGGAGGTTCTTCCGCAGCGGTGAAGGCGGTGGCGCCGCGGCATCCAGTTCGGGCCATGGCCCGAGGATACTTTCGGGCATGAGCTGCTCGTCGCGCATGAAGTAGAGCGCGCGGTCCTCCGCCTCGCAGCGGGTCACCAGCACCTCGCGATAGCCGGAGAGCGGCAGTGGCGCCGCCGCGCTCTCCTCCATCGCCATCATCGCGTGGCTGATGTCGGCGGCATCGTCCTGCGTGACGGGGGTCACGCCGTGATAGACCAGGCCCAGGCGCTCCAGATGCGGAAAGAACCAGGCCGTGGTCAGGCGAAGCGGCAGGTCTTCCAGCACCGCGTCGTCGAGCTTGCGCGGATGATGCACGCCGCGCATCACGAAGCCCCGCGCTCGCCAGTCGGGAATACGCCCTCGCAGCAGGGCATGCGCCGGATGCATGTTGACGATCTCGAAGTCGGCGCCGGCCAATTCGCCCTCCTCCGGCGCGAGCCACTGGTCCGGCGGCGCGGCGTTGAAATAGTGCCAGTCCATGTCGAGCGCATAGCCCGGAAAGAGGTTCTGCTTCCAGGGCTCGTCGTATTGCCGGCCGAGGCGCTGCGCGCGCGAAGGCCGCTCGATGTCCACGGGGCCGAAGCCCGCCGGGACAGCCTGCTGATCCTGGCGGTGCAGCATCGCATTCGGCATTTCGATGTTGGGCAGGCGGCGCGTGCGCAGGCCGTTCACGCTCTCGTCCTCGTGCCCGATACCCGCCGGGTTTTCGGCGAAGCCGGGGCCGCCGAAGGCATGCCGCCAGTCGAGCTTCAGTTTCTCGAAAGGCTGCGGCGCGCTCGGATGGCCATTGATCCAGAAACGGTCGCCGGATACGTGCAACGCCTTGGTGCGCGAACCCACCCGTACAGAGACTGCGGTCTGCGTGCGGTCCTGCTGGTGGCAGGTGTAGGCATGGCCCGTCACCAGGAACTCCGGGGTCGCCTTGGGCATGCCCAGGTCGAAGGCTAACTCGCTGCCGAGTTCTTCCGCGAAGGTCTTCCAGCAATCGGGTTCGGGCACGAGCTGCGCATCCGGTCCGAACCCGTCGGTCATGACGATCGCAGTCATTCCGAGCCAATGGCGGCGGTCCTTGATGAAGGGACGGGTGAGCATGCTCATGCGCAGCGGCTTGATGATCTTCATGCAGTTGTTGTGCTCGGGATCTCGACCTGGGTGCGATCGCGATCGATCGCCACCACGGGTGGTGTCGCGTTCGAATACAGGACGTGTACCTTGCTGCCCCTGACGAATCCGTAGAGCAGTTCTTCGTCGATGAAGGTCTTCAGCGTGGCTTCCTGCAGCGCACCCTGGTCGTCCCGATAAGCCAGCCGAAGCTCGGCAGCGGCCATGTCCGCGGCGTGGCGGCCGCGCTTGGTGAGACGCCCCGGGGGGCGCGCGAGCCCGAGCACTTCGGCTTCGCCCCGCCGGGCATTGCCGCGCAGCTCGAGCCAGTGGCGCTCCTCCTGCTTGTACTCCGAATTGGTGAGCACCGCGGACCAGACCAGCGCGACGGAGAACAACAGCGCCGCGATCAGCACGATCGCACCGATGGTGCCGAGCAGGATGTCAGACCACGTCATGCCGGGATGCCTCCTGATGCGACGCGATGCTTCATTGGGTGTTGCTCAAGCCGTTGGTCTCCGTTTCGGTCGCTGCCGCTTCGACCTGCACGGCGGCTTTCTTCAGCTTGATGATTGCGTTTTCCTTGCGCCAGATCCACTCGACCCAGTTCACCGCGGAGAGGTTGACGAACACCGTCGAATTGATCGAGTTCACGCCCGAGGTCTGGATCTTCACGCCGTAGACGTCGGCGGCGGCGCCCGTCGCCGTGGCCTGGTAGCCGGTGCCTTCCTTCACGTTGCGCTGATACCAGGTCTGGCTGTCTGCATTCACTTCCTGCCTGGGCGTGTTGTAGGTCGTCACCTTCGTGTTGATTGTGAAATTGGTGGTGTTGACCGTGTGATCAGTGCTCGTGTAGGTGATGTCGGGCGCCGTGACGGTCTTGGGGCCGGTGACCACGGTGTTGTCCGGCCCCAGCACCAGCTTGCCCTCGAAGGCATTGACGATCTCGACGCGGCCGCTGCAGGTGATCCGGATGTCGGCACCGGCAACCAGCCGCAGTACCGAGCCGTTGACGGTGACGACCACGTCGCCGTTCACGGTCTCGAAGATGCCGCCGTTGACGAGGCGTTTCTCGCCGCCGCTGATGATCTCGGTCGCGCCGCCGGTGATGGTGCGGATTTCTCCGCCAGACACCGTCTCTGTCGCTCCGTCGTGCACGGTGCGGGTCTCGCCGCCGTCGATGGTCTCCACCGCGCCGGCGGTGATGTGGCGCTCCTCGCCCGACTCGAAGGTGGAGGACTCGTGGCCCTTGATGAGCGTGGTGCGCGTCTTCTCGGTGGTGTGGGTCTCGTCGCCCTCCACCTCGGTGTCGAGGTTGCGCTCGGCGTGCAGCAGGATCTGCTCGGCGCCGGTGCGGTCCTCGAAGACGATCGCATTGGCGTTCGCCACCGAACCGCCCTTGGTCGAGCGCGAGACGATGCCGCTCTTGGTATCTTCGGCCGGCAGGTCGAAGGGAGGCATCTGGTCGGCGTTGTAGACGCGGCCGATCACGATGGGACGGTCGATGCGCCCGGAGATGAAGTCGACGATCACCTCCTGGCCTATGCGCGGCACGTGCACCGTGCCGAAGGAGTCTCCCGCCCATGCCTGCGAGACGCGCACCCAGAACGAGCTGTCCTGGTTGTTCTGTCCGACGCGGTCCCAGTGGAACTGCACCTTCACGCGGCCGTACTCGTCGGTCCAGATCTCCTCGCCCTCGGGGCCGACGACCGTGGCGGTCTGCGGGCCGCTGGTGCGCGGCATCGGCGTGCGCCGGGGTGCGCGAAACGGCCTGTCGGCTGGCTGCACGACGAACCCGGCGCCGAACAAGGAGCCGCCCCGCGCATCCGCCGCGGTGGCGTAGCCGCCTTCGCGCCATTCGTAGCGCACCGACACCAGCAGGTATTCGCGGTTGTCGTCGTCGCGCGGGGAGCCGCGCATGGTGAAGCGGTATCCCGGCGCGATGCCGCGCACGGTGGAGTGGCCGACGCTGCGATCCGCGAGCGACTGCGCTTCCTCGAGCCGCACGCGCGCATAGTGCTCGCCATCTCCGGCCGCGCCGTAGTCGCCGATCCACTCGTACATGTCGTAGTCGGCGTTGTCGGTGGCCAGGGGCTGCGCGCGCGTGCTCGACAGGTCGGCCCTGGGCGTGGTGAAGTTGAAGTCGTTGACCGTGTAGCTGCCCGATCGCACTTCTGCCGTTACCTGCCAGTCGTCGATCACCTCGATGTCGTCCGTGATGGCGCGATCGCTGGCGAAGTAGTCGATGCACGCGTAGCCGGGAAGCTCGTCATGGGCCGAGGCATCGTCGGCCAGCACCAGCGTGTGCTGGTTCCTGTCGTGCCTGAACCAGTAGTAGATGCCTTCGAGTTCCATCAGCCGGCTCACGAAGGCGAAGTCCGATTCCTCGTACTGGGCGCAGAAGTCCCAGGCCCTGTAGCTGCCGCTGAGCTTCTTCTCGTAGGCATAGCCGTAGGCGCCGAGCACTTCCTCGATCATCTCGACCGCGGTGCAGCCCTGGAAGGTGCGGCTGTGGCTCGAGCGCGTGAGGTACCACAGCCAGGGACGCACGGTGGCCCTGTAGACCGTGTGGCGCACAGTGCCGCCTTCGCGGCCCGTGCGGGCAAAACGCGTGACCTCGCCATGGAGGAAGCGCGCATCGGCCGCGGTCTTCATCTCCAGCGCCATCGATTTGCCCAGAAGAGACTTGGCATCGATGGACGGGTTGGGGCTGAGCAGCTCGACCTCGAACTCGAACAGTTCCGACAGCGTCTCGCTGCCGTGCATGGCCCTGAAGAGCAACTGATCTTCACCGAGCGGCGTATGCGCGCGAACGACTCTCGTCATGCCGGGGTCCCCCTTGCATCCATGACATTCATTTCACGTTGCTCTTCAGATTGGCGCTGAACACCAGCGGCACCATGGTCCATCGCGTCCCCAGGAAGTTGCGGTTCTTGATGCCGTACTTGATGGCGAGTGGCGCGTCGAGCAGGAACAGGTACGACCAGTTCGCGAAAACGCCGTTGAGCATGGTGTTCATCACTGAGACCTGCGCCTTGATGCCGAAGAGATCGGTGGACCCGATGAAGAGCCGGACGTGCCTGTTCGACACGATGTCCTTCTGCTGGTCGATCCACCCCTGGTCGGCCGCGTTGCCGGTGTAGCCGGGCGTGTTGAGGATCGCCACGTCCGCGTTGAGCGTGTAGTTGGTGGTGTTGACCGTGTAGTTGTCGCTGTTGTAGACCATGGTCGGCGCCGACACGGTCTTCGTTCCCGTCACGGTGGTCGACTGCGGACCGATCACGAGCTTGCCGTCGAGGGCGTTGATGATCTCCAGTCGGCCCGCCGCGGTGATGCGGATGTCCGCCCCCGTCACGAGGCGCATCGTGCTTCCGTTGACCACGAGCAGCACGTCGCCGTTGTCCGTCTCGACGATGCCCCCGGTGACCACACGCGTCTCGCCCCCGCTGATCGTCTCCGTCGCCCCGCCCGTGATCGTGCGCAGCTCCCCGTCGGTCACCGTCTCCGTCGCACCCCCCGTCACCGTGCGCTCTTCCCCTCCGTCGATCGTCTCCACCGCACCCTGCGTGATGTGACGCTCCTCGCCCGACTCGTACGTCGCCGACTCGTGCCCCTTGATCAGCGTCGTGCGCGTCTTCTCGGTCGTGTGTGTCTCGTCCCCTTCCACCTCTACATCGAGGTTGCGCTCCGCGTGCACCAGGATCTGCTCCGCGCCCATCCTGTCCTCGAACACGAAGGCATTGGCCGTGGCCTCCGAGCCGCCCTTGCTCGAGCGCGTGACGATCCCGCTCTTGGTCGCCTCTCCCGGCAGGCTGAACGGCGGCATCTGGTCGGCGTTGTACACACGCCCCACGATCACCGGACGGTCCACCCGTCCCCCGATGAAGTCGACGATCACCTCCTGACCGATGCGCGGCGTGAACACGCCCCCGAACCTCTCGCCCGCCCAGATGTGCGACACCCGCACGAAGCGCGAGCTGTTCTCGTTGCGCTGCCCATACCGGTCCCAGTGGAACTGCACCTTCACCCGACCGTACTGGTCGGTCCAGATCTCCTCGCCTTCAGGCCCCACGACCGTGGCCGTCTGCGGACCGCTCGTGCGCGGCACCGGCGTCTGCCGCGGCGCCCTGAACGCCAGCGCCGTGGGCTGCACCACGAAGTTGAAGTCGTAGGTGCCAGGCTCCGCGCCCGTGGCATACCCGCCTTCTCGCAGCGCGTACGACACCGACACCGCCAGGTACTCCTGGTTGTCGTCCGACCTCGGCGAGTTGCGC